>NZ_JABBXD010000004.1 GCF_014750655.1 Salinimonas profundi
GACGCACGTCACCAACAGAATATGACAGGCAGTATTTTAAGGACATAGAAAGTGTCTAGGAAAGTTAGGCCTTACCAACCTATATCTGGATTCTTCTTACTCAAGGAGCTATTGAGCCTTGTTAGATGCTTGAATATATCTTTGCCAAACTCGTAAGAACGAAAGTATAAATTCAACTTACATTCCCACGGATAGGACTGTAAAAGCTTTATATATTTTCTCTTAGTTTTATCCTCTGATGTTTCGCTCATAATGTACTCACTTTAGAAGAATATATGTAAAGAATCCTTATCCATAGTTACTACAACTCAACACAACCCCAACACCTAGCTCTTATATAGGCTATACATAACGCCTAGCGTAAAGAGGCATTGATGAATTAGTTACAAAAAAGCTCATAAGTATGCGGTAAATATTGACATTAAAAAATCATTCCAGTTAAGCAGACCATAAGAGCCAAAACCGTCATTAATCATCTACTGATATCATATTAATTATTTCTTGCATTAGTTGCATATTATCAGTGTGCGTATAATGGATAGTTGTAATGCTTTTATCTATGGATTTTAAATGTCCAATCATTGACTGGATATAGGCGGCCTGCGCATTCTTATCTATCAAGGTGGAAACAACAAAGTGTCTAAAACTATATAGAGTGAGTTTCTCGCCTTTTTCTGTTTCCTGAGGAATTTCACATTTGGGCTGTATACTATTTGAGTACAATCGTGTGAGATACTTTTCAGACGTAGAAAACCGTCGGAATAGGTATTCATCTTTACACTTACCGACAAAGTCTAGAAATCCTTTTTCTAATAATTTCTTGTGTACAGGTATTATCCGATTACTTTGTTTTGTTTTCAACTTCCCAGCATCTTCGGTTACTCTAAAGTACCAGATATCCTCTTCGCTCTTTAGTATATCCTCTTTCCTTAACTGCATTACCTCTGCGTTTCTCATCCCTGTAAACGCCATTATATTTACAGGCCACTTTTTTCCTTCATTTAACGTATCTACAAAACTGAGTATTTTAGAGACATGATTATTAGAAAAACGCCCTCTTTTTATTGGTTCATCTTTAACTTTGAAGCGCATATTATCTATGGCTTCACTCGAACCATTGAATTTCTTTTCGTAAAAGTTGAAGAACGTTTTTAACTTCTTAAAGTGCTCAAATACATTTTTCCCAGATATGATTTTATCTTCATCTACCTGACCACCAGCAGCTATTTCTATTAACTCCTTAGGAGACATTTTATTGAAAGGCGCGACATTTCCCTTTGGAAAATTAGATAGCAATTCTCTGAATAAAAAATCCAACTCATCTGAATTTATATCATCAATCATTTGTTCATCGAAATGAGCGTTCATGATATTGAAGCATCTTTGATAATCTTTTTTGACGCTTTGGCTCCATGGGTCACCACTATAACTTTTCGTGATCGGAAGCTTGCCTTCCTCTCCTGCCGTCAAAAACAACTCCGATACTTCCGAGAATGTCAAAGATTTCTCGTGCTTCGTTTTCAATGATTGATACGATTTTTCAGCTACTTCGAAATCACCTGAATTAAGTAACTTTTTGATACGCTCAATCTGTCCAAAGAAAACTTCTAGCCTTTCTTCCGTTTCAAAAAAATTTCTATCAAAGTCTACGATATCGGGTGTCGGCACTCTATCGGGATTTTCGTCGTCTTTAATAAATAGTTGGCTACACAGGTTTGAAGCTAAAACAGATGGAGAGTTACTGGGAAAGCATTCTTGAATCTTATACTGGTGGTAACTCGGTAGAGAGGTATCACTTTCATACATATAGGTAAATTGCTGGTTAATAGATTCATGCTGATAGTTATTAAACAGCATATCGCCGTAAGAATTTTTCTCACCGAACAGACAACCTACTCTGGATAGGTGTTCATCTATAGTTTTTCGAACTAATTTATCTAGAGTTACCTTATCCATATTTTCTCTACTTCCTTGTGACTCTATTACACCTAAGATTTTACCTACTAACTCTATTGCCTCACAACGGTAATTAGTATGAAGAGACTGACGAACAATAGATGATTTGTGGCGTAAATTGAAATGGTAAGTGCTACCACGTTTAATGGTATATGGAACTGAAATGTGTGACATGAAGTGTAACGCCCCTATAACAGAGAGGCTTAGGGCTACCTATGCTTACCAGCAAAGTACTGATAAGCATAGATTTTCCGAAAAGAGGCGGAGTTAGCCGATAAGCCGGGTTCTGTCGTGGGCAACCATTCCTCTAGGCCAGTCATCGCTGACTGGCTCCAGCAACCTACCCGATCCCCATGCGGGCCGCACGTAACGGGATCCTATTTGGTCTTGCTCCGGGTGGAGTTTACCGTGCCACAAACTGTTACCAGCTGTGCGGTGCGCTCTTACCGCACCCTTTCACCCTTACCGGCGCTGATGCGCTTAGGCGGTTTACTCTCTGCTGCACTGGTCGTCGGCTCACGCCGCCCAGACGTTATCTGGCACCCTGCCCTGTGGAGCCCGGACTTTCCTCCCCTTTCCAAAAGAAAGCGGCGATTGCCTGGCCAACTCCGCGGCGCATTTTACCTGAGTTGCTAATGGAATACGATCAGTAAAAGCAGGATAATTTGCGTAAACGACTGTCGCAGGCACAATTGAAGTTAACCGCACACCGGTAAAACGATTTCACTAACGTTTGATTGCTGGTTTATTCAATTTTGACCAGCGTGCTGTCTCCGTTATGAAACTGGTCTTTAGGAAGCAATACGCGAAATCTAGTGCCTTCTGCTTTACTACTGCCCACCGTGACGCTACCACCATGACCTTCCACCGCTGATTTCACAAACGCCAGTCCGATTCCCCAGCTATTGTTTAGCTTTTCGTCTCTTGCATCAGTACTTTTCAGGAACCGGAAAATATCTTTCCAATGCGCCTCTTCTATGGGGTTGCCAAAATTATGCACCTCAACCAGAACATTGTTATCAATGACGTCTGCTCTGATAGTGACATCGCTTTCTTTTCCGCCATATTTGAACGCGTTTGAAATGAGGTTTTCCAATACGCGGCGGAAGATTATCTCGTCAAACGTATAGGCGATCTGGCTATCGGGTAACGAAAGCTTCAGACGCTCGCCATAAAAATGAACGGCATCCTCAGCCACTGAAGATAAAAAGCTTGTAAAGTCACCATCTTTGAAATTGATCTCAATGCCCTGCCCGGATTCTAGCGACAGGGTTTGAAGCATATCTTCCAGCATGGCGGAAATTCGGCCCGTGGCGGTGTGGATGCGTTGGCCGAATGCCGGTGTGTGAACAATGCTATGTTGTTCTTTTGCCAGCTCCCCAAGCATGGAAATGACATAAAGAGGAGAGCGAATATCATGAACCACAGTGCCCAGTAATTTTCGCTGCGTGGCGTGAAGCGACTCGGTAAACACGGACATTGACTCCCGCGTGCACTGCTCAATAACACAGGTCACGATTTCCAGATGATCGATATCCAGTACCTGGTGCTTTTGCAAAAACTCCACCAACACCTTACGCAAAATGGTGTATTCCCAGTAAATCTTATCTGCGTTGTAGGCATGGATTCCCGCTCGCTGCTGCCCATGCTTTTTACCGCCGTGCTTTTTGTCTTCGATCTCGCCTTCATCGTAATTTAAGTCACCATCGGGTTGCTGCCTGACATTCTCATCCTGATAATAAAACCTGAGCAATTCTTCAATGAGGGCATCAATGATATACACCATATGGTCGGCAAATTCAGCGTCTGTCAGCGACACCTCTTGTCCGAACTCTTCCTTTACTTGTCTGACCCACTGATTAATCAAACTTAGACGGTGACTCTCAAGCAGGTTAATAACCCTAAGTGTTGCGCTGTGACGCGATGACTTAATTTTGTTCATGCTGTTGTTTAGTTTTTATTACAACGAAGGTACAGGAGTAGATAAACAGAGTGTAACGTTAGTAAACGGGAAGTAATAATTAAACTTTAGAACACTTTTGTAGCGCTATGAAAGAATAATAAAAAGCCCTCTGACAGAGAGCTTTATTAAATCTTCAGTTGTTTAGAATGAACATTTAGTCGGGTAAAACCGCATTGTGATAAACATCCTGAACATCGTCGCAATCATTCAACATGTCCATGAATTTTTCAAACATGGGACGATCTTCTTCGCTGATTTCTGTTTCCGTTTGCGGAATGAATGTAATCTCTTCCGTATCCAGCGTTAAATCCGGATAAGCATTAGTTAATGCAGTTCGCACGTTGTTGAACTCTGTGTGCGGAGCATAAACAGTGATCTTGCCATCCTGTTCTTCCACCTCAGACACATCAACATCGGCTTCCATCAGCTCTTCGAGTACGGCGTCTTCATCGTCGCCGGCGAACTGAAAAACGGCCTGATGATCAAACATGTGGCTGACCGCACCTGGCGCACCGATTTTTGCGTTTGTTTTTGTGAAGCAATTGCGCACATCCGTGATGGTGCGATTAGCGTTATCCGTTAAGCAGTCAACGATAACCATGCAGTTACCCGGACCAAAGCCTTCGTAACGTGCAGGTTCATAATTTTCTCCCGCGCCGCCAGCGGCCTTATCTATCGCTTTATCAATAACATGAGCGGGGACCTGGTCTTTTTTTGCTTTGTCCATCAGTCGGCGTAGCGACAGATTCGTCTCAGGATCCGCACCACCATTTTTCGCACAAACATAAATTTCTTTTCCGTATTTGGAATAGACCTTTGTCTTTGCACCCGCCGTTTTCGCCATGGCGGCCTTTCTTACTTCAAATGCTCTTCCCATTATTCAATCTCTTACTTATTTGGGTGTGGCCGCGCCGTGCCACGAATTGCGATACGTGAGTAAGTTTACCCACAATCATGAATGCTGAACAGCGCTTTAAGGCAGATGTTGTGTTGCCAGATAATCATGCGACTGCATTTCCTTTAAACGGCTCATGCAACGCTGAAACTCGAAACTGAGCTTACCCTGCGAATAAAGCTCATCCATTGGCACCGCCGCCGACATAATGAGCTTAACATGACGCTCGTAAAATTCGTCAACCATGGCAATAAAGCGCCTGGCTACATCATCATTGTTTTGTCCCATAGGCTTTACATTGGCTACCAGTACAGAATGATAGCAGCGGCTGATTTCGATATAATCGCTCTGACTTCGCGGCCCCTCGCATAGCTCTTTGAATTCCACCATCATGACACCATCGGCATTCAGACACGTGCGAATTTTACGGTTATTAATATCTATGGCTTCATCCTGACTGCCTTTCTCCGGCGCCAGCTTGGCAAAATACTCATGCAGATTGGCGGTAGCAGCTTCATCTAACGGGTGATGATAAAGTTCAGCCTGTTCAAGCGTACGCAAACGATAGTCGACGCCGCTATCGACATTGATGACTTCGGTATGTTTATTAATCAAGGCTATCGCCGGCAAGAAGCGCGCGCGTTGCAAGCCATTTTTATACAAATCGTCCGGTACGATGTTTGACGTGGCGACCAGTGTAATGCCATGGCCAAAAAGCTCCTGCATGAGCGTTCCCAATATCATTGCATCGGTAATGTCAGAAACAAAAAATTCATCAAAGCAGATAATCCGCGCCTCTTTCGCCAGCTTGGCGGCGATGATTTTCAGGGGGTCCTGTGCTTGCTTTAACTGTTTTAGTTCATCATGAATACGATGCATGAAGCGGTGAAAGTGAACGCGCATCTTATCTTCAAACGGCAGACATTCATAAAAGGTATCAACCAAATATGTTTTGCCTCGTCCTACGCCCCCGTAAAAGTAGATTCCTTTTGCCGGCTCCGGTTTAGAAGGCTTTTTGAACCATTTTTTCAGACTGGCTCCCAGCCCCTCTTGCGCTTTAGGTTTATTCAGCAGGTCATCGTATAAACGCTGCAATGCTTTTACGGCATTTTCCTGCGCTGGGTCATGGTGAAACTCGGGATGTTTTAGGTCTTCCTGATAGACTTCCCATGGTGTCATGAAGGTTACTACTCCTGAATATGCCTGCACATTGAGGTCAGCTGCACCGACCTGCTTGAAAAATGCTTATGGCACACATACTTTGATGCAAAATGTAGGTAAAATAGCAAACGAACTGTAAGCCAGCCGAGATCATGTTGGTCGCCGGCTTGCATATGGTTTGCGGTACGATACCGCAATTATACCTGTTCTTGGACGAAACTAAAAAACATACGACGCCTGCTATATGCATTATACCGGTGGTCACAGTTACTGCTGAACAGTATTGATAGCGTGAACTTGGTATAGTAGAAATAAGTACTAAAGAAGTAAGAGGTTAAGCATTTGTTCTGGCCTCTGCTGTAAATTTTCGGAGATATAAATGGAAGTCCTGATTCCTCTTGCCCTACTGGTCGTTGGCCTGATCATCGGTTTTTTCGTAGCCCGGTATATTTATACCCGTGACGGAAGCAATAAATCTGTTAAACAGGCTGAGAAAAATGTGAAGGAAATAATGGCGCAACAAGCTGAACACCACTTCCACCAAAGTCGCCAGATTGTAGACGCAATGGAAAACCAGTGTCAGTCATTGCGTATGCAGATAGAAGAATATGAAGCATTACTGAAAAATGATGTAGGTGATGAAAGCGATACCGTGCCGTTTTACGGCGAACAGGCATCAGCGTATTTACGAAATAATTTGCATGGCCGGGAAAAAACAAAGGTAAAGACCGTTTCTGGTTCGCAACCTAAAGACTTCGCCGGCGCAAGTTCCGGGCTATTCGTCGGCAGTGGTAAGCCAACCGCCGCAACCGAAGAAGAAAAATAGGAACTTTTCATACTTTTTTTGTGTCTGTCTGTTATTACAGACGTTTCGCAATAATCATGAGGAGTGTAAGCGAATATGAAAAAGTCTCTTCGCCAGGTCGTTGTTATTTCTGGAGTTGTAGCCAGCTCTGTGGTCATGTCGGTGCCGGTTCAGGCCGGCTTGCCGTTTTTCAGTGACAACAATAAACAGGAAGTTCCTTCTCTGGCCCCTATGCTGGAAGAAGCGACCCCTGCCGTAGTGAGTATTTCTGTGGAAGGGACACAGACTGCGCGCCAGCAGGTCCCAGAAATGTTTCGTTATTTCTTCGGCGGGCCTCAGGAACAAGTGCAAGAGCGACCGTTTCGGGGCCTGGGCTCTGGCGTCATCATTGATGCAGATAAAGGCTATGTTGTTACCAATAACCACGTGGTCGATAACGCTGATGAAATTACGGTCAAATTAAAAGATGGCCGTGAAATCACTGCCAAAAAACTGGGCGCTGATGAGCAAAGCGATATTGCCCTGCTTAAAATAAATGCAGAAAACCTGACTGATCTGCCACTGGCGGATTCCGATAGCAGCCGCGTGGGTGATTATGTGGTTGCAATTGGTAACCCCTTCGGTCTTTCACAGACAGTCACCTCGGGTATTATCAGCGCGCTTGGCCGTTCTGGTCTCAATATTGGCGGCTATGAAGATTTCATTCAGACTGACGCTGCGATTAACCGCGGAAACTCAGGCGGTGCACTGGTCAATCTAAATGGTGAGCTGGTTGGTATCAATACTGCCATTTTCGGCCCTAACGGTGGTAACGTCGGTATCGGCTTTGCGATTCCCAGCAATATGATGAAAAACCTCGTAGATCAGATTGCTGAATTTGGTGAAGTCCGTCGGGGTCTGTTGGGTATACTGGGCAACGATGTTGACGCCGGATTAGCTGAGGCAATGAATGTTCCGGTTAATAAAGGTGCATTTATCAGGGAAGTGCAGCCTGACACTGCGGCTGACAAAGCGGGTCTGCGCGCCGGCGATATTATTACTGCAGTGAATGGCCGTAAGCTGAGCGGTTTCAGAGAATTGGCCGCCCGTATATCTAGCATGGGCGCTGGCGCTGAGGTTGAACTTGCTATTCTTCGTGATGGTGACAAGAAAACTGTTAAAGTGACTCTTGATGATGCCAGTAAAACGCAGGTTACGGCAGCACAACTTCACCCGGCACTGGAAGGAGCAGAACTGGCTAATGGCGAAGACGAAGCCGGTAACAAAGGTGTCGAAGTCACAGAGCTTGACCGCGGTAGTCCGGCTGCACGCATTGGGCTGCAACCTGAAGATGTGATTGTGAGTGTAAACCGCCAGCGCGTAGAGAGCATCGCTGAATTGCGCGAAGCAATGGACGCCTCTCAGGGGGTGATAGCGTTGAACATTAAGCGCGGCGCCTCTACCCGTTATCTGGTAATACGCCAGTAAAATTTTGATTAAAAAAAGCCACCTTCGGGTGGTTTTTTTATAATTACCAGAGACATTTTTACGCATGGAAAGTCACCTAAGTTACTGGCTGTGCGTCAATTTACAGTTTCTTTTGGCATTCCTAAATCGCCGATGTTATTCTTTAATCCACTGATAAATTGCCTCCCTCCACACTTTTGCGGAGGCGTTAATATAAGAAGAAATCGTGGCAAGCAGGCAATTTTTTAGTTTTCTTTTCAAATCTGTTCTTTTGGGCGTTATTGTCGCTGCTCTCATGCTGTTTCTGGTGCCAAACCTCAGACAGGGCGACGGTTTTGCGCAAAACGTGTTTAATCCCGGTAGCAGCAGCGCCAGTCGCATATCCTACAAAGACGCTGTCAATAAAGCCGGTCCTGCGGTTGTTAACATCTACAGTGTCAGTATTGAGAACGATGTCGGCTTTTATCGCAGCCGCCCGCGCGAGCGCACCAGCCTTGGTTCAGGTGTCATTATGACTGAATCAGGGTACATTCTTACTAACAACCACGTTGTGCAGAACGCCGATAGCATTGTGGTTGCGGTGCAGGATGGCCAGATACTCGAAGCTCACATTGTTGGTTACGATCAGTATACTGATTTGGCGGTATTGAAAGTAGACGACGGCGTCAACCTGCACGTCATCCCCCAATCAGAAGATCCTGATGTGGCGGTAGGCGATATGGTTATGGCTATTGGTAATCCGTTTGATCTTGGACAAACCGTCACACATGGCATTGTCAGCCGCGCAGGTCGTAAGGGTTTATCAAATTTCGTTGACTTTATACAGACTGATGCGGTTTTAAATCAGGGCAATTCGGGCGGCGCTCTGGTAGACAGTAATGGTGTATTGGTGGGTATCACCAATGCGAATTTTCAGGTACGCGATGGCAGAAATGGCGTAAGAAATGTCGATGGTATTAATTTCGCAGTTCCTTATGAGTTGGCAAAACGCGTGATGGATGAAATTGTCACCGACGGCCGCGTTACCCGCGGTCAACTGGGGTTTATCGGCCAGGAAATTGCGAACCGCCCGGGTGTAACCGTTACCGCCGTTGCAAAACAAAGCCCCGCCGCAAAGGCCGGCCTGAAGCCCAATGATGTCATTCTGGCTATCAATGATATTAAACTGGAAAGCGCCTCTAAAACGCTGGATATGATTGCCGAAACTGAACCGGGTACGCAGTTAAAGCTGCAGATAAGCAGGGATGGTGAATTAATGGATATGAATGTAACGGTGGCAGAATTAGGAGGTTAAGCCGCCGAAGCGGCTTAACACCCACTAACTATTGTTTTGCTTGCCTGAAGTGTCCTGCTTTTCAGCATGGGAAACATTATCCCGCTGAGCAGTTTTAATTCCATCTTCCTGCTTTTCATCCGCCAGCGCATAAGGCGGTTCACCAATGAACAACATTGTCATTACCATCATGGCGAAAAGTACAGTCGGAATGGAGTGGCGAAGCTCTAAATATGGACGAAGCCGAAGAATAACGTATTTCAAACCAACTTTTCCCTGCATACGTTCGTTAAACCACTTTTTTCTTATTCGTCTCTACAATCCAAAGGCCTCTTTGAATGCCTGGCCTCCTGCCAGATATTCAACAGCCCTGCTCTCAGTTATTTCACAAACCGGACAGATTGAAGATTACGCAAGAGTATACTGTATTTTTAGCGCAATGCATCTACAGTTCGCCGAATTGTGCCATATTTTCTGACCAAACGGTTATTCGATCAATTAACCGCGTATCTTTTTTTGTACCTTTGTAAATAAAAATCATACGTATCGAAGATACGTTAGACTTTCGCGTCGCGCCGGGCACAAAAAAAGCGCAGACAAGCTGCGCCTTTCTTCACAGTAAGCGGCTCTCAGCTGTCGCTGACACGTGTAATGCTTGCCCCAAGACCGCCAAGTTTTTCCTCTATGGCTTCATAGCCGCGATCAAGGTGATAAATACGGGTTACGTGTGTTTCACCTTCAGCAATCAAGCCTGCTATTACCAGACTGGCAGAAGCGCGTAGATCCGTTGCCATTACCGGAGCGCCCTTAAGCCTGGAGGTTCCCTTGGAGACAGCACTGTTCGCCTCAAGCGCAATCTCAGCGCCCATACGCTGCAACTCTGGTACGTGCATAAAGCGGTTTTCAAAAATGGTTTCTGTTACCACACCGGTACCTTCAGCGATACAGTTAAGTGTCACAAACTGAGCCTGCATGTCGGTCGGAAACGCTGGATGAGGCGCTGTTTTAACTTGCACAGCCTTAGGAGTCTTCCCTTCCATATCCAGCTCAATCCAATCAGCGCCACAGGTGATTTTGGCACCCGCCTGCTGTAACTTATTAAGTACCGCATCCAGTGTTTCCGGCGCCGCATGGGTGCATCGTATTTTGCCACCTGAGACCGCTGCTGCGACTAAAAATGTGCCGGTTTCAATTCGGTCAGGCAACACCCGGTAATCACAACCAGAAAGCGATGGTACGCCTGTAATGTGAATATTATCGGTTCCTGCACCGGTAATCTTAGCGCCCATCTGCTTCAGGCAGTTCGCTAAATCAACAATTTCCGGCTCACGTGCGGCATTTTCCAATACTGTTTCACCTTCAGCCAGCGCGGCTGCCATCATCAGGTTTTCAGTGGCACCGACACTGACCATATCCATAAATATACGTGCCCCCTTCAAACGTCCGTCGACGTGCGCACGAATATAGCCCTCTTCCACCTCAATGTTAGCGCCCATTTGCTCTAAGCCGGCAAGGTGCAGATTAACTGGTCTTGCGCCAATAGCGCAGCCGCCCGGAAGCGAAACATTAGCCTTGCCAAACTTCGCCAGTAAAGGCCCCAATACAAGTATCGAGGCGCGCATGGTTTTCACCAGGTCGTAGGAAGCGGTTACACTGTTGAGCTGTCCTGCAGACAAACAAATTTCACCATTACCATTATTTTCAACCCCCACCCCAAGCTCTTTAAGCAGGGCGGTTGTTGTGTTGATATCTCTTAATGCGGGGACATTGGTATACCGACACCGTTCCTGCGTTAACAGGCTGGTCATTAATAAAGGCAGGGCCGCGTTTTTGGCACCGGAAATTCGCACCTCACCACGCAGCGCAGGTGATTTTTTAATAACAAGTTTATCCACGGGCAGACTCAGATTATTGAGGGATATTAAACTGGCGCTCGCGCTGCCAGTCAGCTTCGCTGAAGGTCTTTATCGATATTGCGTGCATGGTGCCATCAGCAATTTTGTCAGACAGCGGCGCATATATAGCCTGTTGTCGCTTAACGCGACTTAATTGGGCGAGCTCATCACTCACAGCAATAATCGTATAATGTGAACCGTCGCTCTTTACGTGAACTTCAGCAAGATCCAATGCTTCTTTAAGCATCGATTCAATTTCAGCTACATCCATAAATCATTCTGCTCTGTATTGGTTACTTTGAATCTATTCTACAGGTAAAAGGGTGTCGACGTCGCTGATTTTAGCGAGTTTGATTAGTTTTTCCGGAGCATCTGTAAGTTTTACTTCAATGTTATTCTGACGACCATCCCTGATGGCATTTATAAGCCAGGCCAGACCCGCACTATCAACACGCTCAACTTCAGCCAAATCAAAAGTGCATTGCCCCTGACCTTCTAACATCGACTTTTCTGAAGTCGAGAGCGTTGGCCACCAATTTTTTGAGAGCGTCTCACGATCAAGGTGCCCATGCACCCTGACCACGCCTTTATCATTTACCTGAAACAGACTCACGCACTTTCCTTCAAATCCATTTCTTTTTCAAGTTCTACAGGATTATCAATTTTGCTTTGCATCAAATCGATAACTTTTTGTATACCTTCCTGACGAATAATGGATTCGAACTCGCTACGTTTACTATCCAGCAGGCTGATCCCCTCAGCAACCATATCGAACGCGCCCCACTCATTTGTTTTAGAGTCTTTACGCACTTTAAACGCTACCTTAATCTCAGGGCGATTAGGATCTTTAACAATAGCACGCACTACAACATAGCTGGCATCGCCAACATCCGAAGCAGGTTCAAAAACCACTTCCTGATCATCGTAATAGTTCATGGCAACAGCATATGTGGTGATTAGGTATTCGCGGAACACTTTTACGAACTCCTGTAATTCATCACGTTCAACCTTCGATGCGTATTTGCCCAGCACCTTATAAGCAGCAAACTTGTAATCAATGTAAGGCAATAATTCTTCCTTCATAATTGTACGCATTTGCTCAGGGTTATTTTTAATTGACGCCTGATTATCCTTGATACGATCAAACGTGCGCATAGCCACGTCCTGAATCATTTCATACGGGTTCTTCTGATTAACTTCCTGCGCCTGAACTGCACCGGTAAAAAGCATAAGCGTCATGCAAAATGTTGACAGTATTTTTTTCACTGCAAGTCTCCTAACTAAAAATTTATTCGCCATTGTCACTATCACCGCGATTAAACAAAAACTGTCCAATCAGGTCTTCCAGTACCAGTGCTGACTTTGTATCCTGAAGATAATCGCCATCTTTGAGATTAGCGATGCCATCAAACGAAAACCCTGGCTGAAAGCCAACATACTGCTCACCCAGCAATCCTGACGTGAGGATAGAAACCGAACTGGTTTCGGGAAATTCGCTGTATTTGCTAATAATGCTCAGCTCAACCACCGGCGTGTAATCTTTCTTATCCAGGCTTATGGATGTCACACGACCGATGGTTACGCCACCTACTTTTACGGCTGAACGCTCTTTAAGACCGCCGATATTGTCAAATTTTGCATATAGTGTGTAGGTATCACCATCAGTGGTCATACTCTGATTAGCCACTTTCAGTGCTAATAGTAAAACTGCGCCGACGGTTAATACGACGAACACGCCCACCATAAGTTCCGCTTTATATCTGTTCATGTTACTCCCCTACTCAATTCCGAACATAAGGGCGGTTAACACGAAATCCAGCCCCAGTACTGCTAAAGATGAAAATACCACCGTTTCAGTGGTGGCTTTACTAATGCCTTCTGAGGTAGGCGTTGAATCATACCCCTTAAATATGGCGATCCAGGTCACAACAATGGCAAAAACGAGGCTTTTAATCACGCCATTACCCACATCGCTGCCCAGGTCAACCGATGACTGCATCAATGACCAGTAACTACCGGCGTCAACACCCAGCCAGTCAACACCCACCAGGTGGCCGCCTAAAATGCCTACAGCGCTGAAAATGACTGCCAGCATCGGCATCGATATCAGTCCAGCCCAAAAGCGCGGAGATATTACGCGGCGAAGCGGGTCAACAGCCATCATTTCCATACTGCTGAGCTGTTCGGTCGTTTTCATCAAACCAATTTCAGCGGTCAGCGCCGAACCGGCCCTGCCAGCAAAAAGCAGCGCTGTGACCACCGGTCCAAGCTCCCGCAACAAGGATAATGCCACCATTGGTCCCAGGCTGCCTTCGGCCCCATAATCCACCAAAATGGTATAGCCTTGCAGCGCCATCACCATGCCGATAAACAAACCAGACACAATAATAATGAGTAGCGACTGCACACCCACGACATGAATTTGCTTAATCGTCAGGGCTATATTTTTAAGTTTAGGCAGCGCGAAAAGCGCACCAAAAAGCATGACACCGGCTCGCCCGACAGCTTCCACGCGCGCAATCGTACTTGCGCCTAATGAACGAAACGGATTCATGACCGGGCTCCGAAAAACGAGGACTCAAGTTCGTCCGACGGGTAATGAAAGGGAACGGGCCCATCGGCTTCACCTTTGAGAAACTGCTGCACTAATTCAGAATCGCTGTTTCTTATTTCATCGGCCGTGCCTTCGCCAATAACCTTCTTATCCGCCAGGATATAAATGTGATCGGCAATAGTCAGCACTTCGGTGACATCATGGGTGACCACAATGCTCGTCAGGTTCAGTGCATCATTGAGCTGACGAATTAATTTTACGAGCACGCCCATTGAAATAGGGTCCTGTCCGGCAAAAGGCTCGTCATACATAATCAGGTCCGGGTCAAGCGCTATAGCTCTTGCCAGCGCCGCTCGACGGGCCATACCACCAGACAGTTCGCTGGGCATCAGTTTACTTGCCCCGCGCAGTCCGACCGCCTGCAATTTGAGGTCGACGATGGTATCAATAATGTCGTTGTCCAGTTGCGTATGTTCTTTTAGCGGAAACGCAACGTTATCGTGCACGCTCATATCGGTGAATAACGCGCCGCTTTGAAACAACATGCTCATGCGCCGACGTGTTTTATATAAGCGAGAGCGATTCATCGAAACAATCGAATCACCGTCAAACTGAATATCGCCGTTCTCCGGATGTAACTGCCCACCGATAAGTTTAAGCAGCGTTGTCTTACCTATACCGCTAGGCCCCATTACGGCAGTAATCTTACCGCGGGGCACGTTCAGTGAAATGCCGTCATAAATGAGACGGTCACCACGCTTGAACGTCAGATTGTCCACTGTGACTAAATTATCCATATCAGAATCAGAATATTCCTTGATGAGTGTCTGACAGCCCTAAACAGCTGCCCGGAAGATAAGGAAAATAAAATGTAAAATAATCATTTACCTAAATTTTCGGCGTATTGTACTTTGTTTTGATATTCCCTTCCAAAAGGAATTAGTTACAAGTTATGTTCTAAAATGACGAATGAACTGATAAACCGGATGATTCGCTGCAAGGTCTAAACCGGTATAACGCGTCACTTCCCATTCACTTGTTGCATGTTGCCGCTGATTCGACACCAAATTTAAAAGCAAGCATTACGCCACCTGTGTCAGATGCCAGATTGAATGAGGATTTATTCATCATTGTGCAAGGGTTTCTATCGTCAGAATGCCTGAAATTAGCGACCAGTATCCTGTCAGGCGTAATCAGTGTGTTTGAGGCTGAACGTAAAGCGGCCGGCTCTCAGCGCTGATTGCAAAGCGTACCGATAACAGCAGTGGGATTGCGAGGGTTATCTCATAATAGCCATAGGCAAAACGCGTTGATTCTGCGACAATCACCGCAAACTCATAAACATAGATCAACGCGTGCTATTACAGGTTTCCATTTTTGTTCTAGGCTTAATCGTTCTTAGCTGGGCAGCCGATCGATTCGTATATGGCGCCTCTGCGCTAGCACGAAATATCGGCATCTCCCCCATGATGATCGGTCTCACCATTGTTGCAATGGGGTCCTCCGCGCCGGAAATTGTAGTATCTGCTATAGCATCGGTGAACGGCTCCCCTGATACCGCAGTGGGTAATGCCCTCGGGTCCAACATTACCAACATCGGGCTGGTACTTGCGATAACCGCATTGGTTAAACCTTTAGTGGTGTCTTCCACAACGCTTAAACGCGAAATGCCGGCACTTTTGGTGATTACTCTGCTGGCTATGGTGTTTATGTATAATGGCCGGCTTGCGCATTTTGAAGGCCTGATTCTGTTCGGTCTGTTTATCTTTGTATTAGCGGGCATGGCCTGGTTATCGCTGCATGTGGAAAAAAGCGACCCACTGATGGCAGATACCGTTGATGAGGTACCGGCCGGAGTAAACACCGGCATGGCGGTGGTCTGGATTGGTGTGGGTCTGGTGTTACTTCCGTTAAGTGCTCACTATATCGTGGACTCTGCTGTGTTCATGGCGCGCTATTTCGGCGTCTCTGACCTGGTTATCGGCCTGACTATAATTGCGCTGGGGACCAGCTTGCCTGAACTGGCTGCCAGTATTGCCGGCGTGCGCAAAGGAGAAGATGATCTGGCACTGGGGAATATCATCGGCTCCAACATCTTTAATCTGTTGGCAGTGCTAAGTATGCCAGGCCTCATCGCACCGGGACCCATCGATCCGGATGTTTATAATCGCGACATGTATGTCATGCTGGGGCTGACTGTTATGCTCTTTTTCTTCAGTTTCAGTATCATTGGCAAAAAGCAGATTGGTCGATTAGAAGGCACCTTGCTATTAGCTGGATTTTTAGGATATCAATACTGGTTATTTGGATAGTGTGATATGCATGAAACCTTTCTGGCGTCTGCCAGACGCGTTATCGAAATAGAAACAGCGGCCATTGAAAGCCTCACCAGCAGGCTGGATGCGCAATTCATTCAGGCATGTGAGCTGCTTTATCACTGCACGGGAAAAGTCGTGGTCAGTGGCATGGGTAAGTCCGGCCATGTCGGTAATAAAATTGCCGCTACGCTGGCCAGTACCGGCACGCCATCTTTTTTCATGCACCCGGGCGAAGCGAATCATGGCGACCTCGGCATGCTGGGAAAAGGGGATGTATTGCTGGCCATATCAAACTCTGGTGAAACCGGCGAATTACTTAACTTACTGCCTGTTATCAAACGGCTGAATGTGCCGGTTATTGCCATGACCAATAAAGCCTCAAGTAGCTTGGGACAGCACGCCGATGTGGTGCTGGATATCAGTGTGGCAAAAGAAGCCTGCCCTCTGGGTCTGGCCCCCACGGCAAGCACGACAGCAACACTGGTTCTGGGCGATGCACTGGCAATTGCGCTATTGGATGCGCGCGGATTTACGCCGGATGATTTTGCCTTGTCCCACCCTGGCGGCAGCCTGGGCCGTAAACTGCTGTTAAAAGTGCAGGACATCATGTTGCAGGGTGAAGGTTTGCCGCTGGTTACCACCGGAGCAACTGTCAGTGAAGCGTTGCTTGAGATTTCAAGTAAAGGCCTTGGAATGACCGGCGTGGTGAGCAGTGATGGCACACTGGCCGGCGTTTTCACTGATGGTGATTTACGCCGCATTCTGGACGCCAAAGCGGACATTCACACCACGTCAATTGATAAGGTAATGACGCGGGGTGGAAAAACCGTCCAATCTAATACGCTGGCCGTAGAAGCACTTAATACAATGGAAAACTGTAAGATAACGGCACTGATGGTGGTAGACGACGAACGCCGCCCTGTCGGTGCATTTAACATGCATATGCTATTGAAAGCCGGAGTTTTATAATGCCTCATGTTGTGACTCATTACGGAATGATCGAAGAAAAGACGTTTGAACGCCTTAAAGGACTGAAGTTATTGGTGTGCGATGTCGACGGTGTTTTCTCCGATGGCCGGATTTATCTGGGCAACGATGGCGAAGAACTTAAAGCGTTTCACACCCGGGATGGCTTCGGCATCAAATCTTTGATTAATACCGGCACGAAGGTTGCTGTGATTACTGGCAGAACATCTGCTATTGTTGAAAGAAGAATGCAGCATCTGGGTGTCCATCATATTGTTCAGGGGATAGAGGACAAGGCTTCGGCGATGAAAGCACTGTGCACAGAACTTGATTTATCGTCGCATGAAGTGGCCGCCATTGGTGATGATGTGCCCGACTTAGGAATGTATTCGTTTGCCGACACCAAAGTTGCCGTTAAGGATGCACATGCCAGAGTTACGAGCGCTGCGAACTGGGTGCTAACAAAACCCGGCGGTTTTGGGGCTGTGCGTGAGCTTTGCGATATAATTTGTCAGGCAAAAGGTTATGGTGATGCCACCGCTGGGTCGAGTACATGAGTCGGCTTAGTTTAAGTATCGGGGCGCTGTTTGTTCTGGTTCTGCTGGTGTATTTTCCTGTTTGGATTGCCGAACCTGAGCAGTCAGTACAGTCGAAGGGCAACACGGCATTAAAGCCTGCCTACACCGCCAGAAACCTTACAACGACATTGTATGATGGCGAAGGTAAACTGAATCATCAGGTATTTGCCAAACGAATGGAGCATTACGACCAGCTGGATTTTGTCCTGTTCGAGGAACCAGAATATACCGTTTATATGGATGGCGGGCAGACGCCCTGGCAAGTTACCGCTAAAGAGGGCACGCTGTACAACAACAATCTGATAGAACTGGAAGCCGATGTAACGGTGACAAGTTCACAAAACGAATTTTTGAAAAGTATTAACACTGAGTTTATTCGCATCAACCTGGAAGATAAGACCTTATCGACTGAGCAGCCTGTTGTCGTTCGCGGCGTTGAGTTTGTCGTTGATAGTAATGGACTGAAAGGGAATCTTCGCTCACAAGAATATGAGTTAAATAATCATGTACAAACTGTTTATTCGCCTGGCCGCTAGTTTGCTGGCAGCAATCATTATGACCACCGGTGCAGCCGCCAGCTCATCGGACTTTCAAAAGCCAATCACTGTTGATGCCAGAACCCAGTCAATGGATGGCAAGAATAAAATTACCCGGTTTAAAGACAATGTGAAAATAACCCAGGGTACGCTTGTCATTGAAGCTGATGAGGTAGAGGTAAGCGCAAAAAATGGTGAAGGTAGGGAAATTATGATCGCCCGAGGCAATCCTGCCCGCTACTCCCAGACCATGGATGACGGTAGCAAGGTACAGGCGCAAGCTAATGAGCTTCGCTATGAAGTTGCCAACCGTACTATCTCAATGACCGGTGATGCGCAAATAAAGCAAAATACCAGCATGGTACAGGGTGACAGCATCACGTATGACATGATGAAAGAGCAGTTACTGGCAACCAGCAGCGATGATAATGAGGAAAGCCGGGTTAAAACCGTTTTTCGTCCGGAAGCCATCAAAGAGCTAAACGATAAAGAAAGTAAAGACAGCAGTAAGGATAACGAGTAATTATGGCAACTTTGTCGGCGCATAATCTGGCCAAATCGTATAAATCCAGACAGGTCGTTACCGATGTCAGTCTGGCGGTTTCAACCGGGCAAATCGTCGGGCTATTGGGACCAAATGGCGCTGGCAAGACAACCACTTTTTATATGATAGTGGGGCTGGTGCCATTGGATAAAGGCAAGATTCACATCGATGATAATGAGCTAACGCATTTACCCATGCACGAAAGAGCGCGCAAAGGGATTGGGTACCTGCCTCAGGAAGCGTCTATTTTTCGTAAACTGACGGTTCATGAGAATATCATGGCGATTTTGCAAACAAGAAATGACCTCTCTGCAGAAAAAAGAGAAGAAGAGGCCGATGCGCTCCTTGATGAATTTAATATCAACCATATACGTAATAGTACTGGGATGAGTCTTTCAGGCGGCGAACGACGTCGCGTGGAGATTGCCAGAGCGTTGGCAGCCAACCCACAGTTTATTTTGCTGGATGAACCCTTTGCCGGTGTAGACCCTATATCAGTAAACGACATAAAAAAAATCATTCAGCATTTACGTGATCGAGGGATAGGCATACTAATCACGGATCATAACGTTCGCGAAACGCTGGATGTATGTGAGGAAGCCTACATCGTAAGTCACGGCGAGTTAATTGCTCAAGGCAGTGCTGAGCAGGTATTAAGCAACCAGAAAGTACGAGAAGTATACCTAGGTGAGCAATTCAGGCTATAGTTAACAAAGCGCCACTGAATTTTATTATTTCACCTCCATTAAACGCGTACAAAGTTAAAAATAAGACGTAGATGAAACCATCTTTACAGTTAAAATTTAGCCAACAACTTACCATGACGCCGCAGTTGCAGCAGGCGATTAAACTGCTGCAATTGTCTACGCTTGATCTTCAGCAGGAGATACAGGAAGCGCTTGACTCCAATCCTTTGTTGGAAGTCGAAGAAGGCAACGATAATGAGGCTACTGAGAAAAACAATCTCGATAATGATTCAGACAATGCTGAGGCCTCCGCCAGCGCATCGGATAATATGGACTCAGGCGAGGCACTTGAGAAAAATGACTTGCCTGATGAATTGCCGATAGACAGTACCTGGGATGAATATTATTCCGCCTCTTCTGCGCCAGCACCTGGTCCCAACAGTGATGAAGATCAGGTTTTTCAGGGTGAGACATCAGAAAACATCCAGGACCATCTGTTGTGGCAGATGCGACTTACTCATTTTTCCGATACTGATCGCGCTATTGCTACCGCAATCATTGATTGCATTGATGAGTCGGGTTATCTGACGGTGACCGTCGAAGACATTCTGCAAAGTGTCAACGATGAGGATATGGAAGAACCTATCGAAGAAGATGAGGTTGAGTGCGTACTAAAGCGTATCCAGCTGTTTGATCCCATCGGTTCAGGTTCACGTTCGCCTCAGGAATGTTTACTGGTTCAGCTTAGACAGTTCGCGCCCGAGACGCCCTGGGTGGCAGAAGCAAAGATGCTACTTGAAGATTATTCAGATTTGTTAGGCAGCAAAGATTATCGCACGCTGATGCGCAAGTCCCGGCTGAAAGAAGATCAGTTGCGTGAGGCCATGCGACTATTGCAGACCCTTAACCCTCGTCCGGGCAGTGCCCTGGTGACCAAAGAGCCTGAATATGTTATTCCTGATGTGTCGGTAGCCAAGAAAAACGGACGTTGGACGGTAGAGCTTAACCCTGACAGCCTGCCCAAATTAAGTGTTAACCAACAGTATGCAGCAATGAGTCGCAAGGCGAGAAACAGCAGTGACTCTCAGTTTATCCGCTCGCATATGCAGGAAGCTAAGTGGTTCATTAAAAGTCTGGAGTCACGCAATGATACATTGCTGAAAGTAGCAAACTGTATCGTGCAGCAGCAAATGGGCTTTTTTGAACACGGCCCTGAAATGATGAAACCAATGGTGCTTAATGATGTCGCAGAAATGGTGGATATGCACGAATCAACAATTTCCAGGGTGACTACCCAGAAATATATGCATACTCCTCGCGGCATTTTTGAATTGAAATACTTCTTCTCCAGTCACGTAGCGACGGAGTCGGGTGGCGAGTGTTCGTCTACTGCGATTCGTGCGCTGATTAAAAAGCTGGTCGCTGCAGAAACACCCAGCAAGCCGCTAAGTGACAGCAAGATTGCTACATTGTTAGCCGAACAAGGCATCAAAGTTGCCCGGCGAACAATAGCAAAATACAGGGAATCACTGTCGATTCCCCCGTCTAACCAACGCAAAAGCCTGATTTAGCAGTTAAAGGCAAGCTCACAATAAGGAAGACGAAATATGCAAATAAACCTTACTGGTCATCATATCGATATCACCGATTCTTTGCGTAATTATGTCGACACCAAGTTTAGTAAGCTGGAACGGCACTTCGACCACATCTCAAATGTGCACGTTATTTTGAATGTTGAGAAGTTGAACCAAAAAGCGGAAGCCACGGTTCACCTTAGCGGCGCGGAGGTATTTGCATCATCAGAAAATACGGATATGTATGCAGCGATTGACAGTATGGTTGATAAACTGGACAGACAGGTTATCAAGCATAAGGAAAAGCTGAAAAAGCATTAATGTCTAATATGGATATTCAAGCCATTGTTAGCCTGGACCGCACCAAGTGTGCGGTTCAGTGCAATAGTAAAAAACGCATTCTTGAGATTATCAGCAGCATCGCTGCTGATAATAATACCGAGGTTGAAGAAGAAACGGTTCTTAATGCGCTGCTTTCCCGTGAGCGCATGGGCAGTACCGGTATTGGCAATGGCATTGCCCTCCCCCATGGACGTTTGCCCGGTCTGGCAAACGTAATTGCCATCGTGGTCACCAGTGACCCGGCCATCGATTTTGATGCTATAGATAATAAGCCTGTCGATATTTTCTTTACCTTACTTGTTCCGGAAGAACAAACAGAAGGCCATCTTCAAACTCTGGCATTGGTTGCCGGCAAACTTAGCGACAAAGAAACTGTAAAAGCCATTCGCCGGGCATCAACCAGTGATGATATAGTGAAGGCATTAAAATAATCTCTGCGGCCTATCGCGTATAACCGGAGAAACGTTTTGAAGCTTATTATTATCAGTGGACGCTCAGGCTCCGGCAAGTCCGTGGCGCTCAGAGCATTGGAAGATTTGGGGTATTATTGCGTAGATAATATTCCGGTTAATTTGCTTCCCGCGTTAACCCACTCTGTTTCTGAAGAATATGATCAGGTGGCAGTAAGCATTGATGTGCGTAACCTGCCCAAAGATCCTTCTGAGTTGGTAGAAATTCTCGATTATCTGCCACAGTCCTGGAGTGTCACTATCGTCTATATTGATGCCAGTGATGATATCCTGGTAAAGCGCTTCAGCGAAACACGCCGGTTACATCCGCTGGCAAAACTCAATAAGTCTCTTTCCGACGCAATTTACACCGAGCGCGAGTTACTGGCTCCGGTGGCTGAGCGCGCTGATTTGTATATCGACACCGACTCCATGTCGATTCACCAGCTTGCTGAACTTATTCGCGAGCGCATACTGGGCAAAAAGAGCTCACGACTGGTACTAGTCTTTGAATCATTCGGTTTTAAGCATGGTATTCCTAAAGATGCAGATTATGTCTTTGATGCCCGTTTTTTGCCTAACCCGCACTGGGAGCCGGATTTAAAGCATTTTACCGGACTGGATGCGCCTGTTGAGGTATTTCTTGGGTCACAGCCCATCGTCACAAAGTTTATCTGGCAAATACAAAATCTGATTACGACCTGGTTACCCCATCTGGAGCGTAATAACCGAAGCTATGTCACTGTTGCAATTGGTTGTACCGGCGGTCAGCACCGGTCAGTCTTTGTCGCACAAACACTGGCTAAAACTTTCAGGGATATTCACCCGGACGTACAAATCCGGCACCGGGAGCTTGCTGAAAAATGAGTATAGAAAAACAGCTGACCATTGAAAACAAACTGGGTTTACATGCACGTGCTGCGACGCAGTTGGTCGAACTGGCTAACCAGTTCGATGCACAAATAACATTAGTAAAGGGCGATAAAACAGCAGACGCTAACAGTGTCCTGGGCCTGATGATGCTGGAAAGCCATCAGGGCGAAACGGTTACCGTTATCAGTGACGGGCCGGACGCAGAATCAGCCATGCAGGCAATAGAAAGTTTGATTGCGGGCCGATTCAACGAATCAGAATAAAACGCATTTTTAGGCGGGGCGCCACCAATAACGAAAAAGAACTTCGCAAGTTATCCGGCCTCACCTTTAATCTCCCTTTTCCACCAAGGATCGAAAGTGGCAGAAGCATTAGAATCTAAATTTGCACAAAGCCAGTTACGTACGCTTAACGCAGCACTGAACGATGGCCGCTTTGTTTCTGTGCGCAAAATATTGCACGAGCTGCCCCCCTCTGATGTCGCGCTGGTACTTGAATCAAGCCCCACAAAAACCCGTGATGAGCTGTGGGAGCTCATTGATGGTGAGTTTCACGGTGATATTCTCGAAGAGCTATCCGAAGATGTCAGGAACGGTATTATTACCAAGATGGCCCCATTGCGTGTTGTCGATGCACTGGAGGAGATGGATACCGATGACCTGGCCGAAACGCTCAGCAGTCTGCCAGATGAAGTTCTGCAGGATATTTTACAATCTATGGATGCGCAGGACAGGGTAAGAGCCGAACAAGCCCTTTCCTATGGTGAGGAAACTGCCGGGTTCATCATGAACACTGACACCATCACCTTGCGTCCGGACGTAACAATAGATGTGGTCCTTCGATATATACGCCTCAAAGGTGAGCTACCGGAAAACACCGATACACTCTACGTTGTTAATCGCACTGATAATTTGGTGGGTCTGGTGCCTGTGGCCAGGCTGCTGACTGCCGATACGGAAGATAAGGTGTCAGAGGTAATGGACGAAGATGCCGAAGCGATTCCCGTTAATATGCCAGATGATGAAGTGGCCAGTCTGTTTGAGCGTTACAATTGGCTGTCTGCACCGGTGGTAGATGAAAAAAACCGGTTGGTAGGCCGCATCACGATTGACGATGTGGTAGATATCATTCGTGAGGACGCTGAACATTCTATGATGAGTATGGCGGGTCTTGACGATGAAGAGGATACGTTTGCACCGGTATGGCAAAGTACTCAGCGTCGTTCAGTATGGCTGGGCGTGAACCTGGTGACCGCGCTCATGGCTGCAGCTGTCAGTGATTTATTTGAGGCTACGCTCAGTCAACTTGCTGTGTTAGCCATCTTGAATACTATCGTGCCCAGCATGGGTGGCGTTGCCGGTAATCAGACTTTAACGCTGGTAATCCGGGGGATGGCCTTGGGCCATGTCAATCCCAGTAACTCCCGCTGGCTCATCAGCAAAGAGCTTGCGATCGGCTTCTTAAACGGGGTTATCTGGGCCGTCCTTATCGCCAGTGTTATCGCGCTGTGGAAACAAAACCTGATGCTTGGTGCCATCATAGCCTTCGCGATGATGATCAATTTGCTGGCTGCGGCGCTCGCAGGGGCTACTTTGCCAATCATTATGAAGAAATTAAAAATTGACCCCGCGCTGGCCGGAAGCGTTATTTTAACCACGATCACCGACGTGGTGGGGATATTCGCATTCCTGGGCACAGCCACCCTGTTTTTAATGTAACTAAAAGGGCTGGTTTCCTTTAACGAGATATAAAAAAAGCTCCCTGAGGAGCTTTTTTATTTAAACAACTGTTACTTGATAATCTTGAGGTTTGGCTTGCCCTTTTTAGGCGGAACCGGTGCACTGTCTGCATCCGCTTCATTGACATCACCCGATGGCTTTGTCGTAGACGCATCATCGCTTAATGACGCATCTTCCAGTGACTCTGCCGATGAAGGGCTAGACAGCTCCTCCTCCACAGCGAAAACAGTTCCAGCACCGTTTTCGCGCGCGTAAATAGCCATCACCGCCTGACAGGGCATCCGAATCTGACGGGGCTGTCCGCCGAATCGCGCCTGAAATGAGAGAAACTCCAAATCCAGACCAAAGTTGACGCAGGCTGACGGAGAGATATTCAGAACTATCTGCCCATCCTTCACAAATTCCTGCGGCACTTCTGTCAGCGCGTTTGTAGCATCCACGACAATATAAGGCGTCATATCATTGTCGACGATCCAATCGAAAAATGCGCGTAACAGGTAAGGCTGATTAGGTGTCATAGTGCTCATAACGGGTTATGTATTTCGCGTTCCTGATCGGTCAGCGATGCTTTAAATGAGCCTCGCTCGAAAATACGCGTCATATAGGCGTTTATTTCTTTCGCACCGGCACCTTTTAATTCGATACCCAGTGCAGGTAAGCGCCACAACAATGGTGCCAAGTAACAATCTACCAGGCTGAACTCTTCACTCATGAAGTAAGGCAACTCAGAAAACACAGGTGCCAGCGACAACAGCGCTTCACGCAACTCGTTTCTCGCTGATTCAACATCACCCTCACCGCGGAAAATACGCGCAGCCAGCGAATACCAGTCCTGCTCAATGCGATGCATCATCAGGCGGCTCTGTCCACGAGAGACAGGATAAACAGGCATAAGTGGCGGATGCGGGAAACGCTCGTCCAGATATTCCATGATGATGTGCGACTTATACAGTACAAGCTCTCGGTCAACGAGTGTTGGAACAGTTCCGTAGGGGTTCAGATCGAGCAGGTCCTCTGGCAGATTGCTCGGATCAGTGTAGCTGATTTCTACACCTACGCCTTTTTCGGCCAGAACAATCCGTACCTGGTGACTATAAATATCGATACTATCTGAGAACAACGTCATGATAGAGCGTTTATTCGCGGCTACGGCCATTAATTTTCCTCCGTCGAGAGACTTTCACACTGTCTCCCAATCGACAGTGCGCCTAAAGCTGAAAAAGGGGGCAGATTGCCCCCTTTGGTATTATACAGAAAATGACAGGTTTAGTGTACTTCTCGCCAGTAATCTTTTTTCAGAAGAAAAACAAATACAAACAATACTAGGATAAACACCAGCACCCACTTACCTATTTTTTCCGACTGCAGGCGGAATGGTTCACCGGTGTATTCAAGAAAATTGACCAAATCACCGATGGCCTGGTCGTATTCTTCCGGCGACAACGCACCATCGCCGTCAGACTGAATGCCGGCGTAGCGCTTGACCTGTTCACCGTCAACCATCACTTCTTCATAGGTTTCACGGGGCGTTCCCTGCAGCGACTGTAAGACATGTGGCATACCCACATCGGGGAACACTTTGTTGTTTACGCCAAAAGGACGCTCTTTATCAACATAAAAGGTGCGCAGGTAGGTATACAGCCAGTCACCGCCACGTACACGCGCAACCAGCGTTAGATCAGGTGGCGCGGCGCCAAACCAGGTTGCCGCTCCTTCTTCCGGCATCGCCCGTTTCATGTAATCTGTAACTTTATCGCCGGTGAACTGCAGATTCTCTTCACCCAGTTCCTCAGGGATCCCCAAATCGTTAAACGTTCTGGAATATCGCTGATATTTCATCGAATGGCAGCCAGAGCAGTAATTCATGTAAATCTGTGCACCGCGTTGCAGCGAGGCCTTATCTGTCAGATCAATAGGTGCCTCATCCAGATGAACACTACTACCTGCAGCACTGGCCCACAGCGGCACGAATAAAGACATTAACGCTAACAGTTTCTTCATTTCGGGATCCTCGCTGGAACAGGTTTAGTATTTTCATTTTTACTGTATAAGAACAGCGCAACGAAGAATCCAAAGTAAAGTACCGTCGCTATCTGTGAAGCGATGATTTTCCAGTTTTCCTGCGGTGTTCCTCCAAGATAACCCAGGAAGATGAATACCACAGCAAATACCAGCAGGTTAACTTTGTGCAGTCCGCACCGGTAGCGCCAGGACCTGACACGCCCTCTGTCAATCCAGGGCATAGCAAACAAGGCTGCTATCGCTCCGAACATGGCTAACACACCAAACAGCTTATCTGGTACGGCTTTCAAAATGGCGTAGAAAGGCGTGAAATACCAGACAGGGAAAATGTGTTCAGGCGTTTTCAACGGATTGGCAATTTCAAAGTTGGGGTGTTCAAGAAATTTACCGCCCATTTCCGGTGCAAAGAACATGATGTAACAAAACGCAGCCAGAAATACGCAGAATGCAACCAGGTCTTTTAGCACTATGTGCGGGAAGAACGGCACGACATCATCTGCAATGTCATATTTATCAGTGTAATATTCGTGGATTTTATACGGTGTCTTCTCACTTTCTGACAGTGACCCTTTTTTGTGCTTTATTGCAACACCGTCCGGGTTGTTAGAGCCCACTTCATGAAGCGCGATAATATGTAAAAAGACCAGAATCACTATCACTAGTGGTAATGCAATGACATGTAATGCGAAGAACCGGTTCAGCGTTGCACCGGAGATAACATAATCCCCCTGCAACCAGATGACCAGGTCCGGGCCAATGACCGGAATTGCACCAAAGAGGGAGACAATAACCTGCGCGCCCCAATAAGACATTTGTCCCCAGGGAAGTACATAACCCATGAAGGCTTCAGCCATCAGGGCCAGGTAGATAAACATACCAAATACCCAGAGCAATTCTCGTGGCTTTTGATAAGAACCATAAATCATGCCACGGAACATGTGCATGTACACCACGATAAAGAACGCAGATGCGCCCGTGCTATGCATATACCGGATAATCCAGCCGTAGTCGATTTCACGCATGATGTATTCAACAGAAGCAAATGCGCCTTCTGCTGTAGGTACATAATTCATGGTGAGCCAAATGCCGGTTATAATCTGGTTAACCAACACGATAGTGGCGAGAAAACCGAACACATACCAGAAGTTCATGTTCCGCGGGGCGGGATACTGAATAGCATGCATATTGGCTACGCGCATCATAGGAATGCGCTGTTCAATCCAATTCATAAATCCACTCATGCTATGCTTCCTCCGCGGTTGAGCCGATGATCATCGTGGTATCATCAACATACTGGTAAGGCGGTACAACAAGATTCAAAGGCGCCGGGACATTCTGGAAAACGCGGCCGGCCATATCAAATTTTGAGCCATGACACGGGCAGAAGAAACCATCGGGAACGCCTTCTACAATCTCTTCAAACGCGCCATTTTTCAGATGCGTAGGTGAGCAGCCCAGGTGCGTGCAGATTCCAACCAACACCAGATATTCTTCTTTTAATGACCGATAATAGTTTTTCGCAAATGCGGGCTGTTGTTCGGCTTCAGAGGTAGGATCTTTCAGGTTTGCTTCGTGCTGCTTCAGCTCTTCAAGGATTTCGGGTGTTCGTCGTACAATCCAGACAGGCTTACTGCGCCACATAACCCGAATCAGCTGGCCCGGCTCTATTCCACTGATATCGACTTCAACATCTGCACCGGCCGCTTTCGCTTTAGCACTCGGATTCCATGACGCAATGAATGGTACGGCGGCCCCTGCAACGCCTACAGCGCCGACCACTGAGGTTGCCACAGTCAGAAAACGACGTCGGGTATTATCTCCCGGCCCTTTTTCAGGCGCAGACTCTTTTGCATCTACAGATACATCGCTCATCCACATTTCTCCAGGTTGGATTGTTATGGCAGACCTATCAGAAGACACTGACAACATCGTCCTGTCATAACTGCTGGTCATCAACGTCACAACAGCACGTTACCGACTCAGACAAACATTTTTTTATAATATGTTATTTTTCGTACAAAATCATACGGGAAAAGCCTTTCTGTTTACAAGGTTTTACTTCTCTAAGCTGAATAAAAAAGTATCAAATTACAGTAGACTTTCGCTTACACCTACGACAACAGGCCGTTCACAATTCATACAACCATCAAAATCGGCGAAAGGTGGGTAATAAAATAAAAATTAAGAAATCGTAAGAATTGGAAATATATGGGCAGGATTTTTTGCGCAGGCATAAAAAAACCCGGCATAAGCCGGGTTTTTTGCAAAAGCGAAAAATTAACGCTTTGAGAACTGTGGACGCTTACGCGCTTTGTGCAGACCCACTTTCTTACGTTCAACACGACGATCGTCACGAGTAACGAAGCCAGCTTTACGTAAAGGTGAGCGCAGTGCCTCATCGTAGTCCATAAGAGCACGAGTAAGGCCGTGGCGGATTGCGCCAGCCTGACCGTTAGAACCACCACCAGCAACGGTGATGTAAACGTCAAACTTTTCAGTCATTTCTACAAGTTCTAGTGGCTGACGAACAACCATGCACTCGGTTTCACGACCAAAGTACTCATCAAGAGCACGTTTGTTTACTGTGATGTTACCTGTACCTGGACGCAGGAACACACGAGCAGTAGAACTTTTGCGGCGGCCAGTGCCGTAGTATTGAGTATCTGCCATGTCAGTTGCTCCTTAGATGTCCAAAACTTGTGGTTGCTGTGCTGCGTGAGCGTGTTCGCCACCAGCGTAAACTTTCATTTTACGGAACATTGCACGACCCAGAGGACCTTTTGGCAGCATTCCTTTAACTGCTTTCTCAAGCACCATTTCTGGCTTATGAGCGATCAGTTTTTCAAAGTTTGTTTCTTTCAGACCACCTGGGTAACCTGTGTGAGAATAATACATCTTCTTCAATGCTTTATTGCCTGTTACAGCAACTTTCTCAGCATTGATAACGATAATGTAGTCACCAGTGTCTACGTGAGGTGTGTACTCTGGCTTATGCTTACCGCGCAGACGACGCGCAATTTCAGACGCCAGACGGCCTAAAGTTTTGTCTGTGGCATCTACCACATACCAGTCACGTTGTACCGTTTCTGGCTTAGCAACAAAAGTTTTCATTTAAATTCACCCGAATAATTTCGTCGTTACTGATTCCATAATTGGAATCACCTAAAATCAATCCGTAAGCCCCTTCGAGCCTGTTGATTCTTCCACCTTCCCAAAGGTGGGTGTAACTGGGCAGGGCGCGAATTATACAGGTTTTGCATAAAAAGCGAACCCTTAAATGCGAAAATTTAACTGGTAAAGCTTAAAAAAATCGTTAGGGTGTCAAATCTGTCTCGAACAAGAGCCTCAGGCCATGCCATTAAAGGGATTTTTACTTTTTGGACTGCTCGTTCTCGCGCCGAATTGCCAGGCCCGTGCCGTCGAAAACACCCCGGTTCAATCCGCCCGTCAGCAATCATCTGACACCGTGATATTTACCAAAGCATTTTCTGGTGACGACTATGGTAAATACCACATCACAGTCTTGCGCGAAGCCCTGGCAATTAGCCGTGAAAAAAATAACCATGACGTGCTTCAGGCGCATCCGTTTGAGCTGACCCAGAGCCGGCAGATCAAGTTACTGCAGGACGGAAAAGCCGATGTAATGTGGAGCGTGACCAGCGATGACCTGGAAAGGTCGCTGATACCCGTGCGATTTCCGTTGCTACAGGGTTCTGGTGGTCAGCGGATTCTGACCATCGCGCCTCAGCGTCAACCTTCATTGCCGGCAACGATGACACTGGAAAGACTAAAACAATTCCCTTCCGTTCAGGGCGGGGACTGGCCGGATTACCATATCCTCTCTGCCCACAAGTTCAACGTTGCCGGGGCGCCGTGGAGCAGCTGGTACATAACCATGTATAAAATGGTCGAAAAGGACATGGTGACTTACTTTCCGCGTAACATCATTGAAGTTCATCGTGATTTAGCTCACCACGCTTCACTGAACATTGTGATAGAGCAAAACCACCTGTTGTCCTATCCCAGCTACGAATACTTTTTTGTGAATCCTGAGCGCCCCGAGTTAGCCAGACGTCTGAAAAAAGGATTGTTAGCGCTGCTGGCATCCGGCCGTCTACAGAAGCTGTTTGAAAGCATCCCCGAACACCGCAAAGCGCAGCAGCTGATAATGGAACCGGACAGAAAACAACATCAGCTGACCAATCCGATTCTTTCTTATGAGTGGGCCTCACCGCGCTGGTCGACAACCCCCGAGGCGTCACACAAAGAATTTAGTCAGCGTTTTTCTCAGCCGCTTTAGCCTCTTGCCATAGCTGCTCGAGATCTGTTAAATCAAGGGCTTGCAGAGAGAGCTCCTGTTCCCTGGCGCGCTGTTCGATATGTCTGAACCGGGTGGTAAATTTATGACTGGCCTGGCGCAGAGCTGCGTCGGCATCAACATTACAATGCCTGGCAAGGTTGACCATGGCGAACAATGCATCGCCGATTTCCTCTTCAACACGTTGCTGAGAAAACTGTTGCGCGTCGATCTCCGCCTCGATTTCGTCAATTTCCTCCCGGACTTTGGCAATCACAGGTTGAACAGTATTCCAGTCAAAGCCGACTTTGGCACATTGCTTTTGAACCTTGTGGGCCAGCTTCAATGCTGGCAAGCCTGAAGGTATGTCATCAAAAATACTGTCAGAGTGAGATGAGCGACTTTTTTCAGAGGCTTTAATGGCCTCCCATTGTGCACTCAAATCATTCTCATCCACCGGCGTGTCGCTAAATACATGAGGATGTCGTCGAATCATTTTGTCAGCAATCGCCTGAGCCACAGACTCAAAATCAAACGTGCCGTTCTCGCTGGCTATCTGACTGTAAAATACAATTTGGAACAGCAGGTCACCCAGCTCCTGCCGCACGGCTTCACTGTCGTTACTGGCAATAGCGTCCGCTACCTCGTAGGCCTCTTCGATGGTATACCGGGTCAGTGACGCCATGGTCTGCTTTTTATCCCACGGGCAGCCATTAGGGGCTCGAAGCCGGGCCATGATATCCAGCAGACGATTGAGCTGGGTATTATCTGTCTTACTGTGCTTTTCGCTGTACATCCGTGATTCCTTTTAGCTGACGCAATCGCGTCATCACACGGGTCAGCGCTTCTAATGTTTTCACCTCAACCGAAATATCGATGGTGGCGGTCTGACGGGGTTTGTCGCTGGCACTGTTAACACTTAATAATGCAACATTCTCGTTTGCCAGAACTGTCGTAATGTCTCGAAGCATGCCATCTCTGTCAGCGCAAAAGATAATGAGCATGGCTTCAAAGCCAACTTCCAGTGAGTCTGACCAATTTACTTCAATCAGTCGTTCAGGATGCTGTTCACTCAAATTCTGTAGTTGTTCACAGGCCGTTTTATGGACGCTCACGCCTCTGCCCTGGGTGATATAGCCGACAATGTCATCACCGGGTACAGGTTTGCAGCAATTTGCTAACTGACTCATCAGGTGCCCGACACCTTCAACCACCACGGTATCGCTTTTTCCCTTAGAGCCTGCGCTACGCCGGGTTTTTAGTTTAGGGCTGATTTGTGGTTCTGGCTCAGGCGGACTCAACTGCTGTTGCAGAAAATGCACCACAGACATTACCCGTACATCGCCCGCACCTATGGCAGCGTGTAAATCATCAAGATGTTGCAGGTTAAATTTTTTAGTCGCCCGTGAGGCCATTTTCAGCGGCACTGCAGCCCGTTGTAGCTCACGTTCCAGCAGCTCTTTACCGGCCTGCTGATTCTTCTCTTTGTCCTGCTTTTTGAAAAACGAATGGATGGTTGCTCTGGCCCGCGAGGAGTGCACATAACCCAGTCCCGGGTGCATCCAGTCACGGCTGGGGTTCAGCGCTTTGCCGGTGTGAACCTCGACCTGATCGCCACTTTGCAGCTGGTAGGTGAACGGCACGATACGACCGTTGACTTTGGCACCAATACAACGATGTCCGACATTGCTGTGAATGTAGTACGCAAAATCCAGCGGTGTCGCGCCTTGTGGTAAGTCGATAACATCGCCCCTTGGGGTAAACACATACACCCGATCATCAAAGACCTGGCTACGCAATTCTTCAACCAAATCGCCGGACTCGGCAACTTCTTCCTGCCACTGCAGGATTTTACGCAACCAGTTAATGCGATCTTCAGATCCACTGCCCTTGCCGCTGCCACCCTCTTTGTATTTCCAGTGGGCAGCCACCCCTAACTCGGCATCCTGATGCATTTGTTGAGTGCGGATTTGAATCTCAACCGGTTTGCCCTCAGGGCCGACAATGACAGTATGAATCGACTGATAACCATTGGCTTTCGGGGTTGCAATGTAGTCGTCAAATTCCCGGGGAATATGTTTATATTGAGCATGAACCACGCCCAAAGCAGCGTAACAATCCTGCAGTCTGTCTGCGATAATCCGCAGGGCCCGGATATCGAACAACTGCTCAAATGTGAGCCGTTTTTTCTGCATTTTTTTCCAGATAGAAAAAATATGCTTGGGGCGCCCGTAGACTTCGGCCTTTATTCCCTGCTCATCGACCAGCGACTGCAGCTCACAGACAATGTTATCAATATACTGGGCACGCGCTTTACGCTTTCCATCCAACTGCCTGGCAATTTGCTTGTAGGTAACAGGATGCAGATATCTGAATGCCAGATCTTCCAGCTCCCATTTTAGCTGGCCGATACCCAGGCGATTTGCCAGCGGTGCGTAAATGGTGGCGCATTCACGGGCAACCATCACCCGCGTTTCCTCATCGGCCTTTTTAACCTGCTGCAACGCACAAATGCGCTCGGCCATTTTGATAACTACCGCTCGCACATCTTCGACCATCGCCAGCAACATGCGCCGGATACTGTCAATATGCTGTTCATCAGGCACCTGTTTCATGCCCGAGCGACGTGAGTGTAATGCCTTGATTGCATCCATTTTTCTCACGCCGGTAATGAGCTTTTCGACCTCCACGCCAAACTGCGTTTTGATCTGTTCCTCGTTCAACGCATGCTGCTCGCAGTAAGGCAGTACCAAGGCTGCCTGTAGCGTATTATCATCCATGTTCAGCTGAGCCAGGATTTCGACCATTTCCTGCCCCACCAGTAACCGTTCTGGTGCGCTGGAGATATCACGAAGCTTTTGCTTTGTTTGCTCGGTTAACCCCAGGCTGTCCAGCCAGATTTCAAAGGGTGGACGTGTGGGCTCGTGGACTTTCCGTGTTGATACCATTGCTTACCAACTCGCTGAATAATTAATGTGTTGCATGTGACAATAGCGCCATAACTTCAAGGTGCCGGGTGTAGGGAAACATTTCAATCAATCCGATTTTCTCAATCTTATAGCCTGCGTCGAGCATAATTCTGGCATCGCGGGTAAAAGTATTCGGGTTGCAAGAAACATACAAAACCTGCTTTGTTTTTGCCTGTGCTATTTGTCGGCACACCTCAGCAGCACCTTCCCGGGACGGATCCAGTAGTATTTTGGTAACGCCGTGACCTAACGCATTTTTTACGCTGCCAGCGTCACTTAAATCAAGATGCTGCCAGGTGATATTATCAATGCCTTGTTGTTGTGCGGCGGCCTGCCCTTTTTCCACCATTGCCGCAACGCCCTCCACCGCGTAAACATGACTGGCATGGCTGGACAAAGGCAAGCTGAAATTACCCAATCCGGCAAACCAGTCTGCTACGGTGTCGTTCTTGTTTACCGCCAGCCAGTTAAGCGCGTGCGACACCATTTTTTCATTAACCTGTGCATTTACCTGTACGAAATCATTCGGGGTCGGGGTTAAATAAAATCCGTCATGCGTTTTACAGATAAGCGTAGCCTCACGGTGCAAGGTTTCAATCTCGCCAGCCGCATTTTCAATCACAACATTTACTTTTTCACTGACGGCAAATTCAACCAATGCGTCGCGCAGGGCTGCCGGCAGATCACGAGTCGCTTTAATAGTAAATTCTGCGACATTATCGCCGGATAAGGCCTGAATGTGTCCAATATGCTGCAAGGCTGAAAACGAGGTCAGTACCTTTCGAAGCGCTGGCATAAGCGCTTGTAATCGATGCTCGAGCACCGGGCAGGTCTCAATATCAACGATCGCTTTACTGCTGGTTTGCCGAAAGCCGATTTTAAGCGCCTTAGGATTGCGGGCATCAACGGCAAAGCGGGCTTTTCTGCGATAAGCAGGGCGCGCGCCGGTAATGGCAGGTTGCCAGGGCAAATCGGTGATATTCAGGTGATGCGCCCAATAATCGCTCATGGCTTGTTGTCGCTCGCTCAGGGCGTCTTGAGCACTGATATGCTGAAGCTGGCAACCGCCGCATCTGCCATAATACTGGCAAAAGGGTTCGACCCGAAGCGGACTTGCTTCAACCACATGCCGGGTAACAGCTTTACTTACCTGCTTCTGGCTGTTTACCACTTTAGCCTGTACCTGCTCACCTGGCAGCGCACCTTCCACAAACATAACAGGCCTTTGTGAACGACTGACGCCCACACCATGCATATCAAGACTTTCCACCGTCACCGTTTTGATGGTGTGTTGTTTACGTGATTTTTTTGCAGGTTTATAGAAACTGACCATAGCTGCCCTGTATACCTAGGATTCAATAATTACGGTGGCCACCGCGTAGTGTTTTTCATCTGAAATTGACAGGTGACAACTGCGCGCTTTTTTTTCTTCAAACACCGTCAGCGCGCCCTGTGAAAATATCAGATGAGGTGCACCACTATCATCATTTTCCACCTGCATATGCTGCCACGAGACCCCTCGCCCGATGCCGGTTTGCAATGCTTTGGCAGCCGCTTCTTTAGCGGCAAAGCGCTTGGCCAGATAGCGCACAGAATCAGTATGCTCTTTATAATGCATCTGTTCTGCTGGCGTCAGAATACGCTGTACAAATCGGGGTTGGCGTCTGATTGTGTTTTCAATTCGGGCAATCTCGACGATGTCGGTGCCTAATCCAATAATTGCCACTAACCGGCTACCATTGCGGCCATTCTGGCCTCTTGCATCAGTGCGCGCATATCTGCCACCGCTTTGTGCAAGCCATCAAACGCTGCACGGGCGATAATTGCATGACCAATATTAAGTTCAATGATTTGAGGAATCGCCGCGATTGCTTTTACATTATGATAGTGAAGGCCATGGCCTGCATTTACCCTGATGCCCGCCTCATGCGCGTACTGTATGCCAGCTTTAAGCCGGGTTAGCTCATTGTGCGCCTGGGCGTCATTCTTTGCTTCCGCATACTGACCGGTGTGTATCTCTATATAAGGTGCACCACACTCCAGTGCTGCATCAATCTGCGCCCGGTCAGCATCAATAAATAAGGAAACCGCGATCCCGGCGTCTTTTAACCGGGCGCACGCGGCCTTTGTCTGGGTCAGATTACCGGCCACATCAAGGCCACCTTCTGTGGTCAGCTCCTGGCGTTTCTCGGGCACCAGACAGCAGAAGGCCGGCTGGGTTTTCTCCGCAATCGCCAGCATTTCATCGGTGATGGCCATTTCAAGATTAAGGCGTGTGTTGATGGTTTGCGCCAATAAGGCAACGTCTCTGTCCTTAATGTGACGGCGGTCTTCGCGCAGATGCACTGTAATGCCGTCGGCGCCAGCGCGCTCAGCGACATCTGCCGCGTGCACAGGATCCGGATAATTCGTTCCCCGCGCATTTCTCAGCGTCGCAATATGGTCAATATTCACACCCAGTAAAATGTCAGTCATCACGTCTCTTCCGATGCCATCAGTTAAAGCAGCAGTGTAACGAAAAAAGTAGCGCGGCGGCAGGGTTTAACGAAATAATTCGCGGCTTTTGAGCGGCTTATCACCTAATAACAAGTGCAGTGCCTGCCGGGTGATAATTTTAGCTGTTTTACGGGCCGGGGTTGTCCAGTTGCCCTGCGCCATATCGATAAGGCCCTGTCCGGGGAACCGTCCTCGCTGAATATGCGCCGGTGCAGGCATAATGCCTTGTTCAGCCACAAAGATGTACCACAGACCCGCCTGCACCGGTTCGTCACTGGCCGCGTCGTTCAGCCAGTCAGGCAACAGCCCCATTTCTTCCAGCAACGCGAACTCAAATTGCCGCAATACCACATCTTCCGGGTGCTGTTGTTCGCTGAGCAAAACCAGCGCCTGCTGGTAATGGGTAAATAATGCCTCACTGGCCAGTCCTGCCGGCATGACCCGGTTTATCAGTTCATTAAGATACATGGCACAGAACAGCGCTTTGCCTGCCAGACGATGTGAGGGGCCGGCGTTTTCTATTTGATTGAGGTTTTTTAATTCTGATTTTCCGGAAAGCTGAATACGCACCGGGCCGAACGGTTGCAGCAAACTTTTGCGTTCCGACTTACTGTTTTTGACACCCTTTGCCACAGCGGACACCCGCCCCTGTGAAAGCGTAAAAAAGTCGACCAGGTAGCTGGTCTCCCGGTAGGAGCGGCGGTGTAACACGTAAGCGTCGAGCCAAAGCGCTTCAGGCATGATTGTCAGGCCCGTTTGATACGAACAACTTTCATCTGTTCAAATGCAATACCCGCGATATCTTCCTCATGCCGGTAATAGGTTAGATTAACAGTAGCGCCTTTTAACGTGCGGTAATGGCCTTTGCGGCGAAAAATAAAAGGTACATCATAGCCCTCCAGCATGATTGTATGCCGGACCCACTCACCTTCTTCACGCTGTACATGGGACACCACTTTGACACCATCGCTGTGGATCAGACTACCGTGCTTGTCGGTGAGCGCTTTGGGATCAGTTTTCATAGGGGGCGATCTCCTGCACCATCAGCTGAACCGTTTCCTGCCCGCGAAAGGCGTTTACCTCTAACTGATATACGAGCTGTACTAAGCGGGTCTGATAGTTTGGCCAGACCGATGTATCCACATTGAAGGCTATCGCATCCACCTCTTCGCCCGAATCGAGTTTCAGAGCCAGTTTAAGGTGCTTTTCTTTAAGTAACCGCTGATTGGCAATCTCAAAGACACCATCGAAAGCCGGAGCCTCGAACCCCTGCCCGAATGGAACAGCCTGCTTTAGTAAACGCGCCACACTCAGTGACACCTCGTCAACATTGAGGGCACCATCGGTGACAATATGATGTGAGTCACCCACGCGGGCAAGATGCGTGGCAACTACCTCATCGAATGTCTGCTGAAAAACCGTCAGCGATGTCAAAGGCAAACTTAATCCGGCGGCCATGGCGTGTCCGCCGAACTTAGGAATAAGTCCGGGTTGGCGGATATTGACCTCTTCCAGGACATCACGAATATGCACACCATTTACCGAACGGGCAGACCCCTTTATGGTATCTTCGTCCTGATGAGCAAACGCAATCGTTGGACGTTTATATTTGTCTTTAATACGCCCTGCAACAATACCAATAACGCCCTGATGAAAATCCTTTTGATAAACCACCAGTCCCGCTGGCAGGCTGGACGCGTTCACGGACACCGCAGCAATGGCCGCTTCGGCTTCCTCCTTCATTTCTGACTCAATGGTCCGGCGCTGTTGATTCAGGCGATCCAGCTCGGTCGCCATATAGCGCGCCTGCATGGCATCCTCGCAAAGCAGGCATTCTATGCCCAGCGCCATATCATCTAACCGGCCTGCCGCATTAAGCCGTGGGCCAACCACGAATCCAAGATCAGACGCACCGATATTCCCCGGCTGTCTGCCAGCGACTTCCAGCAGTGCGCGAATACCGGGGCGGCAACGCCCTGCTCTGATCCGCTGTAAGCCTTGGTGCACCAGAATACGGTTATTTTTATCCAGAACCACCACATCGGCAACGGTGCCTACAGCCACGATATCCAACAGTTCAGCCAGATTCGGTGGCGTAATACCTTGTTGTTCAAACCACTTTTGCTGCTGTAAGCGGGCCCGGACCGCCAGCATCAGATAAAAAGCAACTCCCACTCCCGCCAGATGTTTGGACATGAAGCCACAGTCAGGCTGATTAGGGTTAACAATCGCATCAGCCTGCGGCAACTCTGCCCCGGGTAAGTGATGATCCGTGACAACCACGGTGGCACCGCGCGCCTTTGCCCGGTTAACGCCATCCAGACACGCGATACCATTGTCGACGGTGAGGATAACCTGAGCCCCGTCGTCACAGGCAACATCTACGATTTCAGGACTTAACCCATAACCAAAATCAAAGCGATTAGGGACAAGATAAGCAATATTCTGCAGTCCCATCTGGCGTAGCCCCAGCATACAAACGGCGGTACTGGTGGCACCATCTGCATCAAAATCGCCGACGATGACCACACGCTGTTGTTCGGCGATCGCCGTATGAAGGATAGCCGCGGCCTGTCCGATGCCTTTGAGACTTTCATAATGACAAAGTGCGTTAACCCGGGTATCCAGCTCATCCACTGAGGCGACATTGCGGCCACGGTAAACCCTGTCCAGTACAGGATGCAACGCGTCGCCCAGCGACTCAGCCTGTAGTTCTCGTCGGATAATTGCCAGTCCCATGAAGGTACACCTTTACGATTTTGCTTAAATTAGAAAAGAAGTATAGCGACACTATTTTAACGACAAATGGTGTGCGGGACTACTGTCCGGGGAGGAACAGCGCCGATTTGATAGCGGCGCTGCTTGACATTGTGGCTGGCCGTTATTCGGCATCCAGAGCTTGCGACAGCATGCCCGCTGGCTGATAACCAGGTATCAAGGTGCCGTCATCAAGAATGATATTGGGCGTACCGGTAACCCCCACTGACTGGCCAAACTGATACTGCTCTGCCACGGTGTTTTCACACTGCGTAGGCGCAATGTCTTTATCCTGTTTGGCATTGGTCAGCGCGGCTTTCGTATCATCGGCACACCACACAGACACCATCTCTTTATAGGTCGGTGAGTCTAACCCGTTACGGGGAAATGCAAGATAATTTACTGTAATCCCCAGCGCATTCAGCTGGTCAATTTCCTTATGCATCTTGCGACAGTAACCACAGGTTGTATCTGTAAATACGGTAATTTCATGCTTTTCATTTTTTGCCTCAAAACGAATAGCATCATCTTTAAACTTTTTGATACCGTCCAGGCGCATATCTGCCAGCGCAGACTCGGTAATATTTTGCATACCGTTTTGCATATCAAAAATACGGGCCTGCATAAAATAGCGACCGTTATCACTGACATAAAACAGTCCACGGTCTGTGGTAGCCTGTTTAAGCCCGGCTACCGGCGAGTCTGCCAGCGCGGTTACATTCATGCCCAGGACATTTTCCAGCTTTTGCTTCAGGGCATCATCCTGCGCATGAACGACACCTATCGACGCCGTTGTAAGAGCCAGAATGCTAATCAGTTTTTTAATCACAATTTCTCCTTACTCGGTCACTTAATCTACAGACCGGTAATCTCACTGTTAACTTTCAATTTTTACGCATACTACCACAGGATAACTGAACACCAAGGTGTTAGCCTCGGGGATGATGCGTCTGAATCAGGTTCTGCAGTCGCTCTGTTGCCACATGCGTGTAGATCTGGGTGGTGGATAAATCGCTGTGGCCCAGCAACATCTGGACCACACGCAGATCTGCGCCATGATTAAGCAAGTGTGTGGCAAAGGCGTGACGCAACGTGTGCGGTGACAGGTGCTCTGTGATACCGGCGCGCACCGCATAGTGCTTGATGCGATGCCAGAAAGTCTGGCGCGTCATTTTTTGTCCTCGCCGGCTCAAGAATAGTATATCGCTGGTTTGTTTTACCAGAGCAGGCCTGGCATGGCGAAGATAACTGTCAATCCAGTCCATGGCATCCTCACCCAGTGGCACCAGGCGCTCTTTGTTGCCCTTACCCGTTACCCGCACCACGCCCTGAACGAGACTCACCTGCTCCATCGTCAGACCGATCAGTTCACTCACCCGCAACCCTGTTGCATACAACACTTCCAACATGCACCGGTCGCGATGCTCAATCTCATCGTCGATGTCAGGCGCATTTAATAATGCCTCTACCTGCGATTCGCTTAGTGACGACGGCAGTCGCTGTGGTGTTTTAGGGTTACTTAGTACCGAGACCGGATTGTCCGGCCGCACATGGCTGGCGATAAGGTAATTGAAAAATGCCCGCATCGCACTCATGCACCGCTGTGTGCTGCGTGTGGAGAGCCCGCTGTCGTGACGATGCCACAGATAATCCTGAATCATTTCTGTACTCAAGCGATTTATCGCGCAAAAAGACTGCTGCTGACTAAATAAGGCCAGCTTGGTCAAATCGGTACGGTAACTTTGTTGTGTATGGTCGCTCAGGCCTTTTTCCAGCCACAGCATCTGGATAAAACTGTCAATCAATTCCCGGTTGTCATCGGTTAACTGCGCCTGCCCCACTGACTAGATTCCCCGGTGATTTTTAATAATTTCGTAAGCGGCCTGAATATCCTGGGTTTTGTTCTTAGCCATTTCCAGTGCTTGCTCAGGCAGACCTTTAGCGGCCAGTTTATCCGGGTGATGCTCGCTCATCCGTTTGCGATAAGCGCGTTTCACGGCTTTATCATCATCCTTTTCGGACACGCCCAGAATCTGGTAAGCGTCGGCAAGCGAATGCGTCTCATCGTAATGAGATTGCTGTTGCTGACCCCCGGCGCGCTGTCGGAATCGACGTTGGGCATCATAAGCGGTAATCAGATAATCCAGGTCGTGCTTTTTAAAACCAAGCGCTTTGGCCACTTTATCCAGCACGCGCTTTTCGCCCAATGTCACATTACCATCGGCAAACGCGGCCTGAATCAGGATTTCCAGAAATACCTGAAGGATATCGCGGCGCCCGTGGCAATTGTCATAAAGGGTTTTCAGGGTGTCGGTAATGGGATAATCGGACGCTTTGCCCTCTCTGAACGCTTGCTGCGCTTCTCGCCGGGCATCGCCCTGCAATTGCATTTCGTCCATCAGCGCTGAGGCAAGTTGAATCTCGCGCGGCGTAACCTGACCATCTGATTTTGCCAGATGGCCTAATGCCGCAAACAAGCTATGAAAAAAGATAGCCTGTTGCTTCAGCCCGGACTGATCGGTAAAAAATCGCCCGAAGCCCCCCAGCTTATTGAAGTCCTGACTATATGCGCGATCAAACAGATGCCCAACAATGAGGCCGAGTATCGCACCGGGTATTTTTAAAAACATGAAACCAAAAATCAGACCCAGTAATTTGCCCCAGAATGGCATTTTTACAACCTCCTCATCACCGACATCCGCTGAACTCATTCGCTTATACGTGGTCAGTGGCACTATAACTCAAAAAACAAAATAGAAAATATCGACTCGACGGGCAACTAATAATGCAGGCTCACCGTAAGCTGATTACATAATGTGCGCATTTATGCATAAAAAATGTCTTAAACGCTGATTTTTTTAGCTCATCGGTTGGTTATTGGATTAGAAGGGCTTAGAATTAGCGGTTAATTTTCGCTTAGCGGCGCAAAATGCGTCACCTCGACGCTAAGAATGATAAAAGCAGTCGGTGTCATCTGACCCCGAAGAATATAAGTTATCTATTACCACAGGCTATCCGTCATCGCATGAAAAATACCTGCGCTTCGTTATTATTATGTGCTTTAAGCTGGCAAGCTTATGCCCAGTCTGCAAACAGCACACGCGATGATAATGACGCCGACAACGCATTACTTTGCCCTGTTTCGCCGGTTCAGTTCTCGACTGAACAACTTATGGCCCCGGGTGAGGTGCGAGTTGAGGCTAACCGCACAGAGGTGCTATCGCAAAAAGAAGCTAATTTCAGCGGTAATGTGGATATAACCTCTGATGCCGCCACGATTCGCGCCGATGAAGCAAAAATCCGCAATAATGGCCGTCAGCTGCATGCATCGGGCGATGTACTGTATCAGGATGCACAACTGAAGGTCAGTAGTGACGAGGTCTCGCTGGATTCTGCTGAAGAAACCCTGCAGATGCAAAACACCGAGTACTTTTTCAATGGCTCAAGCGGCAGAGGCACTGCGCAGGTCATTGATCTGTCAACGTCTGAAGGACTTACCCTTGAAGATGTCCGGTTTACGACCTGTCCGGCTGGCGCCGAAGACTGGTCCATCCGCGCGTCAGAAATTGATATTGCGCGCGGCTCGCTATGGGGCGAAGCCAAGAACACCCGGTTTTACGTGGGCGACGTGCCTGTCTTCTACCTGCCGTATTTTGCGTTTCCTGTGAGTAACCAACGTCAGACAGGATTGCTTTTCCCCGAAATTGGCAGCTCATCCAATACCGGTATTGATTACGAGCAACCTTTCTACTGGAACATGGCCCCTGAGTACGATATGACGCTGTCACCGCGGGTAATGTCAAAGCGTGGCGTGCAGCTGCAGACAGAGTTTCGTCATTTGAGTGAGCAAGGCTACAGCGTCGTAGATGTTGAATATCTGCCTTCTGATAAAGATACCGCCAGCGATGATCACCGTTACTTTTATCGCATAAAACATGACGGAATTCTGGGGCAAAACTGGACCGTTGGCGTCGATGTGAATGGCATAAGTGACGACAATTATATTGTCGACCTGGGCTCTGATGATTACAACCGGGCTGATACCCATTTATTTCGCACGGTCGGGTTCAACTACTTTTCTGAAAACATGACCCTGGATTTGCACATTCGCGACTTTGAGACGATAGGCGATCGTCCGGATAACTATCGTGCGCTGCCCGAAGCCCGGCTGAATATGACTCAGCCTATTGGCACATTGCTTGAATTCCGGCTGGATTCGGAGCTGGCCTATTTTGATAACGCTGATGAAACAAAGCCTACAGCCATGCGTTTTCATGTTGCCCCCTCGCTGGCACTGCCTTACCAGCGTCACTGGGGTGAGTTAACTGCAGAAGCTACCTTAATGAACACCACCTATCAGCAAAATAATGTTGAGGGAACAGACCTGGACGAAGATGTGAACCGCTTGCTGGGCCGTGGCAGACTCTATGGCACCTTGTATTTTGAAAGGGACGGCAGCTGGTTTGATAAAACCGATACCATGACCTTCGAGCCAAAAGTTCAGTATCTGTATACCAGTTATGAAGATCAGAGCAACATCGGTTTGTATGATACCACTACACTTTTGACCGATGTTGAGGGGCTTTTCCGGGGCCGTGAATATACCGGCCTGGACCGTATTATTGATAACAACCAGATTACCCTTGGTGCCACCTCGCGCATTATGGATGAACAAAATCGGGAACAATTTGCGATCAGTCTGGGTCAGATATTCTATCTTGAAGATAATCGTATAATGTCTCCGGATGGTGATCGGGATCGCTCGGCACTGGCTGCAGAATTGGATTGGCGATTTGACTCTCACTGGTATTTCCATTCTGATATACAAATCACGACCCAAACCGATAAGGTGGAAAGAAGCAGCCTGGGGCTGGAATATCGTCGTGACAGTGAAAGTCTGATTCAGCTTACCCACCGTTATGTGCGTGAGCTGAGCGGTGAAACGATTGACCAGGTTGGCGTGTCAGTAAGTTGGCCAATCAGCAAAAACTGGCACTGGGTTGGACGCTCTTACCGTGACCTTGAACGTCACCGCAGCATTGAAACCTATGTGGGTGTTGAGTATGAATCCTGTTGCTGGGCTGTGCAGGTTGTGGCGCAGCGTCAGCTAAGCAACCGATTTGGTATTGACGGGCTACAGTCAACGGATGAATATGATTCGGGCGTAGGCTTACAATTTATCTTCAAAGGGTTAGGATCTGCAAAATCCAGCCGCCGCATGCTCGAAGATGGTATGTTTGGTTATCGGCAACCCTATAATCTGAATTAATTTACCCTGCCGGCAGACGCTCTGCCGGCCACATTAACGACAATAAAGAGTAATTATGAAGTTCATTATCCGGGCTATGTGTTTAAGTGCCTTGCTTACTGTTACATGCTGGGCACAGCAAGTTTCACTGGACCGCGTAGCGGTAATCGTTGATCAGGGTGTCATCCTGGAAAGCGAAATTGAAAAGCTGATTGCTGAGGTTAAGCGCAGCGCGCAGTCAGAAGATCAGGAATTACCTTCTGATCGGGTACTTCGCACGCAGGCAATCGAGCGCCTCATTCTTAAAAATCTGCAGATGCAGCGTGCTGAGCGAATGGGTATCCAGGTGTCTGACCCACAGTTGGAGCAGACCATCGCCAATATCGCGCAAAATCAGAATCTGACCGTTGATCAATTGCGACAGGCGATTGCGCAGGATGGACTGAGCTACGATGATTATCGCGAAAATGTTCGGGAAGAACTGATTGTCGGTGAAGTCCGCCGCGCCAATGTCCGCCGTCGTATTTATATTACCCCGCAGGAAGTTAACTCGCTGGTTGAGTTGATGAACGAACAGGGCGCTGAACAGGCAGAGTACAATCTTGGTCATATTCTGATTGGTCTGCCCTCAGAGCCGGACGAGGAAGCGGTACAGGATGCACGGGCTCGTGCTGATCGGGTGCTGCAGCTACTGCGAGACGGGTCTGACTTTGCCAAAATAGCCATCACCTCTTCTTCGGGTTCAAACGCCCTGGAAGGCGGTGACATGGGATGGCTGAATATTAACTCCATGCCGACACTTTTTGCCGAAGCGGTACAGGGTAAAAGTAAAGATGATCTGATTGGTCCGATTCGAAGCGGCGCAGGTTTTCATATACTGAAAATAAAAGATACCCGCGGTATCGAAAAAGTGACTGTGGAAGAAGTAAATTCCCGCCACATTCTTATCAAACCGTCGATTATCCTGAGTGAAGAAAAAGCCAAAGAGCGCCTTGAAACATTCCGCGAGCAGGTTATCGCCGAAGACGCCGATTTTGCAGAGCTGGCCAAAGAGCATTCAGAAGATCCGGGGTCTGCGCTTAAAGGCGGTGATCTTGGCTGGGCTGACCCGACCATGTACGTACCTGCATTCCAAAAAGCACTGTCAAATCTTGAACCTGGTGAATACAGCCAGCCTATCCGTTCTACGCATGGATGGCATTTGATTCAATTACAGGATCGCCGCTTTGATGATGCTACAGAAAAGCGTAAAGAAGATAAGGCGCGTCAGCTGATATACAGCCGGAAATTTAAGGAAGAATCTGAAACCTGGATGCGTGAAATGCGTGATGCCGCCTATATTGAGGTGCTGTAAATTACTGTGTCTACGCAACCGTTAAAAATAGCAGTCACCCCCGGCGAACCCGCCGGGATCGGCCCTGACCTGATCCTGCAACTTGCACAGCAGGCGTGGGATGCGCAACTGGTGGTGTTTGCCGATGAGGCGGTGCTGTCCCAGCGCGCTGAACAACTTGGTCTATCGATTAAACTGACGCCATTTGAAAAAGACGAAACCCGGTTACAGGTACCCGGTGAATTGTTTATTCGTCAGATTGATACTGACGCTCCCGTTCAGCCGGGGACGCTGGATAGCGCCAACGGTAAATATGTGGTCGAGACACTGCGTCAGGCATGTCAGGCCAATATGGAAGAAGGCTTTGATGCCGTTGTCACCGGACCGGTACATAAAGGCATTATCAACGAAGCCGGGGTATCCTTTTCCGGCCACACTGAGTTCTTCGCGTATCAGTCAAACACGATCGACGTGGTGATGTTACTTGCCACCGAAGGGTTGAATGTTGCACTTGCTACCACGCACATTCCGTTAGAATATGTCGCTAAAGCTATTACCGAAGAGCGTCTTCACCGGGTTATCCGTATTATCGATGCCGATCTTAAGCAAAAGTTTGGTATTGCCAGCCCGCATATCTATGTGTGCGGTTTAAATCCTCACGCTGGCGAGAACGGGCATATTGGCAAAGAAGAGATCCACACGATCATTCCGGCGCTGGAAAAACTGCGCGATGAAGGAATTAACCTGACGGGACCGCTTCCTGCTGATACAATCTTTCAACCCAAATATCTGGAAGATGCCGACGTGGTACTTGCGATGTACCATGATCAGGGATTACCAGTATTAAAATTCAAAGGCTTCGGGGCTGCAGTAAATATCACATTAGGCCTGCCTTTTATCCGCACTTCGGTCGATCACGGCACAGCAACGGATTTAGCCGGCACCGGTCAGGCCGATGCCGGTAGCTTTAAAAAAGCCCTCGAAAAAGCCATAGAACTTGCGAACAGTCACCTATGAGTAAAACCCATTTAGGCCATACCGCGAGAAAGCGGTTTGGCCAGAATTTCCTGCATGATGATTACGTTATCGAACAGATCGTCAATGCTATCAATCCACAGAATGGCGAGAATCTGGTTGAAATCGGGCCCGGCCTGGGCGCCCTTACCGATCCTGTTTGTGAGCGTGTAGATGCGCTTACAGTGGTAGAGCTTGACCGCGACCTGGCTAAGCGTCTGCGCCATCACCCGTTTCATGGGGAAAAGCTGAATATCATCGAGCAGGATGCATTAACACTGGACTTCAGCACAGTATTGGCTGCCAGAGAAGATACGCAGAAGCGTTTGCGCGTGTTTGGTAACCTTCCCTACAATATTTCCACGCCGTTAATGTTTCATCTTTTCTACTTCACCGACAGCATCAGTGACATGCATTTCATGTTGCAAAAGGAAGTGGTAAATCGTCTGGCAGCCGGCCCGGGGTCGAAAAACTATGGCCGCTTATCGGTGATGGCACAATATTATTGTCAGGTCATGCCCGTGCTGACCGTGCCGCCTGAAGCATTTAAACCGCCACCCAAGGTCGATTCAGCGGTCGTTCGTCTGGTTCCTCATCGCGCACCACCGGTAGATGTCACCTCGGTCAATACGCTGGAGAGGGTATGTGCACAGGCCTTTAACCAGCGTCGCAAAACCATTCGCAACAGTCTGAAAGATTGTATTAGTGAGCAAGCGCTGTCTGAGCTGGGACTGAATCCCGGTACACGAGCAGAGACCTTGTCTTTGCAGGATTTTGCCAGCATTGCCAACTATATTTCTGCCCAAGAGGTACCGCAGGAGTGAACGAATCGTTAATTAAAGTCGATGTCAGTACCAGGCATCTACCGGATCATCCCGCCAATACTGATGAAAAGTATGCCTTTGCCTATCAGATTGTCATTACTAACGAATCCGATATACCTGTGCAGTTAATCAGCCGCTACTGGCTGATTACAGATGGTTCGGGCAAAAAGTCTGAAGTGCAGGGGGATGGCGTCATTGGCAAACAGCCGAAAATTGCGCCGGGCGGAAATTTCGAGTATACCAGCGGCGCTGTCATTGACACCCCGGTGGGTACCATGGAAGGCTATTATCAGATGCAAACGGAAGATGGCGATATGTTTAAAGTGCCGATTGACGTCTTCACTCTCGCCGTTCCGAATATCATCAATTAATTCTTCTGCAATTAAGTAAGGCATTTCATGGCGTCAGGTCAGACAATTATCGTAGGCGATATCCAGGGCTGCTATAGCGGCTTAAGAAAACTGTTGGATAAGTGTCACTTCGATCCGTCCTGCGATCGCTTACTTTCAGTGGGCGATCTTGTTGCCCGGGGTGAAGATTCACTGGCTACCGTAAATTATCTCATGAGCCTGGGCGATCGCTTTGATGCGGTGCTTGGTAATCACGATCTGCACCTGTTGTCAGTGATTGAGGGGATACGCAAGGCTAACCCTAAAGATAATCTTGATAATCTGTTGGGGAGTGAAAGACTTGAAGAAATTGGCCGGTGGCTACGCACTTTCGGGCTGGCCCTAAAAGCTGATGAGCATCATACACTGGTTCATGCAGGCTTGTTTCCCCAATGGAGCACAGACCAGTTACTGGCATTCAGTAACGAGGTCAGTTCGTGGCTGGCGTCTGAGCGCTATCCTGAACTTCTGCAAAACATGTACGATAACGCCCCTGAACACTGGGAAGAGCAACTTTCAGGCTTTGCCAGATTACGGTTTATCATCAACGCCTGCACCCGTATGCGTTTTGTCTCCACCGACTATCGACTTGATCTTAAAGAAAAAGGCAAACCTGGTTCAGCCTCTGCACACTTAAAACCATGGTTTGAGCTAAACAACCCCGGCCTGAAGAGTCACGAGAAAGTGATATTCGGACATTGGGCGGCATTAAATGGCGTAACAGATAAAAAACAGGTCATTGGTTTAGATACCGGGTATGTATGGGGCAACGAAATGTCAGCCTACTGCATTGAAACAGGTGTCATGACGCACGTTCAAGCCAAATAGGGTAAATCCGTTTTCCGGAAACCTCTGATTTTTCGCATATTCGGAACGTCTAATACGATACTTTTGTATCATTATTTTACTTAAGTTCACTGTGCTTAAGTCGATATAATACCAGAATCGCGCAATTTTGCGGTGCAGCCACTTAAAACAACACATTTATGTGGATTTTTAAGCATAATCTGTAATGATTTGGTATTAGCTGTATAAATGATAATGATAATTGGGTAGTAGCAGGAGTTCCGATGAAAATCACGGTGGCCAAACGTATAATTGGTGGCTTTCTTACCATCAGTCTTTTACTGATATTAATCAGCATTTCCTCATTGTATAACCTCAACTCCATTGGTGCGGCCACTGACGAAGTTAATAACACTGCGATCCCGACAATTTCAGGAAGCAATACGCTAAAGGCAACGTTTCTGAATATGGGTCGACTGACCTTTGAATCTTACATTGAAGAAGAGTTATCCGGTCTGAATGAAAAGCAGGAAAGCTTCAATGAAAGTAAGGCGACCTTCGATAAAACGTATGCACAACTTCAGCCGATAGTCAGTGACGATCCTGCATTAAAGTCTTCGTTGGACAAGGTTCATAACAGCTATAGCAACTATATCGCCAACGCTGAAAAAATGTATAAGATGCATCGTCAGTACATGAGTATGCGCAATACGATTGAAGATCAGATAGGCGTTGCAGAAGACAATGCTGACGATGCCTCAACGTACCTGCTGGATTTCTCCTATTTGCCCGAAGTTGAATCAAATCCTTCGTTGCAGAAAGCGGCAAAAATAGGCGGAGAACTGGAGAGCGCCCTGCTTTCCATGCTCACGGTATCAAACGAGTATGTTAAAACACAGACGATTATCCGTTCCGAAACACTAAGTAACGAAGTGTCTCTGGTGGTGGAGAATGTGTCTGAAAAGCTCTCAGCGATGCTGGAGGCGGCAAATGGCCAGGATGCATCGGGCAGCCTGGAAGAAATCAGTGAAATGGTCAGCGAAGCGCTGGAAGCGATTTCCGGCAGCGATGGTGTGGTGCAACTTCATCAGGATCGTCTGTCTTACCGAAATGCCGCCGAACAGGCTTTAAATGCGTCTGATAACAACATTCAGTCGGCCATGGTTGAACTGGAAAAGCTGCTGGCGCTGACCAATCAACGTGCAGCTGAAATTGATGAGCAGGTGACAGACAAAGTCTCAAACGGTAATTTGATAGTCATCATTGTTGTTGTGGCGTCTTTAATTGCCGCGGCAATCATCGGTTACTTCACTGTTCGGGCTATCACACGGCCGCTCAACCGTGTCAACGAGTTGCTTCAGGTGGCTTCATCAGGAGATTTGACGCACAAGCTTGACGACTCCGCCAAAGATGAATTTGGCCAGCTTGCACGCAACTGTAACCTGCTTATTGCCAATCTTAAGGCGCTGATTAACGGCATTAACGATCGGGCCGAGCAGTTAGCGGCAGCCTCTGAGCAAACCTCAACGGTGACCTCACAAACCACCCACTCTATTCAGGATCAGAAACTGCAAATTTCTCAGGTGGCAACCGCCACAACAGAAATGCATTCTACCTCACAGCTGGTTGTACAAAATGCCGAAGACACGCTTAGTCAGATCCGCCACGCTGACAGCGAGGCGGAAAAAGTACGCCAGATTTCATTAGAAAATAAACGCACTATCGAAGTACTGGCAAGAGATGTTCAGGAGGCAGCTGATGTTATCAATAAGCTGCATCAGGACAGTGCCAGCATCGGCGGCATCCTGGATGTAATTCGTGGCGTTGCTGACCAGACCAACCTGTTGGCGCTGAACGCAGCTATTGAGGCAGCGCGTGCGGGTGAGCAAGGCCGGGGCTTCGCGGTGGTTGCCGATGAAGTCAGAACGCTGGCAAGTCGTACTCAGGAGTCTACGCAGGAAATCAATGCCATGATTGAAGTACTGCAGGCTGGTGCCGAGCGCGCGGTTGATGTGATGAATCAGGGTAAAGATCAGACGGCGGTATGTGTTGAGCAAACCGACTCTGCGACCCGTGCACTGGATATTATCTCTACTGCCGTACGTCAGGCGCACGATGTCAGCTCTCAGATTGAACAGTCTGCGCGTGAACAGAATATTGTTTCTCAGGAAATCAGTGAGAAGCTGGAAACCATCGTTGGTATCGCAGAAGAAACCACGGTGGGTGCACAGCAGACCTCTGAATCCAGTCTTGAAGTTGCACGTCTGGCTGAAGAGCTTCAGCATTCAATCCGTCAGTTTAAAGTGTAAAAGTATCCTTTTAAAAAAAAGCGGCCATAAGCGCCGCTTTTTTTATGCCTCTTTTCGTAGTCATCGTCACCTCGCCAGTACAAGCCAGTAGCTCCCCGATGCACGTTAATTAAGGCTTTTTAACAACATTATTAAGCCTACCTGAATCTAAATGAGAATTATACTCATTTGCATTGACATTGATTTTGTTCTCACTACACTAAGCCCACTTCATCGCATCAGGAATGTGAACATACTTAAGGACTTAGATAGATTATGAGAAAACAACATGCCGTTACCACTGTTGCAATTGCTATTCAGGCTGCACTTTCATTTAACGCTAATGCTGTAGCAGTTCCCGACGACAATGAAATTGAACGCGTTGTTGTTACGGCGACCGGTTTTGAGCAAAAACTCTCCCAGGCACCAGCAAGTATTTCCGTCATCACTGCGCAAGACATTAAAACCCGTGCATTTACCTCCCTGCTTGATGCAGTGAAATACCAGGAAGGTATCGATGTCGGCTCAACCCGGGATAAGACCGGCCAGGGAAGCATCAGTATGCGGGGACTCACCGGCGAGTACACATTGGTGCTGATTGACGGCAGACGTCAAAATAACCACGGTGATATTTATCCGAACAACTTTGGTGGCAACGCGTTTAATCATATTCCTCCGGTAGAAACCATAGAGCGTGTTGAAGTCATTCGCGGGCCGGCTTCTACACTCTATGGCGCTGATGCGCTGGGCGGCGTCATTAACGTAATCACGAAAAAGCATACCGATGAGTGGAACGGCGCCATTACATTTGGTCGAAGCTTTCAGTCTGATGATGATTTTGGCGATGACATCACCACCGACTTTTCAGTGAACGGACCGGTGATCGCCGATACGCTGAGTCTGGGCTTCAGAGGTAGCCTGTATGAACAACAAGCCTCTACGCCACAACTTTCCCCGGCTGTTGACCCCAACGGGATCGTGCACGTGCGCTCGCTGGGTTTTGGCAGTGGCGGGCGTACCGTCGACAATACCAACGAGCATTATGGCTTCACGGTAAACTACACGCCCGCCAAGGGGCATGAGCTAACGTTTAATTATGATAACTCTCATCAGGAGTACGACAATACTCCAGAGTACAACTTGGAAGCCGATGAGATTATTTATCCGCTGGGTACTCGCGACAGTATAGAAAGTCTTTGGCAGGATCGTCGCGGTCAGGTTAACCCCCGTGCTGGTTATGCGGCGGAGCAAGAGTTTGATCGCCAGTGGTGGTCATTAGCCTATGACGGAGAGTACGGGTTTGGCTCGTTAATGGCGGCCCTCTCCTACGTTGACACACAGAACAATGGCCGTACGCTGCCACTAAGCGTTGGCGAGCGTCTGTTGTTGCAACAAATGTATGACGGAAGTGGCCAGTATGAAGGCTTATCTGAAGAAGCGCGGCGTGATCTGGCAGAAGAAACCTTCCTGCCTCGCCCTGACCGGCCCCTCGACAGCAGTCAGTACACCTTTGATATTCGCGCGGATATTCCGCTCAGGGACTTAGCAGGCGATCACAATCTGGTACTGGGCGGGCAGCTAATTGACGGTGAGCTGCAAGACGGCGTGTTCGGCCTGGAAACAGGCAACGCTGGCGCGATTCAGGAGCAAAACATGTATTCCGTTTTTGCTGAAGATAACTGGATGATGACCGACGCCCTGACAGTAACAGCCGGGATTCGTTATGACGATCATGATGTATTTGGCAGTCAGACTTCTCCGCGCTTGTACGCCGTTTATAATCTTAACGACTTCTGGACGCTGAAAGGCGGGGTCAGTACAGGCTATAAAACGCCCCAAACTACCGACCTGTATGACGGGGTTACCGGTTTTGGTGGCCAGGGAACCAGCCCGTTTGCCGGAAACCCGGAGCTTGAACCGGAAACCAGCGTAAACTCGGAAGTTGCCCTTTACTGGAGTACCGGTGAACACAACTTCAATATCACCTATTTCAACACCCGTTTTGATGACAAAATTGCCCGCGGCGACACGGTGCTTAGTTGTGAGGTGACCGGCAACGTTCGCCCCTGCGTTAACCTGGGTGAATATGACCAGCTTGGTTACGACACCTACAGTCAGAAAATCAATATTGATAAAGTTGACTTACAAGGGGTAGAGGTTGCCGGACGCTACGCGTTTTTGCCTGACTGGTCGATTTATGCAAACTATACGTGGACCGACAGTGAACAAAAAAGTGGTAGTCAGGCGGGCCTGCCCTTGACCAATACCGCAGAACATATGGCCAATGCTAATCTTGAGTGGCAGGTAACCGATGACCTTAATGTGTATTTGCAAGGTGAGTGGCGCTCTGACAGATACCGCGGTTACGACGCTGTTTTTGAACGAGAGCTTTACTTTGAAAACTACGCCCTGCTCAATCTGGGAGCTCGCTGGACGCTGAACGACAATGTGACGTTAAATCTCCGGGTGAATAATCTGTTGGATAAGGACTTTACTACCTATTCGGTTGAATATAACGACCTGAATGGCGACGGCGAGTTCGAATACCTCACCGGACGCGGCGTGGTCAGCGAGGTAGCATTCACCGATGATTACAACGCGAAAGATAAAACCAGAAATGTCTGGGCCAGTGTTACGGCCAGTTTCTGATCCGCTGGTCAGCCACGCATAAGTTTTACGGCGGGCTCAAACTATCCAATACCAATAAAGCGGTCATCAGGGCCGCTTATTCATTTAATGGTCTTCCACTGACAGATAGCCAGAAAGTGGCACGCGATGGAATTGTGGCGAAGCATCGAAAAACAGGTTTAGTAAATTCATATGCCCGGAACCAAAAATCACAAGGATACGCTCTTTCGGCGCTGCAGGAATACGCTGGATATTGCGGAAAATCCGTAGGTTCCGATTAAACCAGCGCCCTGTCTCAAAGTCTGCCCCGAAATATGGGCTGCTCTCGGTTTCGTAGCTGAACGGACCAATAAGATAGTTTCCCAACGTTTTTTAGAATGTGTTCTTCGGTGTTCAGCCGAAATAACTCTGCGGCGATACCATCAGCTTTAAACACTGGTTATCCGTGTAGCGCAGGTGCTTATCTGGATTATTCTGATAAAATTCGCCAACAGAACGCGCTAAACTACGGTCACATGCTGTACGCATCAACCTTGAAAAGATAATCAAATCTTACACTTGCCAACTCCCCCTTTTTATCAATATATGAATAGAATTAATCGCTTTCCCCCGGTGTGATGTAACCAAAAATATTACAACAAGATAGGACTTATCATGCCTCGACTCATCTCAGTGTTTGCCTTATTCACTACGGTATTGACCACGTCTGTATATGGCGCCGCGTTTACTACCGGACCGGTATTCGAAAAATTTGGCAAAAAAGCGGATATCGCACATACACCGCTGGATGAAGCAACATCATTTAAAGTGGCCTTTGATGTCGTCTCCGGTGCCAAGCCCGGCACTATTAACCGAAAATTCGATAGTGCGGCACGTTTTATCAACATGCATGTTGCTAATGGTGTTAAACAGGAAAATATAGAGCTGGCCATTGTAGTGCACGGCAGCGCAACACTTGATTTACTTAATAAGGATGCCTATCAGCAAAAAAAATCTGCATCGAATGCAAATCTGCCGCTGTTAAATGCATTACTTAATGAAAATGTCAGGATAATTGTATGCGGGCAGTCTATGGCCGGTCATGGCTTATCTGCCGAACAATTTATCGAAGGCGTATCTGTGAGCCTGTCGGCGATGACCGCACACGCACTCTTGCAACAGCAGGGATACACGCTCAACCCATTTTAACGATGGAAATGTGGTACGAAAGAGTGACTTATGCATGATCGAAAAGTCACAAATGCTTCTATAATGTTTATATATCTCAAAATAATTATACATCTGCAGCTCGTCATCTCGGTGAGGGTATGTGTTGTAGCGTTGTGAGTGTCTGTCAGTCAAGCGCCAGCGACGTCACCTGTACCCGACAAAATGACCGATGGTTGGTGACCTTGCGATGGAAACCCTTGTTTGCACTTTAACTACGCTGATTAGAATGGATGCGGGTGTTCAGCTCAGTGAACGATGCATTGGAGCATCAATTTACGAGAGGATAGCGCAATGTCGCAAAATAATAATAAGCAAGATGCTGACAACTCACAGGAAAAGGTTCGCGTAAATAAGATCCCGTTTTACGGATCGGTCATCGGTATTATTACCTTTGCGCTATGGGCTATGTTTTTCACCGAGTCGGCCAGCTCTTTAATTGGAAAAGCACTCACCTGGATTTCTTCAACATTTGGCTGGTTCTACTTTCTGGCTATTTTTGTCTATTTGCTCTTTGTCATTGTGATCGCCCTTTCGCCGTGGGGCAAAATACGGCTCGGCCAAGAGCATACCCGGCCAGAGTTTAATATTGTCACGTGGGCGGCCATGCTGTTTGCTGCGGGCATTGGTATCGATTTAATATTCTTCTGTATTGTTGAGCCGATAACGCAATTTATGACACCACCGGTGGATATGGGCGCCGACGGCGATGCGGCTCGCAATGCCATAAAAATAACGCTTTTCCACTGGGGTCTGTCTGGTTGGGGTGTGTACACGCTGGTCGGTATGTCGCTGGCTTTTTTCAGTTACCGACACGGCTTGCCACTGGCCATCCGCTCTGCCCTGTACCCGGTTTTTGGTAAGAAAATTTACGGTCCGATTGGACACACCGTTGATATCGCGGCGGTACTGGGAACGGTGTTCGGTATTGCCACCAGCCTTGGGATTGGCCTGATACAGCTCAATTACGGCTTAAATCATGTGTTCGGTGTGCCTGAAGGGATTGTCACACAGGTCGTTCTGGCCGTGGTAGTTATCGTTTTTGCCGCCATATCTGCCGTCACCGGTGTTGAAAAAGGGATTCGCCGGTTGTCAGAATTTAACATGCTGATGGCGCTTCTACTCATGTTGTTTGTACTGTTTGTCGGTGAAACACGCTTCTTACTCAACGCACTGATACTGAACATCGGCGATTATTTCTCAGACTTCGTCAGTATGTCCTTTAACACCTATGCCTTTGACCAGCCTACCGACTGGCTGAATGCATGGACGTTGTTCTTCTGGGCGTGGTGGATAGCATGGGGTCCGTTTGTAGGTTTATTCCTGGCGCGTATTTCCCGTGGACGCACTATTGCCGAGTTTGTTGCCGGCACATTGATTCTGCCATTGTCGTTCATGATCGTATGGATGTCAGTAATGGGTAACAGCGCCATTGATATGGTGATGAACGGTGCGCAGGAATTTGGGCAGCAGGCGATGGACAACCCCGGTTCAGCAATTTATATCTTCCTGGAAAGCATTCCTTGGGCTGGCCTGACTACTATTGTTGTAAGTATTCTGGCGTTTGTATTTTTCATTACATCCGGTGACTCCGGGTCGCTGGTACTTTCTAACCTGACATCAGTATTAAAAGACCCCTACAGTGATGCACCTGCCTGGATGCGTATCATGTGGGCATCTATAATTGGTCTGTTGACCATAGCACTGTTACTGGCCGACGGACTGACAGCCTTGCAAAGTGCGGTGGTAGTAACCGGCTTACCGTTTGCCATTGTGCTGTGCCTGATGATGCTGGGGTTATTTAAAGCCTTACGTGTTGAAGGGCTTAAGCAAAAAACCTCGGATGCTAACCTGCCCAGTGGTACGCGTGTGGGCGAGACCGGTCAGAACTGGACTCAGCGGTTGCACCGTTTCGTAAGCTTCCCGGATCACGAGCAATGTCGTAAATTCCTCGATGATGTCGCAATGCCAGCCATGAAGGAAGTGGAGAGCGCGCTAAAAGAGCGGGATCTGGACGTAAGTATTTCTGAAAATCGCGATGCTGATGATGAGTTTATGTCGCTGCAGGTCGATTTGCACGAAGCGCAGGATTTTTATTACGAACTGCGCCCGAGTAAATACTCCATGCCATCATTCGCGACACGCTCAGCAAAAAGTGGATCAACGTATTACCGGGTTGAACCTTTGCTGGCAGAAGGCGGACAGGGCTATGACCTGATGGGTTACACCAAAGCGCAGGTGATAGAGGATATCCTGACTCAGTTTGAACGTCATATGCACTTTTTGCATGCCCAGCGCATTCAGCCGGGTGCAGATACAAACCTGTTTAAACCGGGCAATAAGTAGCGCGTTGCGCGTTGCGTAATCGCCTAACCATAAAGCAGGTCACCGGGATGCCGGTGACCTGCTTTTTTTATTTTCACTTCCCCTCTCTTCGCTCACGTTAACGTCTCCGGCATTACCAAATATTAATGCGCTGTACAGAAATGCTGCCCGTAACAATCTACACGTTATTAAAGGAGAACAGGAATGACGAAAGCATACCAAACAAACACTAAGGTCGAGTGGAAATGGGGCAACGGCAAAGGTCAGGGCAAAGTTAGAGAAGTCTTTTGGGAAGAAGTCACCCGCAAATTACAGGGCGAAGATGTCACCCGCAAGGCCGATGACAACAACCCCGCCTACCTGATTGAACAGGAAGACGGTGATGAAGTGTTAAAGCTGCATGATGAGCTTGAAAAAGCGAATAGCTAACTCTCAGGGCGGGGCCGCCCTGAATCTGTTTATTCAAATAACGAGCGATGCAGACCCTGAACGATTTCAGTGCTGTCATTTTCGTTAACCAGAAATGACATATTGTGCGGGTTTGCGCCAAAGCAAATCATTCTTAAATTATACTCAGACACCGCAGCAAAAATTTTGCTTGATACCCCTTTTGCACTTTGCATATGGTTACCCACCACGGTGACCAAATCATAGCCACTCTCCACTTTCACATCACAGAAGGTTTCCAGTTCAGCAATAGTTTGTTTATTCAGCCGCTGGGCAACAGAATTTGCCGGGTTATCTAATGTGAAAGAGACAGAAATTTCCGACGTGGTGACCAGATCCACGCTGAGCTTATGCTTGGCAATAATGGTAAATACCTGCTGCAAAAAGCCCTGCGCGTACATCATTTGCGGTGTTTTTACCGTGACCATTACCTGCTCTTTCCGGCGCGTTATCGCACGATAAGGCGGCTCATGTTCACAATCGCGCATGATCCAGGTACCGCCTTTTTCAGGCTCCCGGCTGGAACCGACAAATACCTTGATGTCTTGTCGCAGCGCGGGCTCCATGGTGGCAGGATGCAGTACTTTTGCCCCGAAGGTGGCCATTTCAGCGGCTTCTTCAAAACTTAATTCAGGTAGCGGATGAGCGTTCGGTGCGATACGCGGATCGGTGGTATATACACCGGTCACATCGGTCCAGATTTCACACACATCAGCTTGCAGCGCTTCTGCCAAAAGTGCTGCTGTAAAATCCGAGCCACCACGTCCCAATGTCGTCGTCCGGCCCTGCTCGTCAGCGCCGACGAAGCCCTGGGTAATGACCATGGCCTTTTCAATTTCAGGACGCAGCAGAAGCTCTGCCAGTTCGTGAATTGTTTCGAGCTGTGGCACGGCTTCGCCAAACTCGCTATCCGTGCGCAACACTTTACGCACGTCAAAATTGATCACCGCGTCGTGCTGTTCGTTGACCACGGCACTGAATAACAAGGACGACATGCGTTCGCCCATTGACAGCAACTGGTCTTTTAAATCGTCGCGATGCAGAATTTCCTCATGGAAGGCCAGTTCACGCATTTCAGTGAGCAAATCTTCAAGCTTGCCCTGTACCTGTTCGGGTTGGGCAAGTTTGGATAAAATCGCCGTTTCTATCTCTTCCACCGCATCACACACATCACTGATTTGCTCTTGCGTCATGGGAGTGTGAGCCATACTGACAAGGTGATTGGTCACGCCGGCAGATGCGCTAACCACCACAATACGCGTAGCTTCATTAGCCAGTACAATACGCGCACATTTTTGCATTGCCTCATAGTTGGCAACGCTGGTACCGCCAAACTTGGCGATAGTTAATGCCTGAGTCACATCGACCTCCATTTAGTCCTGATTGTCTGATGGCGGGTTAATTTCAATGGTGTCACCTTCTGACACATCATGGGCGGCAAACCACCCCTGATTCATCTCCAGCGCGTACGTTACCACGCCTGACGCGCCTACAGATGTTAAATCGTGAGGCTGCAAGGCTTTGATATCTGTTATCACACCCTGCTTGTTCACAAACGCCACATCAAGGGGAATATAAGTATTTTTCATCCACATGCTGGCCTGCTTTGGCGGCGAAAACCGAAACAACATGCCACAGTTACTGCATAAGCTTCGTCGGTTCATTAGCCCCTGGGCACGCTGCTCAAAGGTTTGCGCATATTCAAACTGATAGCGTTCACCACCAATTGCCACCGTCACTTCATCAAAGCTAACCGTGGATGAATCATTGGCCTTTGCGCAACTGCTCAACACCCAGGTCATCATAAAACAAAGCAAAAGTAAGGATATTCTCATGGTTCTTTTCTTAATTGTGATTTTGTTGCTTATGGCAGTCTACCTGCGCCAGCGTGGATTATCTACAGGCCCAAAAAAAGCCGGGCGTATTGCCCGGCTTTTTCGTCTCACAGGTCTGCCCCTGCAATACAATTTACAGCGCATGCATTGTCCAAATAATCCTGTTAATTGACCATTTTATGCATTTTCAACCAGCTCAAAAAGGCATCAAACCATCCGGTGCTTGTGGTTTCTTTAGGATACATTCCAAAGCCATGGCCGCCCTGCTCGTAAAAATGAAACTCAACCGGTTTACCGGCTGCATGCCAGCTTTCAATCAAGCCAAAATTGTCGTTGGCAAAAAACGGGTCATCTGCTGCCAAAGCAACAAACAGAGGCGGCGCATCATCTGGCACATCAGTTGATGAAATCGGCCCGTAGATATTGGCAATAAAGGCAAGATCAGCATCTTCGGCAACCAAAGTCGTTGTCATCGTTAGCATTGCGCCGGCTGAAAACCCAATCATGCCGATGCGGTCAGATTCAACATTCCACTCCTTTGCCCGCTGTCTAATCAGCGCCAGTGCGGCCTGCGAATCTTGCAGTTGCAGCGCCAGTTGATCCTTCATTTGTGCCGGACCAAGTCGCGGCGGGCGATTTTCAATATTGGAAAACATCTCGTCCATCGAGCGTTTGAAGCCTTCAAGATCAGCAGGCGTCTGATTTAAGCGGTATTTTAATACAAAGGCTGCTATTCCACGCTCTGCCAGCGCTTTTGCAACCTCCCATCCTTCGTTCTCCATCGATAATGTTCGAAATCCGCCGCCCGGTGCAACAATAACGGCTGCCCCACTGGCGTTGTCAGGATCCGGTAAAAACGGCGTTAGTGTGGCATCAGTAACATTTCTTGCAAAGGTACTACCGTACTGAGAGTGCCAGGCCTCTTTCGCTTTTGCATCCGGCAGGCCCCCCGTTTTCAGCTCAATCGCGTCAGGTTGCGCCGGTGTCGCAATCTCGGTCATCTTATCCGGCGTATCTGCAAGTACCTCAAGTGCACTTACACATAAAGTGAATATAACTGCATGTTGAAAGGTGCGACTCAACACAGTAGCAAATCTGAATCTTAAACCTCCCGAGTCCCTGCTTCTTGAAACACGCGGTGTGCTCAGTTTTTTAGAATCAATCATTTTCGAGGTAAACATTGCGCTCATCGTTATGGCTTCCTTTTTATAGATTTGACCATGTCTGAAATACACACAAAGGTAAAAAGATGGCCTGACCTGTGCCGTGCATTGCAGACACTCATTACCCAGTTTTATGACGCCTTGATGTGTACATGCCTTTTCGATACAAGCGCATCAATTCTCTGCAGACTTTGATAGTGAACCGGTAAAGGTGCGTTTAATGGTCTGGATGCTGCCGTCTGGATTGAAATAAACTCTGTCGATACACACCGACCGACGATAACTTCCGCCGCCGGGCAGCTCGGCGCTGTGGTAGGCAAGATAGGTGGCACCGTTGAAATCAAACATCGCCGGATGGATGGTCGTTGTGTTTGGCAACGGCTCCATGATGATTCCCTGATACTCCCAGGGGCCCGTCACAGACTTGCTGGTAGCATATGCGAGGCTTTCGGGAAATCCGGCAGCGTAAACCAGATAATAGAGACCGTTATGTTTGGATACATAAGGCGCCTCCTCGAAATTGGGGAGCGTGTCAACTGTATGAATCTCAACATCGCTGGTATCCCGGTCTTGCATCGTACCGTCGTCACTGACTGAATATTTTTCGCCTTTTAAATGAATCAGATCTGGTTCAAGCTCTACCCACCAAAGCTGTTGATTTCCCCAGTAAAGATACGCTCTGTCGTCATCATCGATAAAGACAGCCGGGTCGATATTACGCCAGGTATGACTCTTATGCCGGGCGGTATCTTCCAGTAAAATCATCGGCATACCGCGAGGATCCTCAAAGGGGCCATCCGGACTATCGGACACGCCAACGCCAATCGAAAAGCCAAATGCCTCGTTCGTTTGGCCGCCTTCAACGGTAGCGTAAAAATAATAACGGTCTTTTCCGGTCTTATCTTTTCGATGCACCACATGATGTGCATAAGCATTTCCCGTTTTTTCGTCTCCCCGCGCCCAGTCAAAATCTGAGTACTCAAGTACAGCGCCCTTGTTTTCCCAGTTTTCCATATCGGTAGACGTCCAGAGCCGGTAATCGTACATACGATAGTCTTTTCCGGTTTTATACTGCTGGTCATGGGTGGTGTAGAGGTAAACCGTACCATCTTTTACCATCGCAGCAGGATCGGCTGTATAAATGATGTCCCCCTTTTTACGGGTCGGATCATCGGTATCGTATTTGATAATGGGGTTGTCAAACTCAGTGGGTGACGAATTTTCCTGGCTTATTCCGCCCCCGGATGCAGTGCTCTGATTGCTACATGACGTGAGCCCAAGAAGAAAAGCTAACAGGATTAAGCAGGGTAGATCTTCCCTTCGCGTTGATAGTGGCGTTGTCTTGCGCATGTTCTACAGAATCCAAGGACCTCATTTATAAGTTAATATCCTGTTAAATTTAGACGAGAATTAAAACACACAAACTGTTACGTATCTGTGCATCCGGCTTATCTTATTTGTCTGATTTGTCTGATTTGTCTGATTTGTCTGATTTGTAGAGAAACGCACTTAACGCTATGTATTCGGACCGCTGATGCGATTGTATTGCCGGTGAACGGGACTATTTAACAATAATTCTGTCTTTCAGTGCTCTGCTGAATGTGCGGCTGGCTTTCAATATTTTATTATTGAAAAGGTGAACGTGATATTCGGAGTTTCTGAGTGGCTCAAGCTGTTCAATGTACCTAATATTTACCATGGTGGATTTGTGGATACGCTGAAAGTACGACGGTACAATATTGACCAGATTTTTCATTCTTTCACGCATAACGAACGTATCGGCTTCAGTGTGAACACACATGTAGTCGCCGGCTGCATCAATCCAGAATACATCCTCAAATGGCACAAGAGTAACAGGCCCCGCTCCATCCTGTATAACAAGTTTATCGTGACCTACGCTATACGTTTCAATTTCCGCGCTTTCGCCATTTGACATTGCCAGCATGCGACCAGAGTCCAGCATGTGTTGCTTTGACGAGATGGTTTGCCGCGCTCGCACCACTGCCTCCTCCAGTCTGGATTGTTTAACCGGCTTGAGTAAGTAATCCAGCGCTCTGACATCAAACGCTTTAATAGCATGCTGATGGTACGCGGTGATAAAAATAATCGCCGGATAGGTTTCTGGCTGAAATTGCGTTAATAATTCAAACCCCGATTTCCCTGGCATTTCAATATCCAGAAACACTAAATCAGGCATCTGATGTTGACTCAGCGCAATGGCTTCATCAACACTTGATGCCTGGCCGATAATGTCGATATCAGAAAAATGCTTAAGCCGCAGGGAAAGGCCCTCCAGCGCACTTTCCTCATCGTCAACCAGCAGCGTTTTTAATGGTGTCATTTTGCAGTGTCTCTTCGTGCGGTATGAAAACCGTTACGCTGGCTCCACCGCTGGCATTGTTTTCAGTCACCAGCCGTGCTTTGCCCTGATACATCAGACGAAGCCTGTCCCGACAATTGGTCAGCCCTATTCCGCGTTTACAATTTTCGTGATTTTCAAATCCATTGCCGTCATCCGTTACTACGATAGAGAGCCCGTCATCCATCTGCGAGAATTCGACCGTAACAGATACAGTTTGATTAGGTTGCATGCCATGTTTAAGCACATTCTCTACGAGTGGCTGAACCAGCATGGAGGGAATAAGTAACGATTCAATCTGCGCATCTGTTTCAATCTTCACATTAAGTTTTGAGCGAAAGCGCGCTTTTTCGATATCGACATAGGTGCGTAACATCGTTACCTCTTCTGACACCGGAATTTTCTTCAAAGGATCGGTGTACAAACCATAGCGCAGGAAGTCACACAGTTTCTCCAGCACCGACACCGCATGATGATTTTCTTCCTTTAGAATCAATGTGCTGATGGCGTTGATACTGTTGAACATAAAATGCGGGTTCAATTGATACCGCAGCATCTTAAGCTGGGCTTCTTTGGCAAGATGCGTGGCTTTTTCCGCCCGCTCCCTTTGCTCGACGACATCCAGATAACTTTTGATGCCGTAGTAGCCTGCCGTCCAGGTTGCCAGCATCGTCAAGGAAGCCGTGGTCCAAGTACCAAAATCAAACCAGGACATCAGTTTCCAGGGGTTATTATATAACCACTGTAACGACACCCATTTAAACTGCGTCCAGGTAAAGGAGGCCAGTACCAGCAGCACAATGTGAGCGGTAACAACGTACTTTTTTAACCGGTAAGCTCTGAAATATAAATTCCTGAGCACCAGGGTAATGGTAAACCCACACAGCGTATCTAAGAAAAGATGGGGAAGCTGGATATGCCATGGCTCATCGCTGGGGATCTTTATCATCACTTCAGTCAGAAGCGCATAAACAGCCCAGCCGCTGCATTGACACAGCCAGAACAGATGAGGTCGCCTGCTTAAATTTATCATCATACTGCTTTTAATAGATAAGGCAGGCAGACTGCCTGCCTGCCTGCTGTTTTTAGTTCGCCTGACAAGAAATCACATTATACGTAGCTGCTGGCGCTTTCGCTAAAGCAATTTCTGCTACCGCCAGGCTCAGCGGTCCCTGCGCCGATATCTGAAGCGCTGAATCTGGATTGCTATCTGTCTTATCACTGTTCTGACAATGCGCCGCAATACTGATACCAACCCACTGCCCCTCCTGCAACACTGACGCGTGTTTAGCTATCGAAGCAACGTTCTGACAGGTCGCGTCTGTACATTGTACCTGCAGTGTCACCGGTGAGGACGACTGCCAGTCGTCAAGACGAATTTTCAGGTTCAGGTAACGGGCATCAAACGCCACATTGGTTTCATGCGCTTGAGAGTAGGCCAGCACGGCACTACCGGATGCGGCATCCTTCCAGCTAAATTTGCGCCCATCTTCCTGATACGCCAAATTCACAGACTGCATTGTCAGTGAGCTGCCATCCGGGCTTACACCAGAGGGTGTCTCCATTAATGCTGTTTGCTTCCCGCCATCAGACAGCCCCCATTTCACATCGTCACTAAGGTTTCGAACAAACAGCGGCTTTGTGTCCTGAGGCTTCTGGTTAATATCCGTAGAGATGGCTTCGCTGACGTTTTCAAGCTGTGTATCATCCTGATACGTCAGCCCATAGCCATAAGCAAAAAGGGGATCGTAGTTGTCATCATGTCTGTTGAGCACATACTGATCATCAAATTTGGGCCACGAAAAGCTTAGCGTACCGGTAAAATCAACATTAATGCCACCTTCTGGCTTACTTAAGATAACATCTGCAATACCCTGCCCTTCTGAGCCGGGTAACCATGCCGCTACAAAGGCATCGGACGCGTTTAAAAGCGGGTTAATCCACAGCGGACGGCCGCTTAAAAATACGGTGACAACCGGTATTTCTGCGGATTTGAGCTTTTTCAGCAACTTAAGGCTTTTTTCGTTTTGCGCAAAACGCAGCGTCTGAATATCGCCAAACCATTCGGCATAAGGCTGTTCACCGAGCACCACAATGGCCACATCCGGCTTATTATCGTAACTGCCATCCTGGCTGTACTGAATTGAACCACCAGCAGCATTTACACGTTGTTTGATGCCGGCATAGACAGAGGTTGCATTGGGAAAATCAGCGTTTGTATTGTCGGTACCCTGCCATGACACGCTCCATCCACCGGTCTGCATCGCAATGTTGTCTGCGCCGTCACCAGCCACCAGAATTGATGCATCAGGCGCCACCGGTAAAGTGGTGTCATTATTTTTTAGCAACACCAATGATTTTCTTACCGCGTCGCGTGCTAACGCTTTATGCTCAGAGGCATTTAGCCATTGCGGATGGTCGGCCCCCAGTCGCTGAGAAGGCTTACCGCGGGAAAACACACCCCAGCGAATTTTTGCTCTGAGAAAACGTCTGACCGCGTCATCGATTTTGGTTTCAGCAATAATACCATCCTTAACCTGTTTTACTGTGTTGTGGAAAAACGCCTCAAAATGCTCAGGCACCATCAGCACATCCACGCCAGCGTTAATGGCAGCAGCGCATTGCTCCAGGTCACAGCCCTCTACAAATTTATGCGCATTCCAGTCGCTGACCACAAAGCCGTCAAAGCCCATCTTGCCTTTTAGTACATCGGTCAGCAGATATTTGTCGCCATGCACCCGTTTACCGTTCCAGCTGTTAAACGATGCCATAACCGACTGCACGCCAGCCTGCAATGCAGACACATAGCCGGCCGCATGAATATCCCGCAGAGTTTGTTCATCCAGGCGTGTATCGCCCCGGTCAATACCGCCCTGTGTGCCGCCATCGCCAATAAAATGTTTGGCTGTGGCGATACGACGAAAGCCCTGCAAAAAGTCGTCATCCGGATGGCCCTGGAGTCCCCGGACCATTCTGCCTGCATACTCAGCCACGATGTCAGGATCTTCTGAGTAGCTTTCATAGGTTCGGCCCCACCTATCGTCACGCACCACCGCCACGGTAGGCGCAAAACTCCATTCAATGCCGGTGGCAGCCACTTCTTTGGCCGTAGCTGTGCCAATCTTTTCAATCATATCGGCATCCCGGGCTGCACCAAGACCGATATTATGCGGAAACAATGTCGCGCCAAACACGTTACTGTGACCATGCATAGCATCGGTTCCCCAGATGGTAGGAATGGCACTGCCATCAACCGATGCATCCACTGATGCAACATACATCTCGTCGGCATACCTGAGCCAGGTTTTGATATCGGCCTGCTTTTCTCCATAAGGGGCAGTATTGCCGCCGTTAAGATAGGAGCCAAACCCATACTTACGCATTTTTTCTACGCTCAGAAAGCCGATCTCCGGCTGTATCATCTGTGCTACTTTTTGCTCCAATGTCATTGATGACAGCAAATCGTCAATCTGACGTTCAATTTTCTCATCGCTAAGATCAGGCTTATCCTCTACGGACCAGTCAACGTTTGACTGCTGCGCCAATGACAACTGACTAAAGCAACACAGTACAAGCAGCGCGCAGGTTTGCCCCGCGGCTGACGTTAATTTATTCATATCGATATTCTCAAACAGACATAGATAAAATTAATCCGCTCAGTAAGTGCCAGCCTGACAGAATCAGCAGACTGGCAACGGTTACTGAGCGGATTACTGGAATCAGAATTTAAGTCCGGCTCTGACCCCGTAATAGCGTGGCATTCCAAAACTTCCTTTCGCAAACCCCTTACTGGTGTTATTCCAATACTGAACAATCTCATCGGTTGCGTTATTGATAAAAGCTTCGGCATACCAGTTCTGATTTTGTGGCTCGTATTTCAGTGAAGCGTTGACCACAGCAAATGCATCGCGATGATCATCAATATAGGCGGTGGCTTCATCAGGTACTGTAAAATCCATATCATCAAGATGTTTATCCACGTTCCAGACGGTAGAGTATGAGTCATCTTTCCAGCTCACGTTAGTCCATGCGTGAATAAAGCCATACTCGCCCAGATTGAAACTGTGTGTATAGCTGATATTCGCACTATACTCCGGCGTCATTGCCAGATTGTTGCCTTTAAGATTTGTGGTAAGCGTATCGTTGGTCGGATCGATGGACTCTTCGTACGAAATATCGAACAGGTATTCCGGATCGTAGTCCCACTTCGTAATCCAGTCGTCCATTACCTCTGCCTTAGTCCAGGTCAGATAGCCTGTAACACGGCCATTAGGGTAAGGCTTCCAGTCAAATTCCAGTTCAATCCCTTTGATTGTAGAGCCCGGTACATTCTGCGTGTAATACGCAATGACAGGTTGGTTCTGATAATCCAGCACAGGTTCACCGTTGTCATCCAGAACAGGCGCCCCTGAGTCATCTTCAACTGGCGAAAGACGCTCGACATTGCCGATAGAGCCAACCGACGCATATTGCATATCGGTGTAGTCTGTATAGAAAAAGACCGCCTGTAAATTTAATGAGTCATCCCACAGACTGGATTTAGCCCCCACTTCCCAGGTCAGCACTTCTTCAGGATCAAAGGTGGTTTCAAATCGAGTCGTGTCGCCGGTGCGATCATTAACCACTTCATAGACATCACCAATACCACCGGCCTTAAATCCTGAGGCGACGTAGCTGTAAATCATGGTTTTATCAGTCAGGTCATAGTCCAGCCCAACCCGAAAATCATGATGAGTCCAGCTGCCTTTGTTGTCATTGGCGAAATAGGATTCATAAATTGCGGGATCTTCAAAATAATCGACAGGGAGTTCATTAAGCGTGGTTCTGTTAAGCCAGCCCGGCGCACAACCGCCAGCGTTTGAACAGCGATACGTACGACCGCCGTCATCTTCCTTGGTTTCATCGCTAAAGCGATAACCCAGCGTCAGATGCAGATCACTGGTAAGGTCGTAGGTGGCCTGCCCGAACAGTGCGTAAGCGTCGGTGGAACGATCGGGCTGATCCCAGAAGGATTTGTCATCCATTGGGTTATCGTAATATCCCAGTGTGCTGGTTTGCTCATGGAAATAATTAAACCCTGTAATCCAGACAAGGTCACTGTTGTCGCCTGACTGCAACTGGAGTTCAGTCGAATAAGATTCAGCGCCGGTGCCGTTCAGAAAGTAAGTGGCGCCATCCCAGGGATCCAGTCCAACCTCACTGTCCTGCGCCGATGACCGTTCCATGTCTTCATAGCCCAGAATCCATACCAGTTTTAAATCGTCGCTGATGCTGTAATCAAAGATATTTCTGAGGTAGGTAATATCCAGATTCAGTTCACCAGGCACATTCACAACTGCCTGATATGTATTATCACTGGGCAAAAAGGATGAACAGTCACCGCCATACTCTGCAGGTCTTCCACGCAGCTTGTCGCAGTTTACCAAGTCAAGGTTATTGCCGCTGTCATTTACATACTTTTGAAAAATCGTATGATTTGAGAAGTTGCCGTCTAACGGCTCCCACAGGGTACTTACACGAAACGAGTATTCATCAGCATTGTTGTAGAAATTCGACTCATCCGCTGGCGTTAACGCACGTACTCGCTGTGCATCAGGGTTGGTTCCGGCATTATCAATCCACCAGTTCTCCCGCTGAGTGACCGTTTGGCCGATACCCTGATAAGAATCATCAGAAATCACCGGCGCGTTCAGAATATCACTGCTTAGTCGACGGGTATCATATTGGTTAGGATCAAAGTAGCCTTCCAGATAGGAATCTCTTTTCAGCACCTTCCCGGCTATACGCACGGCAAACTCGTCGTTCACAGGCAGATTAATAAATCCATCTGCCACCTTACTGTCGTACTTTCCCGCTTCGAGATTCAGGCTGCCAAATTTGCCCATAAAATCGGGTTTTGCGGTAATAACATTGATACTGCCTACGGTAGAGTTTCTGCCAAACAACGTACCCTGCGGGCCTCTTAAGGCTTCAACCCTGTCAACGTCGTACATCAGCGCCAGAGCACCTTGCATGCGCGGCGAATAAACACCATCTAAGTGTACGCCGACGGCAGGGTCACCGAGCTCAGTAATATTCGTTGAGCGCACACCACGCATAGAGATAACCGGCGCCGCCTGATCGGTGGCCGTAGAAATATCAAGCCCGGGTACTAAGTTGGCAATATCCCTGACATTGTTTACGCCGTTCTGCTTAAGGGTATCTGCGCTTAACGCTGAGATAGCCACAGGCGTTTCCATCAGACTGGTTTTTCTTTTGGTGGCGGTGACAGAAATAATTTCCAGCGCATTGTCGTTGGTATTTTCTGTGCGTGGTTCAGATTTGTCGTCAGACGTCTGTTGAGCAGCGATCGATGATGAAAAGGCAATGACCACTGCAACTGCTATCGCATTGAGTTTGTGCATCCGTAAATCCTAGTGTCCTGTAAATGAAAATAGTTACTCAAACGTTCTTATAATTAACTTTGATTTAACAATTTACAGAGGTACTAACACTTCTCATATGCAGAATCGCTAAAGCGAGTCTCACGAACTACAAGGCGTGCATTCATGCCGAATAGTAAGCAATGCTAACAATTGATTTATCAAACCACCTGGAATCACCACGTTAAATTTTACGTATCGCGATTACTTCAACGAGCCGATACTGATGCCTTTAAAATGTTATTTCTGAGCGGTGGAGGCTAAGAAAGATAACATGCCGTTTCATCTTTATGACAGCTACGCCCATTCAGCTGCGCAACAAAAAAGGCCAGCTCTGGGAGCTGGCCTTTAAACTGTCAACCTGTCTTAGGTCGGGTCAATCAATGACCTGTCAGGCGATATTCAGTGTTGGAATAATATTCGCCTTCGCGTCTTCTTCTGCCTGTTTAAAGCTTTCCATCTTGTCAAAGTTCAGATAGCGATAAACATCAGCTGACATTGAGTCAATCTTACCAGCGTACTCCATATACTCTTCAGCAGTAGGAATACGGCCTACGATGGCACCCACAGCAGCAAGTTCGGCAGATGTCAGGTATACGTTTGCACCATCACCCAGACGGTTAGGGAAGTTACGCGTTGAGGTAGACAGTACCGTCGCACCGGCATCAACACGCGCCTGGTTACCCATACACAGTGAACAACCTGGCATTTCCGTACGCACACCTACACGGCCGTAGATGTTGTAATAGCCTTCTTCCATCAGCTGCGCTTTATCCATCTTAGTCGGTGGAGAAATCCACAGACGGGTTGGCAGCGTTTTACCGTAGTTGTCTAACAGCTTACCAGCAGCACGGAAGTGACCAATGTTAGTCATACAAGAGCCGATGAACACTTCATCAACATTGTCACCGGCAACATCTGACAGTGTCTTGGCATCGTCAGGATCGTTCGGGCAACATACGATTGGCTCTTTAATGTCATCAAGATTAATCTCGATAACTTCTGCGTATTCTGCATCTTTATCAGCACGCATCAGTTCAGGCTTCGCCAGCCACTCTTCCATCTTCTGCGCACGACGCTCAAGAGTACGCGGATCGCCATAACCTTCGTTAATCATCCAGCGTAGCATGGTGATGTTAGAACGCAGGTACTCAGCAATAGATTCTTCAGACAGGTTGATGGTACAACCGGCCGCAGAACGCTCAGCCGAGGCATCAGACAGTTCGAACGCTTGCTCTACCGTCAGATCTTCCAGACCTTCGATCTCAAGAATACGACCTGAGAACTGGTTGATCTTACCTTTCTTCTCAACCGTCAGCAGACCCTGCTTGATACCGTACAGAGGAATCGCATGCACCAGGTCACGCAGCGTAATACCAGGCTGACGCTTGCCCGTGAAACGAACCAGAATCGATTCTGGCATATCCAGCGGCATAACACCGGTTGCTGCCGCAAAGGCCACCAGACCGGAACCGGCCGGGAATGAAATACCCAGTGGGAAGCGCGTGTGCGAGTCACCACCGGTACCAACGGTATCAGGTAGCAACATGCGGTTCAGCCAGCTGTGGATGATACCGTCGCCGGGACGTAAGCTTACACCGCCACGGTTCATGATAAAGTCAGGCAGTGTGTGCTGAGTTTCAATATCAACCGGCTTAGGATAGGCCGCTGTGTGACAGAAAGACTGCATGGTCAGGTCGGCAGTAAAGCCAAGACACGCCAGATCTTTCAGTTCGTCACGGGTCATAGGGCCAGTGGTATCCTGAGAACCTACCGTGGTCATTTTAGGCTCGCAGTATGTGCCTGGACGAATACCGTCAACACCACATGCTTTACCTACCATTTTCTGCGCCAGTGAGTAACCTTTACCACTGTCAGCAGGCTGTTCAGGTTTACGGAACAGATCCGTTGGACCCAGACCCAGTGCTTCACGCGCCTTTTCAGTCAGACCACGACCAATGATCAGGTTGATACGGCCACCGGCACGTACTTCGTCCAGAATCACTTTTGACTTGTACTTGTACTCAGCCAGTACTTCACCCGTTTCGTGATTCGTGATCTTGCCTTCAAACGGATAGATGTCGATGACATCACCCATGTTCATTTTTTCGACGTCGGCTTCAAATACTAACGCTCCGGCATCTTCCATTGTATTGAAGAAGATTGGTGCAACTTTAGAACCGATACATACACCACCGCCGCGCTTGTTAGGCACGCCAGGCAGATCTTCACCGAAGAACCACAGTACAGAGTTAGTCGCAGATTTACGTGAAGAACCGGTACCTACCACGTCGCCAACAAAGGCAACCGGGTGACCCTGGTTTTTCACTTCTTCAATTTGCTTCATCGGGCCTTTAACACCGTGCTCTTCCGGCTCCAGACCGTCACGGGTCATTTTGTATGCCGCCAGCGCGTGTAAAGGAATATCAGGACGCGACCATGCATCCGGTGCAGGAGACAGATCATCGGTGTTGGTTTCACCGGTTACCTTGAATACGGAATAGGTGATTTTATCATCCATTTTTGGACGTGAAGTGAACCACTCACCTTCTGCCCATGATTCAATCACTTCGGTCGCGTATTTGTTACCGGCTTTATGTTTCTCTTCCACATCGTGGAACGCATCGAACATCAGCAGAGTGTGCTTCAGCTCTTTTGTAGCCAGTGGCGCAAGCTGGTCATCGTCAAGCAGCTCAATCAGCGTGGCGATGTTGTAACCACCATGCATGTTACCTAACAGCTCTACCGCTTTTTCACGGCTAATCAGTGGGCTGGTGTCTTCGCCTTTGGCGACAGCACTTAAAAAGCCGGCTTTTACGTAAGCGGCTTCATCTACACCAGGAGGAACGCGCTCTGAAATCAGCTCAAGCAGATAATCTTCTTCGCCTGCAGGTGGGTTTTTCAGCAACTCAACCAGACTGGCAACCTGTTCGGCGTTCAGTGCTTTGGGAGGGATACCTTGTTCAGCACGTTCTTCTACGTGTTTACGATACTCTTCTAACACGATTTCTTCCTCATGGTTAATCCTGCCGGTGAAGTTAACGGTCTTGGCGACAGGACGTGACTAAATAAAAACGCGGGGATTATAGCGGGTTAATGAACTTTTTTGAATGACTAAGGCCTTTCAATCTTTTATGACCGGTATTCAGCCGGTCAATGCCCATACACGGGCTTATAATTACTGACTATTGGCCGACACTTTCAATAGGGTGGCCTCTTCGCCATCAGTCAGCAGCAAAATTGCCCCGTCCGCCGTCACGTTTACATCACGTAAGCGCTGTGAAATGTCGCTGAATATGTTTTCAATCTGAGGGGGAGATTCACGCAAGTCGACCGCCAGTAAGGCTTTTTCTTTAAGTGTGGTGACTAATAACTTTCCTGACAGATAGGGAAACTGCTCACCGCTGTAGTCGATCATGCCTGAGGGGGCCACCGAAGGCGTCCAGTTCACCAAAGGAGATTTCATCCCCTGGTACTTTCTGAACGGACTAATGCGGGCACCTGAATAATCGTCGCCCATGGTAGCCACCGGCCAGCCATAATTTGCCCCTTCTTTTATCAGGTTAATTTCATCACCGCCTGCCGGACCATGCTCGTGGGCGATAACCTGATTATTTTTTACAATTAAGCCCTGTGTATTCCGATGGCCCAGCGAGTAAACATAAGGCGCTTCAGCAAAGGGCGGCGACTGGGGTGCACTGCCATCTTCCCGGAAATGCAGAATCTTACCTAACTGGCTGGTTTTTACCTGCGCCTGTTCCCGATAGTCAAAGCCATCGCCTGTAGTCACCAGCCAGGTACCATCATCAAGCACCGCCAGCCTGCCACCAAAATGCACCGGGGTGTCTTTGGCCGGTGTGACCGCGAGTACCTGTTCGATATTAGTAAGCGTGCCGTTTTCCAGTGTTGCACCGGCAACAACCAGTTGATTGCTATCGGCGGTGCCTTTGGTATAGCTGATAAGTACGCGATGAGAGGTGGCGTAATCCTGCGTCAACGCCAGATCTAACAAGCCGCCCTGCCCTCCGCTGTAAAGCGACGGTAATGTTTGCTGCTGACGTGTCGCCTCACCGTTTTTATCAATAAGCACCAGCGCGCCCTGCTTTTCTGTCACGATAAACTGATTGTCAGGTAGTGCCACCAGCGCCCAGGGCCGATTCAAGGTAAAATCTGTATAGGGTGATATTGAATAGGACTGCGGCGCGGCTAGGGCACCAACACTTACCAGTACCACCAGCATCCAGGCGTATCTCATTGCAACTCCGGGTTAACTTAAACGGTATCAGATAAAGTTACAGTGACTTAACCTTCTTAACAACTGTTGGATTATTCAACAGAGAGTCATTACACTGACGTATCATCTTATTTTTATGCTGCTTTTTCCATGCAAATTCACAGCGCCCTGCCGTTCTTTAAAGCGTATTTTGTCAGTTGGATTATCACTTATCTGTTAGCCAGTATTTTCCACACGCAACGCGTTTTACATGAACTGGCCGAACTTGATGTAGTAATTAGCCTGGCTGATCGTGTCAGCACCACCCTGGATGACATCATCGGGTTGTTGCCTAAATACGGCAGCGCCATTGCACTTGCATTGCTCATTGCCCAACTGGTGGCGGTAATTATTACGCGACGTCGCGCTCACGTCGCACCCTGGACTTGTCTGGCTGGCGCTATTGCCATGCTGGTTATGTTACTGGCAATGCAACCAATAATGAATGTGACACTAATAGCCGGCGCACGTGAGGCGTCAGGTATTGCTCTGCAGTGCCTGGCCGGTGCAATCGGTGGGATGCTCTTTGCCAGCCTGTACGGTTATTTTCAAAGCAAGCAATTGAGACAAGAATAAAAAAACGCCGCATCATGCGGCGTTTTTTTATTTATCAGGATGAGAGTCCTGCATCGAGCTGTTCTTTACTGCTTTTTTCAGACTGTACAAACTTCTTCCACTGCTGGGCAATGCCGCGGCTTTTGGGGAACTTCTCCGCCTCAGCCAGCTGGTTAAGCGCTTTGGCATACTGACCCGTGTTGTACAACGCCATGCCTTTTACCAGATGTGGCATCCCTTCGTTGCGAAGTTGTCCTTTTTCCAGCGCCCGTTCGGCAGAACTGATCGCTTTTTGCCACTTTTCAGCGTTCAGATAAATCTGTGCAAGCTGCGCATCCAGCTCACCATCTTCTGACAAGGCGGCGGCTTCAGATAATGCCGGGATGGCTTTCTCGTTTTCCTTGGCAAGCTGCCAGCTTTGTCCCAGAAAACGCCAGTTACGCAGGTTTTTCTCCAGCGTACCATCAGCCAGTGCCTGCTCCATCAGTCTGGCGCCTTTATAAGGGGCGCGATGGTAGTAATAAAGCTGCGCCAGATTAAAAATATCGGCGGCACTTTGCACATACCCCTGCTGATAGGCTGTTTCCATGATTGCCAGTTGCTTACGCTCTTCGCCAAGCTCGCCAAACATTCCCGCTAACTGAATCCAGTACTTTGGCTCGTTGAATAACTTCACCATTTTAACCAGGATATCTTTGACCTTTTCGGGGCGCTTTAACTCGTAATACACCGCGCGCTGCAGAATCAGCCAGCCTTCATCCGGGATCATGCCCTTGGCTTCATGTTCAGCAACAGCCTGGTCGATATAACCTGCCGCTTCTTCGTAGTTCTTGTTCTGGTACAACGCCTGGGCTTTCAGCACCTTGTTTTTAGGCGGGATGTCACCTTCATTGAGTGATTCCCAACGCTCAAGGTATTTCACCACATCGGTATAGTTACCCTGCATGAGGTGAAGCTGCGCCAGCGAAAACAACGTCGACATTTCGAACTTGCGCGGAATTGGCTGCTGTTCGACCACTGTGGCAAACGACTCCAGCGCTTTTTCGTACTGTTCGTCGTTGTAATAAATAAAGCCATAGAAGTTGTACATCATCGCCTGCTCATAGCTATTCATAGAGCTTTTCTTACCCTCAACTTCGTCAAGAATAGAAATGGCTTCTTTGATGTTACCTTCATCAGCAGCGGTTTGTGCCCGTGATAGCTGGTCGTAAACCTTGGAGCGCAATGTGGGCACTTTCCGGGTTTTCTTATCACTGGCTTTCTGCTGCGCTACAGCATCTGTTGAAACCAGCATTGCTGGCACAGCGGCACCGTATACCGATGCCACGATGGCTGCAGCTAACAGGCGTTTTGATAATGATTTATGCATATCGAATTACCCGTCTATCTGGAACGTAATACGGTTTTGCACACCGGACACTTCCGTGGCTTCACCGTTCACAACACGAGGCTTGTATTTAAACTTCATCGCCGCATCCACGGCTGCCTGTTCAAAAATGCCTTCGGGATTAGCTTCAACCACCATAGGGTCGCGAACCGCACCCTGTTTGGTCACAGTGAATTCAACGATAACAAAACCTTCGATACCACGTTGCAAGGCACGACGCGGATATACCGGTGACACTTTAACGATAGGCAAATATTCACCATCCCCCGAGTCCAGGGCTAAGCCACCATCAAGACCACCTTCTGCACCTACATCTGAGCTGAAGTCCATGGAGGTGCCTTCTGCGTCTGGCGAAGGTGAATCCATTTGCTGCGGCTGCATTTGCGGTGGTGGCTGCTCCGGCTTAGGCGGTTTACGCGGCTTGCGATCTTTTTGCTCTACCGTCTCCTCCTGCTTGACCCTTACAAAATCAAGCACGCTACCCTTGGGCGGTTCCGTCAGTGCGCTGCCACCCATTTTGATCAATGACTGCATCAAAAAGAACAGGCCTAACGTGATCGCCAGAGAAGCGAAGAATGCAATAATAAATCGTGGCATGACTTACTGCTCTTGTGCTGCGATTGAAACGTCGTAAACACCCGCGGCGCGCGAAGCATCCATCACTTTGATCAGTGTTTCTGTGGTAGCTTTTTTATCAGCCTGAATGACCACTGTGCCCTGCGGATTCTCGGCGTGCAGGCGCTCGATGTTGGCCTGTACTGCACGCTCGTCAACACGGCGTTTGTTGATCCAGATTTCGCCAGTGTCAGAAATCGCAATAAGCACATTGGCACGATCCTTTTTGACGGCGGTTGACGCTTCAGGACGGTTCACATCAATGCCCGCTTCTTTAACGAACGACGCGGTAACGATGAAGAAAATAAGCATGATGAAAACAACGTCCAGCATGGGCGTCATATCGATTTGTGCTTCTTCTTCGTCGACCAGGTTTTGAAAATGCTGCTTCATAATTTGATACCTTAACTTAATGCCTTATCAGACATTACGTTCAATGATGATTGCATCCTCAAGATGCGTGCGTTCAGATTTCGCCTGACGGTTTAGCCAGGTTGAGGCAAATACCCCGGACAGTGCACCAACCATACCGGCCATTGTCGGAATCGTTGCTTTGGACACCCCTGAAGCCATGGAACGTGCATTCCCTGAACCAGAGATTGCCATGACATCAAAAACCTCAATCATACCGGTTACCGTTCCCAGCAGACCCAGCAGCGGACAAAGCGCCACCAGAGCCTGAATAATCGGGATACTGCCATTCAACTGAATAGACAGGGTCGAAATCTTTTTCTGTCTTACCTGCTCGGCATACCACGAAGAGCGATCAGAGCGGGCTTTCCACTCTTTAATAGCCTGCTTCTTCTTACTTTTGTGCCAGACCAGGATGTACATCGCACGTTCGAGGATCAAAAGCCACATAACGAATATCAGCAGACCGATGACCAGGAGAACCTGGCCACCTGTTTCTGTGAAATCGCGAATTGCTTCGAGAAACTCAAACATGATTAGCTCCGCTCAGCGCGCTCTGCGATAACCCCTGCAGCTTGTTCCTGCAGAATGTAAACGATGTTTTTGCTACGGGTATTAAGCATGGCGTAAAGCAGCGTCATCGGAATCGCCACAACCAGACCCAGTACCGTGGTAACCAGTGCGGTTGAAATACCACCGGCCATCAGTTTAGGGTCACCCGTACCAAACAGTGTGATGGCCTGGAAGGTGTTAATCATACCGGTTACGGTACCTAACAGACCCATCAGCGGCGCAACAACTGAAATAATCTTGATGATGGTCAGATTACGGCTCAGTTTAGGCACTTCACCCAAAATGGCTTCGGTCAGGTGCAGCTCCAGTGCTTCGGTATCCGCATGCGGATACGTATCACGTACTTTCAGTACACGACCCAGCGGGTTCGTTGTTTTGATTTCTTTAGACTTAAGCTGCTTATCGACTTTTGCTTTAGTGATAGTCAGTGCCACTAAGCGCCAGATAGCCAGGAACAGACCAAATGCACCCACAATAAGAATGATGTAACCAACCACACCACCTTGTTCAACACGCTCTTTAAGCGTTGGTGCCTGTACCAGCAAGCCCAGGATGGAACCACCAGTAGGGTCAATACCAAACTCAACGATGTTACCGTCTGAGTTTTGCAGCGCAGACGCTGAATCCTGATAACGGTCAGCCGGCTGACGTACTAACTCTGCAACCGTGCCGGTAGTACCGTTGTAATCCAGGTACTTACCGTCTGATACCAGCGCAAAAGGCCCAATACGAACCACTTCTTTAGTAACTTTCTCACCGCCCGCTTCAACCACTGAGGTCTCAAACGCTTCAACATCACCTGATTCGGTCATTTCACGCTGAATTTCAAACCAGACCCGCTCGATTTCTTCAATAGAGGCCAGCTTTGAGCTTTTGCCCATTTCCTGCGCCATGTTATCCAAAAATTCTGAACGGCCCGGGATTTGCGCTGAAATCACTGAGTTCTGGAACTTGCTCTTGGTATCACCAGCGACTTGCTGTAACACACCGAACAACTCTTTGAGTGAGCCCATGCGGTTATCCAGCGCACCGTTTAAGTCTGCCAGTTTAAATTCGTTTTCTTCGAACTGGGTCTCAAGTTTTTCAGATTGCTGTAACAACTGATCACGTTTGGCACGTGTGTCATCCAGAATCTGATCCTGCTGCGCGCGCTGTTGCATGAAACGCTCTTCACGCTGCTTGTTCTGCTGGCTTTGCGTAAACTGCCCTTCTTCCAGTTGCTTAAGCAACGCGTCCAGATCAAGCGCGCGGTCACTCTGGGCCACGGCGCCGAAGCTCAGGCCAACGGCAGTCAGACCAACTACAAGTTTTTTCATTTGTTTAAACATGGTCATCAACCTCTTACTCTGTCATTGCCACTGGCAGCATCAGCATGTCTGGTGCCAGTTGTTTCTTCGCCATTCTCAGGCCTTTGGTAATTTGGGTGCGGTAGCTGCTGTCCAGCTCTTCCCATTGGCGAGTCTGTTTATTCCAGACACCCTGACTGCTGGCGTCACGCGTCTGGTAAATCAGTGCTGTACGACCTAAGCGTAAAAACTCAACGTCACGCTCCTGACCGTCAATTTCATGGATGCCGTTATACGCTTCCATGGTGCGGCCATATTCCATTTCTACCTGGTACGCTTCCATTACACGACGAAACTTCTCTGATGCGGCAACATCAGCGCGATCCATCAGGTTTTTCAGATCAGCTACGCGGTTCGCACGCTCTTCCGGTAAGAACGGCACATCCAGTTCGATGAACTGCTCAAGACCTTCAATCATGCGAATCATCAATGGCGTGATTTGACGCTCAATCACCGATACTTCATCGATAGAGTCGTTCAGATCAGACATTTCCTGATTCTGATTTTCGATCTGTTTGCGCAACTGCGCGTTATAAACTTCCAGGCCCTCAATTTCTTTATTCAGGGTTTTAAACTGCTGAAGTTTACTGTCAATTTGGTTGGTGATTTTATTGATTTTTTCCTGTGACTGCGCCGCCGATTCATTGATCTTGGCCGCCTCATCCACCACGGGTTTTAAATCTTCATCATCTTGCGCCATAGCAGCGGATGCCATCATGGCACTTGCCAGTAGCAAGGAGTTGAAAAGCTTCATACACTCAAACCTTTTAATTTAAAAAAATCGGTATGCACCGACCAGAATAGAAACTGCGCGTAGGATAGGAGTTTTCTGTGACAGTTTTATTACATGACTGTCATATATAAACGCAGTTGGAGGTTTCTTTCTGAGGATAAAAAAAGAGCCGCAGCATGCGGCTCTTAGCGGGATTTAGAACGTGTAGCTATAGCTTAGGCCAAATTCGATGCCGCGCTCTTCACGCAACAAATCAAGGCCTTCCTGTTCAATACGTTTTTCCTGATCCAGCAGGTTTTTCACACTGAATTTAATCTGCGAATTGAAATCCGGATAATACGAGTAATTAAAATCGATGGAGTGGAACGTCTGCTCCTCTGCATCTTCATTACCCCGTGTACCCGGTACGATAATCCGCGGACCAAAGGCGTTATAAACCAATGTGGCTGAATGTTCACCGTTAGGCGAGTCATAGCCCATTTGCAGGTTCAGCACCCATTCTGAGTGACCTACCAGACGACGAACATTGTTGGTAACAATATTCGAGGCACTGGTCGCATCCAGCGCATCAAGTAACTGACGCTCAAACAGACTGGTGCGATCATCATCGGCAGCACCGATGACAACTTCTGAGTCGGACACCGTCACGTTACCGGTAACGAAGAAGTCGACCAAACGGTTATCGATAATGCTCAGATCCTGCAGGAATTCGACTTCCACACCATACAGTTCACCAGACTCACCATTGGCAGTCAGCAGGTTTGGCGCTGCGCCCCCTACTGTACCCAGTTCAACCAGCTCGATGGGGTTTTCGATGTCTTTATAGAATATCGCTGCTGACAGGTTGTTGCCGGCTTCACGATACCATTCCCAACGAAAATCCGCGTTGCGTAGCTTCGAGCTTCTAAGCAGTGGTGAACCACGTACCAGGAACTCTGTCAGCGGGTCGATGAAGAAAGTAGTACTGATGTCCCGTAAATCCGGACGGATGGCTGATTCACTGATATTGAAGCGAAACTGCATCTCATCATCCATGATGTAAGTCACCGCCAGTGACGGGAAGAAATCATCTTCCATAAATGCCAGCTGGGCAATCTCGTCAGGCTCTACCGAGAACGTGTTGGCATGGGCCGAAAACGGCACCGAAATCTGACGGAAGTCCTCGTACCTTACACCACCGGAAAAACGCCACTTATTGTTAATAAAGGCGTCGGCCATCAGGTAATATGCATCGATTTTGGTGCCGGCAGCATACTCGTCACCGTCAGCCATATTCGACTGCAGAATACCGGCACCTGTTGCGCTGCCGTAAAAGTCGTCACTGGCTAACTGATCAGCCGAAAAGATTTCATCAATCTGATCACCAAACAGTGCGTCATCGGCTATTGCACGGTGCGGCACCTGAATAGTGATGTTTTCAGCTTTACGGGCTTTTTCAAAGAAATCTGCACCGGCTTTTACCTCAAGGTCAATGCCATCAAGCATAATGGGATAACCTAAGTTCCAGCCCCATGTATCAGACACATCGCGCAGACTCTGATACTGACGGTTTACGTTGGTCGCAGACACATCCTGCAGCTGTTGAGAGACAAGCTCACCATTGTTCAGATTGTTCTGATATGTCGCTGATAAACCACCGGGCGCGTCACGATTTGCGCGGCTGGTACCGGCATACCAGTCAAAGTACATGAAGTTGAGCTCAGGGAAGTTGTGCGTGCCTTTAATCTGACTGGACGTCATGCGACGCTCTTCAAACAGCATATCCACACGTTCAAGCTCACGGGTACCAAAGATGGTTTCGTTAACATCAACAAAGTCACGTACACGAACACGATCGTTCATATCGTGCAGAATCACGTTGGTAAGTTCCAACCGGTGATTACTGTTATATTCGTAACCCACGTTGAACATGCCGCTCCAGCTAACGCTTTGCTCTGTTTCAACACCATCGTAAGACTGCGCGAAGCATTTACCATTAGCGGTTTCGCTGTCAGGCAAGCTTGCACACCCTACGGTGCCCAGGTTAGTGCCCGACTTTTCCTCGCCCACATTCCATTCATTTTCGTAAGAAATGGCCGACAGAAAGCCGATTTCACCAACATCGGTAATAAAGCGGTTGCCTAATGTCGCTCCAATATCAAACGCGGGATCAACATTTTTTGGGTCCGGGCCAATATCCCAGAACATTGAGCCCAGCATTGCTTTGCGCTCTTCAAGCGTGAGCGGATAGGTCCCCGAACCTTCAATACCATCATCAGCCTGCGCTTTATCCAGATTAGACTGGATAATACCAGAAAGCGCACGGGTACCATCGTCGCGGCCGGTCCAGTCATCGCCACCGCCACTATAGAAAAAACCGTCAGTAGAGTTGTTAGTATTATAATCAACGCCACCGGATACCTTGAAAACAAATTCAGAAGGGATGGACTTGGTGCGAATGTTGACGTTACCGCCACCAAAGTGCGCCGGCATATTCGGAGAGAAAGACTTCTGTACATTCAGGCTTTCGATGATATCCGCAGGAAATAAATCCAGCGGTACAACCGAGCGGGTAGGATCCGGACTGGGTACACCCATACCGTTTAGCTGGGTACTTGAATAGCGTTCACCCAAACCACGTACATAAATAAATTTACCATCAACCAGGGTAAGACCTGTCACACGACGAAGTGCAGATGCTGCATCGCCGTCACCGGTACGTGAGATCTGATCAGCACCCAGTATGTCTGCTACGAATGCCTGATTCTGACGTTCCTGCAAAACAGCGGCGGCTGTGCCTTTAAGTCGTGTGCCGGTGGCTACCACTTCTTCGATGACTTCCTGATCATCGGCCTGAGTCTGACCTTCCTGCGCCAGAGCTGCCTGAGAGGAAAGTGCGCTCGCCATAAGTGCAAAGCTCACTGCTGAACATAGCTTCGATTTTGATGGCATCGAACGGCTTTTGTAAATCATGCTATAAAACTCCGTTAGAGCTGAATCTGGAATTAGGGGGCTTCTAACAGCTTAGGCGCCGAATCAGGCGCCTAAGCATTTTCATCGACTTAATAACCTAAGCCTTATTCCAGACCTACTGTTACCCAGCTTTCTGTCCAGTCAGTAGTCGCATCCATCGCGCCGATAAAGTCAGTGGCATCAAAGAAGCTGTCGTCAATGCTGACGCTACCTTCAAGCAGTACTGAACCTTCCGCCGGCTGATAGCCATTGTCTGCCAGTCCAAGACCATCCTGTGCAACAACACTGTTACCTTCCTGACCTTCAAACCATGTTTGCGTGAAGCCTTCGGTGCCTTCGTCATCACTGAAGTTATTGCCTTCAGCACATGCCACAACAGAGTTGGTCATTGTCAAATCACCTGCATCGGCATTCGCCTGAGACTCCGCACCGTTAACACGCAGACAGTTGCTGTAGGCATCCGGACCGGTGATAACAAAGCCTGATAACGCACCGGCAGTACCTGCGCGTAAACGAACGCCGTTGGCATCATCGGCGCCAAGAATAGTGACGTTGGCAACGGTTGGGTTTGTCAGCGGTGTCGCCGCTGCATCAAATTCACTGTTGTCGGATTCAAACGCATTATCGCCATCTGCGGCATCTTGCTTGATAAGCACATATTGCGCTTTACCTGTCCAGCCGAATGACCAGTCAAAAGAATCGTCACCGTTCGCAGTCAGAACAATGTGCTTCACATTAACTGTTCCGCCAAAAAACTCGATACCGTCGTCAAGGTTCTGGTGAACATGAATGTAATCAACCTCAGTGCCTGAACCCACACCCGCAAAACTGATACCATTTAGCTCATCACCGTTACCTAGCGTACGACCGGCGTGCTTAACGACAACGTAGTTAAGTTTACCTGAGCTATCTTCAGGCATGTTGCCGCCAAACTGACCTGCGTCACCTTCAGCAGAAACACCACAGTTATTCAGTTCATCCTCAGTGGTTTCACCGACCTGGTCACCACATGAGTTAGCCGGAGCACGACCTAACAATACCAGGCCGCCCCACTGACCAATGGTAGTCTCCTGACCGGTTACATCCTGGATGGATGTCATGGTGATTGGCGCTTCAGCTGTACCGTTTGCCATGATTTGTGAACCACGACGAACCACCAGGAAATCTTCACCAGCCTGACCGATGATAGTCGTACCAGCTTCAATCGTCAGTACCGCTGAGTTTTCGTTGTCGCCACCTACTGCGGTACGACCATCCAGCACCCAGTGTGCGTCGGCGCTCAATGTCGCATCTTCATTAAATTCAACATTTGAAGATAACTGATACACCGGCTTGTCTGTGATTTCAGGGAAATTTGCTGAAACATCTGATGCCAGACCAGCAGTTACCAGTGGGTTAGCATCACCATCTGTCGGAGGATCAGTCGGGGTGGGGTTAGCAGTGCCGCCTTCGTTAGTTACGTCACCTTCATTGATATTGATATCACCGCCGCAACCAGCAAGCACTAGCGCGCTGGCAATTGCAGATGCTTGAAACAGATGCTTAATAGTCATTCGATTCTCCGTCAGGACTATGTATTTTTAAAAGACAGGAGAAGACTACATAAGCTTAATGACACTTTTGTTACATTATGACACTGTCACAAAAGTTTTATATTTTCGCAGGAACTAAAAAATAACAAATTAAAATCAATGAGTTGAAAACACACAGGCGCTGCGTGCAACCTGGTTTTGAGCGTAGCTCGCCGCTTTTTCATCCACGCTGGCTCTGACAGCGTATTTTTAGACTACAGTAAAAGGTTGGCTGTCGGCCGTTTCTGGATTCGTATCGACGCGCTGTCATTTTCCATCAAGCAACCGCCGCTGTCGCAGCAGTACATCATCGCGTACCGGAAAGTAGCCGTCTCGTGCGACCTGCTGCTGCCCTTGACGGGACAGGATGAACCGCAAAAACTCTCTTTCAAGCACGGGTAACGGTTTGTCAGGGGCTTTATTTACCACCAGATACAAAAAACGGGCAAATGGATACGTTTCATTGCGCACTGTATCGCTGGTCAACGGTATAAGGTGTGCTTTATCCGTGCCGATGGGCAGCGCCTTCACGCCGGCGGTTTTATACCCGTACGCGGCGTAACCCATACCATTTCGACTGGTTGCTACCGACAACACAACAGAAGCCGACCCGGGCTGCTCATTCACCGTAGCGCGAAAATCGCCATCACACAGTGCCATCACTTTAAACAGTCCATAGGTACCTGACACGGAGTTACGGCCATACAAACGAATGGGAGAGTTACTGATGCCGGTATCCACACCCAACTGATGCCAGCGCGTGATGGGTTCTGACCCGCCACAGAAGCGCGTATGCGAGAAAATGGCGTCGACCTGCTGCAGCGTGACCCCTTCAATCGGGTTTCGCCGCTCTACAAAAATAGCAATGGCATCCATGGCTACCCGTAATACAGTAGGTGGATAGCCATGTGCACGGGTGAACTCGCGAATTTCGCTGGGTTTTAATGCCCGACTCATCGGGCCTATCGTCGCCGTACCTTCGATAAGCGCCGGCGGTGCTGTGGATGAGCCGGATGCCTGAATCTGAAATTTAACCTGCGGATACAGCGTTTTAAACTCCTGCGACCAGAATGTCATCAGGTTAGCCAGAGTGTCAGAGCCCACGGAGGTGATTTTTCCTGCCACACCTGGCTGGCGAGTATATTCAGGAACATCCTGGGTGGCAGCCATAAGCGCCCCCGATACGACACAACAAAATAACGCAGCGATCGTTTTAAGCATTATGTTCCTGCTATTAGTTCCTGACTGAGCAAAAATGAAAATTCGCTACCCTGTCCGACAGTACTGGCAATTTCCAGCCGTGAGTTGTGGTGAGTCAGTACGTGTTTAACAATTGACAGCCCCAGCCCCGAGCCGCCTGTTTTTCGCGACCGGGCTTTGTCCACCCGGTAAAACCGTTCTGTCAGACGGGCCAGATGATTTTGCTCAATACCATCCCCATTATCAACCACCGTAAACCGTGCCCCGTCGCTGACGGTGTCCCAGTAAACGTCTATCTGCCCGCCGGCAGGTGTGTAATGCACCGCATTGAAAACCAGATTGGAACAGGCACTGCGAAGTTCGGTTTCTACCCCAAAGACTTTCAGCTCCCCATTAATGTGAAAAGTAATGGTGTGATGCTTATCTTTGTTTAATGCCTGGGCTTCGGCTTCCAACTGCCGGAACATCGCTGGCATATCAACAATATTTTCATAAATGCGCTCTGAGCTTGCCTCGATACGCGACAATACCAGTAAGTCTTCTACCAGATTCTGCATGCGCTGTGTTTGTGCTGACATCTCGCTAATGGCTTTTGCCTGAAACGGATCGACCTGGTCATCGGCTGGCAGCAACTCAAGGTAACCATGCAATACCGTCAGTGGTGTGCGCAGCTCATGAGACACGTTGGCCACAAAATCCTTGCGCATTTCTTCCAGTTGAGACACCCGCGTAATATCCCGGGCGATCAGCAGCAAGTGCGCTTCACCGTATGGCATTATCCGATATTCGAATGTTTTGCCCGGATTGGTAGGAGCCGGCACTTCGATGGGATGGTCAAAATCACCGGCATGGAAATAAGCGATAAAGTCAGGATGCCGGATAAGGTTATCCAGACGCCGCCCGGCATCAGCCGGCCACTTCAGCCCCAAATCAAGCCGCGCCAGACGGTTACACCATATGATATTTGCCTTGGCATCTACTACTACCGCAGCATCGGGAAGTGCCTCGGAGCCCTCACGAAAACGCTTTACCAGCTCGCCCAGCTCTTTGCGTTTATTACGATTACGCCGCTGCAGATAATAGATACCTTCGTAAATATGCTCCCACACCCCTTTTACCGTGGGCGGAGACATTTTGCGGCTATGCCACAGCCAGCGATTCAGTTTAAGCAGTTGCCAGTAATTGATGGTAAGCAAGACCAGCGCACCCAGCGTTATTGCCAGTAACATATCATCCAGGTACCACCCCACTGCAGCAAACACCAGTAAATAACCGCCTAATCGCAGCAGGCTTTTTAACCAGGAGAAAGGATAGTACATAGTTAACGCATTGAACCTTGGTTGGGCAGATGAGCATCAAAAGGCACAGTGTAGAGAACTGTGCCTGTAAGGAAAGTTATTTTGTGGAAAAGCGATATCCTGCGCCGCGCACCGTCTGAATCATCGCATCGTGGCTGTGCTTGGCAATCGCCTTACGAAGTCGGCGAATGTGAACATCTACGGTACGATCTTCTACATACACATTCGTCCCCCATACGTTATCCAGAAGCTGCTCGCGGGAATAAACCCGCTCCGGATGGGTCATGAAAAAGTGTAAAAGTTTAAACTCGGTCGGCCCCATATCCACCGCTTCATCATTAGCAGACACACGGTGGGACGTCGGTTCCAGTTTCAGTCCGTTAAACTCGATTGGCTCTTCTTTAGAGGTTGGAGTAACACGTCGCATCACTGCTTTTATGCGTGCCACCAGCTCTTTTGGGGAAAACGGCTTGGTAATATAGTCATCGGCGCCGGCATCCAGCCCACGGATTTTATCGTCCTCCTCGCCACGTGCAGTAAGCATGATGACCGGAATATCACGGGTAAACTCGTGTTGTTTCAGGTTTTTTGCCAGTTGAACCCCGCTACCGCCCGGCAACATCCAGTCCAGTAGAATCAGATCCGGATATGGCTCACAGATTTTTTCCTGAGCAATATCATAGTCTTCCGCTTCTACGGTATTAAACCCTGATTGCTCCAGCACAAACTTTAACATTTCGCGAATTGGCGCTTCGTCCTCTACCAATAAGACTGTCCGAGACATAGACTGTTTCCTGCTCATTTTTAAACGCCGCCATTATTCATTGAATCTGTGACAGTTTTATTAAATGGGTTACAGTTATATGTCAAGTTTTTGACCAAACCATTGCAAAGTGGGCTTTACATTATTCTGCTTGTTTAAACACCAATTTGTGCATATTCTTGGGCATGAGGAAATGAATCAGGGAAAGGATATGTGGTTCACATGACCCCAGTAAAAACCGGCTTGTCGAAAAAATTGCTGACTCGCGTGCTGTCGGTTTATTTTATCCTGACATTTATTGTGACTCTGGGCCAGATTTTCACCGAGTATTTCAGCACCAAGCAGAATATTGAAGGCGAACTGCAAACCCTCAAAAACACATTTTCTACCAGTCTGACCCGTGCAATATGGGAGCTGAATACGCCGCAGGCACTGACTATTGCCCGCGGACTGATGGAACTGCCGATTGTGGAAGGCGTGCAGATCCGTGATGAAACCGGCGAGTACATTGCAAATCTCGGGAATACGGCTGACCAGCCAAGACAACCTATTAACAGCGGCATGATGCAGGACCACCCCGGTGGTGTGTTTGGTTACAGCTTTCCGCTTATTTTTGAGTTTTCCGGCCGCGCGTCCCATGTCGGCGACGTCACCCTGTATTCCAGTTTCGATATTATCTACAGCCGGATTGAAATCGGCATCTTCTTTTTAATTGGTAATGCCATCGTTAAAACCGCGTTTCTGGTTTTTCTTTTTATGACCGCCTTCCGCCGTCTGTTGTCAGAGCCTCTGGCCAGCATTACTGAACAAATGAGCGCCTTTGACCCGGAACACCCTAAAGATTCCAAAATATCTGTTTTTGTCGAAGATGATAACGAGTTACGCCAGCTACAGTTTTCTTATAACCAGGTCATAGATGATTTGATTGCCTCGCAGAATAAGTTGCGCGGTACGCAAATGAAGCTGGAGCGCAGCTACCAGCAAATTGATGAACAAAATCTGTTACTGGAGCAGGAAGTTGCCAAAAAGACAGCATCGCTGTCGCAAATTATGCTGGATCTTGAACAGCAAAAAGATGAGCTGATTGGAAACCAGCGCGAGTTACGCGCTGAAATAGAAAACCGGCAGCGTGTGGAAAATGAGCTGAGAAAGCGAAACACCGAACTGGCCCGCTCAATGGATACACTGAATCAGGCTAAAGACCAGCTGCTGGAGTCTGAGCGAATGGCCACATTGGGTGGGCTTGTAGCCGGTATCACCCATGATGTGAATACACCCATCGGAGTAAGTGTGACCGCAGCCAGCTTTTTGGAAGACAGGCTGAATAAACTGCAAAAGCAGTTTGAAGACAAGACGCTGACCGCAGGCCAGATGGAAAACTTTTTAGACGAATCACACCAAACCACATCGTTGTTAATGAAAAACCTGCAGCGTGCGTGTGAGCTTATCGAATCGTTCAAGCAGATATCAGTGGACCAAACCAGTGACGCTGAGCGCAAGTTCAATCTGGGTGAGTATATCGATGAGGTCATGCAGTCACTGAAACCCAGCTTTAAGCATACTACGCATAAATTCAATATTGAGTGCCCGGATGATCTGGTCATTCGCTGTGCACCGGGCGTCATTGCCCAAATCATCACTAACATGGTGATGAACTCACTGATTCACGGCTTCGACGGTATCCACAATGGCAGAGTACAACTGACGGTGCTTGTGGAGGGTGACGAGGTCATTATGGACTACAGTGACAATGGAAAAGGACTCACAGAGGGCCAGCTTGATAAGCTTTTTGATGCCTTTTTCACCACGCGTCGCAGTGAAGGCGGCAGCGGCCTGGGCACGCACATCATGTATAATCTGGTGACACAGGCACTAAACGGCACTATTACGCCCACCAGCGCCCCCGGTAAGGGCCTGAGCTATCATATTCGCTTCCCGCTGCGTCGTTAGTAAATTTACCCCGAAAGGCCGTTGCGCGAAGGGTGTCCGATTGGTACGCTTGCCGCCCGTAATTTTGAAAGTAGCGTGTGGCAATGTGGTTTAAAAATATAAAAGCCTATCAAATAACCCAACCTTTATCGTTGGACGACGATGACCTGCAAAATGCGTTAAGTGAATTCACATTCCGGCCATGCGGCAGTCAGGATCTGGCGACCAGCGGATTTGTTTCTCCTTTCGCTCAGGTGGGTCAGGAAACCATGATGTTCCATAAAGTTCAGGAACGTTACTGGATCACCATCAAAAAGCAGGAGCGCATTCTGCCCTCAACGGTTGTCAATGCTGAGCTGGCTGAGAAGGTCGCGAAAATTGAAGCGGAGACAGGCTCACCTGTTGGCAAGAAAGCGCAAAGCGATCTTAAGCAGGAAATCATTACCCAACTGATGCCTCGCGCGTTTACCAAAAACAGCTATACCCATGGCTTTATCTCGCTGCCTGACAATCTTGTTGTTGTTGACAGCTCATCAGATGGTAAAGCCGAAGGGTTTCTGGCCATGGTCCGAAAAGCCATCACATCATTGCCCGTTGTGCCGCTGGCGCGCCGTAGTCTGCAATCGGAGCTTACTCACTGGCTGACAGACGGTGCCCCGGACAATATCGAGCTGCTTGAAGAGGCTGAGCTTAAGTCTACCGACGATTTGGAAAGCGTGATTCGCTGCAAGAATCAACCGCTGGACAGTGAAGAGATTCAGTTACATCTCGATTCAGGCAAGCTGGTACAAAAAATCGGTTTTGCGTGGCAGGATACGCTAACAGCGCTTATTGCCGAAGATGGTTCTTTTAAGCGCATCAAGTTTACTGATCGTATGAAAGAAGAGATGGACGATATTCCAAAAGATCAGGCATCGGCCCGACTTGACGCTGAATTTACGCTGATGTCGTCTGAACTTTGTGTCTTTTTGGATGATATGCGTAAAACACTGCAACTGACAGAAGACTAATGCACTTCAATGTTTTTTAGCATTGTCATAAAGCCGGGCCTGATTGCCCGGCTTTTTTATAGCGGTCCGTCACGGATAACAAATGATATCGATAAACGTGGTCTCACCGGTTTCATCCCGATAGCCGTGCGCTGTATCTGCCTGCAGAATAAATTGCTCGTTGGCTTTGACTGTATGCCAAACGTCTTGCTGATAAACCGCCAGCTCCCCTTTTAATACATGTATATGTTCAGTCACGCCCGAAGCATGTGCCGATGAGCGCTGCTCGTGATGATTGGTCAGGGTAATTTCAAAGGTTTCCATCCGGGTGACCGGGTTAAACTTAAATAAGGTTGTCACCTGCATATCAGGATCATGGGTAAACGCCGCCTGCCGTTGCTGACTAAGCACATAAGCATCGCTAGTTTGTGAGCTAATAAACGACGAAAATGAGGCATCCAACCCTGTCGCGATTTTCCACAGCGTCGCAATGGTCGGGCTCGATTCTTCCCGCTCAATCTGACCAAGCATGGCTTTAGATACGCCTGTAGCCTGTGCCGTTTTATCCAGTGACCATCCTTTCTGTTTACGTGTGTATTTTAGCTGAGCAGCAATTTGCTGCGTGATATGTGCTGACTCTTTCACAATTTGCCTCTTGTGCGCTATAACGCACAATGCTATCTTTTACCGTGCGTTTTAACGCACAGTGTACCAGTCAGATCCGATGCGTAAAGGAGCCCGTGTGTTTAAATCACTCAGTGTCAGTCATATTGCCGCAGGGCTAACTGCGGTTGTTGTGGGTTACAGTAGTGCCGTGGTACTGGTCATTGAGGCTGCACGTGCCGCCGGTGCTTCACCAGGCATGGTTGTAAGCTGGTTATTTGCGTTAGGCATTGGCATGGGGCTTAGCTGCATTGTATTTTCCCTGCGCTACAAAATTCCGGTAGTGACCGCCTGGTCAACGCCTGGCGCGGCGTTTTTGCTTAGCGCGGCAGCGGCGTTTCCGCTAAGTGAAGTGATCGGGGCGTTTATCGTCGCCGGTCTCTGCGCGCTGGCCTGTGCGCAAAGTCGTGCACTAACCCGATTAATTACCGACATCCCCACCAATATCGCCTCCGCGCTGCTGGCGGGGATCGTGTTACCGATTTGTCTGAATATCTTTGTTGATGTGACTGAGGCGCCTTTGGTCACTGCCATCTTTGTCGCTACGTACATCATCGCCGGCCACATTATCCCTCGTTATCTGATGTTGCTTTTGCTGGTGCTGGGGGTGGGATACAGCATCTGGTTAGGTGATTTGACCGAACTGAACTGGCAGGCCGGTATTGCGACGCCGGTGTGGGTCTCACCGGACTTTTCTGTTGCCTCTGCAATAAGCCTTGGTCTGCCGTTATTTCTGATCACCATGCTGTCGCAGAATGTGCCTGGCATGGCAATTTTGAAAAGTTATGATTTTAAGCCTGATCACAAAACCGTGCTCAGCGGACTGGGCGCCCTACAAATCATGCTTGGGCCGCTGGGAGGTTTTGCCTTTAACTACGCCGCTATTACGGCAGCTATCTGTATGGGTGAAGATGCCGGACACAAGCGAGAGCATCGTTACCTGGCGGCAGTGGTCGCCGGAGGCGCTTATATCGGTTTAGGTCTGGCGGCAGGCTTTGTGGTCACCCTGTTTACCCATATGCCTGACGTTGTCATTCATTTATTGGCAGGACTCGCCTTATTGGGCACACTACAAAGCGCGTTGTTTAACAGCATGATGCCGGAGCGTTACCGAAAAGCAGCGTTGATGACACTGGTATGTACAGCGTCGGGAATGACCTTATTTAAACTGGGTGCACCGGTATGGGGATTAGGGCTGGGTTTACTGATGATCACACTGGAGCGTACTCGCTACAAAAAGATAGCTTCTGCAGCGAATACACAGGTTAATAACCAGTGATCAGGCGAAGATTTGACGCGCGTTATTCCGTAATTCGGCAAACGCGTCGGTTTCGACATCTTCAATACCGCCGAGCGCGCCGCGTTCTATCGCACGTGTTAGCACCACCTCTTTCTTGTCGCCCATTCGACCGGCCAGGGCTGCGCCTACCCGGACAAAGTCCAGATAGCCAAGGGTTTTGGGCACCATAGAAATATCCCGCCAGTGTTCGGCAGAGTTGACAAACGTCGGCCCAAAGCCCCATTCCCGCATGATGCTGCCTCCGATAGGACCGGAGACTTTTTGAATTGCTTCATCTAAAAACGTCGGATTGGCAAACACATCTTCGTTGCGTTCGGCCTCAGTGAGAATGGGTAGCACACCGATATTATGAACCAGTGCTGTCAGCGTCATGGTATCCACACTGATTTCACGCTTATTAGATTTATTGGCATAGGTCTGTAGCGCTGCCAGCGCATTGGCAACCACCTCTATGGTATCGGCCCACTCTTTACGAAGATATTCACCTACAAGTGTATTTTTTGATACGAACAATTGCTCCATCGCAAGTGCCGTCGCAATATTTTTAATTTGCTGCAGACCGATTCGGGTAACTGCCTGACTGACAGAGTTTACCTTGACGGTCCGTCCAAGATAGGCGCTGTTGGCAATTTTAATAATCCTGGCTGCCAGTGACGGATCCTTACTGATCACGTCACCCATCTTCCCCAGATTCACATCCGGGTCATCAGCGGTACGCCTCACCTGCAAGGCAATAGCCGGCAAAGTAGGTAATACCAGCGTATCGTTGTTGATTTTTTCTACAAGGATGGAAAGTAGTGCATTTTCTGTAGACATAGACTGTCCTTTTACGGCAAGAGAATCATTATTATTTGAAATGGGAGGACAAAGGCCGCTTTATTTTTCAATAGCTTCAACATGGCATCAGCACTTCCCTGCTGATTAACTATATCAGCCAATTTACCATTGCGCACGTGTGTGAAAATAGTCGGACGTATTGGATACTATAGCGTTGCCGCCCAGGAATGGTTATGCTTGACCCACAGGGTTGGGTAGCACAGTCAACCGCTCTACAGACAAGGGATTAAGAAGTCCCGATAATAAAAATGACCCGCTAACATGACAATTGATAAGAGAACTATGTTTAAAAGCAGAATGACTATAACAGCAGTCGCGGTTGCCGCGGCAGTGTTTTTGAATACCGGCTGCAGTGACGCACCTGAGAATGAAACAGCCTCTGGCACAGCGGAGCAACAAACGGTTGCATCCGCAGGCAATATTGAGAACCAGGAATCAGACTTAACCATTGATCGCAAAAGACTGTCTATCTATCAACCCGTGGATCTCGACGCAGACATTAGTCATTTGAGCGACAATCAGCAAAAAATGGTGGCGTTGCTTATCGATGCAGCAAAAATTATGGATGACCTGTTCTGGCAACAGGCATTCGGGGGAGAAAAATCTGCGTTTCTTAATCGCCTGAACGATGACGAGATTGCCCATTTTGCGCAAATTAATTATGGTCCCTGGGATCGCTTAAATGGTGATGCAGCATTCTTATCCGATGTTGACAGCAAACCTGAGGGTGCGCAGTTTTATCCTGAAGACATGACTAAAGAAGAGTTTGAAAAAGCAGATTTTGACGATAAGAAAGGTCTCTACTCGCTGGTTCGTCGCAACGACAAGGGCGAACTTTACACTATTCCCTATTCAGAAGCCTATAAAGCGCAGCTGAACGAAGCGGCAGAGCTTTTAACCAAGGCGGCTGAACTTGCTGAAGACGAAGGCTTTGCAAATTATCTGACATTGCGTGCAAAAGCGTTAGTTAGCAATGAATACCTTGATTCAGATATGGCATGGATGGATATGAAAACCAATCCGGTAGAGCTGGTCATTGGCCCTATTGAAACCTATGAAGATCAGCTGTTTGGTTATCGCGCCGCGTTCGAAGCCTACGTGCTTATCAAGGATAAAGCATGGAGCGATAAACTGTCGCGTTATGCGCAATTCTTGCCTGAATTACAACAAGGCCTGCCGGTACCGAAAGAATACAAGGCGCAGATGCCGGGTTCTGATGCTGATTTAGGCGCATATGATGTTGTGTATTATGCCGGTCACTCTAATGCCGGCAGTAAAACAATTGCGATTAACCTGCCTAATGACGAACGGGTTCAGCTGGAAAAAGGTACACGCCGTCTGCAACTGAAAAATGCTATGCGTGCCAAATTTGATCAAATCCTGATGCCTATTTCTGAGGCGTTGATTGTGCCAGAGCAGCGTGAGCACATTACCTTCGATGCGTTCTTTGCAAACACGATGTTCCATGAAGTCGCACATGGCCTGGGCATCAAAAACACGCTGGATGGCAAGGGTACCGTTCGCGCAGCGTTAAAAGAGCACGCATCGGCATTAGAAGAAGGTAAAGCCGATATTCTTGGCCTGTATATGGTGCAAAGCCTGCTGGAGAAAGGTGAAATCACCGAAGGAACGCTGGAGGATTATTACGTGACCTTCATGGCCGGCATTTTTCGCTCGGTACGCTTTGGTGCTTCCAGTGCCCACGGTAAAGCTAATATGATTCGATTCAATTATTTTGCCCAGGAAGGTGCCTTTGAGAAATCCGAGAAAGGCATGTACCGCGTTAATATGGACAAAATGCAGGCGGCAGTAAAATCGTTGTCTCAAAAAATCCTGACGTTACAGGGAGACGGTGATTATAAAGGCGTCAGCCAGCTGGTGGAAAAAATGGGTGTGATTAAGCCCGAACTGGCCAGTGATCTGGCGAAACTGGAAAAAGCCGATATCCCGGTAGATATCCACTTCAATCAGGGTAAAGAACTGTTAGGTCTGTAATTATCAAACGCAGAGTGGCGTAATGCCGCTCTGCGTAATCATCACTGGTGATTATTCTAAGTTCTTGGGCTTGTCCGTGTAAGGCGGCCAGCCCAGTAATTTACCACCCAGCACATGTAAATGTATGTGGTAAACACTTTGCCCGCCAAACTCATTGCAGTTCATCACTGTACGATACCCTTCCTCAGCAATACCCATTTCGTCAGCCACCTTGGCAGCGACAATGGATAAATGACCGACTAACTCTCTGTCCTGCTCGGCAATATCATTGATCGTTGCTATGGCCTTTTTAGGAATTACCAGAAAGTGCACCGGTGCCTGGGGGTTAATGTCCTTAAACGCCAGAGCCAGCTCATCTTCATAAAGAATTTCAGCATCGATTTCGCGATTGATAATTTTAGTAAAAATAGTTTCAGACATAGCGAATCCTTTTTTTATGTGAATGAAGGGCAACCCTCAGTTTGCCCTTACCCGAACACAAACCAGAGCAATACTGCGCCCAGTATCAGTCGATAAATCACAAACGGCAACATTCCGATACGGGAAATCCAGCTTAAAAACAAATAAATACAAAGGTAAGCACTGACAAAGGAAAACGCCGCACCGTAAAAAAGCGCACTCCAGTCGACCTGCTCGCCGGAGCCAACCAGTTCCAGCACTGCCAGTGTGCCTGCCCCGAGAATAACCGGGATAGACAGCAAAAACGAAAAGCGTGCAGCGCTCTCCCGGTTAAAGCCCAGCATCAGCGCAGCGGTCATGGTAATGCCTGAGCGCGAAGTGCCTGGAATCAGTGCCAAAGCCTGCGCGAGGCCGATAATCACGGCGCCCTTCAGGCCCATTGCCGACAAGTCTTTGGTATGCCTGGCAGCCTTATCCGCGTACCACAACAGCAGACCAAAAATAATAGTGGTCGCGGCAATGACCAGCGCGCTGCGTGCATTAAGTTCAATCCAGTCTTTCAGTAGGAAGCCGGCAATGACCGCAGGAATGGTTGCCAGTATGACATACCACGCCAGCCTGCTGTCTTGTGTCTGATCAGATGAAAACCCTCTGGTTAGCCAGGCACCCGCCATACGAAGAATATCTTCACGAAAATAAATCATAACAGCAAGCAGACTACCTACATGCACGGCCACATCGAACGCCAACCCCTGATTGACCCAACCTAATAACTCAGCGGGAAGAATCAGGTGGGCGGAACTACTGATTGGCAAAAATTCTGTGACTCCCTGAATGATTGCCAGAATAATAATTTCAAAAAGCGTCATTGCTTAAACGTCTCTCCAGTCAAATACTACGGGCCACAATGGCTGGTCTTTATTCTCAAACTGCTGCCACAGCTGCTGATAGGTTTTGTTCTCAATCGGGTGGCGTTCATCCGGCACCAATTCAGCTAATGGGCGCAATACAAATGCGTTATACAGAATCTCTTCTCTGGGCAGCGTGACAGGCTGCGAAGTCACTACGTGATTAAACGTTAAAAGATCCAGGTCTAATGTCCGCGAGCAAAATTTTTTCTCACTGTGCGTACGTCCGTGCGCCTGTTCAATTGCCTTTAGTATGTCGTTAACTTGCGCCACATCAAGATCGGTATAAGCACTGACGACCAGATTGTAGAATGTTTCCCCGTCAAAGCCGACCGCCTCACTTTCGTACACTGATGAGCACTGCACATCACTGAAGTACGTTTTAAGTGCGGCAACACCTCCGCGGGTATGCCTGGCTCTTTCAATGTTCGAGCCAATACTGATAAGAATTTTATTGAGCATTACTTTTCGATTCAGAAATAGTGACAGTGACAGCCCGGGCATCCGGCAGAATTTTGGGTTTGGTAATCGCCAGAGATACCGAAGAAACCGCAAAGGCAGACAGTACGGCCTGGCACAAAAAGTGGCCCAATGCCTCTAACAATTCAAATTGCGTCGCCCCCGCTTTTTCCTGGATAAAGGTAGCAAGTTTCGCGTAGTCGATGGTATCGGCAACCTTATCGCTGGTGCGGGCATCTGTCAGGTCAGCAAAAATACTGACATCAATCAACAGGCGCGTTTTCTGCGTTCGTTCCCAGTCATAAACGCCAATAAGCGCATCAACGCTTAACTCACGGATGTGTATCTGATCCATATATTTCAGCCAGTTTTTTCATCTGGCGTATTCTCGCCCAGACGCATCTGAACGCATGCGACTGGCGCATTTACGCGCTTTTTAGTAGTGTGAGGCAAGTGTAACCTGAACCTCGGCCGTATTACATGATTGCAACTATTATTTTAATGGTAAGTGTGGCTTACCTGTGCGGCTCACTTTCCAGCGCCGTGGTCATCAGCCGCCTATACCGGTTACCTGACCCACGCCAGGCAGGATCACAGAACCCTGGTGCAACGAATGTGTATCGTTTAGGCGGTCGTATTCCGGCGGTCTTGGTGCTGGTCATGGATATTCTTAAAGGTACCATTCCGGTGTATATCAGTTACTGGATTGGAATAGATGCGGTGGCGCTCGGTGTCATTGCTATAGCCGCTTGCCTTGGGCATATTTTTCCGCTTTATTTTGGCTTCAAGGGGGGCAAGGCTGTAGCAACGGCTTTTGGCGCGATGCTTCCCATTGGTCTGGAGCTAGGTGGGCTGCTTATACTAACCTGGGGAGTCGCGCTGTTTATCTGGGGCTATTCGTCGCTTGCCGCCATTATCACAGTTGCACTGGCACCGCTTTATGTATGGTTTATCAAGCCGCTCTACACCCTGCCTGTAGCTATGCTTTCAATCCTGATTATCGCGCGGCACCGGGCCAATATCGTCAGACTGATAAAGGGCGAGGAATCTAAAGTGTGGAACAAGCAGGGCAAACTGAAATCGGACAGCCAGCCCTGATCCCATACTTACTCAGGTTAAATAGCAAACTCAGCGAACGATGTCGCAAGGCCACGTGCACGTTAGTATTTAGCGAAGTCCTTGCGTGATTACATCCATTTTTCCGTCAATGTTTCCTAACAAGGATAAACCCATAATATGAGCGATAGCGGGGTACACCTCAAGGTTACTCATTACAGGTAACTGCACATTACTTTTAAAGGCAGGACCGACGGCAACAAATGTCGCCCCCATAGCTTGCGCATCAGGCCAGTATCCATGACTTCCGGGCATCACATTACTTTGCTTATCCTCAGTGAATACTGTACCTGAGGATGCCTGCAATAAGATATCGCCGGTTCGAGCAGTCACCGGATAATGATATTTTTTGCGTAATTGCTGATTTAAAAGGGTAAAGCGCTGGTCTGACTGGCTGTCCAGCCGATGTTTCAACGCGGTTATCTCCTGTGAAGATGTATTCTCTTTGGCATAAATGTGTAATTGCGTATGTTGATTCACAATTTCAAATAACGTGGTATCTATATCCAATGAATCGACCTGCACTCTGCTATCTTTATCAGTAGATTGCATGCCATGGTCAGAGACAATGATAAGGTTAACCGGAAAGTCGAAGCTCTGAAGACGGTCAAAGAGCTGTCCAAGTAATGCATCTACTTCCTGAACCGCTAAACGAGTCTGTTGCGCATTTGGTCCATACTTGTGGCCTTGACTATCAACCAGTGAAAAATATCCCGCGATAAATTTTGGACGAGCGTTATTCGGCAGACGCAACCACTGAATAATCTGGTCAATACGGGCCTGATAATCTGCATACTTGGAATAATGATAGAAGTAGGTCGGCGTGCGGCCATTTACGCGGGCGTCAGACTCAGGCCAGAAATACGTAGCAGCTTTCACGCCGTTGAGCTCTGCCAGATTCCACAATGGTGTGCCGTTGACCCATGTACTATCTTTAAAGCCTTTGCCCATACTGTATTTGGCAAAGTCCTTCCCATCACTCCGGGTTTTATCAGTAAACCGATTATTGACTATACCGTGATTCACCGGGTAGCGACCGGTAATCAATGATAAGTGATTTGGAAATGTGTTAGCCGGATAAACCGGCGTCATTCGTTCTGCCCGCACGCCCTGAGCCGCGATACGGGACAGTTCACTGGCTTGGTGCTTTTCGATATAGTCGTGGCGCAATCCATCGACAGATATAAGAACCACATGTTGATTATTGGCTGGTTTTGCCGTAGCCAGTGAGCTTAAAAATATCAGGCACAGGACCGGTAAAAATCGTAACACTCATTACTCCCGTTAGCTGCAGGCTTTCCATAAATAGCGGTTTGTTATGACACAGGGATGACATTACTCAACGCTGACGTGCGCTCACTATCCAACACTGGGCAACGAATCCAGCGGCCAGCGTGGATTGGCCGTCGCCCCAAGCGATACAGTCTGCCCCGCTTTAAGCCGCTGCATGCCGGCGTAGGCAATCATAGCGCCGTTATCGGTACAAAATGCCAGATTCGGATAATAAACCTCGCCCTTCAACTTACGCATCATCGCTTCCATTTCATTACGCAGCCGCTTGTTCGCACTCACGCCACCGGCAATGACCAGACGCTTCAATCCGGTTTGCTTTAATGCCCGCCGACATTTAATCATCAGCGTATCAACCACCGCCTCTTCAAAGGCGTAGGCAATATTAGCATGGGTCTGTCTGTCATCAGCGGCGTCACGTATCGTGTTTGCTGCGAAAGTTTTTAAGCCGCTGAAACTAAAATCCAGACCAGGACGGTCGGTCATCGGGCGTGGAAATTGATAATGTCCGGCCTCGCCCTCTTCTGCCAGTTTAGCCAGCAGCGGCCCGCCCGGATAGTCCAGGCCTAGTAGCTTGGCGGTCTTATCAAATGCCTCACCCGCAGCATCATCAATGGACTCGCCCAATACTTCATACCGCCCGATACCTGCAACATTGACCAGCATTGAATGCCCGCCGGACACCAACAGTGCGACAAACGGAAATGTCGGCGCGTTATCCTCAAGCATCGGCGCTAACAAATGCCCTTCCATATGATGTACACCTACCGCTGGCACATTCCAGGCATAAGCCAGTGCCCTGCCAACGGAAGAGCCTACCAATAGCGCACCTACCAGTCCTGGCCCCTGCGTGAATGCAATACCGTCCAGCTCAGCCGGTGTGGTATTGGCATCCTGCATAGCTTTTTCGATAAGCGGCAGGGTTTTGCGCACATGATCCCGGGAAGCCAGTTCAGGGACCACGCCTCCGTAATCAGCATGTAATTTTACCTGACTGTACAATTCATGAGACAATAGGCCCTGCTTGTCATCGTAGACAGCAATACCGGTCTCATCACAGGATGTTTCAATTCCCAGAATGCGCATAAGGTGATCCGACTTGGTAAAAAATGTGGGCCGGAGTTTACCGTTTATCATCATAGGTGGGAATGGCGGATCACGCATTTTGTCAGAAACTGGCTATTTTTTAGCAATTCTGTCTTTACATTTGCCCCGCGAATGATTAGAATTTCGCACCATTTTTAACCCGGGTGCCCTTTTTGTGAGCATATTTTGCCCGGTTCAACCGTGATAATTTTGAGGTGAGTACTTAATGCCTATCGTTAAAGTTAGAGAAAACGAGCCGTTTGACGTCGCGCTTCGTCGTTTCAAGCGTTCTTGTGAAAAAGCAGGCGTTCTGTCAGAAGTTCGTCGTCGTGAATTTTTCGAAAAGCCGACCTGGGAACGTAAACGCAAGAAAGCTGCCGCGAAGAAACGTCATCTGAAAAAGCTGGCTCGCGAAAACGCACGTCGCGTAAAACTCTACTAAGATAGTGTTTATTCTCAAAGGTGCCTGAAGGCACCTTTGTCGTTTCTAAGGCTTGGTTTTTTTAAAAGGTCCTTTCATGGCATTAATTGACGAATTAAAAGAAGCACAAAAAGATGCAATGCGGGCGAAAGACAAAGTTCGCCTGGGCACAATTCGTATGGCAATTGCAGCCATCCGTCAGCGTGAAATTGATGATCAGATAACACTCACTGATGCAGACATTTTGGCAGTGTTGACCAAAATGGTTAAACAACGTCAGGATGCAGCGCAACAGTATGACGATGCTGGTCGCGAAGAGCTTGCGGCAACAGAACGTGCTGAAATCGCTGTCATTGAAGACTTCCTGCCCCAGCCTCTTACCGATGCTGAATTGGATGCGTTAATCGATGAAGCCATGACTGAAACCGGCGCAACCGGTATGCAGGACATGGGTAAGGTGATGGGACAACTTAAACCTAAAGTTCAGGGTCGCACTGATATGGGCGCGCTGAGCGGAAAAATTAAAAGCCGCCTTAACGGCTAACGACTTCGGCGCAGCGAATCATTGTTGCGCCTTTTTCCTATCTTGTTAAAGTAACTCCTTTATTCCTGTAATCTGAATTCATGGCCGGAAAAATACCCCGGGATTTCATTGATGATCTCCTGTCCAGAACCGACGTTGTCGATATTGTAGATAGTCGGGTGAAGTTAAAAAAAGCTGGCAAGAATTATCAGGCTTGCTGCCCCTTTCATAACGAAAAAACGCCTTCCTTTACTGTCAGTCAGGACAAACAGTTTTATCACTGCTTCGGATGCGGTGCACACGGCAATGCTATCTCTTTTATGATGGAGTTCGATCGTCTTGAGTTTGTTGAGGCAATTGAAGAGCTCGCTAAATTCCATGGGTTGGATGTGCCCCGAGAGCAAGGCGGGCCGCCGGCGATGTCTCAGGCTAAAAAGCAGCAGCTGGAAGATGATCATACCCTGATGGAACAGGTCGCCCGTTATTTTCAGCATCAGTTACGCAGCCACCCTAACAGTCAAAAAGCCATCAGCTATTTGAAAGGCCGTGGCTTATCCGGTGATGTTGTCAAACAATGGGAAGTTGGTTATGCCCCCAGTGAGTGGGACGGCGTACTAAGCACGTTTGGCACCACTAATGAGCGTATACGACAATTGATCGACCTTAAACTGGTCAATCAGAACGACAGTGGCAAACAATACGATTTTTTCCGTGACCGGATAATGTTTCCGATTCGGGACAGACGTGGACGAGTTGTGGGTTTTGGCGGCCGCGTGCTGGAAAACGACAGCGGGCCGAAATACCTGAACTCGCCGGAAACGCGCATCTTTCATAAGGGCCAGGAGCTCTACGGATACTACCAGGTCCGCCAGAATAATCGGCATCTGGATAAGATCATGGTCGTTGAAGGCTATATGGATGTCGTTGCGCTCAGTCAGTTCGACATTAATATTGCTACAGCGGCGCTGGGCACTGCAACCACACCGGACCACCTGAATTTACTGATGCGTTCTACCAATCATATTGTGTGTTGCTACGATGGCGATAACGCCGGACGACAGGCCGCCTGGCGGGCGTTGGAAAACGCCCTTCCCGCGCTAAAGGATGGTGTAAAGCTGACATTTTTGTTTCTGCCTGACGGCGAAGATCCTGACACCATGGTACGCAAGGTCGGCGCTGATAGCCTGCTGGCAATGCTCACCGAGGATGCATTACCGCTGTCGCGCTTTTTCTTCGAAACGTTGCTCAAAGAGCACGAAGTGGGCACCCCGGAAGGTAAGCTGGCCTTAAAAGCAGCAGCGCAGCCCCTGATTGATTCGGTACTGGGGGAGAGTCAGCGCGCGATGCTTGCCGAAGAGCTTGCCAAACATACTGGTGAGTATGATCGTTTCAGATTGCAGCAAGACATTGCACAGGCCAATCAGAAATCATCACGGCCGGGCGGCAGCAGTACCCGCCACGCCGTGCAAAAAACCCGTTTATCCCCGGTCCGCACATTGGTGCGCCTGCTGCTTGACTCACCTTCGCTGGCAAATCGCTGCGAGGAAGTTATGCCATCGCTGTTAGCCGGCAGTGGTATCGCAGGCATAGAGCTACTGACTGACATTCACCAGTATTGTGTGAAAAACAAACACGCCACCACAGCCCAGCTTCTTGAAAACTTCCGCGAGCATCCCCATTCATCTACCATCGCAAAGTTACTGCAGCAGGAACATCTGGTAAACGACGCGGATGAAGAGCGGGTATTCACCGATAGCTTTGCCCGCCTTCTTGACTGGCATTTTGATAGTCGCATCGAAACGTTACTTTCTCGCTCCCGGGTGCAACCGCTCAGTCGGGCCGAGAAAGAAGAGCTGACAATGCTGATGAAAGAGCGTCAGTCAATACACTGAGCCATCAGACCAGTGTTGCAGGGAAAAGCACCAACTATTTTTGGTTAAAAAACATGCCGGTAGCCTAGTACAAGCAGCGTGTAATCTGTTATACTGGTCAATTCGCTGCAAGCTTACGTAAGTAAATGCAGGACGATTTTTCAGCCGAAAAAGAGGGTCAGAGGCCCTGACAGGTGCGGTAACAAGACGACAGCAAGCATGAATGAGCAATGGATTCAGACGTTGGCTTAGTCATGCTTTTTTGCTTAATTTATTATTGTGAGAAGTGTAGGTTCTATGGCGCAAAGCAAGCAATCTCAGATTAAACTCCTGATTGCAAAAGGTAAAGAGCAAGGTTACTTAACTTTTGCAGAAGTAAACGACCACCTGCCGCAAGACATAGTCGATTCTGATCAAATCGAAGATATCATTCGCATGATCAATGACATGGGTATTCAGGTTTCAGAATCCGCTCCGGATTCTGACGAATTACTCATGCAGGAAACAACCGCCGACGAAGATGCCGCAGAGGCCGCAGCTCAGGCTCTGGCAACCGTAGAAAGTGAAATAGGCCGCACCACCGACCCGGTACGCATGTATATGCGTGAAATGGGTACGGTTGAGCTTCTGACTCGTGAAGGCGAAATTGAAATCGCCAAACGCATTGAAGATGGTATTAATCAGGTTCAGTGCTCTGTCGCAGAGTATCCTGAGGCGATTACCTATCTGCTTGAGCAGTGGGATCTGTATGAAGCCGAAGAAATACGCCTTGGCGATATTATTTCTGGTTTTGTAGACCCTGATGATGACCGTGATATGGCTCCCACTGCAACGCACATCGGCTCCGAACTTTCAGAAGAAGAACTGGAAGATGAAGATGACGATGACAAGGACGACGACGACGATTCTGATGAAGATGACAGCGGTGTAGATCCGGAGCAGGCGCGTGAAAAGTTCGCCGAATTGCGTGATCAGTATGGCAAGGCGCGCGACGTCATTGAAACGCAGGGCCGTGCACACCCGGATTCACGCAAAGAAATTGAAGCATTAAGCGAAATTTTTAAAGAATTCCGCCTGGTGCCTAAGCAGTTTGATCGCATGGTTAAAAACATGCGCGATATGATGGACAAAGTACGTATCCAGGAACGTCTGGTCATGAAGTACAGCGTCATCAACGCTAAAATGCCGAAGAAGGATTTCATCAAAGCTTTCGCTGGTAATGAAACCTCTACTGAATGGTTAGGCGAAGCGATTAACGGCGGTCATGCTTACAGCGATGCGTTGGCACAGCATAAAGAAGATATCGAGCGTAGTGTGTCTAAAATGACGCAGGTTGAGCAGGAAACAGGCTTAATCATCGCAGATATTAAAGATATTAATCGCCGTATGTCGATTGGCGAGGCAAAAGCCCGCCGCGCGAAAAAAGAAATGGTCGAGGCCAACCTGCGTCTGGTTATTTCAATTGCTAAAAAATACACCAACCGTGGTTTGCAGTTCCTGGATTTGATTCAGGAAGGTAACATCGGTCTGATGAAGGCAGTGGATAAGTTTGAATACCGTCGCGGCTACAAGTTTTCAACGTATGCCACATGGTGGATTCGTCAGGCGATCACCCGTTCTATTGCGGACCAGGCCCGAACGATTCGTATTCCTGTTCATATGATTGAAACCATTAATAAACTGAATCGTATCTCTCGTCAGATGCTTCAGGAGATGGGGCGTGAGCCAAGCCCGGAAGAATTGTCAGAACGCATGCTTATGCCTGAAGACAAAATCCGTAAGGTACTGAAGATAGCCAAAGAGCCGATTTCTATGGAGACGCCCATTGGCGATGACGAAGATTCGCATCTGGGTGATTTCATTGAGGACAGTACCATTATTCAGCCGCTGGACTCTGCCACTGGTGGAAGCCTGAAAGGGGCGACGCAGGAAGTACTGGCCGGATTAACGGCCCGCGAAGCGAAGGTACTGAGGATGCGTTTCGGTATCGATATGAATACTGACCACACGCTGGAAGAAGTTGGTAAGCAGTTTGATGTAACGCGCGAGCGTATTCGTCAGATTGAAGCCAAAGCGTTGCGTAAATTGCGCCATCCAAGCCGCTCTGAGCAGCTGCGCAGTTTCCTGGACGAATAAGCATATTGAGAACGTTTTGAAAGCCCGCTGTTGCGGGCTTTTTTGTGTCTGGTGGTTTACCTTATGACCGTTTATCGCTAGGTTACAGATTGAAAAAATTTAGGGGGCAATGAGTATGCAATGGCAGTGGGCAAAACTTGAAGCGTTAGGGGCAACGGATGTGCACGCAATGTATCAGCTACGTCAGAATGTCTTTATTCTGGAGCAAACATGTCTTTATCCTGATATTGATGAGCTGGACGAAAAAGCCTGGCATTTACTGGGCTGGCAGGGCGGTCAACTCACAGCATACGCCCGGCTGCTAGCCCCGGGCATTAAATACGCAGAGCCTGCGATGGGTCGTGTGCTTATTTCAATGCAGGCTCGCGGACAGCAACTGGGGCGTAAGCTGGTTGATGAAGCCCTCACCTACAGTGAAACGACGTTCAGCACCACCGCCATGCGCATTTCAGCGCAGCTTCACCTCGCTGCTTTTTATGAAAGTTTCGGATTTGAGCGGGAAGGTGAGGCCTATGATGAGGATGGTATCCCGCACATTGAGATGTATCGACGCTAAGCCGATATCCAAATCGCTTACATGCCTGAATAATCCATCTTAAAAGACGTGCGTATCTAAGGGTGTCTATTACAAACCAACCGTGATCAAGGAAATGATGTGATTCAGGCGCCTTATCTGCTCTTTATTGGCGATGCCACCGACCCGTTAAGTATCAAGATGGCCCGTAGCGTAGCCGATTGGCGGGCACACAAATGTTTGGGTGAATACCGGCTATCAGGCTGCGAGGTAACAACCGGATGTCCGTCGTTAAGTATCGCACAAGCTGCCGAGCGAGGCGCAAAGAGCTTCATTTTAGGATTTGCCAATAGTGGTGGGCATCTGGATGAGCGGTATCTGCCGCATATTATCGACGCCATTGAGTCAGGAATGGATATTGTCAGTGGCCTGCATGATAAGCTTACCAATTATCCTGAGCTTGTTGAAAAAGCAGAACAGGCGGGCGTGCGTCTGATAGATATCCGTCACCCTACCCTGCGCCTTTCCACCGGCACAGGCAAGAAGCGAACAGGAAAACGCCTGCTCACTGTAGGTACCGATTGTTCAGTCGGAAAGATGTATACCTCACTGAGTCTGGTGCAGGCGATGTCAGCGCAAGGCAGACAGGCAACATTTCGGGCAACCGGACAAAGCGGCATCCTGGTCGCTGGTGAGGGCATACCCATAGACTGCGTGGTGGCGGATTTTATCTCAGGCGCGGCCGAGTCACTGAGTCCGGACAACGACCCTGCGCACTGGGATATTATTGAGGGACAAGGCTCGTTATTCCATCCGGCATTCGCCGGAGTCAGTTTAGGCTTATTACACGGATCTCAGCCCGACGCACTGATTGTTTGTCATGCTCTGAATCGCACCCACATGCGCGGCCTGCCACACGTGCCACAACCTTCTCTTAAGGCAACCATTGAGGCCAACCTCAATGCGGCTAAACTGACCAACCCGGATGTGTATGTGGCGGGGATTGCGGTAAACACCTCTGCGGTAGGTGATAGCGAAGCTGCCCAGTGGTGCCGTAAAACCAGTGAAACATTCAATTTACCGTGTGTGGATCCGGTCCGTCATGATGTGACTGCATTGCTGGAGAACCTATGAAGTTAACCATTGAAGCACATCACGAATCCCTTCCCCTTGCGCAAACTTTTGCTATTTCCCGTGGGGCCAAAACACAGGCTGATGTTGTGGTAGTCACTGTAACCGACGGTGAGTTCACCGGCTGGGGAGAGTCGGTGCCCTATGCCCGGTATGGGCAAAGTATCGAAGGCACCCTCAATAAAATCAAATGTGCCAAACCCGCAATTAAACATATTGATGATCATCGCCGTCTAAATGCAACCTTACCGGCCTGCGCCGCCAGAAACGCTCTGGATTGTGCTTTATGGGATCTGAAGTCAAAAATTAACAACAAACCCGTCGCGCAACTGGCTGAATTGCAGGAAATAAAGTCCTGTGTCACTGCCCAGACAATCAGCGTTGCCAGTACCAGCAAAATGAAACAGGACGCGCAGGCACTGAGTAACAGTGAGCTGATTAAAGTAAAACTTGACCCTGACGATGTCATTGAAAAGGTCGCCGCGATTCATGAGGTATGCCCGGATAGTCGTTTTATCATTGATGCTAATGAGGGCTGGAGCCTGGCACTTTTAAAGGAAGTCGCGCCGCAGTTAGCCAGAATGAATGTTGCGCTGATTGAACAGCCTCTTCCTGCGGATGACGATAATGGCTTAGCGGATTATCAGTGCCCTGTTCCGCTGTGTGCAGACGAGTCGTGTCATACCACTGCCTCGCTGAAACAGTTGATAGGAAAATACCAGGCCATCAATATTAAGTTGGATAAGACGGGCGGACTCACTGAAGCGCGATCGCTGATGAAAGCAGCCAGGCTCTACGACCTGGATATTATGGTGGGCTGTATGGTCGCCTCCTCACTGGCTATGGCGCCAGCCTATTTGCTGGCTGGCGGCGCTGATTATGTCGACCTGGATGGCCCGGTATTGGTAGCAGAAGATCGCCCGGACGGCTTTATTATTGAAAATGGCATTATGAAGCGCCCCGATAATCTGCTGTGGGGTAACGGCCGGTGACGGACAGTCAGTAATGACAACCCTTGATTACACAATCATTGCCACCTATCTGGTTGGTCTGTTACTACTTGGCGCACTTTATCGCAGACACGGTGGGGGAAGTGATTATTTTCTGGCAGGACGCGCATTATCCTGGCCAGCGATTACGCTTTCTGTCATGGCTACACAGCTTTCTGCTATCAGCTTTATTTCTGCGCCGGCGTTCGTGGGCATAAGAGAAGGTGGCGGACTTATCTGGTTATCTTACGAACTAGCCTTACCCGCTGCCGTCGCGATCATGCTCTGGCGATTATTGCCGTCTTTACATAAAGCGGGCGTAGTCAGTGTGTATGACTATCTGGAGCGACGCTTTACCCGCTCCACCCGCTTGCTAATAAGCTTTGTTTTTCAGCTTAGCCGCTCATTTGCCACCGCCATCATGATCTACGCGATATCATTAATCTTGCAGGGTACTATTGGCCTGAATCAGTATCACGCCATCGTGCTAATCGGCGTGATCACGTTAATCTATTCGGCAATGGGTGGCATGCGTGCGGTTGTTTACGGCGATGCCTTACAGATGATACTGATTGTTAGTGGTGCTGCCATTTGCCTTTTCGTCGGCTTACAGGCAGCGGGCGGGGTCAGTAATGTGCTTTCACTGGTCGAGCCGCAGCGGCTGCAGGCAATTAACACAGAATCTGCCGGCATGTCGGGCTCAGATTTCGGCCTACTGCCCATGTTGTTTGGCGGTGTCATTCTTTATGCCTCATATTATGGCTGTGATCAGTCAGAAGCCCAGCGCGCACTATCAACCCGTAGCCTCAGTGATTTAAGAAAGATGCTGGTTGCCGTTGCGCTGCTTCGTTTTCCCATCACCCTGCTTTATTGCTTCACCGGCCTGGTCATTGGAGTGTTGTTTTTAAATAACGCGGAATTGATGAATCAGGTGCCTGATGGAAAGCCAGACTGGATGATGCCGATCTTCATTGTGGAGTATTTGCCCAGCGGATTAGTCGGCTTTCTGGTGGTGGCCATCATGGCGGCGGCTATGTCGTCGTTAAGTTCAGCCATAAACAGCCTGGCTGCCGTGTCGGTGGAAGATATTTATCGGTTAAGGGGCAGGCGTCCCCAGAGCCAGGAATATGTTCGTCAGGCACGTTTGGCGGGCATTGGCTGGGGTATTATTACCCTGGTCCTGTCGCTATATGCTGGCGATATCGCGCCCACCGTCATAGAAGCAATTAATAAAATTGGCTCGGTTTTCTACGGTCCGGTTTTGGCTACATTTCTGCTGGGTATTCATACTCGCCGTACGTCTGCCTTTGCGGTCAATGTCGGGCTATCTGCCGGCGTGATTGGCAATATCCTGCTGTGGCTTCTTGATATCCCTTTATTCTGGTTCTGGTGGAACGTCATCGGCTTTACAGTCACGGTTGTTATTGCCTTACTGATTGCGGCGGTGCGCCCCGAGGCCATACCCAAAACCTTGCCTTCAGTGAAAGGCGCCGGCACATCTTTACTGGGGGCGCTGGTCTGCTGGTCCTTCGTGCTGCTTGGTTTGTGCATTATCATTCCGATGCTGCTGAAAGCCTGAGTCCTTACTGCAAAACTTCCTCGCCCTTTTTCATCATACTGACGCGAACATTAGCAGCATTTATCGCGTTGACGGTCAGTCAGACCAGCCAAAATTAGACATTTCTAATATATCTAACTATTTTTGTAGTTCAGCCTGTCATTTTGCAGGTCTGAAATGAGGATACAACGATGAAAAAACATATAATTGGAGGTGTCTTATTTTGTGTATTTAGTTTTTTAACTATTCAAAATACTTATGCTGATGACCATCAGCCCCCCTTTAAAGGCGGAAACTACTGGGAGGTAACGGGCATCAAGACTGAAGATGGTGCGGGCCTTAAATATAGTAAATGGTTAGCAAGTGAGTGGCGTAAGAGTATGGAGTTTGCGGTTTCCAAAGGCTGGCTGGAAAGTTATTCCGTACTGTATAACGTACATGCACGTGCTGATGAGCCGGATATCTATATCGTTCGCCAGTTTAAAGACTGGGCGTCAGAAGATGAAAATGATAAGCGACGCGGCGAATATATGGAATGGGCCAAAAAGAGCATGGAAAAAATGGAAAACGAAAGTGGCGATCGTGCTGAGTACCGCACAATCATGAGCACGGTACTGTTGCAGGAAATGTTACCACGCACCGAGTAAGTCGTTTAATCACATACATGCAGGGGCCTTGCTGTACCTGCCTCTCCAACACAGCGTGTAACGCTGACATTCCGTTACTTTACCTCAATCATCTGCTATTTTTTCTGCGATCTTCAGCCGCCGGCAAATTCGCGCTATCCTCGTTCCAAACCGATAAGGAGCGCAAGATGGAAGCGACATTCTGGCACAATAAGTGGGAAACCAATGAGATTGGCTTTCACGAAAAAGATTACAACCCAGGCCTGACCCGACATTTTGGCGGGCTTGGTTTACCATCAGGCAGTCGGGTATTTGTTCCACTGTGTGGCAAAACCCGGGATATTCACTGGCTGTTAAATGAAGGCTTTAAAGTCGTAGGCGCGGAGCTTAGCGAGCTTGCGGTAAAACAACTTTTTGAGGAGCTAAAGAAGCAACCGGCAGTTGAAGATACTGCCACCGGCAAAATCTATACGGCACCCGGCATTCAGGTTTTTACCGGTGATATTTTTCAGCTAACAGGAAACAGTATTGGTCGCATTGATGGAATATATGACCGTGCAGCCCTGGTAGCGCTCCCGTACGCCATGCGAACCGGATATGCCGAACTATTGCGAACGATCACTGATACTGTCCCTCAGCTTGTCATCACCTTTACCTATGATCAAAATCAAATGGACGGCCCTCCATTTAGTGTTCCTGCGGCCGAAATTGAGGTGCTGTATGCTCCCTTTTACCAGCTCGATCAGGTTCAGGACTCTGAGGTAAAAGGCGGTCTGAAAGGCCAGTGTGAGGCGAAGGTGAATGTATGGCGGCTAACCCCAAAAGCATAAGTTCGTCTTATTGAAACGTTTTATCCCAAAACTTGAGATTTCCCTACTGAACCGAAACGGTATTGTCTGGTTATCAATGTGTGATGACCCACAGGTTAACCAAAAGGAAATACTGGATGAAACAAATAAATAAACCGCTTCTGGCAGCAGCAATGTCTGCCGTGCTGATGACACCAGCCGCTTTTGCTGAGTCAACAACCTATAATATCGATCCTGACCATACCAGCGTTATCGCTACGTGGAGCCACTTTGGTTTTTCAAACCCAACAGCAACGTTTGATGATGCGTCAGGCACGATTACCTTTGACGACGAAGATACCAGTGCATCAAGTATCAATGTCACGATTCCGGTAGACACCGTTGATACCTATGTGAAAAAGCTCACCAACGAATTCATGAATAAAGAATATTTCAATGTTGATGAGTATCCCGAAGCGACATTTAAAAGTAACCGCGTGGAAGAGACCGGCAGCGACGAGTACAAAGTGCACGGTGACCTGACTATTAAAGGCACCACCAAGCCGGTGACATTTGATGTGACCCTGAATAAACAGGGCGAGCACCCAATGACCAAGAAGCAGGCCATCGGTTTTGACGCCACGACAACGATCATGCGTTCAGATTTCGGTTTGGACAAATATGTTCCGAACGTCTCTGATGAGGTGATGTTACGTATTACAACTGAAGCTCAGGCGAAGTAAGTATATCGATTGCGCGGCCCTGTGCCGCGCAACACAACTGTGTTGCTTGTTACATCATTTATCCGCTGTACTTTATCCCATCCCGTCATTGCTAATTGTTAACGCCTCTGCCCTCTGGTAGCGTTATACCCCTTATCGATCATCATAGAGAGTTCCGGAAGTGTTTGAGTTAACTTCTTTTAGCCTGAAAGGCAAAGTGAGTGATGCCGAGTGGAAAACCCGGGTAGATCTGGCGGCCTGTTATCGCCTGGTCGCAGACATGGGATGGGGCGATTTAATTTACACCCACATCTCTGCCAAAGTCCCTGACACAGAGTTTTATCTGGTGAACGGGTTTGGCCTGACCTTTGATGAGGTGACGGCCTCAAATCTGGTGAAAGTTGATCTGCAGGGCAATATTCATGACGATACCCCTTACGCGATTAATCCGGCGGGATTTACCATTCACAGCGCTATTCACGAGGCACGCAGCGACGCCAAATGCATTGTACACCTGCACACGAAGGCAACAATTACAGTGGCATCGGTTAAAGGTGGTCTGCAGCCATGGAGCCAGTATTCATTGTTCTCCCTGCCCTCACTGAGTTATCACGATTACGAGGGACTGGCGGTGAATGATGATGAACGCGAGCGATTACAACAGAATCTGGCCGATACGAACCACATGCTACTGCCCAATCATGGTGGCCTGACACTGGGGACCACAGTAGGCGACGCGTTTATGCGTTTTTATGATTTACAGCGCGCCTGTGAAATCCAGGTAGAGCTGATGAATTCAGGCCGCGAGGTCATTCCTGTTCCGCAATGCATTGTTGATGGCATTTATGAACAGGCCAGTAAGGTACACTCGGGTCAGACCGGTGGACAAAAAGCCTGGCCGGCAATGCTAAGAAAAGTGTGGAAGATGGATCCCGGTTTTTGTGACTAACGCCCAGTAAAACAGGATAAAAAAATGAAAGTTACCAAAGTAGAAATTTTTGATATTGAATGCCCCGACCGCCCGCCATGGAATCCTGTGTTTGTCAGAATTTATACTGACGAGGGCATTACCGGTGTGGGTGAGGCCGGCCTTGCCTATGACCTGGGGCATAGTGCTGCTGCGCATATGATTAAAGAGATTGCTGAAGCCATGTTAATTGGTTGGGATCCGTTTAATACCGAGCACCTGTGGAGCCGTATGTTGCGTGAGAGCTTCTGGGGTCTGGGTGGCGGTCCGGTTATCTATGCAGCCATGAGCGCGATAGACACTGCACTTTGGGATATCCGTGCCCGTGCACTGAATGTGCCCGTTTATGCCTTATTAGGCGGACGTACAATTGATAAGCTTCGCTGTTATGCCAGTCAGCTTCAGTTCGACTGGGATAAAGAAATCACCAAACTGAATGCCCCCGAAGACTATGGTCGCGCGGCAGAAAAAGCGATGGCCGAGGGTTACGATGCCATCAAAGTTGACCCGATTGTTTATGACAAAGACGGCGTTACCCATTTTGATCGTACTAAGTTGTTCACAAAAGCGGAAATGAAGCTGTTTCGTGCCAGACTACAGGCCATTCGTGATGCTATGGGTGATGAAGGCGACATCATATTTGAATGTCATAGCTTGCTGGGTGCATCAACCGCCATTCAACTTGCTGATATCGTTGAAGACATCGGCTGTTTGTACTATGAAGAGCCCGTCAATTATCTGAATGCCAAACTGCATGACAAGGTAGCGCGCCGCGTGAATGTGCCTATTGCCGGTGGTGAGCGTCTATACAATCGCTGGGATATCCGCCCTTATCTGGAAGACCAGTCACTGGATGTACTGCAGCCCGATGTTGGTTTGTGTGGTGGCTTCACCGAAACCAAGAAAGTCTGTGACTATGCCGATATTTACGATGTTCGCATTCAGGCCCACGTGTGTGGCGGGCCGGTAGCCACCGCCGCCGCCCTGCATCTGGAAACCGCCATTCCGAATTTTTTGATTCACGAGCATCACACCTATGCTACCAAGCACTGGAACCGGGAATTGTGTATACAGGATTTCCAGCCAGAGAACGGATACATCAGCGCACCGGATACACCCGGACTAGGCATTGAGTTAAACGATGATATTGTTTACCGCTCACCTCACATGACCATTACGTCACTGAAGTAAATTTATCCGGTAACAAAAAAGGGAGTAATTACTCCCTTTTTAATTGTCTGCATAGCCACTGCCGATGGCCCGAAACGGCATTTCAAGCCCCAGCTCAGGCACCTGACGCGCCACCCATGCCGGAAACGTATTACTGTTAGGGCCCGGGAACACCTGATATTCATCAGCCCAGGGATAGGCATTCACCGCCTGCTCAATGTCAGGAATCAGCGATGCTGCTTTATCACCGCTTAATGACAGTATTTTTTCTGGTTTTGCACCATACCAGAACCGATCAGGCGTCGTAGTCCGATAGGACTTAAGCGCTGGCAATCCGCGATCGGTGCGCCAGCCCACCACTTCATATACCGTGTACTCCTGAGCATCCGGTGCCTTTGTGGCAATCCAGGTATGCACTGCAAACCAGCCTTTCCAGCTAAACGCATCAGCCGCGTACACTTCAATAACCGCCTGGGGGGTCTGTGACGGTGCCGGTGCAATGCCCGCCGGTTCACGACTTGCCGTACGCCAGTCGCCGCTGGAGCAACCGCTGACCAAAAAAAGTAACAATATGATAAGGAGGAAATGTTTATGCATAAACCCGCTCTGTGATGCGATAAGTCTTTTACGGTTTTTTTACGCTACTTCTGGCAGATAGATTGTTAAAGTGTTGTCAGGTTTAAGATGAATATCGTTCCGTTCCGTGTTAACTACTGAAACATCGTCATTTTTTAATCGCATTCTGATCACCTTTGCCATTATGGCGGGCGCAACCGCAAGTTGCTCTCTGTTATCCCTGGTGTCAGCGCCGTTGAGTGGTTTTCTGCTGGTTTTGCAACTTGCGTTAATCATCGTTGCGTTAATGTACGATCGGATTTGTGGACTATTTGCGGCATTGTTAGGCGCTCTTTCATTCAACTTTTTGTTCACCGAGCCACACTACTCTCTTGTGATGAATCAGGCCGAGGATATCGGCAACCTGGCGATTTTTATCATTACCTCACTACTTGCCTCACAGTTGGCTCAGGTTTACCGCAATCAGCAAAGTGCGTTACGCCGTGCGCAACGTCAAAATAGCCTGCTTATGTCTGTGTCTCATGACTTGCGTACGCCGCTTTCCACCATTATCGGCTCACTGGATACGCTTAAACACTTTGGCAGACAGCTCCCGGCATCTGAACACACTGAACTCGTTGAGGGTGCGCTGAGCGAGAGCAAGCGACTACACCATTATATCGAAAACTTGCTGCAAGCCAGCCGTTCATACCATGATGGAAAACAAGAACAACAAGAACAACAAGAACAACAAGATAAGGTATGTATTAATACGCTCATCAACACAGTCACCAGTCAGTTCCGGACCGGTCGCCTGAACGTCTCCAACACATTACAAAATGAACTGACTGTATTGTGTTTTGCACCGGTGCTGGAGCAGGCACTGTATAACATTATTGATAATGCCCTTCGCTACAGCCCTGACAATAAGACTGTTGAAATAGTGGTAGCCGGTGAAAATGGTCACGTAAAAATTATCGTGCGGGACGGTGGTAAAAATGCCTCGAAAACTGAGGTGCAGCAATGGTTTATGCCTTTTGTCACTTCTCGTAATAAAGACAGTGGCGAAGGTGGCCTGGGCCTTGGCCTGACAGTAGCCAAAGCAATTATAGAGGCGCATCAGGGTGCAATCACCATGGCATCGGCGAACCCGGGTTGTGTAGTCACCATCACATTGCCCGCAAGCTTGAAAGATACGGTATGACAAAACACATTTTGGTAGTAGAAGACGAATTTCATTTAAGGCGAATGCTCACCATCGCGCTTCAGGCAGAAGGCTTTGTATGCACTGGGGCCGAAACCGCACGGCAGGCAATTGTCAGTATATTGGACACACAACCGAACTTAATCATTCTTGATCTTGGCTTACCAGACCAGGAAGGAATATCGGTATTGTCACGGGTACGCCAGGATAGTGGCGTGCCGGTACTGGTGTTATCCGCACGTGATGCCCAGGCCAGTAAGATAGAATTATTAAATGCAGGGGCCAATGACTATGTAAGTAAACCTTTCGGCATTGGTGAACTGATTGCCCGGATTAACGTGCTGTTACGGGACGCTCATCACGTAACACCTGCCAACCCGCACATCAGGTCTCTTGGCAGACTAAAAATCGCGCCTGCTAATAACCAGGTGTGGATTGACGGATTGCCTGTGACGCTGACAAATAAAGAGTTCAGCATGCTTGAGGTGCTGACCCGCAAGCCGGGCCAGTTGTTTAGTCAACAACAGTTACTGCGCGAAATCTGGGGAAACTATCATAAGCAGGATAATCACTATCTGCGAATTTTACTCAGTCAGCTGCGAAAAAAACTTAACGATGAACCCAATGCCCCCGAATATATTGAAACTATCGCTGGTAAGGGATATCGGTTTATTAACAACAAAGTGGAGTGACCATGGCACATTTTACAGTCATCGGACTCGGGCGGTTTGGCATTACTGCAAGCCTGGAACTTATGCATCTGGGGCATACTGTAACCGGCATTGATATTGATGAGAAACTGGCTGAACAATATGCCGCTGAACTGACGCAGACATTGATTTGTGATGCTACCGATGAACGCGCCATGGCTGAAATCAGCCTGGCAAATAGCGAAGCGGTACTCGTTGCCATTGGCGAAGATATGCAGGCCAGCTTATTGTGCACATTGCTTCTTAAAAATCAGGGGGTCACGCAAATCTGGGTGAAAGCCAATTCGACGGCTCACCATACGATTTTGTCTAAATTAGGGGTTAGCAGAATTATCCATCCCGAGGAAGAGATGGGTGCACGCGTCGCTCAGGCGCTTAACTATCCAATGGTCAATGATTACCTCAGCCTGGGGCATGGCTTGTATGTTGTAGAGATTAAGCTGCCACGCCTGAGAAAGCCTGCTACTGTGGAAACCCTGATTATTGGCTTTGAAGCATCAATATCCTGCCTGCTGATCAAACGAAAAGATAACCTGATTAAATCTCCGCCGCTGACCTTTGAAATCGCAGAAGCAGATGTAGTCTTACTGTGCGGCACGCGTGAGTCGCTGATCAGAATTGCGCCGCGGTTTAACCAGTGATTCAGTGGTCACCGACGCATCGTCCGCTTGAAAGACGTCCGGGTGGTGCCCGTAAAATACAGGCGGCTCCTCCCCTTATTCTGTCGCTGAGCTTTATTGCCATTATTTTGCTGGGTACGCTCCTGCTGAAGATTCCCGCTGCGACCACCGAATCTATTACCTGGGTTCAAAGTCTGTTCACCGCGACCTCTGCAGTCACGGTAACAGGGCTTGTGGTGGTTGATACTGGTACGGCCTTTACACCACTTGGACAGAGCATAATCGCTGTATTAATACAGCTTGGTGGACTGGGTTTGATGACGTTTGCTGTTGTGACACTGGTGGCCGTAGGCAGTAAAATCAGTTTCCTGCAACAAAGCGCCTTAAAAGAAGCGTTTAATCAGACCGACACCGCATCACTGGTCAGTACAGCTAAGGGCGTACTGCTTTTTGCTTTTATTGTGGAATCTCTGGGCATTGTAATTCTGACACTTTACTGGCTGCCTGATATGGGGTGGCAAAAAAGCCTTTTTCATGCGTTCTTTTATACCATCTCGGCATTTAACAATGCAGGCTTTGCCTTGTCTGCTGACTCATTGATGCCCTACGTCAGCGACCCTACCATCAACATCGTTATTACTGCGTTATTTATCACCGGCGGCCTGGGCTTCTCAGTGTGGCTGGATATTGTGAAAAAACGACGCTGGCGTACGCTATCCTCCTATAGCAAAGCAATGCTAAGCGCCACGCTCATTATAAACATTGTCGCGCTGCTGCTGATCTATGCCATTGAATACAACAATCCGGCCACGCTGGCGTCACTTGATACTCTTGGCAAATGGCTGGCAGCATGGTTCCAGGCGGTCACACCGCGAACCGCAGGGTTTAATACTCTGGACATTGGTCAGATGAAAGATGCATCTGTGACGCTGATGTTGTTGCTGATGTTTATTGGTGGCGGGTCAATGAGCACAGCAAGTGGCATCAAGCTGGTCACATTCATGGTGTTGTTACTTGCTACCTACAATTATTTTCGGCGCGACCCTGCCCCTACACTGTTTAACCGTACCATAAAGCCGGAAACGGTAACGAAAGCGCTTGCGTTGACACTGATATCCCTGGGTGTGACCTGGATTGCCATTTTTCTGCTAAGTATCACTGAGCATAATGCAGCATTTTCGGATATCGTTTTTGAGGCAGTCTCCGCGCTGGGCACAGTAGGGCTTTCGCGAGGACTTACAGGCAACCTGAGTCAGCCTGGCGAGTTCATCATTATTTTATTGATGTACGCCGGACGGCTGGGCCCGCTGACTCTGGCTTATTTTCTGGCAAGTCCGCGCCAGCGCCGTGTTCGTTACCCTGAGGCGCGTTTGCCTATTGGTTGAACCTATACCAGTTAACGCTGTTTTCATACAGCAGTGCTTTGAGGTGGGCTAGGGGGAGACAGCCCGTCATCTGCTGCCAGTAAGTACCGTAATTACACGTAAATAAACATAGCGGGAAATTGCTGGCCAGCATGACCCGCGGCACTCCGAATAGCGTGATTAGCGTATCGACAATCTCAGCGACTTGCGCTACGCGCCACTGTCTTGTCGCCCCCATCATTTCCCAGCCGGAGGCCTTGATTGCCACATTCGGACTTTGCGCCAGTAGCTGCAGGTTTTCTCGCCACTTGAGAGTGTTCACCGTCTCGCCCGGTATTATCCCCGCGTGGTTGATAATACATCTGGCGCCGGTTGTATTTAGTAGCCTGAGCAGCGCCTGTGTGGCCCGGCTGTCGCTGGCAGAAAACTGCGCCTCAAAATGCCAGTCACTGTCAGCCAAATATTGCATGTTATTCGCTGTGAGGGAATGACCAAGTACTGATACCGCCTGGTCATCCAGAATATGCCGGATGCCGCACACACTTTTAAACGCTGCCAGCTTATCCAGCGTGTCTGAAAAACTCGTGCTGGTGATATCAGCGCCCGCCACGGTGCGAAGCGGCAGAGATACCGCTTGCTCCAGATAATCAATTTCCCGCCAGGGTCTGCGATTATCATATCCCGCTTCTATATGAACAATACCACTTAAGGTAACCGGATCGGTGACACTGATATCCTGCTGAGAAAACGAGCGGTTGATAAAAGACTTGTCACCCCAGTGCGGCGGATTTTCTGGCCGAAGCCAGTGATAGTCACCGGTTTTTAAATCAAACAGGTGAACGTGAGAATCAATCAGCCGATGCATCAGCGCGCCGTATAGCCGCCATCGATCACCTGCAGACTACCGGTGATAAAGGTTGCTTTGTCCCCGGCAAGAAACAGCACCAGCTCAGCAACTTCCTCAGGCTGGCCTAACCGACCGAGTGGTTGCTGCGCTGCTTCATCGGCCACAACATCAGCTTTTTTGGCGCCTGATTTTTCCACATAGCGATTTATCGCGTTGTGAAAAAGTGGTGTTTCTATTGTACCGGGGCAGACGGCATTGGCGCGAATATTATACTCGGCATAATCCAGCGCGGTGGTTTTTACCATCGACGCCAGCGCGGCTTTTGACAGGTTATAAGCGAACGACCCGGGCTTTCCAATCAGGCTTTGATCTGAGCCCATCACGACAATGGCCCCACTGTGCTGCGATTTCATAACAGGCAAGACAGATTGAATGGCGGCGTAGGCCCCTTTCACATTGATAGCAAATACACGATCAAACTCTGCCTCTGAGGTTTGCTCAATCGTGCCGGAGAAGTGGATACCCGCATTTGAAACCAGGGCATCGATACGAGATGCCTGCGCTATGATGGTTTCAATGCATTGCTTAACTTCACCGACCTGGGCCACATCACATTTAACCCACTGGCCATTTTCCACCGGCCGGGCGAAATCTTCCAGGTCCAGATTAAATACCCGATAACCATTGGCCGACATTTTCTCACAGACAGCCAGCCCGATTCCCTGACTCCCGCCAGTTACCACACACACCGGAGATACGTAGGTCATTGCCACCCTTTATCATCAAAATTGTCGCTCAAGCATGACCAACGACTGCTTAAAAAGCAAGTGTGGGGATGCCAGAGAGTTTGTGCGAAATGGTTGGTATATGCTGATTTATGCGTATTATGGCTGATTAAATGCTGAACAATTAATTTTAAGCTGTTCTACTGTTACCTGAGACAAGGAAAATCCGATGAATCAACCTGACAGACGTAAGTTTTTATCTTTTGCCGGTATGGCTGCCGGTTCACTGTGTGCCGCAGCGGCTCTTCCGGTAAAAGCCCACAGCGATTCACCCTGCGAGCAGGTGTCGCCGGTAGTTCATATGGTGTATTTCTGGCTGAAGCAACCAGAGTCAAAAGCCGATCAGCAGTCCCTGATTAAGGGTCTGAACAGCCTGCGTGAAATTAAACATATTCAGGCTCTGCATGTGGGCGTGCCTGCTGCTACTGAGTCACGGGATGTCATTGACAGCAGCTATCAGGTATCTGAGATGATGATGTTTAACAGCATTGAAGATCAGGATGCCTATCAAAGCCATCCGCTTCACAAAAAGTTTATTGAGGACTACAGCCATCTGTGGAAAAAGGTCGTGGTGTACGATTCCGTCAGTGCGTAACTGTCCGAACAACCAACAGAAGGTAATGAGCGGCAATGAGCATCGCCGCTCAACGGATTCGACTACGTCCAGCTTATCAGGCCAATCGCGCCGAAGTATGCCAAATAGATAACCACCACAAGCTGTAAAATGAGATACACGGCTACGAATCCACGTATCCATCGCGATGTCGAGACGCCGCGATATTTAATCCGCTTCCAGCATGCCCACACGGTCACCAACGCAAACAGTAATGAAGCAATAAATAACCCTACTGAAATTGGTCCTGGCGCGCCAAGATTATCAAACGGATTACTTAGTCCTATGCCTATGAGCGCTATAAATAGTAAGGCCATCACGGCTGACAAAGACATCCATTTGCGCAACTGAGTACTGTGCGTTCCGGTGATTTTTCCTCGCGCCTTATTGACCAGCCAGACAGGTGTGTAAACCAAGGTACTCACCAGCATCAGTAGCCACGCGAAAATGATTGCTTTATCTGCCATCGCATCAAATGCTGAAATCTTAACGAAAACCCGATCACCGTAATGAAGAACATCGCCAGCCACCGGGTCAGTGGCGCGAGTCATCACAATCTCCCCTTTGTCATTACGCCATCTGTCATTACCCACATACACAACGTCTCTTTCCCACCCAGGGTTTGCCACCATGGATAAATGCGCGTCTTTGTCAGTAACGTTCAGTTTAATGGGTGAAACAATTCGCTCAATAAAATACTGTTTTTCTATGCGCGGATTGATAAGGCGATAGTAACCTGACATTTCCTGCCACTGTGCGGGCACCGACTCGGTCTTTACCATTGGCAATTCATTGTCCCTGGCAATGAAGTCTGCCAGTAATCGTGCCGCTTTGTATAAAGCCCTGGGATTTTCAGCATTGAGAAGTAGCGCAAAGCCAGTCCCGTTGTCAGGTGAATAAGCCAGCTCCGATGTCCATCCTGGTAACGAGCCATCGTGGCCCCGATAGCCCCACCCATCATAATAGCGAGCGAAGTTATAGACGCCATAGCCTGCATCAAACTCACCCGCATTGGTGGTTTGTGACTGTTCCATACGTTTTACGGTTTCGGTGTTAAGCAAAGGCGCGCCCGCTCTACAAAAAAGGTGAGCAAGCGATGCATGTCGGTAATGCTGGATGAGGCGCCCCCGGCGGGGTACATCAGTAAATGCTCATGCTCTACAATGTTTCCCCCGCTGTGCCCTTCTGCCATCGTAACCGACTCCGGTGCGGTGCCGTAAAAGGTGTGGTTCATCTTTAAAGGCGTAAATATGTTGCTCTGCACGTATTCGGTAAACGGCCGACCCGTAACTTTTTCAATGAGTAGCGCCGTTACTGCCGCCGCAGTATTTGAGTAAGCATGGCGGGTACCGGGTGCCCAGCGACTGACATGGCTGTCGGGGTGATAACTCAGCGCTTCTTTTAGAGGCATCACTGGCTGATTGTCGTAAACAAATTCTGAGAGCGACATTTCGTCGAAGCCTGAGGTGCTTTCCAGAAAATGTTTTACCTTAAGCGGATGCGTCGACTCCCATGGATTTTTAAATTCAAATTCCGGTAAGACATCGGCCACCCTCGATTCAGGGTTAATCTGGCCTGCTTCAATTAATTGCATGGCTGCGATGCCCACAAACATTTTACTAATGGAGGCGATTCGATAAGCCGTGTCGGGAGTCACACGCGTTTCCCGCCCCTTTTGCAATGTGCCTATGGCTTTAATATGCGCAGGTTCATCAGGCTGAATAATGGCGTAGGACAGGGAGGGGAGGTTTTGCTCTTCGACCAGTTCGGCCATGCTTTTGTCGAGCGTATCGAGGGTGACGGGAGGGGTTTCGATGGCCACTACGGGGAGGCAAAACAGCCACCCACTGACAGCCATCGCCGCTGCCAGTAACCTTATCGGCTTTAACATGATGTACTTCCTTTTTAAATTAACATCCTGTACTGATCCATTGCGTGGATCGCTGGCCGCACATCAATTGTCATTCATTTTTATCTGAGGATGGCAGCCATAACACTACGCTGTGACAAGCAGAAAAGAAAAACGTAACGTTTGTTCTGCCAAAAATGCGTGAGCGTTTGAAATTTAAGTAATTATCGTTATCCACTTTATCAGAACGGGTGGAAAAATCACCTGCTATTTAATAGCGATGCAAGCTTTATCACTTATTGAAGAAATCATTCTGTTCGACTGAAAATGACTGCTTCTGGCAAGAATAAAGCGGTAGGCGAGAAGATATTCGACGCGTACTCAATTTACGGGCTCTGTTACACCTGCAATGTAATCACTACGCCTGGAATTGACTATTCATTGGGTAATGATTTTGTCTTTTTGAAAATAACATGATTAAAAGAACATATAATCAATCAGCATGAGCGATACAAAAATCGTTAAAAACCAAAAGCCAAAAATTTCAATTCCTGTTTTTTTACCCAACGTAATTGCCCCTTAATAGATGCCCTATCCGATAGTAGCTAGTGAAGTTTGGCGCCAGAGAAGTTAAATCATAATGGTCTGAGACTTGTTCGCTTTAGCATTGATTTATTTCACCTCAATTTATTCATACCAAAAATTCAGCCTGTGTTACCTCATTGCCGCAACCCTGGCGGGTGATATTACTGTAAATTGTTGCAAGGCATCTTTACGCTGTACTTAAGTCTATTTTCTTCAACTACGTCCATATTTTTATTGCTGATATGAGAAGCAGGCTAAACATGCGGTCTACGCACGGTATTATTAATTTCCTGTAATACCAGCCAGTTGGCGACACTGCGCATGAACTTTCTTTTTGTCCTGCAGTAAAAAGCTGTATGAAACTGCTCCTGATTATATTTACAACGGTGCTACTGGGCGGCTGTGCAAAACTTATGTTTGCCACAGCTAACACCACCACACTTACCTTTGATGGCGACATTACCGAGGACGTTGCTTACGGCACGTTGCCTCGTCAGCAACTGGATATTTTTGTGCCTGAGGGGCTTAACAATAAGAAAGCGCCGGTAGTCATTTTCTTTCATGGTGGACGCTGGAGCTTTGGTTCAAAAGATCAGTATCAGTTTGTTGGTATTCGCCTGGCCTCGATGGGTTACGTCGCGGTATTACCTAATACAAGGCTGTACCCGGAAGTAAAATTTCCGATATTCGTCGAAGATGCAGCAGCATCTGTGGCCTGGGTGCAAAAAAACATTCATCAGTATGGTGGCAATGAGCAGCTGATTATCAGCGGGCACTCTTCCGGCGCGCATATTGGTGCGCTAGTGGTCGCCGATGAAAGGTATCTGAAAAAAGCCGGCGGTGACCCATCGGGTATTGACGCATTTGTAGGAATGGCGGGCCCTTATGATTTCACGCCCAAAGCAGATGACCTTCGCGACATGTTCGGGCCGCCGGACGAGTTCGATAAAATGGTGGTCAGTCATTATATTGATGGCAGTGAGCCACCCTTCGCGCTGATGTATTCATCGAATGATGGGACGGTGCACGAACGGAACCTGAAACGACTAAAGGCAAAAATAGAATCGGTGGATGGCCAGGTCAGTACCTACATTTATGAAAAGGGCGAACACACCGGCACGGTGGCTGCACTAAGCTGGGCGAACCCCGATGGCTTGCCTGTGGCTGACGATATGCAGACGTTCATCCAACATCATTTGAAGACGCCCGAGTCAAAGTAACAGGACCCAACCCGAACACGGGCTGTTATTTCCAGCCCTGGCGCCAGGTTTCAGCATCTTTCAGTGCCCGCCAGTCAATCGCGTATTCATTATGAGAGTGAACCGCCTCAAGTAGACAGTGAACAACGGCTCCGGTCTCACTGTACTCAATTTCTGTCACGATGAAGTGTTTTTCTTTGTTGGCCGGGCGAACGGCGGTCCACTTACTGTTTAACAGCTTAGCCGGACTAACAGAATTCATTTGGTGCCTCACTCCTTTCCGGTACACAACACATACGCGCTCTGGCGACAAAGAAGCTGACGCCAGACACTGACAGTAAAAGGTTCTCTAGCGGCAAACTCAACGATTTAGCCTGAGACATGAAAAACAGAAGAGTAAGATTAACGTAAACTTGCCGGTGTCGAGGTTAAATTTTTTTACAAATAGGCGGCGGGTGCTTGGCGGTGAATGAATTGTGCGTATAATTACAAATTCAAACACCCGTTTAAATCAATAGGAGTGGGTTATGCCTCAGTATCAGGCCCCAATGGCAGATTATCAGTTTCTGCTTAAAGAGTGGCTGTCATTAGACACGCACTATCAACAGCTGGGTATCAGCGACTTTGACTTTGAGCTTGCAAATGAAGTTATCGCTCAGGGCGCAAAATTTGCCGAAGATGTGATAGCGCCATTGAACCGCACCGGTGACGAACAAGGGTGTAAGCTGGAAAACGGCAAGGTAACCACCCCAGATGGTTTTGCTGAGGCATACAAAGAGTATATTGCAAACGGTTGGAACAGCATGCTGGGTTCAGCCGACTATGATGGCCAGGAGCTGCCCTATTCAATGGCTGTTCCGGTGCATGAAATGCTGCATTCTGCAAACCTGAGCTGGCGCCTGACCAGTATGCTCACCGAAAGCGCTGTGCTTGCTGTAACCCGCCATGCCAGCGAGGAACTTAAATCGCAGTATCTGGCCAAGCTGATAAGCGGTGAGTGGACCGGAACAATGAACCTGACCGAACCGCATGCCGGTACCGATTTGGCATTGCTTAACACTAAAGCTGAGCCACAGGGTGACGGCAGTTATACAATCACCGGCAACAAAATTTTTATTACCGGTGGCGATCATGAATGGACCAGTAACATCATTCATATGGTGCTGGCTCGTTTACCAGATGCGCCAGCGGGCGTTAAGGGTATCAGCTTATTTCTGGTGCCCAAGTTTTTGTTGGATGAGAACAATGAGCCAGCCGAAGCCAATGCGGTTTCAGTAGGCAGTATTGAACACAAGATGGGCATCAAAGGCAGTCCCACCTGCGTGATGAATTACGATGGTGCAAAAGGCTGGCTGATTGGCGAGGAAAACAAAGGTCTGGCATGCATGTTCACGATGATGAATGATGCACGTTTTCAGGTTGGTCTGGAAGGTCTGGGCGCAGCTGAAGCGTCTTTTCAGGGCGCTTTGGAATATGCCCGTGAGCGTGTGCAGTCACGTGCGCCACAAGGTGTACAGAATCCAGATGGCAAAGCCGACCCTATCGTTTTTCAGCCTGATGTTGCGCGAATGCTGTTAACCCAGAAAACGCAAACTGAAGGCTGCCGGGCGTTAGCCGTTCTGTATTCAAAATATATGGATATCGAGCGTCTCGGCAATGATGAAGACAAAACAACAGCCGCTCAGGTTTTGCAGTTTTTAACTCCCGTGTGCAAAGCCTTTATGACTGATATGGGGCTGGAAGCAAGCAGCCTGGGCGTACAAGTGCTTGGCGGCCACGGTTATATCCGCGAATGGGGCATGGAGCAACTGATGCGTGACGTGCGCATCGCGCAGCTTTATGAAGGCACCAATGGTATTCAGGCACTGGATCTTATCGGTCGTAAGCTGACCCGCGACAAAGGTCAGATGATGGAAACCACTTATATCGAGTTTGGCAAGCTGGTGGCGAACATTCAGGATGATACTGTCAAAGCACAGGCGCAGGCATTGTTGGATGACTGGCGGGCAAGCTCTGCCGATTGTCTGGCGTTGGACCCGGCTGATGTCGCCAGTGCCGCGTGCGATTACCTTGCCTACACTGCTTATTCGTTAATTGGTGTGCTTTGGTACAGCATGGCGGATAGTGCGTCACGTAGTGAAAACCAAACCATCGCCAGCGCTAAAGTTAAATCGCGTGACTTTTATATCGCACGTATTTTACCGCGTCGTGATGCTCACAAAGTCGCGATGAAAGCAGGCAAAGCGTCGGTGCTGTCAATTTCTGGCAGCGAGTTCGATTATCTGTAATCCCAGTTATGATACCCACCAACTGAAGCTGGTGGTGTAAAGCAGGCAATAAAAAGCCCCGCGCGTGCGGGGCTTTTTTATGTCAGTCACTTAATGCAATTTTAGTTTAGTGCCTTAAAGCGAACAGCGGCTCCACCAGCAGTGGCCAGGTACAGATCCATACTGTCCTTTGCTGTCACCGTTTTGGTTTCATAACTCATTGCATACGGGTTATCTTTCCAGTCTGTGTCCTGTTTATCCTGATACACCTGTGCTTCATACTTTTTGCCCGGCTTAAGAAAGTCCAGCTTCACCGTGACTGTACGCGGCTCTTCATTGGTAACGGCTCCCAGATACCAGTCATCGCCTGAATAATCGCGGTCCTTTTTCTCTTGTCTGGCAATAACGATAAAGTCACCAACTTCACCCTGTAGCGCCTCAGTTTTTTCCCAGTCAGTGGGCACATCCTGAATAAACTGGAATGCCTGTTTATGCTTGAGATAATTCTCAGGCAGATCAGCTGCCATCTGAATCGGGCTGTATAACACCACATACTGCGCCAACTGACGTGTTAACGTCGACATTGGGCGGCGTTCAAAATCAACGGTGTCATTTTCAGGTACTTCCGGACGCTTGTAATCGAAGTCGAAAATGCCCGGTGTGAAATCCATGGGCCCGGCCAACATGCGGGTGAATGACATAGTAGGAATATGATTAGCCGGATTAGGCGCGCCCACACCCGAGTTGTATTCCTGACCCCGGGCACTTTCCCGCGAAATCCAGTTTGGATAGGTACGACGCAATCCGGTGTCCTTCACTGACTCATGGGTATTGATGGCAAGCTCATACTTAGCGGCGGTGCTGACGTTATTGATAAAATGATTTACCACCGGCTGGCTGTCAGTAAACTCATAGCGCATGATGTCGTTTTCGTCACGACGTTTCAGATTTTGCCCAAAAGCCACATAGCCTGTTTTAATCTGCTCAACACCATGATCCTGATACAACTTGAAGCCATCTTCCATTTGCTCTTCGTAATTGGTGATGCCGCCGGACGTTTCATGGTGACCAATCAGCTTCACGCCTTTTTTCTTACCGTAATCGGTTACCGCTTTTACATCGAAATCCGGATAGCTTTCGGTAAAGCTGAATAACTGAGAGTTTTCTATCCAGTTGCCATCCCAGCCTTTATTCCAGCCTTCCACCAATACACCGTCAAAGCCATATTTGGCGGCAAAGTCCATGTATTGTTTAGTGCGTTCGGTGGTTGCGCCATGCTTATCGCCTGATCCCCAGGTGTATTTGCCGATATGCATACCCCACCAGATACCCACATATTTGCCCGGGTTGATCCAATCAACTTCACCTAGTTTATTGGGTTCGTTAAGGTTAAGTGAAATGTAGGAGTTAATCAGGTCAACAGCCTGCTCACCCACCGTTATTGTGCGCCACGGTGTGGTGAAACTGCCTTCTTTGTGGACCAGCGTACCGTCAGCTCGTGGGGATAGGTTAGCTTCTAAGCGTCCACCATCCTGACGCTGCAGGCTCATTCCGGCATAATCCACCAGCGCCGCTTCGTGAATAGCCAGATGGGTACCGTCTTCATATTTAACGGTGAAGGGTGTGTGCGCCAGGTCAACGTCCTGCAAAGGCGTTTCACGGTAAAGATACTCATAGCGCTCACGGCCCTGTCCGGGGATCCAGTAAGCCGTTGCGGCGTCCGGATTGGTCAGGTGGAATTGCGTCAGCTCGCGCGTGATATTGCGCTGACCGCTGCCGGGGACTTCATAACGAAAGCCGATGCCATCATCAAAAACACGAGCACGAACCACAAACTTGCGCTGCGCATCATCAGTATGTGTAAACTCAACAGCCAGTTCATTATACGTGTTTTCGATAATGCGCTGTTCACCCCAGGGCTGTTCCCAGGAATCGTTGTGTTTGTCACGACTGACTTCTTTAACTGAAAAGTCACGATACATTGGCTGGGCCTGTTCAAAGGTGAAACCCAGCTTGCTGGCATCAATTAACTTTTTGCCTTTAAACGTCAGTGAATATTCAGCCAGTTCGTTTTCATCAGAAAATGTCAGTACCAAATCGCCATCCGGCGATTTTACTGAGATGTCTTCGGCATGGGCGGTAAAGGCGAGTACACCCAGTGCAAGTGTGAAATATCGCATAGCTTTCCTCTTCATTGTGATTGTCAAAGCATAGCAGTGAGACAACGTAAATACAGTTTTAATATTAAGCAGTTAACATATACGAGGATCATAATTTAACGACCGCAATAGCCAGACAGATTGTCTGACATAAAAAAAACCAGGCCGAAGCCTGGTTTTTAAAAGGTCACGCGTGTTTAGTTAAACAATGAACGCAAATTACTGACCTTTGCAGGTCCACGTCCGCGATCTTCACGCTTACAGCCTTTACGGGTGCACAGGTCGCGGAAGAAGCGTATGTCTTTATTGTTCACACGCCCGTCATTATTCAGGTCCAGTTCCGGGTCGACAGACTGCTTAAATAGCACAGCCTTGATGAACAAACGGAAGTCAGACGTATCGACATCGTTGTCGCCGTCCATATCGCCCAGCAATGTCAGATTAAAACTGGTCACAACAGGATCATGGTCAGAGGCACGATACAGCAGCGTGTTAAGCCAGGCATCCGGCTTATACTCACTGTTGTAATCTACTGCCGGCATTTCATCAGCATTAATGTGCCATGCTGTTGCGTCAGTTAATGCATCTTTCATAGGCCCGCTCACTAACTGATAATCCAGCGTACCGGACTCGCCACGGAAGGTATACGTATAGACCTGTTTGCCATTTACCTGTTCCAGCGTATTGATATAGCCTGAGCTGGTCAGGTAAGTGATTGGGTTTTCCTGCGCGTAGGCATTCATATCACCCATAATGACTTTTGACACATCCGCATACTGCGCTTCCAGCCAGGTATTGAGCGCAATAGCGGCACGCGTACGCGTTACATCGCAGTTCCCGGCAAGCGGATCGTCATCACCGGCGCCACATGAAGAGCCTTTTGATTTCAGGTGATTAACACTGATAACAAATTCACGGTTGGTGTCTTTATGGGCAAAGCGCTGGGTCAGTGCCGGTCTGTTTCTATCGCTAAACAGCGGGCCGTTTTCATCGCTGATGCTGTGTTGCGGCGTCAGAATTTTTGCGCTGCCAACCGGCGCTACCCGATCTTTGCGATAAAGCAGTCCGGTGGTGATGTCGTCGGTACCAATGGTGTCTACACCGGCATCAACAAAAGCATAGACGTCCTCACCCATCTGCTGATTCAGCGCATCGGTCAGCTGTGCAATCATGCTTAGCGGACCAAAACCGTCGTTTTCAATTTCCATCAGGCCGATGGCATCAGCATCCAGCTCTGTCATGGCGCTGACAATTTTCTCCAGCTGACGCTCATACTCTGCCTCGGTATCGGCACCGCGAGATGTCGGGAAGCCCTCTCCCTGACCATTACCATTAAACAGGTTCAGTACATTAAAGCTGGCCAGTGTCAGGTTGCCTTCAATAAGTGCTGGCTCATCAGTACGGGCGTTTTCTTTTATAACATCCACTAAACCAAGTGGACGCACACGATAATTTGAAAACCCGTAATCCATCACTCCTACTACCTGCGACACCTTATCGCCCAAACGAATCGGGTTGTAGGGGTCGATGCCTCCGGCGCCAAGCAGATACTGTGAGTTACCGCTGCCATCGGCATTATCATCAATGATCAGCATATCGCGCGCATTTGCTGCTGCCAGTGCACTGGCCTGGTCAGAATCAGGCGCAAAAAGCTGAGTCGGGATGTACAAGCGCTTAGAAGATACCGTCACCTCACCATACTGACTGTAGCTATACACGTTGTTTATCACCCAGTCAGACTGGTTGGTAACAAGCATACCTTCAACCGCTTCAAGGTCGGCGTCATCGTTGACCGGCAGAGACAGTGATACCGCAGACACACTGTCGGTACCACATACCTGAGGAATTGACTGTACGCTGAGCTGTGTACGGCCATAACGCTCAGAAACACTGGCGGTAAAGCGCACCACATCCCCGGCCGTCAATGCACTGTTATCACCGGGCGAATAAACAAATACCCCTTCAGAGGTCGCCGGATTGTTATCAGCATCCTGATCTTCTTCCTGAATGAAGAACCCACTGAGATCCGGTGTGATGTGAGTGATCACGGCTTCCACCTCGACAGTCTGCCCCGCCAGCGGTGAGGCAAAGCTGTCGCCCTGTACATCATGAATCAGGGTAGCAGGCGTGTAGCAGGCCGAAGGCTGTTCAGGGTCACCGCCATTATCGCCGTTACCGTATTGCCCCAGTCCGTCGAAGGTATTTTTGGCAAAGCCGTCCCATTGCTCGGCAGGATCAAACGCATCAAAGGCATTAGCATCGCCAGCGCTGACAGAGGATTTGCGGCGAAGCGTGTTGTCTTTCGTGCTGGTATCGCCACTGCCCCACTCGGTTCTGACACCGATCTGGCCAATAGCATCAATAATTTCGCCATTATGCAGCAATACCACCGCATCATCACCGTTAAAGCTAACCTGTGAGGTCAGCATGTCGGCCACACTGGTAACCGGCGCATCAGACTGGTTATTAGCCAGTACAAACACATCGCCTGGTGCCAGGTCGCCGCTTAAGGTGATCGGAGAGTTTCCGTTTTCACTACCATTGGCGAATATCTGTACCGCATAATCAGACAAGGAAAGAGTTGCAGAACCCAGGTTCACAATTTCCAGCGCCTTGTTGTAACTACCGCCTTCCACGTACTCTGAAAAGAACGGCTGCGCCGGACTCAGGCTATAGGTGCCTACCGGAATAGGTGTCACCGCGGTGGCATTATCGGCCTGGCCATCCAGCGTATCTTTGCCGGGAATCATCCAGTCATCGGCACTGAACTCACCATCAGGTACACCGGCTGTACGATACGCGAAGCTGTCGGCATATTCCCAAACCTGTCCACTGCCATCAACATCGGTCTCACCATAAAGGTCAATGCGATCACCGTTACAGAAAACTTCAATGGCATCGTCGCCGTTTATCGACATTGCACCGCTGGTGTAATCAGGGGCGAATCCGAAGAAGTTCGTGAAGCCGGTGCTTTCACTGGCAATATACAGATAGTCACCTGCGTTTGCTGAAACAGAAGGAAAAACAAATTCTTCACCCGATGAGCCATTACCGTTATTGGCCGAACCTACGCCGCATACGCTTAAATCAGCGATATCCTGGGCAACATACAGCTCAATGCCTTTGGGTACGCCGCCACTAAGCGGGCCGTCGAACACAGCGCTAAGCACCAGTGGTGCTGCGGTTGGCAGCTCCGGCTCAACCGGGTCTTCCGGCTCAGTAGGCGTGGTGTCATCACAGCTGTCTGTATCATAGAACATGCTTACCCAGTCCGGATTATCCACAAACGGGTTGCGATTGCCCTGATACTCATAAATGGCCTGCTGGCGTGTTTGCTCACGGGTATCTACCGGATCAGCATTATGCCACTCAACCAGCGTACACAGCTTGCCCAGCTCCGGGCTGCCTGAATCAGTGATGCGATTGACAAGCGACAGGTCTGGGGTAATGTCATTACCCATGCCTTCATAACGCACATCCATGTACATCATCATTCGAGCAACATCGCCTTTAATGTCATCGCGCGGCTCGAACGAATCGCCATCAATGCGATTGTCCGGCGCCTCGGCTAACGGCGAGTCAGAGAAGTCAAAATCAAGGTTGCCACGACTGGCGTTTACGGAGATATCAGTCGGTCTCAGATGCTGAATATCCGTATAGGCTTCTGTCGCACTGCTGCTGAAACCATGACTTTTGGGCCAGCTATGCTCACGGTTCCAGTTATCCGGATTGGTTGATGCCGCGCCTGAACCGTTTGAGGCTTTGGCCAGTGAGCGGTTAGAGTAAAACAAAATAATATTATCCGGGTTGGCCGGATCCTGGTCGGTGGCAGTCAGCGCTGACCAGACTTGCGAATAGGTAAGCTGGCGCTGATCGGTGGCAATCACATCACTTAGTGTGGCGCGAATGGTCGCGACGTCATAACCTGCGTCAATTTGTGACTGAACAGCAGCATAATAGACTGACGCATCAAAGGAAGCAGCATCAGCGACTTTGTCCAGTGCCGGGCAGTTGGTACAGACACCTTCAGGGATACCATCACTGTCGCCCGTGTCAGCATTATCTGACAAGGTATGCTCACCCAGTCCGGTGAAATCATCCTGGGGCAGACCAGTATATTCCTGCGCCGGTACAAACACATCAAACGGATTGGTATCACCGGTTAACACCGTCGGTTTACGCACCAGCGTGTTGTCTTTCGTGCTGACCGGACTGGTGCCCCACTGCGGGTCGGGGCGAAAACCAACCTGACCCAGGCTGTCTACCACCACGCCGTCTTTGGTCAGTACAACCGCATCGTCGCCATTAAATAAGTTTTGTGAGGTTAATTGCTGTGCCAGCTGACTCAACGCTGGGTCACTGCGGTTATCAGCAATGACCCAGGTAGCATTGGCCTCGACCGTGCCTTCCAGCGTTATGATAGCGCTGGCATCGGTCTGCCCGTTAGAATAAACAGAGAGCGTGTAGCCATCCAGGGAGAGCGGTTCAGATGTCGAGTTATAAAGCTCGAGAGCTTTGTTATAGCTGCTTCCTTCAACATATTGCGAAATCAGCACATCAGCGCTGACCGGCGTTGATAAACACAATGCCAGGGGCAGCAGGGTAGATTTTTTCATTTTTGTCGTTCCTGCTTTTTATTTAAAAACTGTCCTTCGGTGCAGGAAGACTATAAGGGATTTGCTACAGAAAAGTGACAGAAAACCGACAATTTGTGACGGAAATTTGACCCTGAAGATGTAAAGATCAACCACCAACCAAGTGTTTATGCGGCAATCAGCTACCTGACTGCCGTCGATAACGCCCATGATTTTTTTATCGTGGCGTCGCTGCGGTCTGTTCCAGCGTCTTTTCAAACCAATCTTTAATCATGGCTTTTTCATAAGTAAGATTTTCCGAGCGCCGGTTAATACGTGAACCCCGGTCCATAAAGGCCATATCTTTTAATTTCACATCTGCACTTTGCAATGTTTTACCGGTTGCATCTGTCAGCGTGTAACTAAAATGCATGCGGGGAATATACAGCGGTTTAACCAATCGGATATCGGCACCGCCCACGCCACCAAGAAAGCTGGCAGGCCAGACTTCACCAGCTAAATCCAGGTCAGTCACCGTCATGGAAAGTTTCTGACCGTCAGGTAATGTTTCAGCCAGTTCGGTGATATACGCTTCCATGTCTTTGAAAACCATCTCGCGAAAGGAGGTGCGGGATTGATTGGAGGGGCGGATGTCCTGATAAGATTCAGGCTCCTGCCAGGTCACACTTACTTCAGCGGCCGCGCTGGCAGACCCAGCATACAGCCCGGCAATACTCAGCACTGCCACAGCAAACTTTGCCATTGTGGATACCTCACACAGATTGACACATGAATGATTACGTCTGGATGTTAGAGCGCGCTCATCATGGCAAGTTCATTTAATGGTCATAATTTAATACTAACCATCGTATTGCCACAATGCGTGTCAGGTAAGAGTATGCTGGCGAAACTTAACAGAAGATGAATACGTTTATCGTTTCGCCAATAACGGAGATTCAGAAAGATAAGTGCAAAACTGATGACGTTTATCACCACTGATAAACGGGTTTTTATCGTCTTTTAAACAATACGTTTCGTGAAAGTGTTTAACATTCTGACGACTCGACGTGACAGAATCAAAATAGTCTTGCTGGAAAGGGCGCATGGACGCATACAGGCCGTCTGACTGTTCTCGAAGATCGTGCAGTGCGACTTTATCAGGCAACGCTTCTATCGTGATAAGCCAGTGCGTAACCGTCTGCTGTGCGCTGGAGAGAAAATCCTGCACTATCGGCATGCGCAATACAATCACTAACGCGGCTATTTCAATAAAGACCAGTAACTTACGAATCATAAGATTATCTATTCCTCCTGTATGCGTGAAAGGTTAGTTCACAATTGCAGCAGAAAAAATAGGTATTTTTATACTTATATATAAATTCTGAACATCTGGGCATGGCACCTCCAGGCTCACAAGTCCTCCCCCGAACTCCTGTGCAATGCGCACTGCCCTGTGCACACGGATTATTTGATCTGCATTAAACTATTATGATTAAACGCTGTTATGATAAGGGCGCTATCCTACGCAAAAGGGTTTTGCATGAGCGAACGTATTCCGGTAAAAAATGTGTCCAAGGTGGAAGTCCACCAGCCCCGCCGTACCACCAAAAAACGCCATCCTTCTCGCAGTCGTATCTATGTTCGCGCTGTAAAAGGGCCGCTTGAAACCTTTCGTCGCTTTTTTGGTCTGTTTTTTCTGGCGTTATTCGCGATACTGCCGTTCATTCAGTATAACGGCCAACAGGCGATATTACTGGATATCAGTGAGCAGCGATTTACGCTTTTCTCGCTCACGCTGTGGCCCCAGGATCTGACCCTGCTGGCTTACCTGTTTATTATCTCGGCCTTTGCCCTGTTTTTTGTTACTACTTTTGCAGGCCGCGTATGGTGTGGCTTTATGTGTCCGCAGACAACCTGGGTCTACATCTACACCTGGTTTGAAGAAAAAATAGAGGGTAATCGTAACAAGCGCATAAAGCTGGACGAACGCCCTATGGACTGGGATAAATTCTGGCGCAAAACCCTCAAGCAGGTTTGCTGGTGGACAGTGGCTATTCTCACCGGCTTATTATTCGTGGGTTATTTCACACCGGTGCGGCAGTTGTTCATTGACTTTTTCACCTTTCAGACCAGTTTCTGGGCGACATTCTCGATTCTGTTTTTTGCCGTGTGCACCTGGGGGAATGCCGGATACATGAGAGAAATCATGTGTACGCACATCTGTCCGTATGCGCGTTTCCAGTCAGCGATGTTTGACCGCGACACGATTACAGTGGCTTATGATGCACGCCGTGGCGAGGCCAGGGGTCCCCGCCCCCGCAAGATTCCTCATGACGCGCTAAGCGAAAAAGGGCTCGGTGACTGTATTGACTGCCACCTGTGTGTGCAGGTTTGCCCTACCGGTATCGATATTCGAAATGGCCTGCAGTATGAGTGCATTAACTGTGGGGCCTGTGTCGATGCCTGTAACGGGGTTATGGATAAAATGAATTATCCTAAGGGGCTGATTCGCTTTACGTCGGAAGACGCACTGGCCGGTGGTACCACCCGGGTTTTCAGACCCAAGTTGATTGGCTACTTCGTGGTTTTGCTGATAATGCTTGCGGTATTTGCCGCAAACATCATCTATCGGGTACCGCTTGAGGTAGATATCATCCGGGACCGTAACTCGCTGTATCGTGAAACCAACGAAGGACTCATCGAAAACGTTTACACATTGAAAGTGTTGAATAAATCACAGCAATCACTGACTTACACCATCGATGTTCAGGGTCTGCCATCGCATGAGCTTATCGGCAGCAATACCGTCACCGTCGGGGGAGGTGAGGTGGCGACATTACCGATTTCGGTTGCCACCGATGCCTATAATCTGGAAGATGCCGTCACAGAAATCCAATTCAAGGTGTCTACGACCACTTCGCAGGGCGAAATGATCCAGGTTACAGAGCCTTCTAAATTTTTATACCAATAGGGATGTATGACCGATTTCACCTTTACCGGCCTGACGCCTGATGTGGTGCTTGATGCACTTGAGGCTTGCGGCATTTACCCACAATCCGGACTGCTTGCGCTAAACAGTTATGAAAATCGCGTATACCAGTTTCAGGCTGACGATGGTCGCCGGCTGGTGGTTAAATTCTATCGCCCGGACCGCTGGACCAACGCACAGATACAAGAAGAGCATGACTTTTCCTGGCAGGTTAGCGATGCGGAGATACCGCTGGTAGCACCGCTAAAAATTGATAATCAAACATTGCATACGTATCAAGGGTTCCGGTTTACCGTCTTCCCTTCTGTAGGCGGACGCCAGTTTGAAATTGATAATCTTGATCAGCTTGAGTGGATGGGCCGCTTCATCGGACGGATGCACCGGGTCAGCCAGACAGAAACCTTTACGCATCGCCCGGCTATCTGCACCGAGTCATTTTTGGACATGCCTTATCGCGAATTGCAGCAAAGCGCGCTGTTGCCTGAGCATCTCAAATCAGCGTTTTTTGCAATTGCCGAGCCGCTTATTGACCTGACCAAAAAACATTATCGTCCTGTCAGTGAAATCAGGCTGCACGGTGATTGTCATCCGGGCAATATTCTGTGGCGCGACGGCCCCATGTTTGTGGATTTGGATGACTGTCGCAGCGGGCCTGCCATACAAGATTTATGGATGATGCTCAGCGGCGATCGTCAGCAGCAGTTGTTGCAGTTAGATATCCTGGCTGAAGCTTATGAAGAATTTCATTCGCTGGACAAGCGTGAACTGGCATTGATTGAACCGCTGCGCGCTATGCGGATGATTCACTATATGGCCTGGCTGTCGCGGCGCTGGCAGGACCCTGCGTTTCCCCGGGCGTTCCCATGGTTTGCCGACGATAAATACTGGGAAGGCCAGATTCTGGCGTTAAAAGAGCAAATGTCCGCCCTGCAGGAGCCGCCGCTGACACTAGGCATGTAACAGCAATGTTAGCACAAGCCGGGCTGGTCGGCATGTTTGTCAGCGCCTTTCTGGCTGCGACCCTTCTGCCGCTAGGCTCTGAAGCGGTATTACTTGCTCTGCTTTACGCTGATTACCCCGTCGTCCCTCTCATTATTACCGCCACGGCGGGTAACGTCGGCGGCTCAATGGTGAATTACTGGCTCGGTCGTCGCTATGGCCGGGCCGGTATCATGCGCATTACCAACGTTTCAGAACATCGCCTTGTCAAAGCCGAAAACCAGTTTCGCCTGTGGGGCAGATGGAGTCTGTGTCTGGCATGGGTGCCTGTGATCGGCGACCCCTTAACCTTTATTGCCGGCATACTTCGCATCCGTCTTGCCTGGTTTGTGGTGCTGGTTACGGCAGGAAAGGCCGGACGGTATATCGTTATCTCCCATTTAGCCGGATAACGGTGGTTTGTTTTGTGCCTGCTATCACGTATACTCCGGCGCTATTCAGGTGCCTGTTTTTATTACAAGTTAAACGGGAAGTCAGTGAAAAGCTGACGCTGCCCCCGCAACGGTAAGCTCAGATCTCAGATCTTCATTTACATTAGCAAATGCTATACGTCACTGTGAGCACTCATGGGAAGACGTAAATGACTTCGATACGACGAAGCGAGCCAGCCCGGATACCGGCCTGATACGCGGCTGACAAGTACATCAGCTTTTCCTATCAGCTGCACTCGGGCGGAGTGCTGTTATGGAATCATTTCATGAAAAACCAATTTTTTACACTGACCTCGTTGTCGGCGGCATTCGCGTTGTCCGGCATTTTTTCACCGGCATTTGCGGTGTCATTTCCCAACGATGCAGAGACCCTGACGGTAACCGGTTCACGGCTTGCCCTGGGTCGCTCAGAGCTTGCCGCAGTTTCCACCGTCATTGATCAGCAAGAAATTGAGGGGTCTGGCGCCCTGCAGATTACCGATTTACTACGTGCATTGCCCGGAGTGACTATTTCGCAATCCGGCAGTACCGGTGCGCTCACCGAAATACGCTTACGCGGTAGCGAAACAAATCACTTACTGGTGGTGATTGATGGTGTCATTGCCAACGACATTGGCCAGGGCAGTACCATTGATCTGGCGCATCTGACCACCGCCAACATTGCCCGCATCGAATTGCTGCGTGGCGCACAAAGCGCGCTGTGGGGAAGCGGCGCCGTGGCCGGTGTATTAAACATCACCACTATCGCTGGCGCAGGACAAAAAGATAATGTGCGTGTTGAAGCGGGTGTCGGCACACAGGGAACAACTTCCGCGTCAGCATCGGCCAGCGGCACGCAGAAGTCGGTGTCTTATAATGCCTATGCAAACTGGCTAAATACCACTGGCGATAATATTGCCCTGACAGGGAATGAAGATGACGGTTACCGGAATATCGCCACAGGCGGTGCTTTGCGTTGGCAGGCAAATTCACAACACCGTTTTTCAGCCAATCTTCGCCTGGTTGATTATGCCAGTGACTTCGATGCCATTGACAGCATTGTGACCGGGCTGCCGGTTGATGCGGATAATGTCACTGACGGCAAGCAAATTAATGCGCTGGTCGGATGGGACTTTGCTCCACAGGATACGGCTTACAGCAGCACACTGACCGGTAGCTACCGTAAAGATGAAAATAACAGTACGGCCAGCGGTCGTTTTGATGGCGGCACAACCGGAGAGCGCTTTCAACTGACCTGGCTCAATCGCTACGATATTGGTGACTGGCAGCTTGCCGGCGGGCTGGAATACCTGACACGCCAGTTCAGACAGCGCGGTATCGTAAATTTTGGCGACCCGAATCAGGAGCAGCAGGACCATACAATGAGTGTGTTTGGAGAGACAGCCACACAGCTTGCAGGCAATGTTTTGGTATCACTTTCTGCCCGGTTTGATGACAATTCAGAATTTGACGATGCGGTGAGTTATCGGGCGGGCGTAAACTGGCCGGTTACTGAGCGTTATGCTGTATTTGCCAGTGTCAGTCAGGCGGTGAAAACTCCGTCGTTTACCGAGCGCTTTGGCTATTATCCACAGACATTTACGGGTAACCCTGATCTGCAGCCTGAAACCAGTCAGCAGTGGGAAGCCGGCGCACGGGCCACCTTTACGTCAGCGCTGCAGGGTCAGCTGAGTATCTTCTCAACGCAGCTGGAAGATGAAATCAATGGCTATGTATATGATCCTGAAACCTTTATCACTACTGCAAAAAATAAAGACACCGAGAGTGAACGTGAAGGCGTTGAGGCTGAACTAACCTATCAGCAAAACGATGTCACGGTACGTACAGGTTATAGCTACGTTAACAGTGAGGAAGATGGTATTAATGAACTGCGCAGGGCGAATCATCAGGCGTCGGTAAGTGTGCTTGCTCCGCTGCCTGTTGCTAACCTGTCTTTTTATGCCAAAGCAGCTTATACCGGCAGCCGGGAAGATATTTATTATCCGCCCTACCCACAGCCGGCACAGCGTGTTGCTCTGTCAGCCTATACGCTGGTTGATTTGAGTCTGAATTATCAGGCTAACGCGCATTGGTCAGCCGCCCTGCGCGTTGATAATCTGCTGGATGAGGAATACCAGGATATTGTCGGCTTTTCAGCCCGCGAGCGGCGCGCTGTGTTGTCGGTTACCTGGCAAGGCTAACTCCCCCACCTATAAACGGGAATACGCATTAATAAAGAATATTCCCGTTTTTTTGTCATAAACCGAAATTCCTGACTATAGTGTGAAGTTATAAAAAATAAATCCGCTATGCCTGCAATGGACGTTGGCACGGGGTTATCGGGCCAAATGACGAATAATTATAAAAATCTTTTACAACAGTTGCCCTCCTGTTTGATTTACAAACAGCACAACAGCAGCACGGTTTACCTGTCTGACACGCTGGCTCAACATCTGAAGCTGACGCAGGTCACATTTTCAGATGAGGCGGCCTGCCCGGTCCGGTTCTATTGTTCCCGGACAGGTGTTGAGCTCACCGGTGATGCTTCACCGCTTACATTGTCCCAGGGTGCCGGCTCTTTATGTCAGCACGTTGTGCTGCAATCCGGTGACCAGCGCTTTTACACGCGGTTGCAGAGCAAAACTGTCGATGACAGAAGTACCCGCTGGATCATCACAGACATTAGCTTTGAGCAGCATGATCAGACCCGTCACCGCCAGTCAGACTGGCAGGAAAAACTTTCTTTCAGCATGATGCTTTCGTCCATTTCTACCCGACTGATTAATGTCAAAGCAAGTGAGGCAGACGCTCTTATTGAGCAAAGTCTTGGTACGTTTGGCGCGTATTTAAAAGCCCAGCGCTGCTACCTGTTTTGCTTTTCTGACGATAATTTACTGATGGATAATACCCATGAATGGGTCGAAGAGGGCGTTACCCCCTTTAAAGAAGATCTGCAGCACGTACCGGTCGCAGAACAGTTACCATATTTCAATACCGTCATTAAACAGGACCACGCGTTTGTGGTCAGTGATGTAAACCAGCTTCCGGCCAGTGCTGCGCTTGAAAAGGCAGAGTTTCAGCGAGAAGGGATCCGCGCCGTGTTGTGCGTGGCTGTTCACGTCAACGGTGAACTGTTCGGGTTTATTGGCTGCGATTTTCTGACCGGGACGCATTGTTGGACGGATCATGAAATCAAGTCAATGAAGCTCATCGGTGAAATGGTCAGTGAAACACTTGCCAGTATCAGTACACGACAATCCCTGCATCGGGTGCAGCAGGAACTACTGCAGGCTAACGCACGGCTTAAAGTGCTGGTGAATCTGGATGGACTCACCCACATTGCCAATCGTCGTCACTTTGATGAGACGCTTAACTTGCAGTGGCGAAACATAACCGATCATGGCCTCAGTTTGTTGATTATTGATGTTGACTCGTTCAAACAGTATAACGACAGCTACGGCCATCAGGCTGGCGACGAAGTGCTTCAGGCTATCGCCAGTGTGCTGGACGATGTTGCCAGTAGCCTGAACGGACTGGCTGCACGTTACGGCGGCGAAGAATTTGCCATTATTTTACCCGGACATCAGGGTAAAAGGGCCATCACGGCCGCCTTTCGGGTTATGCGTGCTATCAGCACTCTTAATATCGAGTTCTCGGCTTGTGCAGACTTTGACCGGGTGACCGTCAGTATTGGTCTGTCTGACAGCGATAGTGCTACCTCACCGCAATCGTTGATCAACCAGGCTGATGCTGCACTTTACAATGCCAAACAATCCGGCCGAAACAAGGTGGTCCGCTTCCCTTCCACACAGTTGGCATCCCCCAGCCAGGTGGCTACGGATGTTTATAAATAGAAGAAATTCATCTATCTGTTAATTCATCGAGTTTGCCTCGCTAGAGACTCCAAATTCACTGCCATTGAGGTGTTGGCACTGTTTCTTGTCGTTAAATGCGACGCCTGGTGCGGTCACTGCCCCCTGAAATGTAAACACAGATATGTTATCGTTTCACTGCAGCCATATATGAAGATGTGCATCAGACGCATCGGTAATTTTGCGCTATTCGCGCTTGTCTAGTCAGCAAGTAATATCCATCCGATTACCGGAGGTAAAATTATGAAACGCTTACTGGCCCATTTGAATAATCTTTCTGAGCGCCCTGCACTATTGAATCAGGAAGTGACTACCGTGCTGTCATTGTTTTGTGAGAAGTTTGAACGGCGCGTGCAGGAAATCGATACGATTTCTGACGAAGGGTATGTGAAAGTTACATTCAGCGATGAGACCATCGGCTACGGTTATATCGATGTGGACGAAAACGTGCTAATCGAAATAGAAGATGCATTTCGGCTAACGGTATTTACATTCAGCCAGCACAATAATGCATGGCAATTCATTGAACGTAACAGCTATGATATAGCAGGCACGATGACACCCAAAGCTGCCCAACTTGCACCGCGCATGGCGCAGTCCTCTTCGCCGGTCTGAATTGATGTCATTTGTCGGGCCATACACTCTGCCCGGCGTGTTAGGGTGACGTTGTCACTTGTTTCATCGGGTGTCTGCCCCCACCGTTTCAGCTAATGACAGTATTACCGGAGGCGACATGACATCTCCCATTCCTTTTTCAATTCTGGATCTTGCACATATTGGTGAGAGTCAAAGTGTGCAACAAGCCATGGCCAAAAGTCAGGCTATTGCCGTTCTGGCTGAAGACAGCCAGTTTGAGCGTCTTTGGCTGGCTGAACACCACGGTATGCGCGGCGTCGCCAGTGCGGCCACGTCCACCCTGCTGGCGAACCTCGGCGCGTTGACGCAGTCAATCCGTCTGGGCTCTGGCGGCGTTATGCTACCTAATCACTCGCCCTTAGTGGTTGCCGAGCAATACGGCACGCTGGATGCGCTCTATCCGGGACGCATTGATTTGGGTCTGGGTCGTGCTCCTGGTACCGATCCGGCAACCTCTAACGCGTTGCGACGCGATCTGAACAAAAATGTCGGCGATTATCCGGCCGATATTCAGTTGTTACAGCGCTACTTATCAGATGACAGCGGTGATGCGCAGGTCCTCGCGGTGCCAGGTGCAGGCAGCCATGTTCCTTTGTATTTGTTGGGCTCAAGCCTCTATTCTGCACAACTGGCCGGAAAGTTGGGACTGCCCTTTTCGTTTGCCTCTCACTTTGCACCGGATGCGCTATTTGATGCTATCAATATTTACAAAATGAACTTTTCGCCTTCTGCGCAACTCGATAAGCCTTATGTGATGGCCGGTGTCATGGCAGTGGTTGCCGATACCGACGATGCGGCGAATTACCATTTCAGTTCGGTACAGCAGCAGTTTGCTAATTTGCGCCGCGGTGCAAACGCCCCGATGCCGGCACCGGTAGATGATATCTATCAGCACCTGAGTGAAGCAGAAGTGCAAACCATCAACCGGACGTTACGATACGCTGTCAAAGGCACACCCGATAGTGTTGAGCAACAGCTCAGCGAATTCATTGCTGCAACGGGTGTCGATGAAGTGATTTTGTCATTTCCGGTATACGACGACAAACAATGTCTGGAGTCTATCCGGTTAGTGGGTGAGATGAAGGCCATTAAAGCCGCACCGTCCTGGCAGGCATGAGGGTTTACAATTGCCTGCCTTGGGGAAAAGATAGCGACTAGGCGAAGTAACAATGCTGTGGTAACCTCACCCACAGATATGGATAAAGGAAATGTTGCATGAAAAAAATCGCATTGTTTTTTGTTATGGCTATTTTGCTTCCTTTGCAGGCTTGCGCTGCAGACGCGAAATGGGAAGAAGGAAAGCACTATCGGGTGCTGGATGAAGCGGCTACCGAGCAGCCTCAGATTCTTGAGTTTTTCTCTTTCTGGTGTCCGCACTGCTATCAGTTTGAGCCGCTGGTAGAAGAAATAAAATCGAAAATTTCTGATAATACTGAGTTTAAAAAAATCCATGTAAACTTCATGGGCTTTACCGAGCAAAGCATCCAGGACGATGCGACCCGTGCCATGATGGTGGCGCGCGCGGTGAAACAGGAAGATGCACTGAACGCTGCCATTTTTGATTATATCCACAAGCAACGCGCCAGTGTCACCGGAATCAAAGATCTGCGGAATATCTTTGTTGTGAACGGTGTTGATAAAGCTGAGTTTGATAAACTTTCTAACAGCTTTGGCGTGAACAACATGATGAAAAGAAACAATAAAGTATTGGAAGATTACCGCCAGTATGTACGCGGTGTACCCAACTTTATTGTCAATGGTCGTTATCAGGCACAGTTTACCTCCGATATGTCAGAAGATGATATCGTTGAGTTGATCGTGTGGTTGAGCAAGCAGGATTAATTCTGGCAACCGTTTATAAAGCGCGCCCAATGGGCGCGTTTTTTGTTTGTGGTATGAAAATGGAGTGAAAAATGACTGTATCCCTCTCCCAACTGACATTTATCAATGAGCTGGATAAGCTTAAAGCGGTGAAGCGCCAGATGCTTTTACCCGATGAAGACAATCGTCAGGAAAACAGTGCCGAGCATTCCTGGCATGTCGCGCTCACTGCCCTGATGCTAAAAGACTATGCCGAACATCCGGTAGACATTGACCGTGTCATCAAAATGATACTGCTACACGATTTAGTTGAAATCGACGCCGGCGATATGTTCGCTTTCGCCGATGAGCAGGATCATGCCGAGCAGGAACTCAAAGAACTGGCTGCGGCAAAACGTATTTTCGGGCTGCTTAATGAATCACAGGGTCAGCAGTATCTGACGCTGTGGCTGGAATTTGAAGCCGCCGAAACCAACGACGCCCGTTTTGCCAAAGCGATGGATCGTATTTTACCTCTGTTTCAGAATATGAAAAATAACGGCGGAAGCTGGGCGCGTCACAAGGTGACAAAACAAAAAGTTCTGGACAGAAACCAGATGCTGGAAACCGCTGCACCACTGCTATGGCAGTACGTCAACGAACAATTGGATATTGCAGAGAGCAACGGCTGGCTGGCATCCTGAAACCATTATTCTGAACCAGCTTAGTCACTGGTGGGTAGCAATAGTCATTGGTTTGCATTTAACTTGTGTATTGCTATGGAAAGTTTTCTTAATGGATGGGCTGAGGCTGCCCGCACCAGCCTTGGCTTTTTCTGGATGGCGCTGTGGGCGTTCGCTCTTGGTTACGTCATCTCCAGCCTGATACAACTGCTGGTAACCCGCGAAAAAATGCAGAAAGTGATGCATGGCGGCGATCCTAAAAGTGTATCGCTGGGCACATTTTTCGGCTTCATTTCCTCTTCCTGTAGTTTTGCGGCACTTGCTACCACCCGGGCGCTGTTCGCCAAGGGAGCAGGGTTCATCCCTGCCATGGCGTTTTTGCTGGCCTCTACCAACCTGGTCATCGAACTGGGGTTTGTCATCGCTATTTTTCTGGGCTGGCAGTTCGTGGTTGCTGAATATGTGGGTGGCATCCTGCTGATTCTGAGTGTATGGCTGTTTGTTTGGCTGACCCGGCCCGATAAGCTTATTAAGAAGGTACGGCAACGGCTGTCCGACAACAGTGATAACAATGGAGACAATCCTCCCTCGTTCGGTGAACTCATAACATCCAAATCTGGCTGGCAAAAGCTCGGCATGAAATATGTTATGGAATGGCAAATGATCTGGAAGGATGTGCTTATCGGCTTTACGGTGGCTGGACTTATTGCCGCTTTTGTCCCCGATGCATTTTTCGAATCGCTCTTTGTCGGCACCGGCAGCGATGCGCCTTTGCCATTCTGGCAGATACTTCTGCAAACGCTGGTCGGTCCGTTGGCAGCGTTTTTTACCTTTATCGGATCAATGGGAAATATTCCTCTGGCGGCACTGCTCTTTGACAAAGGTGTTAGCTTCGCCGGCGTTATGGCCTTTATCTTTTCAGATCTGGTTGTTTATCCGGTTCTACGCATAAATGCCCGTTACTACGGGTGGAAGATGGCACTTTATATTCTGGGCTTGCTACTGGCTGCGCTCGTTGCTACCTCGCTGCTGCTCCATTACGGATTTAATCTGCTGGGTTTTTTGCCAGATTCAACGTCGTCGGGCAGTATCAGCGATCGGGACATGTTCGCAGTAGATTATGGCTTCGTGCTGAATCTTATCTTTATCGTGTTAAGTGCAGTACTTATCTACTTTTGGCGCGCGGCGAAAAAAAGTCATCAGTCTCACGGACACGATCATGGTGACACAAAGCAATCGCGCTCACTGAGTGAGTGGCTCAATCTTATTTTGGTCGCCGGCTGTATCATCTGGCTTGTGATTGGTGGGGGGTTGCTACTGGCCCGCTGATAAAAAAACGCCCCTGAGCAATTCTGCCAAGGGGCGTTTTTATCGCGTTCGGGCGAATCAGGGAACGGGGCGTTCCAGATTTTCCTGCCACGCGTTATCCGGGTCGCCACCGAAGCGAAGATCTTTGTTAAGGTTATCAATAGCACGCAATTCATCATCTGTAAGCGTAAAGCCATCCAGTGCTAGGTTCGCCGCAATATGCTTATCGCTTTCCGATTTAGGAATAACAATGCGCCCTTGCTGGATATCCCATTTCAGAATAATTTGGCCTGTCGAGACCTCATATTTCTCTGCCATCTCCTTGATCACGTTTTCCGCAACCGGTTTATCTTCCGCTTTCACATCGCTCCAGGAACCAGAACCTAAAGGTGACCAGCATGAAACCGCAATACCCTTACTCTCGCAGTATTCAACCAGGGTCTTTTGTGTCAGATACGGGTGTAATTCAATTTGATTATAGACCGGCTTAATTTCAGCGATTTCAAAGAGCTGCTGAATATCCTGCTTTCTGAAATTCGACAAACCCAAAGATTTGGCAATACCTTCCGCATGTAGCTTTTCCATCGCCTGCCAGGTGGGTCTGGTCTTTTCCGGATAAGGCCAGTGGACAAGATACAGATCAACATAGTCCATCTGTAGTCGCTCCAGGCTCTCATCCATCGCCTTAAACGTAGACTGATAGCCTTGCTGGGTATCCCATACTTTGGTGGTAATAAAAAACTGTTCGCGCTGCAGCCTGGATTCGGCTATGGCTTGCCCGACACTACGTTCATTACCGTAAAAAGAGGCGGTATCAATATGACGGTAACCGGCATCAATAGCCTTCAGGATAGTATCTTTAACATACCCGTCGTCCTGATGCATTTCGCCGATTGCAGCTGTACCAAAGCCCACCTGGGGGATTGATCGCCCGTCGCGTAAATGAATATTCTGCATCGCGTTCTCCTTATTTTCAGACATGATTGAGCACCTGCCTGACAGATAAACCGCACTTCTGTCGTGCTTTGTTTGATAAGGGATGCGTAAGGCAGAAGATCAGTTCACAAATGCGTCAGGCAAAGGGCAATGCGCTTTTATCACGTTGCGCCCACAACGCTTCAGCCTGTTGTTGCGCGGTCACCAAATCCAACGACTCCCGCAACATAAGCAAAGCGGTTAACGTGCCTGCTATTGACTGCCCGGCATAGCGGTGGGACTGCTCCCCTGACCACACAGCCAGCATGGTGTCTGCCGTCATGTATCGTTCTTTGAGGGCCCAGTCGCCATTAAACGCTGCAAAGTTCACCTTCTCGGTTGCTCCTTTACGGGTGATGTGCAACACGGTATCCCGCTCCCGGTTGACCTCCGGGTCTCCCCCGTCGCCGCGAAAGCACAGCGCATCGTAGTCACCGAAGAGTTCATTAACGCGTGCATGCTTTTCATCCAGACCAGTATGAAATACGCCCTGAACACTGAACATACTTTGCGTTGGATTTAATAATCGTCCCAGCGTGTTCGCACACGAGCGTAAACCAAAAACTTCCCTGAGTTTTATAATGTCATCCAGCGGCTTTAACACTACGGAGAGGTCAAGGTAGGTCGCGTTTTGCTGCTGCAGCTGTTGCTTGGCCTGCTCCACAGACATAACCTGTGGCAAACCAAGTTCGGGCAGCACATAACTGGCGTACAGGCGCCCGGAACCCGGCTCATGTGCGCCATGCATAAATACCTTATATCCGGCGCCGGCCAGGCAGGCCAGACTAAGCAGATACCACGGCAGCTGGCGTCGCTTGCCTGCATAACAGCCAACATCCAGCGAGCTGTCAAGCGCAGCAACATCATGATGAATTAACGTTCTGCATGCCTGCAGAAAACCAGCAATCTCTTCTGGTGTTTCCTCTCGGGTGCGAAGCAACATTAAAAAGGCACCACGCTGTTCGCCGGTAACCTGTCCTGCCAATACCATTTTCATCGCATCGTACGCTTCACGCTGCGTCAGACTGCGACTTCCTTTCTGCCCTTTCCCGATGATTTTTATATATTGACTGAATATTGCCGACAAGCTGTTCCCCTACCCGATGTGAATAATTACTGTATCAACCATTATCAATAAACAGTAGTGATAAAAAAGCCCGCTGCGACCAAAGCCGAAGCGGGCTGTTTATATGACTATCGACACTAGCTAGCCCAGTTGATCAGAAGCCACTTTATATCGCGGATCTTCAACAACGTTGATTTCTACAAATTTATTGGCTTTTTTCAACAGCTCACGGCAGTCACTGCTGATATGACGGATATGCAACTTCTTCCCCTGTTGCTCATATTTATCCGCCAGGGTGTCCAGCGCATCCACACCGGATGAGTCCCAGACACGGCTTTTGTTGAAATCAATCACCACATCCTGCGGATCGTTAGCCACATCAAACAAGTCTTTAAAATGGCTGATTGAGCCGAAAAAGAGCGGCCCGTCCAGCTCATAAACTTTCCAGCCATCATTATCGATATGCGTTTTCGCACCGATATGTCGCGCATGTTTCCAGGCAAAAACCAGAGCAGAAACAATAACACCAACGATAACGGCAATGGCCAGATCGGCGATTACTGTTACTCCGGTCACCAGAAACAGCACAAACGCATCTTCGCGGTTCACACCACGTACTATTCTGAATGATGCCCATTCGAATGTTGCGATAACCACCACAAACATAACGCCGACCAACGCAGCAAGAGGGATCATCTCAATCAGCGGCGCAGCAAACAGTATAAAGCCCAACAGAACCAGTGCTGCTGTTATACCCGATAAGCGTCCGCGCCCGCCGGAGTTGATGTTGATCATGCTCTGACCAATCATCGCGCAACCACCCATACCACCGAAGAAGCCATTTACGCTGTTTGCGACACCCTGACCGACGCACTCGCGGTTTCCTCTGCCCCGGGTATCTGTCATCTCATCAATCAGGGTCAGTGTCAGTAGCGATTCAATCAGGCCAACCAGACACAAAATTACCGAGGTTGGCAGTACAATCATGACAGTTTCCCAGTTCAGCGGAACCATGGGTACAGCAAAGCTAGGCAGTTCACCGGCCAGTGTTGCCGTGGCTTTTTGATCTGCCGGTAGCAAGTCTCTGACAAAGTCGATAACCGTGCGAGCTTCCAGCCCCATGCTGTGAACCAGTACAGTAATCACAATAATCGCCACCAAAGAGGCAGGTACCGCTTTGGTCAGCTTAGGCAGCAGATAAATGATAGCCATGGTCAGGCCTACCAGCCCCAGCATCATGTATAACATGGTGCCTTCCATCCATTGCCATTCACCTACAGCATTCTGCACTTTAAATTGCCCCAACTGGGCCAGGAAGATGACAATTGCCAGCCCGTTTACAAAGCCCAGCATGACCGGGTAAGGGACCAAGCGGATAAACTTGCCTAACCTGAAAACACCACAAAGAATTTGCAGTACACCGGCCAGGACCACAGCGGCAAACAGATACTGCACACCGTGCTCGGCCACCAGCGCAACCGTCACCACGGCCATCGCGCCCGTTGCACCTGATATCATGCCCGGCCGACCGCCGATGGCAGAGGTAATCAGTCCCATCATAAATGCGGCGTAAAGGCCTATCATCGGCTCCACACCTGCAACAAATGCAAAAGCGACTGCTTCGGGAACCAGTGCAAGTGCAACTGTAATTCCGGATAGCACGTCATTTTTCACATTGCTGTCTTTGTTATTAATCAAATCAAACATGACTTTCCAATGAGATGAATGGTTAAAAATCGGGCGGCGATTCTATCACCATCTGTGGATAAAGTCCTTTAACAGAATGTTAAACCTGATGTTTTTGGCAAGCCCGATGGTATCTTGCCAGTATAGTGGTAATCCGATTTCTACATGATCAGTCGCACGGGTGCCCCAGAGACCATTGCATACCGTCCGCAGTAAAGGCACACTAACGCTTTTAGCCTGTTTTTGCCGTTTGCACAATCAGGCATACAGATACAATTTTCAATAAAGGGGATGGCCCGTGGTACCTTATTTATTAACCGGTCTGTCGGTACTGGTAGCCGGTGTAATTCACTGGAGCGCACCGCATGCGTTCTGGCGCGCAACACTGACTTCAACGGCAACAATCTTGCTGCTGTCAATTGCTGCGCTTTTCATTTTTCAGTCTTCAGGGTTACTGGTCAGTGAAGAAACCGGACAAAGCGCAGACATCACTGATTCTTTGCTATTGGTCACGGGCCTGGTGTCCTTTTTCGGCCTGTTGATTTCGATTTTTGTTGGCTGGTTCTTACGTGCGGTTCGATAGCGGACTGCACTCGCCTGCCGTTAACTTTTCTCAGCCTTATTATTTTGTACAGCAATGCGATACCAGATAACGACCCACACTGTGGCGCCTAACCAGCCCGCCAGAATATCAGTGGGCCAGTGTACTCCCAGATAGACGCGGCTAAAGCCGATGAACAGTGTGGTGATGCCCGCCACGATGAAAAACAGACGTCGCACCTTTCTTAAACTGGTCACACACAAACTGGCAGCCGCCAGTGTGAAGTAAGTAATCGCTGACATCATAGCGTGCGCAGACGGGAAGCTGCTGGTAAAAACCCGGGTCCCGTGTCCCACAAGATCCGGACGTGGGCGTGTAAAACCATGTTTCAGGGCAAAGGTGACGGCCAGCGCCAGCAATATCCCCACCACCATTTGCACCGCCAGCTTTGTGCGACCCACCAGGTATAATAATAACGCCCCAAGGCCAGTCAGATAAAGCAGCACCCAGTTGCTGCCTAGCGCAGTGATGTCCCGCATGCCTTCCTCGAGCCAGCCCGGGCCCAGCGGATCTGCAAGATTGCCGTCAACACGCAGGCCTTTGATAATGATAGTATCAATGGCAGGGGTATGATCCATGGTTACCCAGACAGCCAGCAGACCAAACAGGACCAAAGATAGTGTAGCTGTCCAGAATAACTGCTGGTTACTCGGCTTTTTAAAATACATACTGTGAGACATAGGCACCGCAAACTTGTTCATTCCGTTATCAATGAATACTGCCTATCCCGCGTCAGAGATTAGCCCATCGTCACCTTCTATCTGATAGACTACGTTTTTTTTCCTGTTTACCTCATTATGTACGGATTTATAACCAATACGCTGGGCCCTGTTCTGGTGCTACTGATGATGGGCTACCTGCTTTATCGGCGTGGCATGCTCAACGATACATTTATCGAAACAGGTTCAAAACTTGTCTTTAACCTGGCATTACCTGCCTTATTGTTCCTGGCAATAGCCACCGCCGACTTTTCAAAAGCTGCAAACCCCCACCTCATTGTGTTGGGTATCGTATGCACCTTCACCTATTTTCTGGCGCTTATGGCGTTCAGCCATTTCTTCGTCACGCCTGAAAATGCGCGCGGCGTAGTGATTCAGGGTGGGTTCAGAGCAAACATGGGGATCATCGGGCTGGCCTACTGTGCCAATACCTATGGTTCGCAGGGGCTAGCCGTGGCATCGGTTTACTTAGGCGGCGTTACCGTCCTGTTTAATATTCTTTCGGTCTTTGTGCTTAATTTTTATCTTGATGGTGAACGTTCAGTGTCACAGCATATCCGCGGCATTCTGACTAATCCGCTCATTGTTGCCATCGCCTGTGCGCTGCCACTTTCTTATTTTAAAGTGTCTTTGCCCGATTTTATTGAATCCACCGGCGAATATTTTGCTCAGCTGACCTTGCCGCTGGCGCTCATTTGTACTGGCGCCACGCTGGAATTCCGGTCGTTCTCCGGTGATAGCAGAAACCTTATTATCGCCACGGTAAGCAAGTGCTTACTTTACCCGCTTTTTTTGACGGGTTGCGCGTACTGGGTGGGCTTCAGGCATATGGAACTGGGTATCGTCATGTTGTTGAGTATTGCACCCACCGCTGCTGCCAGTTATATCATGGCCCGTAATCTTGGCGGTGATCCGAGACTTGCAGCCAGTATTATCGCACTGACTACCATCGTTTCATTACCTGTGACTGCGCTGGCATTCTCGGCACTTGCTTCTGCCAACCTACTTTAAACGCCCGCCGCCACTGCAAAATGTAACTACACCTATAGAAGCAAAATACACTGGATAAATACGATCAGGTTCATCAGCATGTGGCTAACAATGCAATACCAGAGGTTACCGGTGATATGCCGAATAACACCGAACATCACCGCCGCTAAAAACAGTATGACAAATATGATTGGCTGCTCATATTGTAAGTGAATAAGTGAAAATAACACGCTGGGAATGATGATAGCGCCAGTCACACCTATACGTGTTTCTTTGAGCCGGTAAAAAGCGACGCCTCTGAAGATGACCTCTTCACTGACTGGTGCAATGATAACGACGGTCAGGAAAAGCAAAACGATGCGAATGCTTTTGCATTATCTCATCATGACTGAGTCAGATAGATTTATCACCGCCGCGACACTGGGGTGAAACATTGATTACGCCGCCCCGTTTTTCCCATTCTGCTGGCGTATAGGTATGCAACGCTAATGCGTGCACCGGCCCTTCAAGCGCTTCTGCCAGCAGCGTATTCACCTGACGGTGACGGCCAATCAGCCGGCTACCCTCAAACTGCTCGCTGACAACGGTAACTTTAAAGTGACTCTGCGCGCCTTCGGGGACATTATGCATATGGCTTTCATCCTGCACCTCGAGAAAGGCCGGGGTCAGGTGCGCGTTAAGCTGCTGCTCAATATAGGATTTTACTTGCATGTCTGTACACCTGCTTATGCGTTGTTGGGCTGCTCGGAAGCGTAAATATACCGATAGGTCAGATTAATTCTATCATCGATTTTACGCGCGGTCTTCGCTATGCCATGCTGGTAACATTGCTGGGTTGTACCCTTCATAACGAGCAAGCTGCCATGCTCCAGCATCACTTTGCTTTTTCGTTTTGACCGCTTGTGCATAAAAACGAATGGCCGTGCGTGCCCCAGTGTGAGCGAGGCAATAACAGGCTCACTGCCCAGTTCGGGCTCATCATCGGCATGCATGCCCATGCTATCCTGCCCATTGCGATACCAGTTGGCCAGAACACTATTAAACGACGCCTGACAATGCGCCGTCAGTTGTCGACGCAAATCCCTTAGCGTGTTGGTCCAGGGCGCCGGGGTCATCGACAGGCCGGAATAACTATACTGTGCATCGGGATCACCGTGCCAGGCTTGCAACCGGGGAATTTTTACCAGCTTGCCATAGATTTTGATGGTATCCTGATGCCATTCTAATTCACCTTCCAGCTGTTGCTTGATACGTGACGCTTCATCGGCTGATAACCAGCCGGGGTAGTAGGTCACATCTGCATCGGGTAGGGGTAAAATTTGTGGCTGTACGGCGCTGCTGTTATCAAATAAATCAGGTTGCATGCGTCTTTCCACCTCAACTGAACAAAAGTTATGAATACCACTTTTTCACTGCTGGAACGTCAGTTATATCTGGCCAGGTATCCAGAAAAGCATCAGCATAAAAGCCTGCAAGCCTGGGACAGCGCTGATGAGTTAATTATCGAACACATCAATGCAAACCAGACCGACCTGGATACGTCAAAGTGTATCATACTCAACGACGATTTCGGCGCACTGGGCACATGGTATGCCTGTGCACCAGATGCCATCAAGCCGGTGTGGTACAGCGACTCCTGGGTTGCCCACCGGTCACTGACAAAAAACCTGCAGGCAAATGACTGTGAGACCACGTTTGATACATCCGGCACACTGAGTCAGCCTGTCACCGCGTGCACCAGTCTTTCAGAGTTATCCGCTTACCCGACGCTGGTTATTATCAAAATCCCCCGCACCCTGGCGTTGCTCGAAGAGCAGTTAATTACACTGAGTTCGCTGGTGACACCTACAACGATGGTTATTGCTGCGGGCAAAGTGAAAAACATCACCCGTACTGTGCTGGCCCTATTCGAAAAATATATCGGGGGCACGTCCACCTCGCTGGCGAAAAAGAAATCACGATTGATTTTTTGTGAGCCGGACTCAAAAACACTGGCCAATCATCCCGCGTCGCCCTACCCCACTATCTGGCAGCAGGCGGCGTCAAACGGTCAGGCAATGACAATGGTAAATCATGCCAATGTGTTTTCCCGCCAGTCTCTGGATATTGGTGCGCGGCTTTTACTTGACCACATGGCTGTGACCAATAATGAGCGTGTTATCGATTTAGGTTGTGGCAATGGTGTGCTGGGATTAAATGCCCTGGCGCTGGCACCGGAGGCGTGGGTAACCTTTGCTGATGAGTCATTTATGGCACTGCAAAGCGCCCGTGACAGTGTTGAGGCGACCTTTCCCGATGCACTGCCCCGCTGTCGCTTCCAGGCCGATAATTGCCTTGAAACACTGCTGGAACAGGGCGAAGCTGGTACCGCTGATAAGGTGCTCTGCAACCCGCCGTTTCATCAGCAAAATGCAGTGACAGATCACATTGCCTGGCAGATGTTCCATGACAGCCGAGAGATACTTCGTCGCGGTGGTCACCTGATTGTGGTAGCAAACCGACATCTGGGCTACCACGTAACACTTAAGCGTCTGTTCAAAGGTGTGACAGTGCTTGCAAGCAATCGTAAATTCGTTATTTTAAGCGCAGCAAAGCGATAAATCAGGAGCTCTTATGTTTCGCTATCTACTTTTTGTACTTATTCTTGTGGCCAGCCAGACAATGGCCAAGGACAAAGATGATGGTTCAAATGTCCAGCCGGACAACTACTACCCCAGAGTGAAACTTGAAACCTCAATGGGTGAAATAGTGGTTGAGCTGGACCGTCGGCGTGCGCCAATCACGACCAACAACTTTCTGCGCTATGTCAGCAAAAACGGTTACAACGGTACGCTGTTTCACCGGGTGGTCCCTAACTTTGTGGTACAAGGGGGAGGCTATAATAAAGACTTTGAGCAAAAACCCAGTTATCCGGAGATTTTTAACGAGTCGGGTAACGGCATGAAAAACGAACTGTACACAGTGGCGATGGCCCGACAAAATGAGCCGCATTCTGCCACCCGCCAGTTCTTTTTTAATGTGAACGATAATCCGAGTCTGGATCCCGGAAAAGAGTGGGGTTACGCCGTCTTTGGCATGGTGGTAGAGGGCCAGGAAGTGGTTGATAAAATGATGGAAGTTGAAACTGAATATCAGATGCGCCTGCGCGAGCCCAACAGCCCTGTTGAGCCCATCGTGTTAGAAAAGGCGACGGTATTACCTGCGACCTGAGGCTATTACTTTTATTCTGCCATATCGCGCCAGTAAAACACCTGGCGCTCAACATTGGCCATAAAAATCGTGCCGCGTTGTTCAAAACCGAGACGCCCTAATAACTTGCGCGAACTGTTATTGTCGCGGTGCGCCATCGCAGTAATGTAATCAAAATCAAAGTGCTCACCAGCCCAGTGCAGTACCGCTTCTGCGCCCTCCTGTGCGTAGCCTTTCCCCCTGGCATCGCTTAGCAGCGCAAAGCCAAGGTCGGGGCAGGTGAAAATATCCCTGTTCAGTAATCCACACATACCTTGTGGTTTGCGATTATCCAATCTTTCGATCACCCACAGGCCGTATCCCCACTTATCGAAGTGCGCAAGCGTGTTGTCGATATAACGGCGCGCGTCACGCACCGAGTGCACGGCGCGATTACCGATAAAACGCACCCAGACCGGATCATTGTTCAGCTCGTATATCCATTGCGCATCGTGGGACGCCGGCTTCCTGAGCGTCAGTCGGCCGGTGGTCATGGTAACGTCAGTCATGTGACACCTCACGTAAAAGCTGGTCTATCTGTTTTTGCTCATCTTCACTGACTCGCCCGGGACGCGGATAAGAAGGCATCTCGCGATCAGCTTTAATGTGGGCAGGCCATTTACGTGTAAGACGTACAAACGCCTCAGCCTGAGATTGCCCCCCATGACTCAGGCATCCGGCAAGACAGGTATCAATATAGGTTTGTGAAACGGGAAACTCTGGCGCTGCAGGATGCACATCCAGGGTCTGGCATATCCATAGCTGCTTATCAGCAAGCCGGTTAAGTAAGTAGTCGTGAGCGTCGGGGGTAAAGTCAGTGGCAATAGCGTCGGCAGAGACCTGCGCGAAGGTATAGTCTTTTTCGCGCTCTGCCAGCGCCGGGCTCAACGGCGTAGGGATGAGTTGCGCGTTCAGGGTAGCCCCGGCTTCAGGTAATGCGCCAACGTAGGTTTGTTGCTCCTGCCAGCTACGTGTTACCCAGGCTCTGTAAAAGCCCTCGACCGTTACCATTACACCCTGATGTTGTATATCAGAAAAACGTTGCCGACTGTCGGCGTTCATCAGTGAACCATAGCCCAGCACGAGGTGGGAATAATCGAACGTTGCGAACCAGTTTTTAAGCTGTGTCAGAGTCACACTGACAACCTCCTGATAACTATGATGTTGTTACACAGTGTATCAGGTAAGCGGCAATGACTCACCCTTAGCACAGACGCATCAGGGTGAGTCCTCATATACCTATGATCAGAACAGTGCGCGAACACCCACTGTGAAATTACGGCCTGGCAGCGGTGCCTGATTCTTCAGAAAAGAGGTATGCACTCTGGCCTCTTCATCTAACAGGTTGTCTGCATTAGCGAAGACCACCCAGTCCGCACCAGCACCGGGCAGCTCGTATTCAACCCCGGCATTCACCATCGTGTAGCTATCCGTGGTGGTTTCATAAGGCGCAACATAGTCCTGCTCATCGTTAAAGGTAAAGCCCACATCAGCGCGCAACCCCTGATGTTCATAGGACAATGTTGATCCGACCCGAAGCGGTGGAATGCGGGGCAAGTCCTGGTTATCCAGTTTAGCGCGGATCATATCGCCAAAGACTTCAACCCGCCATTCGGTATTCAGGTCCACATACACCTGCGCTTCCATCCCGTAAATATCGGCATCGGCCTGGCGAAAGCTAAAGACTTCAAGCCCTTCCTCGTGCGCCTCTTCTATTTCTCCTGCATGTTCATCATGCTCTGGCTCGACGGCTTCTTCTTTGTGCTCGTCATGGCCATCAGCGGCTAGCAATCCCGTTCCACTCTGGTAGATATAGTCATCAGACTGGTTATAGAAAAATGAGACCGTATAGCCCCAGTCGCCGGTGAATTTACGGAACGTCAAATCGATGTTATTGCTGACTTCCTCATTTACGGATTGCAGGTCTTCTGCCAACTCACCGTCGTTATCCAGACCATAGACCAGACCCACTTCATAGGTTTGTGTTGCCAGGTGCGGACCACCGGCGAAAAGCTCTTGCTGACTTGGTGCCCGTTCATTACGAGAAGCTGTGAAAGCCAAGGAATACCCGTCTTCATATTCCCAGTTAAATCCAGCTGACAGTGAGGCAGAGGTGAAGTCGTACCCGGAGAAGGAATAGGTATGCATCGCTTCGTCGTGCTCTTCATGCTCGCCGGGGAGTTCATCGGCATGGTCATCATGATGCACATCTTCTTCGTGGCCTGCATCTAAATTCAGTTGGGTATCAGCCACATCGTATTGGGTATTTTCAATTCGTGCGCCTAATTCAACCGTCAGATCACCAAACTGTTTCTGCTCCACTAAAAACAGCGCCATCGTGTCAGTGTCAGTGGGCGGCGTGAATGCCTCATCCCCCACCGCGGTATACTCACTGGTGCTTGCCTGCACACCAATCACACCATGCCAGCCATCAATCTTAACGTGATTCGCTGTTAAACGAAGATTGGTACTGTCATTGGTAAAGCGCGTGCCGGTCACGCCGCCCTCTAATTCAACGTGCTCATAATCAGTGTGCGCCAGGCCAAACTTGATATTATTCAGCCCTTTGATTGGTGAATGCCACTCGCCGGCCATCTGATAGCGGGTCATATCCACGTCAATGCGTGTGCCGCTTTCTTCAGCTATTTCTTCTGCATGCTCGTCTTCATGCTCACCTTCATGCTCTTCGTCATGTTCATGACCTTCTTCTTCATGGTGGTGATGATGACCGGGAACGCCGTATTCATTATCAAGTTTTTCAACGGCAAAACCGATGAAACCTTCATCCTGAATATAACTTAAGCCCGCTGTGATGTTGGTGGTATCCATCTGACTGTTTTCAAGCACACCGGAGGGCTCATCCTCATCAGGCTCTACAGAGGCGTAGCCGGGAATGTCCACATTGTCTGTTTTACGCTTAAAGCCATCAACGTGATAGGCAATATCACCCTGTGCACCGGTGACATCCACTTTACCGAATTTACCGTTATCGGCTGTTGAATAACGCGCTTCGGCCTCGCCTTCGATACCCAGTGGCTTTTCCGACGGAATACGGCGATCCACTACGTTGACCACCCCACCTATCGCACCACTGCCATACTGCAAGGTGGCCGGCCCCCGTAAAATCTCAACCTGCGTCGCGCTTGAAGTGCTGGTAGCGACATTATGGTCTGGTCCAATGCGAGAGACATCAGACACATCCAGACCATTTTGCACAATCTTTACCCGCGGACCATCGTTACCCCGAATAACCGGGCTACTGGATACAGGTCCAAAATAGGTACTGTGCACCCCTGGTGTATTATTGAGTGTCTCACCCAGTGTAGGCGCCTGCTGGCGTCTTAACTCTGCCTGGCCGAGCACCGAAACCGGTGTTACCGATTCAAGCACGGATGCCTGCATCGCGGTGGCGGTGACCAGAATGTTTTCAACTGAAGAAGCGGCCAGAGTAAAGTTCACTTCCGGATTACCTGTGACGGGCCCCAGATCTTTGTCACCGTGCAGGTACTTGTCTGATGAAACATGGATATGGACATCTTCAGCTGGCACATCCAGCAAGGTATAGCGGCCTTGCTCATCCGTGGTGACGACTTTTCTGGAGCCTTCCACAGTAACTTTAGCACCGGCAATCGGATTGCCTTTCTCATCAGTAACCTGACCGGTAATATCATTCGCCAGCGCGACGCCTGAAAAGGCAGATAAAATAGCAGCGGTCAGTATCGAGCGTGAAAACATGTGAGTCCTTCGTTTCTGGTTTTGCCTAATGTTATGTTATAACATTTTTACGATTTTACAGGACAATGTCAACGGTAAGTCATCGTGTTGTCAGGTTATTCATCAAAACAGTCAGATACCGGATTTTAAGTTCACTAAGAAGTCAGGCGGAATGGACAGCCAGATAATATCAATTTGAGGAAAACAGTCAGTTTTTCACGCGCGGCTGACCGGAAAGTTAATGACCTGTTCAATATGGGTGGCGCCAGTCTTCAGCATTAACAGGCGGTCAACACCCAGCGCAACACCGGCACAATCTGGCAGGCCTGCATCGAGCGCCTGCAAAAAATGTTCATCAATGGCAATTGAGGGCATTCCCATTTGCTTTCGCGTCTGATTATCCTGCTCAAAGCGTTTGCGCTGCTCATCAGCATCAGCAAGCTCAAAGAAGCCGTTTGCCAGCTCGGCACCTCTAAAATACACCTCAAACCTGTCTGCGGTACGCGGATCCTGTGTACTGATTCTGGCCAGTGCTGCCTGCCCAGCAGGAAAACCATGCACAAAACACGGACGATGCTGACCAATGCGTGGCTCTACAACCATCGCAAAAATCAGTTGAAGCAAATCATCGTGGCTAAGACTTTCCGGCGCATCAATATCAATGCCCAGGCCTGGCAGCGCATCAGTAAGCTGAGCGTGGGTAACCGTTAACGGATCAAGGCCTGTATGCCTTACCATAATTTGCTGGTAGGTGAAGCGTTCACCTGAATCCGTGCCAAGGGTATGCTGTAACAGTGCATCGACCTCATCCATCAGCATGAGGTGATCAAAGTCAGGGCGATACCACTCGAGCATGGTAAATTCCGGATTATGCCAGCGCCCGGCCCCTTCATGTCTGAACGCTTTGCATAACTGATAAATCGGACCGCTTTGTGCACATAAAAGACGTTTCATGGCATATTCGGGAGAGGTTTGCAGATACAACGACTGCGCTTTTCCTAAGTGACCGTAAGTAAAGTCTGTTTCAAAGGCGTTTAGGTGCACATCAGTGACCGACCCCTGACTCAGCAGCGGTGTGTCCACCTCCAGCACATTACGTGCGTAAAAAAACTCACGGATCTGCCGGAGCAGTTGCGCACGGGCTTGCCGGGCACAGGGCGTGGTAGTAGGTTGCCAAGAAGCTGAGGATGTCATCACTAAGATAAGAATGGTGGGCAGACAACCCGGACGGGCTGTCTGCAAAGCCACTTACTTTTGTACGCGGGAGACGTATTCGCCAGAGCGGGTGTCGACCTTGATGACTTCACCAGTCTGAACAAAAAGTGGGACACGTACTACAGCGCCGGTGCTCAGTGTTGCAGGTTTACCACCTGTGCCAGCAGTATCGCCTTTCAGACCCGGGTCTGTTTCCGTGATTTCCAGCTCAACAAAATTAGGCGGTGTGACGGTAATCGGCGTACCGTTCCACAACGTAATTGTGCAAACATCATTTTCAACCAGCCACTTTAGGTTATCACCTACCGCTTTTTCATCGGCAGCGATTTGTTCGAATGTATCGTTATTCATAAAGTGATAGAATTCGCCGTCGGTGTACAGGTACGCCAGTTCGGTATCCAGTACATCAGCACTTTCGACGGTTTCACCGGAGCGGAATGTTTTTTCCAGTACTTTATTGGAAATCAGTTTACGAATTTTTACGCGGTTGAAGGCCTGGCCTTTGCCCGGCTTGACGTATTCGTTTTCTAAAATATTACAAGGCTCGCCGTCCAACATAATTTTCAGGCCACCTTTGAATTCGTTGGTGCTGTAATTAGCCATAAATCCTCTGATAAAACATAAGGTGTAAAAATACAAGTGGCGCAAATAATACCTAAAAAACCGATGACTGTAGAGCATAACTGGCAAAAAGAGTTAGCCATGAGCTTTTCCGACCCGGTAAAGCTGCTTGAATACCTTGAATTAGATGTAAACGCGCTGAAACATCATGGTGAAGCCAGGGCTTTATTTCCCTTGCGCGTACCACGCCATTTCGCGTCGTTGATGGAAAAAGGTAACTGGCAGGATCCACTTCTGCAACAGGTCATGCCGTTGGACAGCGAATTTATTCAGACACCAGGATACAGCACCGACCCGCTTGAAGAGCAGGATACCGCTGGCAAAGGCCTTTTACACAAATACCAGAGCCGGGTGCTGTTTATCGTACGGGGAGGCTGCGCTGTCAATTGTCGTTATTGCTTCAGGCGTCATTTTCCTTATGCAGATAATGCGGTCAGTCGTCACCAATGGGAAGACGCACTTGAGTACATTCGCCAGCACCCTGATGTCAATGAGGTCATCTACTCTGGCGGCGACCCACTCATGGCCAAAGACGATTTTTTGCACTGGTTGACCGAACAAGTGGCTGCGCTACCACAAATTACGCGTCTGCGCGTGCATTCGCGTCTGCCGGTGGTGTTACCAGAAAGGCTGGAACATTCCATGCTGGAATGGATGACATCGACACGACTCAATACCGTACTGGTGCTTCATATCAACCACGTTAATGAAATCAGCGATACGCTGATTGAGCGGCTTCGGGTGTTTCGTCAGGCTGGAGTTACCCTGTTAAACCAGGGAGTGCTCTTAAAAGGGATCAATGATAGCGCGGAGGCGCAGGTCGCATTAAGCGAAGCCCTGTTTTCAGCGGGTATCCTGCCCTACTACCTGTTTATGCTGGATAAAGTGCAGGGTGCAGCGCATTTTGATGTCTGTGAAGAAAGGGCAAGAATGATCATGACCCAAATGATAAAGCGCTTACCAGGCTATCTGGTGCCAACGCTCGCCAGAGAGATCGGCGGACAGCCCGGTAAAACGCCGGTCGATTTGCATTTGCAACCCGCCAATCAGGCGTAGGTATTAACGCTACCTCCTAACGCCGGGTTTGCAGATGCAGGTTGTGGTACGTCAGCAGCTGATTTGAGCAACTGAAGCGCCGCCTGGCCTTCCTGCTCCTGCTGACTTTTTGCCAGCTTCGCAGAAACTAATTCAAGCGCCGCACCGGATGTTGCAGAGGCGTTTGCGCCTTGTATATCCATACCAGTTTCCTTTGTTGCTTGTCGCAACGCTAAAAAGCAGGCAGAATTGCCCGCTTCTTCTGGCTATCGGCCGGACATCCCGATTCTTTAGTGTCAATTCCGGAGGCCATTATGCAAGCAGTGCACGCACAATTACAGGAAACGATTCAGGCGCTTTATCGCAAAGCAGTGGATGCGGATAATAAGCTCGACCAGTTACAGCAGGCACAACAGGGTAAATTTACCGCAGTGTTTAGCACAGACAGTGGATTCAGAAGTAAGTCCAAACGCTTTACACCTTACGTGCAGGAAATTGCCGAAGACTGGCAACAGCTCAAAGATATGGACGAAGATGAAGCCAAAATCGCGCTACCGCAACTGGTGGCTAAGCTTCAGTTAGCGCTGGAAACGGTCACCCGCTTCCAGCAATCGCTAAAGTAGATCAGCCGGCAGATTCGCGATTGTAAAATGGCATTTGCGCCAGCTTCGCGCGGATCTGCTCGACTTCCTGCAGATACGCTTCACTGTCTACCTTCTCGTAGCGGCGGGTAAACTCCTGCTTGGATAATCCTTCGATCAAGCCGTCAACTTCAGGCATGTAGACACTTTCATCGGGTGTGCTTGCCAGCGTATTCTGCGCCCGCAATGCGGTGTCCGGATCAGCCAAGACACGGGCGAGCTCAACCCCTGCCAAATCTGCGGCTAAATCCACGAAACTGTAACCAGAGCCGCCCATGCCGCGATCCATCAATTCTTTAAATTCACCAATAGCTACAGTGACATCCTGTTCGCTGAGCATTTTCAGTGCCGCAGAAATAATAAAGTGTTTCGACAAATCAGAACGTCCCCGCAGTAATACCGAGGAAGCGGGCTTCAGCGCATGCTCAACATCCGGCTGTACGTCACCGACAAAATTAGCAATACGGTGGTGACCGATAAAAATAGCCAGCGCCAGCACAGCTGCTTTGTTGTGCTGGAGCACATTATCCTGGGTACTTTGTTCCCGCGCTCGCGCCATTATCAGATTCAGATACGCGTTAAATGGCTGCGGTTTTTTCTTCAGCGCAATCTCGCGCCCGGCGATATAGCGAAGGTAGTAGGCGGTCAGCTTCGTCAGTTCATCGCGCTCTTCTTCATCAAAGCCAGCGCGAATTTCATTCAACTGCCTTAAAAAGCTGTCCATTGGCTGTAAGGTCACAGCCACCTGTGTTTCTGTCATCGCCACGCGCGTAATCTGTTCTTTCGCCTGCGTCCCGATTTCACTGTCGGTATAAATATTCAGTGCAGACTCTACCAACCCGACCGCGAAGGGACCCGGCAGGCTAAGACTGCCCATCCGGACATGATCGATAGCCAGCCTGTCTGCTGGCAACACCTTAATTTCAAGATTTAAATACAAGGTGGTAACAGCTGCAGGCACTGCGACGCTTGCTTCAATGGTGCCATGATCCGGGTGGATGGCAGACGTACCGTGAATGTAGGGGGCGGCTCGCTGTACGAAACCAATCAGGCTTTCTACCTGTTGTTCACTGATTGTGATGACATGACCACGCTCACGGTCATTAATACTGCGGCGAATTTGAGCCAACAGCTTTTTTACGGTGTCAGCGTCAGCTATTTGCTCAGAAGCATTGGCACTGACGGACGGGCTGGTATCCAAAATCAACACAATCAGGAGCACAATGGCCGCGAGCAAACCTGTGATCAGTGCGCCCAAAAAACGTATGACTGACAAACCTTAATACCTACTTTTCTGTTAGACGCGTATTTTTGGCTATCACGCGCATAAATTCAATGACATTTAACCCGTTTAACGGGGGCTCATGTTGCTAATTCGTTGTCCAGCCACTTGGTAAGACTTGGATATGACGCCTGCGCAGCACTAAAGTCATGGGCTGCAGATTGTGCCGTAGGAATCACCGCGCAGCGAATACCTGCAGCAACAGCGGCTTTCATCCCATGCATGGTATCTTCTACCGCTGCAGCTTGCCCGGCGGACAACCCGGCAATAGCCAGTGCCTTGTGATAGCTTTCAGGATGAGGTTTGCTGTGCTCAACATCCTCTACACTGACTGTCAGACTAATGTACTTGCGCAAATGATGATGCTGCATTGTCTGCTCAACGGATAACTGGCTGCCCCCGGTTACAATCCCTAACTGATAGCCCGCTTGATGGCAGCGTATAATTGCCTGCCGGGCATCCTCTATCAGGGGGAATGCACGATTTTTAAGGTAATCGCGGGTGAGCTGATGTTTTTGCGCAGCAATATCCTCAGGCTTTGCTGACAACGAGAAATGGCGTGTCACATCAATGGCGTTTTGGGCGACCGGCATCCCCACCAGCATTTCGTTATGCAATGATTCGCTCAGTGCTATTCCATAGTTATCCAGCAAGGACTTCCACAGAGAGAAATGTACAGCTTCTGAATCGACCAGCGTGCCATCATGGTCAAACAGAATAAGTGTTGTGGATGGCGTGATGACTGACTGTTCAGGCAATAGTTTTCCCCCGATGAGCATAAAATGCAGGCCTGCCCTTAAGAACAGGTTCACTCAATACATTTATTGTAATAATTAATTTTCTTGCGTTTAGACCAATATTAATGCAGTTTATGGGCCTAATCTGCCATTTTGGCATTGTATAGTTTGAGATTGCTGACAAAGGAATTGTCGTGCTCGACACTTTTACACTCGTAGTTTGCACTACAATAATCAACGCGATGATGATTGTGACGCTCGTCGCGCTTTATCGCACGAGTCCGTCTGAAAAGTCTATTCTGGACTGGCTGGGCGGAATTTGCTGCTTTTTTGTTACCAATATTGCTGGCCTGGCGCTCTCGGCAAACCTGTTAAATCACTGGCTTACGCCAGCAGTGGCTAATACCTTGTTTGTTGCAGGCAATGCCATGATATTCAGTGGTATTTACCGATATCTCCATGGTCAGCACAAATGGCCCCTGGTCTGCTCAATTGCCGCTATTACGTTTCTGGTACACCTCTTCCCCTTTATGCATGAAAACATTGAAAGCCGGATATTGGTTACCTATCCGCTTATCATAGCAATTTGCTTATCGGCCATTGTGATCTTATGTCGTCGTCAATGGCAGACCCGGTTATTCGGGCTACTTCCTCTGACCATTGTGATGGGTGCTTTCACCGCCCAGTTGGCCTTGCGCTTTTTCGCGCTGGTGTTGGAAAACGTTGGTATTAACGTGTTCAGCCATAGCCTGATTATCAATACAGGGACGTTGGGAGTGATGCTTTACGTTATGGCATTAGCCATGAGTGTAGCCTACCTGGTGAACTGGGTTCGGGAACAAAGCCTGAAGAAAATCTCCCGTACAGACACACTCACAGGTTGGTTAAACCGTCGTGATTTTACCTACCGTATGCCGGAACTGTTTGCGTTAACCCGTCATCATCGTCAGCCCTTTGCCTGTATTGTGATGGACATCGATTTGTTCAAACAGGTCAATGATACCTACGGTCATACGGTAGGCGACGAGGTGTTAATTCATGTCAGCCACCAGATGCGCCGTGTCACCCGTGATTGTGAGTATCATTACCGGCTGGGTGGTGAGGAGTTTGTTTTGCTGCTTCCCGACTGCGATGAAAAGCAGGCAATGACAGTCGCGGAGCGTGTGAGAAAAGCCGTGGAATCATCGCCCTACCTTCACGAAGACAACACACTTGACTGTTCAATCAGCCTGGGCGTAGCGGTTATTACCGCAACTGGCGAAGGTGAATGGGAAGGGCTGCTTAAAGCAGCGGATAACGCGTTGTATAAAGCGAAAGCCTCTGGCAGGAATACGACCCAGCTGGATGTTTTACGCCGCCCGCCACAACATGCAGCGAACGGCAGCGAGTATCAGGCTAGTAAGAATTTGTCAGCCTGACGCAGGATGACGGCCCGTACTTTTTTGGCCAGAAGCTGATTTTCTTTTGTCCACTCACGACTTGCTTCACCGCGCACTTCTGTCCATTTTTTAAATGACGACCGAGGACTCAGGACCCCCGCCGAGTCCGTTTTCTGTACCGACTTATCAGGATTACCCGCCCACTCAGTGTACTGCGCTTCAGGTAAACGAAAGGCATAGCACCGTAATGTCTGGGTTTCAAAATTAGGCTTGATGGCAAGGATCCCTCTGATAGCATCTTCGCTATACTCCTCACCGTAATGTTTAAGCACATTCTGCGTCTGAAAAATATAATCTGACAAATCGTTCTGTACTTTACGGTCCAGCTTATTCAATAAACTGGTATCAATTTCGCGCCCTGCCTGATACCAGGTATCATTTAAATACAAAGCGGTGGAAGAGGCATCCAGCTCTTCAAGCAGTATGTCAGCAAGGTACTGACAACTGTCCTGACTGGATTTATCCGCCAGGTTTTCCACCATTTCATCAACCTGCTTCTCAATGTCGCTAAGCAGAGCCAGACGCTGCCGGGAGCGGAATGTATTAAATACGGTACAAAAGTGGCGGACAAGCTTTTCAGCAGTGTTGCGCGTAAGTAAGTCCAGGAATAGCGGTTCGGGATGATGGCAGGCAACGATGCCCCATAGCTTGCCTGATATAATCAAAGGAATTGAAAAAGACGCGCCAACATCCATGTTCCTCAAATACTGGATATGCACGGTAGAGACGCTGCGCAAATCAGACCAGGTGAGGTCCGGAATTTCCTGTTGATGCGAAACAATATCCACCGGCGACTCGTCCACATTGGGAATAATCCGCGACGGGTTCTGGAAATACAATCGACGCGCGATTGCAGGAATATCGGATGCAGGAAACTTCAGGCCCATGTAACCGTTATCGTCGTCAGACGTTGCTTCTGCAACCACTTCGCCCACCCAGTCACTGTCGAAGCGATAAAGCATCAGACGGTGGAAGGGCAAAATACTGTGTAATGTTTGTAGCAGTTGATGGTAATAGTCAGTGGCTTCCCAGCTCCCCGGCGCGTCAGGGTAAAGCTCTGCTTCAAGGGACTGATAGGAAGGTAAGCTTTCAGGCGGATTATCTTTTTCAAGTTCCACCACTACCGCCCCTTCTGAACGAATTAGCCGGATATGTAATGTGGTATCGGCCACACTGTGATGATAATGCAGACTACGCTCACCTGGTTGATTGTCCAGCGCAGAGAGCATCGACTCATCAAGCCAGTCCAGGCTATCTATCGACTCACCCAGCAACGCCTGCGCCTCAAGACCGATAAATTCACCGATGTTCTGGCTGACATGGGTAATGGTCTGGCTTTCTTCATCAAAAATAATCAGTGCACCAAACGCCTGAACCTGCCCTGACAGATGAAGTTTTTCCTTCTCACAATTCGCTAGTAACTCTTCAACATCCATCAGGGACTCCTTTTTTATTTATTCGGCAAGTGCATTACTGGGGCGGGACGATAACATGTCAGTCAGTTGGTTACTGCCTTTAGGTTTGTAAAGATAGAAGCCCTGAACAATTTCACAAGATTCTTCTTTAAGCACAGCAAGCTGCTCCTCCGTTTCTACGCCTTCGGCAACAACCTGTAAGCCCATTGCGCTGGCCATACGAATGATCGCCAGGGCTACAGCACGGTCATCGTCATTTTCAGCAATGCCACTGATAAAGCTCTTATCAATTTTCACTTCCTGAATGGGCAACTGGCGTAACTGCGATAATGAGGAATGACCCACTCCGAAGTCGTCAACACTGAGGGTGATACCCAGCTCCACCAGCTTATTAAGCTCCGAAACCAGAATATCCAGTCGCTCGGCCAGCGCGCTTTCGGTAATTTCAAACTTCAGCGTGTCTGGCTTTATGCCGTATTTTTCCATGAGCGTCTTAAGATGCTTCACGAAAGACGAATCTTTAAGCTGTTTGACCGAAACATTAACGGCAATTTTCGGAATCGAGACATTTTCTTTGCGCCACTGACTCATCTGTTTAAAGACCAGCTCAATGGCATGTATGCCGACTTCTTCAATCAACCGGCCCTTTTCCGCCACTTCAATAAAACGCAGGGCTGAGGTGTCTTTCAACGCTTCGCTATCACAGCGTAACAGCGCTTCTATTCCGACAATAGCACCAGAAGCCACTTCTACTTGGGGCTGAAAATCGATAGAGAATAAGTCGTCTCTCAATGCGTCGCGCAGCGCTTTTTCGATATCCAGCTTATCATCAGCTTCTTTTTTCATCTCTTCGGTAAAAAACTGATACTGATTTCGCCCCTGCTCTTTAGCACGGTACATCGCCGTGTCTGCGTTCTTTAACAGCGTAAAGTTTTCTTCGCCATCTTCAGGAAACACAGAGATACCAATGCTACAGGAGGCAAACAGCGTGTGTTCGTTAATTTCAAATGGCGCATTGATGGTATTGATGATGCGATTCGCTACCTCATCAATTTCATCCACCGTTTCGGCCTGCAAAATGGCAACAAACTCATCACCGCCCATCCTTGCCAGCATGTCTGTATCCCTCACACACTTTTGCAGACGGCGGGTGACCTGTTTGAGCAACAAGTCGCCAATGTTATGACCCAAACTGTCGTTAATCTTTTTGAAGTCATCCAAATCGAAAAACAGTACCGCACACAACTGCTTCTGACGACGCGCGTTGCTTAACATCAGCTCCAGACGCTCCATCAGCACATTGCGATTTGGCAGGCGGGTCAGCTCATCGTGCGTTGCCAAAAACTCAATCTTGCGCTGTACATTCTTAATTTCACTAACATCGCTGTACGTCAGCACGTAATTAAGATGCTTACCGTCTGCATCTTTCACCACGTTGATAGTCAGCCACAAGCTGATTTTATTGCCCTGGCTATTAATGTTAGTGATTTCACCCTGCCAGTAACTTTGCTCATCGAGTACCGCACGGATACCTGCAAAGAATGATTCAGAATGCTCCTCATCGGCCAAATCCCGCGGTGTTTTGCCAATCAGATATTGCAGGTCAAAACCTGTCAGCTCGGTGAACGCTTCGTTTGAGGTAATGATTTTTTTGGATTCATCGGTCACCAGAATCGCTTCACCGGTACGGTCAAAAAGTTTACCCGCCAACTTCAGCTGCTCATTCGCGTGTCTGGCCCGGGTAATATCGTTCGCCTGTGTACAGATCGATTTAACGGTACCATCGCTATCAAAAATCGGGAATCGCACAGCATCCAGTACGCAACGCCCCTGCTCGTTTTCAAACTCATCAACGGAACGGACCGGTGATAACGAGCGCATGGTATCTAAATCTTTTTCCCGCAGACTGCGCGCCGTCTCTTTTTCAAAAATGTGATTATCGGTTTTACCAATGACATCTTCCGCACTGAGGTTAAAGATTTCCTCAAACCGGGCATTCACAAACTCATAGCGGCCGGAACTGTCTTTAAGTGCAATGACCGACAGCGAGTTGTTCATGATCGACAGCAACTGATCCTGATTTTTTTCCACATCTTCATGTGCTTTAACCAGCTCGGAGTTATCAATAATAACCAGAATAGCGCCGGTCACTTTGTTTTTCGCGTTTAACAGTGGCGTGATGAACAGGTTCAGCGTTTCCCGTTCACTGGGCTTGATAATGATATTCAGCTTGCCGCCACTTTTCATTGTGGATTTCAACCTGCTATCAATATCAATAAAATATTCCGGCAGATTTAACTGAGAAATAGGCTTCTTATGTGTACCACTATTGAGGTGATACTTTCTGTCCGCCGCCTCATTGGTGCGGCTTAACCGCAAGTCCTGATCAAAGATAAATAGCGGGAAGTCGAGCGTGTCATATACACTCTCAAGCTCACTGTTAATTGAGGAGAGCTCTGCCGACTTGCGCATGCTTTCCTCATTAACGCTAATCAGCTCTTCGTTGGTCGCCTGAAGCTCTTCGTTTGTAGCTTCCAGCTCTTCATTATTGGCCTGAAGCTCTTCGTTAGCGGCCTGCACTTCCTCATTCAGTGCCTGCATTTCTTCAGCCGATGCCGCCATTTCCTCGGTCAGCGTCTGAAGCTGCTCGCGAGCTGCGATAAGCTCTGCAACATCCGCATTTTCAGTATCGTAGTTACCATCATTGGTAACAATTTTTTCATCATCCGCCTGGCGGAAATTGACGATATAAAGGTCGGAGTCTTCTTTTTCCAGCGGGATGACAGCCAGGCGCCAATGCTCCTGATTTTTCTTTTCGACTTGCCGTGGGCGGCTTATTGCCGTGTCTTCGTCACGCTTAACTTTATTAAATGCGGATAACAACTCGGCCGAAAACTCTGACACTATCAGCTTCGATAGATTCAGATCCGGAGAGCCCGACGGGAAATTTACAAAAGGCTGTAAATCACCACGTGAATGCAAAATGGTGAAGCGCGAGTTAATCAGAATGCTCGGGCCAAATTCTCTGACCAACGTTTCATTAAACAGACGCTCATAGCTGTTAGACGTGGACTCTTTGACACGGGTTGGTGTCACCACGCCTTTAAGCATGCGAGGGACAGCTGGACGTTTAGAGCCTTCGCTGACCTTGAATATCCGGCTACGCCGATCCACAGCGACAAAGTACTCTTCTTTAAGCCCGATGGATTCAGACTTACCCAGAAACAGAATACCGGCATCCACCAGTGAGTAGCGAAACAGCGACAATACACGCTGTTGAAGCTCGGTATTAAAGTAGATCATCACGTTTCTGAACGAAATCATGTCCAGATGCAGAAAAGGGGGATCGCGGGTAATGTCCTGGCGCGAGAACGTAATGACATCTCGCAGGTTCTTCTTCGGCTGGTACGCATCATCCTCAAAGCGAAAATACTTTTCTACTAGCTCAGATTCCACACTACTTACCGAATGCGATGAGTAACTGCCCTTACGGGCAATGGTCAGCGCATTCTCATCGATATCTGTGCCAAACACCTGTAAGTTAATATTTTTATCCTGCTTATTAATCTCTTCAAGAAACAGAATAGCGATGGAATAGGCTTCCTCGCCTGTGGCACACCCAGCCACCCAGACCCGGATATTTTCGCCGCGTTTTTTGCCCTCTACGGTATCTGCGATGTAACGCTGTATTGAGCTGAATGCATCTTTATCTCTGAAAAAGTTTGTAACCGAAATCAGCAGTTCTTTCGATAATGCCTGCACTTCGTCGGGATCTTTTTTAAGCTGCTTCAGGTAGTCTTTTAAATTATCTTTGTCAGTCGCAATGAGGCGGCGGTTCACACGCCGCAGCAAGGTAGCCTGTTTGTAAAAGCTAAAATCGATTTTCGTAGTTTCACGCACGACGTCGTACATTTCATTCATCAGCTTATTGCGAGCTTCTTCAGAATCAGGAAAGAAGTTTTCAACGATGTTACTGGTGAACGACGCAATTTCCTGCCCCATATCTTCGGGGATCAGAACCCGATCAACATCTACTGCTTTAAGCGACGCAGTAGGCATGCCGTCATACTTGGCGGTTTCAGGACTCTGCACAATGGCAAAGCCACCAGCACTTTTAATATTTCTCAGGCCACGGGAACCATCGCTGCCTGTGCCGGACAATACAATACCAATACTATGGTCTCCCAGCTCTTCAGCCAGTGATTCAAACAGTATATTTACTGACGGCTTAGGCGTCACATCTTCAGGCTTTTGCTCCAGCTTAAGATGCCCCTGACGAAACACAATATGATGCCCGGGCGGCCCGACATAAATAGTATTTTTCTCTACCTTGATGTCATTTGAAATTTCTTTGACATCAAAGGAGGTTTCTCTGGCCAGAATATCTGACATCTGGCTTTTATGACTGGGCGATAAATGCTGCGCGATAACCAGGCTGGCATTTACATCTTTAGGCAGATTTGAAACAAGACTGATCAGCGCCTCAATACCCCCTGCTGACGATCCTACGCCAACAATGAAAGGGCTATCTGCAGTGCTGTCTGTCTCAGATGACTCTTGTTTTGCCATGTTCATTTATTCCGGTTACTCGCCTTTCGCTGCCTGACGCAGACTCGATAATTTTTGCACATAATTGTATGCGTATTAATTCATCAGATGTGTTGATTAAACCATAAGATGACAAAAACAAACCACAGAAACCTTGACCATATAACGCATTGCTGATTCTCGCAAATTTCAGATTTAAGCATAAAGTGACAAAAAAACACTAAAAATAAACCATAAAGTGACAAACTAAGTTATAAGTCTTTTCGTTTAAGACTAAGGATCCGCCTCGTCGGTTTTATATTTGTTCGGCCTGACAGGTTCTCATTTTTGATCTCGGAATGTGGAACATCAGTGAGCCCTGATGTGTCAGCTGCCCCAAATAGAAGATCAGCTGCACCTTTATCAGCCCGACTCCACAATTCAACGACATCAGAGTTAATAAGACTTTCTGCAATTCCAGTATATATTCTGTCCACTTTTTCGCAGTTTGTTGTGATGTGACCTATTGGCACCGTTATGCCGCTATTTTTACTTACTTGAATATGGTACTGACAAACCGCCAACACACCGGGGATGACGAAAAATTCGGTTTTACCCATAAAAGGACTGCTCGCGGTACCTACTCCGTTGGGTATTCTATTTTTATACCTTTCTGAAATATTTCTTTTTTCGGCATGACTTAAATCAAGGTCAATTGGTAAGACTGTTGTTAGAGTGCCTCTTACAGTTCGGCTCTCGCCAAGTTCTATTTCTAATTTCCTGCTAAACTCTGAAAGAAGCTCCGCAGAAGCCGCCCAAAGAGGTACGTCAGCGGACACCCAGATAGCTAACTTAGCTTCTTGAGGATTCCAATCCCTTCTGGAAGCCCTTATTAGGTCAAAGATTTCTGTTCTATTTTCGGGTAAATAAATGGGGCCCAACATTGCTGTTGTATCACGGCTTCCATAACCTGTCTTACGTTCCGCTCTAGCCAACAACCAGCTCGCAAAATCAAACTCATCGTTTTTTATAAACTTGGTTAGCACATCATCTTCAACGAAGTCACAAAACCCTTTGAAGCTCATTCCAGACTCGGAAATCTTCAACGTTGCAAAGTAGTCAGCAACTTTAGCTTCAAGAGCATTTGATAAAGTATTCGAACGGGTTTCACCAATCTTTTCTAATGCAGTTCTATATACTTTTAACTGTCCCTGATCAGAAACACCAATTTGAATGTCTACATCTACAGGAATCTGCGCAATTCTATCGGGAGCTGTTGATGTGATTTTATACAGCCTAGTCCTTTGTGCTTCAAATAAACTTGAACGAGTAAATTCCAAATGTGCCCGATACTGTCGTGAAAAGTGTAAACAAACATCATCCTTGGTAGGCATAGCGTTTTCGTCGAGTGTTATCTCTGGTAGTCCAAAACGACTTTGGTCTAAAGTTCTTCTGCGTAATAGTTGATAAGTTAATAGATCAATAATGATTGACTCGTTGCGTTCCTCATATTCAATGAAAGAAGTACCTTCATTAAAGTTGCTAGCTTGTTTTGCTAGTAATGGCGATGGTTTCAATAACCCCGCGCTATCAACTGAAATCAGGCGCTTGTTGATCAAGGTTTCAACCAACACTTCTCTTTCCCTGCCAGAAAGCCCGAAATAATTTTGAATTTCACTCGCAGTAATCTCATCGAACATGAGAATTAGTCTGCAAGAAAAATCCTCGATCGCAGGGAGAGTCTTTTCTTTAGTCCAAGAACATTGCAATTTGTAACTTTTCGCCGGAATTAGAACAGTGACTACGTTCCCTCTTTTCCTCGACTCATGAACTGTGTTGTCAGTACTAATCATACCCTCTCCCCATCCATAAGAATTTTCTCGCAAGGCGCTATGATGTAATTATCACTATCTCTCTGTGACATTAAACCTATATAGCTCAAGACTTTACCAAGAGATGAATCAGACTTTCCTTCAGCCCACATACGTCTTGCCCCTATTATTATTAATCTCTCCTGCGCGCGAGAAATCGCCACGTTTATCCTTGGCGCGTCTCTCAAGAAACCTTGTACGGAACGCAAGTTGTCCCTTACTAAACTAAGAATGACAATCTTGTTTTCCTGTCCTTGATAAGAATCAACGGTGTCTATCTTAATCAAGTGACGTAATGAAACTGCCCATTCTGACTTACTGAGCTCAGATTCAATCAATTCCTTCTGAGCTCGATACATCGTGATTATTCCTATTGGATATTGTTGTTCATTACTAACTTCACTTTTCAATTTGGCTAAGACCGATAATCTTGCCGTGGTCAAATTTTCAAGTATCTTCAAAATTGCTTCCGCTTCCGTGCGGTTTATATACTTACCCGTATCTATAACTTCTTCACCCATTTTCCCTTTCATACCAGAGCTATCAATCCAACTAACGGCTCTATCCAGAGGAAATGGCAATGTATTGTACCAATTAGCAGGCTCAGGCCGCCCTGTCTTAAGTTCACCAACTTCTTCGGAATAAAAACAATTAGAGACTAAGTCACTGATTGGCTTTGCCATTCTGTATTGTGTATCTAATGTTATTCCTTGGTTTACACGAAATGCCCTGTAGAAATCGCTTTCACTAAACGCTTCAACAGTCACTCCGAGTTTTTTCGCTGCAACCCTCAATTGCTCCCTATCATACAAGGGAGGTAATTGCTTATGGTCTCCTACTAAAAGAACTCGCTTCGCACATTGAAGTGCTACCATTAGCTCTGACGCTTGGGCTCTCCCGGCCTCATCTACAATAACCCAATCGAATATTTTTGATTCTAATTCGATACTTTTCAGCCCCATTCCTACCAAAGTACCGCATACAAGTTGCCTGGTACCGACCAGAAAGCTGTCATAGTTAGCTTCCCCAGTGAATAAAGTATCCATCCAGTCCTGACTTAGGCTCAACAATTTATTTAAACGCTGAAGGGCTGAAGGGTTATTTAGACCATGCAACTCAGCAGCCTTAAACGAAATATCTTTCCATGGATTTGAGTCTTGGTCGAAATGTATATTGAACTCGCCTTGGAACTTCTTATCAAGAATGACCGAAATTCTTTCTTCGACAGCATGTAACTTATTGTTATCTTCGGTTATGTCGACAACGTCTGAATTACCTTTTCTCACTTTCTCCTCTTTGATCAACAGAAGGTGCTCTCTATTTTTGATCAGAGGTGCGAGTGTCCTGTGCAAAAAACATAAATCAGTTACTAATTCATCTGGCAATAGAAGATGTCGAGCGAGCATTGAAATCCGTTGTTCATACTCTCGATGAAACTTGTTTCTAATCTGCCTTTGAAGGGAAGCTGTATGTGCATGCAATAGCTCCTCATCAATCATTTGCTCTTGACCAATCCTCACTATATTCAGGTCAAATCCATGTGAACTACATACTTCTCTAGCCTTAATAGCTACGTTATCAACTGCTGTGTGAGATTGACCGACTAAGAGAATATTCTGTACATTTGCGTGCTCAAGAAGGTAGTGGATAAACCTGCTTGTAAATGCTGTTTTCCCTGTACCAGGAGGGCCCTGAAGAACCCCAACAGGACCATATGCATACAACTGTTGAAACGCATCCACCTGTTTTGGATTCATTTCAACAGTATCGGAATCATACAACTCACGGATATCTTCCTCTGATGGTGGCTCCGCATACTTTCTGCGCTCAATTTTAGCGTTGACATCAAAATAATCAGAAAGTCGTGATATTACAGACTCACTTTCAATAACTCTTGAGAGCGCTTTGTTTCTTCGGTCCCTTGAGGCTTTACTTCTAAGCGACTCAAGCTGGATAATCCCTCCCTTTTTTAACGACTTTCTGACGTATGTTCTTTTCGGCTTGATTGACAGGAAGTCTCTATTAGTTTCCTGAACAACCAATTCGCCAATGTGGGAGTCATCACCAGCAATCGAAACAAAAATCTGATCATCTTCCTCAAAGTTTAGAGCGCCCCCCTGCAAATCGCTGTAAGGAACTAATAAGTTTCCATTTCGATTTTCTTCAACATCGCTGGAAAACACTTCTATGGTTTGTAATATTTCCTCTTCGGAATCAATTAACGCTTTCCAAACCTGATTTGGATTCAGCTGCACACTTTCAAATTCGCCGTCATTAATTTCGTCTGTAATTCCACTTCCAAATTTTTCTTCCAAAAGAGTCAACGTAGAGTCTAAGGATAAAAGCAAGTCAATAATCGCTTTTTCATTTGCTGAATCTAGATTTCCATAACCAACAGAAATAGGAACGTTTAATTCTTCTTGTGCCTTACCTGACGCTGAAACGACTTCACTTAATGGAACTTTACTACGATAAGACACTCTTTCCACTGCTCGTATATTATCTTGAAGCCTTAAAGTAATCGTTAGTTGTGAGGATATTCCCGTGATATAGCAGTTTAAGAGATTCTCTCTTTTTCGATCCCACCTAGAATTGAGAAAATAACGTCCCTCGTCTTGTTCTAGAATTTCAGATTCTTGAGGAAATGAAGCATGCCCCCAGAGCACAGAGAGAGCCGCAGGATTATTGATTCCATCATTTTTTGGTTTTGATGAATCTATTAATACTCTCTCCAACGCTTCCAATGAAGGTGGTATGCCATTTTTACCGCTTAGTCCTCGTGTGAGCTCCTCATCGAGTTCCTTAGAAAAGTCATCGTCAAAAAGCTCCCTAACAAGCTTGTAGCACGCGACCCTATCTCTTCCAAATGAATCCGTAAGTGCCGGGTTGCTTGGACCATACTCGGTGTTGTGCACTTCAGACTCTTCTGTAAAATCAACAACATCAATCAAAGAAACTTTTTCTAGTTCTTTATTCTCAGTTTGGGAGTTGAACGAAACTATGATGTTATTGGGGTGTATATCCCCATGAGAGATATTTAGCGTATGCATACCATCCACAGTCTGAATCAGTGACTGCGCTAACTTTAGCCTTTGGTCTTCTTCCAACATAGTAAGTTGTTTTTGATCCCAGACTTCACCATCTATAATTTCAGTGACTAGAAATAGACCTCCTCCTTCAAGAAGTCCACAATCAATAATTTGTGGTACTCGGAAACCAGATTCTCTAACAATTTCTACTCGTTTTTTCAGTTGAATCAATCTTCTATTGATTCCAACTGAATCAACTGAAACTCTTACTTGCGGCCATATCTTACATAAGTACTCTTTACCTTCTTGAGTACTTTTATACACAAGCTTTTCGCCGTATCCTGGATTACCACCAATCGGAGGGTACTCATTAAATACATCGAAAATTCCGAATTCTCTCTTTACAAAATCGCTACCAATAAGTTTGTCATATACATCAATCTTGTCCGACTGAAGGGGTACCGCTCCTTTGGTTAGTTCATTGAATTTAGCCAGCATTTCAGAAGCATTATTAAACCTAGATTGAGGATCCCAGCTGAGCGAGCTCTCAAACCAAGAGTTTAATTTTCCGGCAAAAGGATCTTTACTGGAATCTGGCAACTTCCAGATTGGTACTCCATCTTCTTTGGGTAAGCTTTCACCGGAGAAGCATATTTGGTAGCCGAGAACAGCGAGCATAAATACATCTTGCTTGAACGGATCTAGAATATCTCCATCCATCGCAAGCTCGTCTTCAGGCAGCTTCATGTAAGAACTTTGTAGTAGTTTACGAAGGTCTTTTATACTTCCTTTTTCGGGGAAGAAAGCGTTGGCATAGCCTGATGTCACAATACTGTTTTGCTCTGCTGCAAACCACAAGTTATGACCATCTATATCACGGTGACCTAAATCCAAGCCGTGCAGTTCGGAAAAGGGAGCGAGTAATGCCCTAACCAAGTCAGCTCTCTTCTCTACTGACCATGTTGCTCCCTCACGTGCAATTAACTCATCTAATCTTTTATAAGTTCTTTTGAGTTCATAAAGTTCCGTGCATTCTTCACTAACATCCTCCGCCGTCAAAGGAACCAGCGGTCTTAACATTAGCTGCTCTAAATGGTTACTCTGGGCTTTAACATGGTTCAACACCCTGCTTTCTCTTAGAGCTATTTGTGCCCATTGTTCTTGGGTAGCATTCCCGATTCCAAGACGATTTAGATCCCAACGTCTAAGCAAAGCATTTAAATTCGGTGTTTCAACGTTGTACGCCTGGTATTCTTGATAAATACCATTTCGGTGCTGGAACCAGCAATCCTTTGATGATTCATAATCATAATAAATATAATTTTTGGCTTTAATCCTTGGACCTGCAAAAAACTCCTTGAATATTGGTAAGCAACGTTCGCTGTTAGGTCTAGAGTTATTGTTTCTCTCGAATACTGTATAGATGGCTTTCTTTTGATCAGCGGTGATTTTTTCATAACCATCAGAACTTCTTATCTCAAGGAATTCCTCTAGAGAATGTACAAAACGACGTTCTGAAGTTGATAAATTGTAAGGGGTTGCGCTACCGCACAACACAACATGTGCTTCTACTAAAGGAAAATAACCTAATTTATGTTCAAGTTCAGTTTGGAGAAGCTTCGCTATTCTTAAAGCATGTACTCGTTTGATTTCATATGGACTTTTCGATCTATACTTGCCGTTTAGATACCACTTACCATCACTACTTTCGAGCTTTCCATTCCATTCTTTTAACTCGACAAGTAATAATCTGTCGTGGGTAATGATTAAAGTATCAACATCCATCGAACCTTGATCGTCTGCGACCAATAAACTGGCATAGGCGAACCAACTGTCTCGAAGTTTTTCTTCCATGCGGGCAACGGCTCTGCGTTCGCTGGCGTGTAATCCAGTCCCACCCAAAATTTTTACTTTGATATCTTTACTCCTTTAAGATCTTTACTCTCAGCATGCTTACACTTTATAAGTGTTGTAAACCGCTTTTTTACTACTTCTTATCTCATGAACCTATTTCGTACTATCCACCCTTGAGTAAATAAAATACATAAGCCGCAGCCAATGAGCTACTTGCGGCAATAAACCAAGAAAGAAGGCTGGGCCAAATTCGTTTAACAAAACTTGGTTTTGACTCTGTAAGGTAAATTGACGTATTAGGGATATATTTTGCATGTATGTGCATTAAAATTCCCAACAAGGTAAAGGCACATATAACGAATATTCCTCTACTCTTCCAATCTGATATTTCGGGTAAGCTGATAAGTAAAACTGCGAATAAAATGCTATTAATATTCAGTCCATGCTTTCTGTAAGTTGTAACTAAGGCGTTTTGCTTTGGTTTTAAAAACTGAAATATCGATTCAGCTTTACCCAATACCCAGGATTCATTGATACCCGAGACTCTTATCTCACTAAATCCATGAACACCAAGCTCGATAACGACGACCCTATTGATGCCATAAGCTTCAGGCTCTTGTATAACCAGCTTTATGTATTGAAGGTGCTCTATATCATCCAACTGGCTAAAGAAGTCATCTGCATATTTCGTTAACTCTACACCTCGGAAATGATAAGTAACTATGACTCGACCGGCTGTGAAGTCCTTAGAGATATAATTCACAAGCTGTAGAAGGTCTGACTTAAATAGCCTAACCGAACCAATCGGAACGGTTTTATTGTGTATTTGTTCGGGATTTTTTGTCTTGTCTACTTTTTCTATGTTGTGGGGATACATCTCGAATGTTCCGCCAGTGCCAATGGCAGATTCCCATGAACCGTGCAGCCTGCCTTCTTCGTCTAAACGGCCTTGAACCGTTACCGTCCCCTGCACAACTCCCTCAATATCTTGTTCAGGTTCACATGTCATTTCTATGATGTCTGCTACTGTGCCTACACAACTGTATAAGGAAACTCCGAATACAGAATCCATAATACGAAGGCGTCCCTCAATACTCGCATCTTTCTGGGTAATCTCTAGAAAAACATTCCCTGTATTTGTACCGTAAATACGGCCAGCCCATTTATCTGCTAGTTTATCCATTGCTTTTATTCCCTTTAGCGCATTAACTCCAACTATTCGACAAAACTTCTGCTTGCTGCAAAATCAATTCAACAGCCTCAACTGCCTTGTCAGGTGGATATTTATATCGTTGCAATGTACGGCGAACTAGGATTCTCAATTTTGCACGCACGCTCTCTCTGACTTGCCAGTCTACTGTTGTCGATGCTCTTAATTTTTGCGTAATTTCAATGGCGATTTTCTTCAATGTGTCGTCGCCAAGCTCTCTTACCGCGCTTTCGTTATTAGCAAGCGCATCGTAGAACGCCACCTCATCGGGGTTAAGCCCGAGCGCTTCGTCACGCGCCATCTCATCCTGAAACTGCTTTGCCATGGCAATCAGCTCTTCGATTACCTGTGCGGTTTCAATACCTCGGTTATTGTATTTGCGGAGAGTTTCCTGCAACCGTTCGCTGTACTTTTTCTCCTGCACTACATTGTTTCGTGTTTTGGCACTAATGCCATCCTTGAGCAGCTTCTCCAATAATTCGACAGCGAAGTTTTTGTAAGGCATTTGACGAACGTCTTCCAAAAACTCGTCGGAGAGCAGACCAATATTGGGTTTATCCAGACCACACAAAGCAAACACGTCCGCAACGCCATCGGCTACGACGGCGTTATCGAGTATTTGCTTCAGTGCGGAATTTTTCTCTTCCTGAGTGAGCTTTTTGTTTACGTTGGTATGTTTAGTAATGGCTGCCTTAACCGCTGATAAAAAGGCAATTTCTTTGTGGTAGGCACGCGCTTCATCAAGAGTACTACATAATGAATACGCTTTACTTAAAGCCAGAACGGTATCGAGGAATCGTTTCTTTCCGTCATCCAGACTCAAAACATAGTTGGCCGTTGGAATAAGAAGCTTATTGGCATCCTCTTCAAAACCACTGTAATCAAAGCCCTGCTGTTTTGGACCTGCCGCGAACATGCCATGAATAATATCGAGTTTTTCAAGCAATATAGCGAAGGCCTCTTCGGCGCTATGAGTTGGCTCGCCTTTGCCTTTGGCATCGGTGTAGGTTTTAAGGGCCTGCTTCAGTTCGTTGGCAATACCTATGTAGTCGACCACTAGACCACCAGGTTTGTTTTTGAATACCCGATTTACCCTTGCAATTGCCTGCATCAGGTTATGGCCTTTCATCGGCTTATCGACATACATAGTATGACAGCAAGGTGCATCAAAGCCGGTTAACCACATATCCCTTACAATTACTAATTTAAGCGGGTCGTTAATATCCTTGAATCGTTTCTCAAGACGCTTTTTAGTTTTCTTGTTGTAAATATGGGGTTGCAGCAATGCTTTATCCGATGCCGAACCTGTCATAACAATTTTAATCGCACCTTTTTCTGGGTCGGGGTCGTGCCAATCAGGGCGTATCTTGACGATTTCATTGTAGAGATGTGCACATATATCGCGGCTCATCGCCACAATCATGGCTTTACCGTCCATGGATTGCGAGCGAGTTTCAAAGTGTTCGACTAAGTCTTCTGCAACTTGCTGAAGTCTTGGACCTGCACCCACCAGTTTTTCGAGGCGACTCCATTCCCCTTTGGTTTTCTCTCGCTGGCCGACGTCTTCTTCATCTTCAACTACTTCATCTACCTGATCAGACAGTGCTTCGATTTCTTCACGGTTCAGATCCAACTTAGCCAGACGCGATTCATAATAAATCGGCACTGTTGCACCATCGTCAACTGCATCCTGAATATCGTAAATAGACACATAATCACCGAATACAGCGCGGGTATCTTTATCTTCGCTGGCAATAGGTGTGCCGGTAAAACCAATAAATGACGCATTCGGTAAAGCATCGCGCATGTGCTTGGCGTAACCGAATTTATAGGTACCGTCTTTTTTGAGCGTGGCCTTAAGGCCGTATTGACTGCGGTGTGCCTCATCGGAAATCACCACAATGTTATGGCGACCATTCAAAATGGGATGACTCTGCTCTTCTTCAAGTAACGCAAACTTCTGTACTGTAGTGAAGATAATGCCACCAGACTCGCGCTCAGCAAGAAGTTGTCGCAACGTGTCGCGGTCTTCTGCTTGTGCCGGCTCCTGCTTGAGTAACTCCATTGCAGCGCTAAAAGTAGCAAATAACTGCCCATCCAGATCATTACGGTCAGTAACAACAATCAAAGTCGGGTTGTTCATTTCAGGTTGTTGCAACAGCTTACCTGCGTAACAACACATAGATATACTCTTGCCAGAGCCCTGAGTATGCCACACCACGCCGGCCTTCTTACTGCCAGGCACAACTTGCTCACCATAGGTAGCGCGTTTTTCCTGAATGCCTTTGCTTGAGAGTTGCTGTGATGCAATCACCGTTGCTTTTACGGCTTCTCGCACCGCGTGGAACTGATGATATCCGGCAATCTTTTTGATCAGCTTGTCATCGTCAGTTTCGAAAATGACAAAGTAGCGGATGTAATCTAAGAACAATTCACAGTCGAAAAAGCCTCTAACCATGGTTTCAAGTTGCCAATCGAGCATAGGCCTGTCGTCTTCATGCTTAATGGTACGCCATGGCATATAGCGTTCCTGATTGGCGGTCAGCGACCCAACACGGGCGTTAAATCCGTCACTGATGACAGAGGCTTCGTTGTAAACAAATAGGTCAGATACCTCGTCTTTGTAGGTCTGAATCTGATTAAACGCGTCCCAAATATCCGCGTTCTCTGCGTTGGGACTTTTCAGCTCCAGGACGACAAGGGGAAGGCCGTTGATAAAGCATATAACGTCAGGACGTCTGAGTTGCTTACTTCCTTCAATGGTGAATTGGTTAATAGCTCTGAAGCGATTTGCCGAGATGTCTGAAAAATCAATCAGGAAAGCATGGTCATGCACTATCTCATCGTCACGTTTGTATTCCACCGGCACACCATCAAGTAATAAACGGTGAAATGCCCGATTGCTGAGAACCGTATCCAGACTCTCTGGTTTGCTGACAATAGCGACAGTCTGCTCCACGACAGAAGCAGGAAGATGCGGATTGATGCGAGTAATTGCCGCTTCTAAATCAGCAAGTAGTAATACTTGTCGGTAGTCCTTCCGTTCAGGAGTTATCCCATCGTGGGCAATATCTGGGCCATGGGCGATTTCCCAACCCACCTCGGTAAACCATTCTAAGCACTGCTGTTCTAACTGGTCTTCAGTCATTCTGTAAATTCCTTTTCTCAGTCCCAATTGTCTATTTCATGACGAAATTTATCTACAAGCCGCCATGCTTCATTTTTATTTTCGGGAAGTACCAAACCTTGTTCATGTAGCCAGCTTAAGGTTTGATGCAATTCATCCTCATCAATTGGGGGCAAACCTGCATTAATACTTAACTGATAAGCTTTGTTCAAAAGCTCTGATGTCTTTCTGTAAGTTTCCTTAGGAAAAGCCAGAAGCACCAAGGCCGTTTTTTGGTCAAATTGTATCTTGTTACCAAGGTATTTGTTCAAAATAGCAATTATCGCGTCCATGAAGAAAGGTATACTCACAACTCCATCAACGGTAGCGGAAAGGACTTTATCTAGAATGGGATTCTGACGAAGGGTCCGCAAAAATACAGGAAGCTTTAAATACTCACCCCCACCTTCACCTAACGAGCCAGTAATTTTAGTCATAAACCCAATAGCACGTATATTTTCGAACTCGCTTGAGACTCTTTCACTCTCTACAAAGTGAGACTTTGATGGTAAGTCACTTTCGATTTTTTCGATCAACGCGGCTAGGTCGTGTGCTCTATCATACTCAACTTTTCCCTGCGACTTCACTTCAGCATCAACACTCAACTCACCAGAAAGGAGTTTTGGCAGCAGGGTTTCTCGAATTGATTTTAAGGTTTCGCTTTCCTTCCGATTTGCCATGACCAAGTCATTGAGCTTTTTAACATGACTTTCAAATTTTTCTTGTAAACTTACCGTGGGAGTAACCAATTCAATACTCTTCAAGTGCGATGATGGTCGTGCAATAGAAGGTACTCCCACTTGTGAGGCATTCGATAATAGCAGGTGCTGACCTAAAAAAGAGCGAAAGAAATAAGCCAAAAAGTATGGAGAAGCTTTCTCTCTGTCGACTCTCAAAAAGAACTGACGTTGAGAGATTACATATCTGTCCCATTTTGACTTGGCCGGTATAATTGATACCTGCCCAATTGAGCCCGCGTGAGTGAATATTATATCCTCAGGATAGACATTTGAGTTTTTTAACTTATCTGCATGTTGCTCAGTTATAAAGTTGTTATCACCATCAGTTACCAATGTCTCTTTCAGATGCTGACCACTTATGATGGGAACACCGTCCTCTACAAAAGTAGATACTTTTATATTTGAGCCAAATGGTCCCATCCCGATTTTTTCAGATAGGCTTTCAGTTTTTTCAATGCTCCATCCACTTGGAATCTCTCCCAACTCACTTTCCTGCATTGCTGATGGGAACAACGCGGCGTTGGCGCGTAGTTCGGCATATTGCTCAGGTTGGTCTGCCTGCATGATGGCGAGCTGACCGGCATCTTTGCCGGAGATGGCTTGCATGGCGGCGAGTAGAGCGTCTTCGTCACTACCGCCGGCTGCCAACGCTGCGATTTTGGCTTTTACGGGTTCAAAATCTACAAACCAGCTTTTAAAAATGGCTTGCGCAACCTGTTCGAGGGTTTGGTTGATTTGTTGGTCGAGGTGGATTTTGTTATCAAGCTTGATAAGTGGTTCAACTAACTGACGTCGTTGTTCGATTGTATCAGGAATTTTAACTTCTAATCGATGTGCGTTATTACGGTTTAAACCTGGTACCGCTGCATCGGTATTCATGTCTTCTAAACCAAGACTAGACAGCAAGTAGTAGGAGAAATACGCTTCTTCTATATTGTCATATTGGATGTAAAATGCTGTGTCGCTGACCCAACATGGCTTTTCACTAATGTGAATTTTTCCAACAGTTCCTTTTCTTCCAATGATAACAGCATATGGTCCAACTAAAGGCTTGGAAGAATAGGTATATACTCCGTTAGATCCAAATACAGGAACACCATCTGACAGCTGATCTTTCTTCGCGATAGCTTTTCCATAAACAAATGGTGAAAAGTCACCAACCCTCGTATCAACCCAATTCATATCCCAGCTCCCCTAAATTCCGTTTTATCTCACCCTCCAATCGCTCACTCTCCGCAAATTGTTCACTCAGTTGTAAAGTCAGTCGCGCCATTTTTTCAGAAAAGGGTTCGCCATCATCTTCTTGCGCCGCCGCGCCCACATAACGCCCTGGCGTTAATACAAAGTCGTGCTTTTTAATTTCATAAAGTTCAACAGATTTACAGAAGCCAGCAATATCCTCATACCCCTCTCCGCGCTGCCAGGCATGGAAGGTGTCAGCTACTTTAGCAATGTCTTCTGATGTAAAGTCGCGCAGAACCCGGTCGCGCATATAGCCGAGATTGCGGGCATCGATAAATAGGAACTCGCTGCGGCGGTCACGCTTTTTCTCGTTGCGTACCACGCTGTTGGATTTATCTTTGGTTAAAAACCAAATACAGGCGGGAATTTGGGTATTGGTAAAAAGTTGCCCTGGTAATGCTACCATACATTCCACAAGGTCCTCTTCCACCAACCGCTTACGAATCTCGCCTTCGTTATTAGTGTTGGATGACATGGAACCGTTGGCCAATAGAATACCCATGCTACCAGTCGGTGCTAGATGATGAAGCATGTGCTGGATCCAACCAAAGTTGGCGTTACCTTTAGGAGGCGTACCGTACTTCCAACGCACATCTTCAGCGAGTTTTTCGCTCCACCAGTCTTTTACGTTAAATGGCGGGTTAGCCATTACAAAGTCGGCGCGAAGGTCTGGATGCTGATCATCCAGAAAGGTGTCGGCATTCTTTTTACCAAAATTGAAGTCTATGCCACGGATGGCCATATTCATGGCAGCCAGCTTCCAGGTGGTCGGGTTAGACTCCTGACCATAAACGGAGATATGTTTTTTCTGTTCAGCCGCATCGTAATGCTGATCTTTGGCGTGTTCTTCGATAAATTTGTCACTAGAGACAAAGAAGCCGCCCGACCCCATTGCTGGGTCGTAAACGCGACCAGAATAGGGTTCCAGCATCTCCACGATCAGGGTGACGATGCTCTTTGGTGTGTAGTACTGACCGCCCTGCTTACCCTCAGCTAAAGCAAACTGACCGAGGAAATATTCATACACGTGGCCAAGAATATCCTTGCTGTGCAGGTTCAGCTTTTCGCCGTTATGTACCGGGCGGGAGAAAGAAGTATCAGAAAAGGTATTTATAAGGCCCAGTAACTTGTCATTGTCCAACTGATACTGGCTGATGCGGTTCAAGATACCTTTAAGTTTGGCGTTACTCTTTTCAATCTCATCAAGCGCATTATCAATCAGCCAGGAGACTGAACGAAGTTTTACACCATTTTCCGCTTCATCCAGCCAAAGTACTGTACCTACCGGTAAGACAGCCTTTTCCTTTAGAGTTTTCCAACGCGCGGCTTTCGGTACCCAAAACACATTGGTCTCGCGATAGTAATCCAATACTTCCAGTTCATCAGCAATCGCTTGTTGGTATTCTTCGTCTGACTCGAAGTCTTCACGAGGCAAATAGTAAATATTGTCGTCACTGTCTGTATTAAAAAGCTCAATTAACTGCTCCTGACGCTCCTCAAACGCGTCTGACACGTATTTAAGAAAAATTAGGCCTAACACCACATGTTTATAGTTTGCGGCGTCCAGATTGGCTCTGAGCTTATCTGCGGACTTCCATAACTTGTCGTCCAACGCTTTTAAAAACTGTTGTTCCGTGTTGTTCACTGTTTATTGCTCCATTGATACTGTATTTGCAAAGCATCCGACCGCGCCGGGAGCCAAGCTGATATTTTCGATAACTGATTTAATTTGAGAATTTTTGAGCCATAAGTGATTCTGCTCTGATGGCAGGTCGGCATCTTCTGAACAATCCACATTCCAGTAGCGCAGAAGGTATCCGGCAAGCGCTGCCCGCGTTTCAATTACACGCTTTCCTTCCTGCATCTCAAAATCTAATTCGATGGATTTTTTGTGCTGTAGCTTTGGGTGTGGCACGAGCTCAAGGCTAACTCTTTGCTGCCATTGGGCATCTGCACTTGCTGTTTGTGCCTCGTCAATAAGGTGTTCTGAAGATGACACATGCTCAATGCGGGTACATACAAAGTCTCTGAAAGATTGAGATTGGAGATCGAACGCTCTGACATGCCATCTTTGCCCGTTATTAACAATAGCGTGCGGTACGATAGTGCGTTCACTTTCGCCAGAACTGAGCGAGTGATAACAGATTGTAATAGCAGAACGAGACGCGATAGTGCGAGTGATCGTTCCGACTAATTCGGGCTTTGGAAGCACCAATGTGGGCGCATCAAAGATCCAATCAATCTGCACTCTGGGGTTTGCAAACCCATCACCAAAACCTTCAGAGAGGCTTTTTAGCACTACAGAAGGCTCGTGATTAAATAGCGGCGTGAATTCTTCAGTTCGGTAATAAAACTTATCACGATGGGTGAAAGTGACGTTGTGTGGCGCAAGTGAGGTGTACAGCTTGAAGTCGCGTGAACAACTTGCCACACCCACGTCAAAATGAGCAACGAGCGTTGTGCGACTTACCTTACCGACATACTCCAGGCAATAGTCTATGAATGCCAGCCTTTCTCGCTGTGCGTACTGAATATTAAGCAGATCACCAGTTTGATTACTCACCCTGAATTTCACATTTTTGTTGTAATTTTCTTTACCTTACTGCAATCCCGCCTGGCTATCAATTTAATCCTATCAATTAGATATTATTAAATTGATCCTATCATTTTAATACGATCTTTTGAAAATCGGTCTACACTGTCTATCAAAGACGATGCAAAAGGCGGTTACGATGAGATTTTTGATTAGACCCTTCCCCAAAAGAAACGAGCACTTATTGGCATTTATGATGCGGGTAAGTTGGCTAAACCATATGCGGTGTTTGCAAGACCTGTTGTTCTCCTGCGAACTTGACACCCTGAATTGCAGAATTGCGCACAGAAAGCTGGTAACCGGAGCATTCGACGTTGATGTTCTCGCTCACAATTTACAGCTCGACGTCAGCTTGCTTGAGGATAATACGGTTAATATCGCGGCGGTAAAAACACTGGCTTTTAACCAAGAGTTTCCGACCGATATGCTGGATTTTTCTCATCCTAAGCTGTGTCGTCAGTGTTTCGAAGAAATGGGGTACATTCCGTTTAGCAGCGCAATGGTGCCTATGACTGTTTGCCCGAAGCATGGGTGCGATCTAACACGCTGTTGGCACAGTGGTACGCAACTGAGTTGGGGGGAACATGATATATGGTCGAAGCTGGTTAAAGAGCCCGATGATTGTTCAACAGCATCTGAAGATGCAATAGAGTTAAGTTTACTTATCGTCAGACTCTCCAGCGGAATACCGAATACTACGCTACCTCAACCCATTCACTTGTTGTCACTGTTCGATCTGATGCTGTTATTACGGTTTATTGTGAAATTCGATCCTCGGATATCGGGTAGCAGCAGACCGCGGCATGCCCCCAAAGATGCTTGGGAACAAGCATTTTCATTACTCAAAGAATGGCCGGCTTCAGTTTTTCCGTTATTTCTTCACAGTGAAACTAGGATTATTCATACTCATACTGGCCATGGAGTGAGAGCCTCCTTTCGCGACATTTATGACGAACTGTATGCTGGCCCGTACCGCAATACCTATGCTTATTCATGTTTACAGAAGGCATTTGAGGCATTCATTCAAAGACCAGATTCCACAACGCCATTGTGGAGTCCAAATCACAAGCTACTACCCAGCGAATGTATACAGAATATGTCCTGTAAGCAGGCGATGCAGCTTTTAGGGCTTCGTGAGAAAGGACTTGAACGACTCATTAAGCTTGGATTGCTTAGCGATGTCAGTGAAACACAAAGTGGTGTAAGGCTTCTGCGTAAAGCAAACGTGCTGAAATTTGCTGCTGAACAGTATCATTACATTAACCTGTGTGATTTATGCAACATAATGGAGCTCAGCCGTTCGAGTGTTGTACAGCTGGTCAAAGAAGGTCTACTTCCCTCCGTTGCGCAACCGGACGATGAACACCGAGATTGGCTTTTCGATACACGGCATATCAGTCGCTTTATTCAGGGGCTGAGTAAGGGCGGTTGCCGAGTAATTAATAACAAAAGCGTACTTCCCCATGCGCCGATGCGCAGCCTCCATTTCAAGGGTAAATCAACGGCAGTGGTCGTTTCCGATATGCTGGCAGGAAAGGTTAAATTTGCTTTCTACCCTGACAAAAACCGCCCACTCTCGCTAAACCAGTTCCATCCGTTAATAACCGATGAACCAGACTTCTCACACCTCGGTTACCTGATGCCAAAACAAGTGACTCGATTGCTGGGTGTAAACCTGAATGCAGTGTATGACCTTGCGAAAAGGAATTACCTAGATAGTCAGATGATCAAGCTGCCTTCCCATTCTCGAAAAATCTGCCTGATTACCGCCGAGTCGATTAACGCATTTAAGGCGAAGTATGTTTTAAAACCCCGAAAGCGAGACAACTTGGTCTGCATAAGTGGGCCCAAAATTGATGGTGCGCTACTGAATATTTACCGCCACGTTCACGTCTCAGAAGGAAATAATCATGGCTAACTTCGATTCAATAATGGAATGTAAAGCGCTTTGGTTAGGTGACCTACTACCAGCAAAGACTATGTCTGAAATAGAGCAGTTGTGCGCTAATGAAAATCTGGAAAAGTTACCCCACAAGCGCTTTATTTTACCTCATTCTCTAATTGGTGAACGCGGATTTACGTCACCAAGAGATGCCGCAGAACAAGCCTACTTACAAGTCCTGGCACATGTAGGGTGTATTCCCAGTTGTTTGCTGTTTGGACACAGTCTGTCCGGACAACAACCCCGAACCCAACGGGTACTATCTGAATTGCATGCTTATGAGTACATGTATCTCGGCATTGAGTCCATGCTACACAACCATACAGATTCAATATTTTTGGATGAGGCAGAATACATGTTCGCCAGCAGTATCATGATCGATATTTTCGGCTATGTTGCAGAGAAAGGCCCGAGCCTCGGCTTTGACTTTCAAGACTCCCCTGTTGTCCAGTTTGCCAATGTAGGCTTAAAGGGCATGACTTCATCGTTAAACCTAAACTAAAAGGAGACGCTACCATGCAATCTCTTATTCCCTGTATCTCAAGATCCGGACGTAATAGCCAAGAGTGTGTATTGGTAAACCCTGACGAACTTCAAAGTTGGTATGGATTCGCTGGACCTTACCAAATTGCTAAGACATGCATTTCAGTAGAACCTACTGAGGATTGGAGTATCGTGCTGGAGGATGGAGCAAACCGAGTATGTTTGCTGCGCTCGTCCAATATAGATTGCACTGAGACACCCATGATTGACCTTGTAGCGATACTTGGTCATGGCGTCACGCTTTCTCCATGGCAGAAGCTTTATTTTCGCACCAGTGGGTACATTGGTGTTTACGTTACGTATTTGTGTGATTGTTCGGGTATTGAGAATGCTTAATAACCGCGAAGAAAATGTCGGGCTAATCGTCTCGGTTGGCCTCGCGACACAATTTCAATATTGAATCAGCATTATTAGCAAAGTCACCTAGCTTAATTCTTTTCTGCCCTTGTCGAATTTCAGGCAAGACCGTATCTATGGCTTGTGTTAGTTCGTCGATATCGACTTGCCAAAGACGGGATATCATATCGATTGAAATGAAGTTTTGAGCGTCTTCAAAATGACCGGAAGTAAGAGATGCTTTCATCACTCCTGCAAATTGAAAAGCTGTTGAGTCGTTTATTACTTCTCGGTATGGATTAAATACTACACTAGGATGACTCTTGGAAAATTTTTCTGATATCTGCTTCGCCAATCGTTCGCTCCCTTCTTGCGGTTCATCCATTAGTGCCAGAGCAACGTCCTGTAACTCAGAAAATCTTGCCAAATCTGCTTTTCTAATGTCGTTCAGCGATTTAATACTGCCGTCGGACACCAACCTTAAGTATGGGTGCAGCTGTTCAATTCGGCTATTCAGAATGGTGAGCTTTTCCTGCATCGACTTGTCGGTGCTATTGAAAACCTCATTAACTTCGTGTGCAAAGCGAGTATTGCCTGACTTTTCAATTGTGACATCCATTAATAAAGACTGACATTTCCGGCAGTGTTTATTAATAACTGAAGCAGTATCGATACTTCCATGGCAATTATCACAACGGTTTATCAATGCAACACCATGCAAATGACAGGACGTGTACTGTCGAAAATCCCAGATCGCCCTCACGTAATGTCTCTCTTTGAGACATTTGACACAAAACTTTTGCGTTAAGAGATCGAAAAGCTTAGGAAAGTCTTTTTTCCAGACGTGTTTATTAAAGAGCTTTTTCCCAAACTCGAAAGCAATAGGGTCAAATGCTTCATCTCCCCCCTCTTGCCCGGTTTTACAGCTTCCGGGCTCACTAAATATTACATGCAGTGCATCCTGAAAAGTACAGTGATTTTCCGATGCTACACGATGTAAGAAACCATCGTGCGATTCATCATCGTAGGACTTGGGGCGGATAAGAAAATCTTTAAACAACCTTCAGCTCCATATCCTGTATTTTGATTGGATTACAACTTTCACTTGGTTTGACCAATTTTCAACTTTTTTAGCGACTCAAGAGGAACACTAGCAAGATTTAAAGGATTTTTATTGTCTGGTAATTCAAGGTGCTTTTGTGATGCCTCAAATAGCTGCTCTATCGTTACATAATCAGTATCCTCGAAGATAGCAGTATACGCAGCAGGCTGAATAATGCGTTCCATTAAATAAGACAACCTCCCCTCTGCCGCTATGAGCAGTCTAACTGCAAGCTCTTGGTCAGCTAAATTACTGCGTTTGGAAAATGGGAGCTTTTCATCAATGCTGTCAAGAAGCGCCAACCATTGTGAAAATGAGTTTTCGTCGTAAAAATCTACTTTAAAGCGTCGAGGAAATCGCGTTTCCACCTCGGGATCCATATCAAGTAGTGTTTTGCATTCGTCCTCTAATCCAACCAATACCACAAGCCTTTTAGTATCGTTAATGACGGTCTTCACCCAGGTCGCAGCTCTAACAATGTCATTTTTAGTGCCTCCTTTAAAAGCGTTGTGCCATTCATCGATAATGATCACTTCTACCCCTGTTTTTTCAGCCAAGTCCTTGAAAGCGGCATTCAGTTCAGATGCACTCTCCGTAGACCTTCTAGGAGGAGCTCCTAAGCTATGCAGAATAGCTCTAGGTGCAGCTTTGGGATTTTTGTCGTTAGGCAGTGAAACGTATAAAACAGGCTTTGAGGAGAAACTTTTATCTTCAGTCTCTATTTCACGTTCGGGATATTTGTCACGGTAGTATTCAACAATTGTACTTTTGCCAGCACCTGATGGGCCGTAAATCATTATGTTGTTTGCTCGTGATTTAAAATTATTTAGAACACTTAGGCTATGTTGATTTTTAATGGCTTTATAGATGTCACTAAAGCGTTCAGTAAACACTGTTAAATTTGAAACTTCTAACAACCGTTCAGTTTGTTCTTTGTCAAGCTCTGTTAAATCGAAGTTCATCTAAGGCTCCATATCTTTGGGCAGTTTGGAAATAGTAACCTGTTGCTTTAGTAGCGAATCGACTGTCTCGCTCTTTTTGCTCTTTTCTCGAGACTTATCTTGTAACAATGTCGCAGGCTTGCCTGTTTTTCCGGCTCCCATCATTTGTGCTTGCTTCAATCTTCTTGTAACAGACTTGGTCTTCGACACACTCTGCTCAATACTTAGTTGTATTTCGTTCCAGGCTCTCGCTATGGACTCCTCATCGACTTTCGCTCGAATCTGTTCCCGAACATATCTTTTTGCCATCTCGTGTTGTTTAACACTAATCCCCTTAGATATCTCTTGGTTAGACGCCTCTACTCTGAAGTATTCACCTTTGCTCTCATCCAACACGTAAATGTATCCAAGGTCATCTCTATTGACTTTGATTTGGACCTTTCTTATTCCCTTCATCGATAACTTGAGTAACTGATCTGAGTAATAAATCAATCCCTCATTCGTTATTCCCCTTTGCCCTATAGTGCGAGTTTTGTTTTCACAAAGCATCAAGTCCAGTTTGTGCTCGTCTACCATTCGAATACCGACAAACTGTTCATCTTCTAGCCAGGTTTCGTTGGGAATTCTGGTTTCTGTTGAGTTGGGGGTGACCTGATAGATTTCTACAATCCACTTCAAAAAGTAGTCTCGTAACTCTGATAAACTGAGGACGGCGTTTTTTTCCGAGTGATACTCGTTTGACGACGCAAAATTGGAAAATACTTTGCCCGGAATATCGACCATGAACTTTTTGTTCAAAGTATTAAAAAAGGACTCAATAGAACCTTTATTCCATGGTTTGCCGGCGGGATTAGCATTTCCTGAGATTTGAAGTTCCAGAAGCGCGTCTCTCAGAAAGCTGCTTTCAAAATCTCGACCTCGGTCGTAAGACATAGATTTGAAAACTCCGCGGCAAGGCCAGTGCCCATTATCAATAAGAGGACAGTCTTCAAGTAGCTTACTTTTGTCCGAAATTGCCATTTTCATCGCTTTAGCAATGCTTATGTAACTTGGGTCCTCAAAACCTATGTAAAAACCTAAAATTGACTTCGACTTCCAATCAATAATACATGTTATTCTTGGTCTGCCTAGTGGAATGCGGTATGTATCGTCGACCACAAAAAGGTCTGCAACGGTATGGTCAATTTCAACACAATCGAGAATATGGTCGACAGTATGTGATAACGCACTTTGATGAGACTGGCGATACCTTTTGGCAGCTTTTTGCTTTCCGACGTGATGAAGTAATTTTTCATACTCCGATAACTTTTTCGCTTTCCTATTGAATGCTTGATAAGAGATTAACTTTAATTTTCCTTCCTTAGGACGATTGGCATTTTTAAGCGAAACTTCTGTTTTAAAATACTCATATGCTTTCGCAATTGTCGGCCTTTCTTTTTTTAAAAGATATTTCAACGAGTTCTCAATTAACTCTTCAGTTTCAGGCGTAACCCGCGCTTTTCTGTTTCCTTTGCGAGGGTTTTGATCCATCAATCCCGTAATTTCTGATGATTCATACCATTCAATCCACCTTACAACACTTCGCCAACCAGGTGCTTTTTCACCTCTATTATCAGCTATATGTTTTAAGACAGGTTCCATGTTTCTCTTTGTAAATCCAGTCAATTTCGAATCTAAGATGCCTTTTACATAGGCAAACCTCTTTATAGCAACTTCTTTTTGTTTCTCGGGAAATGATGCAAAGTCTTTTGATAAGTTTTTCTTCAAAGATTTCGAGCGCTCGTCGTATACCGCAATACTCATCTTTCCGAGAAATAATTTTTCGTCGATAACCTTACGAGCGACTTTTTCAGTGTCACCTATAAAGGGGTCCTTCAGAGTAAGGTAAGTATCTTCAACCTGTATTATTTCCAGACGCTTTTCATTATCTGTTATTAAAAAAGTACCAACCGAGTAATCATTCATTGTTCGATGAAACCTTGGATGTAAGACCTAAGGCGATGGAATTGATCTCAAAGTTAAGCTCATGCAGTGCAATGAGCCGATAAATATCAATCAAGTTAACATCTATCTGGGCAAGAATTTCAGAAATGCTCATGCAACCATTGCTGCTAACTAAATTAATAATTTCGTTTTCTAGGTCTTGTGGAAGAGGAGTGGATGCTCTGGCATCGCACAAATGCTTGAGATTTGTAAAATAGGGACGGGCTCTTATGCGCTTCTCGGTAACCACCTCGAACTGGAAACCAGATGCATTTGCATATTCACCAATAACATTAAGCTCCTCCTCTATTTCATCATCAAGGAAGCGGGTATCTTTTACTTCATATAACTTCTGTGATTCGTCAACAAAATCGACTAGAAAATCAGCCGTGTAGATATGATAGGTTCCCCTGTAAAAATACCTGATTGGCTCTGGCTGACTCTCATAAGCAACTACATCATCATCCCATTCAAGGTGGTAGCAGAAATCCCGTTCAAGCAAACTTTCAGTCAAAATGGTCTTTCGATTAGGTTTGGTAGCGGGGAAACTGCAAACCGTAATGCCTTTCCGACTCTTTAAGTCTCGCCGTTTCATGCTCTTCCTATATCAATCACTTTCTATATCCACTATAGGAAGAAGCGTAAATTTGTCAACTTATGGTTTATTTTGTCACTTTATGATTTCAATTTGTCATCTTATGGTTTAATTTACAAGATGACTTCGGCTTTATTGCCTTTGCTTTCCAACCAGTTGCGACGATCGCCACTGCGTTTCTTGGCCAGTAGCATGTCCATCAGTTCAAGCATATCAGTGGCATCTTCTATGGTAAGTTGCACCAGCCTGCGGGTGTTGGGATCCATGGTGGTTTCACGCAACTGCATCGGGTTCATCTCGCCCAACCCTTTAAAGCGCTGGACGTTAACCTTACCACGTTTTTTCTCTGCTTCGATACGATCTAGAATGCCCTGCTTTTCCGCTTCGTCCAGGGCGTAGAACACTTCCTTACCGACATCAATTCTGAACAGCGGTGGCATCGCTACATAGACATGCCCGTGCTCCACCAGCACAGTAAAATGTTTCACAAACAGTGCGCATAACAAGGTCGCGATATGCAACCCGTCAGAATCGGCATCAGCCAGAATACATATTTTACCGTAGCGAAGGCCATCCAGGTTTTCGGCTGCAGGATCGATGCCCAGCGCGACCGAAATATCATGAATTTCCTGAGAGCCAAGAACCTGGGAAGAATCCACTTCCCAGCTATTCAGAATTTTTCCACGCAGTGGCATGATGGCCTGAAACTCACGATCCCGCGCCTGTTTTGCCGACCCGCCTGCAGAGTCTCCCTCCACCAGAAACAGCTCGGAGTAGTTAATATCCTGTGACGAGCAATCAGTCAGCTTGCCCGGTAGTGCCGGGCCCTGTGTGACCTTTTTGCGCGCCACTTTCTTGTTCTGCCGCATCCTGCGCTGGGCATTACTGATACACATCTCGGCCAGCGCTTCGGCCACATCGGTATGCTGGTTCAGCCATAAACTGAAAGCATCTTTAACGACACCCGAAACAAATGCCGATGCCTGCCGCGAAGATAACCGCTCTTTGGTTTGTCCGGCAAACTGCGGATCCTGCATTTTGGTGGATAAGATATACGCACAACGATCCCAGATATCGTCTGGCGTCAGCTTAACGCCTCTGGGCAATAAATTTCGAAACTCACAAAATTCGCGCATCGACTCGAGCAACCCTTGTCGCAGCCCGTTTACATGCGTCCCGCCCTGTGCGGTTGGAATCAGGTTGACGTAACTTTCGGTTACCAACTCTCCACCTTCAGGTAGCCACATCACGGCCCAGTCCGCCGCTTCGGTATTACCGCTGTATGCACCGACAAACGGCGCATCAGCAGGGATAGTTTCATACTGGTCTACCGATTGATGCAGGTAATCCTGCAGACCATCCTCGTAATACCACTCGTAGGTTTCTTTTGTGACCTTGTTATCAAACTTGATGCGCAGACCCGGACATAGAACAGCTTTTGCGCGCAGATTGTGAATCAGCCGCGAAGCCGAAAATTTGGCGGAATCAAAATACTGGGGGTCAGGCCAAAAATGCACCCGGGTGCCGGTATTGCGCTTGCCGCAGGTGTCAACCACTCGCAGGTCTTCTACTTTATCGCCGTTGGCAAAATCAATCTGATAAACATTGGCATCCCGACGAATTGTCACTTCAACTTTGGTCGACAATGCATTTACTACGGAAATACCCACCCCGTGCAAACCACCGGAAAAGGCATAGTTTTTATTGGAGAACTTACCGCCGGCATGTAGCTTGGACATGATCAGCTCGACCCCGGAAATCTTTTCTTCCGGGTGGATGTCCACCGGCATGCCGCGACCGTCGTCGGTGACCTCTAACGACTGGTCCTCGTGCAAAATAACTTTTATATTCGACGCGTGACCTGCCAGCGCCTCATCCACGCTGTTATCAATGACCTCCTGCCCCAGATGATTGGGTCTGGCAGTATCGGTATACATGCCCGGCCGGCGTTGAACCGGTTCCAGGCCGTTGAGAACTTCAATTGCTTCAGAGTTATATTGATTTGCCATAGGTATTGTTTTTATTCTTGGTTAATGCCAAATATTCTGGCAGGTCCATACGCCGCACTGCGCCTCATGATTGCGATGGTAGCACACGTTGGTACGATATTAGCAATTACGATAGTAGCAATAGTGTCAAGGCCGGGCAATTACACCCGCTCGACTTACTGAATGTTGAGAAATCTGGCAATCGCTGGTAAATGATTGGGGTAGTTAATAAAGCTGTGATCGCCGCCCTGCTCTACCACCAAAGTACCGGCTTCGTACTTCGACTGTGCCTGACGGTAATCCAGTGTCTCGTCACCGGTTTGCAGCATAACATGATACGCATCGGGTGCGCTCAGCACCTCAGTATCCAGGGCTTTTAAAGTATCCATATCCTCAGCAACCAGCTCGAACACCTCATTGGTGTAAGGGTTGACATGTTCTCCCAGATAATCGAGAAGCAACTCGTAAGGCTTTACCGCCGGATTAATCAGTACCGCTTTGCCACCGAAGCGCTCGACCAAATACGTGGCCAGATAGCCACCCATTGAGCTGCCGATAACTTTAAGCCCGTCTTCCAGTAACTCAGGGTGTGAATTAATATACCCTTCCAACTGACCAAATACCTTTGACGGGTAATTTGAGAGTGCCGGTGTATGCACAACCGTGTCCGGATAATGTTCGGCGAACCACTGCACGGTCGTTTGCGCCTTCACAGACTGCGGCGAACTTAAAAACCCATGCAGATACAACACGTTACTCATTCAATTCTCCTGATAAAGGTTGTCATAGTACCATCCGGCGCTAAATCCAGCACCCGCACACCCGGCGCGATATTATCTACACCAAAGTCGGCTGTCATACGCCATTGCCAGCAACTTGATGGAGCGGAAAGCACAGCCCGATCATCGACGGTATGTTCACGTACCGCGTGAATATGACCATAAATTATCGCTTGAATGTTTCTTTGGCGGGTAAACCATGCACGCACCTCGCCGGCATTTTCAAGCGCGTGCGTATCCATCCAGCTATTTGTCGGCAACAGGTGATGATGTAATGCTGCCAGATGATGAACCCCAGGATGCGCAGCAACGGCCTGGGAGATTAGATCCAGCTGTTGATTGTCGACCTGCCCACGGGTGCCCGTATAAGTAGAATCCATTCCATGGATATGCCACTGGCCTAGTTGCCAGGCGCTTCCGGCTATTAATGTGGCATGTTTGAGCATCTGGTTAAAATGAGGATTTACATCATGATTGCCCGGAATCACTTTGAAGGGCACAGACGGACAATGGCTGGCCAGCAACGCAGTAAAATGCGCGTAACTTTCCACGCTATCATCACCGCTGATATCGCCGGTAATCAGTAGCGCATCCGGGGCCAGAGAATTGCACAATTGCAGACAGCGAAGCAATGATGTATGAGGATTGATGCCACCATACGCAGTGCGTTTGATGTCGGACAATAAATGACAGTCCGTTATTTGTATCAGCCGCATCAGGCTTCACTGGTCACCCTGGGGTGATGCCTGAGACAAAACTGCAGCCATTCAGCCAAAAAGATATTCACCATCTGTTTTTCATTACGCTGACGCATTTTGCTGTTCGGGTAATCGTAAGAGGCCGCAAAAGCCCCGGTGTTCTGGCTGTTTATCACCTCTGCCACCCGGGCATCATGATATAACCTGACTGTCATGGCTGGTTTCAGGTACGCTGGCGAAAATGCATTAACCTGTTCCACATTCAGCGTGGTGGTGTAGCGGGCAGAGTCAGTAATGGTAATACGGTAGCTCAGCGCATCTTTAACGGTAAACTCGTAGGTCATGTCGGCAGTGTCACAATCGGGCAGTACCCGCAAAAAATGCGCGTAATTTAATTCACAGACCGCCTGCATACTGGGCAGGTTCGGCACATATTTGCGGGTGACCCTGTTTGAATATTTCACTGTGTTGGCCAACTTTCGAGTAATTCCTGTTTATTCATAAAAAACCATTGTAGCGCAATAATCGATGCTGCATTGTCAATATGGCCATTTTTAAGCCATTCAAGGGCGTCGCTTTCTGCTACCCGGTGCACGCAAATATCTTCTGACTCACTGTCCAGACCGTGAACACCGTGCGCCGTTGTTGAATCTGTTCGGGCAACAAAAATATCAATTCGTTCCGTGGTTCCACCCGGGCTGGCCAGATAAGATGTCGCGCGGGTAAGATTGGTCAGCGCAATGCCAGCTTCTTCCTGCGCTTCCCGATAGCAAACGGTTTCGGGGGTTTCACCTTCATCGATGATGCCTGCGACAATTTCGATGAGCCACGGCTTATCACTGGTTTCTACCGCGCCAATACGAAACTGCTCTATCAGCACAAACTCACCGGTATCCGGATCATACGGCAACACCGCCACCGCGTGTCCACGTTCAAACACTTCACGTCGGATGGGGTCGCTCCATCCCCCATTAAACAGCTTATGGGTAAAGGTATATTCTGTTGTTTTAAAAAAACCCTGATACAGTGGCTTTTTATCAGACACCTTTACATCAGTTGAGTTAAATCTGTGTATTTTATTGCTCACTTACATTCACCTTCGCATGTAAAAAAGATAAGATAGCCTTACAATAAGATTCGTGGTTTAACGACGAACATGCAGGCAGCGCATATGGGTGGCATCTTGCATACCGGCAGCTTTACACTTTGTCGCAACGCATTACGGGGTATTACATTCTGTTACAGTTAAATACGCTTCGTTACGACATTGGACTACCGGATTGCATTTGATTTTCATACACTTGACAACCTAAAGCAGTCTGAAAGACGCATAAATAATACAGGAAGGCGAATTAATGAAACGTACACTTCTGTCGCTAGTAATTAGCCTCGGTGTGACCAGCTCTGCACTGGCAGACGACTTATACGATGTTTATCAGCAGGCGCTGAACAATGATCCGGTCGTAAACAGAGCGAAGGCACAACGAGACGCTGCCTTTGAAGGAATTCCTATCAGCCGGGCCAATTTGTTACCGCAGATATCCGGTTCGGTGAGTTATCAGCAGTCCAGCCGCGAGAACACACAGTTTGCCGGTGACCAGGAAAATGTCACGTTGATCATCGTTGACGCTGACTCAGATACAACCCAATACGGTCTGAACCTGGACATGTCTTTATATGACCACGCCAACTGGGTAGGACTCAACCGGGCGGAAAAAACCGCCGAGCAAAGTGACGCCCAATTGGCCGCTGCCATGCAGGAGCTGATTGTCCGCACAGTAAACTCTTATTTTTCCGTGCTACGGGCTAAAGATAATCTCGAATTCGTACGCGCCGAAAAGCGCGCCATTGAGCGTCAGCTGGAACAGACCAAACAACGCTTTGAAGTAGGCTTGACGGCGATTACCGACGTGCATGAAGCGCAGGCGAACTTTGACAATACCGTCGCGCAGGAAATTCAGGCGCAGAACCAGGTGGAGCTGGCGCTTGAAGAGCTTCGCGTGATCACCGGCAAATACCATGACCGGCTGTACCCGCTGGATACTGATTCGTTTTCTGCCACCATGCCGTCTCCATCAAAACCTGAGGAGTGGCTGGAAATCGCTGAAGACAAAAACTTGTCTTTGCTTGTTGACCGACTGGCGCTGGATATTGCCAAAGAGGATATCAGTCAGGCGCGGGCGGGCCACTACCCTACCCTCGGTTTATCAGCGCAGGCCAACCGCACTAAAAATGATATTTCCGGCGACCGACTCAATATTGAAACCCCGTATCTGGATGATTATAGCGTCGGTGTTAATCTGAATGTGCCTATTTTCCAGGGACTTCGTGTCAGTAGCCAGACTGATCAGGCAAAGTATTTATATGTAGCTGCCAGTCAGGATGTGGAACAGACATACCGCCAGACTGTCCAGTCTGTACGCAGCTCGTTCAACGATATCAAAGCGGCAATATCAACCATTCGTGCCCTGGAGCAGGCAGTGGTATCTGCGCAAAGTGCGCTGAAAGCCACAGAAGCAGGGTTTGATGTGGGTACGCGAACGATTGTTGACGTACTGGACAGCACCCGCAATCTGTTTAATGCTCGCAGTAACCTTGCCGGTGCACGGTATGACTTTATCCAGGCTGTGGTCACGCTTAAGCAGGCAGCAGGTACGCTGACGCAAGAAGATGTACAGATGATCAATAAGGGCTTGCGCCCCCCACAGCCATCTAATAACGGCAATTAATCGATAGCTATATATCAAAAAGGGGCCTTAAGAAGCCCCTTTTTTGTTAATTCGCGGTGTAAACCAACGCGCTTATGATGCCAGCTTTCGGTTTACATTCTCAAGCAGTCCAGATAACGCCTTGATTTTACTTTTAAATTCCAGCACAGATTGAGGCTCTGGCGTGAATTTATCGAGTTCTTTTGAAAATTGGTTTAATTTGCGCTGCAACGTTATAAGATCGCTGTCCATGTTAATCCTGGTTTCCCTACCGGTGTGCGTGATAATTATAGTGTAGCAATTAAATGCAATTTGCAATAATCACGCGGCCCCTGGTTTTTCTCCAAGAAGTAAAAAAAATGCAAGCTGTTCAGTTACAAAGAAAATTTGAGTCCATTCGGGCTAATAAAATTTTTGAAACCTTCGTTATTACCGTCATTATTGTTTCCGCTTTACTGGTGGGTGCGAAAACTTACGATATGCCCAGCGGGTTCGCGTCACTGACGCTTATTCTCGACTGGTTTATCAGCATCTTTTTCTTAACAGAAATCACCATCCGTTTTTTGGGTGAGCCGCGAAAGCGCGACTTTTTCAAGAGCTTCTGGAACTGGTTCGACACGCTTATCGTGGTCGTCTCACTAATTCCTGCGGAGAGTACTGACCTGGCGATTGTCGGACGACTGGTCAGGGTATTTCGTGTACTGCGGATGATATCCATCATTCCCGAACTGCGTATTCTGCTGGTTTCTCTGGTAAAAGCACTGCCTCAGCTTGGGTACGTGATGCTTTTAATGTTCATTATCTTCTACATCTATGCGGCGATTGGCAGCACCTTGTTTGAGAATATCAATCCGACACTGTGGGGCGACATCACGATTTCAATGCTGACGCTGTTCCGGGTTATGACATTTGAAGACTGGACAGATGTCATGTACGAAACCATGGAAGTGTATTCCTTAAGTTGGTTTTATTACCTCACATTTATTTTCTTCACCGCGTTTGCGTTTTTAAACATGGTGATAGGGATTGTGGTCAATGTGATGGAACAGGAAAATGCCAAAGTGCGCGCAGAAAAAGAAAAGGACAACAATGAGCCGACTTTACGGGATGTCATGAATGAGCTTAATGCGCTTAAAGCGGCAGTCAATCAACAGCGAGATCAAAATCGCCGGCCCTGATAGTGGTTCCGGTGACTAATTGAAAGCTGCCACTTCGTATCGGCAGGGCAAGTTTGCTTCATGCACTTGCCTGCTAATGGTTAATTTTCCCAATTGCTTGAGGGAAGCTTTTTTATATGAAAATGGCTTATCAAACGCAAAGACGGGCGGATTAAAAACTGAAAACTGCCGATAATAAATAACCAGATAGCGTACGTTTCCAGCTCAGGAAATAAGAACAAAATACTGCCTACCAGAAACCAGAGTGCTATCAAAAAGTCATTCGCGATGCTGGCAAGCTCGTATCGACGTCGTATAACAATCTCTTCCTGACCAAGACGAATCGTTATCGGGTTATCTATATTATGTTGCGACATTGGCGTCTCATAGGTCGAATATGTTGACAATTAGGTTGTCGGATACGACGCTAGCTGGTTACTGGCTTTGTCGATTAAATAAAAATACGTGTTTGATACCTCTAAGCGGTGGCATGTCGCCAGTGAGCCCCCCGCCAATACACTTTTTTAAGCATATAGTGTGTTTATAACCGATCAGACTGCCTGCCCACACCGTAATCTTATACTTTCGCCTTTAAGGAATATTATGAATACCATGCAACTGGCGAAGAGAACGTTTATCCAGGCCAGTATCACTGCACTGGTCTTTCTGCTCACCTGGTGGGTCGTTGTCAGTGGCAAAATTTTTCTGACCATCTTCGGCGCCATCTTACTGGCCATTCTGTTTCGACGTTCCGCAAGCTGGCTGGAAGCGAAAACCCAGGTTTCGCATAAAATCTGGCTACCGCTAACCATCGTGGTTCCACTTCTGCTGTTTGCGCTTTTTCTCTGGTACACCGCGCCTCAGATAAACACGCAGGCAACTCAGTTAATGGAACGGCTTCCGCAGGCATTAAGTCACATGCAGGAGCAGTTTTATAAGCTACGATGGGCGGGAAAAATTGACGAAGAGATAGAAAACCTGCGTGACTACGATCCGCAGATAGGCACGGTCATCAAGGCTATGTCCAACTTTTTCTCGACGACGGCGAATGGGGTTGGCAGTATGATTTTTGCCATTTTTCTTGGCCTGTTTATTCTGGTCAATCCCGCAACATATGTGAACGGCACGGTGATACTTGTTCCGCCGGCACATCGACAACGTGCGCGGGATATACTGGACGCCTGCGCTGTCGCCCTGTCAGGCTGGCTGGTGGCTAAAATTACTTCCATGATTGTGGTGGGCGTATTAACCACAATCGGGCTATGGGCGCTCGGCATTGAGCTTGCGTTGATTCTTGGCATCATTGCCGCTTTGCTTTCTTTCATACCCAATCTTGGCCCAATCATCGCGTTTATTCCTGCTGCGATGGTCAGCATGATCACAGGTCTTGATGCGCTGTTGTACGTTACCCTTCTGTATATCGCTATCCAGGCGGTTGAAAGTTATGTCATCACGCCTGTACTGCAGGCAGAAATTGCTGACCTACCTCCAGCCCTGACGCTTATCGCCCAGGTATTTCTGGCCGCGCTGGTAGGTATGACAGGAATTTTACTGGCGGCCCCCCTGGTGGTCACACTCATGGTGGTTATCAGGATGTGGTATGTGGAGGATGGGCTCAAATCCGCAGTTGATGAGCATCCGTAAGTAATAACATGTTTCCATCCCATATTAGAATTATCGTTCACCCAACAGGCTAAAAACTTTTTATAACTTTATTTTGATTAAGCTTAAAGTTTTACTGTCAGATAAATTTACAACTAAAGTATTAGTATACTTATAAGCCATTGATAATTAAAGATTATAAAAAGTGGTTTACTTTTTGCTCCACTATCCGTGTTCATAAGTCCGGGTTATCAGGACTTAATTAAAACTATAACAGAATACCTAAATTAACGGAGACGGATGCCAATGAAACACTTATCTAAAATTTTATTCGCCACCTCTTTCATCAGTGCTACAGCTAACGCTGGCCTTATGTATGATCAAAATGTCACACCTGATGTGATTTACGGTGGCGGTAATGCTAATGGCGCCTTTACGGTAGATTCACGCAACGGTGTAGAACTGGGTCTGCGCGCCAAACTGCGCTTCGATGAAACTAATCAACCAGCGTCAATCTATAACAGCGATGGTGCCGGTAAATACTATTTCGACAATATTGCGCCACCGACTGGCTTTGGTTGGGATGAAGGTTCATCCAGCTCTGCAATCTGGAACTTCGATTTCAGTGTGAACAGCAATGTTGATGGTTCAGGCTCGGTATTATCGGATTTCACCTATCTACTGGAGATCGATTACGACCCGGGCGTGACCACCCAGTTTCTTGCGTTTGACTTGATAAATCAACCAGACGCAGATCACGCAATAGGATCCGATGGAACCGGTAACCTCAATCCAAAAGATGCTGAAGAGAGTTATTCATTTCTGATCAATAACAACAATGTCGCGCAAAACAGCTGGAACATGGAATTCTTCAACAATGATGAGTTCACTTTTACCAATACCGATGACGGTTTGTATGATATCCGATTAAGTGCTTTTGATAACGGTGATGAGATTGCCTCTACATCGATTCAGGTTGTGTCTGGTGATGGCGCAATGGAAGTGCCTGCGCCTGCTACTGCGTTGCTTATGTTTGCTGGCGGCCTGATGCTGCTGCGTCGCAGATAGTGACTGCATGAAAAACAAAAAAGGCGCCCTCGGGCGCCTTTTTTGTCTTGGTAATCAGCGTTTGGTAATTACAGCTGAGATTTGAGCGATTGCGCGCGCTGCTGCGCCTCGCCGGTAAACTCCCGGGCACTCAGGCGGCGCTCTGCCAGTTGTTTTTTATTATTTTTTACCAGCACCTCAACATAGTTGAGATACACCATCTCATTGCGGATCCGTTCAATATCAACATTGTCGTACAGCTTCAGGGCTGGCTCATAACGCTCTCTTTTTAAAAGAATCTGGGCCAGCGTATCAACGGCATCTGCACTTTTGGGCTGCAGATCAACGGCGCGACGTGCCAGAGGCTGTGCCTTTTCAAGCTCTCCGTCTTCCATATGCAGATAAGCCAGATTATTCAGTACAACAAAGTTGTCAGGCAGCTTTTTAAGTACCTGCGAGTAAATCTCCTTGGCCTGCTGACGATCTGTACCAATCAGGCGCTCGGCATAGAGCATGGTCGCGCGAATATCATCAGGATGGTTCTGATAATGCTCCTGTAAAAATGAGAATGTCTCCTCTTTTTTACCAGCACTTTCCAGGCTGGCAACCACGAGTAATGTATTTTTCGGATTAGACGTATCTTCGTAGGCCGCTTTGGCATCTTCAATTGCCGCTTCATCGTTACCTTCAAGAAGGTTGATGCGCGCCGTAATCCCGCGAACGAAAGGAACATCAAGCACCTGCTCCGGCACATTTTCTAAGACTTTACGCGCTGCTTCCGGCTTTTTCTGGACCGCAAGAAAATACGCTTTCAATACCCGGACCTGAGTATCGGGCCGCTTCTCCAGAAAACGATTGATAGTGGTGATTGCATCAGCATGATTATTTTGCGCATCATCTAATAACAATTTACCCAATACCGCGCTTTTGTCGGCCGGATACAAAGACACCCATTTTTTATAATGATCTTGCGCTTTTTTCACCGCGCCTGATCGCAACAATGCCTGGCCTTCCATCTGCCAATAGCCTTTAGGCGCGTCTTTATTGGCTTTAAATGGGGACAGGGTATCCATGACCGCATCGTAATTCTGCTCAGCAAACTGTAAGCGGGCCAGCGCCAGGCGCAGTGCGTCATCATCTTTATTGTTAATTAAGGTGCTTTCGATACGGCTTTTCACCTGGGCGGTGTCGCCGCCACGCTGACTGACAGAGGCGTACAGCAAACCTAATGCTTTGGTGTCAGTCGCATCCTTTTTCAGCACCTTTTCCAGTAATGTTTCAGCATCCTGATATTTTTCGCTGATGATATACAGTTTTGCCTGTGCCAGCTGCACCTGACGGTCATCAGGGCCACGCTCGCTGGCTTTATTCATCATGGTTGTCGCTTCTTCGATATTTTTTTCTTTCAGCGCCAGTTCTGCCAGATAGATATAAGGGTCCGGATCATCAGGATTATTTTCAATCCACTTATTGGCCATTTCGCGGGCTTTTTCACTTTGCCCGGTGTTAACGTATGCTGCCAGCAAGGTTTTTTGCGTAGCCACATTGTCCGGCGCCTGCTCAGCCGCACTTTGCAGATTAACCAGCCCTTCCACATCGTTCACTGATAACTGCAGTACACCAAGCCGGGCAAGATCTTCAGCTTCCTGACTCAGCTCACTGCTTTTATCAATCATTTTTTGCGCATCGACCATGTTGCCTTCACGCAATAACTGAAAACCCGCCTTGGAAAATAATGCGGCATCAGTTTCACTCTCACCGTCCACCCGCGACAAAATCATGGTGGCTTCTTCGTTCTCGCCTTGTCGTAACAAGCTGTCTGCCAGCATTCTTAACGCGGGGTGATTGTCCGGTAAATTGGAGGCAATCATCGACAGATGCTGACTGGTGGCAGAATAATCTTCCAGTTTATAAGCAGCATAGCCGGCAATTAAGCGGGCCGCCGGGCCAGATTGTCCCGACTGAATGGCCTTTTCTAAATGAATAAGCGCCGCTTCGTAATTCTCTTTCGCAGATTCGATGAGGCCCTGATACTGATTCAGCAAACCATTATTCGGATACTGTTTAAGCATCTCGCTAACATACGGGCTCGCTTCAGCAACCTGGCGCGTCTCAATCAGCAGGCTGACCAGCGCAAACTTTTTACTCAAATCATTCGGATTGGCGTCTATATAGGCTTTGTAATTATCAATCGCGCCTTGTAAGTCTCCCGTCAGCGCACTTAATTTTGCCAGTTGAAGCAGCACATCATTGTTATCAGGCGATTTTTCTGCCGCCGCTTTTGTTTTTTCCAGAGCAGCGGCGTACTCTTTATCCATGATGTCCGGGTAGGCCAGGCTCAGCGATTGATACACAGAGTCAGTCTGCATTTCGCTAATCTGATCGATCAGGGTCCGGGCTTCTTTTTGCTTATCCAGTTGCACCAGCGCCTGCAATTTATAAAAGGCAACTTCAGCGGTTTCGCTTTCGCTCATTCCTTCATGTCGAATTTCCATATCCACCAGCGCATTTTCAGCCCCGGTCTGTTGGTAAGCTTTGGACAGCAGCGGAATAATTTCAGAGGCGGAATAGCCCAGTTCCAGAGCGCGATTGAGCTCCTTTTCAGCCGCTTCCATTTGCCCGGTCGCCATATAAAGTCGACCCAGCTCAAAGCGCGCTTCGCCAGATTTCGGGTCAGCTTTAATCGCGTTTTTATACTCGATAATGGCCGCATCCATATCCTGCTGTTGGGTATAGCCACGGGCGGCTTCCAGATGTTCGTCCATGGATTTTTCGCCGCAACCGCCTAAAGCCAGAGAAACGGATAACGCTACGCAAAGCGGCGCAACTTTTTTACTCACTGTAGTTAATTTCATCCTATACACCTGTATTCACTGTCGTTTTAATTGTGTAACTGATTGAGTTTATCGCCTGTAAGAGAATATGCCAGCGAAGATTTATAATCCATTATTGGTCCTGTTTCGTAACGGCCATGGTTTTACGTGGTATCTGACGCTCAGATGCCCTATAATAATGGTTTTGCAATAACACCAGCGCAATTTCGCCGCTGAGTCTGCCTTACCCATCAGGATCGTGAATGACCACTACTGTCGATTTGACATTTAAAGACCTCAACTTACCACAACCTATCTTACAAGCCCTTGAAAAAGTCGGCTATGAAAAGCCATCGCCGATTCAGGCTGAAAGTATACCGTTGCTACTGGAAGGCCACGATCTGTTGGGGCAGGCACAAACAGGGACAGGAAAAACCGCCGCATTTGCCTTGCCAATGCTGGCAAATATTGACGCCGATGCCAGACATCCTCAATTGCTGGTGCTGGCGCCAACCCGCGAACTGGCTATTCAGGTTGCTGAAGCCTTTCAGGTTTATGCCAGCTTCTCTCAGAAGATTAAAGTACTGCCTGTATACGGGGGTCAGTCTTACGATAACCAGATTCGCCAGCTCAAACGCGGTGTCCAGGTTGTCGTCGGTACGCCCGGCCGTATCATCGACCATATTAAACGCAAAACGCTGAATCTTGGTGAGCTGAAGTACCTGGTACTTGATGAAGCCGACGAAATGCTGCGCATGGGCTTTATTGACGATGTAGAAACGATTCTGTCAAACGCACCGGAAGAGCGTCAGACAGCGTTGTTCTCTGCCACTATGCCAGGGCCGATTAAGAAAATAACCCAGCGTTATCTTAAAGATCCCAAGCATGTAAAAATTGAGTCTAAAGTGTCTACCGCGTCGACCATTCGTCAGCGCTATTGTCAGATCGCTGGCCATCATAAGCTTGAAGCGCTGACACGAATTATGGAAGTCGAGCCCTTTGATGGCATGATCATCTTTGTTCGCACCAAGACCGCCACGGTAGAGCTGGCCGAAAAACTGTCAGCCCGGGGCTATGACGTTGAGCCTCTAAATGGTGACATCCCTCAAAACGCCCGTGAGCGTACAGTGGATAAGCTTAAGAAAGGCGATATCGATATCCTGGTAGCCACCGACGTGGTCGCCCGCGGCCTTGACGTTGAGCGTGTCAGTCACGTGGTTAACTATGACGTGCCGTACGATACAGAGTCCTACGTTCACCGTATTGGTCGTACTGGCCGTGCTGGTCGTGCCGGTGATGCGATTCTGTTTATCTCACACCGTGAGAAGCGGATGTTGTTTGCGATTGAAAAAACAACGCGTCAGCCTATTGAAGTGATGCCTATTCCTTCAATCAATGAATTAAACGAAACCCGTTTGTCGAAATTCAAGCAGTCGGTAGCAGAGGCCTGTTCTGATGACAGCCTTGAATCGTTGATGCCTATTGTTGAGTCGCTCAAAGAAGAAACCGAAGCTGACCCGGAAACGTTGCTGGCGGCGCTAGTGAAGCTGGCGCAGGGTAATGAGCCACTGCTGCTTAAAGAGTCTGATCGTCCGGACTTACATAGCAAGCCTCCTCGTCAGGATAGAAATCCCCGCGACCGTGGCAATGATCGTGAGCGCAAAAAGCCACGCGGTAAAAGCAAGCCGGAAGCAGGTATGCAGCGTTATCGTATTGAAGTGGGTCATACCCACGGTGCGAAGCCGGGTAATATCGTTGGCGCCATCGCTAATGAGGCAAACCTTAAGAGTAAGAATATTGGTGCTATCGAAATTTATGATAATTTCAGCACGGTTGATTTACCGGACGGTATGCCAGAACAAACCCGCGACATTCTGCGTAAAACCCGCGTAGCTGGCCAGCGTCTGAATCTTCGTGAGTGGAGTGATGCGCCGCCGAAGCGCCGTGGTCCGAAACGGTAAGATATAAGAAAACATTGGGATATAATTAAACGTAATATATTTTCCGATTTAATTGTTTCTAATAAATAAGTAAAAGCGTCAGAATGGCGCTTTTACTGTTTCTGGCTCCTGAGAAAATTCCATGCGTTACTTTCCTGTCTTTCTTGATACCCATTCACTGCAATGTCTGATTGTCGGCGCCGGTGAAGTGGCGGCGCGCAAACTGGAATTAATGCTTAAAAGTGAGGCACAGGTAACCGTAGTTGCCCCTGATGTTTGTAATACCGTAGCTGGCTATGCAGAGCATCCACAGGTTACTATTTTGCAGCGCCCGTTTGAGGAGCAGGATTTGGCAAGCGCGGATATCGCGTTTGTCGCCACCAACGATGAGGCACTGAACGCGACGATCCGCCGTCTGGGTGACAAGCACAACGTGTTGGTAAATGTGGTAGATAACACCCCACTTTGCCAGTTCATCACTCCATCCATTATCGACCGTTCACCCATCACCATCGCGATGAGCAGTGGTGGCGTGGCGCCGGTTTTGCTGCGCTATCTGCGTCAGAAACTAGAAAGCGTGATCCCGACTCACATCAGTCGTCTTGGACGCTTTTCAGAAAAATTTCGCGACAAGGTCAAGCAGACCCTTAACGGCGTCACCGCCCGTCGATACTTTTGGGAGGATGTGCTCGACGGTGATATTGCGGAGCTGATTGAGAAAGGGCAGAACGAAAAGGCTGAACAGCGCTTTGAGGAAGCATTAAGCGCGGCAGCGTCAGACACCATGCCTCAGGGTCAGGTTTACCTGGTCGGTGCCGGGCCCGGTGACCCTGATTTATTGACATTTCGGGCCCTGCGGCTGATGCAAAAGGCCGATGTGGTGATATACGACAGACTGGTGTCAGCCCCGATTCTGGAGCTTGTTAGACGCGATGCTGAAAAAATCTATGTGGGTAAGCAAAAGTCTAATCATTCATTACCCCAGGATGACATCAATGCGCTGATGGTTAGCGAAGCCAAAAAAGGCAACCGCGTGGTGCGTTTAAAAGGCGGCGATCCGTTTATCTTTGGTCGCGGCGGTGAGGAAATACAGGTCCTGCTCCAGCATGGAATAGAGTTTCAGGTTGTGCCTGGCATCACCGCAGCCAGTGGGGCTGCCAGCTATGCGGGCATTCCCCTTACCCACCGCGATCATGCGCAATCGGTGACATTTACCACCGGTCATTTAAAGGATGGTACGGTAGATCTCGACTGGTCTGCGCTGGCCAGCGAGCACCGCACACTGGTATTTTACATGGGCCTGACCGGCCTGCCTGTTATCTGCCAGAAGCTTACAGAACATGGACTACCTGCATCGACGCCCATCGCGTTGATCCAGCAGGCGACATTACCCGAGCAGCGGGTTGTTACCGGTACGCTGGCAGATATTGCCGATAACCCTGCCACTGCGCAAATGCAGCCGCCCACCCTGATCATTGTGGGCAGCGTGGTTTCGCTGCATCATCAGCTTGACTGGTTTACTGCCCCTGAGCACTGATTTTACGGCTTTAACTTTACCTTTGATAAATGCTGCGCATAATAGAGCAATGGTTTAAATAATAAGCAGTAAAAATGCAAACTCGCTGTCTGATTGTTGGTATGTTGCTGTGGGTGTTTACCGGTCAGGTAAGTGGCGAGCAGCTCAGCTTTTCCTTATCACAAAATCAAAACACGCTGAGCTACGATTACCGCTGGTCTCGCCAGGGGCAGCAACCGGCATCTTTATCATTCAGCCTGGACCGACAGGCGATGGCTAAGGCACCTGCCATACAAAACAACTACTCGCCGGCACTGGTACAGCGCTATGTTTATGTAGAGCTGATGAAAGCAGCCAAAGAGATAGATCCTAAACAAGCCAAAATAAATATTAATCGCCGCCATCGCGGTATGGAAATCAGTGTCAGTTCTACCAGCGCGGCCCGTAATAAACGCATAACTGAGCAGCTAAGTACCTTGCAGGAGCAGGCGTACGATAGTTATTTGCAGGAAAACTACTACACAAGATACACCACGGTATTTAATGAAGAAGCGGTCAAGCCCGACCATATCCGCTTTATTCACGAGTATATTGAACCGCTAATTCCCCTTTCCCAGGCTATTTATGACTCGGTGAGTAAGCAGGCGGATGCGCGTGAATATTTTAATTTTCTGCTGAGCTGGGTACAAAGCATTCCCTACGACAGACTGGCGAATCGTGCGGACAATAATGGCGCTGGCTTTCTGCCTCCTGCAGGCTTGCTGGCCCAGAATAAAGGCGACTGTGACAGCAAATCAGTGATGACCGCGGCCATTGCCCGCGGCTTTCTGCCTGATACGCCGATGATTTTGGTGCTGTTGCCCGGCCACGCCCTGCTTGGCGTCGCGCTAACGCCGCAGGCTGGCGATCAGACCCTCACCTACGATTCGAAAACCTATGTCCTCTTTGAGCCAACCGGCCCGGCCCAGTTACCTATGGGTCAGGTAGCACCGGATAGTCGCCAGGCACTGGCAAACAGACATTTCACGATAGAACAAATATAAACGCCCCGGAACCGGGGCGCTTTACATGAATGGCACTTACAGCGCCTGTGTTTATAAATGCTCTTCGGCAAATTGCGCCAGACGGGAGCGCACTACACCATCAAGGTTAAGGGTGGCACTGCCAGAGAAGTTTTTAAACTTTTCAACCAGATAGGTCAGCCCCGACGTAACCGGCGAGAGGTAATTACTATCAATTTGCGCCAGGTTACCGCTGCATATCAGTTTGGTGCCCTCACCACATCGTGTAATGATGGTTTTTAGCTGCGCCGCGGTCAGGTTTTGCGACTCATCCAAAATAACGATGGCATTCTGAATACTTCTTCCGCGCATAAAATTAACAGACTTGTACTGAATATTGGCTTTTTCCATGATGTAACTCATGGAGCTTTTGGCGTTTTCATCATGCTTATGCAAAACCTCCAGCGAGTCAGTAATGGCTGCCAGCCACGGCAACATTTTTTCTTCCTCGGTGCCGGGCAGAAAGCCAATAGACTCTGCGATATCCGGCGTGCTGCGGGTCACAATGATCTTATCGTACATATTCTTTTCCACCACCATTTCAAGGGCGGCGGCCAGGGCAAGCAACGTTTTACCGCTACCGGCAGGACCGGTCAGTATTACCAGATCAATGTGCGCATCAAGTAATGCATGCAGCGCCATCGCCTGGCCAATATTTTTTGGCGATATGCCCCATGCATGGCGACTCATCAAACGCTCATAACCCAAATCAAGCAGCTCAATATGCTCTTCATCCACTGACTCGACCAAACCGGCAAAATGACGGGAGTCGTCCAGTAAAAATTCATTCACATACGCTTCGGGCAGCACGCTTCGCTCAAGCGTATGGATGGTATCGCGCCCCTCAGAGCGGCTTTCTACCGACTTCACCTGCTCCCAGAAATTTCCCTCAAACTGATGGTAGCCCCGCGACAAATATTTAATGTCACTGATTAACTGGTCAGTCCGATAGTCTTCGACATGCGCCAGACCGGCACCTTTGGCTTTAAGGCGCATGTTCAGATCTTTAGTGACCAGTACAACCTGCTGGGGAGCAAACGTTTTTTGTAAATGCAGAGCAACGTTGATAATCCGGTTATCATTTTCGTTACTGGTAAAAACCTGCTGAGACTCAGCCATACTTAAATCAGTAAAAATGGATAACGCGCCGGTGGGTGCATCCTTACCCGCGCCCAGCCCTTCCATACTGACGCCCTCTATCATCGCCTCGGGCGAAGCGTCATGCAGCAAATCCTCCATGGCACGAATTGATACCCGGGCATCACGGGCCACATCTTTTTTGCTGTCTTTGATGTAATCCAGTTCTTCGAGAACGGTCATGGGAATAACAACGTCGTTTTCTTTAAACGAGAGAAATGCGTGAGGTTCGTGAAGCAGTATGTTTGTGTCGAGGACGTAGATTTTAGTTTCTGGCGATTTTTTTCCTGGCATCCTTCACTCCGATTGTCAAAGCTATGCCCGTCTGTACCGCTGACGCGCAATAGACGATTACGGGAGGAGCCGGTCGAACTTTACGACCCACTCCGTGTCGCATCGACTTACACTTTCACCATAATCCAGAATTTGTGCTTTATCACTACTTTTTAGAATTTATTTTTTTTACACGCCATGAATTCTGCATAAATTTGAGATAAATCCTATATTTTAGGCAGGCACAGCCAAAGTGAACTTTATTCAGCAGGTCCGGATAAGTACAATACTGCCCCTTTGAAACACAGACAGCTAGGTATCATGAGTTCAGCAAGCGAGTACGCGGTAGGCCAGCGTTGGCTAAGTAATACAGAATCCGAACTGGGATTGGGTGCGATTGTTAATCAGGACTTTCGCTCCGTGGAAGTTTTTTATCCAGCGACGGGTGAGAGCCGAAAGTACACCAAAAATGATGCCCCGCTGACCCGCCTGACATTTGAAGTGGGTGATACGATTAAAAGTCAGGATGGCTGGAGCATGGCGGTCACCGACACAGAGATTTCGCAGGACGTGGTGATTTATCATGGCACTCACACCGACACCGGCGAGACGACCCGCCTGCCTGAGACCATGCTCGACCATCATATCCGGCTCAACCAGCCTGAACAGCGTTTGTTCAGCATGCAGCACGATATCCCCAAATGGTTCGACCTGCGTTTGAAAGCCTTTACCCACATGAGCGATTATCAGCGCAGCCAGACCATCGGCCTGGCCGGTGCCCGCATTGAGCTTATTCCTCATCAGCTACACATTGCTTCTCAGGTGGGCAACCGGCATGCTCCGCGGGTGCTACTGGCCGATGAAGTGGGCTTAGGTAAAACCATTGAAGCAGCGTTGATTATCCACCAGCAAATCAAAACAGCGCGGGCCCAGCGCGTATTGATCGTGGTGCCGGACTCACTGGTACATCAATGGCTGGTCGAGATGCTACGCCGCGTCAATCTGGCGTTTGCCATTTTTGATGAAAGCCGCTGTGAGGCGATGGACGAATCCGAAGAAAACCCGTTCGAGCAGGAACAACTGGTTCTGTGTAGTCTGGATTTTCTGCGTAATAATGCCAAACGCCATGAACAGGCGCTTGCAGCAGGCTGGGATTTACTGGTGGTGGATGAAGCGCATCACCTTGTCTGGTCAGCCGAGGCTCCTTCTGCGGATTACCAGTGTATCGAAGCCCTGGCAAGCGCCATTGCGGGTGTACTGCTGCTCACTGCCACGCCGGATCAGCTGGGCCACGAAAGCCATTTTGCCCGCTTGAGATTGTTGGATCCTGCCAGATTTCATGATTACGACACCTTTTTAAAAGAAGAGTCACAGTACAGTGAGCTGGCTGAAGCGGTGACCCCTTTGCTGGGCGATGATACGCTCACTGACGAAGAAATAGCCCGTATTCGCGAGCTGGCCCCCCACAGCGCCAGCGAGTTAACCAATCTGGATGATTTCGATCAACGTGATGCACTCCTGCACGCACTTATTGATCGTCACGGCACCGGCCGACTGTTATTCAGAAACCGCCGGGCCGGCATCACCGGGTTCCCCGAACGCCACTTACAGGCACATCCTTTACCGCTGCCGGATGTCTATGAAGACATGCTGGAATTAACCGATGACCTGGACGAGGCTCTGTATCCCGAGCGCCAGCCTTCGCTGGTTAACAGCTGGACCGATTTGGATCCCCGCGTAGAGTGGCTACTTGAATTTTTGCCTACGGTTAAACCGGAAAAGGTACTGCTGATTTGCGCCAGTGCTGTGACCGCCCAGCAATTGGGCGAGGCGATTCGTCTGCGCACCGGTATCCGTCATAGTGTGTTTCATGAAGGCATGAGCATTGTAGAGCGTGATAAAGCGGCGCATTTTTTCGCTGATGATGAAGAGGGCGCGCAAATTCTGCTGTGCAGCGAAATCGGTTCGGAAGGTCGCAACTTCCAGTTTGCTCATCACCTGGTGCTGTTTGATCTGCCGATGACACCGGACCTGCTCGAGCAGCGTATCGGACGCCTTGATCGTATCGGACAGACCAAAGATATTCAGATTCATGTTCCGTACCTTGAAGATACCGCGCAGTCTGTACTGCTTGACTGGTATAACGACGGATTAGGCGCATTTACGCAAACCTGCCCTACCGGCACGGGGGTTTTCGAACAGGTAAAAGACCAGCTGACCGAATGTCTGCTGGTACCACAGGATCAGGAGAGCCGGACAGCACTGGTTACCAGAACGCATGAAATCAATCAGTCTTTGCGTCAGCAACTGGATGCTGGTCGCGACCGTCTGCTTGAACTCAATGCATCAGGAAAAGGCAAAGTGGAAGACTTGCTGGATGACATCATCGCGCAGGATGCAAACGATGCACTGTCAGATTTTATGAACTGGCTGTTCGATGCCATTGGTGTTAACCAGGAAGATAAAGGCAATGACTGTTTTATCCTGCGTCCGGGTGAATCGATGGTTAACAGTCTGCCCGGACTGGACCCTGAAGGCATGACCGTGACCTATCGCCGACGCGTGGCCACAACATTGGAGCATGTGCACTATCTTAGCTGGGACCACCCGCTGGTACATAATGCTGTTGATGTTATTCTTACCGACACCATTGGTAAAGCAAGCCTTGGCTTTATCGCTGATCGCACATTACCTAAAGGGGCTTACTGGCTCGAAGCGTTGTTCACCTTAAGCGTAAATGCACCAGCGCACCTTCAGGCGTCCCGTTTCTTACCCGCTACGCCAATTAAGCTATGCATTGATGCACAAGGAGAAGAAAGCGACACGACCTTTGAAAAAACCCGCCGCGCCAATAAGAAAATTGCTCAGCAGCTTATCGGAGCACTGAAAAAGCCAGTCAACAATCAGATTGATAAAGCCCGCGAACTGGCCTCGCAGCAAGCTGATACCTTGCTGGCACAGGCACGGGAGAATATGAAGTCGTCACTGGGTGCAGAAATCGAGCGCCTGCGCGAATTACAACAGGATAATCCGGCAATTCGCGACAGTGAAATCGACTTTATTGATACTCAGATTGCCGCACTGGATGACGCATTTGACGATGCCGAAGTACAGTTGGATGCACTACGGATCGTGGTGAATAATCCTTAATGGCAAATCCCCCGTTTGTTTACAATCCGCCGCTGTCGCCTTATCTGGATATTCTTTATCAGGATGAGGCGATTCTGGTGGCCAATAAACCCAGTGGCTTGCTTAGCGTGCCGGGCAAAGCAGACGCTCATAAAGATTCGTTGATTACCCGCGTAAAGCGTGTCTATCCGAATGCAGCGGTGGTGCATCGACTGGATATGGCAACCTCAGGCATCATGATTATGGCGCTGACCAAGGATGCCAACCGGTTTTTATCGCAACAGTTCGCCACGCGGCAGACTCAAAAACGCTATTACGCGCGAGTCGATGGCTGCATGCGACAGCCTGCTGGTATGGTCGATTTACCGCTGATTTGTGACTGGCCTAATCGTCCCAAGCAAATGGTTTGTCACGACAATGGAAAGCCATCTGTAACCTACTATTCGGTGGTGAGCAAAAACGACAGTGAAAGCCTGGTGGCGCTAAAGCCAGTGACCGGACGCTCTCATCAGTTGAGGGTGCACATGCTGGCGCTGGGCCACCCGATTCTGGGTGACCGCCTGTACGCGCACCCTGAAGCCCTGGCTAAAGCAACACGTTTGCAACTGCATGCACAAACACTGATCATTCGTCACCCCGAGACATCACAGTGGTGTCACTTTGAAACTGCAATTCCCTTCAGTGATCATAAACCGGAACCATTAGCGGTTCCGGAATACATCAATAATTAGCAAACGCTGACTGGTCGACAGTGTTTGCTGCCCTTTTTTATCACTGTTCAGTGAAAACGCGCGGTTAACAGGCGTGCTGCTGTTTAGCCATCACCGGCTAACACGCTTTCAAACGCTGCAATCTGAGCGTGTAGCTCACGCCTTTCCTCAAAAGATAATGTCTGCATTTCAAGTAACATCTGACGACGTAAAATCTGTTTTTTAAACAGAGCCGCTTTTTTTGCTTTCAACGACTGCTTACCTGAAGACGGATTTTGTTTAAATCTTTTATCCATGTTGGCAGCGGACAGTTTGACTTCCTTAATATCCTGAAGGGTACTCTCAATATATTGTTTGAGTCCTGAATTCATCAGCATATCCGGAAACTTTTCAGTCATAGAGTCAAACAGCGCTCGATTTGCGGATATCGCAGCACCATATACGATGAGACTAGTGTGCTCCGGCCCATACCCCAAATGGTCCATTAGCATTGCTGCTGTTTCAGGATTTTGCATCTGTATAAGTTGCAAGAAACTGCCGTCAATTGTCTGATAGCTACCCAAATCAATGAACTTCTGCATTTCATCCGGCGTCATTTGACTATCAAGCCCCATGGCGATAATCAAGGGGGTTTCCACACCGGGCTCCCGTAAAACCGGCACATTCACCATAAATTTACCGTCTTCGATAAGCTGAAGCACCAAGGCCGTGGTATCTACGCCATTTTCAGCAAGCCTAATCAATAAGGTCACTCTTTCTTCTTCCGACATCTGGTCGAAATTGCTGAACAGCGCGAGCGTTTCAGCAGTTACAGCGTTAGATATATAGATATTTGGTGTGACAGGAGCGACCCTACTATCCAGGGGCTGCTTTGGTGGCATTGGCGTTACTGCCAGGGGCGCTTTTTTGACAGGCAGCGCCTGAGTTGTTGCTTGTTTGGGGGACATTAGTTGTGCTGGTACGACGGGCTTATCACGACTTATCCACCCGATACCCACACATATCAGAATAATGACAATAGCCACACAGTGTTTAACCACAAGAGCGTCCTTTTTCTGCGGTAATAAGCATGACTATAAAGTCATACATAAGGCTTTACAACGAAGCGTTAATTTTTAAAACACATCGACACTACCAAATTGCTTAGCATGCTAAGTATGTGATACATTACTTAGCATGCTAACTAATTAAATAGGACGATAATGGAAAGTAATATTGGCTGGTTACTCAGTCGCGCAGCGTTTAGCTGGAGAAATGCTGTTGATCATTATATGTCCTCGCTGGGACTGACGCAGACTCGCTGGATTGCACTTTTGCATCTGGAGCGTATGGGCGAAGGCTGCAGCCAGAAAGCGCTAGCCGACAATATCGGTATTGAACAGCCGTCTCTGCTTCGCACACTTAACCAGCTGGAAGCAAGCAACCTGATTCAGCGTAAGTCCTGTGCAGAGGATGCGCGGCGTAAAACACTTTGGTTTACCCCACAGGGGCGAGAGCTATTAAAGCAAGTAGAAACTATGGCCAACGCCGGTCGTCAGAAAATGCTGGAGGGAATGGATAGCAACCAGCGCGAAACATTACATACCCTTTTACAACAGGTTATAGATAACGGCAGTGCCTTTTTACGGAGTGACCATGACAGCAGATAAACAATTTAATCGCTGGATGCGTCGGGCGTTTATTTTATTTTTGGTGGTGTTTGCTTATATCGTTATTGCAGATGTAACCATTCCCATGACGCCCCACTCCCAGGTTCAGCGCCCGGTTATTACTGTCGCCTCTCGTGTGGCCGGCGAGGTCACCCAGGTTTACGTTACCAATAATCAACGCGTGGCGGCCGGTGACTTACTGTTTGAAATTGACCCCAGTGATTATGAGCTTGCGGTAGAAAAGGCAGAGCTTGCACTGAGCAATGCCAAACAGATCAATGCCACGTTGCAGGCGCAGCTTGCCCAGGTACAGGCCTCAGTGAAAGAAGCCTCGGTATCTCTTAAACAAAGCCGACGTGAATATGAACGTATGCAGCGCCTGCTGGAAAAACAGCTGGTCAGTCAGCAGGTGGTGGATCAGCATGAAACGAATGTCAGTGCAGCAGAAGCAAGACTGGCCGCCGCCAAACAAAATCAGCGCGCTGTGCAGGCTGATCTGGGCGACGACGGTGAACTGAATTTACGTTTGCGACAAGCCAGGAATGCACTGGCGAAAGCACAGCTTAATTTATCCCGTACTCAGGTAGTTGCCCCGAAAGCCGGTGTGATTTCTAATTTGCAGCTGGTCGCCGGTATTCAGAGTCAGGCCAATCAGCCGCTAATGAGCCTGGTCGTGGAGGGACAAGAACGGATCGCAGCAGACTTTCGTGAGAAAAGCCTGAGCCATATTCCGCAACATGCTCATGCCCTGGTGGTCTTTGATGCCCTGCCTGGTCAGGTTTTCAGCGCAACACTGCGTAGTCGTGACATGGGAATTGCGCAGGGTCAGGATCAAGCCGATGGCTTGTTGGCACAGCCTGATAACAGCGACCGCTGGGTCAGAGATGCCCAACGCATTCGCGTTTATGTAAAACTGGACGATGCGACGTTGCCTGTCACGCTGGCAACAGGTGCACGTGCAACTGTCATGCTTGAGAGCGATTCGCAGGGTTGGGCGCACGCACTGTCTCGCCTGCAAATGACGATAGTGAGTTATCTGCATTATGTCTACTGAGCAGTCAGCGGGCAGCGAACTTACGAGCAGCGAGCAACGACGTTTGCTTCGCATTGCACTGGGTAGCAGTGCTGGCTTTTTTGTGTGTAAGGTAATGAACTGGCCCTATGGCGTCTTTTTTACCGTGTTCCCTATGTTGCTTCTGGGTATGCTTCCGGTATTCAATAGCCTGATTGCCTGGCAGTTTGTCATGGGAACCGTGGTTAACGTTCTCGAGCTGTATATTCTGCACCGATTTTTTATGCCTTATCCATTGGCAATGACACTGGCTACCTTTTTTATCTTCACCGTGCATTTTTACTTTATGGCGAAGGGAAAGCATTATCTCCTGTGGGCATCAGGCCTGGTTACCCTGTCTGCACTGCTGCACTTTGGCAGTTACCCGGGGGCAGGGATCGGCGACATGATGGTGGCAACAATGCTGGCATCGGTAACGGCGGTTGCTTCGGCCGCAATACTCTACTGGCTTATTCCGGAAACCGGCACGCCACCCGCTCCGCCTGAACATACCGTCACATTTACGCAGATACGTCACCGAACGTTGTTGGGAGCGAGTCTGGCCACCCTATCTTTTGTAGTCTTCCAGATGCTGGATTTGCGCGATTCGCTGTCAGCGCAGGTGGCTACAATACTGGTGCTTTTTCCACTGACATTTCAGGGCTCTCTTACCAGCGCGGTAAAACGGGCAAAAGGAGTCAGTATAGGGTGTGCGCTGGCGATTCTTGTGCAAATCACCATGTACGATTTAATTTCACATTTGACGTTAGTGGTACTTGCACTGTTTCTTACCGTCATGCTTACCGCACGCCTTCACCTTATTGAACGGGCTGGTTCTGGCATGGGATTCGGCGCGCTGACCACTATCGGTATTTTATTTGGTCAGTACATGCAGCCTGATGCTGATATTCTCTATAGCAGCCTGTACCGATTTTCTTCGGTTGTCGTTGCGCTGACATTACTCATGTTGTGTGCCTACGCCCTGCACCGCTTTCTTAATCATTTTGCGGCGACCCGTGATACGACAGTCTAATGATAAGCGTGCCATGCTTTCAGGCAGTCTTACTTATAATAGCGTGCTGAAACGATCCTCACTGGCTTGCCTGAACGCATTAATTTCATCATTGATACGCTGGCGTTGCTCGACGCTCAGCGTCTGCATTTCCAGCAACATTTGACGGCGCGCGATTTGCCGTTCAAACAAATAAGCCGTTCTTTCTTTTAAAAGCGTATCATCGATGCCCCTTCGGCTCTCGAATTTCTTTTTTATGCTGTCTTCAATTTGCACTGTCTCATCGATATTATCCAGCATACTTTCAATTTCCGTTTGCACTTCAGAACTGACCAGCAAGCCTGGGGTTTGCTCAACCATGTAATCAAAAAGCGCTCTGTTTGCAACGTATGCTGCCCCAACTGTCACTGCTTCGTAGTGCTCTGGGCCGTAGCCCAAATGTGTCATTAACAGTGCGGCGGTATCAGGATTTCTCAATTGCATCACTGCAATAATACTTCGTTCAACAGTCTGGTAACTTCCCATATCGATAAACTTTTGCATCTGAGCCGGTGTCATATCACTATCAAAAGCCATCGCTATGAACATGGGAGTCTCGATACCTGCCTCTGTCAGTGGTACATTCACCGCCACAATGCCGTTCTCAATAAGCTGGAAAATAATTGTAGTAATATCTTCCCCGTTTTGGATAAGCTTCATGAATAGCTCAAACACTTCTTCATCGTTCATCTGCTGGAAGTTTTCAAATTCAGCCAGAATATCGGCCGATATCGAGGATGTTTCCATGGTATGAGGGGTATCGGTATTACTGTCAGCATCAGTGTCGCTTGCCACCAAGACAGGCCTTGCCGGATCAGGGAGTGGCGCAGGCTGTAGCTTCAGCGATGCGGAAGACGACGTGGGAGCAGGCGCATCAGACTTTTCGTAACTTGCATTTAAAATGAGCAATATAACGAAAAGCGCGGCGCTGAGGATGAAGTACTTAACCACAAGATTATCCTTTTTCTGTGGAAATAATGAACGAACCTACCACCACTACAGCCTCGTTACAACAAATGCCCGTTGATGTAATTACTACCTATTTTGGTATTCAGGCTTAGATGGCGTTTCAGGAAGCTTTTTTACAATGCTTGAAATGACACCCCCAGGCCAGCGCGCGCCCCGCCAATACGCAACCGAAGTCAGGCGCTCCTGCGCCAGCCTTACCAGAAGCAACACTGATTAGAAAATTAATCAGTAAAATGCATGCGCTGATCGCCGGGGCAAGAAGATAACTCACTTTACTGAAATAGGTTTGTCTGAAGGTTGTAGTAAATTTGTGACCATGAACCAGACTGGTACCCGCCACACTCATGCAGTAGCCGATGTTTAACAGCATGTAGGCGATAAATGAAAACACCACCTGGATAATGCATACCGTTAACTCACTCATATCCTCTCTCTTTTAAACCCACTACGCGCTCATTCAATTGTCTTTACTCCTCGCAATTTCGCAAACAATGCTCAATAACAGTTGCCACGCTATCACTCAAACGAAGAAAATTCATACGATTAGATTAAGAATACGTTGAAGCGGCCGATATTTGATATACCCGCCCGTCATGAGTACCAGAACGTTGCGTATTACATTGCTCACATTGCTGCTGACATTATTTAGCGTAAACTCGGCCGCCAGTTTGCTGAGTGAGGCGCTGACCGCGCGATACAATGAGCAGGAGCGCATCAGTTTTCTGGCCGGTGATGAAGAGCATGTCGCTCTTAGCTTTCCGCCTACCATTACGTTAAAGCGCGGTGTTGCCATAGTGTTAGCCGAAGCGGGCTATCAGGGTCTGACGCTTCAATCAGGCAGTGCACTGGCTCAGCCCTTGCGCCGGTGGGGCTGGCACGTTGTAGTGGTTCCGGTGGTGCTGGAACCACAGACAGAATCAGCCGCCGAGCCTGCAGCATCTACGGCATACACTGATGATACCGGCCGCTGGCTACATGCAGATACTTTCCAGAGCAATCTGTCACTCATCACCTCAGGTATCTTTAATCAGTTTGCTGATGAGCCGGGCTACAAAATTGTTGTCAGTCAGGGGATGACGGCAGCACAGCTGTTAAACCTGAATGCACAGGAAAAAGTGTCCGCCCCGGATGCCATTGTTGTCATAGCGCCATTCTGGCCGGAAATGTCTCAAAACCAGCAAGTCGCCAACTGGATTGCCGATACCACCGTGCCGGTGCTGGACATCGCTGGCGGGCTGGCGAATCACTGGTCGGCGAAGACAATGTTACAGCGTAATAATCACGCTCAGGCTGGTTTGAAAATGCATTATCGACAACGTCAGTTATCAGAATCAGCGGCCGGTACGTCAGGTATTCACGGCCATACCTCACCGTTTATCACCCGACTAAGTAAAGAAATTTACGGCTGGACACGTTATTTGGGCTGGTAAACGGGACAGTTCGCGGAAAATCCTCTTCCATTTCAATGCCCTGTTTGTTCTACTTATCAGCAATGGTAAATAATGAAATTCGCACTATAATTGAAAAATTATAACGATATTACCGGCAACGGTTCAGTGAAAGTTAATAACTTTATTAGCGAGAAGTCTCAGCAACTGTGCTATTACCTGCGCGGCTACTGGGGAAATCTCATTGCCTATTCGGAACTGGAATTGTTCTTCTGGGATGTGCTGGAAGAATGGAGCCAGGTCGAGTATAGCCTTGAGCAACCCTATAGCAGTCAGGAGCGGGTATTCTGGCATCTGCTTCACCAGATTCATTACTGGGATGCTCAGAAAATCATGCTGGACGATGATCTTATCGCAGAGCTGCAGCGCTGTGCGTGTTTTCTTGAAGGGACAGGCCGTTGTCCTATAGACTGTGTGGGTATTCGCCCATAAACTAAGGCGCGTGCTTCGCTGTCTGCCTCGCCACCTGCAAACATTCGCAGTCAGGCTGTAGATGTAATTCTGTCTCATAGCGTCAATCATTCATGCCATTACCAGCTTTTATAAACGCGTACCGCGACAGGCGTCTGCTGAGTATTTTTTTATTCGGTATTTCCAGCGGCTTCCCTTTTGTCATGATTGGTTCGGTCATGTCGGCCTGGCTGTCTGATGAAGGGCTCTCCCGCTCCAGTATTGGCCTGTTTGGCATCATCTTTAACGTCTACGCGTTCAACTTTTTGTGGTCCCCCCTGCTTGACCGTATCAAACCGCCTGCGCTGGGCCAGCGCCGGGGCTGGATCCTGGCGATGCAACTTGCCATCATTACCTGTTGCCTGGTGATGTCCAGACTGGATGTCGCCAGTGAGCTTTTCACCATGGCCCTGCTGGGGTTACTCATCGCGATATTCTCATCCACCCAGGATATTGCCATTGATGCATATCGCATCGACATTATCCAGGATGACGAAAAAGACAAGTTATCTGCCGGCTCTTCACTGGCCACGGCCGGCTGGTGGACAGGGTATGGCGGGCTGGGCGCGCTGCCATTTGTGATGGCTGATTTGCCGGGCTGGGACTGGTCTACTATCTATCTGGTTCTGGCCGCTATCATGGCTGTAATAAGCATTTTCACCTTACTGGCTAAAGAGCCTGATATCGACCGGGAGTTTATTGCCCGTCAGGCCTACAAACGGTATGAAGATGCCACCGGCGGGCAGCAGGGGCACAGTGCCATCTTTGCCTGGCTTGGTGTCACACTTATCGAGCCGTTTCGCGAGTTTTTCCAGCGCAGTGGTGTCAGGCTAGCCCTGTCCATTTTGCTGTTCATCTTTTTGTTTAAGTTGGGCGAGGCCTTTCTGGGACGAATGAGTATCGTCTTTTACAAAGAGGTCGGCTTTACCAATACGGATATTGGTTATTACTCTAAGCTTCTTAACTGGTGGGTGACCATCGTGTTTTCCATCATCGGCGGCATGATGAATATACGTTATGGTATTTATCGCGGGCTGTTGATTGCCGGGATCGCGATGGCCAGCAGTAATCTGATGTTTGCCTGGATTGCTGAAGTCGGCCCCAATAAAACATTGTTTGCTGCTACCATTATCGTCGATGGTTTTACCTCAGCCTGGAGCACTGTGGCCATGGTGGCCTTTATCAGTCTGATGTGTAATCGCGCCTTCTCGGCATCGCAATATGCCCTGATGGCATCGCTTAGCGTTGCGGGTAAAAATACGCTGGCTGCCGGAAGCGGCTGGATTGTGGATACGATGAACGGGAACTGGAGCCTGTTTTTCATTTTAACCGCGCTCATGGTTATTCCCGGGTTACTGTTTCTGCGCAGCCTTAAGCACGATATTGCCCGGGCAGAAAAAGCCAGCGCCTGATTATCATCAGGTGCCGGTTTTCACCATTTCAGTTGTTTTCACGCAGGCACGGTTACGCCCCTGCGTTTTTGCGTCGTACAGTGCCATATCAGCCTGCTCCAGCCAGACCATCGCACTGCGATAGGAGGCATCAAAGGGAGCCAGCCCCAGGCTCACAGTAAAGGTAATTTCGGTGTCTTCGTGACACACTTTGGTTTGCTGTGCACAGTCGCGAATACGTTCAGCCACCAGTGCGGCTTTTTCGCTATCTGCGTCGGTCAGAATAACGACAAACTCTTCGCCGCCATACCGCCCGGCTAAATCGGTTTCACGCACCGTGTCGCGGATGATTTCAGCCAGTGCCTGGATCACCTTATCGCCTGCCTGATGCCCATAGGTATCATTGACCTGCTTAAAATGATCGATATCCAGCATCATCGCCGTGACGGGCTTGTCGCGCCGACGCGCCAGTTTAAATGTATTATCGAATCGCTCCTGCCAGTAGCGCCGGTTATACAAACCCGTCAGGCCGTCAACGCGACTCATGTATTTGAGCTCTTCGTTTAATCGTTCAACCCGCAGTTTACCTAAAGCCTGTGCAGTCACATCGTATACCATCATACACATACGTTCGACGCTGCCGTTGGTGGAGGTCAGCGGGAACATGGTGACATTCTGGAACATACTGGCTGAATCGGAGGTGATAGGACGATTGCTTCCGAAGCGAAACAAATAGGGGCGCTGTTCCCAGATAAGAAATACCGGGGTTTTTAAATTGAAAACCGGTTCAGCTTTGGCGCGAAGCCATGCTTCATCAATTTCTTTAAAGTGTGAAAACAGCGGCTTACCGCAAATCTGACTGGGCAGTATATCGGAGTGATTTTCCATAAACTGGTTCCAGACCTCAACATTGAAGTCTCTGTCCAGCACTACAATGCCCACTTCCAGTGAGCTGAGCAATTCGTGCTGCCAGTGAAGCTGAGCGATTTCCCCCGGATTCATATCGCCTCCTCTTCTAAATCCACCAGACGCGTATAAATTTTTTCCATCGCATCATCGGGGAACAATAACAGCAAGTCAAAACTGATATCGTGACGCTTGATAGCGTAGGCTATTTCCACCGCCATGACTTTACTCCAGCGCGAAATATTATCACTGAGTAAAACTTCCAGTCCTCTGTCGCGCCCCAACAAAATGGGCTGGGTGTGGCTGAAATTTACATTAAGCTGGTCAGACAATGCATTGAGGCAGGCACCAATAAGAATATTAGAGACATCCATCAGCGCTTCTAATGACAACTGATTAGTGTGCTCACTGCCCTCGCCTTTAAACGAATAGCCTAGCATCTCTGCCATACTGCGCGTATTTGTATCGTTAAAGATAACCAGCGCTTCGCCCTTAATACCAGCGCTGACAAAGCCTTTTGATACTGCAGAAACCCGCTCATTGCGATTGATCTCGGCAATGGCCATATGCAGCTCGTTACTTTCAATCAGATTAACATTAGGGATGGGCAAATCCACAAATTCACCCAACAGTCGCGCCAGGCTTTCTCCGGCTCTGCCCATCGCCACATTTACCAGTTCGCGATAGATATCGAGCTTATCTGATGACTGCCCCTGTCTGGCGCTCACTGACTGTTTGCGCCCTGACGCATCGGCATCACCATTGTAAATACCGTACTGGCTAAGCAGCGACATCAGTTTTGAATTATCGATGGGCTTGCGAATAAATTCCAGTGCACCCAGGCCAAGCATACGTTCTCTGGCTTCAGGCTGAACATCGCCGGATACCACGATAACCAGACACGGCAAATCATCCTGACGGATGGCTTTCATGGTCTGATAGCCATCCATGACCGGCATGTTCAGATCCAAAAACATGACATCGCCTTTTCCCTGACGAATAAGCGATAACGCTTCTTCTCCGTTACCGGCAAAGGTTATATCAACATCCCATCCATCCGGAATTGATCGGGCTAGCTGCCTGCGGGCGAAGCCAGAATCATCACAAATCAGAACAGGTGTTGTCATGCTGATCCTTATATGGCCACCGGCGCTTTAATGTGAGGATGCGCCTGATAATTTTCTAACGTGAAGTCATCGAAACTAAACCCGAAGATGTCTTTGACCTCAGGGTTTATTCGCATTGTGGGACGGGGGTATGGTGTTCTGGCCAGTTGCGTGTCTGCCTGCTCCAAATGATTAACATACAAATGCGCATCACCCAGGGTATGAATAAAATCGCCCGGCTCCAGGTCGCACACCTGCGCCACCATCATGGTCAACAATGCGTAACTGGCGATGTTAAAGGGCACGCCTAAAAAGATATCACCGCTGCGCTGATAGAGCTGGCAAGACAGCCGCCCTTTCAGCACATAAAACTGAAAAAGGGTATGGCAGGGTGGTAATGCCTGACGCTGCTGCGCAGCGTTTTCTTTTGGACTGATTGACGTGTCAGGCAAAACAGCCGGATTCCAGGCACTGACAATTAAACGACGAGAATCAGGGTTCGTTTTGATTTGCTCAATAACCTGCGCAATCTGATCAATGGTGCCGCCATCAGGCGTTGGCCAGCTGCGCCACTGCGCCCCATAAACCGGACCTAACTCACCCTCATCGGTGGCCCACTCATCCCAGATTGAAACGCCATTTTCTTTAAGGTAGCGAATGTTCGTTTCGCCTTTCAAAAACCATAACAGTTCATGAATAATCGAGCGAAGATGGCACTTCTTTGTTGTGACCAGCGGAAAGCCTTCACGCAAATCAAAACGCATCTGATGGCCAAATACACTTAGCGTGCCCGTGCCGGTGCGGTCTTCTTTTTTCACGCCGTTGTCACGAACGTGCTGCATTAACGACAGATACTCTTTCATCTTATTTTTGCTTCTGCTTAGTCGTTGAAACGCCAGGGGCCTTTCGGTAAGCCCCTACCATCAGCCAGATTCCCAGTGCAATCATCGGAATACACAGCAACTGCCCCTGACTCAAACCGACATCATACAAGCCCAGATGCGCGTCGGGCTGACGGAAATACTCGACAAAGAAACGAAACGCGCCATACCCCAGCAGGAACAATCCACTGACGGCGCCAGTCGGTCTGGGCTTTGCAGAGTACAACCAGAGTATGATAAACAGCACAACGCCTTCAAGCGCGAATTCATACAATTGCGATGGATGACGGGGAACATTGCCGGCATTGGGAAAAATAATCGCCCAGGGCACATCGGTGGTTCGCCCCCACAGTTCTGCATTAAGAAAGTTGCCTATCCGACCTGCCCCTAGTCCGATGGGAACCAATGGCGCGATAAAATCGCCCACCTCGAGAAATTTTGCATTCATTCGCCTGGCCTGCCATGCCAGTGCCGCCAGCACACCAAGCAGTCCGCCATGGAATGACATTCCCCCGGCCCAAATTTTAAACAGGTAGAGCGGGTTCGCCAGAAACATGTCGAACTGATAAAACAAGACATAACCAATTCGCCCACCCAGAATCACGCCAACAAATCCCCAAAACAGCAGATCTGCCAGTTGCTCTTTACTCCAGCTGGTTTGCTCAAGACGTTTGTGCGCCAGTAAATAAGCGGCGACAAACCCCACCAGATACATCAGCCCATACCAACGAACATGTAGTGGTCCCAAACTAAAAATAATGGGATCGATGTTCGGGAAAACCAGATAACTGCTTTCTGCCATGATTTACTCTATTCCTACGATCATGCGAATACTGACCAGCACCAATAAGCCAGCCAATATCTTCTTCAAAACTTTTGTGTCCATTCTCTGCCCGAGCCGTGCACCAATGCCCGCGGTAAAAATGGAGGTGGTCACAATACCGAAAGTTGCGGGTAAATACACGTACCCTATCGCACCGGATGGCAGTGTCAGCTCCTTCATGCCGGCAATAATAAAACTGGCACTACCGAATATGGCAATAATGAGCCCGCTGACAGCAGCACAGCCGATGGCCTGACGAATATTAACCTGAAACCAGACCAGTGCCGGCACCAGTAACGCACCGCCACCAATGCCCATCAGGGCACTGATAAAACCGGTTACACCACCCACCATGCCCAGCATTTTATTTGTTGCCGTATGCTTAGAGGCTTCGCGTTTTCCAAATACCATTTGCAGCGCAATCAGCATAACCAGTACGGCAAAAATGTTTTTCAGCAGATGCCCGGATATGTGACTGGCAAACTGCGCGCCCAGTGTGGCACCAATGGCAATCCCGATGCCCGCATAAAATACAAGTTTCTTATCGATATTTCCTAACCGGTAGTGGGCGGCTGCCGATGACATACCGGTGAAAATGATGGTGGATAAGGACGTGGCAATGGCCATTGGCATGACCAGATCGGTATCAAGGTGTAAAAAATGGACCAGCAAATAAGACAGGGCGGGCACGATAATCACACCACCGCCTATCCCCAGCATACCTGCCAGCAGACCGACCACCAGGCCAATGCCCAGACAAAAACTAAAGATGATATAGACAGGTTCCATGCCTTGTTCCACGCAAGCGCAATCACAAACTGTGATAACGGGAAAGAAAAATTCGCGGCTAGCCTACCATAAAAATCCGGGGGTTTCGTGTACTGCGTAAAAGGTCACGAGCCGGCGCGGATGAGGCCACCCAGGCCTTTTTGCTCAAGATAGTCGTTGATGTGGGAATATACGTCCTGATGCGTATGCGCCGTAAGGGCACAGGACAGGAGGTTTTTGCTCTCCTGCAAGTTCACATTTCTGACCACCCAGTTAATTTTGCGTAGGTTGTGTGCATTCATGCTCAGCCGGCGATACCCCATCCCCATCAACAAAATAGCGCCGCCAGGTTCGCCAGCAATCTCACCACACACAGTAACCGGAATCTGATTAGCGTCGGCCTGGCGAACAATGTCATACAGCGCGCTTAGCACAGCCGGATGATAGCTGTTGTAAAGCCCGGCTACGCGCGTATTGTTTCTGTCCACAGCCAACAAGTATTGGGTTAAATCATTACTGCCTACAGAAAAGAAATCGACATGCTTTGCCAGTTGCGGCAGCTGATAAAGCACCGAGGGCACTTCCAGCATAACGCCAATCTTTGGCTTAACCAGCAATTGTCCGGTTTCAATGGCTTCTTCGCGCACCTCAAAAAAAGCCTGTTCTATCAGTCGTGTTGCTTCCTGAACCTCATTGACTGAAGAAATCATTGGCAGCATGATTTGCAGATTCTTCAGACCGAGACTGGCTTTTAGCATCGCCCGGATTTGTACCAAAAAGATTTCAGGGTGATCCAGCGTCAACCGCACGCCACGCCAGCCCAGAAATGGGTTTTCCTCATTAATTGGAAAATAGGGCAACGGTTTATCACCGCCGACATCCAGTGTTCGCATGGTAACCTGCTGTTCGGGTACGCAGTGCAGCACTTCACTGTAAAGCTTGATTTGTTCTTTTTCTGACGGAAAGCTTTCGCGCAGCATGAAGGGAATTTCAGTGCGATAAAGCCCGATGCCATTACCGCGGCTGCGTGCCACCGTTTCTATCTCAACCGACAATCCCGCATTGATAAGCAGAGACATCCGGCACCCGTCCTGTGTTTCACACGCCTTGTCAGCTTCAGCATCAATGCGTTCTGATAACAGATTTTCTTCTTCGATCAGTTGTGCAAAGCTTTGCCGAATCGGCTTGTCAGGGGAGATTAAGACTTCTCCAGAATAGCCATCCAACAGTATTTCTTTGTTTTCCAGCAAACTCGGAGAGACATTCTGACAGCCCATGACTGCCGGCACGCCCATGGCTCTGGCCAGAATTGCGGCGTGAGAGTTGTTCGACCCGCGGATTGAAATAATGCCCTTGAGGTATTCACGCGGAAATTCTGCCAGCATGGTGGCCGATACTTCCTCAGCGACCAAAATACTGTCTCGGGTTGCATTCGGCAATGCGTGGTCTTCACCCCGGGTCAGCTTGAGAATATTAACCAGAATGCGGTTAGACAGGTCGATGATATCAATGGCCCGCTCCTGCATATACGGGTCATCCATATTAGCAAAGCGCGCGGCATAATCTTCTACCACCATTTTAAGTGAAGAGCCGGCACACCACTTTTCCTGAATTTTTGCCTCAACTTCACGACCCAGACTATTGGCGTCCAGCAAGTGATGGTAAAGCTGAAAAATCGCTTTAACATCCTCAGGGATACTGTCTTCCAGGCTACCGGAAAGATCATCGACCTGTTCGCGGGTGATCTCTACGGCTTTGCGATAAATTTGCACCTCACGCTGCAAATCTTCGGCCCGCTTCACCACCAAACGTCGCAGATCCACTGTAGAATCGGTGGAAAAACCATGCCCGATTGCCAGTCCGGGGGAGCCTGCAATGCCCATCACTTTTTTCTGGCGGATACCAGAGGGAACGATGTCATTGTTACTCAGTGCGCCCCGGATCTCTGCGTTGGTAATTTCCAGCGCTAACTGAGCGGCCAGTGTAACCAGAAAGGCTTCTTCATCTTCACTGAAAAAGCGCATTTTAGCCTGCTGCATGGTAATAACACCCAGCACATTACGCTGGTGAATAATGGGCGTTCCCAGAAAGGCTTTATAGTTTTCTTCGTGAACTTCAGGATAGTGTTTGAAACGCGGGTGCTCGTGGGCATTTTGGATATTCAGCGGTTCTTCCCGCTGCCCCACCAGGCCAATCAGACCTTCAGAAAAGCCAATGCGAACCTGATCAACCGCATCAGGATGCAAGCCGTCAGTTGCTTTGAGAATAAATACCTGATTTTCATAATCGGCCAGATAAATCGAGCAGGAATCTACCTGCATGACCTGTTTGACGCGGCTAGCCACCCGAAACAACGCCTGATCAAGCGCAGGAATCTGACTCATTTCCTGAACAATGCGTTTGAGTGTGGTGAGCATACTGCCCTGGCTAGCCACTGTATCGGTCTCCTGTCTTACCCTCGTCGCCGTTTTCTATGGCGTTTACCATGACCTGGCTGCCCGGGCTTCCCCAACGGCGGCATTGCCACAGTGACAAATTCTTTCATAACCTTGCGATAAACATCGCGCTTGAATGACACCACATTTCTGACCGGGTACCAATAGCTAACCCAGCGCCAGTCATCAAATTCCGGATGACCGGATTTAAGCACATCGACATCGGCGTCAGCACAGGTTAATTGTAGCAAAAACCACTTTTGCTTCTGACCGATACACACGGGATTACTCCCCTGTCTTATCAGCCGTTTTGGCAGTTTATAGCGCAGCCAGTTTCGTGTTACTCCCAAGATAGTGACGTCTTTAGGCCGCAGCCCTACCTCTTCATGTAACTCCCTGTACATCGCTTGCTCTGCAGTTTCCCCTTCATCAATTCCGCCTTGTGGAAACTGCCATGAATGTTGACCATAACGTCTTGCCCAAAATACTTGTCCCATTTTGTTGCAAATCACTATGCCCACATTCGCACGGAATCCGTCGGCATCTATCACTTAGACTCCCGGGCACCTTAAATTTTTCTCTTAACTGCATTTGACCATAATATGCTGCCCATTCAAAGCATTAATCCTGCAAGGGTTTTTTGCCGCTCTGTGACGACCTTTTCTTTCGCAGTGCAGCATCGTACACTGCCCCTGATTAATAACAGAAAGGCAGACAGTGAAGCCCCCATCCACTCCCCCGACCAACATTGATGAGTTATTGCAGCGCTGTCAGCAGATTGCCGGTCTGTCGCTGGGTGAACTTGCCGGATTGGCCGCTATTCAGGTGCCGCAGAATTTACAGCGCCACAAAGGCTGGCAGGGCCAACTACTGGAGCTCTGGCTGGGCGCAACCGCGGGTTCAAAACCCCAACAAGACTTCCCTGACCTGGGTGTTGAGTTAAAAACCATCCCCATAGACAGGCGCTGGCAGCCGCTGGAAACCACGTATGTTTGTTATGCCCCGTTAATGAATCCGCCCGGCGTAACATGGCATACCAGTAATGTGAGAAACAAGCTGGCACAGGTATTATGGTTACCTGTTGAAGGCGACAGAGAAATTCCGGTCAGTGAGCGGCGCGTGGCAAACGGGTTTTTATGGACGCCTGGTGAAGATGAAGATGCGTTACTGCAAAAAGACTGGGAAGAACTGACTGAAATGATTGTGTTGGGCCATGTTGAAAAAATCACTGCCCGACATGGCAATGCCCTCCACCTTCGGCCCAAAGCGGCGGACGGCAGCGTACTGACTGACGCGCTTGGCCCCGAAGGCCAGCGCATAAAAACCCGCCCAAGAGGGTTTTACTTACGCAAAACCTTCACCCAGACCTTACTAATGCGAGCGTTCGGTTAATCTAGTCGTCCTGATGGCCGGGCTTCTCACCATGGGATGTTGACTGACTGGCTATGGCAAACTCACTGAAAGATTGCTTTTCCAGCAGTCGTGCTGCCAGGGCAAGCGTTGTGGCATCCACCTGCGCTTTTTCAGCCACCTCACTGATAGTCAGCGTGCGTATCGATGCAGCAGGATACCGACTGATTACGCGCCATGCCTGACTCAGAGCCCGGCGCATGTCATCCTGCCCGGCGGTAGCCTCTTCCATCATGTGATAATCCAACACACACGGCGATGTGCGTTGCGGTACAGTCAGTAAATAGAATATGGCCAGCATAACCGTCGCCACCACCAGATCCAGTCCGGTTTGCCAGGCTACAATATGCAGAAAACCAAATGTTACCGCCGTAACAAGCAAGATGCCTATCATGGTCAGTCCCACAGTGCTACCAAGCGCACCAGCCAGCCATTGCAGCCTGAATCTGGCGGGCGAGACAACCTGATCAGGCAAATGCTTGTGGTATTTTTGTACCAGCTCAGTCATCAGCAAACTGATAACCAATACCGCAAACCCGCTTACCATGGCGCTGACATAAACCGGCCAGAAATCCAGTGGATGACCCACTGGTGTGGTCTCTATAATCATGTGTTTTTCAGCCAGCCCGGAAAACGCAAAGGGAAGCTGTATCAGCATGCACAACAGTACAGGTATCCAGATCAGAAAACGGGTTCGCGAGCGTCTGGCGACTAACATAGGCTTCAGTGCACGATAATAGAGTGCCATCAACAATACCGGCACCCAGTCAGTAGCACCGTAAAATATCGTCAGTGGCCCGTTTGTCAGCGCAATCACTTCATCCAGCAGGCATAACGGCCACACCAGCATTGCTATGTCTAACCAGATTTTGCTGGTGATAGCGTGACGCCGCATTAAGTAAACAGTAACACTTGCCAGCCACAAGATGCCCAGCACGATAATGCTGTATAAAATCCATGGGTGTTTATCCGGCATCGTCATTCCCTCGCTTCAGACTACTACCGGCTTACCAGTAAATATCGCCCTGCATACCCACTTTTCGGGTACGCTCCATCACTTTAAGCAAATTCGCTTCTTTTTCAGTTATCCATTCTGCGATATCCCGCTGCTCCTGGGGATCAGCATCACCAATCATTGTCTTGAGCATCTGCAGGGCTTTTAATTCATCGATACCGGTCAGAATATCCAGCCAGGGGGCTCTGAATGCGTGGCGTTCGCCGCTGAATAAATCTGCCAGCAAAAAGCCGTTCCATAATGTTTGACGTAACACGACTTCAATGGCCACATAATTGGCTGCGGCCATAGGCTGGGCAGGAGACATACTTTGCTGCACTGTCTGCCAGCCCTGCGACAGCCAGCCACGAGCATGCTCAGTCACTGGCATCTGCGAGGTAGTCGACTCGTTCTGCCACGGTTTTTCGGTGAGCAGGCGGGTCACAGACAGTTTGATCGCGGTCGATTCGGTGGAGTGCATCAGCGTTTCAGGATCATGGGCGTGAATAAGGCCGGCTTTGCGTCCCTGCAGATAACTTTGCAATGAGGGGTAGCGGCTCAGACACTTATTGAACAGACTTTTTTTAGATACCACATGACGCAGACTTTGTAAGTCTTCCTGCCACGCCCACTGTGGGACATACGCCATCAACTGCTTGTGCAGTTCAAGCATTTGTGGGCACTGCAAGACAGGCAGGTAAAGCGATACCGCCTGCAACAGCAAGCGGATACTGACGGTTACCTCAGCCAATACTTTAGCCGAGCCGGTTTGCAGAAATAAATGTTCATGGTACTGCCAGTGTGACAGCGCCTGTTGTGCGGCGGCCATAAAGGCGGTTTGGGTTGACGCATCGTCAGGCAACGCGAGAAAGTCCGGCAAGGCAGACACCGCAGGAGATATACCATTTAGCAACTGATATCCCTGCGCCGCTTTAGATACATCGCTCACCCGCACAGGTAATATACTGTTAATGATATCAGCAATATCGAACAGAGGCGGTACCTCGCCCTCTTTCATTTCCAGCTCAACTTCATTTATTGCTGATCGCGCCTTGCTGGTAAATGCTTCACCCTCATCCAGTACCACTTCAACCTTACTGCCATTATGCGTAATATCAATAGCATGGCGCGTGAAGTGAGTGGAGAACTGCTGCTCCAGCGATTTATTCAGCGCTGACGCGTTCACACCTTTTGGCCAGACTTTTTTGTCAAATAAAGTCAGATCCGGGGTAGCCTCTTCCAGCGCAACATTGTACTCAGCCCGCTCGTGAAGTCCGCCACGCACTGCGCCCTGGGTTTTCAGCGTCTGTTCAAACTGGCCATTATTGCCCCGCACTCTGAACCCCATTTTGTGGGTCTGGAAATCGTGATCCGGTGTATCGTAATAGTCATTTTGCAGCGACATATGGTGCGGCGCGGACACGGTCATCCCTAATTGCTTTAATGCCGGGACCACTTTTTCCAGGAAGTCATTGAGTGTGTTGTGACGGGAAACAAATTTTAATTCAATTTCAGTCATGAAATACGATAGGGCAAGATGAGGATGACAAGTGTCAGTCACCTTACCCGCGAGACAGCCTTATGGCAATGGATAGTCTTTGTTTTTATCAAATTCCGCTTAACCTTCACGCACAGGCGCGTTAAAGTAAGCGATTAATCGTCCGGGGTAAGCGGCATGATGCTTGCCTCTAATTTTCACAGTCTCTAACATCCCTTGTTGGATCAATACGTTTACGGATACTTTATGTTTCGAAAGTGGCTCGCGCTGGTAATGGTCGCGTTTTCGTTCCAGGCATTTGGCCTGCAGGATACTCCGGACATGGAACCGTCCTCATCACATTATATTAAAGATGAACTGTATATTTTTATGCATTCCGGTGCAGGCAGAAACTATCGCATTTTAGGTAGCGTTGAAGCCGGTACACCCATCACAATTCTGGACAATAATCGTGATGCGGAATTCATGAAAATTAAAGAACACACAGAGGGCCGCACTGGCTGGGTGGAAAGCCGCTTTGTAACAGATGAAATGTCTCGTGCAGAGCAACTGCCTATTATCTCTCAGCGCTTGGCCGATAGTCAGGCCAGCTTACAGGGATTACAATCAGAAAACGGCCGTCTTAAGCAACAGCTTAGCAGTGCCAGACGTGAACTGAACGAGCTGAAAACACAAACTGATTCACAGGCCAGAGAAATCAAACAACTGTCTTCTACACTGGAAAACCAGGAAAAAGACGAGATGGTGAAGTGGTTTACCCGTGGCGGTATGGTAGCAGGTGCAGGCGTATTGCTTGGTGTCATCCTGACATTCCTGCCTAAAAAACGTGGCCGAAACAGCGAGTGGGTGTAGTTATCAGAAGTATAAAATGCGCATGATTGCGACATCTTCGTTGTGAAACTACTATCTCTTGTCGTGTAAAGTGTTGCTATAAACGCACACTTTTTATCATGCGATATCACGTTTTATATTCTGCTGTATAAAAAAACCCGGCGCTATGGCCGGGTTTCTTCTTTCTGTCTAAGGTGATGATTACTCATCTTCCTCCACCAATGTCATCAGTGAAGTATTCCCTCCTGATGCAGTGGTATCAATACTGATTGCCTTTTCTGTCACCAGACGCTGAATCAGATTGTCATTATACTCAGCGGTGATAACCGGAATGATTGCACCGCCTTCCCGTGATGCCAGCATCGCGGAAATCTGCGCAGTTCGTTCGGTTTGAGAATCAACCACAACCCCTGCCAGGTCTTCATCCATCAGCAGTGCGCCAAGATGTTCAAGTTTTGCTACCTGGAACACCCCTTTAGGTGCGCCAGTATCATTGAACTTCTTCTGGAACGCTTTGGCTTCTTCGTAAAACAAATCAGAAACCACAGACACAACAACGTTACCCGTAGCCAGTGCTGTTACAATCGACAATGTCCAGTATTCAAAGGTAACGCCTTTGTCAGCAAAACAAACCAGAATGCCGCGAGGTTCCAGATACAGCTTGTTAGATTCTCCCGTAGGTCCTGGTAATACTGTGGGCTTGGACATCTTTTTATCGACATCAATCAGCTGCTGACGACTGGTGGCAAGCGTGCGATTCAAGTCATCGGCCAGCTCATCCACAATGTCGACCTTGGCGATTTTTGCCAGCAACTGGCGTACCGCAGAGATACGATCATTAAGTGGTGTATGACGCCACTTGGCCTGAACTTCCAGCGCCTGATCCATCAGCTTCGCGGCTTTTTTCGAGGCACTATCATCACTGACCAGTTTCTCATCCAGGTGTTCCATATCGTCTACTTTAGATGGTTTCGGTGTTGCCCGCTCCATCATCAGACGCGGCAGATAGTTAGGACCACCTGCTTTTGGACCAGTACCTGATAGGCCACGACCACCAAACGGCTGCACGCCAACAATGGCACCAATCATATTTCGGTTGATATAAACGTTACCGGCGCGACTAAGCGCGGCAAGTTCATAGGCACGATCTTCGATGCGCGAGTGAATGCCCATTGTCAGACCATAACCAGTGCTGTTGATCTTATCTACCACACCTTCAATTTCATCGCCTTTGAAGCGAATGATATGAATAACAGGGCCGAAGGTTTCCTGTTCAAGGACATCAATGCCTTCAATTTCGTACAATGTTGGTGGATAGAATGTCGCGTTATCCACGCCTTCAGGTAACTTGCACTGATGCAGCAACTTACCGTGATCCTTCATGTACTCTTCGTGTTTGGTCAGGCTGTCCAGCGCTTTCTGGTCAATCACCGGGCCGACGTCAGTACGCAAATATAGTGGGTCACCGATGTGCAGTTCCTGCATCGCACCAATCAGCATCTCAGTCAGCTTGTCTGCAATATCTTCCTGCACATAAAGTACACGTAATGCAGAGCAGCGCTGACCGGCACTCTGGAAGCCCGAATGCACGATGTCATCAATGACCTGCTCAGGCAGCGCTGTCGAATCAACGATCATGCAGTTCTGACCACCTGTTTCGGCAATAAGCGGTACCTGCTCGCCGCCACGCGACGCCAGTGTCTGTGAAATCATGGTCCCGGTTTGCGTTGAACCGGTGAACATCACTGCTTTAATACGCTCATCAGGAAGCAGCGTTTCACCCACGCCTTTACCCGGGCAAATCAGCAATTGCAGTGCATCATCAGGTAAACCTACCGAGCGCATAATCTCAATACAACGGCGGGCAATAATACTGGTTTGCTCTGCTGGCTTGGCGATAACGGTATTACCGGTAACCAGCGCTGCAGCTAGCTGGCCGGTGAAAATCGCCAGAGGGAAGTTCCATGGAGAGATACACAATACCACACCACGTGGCACTAAACGCTGATCTTCATCCAGTTCACGGGCTCTTGCCGCATAATAGCGTAAGAAGTCGACGGCTTCACGCACCTCATCAATGCCATCCTGAGCCACTTTACCGGCTTCGCGGATACAGATTGCAATGAGTTCGCCCATGTGGCGTTCCAATGCGTAGGCGGTACGTTCTAAAATCTCGGCACGCTCTTCAACCGAGCGTTTTGCCCAGGATTCAAATCCGTCTGCAGTGATATCCAGCGCTTTGCGCATATCGTCTTCAGTGGCGTACTGGTGATAGCCAACAATATCGCTGTTATCAGCCGGGTTTCTTACTGCCGTACCGCCTTCAGGAATGTCGCTTTCCTGCATGGAATAAAATTTATTCCACTTATCCAGTTCGTGTGACAGTGCATTAACGGCAATATCGTCAGTAAGATCCAGACCATGTGAATTAAGGCGCTCATCACCATATAACTCACGAGGAAGCTTAATCTGATGATTATAACGATTCTTAAGGCGCTGAGTTTTCTCTACCGGATCTTCCAGCAATGACTCAACCGGTTTTTCATCATCTACAATTGCATTAACAAACGAAGAGTTAGCACCGTTTTCTAACAAGCGGCGAACCAGGTAGGCCAGCAGATCTTCATGATCGCCCACTGGCGCATAAACGCGGCACTGGATTTTATCTTCGCTGACTACCTGATCATAGAGGGTATCACCCATGCCATGGAGACATTGGAATTCGAATCCGTTTTTATCGCCGCCTGCCAATTCCAGAATAACTGAAGCCGTATAGGCGTTATGCGTGGCAAACTGAGGATACAGCGTATCGCGATAATCTAACAAACGGTTAGCACAGGCATGATAAGACACATCGGTTGAAGATTTGCGCGTAAAGACCGGGAAGGTATCAACCCCCGCTTGCTGACTGAGTTTAATTTCAGTGTCCCAGTAAGCACCTTTAACCAGACGTACCATCATCGTACGACCAGTATCTTCAGTCAGTTTGCGCAGCCAGTCGATAACGTGTAATCCACGCTTTTGATAAGCCTGAACGGCTACACCAAAACCGGTCCAGCCTTCCAGCTCTTCATCACGAAATACTTTTTCAATGATATCCAGAGAAACGTCAAGGCGGTCGGCTTCTTCCGCGTCCACGGTCAGCTTGATGTTATAGTCCTTTGCCAGCAAACACAGCGCCTTTAATTTCGGTGGAATTTCTTCCATTATCCTTTCACGCTGCAGGGGCTCGAAACGTGGATGCAGTGCAGACAATTTTACTGAAATACCGGGTGACTTCTTCGGACCGCGACCATCGCCCGCCTTTCCAATTACCTTGATGGCTTTTTCATAAGCATCATAAAAGCGTTCAGCATCTCTCATGGTCCGGGCAGCTTCACCCAGCATGTCGTAGGAATAAACGTAGCCTTTTTTCTCTTTCTCTTTAGCCCGCTCGACCGCATCTTCGATGGTTTCACCCATAACAAACTGACGGCCCATCACGCGCATCGCCAAGTTCATGGAGCGGCGAATAACCGGTTCTCCCAGACGACCCAAAGTGCGTTTAAGCAGACCAAACTGTTCGCTCTTGCGTTTATCTGCATAGTTCACCATGTTGCCTGTCAATAACAGGCCCCAGGCCGATGCGTTTACGAATAATGATTCTGAGTTGCCCAGGTGCGGAGTCCATTTACCTTGTGAAAGCTTATCGCGGATTAATGCATCCTGTGTTTCTTCATCTGGAACACGCAGGAGCGCTTCGGCCAGACACATTAATACGACACCTTCGGCCGTAGATAATGAGTATTCATTTAATAGCGCATCGATACCACCATGACCTTCCTGCTCACGGCGAATTTTAAGCACCATTTTACGGGCTCTTTCCCAGGCGCGTGAACGGGCACGGGGATTAACTTCGGCAATAGGAAGAATTTGATCGATAGCCACCGATTCGTCAATCCGGTAGTGATCGCGAATGCGCTGGCGAATAGAAGATAGGGTATTTAGGTCTTCGTTAGTTAGCATTGCTCGCCTTACTAGTAATAATGTTTAAAATTACAGCGTGTTCGCAAAGCACACCCTTCGATAAATTGCATACAATGCAAGCGAAATCGAATACGTCCACTTTTTGATCGCTTGTTGCCCTTTTAACTGCTGCGAGAAGGTAAGAGATCAGCTTCACCGCCCCATTTTGCGGATACTAGCATAAAAGGATTAGACGCCAACAACCCTTACACAAAAGGCATTAGCACAGGGGAGAGCACGTAAACTTTATACGGGTAAGTAACCTTTGGTTACTACAAATAATTGATGTTGAGATTTTTCACACCTGGCATTTCTACTTTTTTATTTTTAAAAATACGAAGGTTCTCAGTAGTTTCGTGGGTTCTGACCGCGTGTATATCCTAAAAGCGGTTTTCTCATGTCTGGTTGTAGTGGTTTTAATTGTGTAAATCTGAGCCAATTCGGTCACATCGTCTCATCATGTTGCCTGCTCCAAAAACGCTATTATCAGCGATGAAATACCAATATTTCAGGTCGAATAACTGTATTAACTTTTTAAAAATTTTTCTGTTCATACGGATTTTTGCGCTTATTGTTGGTATGTGTGCCGCGCCCATGTAAACTGGCACGATAAAGATGTACCGGTCAGGACATATCTGTCCCGGGCGATTACGGCTACGACGTTGCGCTGACAAATAACAGGTTATTACTGTGTTGAAGGAAAAATGGGTGCCTCTGGTATTACTGGTCCTGCTGGGTTTATTGCAGTATCGGTTGTGGCTTGGCAAAAACAGCATTGTCGATTACATGGCACTTAAAGAAGACGTGCAGCGTCAATCATTGCAAAACGCGAATCTTGAGCAGCGTAATGCCCTGCTTCAGGCAGACATCAGCGATCTTAAGATTGGTCTTGAGGCAATAGAAGAACGGGCCAGAAACGAACTGGGACTGATAAAAGAGGGGGAGACTTTCTACCGGATCCTCCCCGCAGAACAGCAGTAACTATGAACCATCCAGAAATTTACGCCGTTGTACCGGCCGCGGGAATCGGTAGCCGAATGCAGGCTGACCGGCCTAAACAATATTTGACTATCGCCGGCAAAACGATATTAGAACATACCCTTGAGACGCTCATTAGCCATCCGGATATTCATCGCGTTATCATTGCTATCAGTCCAAGCGATGAATATTTCAGCACATTACCGGTGAGCCAGGCCCAATGGCTTACCGTAGTGGCCGGCGGTCACGATCGGGCAACGTCCGTGCAAAACGGGCTTGCAGCGCTACCTGAGCAAAGTTGGGCGTTGGTCCATGATGCTGCGCGTCCATGCTTATCCCATGCTGACATTACCACCCTATTGGGTGTGATCAGTGATGATACGCAGACCGGTGGTATTCTTGCCAGCCCGGTACGCGACACCATGAAGCGCGCTACGAAAACCGGTTCCGGTGCACTAAATGTGTCTCACACAGAGTGTCGCGATAATCTGTGGCATGCACTTACCCCTCAGCTTTTTAATACCGGCGTGCTGCGCAATGCACTGGTACAGGGGATCGCTGCCGGCGCAACAATCACCGATGAGGCCTCTGCCATGGAGGCTCAGGGGCATCAGGTAAGATTAATCGAAGGCAATCCAGCCAATATAAAAATAACACGGCCTGCCGACTTACCGCTGGCCGCGTTTTATCTTTCAGAACAAGCATCCAAACAGAATAAAAGGTAGCACTATGCGAATTGGTCACGGCTATGATGTACACAAATTCGGTGGCGATGGCCCCATAGTCATTGGCGGAATGACTATCGCTCACGAACAGGGGTTATTAGCCCACTCCGATGGCGATGTGCTGCTACATGCATTATGCGATGCAATTTTAGGCGCCGCTGCGTTGGGTGATATTGGCAAACATTTTCCTGATACTGATGATGCCTACGCAGGTGCCGACAGCCGCGAGCTTCTGCGCCATGTGATGAAAGTGATTGAGGCAAAAGGCTACAAACTTGGCAATGCTGACATGACAATTGTTGCACAGGCGCCAAAAATGGCGCCGCACATTGATGCGATGCGCGAACATATTGCGCAGGATTGTCGGGTTGACGCTGATGCGATAAATGTTAAAGCAACCACCACTGAAAAGCTGGGATTTGCCGGACGCAAAGAAGGCATAGCGGCACACGCCGTGGTTCTGTTAGATAAAGTGGCCCGCTAATGAAGCTTTCAACCAGTCACTGGCATTATCTTTACGGTGAACCTACTGCCATCGCGCTTTTTAAACAGCACGCTGAAGACTTTGTCGTGGTCGAGGACCTGGGTTATCCCCTGTCCGGCGATGGTGAGCATCAGTTTATACTGGTAGAAAAGGTCAATGCGAACACGGCATTTGTTGCTGAGGCACTGGCAAAATACACCGGGCTGCCGCTTCGCAGTGTGACCTATGCGGGTCGAAAAGATAAATACGCCCTCACCCGCCAGTGGTTTGGCCTGCATGCGCCGGGCAAAGCAGACTTTGATTTCAGTGGCTTTACCTTACCCGGCGTACAGGTGCTTAGTCAGACACGTCACAATAAAAAGCTTAAAACCGGTCAGCTTAGAGGAAACCGGTTTACTATCACGCTGCGCGAAACAAAAGATAGCGATGCATTGATAGAGCGCCTGATAACTGTCAGAGATAATGGCGTGCCTAATTACTTTGGCGAGCAGCGCTTCGGCGTAGTACGTGCAGATGAAAACGGTGAACGCCAGGAAGGGGGCAATCTGATTCTTGCTGCGCGCATGGTTGAGGGTGAAACAATCCGTAACCGCAATAAGCGCTCCATGGCCTTATCTGCCCTACGCAGTCATTTATTCAATAGCCAGCTCAGCGCACGGATTGAAAAATCCTGTTTTGACCAGGTGCTACCCGGCGATGCACTGATTCTGAAAGGCTCAAACAGCTTTTTCATTAACGATGGATCGGACCACACGGTACAGCAACGCTATCAGACTAAGGATTTGAGTCCGTCTGCAGCAATGTGGGGGGCCGGAAAACAGGCCACGACTGCAGATGCTCTGGCACTTGAAAACGAGGTGGTCAGTGCGTTTCAACCGGTAGCAGACTTTCTGGCTAAGGCTGGGCTTAAGCAGGAACGTCGTAGCATAAAAATATGGCCGGAAAATCTTGAATGGGAACAGCAAGGTGATACATTTACTGTTTGCTTTTCGCTACCCAGCGGATGTTTTGCAACGTCTGTTCTTCGTGAGTGCGTTATCACTGACTAATTAATGTATAACTGACTATGGAGTCGCTATGAGAATTCTCCTGAGCAACGACGATAGTGTATTTGCCAAAGGCATAAATGTACTGTTCAACGCGCTGAATGAAAAGCATGATGTCACTGTCATCGCCCCTGACCGTAACTGCTCTGGTGCCAGCAATGCCTTATCATTGCATCAGCCACTTCGCATTCAGCAGTTGGATAACGGATTTTACTCAGTCAACGGCACGCCCTCTGACTGTGTTCATGTTGGTGTAAACAGTTTCATGGATGACGAGCCAGAGCTGGTAGTTTCGGGCATAAATCATGGCGCGAACCTGGGTGACGATGTTATTTACTCAGGCACTGTTGCTGCAGCCACTGAGGGACGTTACATGGGGCTGCCGGCCATCGCTGTATCGCTGACCAGTCATGAGGGCAACCATTTTGAAACTGCCGCGCAGGTCGTGCTCGATATAATAGATAAATTACAGCAGCATCCGCTTGAAGCTAATCAGATACTGAATGTGAACGTGCCTGATGTGCCGTATAATTCACTTAACGGCATAAAAGTCACCCGTCAGGGTCGTCGGCATCGTGCGGAAGGTATGGTAAAAACCAAAGATCCGTTTGGTCGTACAATTTTCTGGTACGGTCCGGCAGGCGCTGAGCAGGATGCTTCGGAAGGCACAGATTTTCACGCTATCGCCAATAATTACTGTTCAGTCACACCGCTGGATGTGGATATGACTGCACACAACAGCCTGGAAACTATGAAAAACTGGCTGGATAAATAACAATTATAATTAGTTTTTTCGTCAGGAAACGAATACTGCAATGAGAACGTCGAGAAAAGGGGAGACACTCGCTGAATTGCTTTACCAGGAAGGTGTAAGAAATCAGCAGGTACTTAACGCGATTGCCGCCACACCGCGCGAGTTGTTTCTACCCGATGCGCTTAAACACAAAGCTTATCAGAATACCGCCCTGCCAATAGGTCAGGGTCAGACTATTTCGCAGCCCTATATCGTTGCCCGAATGACTGAATTGCTGCTTGATGCAGCGAATCAGCCAAAGAAGGTGCTGGAGATAGGAACGGGGTCGGGGTATCAGACTGCCATTCTGGCACAATTATTCGATAACGTTTTCAGCGTTGAGCGAATAAAAAGCCTGCAATTTCAGGCCAAACGCCGGATGAATCACCTGGACTTGCATAATATTGCTATGAAACACGGTGATGGCTGGCGTGGCTGGGCATCAAAAGGTCCGTTCGATGCGATTATTGTTACCGCTGCAGCAAGCCGCATTCCTGATGATTTGCTGGCGCAGATCGAAGACGGTGGCCGGCTGATCATTCCGGTGGGTAACGAACAACAACAACTTTTATGTATCGATCGGATCGATGGTGAGCTGCAGACAAAAACGGTTGAATCTGTACGCTTCGTCCCGCTGGTCGAAGGAGATCTTCTTTGAAAATATTCCAGCCTTGTTATGACCTGGCTATTCGTTGGTCCCGCCACAAACACGCCAGTCGTTATCTGGGCGGACTAAGCTTTGCAGAATCTATGTTTTTCCCTATCCCCCCTGATGTCATGCTGGCACCCATGTCGCTTTCACAGCCTTCACGGGCATGGTATTTCGCCATGCTTACCACGCTTGCCAGCGTGCTTGGAGGTATTGCCGGATATTTGCTGGGTTACTTTGCGTTCGAGGCATGGATAGAGCCTCTGATTGTTTCAGCAGGCTATGGCGATAAAATGGCGCAAGCCACAGGTTGGTTTAAAGAATACGGTATCTGGGTCGTATTTCTTGCTGGATTTTCGCCCATCCCCTACAAAGTCTTCACGATAAGCGCCGGTGTAATGCAAATGGCGATTATCCCCTTTATTATTGCCTCAGCCATTGGTCGTGGTGCGCGCTTCTTTCTGGTTGCGGCACTAATGAAATGGGGCGGCGCAGCCATGGAAGAGAAGCTGCGACAATATATCGAAATATTAGGCTGGATCGCCGTCGGCCTGGTCATCGCTGCCTACTTTATTTTGAAAGGCTGATTCTGATGCTGAGCAGAATCTGGTGGTATCTGCTCGTTTTGTCGGGCGCGCTGTTATTAAGCAGTTGCGCTTCCGATCATACCCCTGCCCCGGTTGTTACATTAAACAGCCAGCCAGATCCTAAAGATTTTCACTATTCCGGCGATACCTATACTGTTAAATCAGGCGATACCCTGTTTGCAATTGCCTGGTACGCGAATATGGATTACCGGGACATCGCACAGTACAACGGATTGCGAGCACCTTACGATATTTATCCCGGGCAGAAACTGCGCCTGACGCAGCCCAAAACTGTTGCAAAAGCGCCCAATTATCGTACAAAAAGTAAACCAACCGTTTCTGGTCAGACCTCAGTATCGAAGCGAAAAAATACAGTTGACCGACCTAAGAAGCAGGCGTATGGTGACCGTAAAAATAATGTTAACAACCAGACGGTTAAGTCCGCCAAAAGCGTGACGCCAAGCGTCAAAAACACGTCGCGAAAACAGTTTCCAGACCGTGTTGCACAGTGGGTTTGGCCCGCATCAGGTAAGTTAATTGACACATTCAGTCGGAACGAATCCGGAAGAAAAGGTATAGGAATCTCTGGGGCCAGGGGAACAGCAATAAAAGCTGCGGCGTCAGGGAAAGTTGTCTATGCCGGAAATGGCCTGAGAGGCTACGGTAACTTAATAATTATTAAGCATACTGATAGTTTTCTAAGTGCATATGCGCACAACGATCAGATCACTGTAAAAGAACAGCAGTGGGTGAAAGCAGGGCAGACGATCGGCAGTATGGGTGATAGTGGCACGAACCTTGTAAAGCTTCACTTTGAGGTTCGTTACAGAGGCAAATCTTTGGATCCGCTTCGCTACCTTCCTCAGCGATCAAAATAACAATAAACAATAATAAGAGATACAAAGGAGAACATTTGAGGTAATTAAATTTACGCAGGAGATGCCGTCATGGGAAAAACAAAAACCCCAAAGACACAAAAGCCTCACGAAGATATCGATGAAATGGATGATATCGTCGTACAAGATGAAATGTTAGATACTAGCGATGATGACAGCAATGATGTTTTCATTACGCAGGAAGAAACCAGCAAAAACCTGGATGCCACTCAGTTATATCTGGGTGAAATAGGGTTTTCCCCACTACTTACCGCTGAAGAAGAAGTGCATTTTGCACGTCGTGCGCTAAAAGGCTGTGAAGCCTCTCGCAAGCGTATGATTGTCAGCAACTTACGCCTTGTTGTTAAAATTGCCCGTCGTTATAACAATCGTGGTCTTGCGCTGTTAGATCTGATTGAAGAAGGTAACCTGGGATTGATCCGCGCGGTCGAAAAATTCGATCCTGAACGCGGATTCAGATTCTCAACCTATGCGACATGGTGGATTCGGCAAACTATCGAACGCGCTATCATGAATCAGACCAGGACAATTCGCCTGCCTATTCATGTAGTAAAAGAACTTAACGTCTATTTGCGTGCTGCCAGAGAGTTGTCGCAAAAGCTTGACCATGAGCCTACTGCTGAGGAAATTGCAAAGGCGCTGGATAAGCCCGTAGAAGACGTAACCAAGATGCTTCGTCTGAATGAGCGAATTACGTCGGTAGACACCCCGATAGGCGGTGAAAACGATAAAGCGCTGCTGGATATTCTTGCTGATCAGCACGAATACAGTCCTGAAGAAAATCTGCAGGATTCAGACATCAAGTCGAATATTGTAAGCTGGCTTGAAGAATTAAACCCTAAACAACGTGAAGTATTGGCCAGACGCTTTGGCTTGTTGGGATACGAACCCTCAACGCTGGAAGATGTGGGCGCTGAAATTGGTCTGACGCGGGAACGGGTCCGCCAGATTCAGGTTGAAGCCTTGCGCCGCCTGCGTGAGATGCTTAGCCATCAGGGACTTTCTCTTGAAAACCTGTTTGAGCATATGGGCGAATAGTTCTTTCGCCTGCTATCCGGAATAAAAAAACCGCTTAGTGCATTCTAAGCGGTTTTTTGTTGTTTGGGTTGCAAGAGGCTTCAGGCATTACTCATTACCGGAATTGCATCCATTGGAGATATCTCTATTACCACGCGCTTTTACTGTGCAACCATCACCTGGCTGGTGCATCTTTTACCAGATTAAGCACGCTCCAACGTGACAAACCGATAATTATACGAATTTTTTTCATCCGGTGTATGCGCTTCTGAAGCGGTTTCTTTCCACTGCAACCTTGTGTAATCAGGAAATTGCGTATCGCCTTCTACATTGGCGTCAATGAATGTCAGGTACAATTTGTCAGCACGATCAAGCAAAGCACTGTAAATACTACCGCCACCGATAATCATGATCTCATCGGTAGCATCTGACAAACGCTCAGCCAATTTCAGGGCATCATCAACCGAATTGGTGATATGCGCATCATCAGGCAAAAAATCATCCTGACGTGTAATTACAATGTTCGGGCGGCCCGGCAGCGCTTTACCTATCGATTCGTAGGTTTTGCGCCCCATGACCACCGGCTTACCCATAGTAACCGACTTAAAATGACGAAGATCAGCCGGCAAATGCCAGGGCATATCATTGTCGGCGCCGATAATACGATTGGCAGCCATGGCGGCAATCATTGCTACTTTCATGCCCTGCGACCTTTACTTACGGTATTCGACTTCAACATCGTAGTCGTCTTCATCCCAGTCGTCATCGTCATCATCAACATCGGCCTCAGCCAGTGTATTCTTGTGGTATGAGTCCCATTTAAAGTTAACCTCTTCATCGGTTTCTTCTGCCACTTCTTCCACCGGCATATCTTCGATAAATTTCATCACCTCGTTACACAGCTCACTGGTATTCAGCTTCTGGAACGCAGAGATATGATAGACGCGACCATCCCATTCAAGCTCACTGGTAATTCGCTCTACCAGTTCTTCGACTTCTTCCTCAAGCAGTAAGTCTATCTTGTTAAAGACCAGCCAGCGTGGCTTTTGCGCAAGCTTAGGGCTGTACTTTTCAAGCTCCTGAGTGATAGTGCGGATATTTTCCAACGGATCGCTGCCATCTACAGGCATCAGATCCACAAGATGCAATAATACCCGACAACGCTCAAGGTGCTTGAGGAATCGAATACCCAAGCCGGCACCATCAGCCGCACCTTCAATCAAACCGGGGATATCTGCAATAACAAAACTGCGTTGCGCATGCTGTCTTACCACTCCCAGGTTTGGCACCAGTGTCGTAAACGGGTAATCAGCCACTTTAGGTTTTGCTGCAGAAACTGAGCGAATGAAAGTAGATTTACCGGCATTCGGCATACCCAACAAGCCCACATCAGCAAGCAGCATGAGTTCGAGTTTCAGATTACGAATTTCGCCAGGAGTACCATTGGTTTTTTGTCGTGGTGCCCGGTTTACGCTGCTTTTAAAGCGCGCGTTCCCCAAGCCATGAAAACCACCCTGAGCAACTTTAAGTTTCTGACCATGGCGGGTCAAATCACCTAGCGTTTCGCCGGTTTCAGTATCGGATGCGCGCGTGCCGACCGGGACTTTCAGCGTCAGATCAGACCCTTTACGACCAATACAATTGCTGCCCTGACCATTCTGACCACGTTCAGCACGATGAAAGCGTTCAAACTGATAATCAATCAGCGTATTCAGGTTTTCATCTGCTTCCAGATAGACATTGCCACCATCACCGCCGTCACCACCATCCGGGCCGCCTTTAGGGACATATTTTTCACGTCGAAAGCCAACTACGCCGTTGCCGCCATCGCCAGCTTCAACACGAATTTCAGCTTCATCAACAAATTTCATTTATAACTCCGGATGTTTCCAGTTTTGCCTGTGAGACAGGTTACCTGTGATGCTTTGATCAGTCTGTGAATACTAAGTTTACACTAATGCCTGGCATGCATCACGATATTGACAGGATTTGATACACAACGGGGAAGAGAAGAAACAAAAAACCCCGCTAGCGCGGGGTTTTTTCAAAGCTTTTTAAGCAAAAAGCGTTTGCGCTTATTCTGCTACAATGCTTACGAACTTACGGTTCTTAGGACCTTTAACGTCAAACTGAACCTTGCCGTCTTGCAGTGCAAACAATGTATGGTCTTTACCGATACCGATGCCGTCGCCTGCGTGGAAACGAGTACCACGTTGTCTAACGATGATGTTACCAGCAAGAACAGATTCACCACCAAAGCGTTTAACACCAAGGCGTTTACTTATGGAATCGCGACCGTTTTTAGTACTACCACCAGCTTTTTTGTGTGCCATGTGTTCGTGCTCCTCTTATGCGTTGATACCAGTGATTTTCACTTCTGTGAACCACTGACGGTGACCCGCTTGCTGACGGGAATGCTTACGACGACGGAACTTGACGATTTTGATCTTCTCGCCACGACCGTGTTGTACAACTTCAGCAGTAATTTTACCACCAGCAACTAAAGGGGTGCCGATCTTAACGTCGTCACCGTTACTAACCATCAATACGTTATCGAATTCAACAGTCTCGCCTGGCGCGACTTCGATCTTCTCTAGACGAACGGTCTGGCCTTCAGCCACACGGTGCTGTTTACCGCCACTTTGGAAAACCGCGTACATATTCTACTCCGCTCTGCGTCACTTGACGCTTCAATTCAAAAAACAGGGCGCGAATGATACGTGAAACATGCTTTAACCACAACCCCACATCGCATAAAATTTGGTTATTTTTCACACCGGGGTCATGTAGACGTACAATTCACAGTTCTGGCGCGCGAATTTAGCACAAAATCAGTGCTTTGTGCAGCGTTAATTCACTTATCAGCGGCGGCGAAACAGCATTATATTTTTTTGATCGGTAAATGATCGCTCAACGATCCCTGTCAATTCTGGCTGATTAAACAACATATATGAAAAGCACCAGTTCGATGTTTTCATCATCTCAACGCCTTAAAAACAGCATGATTTTCATCGATTCCATACACAGCAAACCGCGAAGTCGATTATCCGCAGCTTTTTAAGACAATCTGGTGGCAGTGTCGTGCGATTAAGGTACAATCGGCTGCAAACCCAAATACCTGTCTTTATTTTTTGCCGATGCATATGGACTTAGAGCAAATCCGGGCGCTGACTGCTGATGATATGAAGGCGGTCAATCAGCTGATACAACAACAAGTCGATTCTGATGTTTCACTGATTAACCAGCTTGGTTTTTACATTGTAAACAGCGGGGGTAAACGCCTTCGTCCGCTTCTGAGCGTGCTTGCTGCGCGCGCTATGAATATACAGAGCAACGACCATCATACGCTGGCAGCGATCATCGAATTTATTCACACTGCAACGTTATTGCACGACGATGTTGTTGATGAATCCACACTGCGTCGTGGCCGTGAAACGGCGAATGCGATTTTCGGCAATCAGGCCAGTGTACTGGTAGGTGATTTTTTATACACCCGGTCCTTTCAGATGATGGTCAGCCTCAAGCGAATGCGCGTCATGGAGATCCTGTCTGAAGCGACAAACCAGATTGCTGAAGGGGAAGTGTTGCAGCTGATGAATTGCAACGACCCCAATACCTCAGAAAAGCGGTACTTTGATGTCATTTACGGCAAAACGGCGCGCCTGTTTGAGGCGGCCACCCAGCTATCCGCCATTCTCACCGACCAGTCGCAGGAAATGGAACGTGCCATGCAGGATTATGGCAAGCATCTGGGTACGGCATTTCAACTGGCTGACGACATTCTTGATTACGCAGCAGACGCTGAAGAAATGGGTAAAAATGTGGGTGACGACCTGGCTGAAGGTAAGCCCACGCTGCCGTTGCTGTATGCCATGTGGAATGCACCCAGCTCACAGGACAGTGAACTGATTAAAGAGGCCATTGAAAAGGCTAATGGCTTACCTCAACTGTCGCGCATCCAGCAAATTATGGGGCAAACCGGCGCGCTGACCTATACTCAGGATTGCGCCATGAAGGAAATGCAGCTTGCTATAGACAGTCTCGCCCCGGTACCGGACTCCCCGTATAAAGAGGCCCTGATTGGGCTGGCGCATCTGTCGGTCGCCCGTACAAAGTAGCATCCTCACAGGCAAGGTGGATTGTCAGCCTTGCCTGTCACCGGTTTCTCGCTCGCACGCGCTTGTATTCGGTTAGGCAGCCCCGCCTTCCAGCATATAACCAACCATGCCGATCAAAAAGCCAATAATTGCCCCTAGCGGGGGCAGCCAGGAATTTTGCATTCTGACCTGCGGTGCAATGTCCTGAAACACCGAATACAGTATTCCACCCGCCGCAAATAGCATGATACCGCCTACTAGCGTGGAAAAGTCGGCAAGAAAAAAATAGCCGACCAAGGCCATCACCGGCCCCAGCATGGCAAGCAGCGTAAACTTTAAAATCAGGGACCTGGGTGAGCGGGACCCGGCTTCGCGCATTTCGCGAAACGCATTAAACCCTTCAGGCAGATTCTGAACCGTAATAAGCACGCCAATAAGCAGCGTGCTACCACCCAGGGCTGCAGCTGTTCCCAACGCAATTGACTCTGGAATAAAATCGCTGAGCATAGCAGCCAGTTGACTGACAGGGGTCTGGTTGGCTGCCAGATAACGATCCAGGGCCATAAAGCTCAGTGCGCCCCCCAGCAAACAGGCAGCGGCGGGTAAGGTCGATAATTCCCTGGTGCCTTCAGGCACCAGCACCAGCGCTACGGCAGAGACAAGAGCACCACCACCGAGCGCCATGACACCGTGGCGGAATTCTTCTTCAAGCCAGCGCGGCTGGAGATTTTCTATTTTTGCCAGTAAGGCGCCGGCAGGCATTGCCATCCCCGCCACTGTCGCAATAAGAATCAGATAGACAACATGTGCGTCGGGTGATGGCAAAACGAGGGCTCCTTACAAATCAAGATCCCGGGTCATATTTTCGTTCTTATCCCGGTGAACAATAATATTATCTTCAATACGAATACCGCCATAAGGACGATATAAATCCACGGTATCCCAGTTAATATATTTAGACGCCTCGGTAGATTTGAGATCAGCCAGCAGGCTATCGATAAAGTACAGACCGGGCTCAATGGTAAAGACCTGGCGTGGTTCAACCATGCGCGTACAACGCAGGAACGGATGATCATCGGGAGATGGCTTTGGTGTGCCGCGATCGTCATTAAACTGCCCTCCCACATCATGAACCTGCAATCCAAGGAAGTGACCGATACCGTGGGGGAAGAAGGTGCGGGTTATGCCCTGCTCTACGATATCCTGAGGCTGCAGATTGACTAGCCCGACATCATGCAGAATCTGTGCAATACCATCATGGGCCAGCAGATGTATATCGGTATAACCGACGTTCGGTTTCAGTGCCTCGCCCAGTGTAACGGTCACTTTATCGACCCGTTCAATCAGCTCCGCAAAGCGGTCGTTTTCGCGGCTGTACGTACGGGTGATATCAGCGGCATAACCATGAAAGTTTGCACCTGCATCAATTAAAAACGAGCGGTTATAGGCCGGTGCATCGATATCACACTGCATGTAATGCAAAATGGCAGCATGCTCATTTAAGGCAACAATGCTGTTGTAGGGAACATCGTTGTCACCCTGACGACTGGCCTGCGCGTAAGCAAGATTAATATCAAACTCGCTTTTTCCTTCGTGAAACGCAGCGGCAGCGGCTTTGTGTCCCGCCACGGCGAGCTTGTTGGCTTCACGCATGCAATCCAGTTCATAATCTGTTTTATAGGCGCGCTGATAGTGCAGATAGTGCAGTACGCGATCCGGGTTAACATTTTCAAAGCCCAGAGCTTTAGCCACCTCAATATACTCGCCAATATAGGCAAAACGTGGTTTATCGTAGGGTAGATGCTTTTCTACGGCATCGGCCTGTTGCAACATCACCAAATCAAAGTGTTCAGTCCAGAAGTCGTTTGGCTCAGGCGGCACTTTATGCCAGAAATCCACCGGACGGTAAAAAATCAGTTTGGGCTTGGATTTACCATCAACCACCAGCCAGCAGTTCGGGTTATCCACGACCGGTACCCATGCCTTAAACTGTGGATTAACCTTAAAAGGATAATGGTTGTCGTCCAGAAACAGTCGCTTCCCCTGACCAGAATGAATCACCAGACCATCTAATCCTTCTCGTTGCAGCGCCTCTGCCGTTCGCTGCTGCAATGTTTCAACGTGTGCCTTGTAGGTGGATTCAAAATTCGCCATAAAACCTCTTTGAATTGGTCTGAAAAAGGGATGTGTAACGCCTACTGTAACATTCACAGCAGGATTACTGCCAGTAATTGGGCGTGAGCCGTCTGCAACATACCGGTAAAACGACCTTCACCATTAGACTAAACTTGCCGGTTTATACAACACATCTTCAGCACTTTTGGCTATAGTTAACTCGCAGGTCGAATTCAGCCACCAGCAATCAGGCAGGACAGATGATGGAAATACAGGTTTCTTGGGGCATTGATGATGATGTCGATACGTTAGTCGACAGCGTTGTAAGCGCATTATCTTCAGTAGCCACCGCCAGCATGGCGGTGGCTTATTTTAATTGCAGGCATGATGCGGCGCACATCCGGACAGTGTTATCTGAACGTCTGCCCTGCCCGTTTATGCTGGCATCATCGTCCAACGGTGTGCTGGCTAGCACCCCGCAAGGCGCCACTGCCCGCGCCGATCTCGCCATTATGCTGTTCCATGACAAGACCGGAAACTACGGCTGTGCCAGTTTGCCGGTTAGTGAAGGCACAGCCCGGCTGGATGCCCAACTTGCTTTACAGCATGCGTTAACTGAAAGTGGTGCCCAGTATGAGGCCCCGTCACTGATTTATTGTATTTTTCCGTCGGGCAAGGAAGAAACGCTGTTGAAGGGCCTTGCCGATGAAGTGGGCGATAAAATACCGGTATTCGGTGGAACCATGGCTGACAATGAAGTAGCCGGCGCCTGGTATACCGGCGCGCATCAGGGCGGCTCTGATCATCACATTACCGTGGCAACGATGTTTCCCGGCACGCCCATTGGTGTTAGCTATAGCTCGGGTTACCGGCCTGGCCCCCATGTTTGCACGGTGACCAAAGCCACCGGACGTATTATTGAAACTCTGGATAATGAACCGGCAGCACTGGTTTATAACCGACTCACCGGTGGGCAGATAGAAACCGCAATGTCCGGCGGGTCGATTCTTGCTATGACCACCCTGCACCCGTTCGGCCGCAAAATCAGTCACAGCGGTGGCATTGCTGAATATTTGCTGAGTCACCCGGACACCGTTACTTCTGAACAGGGCCTGTCGGTGTTTTCTGACATTGAACAGGGCGCCGAACTGGTCGTGATGGAAGGCAGTGAAGACAGTCTGATTGCGCGGGCCGAAAAAGTGATAGAAAACGCGATTTCCCTGCTGCCCCAGGATGCGACACCTGCCGGCGTATTACTGGTGTATTGCGCAGGCTGTATGTTTACTATCGAAAGCCAGTTGACCCGTATGCTGGATACGCTCTCCACACGGTTTACTCACATCCCCATCCTTGGCGTGTATACATTTGGTGAACAGGGCCACTTTCTGGATGGTTATAACCGGCATGGCAATTTGATGATCTCTGCGGTGGCGTTCAGTCAATGAGTGATAAGTACGAAGAAGTTGTTGAAAATCTGAATCTGGTGTACCGCCTGAAAGAACAGGCACAGGCGCTGCATAATCAATCTGAACTGATGTTACGTGGTGTCAGAGCAGTGTTAGACGCTGATCATCCTGAGGCGCTATATCAGCGTATGTTTGCAAACTTCAGTCAGATTATTCCACACACCACGTGCCTTATTCTTGAGCCTTGTAGTGCGACACACTTGCGCTGTAGCTTCTCGACACTGGCCGAGATTGTTGATCAGCAGTGGGAAATTGGCGAAATGCTGAGTAAGGTTATCGGGGGCAAAACACTGGCAATGTACAACGTTGCCCGCCACCCATCGTGGCACGATGTGCCGCTGGCCAAAGATACACGCATCAAAAGCCTGCTGATGAGCCCCTTCATCGTTAAGGATGAACTCAGTGTCATTGTTTTTGCTCATGAAGAACTTGGATTTTATACCGACGAACATGTGCAGATTGCCAAACGCTATCGAGAATTTACCGAACAGACACTGTTAAGCGTCAATGCACGACTACTCGCCATGGCATCTGAACAGCTGAAAAAAGAAAAAGAGCAGGTTGAGCAATCGCTGATCGCTTCAGAAAAGCTGGCCTCTGTCGGCTTACTGGCAGCAGGCATCGCACATGAGATAAACAATCCGGTTGGCTTTGTGGCCAGTAATATCGATTATCTTAAAACCTCCGTGCCCACCCTTATTGAATTTTGTAAAACGCTGGAGCGTACCTTCGAAAAAGGGGCGCAGGCTGATCTTGCTGACCTGCAGGCACGCTATGAACAAGACCAGATTCCTCAGTTGCTGGATGATATCTGCGATATCTGTGAAGAGTCAGAAGAAGGCCTTATCCGGGTGGCGAATATCACCACCAGCCTGAAAAGTTTTACCCGGACAGATGTCGGTGACCAGGATCGCTTTTGTGTTAATCAGGCAATTGAAGATACACTGCCGCTGGTGAATCCGGAGCTGAAGCATCATGTGAATATTGAACTTCTGCTGGGTGAAGTACCGCCGGTGGCTGGCAGTGCCAGGAAGTTGAGTCAGGTACTTATCAATCTGATGATGAACGCCGGACAAGCAATCAGCGGACAGGGCGTGATTCACATCAGAACAAGGCGCATTAACAGCGTCCTTCCTGCCCCGGGCGGTCTCAGCGACCAGGTTATCATCAGTGTTGAGGATAACGGGCCGGGTATGTCTAAGCAGGTGCGAGAGCAGATTTTCCAGCCATTTTATACCACCAAACCGCCCGGCCAGGGTACCGGGCTGGGTTTGTACATTTCAATGAATATCATTGAGGCTATGGGCGGCCATATCAGTGTAGAGAGTGAAGAAAACCGGGGCACCGTATTTACGATACGGCTACCGGTTGCACCTGACTAAATAAGTATCAATCCGGCGCCAATTGCATCGCCTGACGGCGTGAATCCATTCGCTCGGCAGAAGGAATGGCGCTTTCCGCCAGTTGCTGGAAAAGCGCGCTGGGCGCGCCCAGCTGATGCTCATATATATAGCGATATGCCATTACCGCTTTCACATAATGCCGGGTTTCTTTGTAAGGAATATTTTCAATCCAGATATCCGTTTCCATCGCGGTCGTTTCCGGCAGCCACTCCAGCACCTTTCGCCAGCCGGCATTATACGAGGCCGAAATCAATACCGGATTGTCTCCCAGTTTATCTCCCAGATAACGCAGATACTGTACGCCATATTGCAGATTATTTGCCGGTTCAAATAAGGCGGTACGATTCAGCGTCGGTATATTGCTTTGCCGACTCGCATCGGCGTTACGCTGGGCCAGATACCGGGCGGTACCAGGCATAAGTTGCATAAGCCCGGCTGCGCCTGCCGGCGACACCGCATCAGCCCTGAAGGAGCTTTCCCGACGGGCAATGGCCATGGCAAATGCCGGTTGAACGTTATACGTTTCTCCTACCGAGGTAAATTCGTTGGCATAGGCCAGCGGAAAACGCTTTTCAATATCATTAAGATACCCGCTGCGCGAGAAACTGATGATGGATTGATCGTACCATCCCCACTCACTGGCCAGCAGCGCCGCATCTTTTACGTTAGCGGTATCAATATGGGTAAGCAGATAATACCACTCACGGCGGGCTTCCAGTTGACGCCCCATTTGTAAAAACTCGTAAGCACGTTGCGCACTGGGCAAGGTGGCTACCGTCTGCATGGCTTTGGCGTCGTGTGGCGCAGGTTTGTGCAACAGCGCAGGTTTCTGCCCCACCTTGGCACTGGCCAGAAAACCATAGTAATGGCGCTGACCAGCTAAATCGTTATACAGCTCATCAGCCTGTTCGTGATAGCCCTGAGCTTCTAATGCCCGGGCCTGCCAGTACATAAAGTTATCATCACGACGCATACTCTGCGGCGCTGTATTGATCAGTGCTAACACATCCCCCCATTTACGCTGGCGCAGCAGATAGGATAAGTGCCAGCGCTTCACATCTTCTTTTGCACCTTTAACATCGGCAAGGCGCAGCCATTCACCGGCATCCGGTGTATTATCAATGGCTTTACTCAGTGCAATCACACGATGAATTGCCATCAGCTCCTCATCGCTGAAGACTTTTTTCTGTGAATAATGGTTATAGGCTTTTACCGCTTTGTCACTGTCCTGCCAGGCAAGACGCTTGAGCCCGTAAACCACCATGGGCTGTTCATACTCAGGATGGGTGAAGCCAAAACGGTTAAATGACAGTATGTGCGCAGGATTATTGCGCACCGACAACCAGCGGTCAGCCAGATGCTGTACCGAAGCGGGCAGCTTACGTTTTAAATAAGGCACCAGGCGGGGATTACCACTGGTCGCGGCTTTTTCAATCCGGCCCATGATCATCTTTTCCGTCATCATGCCGGCCTGTTGCCACTGACGAAATACCGGATCGCATTCGTCAGGCTGTGACTGCCCGTTAAGCCAGATAGGCTCAACCTTGCTAAGCCAGTAGCGCGGATTGCGGGCATCTTTTAACTGATATTGCAGGTACTGACAGGTGATGGTGGCACCCAACCCATCCCGGTAATTGGCTAAGAATGCTGAACGTGCGCCTTTCTCGGCCAGATAGCGTAGCCAGGAGGCACGCATACCATAGCTGGCCGGACGCCCATCGTAGCGCGATAAGAATTGCTCAATCTCATCACGGTGGACAAGATCCATCTGCCGGTATAAGCGCTGCCGTTCAAGATACGGATACAGCGGATAGCCCTTCAGGTGAGCATATTGCTGCTTCAGGCCATCCAGTGAGGCATAGGAAACGGAACGAAGCTTTTCTTCAAAAAACTCGTACTGCTCGCGCTTTGCTGACTGGCCGGCATCCGGCAAAATGCTGGTCGCACTGGCGCTACCGGTACCCAGACAAAATAAGATAAACGACAGTGACCAATTGCCTGTGCGCCTGCTTTGAAGAAAAGAAAAAGAAAAGAGTTTGCTTAACTGCATGATGCCATCCCGTAAGAACGCCTGCTACCTGACCTGCCTTCTGCTATAGCAATCCAACATCAGGGGATTAAGGGCAAAGTGTTGCACAAATATTCTGCAAGTATGAACAAGTATAGACAAAGAAAATAGTGTTTCTGTCGAATTTAATCTTTGCATCGACCCGACGAGAAGAAACTTTAGCCGAACCATTGCCAAGGCTCGCCTGTATACCTATTGTGATAAATTATTATACAGTTGTGAATGATAAATTCGACCTTGAATTTGCAGCACTTTGACGCCATCTGTAGAACAAATTGAAACGCGCGTTTGAATTTTTGTTGAATTTTTCTTTTTGTTTGTCAAAAATCAACCCACCCTAACGCGTTAATGTGGGACAGTGGAACGATATTCGGGTTCAACTGACTAAGCATTAGCAACCCGGCCATCGCCGAAGGAGAATAAAATGATATATGAAGGCAAGAGTCTGGCAGTCAAGCTGCTGGATGACGGTTTTGCTGAACTGGTATTTGATGCCCAGGGTTCAGTAAATAAGTTTGACCGCCAGACAGTCAACGAACTGGATGAAGCAACAGCAGCGCTCAAAGATCGCAGCGACGTACAAGGTGTGCTGGTACGCAGCGCCAAATCTACATTTATTGTAGGTGCTGATATAACTGAATTCACAGAATTATTCAGCGCGCCTGAAGATGAAGTACTGAGCTGGGTTGAGAAAACTTCTCAGGTATTCGATCGGTTCGAAGATTTGCCTTTCCCTACCATTGCTGCGGTAAATGGTTTTGCACTGGGCGGCGGCTGTGAAATGGCGCTAGCCTGTGACATGCGTGTTGCTGACACCTCAGCATCTATCGGATTACCAGAAGTGAAGCTTGGCCTGATGCCTGGTTTCGGCGGTACTGTGCGCCTGCCTCGTGTTATTGGTTCTGATAACGCCCTTGAGTGGATGACAACCGGTAAAGATCGTAAAGGTCAGCAGGCGCTGGAAGAAGGCGCGGTTGATGCGGTTGTGGCACCGGATGTATTGACCGATGCAGCGTTATCTATGCTAAAAGATGCCGCCGCAGAAAAACTGGACTGGCAATCTCGCCGGGCCCAGAAAAAAGCGCCGCTTCAACTGAATAAAAACGAAGCCACAATGAGTTTCTCTACCGCCCAGGCAATGGTCGCGGCGAAAGCTGGTAAGCACTACCCCGCTCCGCATCTGATGGTAGAAACCGTGCAAAAAGCTGCTTCACTGGATCGCGATGGCGCGCTGAAGCTGGAAAATCAGGGCTTTGTAAAACTGGCGAAAACCGACGCGGCACAAGCGCAAATCGGTATTTTCCTGGCTGACCAGCAGGTTAAAGGCAAAGGCAAAAAGCTCGCGAAGTCGTCAGATAAGTCGATTGACCTTACCGCTGTTCTGGGTGCTGGCATCATGGGTGGCGGTATCGCTTACCAGAGCGCCGTTAAAGGCACGCCGGTCATCATGAAAGACATCAACCGCGATGCACTGGATTTGGGCTTAAAAGAAGCCGCTAAGATCCTGGGTAAAGGAATGGAACGCGGCAAAGTAGATGCCAAGAAAATGGCCACTACGCTTAATGCTATTACCCCTACGCTGGAATACAGCACATTAAAAGATGCGGATCTGGTCATTGAGGCGGTTGTTGAGAATCCAAAAGTAAAAGCATCGGTTCTGCAGGAAACCGAAGAAACGGTATCAGAAGATGCCATCATCTGTTCAAACACCTCGACCATCTCTATCGATAAGCTGGCCGAAAGCCTGAAAAAACCAGAACGCTTCTGCGGTATGCACTTTTTCAACCCTGTGCACCGTATGCCGCTGGTAGAGATTATCCGTGGTAAAGATACCACTGATGCGACCGTGAATGCGGTGGTAGCTGCCACTTTGAAAATGGGTAAAACCCCTATCGTAGTCAATGACTGCCCCGGCTTTTTGGTCAACCGCGTGTTGTTCCCTTACTTTGCCGGTTTCAGCAAGCTGGTATTAGATGGCGCTGACTTCACGAAAGTCGACAAAGTCATGGAAAAAGATTTCGGCTGGCCAATGGGCCCGGCCTACCTGCTTGATGTGGTAGGTATGGACACGGCGAATCACGCTGCCGGTGTAATGGCTGACGGCTTCCCTGAGCGTATGGAGTCTATTGAAAACGACCCGGTCACGCTGATGTACAACGAGAAGCGTCTTGGCCAGAAAAATGGCAAAGGCTTCTATAACTACGGCACGGATAAGCGTGGTCGCCCCACCAAAGACGCTGCCGATGAAGCATACTCGCTGATTAACCAGCATGCTGCCTCAGACCAGTCGTTTGAAAAAGATGAAATTATCGCGCGCCTGATGATTCCGATGGCCAACGAAGCGATTCGTTGTCTGGAAGAAAACATCGTAGGCAGTGCGGCAGAAGCAGATATGGCACTGTTGTACGGTTTAGGCTTCCCGCCATTCCGTGGTGGTGTATTCCGCTGGATAGAAACCATGGGGCTGGACAAGTTCGTTGAACTTGCCGACAAGTACGCGCACTTAGGTGCGATTTATCAGGTCACAGACGGCGTTCGCAAGATGGCCGCTGATGGCAAATCCTACTTCGCTTAATCCCCAAGGAGAATAACATGAAAGAAGTCGTCGTTATCGATTGTATTCGTACCCCCATGGGTCGCTCCAAGGGCGGTGTTTTTAGAAATGTGCGCGCCGAAACCTTATCTGCGCACCTGATGACAACCTTACTAGAACGTAACCCTAATCTTGACCCGACTGAGATCGAGGACATCATCTGGGGTTGTGTACAGCAAACCAAAGAACAGGGCTTTAACATTGCCCGTAACGCGCAGTTGCTAACCGATATTCCGCGCAGCACCAGTGCGGTAACCGTTAACCGCCTGTGCGGTTCATCCATGCAGGCATTGCATGATGCGGCCAAAGGCATTATGACCGGCAACGGTGATGTGTTCATAATTGGTGGTGTGGAGCACATGGGTCATGTGCCTATGAACTATAACCTGGATTTCCACCCTGGTCTGGCGAAGCATACTGCTAAAGCTTCAGGCAATATGGGGATGACTGCAGAACTGCTGGGTCGCCAGAACGGCATCACCCGTGAAATGCAGGACGCCTTTGGTGCCCGCTCGCACCAACGTGCCGCCAAAGCGCACGAAGAAGGTCGCTGGGCGAATGAAATCGCACCTATCGAAGGGCACGACCAGAACGGCGTGCTGAAAATGGTCGATTACGATGAGGTTATCCGCCCTGAAACCACGGTTGATACGCTGGCTGGTTTACGCCCGGTGTTTGATCCGGTGAACGGTACGGTGACAGCAGGTACGTCGTCAGCTATTTCAGACGGTGCCTCTGCAATGCTGCTGATGTCAGCAGATAAAGCCAAGGCGCTTGGACTTAAGCCGCGCGCTAAAATTCGAGCCATGGGCGTTTCTGGCTGTGATGCGGCAATTATGGGTTACGGCCCGGTGCCTGCCACACAAAAAGCACTGAAACGTGCCGGCATGAGCATGGACGACATTGAACTTGCCGAGTTCAACGAAGCCTTTGCCGCGCAGGCGCTTTCGTGCATTAAACAGCTTGGCTGGCTGGATAACTATGATGAAAAAGTTAACCTGAACGGTGGTGCTATTGCACTGGGCCACCCACTGGGCTGTTCAGGTGCGCGTATCAGCACAACGCTGCTTAACCTGATGGAAGCGAACGACAAGTCTGTCGGTCTGGCCACCATGTGTATTGGCTTGGGTCAGGGCATCGCGACGATCTTTGAGCGTGTGTAACTGACTAAGTGAGACTAAAAGGGCCTGCGGGCCCTTTTTTATTGTCCGCTGTTCATTGTTGCGAACTCGTACAGTTGAACTAGCCTTAGTAGTTAAGCCAACAATTACATACAAAGAGGCTGTTATGCGTATCTGTCGAATAACCCGCTGTCGCTGTATTTTGTTGTTTTTCCTTTTTACAGGTTGCTTCTTCCCCGCCGCCGCTAAAACCAATGTGGTAGATATTGTCACCACTGAATATCGCATTGAGGCACCGGCCACTCTGCCTACTGGCTGGACGACCTTCATGTTTACCAACAAAGGTGCACAGGCCCACTTTGTGGTGATGTATCGGTTAGCAGAGGGCAAGACGATCGACGATCAGCTTAAGCATGTTGCGCCAGTTTTTGAACCGCTCATGCAAGGACTACGCAGCGGCGAATTAACCAAGGCTGACATTGGTCCGTTTTTCGAAGAACATGTACCCGACTGGGGATTACAGATGACCTGGGCAGGAGGCGCCGGATTGTTAGCCGCAGGGCGAAGTACTCAGGCTACCTTTTTACTCGACGAGCCAGGCACGTACCTGGTGGAGTGCTATGTAAAAGCTCCCGATGGCAGCTGGCATACGCTTATGGGTATGTTGCAGCAGATAACGGTTAAAGCAGCGCAAAACAACTACGTACCGCCTGAGGCCGACTATACGGTCACGGTGTCGAATCAGGGGGTTTCCGGTCCGCAAGCGTTGCCACCGGGTACACATACTTTCCGCATTGAGATGCAGGACACTCCCAAAGGATTTATGCCTTACGACTTGAACCTGGCGAAACTTACGTCATCGACGGATCTGGATAAGGTCTTCTTTTGGATGGACTGGACCAATGTAGGCGGGTTAAGAGCGCCCGCACCGGTTACCTTTTTGGGTGGGCTGGAGCACACCTATGCGGGAAAATATGGCTTTGTTACAGTTGACCTTGAACCCGGTCGTTACCTCTGGGTTTCGGAGATAAACGCGGCCACGGTCAACCTGCCCTTTGAGGTCAAACAGTGATCCCGATAATGCAGTACCGCGCCTTAATTCAAAGACTTTTCATCAGGTCACGTCTGAAAGCGGGCTTACGACACCGTGAGCCCCTTGCTGAAGAATGTGAGTATAAATCTGCGTTGTTCTGACATCTGCATGTCCTAGCTGCTCCTGAACGGTACGAATATCCGCCCCCGACTGAAGTAAGTGGGTAGCAAACGAGTGCCTGAGAGTATGTAGTGTGACGTGCTTTGCGATGTCGGCCTGTGAAGCCGCTTTTCTTACCGCCCGCTGGATCTGTTTTTCATCTATATGGTGACGGCGCAACTCACCATTTTCAGGATCGAGACTAAGCTTGCCAGAAGGAAACAGGTACTGCCACTCCAATGTTTTATTTCTGTGTTTATATTTTTTGCGTAGACCCAATGGGATCCAGGCACCGGCAAATTCAGGAACCTGCAGATCATGTTCCAGCATTTCTTTTGCCCGAACAATATGATTTTCAAGCAGAGTGGTAAGAGACGCTGAAAGTGTAACCACACGGTGCTTTCCACCTTTGCCAAACCAAATGCGTACATACTTATAATCAAAATCAATATCCCCTACCCGTAATCGAACGCATTCCATTAATCGCAGTCCGCTTCCATAAAGCATGGCAACCGCAAGATAGTGCTGGTGAGCAACCCGGCTTAATAGCGCTTTAACTTCCGGTTGCGTTAGTACAACAGGCAGTTTTCGCTGACGTCCGCTATTTAGAAAATGCATATCAGCGGGTAACGGTGTCTCAAGGAACTTATCGTACAGGAACACCAGCGCGTTAAGCGCTGTCGATTGCGTAGACGCCGCTACTTTCCGCGTCACCGCAAGATGTGTGAGATAGGCCTCAACATGAACAGCATTGAGTGTTTCCGGGTGCGCGTATTGATGAAAACGAATATAGTCAGTGATCCAGGTTAAGTACGTCTCGATAGTTCGCTTTGCATAGTGCTTTACCAGCATAAACTCATAAACGGCGTTTAAGAAGGTGCTTTTCATCAGGTATTTTCAAGACTATTAAAAGCGCATCAGCGTAGCGTTAAAATAAATTAAAAAATACTGACCCAGGGACGGTTTTACGCGGCGACGTGCGCAAAGTACACCATATCAATCGCATCGGCGTTTTGGGGTATTTTGTGCGTTGCGTGAAATGCACCACTTTGCCTTTTCACTTTTATCAGAATGACTTATCGAGTAATCTTTGAAGATAGTTGAAGTTAATTACCCCAAAGTGGGACCAGGAACCACACCACTTTGGGGTCTATTAATATGTTAGCTGCCAAAAGGAGAGTTCAATGGATGATTTACTTCTAGGGTGTTTAATCATGCTTTTTGCAGGTTCACTTCCCTGCATAGTCGTTGGTTACTTAATTGCAGTAAAACAGAAGCGAAATCTTATTGCTGGCTGGGACGAGTCCAAAATATCTCAGCCAGAAGCTTTCGCAAAATGGTTGGGCTATTCAGTTCTGCTGTTGGGTGTGCTCATAGGCTTAATTGCAGTTGCTTGGTTTGTTGGGGCAATAAATGAAATGGGTTTAACAAGCTTGCTTTTAGTGGCTAGTCTAATTCCAATTCCTTGTTTTATAGTTGCTAAAGTTAAGTATGGTGCAAGTGGCAGCTAACAAAAAAATTAAAACGCGCGCGTGGCGCGCTGGGACAAAAACACGGTGCCGCAAAGAGTATGGCACAGTGTTTTTGCCCTTTATTTAAAAGTTATAAGCCAAAGGAACTGATGAGATGGACACTCTTTTTATCATATACGCTGCACTAGCAGTTTACTTTGCAATAAGCCTAGCCGTATCAGTTTTCTTGGCGAAAAGAGATGACTTAGATATGGTGCAAAAAATTGCACAAATCTTTCTTGCGTGGTTTATTCCCTATATAGCTGCAATTGCTATTTGGCAATTTCACAAAAGCCAAGATCGCCCAATCAAGATGCATTCTGAGTTTGGTGGTGGCCCCAGAGATAGCAGTGGGGCTGGCTCAGATGGTAATCATTAACAATGGCTTATATCAAACCACTAAAGGCTCTCGCTTCGCTCGCTGGGACAGTAACACGTAGGCTCTGTCGCTTCGCTCCTGATTTTAGCCTACGTATTACTGCCCCTTAGTGGGGCGTTGACTGCCTTCGAGTGCCATGAACTTTATCTTAGAAAAAACAGAACAAATTGATTTTTTTACGTATCTTCCGCAGATGCTTAAAGCGCTCGATATTCGTTGCTCTGATTATGATTGGTACCTAAGTGATATCGAAACTAACGGATTTGATATTGAAGAGGGTTGGTGGTCTGGGTCTACCCTGGAGGCATATTTGGCGGCCAATGATGTTCAGTTCATCTGGGGCGTTTTTAGTGCCGTAAAAATTGGTGATCGACCTATGGTCATCGAGTCACCATACATCTATGACAATGCGTCTTATTGGTCTGGTGAAAATATTTCGCCCCAGTTGAAGGGTGCTGTACTTGAAATAGCTGCATGGGACAGTAGCGCTACCATATTCGTGGGTTTGTCGGGCGTGCAGGCCACAAGGCTGCAAGCTACATATTCTGACACTAAGGTTTTAGGTATTTGTAAGCATGGCAGTTAACAAACAGCTCAAGCCGACCTCCACTGCGTTGCTCGTTTCGTGCTTTTCCGCTACGCTCGCACAAAACAATCAACTCCGTTCCAGCGGCTTAGCTGGGCATTAGGTACTACTGGAAAAGACAGGCAAGTTTATTTTTAGCTTGGCTACTGAAAAGGAAGGTTGGATATCATTACAAATGAAAGAACACTCAACTTCAGACAAGATACTCCTTATTTCCTGTGCTCTTTTTTTCACGTTTTTATTCATTAATGGACTGACAACTGGAGAAGTTTCGCCGAAAGGTGGCGAAGATTATTCTCTAGAAACCAGCCCGAACATGTTTTACTTTATTCTAGGAGTGTATGCAGTATTGACTGGAGCGTGTGTATTTGAACTCATCAGAAACAAAATTCAGGTTAAATAAACACGCACCTAACAACGCGCTATTGTCACTCACTTCGTTCGCTGGGACGCATACACGTTGGCTGCTTCGCATTTTAGCCCACGCGCCTGTGCCTCTTACTTAAAAGTTATATCTATAAAGAGGTAAAAATGAGAGTACTTGTTTTTTTAATTTCATTGGTATCATTTCCGCTATTTGCTCAAGACTGCGAGGCTGAGTCGGAGGCATTTATCAATCTCGTTGCTACAAAGTGGGCTGTAAATGATCGTATTGAGAATGACCCGAAAAGCTTCGAGGGCGAAAAATGGCTTTACATCTGGGGAGGCGCTGGATCCTCTCTTGAGGAGAAGAACGTTTCGAAAAAAAGAGCGCAGAGAATGGCCCGCCTAGTTGCGGAGAACGATTACTCCAACAATCCTGAAGTCGAAGTAAATATCTTTGAAGACTACTGGTATCTAAGTTGCGAGTTTGAAAAGAAAGGACATGAAACTGCCCCCTTGGCGGAAATCGAAAAACGTAGCCTTATCGAATGTTGGAACTCCGTAGCGTCGAGAGAAGAGTTTCAAGGGTGCTTAATGCCTTTGATAAAAAGGAGTTGAGATAAAACAAACGGCATCAGGGAAGAACATGAAAGTTTCTGTCGATATTAAAAAGTCCGATATTGTGAAGCTCAATATTTGGCTCGCCTTGAAAAGCAAAGGTACTTATTCGCTAATAGCGCTCGTTTTCGCGATCTTGTGGGTCTATGCAATCTTTAAACATGGAATTCCCAACACGACTGAAAAATGGTTGGTTACTTTTCTGATAGCGTTAATATCAGGTCTTACTGCGGCTATATTGGGGCTAGCAACGAACCTACTTCAAATCTTACTATCATCTTCAGTAGCAAATGGTGTTTTGGGCTTACATGAATACGAGATCTCAGACGGTGGGTTGTATGAGAAAACTGCAGTGAATGAAACCAAAACAAGCTGGAACGGTATTATAGGTATTCGAAAACTGCGGCATTACATGCTAATTCAAATAGCCCCTGGATTATTTCATGTAATACCAGATTCAAGTTTTGTAAGTGAGGAGGAGTTTAGTAATTTCTACTCGGCTTCAAGGAAGTTTTGGAAAGATGCTTAGTATCAACTCCCAAATGCAACATTGATGTCGTAAATACGGGGCTGCTTAGCGTTATGTCTCATAAGGAATTGATAGATGCGGTTAACTTTTTTACTACTTCTGTTAGTCAATTTTGGCTGTCTTGCCTCATCTTGCATAGTCACCGATGAACTACGCGAGCAGTTTAATTCTAAACATGGTGAGAAAGTTACTATTGATACAACCCTTAGAGATTCGAACTACTCTGTAACTATCAAATTACCAGAGAGTATCGAAGGTCAAAGCTCTTATTCAGTATGGCTGGTATCAGACAGCCTCGTGGAACCAACCTTCATCTTTCCCCTAGATTTGTATGAAGAAGACAACCTAACTGTTGCATGGTATGAAATAGATGCAGGGCTTGTTAGAAAGCACTTTGTAATAGTCAGCTTAAATGACTATTGTGCTCCAAGCCTGTTCAAGGAAGTGTTTTACCAATGAGACAACAAAAGAATTAAGTTTGCCCGCTGCGCCCCTTACTTAAAAGTTATGTGCCAGGGAATTTCTGTTTTACTGGTTTCAGTAGTAGGTGCGGCGTTTGTGCATTATGGTTTTACCAAACCTTCCATGATTAAGGCGTCCTCAGAAAGATCGGGCGGCGAATAATAACCCGTACAGCCAATAAACACACTTTAGGACTTTCCACTCATCGATACAATGCATAGACTCTCAAGGTTTTGCTTAGCAGGGAAGCTCTAATGAAATCGCATCCGGATTACACCACCTATTCCACCGACGAGCTTCTTGAAGCTCTCGAAGGTATTGATAAAAAGAACTTCCCGGATCGGGTGAAACGTATCAATATGGAACTCACTGCCTGGTAAGGCCTAACTTTCCTAGACACTTTCTATGTCCTTAAAATACTGCCTGTCATATTCTGTTGGTGACGTGCGTC
>NZ_JABBXD010000005.1 GCF_014750655.1 Salinimonas profundi
GCGCGTTCAGGTAAAGGGGGAGTCCAGAGGGGAAACGCCCTTCCCCTCTGGTCGTTGCCGGTCGACACCGGCGAAAGCTAATACAACTGTGAAAGGTGTGCGTGAAAGCCATTAACTTAAAAGAGCTGTTTTATTATATTAGATAGTGATTTCAACATAGAAGATTAAACAGCCCCGGCCGTGTTGACGGCCAGCAAGCAGAGGGCGTTGCGCAACGCCCTCTGCACTCCCAGCGGAACCCATCGCAAGACAGCAGTGCCAGCCTGCCCGGGAAAATAGCACCGCAGTGTAAGGGGCCTCCTGCCCCTGACACTACTGACGCCTCATCCATGATGCGTCTGATATTTTCTTATCCGGACAGCCTGCCACTCTTGCTCCACGGTTCATCGATATCTTTCTATCGGCAACTTTTGATTACTCGAAGAAACATCGCTCTTTTGGGCCTTAACGCGCAGACGGCACGACTGAACAGATTAAGTAAAAGTAAGATGCATCATGGATGATGCAGCAGGAGCAAACAGGCGCAGGGATGCGCCTTTTGCTCCGATTACTTTTGCCTGTTCAGCCGTGCTGTTGTGTTGCGCGTTCAGGTAAAGGGGGAGTCCAGAGGGGAAACGCCCTTCCCCTCTGGTCGTTGCCGGTCGACACCGGCGAAAGTAAGTACAACCGCAAGACCTAAATAAACGCTACAAATCAAAAGGAGTATTTTAAAAAAGAACGTAAATATCCTGACATCAGAGTTTAAACAGCCTCGGCCGTGTTGACGGCCAGCAAGCAGAAGGCGTTGTGCCACGCCCTCTGCACGCCCCGCGGAACCCATCGCAAGACAGCAGGAGCAAACAGGCGCAGGGATGCGCCTTTTGCTCCGATTGCTTTTGCCTGTTCAGCCGTGCTGTTGTGTTGCGCGTTCAGGCAAAGTGGGGAGTCCAGAGGGGAAACGCTCTTCCCCTCTGGTCGTTGCCGGTCGACACCGGCGAAAGCTAACTCTTCCTCGCAAATTAAATACTCAAAGCCATGTGACTAAAAGATGATTTTGGATTGAAGAGCTACGATTGCACTGCTTACCCGTAAGCAAAAAAAAGCCGCCCAGGGAAGCGGGCGGCCAAAGGCCCCTGTTTAAAGAGAGGGGCAACGCTCGGGTAGCTGGTTTATCGTCGCTTTTGAAGCAGGTAATAAAAGACCGGCGTTAATATCAAACCGAAGAATGTCACGCCAATCATGCCGGAGAAGACGGCCACACCCATTGCCTGACGCATTTCAGCGCCTGCACCGGTAGAAATAACCATGGGCAGCACACCCATAATAAAGGCGATAGATGTCATCAGAATGGGGCGCAGGCGGAGTCGACTGGCTTCCTTGATAGCGCTAAGCGCATCATGTCCCTGCTCCTGCAATTCTTTGGCAAACTCGACAATCAGGATGGCATTTTTAGTGGCCAGGCCTACCAGTACAATCAAGCCAATCTGCGTGAAGATATTGTTGTCCCCACCATAAATGGCAACGCCAAGCAGTGCGCTGAGCAATGTCATGGGTACAATCAGGATGATAGCCAGCGGCAGGCGCAAGCTCTCGTACTGTGCAGCCAGTACCAGAAACACCAGCAGTACAACCAGCGGGAAGACATACATTGCCGTATCACCTGCCAGAATCTGCTGATAAGTTAGCTCAGTCCACTCATACGTCATTCCAACAGGCAGATTTTCATCCAGGATCTTTTCGATGGCAGCACGGGCCTGGTCAGAGCTGTATCCGTCAGCGGGCGCGCCATTTATTTCTGCCGTGACATAACCGTTGTAGTGCATCACCCGATCAGGGCCTGCGCTGTAATCGATATCCAGCAGTGAACCCAGAGGTATCATCTGCCCATCGCTATTACGCACCTTCATCTGCTGAATCTGCTCAACATTCTGACGATGCGGCGCATCAGCCTGTACATTGACCTGATAAGTACGTCCGAATAAATTGAAATCATTGACATAAACAGCACCAAGGTAAGCCTGCATGGTATCGAACAGGGTGTCGATCCCCACGCCCTGGCTCATGGCCTTTTCACGGTCAACATCTACATCAAGCTGCGGAACATTCACGGTAAAGCTGGTAAACACATCGGTAAGTGCCGGATCGGCCCAGGCTTTTGCAATCACTTCATTGGCTGTTTTTTCCAGCGTCTCAAATCCATGACCCGAACGATCCTGAAGCTGCAATCTGAATCCACCGATTGTGCCCAGTCCCTGTACAGGTGGCGGTGGAAAAATAGCAACATAAGCGCCCTTTATGGCAGCAAATTTCTGATTAAGATCCGCCGCAATAGCGCCTGCTGATAAGACGGGAGACTGGCGCTTATCGAATGACTCCAGCGGGGTAAACAATACCCCTGAACTGGGGCTGTTTGTAAACCCGTTAATATTTAAACCGGGAAACGCCACAGCGTCTGATACACCAGGATGCTGCATGGCAATTTCTGACATCTGCCTGATAACAGCTTCTGTACGATCCAACGATGCCGCATTGGGCAGCTGCGCAAAAGCCACCAGATACATCTTATCCTGCGGCGGCACATAGCCGGTTGGCGTAGTTTCAAATTGCTGCCAGGTCAGCCCGAGCAATCCGGCATAAAGCACCATAACAATAGAGCCTTTGCGAACCAGCGAGCCTACACCTGATGTGTATTTATCCGATGCGCGGTCAAACATTCGGTTAAAGGGGCTGAACAGCCATTTACCAAAGACCTTATCAATAGATTTTGTCATCCAGTCCTTTTTTGCGCCGTGAGGTTTGAGCAGCAGCGCGGAAAGCGCAGGGCTTAACGTCAGTGAATTCAGCGCCGAAATAACGGTAGAAATGGTAATGGTCAACGCAAACTGACGATAAAACTGCCCGGTAAGCCCACTCATAAATGCTGTAGGAATGAAGACTGCAGCCAACACCAGTGTGGTGGCGACTATCGGGCCGGTGACCTCTTTCATCGCCTGCTGCGTGGCCTGCACCGGGGTTAGTCCACGCTCGATGTTGCGCTCAACATTTTCAACTACCACGATGGCATCATCCACCACGATACCGATAGCCAGAACCAGACCGAACAATGACAGCGCATTAAGAGAAAAGCCCATCAGGTGCATAAAGGCAAATGTGCCGACCAGCGAAATCGGTACGGCTACCAGAGGAATAATCGACGCCCGCCATGTTTGCAGAAACAGGACCACCACGAGAACAACCAGCAGAACGGCTTCAAGCAAAGTACTTACTACCGCATCAATAGAGCCCCTGACAAACACGGTAGGGTCATAAACGATGTCGTATTCCAGCCCCTCGGGAAAGGTCGCTGCGAGTCTGTCCATGGTGGTACGGACATTATCGGAAATTTCTATCGCATTGGATCCGGGCGCCTGAAAAATTGGCAGAGCGGCAGCTGGCCGGTTATTCAGCAGCGAGCGAAGCGTATAGTAGTCTGCGCCCAGCTCGACACGGGCCACATCTTTAAGTCGGGTAATCTCACCGTTCTGACCGGTTTTAACGATAATATCTTCAAACTCTGTCTCATCAATCAGCCGGCCTTTTACATTGATAAGCCACTGAAACTCACTGGTGCCGGTTGGCTGTGCGCCCAGACTGCCTGCGGCGGCCTGCTGATTTTGCGCGCGAATAGCGCCCACCACATCGCCCGGATTCAGGTTCAGGGAAGCCAGCTTGTTCGGATCCAGCCAAACGCGCATGCTGTACTCTCCGGCACCGAACAGTCGGACCTGTCCAACTCCCTGAATACGCTGCAACTCATCTTTGACATTCTGCTCGGCAAAATTAGACATGTACAACATATCATAGCGATCATCCGGCGAGGTCAGATGCACCACCATTGTAAGATTCGGTGAAGATTTTTCCGTTACCACACCCAGACGCTGTACTTCCTGTGGTAAGCGAGGCAGCGCGCGGTTGACGCGATTTTGTACCAGGGTTGTTGCTTCGTCGGGGTCGGTGCCAATTGCAAAGGTTACCGTCAGCGTCATACGCCCGTCGGACGTTGCCTGAGATGATTGATAGAGCATATTCTCGACGCCGTTAATTTCCTGTTCCAGCGGCGTGGCAACGGTTTCACCAATCACTTTGGGATTGGCCCCCGGATAATTAGCTGTGACGACCACTGTCGGCGGTACCACATCCGGATATTCGGTGATTGGCAGCTTCCACACAGCCAGTGCACCGCCGATAAATATCAGCAGTGATAGCACGGCGGCAAAAATGGGCCGATGAATAAAAAATTGAGAGAATTTCATTTAGCGGGTACCTGCTATCTGGTCTGCTGACACACGCGCTAAATCGTTGTTCCGGTCTAACTGCTGTTGCCAGGCATTCAGGCTTTGCAGAGTGTCATCATCCGCCATGTCTACTTTGTTGGGCGTTACCGGGGTGCCGGGTCTGACGCGCTGCAAACCGTCCACAACAATGGTATCGTCCGGCTGCAAGCCTGCTTCGATAATTCTCAGCGAGCCCACTTTGTCGCCCAGGGTGACCGCGCGGTACTGCACCTTTTTGTCACTATCAACGACCAGCACGTATTTATTGTTAAGATCCGTGCCAATGGCTTTCTCAGCAATCAGAATGCCTTCTTCCTGGTGCTCGCCCGCCAGCTTAAGATGGGCAAACAAACCTGGGAGCAACTGATTTTCATCGTTGGCAAAGACGGCGCGCACGCGCAGCGTACCAGTGCCACCATTAACCTGATTATCAACAAAATTAATGTTCCCCCAGTGACCGAAAACGTCCTCATTTGCCAGTCGCATAGCCACCGGCTTATCATCCACTGTCTGCGCATTTGACGCATTTTTCTGATAGTTCAGCCAGGTAGTCTCATCAATGTCAAAATACGCATAAAGGCGGTCAGTGGCGACGATTGTCGTTAAAATGCTCTGCCCTGCTGTGACGAAATTTCCCTGCGTGATATTAGCCCGAGATATCTTGCCTGAGATAGGCGCTTCTACACGGGCAAAACCGCGATTCAGCCGAGCCTGATCGAGTGCAGCGGTGGTTTGGGCGACTGCGGCCCTGGCCTGATCAACAGATGCTGCGCGCGTATCCAGTACTTCCTGAGAAACGGACTGTGAACGGCGAAGCCCTTCAGCACGAGCCAGATCCTGTTTAGCCAGTTTTAGGCGGCTTTTTGCTTCGTCGAGTTGCGCAGTAAGACGGTCGACTTCTGCCTTGAACTGTCGGTTATCAATCAGAAATAACGTATCGCCCCGGTTGACATACTGACCTTCTTCAAAGGTTACCATCTCTATATATCCTGAGACTCTTGGACGCAGCGCCACTGATTCAGGTGCTTCAAGTCTGCCGGTAAAGGTATCCCATTCAGTGATCGGCCGGGCTACTACCGTAGCAACATCGACAGGAACGCCCTGAGACTGTGCCTGAGCCTGACTATGTGTTGACGGTTCTGAATTGCATGCCGACAGCGCAATCAATCCGAATATCACTATACTTACGCGTATAAATGTATGCATGGTGTCTCTCGCAAATATTAAGTTGCGCGTAGTATGCGGCACCCATAAAAATAAAAATAATTATTATTTTGTATGCAATGCATCACGTGTATTAATATGTTTGAAATTGTCCATGTACCAGGAGTGTCAAATGCGGCCACAGGAACTGAATCTGTTAATGATTTTTGATGCCATCATGACCGAGGGCGCTATTACCCGCGCTGCAGATCGTCTTGCAATGACGCAGCCCGCAGTGTCCAACGCGTTGTCGCGGATGCGAACAGCATGGGGTGATGAGTTGTTTGTAAAAGACGGACGCGGCATTCAACCAACCGCGTTTGCGCGCAATTTATGGAGCCAGATTCAGACGCCCCTCGGTGCGCTGGAAGATGCTGTGAACCCGGCCCTTTTTGAACCAGCCACTGCAAACCGTACTTTCCGCATTGCTGCTACAGACACCTTTGTAGAAATGGTATGGGGTCCGTTACGTCAGATGATTGAACGCGAGGCTCCTGGTATCAACATCTATGCGATTCCGATCCAGTCTATTGAAACTGCTGATATCCTGAAAGATGCCGAAGCTGAGCTGGCAATCAGTAAATATATCCGGCCTGAAAGCGTGATTCACTCTGAACATCTTTTGGATCCGCGCTACGTTGTCGTAATGCGCCCGGGACATCCGCTGGCCAAAGAGGCCCTGACCCTTGAGCAGTTTATACAGGCTGAACATTTGCTGGTTTCTTTAACCGGCGATGTGTCTGGTCCTACCGATCAGGCACTGCAAAGTATTGGTAAATCACGGCGCATCGCCATGACGGTGAATAACTTTCACAATGTGCCAAGCCTGTTGAAACAAACTGACTTAATATGTGTTGCACCTTCGATGGTGTTTGAGAAAGAGATATTCTCTCAGCAGCTCGCCGTATTTGAGGCGCCCGTTGAGCTACCCCGGACACCGCTATCGTTGCTCTGGCATAAGCGACAGGACCATGATGCTGGTCTGCGCTGGCTGCGAAGTCATATTGTCAGAATTATTCATGAGCGCGGTAAACAGCATGAGGCGCTTTTAGCGCAATGTTGCCGTAAGGGCTACTGTGAGGATGCGCTACGTTCAGCCAGGGCGCAGCATCATGATGAACGTATTGAAGCGTGCACCGGTGTCTCAGTCAAACCTGTACCTGTGGGCAAGTAAATAATTAGCAGACACAAAAAAAGCGAGGAACAACCTCGCTTTTTCTATTTGCGAATCAATTAATTATTTTTTCTTCGCTTTAGGATTAGGCATATCCGTAATGCTGCCTTCCTGAATCTCTGCGGCCAAACCGATAGATTCATTCAGTGTTGGGTGAGCATGAATTGTCAGTGCAACATCTTCTGCGTCAGCACCCATTTCAATAGCCAGACCAATTTCACCCAGCATCTCACCGGCGTTAGTACCTACCATTGCACCACCGATAACACGACCAGACTCTTTATCAAATAATAGTTTGGTCATGCCGTCAGTCGCATCAGAAGCAATAGCGCGGCCCGATGCCGACCATGGGAATGTTGCTGATTCATAGCTAACATTCTGCTCTTTGGCTTCTTTTTCAGTCAGACCAACCCAGGCAACTTCCGGCTCGGTATAGGCAACAGATGGAATGCAGCGCGGATCGAAGTAATGCTTCTTGCCGGCAATCACTTCGGCAGCAACATGGCCTTCGTGAACCGCTTTGTGCGCAAGCATCGGCTGGCCGACTAAATCACCAATTGCGAAGATGTTATCAACGTTGGTTTTCATTTGCTTATCAACATTGATAAAGCCGCGATCATCAACTTTCACGCCGGCTTTGTCTGCGCCAACTTTCTTACCGTTCGGTGTACGACCTACAGAAACAAGCACTTTGTCGTAACGGACTGGCTCTGATGGTGCGTTCTTACCTTCAAAGGTTACATACAAACCATCATCTTTTGCTTCAACGTCAGTCACTTTGGTCTCAAGCATTACGTTGAATTTGTCTTTATATGACTTCATGAATACTTTCATGATGTCTTTGTCAGCCGCAGGAATCAGTTGATCGAGGAATTCTACCACGTCAATGTTAGAGCCCAGTGCATGATAAACCGTGCCCATTTCCAGACCGATAATGCCGCCACCCAGTACCAGCATTTTTTCCGGAATATCTTTCATTTCCAGGGCACCGGTAGAGTCGATAACGCGATCATCTTCAGGAATAAATGGCAGTGATACCGGCTCTGAGCCTGCTGCGATGATGGCATTTTCAAACTCGATGGTCGTCTTGCCGTCTTCGCCTTCCACTTCCAGGGTATTCGCGCCGGTGAATGTACCGGTACCGCGTACATGCTTAACCTTACGCATTTTTGACATGCCAGAAAGCCCTTTGGTCAGCTGACCAACGACAGAGTCTTTGTAGTCACGCAGTTTGTCCAAATCGATTTCCGGCTCGCCAAACGAGACCCCATGATTTGCCATTTCCTTGGCTTCTTTAATAACCTTGGCCACGTGCAACAGTGCTTTAGAAGGAATACATCCTACATTCAGGCACACACCACCCAGTGTTTCCCTGGCATCAACAATAACGGTTTCTACGCCCATATCGGCAGCGCGGAAAGCGGCAGAATATCCGCCGGGTCCTGCACCCAATACAACTAACTGAGTTTTTATATCGCTCATCGTGACCTCAATTTGTCAAATATCTGAAAAATATGCGTTAAGAATTTTAACTAGGGCTTATCTGCCCTGTAAAGCCAACATCGTTAAATGCTGACAAAAAAGCGTAAAGGGGAGGTTTTACCCTCCCCTGTTCAAACTTAAAGTAACATTTCCCGCAAATCTTCGAGCACGGTTTTAAGGTGCACGGCAAAGCGGGCCGCTACTGCACCGTCAATGACCCGGTGGTCGTAAGACAGTGATAACGGCAACATCAGGCGCGGTTCAAATTCACTGCCATTCCACTTCGGCTTCATCTCGCTCTTGGAAACACCAAGAATGGCGACATCCGGTGCGTTAACAATCGGTGTAAACGCTGTACCACCAATACCACCCAAGCTTGAGATGGTAAAGCAGCTGCCTTGCATATCCGCAGACTTAAGCTTGCCATCGCGGGCTTTCAGGCTGATATCCAATAGCTCTTTTGACAGCTCATGGATACCTTTTTGGTCTACATCACGAACAACCGGCACAACCAGACCATTTGGCGTGTCTACTGCAATACCTATATGGTAATACTTTTTCTGAATTAAAGACTCACCGTCAGCAGAAAGTGAAGTATTAAATACCGGATACGCTTTCAGAGCATCAGCCACAGCTTTCATCATGAAGACAAGCGGCGTCACTTTAAAGTCATACTTACGCTTTTCGGCGATCTTGTTTTGCTGCTTACGGAAAGCTTCCATTTCGGTAATGTCAGCTTCTTCGAACTGCGTGACATGCGGAATGGTTACCCAGTTGCGATGCAAATTCGGGCCAGACAGTTTCTGAATACGGGTAAGCGGCTTCTCTTCCACTTCACCAAATTTCGAGAAATCGACTTTTGGCGGTGCAATAACCTGCAGACCACCTTCACCCTGACCGACAGAGCCGGCGCTGGCTTTGGGGCGAGACAATTCGTATTTCACATACGATTGCACGTCTTCCTTCAGGATACGGTCTTTCCTGCCAGAGCCTGAAACCTGCGTTAGATCCACACCGAACTCGCGAGCCAGTCTGCGAACAGACGGCGAGGCGTGCACTTTACCACTCTTCTTCTTCTCACCGGCAGACGGATGATGGGGCACCGGCGGCGGCTTGGGCCTGCTGCTATCGCTTTTATCAGAAGATTTCTGCTGCTGGGGCGCGTCCTGCTTCGCTTTCTGATCAGACTTTTCAGGCTTTTCAGAAGATTTCGCGCTGCCAGCTACTTTTAGCATCAATACTGCAGAGCCCTGCGATACCTTATCGCCCTGCTTAACCAGCATTTTAGTGATGGTACCGGCTTTAGGTGCAGGCACATCCATGGTTGCTTTGTCAGTCTCAAGAGTGATCAGACCATCTTCAGGTTCAATCGTATCACCTTCTGAAACCAGCACGTCGATAATCTCAACATCTTCAGCATCACCGATATCCGGCACAGTAACTTCGATTTCTTCTTCGCCGCCTGATGCCTGAGCATCATCGCTATCGTCAGCGTCAGACTGACTAGGTTGTGCGTCATCGTCATCACTGCTTTGGCTTTGATCGTCGCTTTCACTGCTATCAGCACCTGCATCACCGCTGCCGGCAACCTCAAGAATAAGGACAAGCGAGCCTTCAGAGACCTTGTCACCTTCTTTAACCTTAAGCGATTTGACCGTACCCGCTTGCGGGCATGGCACATCCATGGTGGCCTTGTCGGTTTCCAGTGTAATCAGCCCATCTTCGGCTTCAACCTTATCACCTTCTGCAACCAACACTTCAATGATGTCAACTTCTTCCGCGTCACCGATGTCCGGAACCGTTACCTCAATAGTGGAACTGCCACCCTTTGAAGCCGATTTTGACTCACTACTTTTTTCTTCAGCATCTGCATCAGAGGAAGTGTCTGCTGACTCGGCGTTTTCTTCCTGTTTATCGTCTGCTTTGTCTGAATTGTCGTCATCACCGCTGTCTGCGCCACCGGCTTCCTGAATTTTCGCCAGCAAATCTCCCTGCGAAATTTTGTCACCCACGCTGACACACAATTCTTTGACTTTACCTGCAAACGGTGCAGGAACATCCATACTGGCCTTGTCACTTTCAACAGTAACCAAAGCCCCTTCAGCTTCGACGTCATCACCTTCTGCTACACACAGTTCAATGACTTCAACGTCGTCTTCGCCTAAATCCGGTACGAGTACGTCTTTAATCTCTGCCATGTCGATATCTCTCCTGTGCTTATGCGTGCAGTGGGTTGATTTTCTTCTGGTCGATAGCCAAATCTTTCATCGCTTTTGAAAGCACTTTGGCGTCAAGGTCACCCGCTTTGTACAGCTCATATAGCGCAGCGTATGTGACAGAAGCAGCATCCACTTCAAAGTGACGACGCAGATTTTCACGGCTGTCAGACCGACCAAACCCATCTGTGCCCAGTACGCGATAACTGCCTGGTACAAAGTTACGAACCTGATCTGCATAGTTTTTGATGTAATCTGTAGCAGCAATGGTCGGGCCATCGTTACCTGCTTTTAGTACCTCAGTGATATACGGAACCTTGGCATCTTCTTCAGGGTTCAGCATATTCTGACGATCGCAGTCGATACCATCGCGTGTCAGTTCGTTGAATGACGTAACGCTGTAAACTTCAGCCTCAACATCATAATCTTCAGCCAGCTTAACGGCCGCTTCACGAACTTGTTCTAAAATGGTACCAGAGCCAAGTAGTTTCACTTTTTTCTTGCTCTTGCCCTGCGTATCCAGTTTGTAGATACCCTTAACGATGCCTTCTTCGACATCTTTTGGCATTTCAGGCTGCTTGTAATTTTCATTCATTACGGTCAGGTAATAGAAAACATCTTCCTGGTCTTCCAGCATACGACGCATACCATCCTGAACAATTACTGCAATTTCATAGCCGTAAGTTGGGTCATAACTGACACAGTTTGGAATCAGCGCAGCTTGGGTGAGAGAATGGCCGTCCTGGTGCTGCAGACCTTCGCCGTTCAGGGTTGTTCTGCCAGCAGTACCACCAATCAGGAACCCGCGTGTACGCGAGTCACCGGCCGCCCAGGCTAAATCACCTACGCGCTGGAAACCGAACATGGAGTAGTAAATATAGAAAGGAACCATTTGCAGGTCATTCAGGCTGTATTGTGTCCCTGCAGCTAACCACGATGCCATTGCACCCAGCTCGTTAATACCTTCCTGCAGAACCTGGCCTTTTTTATCTTCACGATAATAAGCAACCTGATCTGAATCCTGTGGTTCGTATTTCTGACCTTGCGACGAATAGATACCGACCTGACGGAACAAGCCTTCCATACCAAAGGTACGGGCTTCATCAGGAATGATAGGCACGATACGCTTACCGATTTGCTTATCTTTAAGCAGTGCGGTAAGAACCCGGACAAACGCCATCGTAGTTGAAATTTCGCGGTCGCCAGAACCTTTTGTTACTGACTCAAACGCCTTCATCTGCGGAGCAGGCAAATCTTCAGACGATTTTGCACGACGCACAGGCATGTAACCATGCAGCGCTTCGCGGCGCTCGCGAAGATACTTCATCTCTTCGCTGTCTTCATCAAATTTGTAGTAAGGCAAATCAGCCAGTTTTTCATCAGCCACAGGAATGTTGAAACGATCGCGATAACCCTTGACCGCTTCCATATCCATTTTCTTAACCTGGTGGGCAATATTCTTACCTTCACCGGCGGCGCCCATGCCATAACCTTTTACCGTTTTGGCCAGAATAACCTGAGGACGGCCTTTGGTTTTCACCGCGCGGTCGTAGGCCGCATAGACTTTCACCGGGTCGTGACCACCACGGTTCAGACGCCAGATGTCTTCATCTGACATGTTAGAAACCATTTCTTTAAGCTCTGGGTATTTGCCAAAGAAGTTTTCGCGGGTATAAGCACCGCCTTTTGCTTTACAGTTCTGATACTCACCATCAATGGTTTCATTCATCAACTCAAGCAGTTTGCCAGAGGTATCACGGGCCAACAGCGGATCCCAGTAGCGACCCCAGATTACTTTAATCACTTCCCAGCCAGCGCCGCGGAAGTTTCCTTCCAGCTCCTGGATGATTTTGCCGTTACCACGCACTGGTCCGTCAAGACGCTGCAGATTACAGTTAATAACAAAGGTAAGGTTATCCAGCCCTTCACGTGAAGCCAGACCTATGGCACCTAAGGATTCTGGCTCATCACATTCGCCGTCACCCAGATAACACCATACGCGCTGCTCTGAACAATCTTTGATTCCACGATCTGTCAGATACTTAAGAAAACGGGCAAGGTAGATTGCCTGCATCGGGCCAAGGCCCATGGAAACCGTAGGGAACTGCCAGAAATCAGGCATTAATTTAGGATGCGGGTAAGAAGACAACCCTTTGCCATCCACTTCCTGACGGAAACCGTCAAGCTGCTCTTCGGTCAGGCGGCCTTCAATATAGGCGCGCGAATAGATACCCGGAGAAACGTGCCCCTGATAAAACACATAATCGCCGCCGTCTTTTTCGTTCGGCGCACGATAAAAGTGGTTAAAGCCAACATCGTAAAGCATTGCAGATGACGCAAAACTCGAAATGTGCCCGCCCAGCTCAAGATTTTTCTTGGAGGCGCGCAACACCATCATCAACGCATTCCAACGCAGCGCGTTGCGAATTTTACCTTCGATGGTCTGGTCACCAGGCATGGTGGGTTCCTGACCAGGAGGAATAGTATTGATGTATGCGGTGGTCGCATCATAGGGTAAGTGGGCACCATTTCTGCGTGCTTTCTCAATCAATGATTCTAATAAGAAGTGAGCCCTTTCGTTACCTTCTTCTTCTAAAACTGACTCTAACGACTCCAGCCATTCTTGTGTTTCTTGGGGATCCACATCTTGGTGCATCATTTCAGTCATGGTGCCATCCTATTTTTGCTGATATAGAAAACCATCCGTTGCCGCTGCGGCAAGGATGGTATACCTAGATTACGTTGTACTTGCGGCAAGCCCCAACGGCTCACCTATTTTTGCCAGCCTGACCAGCAGACCTGCACAATTCTTTCGGGCTTTACGCCTCTATATTTCCAGACGTCTTAACGCGCGCTGCACACGGCTGTCACGCTGATTAATCGTCAGTAGGGTTTTTTCAATAAAGGCCAGGTGTGCATTGCATGCCTGCCTGGCTGTTTCCGGATCGCGCTGCGCAATCGCATCAACGATATCTGCCCGCTGCCGGGATAACTCTTTACTTACATCAACATGTTGCGCCAGCATTTCCAGGTTGCGTTCAATATTCTCGGTCAACATGGTTTGCATGGTACTCATCACGTGTAACAGCACCATATTGTGCGATGCTCTTGCCATAATGATGTAAAATTGCCCCAGCGATTCAGCCAGTGCACGTTGGTTGTCTTTTCTGTCAGGCTTTGGCAACGCCTCAAGCGCCGCATGCAGTGCCTGATAATCTTCCGGCTGACCACGAAGCGCGGCATAGTACGCAGCCATACCTTCCAGGGCATGACGAAACTCAAGCAAATCAAACTGCGTTTCGGGCCGACGGCTAATCAGCGCCATCAACGGGTCGCGCATCACTGCATTCAGGCTTTTGCTGACAAATGTGCCGCCTCCCTGCTTGCGTTCAACCAGCCCCCGGGCCTGCAAATTACCGATTGCTTCGCGCAACGACGGCCGGGAAACATCGAATTTGATCGCAAGCTCACGCTCGGGCGGAAGCTTTTCGCCAGCCAGCAACGAACCATCCAGAATCATGGATTCCAGTTGTTCCGTAATGACATCGGACAGCTTTTTTCGCCCCGTTTGCATGAATGTCCCTTTTCGCTCAAACCGTGGCTATTGTAAAAAATTTGCGCAACACGGCTTGATTGGTCATACCAATTTACCTATAAACTGTTTGGCAGTGTAAATCCAAGCATGTAACTAATGCAAATGTCGATAAAGTGAAATTTAATCAAGGCTACGACAACCTCATGAAAAATAATATAATTTCATAATTTCACGACTGGTCTGACTTGCATCATTAATAGCCGGACACGCTGAATTTATCATCAAATTACGTTTGACCAAGGTATCACTTGTGCTAGATCACGCTACCTACCTGCCACGCCGGCATTCAGAAAAAGTCCGCTGCGATAGCGTGCCCAGTCGAAAAAGGGGCCCGGGTCGGTCTTTCTACCAAACGCGATATCGTTATGCCCCACGATCCGCCCCGCCGTAATCGCCGGAAACGCAGTGCAGACAGAGGTGCTTAATTGTATGAGTGCGTGGTATTGCGCGTCAGTGTAAGGCTGCGTATCAGTGCCTTCCATTTCAATGCCGATAGCATAATCATTACACCGTGGTGTTCCCTGGAATACGGATACACCTGCATGCCACGCCCGTTGGGTAAAGGGCACAAACTGGTCGATACTACCGTCACGATAAATAACGCAATGCGCTGACACCTTCAAGCCAGCAATTTCCTTGTAAAAGTTATCATCGTCCGGGTTGAGTGTGCCGGTGAATAATTGTTCGATTCCAGGTGTGTTAAACTGACCGGGAGGCAAAGATATATTGTGTATTACTAACAGCGAGATTTCAGCATCTGACGGACGCTCATCGTAGAAGGGAGAGTGCTTTTGCGTCGCACCGGGGTATGTTTTCACCAGCTAACCCATATACAAGTCTGAATGTGTACACTTACCTTACCCATCACCTTTAGCAAGTCAATGTCAGCAAGTATGGATTCGGGTATTAAACGATAAGAGAAGTAGTATGAGTAATGAGAGTTCGGCAGGAAAATGGATGTTTATTCTGGCATGGATATGCGGACTGGGCTTACTAACACTGATATTCAGCGATGTGCTTGAGTCGCAGCACAACCCCAACCAGGAACCGGAATCCATGCGGATTGACGGCCAGACCGAAGTTCGCCTGAAGCAAAATCGCCAGGGGCATTATGTGACTAATGGCACTATTAACGGCCAGCCTGTAACCTTTTTAATAGATACCGGCGCAACCAATGTGGCTATTCCCGTTTCGATGCAAAATGAACTTGGTCTGACCGCTGGCAGAAGTGGTCTGGCCCAAACCGCTAACGGGGTAGTGAGGGTTGCCCAGACCACTATCGATAGCCTGACCATTGGTGAGATAGTACTGACCAATGTGCAGGCCCACCTCAACCCTGGACTGGGGGATGGGCAGATCTTACTGGGAATGAGTGTTTTACGGCAGTTAGAGTTTACTCAGCGTCAGGATTGGTTAATATTGCGGACCTTAAATTAAAGGTATCGGATTCTGCACTTATGACCTACCCCACACCAAACGATATTTATCAACAGATTCACACCGCGCTGCTCGAGGATTTAGGCGGTGAGATTAATGCTGACAATGATATAACGGCGAACCTTATTGATGAGGCAACAAAGGCCAGCGCTACGATCATCACGCGGGAGCCCGCGGTGGTATGTGGAGTTCAATGGGTTAACGAAACCTTTGCACAGATTGACAGCCAGGTACGTTTACAATGGCATGTTGCAGATGGTGATAACGTGCAGGCAAATGAGAAGCTTGTCACCCTGACCGGCAGCGCCCGCAGCATATTGACCGCAGAGCGCACCGCACTTAATTTTCTGCAAACCTTATCCGGTACAGCAACGGTTACCCGTCGCTACGCCTCGTTGCTGGAAGGCTCGGGCACTAAAATTCTGGATACCCGTAAAACCCTGCCGGGCCTTCGCCTGGCACAAAAATATGCAGTCAAGTGCGGCGGGGGTGAGAACCACCGAATTGGGTTATTCGATGCATACCTGATTAAAGAAAACCATATTTTTGCGTGCGGCTCCATTGCCCGGGCAGTCAGTACCGCAAGAGCAAGACATGCTGACAAACCAGTAGAAGTAGAAGTAGAAAGTTTGGATGAGCTTTCCGAGGCCCTTAAAGCCGGGGCCGATATCATCATGCTGGACAATTTTACCAACGAACAGATCCAACGCGCAGTTTCCATGACAAACGGAAAAAGTAAACTTGAAGTCTCTGGAAATATCACTGATGAAAGGCTGTCGTCACTGGCCACATTGGGGGTTGACTTTATATCTTCAGGTGCTTTAACCAAGCATGTTCAGGCTATAGATCTGTCACTGCGGGTCTCGATGAACAACAATTAAGGCATTGTAAAATATGATGTTTTAAAGTCTGCCAGCATTTTGCTTGCAGGCGTTCCCCCTCTCAGGCCAATCGGCTAATTCCTAAACATATGTATAGTTTCCAATACTTGTCACTGGGGTCTTCCACCCTATACTGAGCATCAAGTACCGGGGGCGTTAAATAAAAAACAAACCAGGTATAAAACGTAAACTTTGAATGAACTAATTTAGATAAACGCATTATACGCGAACCCGGAGAACTATCATGAAACAATTCAAACCTTCAAACCAAAAAGGCTTCACACTAATCGAACTGATGATCGTTGTTGCTATCATCGGTATCCTGGCTGCAGTAGCACTGCCTGCTTATCAGACATATACGAAAAAAGCACGTTTTTCTGAGGTCATGATGGCGACAACTCCATTTAAAACTTCGTATGAAGTAGCTGTTCAAAGTGGCGATATTACAGCTTTATTAGACGCTGATGCCGGAACAAATGGCCTACCCGCAGAGATTACAGTTGCAAATGGCATGGTAGCATCAGTAACCATTGCAGATGGTGTAATTACTGCTACAGGAACTACTGACGTAGACGGCGCTACTTATGTAATGACGCCTAATGGTGTAACTGCCCCCGTACAGTGGACTGTTTCTGGCACATGTAAAACAGCTGGTCTTTGCTAATCGCTCACGTAAAAAGAATTTAACTTAAAAACCCAGCGTAGCTGGGTTTTTTTCTGAGAGGTGAAATCATGTCTAAAGCTGCAATGATTTTTGATTACCAAGGTAGAGACCGACAGGGAGCTAGCCGCAAAGGAGAAGTATCAGCGACGAGCATAATTGAAGCCAAAAATGTTCTAAGACGACAAGGTATTTCCGCTCAGAAAGTCAAAAAGCAGCCAAAACCTTTATTCGGCAGCAAAGGTAAAAAAATCAACGCAGCAGATATTTCTGTAGTATCCAGACAAATTTCTACAATGCTAGGCGCTGGCGTGACCTTACTTCAGTCACTAGAAATGATTGCGCATGGATATAGCAAACCAGCAATGAGAAAACTGCTTTCTTCTATCGCGGATGAAGTTCGAGCAGGTACTCCCCTTTCTAACTCTCTACGCAAACACCCATTGTATTTTGATGATCTGTATTGTGACCTGGTAGAAACCGGTGAACAATCCGGTTCACTTGAAACCATCTATGATCGTATTGCCACGTATAAAGAAAAAGCAGAAGCGCTAAAATCCAAAGTGAAAAAAGCGATGTTCTATCCTATCGCGGTATTGGTCGTCGCGTTTATCGTGACAACTATTCTATTGGTCTTCGTGGTTCCCCAGTTTGAAGAAATTTTCAGTAGCTTTGGCGCTGAACTGCCTGCGTTTACCCAGTTTGTCTTAGGCATATCCCGATTTGTGCAGGACTTTGGCATATTCATCGGCATGGGCATGGTCGGTGCTGGCTTTATGTTTATTCGCGCACACCGAAATTCTAAAGCTTTACGGGACAGAGTTGATGCTACTGTTTTAAAAATTCCTGTCATCGGGGAAATCTTACAAAAAGCTGCTGTAGCCCGTTTTACCCGAACGTTATCAACCACCTTCAGTGCTGGCGTTCCGCTTATCGGCGCACTGGATTCAGCGGCTGGTGCGTCAGGCAATGCTGTTTATCGCGATGCCATCCTGTTTATTAAAAAAGAGGTGGCCGGCGGCTTACAAATGAATACCGCCATGCGCACAACCGGCGTCTTTCCGGATATGGTGACGCAGATGGTGGCCATCGGTGAAGAGTCTGGTGCGGTAGATGATATGCTTAGCAAAGTAGCCAGCATTTACGAGGCTGAGGTTGATGATATGGTGGACGGCCTGACCAGTCTTATTGAGCCTATGATTATGGCGGTACTTGGTGTCGTAATCGGCGGCCTGATTGTGGCAATGTATCTGCCTATCTTCCAAATGGGGAACGTGGTTTAACGTTCCTTTTTCGCTTTTGCGGTTGCTCCTGAGCAGCTGCGCTGGCAAACTTTTCATTTTTGAAGTCACTTCTATGAACACAGTTGTTGAACTTAGCGCACAAAGTCCTTTCTTTTTTCTCTTCGTTGTCTTTGTGACAAGTTTAATGATTGGCAGTTTTTTAAATGTCGTTATTCATCGTCTTCCCATCATGATGGAACGCGGCTTCAAAGCAGAATATGAAGCGTATGTCAGTGAGGAAGAGATAACGCCCGCTGAAACCTATAACCTGATGAAGCCAGACAGTACCTGTCCATCTTGCGGGCATCGGATCCGTCCATGGGAAAATATTCCGGTTCTCAGTTACCTGCTTTTAAAAGGTAAATGCGCCGGCTGTGGCACCGCCATTTCAGCGCGCTATCCCTGTGTAGAGATCGCCACAGCATTGTTCAGTGCTCTGGCAGCTTGGCACTTTGGCCCTGGCATGCAGGCTGTCGCTGCGGTCATTGTCGTTTGGTTCCTGGTCCCGCTCGTGATGATAGACCTGGATCATATGCTTTTACCGGACCAGCTAACCCTTCCGCTGTTATGGTTTGGTTTATTGCTAAGCCTGGACACCGTATTCGTCGACCCTGCCACAGCGATTATTGGGGCGGCAGCCGGCTATCTGAGTCTTTGGTCTGTATACTGGCTGTTTAAACTGATTACCGGTAAGGAAGGTATGGGGTATGGTGACTTTAAACTGCTTGCAGCGCTTGGCGCTTTCACAGGCTGGCAAGGTTTACCGGTTATCATCATTCTGTCTTCGCTAGTTGGCGCGATCATCGGCCTGATTATACAATTTTCCCGTAAGCAGAGCGGAGACCTGGCCATCCCGTTTGGCCCTTACCTCGCAGTTGCCGGATTCCTGACTTTGCTGTACAAACAGCCTATTATTGATGCTTATCTACAATGGATAACGCCTTGAGCAAAAAATCAACACCCTTCGTTGTCGGTCTGACAGGCGGTATCGGCAGTGGCAAAAGCGCCGCTACTGATGCGTTCGCAGAGTTAGGCGTGCCTGTTATTGATGCTGATGTTGTCGCCAGACACGTGGTCGAACCCGGGACAAGCGCATTCCAAAAAATTACTGAGCACTTCGGCAACCAGGTAATTACGGCTGACGGCACATTGGACCGGGCCGCCCTAAGAGAAAAAGTATTTACCGATCCGGCCGAGAAAACCTGGCTGAACAACCTGCTCCACCCTGCTATACGTCAACAAATGCGCCGTGATACAGAGGCGGTTGACTACCCTTATTGTATTTTATCTGTGCCATTGTTAATTGAAAACAATCTGACCACAATGACCGATCGTGTTCTGGTGGTAGACTGCCCTGAGTCATTGCAAATCAGTCGGGCGTGCGCCAGAGATAAACAAAGCAATGAAGCTACCATCAAGCGGATTATGCAGGCTCAGGCAAGCCGCGAAACACGACTGGCTGCGGCTGATGATATTATCGACAACAGCGGCACGCTCGCCAGCCTGAAAGAGCAGGTAAACACTCTCCATGCGCGTTATCTGACCATTGCACAAGGCCATTAAGCCCTTTTACTTGAAATTTTTGTATTTTTGCGTTTAAGTGCTCTGATTAAGCATTCACGAGGAAGTACATGTCTGACACCGTTTTCGAATTTCCACTCAAAGAAAAGGTGCGAAATTACCTGCGCATTGAACAACTCATTGCGCAACTAAAAAGCGGCGCGTCAGTCCCTTCTGCGCAGCTACAGCTTTACTTTTTCGACCAACTGTTTACGTTGCTCGATCTGTTTGAGCGTATTGATATTCGCACGGATATTATAAAAGATCTGGATGCCCACGAAAAAAATCTTCGCCACTGGTCTGAGCATCCTAATATTGATGCCAGCGCCCTTAAGCAAACACTGGACACCATTGTTGCCATGCGTGAGAAGCTTAAGTTAGGCAAGAAATTTGGCACTGAACTTAAAGAAGATAAGTTTCTGGCCTCTATCAGGCAGCGCTTTGCCATTCCTGGTGGTGCATGCAGTTTCGACTTACCCAACCTGCATTACTGGCTGAACCAGAGTCAGCCGTATCGCCAGGATGAAATGAAACAGTGGATGATGACACTGATCAGTGTCGAAGAAACTATCTCCATCTGTTTATCTTTTCTTCGTGAGCGCGGTACCTTCAGGTCGTTGACTGCCTCAAACGGCTTTTACCAGGGCGTTGCTGAAGATAAAAATGAGCTGATCCGCGTGCGCTGTTCCGTTGATGAGGGTTTCTACCCTACTCTGAGTGGCAACAAGTATCGCTTCGCGCTACGATTTATGGTGTTCGATGCTGAACCAGGCAAATCTGCCTCTGTGGATGAGGATGTCTCGTTCTCGCTGGCCGCCTGTTAATTCTCAGCTCTACCCTCAAAATTATTTATATGCCGGAGGTATCCGCATGCGTGTAAAGTGCCCGATTTGTACAAAAGAAATTGAATGGTCGCAGAGCAGTCCATTTCGACCGTTTTGTTCAAAAAAATGTCAACTTATCGATTTGGGTGAGTGGGCAAGCGAAGAACGAAGTATCCCTGCTCAGAACAAACAAACAGAGCAAACTCCCTCTCAGGAAGAGATTGAGGATATAGAAGCGATGCTGAGTCAGCAGCAGGATAGTTTTTTCAAACATTAAGGCGAACACAGGATGCTTAATTCCATCGTTATTCTCGGCGGGACACATGGTAATGAAACCAGTGGGATTCAGCTTGTCCGCCATTGGCAAAATCATAATCTGCCCGAACGTTTCAGCGCGTTAGCACCACAGATGATGTTGGTTAATCAGCAGGCTATTGAGGCCAATGTCAGATATGTGGATGATGATCTTAACCGTCAGTTCACTGAGCAACGATTAGATCAACAAAGTAGCGACGCTGAAGCCCGCTTAGCCAGGCATCTCAATCAGACAATGGGGCCTAAAAATGACCCCAAAACCGATTTTGTAATTGATATTCACAATACAACCAGTGCAATGGGTGCGACATTAATCATTCTTCAACGCGATGATTTTAATATTCAGCTTGCCAGGTATGTGAAGCACCACATGCCTGAAGCCAATATTCTCCTTGAAGATGATAAAGCGTATGCAGAGCACCCCTATTTATGCACAGTGGGCAAACAGGGTGTGATGGTTGAAGTAGGCGGGCAGCCTCAAGGTGTCTTACGCGAAGATATCTTTCAGCTCACCCAGACACTAACTGAAACCATTCTGGATTTTTGCATCGCCTACAATGCACAGACGTTGCCTGAACTTGCACCCTGTGACGTATTCAGACTCGGTGAAAATATCAGCTTCCCGCTTGATGAAACAGGAGCGCGCACAGCTATGATCCACCATAGCTTGCAGGACAATGACTTCCAGCCTCTGTTACCCGGCGCACCGGTATTCAAATGCTTTGACGGCACCGAAATCACCTGGGATCAGGAAGCTGTCACTTACCCGCATTTTATTAACGAAGCGGCTTATGCCAAAACGCATGTAGCGTTCGCTACCGCCTCACAAGTGACGCTATAGCATAAGAAAAGCGCAATCTGTGAAGTGATAAAACCGCACATTAAAAAGCCCCGAACACATCACTGTGCTCGGGGCTTTTTTCAGGCATCTTGTTTTTGTCAGGATTTACTGATTGTGTAACGCGTCGATAATGGTGGCGTTTGCGGCGGGAAAATCCTCAGGCTCCAGGGCATTAATAGCCAGCCACTTTCCCTGCTGTTCTTCGCGTCCGTAGGGTTCACCCTCAAAAGACTCGACCAGATGAACATCTAGCGAAACACGCTTATCGCCGTAGTCATGCTCAATCAAAATCAGTGGCTCGCTGCTTTTCACCGTGATGCCGATTTCTTCGGCAAGTTCACGCTTCAACGCATCAAACGTCGTCTCCCCCGCCTCTTTCTTGCCGCCGGGAAACTCCCATTTGCCACCCTGGTGCTTGTCTTGTGAGCGAAGCGTGACATATGTCTGCGTGCCACGCTTTACCACTCCCACGGCTACATCCACCTGTTTCATTACTTCAGCTTACCGTGACACTGCTTGTATTTTTTTCCGGATCCACAGGGGCAAGGATCGTTTCGACCTACTTTAGGCCCTTCACGGACATCAGTATTGACGCGTCCGGTCTCCTGCTCAGGCGCTTTATCAACTTTTTCATGTTCAAAATTCTTGGGCACATCATCCGCCTGACGACGTTGCTCTTCCACTTTTTCCACATCAGATTCCGCTTTAACCTGTACACGGCTAAGTACAGTGATGACCTCAAGCTTCAATGCTTCCAGCATTTCTGAAAACAGCTCAAATGATTCACGCTTGTACTCTTGCTTCGGATTTTTCTGTGCATAACCACGCAAGTGAATGCCCTGACGCAGATGATCCATCGCCGCTAAATGCTCTTTCCAGTGACTGTCCAGATTTTGCAGCATCACCGCTTTTTCAAACTGACGTAAAACATCTGCGCCAACAATGTTTTCTTTTTCTTTATAAGCGCCTTCAACTTCCTCAAGAATACGCTCACGAAGCTTCTCCTCAAAAAGCTTATCGTCGCTGTCCAGCCATTCCTGTATAGGCAAATCAACCGCGAAGTCAGCTTTTAGACGCTCTTGCAGCGCCGGGATATCCCACATTTCTTCCAACGACTGTGGCGGAATATACTCTGAGATAACCCCATCCAGCACATCTTTGCGAATCACTTCAATGGTTTCGCTGATGTTACCTTCATCAAGCAATTCGTTGCGTTGCTCGTAAATCACTTTACGCTGATCATTGGCGACATCATCGTACTCAAGCAACTGCTTACGTACGTCGAAGTTACGTCCCTCTACTTTACGCTGGGCGTTTTCAATAGCGCGTGATACCCAGGGATGCTCGATGGCTTCACCGTGCTCCATGCCCAGCCTTTTCATCATGCCGGCCATTTTTTCAGAAGCGAAAATACGCATCAGTGCATCGTCCAGAGACAGGTAAAAACGACTTGAACCTGCATCACCCTGACGACCTGAACGACCGCGAAGCTGATTATCGATACGACGTGATTCATGACGTTCGGTACCAATAATGTGCAAACCGCCTGACTCCAGCACCGCATCGTGGCGCTCTTTCCATTCAGCTTTTATTTTCTCAATTTGCGCATCAGTCGGGTTATCCAGCTTTTCAACTTCCGACTGCCAGTTGCCACCCAACACGATATCGGTACCACGACCGGCCATGTTTGTGGCAATAGTCACTGCACCAGGACGACCGGCTTCAGCAATGATATCAGCTTCCTGGGCGTGGAATTTGGCATTAAGTACTTTGTGTTTAATACCAGCCTTTTTAAGGACGTTAGACAGTAGCTCAGAGTTTTCAATTGAAATGGTACCGACCAGTACCGGCTGACCACGTTCCACACATCCCTGAATATCTTTAACGATAGCTTCGTACTTTTCCTCAGCCGTCATATAGATAAGATCCGCCATATCCTTACGAACCATTGGCTTATTGGTAGGAATAACGACCGTTTCAAGGCTGTATATGTGATTAAACTCAAAGGCTTCGGTATCAGCTGTACCTGTCATACCTGACAGCTTGTTAAACAAACGGAAATAGTTCTGAAAGGTAATTGATGCGAGCGTCTGGTTTTCGTTTTGAATATTAACGCCTTCTTTTGCCTCTACAGCCTGATGCAGACCTTCAGACCAGCGGCGCCCTTCCATTGTACGACCAGTATGTTCGTCAACGATGACAATCTGGTTATCCTTTACAATATAATCAACGTCTTTTTGAAAGAGCTTATGTGCGCGAAGGGCTGCATTGATGTGGTGTAAAAGAGAAATGTTTCCGGCCGCAAACAATGACTCGCCTTCGGGCAAAATGCCGGCTTCGTGCAGGATCTCTTCAACATGCAACTGGCCATTTTCTGTCAAATGAATTTGCTTGGCTTTTTCATCAATGGTGTAGTCACCATCACCAACTTCACCTTCCTCATCTTCCTTTTCCTGCTGGATAAGTTTAGGAATTACCTGATTGATGCTGCGATATAATTCAGAGCTATCTTCTGCAGCACCCGAAATAATCAGTGGTGTACGGGCTTCATCGATTAAAATAGAGTCAACTTCATCCACAACCGCAAAGTTAAGCTCTCTTTGAACGCGTTCCTGTGGGCTGAATGCCATATTGTCGCGCAGGTAATCAAAACCAAATTCGTTATTGGTACCATAAGTGACATCCGCCTGATAAGCAGCACGCTTGGCATCCTGAGGCATACCGGGGATATTACAGCCAACGGTCATTCCCAGGTATTCAAATAACTCCCGGCTCCAGTCAGCATCACGCTTTGCCAGATAATCGTTTACGGTGACGACATGGACCCCTTTACCGGACAAGGCATTAAGATAAGTTGGCAGTGTTGCGGTGAGCGTCTTACCCTCACCGGTACGCATTTCAGCGATTTTACCGTGGTGCAGTACCTGTCCACCCAACATCTGCACATCGAAGTGTCGCATACCATACACACGCTTACTGGCCTCACGCACCGTGGCAAAAGCTTCTACAAGTAGATCGTCCAGTGAGGCTCCGTCTGCAATACGTTGCTGGAATTCCTGTGTCTTGGCTTTCAGTTCTTCATCAGAAAGCGCTTCAAATTCCTTTTCCAGGCCGTTAATGGCATCGACAGATTTTTTTAATTTTTTTATTAGTCGGTCATTTCGGCTACCGAACACTTTTCTCAGGACGCTTGAAAACATTACGTTGCAAATTCCACTACTTATGAGGACGCTATTGACGCGCGATCTCGATGTTTTAGAAAAATGACACCTTACTTGAGTTCAGTAAGGCTCGCCACCCTAACTTATCAGTTTACTTATTATTAGCGCCGTAATTGCTCACGGCCGCTTTATTGACGGGTGAAAGGCAGAGGATCAACAGGCTGGCCGTTTCTTATTACTTCGTAGTGTACGTGTGCACCGGTCGAACGACCGGTATTGCCCATTCGGGCGATAGTTTGCCCTTTGGTAACAACATCGCCAACGGCAACATCAATAGACTGATTATGACCATAACGGGTAATAAACCCATCTTTATGCTCAATTTCAACTAAATTGCCGTAGCCGTAGCGTTTCCCTGCCCAAGTTACAATTCCAGCGGCAGTGGTTACAACAGCATCCCCGGAGGCACCGGCGAAATCTAAGCCTTTGTGCATAGCGGGAGTGCCAGAAAATGGGTCTTTACGCATACCGTAATAAGAAGACAACCAGCCAGACTCTACCGGACGCCCGGATAACTGGCTTTGCTGATGGATATGGTGCCCTTTAACCAGACTTTCAAGCATCGCTATTTGCCGCGATCTTGAATCAATTGACTGTCTGGCCGCGGTAAATGCTTGTTTAAAGGGGATTTCAGTTTCCACCGGCTGTGATACGACGTTATCAGCAAAAGCCTCAAGGTCTTTTGCATTCATTCCTAATTGCTCAGCTAATTGCCCTGCCCGTAAATCGAGCTGTGACAACTGACTGTTTAATTTGGCAAGTTGTGAAACCACCACGACAAGCTGCGCGCCGGTCTTTGCTTCAAGAGCCTGCAAGGCTACGCGGTCTTTTTCGTTCCACTGCTCGGCTAACGCCAGGCGAGCAATATCTTCACTAACAAGATGCGTCGAACGACTGGAAATCAGCATCAGCAACGAAGACAATACCGTCATACTCACCAGTGTACGTACACTGATAGCATAACGATAACGCTTCTGTTTGCCGATGAGATTTATTGTTAGTTTCATTCCACAACATAAAAAAATTGTATCTGTGCGTAGTTTACCGCTGTTGAGGCTAATGAACAAATTCGATTGCTGTACAAGAGGCCTCCGTATAGTTATAAGCGCTTTAAATATCGCACTGAAACCATTTGCATTACGCTGCCAGTCTGTCCATGTCTTTGCTTTACAACGTAGTCACATGTAAATTACATGTAATCGCTTACATGAACTTCCGGGTGCTACATGTGTTGTAAATCTGTCTTCTGTTACGCGTTCGTTGCTGTGTTCGCATTATCTTGTTCGTTTTTTCTGTCTGGTTGCCAAACCGCTGATAGCGCTACGCCTTCATATTTACAGTGGCAGTCTGTTTCGATTAATTTTAAAGGACCGGACACATCTGAAACGGCCAATATAAACCCGTTTACCGATTACCGCCTTTGGGTGACATTTTCCAACGGCAGGACACAGAAAGTGGTGCGTGGCTTTTACGCCGCGGATGGCAACGCCGCTAATTCGGGCGCCCGTGAAGGTAATGTATGGCGGGTGAGGTTTTCCCCACCGCAGCCGGGCGTCTGGCAGTACGAAGCAACAATGTATACCGGCAATGATATCGCGTTAAATAACGACCCGAGTGCAGGTAAAACCATCTCACTGAAAAATTCCTCAGGACGTTTTGAGGTAAAGCCAGGCAGTAACGCATCATCTGGCTTTTTTGCTCTTGGCCAACTCTATACACAGGGGCGCTATTACAAGACGGCAGGTAATGATAGCTATTGGTTAAAAGGAGGAACGAATAGCCCAGAGAACCTGCTCGGGTTTAAAGACTTCGATCAGACTTATCGTATCACCGGACAAGACCGGGACGGCGAGGCCCAAAGCGGCACGCAAATCCATCACTTCTCCCCCCATCGTCAGGACTGGAAACCCGGCGATCCTACCTGGCAAGACGGTAAGGGAAAAAATATCATCGGTATGATGAACTACCTTGCGCAAATGGGTATGAACAGCGCCTACATGCTGACGCTCAATATTGAGGGTGATGGCAAGGATGTGTGGCCTTATACCTCACCGACGTCGTTTAATCGCTTCGATGTCAGTAAGCTTGCACAATGGAACATTCTGTTTGAGCACATGCAATCACTGGGCATCGCAGTTCATATTGTCATACAGGAAACAGAAAACGAAAGGATGTTGGACGGAGGCGACACCGGCCCGATGCGGCGCTTGTATTTTGATGAACTCATCGCGCGCTTCGGGCATCTTCCCGGTCTCATTTGGAATCTTGGCGAAGAGAATGGGCCGGCTGAATTCTCACCCGACGCACAAACCGACAGTCAGCGCATCGCGATGGCGAATTACTTCAAGCACCATGACCCGTATGAGCACCCGGTGATTATACACACGCACTCCACGCCTGACTTAAAGGATAAGATTCTTACACCGTTATTGGGCCTTAAGGCTTTAGACGGCCTGTCATTCCAGGTTAACCACCGTGAGCAGGTAAATGCCGAGATGCAAAAGTGGATAAAAAAATCTGAATCTTTTGGGAAGCCCTGGGCCATCACCATGGATGAGATAGGTGAATGGATGGAGGGTGCGAAAACTGATGACGTTGACCCAACACATGATTCGCTCCGTCGACATGCGCTATGGGGAAGCATCATGGCAGGCGGCGCTGGCGTTGAATGGTATTTTGGTGCCCATCAGGCACATAATGACCTTACAGCCGAGGACTTGCGCTCACGCCACAACCTGTGGTCACAGACAAGTATTGCCCTTAACTTCTTTAATACGTATACGCGGTACTGGGCAATGACACCGATAAACAAGCAGGTCAGTAATCCGAATGTGTATGCCTATGCGGAGCTCGGAAAACACTATGTTATGTATTTGCCTGCGGGGGAAACGACGACACTCACTGTTGAGGATGCAAATAGCTATACCTTATTCTGGTTTGACCCTGTTAATGGTGGTGCTTTAAAACCTCATCGGGAAGTACTTTCGGGTAAGCAAATCACGCTACCGAAAGCGCCATCAAATAATGATTGGGTTGCACTTATCTCTGCAGTATCTAAGCAGTAAAACACCTAAACATTCACAGACACAAAAAAGCCGCCATTAAGGCGGCTTTTATATGATCGTGTTAATTACGCCAGTACCGGCTCTGCATAACGAATTGGCATTTCTTCCGGGTTTTCATAAGTAACAAATTCCCACGCATCCTGCGTCTCAAGAACTTTGTTAAGCAACTTATTATTCAAACCGTGACCCGTTTTAAACGCGCGAAGCTCACCGATAATGCTGTGACCACCCAAGTATAAATCGCCAACGGCGTCCAGAATTTTATGTTTCAAAAATTCATCATCGTAGCGAAGCCCTTCCGGATTCAGAACACGAAACTCGTCCAATGCAACCGCATTTTCCATACTTGCGCCTAAGGCAAGGTTATTCGCATTCATGTACTCGACATCGCGCATAAAGCCGAAAGTACGTGCACGACTGACTTCATTTACATACGAGCAGCTGTCAAAATCCATTACCATGTGCTGGCGCGTCTGACTGATAACCGGATGATCAAAGTCAATTTTGAAATCAACACGGAAACCATCGTGGGGGACAAGTTCTGCCCACTTATCACCATCTTCAACGCGAACCGGCTTTTTGATACGTATAAAACGCTTAGGTGCGTTCAGCTCTTCAATGCCTGCTGACTGGAGCAGGAAGATAAACGGGCTTGCACTGCCATCCATAATCGGCAACTCATGGCTGTTAACCTCAACAATAATATTGTCGATGCCAAGACCCGCCAGGGCTGATGCCAGATGCTCAACAGTATGAATGCTTACGCCATCTTCATTATTAACACACGTACACAACACGGTGTCACCTACAGCGTTAGCGCGCGCAGGAATATCCACAAACGGGTCCAGGTCGATACGCCGAAACACGATTCCCGTGTTCGCAGGCGCAGGCCGGAGAGTCATGGTGACCTTTTCCCCTTTATGCAAACCGATTCCAGTTTCCTGAACCGGATTTTTGATTGTACGTTGTCTAATCATCGTTTGCTTTTACCTATTCAAAAAGCGGTCGCGTATCATACAGATAAAACCACGCCCTGTCAAAACTGTGCCAGTTTGACAGAGACTACGTGACGTCGTACCAGCTAACGTCACACCGCATTTCATTCAGTACAGACTGAATTAGTCAGCCTGTTTTCGCAGGAACGCCGGAATGTCCAGATATTCCAGGTCGTTATTTGGCTGTGCCTCATCGTCTGCTTTCAGCGCCTGATTACCATCAGTCCCACCAACACTGGCGCGTCCATGGCTTTCATTACTACCACCAAACTCTCTGGCAGATGACTGCAGACGAGACCCTTCTGAACTAACCAGAGAAATATCTGGTTTTTTCTCTGCGCCGATGCCCGTGGCCACGACAGTAACTCTGAGTTCTTCTGTCATTTCCATATCGATAACTGTACCGACAACGACTGTGGCATTTTCTGAAGCAAAGGCTTTTACAGCGTTACCTACCGTCTCAAACTCATCAATTGCAAAATCAGGGCCAGCAGTAATATTTACCAGGATTCCTCGTGCGCCTGACAAGTCGATATCTTCAAGTAACGGACTCGCGATGGCCGCTTCTGCCGCTTCTTCCGCGCGATCTGGCCCAGTCGCTGCGCCACTGCCCATCATCGCTTTGCCCATTTCTGACATCACTGTACGTACGTCAGCAAAGTCAACGTTGATAAGACCCGGACGTGTAATAAGTTCAGCAATACCCTGAACCGCGCCGCGAAGTACATCGTTAGCAGCACTGAATGCCTGCAGTAACGGCGTACCCGGTCCCATGACCTTAAGCAGTTTTTCATTAGGGATAGTGATTAGAGAGTCAACATTGTTAGCAAGTTCAACAATTCCCTGCTCTGCAAATGATGTGCGTTTTTTACCTTCAAACGGGAAAGGTTTAGTCACTACCGCAACCGTCAGGATCCCCATTTCACGGGCGATTTTCGCAACTTCTGGTGCTGCACCGGTCCCTGTACCACCGCCCATACCTGCGGTTATGAACACCATATCGGCGCCATCAAGAGACTGTCGGATGGTCTCGCGATCTTCCTGAGCGGCATCGCGCCCAACGTTCGGATCGGCTCCTGCACCCAGACCTTTGGTCACACTTGAACCGATTTGCAATGTGACATCAGCACTAGAGCTTCTTAAGACCTGAGCGTCGGTATTAACCGCGATAAACTCAACGCCTTCGATGCTTTGTGCAACCATGTGTTCTACAGCATTACCGCCGCCGCCACCGACACCGATAACTTTAATTACGGCTTCTTCGCCATGACTATCCATTAATTCAAACATACTTACTCTCCGGTTGTACGTCTTCTAACACTAAGTTACTTCACTTACAGCAGGCCAATTGCATCCTTGTCGACCTCATGTCGTAACCTTAGCGCCCCCAAAAATTTAAAAACTAAAATTCACCTTTGAACCAGCTTTGCACCCGGTGTAAAAATGTTTCCACCGGTTTTGGCTTACTGATTTTCTTATTTTCTGACTGCAGCTTGCCATATTGTAGTAGGCCTACAACGGTAGCAAAACCAGCATCGTCAGTATATTCGGACAACCCTCTTACTTCGATGGGTTTGCCCACACGCACAGGCATTTGGAATAACTCTTCAGCGAATTCAACTGCCCCTTCCATCTTGGCGGTTCCGCCAGTCAGGACAAGCCCTGCTGCAATTTGTTCTTCCAGGCCACTGGCACGAATTTCATCGTGCACTAATTCAAATAGTTCCTGATACCGTGGCTCGATCACTTCTGCCAGCGTATGTCTGGACATTGCCCTTGCCGGACGCCCTCCTACGCTTGGTACCTCAATATTGTCTTCCATGCTCACCATATCTTTCAGTGCGCATGCGTAATTCACTTTTATTTCTTCAGCGTTGCTTATGGGCGTGCGAAAGATTTTCGCAATATCGCTGGTTATCTGATTTCCCGCTACGGGAATCACCGCTGTATGACGGATAGCACCATCGGTGTAGATGACGATATCCATGGTTCCGCCACCAATATCAACAACACACACGCCTAATTCTTTTTCGTCATCAGTTAGTACGGCGTAACTCGATGCCAGGGCTGAAAATATTAACTGATCAGCCTGTAAATCACAGCGCTCTACACATTTAGTCAGGTTCTTTGCCATATCATCAGCGCAGGTAATAATGTGCGCGTCGGCTTCCATTCGCACACCTGACATTCCGATAGGATTTTTGATCCCTTCCTGCACATCAATGGTGTATTCCTGGGGTAAAACATGAAGCAACCTGCGTTCCGCAGCAATAGGCACTGAGCGGGCTGCATGTATAACGTTGTCGACGTCTTCCTGGGTCACTTCCTGATTGTTAATTGGCACCATGCCGTTTTCGTTCTGGCATTTAACATGGCGACCAGAAATCGACATTAATACCGATGAAACCCGGCAGTCAGCCATTAGCTCCATCTCACTGACCGCGCTTTGAACCGACTTCACCACCAGATTCAGGTCGTTAACACCACCTTTGTCCATGCCCTTTGATGCATGGGTTCCCACGCCAACAATGCTGATCTGGCCGTCGTTGAGCGCTTCGCCCACTACCGCCTTCACCTGACTGGTTCCAATATCCAGTCCGACGATCAAGTTGCGTTCAGCCGTTTTTGACATGGTTACTTATACTCTCTTACTAACTTTGTTCGTTATCGTTTTCATCTGACTGCCACCCTACCGCTAATCCGGTGTCGTAGCGCAAATCCACATATTTGACCGGCTTGTCCTGCTTACTAAGCAGCGGAAAAACATCAATAAATCGCTGTAACCGATCAATAAATTCTTTACGCCCCAAATTGAGCTTAATGCCACTGGTCAGCTGCAACTGCCAGGCAAAACGTTCGCTTAAGGAAAGCTCGGCGATACTCATCGACGAGGTTGCCAGTAATGACTTCATGGCGTTATATCCTTCCAGCGCTGTTTTCTCGCTACCACCAGGCCCGAATAATTGCGGTAACGACAGTGTTATTCCTTCACTTTCAAAGGTATCCCCGTAAGGATTAAGCAGCATATCATCGTTCCAACGGGCCACTGGCTGCTGCTCGACCAGATAAATTTTTAATCGGTTCGGCCACTGTTTTCTCACCGATGCCCGATACACCCACGGCTGTGATTCAATCAGTTCGAAAACTTCATTCACATCCAGCTCAAAAAAACTACCTGGTTGCGAGCGTCGAATTTTACGTTCCAGCCGGGCGATATTGATGTGCTCATACTGGCCGGAAAAATCAATTACCTGCACAGGCATGCGCTGCTCATCTTTGAGCCAGTCCCTTACCACCATCGAGCCATAGATCAGGCTGCCAACAACTGCCAGCAGAAAAAGTACACCACTGTAAAACCGTACCTGTTCCCGACTCAATAACTGCATGCGTTATCCAAAATCCGTCATTTCATCCGGCATACTGGTTTCCAGTATGGCGCGGGTCAGACGGTCAAAATCCATACCTGCTACTTTGGCAGCTTTTGGCACCAGGCTTTTTTCTGTCATGCCGGGTACTGTATTTGATTCCAGCAAGCAGAAAGAACCATCATTTTGCTGCATCACATCGACTCTTCCCCAGCCCTTCCCAGATAACGCATAAAACGCTTCTGTAGAAAGCCTGGCCAGTTCTGCCTCCTGGCTGTCAGTTAAGCCACTTGGACAAAAATACTCTGTCGTATTGTCGTGATACTTTGCCGCATAATCATAAAACGTATGGGGGGTAGACATTCGAATGGACGGCAGGGCGCGGCCCTGTACCAGCGATACGGTGTATTCTGGTCCGTCTATGAACTGTTCCAACAGGACCTGATTATCATAGTTAAAGGCGTCCTGAATGGCAGTTTCGAGTTGTTTAGCGCTGGTCACTTTAGCCATTCCGATGCTCGAACCTTCCCGAGCTGGCTTTACCATGACCTTATTCCCCAATTTTTGCATTATAGCGCTGCATGATCCAGCTTCAAAGCTTGTTTTATCAGCAATTTGGTATTTTGCCGTAGGCAACCCACGGCTTTCCCAAATTTGCTTACTGCGAATCTTGTCCATGGCCAACGCAGAGCCCAAAACACCACTGCCGGTATAGGGGATCTCAAGCCATTCCAGCGCCCCCTGAACAGTGCCGTCCTCGCCGCCGCGACCATGGAGCATTATCAGCACGCGATCCACTTTTTCTTTTATTAAATCAGTTAGTTGTGACTTTGCAGGATCAAAGGCAAAGGCCTCTATCGACTGCCTTTGCAGACTAGCTAAAACGGCTTGCCCGGACCGTAGGGACACCTCCCGCTCGGCTGAATTGCCTCCCAGCAACACAGCGACGCGGCCAAAATCAGTTGTCTGATACCGATCGTTCATTACTTTTTCTCATCCAAAAAATTTTTTGGCTCAAGGTCGTTGGCAGCAAGAAATCGTGCTATTTGGCCAATATTTCCCGCGCCCTGCGTCATTACCACGTCATTATCCTGTAAAATATTGGCCAGAATACCGGGCAAGTTTTCCTTATCACCAACATAGATGGGCTCAAGCTGACCCCGAACGCGCATTGAGCGGCACAGTGATTTACTATCCGCACCGTCGATGGGTTGCTCGCTCGCTGCGTAGACATCAAGCATCAGCAGTACGTCAACCTGTGAGAGCACTTCGACAAAGTCTTCGTACAAATCGCGGGTTCTGGAAAACCGGTGCGGCTGATAAATCATAACCAGCCGATTTTCAGGCCAGTTAGCTCTGGCAGCGGCAATGGTAGCGGCCACTTCCGTAGGGTGGTGACCGTAATCATCAACCAGTGTCAGCAGACCGGTCGACGTGTCGAACTGACCAAGCATTTCAAAGCGACGACCAATACCCCCAAATTCTGCCAGGGCTCTGGCGATCGCTGCATCATCTACGCCCTCATCGGTGGCCACGGCTATTGCTGCCAATGCGTTAAGTACATTGTGGCGCCCACTGAGATTCAGGGTGACGTCCAGCGCCGGCGCTCCTTTACGTATAGCGGTAAAGCGCGCCTGGTTAAAGCCTAGGATCACATCTTCTGCCCGCACATCATTACTCTCATCGAAACCGTAGGTAATAATGCTGCGACCAATTCGGTCGCGCATCGACTGAATATTTTCATCATCGCCACACATAATCGCCTGACCATAGAAAGGCAGGTTATGCAGAAAATCGATATAAGTGTCCTTCATTCTGTTGAAGTCACCCTCATACGTATCCATGTGGTCTGGCTCGATATTGGTCACTACCGACACCATAGGCTGCAAATGCAAAAAAGAGGCATCGCTTTCATCTGCTTCGGCAATCAGATACCGACTTTTTCCTAACCGGGCATTGGTGCCTGCACTGTTGAGCAGACCACCAATCACAAATGTCGGGTCCAGTTCCGCTTCAGCAAAGATCGTGGCAATAAGACTGGTTGTCGTGGTCTTGCCGTGCGTACCGGCTATAGCAACACCATGACGAAAGCGCATTAATTCGGCCAGCATTTCCGCCCGACGAATAATCGGGATTCGGTGCTTGCGCGCGTACTGAACTTCCGGATTTTGCTCGTTAATGGCACTGGATACCACCACCACATCTGCACCAACCACGTTTTCCTGCGCATGACCGATATAGACCTGCGCACCCAGCTCGCTCAGACGCTCGGTCATTGCACCTGGTTGAATATCCGATCCGGCAATAAGATAACCTTCATTAGCCAGTACTTCTGCGATGCCGCCCATTCCAGCACCACCAATTCCGATAAAAAATATCTTGTTTACTTTCCGCATCTGCGGACTTTGAAACGGCGTTTCCAATACCATCAGGCCGTATCTCCTACCAGCTGCAGACACTGGTTTACTGCTTGTTCTGTTGCGTCGACGATTGCCAGCTGACGCGCTTTACTGCCTTGCGCCAGGCATTCCTCGGGATGAGCTATCCATCGGGCAATAACGTCGGGTAATTGTTGTGTTAATTCGTTTTGTTGAATTAGCGTAGCAGCACCGGCGTTGACCAGCGCCGCGGCATTTTTTGTCTGATGATCATCGACAGCGTGAGGTAGCGGAACAAATACGGCAGACAAGCCGGCTGCCGCTACTTCAGCAACCGTGAGTGCACCCGCGCGGCAGATTATCACATCTGCCCACTTGTAAGCACCCGCCATATCATCAATAAACTCGGTCACCTTCCACTGACACTGTGCATTTTCGTAAGCACCGTTCAGCCTCTCCTGATTGCCCTTTCCACATTGATGCCAGACTTCCACCTGAGCATGAGACGTCAATGCAGCGGGCACCATCGTATTTAACGGCACCGAACCTAAGCTTCCCCCTACAATTAGGACTCTTAGTGGTGAGTGAACACTCGCTTTTTCAGGCAGCCGGCGTATTTCATCACGAATGGGATTGCCCACTACCACGCATTTTGAAGAAGCCGCACCAAACTGCGCAGCGGCCTCTTTAAAGCCGAGCAAAATTCGATTGGCAACTCTGCCTAATAATTTGTTGGTCATACCAATCGCGGCATTTTGCTCATGAATAACCAAGGGGATTTTTGACAGACGGGCAGCCACGCCACCCGGTCCGCTGGCATACCCGCCAAAACCGATGACTAAATCGGGCTGCAGTGCTGTCATTAACGCTTTCGCCTGTCCCAGACTCCTGATTAGCCCGCTTACCCCTTGCAAACGTGCTGAAAACCCTTTGCCGCGCAGACCTTTAACAGGCAAAAAGTGGATAGGAAAGCCCTGCTCAGGCACAACCTTGGCTTCCATCCGTTCAGCCGTGCCCAGCCATTCGACCTGCCAGCCTTTCGCCGTTAGCGCATGTGCTACAGCAAGTGCAGGGAAAACATGGCCGCCAGTGCCTCCTGCCATAATCAGGCAACGCTTAGTCATGTCCAGCCTCCTGCTGTACATCCTCAAGCATGGTTTTCACCTGCGCTTTGCTTTGAGATTGTTCGCGGGCGTCCCCCTGAGACTGGGACTTATTTTCCAATCGCTTAACCGTTTTTTTCTTTTTCGGTGGAAGCTGCCCATCCAGTCTGATTTCAAAATCGATTCTGATCAGTAGCGCAATGGCAACCATCATGACAATCAGGCTGGTTCCGCCATAACTGACCAGCGGCAGGGTCAGTCCTTTAGTAGGCACGACGCCAACGCTCGCTCCCACGTTTACTGCAGTCTGAAAACTCAACCATATACCGATACCATAGGCCAGGTAGCCCTCAAAGGGCCGTCCGGCCTGTAAGGCGCGATTGCCGATTCGCAAGGCGCGTAGCACCAGAAAAAGAATCAACCCCAGAATAAGCAAGACGCCTGCAAACCCCAGCTCTTCGGCCAGAATCGCCATAACAAAATCAGAGTGCGCCTGGGTCAGAAACTCCAGCTTCTGATAACTGTTACCTAGCCCCTGTCCAAACCAGCTGCCGCGTCCGTAAGCCATCAGTGATTGTGTAAGTTGGTACCCACTACCGAACGGATCTGCCCACGGGTCAAGAAAGGAAGTGACCCGTCGTAAACGATATTCTTCCATGACAATCAGGCCAACCACTGCTGCCAGGCCAACAAATACCACGCCGAAAAACTGCCACAATCTGGCTCCTGCCAGAAACAACAGGCCCATAGTGGTTGTCAGCATAACAACCACCGTGCCGAAGTCCGGCTGCATCAACAGCATGATGGCAACAAAAAACAGCACAACCAGGGGTTTGAAAAAGCCCTTAAGGTTTTCAGTGACTTCTTCATACCGGCGAACCAGATAGCCAGCCAGATAGGCGAAGAAAAATAGTTTCGCCGGCTCTGCAGGTTGCAGGGTCATGGGGCCGATAACAATCCATCGTGTACTGCCGTTAATACTTTTTCCCACCAGCAAAACTGCCAGTAATAAACCCATGGCGAATAACAATAAGTAGGGATTGAAGATGCGCCAGAATCGCATAGGGATCTGCAGGACGACGCCCGCGGCAATTAACGACAACACCAGATAAATGCCATGGCGAATCGAGAAAAAGAATGGATTACCGTACTCTCTTTCAGCCACGGGCATTGAGGCGGAGGTCACCACGATCAGGCCGATTGACATCAGAGCCAGCGTCACCAGAATCAGTGGTTTATCATAAAGGTTGGTAGACGCTGACTGCGCGGGTACGCCGTGGCGGGCGCTGAACAGTTCACTCAGCTTTGCATTCATGCTGGCGATCATGCATGTACCTCGCTGATGGCATGTTTGAACACCGCCGCCCGATGCTCATAATTGTCAAACATATCCAAGCTGGCGCAGGCCGGAGACAATAAAACGGTATCACCGGCGCAGGCCAGATCGTACGCTTTTTCGACGGCGCGGTGCATTGTCTCAACCTGAATCGCCTCAGGATACAATGCGGCAATTGCTGGTCCATCTTTGCCTAGTGTGATCAGAATATCTACGTGGGCATGCAACGCATCACGCATTATTGAAAGGTCAGCCCCTTTGGCATCCCCGCCTGCAATAAGAATCAGCTTACCGGCACACTGTGCGCCAATTCCCGTAATTGCAGCAAGGGTCGCCCCCACATTGGTTGCCTTTGAGTCATCGATCCAGCTGACATCATTGTAGCTGGCAACCTGCACGCAGCGGTGCGGTACTGGCTCAAAAGAATAAACGGCCTCGGCGGCCGCTGCTGCCGGCACGCCAGCCAGCATCGCCAGCCCTACCGCCGCCTGGATATTCAGAATGTTATGCGTGCCGGTCAGCTTAACTCTGGTGACATCAAGTAACTTTTCACCCTGCCAGGTTATCCAGTTGTCGTTCAGACCAAAATCATCGTCAGACCGGGACGCACCAAATTCAGTAACCTCTACCGCCAGAGGCAGCGGATAGGTAACCTGCTGCTCACGCCAACACAGTGCGTGGCTGGCATGATTGTATATACGCTGTTTGGCATCACTATACGCGGTAAGCGTTTTATGGCGATCCAGGTGGTCATCGCTGATGTTAAGAATGGTAGCAGCTTCAAGTTGCAGCGAATGTGTGGTTTCAAGCTGAAAACTGGACAGCTCAAGGACGACCCAATCCGGCGCATCGTTGAGTGTACTTAGCGCGGGCGTCCCTACATTGCCTGCTGCAACAGCATCCATACCGGCTGCTTTCAAAATATGCGTAACCAGCAGTGTGACGGTTGTTTTGCCATTTGAACCGGTGATACCGATAACGGAGGCATTGTTGTAACGCGCGAACAGCTCAATCTCGCCAATCAGTTCAACGTCATGCGCAACTGCGCGCTGCAGTTCCGGATGAGATAACGCAAGGCCCGGTGATACAATGGCGATGTCGATATTCTGCCAGAAGTTATCCGGTAATTCGCCGGCATAGAAAGGTCCGTTCACCCAGTCCGGTATAGCGATATCCTGCCGGGTGTCCCAGACAGAGAAGTTGAGACCTTTGTCGTTCAAAAACTGCGCACTCGCCTGCCCGCTTTTTCCAAAGCCAGCGACCACGATGTTTTTGTTTTCGACAGTACTACGCATGTCCAATTACCTGAGCTTCAGCGTGGCTAAACCAACCAGAACCAGAATCAGAGAAATGATCCAGAAACGCACAATCACACGCGGTTCAGGCCAGCCTTTCAATTCGTAATGATGATGAATAGGTGCCATTCTGAAAATACGCTGGCCCCTGAGTTTATAAGAGCCCACCTGCAGGATGACAGACAGGGTTTCGATAACAAACACCCCACCCATGATGATCAGCACAATTTCCTGCCGAACCAGAACAGCCAGAATTCCCAGCGTACCGCCCAGGGCCAGAGAGCCTACATCACCCATAAATACCTGTGCCGGATACGTGTTGAACCACAGAAAGCCCAGGCCCGCGCCCACTATTGCCGTGCACACAATGACCAGTTCGCCGGTCAGCGGAATAAAGGGAATATTGAGGTAAGAAGCAAAGTTCGTATTACCGGTCACATAAGCAAAAATCGCCAGTGCGCCTGCCACCAGAATAGTGGGCACAATCGCCAGACCGTCCAGTCCATCCGTCAGATTGACAGCGTTGCTGGTTCCCACCAGGGCGAAGTACACTACCGCAATAAAGAGCAGTCCCAACTGAGGAAAGACGTCCTTGAAAAACGGCACCAGTAAACTGGTTTCAGCTGGAGAGCTGGCCGTACTGTAGAGGTATAACGCAACGCCCAGCGCAATCAGGGATTGCCAGAAATATTTCCAGCGCGCAATCAGGCCCTTGGAATCCTTGCGGATCACTTTGCGGTAATCGTCAATAAAGCCAATGATGCCATAACCTATCACGACGGTAAGGGTGACCAGAACATAGCGATTGGTAAGGTCTGCCCAAAGTAGCACGCTGGCTACGATAGCCGCTAAAATCAATAGTCCACCCATGGTGGGTGTTCCGGCTTTGGAAAGGTGACTTTCAGGACCGTCATCACGCACTGTCTGGCCAATTTGCATACGCTGCAGCGCACGAATCATTTTGGGGCCAATAATAATCGCAATAAGCAGCGCCGTCAGGGTGCTCAGAATTGCCCGCATTGTCAGATATGAAAATACGTTAAATCCTGTTTCGAACTGGGTTAACCACTCAGCCAGCCAAATTAACATGCCATACGCTCCCGACGGCGTTCAAGCTTTCCCAGCGGGGATACCTCGATTGCTTCTACTACATTTTCCATTTTTGAACTGCGTGACCCCTTTACCAGAATGGAAATGTCACGTTGTTCACTTGCACATATGTTTTCAAGTGATGCCACCAGGGGTTGCACATCGGTAAAGTGTTGTCCTAACTCCTGATACACCGAACTGGCGTGCTGACTCAGCACACCCAGCGAATACAGATGATCAATGCCTTTTTGTCTGGCATATTCACCTACCTGCTCATGGTAGTAACGGGCTTTTTCACCCAGTTCTGCCATATCGCCCAATACCAGCACCTTCATACCGCTAAAGCTTGCAAGGGTGTCGATAGCCGCATTGACTGACGCGACATTGGCGTTATAGGTGTCATCCAGCAGACGCACCTGCCCTGACAATTGTTTTACGTTCAACCGGCCTTTTACCTGACTCATTTCACGTAACCCATCGCGCACGTCATCCAGTGACGCGCCCACATGAAGGCTTAATGCAGCTGCCACCAATGCGTTACCCACATTGTGCAGCCCGGGCACAGTGAGCTGAATGCTGACTCGTCCCTGCGGGGTGACCATCTGAAATTCTGCGCAACCATTGAGACCAAGGCTGATATCTTCGGCGGTATAATCAGCGTCGTTCTTCTGGTCAGGAGAAAAAGTCAGTGTTTTCTGATGCTTTAACTTACCCAGCCAGAATTCTGAAAACTGGCTGTCAGCATTGACCAGCGCTACACCGCTATTGTCCAGGCCTTTAAAAATCTCGCTTTTCGCACGGGCCACACCTAATAAGCTGCCAAAGCCCTCAAGGTGCGATGCCGCAGCATTAACCACCGTAGCCACGTCCGGCTTGACTAAATCCGTGGTGTAAGCAATTTCACCAAGATGATTAGCGCCCAGCTCCATGACAGCAAAGTCGTGATTTTCCTCAAGACGTAACAAAGTAAGCGGTACGCCAATATCGTTATTGAAATTGCCTGCGGTAGCCAGCACATTGCCCCGGCGCGAAAGAATGGCAGAGGTCATTTCCTTCACCGTTGTTTTACCGCTACTACCGGTAATTGCCACGGTTTTAACGTTCACTTCCTGTTTAACCGCACTGCCCAGTGCGCCTAATGCCAGCCGGGTATCCTCTACATAAATAACAGGTACCGACACATCCACCGGCTCGCTGGCGATTACGGCGCTGGCGCCTTTTTCAATGGCCTGCTGCAAAAAACGGTGACCATTGAAGTTTGGCCCTGTAAGGGCGATGAAAAGATCACCGGCTGCCAGTGTTCGGGTGTCTGTGCTTACACCGCCAACTTCCCGATCATCGCCCTGTAAGCGACCCTGTACTTTTTCGGCAATCCAGGACAGCGTTCTTATTATCATTTGCTGTACTCCTCTTGCAGGCGTGCAATCACTGCCCGCTCGTTATAATCAATTTTTTTCTGGTCGATAATTTGATAGTTCTCGTGACCTTTGCCTGCCACGATAATTAAATCATCCGGTTTTGCCTGAGTCAGACAGTAGCGCACCGCGGCTTCACGATCCGGCTCATAGATGGCCGCCGCAGGCTGCGTGAGTCCGTCCCGAATATCCTGTGCGATCTGCTTCGGATCTTCAGAGCGGCTATTATCGGTGGTAATCACCACATGGTCAGCCTTATGCTCGGCAACCTCTCCCATCAGCGGCCGCTTGCCTTTATCCCGATCACCACCACATCCAAACACGCACCACAGCTCGCCATTAGTATGCGCCCTGGCACTGGTAAGCACCTGGTCAAGCGCATCCGGTGTATGTGCATAATCCACCACAATGTTGGCGTGATGCGGGAATGAAAATACTTCCATTCTGCCGTTAACAGGTGCCACCATGGGCAGAACACGCACCACATCGTCAAACCGCTCCCCCTGTAAAAATAAAACCGCCATTGCACTAAGCAGATTTCTGACGTTGAATTCGCCAAGTAATGGCGCTCTCACCACTGTTGTGCCCCAGCTGCTTTCCAGTCTGAACTGGACGCCTGATTGATGGTATTGCACATTTGTGGCTAAACAATGGCGATGTTCTGGTAAAAGCGGGGAATTGTGTCCCACAGCGGTCAGCACAATTTCAGTAGCGGGCTGCGCGGCATCACACCAGTTTTTATATTCTCTGTTATCGGCGTTAAGTACGGCTGCACGCAAGCCGGGTTGTTTTAGCAGCGCACGTTTGGCGGCGGCATAGTTAGCCATCGTCTGGTGGTAATCCAAATGATCACGGGACAGGTTGGTAAACACAGCAAAGTCTGTTTTTACCTGGCTCAACCGCCCTTGTACTATCGCATGTGATGATGCCTCAAAGGCCACATGACGGACCTTTTGAAGCACAAAGTCTGCCAGGATTTGCTGCATATGAATGGCATCGGGCGTGGTGTTATCTGCCGGTGATGGCACCCAACGCGTGGTGGTGCCTTCATACACCCCACTGCCCAGTGTGCCGATGGCTGCACTGCGGCTATCAAGCAATGACTTTAACTGGCTAAGTAGCTGAACGACCGATGTTTTACCATTTGTACCGGTTACAGCGACGGTCTCAAGCTTGGTGGCTGGATAATCATAAAATGCGGCCGCCAGTGACGACAACATCGTGGGAAGATCAAACAGATGAACAATGACCGTTCCAGCGCGCATCTCCAGCGCGCCATGCGCTTCACTGTCGTCAGTTTGCGTCATAATAACCCGCGCGCCGAGGCTGATGGCCTGAGGGATAAAGTCGCGTCCATCCAGGTTATGTCCCTGTACCGCCACAAAGGCTAAATCTCTAGAAACCTGACGGCTATCAAGGGTCAGACCATTGATTCTGATGTCAGGTGCTTCAATGCCGAATTTCGCCAATAAGGGGCGAATACTCTGAGTAAAGGTATTAGCTGCCATGCTGGTCTCCGCTGAGCCACTGGGTCGAAGTGACTTGCTTATCGTCCGGCGGGATGTTCAAAAGCTGCAGGGCGCCGCCCATTATGGCTGAGAACGTCGGTGCTGCTGTGTCACCGGCATGGTAAAGATCCCCGCCAGGCTCATTAATTAACACAACCGTCACCAGCTTAGGGTCGCTTAATGGCGCAATGCCAGCAAAGATATTGACATACTCTTCGCCATACCCGCCGGCCACGGCTTTACGACTGGTACCTGTTTTACCGCCAACGCGGTACCCCGGCACAGCGGCTTTCACAGCAGTTCCGCCGCGCTGTACAACACTCTCCAGCATATTTCGTACCGCCTGGGCATTGCGTTCACTTACCACCCGCTCGGCCTGTGGTTTCCAGCCTTTGGATTTCGGACTTTTAACAATACTCAGCGGATATTTGGTGCCGCCATTTGCAATGGTGGCGTACATGCGGGCAATTTGCGCGGTCGTTACAGAGATGCCGTAGCCGAATGACAAGGTCGCCAGCTCAAATTCAGACCAGCGACTGCGCTCGTGAAAAATACCATTGCTTTCTCCCGGCATGTTAGTCCCGGTGTCTGTCATCAACCCCATATTGTAGTAAGTATCCAGCAGGAAATTCTTAGGCACGCCCAGCGCCAGGCGGGATGTACCCATATTGCTCGAATGCTGGATAATTTCTTCCAGAGTCAGCTCGCCATAATTACGATGATCTTTGACCAGACTGCCGCCCAGGCGCATCCAGCCAGGATGAGTGTCTACCGTATCGCCAATATCGACATTACCAAACTCTAACGCTGACAATACGGCCAGCGGTTTCATTGATGAACCTGGCTCAAAAGCATCGGTTAACACACGATTACGCATGCGGCGCGGGGACACATCTGAGCGATCATTAGGATTGAACGATGGCGCATTGACCATTGCCAGGATCTCACCGGTCTCAACATCCAGGACCATTGCCGAGGCGGACGTGGCCTGGTAATACAACATCGCTTCTTTGATTTCACGATAGGCCAGAGCCTGAATGCGCTGGTCAATGGTCAGTGTAAGGTTGCCGGCTGCTTCACCGTCTTTGGTCTCTAAAATCTCTACCTGACGACCTTTTGCATCACGTCGTATAATCTTGGACCCTGGCGTGCCCGTCAGCCAGTCATTGTACAAGCGCTCCAGCCCTTCTATGCCGGTATCATCGACATTGGTTATACCAATCAGCTGAGCCGTAACTTCGCCATTGGGATAGTATCGACGGCTCTCTCGGCGCAGGTAAATGCCGGGAATATCAAGTTCGCTGACATAGTCGGCCATCGCCGGGGATACCTGGCGTTGCAGATAAACAAACCGGCGGCTGGGATTGCTGACTTTTTTCTTTAGTGACTCTACATCGCGGCCCAACACATCGGCCAGCGCTTCCCAGCGACGGGTTTTGGCCAATCCGTTTTGTTCATGAACAATTTTCGGGTCGGCATAAATCGCGCGTACCGGCACGCTGACGGCCAGCTCGACACCATTGCGATCACTAATGAGTCCACGATAGGTGGGCATGTTGCGGGTACGCAGGGTACGGCTGTCGCCCTGTTCAATCAAATTATCCGGCGAGATGACCTGGATATACGCGGCGCGCACTGCAATGGCTACAAATACCAGCGCCACCGCGCCCATAACCGTCAAAAAACGCCAGTGAACCATACTGGGTTTTACATTCTGACGGGCGCCGCGACTACGCTTTTTTGATGTGTTTATCTGGCGACTCATTTTATTCTTACCACCACTTCTTCTTCAGCGCCCGGACGATGCATATCAAGCTGTTTTTCAACCATGGCTTCAATTCGGTTGTGCTCGGTGAGTGCACGTTGCTCCAACACCAGATTGCGCCACTGAACATCCAGCTCATCACGCTCTTGCATTAGTTTTTCTAAAGCAATATTTTGCTGCCGATTATGGTGACTGGAAAGGATCACCGCGAACGCCGAAGCGATAACCATTAAATACAACAAAACCCGCAGTTTATTGCGGGTTAAATCAGCGAGCAGTAGATAGGCCAGATGTAACTGGCCTTCGGGGGCATCCTGCCGTTGGGAACTCATAGCTTTTCTGCCACCCGAAGTACCGAACTGCGTGAGCGCACATTCTGTTTTATCTCTTCATCTGACGGCTTTATTGCCTTGCCGATGGGCTTGAGGACTTTATCCGCATCTATTTCGGCTTGTGTTACCGGTAAATTATGCGGTACCGCTTTTCCTTTGCTCTGCTCTTTTATAAAACGTTTGACGAGACGGTCTTCCAGCGAATGGAACGAAATTACGGCTAATCGTCCTTTGGGCCCTAACACGGCGACGGCGCATTTAAGACCAACCCGAAGCTGTTCAAGCTCCGCATTAATATAAATCCGGATGCCCTGAAAGGCGCGCGTAGCGGGATGTTTGTATTTATCTTTTACCGGGACCGCTTCATCAATCAGTGCTGCTAATTCTGCTGTACGGCTTAATGGCGCCGTCTGACGACGGTTCACAATAGCGTGGGCGATACGCTTACCGAACTTTTCTTCACCGAACTCTTTGATGACCTGAGCGATATCCTGCTCTTCAGCATTGTTCAGCCACTGCGCTGCACTGACGCCACGGGAGGTATCCATGCGCATGTCTAACGGGCCATCGCGTAAAAAGCTGAATCCGCGGCTGGCATCATCTAATTGCGGAGAAGACACGCCGAGATCCATGAGCACGCCATTGATTTGTCCTGCCAGGCCCATCTCAGTAAGCTGATTTTCCATTTCTGAAAACGGCTCATGAATAATGGTAAAGCGCTTATCATCAGCAAAACGTTCAGCCGCTTTAATGGCCTGCGGATCACGATCAAAAGCGATAAGACGCCCCTGTGGCGATAGTTGTTCAAGGATTTTTGCAGAATGACCACCGCGTCCGAATGTCGCATCCACGTAAATGCCGTCAGGGTCAATTGCCAGCCCCTCGATGCATTCATTAAGCAACACTGAAATGTGAGCCAGTTCACTGGTCATAAAGAAAAATCCTGTAAACGTTCTGTCAGCTCAAAACTACCTTCGCGCTCGGTATGCATATCAGCATCAATTTGCGCTGCCCAGATATCGGCATCCCATATCTCAAACTTATTAAGCTGCCCGACTAACATCACTTCTTTATTAAGTTTAGCGTGTTGGCGTAAAGGAGAAGAAAGAAGAAATCGCCCGCTTTTATCCATTTCGCCTTCTGTGGCATAGCCTAACAGTAAGCGCTGCATCCGACGTTCAGCGGGGACCATACTTGAGAATTTACTGAGCTTAAGCTCAATTTCTTCCCATTCGGGAAGTGGGTAAAGCAGCAAACAACTTTGTTGTGTATCTATGGTGCAGACTAGCTGTCCGTTACAATCATCCAGTAAAGGTTGACGGTATTTTGTTGGTATAGCCAACCTTCCCTTTGCGTCCAGATTGATTGCATTAGCGCCGCGGAACATTCCCCTAGCCTTTTTTATTTTTTGCTGTGTTTTTCTTGTTTTATCGAGTGCCGTTCTGCAAATCCATAATCACTTGATCCACAATTTGCCACTTTTACCCACTGATTGACAGTTTAGGTAGGGAACGTTCCCACTGTCAAGCAAAAAACTGTGCTGGAGACCGCGTCAGGTCTGGCATTTAACTGGTTTTACATACAGTAAGTGCGTGAAGCCATTGAAAATAAGGTTAAAAAAAGTACAGGTTTGAAAGGGAGAGGGGAAAATAAATGCAAAAAAATTTAAATAAATAAAAAAACGGGCCATTGCAGCCCGTTTTTTACTATGTTTACTGATGATTATTGCGCAGTCGCTTCTTCTTGCGCTTCTTCTTTTTTCACAACGCTCATCTGCATGCTCTGAATTGGATTCTCAGTATCTTTAGACAGTTCTACCAGACGATTAAGCTGTCCTAATGAAAGCATCATTGCATACATCGCACCCAGGAAACCGGCTTTATGAAGTTCAAGTACCTTCTCTTCAGGCAGCTCCAACAGTTTTTTCTCGTTGATGCTCAGCATACCAGTCACATTACGTTGCTGGTTGTTCTGGTACACAAGACGAATTTGCACTTCTTCGAGCAGATCCAGTTCTGTCACCTGCTTGATGAAGCGCTGGGTCATCATTTCGCTGTTCGCCAGCTCACCCAGAAACTCCTGACGGTTTTTCAGGAAATCAGACGGTTCGCCAGCATCTGTGAATAGTGGCTGACCTTCGTCACCCAGCATCTCTGCATTTTCGTCAATGTAGATACCCAGCTTGTCGCCTTCTGGACGAACATCAAAAGGATAGCGCATAACATTCATAGGAACGTGCGGGCCCTTCCAGCGGTCTGTCGCTAAGAACAGGTTCTGACCCTGCTCCATGCCCAGCATGGCAACAGAATGGAAGCGCTCTGATTTAGGATCTCTGATGAACACGATAGGCATGGTAGAAGCCAGTTGCGCATACTCTTTGATAGATGCCGCGGCCAGGTGAGTATTCTTTGCAAACGCAAAGGTATTGTTCACCGCTAATTTCGTGTTTTTATGTTTTTCTTTATCTAGCGGGATGTAGTTAATCGCCATAATCTTTTCTCGTAACAGTTAAGGGTGGTAATTATTTGCGTTCGCCCACGTGGTTACCACGGTGCACATATACATGTCTGCGCCTGAACGTTTTTCGACGTATTATTCAGATGAGGATAATTACCACATTATTTACTTCAACAATCGCCCTGCCCTGACAGGTGCCTGAAACCGGCATGAAACAGACAGAGGCGGTCAGTATCCCGTATTTACGGGCGTAAGTCACGCGACAGAACCATATCAAGTTTTAACTTTTTATGACAAGCAATTCACACAACTTTTTCAGTTAAGGGCGTTGCGCGCATTGGGCCACTATCCCGTTGTTGGAAACAGGACGGCGTCATGGCAATATAAAATCTGCACAATTTCACCGGCGTCTGACGCCTGTAACTTATTACAATAAAAAAGGAACTGTTATGTCTTTAAGGCACTGTGTTGTGAGAACGGCCGTAGCCCTGGCGCTGGGAGTGTCAGCGACATTCGCCCACGCCATCGATGTTTCCGACAAAGCCAACAAGCTGGCCCAGGAAAACATCATTGTGGATGGCCATATTGATGTCCCTTATCGTGTACATGACAACTGGGTTGATGTTACCGAGGCGACCGACGGCGGAGACTTTGATTATCCTCGCGCACGCGCCGGCGGTCTTAACGCGCCGTTTATGTCTGTATATGTACCGGCGTCTATGGACAACTCTCCAGAGTCTACACAACTTGCACACCAGCTTATCGATTTGGTTGAGGCGATGGTTTACCGGGCTCCGGACAAATTTGCCATTGCCACGAGCGTTGAAGACGTACGTAAGCAGTTTAAAAAAGGTCTGATCTCACTGCCTATGGGAATGGAGAATGGTTCCCCCATACAAGGCGACATGGCCAATCTGGAGCATTTTTACAAGCGCGGTATTCGTTATATTACCCTTGCGCACTCACAGTCTAACCACATCAGTGATTCTTCTTACGACTTGCGCCGCCAGTGGAAAGGTCTCAGTCCATTCGGAAAAAAACTGGTAACAGCCATGAATGACATCGGCATGTTGATTGATATTTCTCACGTCTCCGATGATGCATTTCATCAGGTCATTGCACAAACTAAGACGCCCGTTATTGCCTCTCACTCGTCATTGAGAAATTTCACGCCGGGTTTTGAGCGAAATATGAGTGATGAGATGATCAAGCAGCTAGGTGAAAATGGCGGCATCGTCATGATTAACTTCGGCTCAGGGTTTGTCAGTAAGGAAGCCCGTCAGTGGCGCGATGGCCTGGCAAAGGCCACCAATGCCTTTTTACGTAAACAGGAAAATACCAAAGCTGATATTGATGAATTCGAAAAGCAGTACCGTGAAGAAAATCCTTATCCTTATTCTTCACTGGATGAAGTATTAGACCATATTGATCATGTAGTTGAATTGATTGGCATTGACCATGTTGGGATCGGTTCGGATTTCGACGGTGTGGGCGATTCCCTGCCTACTGATTTAAAAGACGTGGCCGCGTATCCGAACTTGGTTCAGGGTCTGCTGAATCGTGGTTACAGCGATGAAGACATTGTGAAACTGCTGGGCGAGAACTTTTTGCGCGTGTGGTCTGAAGTAGAGCGCTATGCGGCTCGTCAAAAATAACCATTAAACGTACAGGTTAAAACGAAAAAAGCGCCCACATGTTGCGGGCGCTTTTTTTATTTTAAGTCATCCTTTTTCGTATCGCGTTGTGTCAGACCGGCAGGTGGCTTGGGCAACTCAATTGGCGCCGGTCTGTTTATATCGTATTGGGTCGCGCCTTTTTTCGTATTCGCATCAATAAATGCATTTAGCATGAACATCATCTGACGGTATAGCGGGTTGGCTTTAGGCACGGCGCAACGCTCATTTCGATTAACCATGCTGGTCTTAAAATGCATATCTGCAACCAGCTTACTATTTAGTGGAAGATCAGCATGACACAGGTCATAGTCTTCATCGATTTCAAAAAATGTATTGGTAGCTTCAGCGTTAGCAAGCAGCGAACGAACGCCTGAAATGGGGGTGGTGCCATCAGCCTGCGAATGGGCGACAAAAAGAGGCACTTTTATACGCTTACCTGCTTCAAGTCGGGTGCGGATACTATCGATGATATCCATAAGCTCCAGGCCCGCAAAACCGGCAACGGAAGGATATTTATAAGGGTTGGGGCCATGCGTTTCATAGTGACCGTCAATCCAGCTGGCAAGGGTTTTAATCCCCCATATCTTCCACATGGATTCGGCGTTGTCTGTTAATGCCAGCGCCCCGGAGAATAACATGATTCCGGCTATCTCCTCGGGATCGTCCAGATACTGATCTACCGCCAACGCACCACCAGTTGAGAAGCCGCCAATGAACTTATCGTCGCCAAACTTATCCGCCAGCCCCATGATGTCATCAACATGGCGTTGCCAGCGCTCTGCAAGCTGCCGGTCTTCCATATCATCGTCAGCATCCCTTAAGCCATGTCCGGGCAACAACGGAACAATCACGGTAAAGCCGTTTGCATGGAGATTCGCCGCTATCGCACGCATGAAATACGGTGAGTCACTTAAACCATGAAAAAGTACTGCGACATTTTGGGTCGGTGCACCGTGGTGCAGAATAAACGGACCATTGCCATCACTTCTCAGTGTGTTCGCACACACTGCATAGCGCTGTAACCGTGTTTCCTGACACGGTTTGACACTGCCCAGCTCTGCTTCATATAACTGACGGAAAGCCTTCAGGTTGTCAGTAAAGTCTGTCGCAAATACAGCCGAAGAAAATAACAGCAGGCAGGCGGATAGGAATTTACAACATTTCAACAGAATCTCCTTACAAAATGGGCGATGCGATGCATATACGAAGTTTATCATGATTTAGCGCTTTCCCCATTAACGTCAGGATAGGTATGACTTTTAATATTCAGCTATCGACCTTCATGCGTGAACCACACATCAAATACGATAGTCTACATCTGCTCATTTACTGAACAGATCATTGTTCAGCAGATAGTATCAGTTACACGTTTTGAAAAAGGCAAAACGGCGCGAAAGCCCGTGACGCAAAGCCTCCGGTCTTCCCCAGCTTTACGCTGAAAGATAGCGGGGTTACCGAACCTGTTGTACCAAAGCCGGCGCAATTAACTGTTCGCTTTTTCAGTCATACCAATGTGCACATTTTTGATAATGATGTCGGTGCATAAACATTGAGGACTGCATATATGATAATTCTTGTGGGTGGTGAAAAAGGAGGTAGCGGTAAGAGTTGTCTGGCTCAGAATATCGCTGTTTACCTGCGCACAGAAAAAAGCTCCAGCGTACTGATTGTTGACTGCGACCCCCAACGCACAACATCAGACTGGATCCAGGAACGAAATGCCAGTGAGGGGCTAGCACCAATCAACTGCGTACAGCTCTATGGCAAAATCCGTAACGATTTACTTAGTCTCAGACAACATTATGATTATGTGGTCATTGATTGTGGTGGTCAGGATAATCTGGCTTTACGCTCTTCTATGGCCGTTGCCGACCACATACTCATCCCCTTGCGCCCTAAGCGACGGGATTTAAAAACCGTACCACATATGGAAGATCTGCTGGCGACGTGCAAGATGGTAAATCCGAAAATGAATGCCGCGTTTGTGGTTACCCAGTGCCCTTCTCTTCCTTCATTAGCCAGCCGGATTCTGGAAGCAAAAGAGGTCTGTCGCTCTTTTGAGATCCCGGTCCTCAACTCTGTGACATATAGCCGCAACATCTATGACGATTCTGAAGAATCAGGAAAATCAGTGGTGGAAAGCGAGCCAACGGGTAAAGCGGCAATCGAAATTCGCAGTATATTTGATGAGCTGGTCGCTCGTAGCAAAGAGGAAAAGGGGCATGGGCCTGTGCAGTCTCAAACGATCCACGCAGTCAGCTAAAGCGCTGGACGTTTCAGTAGAAACGTTTATTGATGGTGCGCAACATTATGCAGCTGGCGAACGCCGGCTGCCACTTCCAGCGATACCCGATAGCCTGTCAGGCCCGCCTTTGCTGCTACCTGTGACCGTTTGTTCAGCCAGGCGCCGGGCCACTTTCAGCCTTAATGAAAGCACTATTGATAAACTGAGCCAGCTTAGTGAACAAACCGGTGTATCCCGCTCCCGGCTAATAAGAATTTGGGTTGAACGAGCCTGTAAATTTGGCGATATCATGGATTTAACTTACGACCCAACCCCTTAATCGCAAACTGGTGGCTGGGGCAAGCAATAAGTGATTGAATGAAATATTCAAAGCTTATAATATGAGCTGGAGCCTGCCATACACCTAAAACTTTAAGGCCGGATGAACGCGACTCGCTGTATCCTAGTCAGTATTTGCCTGACACTTACTCAGGTAAACCAAGCAACTGCAATGTTACCTTTAACGTGTAGCAGTAGCGAGTGCGGCCAGATAGATCCTGTTATATCTCAATTCCAAAGCGGTAAGCCCCTTGAAGCAAGTACTCAGCTAGACGGACTGATTGATGCGTTTACCGGCGACGCGCATACCGAAGCGCTGGCAGCCGCTTACTTTTACAAAGGTCGCTTTTCACGCTTACAAAGTGCTTACGATGAATCTCTGATCGCTTTTGAGCGGTCGCTTGAACTGTTCAGTACGCTGGAAAACCCGGCACCCAAGGCGTCGGTCTATTCTGAGCTAGCCCGCTTGCACCGGGCGCGTTGTGAATTTTCAGATGCTCTGGAGTATGCTTATCTGGCCCTGAATACCTATCAGATATTAGAGGATGCATCCGGCCAGGCGGAACAGAAAGTTATTGTCAGTGGCATTCTGATTAGCCAGGGCCGCTTTGAACCCGCCCTGGCTCTGCTTCAGCACGTGTTGAAAGAAGAGCCCGTCAGTCAGGAACCTGCTGTCGTTGGCAGAGCGCTGTATTATGTTGGCACCGCTTACATGCAGCTTGAGCAATACCAGATGGCGCGTCAGTATTTAAAAGATGCAGTAGAAACACTTAAGCAACTCCCTAACTCATTTTTTCTTGGCGAAGCATACATCAGCAAAGGTAAATTGATGCTCAGGCAGGCAAACTATGCTGAAGCTAAAGGCTGGTTTGCTAATGCCCTTAGCGTGTTTGCCGGCATGAATGCATCGGCAGAAATGCACCTTACCCATAGCCTGATTGGACTTGCAGCAGTCAGGGAAGGCAATGTCAGCGATGGTATGAAAGCCATATCGCAAGCCATGGATTTTGCACTGCAACGGGACATTGTCCCCCTCCAGCTTGAACTCCATCTGGTTCATGCGCAGGCAATGCGAATGACTGATGCGCATGAAGAGGCGCTGATGCATATAAGGCAAGGTCAGGAGCTTGCACAAAAATATGGCCAGATAGGGATGCAGGCCGAGTTTTTGCGGGAAAAAGCGGACCTACTTTTTCAAATGAAAAACTATCGGTGGGCCTATCAGGCGCAAGAAAAAAGTCAAAAGCTGAGCACATCTCTGGTAGACGAACTTCGTATACAGCCACTGTTGCAGCAAAGTGCACAATTACAGGTAGAGCGCCAGGCCGAATCCATTGATACGTTAAAGCGTGACAAAGCCATAGAGCTTGCCCGTGCAGAGCAGCGTAATCTTCGCAATATGCTGATTCTCGGCTCGCTGGTTTCGCTGCTGATGTTCCTTTTTCTGCTCTATAGCCGGTATAACCACCGCAGACAGAATTTGCTGCTAAAACGGGAAGTAAAAGCGCGCACCGCCGAGCTTGAGCAAAAAAACAAGCAACTTAAAGACGCCTATAAAACGCTGGAAGACGCCAGTCTGCGCGATCCGCTGACCGGTCTGTACAACCGTTATTATCTTAAATCGCGCCTGCCGGGTGAGTTGAAGCGTGCGCAGTTTGCTTACACTGCGACTCATGCCGAGGCTGATGAGGGACAGTCAGATTTGCTCTGTTTCCTCATCGATATTGATTACTTCAAGGCGATAAATGATGAACACGGTCATTTAAGTGGTGATCGCTTCCTGGTGCAATTCACCCGTATTATCAGTGATGTGTTTCGCGATACAGATCTACAAATTCGCTGGGGCGGCGAAGAGTTTTTAATTATTTGTCGTCAGTCTTGCCGGACAAAAATGGCAGCATTAATTGAGCGATTCCGGCAGGCTGTAAAATCGCATATTTTTGAACTTGAGGATGGGGCCCGAATATCTGCAACCTGCAGTATCGGCTTTTGCGCCTTTCCACTGGATATCCAACAACCCTTCAAAATGCAGTGGGAACAGGCTTTCTCGATTATGGATGATTGCCTATATGCGGCCAAGCTCTCAGGCCGTGATTGCTGGGTAGGACTGTTGGAAGCCACCATCAGCGACAAACCAATTTCGGCGCCTGCTAATCCGCTGGCGGGACGCTATAAATTATCGTCAGTGAATATTGCTACATCATTAAACAACACGGCTTCCATCACCTGGCCTTATGAATAAAAAACCCCGCATAAAGCGGGGGGATTCCGTAAGTTTTTTGCTCAGGCGCCGGTTTTCACATCTTCAAGATGGTACTTATCAATCAGTGAATAAAGCGTGGGTCGGGTCACACCCAGTAGCTCAGCCGTTTTTGACATATTTTTATCTGCCGTCTGATAAGCACGACGAATCGCCCTGCTCTCAGCCAATTCCCGCACTTCGCGCAGGTTAAGGGTTTCTGGCTCCGCGCCCTGTGCCGGCTCCATTAACCCAAGATCTTCTGCATGCACTAAACTGCCCTCTGCCATAATCACAGCAGATTTAAGCTTGTTTTGCAGCTCGCGAATATTGCCCGGCCAGCGATGCGCCAGCATGGCATTAATCGCACCATCGCTGAAGCTTTTCGCCTTGGCGTTAAACTCTTCGCGATATTGATTTAAAAAGGTTCGGGCCAGAAGAATGATATCCTGATCGCGCTCTCTAAGTGGTGGGATCATGATAGGAATTTCGCCGATTCGATAATACAAATCTTCCCGGAAGCTTTCTTCTGCCACCATATTTTGCAGGTCACGGTGGGTTGCGCATATGACACGAATATCAACCGGAATTTCGCTGCGTCCGCCCACACGTTCAATGACCCGTTCCTGAAGAAAACGCAGCATCTTAGCCTGCAGGCCCAGTGGCATGTCGCCGATTTCATCAAGGAACAATGTGCCGCCTTGCGCAGTTTCTATTTTACCCAGCGTGGTTTTGTTCGCGCCGGTAAACGCGCCCTTTTCGTATCCGAAAAGTTCACTTTCCAGCAGGTTTTCGGGAATAGATGCACAGTTGATTGCCACAAATGGCTTATCCTTTCTCGGGCTGTGATCATGGATACTTCTGGCAAATACCTCTTTACCTGTACCACTTTCCCCTTGCAGTAAGGTACTGATGTCCGTATTGGCGATTTTTTCAGCGCGTCTGACTACAGCCTGAATCGCTTCACTGTTGCCGATGATTTTGCCCATCCCCGGACGCGCTTTCGCCAGAATCCGGTTTTCATCTTCAAGTTTGGCCAGATTTTGTGCGCGGTGCACCAGAAGCTTAATAGTATCTGAATCGATAGGTTTCTGATAAAAGTCGTAAGCGCCCAGCTCAATGGCTTTTAACGCGTTCTCTTTATCGTTATTTCCTGTTACCACAATGACTTTGGTGCGAGGTGCAAGTGCAATAATTTCCTCGAGTGTCTTAAGCCCTTCCGAGGCATTGGCCGGATCGGGTGGCAGACCCAAATCCAACGTGACTACCTTGGGCTCGTGGCGACGTAACTGCGCGATAGCAGAGCTGCGATCATCGGCAAACACTACATTGTAATCTGTGAAACTCCATTTGAGTTGTTTCTGGATCCCAAGATCATCATCTACAACCAGTATCGTATCCGTCATTGACATACCTTATATTTTTTATTCGTTATCCGGGCTAATCCAGTGGAAATTCCAGCGTGAACCAGCTTCCTTTCCCTACCTCGCTTTCCACTGTCAGACGACCTCCCAGAGAAGCCATATACTGCTTGGCGTCGTAAGCGCCAATCCCCATCCCTGCGTTACCTTTCGTAGTATCAAAAGGCTTAAATAAACGTTCTGCGATAAATTGCTCATCCATGCCACATCCTGTATCTGTGATCTTCACAAGTTGCTTGTGTTCACTGTGATCGACACACAAACAGACTGTTACCCTACCAGCATCATCCGTGGCCTGTTGGGCGTTACTAATCAGATGATAAATGACATTGGCGAATTTGTCCGCATCGACAACAACCTGGAATTCTTCGTCTACAGTTAATTGCGGCAAAGGCTTTAGCGATTGGCAGCGAGCATCGATAACCTGCGCGATGATGATGGATAATGTCTGCGCTGAATCCAGGCCCTTTTCATCCACTTTCTTTTCATTAAGCTCACGCAGCATCTTGTCCATTCTGGCCTTGGTGTAATGCAATGTCTCGAACGTATCATCAATAAACTCAGGGTTATTCTTATGCTGTTCTGCATTACAAAGAATCAGATCGATTTGTGCCATCACGTTTTTCAAATCGTGTAATACAAACGCCGACATCCGGCTAAACGCTGCAAATTGCGCATTTTCTGCCACCGCTTTGGCGGCTTCGCTGTGCAGGATATACGTGGTTACCTGCTCACTGACAGCATGCAGATAATCTCTGACTTCCCAGTTCAGGTTCACTTTTTCATCGGTTGAGCTGAGCAGTGCAAAGCCCCAGATTTTTTCCTGTTCAAAAAAGGGGACTACCAGGTGAAAGTGACTGTTTGCAACCACGCTTCTGTCAAGATGAAGCCCTTCGTAATTAAACGGGTTGACCTGATACTCCTGAAGATCCACCAGCCAGTTAGTGGTGGCGCAAAACGGCACAAGATGTCTGAGTATGACTTTATCATCATCGCTCAACACAGCATGTCCGCGGCGGGCCACTTCTTCTACATTGCTGCCCGCCACCTTGACCAGCACCCCGTTTTCATAATTTACCGCCTCGCATGTGCCTATCAGTGCGTTGTTGTACACATCATTAATGCTGTCGGTCTGAGAAGTCAGCGCCTTGGTCAGCTTGACCCACTCCACACGGTAATCAAACTGATTGGCAAAAAAGTGTTTGGCAATAAAGACCTTGGCTCTGTTGCGCAGGCTGTTGGACATGATCACTGCGCCCAACATGGTCAGCGATAATGCAAAGAAAAGTATCTGAATGGTCGCGCCCCAGCTGCCACCAAAATAGTTCACCGCATACCCTGCCAGCGCGACCACGGAGAGAAATACACCGGCCACTACCAACATTGAGCTGTGTAATACCACCTGCCTGGAGATAAAAATATCGACTCCCCAGTGCTTAATACGCCGGATTGCCACCACTAAAAGCGGCAACAACATCAGATAAACATATCCTCGTGCGGCGATATATCCCAGCCCCACCTGATTAACCATCGTTGCATTCATGTAAGTAAAAAACTCGAATAAATGAATCGCCCCGAGATAGATAACCAGCGGTTTATATGCCCAACGGTCCTTGCCGGCCTGACGGTACAGTACTTCAAGCAGCACCAGCACTTCCAGCGACAGGATTGTCATTAGCAGAAAATGCGTAGAAGCGGCCACTGGGAGGATTTGGGGGAGGACCAGCGTAAGGATCGGCGGCGTCAATATTACCGCCGTGACAGGGCGACTGAGCACCCGCCACAGACTCACAAAGTCTTCGCGCAAGCAACTGGCAAGAAAGAGTAACCATACCAGCATTTTAAAGGTGTCTGCGTTAAGCAGACGCGGCATGCTGATAGGACCAAATAATACGGTTACAAAGCTCAGTGACCAGGCAAAAGTAACCATAGAGGCCAGCATCAGAAGATACTTGGCTAACCCTGATTTACGAACCGTAAATAACAACAACAGAAGCGTCAGGTAACCTAACGCATTCATGCCATAGCCGATATCCGCAATCATCTACATCCCTATTATTAGTGTACCAGGCTAAGGTAATTTATCGCTTTTTCAGTACCAGGCTGCCGATAGAGTAACCCGCTCCAAATGAACACAGCACACCGTAGTCGCCGGATTTAAGATCTTTGTGATGTAACCCGAATGCGATGACTGAGCCCGCTGAAGCGGTATTAGCATACTCATCAAGTACGATAGGGGCTTCTTCGGCTGATGCTTCACGGCCCAATAGCCGCTTGCATATCAGTGTATTCATATTGATATTTGCCTGATGCAGCCACCAGCGCTGAACGTTTGCAGGCGTCAGCTCATGCTTTGCCAGATGCTGCTCTATGTGTTCAGCTGCCAACGGGCAAACCTCTTTAAATACTTTGCGTCCCGCCTGATGAAACAATTTATCCGGTCCGTAGGGATCCACATCGTTAGCACGAGACATATAGCCGAAATTCGAACGGATATTGCTTGAGTACTTCGTCAGTGCCTTTGTGCTGAGCACCTCATACACATGCTCCGCTGAGGCGGTTTCTGCACTTTCCAGCACAGTAGCAGTGGCAACATCGCCAAAAATAAAGTGACTGTCCCGGTCAGTATAATTGATCTGTGGGGAGACCAGTTCCGGATTGATAACCAGTACACAGCGGGCATTGCCCGACGCAATCATTTCATAAGCCCGGTGCATGCCGAATGTCGCTGCTGAACATGCCACGAGCATATCAAAACCGAATCCATCGATCCCCAGTTCCTGCTGTACCTCGATGGCAATCGCCGGGTAGGCCCGCTGCGTGTATGCACAGGAAACAATAACAGCATCAACATCTGAAGCAGACTTATTAGCTTCAGCCAGTGCCTTTTTGGCCGCCGCTACCGCTATTTGTGCCTGATCACTTAAGGTGTTCTCGTCACGTTCAGGAATGTTCGGGCGCATTCTGTCGATATCAAGAGCGCCGTCTTTCTGGTAGATATAGCGTTGCTTTATACCCGAGGCCTTTTCAATAAACTCTGCGCTGGAAAGTGGCTTTGCAGTAAGCTCGCCATTTTCGATTTGTGCCTTGTGCACTTCGTTATACGAATTTGCCCAGGTATTATAACTATTTACCAGCTCTTCGTTGGTGATGGTAAATTCCGGATTCCAGACCCCCACCCCACTTACAACAATTTGTTCTGCCATTTCGCTCTCTTATGCTGTTGATGGCTCAGCTTTTTGCGCACAGAAAAAGTCACGAATACGAATGCTATCCGGACCCCAGCCTCTGTTTTAAACGCATTAATACAATTGCGAGGCTGCGCTGATAACGCTGATGCCAGTTATGGCTCTAGCTTAGCGCGTTGTGACAAAAATGTCATGAGACAAAGTATTCATAGGTATCGATGCATAAATCTTGCTAGCAGATGAGCGCCTTTTTCAGCGATTGTTTGTCAGCAGAAGTAAACTGTGTGTCACCGCCAGACATATAAGCTTGCAGGAATAGACAATGTTATCTGTGATTAAGACTGGTGTCAGTGCACACCTCACAGTAAACTCGTCTTAAAACACATTGAAAAACCTAACAAAATTGAGGAAACATCTATGTCAGGACGGGTAAAGTCGATACTGGTTGCCGCACTAACTCTGGCTGTCGTGGCGTGTGCTACATCGCCTACAGGACGTAATCAGGTTTTACTGTTTTCTTCTGACCAGCTCGCGCAAATGGGAGAACAGGCATTTACAGATATGAAGCAAAAGCAAAATGTTTCCCGTCAGCCGGTGAAAAACCAATATGTGGAATGTATTGCTGACAGTCTGACGCCCTTCGTACCAAAGTCTGTTTACGATGGTCAGTGGGAGGTCGTTGTCTTTGATGAAGATCAGGTGAATGCCTTTGCGCTGCCAGGCGGTAAGATTGGCGTTTATACCGGACTAATGGAGGTTGCTCAGAACCAGGACCAGTTAGCCGCGGTGATTGGCCACGAAATAGGTCATGTTATTGCCGAGCACCGTAATGAGCGCATGTCGCAAGGTGCACTTATCAATGTGGGTACGCAAGCCGTAGGCCAGATTCTGGCTGCCAACGAAGTACCACAGACCGGGCCGATAATGGCTGCGATCGGACTGGGTGTGCAGGTTGGCGTGCAATTGCCTTACAGTCGCGCTCATGAATCAGAAGCAGATTTAATAGGTTTGCAGTTAATGGCCGAAGCGGGTTTTAACCCACGTCAGTCAGTTGAATTATGGAAGAATATGGAAGCTGCCAGTGGAGGACAACGTCCGCCCGAACTGATGTCTACCCACCCTGCGCCACAGACCCGTATTGAGAACCTGCAGGCAAACATGTCGCAAGCGCTTAATGTGTATGAACAAACCGGCAAGCGTCCCAACTGCCGTCGATAACCATAGCGGTATGAACGGCATAAAAAAACACCGCAATGTTGCGGTGTTTTTTTTAGATGAAGATAATCACGCGCCTGGTGATGTCTCCTGCGAACCGGCAGACGAGGCGGCAGGTTTCTGCTGCGTGTTGTCTGCCTCTTTGAAAAAGTGTACATCCATTTGCGGGTAAGGAATGGAAATGCCTTCTTCATCAAACCGAAGCTTCACATTCTCAGTAAACTCCCATTTGAAAACCAGCAGGTCTGAAGCATTGACCCAGGGGCGAACGGTAAAGTTCACACTGCTGTCGCCTAACTCCATAACACCAACAGCCGGCGCAGGGTCTTCGAGCACTCGCTCATCGGCAGCCAGCATCTCCTCGAGGATACGCTTGGCTTTACGTAGATCATCATCGTAGCCGATACCAAACACCATATCTGCACGGCGCGTTTCTTTAGCAGAATAGTTGGTGATGTTGTCATCGTAGATATTCGAGTTCGGAATCGTAATTTCTTTATTATCCAAAGACGTCATGGTGGTATGGAATATACCTATCTTCTGCACGACCCCTGTAGTCCCCGCTGCTTCAACGAAGTTACCGGCTTTAAACGGTTTGAAGACCAGTAACATAACACCGGCAGCAAAGTTCTTAAGCGAGTCCTGCAGTGACAGACCAATAGCAAGCCCTGCGGCACCGACGATAGCCACCAGAGAGGTGGTATCCACTCCCAATTCGTTGAGCGAGGCGACGATGACAAAGAGCATCAGAATGGCGCCCAAAATAGACTCAACAAAATTAATTAGCATTTCGTCATATTTTGACTTGGCCATGACCCGGCGGAACATCGACATAACAATGCCCACAACCAGACGGCCCACCAAATAGATAATAATCGCCATGGCGATATTAATCGCCCACGGAATGGCGTAATCGTTGACATACATTTCAATGTCATCTGCGGTAAACAGCTTAAGCTTTTCTTCCATACAGGTATTTCCCAAAAAGTGTGATACTTGAGAATAACCTAGCAAGGAAGGTAGTGTCCTTGCAATGAGTTATGTTGATGATTAAATAAGATTTATACCAATGTATAGTTGACGTAATCGACAACCTGTCATTTTTCTCGCCTAATAATGCACTAAGAACGCGCTCGCAACGTATATAGATAACGCGTTTGCGCTTCCACTTTGCAACACGCTGATTTTAATAAAGAACGTAAAAAACTGACAACCCCACTGTGGTAATTACTGGTATATAGCGGCTGATTTTCCTATAATTAGTCTTCTCAATTCCCCAAGCCAAGGGATGCGCTGTTCGGGTTATTGAGATATCCAAACAGGTTTTCGAAGTGGGATTCGATCACGTTTTCAGTTTGGAAAACTTCGTTGTTCAACGAAAAGAAAGGATTATTACAATGTTATTTCTTACAGTGCTTTTTGTCATTGTATCCCTATTGCTTATTTATGCTTTAACCGCGGATAAAGGCGAAAATACCGTTCACGCAAGGCGTCATGCTGCGCAGACTAACGCTCAGCACATACCCCAGAATATCGTTACGTTGCCGAAAAAAGCGGCGTCAAAGGCAGTATCTGTTAATTAAACCAGTTTATCTGTTACTGACAGCATAGTTGCATTGATGACAGGCCCGGTGAAGATTGCTTCTGCCGGGCCTTCCTCGTTATTATAGGCGCACTTTTTCTAAAATAATGAGAATTATGCGAATTCCCCGCTTTTATCATCCGGATCATGTCCCTCTGGACCAGGAGTTTCCACTATCTGCCGATGCGGCGCATCACGCCAGCACGGTGCTAAGAATGAAAGCTAATCAGCCAGTCGTATTATTTAACGGCGACGGGAATGAATACAGCGGGCAAATAATCAGCGTTTCGAGAAAAGAGGTGATGGTTGAAATTGACGCCTGCCTGTCACTCTCTACCGAGTCAGCGCTGCCTATCCATTTGGCCCAGGGCATTTCCAAGGGCGATCGGATGGAGACGGTGCTACAGAAAAGTGTTGAACTGGGTGTTACCGAAATTACGCCGGTGATTACCGAGCGATGCACAGTAAAGCTGGATCAAAAGCGCTGGGAGAAAAAATTTGCTCAGTGGCAAAAAGTCATCATTGGCGCGTGTGAACAAAGCGGGCGTAACCGCTTACCCGTGCTGCATCCGGTTCAGGAGCTCAGCCAGTTTTTATCGGCATCGACACAGCAGCATCGACTGGTCCTGAGTCCGGTCGCTCAAAGTGGTTTTAGCAAGACGCCTTATAAAACCCAGGGTTACCGTTTGCTTATCGGCCCTGAAGGCGGCTTAAGCGAGCAGGAAGTTCACCAGGCTCAAGAGGGGGGATACGGTGCTGTCAATATGGGGCCACGTATACTGCGCACCGAAACCGCGGCGATTGCCAGCATAAGCTTACTTCAGGGTATCCACGGCGATATTTAGCAAGCATTGGTGTACCGCGAACTTGAAAAAGTGAGGGCGGGCGCCATATTCCGTTCACTATATGATTAAGTTGAGACAGCCATGAGCTATTCCGTTGGTGTGGTAATGGATCCCATTGCCACTATTAAACCGCATAAAGATACCAGTTTTGCCATGATGCTTGAGGCGCAGCGTCGCGGGGCCACCCTGCTCTATCTGGAGATGAGCAGTCTTTATCTGGATAATGGCAAACCTATGGGCACAGTTCGTCGTGTCACAGTACAGGATACGACTGAAGATTTTTATTCTCTGGAAGCGCCACAGGTTATGGCGCTGGGCGATATTGACGTACTGTTGATGCGTAAAGATCCTCCTTTTGACAGCGAATTTCTGTACGCGACGCAGATTTTATCTCTGGCTGAAAAAGACGGGGCGCTTGTGGTTAATAACCCGCAGGCGCTACGTGACTACAATGAAAAATTGTTTACGGCGTGGTTTGGCGATCTTATTCCCGATACGCTGGTGAGTAGCGACAGCGAGCGCATCAAGGCTTTTCACGCTAAGCATAACGATATTATCTGCAAGCCATTAGATGGCATGGGCGGCAACTCTATCTTTCGGATAAAGGAAGACGGCAATAATCTTGGGGTGGTCATTGAAACGCTGACGGCGAAAGGTCAGCGTTACATGATGGCGCAAAAGTATCTACCCGAAATTACCGATGGTGATAAGCGAATTCTTATCGTTGACGGTGAAGTGGTGCCCTATGCGTTAGCACGGTTGCCAGGAAAAGGCGAGACACGGGGTAATCTTGCCGCCGGTGGTACGGGTCGTCCCCAGCCGCTAAGTGAGCAAGACAAAAAAGTGGCTGAAAAAATTGCACCGGTGGTTAAGTCTCACGGCTTAATGTTTGTCGGTCTCGATGTTATCGGTGATAAGGTTACCGAAATAAACGTTACCAGCCCCACCTGCGTAAGAGAAATAGAAGCCAGTTTTGATATCAATATTATGGCGATGCTGTTTGATGCCATTGAGCGTCGTCTTAAGCAATAACAGAGAGTCAATTTATGACAGAGCTTAAGAGTTTACAAAATCACCTCCTCATTGCGATGCCTTCGCTTGACGACCCGTACTTTGAACGGTCGCTCACCTATATTTGTGAACACAATGATGAAGGTGCAATGGGTATCGTTATCAATCAACCGTCCACGATGACACTTAAACAGCTTCTTGAGCAAACGGATAAAGAGATTGAGGTTGCTGAGGATAAACGTGAACAGATTATTCTTGCCGGCGGCCCGGTCAGTCAGGAGCGCGGCTTTGTCCTTCATTCTGACCAGGGCCAGTGGGGCTCAAGTCTGACATTGGCAGATAATGTGGTGGTTACCACCTCCAAAGATATTCTGACAGCGATAGGAACCAATGCAGGTCCGGATAAATCAGTCATCGCGCTGGGCTATGCCGGATGGTCCGCCGGGCAGCTGGAAAAAGAACTGCAGGAAAATGCATGGCTGACTATAGAAGCAGACACGGATATTCTGTTTAATCTGCCTATACATGAGAAATGGCAGGCAGCTGTTAATAAGCTGGGAATTGATGTGTGGCAGCTCACCCCCGGTGTTGGCCATGCGTGAGACAGGTCAGCGCACAATACTGGCCTTTGATTTCGGCACAAAAAGTATTGGTGTGGCGGTTGGTCAGGAAATTACTGCAACAGCATCCCCGCTGCCCGCACTTAAGGCCAAAGACGGTATTCCGGACTGGCAGCAGGTTGAAACACTCTATACACAGTGGGAACCCGACCTTGTAGTTGTAGGATTACCGTTGAACATGGATGGCACCGAACAGGAAGTCACCCAGCGCGCTAAAAAGTTTGCCAACCGGCTGCACGGCCGTTTCCGACGTCCGGTGGAAACCTGGGACGAGCGGCTATCTACCGCCGATGCTAAAGCGATGCTCTTTGAACTGGGTGGGTACAAAAAGCTGACGAAAGACAAAGTTGATAGTGTGTCCGCCTGCGTGATATTCACCAGCTGGGCAGAAAATCAGTATCAGTAAGCTCAGTTCTCAGTCTTTTTCACCCGCGGCTTTCGCCGCCAAGTAGTGCTCACAGGGCTCTGGTTTAGGTGCCTGGCACTGCCAACAGATAGCAAAGGCACCCTCATTGATTTCCTGGCACTGATCACACTGCCAGTCAGAGTTTTCACAAAAACACGTGCCGTTATAACTCAGACTCTCTACCACTTTGCTGGCTCGATGGCTCCAGCTTTCATCGACCAGCCACACTTCCTGCTGAATATCCTGCCAGGGCAGCTCGCCTACTGCTCCGGCAACATACTGGTTTTTCATCAGATAAGGAATGCCTGCTTCTTCCAGCTCGCTTCGCAGACGCTGGATAAGAAACTGGTCATCACTTCCGAATAATTTTTCCATGATCAGTCCATATCAATAGAAACATCACTTAAGGAACCAAGACTCGCCCCATTATCAGAATCCAGCTTAATCATCAGACGAAGATCATTCGGTGAATCCGCATGATGTAGTGCCTGCTCAAGCTCGATATCGCCGTTCTGATACAGCTCGTACAAAGCCATATCAAATGTCTGCATACCCGCCTCTTTACTTTTCTTCATCGCTTCTTTGAGCTCACCAATTCTGTCATTTTGAATCAGTTCCCGGATAAACGGGGTGTTGAGCAAAATCTCGATTGCGGCAACCCTGCCACCGTCTTTGTTCGGTACCAGTTGCTGCGCCACAATAGCACGCAGGTTAAGACTTAAATCAAAGAGCAACTTGTCGTGCAGTTCACGCGGGGCCAGGTGCATGATACGTTCAATTGCCTGATTGGCGTTATTGGCGTGCAGCGTTGCCACACACAAGTGACCCGTATCGGCAAAGGACATGGCATACTCCATCGTCTCCATGGAGCGGATCTCGCCCAACAGAATGACATCCGGTGCCTGGCGCAATGAGCTTTTCAGCGCCTCATCAAAAGATTGTGTATCGACGCCAACCTCGCGTTGCGTGACCACGCAGCTACCATGCTGATGCACGAATTCGATCGGATCCTCAATAGTCAGGATATGTCCGCGGGAGTTATGGTTCCGATGATCAATAAGGGCAGCCAGTGATGTGGATTTACCCGTACCGGTCGCACCCACCATCAGAATCAGGCCCCGCTTGCTCATAATCACATCTTTGAGAATCGGCGGCAGGCCCAGATCGTCGACTTTTGGAATTTCGGTCACAATCCGACGCACGACCATACCGATTGAATCACGCTGCCAGAAAGCACTGCACCGAAAACGGCCGATACCGTCCAAGCCCACAGCGAAATTAGCCTCTTTGGTCGAATCCAGCTCATCGATGTAGCGCTGTTCCATCACGCTATGAACCAGGCTTCTGGCATCCTCGGGAGAAAGCGTATGATCATCAAGGGGGGTGAGCTGGCCGTTAATTTTAGCGCTGACCGGAAAGCCGGTTGTGATGAAAATATCCGACGCACCCTGCTCGGTGGCTTGTTGCAAATAATCAGTTAACACCGTCAGTTCCTCTTTTACTTATCAATAGCTTTGGAACTGGCATCCTGCTGCGACACCAGTCCCTTTGCAACCAGTCGCTGCAGACATTGGTCCATAGTCTGCATTCCCTGCGCCTGACCGGTCTGTATCACAGAATACATCTGCGGCACCTTATCTTCACGGATAAGGTTACGGATCGCCGGCACACCTAGCATAATTTCGTGCGCAGCAATTCGCCCTCCCCCGGATTTTTGTAATAACGTTTGTGAGATAACCGCGCGCAGTGATTCTGACAACATGGATCGAATCATTGATTTTTCTTCCGCCGGGAACACATCGATAATACGGTCAATGGTCTTGGGGGCAGAGTTGGTATGCAGGGTTCCGAATACCAGGTGACCGGTTTCAGCGGCCGACATGGCCAGGCGAATGGTTTCCAGATCCCGCAATTCGCCCACCAGAATAACATCAGGATCTTCACGCAATGCTGAGCGCAGTGCGTTATTAAAACTACGGGTATCGCGATGTACTTCTCGCTGGTTAATCAGGCTGAGCTTGTTTTCATGCACAAATTCGATGGGGTCTTCAATGGTCAGAATGTGATCACGTTTGAAGTTGTTGATGTGGTCGATCATGGCCGCCAGCGTGGTACTTTTACCCGACCCGGTGGCACCGGTCACCAGTACCAGGCCGGTGGGCTGATCAATAATCTGTTTGAAAATATCCGGCGCACCTAACTCGTCTAACGACAAGACCCGCGACGGGATGGTCCGAAGTACCGCTGCTGCCCCACGATTCTGAACAAACGCGTTAACCCTGAAGCGGGATAAATCTTTTACCTCAAAGGAAAAATCGACCTCAAGGTTTTCTTCGTATTCCTTGCGCTGGGCATCGTTCATGATCTCATAAATCAGGCTGTGTACCTGTTTATGATCCAGCTCCGGGATATTAAGGCGGCGCATCTGGCCATCCACACGAATAATTGGCGGCAAGCCCGCTGACAGGTGCAAGTCTGATGCGTTATTCTTAACACTGAACGCTAAAAGTTCGGTAATATCCACGACTACTTCTCCAAATCGTTAGGTGCACAATGCAAACAATAGCAGAACGACTGAAGTTAGCCCACGAGCGGATAGATCAGGCGACTGCTCGCTCTCATCGTCCTTCAAATTCCGTTCAATTACTAGCGGTATCAAAGACAAAACCGGTATCTGATATCAGGCAAGCGTATGAAGCGGGACAACGTTTGTTTGGCGAAAATTATATTCAGGAAGGCGTTGAAAAAATTCAGGCACTGACTGAACTTGATGATATTCAGTGGCACATGGTAGGTCCCATTCAGTCAAATAAAACCCGTCTTGTGGCAGCGCATTTTGACTGGGTGCAGTCAGTCGACAGAATGAAAATTGCCCGCCGATTGAATGAGCAGCGCCCCTCGCATCTTGCGCCGCTTAACGTTTGTATTCAATTAAATCTGGACGATGAGTCCTCCAAATCCGGCATCGGCGCAGAGCAGCTTCCCGAACTTGTCGAACAGATTCAGCAGTTTAAAAACTTATGCTTACGGGGAATCATGGCGATTCCGCAGGCTGATGTAACCGAAGCACAGCAAAACGATACACTTGAGCAACTGGCAGAATTATTCGGCCATTACCATACAAAGCTGAGCAATTTTGATACCCTATCCGTAGGTATGAGTGGTGATTTGGAAGCGGCTATCGCTCACGGTTCTACCATGGTGCGCGTGGGCACGGCAATTTTTGGTGCCCGGCGCGGATAAATTATCACGTGATTTTCAATTAACCGATAAGGATCCCTATGCAACAGAGAAAACTTGCTTTTATTGGCGCAGGTAACATGAGCCGTAGCATCATCAGTGGCCTGATTCATTCTGGTTACGACAGTGCGCACATCCTTGCCAGTAATCCAACTGCCCCACGCCTTGAAAAGCTTGAAGAAGAGTTCGGGATTCAGACTACGGTGTCAAACGATGATGCCTGTGCGTTTGCTGATGCTATTGTTTTATCCGTCAAACCCCAGGTCATGGGTGATATGTGTAAAGCGTTACGCGAAAATAACGACCTGGAAGGAAAGCTGTTTATTTCTATTGCTGCCGGTCTGCCGGTTTCTCGATTAAAAGAAATGCTGGGTGGTGATTATCCGGTAGTAAGAGTAATGCCCAATACGCCAAGTCTGTTAGGCAAGGGAATGTCGGGCCTGTATGCTGATGAGAGTATCAGTGACGAAGACCGTCAATATGTAGAAGACATGATGAACGGTGTGGGCGAGACGGTCTGGGCCGAAAAAGAAGATGATATTAACGGTGTCATTGCTGCTGCTGGTTCCAGCCCGGCTTATTTTTTCCTGTTCCTGCAGGCAATGCAGGAAGAAGCAATGAATATGGGTTTTGATAAAGAGGCCGCCCGACTGATGGTCCAGCAAGCTATGCTGGGCGCCGCAGAAATGGTTTGCAATAACCCGGATCTGGAATTAAGTGAATTACGTGCGCAGGTGACCTCAAAAGGGGGCACAACTGCAGCGGCCGTAAATACACTGATTGACGAAGGACTGTCTGACATCGTTGCCAAAGCAATGCGTGCGGCGGTCGACCGCGCCGAAGAAATGGCCAAACAACTATAACTTTTAGCAGGACGTGTTAGATGAGCGCATCGGTATTTCTTATCTCTACCCTCTTCAATCTGTACCTGATGGTAGTGATTTTACGATTGTGGCTACAGTTGGTTCATGCAGACTTTTACAACCCTCTGAGCCAGTTTGTGGTAAAAGCAACCCACCCCATCGTGGGCCCGCTGCGCCGCATCATTCCTTCATTGGGGCGGTTTGATACCGCCACCTTTGTGCTAGCGGTGCTGGTCGCATTTGCCAAATTGGCAACACTATCATTTGTATTTGGTTCAGGCCTGAGTAACCCGCTGGCCGTGTTTTTTCTGGCCATCATTGATGTGGTCAAAGAAACCTTCTCATTAATATTCTGGGTGCTGATACTTCGCGCGATTTTGAGTTGGATCTCCCAGGGCAGCAGTCCTATTGAGTATGTATTACACCAGTTGACCGAGCCGTTTCTGGCTCCAATCAGAAAGGTTATTCCACCTATCGGCGGTCTGGATCTTTCGGTGCTGGTAGCCATTATTGCACTACAATTTATACAGCTGCTAATCCAGGATACCTTTGGTTTGTACTAACCTTACAATCAAAATAGTGAGACCACGATGAAATATGGAAACATCGCACTGCCCCGACTAATGTTTACGCTCGTTTTATTGCTTGCTCCATGGTTCAGTCAGGCCGAGCAAAAAATGACACTGGGTCAGTGGGATGTCCATTATATAGTGGTGAATACGTCATTTCTGACGCCGGAAGTCGCCAATCAATATGACATTGTGCGCAGTAAATACAGCGCATTGGTTAATCTCTCAGTATTGAATAATGAGACGCTTGAAGCGCAAAATGTTGCCGTATCAGGTACAGCGACTAATTTACTGGGCAACGCTCAGCCACTACGTTTTAAAAAAGTCACAGAGGGTAAAGCAATTTACTATCTGGCGACTTTTCCATTTGAAAACGCAGATACCTACCGCTTTTCTATCTCACTACAACGCGGTGAAACCACCCGTACATTAAAATTTCAGCAGAAGTTATTTACCGACTAATATCCCGTCTTTTGTACAGTTCAGTGCTGTTACCGAACACGCTATGCTTCGTATTCGTTCAACAAGTATATTGCCACGTTTGGCGCCTGTTGTGTTAATCCAGTGTCAGCCAGACCATTGTTATCATGAACCACTGTATTGTCATTTCGCAGTCATTTGCGGTGGTTAAAAGAGCGGTGATGATACATGAAACGCCTATACGTTCATCGGTTCCGGTTTTACAGTGACGTCGTATTCACCCTCGCTACGAGTATAACAATGTTATTCATTTGGTGGGGGTTCTATACGCCAGCGACAGGTGGCATCGTCAGATCATTACTAATTATCGGCACCGTGTTCGTGCCGCTGGGTTATCTTTACCGGATATACAAGCTTGAACGCGCCCGTATTGCCCTTAAGCAAGATGGGTAAACCTGACCGGCACAGCATGCGCAGCGAATGCAGCACGCTGTGCCTTATTTGGTTACTTCTGCTCTTCTCTTAAAAAGACCAGGTCCGTGTCAGAGCTTTGTTCTTCACTGAAATAATAACCTTGCTCATCAAACGCTTTGAGACCTGCCACATCTTCAACCTGGTTTTCGATAATATAACGGGCCATTAATCCTCTGGCTTTTTTTGCATAAAAGCTGATTACCTTGTACTGGCCGTTCTTTTTGTCTTTGAACTGCGGCGTGACAATCATTGCGTCCAACGCTTTTTTCTTCACAGATTTGAAGTACTCATTGGAGGCCAGGTTAACCAGCACATTATCACCTTGCTCTTTGAGTGCCTGATTCAGATTCTCAGTAATAGTGTTGTCCCAAAACGCGTACAAATCCTTACCTTTCTCGGAATCAAGCTTCGTACCCATCTCGAGCCGGTACGGCTGCATCAAATCCAGTGGTCGCAGAACGCCATACAAGCCGGACAATATCCGCAAATGACGCTGTGCATAGCTGATGTCATTGTCGTTTAACGAGTAAGCATCCAGCCCGGTATAAACATCACCATTGAAGGCAAAAAGCGCCTGACGCGCATTTTCCGGAGTAAACGGTGTAGAAAATTCTGCAAAACGATTGGCATTGAGTACCGCCAGCTTATCGCTGATCCCCATTAATGAGGACAAATCAGCCGGAGAAAGGTGCTTACAGCGCTCGACCAGCTGCTGCGCATCTTCCATGAGTTCCGGTTGTGTAGATTTATCTGCCGGCACCGGCGAGTCGTAATCAAGATTTTTAGCGGGCGATACCACAACTAACATAATGTCATTCCTAATTTAAATAATGCGGGTAGTCTATGTTTTTAGATAAAGTGTTTAAAGACGAAAAAATTTATCATCCTAATCAATTATTTGGTTGAATAGCATTAAATAACCCCAATTTGGATAATACGTTAGATAAGATTTTATAGTGGTCATGCAGATCCTCAGGAAAAGATTTTTGCGATCTGCTTTAAGATTCTGACCATAATAACCCTACAACGCACATGCCCTGAAGGGTTAAGTAAAACGAACCGATACGGGTTATCCGTTAACTTCGTCTATTGCATTTTTTTGACTAATTCAGAGAGAACTATGAGTAATCAGTTAGAAGCACTTCGTGAAATGACAACCGTGGTTGCCGATACCGGCGATATTGAAGCGATCAAAAAGTACCAGCCAGTCGATGCGACAACCAACCCGTCTCTGCTTTTAAAAGCAGCCAGCCTGCCGCACTATAAAGAGATTATTGACGATGCAGTGGCATGGGCAAAACTGCAGTCAAAGGATGCTGATCAGCAGCTCGTAGATGCCGCCGACAAACTCTCTGTGCTTATCGGCAAAGAAATCTCCTCATCGGTTCCCGGCCGTATTTCTACTGAGGTTGATGCCCGCTTATCATTTGATACTGCAGCAACCATAGAAAAAGCAGAGCGCCTGATTGAACTGTACGCTGATGAAGGTATTGATAAGTCACGCATTCTGATAAAAATTGCTTCAACATGGGAAGGTATCCGGGCCGCCGAGGAGCTGGAGAAAAAAGGTATACATTGTAACCTGACATTATTGTTCAACTTTGCTCAGGCCAGAGCCTGTGCAGAAGCGGGCGTGTTTCTGATATCTCCTTTTGTAGGTCGCATTCTGGACTGGTATAAAGCCAATACAGATAAAAAAGAATACACCGCCCAAGAAGATCCAGGTGTACAATCGGTCACTGAAATTTACAACTATTACAAAGAGTACGGCTACAGCACGGTAGTAATGGGTGCAAGCTTCAGAAATATTGGCGAGATTCAGGCATTAGCCGGATGTGACAGACTCACCATCAGTCCTGCTCTTCTGGAGGAACTGGCCAACGAGACAGCTGAATTACCGCGCCAGTTAAAGGATGAGGGAAGTAGCAAAACACCAGGCGATAAAATTGAAGAAATTGAGTTTCGCTGGATGATGAATGAAGACGCCATGGCGACACAAAAGCTGGCTGAAGGTATCAGAAACTTTGCCGCCGACCAGGTGAAGTTAGAAGATGTTTTGAAGCAAAAACTGGACGTCTAATTTTAATATAATACTACATTTAATATAGTAAAAAGGTTACGCTGTGTCATAGTGTAACCTTTTTTGTTTAAACGCTATAAAGCAGGATTTGCTCATGAGTTCTCTTACCCACCAGCCAGAATGGCAACATCTGAAAACCCTTGTTGAATCAGTAAAAGATACCCACATGCGTGATTGGTTTAAGGCGGATCCGCGGCGGGCTGAAAAAATGCAAACTGAAACCTGTGGCCTGTTTCTCGATTATTCAAAAAACAGAGTCACCGATGAGGTTATGAGCGGATTAATGTCATTGGCGCGCGCTGGCAAAGTAGAACAGCAGCGTGATGCGATGTTCAGTGGACAACCCATTAATCAGACTGAAGGCCGGGCGGTATTACATACGGCTTTGCGTAATCTTACTGATGAACCGGTGTATGTCGACGGTGAAGATGTTATGCCGGAGGTCAAAGCCACGCTGGATAAAATGCGTGCCTTCACCGAATCGGTTCATAGCGGTGAGCACAAAGGATATACCAGTAAGCCGATAAAAGACATCGTAGCTATCGGCATTGGCGGCTCGTTTTTGGGCCCTAAGATTATGACAGAGGCGTTGAAGCCCTATCAGCACGAAGGCGTAAAAGTGCATTTTGTGGCGAATGTGGATGGATGCCACATCAATGACGTGCTGGCAGGTGTTGATCATGAAGAAACACTGATCGTGATGTCGTCAAAATCCTTTTCTACCCAGGAAACGCTGCAAAATACCAAAACAGCAAAAAGCTGGTTTTTAGGCAACGGCGCTGCGCAAAAAGATATCGCCAAACATTTTGTGGCCGTTTCTTCCAATGTGAAAGCTGCAACAGAATTTGGCATAGCAAAGGACAATATTTTTCCGATGTGGGACTGGGTTGGTGGTCGCTACTCCCTGTGGTCTGCTATCGGTTTGCCAATTTGCCTGTCTTTAGGGTTTGATCATTTCCACAGCCTGCTTAAAGGTGCGCATGCAATGGATAAGCATTTTTGCGAGGCGCCCCTTGAGTCCAATATGCCCGTAATTATGGCAATGCTGGGTATTTGGTACAGAAACTTTTTTGGCGCGCAATCCCACGTGTTACTGCCGTATTATCATTATCTGCGCGGTTTACCTGCTTATGTTCAGCAACTGGATATGGAAAGTAACGGCAAGCAGGTTACGCAGCAAGGCGATGTCGTGGACTATGAGACAGGCCCTATCATTTGGGGAAGTGAAGGAACAAACGGTCAGCATAGCTTTCATCAGTTGATTCATCAGGGTACGTCGCTTATACCCGCCGACTTCATGCTTCCGTTGAACGTACCTAATCAGGACGACACACATCATGCGATGCTTGCGTCGAACTGTTTTGGTCAGACGCAGGCTCTGATGCAGGGCAAAACATTTGACGAATGTTATGCCGACTTATCTGATACCGACATGGATGAAGCCACACGAAAGGCCATTGCTCAGCACAAAACGATGCCTGGCAACAAGCCCAGCAATACTTTGCTGTTTAATTCCCTGACGCCTGAAGTTCTTGGCTCGCTGGTTGCTCTATATGAACACAAGGTGTTCGTTCAGGGTGCCATCTGGCAGGTCAATTCATTTGACCAGTGGGGCGTAGAGTTAGGAAAAGTTCTTGGTAATCAAGTTCTTGATGGCATAAACGGCGACGCGAGCAGTGAGAAATTTGATGCATCAACGCAGCAGTTGATTGCTCACTTTCAGCGCGCGAATGCACTAAAGTAGGTCATCATTTCTTTCTTAACTATCGGGTAGACGCAGTTGCGCTGCCCTTCCCCTCCCTTTATCGACCCTGTCACGGAAACGTCACACTTTGTTAATAAAAAGTAAACTTTTTTATTTTATTTTCAATGTAGCTGTGATACAAAATTGAACAGAGGAAGAGATAGAGTCGCTCTGTCACTGTTGTAAGTGGTAAATAAAAGGAGATCCTCGTGGATAAGTCAGATCTATTTTCCATGCTAGACATCGAAGCAACGCCAGCAAAAACCAAAAGCAAAAAGCGAAAGTGGAGAGAAATCGAAGCCTTACAGGATAGATACAGACTAGAAAAAGAGCTCGCCGAAATCGACGCCGGTTTTGAATACGAGCTTGAGACCATGCAAAGATAAAATGAGGAACGGCCATTTGGTATCAAATGGCCGTTTTTTGTTTTACGACACTAGCATGATTGCGCGATAAGTCTGAAGCAGATAAAACATGCCTGTATATCAGGCTAAACACTGCTGATTCAGATGCAGTTACTTTTTAGCAAGGCGTAAACAGTTGTTTGGCTGCCAGACGTCTGCATCTGCGTTTTATAAAAGTGCCTGCATAAAGGAGGTAGGAGTCTCTTCGCTGGCTATTGCGTGCCATGTTTTATGATCGACTCAAATAACCGGTGCAGTCGCTCACCGTCGTCCCCGTTTGTGACAAAGACAAAGCCAAGCTCACCAAATCGATAAACCGTGAAGCCAGATTGGAAATCTCCGTTATTGCCGCCGTGAACATGTCGGCTGCCAAATTCAGAAGCCCCTAACGCAATTCCGAGCCCCCAGCCTATCAGGTGATTATTTTTATAATCATAAGAATCTGGTGGAACAGCAGATTGTACAGTGAGCATTTCCATCAATGACCAGCTATTAATATATTGTCCGCTGTACAGTGCACTAAGAAAATGGGCGTATGTTTCGGCATTCGTATGAAGTCTGCCGGCCACCCCTATTCTATCAGGCTTGTCATCGGGAAAGGACACAGGCCACTCCCGGTCTGTAGGCACTCCTTTCTTGTGTCCAAAGGCTTTTCGTTGCGCTAACGCATCGTCCCAGGTCCAGAAAATGTCATTATTATCGTTAATCGGTACCAGCTCAGTTAGCACCTTTTCCAGCGTTTTTTCATCTGAATTAGTCAGCTTCATCACAACGCGGGCCAGATAATGAAACGCCTCACCCGAATAGGTAAACTCCCCGGGTGTAGCTTTCATATACATATCCCCACGAGTGATGCTGGCCGATTCAGGGGGCTTATCAAACCATCGCCAGTTAGGAAATCCGGATGTATGCGATAACACCATTCGGGCGGTAACAGCGCGATAAGACCTATCTGTTTTTTCCAGCTCATTGAAGGGCAGGTATTGATAAAGCGGTTTATCCAGGTCAAGAAGCCCCTGCTCTGCCAGCCTGAGCACTGCTGTAGCGAAAACCGGTTTGCTCAGTGAGGCTACTTCATAAATTGTCCGGTCTGTCACGGGCGTATTTTCATTTGCCTTTAATACGCCGGCCTGATGACTGAACACGACGTTATTACGATGAATCAGCGCAAACGACACTGACGGCACGCTTTCTCGGGCTACTTGCTGATTGATGGTCTTTTCTAGCTGTCTGAAGTTCAGCGGGCTCTGATCCAGCGCCTTCACTTCATCTGCAAACGCGATATTCATCGCAGATACCCATAAACCTGCCAGCAATAGTACTCTCATCACAATTCCGCTTTTTGATACGTTGTTTGTTAGTAGCAGGCAGGCCATCAAAGGTTGGATTCAAAAGCCACATTTTTTACTTTTTATTAATTACCCTGTCGTTAACAGCGAAGGCTGATCTCTACCAGCAGTGTCTTGAACAAGCAGTATGCTGATTGGGGCAGACCTCGCTTTAGGTAGAAAGTTAGACAGTTGTCGGGAAGCGGAATGAAGATATTGTTTGGTACGCAAGTGGATTGAGGGGCTTTCAGAGAAAATGAAAACCGACACAGCAACCCATAAGGTTGCGACTGCCAGTAACGCTTACCATTTTTTATAAGTCGTATTTACTCTTAAAGCGGCTCGCCTGGCTGTAACGCAACAATCTGCAGCCACAAAAAAAGCGCCTTTCAGGCGCTTTTTCATAATCTAACGATTACTACCTGCCACTACTGAAAGGAACATTGTAGCGAGGAACGATGCCAACTGTATCAGTGCTAAGAATATCGTTTAAGCGCCTGTCTTGATGGGCCTTGCCGTCCTTATAGCCTTGCGCGATTTCATCCAACATGCTTTTCGGGCAAATGTTTGGAACTGATGCATTTTCTTTACCTAGCTCGAAGCCATTTTCGTAGTTACAAAACGTCTGGATTCCGGCCATGTAACCTTTAACAAAGGCCGCTTCCTCCGATTTCGACACACTACCGTTGCATTGTTTTGCCAATGCGTAAAATTCTGTCGCGGCCTTACCTTTGCTGGCTAGTTCAAAGCCGGTATCTTGCCACTGAGAGGATTCACCGCAGGTCGCTGAATTTGTGCTCGCCACTGCAAATGGCGACGTGCAAAGTAGAACTGTTACGGCTATTACTTTTTTCATGATTGTCTTCCTTTCCCTGACTTACAGATAAAACGCGTATGCGGTTTTCAGGACGCACTGCGAGCCCCTCATGCGATAGCATTGCAGACTTTGTCCCTGAACTTCACTATAGGGGTGTTTTTAACCCATTTCAATTTTTTAAATTGCGACTAAAATGTTTACGCACACTTTTTCAATATAGATTAAAATTCAAGCTGCCCATGCTTCGGATTTGTCAACTTTACACCTGCCAGATGATGTCAGATTCACCCTGCTCACGTAACAGTGCGTTTGTCTTGGAAAAATGTCTGCAACCCAAAAATCCGCGATGAGCGGAAAGTGGGGATGGGTGCGGCGCAGTAAGCACATGATGCTTTGATTTATCTATATTCTTGCCTTTCTTCTGAGCATGACTGCCCCAAAGCAAAAAAACGACGCCCTGCTTATGATCGCTGACTGCCTGAATAATCTGGTCAGTCAGTGTTTCCCACCCCCATTTTGCATGGCTATGAGCATTTCCCTGCTCAACAGTCAGCACTGTATTGAGCAGTAAAATGCCCTGCCGGGCCCAACGGGTTAGATCACCGTGCACAGGTGTAGTAAAACCATCAATATCCTGCGCCAGTTCCTTGTATATATTTTTCAGTGAGGGCGGCGTGGCAACGCCGGTTTGCACTGAAAAACATAATCCGTGAGCCTGGTCCGGCCCATGGTATGGATCCTGGCCAAGTATCACGACCTTCACATCATCAAAAGGGGTCAATGTAAGCGCATTAAAAACATCCTCACGGGCAGGATATATCGTCTTGCCACTTTGACGTGCCTCTTCTACGCGCCTCATCAATGACTGAAAGTATGGCTTTTGCTTTTCTGCGCCTAAGACATCCTCCCAGTTCACGCATGCCCCTTGAGAGTGTCGAAAATATGCTTCTTGAGTGTTTCGTAATCGGCCGGAAGTTGTTTCGCCAGGCTATCTTCACCTGCCACATCTGCCAGCACTTTAGGCAGACTGATAGGCTGCCCGAGCACATTTTCTACTGTCTCACGAAATTTTGCCGGATGCGCCGTGCCCAGAAACAAGCCTTTCTCGCCCGGTGCCAGATCATGACTCACCGAGCGATATGCAATAGCCGCGTGGGGTTCACTGGTGTAGCCAGCCTGAGCAAGTTGGCGCAGTGCCATTTGTGTGTACTGTTCGTCAATTGACTCGCCCTTGAGCACGTCTTTGTTCACAAATCCGCGCTCGATTAACCCCTCAATGCGAGGCCAGTTATTTGGCTGGCTGACATCCATGGCATTGGACATAGTGGCAACCGTTTTCTTCGGCTCCCACTCTCCGGTCCTCAGGTAGCGCGGCACGGTATCGTTAAGATTCGTTGCCGCAATAAAGCGTTTTACCGGCATGCCCATGGCCTGCGCGATAAGTCCTGCGGTCAGATTACCAAAATTACCGCTGGGAACAGAGATAACCAGATGCTCCCTTTCGTTTTCAGGAATTTGGCTAACGGCCTCAAAATAATAGCAAACCTGTGCCAGAAGCCGACTGATGTTGATTGAGTTGGCCGAGTTAAGATGCAGCTCATCACGAACCTGTTTGTCGTCAAAGGCGCGTTTAACTAAGGCTTGGCAATCATCAAAATCACCGTCAATGGCCACAGTGTGAATATTGTCACCTAATGTCGAGAATAGCTTTTCCTGCAACGGACTAATCTTGCCATCCGGAAACAAAATGACGACGTTGATATTCTCTATGCCGTGAAATGCATGGGCAACTGCAGCACCGGTATCGCCGGACGTTGCCGTTAAAATGGTGACCGGTTTACCGTCCAGAATGCGCGACAGACACTGTGCCATGAAGCGTCCGCCAAAATCTTTGAACGCCAGCGTAGGCCCGTGAAAAAGCTCCAGGGTATAGATATCATCCGAGACTTTTTCCACTGGGGCCGGAAACGTAAAGGCCTGCTCGACAACATCCTGCAAAACACCCTCACCCAGTTCATCGCCAATCAGCGCATGAAGAATTTCGATACTGCGCTCGACAAATGGCTTTTGAAGCAGTTGTTCCATATTGGCCAGCTTCGGAATAGCGGTGGGAAAGTACAGGCCCTGATTTTTACCCAACCCTCTTACAATTGCCTGAGAGAATGAAGCCGTATCACTGGCATCTTTTAAATTAACTAATTCCACTTATCAATTACCCTTGCTGTTCCTGTGCACCCACATCGGGAATACAACATACGTGGCTAAAGCCATCTTCGTTTTGCTTATAATGCTGGTCCAGCCATTGCGTTAATGCTTCTGCGGTCGGCTTATCCGGACAAGCTGCAAAAACCGTTGGCCCAGACCCCGAAATACCAAACGCTAACGCGCCGTTGGCCAGACAATAATCTCTGGCATCATCAAACCCGGGGAGTAACTGCTTGCGAAATGGCTCTGCGATAACATCCTGCATCACACTGGCCGCAAGTGACTCATCCTGCGTATGTAGCGCATGGACAAACACACCAAGCTGCCGACCAAAGGCCAGTGCGGTTGGAACCGATACGCTGTCAGGTAAGATCTCACGAGCTGCAGAGGTGGAAACACTGATTCCCGAATAACAGATCGCCCAGTACCAGTTTTTAAAAACGGGCAATGAAAGCGAAACCGGACGCGATTTTCCGCTCATCAACGTCATCCCCCCCAGATAACAGGGCGCCACATTATCATAATGAATACTGCCACTGATTTGCCCTTCCATTTCCCCCATCATCAATAACATCGCATTTTTATCAAAGGGGTGACCGAAATGACTGTTCAGCGCACTGAGGGCTGCCACGATGGAGCTGGCGCTTGAGCCAAGGCCACTGCCAACTGGCAAATTCTTGTGCAGCGTCATGGCTACCGAATGGGTTTGATGACCGTACTTTACGCAGGCCTCAATAAAATGCTCGTAGCAGTGTGTCACGATATTCTGGTTCACATTGTCCGGCAACTTGTGGCCAAAAGGACCGGTCACAGTGAGGCTGAACTGACTGGCAGCCTTAACCACCACTTCATCGCCCAGCCGAGTACCGTCTATTGGCTCAATGGCTGCCCCCAGAACATCATAGCCCAGACTGACATTACCAATTGATGCCGGCGCAAATGCGCTGCTCTGGCTACCTGAATCACTCATGCAATCATCCTCAACCGTTTATTTGCTTCCATGGCATTGTCCGCAAGATATCAGCAAACACTCCCGCTGCTGTCACTGTTCCGCCGGCCCCATAACCACGAATAACATAAGGGATAGGTTGATAGTAATCGCTGCTGATAGCAAGGGCATTTTCGCCATCTTTCACCGCAGCCAGCGGATGATCCTGGGTCACCGCCTGAATGCTGACTTTGCATTTGTCCTGCTCAATAGTACCAATGTAGCGCAGAACTTTACCCTGCGCCTGAGCCTGCTGTACCTTTTTATCAAACTCAGCGTCAAGGGTGGGAAGTTCATTCATGAATTCATCAACGCTGAATGATTCTCCGAACCCTTCAGGCAGCACAGACTCAATCTCGATGTCAGACAATTCAAGCTCTAGATCAGCTTCTCTGGCCATAATCAGCAGCTTCCTGGCTACGTCCATACCGCTTAAATCATCGCGGGGATCCGGCTCGGTATAACCATTCTGCTTAGCCGTAGACGTAGCTTCCGACAGTGTCATGCCTTCTTCCAGCTTTCCGAATACATAAGACAGACTGCCCGAAAGAATTCCCTCGAAACGGTGCAGAACATCACCGGCGCTAAACAGCTTCTGCAAATTATCAATTACCGGGAGCCCTGCGCCCACCGTCGTTTCGTAAAGATACTGGCGATTGGTTTTAAGCGCTGTTTTGCGCAGTTGACGATAGTAGTCGATGGTATCGGTATTCGCCTTCTTGTTGGGCGTCACCACGTGAAAACCCTGCTCCATCATTTCTACGTACTGATTGGCAATTCCGGCGTGACTGGTGCAATCAACAATCACCGGGTTCACCAGGCTGTTTGCGTTAACAAACTCACGCAGCGTGTCGATGCTGAATGCCTTTTGCGAAGCAGACAGCTGCCCGGCCCAGTCGCCGGCGATATCTATCCCCTGCTCGCTTAATAAAAGCTTCCGGCTATTGGCGATACCGTATACTCTCAGCTGCACATTGCGTTTGAGCAGTGCCGGTTGTTGTCGTGAAATCTGGCTGAGAAGCTCGGTACCGACATTACCGCAGCCCACCAGAAAAACATCAATATTATGCCTGTTCGAAAAAAAGTTCTGATGGATAACGCGTACCGCTTTACGCGCTTTGGGCGCTTCAATAACGGTGGATATGGAGCGTTCAGAGGAGCCCTGCGCAATAGCGACATTATTAACCCGTGCCTGCGCCAGTGCGTTGAAAAAGCGGGCAGCCAGGCCTTTCGTGTGTCGCATGCCGTCACCCACCAGCGTCACAATCGCCAGACTACGGCGCACTTCGATGGGATCCAATAACTGATTTTGCAGCTCCAGCGCAAATGCATCTTCCAACAGCGCCAGCGCTTTATCAGAGTCTTTTTCAGCAATACAAAAGCTGATGCTGTACTCCGAGCTGGACTGAGTGATAAGACTGATGGAAATATTGGCGTTGGACATAACCTCAAAAACCCGGCTAGCCATGCCCACCATTCCCTTAAGGCCCGGACCTGCGACATTAAACATAGTGATGTCATCTAACTGCGAGATACCTTTAACTGACGTCCAGGTTTCGCTGGCCTCTTTGGAAATTAATGTGCCGGGCGCGGCAGGGTTGAGGGTGTTTCTGATGCGGCAGGGAATATGGTGCTGAGCGATAGGGCCAATGGTTTTTGGATGAAGGACTTTTGCTCCGAAGTAGGACAATTCCATCGCTTCCTGATACGTCAGCTTGTCCAGCAGAATGGCCCCTTCCACCTGATTGGGATCGGCATTGTAGACCCCATCTACGTCAGTCCATATTTCGCAGGTTTGTGCATCAATGCACGCGGCCAGAATGGCCGCTGAATAATCCGAGCCATTGCGGCCGAGCGTCACTTTCTGGCCCTGCTCGTTTGCAGCGACAAAACCCGGCATCACAAGAAGCACACTGCCGTCTCGCTGTACATCAGAAAAACGAGCCTTGCTGACTGCCACATCGGCAATACTATCCAGAAAATCGCCCTGCGCCTGAATGTAGTTAACAGGGTCCAGCACCTGATTATTTATATTGCGGGCCGATAAGATTGCCCCGAAGAGGGTCACACTGATGTATTCCCCCATACTTAAGATGCCCGCTGCAACAGACTCTGGCGCACATCCCAGTAAACGAATACCATCAAGCTGCTTTTTAAGCGCAGCGAGCTGATCGTTGATAAAGGTAATAACACGTTCGTAGTCAAACCCGTCTAATTCAGCCTGCAGATCAGCAGCAATACCACTCACCAGTGTGGTCAGCTTATCGAATAACGGCAGAAAATCCTCGTTGGCTGCAGCTTGGTCGCATAATAACGCCAGTGCATTTGTCACTCCTTTGGGAGCAGACAAAACAACTGCAGCGCCGTCGGTTTGGTGTGTATCGATACTAATATCTGTCACAGTCAGATAACGTTGGGCATCGGCCAGAGATGAACCACCAAACTTTAACACTTTCATTTGTCGCTCCTTTTTGTATCGCCTATCTGGCAGATCATTCAGGTAAAAAAAAACCCGCTCTCTTTGGAGGGCGGGTTTTTGGTATGTGTGACTTTCGTGCACTAACCAGCAACCGCCCTCATTGAGGTGGTAATCATCATCATGCCGGTGGTGCTAATTATTGTCTTCATGACTTCAATTTGCCGTATAGACGTCTATCTGTCAACCGCGTTTCAAATAAAAACTGTAAAAAATGTAATCAGCGTCTTGTTTGTATTTCAAACGCTATCCGCTAAACGCGCAGACCTTGCTTAATATCGTTAAACCAACGCGTTGCGACACTGTGCCTATCCAACATGCTTTCCCCCGCTGTCACGTTTTTGTTATTTCAAGTTCATAGGGCTGTCATGATGTGGCGATAAAAATGATCTGTCTGCTGCGAATTTGCGAAAGTGAGTATATTGATTACGGAGGACATCATGTCAAAAAGTAAAATTGTACTCATTACCGGCGCGTCCAGTGGCATTGGTCGTGCGACTGCCCAGGAGCTGGTTAAAAACGGGCATAAAGTAGCACTCACGGCGCGCAGTGAAGACAAGCTCAATAGCCTGGTTTCAGAGTTAGGGCAAGACAATGCCGTTGCGTTCAGCGCTGATGCAACTTCTTTTGATGCGCAAAAAGAGGTGGTAGAGAAAACGGTCGCTCACTATGGCCGACTTGATGTGGCTTTTGCTAACGCAGGGATTGGCTTAAATGCCGCCGGAACAGAAAACGGTGATCCACAGGAGTGGGATAAACTAATAGATATTAATGTGAAAGCGCTGTTGTGGACAGCAAACCTGACCTTGCCGCATCTGCGAAAAACGGAAGGTCACTTTATCATGACATCCTCAGCCGCTGGTCGTCGGGCTATCAAGGGGTCGGTGTATGGCGCGAGCAAATGGTTCGCATATGGTTTTGGCAATAATTTGGCGGAAGAAATGAAAGAGTGGAATGGTCGTTGTACCACAATTTGCCCGGGTGTAGTGAACACACCTTTTTTTGATGAAGCAAAAGATGACAAGTTACAACCAGAAGATGTGGCAGAAGCGGTTGCCTTTGCCATTGACGCGCACCAGCGCAACAGCGTCAGAGAAATTTATCTGATGCCAACTAACTAGTACAATCCATACTGGTTCAGTGTGTACGACATTTGCGTTGTACACACTGGCTTAGGTAAAAATCCCAGTACATTAAACTGTCGGATTTTTTGCTGCATATGAGGCTGAATATCGCCAGAGATGATCAGTACATACACCTCATGCACGTGCTGTCTGATTGACTCCAGCACACCAACCCCATCCAGCACCGGCATGGTTAAATCCAGCAATAGCAGATCTATACGCCGGGCGTTGAGTACCGACAATGCTTCCTCGCCATCCGCTGCCTGATAAACATTCTTCTGCAGCGCAGAGGGCAGGCTTTTAATTGCCATCTTGCGGGCAATAGCAGAATCATCACACACTAAAACAGTAAAACTCACGATATACCCTGTACTTCTTCCCTGTGGTATAACACTGTAACCATAGGCGGCTTTATTTCCGCTCAATAAATTACCCAAGGTAGTCAAAAAAGCAACAATTTTGTTTACTACCCTATGTACCCTTCAATAGTGAGATCAGCGCATGAGCCCTGCTGAGCAACAGCCTGCACAAAAAATAGCGTTTCGGATAATTCAACATTTCGACAAAAGCTACCGGTGGTTCTCACGCATCACCCGGGGGGCGCAGGAGCGGTTTGAAAATGGCCAATGGCAGGAAACCGTTCGCGCCTCTAAGGAACGCATTACGGTTTACGAGCAAAGCCTGTCTGAAGCCGTGGCTGATATTTATCATGACCTTACCGTGCATCAGAAAAATGACGCATTCTGGCATGCCATGAAGCAGGCTTACTTTTCATTACTGGAAGGCCACCCCCAATTTGAACTGGCAGAAACTTTTTATAACTCAGTTATTGGACGCATTTTCAAACACCAGAGAATTGATAACAGTGTCATGTTCATGCTACCGAGTCGTTGTTACCTTCCGGGCCGTGACAGAGAAAAGGTTATCAATAGCTTTGACCCCACCACAACGGTCGCGCAAATGTATGAGGCCATTTTTCACATCTACCGCTTCAATATACCCTTTGAGGATAAAGCACGTGATATTGGCAATCTGGAGACTGCATTGCGACAGCGGTTATCTACTGCGCAACTGGCCAGCGTGACAGCGGTTGAAATGCTAAAGCCTGTTTTTTACCGCTCTAAAGCGGCGTATGTCATTGGCAGAATATGCATGCCCGATGAAACTCTGCCTTTTGTAATTGCCTTGCAGACAAGCACCCGCCAGGCCCTGTTTGTTGATGCCCTGCTCACTGACAGGAAGGATTTGAGTATCATCTTTGGCTTCGCCCGCAGTTATTTTATGGCCGATACTCTGTATCCGGCTGAAGTTGCCGCCTTTCTGCAAGAGTTGCTGCCACATAAGAAGCACTTCGAATTGTATATGGCGTTAGGACACTTTAAACATGGTAAAACCGTATTTTACCGAAATTTCCTGCATCATCAGGAGCACAGTACGGACCTGTTTGAGGCAGCACCTGGCACGCGGGGACTGGTTATGATGGTGTTTCACCTGCCTTCATACGGTGTAGTATTTAAAATTATTAAAGATGAATTTGCCGAAAGTAAAAAAATCACCCGCGACCACGTTAAAAGTTGCTATAAACTGGTGAAGATGTCTGACCGCGTTGGCCGTATGGCTGACACCCATGAATACGTCAACTTTCGCTTTCCGCTGGCGCGCATTGCGCCTGAATTGTTGCAGGAGCTCCATGAAACCTGCGCATCCAGTGTAAAAATAGTAGGTGATGAACTCATTATCAGCCACCTTTACATTGAGCGAAAAATGACGCCACTCAACCTTTATCTGGATAAGGAAACTGATCCGGAAAAAATACGCAGCGCGATAAATGAACTTGGCACCTGTATCAAGCAAATAGCTCTTGCCAATATTTTTCCCGGCGATATGTTGCATAAAAATTTCGGCATTACGCGATTAGGCCGTGTCATTTTTTATGACTACGACGAAATTTGCCTGATGAAAGACCGCAACTTTCGGGAATTACCCAAAAGTGACGATCCCTATGCCATGGATACATTATCAGTGGCGCCGGATGATGTATTTCCGGAACAGTTTGAGCATTTTATTGTCGGCAAGCGCCACCTGAAAGCAATGCTTAAATCAATGCACGGCGACCTGATGACCGCATCGTATTGGCGGGAGTTGCAAGCCATAGCAGGTAGCGGCGCGGTGCCAAACTTTACCCCCTATGATGCGTCCGCCAGATTGCCCCGGGATGACGTATAGCGACGATATGATTTTGCGTGTTAAGTGATCGATTTAGGTAATTTTACCTGTATCAGCAAAGACAAATACCTAAATGGATTCCGGGCACACAGAAGAATGGCGAATCATGAAAGCGTTAATTATTGAAGATGATAGCACGGTAGCCGGGCACGTGAAAAAAGGACTGGAGTCTGCCGGTCACACCTGCACCGCAGTTGAAAATGGTTCAGATGGTCTTTTGACGGCGCGCAATGACACATTTGATATAATTATTCTGGATATTATGCTGCCAGGTACAGATGGTATCAGTATTCTGAAGTCTCTCAGAGAACAGGAAGATACGACACCGGTGCTACTACTCAGCGCCAAAAGTCAGGTCGAAGACAAAGTTCTGGGCCTGCGCTCAGGCGCCAATGACTACCTGACAAAACCCTTCGCTGTTGAGGAGTTGCTGGCACGGGTTGAAGGTCTGGTGGGTCGACAGGCCGATACCACCACTGCATTAAAAGTGGGCGATCTGACACTGGATCTGCTTAACAGGAAAGTCACCCGCGGCGATACCGAGATTGAGTTGCAATCCAAAGAGTTTCAGTTACTGGAATGTTTGATGCGCAATCGTGGCAAGGTGGTAACCCGCAGCATGTTGCTTGAACATGTGTGGAATTATCATTTCGATCCGCAAACAAATGTGATTGATGTGCACATAAGTCGACTTCGTCAAAAGGTCGACAAAACGTTTAACGTGCCGTTAATCGAAACTGTACGCGGTACTGGTTACCGGATTTCGGAAAATCTGGCGTGATCGCGATAGGCACATTTACCCGAAGCTCTAGCTTTCGGGTAGGTGCGCTGATTACCCTCCTCTCTGGCGCCGCCATGGCGTTTATCATCTACTTGTGGTCTGTGACCAACAAAGACATTTTAATTGACGAAGCCAGAAATGCGGCGCTATCCCAGCTTTGGGCTTACGAGGCTTTATATGAGCGTGGTGGTCGCCAGGCCGTTATCGGTTTGGTAGAACAAAACCTGAATAATGACTTAATAAACTGGGTCGCTATTACAGATAAAAATGGTAAATTTTTAGCCGGAAATAGTCGTCCACTGGGTAAGCTGGTAATAGAAGATGACGCGGACATTCTGGAAATCGACACTCCGCTTACTGCCGAGGATGCACCTGGCTGGGGCCACAAAGCGGTACTAGTACGCCGGCAGACTATTGATGAAGGCGTGACTGTGACTGTTGCCCGCGATGTTGATGAACTTTACAGCGCGCAGACATTAAGTCGCTCCCTGAGCTGGGTGTTTATCGCCATCCTGGGGCTGATTTCCGGCTTGAGCCTGGGCGTTGCTCTCTATGTGGTAAATCGCATTAACCGGATGTCGGCCACGGCTGACTCTATTATGCAGACGGGCAACCTGAAAGAGCGCCTTGATATAGACAGCAACTGGGACGATTTGAGTAAGCTCGCGCTGGTGCTGAACAAGATGCTGGATAAGATCGAGTATTCAGTCCAAAACATTAAGTCTGTCACCGATAATGTTGCCCATGATCTTCGCACACCGTTGTCTCGCCTTCGTTCTCGACTGGAAGATTTGCCCGATAGCAGTTTAAAACAACAGGCTCTGGCGGAAACCGATGTTCTGCTGGGTATGTTCAATGGCCTGTTGCGTATTGCTGATATTGAAAGTAAACGCCAGCGGATGGGCTTTTCTGAAGTGAGTCTGGGCGACATTGTGCGCGATGTAGTGGATCTGTACGAACCTTATATTGAAGAAAAACACATGTCACTTACGTTTGACATTGAGCCAGCCACGCTACGCGGCGACCGCAATCTGCTGTTTCAGGCCTTCGCGAATCTTATCGATAATGCCGTCAAATATGCCGGAGAAAACGCACAAATCCGCGTTACTGCAAAAGAAACATCTACCAGTTACATCGTTAGCGTCGATGACTCCGGGCCGGGCGTGGATGTCAGCAATTTTAAACAACTGGACCGTCGTTTCTATCGTGCTCAGGAAAGTCGGACTTCAAAAGGTAACGGACTGGGACTGTCTATGGTCAAAGCGGTGGCTGACCTGCATAACGCACACATTTATTACATTCCCGATCCGTTACTGGAAGGATCGGGCCTTGGCATCACGTTAATGTTCAAAAAGCCCTCAGTGGCCTTGGGCTAATAAATCAATTTTGTCGCTGCATAAAAATTGTCACCTCAGCAACCATCACACCGTATTTCTTAATATATGACCGGTTCATCAATGTATTTTCATCGAATGCAAAAAACCAGTCGTCAAACGTAACGGTGTAAGATGAATCTCCCACCGGTAAATCCATTTCATATTCAAAATTAAACGCGTTACCGTAATTTTCACCCTTAGCCACACCATTGATGTCTCCGGCTCTGCCGATAAAACCACCCTCGCCATCTGGCTCTATGCGCCAGGTCCGCGAATTTGGCCCTTTTCCAACGCCATACTCAAAGGTTTCGTCCATAATCAGTGTATCGCCTTCCATCCGCCCTTCGATATCAACTTTGAAGCGTTGTACGACCTCGCCAAAGCGATCCTGAGCAATCCCCCATGCCTTCACGTCACCAACAAAAAACGTTTGAATATTCAATGTCGGCGACATTGATTGATAATCTTTACCGTCTGGCGCGCCAATGCATCCGGATAACATTATCAGTGGCAGCAAAAAAATACTTAGTCGTTTCAATGTCATCAATCCGTGTCTCCTAATAATTTTTCTCTAAGTTCTGGCTCAGACGTATTTTCAGCCAGCCAAATATCGAAAAAGCGCTGTGTAAACGCCTTGTCCTCTACTTCACCAATTAATGACCCATTGAAGAAGAATCGTGTTTTTCCTTCATTGGTTACGACCCCTGTCAATGCATCACCGTCTTTAACATCAGGAAATATTTGCTCCATCTGTGCCTGCCAGTCCGACAGTTGTTGCTGATTGGTGGCGCCCTGCTTTTCCATCTCTTCAATACTTCTTTCGGCAATATCTCGCCCCTCGAAGTCGCGCAAATATTCAAGGGTCAGCGCAAATGGTCCCGATTTGTCCCACTGTCCTTCAGGCGCGTAAAGGGTGGCGTTATACACATCCCAGAAATAATAGGTAAACTTGCCCTGCCCGACTTCGGCTGGGTTAGTTAGCTCTTGCTGAACAGTCTGCGACATAGCAAGTGCCGGACTGCCTGCCAAAAGCGACATGATTAGAACAATATATCGCATAGTCTGCTCCTGTTTGCTGGTAGTATTATATTTACCCCGCGATGCTGTCGGGCTGATCATTCATTACACAATATTAAGTAAAATACTGTTTCACGTTATGCCGCAATCCATTACCGATTTACTGTCACTGACCATGCCCAGTCCGTTACATATTTTTCGTCCCGATTGGCCAGGGGCCGAAGGACTGAATATTTACATCAAACGCGATGACCTGATTCATTCGGTGATATCGGGCAATAAATGGCGCAAGCTCAGTAGTCTGTTTAACGATTCGCAAAGTCTGCCGTCACATATTGTTAGTTTTGGTGGCGGGTATTCCAATCACCTGCATGCACTGGGCTATTTATGCAAAACGCTTAACATCAACTGCACTGTTATCGTTCGCGGCGACTATTCAAAAAATATGACACCGATGTTAATTGACCTGAAGCACTGGCAGATTAATATTCGGTTTGTTGATCGCGCAACCTATAGCAAAAGACACGACAAGCGGTTCTTAACACAACTTCGTCACCAGTATGACGATGCGCTTATCATTCCTGAGGGAGGAAGTTCATCAGCAGCACTAACCGGCGTATCAGCATTGGTGGATGAAATTTCAGTCGATTTCGATTATATTCTGGCCCCGGTTGCAAGCGGCGCTACCCTTGCCGGTATTGCCAGTTCAGTCTCTTCACAAAAAACCGTCTGTGGTATTGCAGTGCTTAAAGGTAATCAATATCTGGAGTCGCTGGTAAGTGAATTGATGCCCGGGCCGCAAGGCAACTGGTATGTTGATCATCGTTTCCATGGCGGCGGCTATGCAAAACAGGATGTCATATTGAAAGACTTTTGCCACGAAATGCAGGAGACCTATAATATCCCGGTTGAACCGGTTTATTCCGGTAAATTGTTCTTCGCATTGAAAAATAAAATCGCTGCAGGAGAGTTTGCTGAGGGCAGTAGCCTGATTGCCTTACATACTGGTGGCTTACAAGGGGCGAGAAACTGATCTTGCCCTTGCTGAATTTCGTTTTAAACCCTAAGACAGACGTGGGATTTTTTCTTGTTCAAGTCGGTTCAAAAACTGACCGTAAATTCGACAATGCATATTCATTATCTGTCCCTGAATATGCCGGAGGGTGATTCTGTGATTAATGGTCCTATTCAGTTGTCCACTCCATTACAAACGCTTATTCGCAAAGCACTGACTTTATGCGAATTGATGTTGCCACACAGCCAGGCGTTCTATCCTTTTGCTGCCGTTTATGAAAATGGTAAAGCCGGATGTCTGTTTGCTGATGACATTACCAGTTCGCAGAATGAAAGCTATCTTATCGAGCAATTGCAGTGGCGGATTATCGATACAACCACTGATACTCACAGCCACAGTATCTTAGTGTATGCAGCAACTGTAACAACTGAATATCAAAAGCAACTCGATGCAATTGCAATTAATGCAACAGATGCGTCGGGCTATGAAACAGTACTGCTTTACCCGTATAAGCGCATTGACGGCAAGATTCTGATTTCACCGCCTATGAATCACTCTGCGACCTGACAAGTAACAGCTGCAATACCAATTCAGGTAGAAAGCATAAGCCGGTCAGTGTTAGGTTATTAGTCATAGCTTGCCGCTTAATAGCTAAGCTATTTATCACGTAAAGTCATCACATGGTGATGGCTTTTTTGTATTTGCCGATATCAACTTTGCTTGCCAATTTAATGATGTCTGCTAGGATTCACCGCAAATTTCAATACCTTGGGAATTCAATTATGTCTCGAGTTTTAATCATTGGCGCCGGCGGCGTCTCTACGGTAACGGTAAAAAAATGTGCACGGTTGCCTGAATATTTCGACGAAATCTATTTGGCAAGCCGTACAGTGTCAAAATGTGAAGCCCTGCAAAAAGAAGTAGGTGCAGATCGCGTTAAGGCTGTGTTTGCTGTAGATGCAGACAATGCCGGCGAAGTAGAATCGCTTATTAACGAGGTTAAGCCTGATCTGGTCATCAATCTGGCATTGCCTTACCAGGACTTACCCATAATGGATGCGTGTCTGGCCACAGGTACCGATTATCTGGATACGGCGAACTATGAGCCAAAAGATGAAGCCAAGTTTGAATACAAGTGGCAATGGGCTTATCAGGACAAGTTTAAAGATGCCGGCATCATGGCGCTGCTGGGTTCAGGCTTTGATCCTGGCGTAACGAATGTATTCACGGCGTATGCTGCCAAACACTACTTTGATGAGATCCATTATCTGGATATCGTAGATTGTAACGGCGGTGACCATGGTCAGGCGTTTGCGACCAACTTCAATCCTGAGATCAATATTCGTGAAATTACTCAGCGTGGTAAATTCTATGAAGACGGTCAGTGGAAAGAGACGGATCCGTTGAGTGTGCGTGAAGATCTCGATTATCAGAATATCGGTGTTCGCCCCTCATACCTGATGTATCACGAAGAGCTTGAATCCATTGTTAAACATATTCCGGGCATCAAGCGTGCACGGTTCTGGATGACGTTTGGCGAAGCATATCTGAATCACCTGCGAGTGCTGGAAGGTATCGGCATGACGAGCATTGAACCGGTTGAGTTTCAGGGCCAGAAAATTGTGCCTCTGGAGTTCTTAAAAGCAGTGCTGCCAAACCCCGGTTCGCTGGCGGAAGGCTATACCGGCATGACCTGCATTGGCACCTACATTACGGGTGTTAAAGATGGTAAAGAAAAAACAATCTTTATCTATAACAATTGTGATCATGCAAAAACCAATGAGGAAGTGGGTGCACAGGCGGTATCTTACACCACCGGCGTACCGGCGATGATTGGCGCCAAGTTGATGCTGGACGGTACCTGGAAGAAGCCGGGTGTTTGGAACATGGAACAATTTGACCCTGACCCGTTTATGGAAGAATTGGGTAAGCATGGCCTCCCATGGCATGTCATCGAGTGTGACCAGAGCCCTTTTTCTAAATAGTCAGGAGTACGGGTTTGAACGACTTAACATCTCGGGATGATATTCCTTCACCCTGCTATGTGCTTGAGGAAGCCAGGTTACTGGAGAATCTGGCACTGATGCAGCGTGTTCAGGATCAATCGGGTGCCCGGATCATTTTGGCGTTAAAGGGTTTTTCCATGTGGTCAGCGTTTGACATCATCAAACCTTATTTACATGGCGCTACCGCCAGTTCCGTCTGGGAAGCCAAACTGGCCAGTGAAATGGGCAAAGAGGTGCATGCTTACTCTCCCGCTTACAAACCTGATGATATTGACCAGCTTAATAAGCTGGTCAATCACCTGTCGTTTAACAGCCTCGGGCAGTGGGAGCGTTACCGCGATGCCATGCCTGATGTATCTCTGGGGCTTAGAATTAATCCCGAACATCAGGAAGCAGAAACGCCGTTATATGATCCTGCCGCGCCGGGCTCACGCCTGGGTGTGCGCGCAAGCGAATTAAACAATGTTGATTTAACCGGCATTGACGGTTTTCACTGTCACAACTTGTGTGAGTGCGACTCGTTTGCTACCGCGCGGACCCTGGAAGCGATTGAAGCCCGGTTTAGCCAGTGGCTTCCCTCGCTGAAATGGCTTAATCTGGGTGGCGGTCACCTGATGACTCGGGCCGATTATGATGTTGATCACCTGATTAGTACGCTAAAAGCATTTAAAGACAGGTATCCGCATCTCGATGTTATCCTCGAACCCGGATCTGCTGTGGCATGGCAAACCGGCCCGCTGATAGCAGAAGTCGTGGATATTGTTAAAAATGAGGGTGATATTGCCATTCTGGATATCTCAGCCACTGCCCATATGCCTGATGTATTAGAGATGCCTTACCGTCCTGCTATCACACATGCAGGTATGCCAGGGGATAAAGCACATAACTATCGCTTGGGTGGAAATTCCTGTCTGGCTGGTGATGTCATTGATACCTATTCATTCGATGCACCGCTTAATATTGGCGACCGCATCCAGTTTGAAGATATGATGCATTACACCATGGTAAAAACCAGTTTTTTCAACGGGGTTGAACATCCTTCCATTGGTATCTTAAGAAAGAATGGTGAGTTCGAATTGGTCCGGCAGTTTACCTATGAAGATTTTAAGGGTCGCCTGTCCTGAGCATAATTGCGACATCACCGAAAAATCATTCGGCTTAGTGCTGTAATCCCATAAAAATCGGGCAATAGGTATACCACCAACTGCCCGTTTTTTATTTTCCGCAATACATATACACTGTGCGATGTAGCATCACATCAACAAACTAATTTACAGGACACCTTTTCCTCTTGCTACCCCTTCATCAGGCACCTCACCCTCAGCAAGCACCGTATCATCAAGAAACAGCTTAAATGGTGTTCCGGCATGCGCCGTGATGTTGTACTCAAAGCCCTGCATTTTATCGTCGTTTACCTCAACCTGCGCTTCCTTATTCGGATGCAGCAGCTCATAAACCCCATCATCATTGGCTCTGTCGATAACATTCACCATCCACGTTCCCTCGTGAATGTCCAGCTTCAAAGTACGATTTGTCATATGCCCTCCAAGTTATATATGTTGGGTACGCAAAGGCTGCTAATTTTGATTACCGCGCGCTGGTATTGCGGCCCGGCCTGGCAACATAACGAACACAGCGGCACCGGTTCACTCAGAAAAGTTCAACCCCGCCTGATACAGCGCATTCTTTTTAAGTTTATAGTGCGATGCCACAACTGCCGCCGCTTTTTTCAGTGGTAGCTCTGCTGCAAGCGTCTTGAGCAGGGATAATGCTTCCGCTGAAATCTCAGTCTCCTTATCAGGCGCTGGCGATACCATCACAACAAACTCGCCTTTTTGCCTGGCCGGTTCAGCTTCCAGCCACGCAATAACCTCTTCTGGCCGCCCGCTGATAATTGACTCAAAGGCTTTGGTAAGCTCTTTGGCGATGACCACCTGCCGCGCCTCGCCAAGGACTTTTTGAATATCCCTGAGAGTAGCAATAACCCGACGTGGCGCTTCGTAAAAAACGGTAGTGGCGTTGCGATCTGCTAAAAGCGCCAGTCTGTTTTCCTTTGCCTGATTTTTAACTGGCAGAAACCCCTCGAAAATAAAGCGATCGGTGGGCAGCCCTGAACCGCTTAACGCAGTAATTGCGGCGCACGGTCCGGGCAACGGGACGACTGGAATGCCCTGCTCCCGACAGTGTCGCACCAGTACAAATCCCGGGTCGCTGATAAGTGGTGTGCCGGCGTCACTGACCAGGGCCACCGTTTCGCCCTCAAGTAACCGATGACAAAGCATGGCGGCACGCTTTTCCTCGTTATGTTCATGCAACGAGAGCGTACGGGTTTTAATACTGAAATGCTGCAAAAGACGCTGGGTGTGGCGGGTGTCCTCGGCGGCAATCCAGTCTGCTGATTCCAGCGTTTTCAACGCTCTGGTAGTGATATCTTCCAGATTACCAATGGGTGTGGGTACAATATACAGCGTTGCGGGCATAAACGTGCTCACCTGTTTCAGCCATTTTGAAAACCGGCAGTGTACCACGGCTTGAGTACGGTTTATTGTTGCAGGCGTAGATTTTCCTGTGTGTTCAGATAAACTTGTGGCTTCAGAATAAGAGGGATCAGATGTGCAATTAAACAGTCAGGGCCGTTTATCTTTATCGTGCTGTGCTCTTGTGCTTGTGTTAACAATAGCTGGCTGTACCTCACCAGTTAGTCGGGCGCCCGAAAAAAATCCAATCGCAACAAATACGATACCGGTGGTGGAAAAGGTCGAGCAATCGCCAGAGTCTCTGCTGCTTCGCGCTGAGCAAATGGGACCGGATGCTGATCAAAAGCAAGTAACCCGGATATTGCTGGATGCCGCCACGGCTTATTTGCAGCGCGAACAGCCTGCCCGGGCACAACAGATTTTACTGTCTTTAATTTCTCAGCCGCTTGATGCACCCGAAAGACGTCGTACAAAAACACTGATCGCGCAAAGTTACATGAACGATCCAGCTGCTGATACAGAGCAGTTAATTAATCTGCTCACGCCGTTGGCAAACGATGAGCAGGTTAAGACGCATCAGCTCACATTGCTTACTCACCTGTACGAGCGCCAGCAAAATTACCTCGATGCTGCGGCATCTTATGTGCAAATCATGCCAGATGCGCCGCAGGCGGTGGAACGCGTATGGCAGTGGGTAAATAACGTACCAGCCAGCGAAATTAAACAAAATGCATCGCGATACAATGATCTTCAGCCCTATTTTGCCCTGCAAAACCTGATTGAAGAAAACGGTTTGCATGCAGCACAGTTTAAAAAGGCGCTCAGTCGGTTTACACGCGTCTACCGCGGTTCATCACTGGTTACTTATCTTCCGGAAAATATCACCAAAGCCGCCGGCTTGCGCCGCGCCGGAATTCAGCAGGCAACGGTCATGCTGCCATTAAGTGGTCGTTATAAAGCAACAGGAATGGCGGTCAAAGACGGCATACTGGCTGCCTATTATGACCAGTTGTCCCGTTCCGGATCTAACTCAGTACCACAACTGAGGTTTGTCGATACCAATGGTAAGTCGGGTGAAGCACTCATCAGTGCAATTGGTGATTCACAGTGGGTCATCGGCCCGTTATTAAAAGAAACCCTGGATCTGATGCTGCCGATGTTGCCCCGCGATATCCATCTTTTAGCGTTGAACCGTCCGGATGACACGTCGCCGGTCACACTCAGTACTATTGATAGTCCGCTGATCCCGGAAGAATTTGCTGTTCCCGCTGCCGCTCCGGTACCCGCAACCTGGTTTGCCCTGGCACCGGAAGACGAAGCGTATCAACTGGCTGATCACATTGCGCAAAAAGGATACCGCTCGCCCATCGTAGTCGCCGCCAACAATACCATTTATCAGCGTTTACTGGACGCCTTTGAAGCGCGCTGGCAGCGCCATCACAGCGAAGACGACAAGCCACATACACTGAATATCGTAACCTTTGATGACAGTGGAACGCTCAAAGACGGTATAACCGATGCGTTAGGCGTTGCGCAAAGTAAATCGCGTATCGACCAGATTCGCTACATGGTTAATGAAAAATTGCATAACGTTACCCGCAACCGGCGTGATATAGACGCCATTGTTGTATTTGCCTCGCCGGAACAAACGGAACTTCTGAATCCTATGGTTGAAGCCAGTCTGAGCCCCTTCGACGGTAAAACGGTGCCGGTTTATACAACGTCGCGCTCAATGGAGTATGACAGCGGCAAAAATCAGTGGCGTGATCTGCAGAATGTTCGTTTTATCGATATGCCCTGGATGCTTCCGCAAAATCGCTGGCCCGAATTTACCCGCACAGCAAATGCATTATGGCCGGACCGGAGTACTGCGTTCTCTCGTTTTTTTGCCTTTGGCGTTGATGCATACCAGATGCTGCCAAATGTTCAACAAATGGCCCTGCTACCCCAGGTGAGTCTTGAAGGGCTTACCGGGAAACTATCGGTGGACAAAGATGGCCGGGTAATTCGAACGCTGCCTCAGGCGCGTATTAACAATCAACAGATTATTCCGGTCACCGGAGAATAGCCATGTCCAGAGAGGCTGGTCAGCAGGCAGAAGAGCGCGCCGCGGCTTATCTGTTGGCACAGGGCCTGAAACTGGAAGCCCGTAATTTTCAAACGCGCTATGGTGAGCTGGATATTGTTATGCGCGACGGGCAAACGTGGGTATGTGTAGAGGTCAAGGCAAGACGACGCTCAACCCATGGTCTGGCCAGCGAATTTGTCACCGCCTCAAAGTGCAGAAAGCTGCAAACTTGCTTTGAACAATATTTGCTGGCACGCGGTCTTAACCCGAATCACACATCAATGCGACTTGATGTGGTAGCATTAGATAATCAGAATCTGCAATGGATAAAGAACATTGCAGGCTAAAACATTGCCTGAATAGTGAAGCGATATGATTGAAAATATTAAAGCCAATTTTACTGAAAGTATCCAGACTAAGATAGCAGCCTCGGAGGTGCTTCCTGAGGCCATCGAAAAAGCGGCTACCATGATGGTCGAGGCTTTGATTCGTGGAAATAAAATTCTTAGCTGCGGGAATGGTGGCTCCGCGGGTGATGCGCAGCATTTTTCCTCTGAAATGCTTAATCGTTACGAGCGTGATCGCCCTAGCCTGCCTGCCATTGCTTTAAGCACGGATACCTCTACGCTGACGTCCATCGCAAACGACTACAGCTATGATGAGATATTTGCCAAACAGGTTCGTGCGCTGGGTCAGTCCGGCGATATCCTGCTGGCCATATCTACCAGTGGTAACTCACGTAACGTAATAGCGGCGATGGAAGCTGCTCTGTCCCGGGATATGACTATTGTTGCGCTTACGGGCAAAGACGGCGGCGAAATGGCAGGTTTTCTGAGCGAGCATGATGTTGAAATTCGTGTGCCATCAAACCGTACCGCCCGTATTCAGGAGGTTCACCTACTGGTTATTCATAATCTGTGTGAATGCATTGATGATAGTCTGTTCCCTGCTGATCATGGAGATAATAGCTAGATGACAAACCGCGCCTTTTCGGCAGGCGTTCTGGCACTTATCATTGCAACAATCCAGCTACAGGGCTGCGTTGTTGCAGCTGTGGGTGCAGGCGCTGCTGCGGCGGCTAAAGTCGCCAATGACCGTCGTACTGTTGGTACGCAACTGGATGACCAGAACGCTGAAGGAAAAGTGTCATTTCGATGGGCCAAATATGATCGTCTTAAAGACGAAGCCAATCTACGGGTGGACGTTTACAATGGTGTTGCCCTGATGACAGGCCAGGCTCCGGACCGTCAGCTTATCGAGCAGGCTGTTAGTGAGGTTCAGCAGGTCGCCTACATCAGAAAAATTCACAATCAGGTGAGAGTCGGCACACCACAAGGTGCGTCTTCACAGGCCTATGACCTTTGGTTGGCAAATAAAATCAGAGCTAAGCTTCTGGCCAACGATAATGTACCCTCTATGCAAATTAAAGTGGTCGTAGAAAACTCTGAAGTTTTTCTGATGGGACGCGTGACAAACCAGGAGGCCACTTACGCTGTCGATATAGCGCGAAATGTTGATGGGGTACAGCGTGTTGTCAGAGCGTTTGAAATTACGTAGCACAAGTGCTTAAAAAAGGGGTGATCTGTCCCCTGCGAATCTGCTTATAGAATGAGGTCAGCGAGTGTCACTGATTGTTACGACTCGCCGGCCCGCTCCTTCGAATCAATCTTCCGCAAGATTGCTCTGACTCATTATTCGTTTTGTAAAAAAGTGAGACAACACTCACATGCCAACTGTATCGCACAAAACGGCGACGGCGTTGCTCGTTGCCGCCGCATTGTTTATGGAAATTCTTGATGCCACCATCATTACTACGGCGTTGCCTATAATAGCAGCCGAATTTGGTGTACCGGCTGCGCATTTATCTGTGGGGGTGAGTGCTTATCTGGTGGCCGTCACGATCTTCATCCCTATCAGTGGCTGGGCTGCAGATCGGTTTGGCGCCAAGCGCATATTTTCCCTGGCTATTTTAATATTCGTAGCCGCCTCGGTCCTGTGTGGATTCAGCCAAAGTCTGACTCAATTTACTGTTGCCAGAGTTCTGCAGGGAATTGGCGGTGCAATGATGGTACCTGTGGGTCGCCTGGTGGTATTACGCAACCTGCCCAAAGAACAGATTGTCAACGCGATGGCTATTCTGACCTGGCCTGCACTCGGCGCCCCGTTAATAGGACCGGTTCTGGGGGGCTGGATTGCAGAAACCTGGCACTGGTCGTGGATATTCTTTATAAACGTTCCGCTTGGCATCATTGCGTTGCTGTTTGCCTATTGGTTACTCAATAACGATAAGGGGCAATGGCAGCCCTTTGACGTGACCGGCTTTTTACTCAGTGCAACCGGTTTTGGCACTTTGATGGCAGGACTGGAATCGTTTAGTGCCCGCCCTGACGATATCTTACTTCCCCTCCTGATGGTTGCAGGAGGAAGCGGAATTCTCGCCTTCGCTATCCGCCATATGCTGTATGCCAGTAACCCCCTGTTTTCACTGTCGGCGCTGAGATTTTCAACATTCCGTGCCACCATGACAGGAGGGTCGATAATACGCATCTCGCTATCCAGTGCGCCGTTTATTATCCCATTGATGCTGCAAGTGGGTCTTGGCTACAGTGCAATTGAAGCCGGCACCCTATTACTGTGGTTATTCGCCGGTAACCTTGCTGTTAAGCCGGCAACAACCTGGATTATGAACACATTTGGTTTTAAAAATGTGCTCATTTACAACACCGTTCTGGTTGCTGCTGGCTTTTTTGTACTGGCACTGTGCGATGCACAAACCTCAGCGTGGCTGCTGGGTATTATTTTGTTTTTAAGTGGCATGACGCGCTCAATGCATCTGACGGTGCTTAACACGCTGAGCTTTGCGGACGTCCCGCAATCCTATATCCGCGACGCCAATACGCTCAGTGCCGTCATCATGCAAATGACCCGGGGGATGGGCATCACGGCAGGCGCACTGGCGTTAGCCCTGGCAACATTTATTATCGATGACACGCGAAGCACGCCAGTGACGTCTGACTTCCAACTGACGATGGTATTCATGGGGATTATTGCGCTGATATCTCTGGTTAACAGCGCACGGGTTGAGTCAGACATCGGTGACGCTGTACTTAACCACCGGCGTGCCCGCTAGTGACGATTTTTATGTAAAAGCTACAACCTTCTCCACCCGGCAAGTGCGTAGCGATCTATCTTAAAAATGTTAATTGCATGAAATATAATAAAAAAATAAATTAGCATCAAAGTTGCATCGCTTCTTCGGCAAGACAATGAAAAGTCTGGCTAAACCGGACACTTTGCCGGCACAGCCTGAAAAGCTCACTAAGGAGGTTCTATGAACGCCAATAAACTGATGCTTGCTACACTTATCTCCACATCACTGATGGCCGGTACGGCTATCGCCCAGGAAACGCAAACGAACAGCGTACCTGTGGCTACATCGCAGGCCAGCACGACCTGGATATCTCTGACCGGCACGGTCACCGAAGTTGACTCAAAATTTATCACCATGGATTATGGTGAAGGTGAGTTAATTGTCGACACAGATACTCTGCAGTTGGATAAGACTGCATTTGAGAATCTTGAGGATGCAACGGTGACTGTCACTGGCATGTTGAATCAGCAATTACTTACTGAAGGCAGAATGCGTGCTTCAAGCCTCTATCTTGAAAACGTAGGCACGGCGTTTGTGGCCGCAAATACCATGGCGCATGAGTCAGATATGCTGATTTCTGCCGCGGGTCTGGATTTGGATAAGTCAGAAGTGACACTTATTGGGAATGTGACCACGCTATCCGATGATGCATTTCAGTTTGGTGCCGGGGATGCTGCACTTACCGTAGAAGTGGATGATCTTCGCGATAACCCGCTGGATAAAGATGGCTACCTTGTGCTTAAGCACGGCGACCGGGTAAAAGTCACCGCTTCAATTGAAGATGACTTTTTCGAAGATTATGAGATAGACGCTGACACCATCGTCAGGCTGCAAACAGCAGAATAGTCTCAAAAGACAAGCGCCCGCCGGGCGCTTTGTCGACAATACCACCACAATACCATTGACTCACACATCCCAAACCCCTATATTGTCGACATTGCATTTACATTCCTGTTCATCCTATGTCGCTACCTATCGAAACACCTGTCACCAATGCGGACAAAACATTCTTTCGTTTGCGGACCGATATTGTAGAGGGTGTCATTCAGGCAGGCGCAAAACTCAGCGAGACTGAATTGTCGACACGCTACGCGGTGAGCCGGGCTGTCATCCGCGAAGCAATTAACCGGCTTGAAGCCTGTCACCTGGTCGAGCGCAAGGCTAATGTCGGCGCAAAAGTCGTTACGCTTTCAGCTGCCGGGCTGGTGCAACTTTACCAGGTGCGCGAAGCACTGGAAGGTATGGCGGCCAGACTGGCCGCTGAAAACATGGATGCGGATGAAATCAGCGATTTGCAGTCGTTACTGGATGCTCACTCTAATAAGGTCAGCTCGGGGGAAACCTATTACCAAGAGGCCGGTGATGTGGATTTTCATTACCGGATTGTATTAGGAAGCAAAAATGCCCACCTCATCAGCGTTCTGATCGACGGTATCTACCATCTGGTTCGCATGTACCGCGTTCAGCTTGGCATGGCGGGCCCCCGTGTTACCACTGCGTTTGAAGAGCACAGCCATATTGTACGGGCGATTGCCAATCGAGACGGCGAGCTGGCTGAAATGCTTATGCGCAGACATATACTCTATTCAAAGAACAACATCGAAAGAAAACTGAACTCAATTTCTGTTTAACCCTACGAGGCTTTAATTATGCAAAGTGCAGGAAAAAAATTTCGTCAGGCGTTAACTGACAATCACCCGCTTCAGATTGTCGGCACAATTAACGCGTACACAGCGATTATGGCAAAACAAATCGGCCACAAAGCCATTTATTTGTCAGGCGGTGGCGTTGCAAATGCTTCTTATGGCTTGCCTGATTTAGGCATGACATCGCTCAATGATGTCATTGAAGATGTGCAGCGCATTACCCGGGCGTGTGACTTACCCCTGTTGGTCGACATTGATACAGGCTGGGGCGGCGCATTTAATATTGCCAAAACCATACGGGATATGGAAAAAGCAGGCGCAGCGGCGGTTCACATGGAAGATCAGGTGGCGCAGAAGCGCTGCGGCCATCGCCCGAATAAAGAAATTGTCAGCACGCAGGAGATGGTTGATCGTATCAAAGCAGCGGTTGATGCCCGTACCGATCCGGACTTTTTTATTATGGCGCGTACCGATGCGTTCGCACAGGAAGGCCTGGAGGCTGCAATTGAGCGCGCCAAAGCTTATGTCGCTGCAGGTGCCGACGGTATTTTTGCAGAAGCTGTGCAGACCGAAGAACATTACCGCGCCTTCGCTGATGCGCTTGATGTGCCGATTCTGGCCAACATTACCGAATTTGGAAAAACCGAATTATGGAATAAAAAAGAGCTGGGTGAATGGGGCGCAGACATGGTGCTGTATCCACTGAGCGCTTTTAGAGCCATGAACAAAGCCGCTGAACGGGTTTATCAGACCATTCTGACAGACGGCGATCAAAAAGCCGTTGTGGATGACATGCAAACCCGCATGGATCTATACGATTACCTGGGCTATCACGACTACGAACAGAAGCTGGACGATTTGTTCAGCCGCAATAAAAATTAATAAATTTTTCCCTTTGTACACTACATTTTTTCAGGAGATAACGCATGGCTAAACAACTCGGTGGCGCAGGACTGCGTGGACAGGTCGCTGGCAAAACAGCATTGTCTACCGTTGGCGTTTCAGGTTCAGGTCTGACGTATCGCGGTTATGATGTAAAAGATCTGGCCAATAACTGCCAGTTTGAAGAAGTCGCCCACCTTATTTTAAAAGGTAAATTGCCTAACCAGCAGGAGCTAAAGGCCTATAAAAAGACATTACAGTCACTTCGCAGTCTGCCCCAGCCGCTAAAAGAAGTGCTGGAGCGCATTCCAAAGGATGCGCATCCTATGGACGTAATGCGCACGGGTTGCTCGATGCTGGGTAATCTGGAAGGTGAAGCCAATTTCGATCAGCAGCAGGATGTCACCGAGCGTATGCTCGCGGCTTTCCCAAGCATCATCTGCTATTGGTATCGCTTTACCCACGATGGCGTCAGAATTGACGAGAATACCGATGATGAGTCTATCGGCGGGCACTTCCTACACCTGCTTCGCGGCGAAAAACCCTCACAGCTGCACGAAGATGTGATGCACGTATCACTGATTCTTTATGCGGAACACGAATTTAACGCTTCAACCTTTACTGCTCGCGTGTGCGCATCCACGCTTTCTGATATGCACTCGTGCATTACCGGTGCCATCGGTTCACTGCGCGGGCCATTGCACGGTGGCGCTAACGAAGCGGCTATGGAAATGATTGAGGGCTTTACCTCACCCGAGCACGCCGAAAAAGAAATGATGGCGAAACTTGAGCGTAAAGAAAAAATAATGGGCTTCGGCCACGCTGTTTACTCTGACAGCGACCCGCGCAATGAAATTATCAAGCAATGGTCGAAAAAACTGTCTGAAGATGTCGGTGATGAGGTGCTGTACGCGGTCTCTGAGCGCTGTGAAGAGGTGATGTGGCGCGAGAAGAAACTGTTCTGTAACGCCGACTTCTTCCATGCCTCGGCGTATAACTTTATGGGCATTCCCACTAAGCTTTTCACGCCAATCTTCGTGATGTCACGTCTGACCGGCTGGGCTGCTCATGTTATGGAGCAGCGGGCAGATAACCGGATTATCCGCCCTTCTGCTGAATATACCGGTGAGGAACTGCGTCCGGTGCCGCCAATGAGCGAACGTGATTAATTAATAAATTGGCGCACTAACCGTGCGCCTTTTTTTCATCTGAGAGACCGTTATGAATACCGATTATCGAAAGCCCCTGCCGGGCAGTCATCTGGATTATTTCGATACCCGTCAGGCCATCAATGATATCAAGCCGGGCGCTTATGAGACATTGCCTTACACCTCCCGGGTACTGGCCGAAAACCTGGTACGCAAATGCCCGTCAGACATTCTGACTCAATCCCTGGAACAACTTGTTTTTAAAAAGCGTGAGCATGATTTTCCCTGGTTCCCATCCAGAGTCGTGTGTCATGACATTCTGGGGCAAACCGCATTTGTCGATCTGGCTGGTCTGCGCGATGCCATTGCTGCAAAAGGCGGCGATCCGTCAAAAGTAAACCCTGTGGTGCCGACGCAATTAATTGTTGACCATTCGCTGGCTGTTGAGCACGCCGGATTTGAAAAAGACGCGTTTGATAAAAACCGTGCCATTGAAGATCGTCGTAACGATGACAGATTTCACTTTATCAACTGGACGAAAACGGCATTTAAAAATGTTGATGTGATTGGGCCTGGTAATGGCATCATGCACCAAATCAACTTAGAGAAGATGTCACCGGTTGTACATAGCCGGGATGGCGTAGCCTTCCCTGATACCTTGGTGGGTACCGACAGTCATACGCCGCATGTTGATGCACTGGGCGTCATTGCCGTAGGCGTGGGCGGTCTGGAAGCAGAAAGCGTCATGTTGGGCCGCGCTTCCTACATGCGCCTGCCGGATATTGTAGGTGTTGAACTTAAAGGTAAACCCAAACCAGGTATCACCGCCACCGACATCGTACTGGCCCTGACAGAATATCTGCGTGAACAACGTGTGGTCAGCGCCTATCTGGAGTTCTTTGGCGAAGGGGCAGCGAACCTTACAGTCGGCGATCGTGCGACCATCTCCAACATGACGCCTGAATATGGTGCCACCGCGGCTATGTTCTATATTGACGAGCAGACCATCGACTATCTGAAGCTCACCGGACGTGATGATGCGCAGGTTGCTCTGGTTGAAAACTATGCACGGCATACCGGACTGTGGGCCGACGACCTGGCAACCGCTGAGTATGAACGCGTACTTGAGTTTGACTTAGGAGCGGTTAACAGAACCATGGCGGGGCCATCCAAGCCACATGCTAAATTGCCTACCAGCGATTTGAAGCAACACGGTCTGCTGGGCTCGGTGGAACACGAAGATGGCCAGATGCCTGACGGGGCTATCATCATTGCAGCTATCACCAGTTGTACCAATACCAGTAATCCGAGAAACGTAGTCGCAGCTGGCCTGCTGGCCAAAAAAGCCAATGAGTATGGCCTGAGCAGAAAGCCCTGGGTAAAGACCTCGCTGGCCCCTGGCTCTAAAGCGGTAAAACTCTACCTTGAAGAAGCCAACCTGATGGGTGAGCTGGAATCATTGGGATTTGGTGTGGTGGCCTTCGCCTGTACCACCTGTAACGGAATGAGCGGCGCGCTTGACCCGGATATTCAAAAAGAACTGGAAGAGCGGGATCTTTATTCTGTCGCGGTGCTCTCAGGTAACCGGAATTTTGATGGCCGTATCCATCCGTTTGCCAAACAGGCATTCTTAGCGTCCCCAGCTCTGGTCGTGGCGTATGCAATTGCCGGCTCCATCCGTTTTGATATTGAAAAAGACGTGCTGGGAACCGATAAAAACGGCAATCCGATAACATTGAAAGACCTGTGGCCTACAGAGGAAGAAATTGACAATGTGGTCGCCAATTATGTTAAGCCTGAGCATTTCACCAAAGTTTACGAACCCATGTTCGATTTGAAAGTCGACTATGGCAAAGATATCAATCCGCTGTACAACTGGCGTGAGATGAGTACCTACATCCGCCGGCCACCCTATTGGGAAGGCGCGCTGGCGGCTGAGCGCACGATGACGGGAATGCGACCGCTGGCGATTCTGCCAGATAATATCACCACCGACCACCTGTCCCCGTCCAATGCTATTCTGCCAACCAGTGCAGCAGGTGAATACCTGACCAGCATGGGCGTACCGGAAGTGGACTACAACTCGTATGCCACACACCGTGGCGATCACCTCACTGCGCAGCGCGCAACGCTGGCCAACCCCAAAATCTTTAACGAGATGGTTATGGAACAGGGCGAAGTGGTACAGGGTTCACTCACCCGTCTGGAGCCTGAAGGCAAAGTGATGCGCATGTGGGATGCCATCGAGACCTATATGGAGCGTAAACAACCGCTGATTATTATTGCCGGTGCTGATTACGGGCAGGGCTCGTCGCGGGACTGGGCGGCTAAGGGCGTTCGTCTGGCAGGCGTTGAGGTTATTGTAGCGGAAGGCTTTGAGCGGATCCACCGCACCAACCTCATTGGTATGGGGGTTCTGCCGCTGGAGTTTAAACCGGGCACAACCCGTATCACGCTTAAACTTGATGGTACAGAAACCTATGATGTCAAAGGTGAGCCCAGCCCGGGTGCCGAGCTCACGTTAATCGTAAATCGTAAAAACGGCGAAGCAGAATCCGTACCTGTTACCTGTCGTCTGGATACCTTTGAAGAGCTTTCCATCTACTCCGCAGGTGGCGTGCTGCAACGCTTCGCGAAGGACTTTCTGGAAGCGGAAGAAGCTGTTTCAGAGCGCTGATCAGACATGTATCAGCGATGACAGCGGCCTGCTCCCCGGGAACTGACGCGAACATATGTCAGTGCCCTGGGGCAGACCTTTTAAAGGTTTTAAGGAGTGTATATGGCGCATAAGCCACAGATTCAAATTCCCGCCACCTACATGCGCGGCGGGACCAGTAAAGGTGTGTTTTTTAAATTAGCCGACTTACCTGAATACGCGCAGCAGCCTGGCCCAGAGCGCGATGCATTACTTTTGCGCGTGATTGGCAGCCCTGACCCTTATGGAAAACATACCGACGGAATGGGCGGCGCAACCTCCAGCACCAGTAAAACGGTGATTTTATCAGCCAGTGAACATGAAGGTTACGATGTAGATTACCTGTTTGGACAGGTAGCCATAGATAAGCCGTTTGTCGACTGGAGCGGTAACTGCGGTAACCTGACTGCGGCCGTAGGCGCGTTTGCAATCAGCAACGGGCTTGTGGATCCAGCGCGCGTGCCTGCCAATGGTATCGCTGAAATTCGTATCTGGCAGGTCAATATTCAAAAAGCCATTATTGCCCATGTTCCTATGACTGACGGCAATGTGCAGGAAACCGGTGACTTTGAACTGGATGGCGTGACCTTTCCTGCTGCAGAAGTAAAAATAGAATTTATCGACCCCGCAGATAGCGAAAAAGCCCTTTTCCCGACGGGAAATCTGGTAGACACCCTTAGCGTCCCTGAATTTGGCAGTATCGAAGCCACCATGATTAACGCTGGGATCCCGACCATTTTTGTGAATGCCAAAGATATAGGCTATACCGGCACGGAGCTTCAGGATGATATAAATTCAAATGCTGATGCGCTGGCGAAGTTTGAAAGCCTGCGCGCCCATGGTGCAGTTAAAATGGGCTTAATTAGCGATGTAGGCGAGGCTGTCTCCCGCCAGCATACTCCAAAAATTGCCTTCGTTGCTCCGCCTTGCAGCTACACTGCATCAAGCAACAAGCAAATTGCTGCTGAAGAGATCGATGTGTTAGTACGCGCTATGTCAATGGGCAAACTGCACCATGCGATGATGGGAACTGCTGCAGTGGCAATTGGCACTGCAGCGTCAATCAGGGGGACGCTGGTTAATCAGGCAGCCGGCGGAACAGACAGAGAGTCCGTTGTTTTCGGTCATCCTTCAGGCACCCTCAAAGTTGGCGCGAAGGCCACGAAACAGGGTGAACAGTGGGAAGTAGAAAAAGCCATTATGAGTCGCAGCGCGCGGGTACTGATGCATGGTTTTGTACACATCCCGCCCGTTAACGGCTGATCTGTTATGTCGCAGGGCGGCCCTCCCTGCGCTTATCACATCCAGGATCTGGCACTGCGCTCAACATCTGCCAGTGCCAGGTTCGCTAATTGTCTTACCTGGACTTCTTTTAAAAACGGGACCGTCACCGACCCACTGGCTAAAACAAACTTTATTGACGCAAGCTGCCGCCGTTTCATCATCACACTTTGTTTGATAACCACCTGCTGCACCTTGTACAACGGGAACACCTGAAAATCCTCACCAATTATACCGCTGCGAACATATATATAGTTGTCATCACGGGCAACGCCCCATCGTTTGTAGCGAAGCCAGATTGCTATCGACACCACAACAGCCGCGGTAACCGCAACGGATAACGCTTGCCATTGCTGCTCAAGGATAAGAATCAACGCAACAATCACCGCAACCGGAAACAAGCGAACCAACAGGTGATGGGCCAGATAGAAGGGCGTAACGGGTGAGAATGTCTGACTGAACAACCGGCTATCGGGTAAGACTTCTTCGCATAGCGCGCCGGCTTCAGGCAATGTGACTGAGGGCACCAGCAGTTTATTCGGTGCCATCAGTTCCTGGTTTTGTTGATTACCGGTTTTGTTCTGCTCAAAAAATACGTTGGCGCGTTTAAGTACCCGATCCAGCCAATCCTGTTTCACCGCCACCATCTGCACCCGGGATTGCCGCATGCTAACTTCCTGCTGACTTAACAGACCGCTTTTCCGCACATAGCGATCATCACTGCGGGTAAGGGTATATCCATAATAGGTCAGCAATGAGCCGCCTATCGACAAGAGCGCCATCAGGGCCATAATCAGCATCATAATAGTAAATGCGTACAATCCCCATTGCCACCAGGTTACACTGGACGAGCCCACCAGTTGCTCAAGTTGCAGCCCATGGCGGGAAAGCCAGTCACTCACCATCCCCGCCAAATCATCGTAGAAAGGGGCAAGCGCACCAAGAATAATCCACACCCGGTTATTGGTAATGCCGTGTATCACCAGATCGCTCAATGAGCGGCGATTGATTACTGTGTCCTGACCGGGCGACTGGCTGACTGATTCCGTATCCTCAACAGGCTCTCGAGCCTCTGCACTTTCTTCATTTTGCAGAAATTCTGTTCGTTCGTTGAGGATCTGCGCACGAAGCCGGTTTGCATAACGCTGCGTCACAGCAACAATCTTCGCCTCTTCTTTAGCAGAGCCCGCGGTATCCAGTACGACCACCGCAAACTGCGTCGGGCGGTAGTAAAAGGGCCGTTCGACCTTTACATTCTGGATCCGCCAGAAAGGTAAGTTAATATGACGGCGATTAAACAGTCCCGTACGAATTTCAACATGGCTGTTGCGTACCCGAAACTGGTAAAATAAATAGCTTACGATGCCACTGATAACAATCAGTGCGATAATCGCACACACTGCCGGCCAGAACCATTGCGTATCAATAACACTGGTGGTCTGGACGCTAATCGCCAGCGCAGGAATAATATACAGTGCACTTTGAACAGTACTTTTGATGTTGCTGGCGATAAAGTACAGCAGCGCCACCGGCGCCAGTCTGCGCCAGTGTTTGCCGGTATTTACCTCACCAGGGTTATCGACGTTCTGCGGCTCAGATGCGTGATTCATTGTCGGCATAACACCTTATTTAGCATCGAGTTCTTTATGATTGAGAATATACTGCCTTACCTTTTGCGCATCAGTCAGTCTTAACCCGGGGATTTCAAAGGTATGCATGGCGCCGCCGGCCGAAAACACCTGCAGGCATGCCAGGTCGGCAACCCTGTCCAGCGGGCCGCGCTTAAGTTCGATATGCTGGATCCGCAATATCGGCTGACAGGCAATTTTTCTGAAAATAAGCCCGTGCTGCATCACCAAATCCTGTTCACGCAAACAGTATTTAATTTTCTTATCCGCCAGCAAGTGGTAGATAAAGCTTAGCGCCCCCAGTGTACAGACCACCACGATGGCCATCGTATAAAAACGCTCAAGACCAAACGGCACAGCCATAAAGGACTGATACCTGAAAAAGCTCAATATCGCTGAAACGATGACAACTGCGGCCACCGCAACTGTAAGGTTCAGCCACCGGTAACGCGGCGATATCGGTTGCATCGACACCGCCATCATATCGGGCAGTGTCTTAACATCCACTTCCCGGTTTTCAAACGCTGCCACAGCCGATGAGTCGTTTTCAGTCATCCAGCACCTGCTCGTTTAACCATTCATCCAAAGCATTCATATCATGTTGCACGGCCATTTGCAGTTCCTCGACCCAGTCGTGAACATTTTGCCACCACGCCGGATGATCGCCCTGCTGGATCTGATTAGCGATACGCTGCACCCGGGACAGCCCGACTGAGCCGGCCGCACCTTTTATCTTATGAGCCTGAGAGCAGACCTCAGATTTCTCATCGGCGCTTAAGCTCAGCTGCAGGATTTCCATGTACTCAGGCATCTTATCCTGAAATACCTTTACACTGGCCCGTACCATGTCTTCACCTATCGTATCTACGAGCATTTGCAGCAGGTCCATATCCAGAATATTCGACAGCGATTTAGTCGCATCAGGCTTTTCACGCCTTTGTTCTGCATCCTGCACAGAGGGCGCGGCAGGCTCGGCAAACAGAAGATTGAAGACCTCAACCACCCGGCTTTTCTTGATGGGCTTGGCTATAACATCGTCCATACCGTTTTGCAGGTATTCTTCACGCTTTTTAATCACATTAGCGGTCAGGGCCACAATCGGTGTTTGCATCACCAGATCCTCTTCGTGCAGCACATTGGCAACATCGAACCCGGTCATATCAGGTAGCTGAATATCCAGTAAAATCAGATCATACGTGTTTGCCCGTGCTTTATCGATCGCCTCTTGGCCGGTCATCGCCACATCCACACGCTGGCCCAGTTTTTCAAGCAGCGCTTTGGCAACCATCACGTTCAGCTCGATATCTTCGACCAGCAAAATACTCAAATCGGTGACCAGCAGCTTTGAAGCCTGCATAGGCTTAGTCGAAATCTGTAACGGTAGTTCAATTTCAAACCGCGTGCCCTGGTTGACCTCACTGCTGACACGAATGTCACCTTTCATCAAATCTACCATTTGCTTACAGATTGCCAGACCGATACCCGTTCCCGTCGCCGACTGATGGTCGGGGTGATCAACCTGATAATACATGGCAAAAATTTTATCGATTTCACTATCAGGAATACCCACACCTGTATCCTGCACAACAAAGGTGACCACACTGATGCCATTGGCCGCTTCGGTAGCTGACACCGTCAAACTAACCTGCCCTTTTTGCGTGAATTTTACGGCGTTGAACAAAATGTTCCACAGGATCTGACGCAGGCGCGTTCCATCAACCTCAACCTGTTGAGGCAGGGGCTCTTTTATTGAAGTGACCAGCTCCAGTCCCTTATCGGCGGCAAGCAGACGGATGATGCTGGACAACTCCTCGGTGAAATCACGCAGTGAAACGGTCTTCAGACTCAGCTCAAGCTTATCTCTGTCCAGTTTGTCCAAATCAATAATGTCATTGAAGATATTTCCCAGCGTAATCGCGCTGGCATAGATAGTACTTACCCAGTTAAATTGCTCTTCGGATAAATCAGTATCACGAAGCATGCGGCTCAAACCGACGATGCCATTCAGCGGCGTTCGTAGCTCGTGACTGATTGTGGCAATAAAGCGGGTTTTATCTGTGTTGGCTTTGGCTGCTGCACTTTCTGCCTGTTTGCGTTCTGTCATATCTCGCCCGAACGCCAGCAGACCAAGCCGGTTACCTGCTGCATCAAAAAACGGCACGCGCTTCATTTCAAAGTAACGGCGACGACCATCCGCGAAGCGCAGCCACAAATCCTCGGTAATACTGGCGTTGGTTTCCAGTACTTCCTGATCACTGGCCACAATCTGACTGGCCAGCTCTTCTTCAAAGACATCATGCAGCGTCAGACCCACCAGCTCTTCTTCAGTTTTTCCGGTCAGCAATTCAGCAATCCGGTTGCACCCGGCGAAGCGTCCTTCCTCATTGCGATAGTAAATCAGATCAGGAGACGCATCGATAATCGAGCGCAGCAACGTTGAGAGGCGTCGGGCCTGTTCTTCTGAGCTGGACTTGTCGTCAATTTCCCGCTCAAGCTCCTTGAATACCGCTTCACGCTCCTCCTGAGCCTGTTTACGCTGTTCAATCTCATGATTCAGTTGTCTGATATTAGACTGCAACTCGCGATTCAGAAAGACGTCTTCTTCGCGCAGCCGCTCAAGCTGAGTGACAACCTCTTTAAGATTTGTTCTGGAGTTTTCAAGTTGCTTTACCAATTCACTGAAAAAGTACAACACCCAGGGCGCCGACAATAGTGTGATGATGATGGCAATGATAAAATCATCCGGCTGTACGGATTTTCCCAGACTCACCCTGACGACATAAGAGCTTCCCAGCGTAAACACCAGGGTCACCAGGACAAATAAAATACTGAGTTTCAGTGTACCGAAGCGTTTAACAAACTGGGCAATACGAATGGCCCATGAATCATTGGGAGAATCCTGATGCATATAACTTTTTTCTCAGATAAAACTGCAGGTATCCTAGCAGGTCTTAGATACGGAACAAATAACATAAACGCGATCCCGCAGAATCAGCCTTCAAGTGCACCATTTTGCAGACAGCTGCACCGTTAACAGGCAACTTGTGACAGCTTCATATTATGAGCAAATCCGTGGGCGGTATAAAAAAATGCCGGTATAATTTAAAAGGAAGGAATTATTGAGCAAGAAGGGGCACCGGCAGACCTGCTATAACTGAGGTCTACTACCACCGGCATACAAATTTTATAGAGTAGATATTGCTTAGAAAGTTTTCTAACTTCCTGTTTTTGTTTCAGTTATAACCTGGAACAGCAATATCGTCGATTTCTTCTTCATCAAATGCATGAAAATCTAACATAGCTTCACCTTTTATCGGGTCGTCAAATTGAATGTCACAGCCGCTATATCCGACTGTAGCTCTCGTGCATGACGGTCTGGCTACAGAGTTCGCCAATTAACACTTAACCTAGATAATGCAAAAGCTCGACCACCTTGCATTAACTTTTGATTTTCTGTATGAGAATGTGTTTCACACACGTAAATGTAATGCAGATTTCCCAGACTTTGGGTATCCTCATGTTAACGGTACGTATATTTTTGCAAACATAGTGTTAACTGGATGCGTATATTTAACTATCAATATTAAATATTTATTCATCTTGGCAGAAATGCAAAAAATGGATATTTAGTATAAACATACTAAAATTAGTAAATTCCCGTCTTCTAATGCGTTTAGCGCCATCCTTCGTTAAAACAGCAACCTATTGTTTTGTTTTGATTTTTAAAAAAACCATTGATTAGGGCTGTATTCGGTCTTTGTTATGAATTGATTTTATTTCTCATTATGGTTATTTTGTATCCCCCGCTATGCAACATTGCATAATGATGCGGCGCACATGGCTGGTATCCTCTAATAATAAATAACGACAAATAACAGACACATGCCTGATGGGCGACAAACGCCCGCAAAATAAGATGTCTGACGTAGCTACAGTTCACGAACCTCTGCGTGAAAATGTAGCCTGTACCTTGCCCAGTCGAAGGTTGAAGGAGTTTAGAGATGAGTTTATATAATCCCAATGATTCAAGGGACAACTGTGGTTTTGGCCTTATCGCCCATACAAATGGCGAAGCCAGTCACCAGTTGGTTAAGACAGCCATTCATGGTCTGGACAGGATGCAACATCGCGGCGGTATCGCTGCCGATGGTAAAACAGGTGACGGCTGTGGCTTATTGCTGCAAAAGCCGGACGCATTTTTTAAATCTGTTGCTCAGGAAAATGGCTGGAAGCTAAGTAAGAAATATGCTGTCGGCATGATTTTTCTGAGCCAGGACGACACACTCGCCCAACAGGCCAGAGATGTGCTTAATGAAGAGCTTGAGAAAGAAACATTAAGTGTACCTGGCTGGCGCAAAGTTCCGGTAAACAATGATGTACTGGGCGAGCTTGCACTCACTGGCGTACCGCAGATTGAACAGGTTTTTGTTAACGCGCCGCCAGGCTGGCGCAAGCGTGATCTTGAACGCCGCCTTTATATGGTTCGACGCCGGGCAGAAAAACGCCTTGAGCAGGATCCTGACTTTTATGTAGCCTGTTTATCAGGACTGGTCACGATTTACAAAGGCCTGGTCATGCCCAAAGATCTGCCGGCATTCTATGCGGATCTGGCCGACGAGCGCATGCAAAGTGCAATTTGTGTTTTCCACCAGCGCTTTTCCACAAACACATTACCTCGCTGGCCATTGGCCCAGCCGTTTCGCTTTCTGGCGCATAATGGTGAAATCAATACCATTAAAGGTAACCGTGACTGGGCGAAAGCCCGTACCGGAAAATTTTCAACGCCGTTAATTCCGGATCTTAAAGACGCTGCGCCGTATGTGAATTCGGATGGTTCAGATTCCTCTTCACTGGATAACATGCTGGAATTATTCCTGGCCGGCGGCATGGATTTATTTCGGGCGATGCGATTGCTGGTGCCACCGGCATACCAGAATAACCGTACTATGGACGATAACCTTCGTGCTTTTTATGAGTTCAACTCAATGCACATGGAGCCGTGGGACGGACCTGCTGGTATCGTATTAACAAACGGTCGCCACGTGGCCTGTAATCTGGACCGTAACGGTCTGCGTCCTGCTCGCTATGTCATTACCAAAAACGGTTTTATTACCCTCGCGTCTGAAGTCGGCATCTGGGATTACGATGAAAAGGATGTGATAGAAAAAGGCCGTGTGGGGCCCGGCGAAATGCTGGCGGTGGATACGTACAATGGCAAGGTGTGGCGCTCGAATGAAATTGATGATGAGCTTAAAGATCGTCACCCCTACCGTGAGTGGCTAGACAAACATATCCGCCGGTTAACGCCTGTTGAGGAGGCGGATGCCTCACAAATAGGCACCCGTGTGTTTGACGACGATATGATGGCGGTCTATCACAAGCTTTATAACTATAGCTATGAAGAGATTCAGCAGGTTATAAAAGTGCTGGCTAAGGATGGTCAGGAAGCGGTGGGCTCTATGGGTGATGATACGCCGATGGCCGTCATGTCATCAAAAACCCGCACGCTTTATGATTATTTCCGCCAGCAGTTTGCGCAGGTCACTAACCCGCCTATCGATCCGCTGCGGGAAAATCATGTGATGTCGCTGGCCACCTGTATTGGCCGTGAGCAAAACGTCTTCAGCGAAACATCCGGCTACGCTGACCGTGTCCTCTTCCAATCGCCCATACTGATGTACACCGACCTGAAACAGCTGCGGGAGTTTAATCCCGAGCATTATTATTCAGAAATTGTCGAGCTTCAGTATTCGCAGGAAGAAGGCTTACGCAAAGCTATCGAGCGAATCTGTAACGAAGTGGAATATCTGGTTAAGACCAAAAAGGCAGCATTTGTCGTCCTGTCTGACCGTAACATCCGCAAGAACCGTTTACCCATTCCAGCTGCTATGGCGGTGGGCGCGGTACAGCGCCGACTGGTCGATAAAGCGCTACGCTGTGATGCTAATATTGTGGTGGAAACGGCCACTACCCGCGATCCACATCATTACGCTGTACTGATTGGTCTTGGTGCCACGGCAATTTATCCGTTTCTGGCATACGAGACCATTGAGCAGTTGTGCGATAAAGGTGAGCTGGATATCTCTGCGATGGAAGCCACCATCAACTATCGTAAGGGCATTAATAAAGGCCTTTACAAGATTATGTCCAAAATGGGCATCAGCACGGTGGCCAGCTATCGTTCAGCCAAACTGTTTGAAGCTATTGGCATTAATAGTGAAGTGATGCAGCTATGTTTTGACGGTATTGCGTCAAGAATTCAGGGCGCCGGGTTCAGTGATTTTGAGCAGGACATTCTTAACCAGGCACGCATCGCGTGGCTCAAACGTAAAGCGATTTCACATGGTGGCTTGTTAAAGTATGTGCACGATGGGGAGTACCATGCGTATAACCCGGGTGTAGTCATGTCTTTGCAAAAAGCCGTGGTATCGGGTAAATATGAAGATTATCAGGAGTACGCCAGACAGGTTAATGAGCGCGATCCGGCCCACCTGCGTGATCTGCTGACATTCAATCCTCAGGCTGAGGCAATTGATGTTAGTGAGGTAGAGTCTGCCGAGAATCTATTCCCACGCTTCGATACCGCTGCAATGTCCATCGGTGCGTTAAGTCCCGAAGCCCATGAGGCGCTCGCTATTGCCATGAACCGTTTGGGCGGTCAGTCCAACTCCGGTGAAGGCGGTGAGCATCCTTCGCGCTTTGGTACCGAAAAAAATTCTAAGATTAAACAAGTAGCATCAGGACGCTTTGGCGTAACACCGCACTATTTGGTCAATGCGAATGTTATCCAGATTAAAGTCGCCCAGGGCGCTAAGCCCGGTGAAGGTGGTCAGCTTCCCGGTGATAAGGTCAATCGCTATATCGCAACCTTGCGCTTTTCAGTACCCGGCGTAACGCTGATTTCTCCGCCGCCGCATCATGATATCTACTCTATCGAAGATTTGGCGCAGCTGATATTTGACTTAAAACAGGTCAACCCGGCAGCCCTTATCTCCGTTAAGCTGGTCTCAGAGCCTGGGGTTGGTACCATTGCTACCGGTGTTGCTAAAGCCTACGCCGATCTGATTACGGTATCTGGCTACGATGGGGGTACCGGTGCCAGTCCGCTGACATCAGTGAAATATGCTGGTAGTCCATTTGAACTGGGTCTGGCAGAAACTCAGCAGGCGCTGGTAGAAAATGGCCTGCGCCATAAAGTCCGCCTGCAAACCGATGGCGGCCTGAAAACCGGTCTGGATGTGGTTAAAGCAGCTTGTCTGGGTGCAGAAAGCTTCGGCTTTGGTACCGGTCCAATGGTTGCACTGGGCTGTAAATATCTGCGCATCTGCCACCTGAACAACTGTGCAACCGGTGTAGCAACGCAGGATGAAAAACTGCGCGAGGAGCATTTCATCGGCTTGCCGGAAATGGTCATGAATTACTTTAAGTTCATTGCGCAGGAAGTCAGAGAAATCATGGCCGCAATGGGCGTGAAAAAGTTTGATGATTTAGTGGGTCGCACCGATCTGTTAAAGACACTGGATGGCATTTCGGCCAAGCAAAATCGACTGGATTTATCGCCGCTGCTTGAAATGCCCCATCCGGGTGAACACACGCGGCTGTTCAACTCGCAAACGACGAACGCGCCAATGGATAAGGGTGAGTTGAATGCGCAGCTGTTAGAAGATGGCCAGCAGGCAGTGCAGAATGCCAGCGGACTTTCGCTCAGTTACCGCATTCGTAATACCGATCGCTCTGTAGGTGCATTACTCTCTGGTGAAATTGCCAAGATCCACGGTAATCAGGATATGGAAGACTCGCCAATTGAGGTGCAGTTTACCGGCACCGCAGGGCAGAGCTTTGGCGTATGGAATGCCGGCGGCTTACATATGCGTATTGAAGGTGATGCCAACGACTATGTGGGTAAAGGCATGACTGGCGGTAAGCTGGTTATTTATCCGGCGCGTGGAATAACCTTTGATGCACCCAATAGCGCAATTATGGGCAATACCTGTCTGTATGGCGCCACCGGCGGAAAGCTGTTTGCTGCCGGCCGGGCGGGTGAGCGTTTTGGTGTGCGTAACTCCGGCGCGATTGCCGTGGTCGAAGGTTGCGGTGATAACGGCTGCGAGTATATGACAGGCGGCATCGTCGCTGTACTGGGCAAGGTGGGTGTGAACTTCGGCGCCGGTATGACAGGCGGGTTTGCCTACCTGCTTGACACGGAAAACGACCTGGCTGATCGGGTGAATGAAGAGCTGGTAGAAATCATGCCGGTAGAGGATAAAAACATTCTGGTAGAACATCTGCGTGGGCTGATTAATCAACATTACGAAGAAACCGGCAGTGAGCATTCGCTGAATCTGCTGACTGACTTCAGCAACACGCTGAAGCAGGTGAAGTTGATTAAACCCAAAACCAGTGACGTGAAGAATTTGCTGGGCCATATCAGCCGCTCCAGTGATGAGCTTCGCATTCAGGCGCAGTAGGAGGTGTGACGTATGGCTAAGAATGTATATCAGTTTGTGGACGTTGAGCGTATCGACCCACCCAAAAAGCCCATTCAGGTGCGAAAGTCTGAATTTGCTGAAATTTACCAGCCGCTGAGCCAGTCTCAGACAGAAGGTCAGGCTGACCGTTGTCTGGACTGCGGAAACCCGTATTGTGAGTGGAAGTGTCCGGTACACAATTACATTCCGCAGTGGCTCGACCTGGCAAATCAGGGCCGCATCATGGAAGCCGCCGAATTATCTCATAAGACAAACAGTCTGCCTGAGGTATGCGGCCGGGTTTGCCCACAGGACCGCTTGTGTGAGGGTGACTGTACACTGAATGATGAGTTTGGTGCGGTCACCATCGGCAGTATCGAAAAATACATCACCGATACCGCCTTTAAAATGGGCTGGCGGCCTGACATGTCTCATGTCGAATGGACCGATAAGAAAGTTGCGGTAATCGGTGCGGGCCCTGCAGGGCTGGCCTGTGCCGATATTCTGGTCCGTAACGGCGTTAAACCCATCGTGTACGATAAGTACGAGGAAATTGGCGGCCTGCTGACATTTGGCATTCCTTCCTTTAAATTGGAAAAAGACGTAATAAAACTGCGTCGGGAAATTTTCACCGATATGGGTGTTGAGTTCGTGCTTAATACGGAAATCGGTAAAGATATTTCTATTGACGAGTTGATGGAGCAGTACGATGCCGTGTTTCTTGGCATGGGGACGTACAAATCCATGCAAGGCGGCTTTGAGCATGAACATGTTGAAGGCGTCCATGAGGCACTGCCATTTCTGATTGCAAATACCAACCGTGTGATGGGTATTGAAAAAGATCCTGCTGATTTTATCGATATGAGTGGCAAGACGGTCGTGGTGCTTGGTGGTGGCGATACCACCATGGACTGTGTGCGTACCTCCATTCGTCAGGGCGCCAAAAAAGTCATCTGTGCATACCGACGTGACGAAGAGAGCATGCCCGGTTCTCGTCGTGAGGTGGTCAATGCCCGTGAAGAAGGCGTTGAATTTCAGTTCAACCTTCAACCTATGGATATCGCCATTGACGAAAATGGCCGTGCCAAAGGTGTGAAGCTGGTCAAAACAGAAATGGGACCGCCGGATGTCAATGGCCGCCGCCGCCCGGTGGAAGTTGAAGGCTCAGAACATGTCCTGGAAGCCGACGCGGTAATCATTGCATTTGGTTTTCAGCCCAGTCCGGCGAACTGGTTTTCTGATTTCGGGATTATTCTGGATGAAAAAGGCCGCGTGATCGCGCCATCAAAAGGCAAGTTTGCCTTCCAAACAGCCAATCCTAAGATTTTTGCCGGTGGAGACATGGTGCGTGGCTCTGATTTGGTGGTGACAGCCATTGATGAGGGACGTAAGGCAGCCGGTGGTATCATGGATTACCTCGGCGTCTGATAATAAGTGCAGGCAGCACAGATACGGCTGCCTGCACCTTTTCTTTCCCCCACTTTTGTCTCTACCCTGCCTGACCTCGCAATACCTTAATATCATATAGCATACCTAATACCCCGTAAGATCAGTTGATGGGTTCTGACCACAAACCTATAGTAGTCAGGTACACAAAATAATCAAAAACGGGGTCGTATGAAGTTTTTAGGCGCGTTAACACTCTCTGCTTTATTTGCAGTGTCTTTTACCTCACAGGCAGAAACCAGTCAGCCTGATGTCGCGGCCTGCCCGGGTGATTTTTACTCTATTACCATGCCTGGCGATGCCGTTCAGTGTCAGCGTTTCGACGACGACATGCCAGCGTCACTGGTCTTCCATACCCCCATGGAGCATCAGCAAATTATTGACTGGTACAAACAAGCCATGCCTGAACTGGATGTGGTAAGCCAGTTTAATGGTCGTGTTGTGCTGGCTGCCCAGCAGAACAATATTCGGGTGGTTGTCTCCCCGGACAATGACGGTTCTCAGATAGACCTTTTAGTTATTGATACACTTCTGGCCCGCCAATAACCTTTCTTGCCTGGTGTTACCTGACATGCGCCCCAACCGCAAGGTAACACCAGCACCTTTTCTGCTCTGCCCTGTTCGCCTGTGATTCTCTAAACCTTATCCTTTCAGCTTATTGAAATCTTTTCTGTTGAAATGGCACTGCCTTTGCAATTCTTTGATTGAAGATGATTTTTTTAATGTAAACGTCAGAAAACCGACGCTTTTACATGCTTTGTCGAGGAATTGTTATGGAACTGGCTATTATTCTAATGATGCTACTGATTGTGGTTGCCGCAGGCGCCATAAAATTGTCAGATGGCGGGGTAGCTTTCCCCTTTAAGCGCAGACAACAGCTGTTTACTCCGGTGGAACATACGTTTCTTAACCTGATTGAACAGTCTATGGGTCGCGAGTTTCGTATTTTATGCCGCGTACGATTATCTGACGTTCTGTCAGTTCGTCAAAGCACATCGAAAAAACAAGCCAGTGCCGCCATCGCGCGAGCATCATCCCGCCAGCTGGATTTCATATTATGTGATAAAGATGATATGACACCTATTCTGGCGGTAGACCTGGTGAATAATGCCGGTAAAGACGGCTATAAATCGCAGCGTGACTGGTTTGTATCCGGAGCACTGGATGCCGCCGGCATTCCCCACGCGCGTATTAAAGTGAAATCGGGATATACGGTTGAAGAAATCAGAGAATGCCTTGAGACAAAACTGATCCCGTATCGTCGCAAACAGAATAAACTGGCGCAGGTACCAAGCCATAATCCTGCCACGCCCAAGCGCCCTACCCGTCCGTTACGCTCCAGCCGCGCTGCAGCATAGTTTTCAGGGAAGTCATATCACCCCCAAGATGTGATTTCCCGTTCTTTTCAGCACTGTCAGTTTCCCCCGATTCGTATTACCATACGCCGCATTGTCTGTTTTCACGCATTAACATCAAAAGCCTGCAATTATGTCTAAAATTGGAATTCTGGGTGCCATGGATCAGGAAGTGGCCCTGTTAAAATCATCACTTGAGAACCTTACTACTGAAACCTGGCATCATCTGACATTTTATCAGGGTGTGTTGAATGGCCATGACATTGTGTTGGTCAAATGCGGAATCGGTAAAGTCGCGGCGTCGGTAGCTACCACCGCGCTAATTGAACGGTTCGCTCCCGACTTTGTGGTAAATACCGGCTCCGCCGGTGGATTTGATACGGATCTTAATATCGGAGATGTCGTTATCGGCTCGGCACTGATACATCACGATGTTGACCTTACCTTTTTTGGTTATGCGCCAGGACAATGTGCCGGCGATATGCCGCAGGCTTATGAATGCGACGAGCGTCTGATAAAGGCAGCGCAAACGGCCACAGCAAAAATTGCGGGTATTACATATAAAACCGGCCTGATTTGCACCGGCGACGCCTTCATCGGCAGTGATGAAGCCGCGGATAAAATCCGTGCAACGTACGATGATATGAAGGCATGTGAAATGGAAGGCGCAGCGATCGCACAAACGTGTCATCTGTTAAGCACGCCCTGTTTGGTCATTCGCTCTTTATCAGATATCGCAGGTAAAACATCTACGATATCATTTCAGGATTATCTTGATACCGCTGCCAAAAATTCAGCGAAGCTGGTGATGGGCATGGTGGCCGCGCTCGCATAAGGATTACTCTGGCGATGGAATCGGCGCTTCATTCTGTGGCGGTACAGACGCTGATCATTGTCGTGATCAGCGCATTATTCGATGCTCTGTGGCGCTGGCCCCGCGCCTATCATCCTTTAACGCTCATCCGTTACCTGTCAGAAACCATGGCTGGACGGGTTTGTCCTAAAGGCCGGGATCCGCGCTCCCAGCATTTGATCTCCGGTACGCTGGGCGCATCACTATTAATCTTGCCATTTGCCATACTATTGGCAAATTTAATCAGTCTGGCTGAATACCCGTGGTTTTTTGAAGCGCTTATTCTTCTCACACTACTGGATTTCGGTCACGACAGGACGTATTTCAAACAGGTCATTCGCGCCCTGGCCGGACGCAAGAAAATGCTGGCCCGTGATCGCGCAGCGCAGTTTATGGCCCGTGACACGAGCAGACTGTCAGACATTGGTATCGCGAAAGCCTGCATTGAAGCCTTATTGCTACGTTTTTATTACCTGTATTGCGGTGTGTTGTTCTGGTTTATTTTCGTCGGGCCGGTCACCGCGCTTTGCTATCGCCTGCTGGTGCTAATCAGTTGGCAGTGGCATCCTAAGCGCCCCGGTTTTGCATTGTTTGCAAAGCCCGCAAGACTGGTAGCCCGGCTAATGGCAATCCCCGCTTTTATTTTCGGCTTGCTGACTATCGCGATTGTTACCAATCCCGTGCGGGCGGCGCAGGGCTTTGTAAAAAGCTCTGCAGGCGATCTTACCTCACGCCTGCTTGCCGCCTTTGGCTGTGCGATGGGGTTCAAACTGGGCGGGCCTGCCATTTATCATGGCATCACTTATCGTCATCTGCGAGTGGGAGGCAGCCGGGAGGTTCGCTTTTCTGATATGACGTATTCTTACCGTGCGGTGTTGCGCGCAATGACGCTGTTTATCAGTATGTGCGTCCTGTTGTTATTATCTTTATGGAAGCTGGCTTGACATGATGTTTCGAATCCTGGTTATGAGTGTCCTGCTGATAGTTTGCCATGCTGCGCTGGTTCACGCTGCCCCGACGAGAACGACTGACTCTGACCAAACAATAGTTACACTTGCTCCGCACCTGACAGAATGGGTATATAGTCTGGAGCAACAAGATAAACTGCTCGCCGTCAGTGCTTACAGTGATTATCCGGACGCCGCCAAAGCACTGCCGCGCGTTGCAGATGCAAACGGCGTGAACATTAAAGCGATAGTGAAGCTACAACCTGATGTTATTTTGGCCTGGCGCGGTGGGAATAAACCGCAGGATATTGCCCGCCTGAAACAACTGGGCTTTACCGTATTTGAGTCTCAGCCTTTAACACCGGCAGATATCAGTAAAGAGTATCGACAATTGGGAGGCGTATTGCATGTATCAGAACGAGCGAGGGAACTTGCCGACAATTTTGATACGCAGCTTTCACATCTTGCCCGGCAATACAAAAATGTCAGCGCGATCACTGTATTTTATTACATGTGGACCGCCCCGCTGATGAGCGTTGGCCCTGATGCCTGGGCCAGCAAGCTGCTTGCCCAGTGTGGTGTACAAACCTTGTTTAACGATGCCCACGTTGATTATCCGCAGGTATCCGTTCAGGAGGTCATTCGCCGGCAACCTGACTTGCTCATCGCGGCGACATCTCGCAATATCTCCGTGGAGCAACAGTTCTGGTCACCCCATAACGATGTTTTACAGGCACCGGTTATAGCGGCCAACCCTGATATATTCAGCCGGTTTACATTGCGCCTTATTCCTGAACTGCGTAGCTTATGCAAACAAATTCATCAAACTGATAGTTAAACCCCGGACTTATTGCCTATACTAAGCGCCAGCTTTTACCCTTTACGTTTTGCGAACACTTTTATGCTCAGACAATTAACCTGCATTGTGATGCTCTTTGTGCTGGCCGCAATTACAGGTTGCGATGGTCAGGCTACCGCCGTAAAACCTGTTTCGTCAGAGACGGCATCCTTATTAATGGAAAAAGTGCAAAACAACGAATGGTTGCTGATTGATGTGCGTTCACCGGAAGAGTTTGCAGAAGGACACATTCCCGGGGCCATAAACATGCCCCATAATGAGATTGAGTCTTATATCAGCCAACTTGACGACGATAAGGACCAGCGGATTATCGTTTATTGCCGCTCAGGCCGCCGTGCCATGCTCACTCTGGAAACATTGAAGGCCCGCTCGTTCACCGATGTAAGTCATCTGGAGGGCGATATGATGGGCTGGGACGCTGCCGGCTTGCCCGTCGACCGGATGTAACAACATTTAAGGCGACGTAATCTGTCGAGAAAGTGGCGCTTATTTGATAAAATGCCGTTTTGTTCCGGCCCGTTACTTACTTAAATGACTATTGATATCGCTACGCCCGCTATGCTGTTTCCGGCAATCTCATTATTATTGCTGGCTTACACCAACCGTTTTTTAACGCTGGCCAGTATCATACGTAACTTTTCCAAGGAAAAGTGGGATGATAATACCGAAGCGCAGATTCAAAATCTCAGGCAGCGAATTCAATTTATCAAACGCATGCAGATTGCGGGCGTGGTCAGTTTTTTTCTCTGCGTGCTTTCTATGCTCGCGATTTACCTGACATACCAGGTTGTTGGTAACTGGATATTTGCACTCAGTCTGATTTGTTTGCTGTATTCACTATGGATGTCCGTCAGAGAAATACTGATTTCGGTAGAGGCGCTGGATGTTCATCTGGATGGAATAAAAAGCAAATGAGTAAACAAGCAACTGACATTCGGTACGAATCGCTTACACCTGCGCATTTTCAGGGTGTCGTTACATTAGGTAACTTCGTTCATGGCGACAATTATCTGACTGAAGAAAGTCTGCAGCAAATGTACGACAAAAGCTTTCACAATGAAATTAATGCAAGCTGGGTCGCTATAGATAATGATGAAGTGGTCGGTTTTCGCCTTACCTACGCCCACTCTCAATGGCAGCCGGATAAGTGGTGCACGCCCCAGCAGTGGTCAGTGCCCGCTGATAAGGTATGCTACTTCAAGTGTAATACCGTTTCGCCTGATCGCCAGGGGTTGGGAATAGGCAGCGAAATGCTACGCCGCTCAATTGCCTCGGCATCCCAACAGGGGGCAATGGCCGGTCTGGCACATATCTGGCTGGCCAGTCCGGGTAACAGTGCGTTCAAATATTTCAGTAAAAACGGTGGCGTGCTTATCAAAAAACACCCGGACAAGTGGCGGTATGAAGCTATTCATGAAGGCTATGATTGTCCGGTATGTGAAGGTATTTGCGATTGTGAAGGCGCCGAGATGTTGCTGACATTTTCATGAGTTACGATCCACTCATTGATAGTGCTGTAAACCCGCAGGAATCGTTACCCCCAACCTACTGGCATGACACCGTTGAAGTGCCCTCAGGCACTGCGCTTAATAAAGATATCGAAACCGATTTTCTTGTTATTGGCGCCGGCTATACCGGCATTTCTGCTGCGCTTGCGCTTACGGAAAGCCGGGCCGGCTCAGTTACCGTTATCGACAGTCATTCACCAGGCTACGGATGCGCTGGCAGAAATGCCGGATTCGTGCTCTCGGGAAGTGGCAGAATGGGCCCGTCAGCACTGGAGAAGCGCTACGGGCTCGATATCGCCAAAGGCATTCAGAATGAATATGATGGTGCGGTCAGCGATTTGCTGGCGCGTATTAGCGCCTACGGTATTGATTGCGACCTTGCTGCCGGTCCTTATTACAAACTGGCACACACGGCAAAGCATGCCCTTCAGCAACGCCGGTCGGCCGACTATCTCAAAACAAATTTCAACCAGCAGATAGAATCATTAAGCCAGGATCAGTTAAAAAAGGCCCTGGCGGTCGAAGGGTTTTATGGTGCCAGTCGCCAGCCTGGCCACACTCTCAATCCGCTCAAGCTGATTCTTGGCCTCAGTCACACCGCACAATCAAAAGGCGCTGCCATTTACAGTGCCACGCCTGCACTGAAAATTACACGCGGAGAGTCCAATCATGTGGTTGAGACGCCGCAGGGTGTCATAACAGCGCGTACTCTGCTCATAGCCAGTAACGCTTACACCAGCAAAGTGTTGCACCCGGCAGTCAACAAACGACAATTCCCGGTGCAATCCAGCATTCTGGTCACACAGCCGCTAAGCAAAACGCAGTTGGCCGCTATCGGTTTTAATGGGCCGGTGTCTATGATGGATACCCGCATGATGAAGTATTATTACCGTCTGCTCCCCGATAACCGGCTATTATTTGGCGGCCGTGGCGAAGTCAGTGCCAGGCAGGCCCATGCCGGCAAAGCAAGACTCTATGACGCAATGCTGACCAGCTTTCCCGTACTGCGCGGGATTGATATCAGCCACTTCTGGAGTGGCTGGGTGTCGGTGTCGCTGGATAACCTGCCAAGGGTTAATTTTGATAACAGAACACAAACTGGCTATGCCATGGGATATTGTGGTGCTGGTGTGTCGTTTGCCAATTTTGCCGGGCGGCGTCTGGCGCAGCGGGCCATGAACCAGCCCGTTGATCTTAACCTGCCTTTATACAGCACACCGCTGCGACGCTTTCCTTTTGCAGGCCTGCGTCGCAGCGCGTTACGCGCCCTGTATGGCTGGGCGCGCGTGATTGAGCGTTAAGCGCTGACGGTGACTCTGGCAAACTTCCGTTTGCCAACCTGATAAACCGCCTCACCCGGTTCAGTGATTTGCAAGCGGGTATCGGTGACCTTCTCACCATCAATTTTCACCGCGCCCTGTTTAATCATACGGATCGCATCAGACGTTGAGCCGACCAGATTAGCCTGCTTTAGCAGGTTTCCAATCGCCAGAGCGCCTTCTTCCAGTGCCACAGACACCTCAGGCATTTCATCGGGAATAGCATTTTTCTGAAAACGCTGTACAAAATCCTGATAGGCCGATTCAGCGGCCTCATCACTGTGAAAACGCGCGATGATTTCTCTGGCCAGTTGAATTTTGATATCTCTGGGGTTTGCCCCCTGCTCGACCTGGGCTTTAAGATCCGCTAACTCTTCCAACGGACGGAAGCTGAGTAGCTCAAAATAACGCCACATCAGGTCATCGGATATCGACATGATTTTGCCAAACATTTCATTGGGCGTATCAGTAATACCGATGTAGTTATTCAACGATTTCGACATTTTCTGAACGCCGTCCAACCCTTCCAGTAACGGCACCATGACGGTGGTCTGAGGCTTCTGGCCGTTTTCTTTTTGCAGTTCACGGCCCATCAGCAGGTTAAATCGCTGGTCTGTACCGCCCAGTTCGACGTCTGCCTCTAATGCGACAGAATCCCAGCCCTGCACTAATGGATACAGAAACTCGTGAATAGCAATCGCCTGGCCGTTATTGTAGCGCTTTTTAAAGTCATCGCGTTCCAGCATTCGTGCTACTGTCTGGCTGGCGGCCAGCTTAATCATGCCAGCAGCGCCCAGCTCATCCATCCATTCAGAATTAAACCGAATCTCAGTGCGCTCAGGATCCAGAATTTTGAACACTTGTTCCTGATACGTTTGCGCGTTTTCCAATACCTGTTCTTTGCTCAGGGGCTTGCGTGTCACATTTTTACCTGTAGGATCGCCAATAAGCCCGGTGAAATCACCGATCAGAAAAACGACTTTGTGACCAAACTGCTGGAACACGCGCAGCTTGTTGATTAGCACAGTGTGACCAAGGTGCAAATCAGGTGCAGTAGGATCAAAACCCGCTTTAATTGTCAGCGTTTTGCCCGATTTCAGCTTCTCAATCAGATCATCTTCGGGAAGTATTTCGTCTGTGCCTCTTTTTATTTCAGCAAAAGCGGTTTGCCAGTCACTCATCGGTTTTTCCACACATTTGTCAGGTTCGGTTAAATCAGGGCGAGCATTTTACGCATGTGAGTGAACCATTGAAAGGTTTACGCATCAAAATCAGGATTCGGGACTGGCGCTGCGCAAAAAAAACACTATTATTAGCCAGTCAAAGTAGAAACAAGGCGCTTTACACGATATTCTCGGGTCGAGCAGTTTGATGAGAATGAAATTGAAAGATAACGTGGTTTATAAAACACTTCGCAATTTGCCCAGACCGCATCGGACTGGCCTGATTCTGGGCAGTCTGTTTCTGGGCAGTTTGATTCTGTTGCCTTCAGAGCCTGTTGAGGCCAGCCGTCATCAGGACGCGACCGTTCTGGATGCCGGTGTGCGCTATCCTATTGAGTTGTCAGTATCAGATTCACCGGACATCAATTTTAGTGAAGACGATACCGGCTGGCATCTTTATCAGGTGGGCTCAGGCGATACGCTGGCGAAAATATTCAAGCGTGCCGGTTTTTCTGCCCGAGACACCTACAATGTCACGCAGGCTGGCGAATTAGCTAAGACACTGGTGACCTTGGTCCCTGGCGATAAACTGCACTTAAAAGCTGACAGCACGGGCGCGTTTGCGGGTCTTCGCTATGCGATATCCCCAAAAGACACACTGGTAATCAGAGCGACTGATGCAAACGGCAAGATGCAGGCTGACCTGGAAAGCAAAGAAGTAGAAACTCGCTACAATTTTGCGCAAGGCAATATCGACACCAGCTTCTGGAAAGCCGCGGTAACCGCCGGACTGAGTAACAACCAGATTATGAATCTGGCCGGTATTTTCGGCTGGGACATCGATTTTGCGATGGAACTGCGTCATGGCGATACATTCAGTATTGTGTTTGAAGAGCAGTATATTGACGGTGAGTTTGTTGGTTACGGTGATATCGTGGCCGCAGAGTTTGTCAATCAGGGCGAAACATTCACCGCAATCCAGCATACCGACGGTAACTACTATACGCCGGAAGGCCGAAGCATGCGTAAAAGCTTTTTACGTGCGCCTATTAACTTCAAGTATGTCAGTTCCAACTTCACCAAAAAGCGGTTTCACCCCGTTCAGAAACGGTGGAAATCTCACAATGGGACGGACTACGTAGCAGCTACCGGCACGCCGGTTATGGCAGCGGGTGACGGTCGGGTGATCAAAGCATCCTATAACCGCTTTAACGGTAACTATGTATTTGTTCAGCATGGCGAAAAGTACGTAACCAAATATCTGCACTTTAAGAGTAAAGCGGTAAAAACCGGCGAAACGGTGAAGCAGGGGCAGGTCATCGGCTATCTTGGCAGCACTGGTATGGTGACTGGCGCGCATCTGCATTACGAATTCCTGGTTGATGGTGTGCATCGTAATCCACGTACGGTTGAGTTGCCCAAAGCAGAACCTATTGCCTCATCGCAACGTGAAGCATTTATGCAAATTGCAGATAATCGTCTGGCCCAGCTTAAAAACAATAAGCGGGTTATGCTGGCGATGCAGTAACTACCATGAGCCTGTATATTGGGCTGATGTCTGGTACCAGTATGGACGGCGTGGACGCCGTCCTATGCCGTATACAAGACCAACAGTTAACGACATTATCGCAGGTTTCCCTGCCCTTCCCCGCCCCATTACTTAAAATCCTGCACCAACTATGTACACCGGGTGAGAACGAGCTCGTTCTGGCTGGCCAGGCGGACAGAGAAATTGCCTTTTTGTACCGCGACGCGGTGAAAACTCTGCTTAAAAACAATAATCTTAGGCCGGCTGATATTACGGCGTTGGGAAGCCACGGACAAACCGTACGTCATCATCCCGATGTGGATCCGCCCTTCACATTGCAGCTTGGCGATCCGAACACCCTGGCAGCAAGCACAAATATTGCCGTTGTTGCCGACTTTCGTCGCAAGGATATTGCGCTTGGCGGTCAGGGCGCACCACTGGTACCGGCATTTCATCAGTTTCAGTTTGGCTCGCAATGCCCTGCGGTCATTGTAAACATTGGCGGTATTGCCAATATTTCAGTGCTCAGAACCAACCTTGCGCCGCTGGGCTTCGATACCGGTCCGGGTAATACGCTGATGGACGCGTGGATACGCCGTCATCAGGGAATTGACTACGATGCTGACGGTCGCTGGGCTGCCTCAGGAACCGTTAATGAGCCTTTGCTGAAAGCGCTGTTGGCTGACCCCTATTTTGACCAGCCAGGGCCTAAGAGTACCGGCAGAGAATATTTTAATCTTGCCTGGCTCGATGCAATATTGGCAAAAATGGCTGTGCCGGTGGAAAAAACGGATGTTCAGGCTACGCTGTGTGCGCTGACAGCCCAGAGTATTAGCCACGCCATTGGCGCGTTTGACGATGTAAAGCATGTTTATATCTGTGGCGGAGGGGCCTTTAATCAACATTTGATGCAGATGCTGTCGGCGCAGATGGCACCATTATCTGTTAGCACCACCAAGGCGCTGGGTATCCACCCGCAATGGGTAGAGGGCGCAGCCTTTGCCTGGCTCGCGCATGCGAACATTGCGCGCATCCAGGGCAGTGTGTCGAGTGTGACCGGGGCATCGCGGCCGGCAGTACTCGGTGGCTTATTTCTGCCCGATTAGCGTTTTATTTCCGGCAGCTTCTCCAGACGCGCAAAACGCTCGTGCCAGAGCCTCGCCGTTTTCTCCAGCATAGCCGGTGAGCTCAAGCCACTGTGAGTAAGATGTAGCTCGCTATGATTATCACCATCCTGCTCGAACCGGACATCCACCGAGGTTTCGTGCTCATCATTCGCCTTTAGCGTGAAGATAATTTCCTCATTGGCAAAAATTTCCGCAATCTGGCCGCTGTATTTCTCGACCGTTTCGTGATCATGGTTCACAAATTCCATTTCAAACTCGGCCCCTTTTTGCAGATTCATCACAATCTTTTTGAGTCGCATGTGCGAGCCTGCGAACCACTGTACCAGCAGTTCTGTTTTGCAAAAGCAGTTATAGAGCCGGCTAACCGGCATGTTAAACGTATGATGTAAGGAGAGTTCCTGCATAGTCGCCAGTAATGTATTTATTGTTAATCAGATTAAGTGTATACGTTACTGGCGAATGCTGCGATTACATCGCCCGAACTACCGGCGGGTTACTCCTGCATAATAGTCGCCATAGTGGGCGCTGAGCCGTAATACTGACCGGCGATCTCTCTGGCCGTATTTTCGTACAGAGAATCAACCTCGTCAGCAGCCATGAATTTGTCACAAAACCCCGGATATTCCGGCTCAATGTAATGCCTGGCCGCCAGAATAAAGTGACCGATGAGCTGCTTCACGTTATCGGTCCCCATGGCAATGCGCATGGTAGTTAATTCTATACCGGCCCGCTTTTGCTCTTCGGTACTAAGCTCAGAATGTGAAGTAAGTGCCGGGCACAACACAATGGTGTTATTCTGTCCGATACTTACCTGGTGACTGAAGGCGGGCTCAAGTGCATCAAAAAAGCGCGTAAAGATCTCGCGGCTAAGCCCAGCCCCCGCCATATCAACAGTAAACAAAGTACATGGCCAGCCGTGGTTATGCTGCTTTTGTTTGAGCTTTGCGTTAGCGTGGGTTTCAACAGCGTGGCTGTTGACGCGTATATCTTTGTGATGATTCAAAAAGGCTGTAAACACTTGCGTATTAATCACTTTGTTCATAATGCGCGGTTCCAGGGTCTTCATGCCATTTAGCACATCAAAGGCTTTTTCTGAGTCCAGAAACGCCCCTTTGATGTAATACACATCCCAGAATAATGTTTGCGACCAGTCAACACCGTTCATGCTCGAGCCTTTGGGCTGGAACATCCGGTATCCCGGTCCGATAACCACCCCGGCGGTTGTCGCTCCGCTACCGCATAAATCTTTGGTATAGCTATGAATCAGATAATCAGGGCGACTGCTGATGTCCTTATGCTGCAAAGGCTGATGTAAAACGGGGGTTGCCAGCGTAGAATCAAGCATCACCAATGCGTCGTGCTGGTGCGCATAATCACAAATTCCCGGAACATCAAGCACGTAGCCGTGAGGGTTACAGGGCGACTCTATGTAAACATGCATCCGGGCACCGTTATCCAGTCGCTGTGCATGGGCTTTTTTGGTTTCATCGAAAAAGATTTCAAACTCGTCAGTGGTATAACCGTCAAACCAGGCAATCTGGATATCCATGCGGTTCTCACGAGCGTAGTAGTCGTGCAGTAACTGATAAACACCACCATACACATTGCGTGACACCACCAGTACATCGCCATGCTGCAGTACATTGGCCAGCACGGCATCAATGGCAGCCATGCCGGAGTTAAAGTTCCAGGCAAGATAATCTGCGCTGTATGGTCCGGCTTCCATATCCACAATCGCATTGGCCAGTGAAATATTGGTCGGGTTCAGCAAGCGTGAATAAATCTGGTGGGTAAACTCTTTACCCTGAAATGCATCATCCACCCATTCGGTACAGGCGTAAACGTAGGTGGCAGTGCGCACCACAACAGGAGTAGCTGAAAATAAGGCTGTAACATTATCAAACAGCGGGTAATGATGCTGACTGGAATTGCCCGAAGACAGGCTTTGCCAGGTTTTTCTGAATGGGTTTTGCAGGGTATCCAGCACTTTCGCTAACTGAAAGGATAAAAATTTCTTTGCGTTAAACCAGGCTACCCGATCTTCTTTATCCAGGTCAGCTAACGTTTGATTAGTAATTTCCCACAACCGGGAGACATCGGACTGAGCGTGATACAGGTGACTGGCGGTGCTGGCCAGAGCCTGGCCGTAATCAGATTGCTTATCAATACCAAAATGGGCAAGCTGTTCATCAACAAGTGCCTCAATAGAGGTGGCCTTTGTGGTGTTACGGCGAGGAGAAAGACAACGCGCGTGATCTAATTCTTGTGACATCGTTCGTACTCATAATGGAAAACACCAAAATTTAAACGCTTTGTTAACATTTAATAAACCTGTTGGTGTGAATCAGATAAAACCGGAAGGAAAGATAACTTTACTATGTCGGAAAATACTCACTCACTGGATGTCGTGATCCTCAGTAAAGAGCACGCTGCTTACAAAGCCGCGCTTGAAAAGTATGAGCAACCTGCTTTCAATATTATTCAGGCAACCGATGACCCATCAGCGATAGATCAGAAGCAGGTTCGCGTTATGCTTGCTGATCCCGGTCTGGCCGCGGATATCGTAAATGATTGTGACAGGCTTCAGTGGATACAGTCAGGATGGGCCGGCAACACGCCACTGCTTGAGCAGCAGAAACGCAATTATGTCCTGACGGGTGTAAAAGACGTTTTTGGCCGACAAATGCGTGAATATGTGTTTGCCTATTTACTTTATTTTTCCCGGAATATTCATGCCTTTTACGAGGCTCAGAAAAATGACGGCTATAACAAGTGGAATAAACCTGACTATCAGTACTTAGCCGGAAAAACCCTGGGAATTTGTGGCGCAGGATCAATTGCCACCAGTTTATTACCGGTAGCGAACATCTTCGGGATGCGGGTAATCGGCCTGTCACGCTCGGGAGCGCCTAAGTCGGGATACGATGACATGTACGCACCGTCGCAAAAAATTGCTTTTGCCCGAAACAGTGATTTTATTATCAATTTACTGCCGGACACACCAGATACCCACAACTTTTTTGATGCATCGCTTTTCAGCGCGATGGGCAAAAACAGTGTATTAATAAATGCCGGACGTGGCAGCGCAATTGATGAGCAAGCGTTAACAGAAGCACTCAATCATGAACATCTTCGGGCCGCGGTACTGGATGTTTTCAGGCAAGAGCCGCTGCCAGACCATCATCCGTTCTGGCATCACGAAAAGATTATTGTTACGCAACATACAGCCGCTGAATCCGATCCGGAGGATATCGCGGCACTGTTTCATGACAATGCACAGCGATTCCTAAACGGGGAGACGCTTAAGTACGTGTTCAATTTTGAAAAAGGCTATTAAGCGCCCTCCCTTGATGGCGTGGTTCGCCTCAGGGGGCGCTTTATCGGAAGACCGCGCGGCAGCGCACGAGTCTCATACGTTACTTGCGCGGATCAGTTGCAGTCAGCTCGATTCTGTCGGTGTGCCGTTCTCGAAATGATTTTAGCGCATCCATTTCTTTAAGGCTGTGTAACTGACGAAACTCAATCCAGTCGATAAGTGTGTACAAACAGATGGACGGATAGTGCCAGCTGTCGAAGTATCCATCTTCCACCTGCTGATTAAGCGCCCGCAGACTTGCATCAATTCGCTCACGCTGATTACGAACAATCATCGCGTCACGGTCAGCCTCAATGCCCGACTGTTTCATCTGGAATAGAATAACCAGCGAATCATTCACCGCATCGATGGTGGTGAGCTGATTTTCCTGCTCCCAGCTCAGCGCAGCATACTGGAATTTTTCAGTGAGATAATTGTGGATGACCCGGGAGTCAAAAATGAGATGACCATCATCTTCAAGGCAAGGAACCCGTAGGACCGGCGTTTTACTGGCCAGCGTTTCTCTGTCCTCGCCTTCGTAAATATTCAGGCTGACAAAATCATGGGGAGTTTGTGATAGTAATACTCTGATCCGCCGCACATACGGCGAAGTGGTTGAACCATAAAGCTTCATTATTACTCCTGACCAATCGTACTTGCTCATTCTTTACGCGATCAGTTATGGAGCAGACCACTTTTACTCGCCCGGCCTGTTGAGACCGGGGTCCTGCGACAGCTTGGCCTTCAGATGCTGAAACTTGCGCCACACCCACACGTCGTGGTGGCGTTCGGGTTTTCGACTAAAAACCGAGCACCCTCTAGATTTTCGACATAATCGACAATGCCGCCAACCAGATATTGCAGGCTCATCGGATCAACCACCAGCGTGACATCCCCTTTTTCAATGGTCATATCGCCTTCGTTTACCTTTTCGTCAAAGGTAAAACCGTACTGAAAGCCTGAACAGCCGCCACCGGTGACATAAACACGAAGCTTAAGCTCAGGGTTTTCTTCTTCGCTCACCAGCTCTTTTACTTTCATTGCTGCCGCATCGGAAAATTCGATGGGCATTGCTGCTTCTACAGACATAAAAACCTCTTTGCATACGCTATCCGGCAAGACCGGATTGCGTTAATTATCTTACATCAGGCCGGTGCAATCAATGTTGTTGATTCGTTAGCCATTACTTATCGCAGCGCCCGACAGCGCCTCGGTCCAATCCACAACCCAGTCAAAATCCTGTTGCTTAGTGGTGTACCGAAATACCTCACTAGCGAAAGTAAGTACCTGCGGTGTAAAACCTTCGGGCAACGTGATCGACACGGTCACCGCCTGAAAAAATTTAAACCGGTATTTGAGCGGCCCTTCCGGCAAAATATGTGACGTACCAGGACACAACGTTTTTGACACTCCGCCCTGCTGGCCTTCGATACAAATCTGCATATTACCTTTGACCACAGCACGGCGGGCAAAATTCTGCATTAATACAAACTGTAATCGAAACTGGCCAGCTACCTTACCCGCTTCAAGGGCCAAACCATCGACCACCAATCCATCATTCACTTTTTCCGGCGCCACCACCCTCTGGTAAAACGCAACGGTTTCCTGCAAATCAGCCAAATCATTAAGCGTCTGGCCATACATATCCTGTAATGAGGCGTGCTCCATCTCAAGCAAGGCAAAACGGGTTTGCAGCTGGTGCGACTGGCGAATCAGGTCCGCATTTTCCTGTCTTAACGAAATCAGGGTAGATTGTGCATTTTCAAGCAGCAGCGCGCGATTTTCATCGGCGACCTCGCCCCACTTCATTCCAACTGTGAATGTGAGCATCAATACACCGGCCGCAATCAACACACGCCATGGACCGGCTAAATTAGTCGTAGTTTTCTTCATAGAAATGTGGCACTACACGAAAATTTATAGACATCATCAGCTTAGGAAATCAATAAGCCTGTGATAAGCTATCTGCATTCTTATTTACTTCCTTCCAGCCGGTCAATACATGCAGCTTAACGGGTTACGTCAGGAACTTGCCCACCCCCGAACATCAGTTTTAGTCTGCCTGTTAGGTATTTGTGGTGGAAGTATCGCTGCTGGCCTGATCATTTTGTTCCGGCTTTGCTATGAGTGGCTGCACCTGCACGCCCTGCAAACGCTAAACGACCTGTTTACCCATCAGTGGATGGGCCGGTTTCTGTTGCCTCTTCTGGCAGTCGCCCTTATTTTGCTCGTCGCATTTCTCACCGGTTTTAAACATTATCGCATGGGAATCCCGTTTGTTATACACCGGGTTAAGATGTTCTACGGGTATGTGCCATTCAGAACCACCATTAATCAGTTTTTTGGTGGCATGTTCGCCCTTGCCGGCGGCTTTGTGGTTGGCCGGGAAGGCCCGTCAGTCCATATCGGCGCGTCTGGCAGCAGCTACTTAGGTCAATGGCTGCGTCTGCCTTATAACAGTATTCGTATTCTGGCCGGATGCGGCATTGCGGCGGGCATATCGGCATCTTTTAATACGCCCTTCGCCGCCGTCATTTTTGTCATGGAAGTTGTACTGCGTGAATACAAAATTCACATCTTTGTACCGGTAATGCTGGCAGCCGCCTGTGGCACCGTACTGACGAGGATGGTCTTTGGTGAGATTAACGAGCTCTCTTTTCTGACCTTTGCGGTATTCAGTCAATGGATGTATCTGTATCTGGTTTTGCTGGGCATTGTGCTGGGCGCGCTGGCTGCGTTATTTAATAATCAGCTGATGCGGGTGATGGCACTGTTTCGTCCGTTCAGTATGATTTGGCGGTTGATACTGGCAGCGGTAATTACTGGTGGTATCAGTATTCTGTTGCCTGATGCTACTGGCTCAAGCTTTGAAAGTATTGAGGTTATTTTTACCGAACAGCCCGACACCCTCTTTTTACTGGCACTACTGGCAGCAAAATTTATACTGGCGGTGTTTGCCATTGGCCTGGGTGTGCCTGGCGGCATTATGGGGCCTGTTATCATTATTGGTATGCTCGCCGGCGCAGTCTTGCTGTATCCGTTAAGCGGGGTTATCGATACCCAGAATTATGTCAGCAGCTTTGCTTTGCTAGGGGTAGCCGGTATGCTTACGGCGTCATTGCATGCGCCACTGGCTGCTTTATCGGCAGTGATGGAATTATCGTACAGTCCGCAGATTATTCTGCCAGCAATGCTGGTCATTGTGCCGGCCTACGTCACCTCAACACAGTTTCTGGGCAACCGCTCTATATTTATCCGCCAGCTGGATTACCAGAATCTGCCCTATGCCATTACATCTATTCGTGAGGCCCTCGAAAAAACCGGGGTTCTGGCAGCCATGACCACACAGTACAAACTGTTTATTGACGCCCCTAAAGACATAATCGAAGACTATCTGTCTGAACATCCATCCTCGGTAGTCCTGCAGCAAATTCAGCACGAGCGGGAGGTTGAATTTAAACTGATTGAGTATGATGTCAGTCTGGAGCACGATGCACAGGCACTTGATTATAGCTCGATAGAGGGGCTCAATAGTCAGTCCACACTGCATGAGGTATATGAAAAACTAAAAAATGCCCGCGATGGTGCGGTTTATATTTATGATTCTGAACCTGATAACATCGTTGGTGTAATCACCTGGAATATTCTGCAAAGTTTTCTGCAGCGTACTCAGTACTAAATCTGAGAGCATACCCTGTAAAAGAAGCATGACGAAGCAGGTGCGTATAATGACACTAACGGGCAACACCCATTAATAATAAGTGGTAATAACGATGACGATCCTCTGGCTTAAAGCACTGCATATCTTTTTTATGGTGGCCTGGTTTGCGGGTATTTTCTATTTGCCCAGACTGTTTGTTTACCATGCGCAAACTACTGACTCTGCCGTTAAGGAACAATTTAAGATAATGGAACGGCGGCTATGGTTTTTTGTTACGCCATTTGCCTTGCTCACCGCCGTATTTGGAATCTGGCTCATCACCATTTATGACACGCAATGGCTGGCTGCATCAGGGTGGCTGCACGCCAAGCTGACACTCGTAACCGCGCTGTATATCTACCATTTTTATCTGTACCGGCTGGTAAAACAGTTTGCCCGGGATGCAAATACCCATTCCGCTAAATTTTATCGCATCATTAATGAAGTGCCGGTTTTAGTGTTGTTGGCGGTAATTATTTTGGCAGTGGTTAAACCTTTTTGACGCTTGCAACGAATTATAATCTCAACTATAAATAGTTTTTCGCTATCAGCCTCAACGATAAGAAGGAACTATCGTCGCTATGCCGGAGAGTCTACATGGATGTTAATAACGAGCGTCTTAAATTACTGTTACACCAGACCGATAACGCATTTGAAGCGCTTATGCAGGAGCCGGATTCAGTGGAGCGCAATCACGCTTATGAGTCAGCAAAACAGGAGCTTGATACCTATATCGCTTCCGTTCGCAAAACGCTGATTCAGCGTACTTCCAATCACGTCTGATATGGGTCTTTCATTTTTCAAGTTTGCCATCGTACATCTCAAACTGATTGGGTAAAAACGCAGCGAGTTCTCCGGCCAGTTTTATATATTCATCCACTATAGACGGTAGCTGCTTCACCAGGGTATGCAGACTTTGCTGCAGCTGTGCCTGTTGCGCAGCGTCCCGAATCTTCATTGCTGTATCAATATCCGCCAACGTGGAAAAAAATTTCAGGCACCGGCGTAAACGGCGGGCCGGATCCTCATTATCCAGACCGCTATCCTGCGCAGGATTATCTTGCGCACGCTTCCACGCGTTCTGCCAGGTTTGCTCCAGATGCTGATGACCGCGAAGCAGGCCAGTAAGCCAAAGCTGCAACGCGCTGCCGGGTTGCTCGTCGTGTAGCAAGGCATCCGGAATGAGCGGTGCCTCCAGACGCATCAGATTCAGCGTATCGCGCAAACAATACATCAGCCGTTGAGCCAGTTCATCAATTTGTGTCTGAGACAGCCGCGGCGCATCAGGGTCCTGGCGGATAAACCAGGGCATCCACTGCTCGGGAAGCGGGATTTCAGGCGCAGCGCACACGGCTATCATCAGTCCTCTTGATTCTGCCTGTGGAGCGATTGCACTGCATAAGCGCGGCTGACTGTATAACTTTTCAAAAGCATCAGCGGATTGCGTCACACTTACCTCATCATCGTGTTTTTTCGTTAGCCTACCCTCTCATGCACCGGTTTGCACATTTTGTTTAATGTCAGCTGACCTGTTTACGCTAACGCGTTAAAAGTTGACGAAAATACCTTTAAAAAATGCCAGTATAAGAAAAAAGTTTTTATTACCTCTTGGCGTGACTGTTCGATTTACGTACCATTCGCGCCCCAAAAATCAGACAGCGTTTTAATAAAGGCTGACATTCACCGTTCTTGATACAGGCAGGCCTATTATGGCAAAAGACAAATCCGGATTTATCATTGCTGCGGCATTCATTGGACCGGGCACGGTAACAACGGCAAGTATCGCGGGTGCGAACTTCGGGTTTCACCTGATGTGGGCACTGCTGTTTTCTATTGTTGCGACCATGGTGTTACAGGACATGGCGGCGCGCCTGGGTATTGCCACCGGCAATGGCTTAGCGGCAGGACTGAAAGATATCAGCGACAATCGCGGGCTCAAAATATTTTTCTCTGCGCTGGTCATCGCCGCAGTAGGACTTGGCAACGCAGCCTATGAATCAGGCAATCTGACCGGTGCTGCCATTGGGCTGGATGCCTTTTTGCAGATAGGTACAGGAAACTGGGCGATGATTCTGGGAGGAATTTCTGCTGCATTACTGTACAGCGGTAAATACAAGATGATTGAGTCGGTGCTGGTCATACTGGTGATTGCGATGGCGCTGGTATTCTTTGTTACGTTGTTTGCTGCAAGCCCAGACTGGTCTGCCATGCTTGACCAGGCACTGTCGCCCAGGCTGGACGCCAAGGCCATCACCATGATACTGGCATTAATCGGCACCACCATTGTTCCTTATAACCTGTTCTTACATGCCAGCCTGACAGCTCAGAATTACGCAGGTGAAGATAAGGCAGCAGCCATTGATGCATCCAGAAAGCAGTCGATCTTTGCTATCGGTTTTGGTGGTCTCATCACCTTGGTTGTTATGGCAACAGCCATGCTGGCTTTCTTTGGTCAGCAAGCACAAATGGATGCGTCTAACATGGGCAAACAACTGGAGCCTGTGCTGGGAGAGTCTGCACAATGGTTTTTCGCCGCCGGCCTCTTTGCTGCCGGGCTAACCAGCTCGATAACCGCACCTTTGGCCGCCAGCTACGCGGTATGCGGCGCTCTCAACTGGTCTACCGATCTGAACAGCCGCGCTTTCAAGGGAGTGTGGATGACGATCATTGCTACAGGTGTGGTGATCGCCGGAGCCGGATTTAAGCCACTTGCGGCCATCTTATTTGCGCAGGCAGCCAATGGCTTATTATTACCCATTGTTGCAATCTTTTTGCTGGTAGTGATGAATAAGGGAAAAACACTGGGTGAATTTAAAAATAAAATGCCCAGTAACGCGCTGGGCATTGTTGTGGTTGGATTTGTCGTGTGTCTGGGCTTTTATAAGCTGGCTTCGTTATTCTGAAGCCAGTCGATCCAGAATGTCGGTCAGCATCTTCCGGCTACAGCCAAAATTAATCCGAAAATGCTGCGGTGCACCAAAATCCGCGCCGGGAGAAGGGCCAACGCCCTTTTTCTCGGCCCAGCGCTGCACGTTTTCTACACCCAGCCCAGAGGCATCCACCCACGCCAGAAATGTCGCTTCCTGGTGGTGCATCGATAATCCCTCAATAGCATTGATTCGATTATAAACAAGCGCGCGGTTCTCACGCAGATAATTCAGTTGGTCCTGATGCCAGTCATCGCATCGGGTAAATGCGGCTTCGGTGGCCAACAGCCCTAGCTGATTAACCCATGGCACGATGCCCGCCGCCGCCTTTACAAACTTCTGACGCAGACCAGCATCGGGAATGATGGCAAAAGAAGCGCCCAGCCCTGCAATATTAAACGTTTTACTGGCCGCCATGAGTGTCACACTATTATCTTTAAGCTTTGCGTCACGCCCGGCAGGCAAATGCGTTTTATCCTCATCAAGGATCAGGTCGCAGTGGATTTCATCCGAGCACAATACAACGTCATTTTCATTACAAATACGGGCTATCTCAGAAAGTTCGGATTGGTTAAGTACCGAGCCCACCGGATTCATCGGATTACAGAGTATCAGTAATTTACAGGCCGGATCGCTGGCTGCCTGCGCGAGTTGCGCCAGATCTAACGTGGCGCGACCATCATTCTCGATGGTATCGATGCTGACTCGCTCCAGGCCGTTAAGCTTCGGTGCGGCCAGTAAGGGCGGATAATTAGGTACCTGAACCATGACCTTATCGCCCGGATTACAGTATGCTTTGCAGGTTGCGTTGAAAGCAGGCACTACGCCGGGTGTCCAGACCAACCAGAGTGGATCAATCTGCCAGTCGTGTTTATCCTTAAGCCATCTCACCACGGCATCAATGGCAGGCTGATACTGTCCGGGCAGAACATAGCCCAGATTACCGTGCTCCACCCTGCCCTGCAGTGCTTCCAATATAGGATCAGCACAGCGAAACTCGGTATCGGCTACCCAGGCCGGAATAATATCCTGTCCTTTGTATTTTTCCCATTTGAACGAATAGGTTCCTTCTCTGGAAGGGGTATTATCAAAACTATAGGTCACGACTGGCAATCCTTGGTTAATAATTACTGTTAAGGCAGTGTAACCAAGTCCTTATGATGCTATCCAGTATAGCGTTAGATGATTTAGGAATGAGATGGACGCGACACGCAGTGATTAGCGCAGCAGTGTATGAACCTTATTCAGAAGCTCAGCTATCGCGAAGGGCTTAGCAACAAACTGTGTCACGCCGTGCTGTCTGGCACTGATAACAGTAGAACGGGTTGCATCAGCCGTTAGCAACAAAAAAGGCGTCTGCATGCCTTTGTTGCGCCACAGTGTTAATAGTGAAATGCCGTCATAGTCTGGCATACACTGATCACTGATTATCAACGCGACGGAGTCGTCTGACTGTTTGAGCAGAAAGTCACGTGCCTGTTTACTTCGGGTAAAGCTGTAAACATCTATATTGCCGCACTGGTGTAATGCTTCAGATATGATTTGAACAGTGACAGGATCATCATCAATGATCACGACGGGCAGACTGGACATAACAACTCAACAGAACGCTGGTTGCCAGAGTATAGACCTATGTTATTGATTTTTCCTCAGCCGCAGGAAAATCTTCACAAAATGCCAACCACTCTGAAAGATTGGGGATACAAAAAACAAAAACGCCGGCATAAAGCCGGCGTTTTTTCATTTCGAACTACAGGCTTTGATTAGCCTTTCGCTTCACGCGAAGCACGTTTACGCTCGTTTTCTGTCAGAAAACGCTTACGAATACGGATGCTCTGAGGCGTAACTTCTACCAGTTCATCATCGTCGATAAACTCAAGCGCCTGCTCCAGCGACATTCTCACAGGTGGAACCAGTGTCTGCGCTTCATCAGTACCAGATGCCCGGACATTTGTCAGCTGCTTACCTTTAAGCGCATTAACGGTCAGGTCATTTTCACGACTGTGAATACCGATAACCATGCCTTCGTAAACCTCAACACCGTGCCCGATGAACAGACGACCACGCTCCTGCAGGTTAAACAGCGCGTTTGTCAACGCCTTGCCTGCTGCGTTGGCAATCAGTACACCATTTTTACGCTGACCAATCTTGCCACCTTTATGCGGGCCGTAATGATCAAACGCATGGTACATAAGCCCTGAGCCTGAGGTCAGCGTCATGAACTCAGTCTGGAAGCCAATCAACCCACGGCTTGGAATTATAAAGTCCATACGAACACGACCTTTACCGTCAGGCGACATATCAGTCAGCTCGGCTTTACGGTAGCCAAGTTGCTCCATGATTGAGCCCTGGTCTTCGTCTTCACAGTCGATGGTCAGTGTTTCAAATGGCTCTTCGATATTGCCGTTTTCGTCTTCTTTTAAGATTACTTCAGGGCGTGATACCGCCAGTTCGTAACCTTCGCGACGCATGTTTTCAATCAGGATACCCAGGTGAAGCTCACCACGTCCTGATACGCGGAATTTATCCGGGTTGTCGGTTTCTTCAACACGCAGGGCCACGTTGTGAACCAACTCATCATTCAGACGATCCAGAATATTCCGTGAGGTTACATATTTACCTTCGCGACCAGAAAATGGCGAGGTGTTAACCTGGAATGTCATGGTAACTGTAGGTTCATCGACTGTCAGTGCTGGCAGTGCTTCTACATTATTAACATCACAGATAGTATCTGAGATTTTCAGCTCGCCCAGACCCGTTACCGCAATAATGTCACCGGCACTGGCCACTTCCGCCTCAAAACGCTGAAGACCAAGATACGTCAGTACCTGCCCAACTTTACCGTTGCGAGTTTTGCCATCTTTATCGATGATCGTGACCTGCTGGTTAGTTTTAACCGAACCACGCTTAACACGGCCAACACCGATAACGCCAACGTATGAGTTATAGTCCAGCTGAGAAATCTGCATCTGGAACGGGCCTTCCGGATCAGTATTTGGCGCGTTAACCTTTTCAATGATGGTTTCAAACAGCGGGTTCATATCTGTACCCACAGTATCGGCATCCAGTGACGCCCAACCATTAATCGCAGAAGCGTAAACGACATCGAAATCCAGTTGCTCGTCAGTGGCACCCAGGTTGTCGAACAAATCGAAGACCTGATCCATGACCCAGTCAGGACGTGCACCTGGCTTATCAATCTTGTTAATAACGACGATCGGCTTCAGTCCCTGCGCAAACGCTTTTTGCGTTACAAAGCGTGTTTGCGGCATTGGGCCTTCCTGCGCATCAACCAATAGCAATACAGAATCAGCCATCGACATTACACGCTCTACCTCACCACCGAAGTCGGCGTGTCCGGGAGTATCCACGATATTAATGTGGTAGTCTTTCCAGTTGATGGCCGTGTTTTTCGCCAGAATGGTAATGCCACGTTCTTTCTCGATATCATTCGAGTCCATAACGCGTTCTTCTGCTTCGCCACGGCTTTCTAATGTACCGGACTGCTGCAACAGCTTATCAACCAACGTTGTTTTACCATGGTCAACGTGCGCAATAATCGCGATGTTGCGTAACTTTGAAATATCGTAAGTATTCATTAAATAGAGCCTGTATTACCTGCCCGGTACTACCCAGAGGGACCGGTTTTGGAAGTGAAAAATTTTGCAGAGATGAAATGTGCGCGGATTGTACAGAAATTCTCAAGGCTTTTCGCCTGTTTTTTCGTTTATTTTCCATCACTCAGGTAATCTCAATGAGAAAAACAGGTGTATGAACGCCTGTAGAGAAGAAAATAACACTTAGTGCGCTGTTGAACGCGTGGTTGCCGCACCAGCATAACGCACGCTGAGTGAGTCGAGCGGTCATGATATTGCACCACAAAGAAGCGTCACTGCACTTTAGTGGTGCACTAAATCATCCGTTTTTTCCGTGAACATTTGTCTATCCCGCGAATTTGCGGATGTCGACAAATGGCATGAATATCGCTTCGACGTTTTTAACTTAAGACAGGAAACATTGTTTTTCCTGCGCTAATACATCAAAACCTGGAGGACACGATGTCAATAGAAAAGGCATTAGAGCTGATTCAAGAAAGTGAAGCGAAATTTGTCGATTTACGTTTTACTGATACAAAAGGTAAAGAGCAACACGTATCTATTCCGGCAGCTCTGGTCGACGACGAATTTTTTGAAGAAGGCAAGATGTTCGACGGGTCTTCAATCAGCGGCTGGAAAGGTATTAATGAGTCAGACATGATTCTGATGCCTGATTCAACGTCTGCTGTGCTTGACCCGTTTGCTGAAGAGACACAGGTCAACATTCGTTGTGACATCGTTGAGCCTACTACGCTTGAAGGTTACGAGCGTGACCCGCGTTCAGTGGCTCGCCGTGCCGAGGAATTCCTGAAATCAACAGGTATCGGTGATACGGCTTTCTTTGGTCCGGAGCCAGAATTCTTTCTCTTTGATGATGTTCGCTTCCACACAGACATGAGTGGCTCGTTCTACAAAATCGATTCATCTGAAGCGAAGTGGAACTCAGGTGAAGACTTTGAAGGCGGTAACCTGGCTCACCGTCCAGGCGTGAAAGGCGGATACTTCCCGGTTCCACCGGTAGATTCTGCCCATGATACACGTGCTGCAATGTGTCTGGTCATGGAAGAAATGGGTCTGCGTATCGAGGCGCACCACCACGAAGTTGCTACCGCAGGTCAGAACGAAATCGCCTGTGAGTTTAATACACTGGTGAAAAAAGCGGATGAGCTTCAGATTTACAAGTATGTTGTACACAATGTGGCGCATGCTTACGGCCAGACTGCGACGTTCATGCCTAAGCCACTTGTAGGTGACAACGGTTCTGGTATGCACGTGCACCAGTCAATTTCTAAAGACGGCAAGAACATTTTTGCCGGCGATAAATATGCAGGTCTGTCAGAAGAAGCACTGTATTATGTAGGTGGTATCATTAAGCACGCCCGCGCAATCAATGCCTTTACCAATGCTTCTACAAACTCGTACAAGCGTCTGGTACCTGGGTTTGAGGCGCCGGTAATGCTGGCTTATTCAGCCCGTAACCGTTCTGCGTCAATCCGTATACCTTATGTAACAAGTGATAAGGCACGCCGTATTGAAGTTCGCTTCCCTGACCCGACTGGTAACCCTTATCTGGCGTTCACCGCGATGTTGATGGCAGGTATCGATGGCATCAAGAATAAGATTCACCCTGGCGATGCCATGGATAAAGATCTGTATGATCTGCCAGCTGAAGAAGCCAAAGACATCCCAACTGTCGCAAGCTCGCTGGAAATGGCACTTGAGGCGCTGGACAACGACCGTGAATTCCTTAAGGCCGGTGGTGTTATGACAGACGATATGATCGATGCTTACATCGATCTTAAGTCTGAAGAAGTCACCACACTGCGTATGACAACGCACCCGGTTGAGTTCGATATGTATTACAGCGTGTAAATCTTCACGCTTATCAAAAGCCCGCATCATGCGGGCTTTTTTGTGCATAACGCACTATCCCGGGCAACAGAACAGGCTGCCAGCAACAGCGCCGCTACAGACAGATAAGGTGTTACTATTAACGCAATAAATCATACGTATTTATTAACTAAACTGTGTTCTTTCAGGCCTGAATACGTACTATGTTTATAACTGAAAAGGAGTGAACGATGAAAATATCAGTGCTTTTGGCAGGAATAAGCATCAGCGTAATGCTGGGTACCGTGCACGGACAAGAGGTCTATAAAATAGAAAAGGAAGACGGTACGGTGGTTTACACGGACACACCATCGAAGCAAAGTGAGCCGGTGACCTTTGAAGCTAAGACGTCTAATGTCGCACAAAGCCTGCCCGTTAGTTCTCCCAAGCCAGTTTCCCCTCAAGACAATGCTGCGAAGCGACAGGCACAACCGACGCCCGATTACCAGGTCTCAGTATCGCACCCGGCGCCTGAGGCGACCGTCAGGGACAATAGCGGCTCCATGACCATCAGGGCATCTTCGCAACCCAAATCGTCAGGCCCCTATCAGTTGACGATGAACGGCGAGATCGTTAAAACCAGCGCCAATGGCGAGTTTTCACTCACCGGTGTTAATCGTGGAACGCATACCTTTAGTATTCAGCTACTGGACAAGTCGGGCAAGACTCTTGCATCGAGCAACGAACAAACATTTTATATGCACCAAGCCTCAGCGCTGATTAACACACAAAACAGTCAGTAGCGCTTAACCCCCTGCCATAACGGGCTTTCATGATGAAGGTTTTGGTGCATAGGCAACATTGCGCTGTTAAAACGACAGTGTACAATGCACCAGGATAGTGCAAAGGAGTATTTGCAATCATGCATGGCTTCGCTCAGGCGCCATTTAATCTGCTCGATAATCTGAATACCGCACTGGTCATGGTTGATGATCAGCTCAATATCGTTTACGCCAATCATGCTGGTGAGGCGCTATTTGAAACCGGCACCAAGCAACTTTACGGTCATCCGCTTTACGATTTTTTCTTACCCGGCGCGATCAAGCAGTCCCGCTTAAAAGCGGCCATGCGCCGGGGCGAGGACTTTACCGAAAATGAAGTCAGGTTAGTGTTTAAAGACAATCGCTTCGTGATGGCTGACCTGACCGTCACGAACCTGCAAATTGAGTCTCGGGCGCGCCTGTTATTCGAAGTACGCCAGATAGACCAGCAAAAGCGTATTTCCCGTGAAAATCTGCAAAATGCCCAGCACTATGCAGCCAGAGAGCTGGTTCGCGGTCTTGCACATGAAATTAAAAACCCGCTTGGCGGTATCCGGGGCGCCGCCCAGCTTTTGGAAAAAGAGCTCAACAGTGAGGCGCTCAAAGAGTTTACGCAGATGATCATTGAACAGTCTGATCGGCTGCGCAATCTGGTGGATCGGCTGCTTGGGCCTAACGCCCTGCCCCGCTTACAATGGAGTAATCTCCATCAGGCGCTGGAGAAAGTCCGTAGTCTGATGCGGATGGACTCAGACAACCCCATCACAATTATTCGTGACTATGATCCGAGCATTCCGGATATTCATGTCGATCAGGACATGATACAGCAGGCCGTACTGAATATTCTGCGTAACAGTGTACAGGCGCTGACGGAGGCAGCAATCGAGAACCCGCGCATTCGTTTGCAGACGCGTGTAGAACGGCAGATGACAATACAGGGAAAGCGCCACCCGCTGGTTGCTAAAATTATCATCGCTGATAACGGTCCGGGCATTCCGGATGAAATAAAAGATACGCTGTTTTACCCCATGGTAAGCAGTAAGAAACATGGCAGCGGGCTGGGATTATCCATTGCACAGACTTTGATTAATCACCATGGCGGACGCATCGATGTTGATAGTCATGCCGGATATACCGAATTTGCCCTCTATCTTCCTATAGACCGAAAGGAGTTAATTGATGAACAGTGAATCCGTCTGGATTGTAGACGACGACAGCTCTATTCGCTGGGTCATTCAAAAAGCCCTTCAGGCTGCCAACATCAGCTGTATCTGCTTTGAAAACCCGGAAGATCTGTTACGCCAGCTGCACAGTGGCCAGTCTCCTGAGGTCGTCATTTCAGATATTCGTATGCCTCAGATGGACGGTATGGCACTGCTTCAGGAAGTGCACGACGTAAATACAATGATACCGGTCATCATAATGACGGCACACTCCGATTTGGATAGCGCAGTCAATGCCTACCAAAGCGGTGCTTTTGAGTACCTGCCCAAACCTTTCGATATTGACGAGGCGGTCACCCTTACCCAGCGAGCGTTAGCTCACGCCAGAGAGCAAAAGCGGCACCAGGAAGCGCCGCCCGTCGAATCAGCTACTGAGATTATCGGCGAGGCGCCGGCGATGCAGGAAGTATTTCGTGCCATTGGACGACTTTCCCGCTCATCGATCAGTGTATTAATCAATGGTCAGTCAGGAACCGGTAAGGAGCTGGTGGCCCAGGCGTTACATCGCCATAGCCCGCGGGCAGCCAATCCGTTCATTGCACTGAACATGGCAGCCATCCCCGCCGATCTGGTGGAGTCGGAGTTATTTGGCCATGAAAAGGGCGCATTTACAGGCGCTCAAAATGCTCGCCAGGGCCGGTTTGAACAAGCTAACGGCGGTACGCTTTTTCTTGACGAAATCGGAGATATGCCGCTGGATGTGCAAACCCGCCTTTTGCGTGTCCTGGCAGACGGGCAGTTTTATCGGGTTGGCGGTCATCAGTCTGTTACCGTAGACGTTCGCATTATTGCGGCGACACACCAAAACCTTGAGCAGCGCGTAGCACAGGGCAAGTTCCGCGAAGATTTGTTTCACCGTCTCAACGTGATTCGTATCCACCTTCCCTCATTGGCAGAGCGCCGTGAAGATATCGGTTTACTGGCCAAGCATTTTCTTCGCCAGGCCGCCATTGAACTTGATGTGGAAACCAAAACCCTGAGCAAAGAAACTGAAAAATTGATGGCGCGTCTGCCCTGGCCCGGAAACGTCAGGCAACTGGAAAATGTCTGCCGCTGGCTGACGGTGATGGCCAGTGGGCAAGAGGTGCTTCCTCACGATTTACCTCCCGAGATCCATAACGAGGGAAGCCGCGACGCCGAAGGTAAAAACGCCGGTGACTGGCCTGAATTACTGGCAAGATGGACAGATGCCCAGCTCAATGCCGGACAATTCGATATTTTGAATGATGCTATGCATACGTTTGAAAAAATAATGCTTGAACGTGCCTTACATTTTACTCATGGGCATAAGCAAGATGCGGCACGCCGACTGGGCTGGGGACGTAATACTCTGACCAGGAAACTCAAAGAGCTGGATATTTCTCTTTAACCCCCATAAATGCGGGCGAATTCGATTTACAATTGCGCCCGCGTCTTTATCTATTAAGTAAAAAAACACAACCACCACATAAACCTTTCATAACCCCCATTTATAATACAACTTAATCAATTAAGTTTTTTCTTGTTTTTTTCTTGAGCAAACTTTAAATTGTGTCTATTGTTAATGCTATGTAACGAATGTTACAAACTATAAGACGCAACAGGGCACGCAAAAAATGATGAGAAAACAACTATTTAAACCAGCCTTACTGTCAATTGCTGTCAGTTCGGCCATGTATTCCGCTCACGCCTTTTCTCAGGACACACTCACGTCAAATCCTGATGAAGATGTTGAAGTCATTGCGGTAAAAGGTATCAGGGGCTCGTTAATTCGTGCTCAGGCAGTAAAAATGGATAACACATCCATCGTTGAAGCCATTTCTGCTGAAGACATCGGTAAACTCCCCGACTCGTCTATCGCAGAATCACTTGCCCGCTTGCCTGGCCTTGCCGGTGAGCGTGTTGGCGGGCGAACCTCCGGTATATCGGTTCGCGGCTTTAAAGAAGACTTCACCGGCACCTCGTTAAATGGTCGCGAGCTTATTGGTATCGGCGACAACCGTGGCGTTGAATACGATCTTTATCCTTCTGAGATAATGACGGGTGCAACGATTTACAAAACCACCGATGCGTCTCTGCTGGTTCAGGGGATTGGTGGTACCGTTGACTTGCAGACAGTACGTCCGCTGGCAGCACAGGAAACCCTGACGCTAACAGGTACACTGGAGCGTGGTGGCAATGACTCTGACAACCCAGAATTCGATAACGAAGGTCACCGCTATGCATTGTCTTTCGTAGAAAAGCTCGCCGACGATACTCTCGGTGTTGCGCTGGCTATTGCCTCAACCGAATCACCACGTAACGAACGTAAGTACGGAGTATGGGGCTACGGTGACAATAATGGCGCGCTGTTACCCTTCGGTCTTGATACCCAGGCTATCAGTCGCGTACTGGAGCGTGACACGATTTCAGGTATTGTTCAGTGGCGTCCGGGTGACAACTGGGACATCGTGGTCGATGTACTGGATATCGATTATTCTGACTCGGGCGTTATTCGTGGGTTTATCGAACCCTTTGAGCTGGATGCGGCCTCGCTGAGCGGTAGCGGCGCTAACTCCACAGGTACACAAATAAACGCCAATCCGGTGCTGCGTACTGACCCGGCGCAAAAAGACGGTGAGCTTTCTACCTACGGCATTAATCTTACCTACCACCTGAACGACAGCTGGTCTGTTGAACTGGATGTGGCGGACAGCGAATCGTCCAAGCGCGATCTGCGTGGTGAATCCTATGCTGGTCTGGCGCGAAATGGTGCTGCACTGGCGCCGGCTGAAGCGCGTTCCCGCGACTTCGTTATGAGTCCGGACGGCATTGTATTTACCGGTTCTAATGGTCTTGGCGCATTTGCCGATCCATCAATGTTGCAGCTGGCTGGTCCACAACCCTGGGGTGGTGGTATGGCAAGTCTTGCCGATCAGTTTGCCACCGATGTACAACGCGCCGATGGTGAAACGTACAATTATATCAATGCTCAGGACGGCTTTCTTAACTTCGCCGACTTCGAGGAAGAGCTTACTACAGCGCGACTGGAAACCTTTGGTTTAGTCGACTGGGGAATTATCAGTAAAGTAAACGTTGGTATCGCTTACTCTGACCGCTATAAGAGTAAAGATAACAAAGGCTTCTTTGCCACAGCGTCTTCTTATCCTCAATCAGAAGCGATTCCTGAACAATACCTCTACAACGGCCTTGCTGATTTGAGCTGGGCGGGATTTGGTCAGGTTGTGGCATACGACGGCTTTGCCCCTTACAACGATGGTGAGTACACACTTAATGATGCAGGCTTACTGGAGCCGGATCGTCTTGGAGACACGTTTGAAGTTAATGAAGAAGTGACGACTCTGTTTGCCAAGTTTGACTTTGAAACTGATCTGGCCGGTTTCTTTGTGACGGGTAACGTGGGTGCGCAGTATGTGCAGACGGATCAAAGCTCTACCGGTTATATCGGCATCGTCGGCGCTAAGTTCAAAGTGTGTGATGCTGATGGTGATGGCCAGGTAGATGAATCTTGCGTTCAAAGCATTTCAGATGATTACTCTCATTTTCTGCCCAGCCTGAATATCAATGTTGAAATTGCGGAAAATCAGTATGTGCGCTTTGCTGCGTCTAAAACGATCAGCCGCGCGCGTATCGATCAGATGAAAGCCTCAGGTTTTGTGAAGTTCGATCAGAACATCAACCTCATTGCCATACCCAATACACCTGAAGCGGTGGCGGAGTACGGCTCCCCGTGGTCTAAATTCCAGGGTAACCCGACACTGCGTCCCTTAGAGGCTAATAACTTCGATTTGTCTTTTGAAAATTACTTTAAAGACGAAGGTTATGTGTCACTGGCCCTGTTCTATAAAGACCTGGTGAACTGGACCAGAGACGGTAATCAGACTATCGACTTTACTAACGATCCAACCAATGATGGCGCAAATTACTTCATTCCCGGATTCCACGATCGCACTGTGGGCGCTGATGGGCTGGTAGGTCCGGATGGCACTCAATACGCGCCGGGTACTTATCTGATGCCGCCGGATCTGGGCACCTTCTCGTTCTTCGAAGATGGCCTTGAAGGTGAGGTGAAAGGCGCTGAGTTCACCGCACAAATACCGTTGTCGATGCTGGCAGATATGCTCGAGGGCTTTGGTATCGCCGGTTCAGCAACGATCATTGACGCTGAGCTAAGTGATGGCACGGCAATACCGGGACAATCGGATCGCGTATACTCACTAACTGCCTACTATGAAACAGGTGGTTTTGAAGTTCGGGTTGCAGCAACGGATCGTTCTGAGTATCTGACCTATCAGCGCGGCGGTTCAAACAAAATTGAACAGGCAACACGCGACGGGATCACGCAGGTCGATGCACAAATCAGCTACGATTTTGCAGACAGTGGTATTGATTACCTGAAAGGTCTGCGCGTGTCGCTACAGGGCACTAACCTGACCGACGAGGATGAAGAGACCCGCGATGGTAACGGGTTGGTCACGCTGCGTCGCGAGTTTGGCCCATCGTATATGCTTAACTTCAACTACAATTTCTACTAACCCTCCGTGAAGCGGCTTTGCTCTGGCAGGGCCGCTTCATTAATCTGTTGCTTTTATGTATTTTTTCACTAGAGTCAGCCTTTTAGTAAATTGTTTGAACTATAAGGATTAGCCCATGCAACAATCCGTTCGCAAAGTCATTATCGCCGGCGGCGGTACAGCAGGATGGATGGCGGCGGCTTTGCTGAAAAAAGTCCTTCAGGCACAGGTCGATATAGAGCTGATTGAATCAAAAGACATCGGTACTATCGGCGTTGGTGAAGCCACTATCCCTCCCATTCAGACATTCAACCAGTTTCTCGGTCTGGATGAAAAAGCATTTTTAAGAGAAACCAACGGTACAATAAAGCTGGCAATTGCGTTTGAAAACTGGCGTAAACAGGGCGAGAGCTACTTTCACACCTTCGGCGCGCCGGGCGCTACGCTAGGCTTTTGTGGCTTTCAGCATTATTGGCTGCGGGCGAAAAAAGCAGGGCTTGAAAAATCATTATGGGACTTCGATTTAAACTACCTTAGCTGTAAAGCCGGTAAGTTCAATAAAATTCAGACTGAAAACCCTGTTTACACCATGGGCTATGCGTACCATTTTGACTCCACGTTATATGGCCAGTTTCTGCGCCGTCTGGCCGAACAGGCTGGCGTTAAGCGTACCGAAGGGACCATCGAACATGTGGCGGTTGATAATGAATCCGGCTTTGTAAAAGCGCTGCAGTTAACCGACGGACGCCAGATAAACGGTGACTTTTTTATTGATTGCACCGGGATGCGGGCGCTGTTGCTGCAAAAAGCGTTAGGCGTTGAATATGAGGACTGGTCGCACTGGCTGGCCGCAGACTCTGCCCTGGCCGTGCCCTCACAGCCTCATGCGCAAACGGCCCCCTACACACGCAGCATCGCGCGCGAAGTCGGCTGGCAATGGCGGATCCCTCTTACTCATCGCAACGGCAATGGTCTTGTTTACAGTTCATCGTACATGGATGATGAAAAAGCGACCAATATGCTAATGGGTAACCTCGACACCGATGCATTGGATGAGCCCAGAAAAATCAGCTTTAAAACCGGACGTGCGCACAAGCAGTGGCATAAAAATGTTGTGGGTATTGGTCTTTCAAGCGGCTTTCTGGAGCCGCTCGAGTCCACCAGTATTCACCTGATTCAGTCAGGCATAGTCAGGCTGCTGAAAATGTTCCCTAATGGTGCGGTAACCCCCTCGATGGAAGCGCTGTACAACACAGAGTCCAAAGACGAGTTTGAAACCATCCGTGATTTCATCATTCTTCACTACTATCTGAACGAACGGGATGATTCTGACTTCTGGCAGGATATGCAGCGCTTATCGCTACCGGTTCGCCTTGAGCAAAAGATAAATGCTTTTCGCGACACCGCCACTATTTTTAATGAACAAAATGACATTTTCCGCGATGCGTCCTGGGTGCAGGTCATGATGGGACAAGGCATTATGCCACAGGACTATCATCCTTCAGCCGATGTTCACAGCGATCAGGCAATACTTGATATCATGAATAAGATTTATGAGGCCAAGCAAAAACCACTCGGCCAGATGCTCTCCCATGATGACTTTTTAGCCAGGTTTACCCAGATACAATGAGCCAGCCGCATCGCATCGTCATTGTAGGAGGTGGTACCGCTGGCTGGATGGCGGCGAATCTGATCGCCCACCACTTCAGTAAGCACCCGGTCACCGTCACGCTGGTTGAGTCGGATAAGGTACCCACAGTAGGCGTTGGCGAAGGCTCAACGCCGTCACTGAAACAATTTTTTCGTGACCTGGAGATCGAGGACTCGCAGTGGATGCCGCGCTGTCAGGCAACCTATAAAGTGGCCATTCAGTTCAACGGCTGGAGCCCTGCATCGGGTAATTCGAGCTATCGCCATCCGTTTATCTCGCAGCTTGATACCTTCAGTGAGCGTGCATTTTACGTCAACTCACAAACCCGCCGGCTGGGATTGGATGTCACCACCCGCCCGGATGCGTTTCTGTTTAACAGCTATCTGGCCGAGCATAAGCGAAGCCCGCTAACACCGGCTAACTTCCCGTTCCGTATGGAGTACGGGTACCATTTTGATGCCGGTTTGCTCGGCGAATTTTTAAAAGAGCATGCCCTGTCGCTGGGTGTACAGCATACTGTGTGTGACATTCAGGATGTGGCATTACACCCCAACGGGGATATTCGCGCGGTTACCGATACGCAAGGCAATCAGATTGAGGCCGAACTGTTTGTCGATTGCACAGGCTTTAACAGCTTGCTGCTACAAAAAGCGCTCGGTGTGCGATTTTCGTCATTTAGCGAAAACCTTTTCAATGACCGTGCAGTTGTGCTGCCAACGCCAGCCGATACGAGCGCGCCGGTAGAAACGCAGGCAACGGCACTTAGCGCCGGCTGGGCATGGTCCATTCCGCTGCAGAACCGAACCGGGAATGGTTATGTGTATAGCAGTCAGTATATTAACGATGATCAGGCTGAAACCGAACTGCGCTCGCATCTGGGAATGCTGGACAACGACACGCCTGCTCGCTTTTTATCGATGAAAGTTGGTCAGGTAGAGCAGCACTGGCATCGGAATTGTCTGGCGCTTGGCCTTTCTCAGGGATTTATTGAACCGCTGGAAGCTACCGCATTGCATCTGATTCAGCTATCCATCCGATTTTTCTGCGATGCCTACATCAGTGGGCATTTTACCTCACAGCACCAGGTGGCGTTTAACCTGAAAATCGCTGAACACTTCAGCAACGTGCGAGACTATATCGTTGCCCATTATAAACTAAATACCCGTAACGATAGTGACTACTGGCGGGACAACCGCAATAACAGGCACCTTTCAGAAAACCTGCTGCAAATTCTTGATACCTGGTACCGGCGCGAGGATCTTGCCCGCTTTCTGAGTGATAAGTCACAGGCAACGCATTTCGGCGCGACCTCCTGGCACTGTCTGCTGGCAGGTTACGGTGCATTTCCGGGACTTGCGCCTGATCAGCCCGGCACCGGCGACTTGTTTGAAGCGCACCAGTTAGCGGACTTCTTCAACGGCTGCTTGCTGAACTTTAGCCCTTCGGCCCATCACCAGTCTGATTAATTTGCCTGTGTAGCCACAGAAACCGGAAGTGCGCCCACCGCATAATAAAGAGAAAGCTGTGCCCGGCGCTCATCAATTTTTGCAGCAATCAACTTTAGCTGTGCTTTTATAAATGCGATTTGACGGGCATTAAGTACGAATATATCCGTATCCCCCGCATCAAAACGTGTTTTTTCTACTGCCTGTAGCCGATCGGCCAGCGTGGCCGCCTGCGCATTCAGCGTGCTGAGCTTCGTGCTTTGCTGCCACTGCGCGACGGCGGTTTCAAATTGCTGATTCAACTTTTGTTCTGTATCCAGCAATTTGAATTCCAGCTCTTTGTACTTGGCCTGCGCACTGGCTTCTTTGGCTCTGGCCTGACGGTTGCCAAGCGGATAAGAAAAGCTCAGGCCAACTTTTGTATCTGTCTGCGCCAGTGAATCAGGGCCGGTACCCATGTCTCTGGCCAGTTCCGCTTTCACATCCAGTTTAGGCAACAAGTTATTGCTGGCCAGTCGCTGTTTATTTCTTTGTTGCTCAAGCGCCAGCGAGAGATCATTGGCAAGCGGATGACGCGACAGCTGACCTTTTAAATCGGTAAGGCGGGTAGGATTTACCTGAAATGGCCAGCTGTCGTTTGCCAGCGCCGGTTTAAAGCGCGCTATCCACTGAGGCGGCACGTAGTAATACAGCTTGGTGGTTGATGACTGCAACTTTTGCTGCTCTGCCGCATGAAGCAGATCAATCTCGAGTAAGTTTGCCTCAAAAGCCTGTAAAGTGACCCTGGCTTCATCCCCCTGCTCGACTTTCTTTGCCAGTGCGGCCTCCTGCTTTTCCAGGGTTCTGCGCAGCTCTTCCAGCCGCTCAATTTTCAGATAGCTTTCATACCAATCCAAAAACGTCATACTGGCAGAGTAAAGTAGCTTATTGACTCCCAACAGATAATCGGTTTCCCAGCGTTCAATATCAAGCCGCGCATTGCGTAGTGCCGTGCGTCGTTTATCGGTGTCGCGCCCTTTCAGCAAGGACAGCTTGACTCCAATAGACGCTTCCCCTGCTGACAGCGTATCGTACTGGCCGTCATACACAGGAAAATCGCCATCGGCAATACGGTATCGGGTATAAATTTCACCGTTCATATCCCGTAATGGCTGCGCAAATTCACTGGTCGCTACATCGCCTGAGTAATAACCGGACAAGCGGCTATCCGCGCTTTGCGCGATATACGGGTCAAAAGCGGCATCGGCATTCTCCAGTGCATACTGTTGCTGGCGTCCCTGCTGCTCCAGAACCTGCAGATATGGGTGTGACACCATCACATGCTCAAGAAGTTGCGTCAGGGTGAGTGATGAGGCATGAGCAACACCGCTGAACAGTGACAAGCAAAGACACATCACCAGCGTCCTCATTTGCCACCGCCCTGCGTGCTGTCTTTAGCCACCACCGGTTTTGGCGGGAAATTATTCAGCTGACGCCACAGCTCGTAACCCAGTCGTACCTCTTCAAGTAAAATCCACGCTTTCACCCGGCTGCCGTAACGCACGACCTGCTCTTGCGGCCAGGGCGTGCCGTCCGGATCCGGAGCAATCCAAACGGTGAAGTTACCGGTATTATCCGCAACCGGCTCAACGTAAATGACTTCGCCGCCAAAGGTACCAATGGCGGCATCAGGCCAGCCACTAAACTGAAACACCGGCCACCCCTCAAACTGAAGTCGCGCTTTTCTACCCTTTTCAATAAGTGGAGCATCCATACCGCTGACCATCACCCGCACCGTGCGACGCACCACCTGAGGAATAAACTCGCCCAGCACCTCACCGGCTTTGACATAGGTAGATGGTCCGCCGGACTTAAGATGTACAATGACACCGTCAGAAGGGGCGACTTTGGTCTGAGTGCGCTGACGCGACAGCGCAACACTGGCTTTGTTGATATCCGACTGGGACTTGGCTGCTTTTGCGATAAGCTCCTGCAATTTTATCTGTGCCGCCTCCACAGTTTTGGTTGACGCCACCCCCGCTTCAAGCAATGCCTGTTGTCGTGTCAGGTTGTTGCGGGCGTTGGCGACCGCGCTTTGGTTTGCAGCATGCACGGCCTGAGCGGCATCCAATTGCCCCTGAAGTTTGGTAACCAGCTCCTCATCAACATCTATCAACGTGACAATTGGCTGGCCTTTTTCCACCGGCATCCCTTCTTTCACATGCCACTGTTTAATTTGTCCCGACACCAGCGCGGAGATAGCCTGTGTGCGCTCAGACGGATCCAGAGAGTCCACATAACCTGTTCCGTAAGCTGTCTGGATCCATGGCGTAAACCACAGAATGGATGCACAAACCAACACCAGGACCAGTACGACCCAGCAAAGGATGCGATAAGCACTGGGCAAATAATCATTTCTCAGGGCCGATATTTTTTCAAGATAGCGTGACTCATTATGATGCATGTTCAGCTCCGCTTCCTGGTGACCGCACCCTGTCCGCAATCTCCTCAAGGGTAACGGTCCGATCAAAATAACGGGAGTCTGGCGCATTGGTGAAATACAGCACCGTGGCATCCAGCCCCTCAATGACTTTCAGCAACCGGGTTCGGGTTGCCGCGGGTATCGCATCAAAGTGTTGATTTATCAGAACAATGCGCGGTTTAGATAACAGTGTGGCTGCCAGCTTCAGCAAGAGCAACTCAATGGGCTGCAGGGGGCTCCCCATGACGGATAAGGTGGTATCCAGTCCCTGTGGAAGGCCTTCGATGGTGTCATACAACCCGGTTTCGCGCAGTGCCGAGTAGATGTCGCCACTACCAGCATCGGGGGCTGCCATGCGGAAATACTCTTTGACTGTGCACTCAACCATAAGCGCCCTGTCCAGGGTTGTAATGCTCTGGCGAAGCTCGAAGATATCGTAATCCTGTAACGCTTTTTCGCCCAGAAAGATAACGCCGTGCAACGGCTTTTCATGGCGTTTGATAAAACTGAGCAGTTGCTTTTGCATCCATCCGTGTGTGGTCATCACATAGCATTTTTGTCCCGGAGAGACTGACCAGGATAGTGAGTAGGCAATGTGGTTATGTTGCAGGCCTATCTGGTCAAATCGCACGGCCGAGGATGCCGGCACGGCCTGCTGCGTCTGATCCATGTCTTCCTGTGGCATTTCCAGCGCGCCACTGAGTTTTTCTGCCGCCCCGTAAAGCTCATAATAAAGCTTCAGATAAATTGAGAACCGAGAGATACCGATGAATACAGCCGACATAATAAGTTCTGCGGCGACCAGTTGTCCCAGTGACAACTGCCCGTTCACCACCAGGTATCCACCGATACCCAATAACAACGCACTGGCTGCAGCGTAAAGCAGTAAAAACATAACGGCCTGGGTAAAGGTGAACCGGAAATGCTGTCGGTGAGCGCTCAGATAGCCCTCAATATGCTTTTGAGTATTGTTCGATGCATAATCCAAGTGACGGCTTGATTTGAAAAACTCGTGGGCAGACGCAATGTCGTTAAGCCATTTTGCTGAATCATACTTGGCCTGCGATAACTGCACCGCAGAGCGCTTCGCGCCCTTGCCCCACAACTTCCAGATCCCTAGCATAATCAACAAAATAAAGAGGTTAAATGCAAAGAATGCCGGGTGATAAAAACTTACCAGTGTGAATCCCACCAGCATCTGTAACACCAGCGCAAAGCCGTCAATCATCAGTGATGGGATATTTTTTTGTAGCGTCATTATGTCGAAATAACGCTGGGTGATGGCCACGTTTCGTCTGCCTTCAAAAAAGCGATGCGGGGCAAAGATGGTTTTCAGACTTAGCTGTGATGTCAGGCGCGAATAGACTTTCCGCTCATAAAACTCCATAACCCGCATGCGAAGCGCACTGAAAATACCGGATATGAGCAAGATAATGAATAACACCACACCTAACGTGACGACAGCCTGCACGGAGGCAGTATTCACCACGCTGTTGATCAGCGTTTGAACCGCCAGGGGGACTGCCAGTGTGAGCAGACCAATGGCCACGCCGTAGACAATGGCAGCCGTGAAAAATTGCCGGTCTGGCTTTAACAGAGCAAACAGTTTTTTTCTAACAGATTTAAGCGCTATGTGTTTAGCCATTACGTCATCGCAGATAAAAAGTGAAAACAGAGTGTAGCGATCTTTATCATCAGCGTAAAACTGATAATATCGAGATATAACATCGAAAAAACCTTAGCTATGCTGCAGCTCAATTATCGCCACCTTTATTATTTTTACATGACGGCAAAACTTGGCAGTATCGCCAGTGCAGCCAAAGCCATGCATGTTACGCCGCAGACAGTCAGCGGATTGCTGAGTACCTTTGAGTCACAGTGCGGTCAACGTTTGTTTGATCGATCCGGCAAGCGGTTACAGCTTAATGCGCTGGGTAAACAGGTATATCAGCATGCACAGGACATTTTTAAAAAAGGAAACCAGCTGGCAGAGATGCTTAATGCAGGCACTGAGCATGCGGTCAGTCACTATACCGTTGGCCTGACCGATGCCATACCCAAAGTGCTTGCTTATGACTTCATGCACCAGACAATGCTATCTAATCCTAAGGTACGCTTTGTATTTAAAGAAGGTTTATTTGATGACCTGCTCAGCGAAATGGCTGTTAACCGGATTGATATTGTTCTGGCCGACCGGGGAGTAGCGCCCGGCGCTGCAGTAAGCGCCGTCAGTCAGTCACTGGGGACCAGCGCGGTCAGCTTTTTTGCCAGCCCTGATATCGCGGATACCCTGAAAGCCGGCTTCCCCGAATCGTTAAGCCATACACCCATGCTGATGCCGGGCGTACGCTCTGGTATTGCTTACGGGCTGAGTGCATGGCTTGAAGATCGTCAGATATTTCCCCAGCAGATCGCAGAATTTGATGACAGTGCACTACTTAAACTATTTGGCGCAGAAGGCTTTGGCGTATTCTGCGCGCCCTCCTGTATCGCCCGGCATGTTGAGCAACAGTATCAGGTGAAATGGATTGGCCAGGCCGATGCGCTGCAGGAGCAGTTTTTCGCACTGACCCGACACAACCAGCGCGATAATGTCATTGCCCGTCAGGTGATAGAGCAGGCAGCATTGCTGTTAGCTAAAGCGCACATCTAAGCACCTTGTTTAGTCAGCAATGCAGTCATGACGGCATTAAAATGACGCATCCATTCCGGGCTGAACTGGCCTTTTACTTGCCGGTTCATTTCTATTACTGCCTGCTTTTTCGGAATGCGTGAGGATTTATTATGGGCCCGGGAGTGGGTCATGGCATCGTAGGTATCCAGAATTGCCAGTAGCTTAGCACCATCACAAATATCAGCATCTTTCAGGCCTAATGGGTAGCCACTGCCATCAGGGCGTTCGTGATGCTGCATCACAATCTTGCGGGCGTGGTCCCACTGCTCGAGATGCTCCAAAAGGCGTGAGCTTTTATACACATGAGACCGCATCAGATTAAATTCGTTATCACTTAGCGGCTCTGTCTTATTCAACAGGTGTAATGGCATAAAAGCCATACCAAAGTCGTGAACATAACAGGCCACAGCAAGCTGATCATCGTCAATCGGGCTGCCTGCCTTGTGATTAATATAAAGCGCCAGCTTGGCAATACGGTCGCCTCTTCCTGCCCAGTAGTTTGAACGATGTTCGATGGTTTTCATCAGCTCACGAAAGAACAACATGTCCATCTGACGCTCAGCGCTCATTGCTTTGGGAATACCGGTATTGGAAAGCGTGGCTGGCAATGCCTGCCCTTCCGGCAAAAATTCAGCACGATGCTGTGCATCACTGCCAATCAGCGCGTCAAGTGCAGGGTTTAGTAGCAGTACCGCCTCGTGTAATAAACGCTCATGATCCGCCTGATTATCCGGTCTAATGCGTGACACGGCCAACACCAGCTTATGATGTAAATCCTCATCGTACTGCGTTTTCCCCTGATTCATCACATCCTGCACGAACACTTTAACGCGATCCATGGTTAACAGCACCAGATCGCTCATCGTACTGGTGTACTGCACCTGGCCTTTTCTGAGAAAATCGAGAAGATCTTCAACATGCTGGAGTAGCGGAATCATCGGCGTGAAGTTTACCAGTCCCAGGTCACCTTTAATGGTATGAATGGACCGGAATAGCGCGCGCTGCAACTCGTTATCCTGGGGGCGCAGCTCAAGCTCAATCAGTGTTTGCTCACTGGCTTCGTACAATTCGTTAATTTCCTCCATTAAATCGGTGAGGATATCGTCTTCAAGGTCTTCGGGAACAAAAGTTTGCATCAAATCAGTACCACATACATGAAAAAGCGCGAATTCGCATAATAGGCTATCGGTTTGAACCCCGATGCGCTTTAGTTCTTTAGATTAAATTTAGGATAATATACTGATCGGACATCTATCTGGCGGCGAATAATTTATACTGCGCCGCAAATGCTTTTACAGGATCCTAAGTGCTCGCAATTTTAAGAATTTTTTTGCTGTTTCTTGCCTTCGTTCTTATCAATTTAGTGGTTTTCGCCGTTTGTATACTAAGACCATTTAATCGCAACAATGTGCATTTTGCCGGTAGTGCTTATGCACTGATGGCGCCCATCGTAGGTCTAAAGCTGAAAATGCGCATTGATGCGTCACACCGCATCGACACGCCATATGTGTATATTGCAAACCATCAAAACAGCTTTGACATTATTACAATCTGTAAAGCAGCAATGCCCGGTGTCGTCACTGTGGGTAAAAAGAGTCTCAAATGGATCCCGATTTTTGGTCAGATTTACTGGTTGTCCGGCAATATTATGATTGATCGGAAAAATACCGGTAAAGCGCGCGATACGTTAATGTTAGCGGGCAAAAAAATCAGAGAGCGTCGTACCTCCGTATGGGTTTTTCCTGAAGGAACGCGCAGTTATGGTCGTGGCATGCTGCCGTTTAAATCGGGTGCATTCAGACTGGCTCAGGCTGTTAACGAGCCAGTGGTTATGGTCACAGCGAGCGAACTCCACAACAAGGTGAAGTGGAATCGTTGGAATAACGGCACGGTGTTGATAGACATTTCCGGCCCCATTTCTGTGGATCAGAGCAAAAGTGTCAGAGAATGGGCGGAATACTTTCGCACTGCGATGGAAAAAAGAAAGCAAGAACTGGATACTGAAGTCGCTGAGCTGGATAAAAAGCGGTAAACTCGCCACAAATACGTAGCTGAGAGCTTGAACTATGAAACAAATTGATGAGTTAGCTGAATGGCACGCTTTCAATCAGGAAACAGTGGATGCCCTGTTGGAAGATGGTAGTCAGGCCGACGCCGACTACTCTATCGAGCACCATTTTGCCGGCCAGGACTTTGACCAGCTTGAAAAAGCGGCGGTCGACGCGTTTAAAGCTGGCTTTGAAGTGTCTGATGCCGAAGAGGTTTATCTCGATGATGGCAGCACAGCGTTTTGCTTCGACGCCATTGTGGAAAGAAAACTACAACGGGAGTTTCTGGATAAAGATGTGGAGGCCCTGCTTCAAATCGCCGATAAACACGATGTAGTGTACGACGGCTGGGGCACGTATTTCATGCCCCGGGGCGAAGAATCCGATGCATTTTCGGATGAAGATTTTGACGAGTAATAACAAAGGCTGCATTTGCGGCCTTTTTTTAATTCCGATCATCCCCCCTTATGCAAAGTAAACCCGTAACCCTACCGTGTGATGCCCTTTTATTAATGTAACGAAAATGCACCGTCATCTCAGGTTCGTGCCCGGGAAGCTCCGTCTCCCGCCAAAACGGGCCACCGTTATTTCTATTGATACCTGTTACTGCTGCCTTGTTTTTTGAAAAACAGTCTCTCTGGGCGGTTACAGTTAAATCAGTTCTTCTTGTTAGTTCACTTTCGCTTCAGCTTTTGTTCATTTTCTGTGATTCATCCTGTAACCCTGATTGAAAATGAAGAGCAACATTATGAAACGCACGATGCTTTTTCTGCTGCCACTATTAAGCATGCCGACTTTTGCTGCATCACAGACGCAGACCACCGAGCCGGTGATGGTAACAGTCAGCCAGTCACAGAATCTGCCGCCTGATACTAAAAAACATAAACCGGGACCGGCTCGCTCAACGTCGGCTTTTGCTTCTCAAAAAGTAGATCAGCATAATTCAGTGGTGAATCAGGATTTCTGGATTTACGACAGCTGGCTGACATTAAATACCGATGAAGACTACGATGGCTACTATTCGTCATTTTCACTATCGTTTGACGCTGACACATTTTTCCAGGCGCATGAGCTCTATGCGGTTATCTATCTGGGTGATGCTGTGGAATATAAGTCAGTCTATGTGACGTCTGTTTTCACCATTTTCGGCGAAAACAGTGATGACTATCTGACCCTGGATATTGAACTGGTAAGCGGCTTTATGCCCTATGACTACGACATCCGCATTGAATTATATGATGCTCATAATGATGAACGCGTTGCCATTCATGACGCGTTTGATGATGCTGATCTGGCTTTAGTCAGTCTGGAAAGTCGTTCAAATGATCAGCCTTATCATGACGCGCATCATGATTCCTCGCGACATGGCGGAAGTATCGGGGTGGTCGGATTATTTTTGCTACTAGTTGCGATAATCAGAAGATGTACCAGACTTAAGCTTTAGTATAAGTAAGCGGATATATTTGGTTTATTTACCAAATATAAGGCAGAATAAATGTATGGATGCCAAGAGTTTGCGTAAAAAATAAATGGATAACGCCACTTTATCATCTGGCCGTCGAAAATTTCTGAAGGGTGCGCTGGCCTCCACCTTTACTGCAGGGATCGCGCCGTTTGCAATTGGTCGCGAGAAGCCACTTGTCAGAGTCATGGGCACACATGTTACGTTGCAGGAGGCACTGCGCCAGCGTGCGATGGAAGATCTCGGCATCCGTCTGCATTTCTCACCTGGAGGTTCTGCTGCAGTCTTACAAAAGGCTTCGATGAATCCGCAAAGCTTCGATCTTTATGAGCAGTGGTCGAACAGTATCAACGTACTGTGGCAAGCCAAGGCCATAGCGCCAATAGAGGTAAACCGGCTGACATACTGGGATGAGATCAATGCGCTGACTAAAACCGGTCGCCTGCAACCCCACGCCAGTCTCGGGGCTGGTGACGCCCCCTATAAAATTATTAATGTCCAGCAAAACGGTACACTGGGCAGTGAGCCCACAGGACAAATCAGCTTTTTACCTTATGTCCACAATGTCGACTCTTTTGGCTATAATCGCAGTCTGATTGATACCGGATTAATGCAGGAACAGGAAAGCTGGGGCTGGCTGCTGGATTCCCGCGTGTCTGGTAAAGTGGCTATCGTCAACGACCCGACCATCGGCCTGTTCGATTTGGCGCTGGCGGCACAGGCCAAAGGGCTAATGCGTTTTAATGATATCGGTGCCATCACCAAGCAGGAACTGGATGAGCTGTTTGGTATGCTTATCGAATTAAAACAGCTGGGGCATTTTGCCGGATTCTGGACGTCCGTTCCAGAATCTGTTCAATTTATGCAAAACGAACGATGTGTGGTGGAAAGCATGTTTTCACCGGCAGTCTCTGCATTGAATGCCAGCAATGTGCCGGTCACCTTTGCAGCACCAAAGGAAGGTTACCGCGGTTGGCATGGGGTAATGTGTTTATCCTCTGCCACAGCAGGGCGCCAGAAAGATGCAGCTTACGAATATATGAACTGGTGGCTGTCTGGCTGGCCTGGTGCATTTATCGCGCGCCAGGGTTATTACATCAGCAACCCTGAGCGATCTGCCAATTACCTGAGCGACGCGGAATGGGACTACTGGTATCGGGGCAAGCCAGCGGCTATCGACCTTAAAGGTACAGATGGGCGCATAAGCGTGAAACAGGGTCAGCAGCGCACAGGCGGCAGTTACACAGACAGATTCAGCAATGTTGCTGTGTGGAATACTGTTATGCCAACGTACGAGTATAGCCTGCAAAAATGGTATGAATTCCTCACCTCATGAAAATCCATACTTCGCTTTTCTCACTCTCATCCATCCGCGCTCAAATCATTTTGGTTCTGGCAGCGTTGGTTATCCTGCTGTTGCTCCAGGGGGTCATCGCTCGGGCCAACCAGGCAGTATTATTTGAAGGTGTCAGTGCATCGGGTCAGGCCATCACTGATATCGGCCAGGTCCGTGCATTGCAGCGTGACATTCTCGACTTGCAGCGAAATGTACTGATTTTCCGAGAGACGGCCAGTGATTCAGCGGTCAGCCGCTTCGAACGGTTGATGCAGGCGATTGAACAAAAACTGGAGAATCTGGAATCCTCCCGGCTGGCCAGACTGCCCATGCAGCAAACCAGAGAGATGCTTAACAGTATGCGGCATCATCTCCAGGCGTATCAAAATAATTTTAAAGATGTCGTCGATGCCCGGGCCCGACGTGATGATACATTAAGCACCGCATCACTTTTCAATCAGTTTGAAGACAGTCGCCTGATTCCTGCCTCGTTGTCCGGCGCGCAGGAAAACGCAATAAGGCTCCAGCTCAGTCAGGCACGCAGTGCTGCCTTAGAATACCGGCTTCAGCCAGATAGTATCCACCGTCAGGCTTTTATCACTGCTATTTCAAAAGCCAGAAATATGGTTGAGCAGGCTGCATCCGAGGATGCATCGCCGCTGCTGGACGCACTGGACGACACCCGCGCGCGCTTCCTGACACTGACACAGCTGATTCAGGGCAACCTGTTTCTGGTAAATGTCGTGATGGCCGGTTCGGCAAATGAGTTTCTGTATTTAAGTAACGAGTTGGTCAAGCAGGTGAATAACCAGTACGCGACCATTAGCTCAACCACGCAAGAGCAGGCGTTGCAGGCTCAGCAGAGTCTCAATATTGCTTCCTTTCTGGCCATTCTGCTTGCAATCGCGGCTGCAGGCTACACGATTTACCGTATCCTAAGTCCGGTCAAAACACTGACCGACGTTTTTCGCCGGCTTGCACGGGATGAAAATATCAGTGAAATTCCCGGTCTCAAACGAGAAGATGAGATTGGCCAGCTTGCAAATGCCGCCCAGGTGTTTAATAACAAAAACCAGCAAACCCGTGCCCTGCTTGATGAGGCCCGCGATCTCAACAAACGTCAGCGGGCACTTAATGACGAGCTTGCCGCCTCAAAAGAAAAAGCAGAGCGCGCGACGGCATCCAAGAGTATTTTTCTGGCAAATATGAGCCATGAGTTGCGAACGCCCCTCAACGGTATTGTCGGGCTTATTGAACTGGCGCAGCAACAACCTATGTCATCCGTGCTTAAAAGGTATCTTGATAAAGCGGCCTATTCCAGTCAAGTACTGATGAGCGTTATAAATGATGTGCTTGATTTTTCAAAGATAGAAGCGGGCAAACTGGAATTAGAAGAAACCAGCTTTTCTATGCACTCGCTGTTTAACAACCTGCTTTCCGTCGTCACGCTCAAAGCACAGGAAAAAAATCTCAGTATTCGCCTGATTGTCTCTCCTGGTTTACCTTCTCAGGCTGTCGGGGATGCATTACGTATTTCACAAGTTCTGATGAACCTTTGTAGTAATGCTATCAAGTTTACCGAACAGGGCGAGGTCGTCATTCGCTTCGACGGCGAATTTCATCCCAAAAGCGAACATTTCACTCTGAATATTGAAGTGAAAGATACCGGTATCGGCATGAGCGACGAGCAGTTAAAACGCGTATTTTCACCGTTCTCGCAGGCTGATGAAGCGACCAACCGAAAATATGGCGGATCCGGACTGGGACTGGCTATTGTCAGACAGCTTATTGATTTAATGGGTGGCGAGCTTGCCGTCAGCTCTACGCCGGGATGTGGTTCGGTCTTTAATGCTGCCATTCCCCTTAAGCCCGTTGAACAACCGCTCCCCGGGATTCTTTCACACACACCCGCCTTGCCAACCGGTAGTATGTATTACACCAATCACGCGCTGCTCCCTGACGAATACCGTCAGCTTCTTCGTGTAAAAAGTCAGCCCCGCCCTCTAGAAGCGCTGTCTGAAGATATTGGCGCTCCGCCCTGTATGGTGGTGGATATTGAGGATTTCAGCACCTTCAAAGCGCTGCTACCCCGACTTGATGAATGCGTTAACCGCGGTATAAAAACCGGTCTGGTGGTAAATACGCTACCCGGCAAGCTTATTGAAAAAATGATGTTCTGTTGGCCGCACGGCTTGCTTTGCCATCCATTTACGCCGATACAGTTAGAAGCCTTTATTGGCGAGCTTACCGGTATCAGTACCACACTCTCGCCCGACGAAACCCAGCGCGATGAGCCACCGGCCATTGATGGTCATATCTTGTTAGTCGAAGATAATGCGATCAATCAGGTTGTGACCGGAGAAATGCTCAGCTCACTGGGACTGAGCTACGATGTTGCCGAAGATGGTAAACAGGCGGTAACTAAGTTTGAAAACTCGCCGCAATACGATCTGGTTCTTATGGATGTGCAAATGCCGGTTATGGATGGTTATGAAGCCACCCGCCTGTTACGAAAAAAAGCTTTGATACGATTCCGATCATTGGGTTGTCCGCCAACGCCATGCAGGAAGATAAAAATCAGGCACTGGAAGCAGGAATGAGCAGTTATATAACCAAACCGGTCAAGCGCGAAGTGCTGGCCAGTGCCATTGCCAGTTACCTTGTGAATTAGCATCAAGCGAGATTTTACGCTAACGTCATTGTCAGTCACCCTGCAATGTAACACGTTATTCGCAAAGCAGTTGGCGCATACTGGCGCGCTCGCTACACTACCTCAACTCGTATTCACCCGTTTGTGACAGGCATGACTCAGCGCATAATATTTTCTTTTTTGATGTCCCTGGTACTTAGTTTTCTGATGTCAGCATGGGTAACTTATCTGAATCTGGGATTTGTTGATGCATTCCTGCAGCGCTGGATGCAGGCATGGCTAAAGGCATGGCCGGCGGCTGCAATCATATCGTTTGTTTTCGGGCCAGCGGTAAATCGTACCTCGCTGTTACTGACACGGCTCGTTATCAGGCGCTAAGGTGACTTAGCTGTGACGTCTTACGCGTTTTGACTTATTCCCTGACTCTTAACAAAAAAGCCCTGCAGAGACTATCTGCAGGGCTTTTTTAGTCGTTGATGACTTAAAGCGCACTTATCGTTTGATATTGCTCTTTAAGTTTAGACAGCTGTTTTTCAGCCTCATCTAATTTACTGCGCTCTTTTTCAATAACCGCATCAGGTGCATTGCTGACAAACTTTTCATTCGCCAGTTTGCCCTGTACGCGTGATAAGTCTTTTTCCGTTTTATCAATGGCTTTGGTCAATCGGGTTAGCTCTGCATCCTTATCAATAAGGCCAGCCATCGGGATAAGAATTTCCATATCGCCGACAATTGCTGTTGCACTCGGCGGCGCTTGTTCGCCCTGTGCCAGAATATCGATAGACTCCAGGCGCGCTAGTCTGTCGATGAACACCCGCGCACTGTCAATTCGACGCTTGTCTTCGTCAGACACATTGCGAAGCTTGGCTTGCAATGGCTTATTCGGAGAAATGTCCATCTCGCCGCGGATATTACGGATACCGACAATAAAGCGTTTTACCCACTCAATATCTGCCAGTACCTGCTCATCCTGTAATGCGGTATCCTGTACCGGGAAAGGCTGAACCATGATGCTTTGTGTTTCGCCTTTAACCGCACTCAATGGCGCAACTTTCTGCCAGATTTCTTCTGTGATAAAAGGCATAAACGGGTGCAACAGACGCAACATGCTTTCAAGCATATTGATCAGCGTATGGCGTGTTCCGCGTTTTTGCGCGTCGGTACTTGCTTCATTGTTAAGCACCGGCTTGGTAAGCTCCAGATACCAGTCGCAGAACTGATTCCAGGTAAACTCGTACGCAGTTTGCGCCGCAATATCGAAACGGTAATCAGCCAGCGCCTGTTCAAACTCTTTAAGCGTTTGCTGGAACTTGGCGAGGATCCAGTTATCAGCCAGGCTAAGCGTCATTTCGCCACCGTCGCGCCCGGTGTCTTCTGTTTCTGTGTTCATCAGCACAAAGCGTGACGCGTTCCAGATTTTATTACAGAAGTTGCGATACCCTTCTACACGACCCATGTCAAAATTGATATCACGGCTGGTTGATGCCATCGCTGCAAACGTGAAGCGAAGTGCATCGGTGCCATAAGCCTGAATACCGTCAGGGAATTGCTGGCGGGTGCGCTTCGCGATTTTCTCTGCCAGTTGCGGCTGCATCATGCCAGAGGTACGCTTATTGACCAGATCTTCTAAGTCGATGCCGTCAATCAAATCAATGGGATCAAGCACGTTCCCTTTTGATTTTGACATTTTATCACCGCTCTCATCACGAATAAGTCCTGTGATATAAATGTCTTTAAACGGTATCTTGCCGGTAAATTTTTTCGTCATCATGATCATTCTGGCCACCCAGAAGAAGATGATGTCAAAACCTGTCACCAACACAGACGAGGGCAAAAAGGTTTCCAGTTCCGGGGTTTCCTTCGGCCATCCCAGTGTCGCGAAAGGCCAGAGCGCTGAAGAAAACCAGGTATCCAGCACATCATCATCCTGCGTCAGAGCCACGCTGTCATCCAGGCCATGCTTAGCACGGACTTCTGCTTCATCACGCCCGACAAAAACATTACCTTCATTATCGTACCAGGCAGGAATACGGTGTCCCCACCACAACTGACGTGAAATACACCAGTCCTGAATATTGTGCATCCACTGGTAATAAGTTTTGTTCCAGTTTTCAGGGACAAAACGGATCTCACCGGATTCAACAGCATCAATAGCAGGCTTAGCCAGAGACTCAACCGCCACATACCACTGATCGGTCAAAAACGGTTCGATAACCGCCCCTGTGCGATCGCCCCGTGGCACTTTTAACTTATGATCGTCGATTTTTACCAGTAATCCGGCATCGTCAAGATCGGAGACGATTTGCTTACGCGCATCAAACCGGTCCATTCCGCGATACGCTTCCGGTGCCTCATCGTTGATTTTGGCATCCGGCGTAAGGACGTTAATCATCGGCAAGTCGTGACGTTTACCCATTTCATAATCGTTGAAATCATGCGCGGGTGTAATTTTCACGCAGCCCGTACCGAATTCAGGATCAACATAATCATCTGCGATGATAGGAATCAGTCGTCCGGTAATGGGTAGCCTGATTTCTTTGCCGACCAGATCAGCGTAGCGCTCATCTTCAGGGTGCACGGCAACCGCGGTATCACCCAACATCGTTTCAGGGCGCGTTGTGGCTACCACCAGCTCACCACTGCCATCAGCCAGCGGATAGCGCATATGCCACATGAAACCGGCTTCTTCTTCGTTAAGTACTTCCAGGTCTGAAACAGCGGTATGCAGTACCGGATCCCAGTTTACCAGGCGCTTGCCGCGGTAAATAAGCCCCTCTTCATGCAGCTTAACGAATACTTCGGTGACAGCCTCAGAAAGGTTGTCGTCCATGGTAAACACTTCACGGTCCCAGTCCGGGGAGGTACCCATACGGCGCATCTGCTGGGTAATTGTGCCACCGCTCTGCGCTTTCCAGTCCCAGATTTTTTCTACAAATTCTTCACGGCCCAGATCGTGGCGCGTTTTGCCCTGAGCGTTTAACTGACGTTCCACCACCATTTGTGTAGCAATACCAGCATGGTCGGTTCCCACCTGCCACAGTGTGTTATCACCTTTCATCCGGTGATAGCGGGTCAGCACATCCATAATGGTCTGCTGAAAACCATGCCCCATGTGCAGGCTACCGGTAACATTCGGCGGCGGAAGCAAAATACAATAAGGCTCGCCCTCTCCGGATGCTTTAAACATGCCGGAAGATTCCCACGACTGATAACATTGCTGTTCAATGGATTTGGGTTCGAAGGTTTTATCCATACTTACTCTCAAGATTGTGCAGACTGGAATTTCATTTGACAACCAGCCTGCTGGAATTGCTTATAACGGACTCGTGCCGCCTGTTTGGCGTCTTCTTCACCGGGTACAAAGTCGATAATGTACTGATAATGCCCGATGGCATCAGGCATCGCGTTGCTTAAATTTACCAGCAGGTGCCGACGACTGATCTGCGTCGGCGCCCAGCAAATTTCTACAGGGGTACCGGAAGGTGGCCCCTCGCCACTCATATTATGGGGAACAAAGCGTTTGGCCGGTAGCTGCCAGAGCAAATCATCCAGCGCTTCAGCCTGTGCTTTGTCCTGACAAAGCACGACCACGCGCTGTTTGGATGCATAGGCATCAGCAATCAGCGAGCAGGCCACTTCCTGACCTGCCTGCTGAGCATCCGGTAATTGATAAAAAGTGACCTGCGGCATGCCGCGTTAGTCCTCGTCGTTGATACCAGCGCGATTCATAAGAAACTGCGTCAGCATCGGAACGGGTCGGCCTGTGGCACCTTTATTTTTGCCGCTGCGCCATGCAGTACCGGCAATATCCATGTGTGCCCAGGTATATTTTTTCGTGAATCGTGACAGGAAGCAGCCAGCGGTAATAGAGCCTGCGGCACGACCGCCAAGGTTTGTCATATCTGCGAACGGGCTTTCCAGCAATTCCTGATACTCATCCCACAGCGGCAGGCGCCAAGCACGGTCTGAGCTTTGCTCCGATGCGTTTAACAATTCGTGCGCCAGTGGATTGTGCTGACTCATAATCGCCGAAGCATGGTGACCCAGCGCGATAATACACGCACCAGTCAACGTGGCGATATCAATAACCAGTTCAGGTTCAAAACGCTCAACATAGGTCAGTGCATCACACAAGACCAGACGCCCTTCGGCATCAGTGTTAAGCACTTCAACAGTCTGGCCTGACATGGTGGTCAGAATGTCGCCGGGGCGATATGCATTGGCATCAGGCATGTTTTCACACCCGGCCAGCACACCGATAACATTAAGCGGCAGGTTCATCTCTGCAATAGTGTGCATGGTCCCCAGCACACCGGCTGCGCCACCCATGTCATACTTCATTTCATCCATTGACTCACCGGGCTTGATGGATATACCGCCTGAGTCAAAGGTTAAGCCTTTGCCCACCAGAACAATCGGAGATTGATCTGCCGGCCCACCGCGATGATGGATGATACTCATCATCGATTCGTTGGCGGAGCCCCGGCCAACAGCCAGATACGCCTGCATGCCCAGCTCGGCCATTTGCGCTTCATCGACCACTTCTGCTGACACAGAGTCATAGTCTGTTGCCAGCTTCTGCGCCTGCTCCCACAAGTAGGCAGGATTACAGATATTGGGTGGCATGTTAGCGACGTCACGCGTCGTTTTAGCCCCGGCACTGATCGCCAGGCCATGTTCAACCGCCTTTTCACCCACTGTCAGTTCGCGACGTGTAGGTACATTGAAAACAATTTTACGAAGCGGTCTGCGCGGCTCGCCTTTTTTGGTTTTAAGATGCAAAAAGGTATACAGAGAATCCTGCGTTGCTTCTACCGCCTGGCGGACTTTCCAGTAGGTATCACGCCCTTTGACGTGCAGTTCGGTTAAAAAGCAAACCGCTTCCATTGAACCGGTTTCATTCAGCGTTTTGATGGTTTTGGCAATAATCTGCTTATACTGACGCTCGTCCAGTTCGCGCTCTTTACCGCAGCCTACCAATAGAACTCGTTCACTAAGGACATTAGGCACATGGTGCAACAGCAACATCTGGCCGGCTTTACCTTCCAAGTCGCCACGGCGCAGCAAATTGCTGATATAGCCGTCACTGATTTCATCCAGTTGCTCAGCTACCGCTGTCAGGCGTCGTGGCTCAAACACCCCGACGACGATACATGCGCTACGTTGTTTTTCAGGGCTACCACTTTTTACACTAAACTCCACGATGACACCTCGCTTTTCTTCATGATGTGATTGCACAAATACAAAATCACATAACGATTTACGCCGTATTTATGTTTTAATACTTAGCCAAACTTGCAGGGTTATCACCGATGGCGCAAAGTGGCTGAGGTTTCTTTGTTACCATAATTATGGTCAAAATCCACGCAAACAGGTAACACAAATACAGGTAAAACTTGTAAAAACGGTTAGTTTACTCAAAATTGTGCGCTCTTTCACTATAAATCCAATTATTCCAGTAGGACAGACATGCTCATATTTCGCTACCTGATTAAGGAAACGCTGAAATCTCAGCTGGCGATATTCCTCATCCTAATGGCAATTTTCATCACATTACGCTTTGTACGCGTTTTGGGTGATGCGTCTGATGGTGACATCCCGGCCGGACTGGTGTTGGGATTCTTAGGTCTGTATGCCCCTATCCTTTCTTCACTGGTACTGCCAATCAGTGCCTATCTGGGGATAATGCTGGCTCACGGCCGTTTTTATGTTGATAGCGAAATGACCATTATGCGCGCCTGCGGGATCAGCGAATGGTATATCGCCAGAGTGATGCTGTTTCTGTCGCTGTTTATTATGTGTATTACCGGCTTTATTACTCTCTACCTGGCTCCCTCTGCGGCAGAAAGTGAATATTTATTGCGGGAAAAGGCCAGAAATGAAGCGGGTATTTCCGCGCTTATACCGGGGCGTTTCCAGCAAACCGGCAATGAGAAAGCCGTCATTTTTGTTCACGATATTGGTCAGAATGACCGATTAGATCGAGTCTTTTTATCGCAGAATCAGCCTGACGATGAAACCTCCGAAGTACGGGTGGTTTATGCTGATGAAGGTTATATTCAAAATAATGACGATGGTACCCGAAGCCTGGTATTGCAGGACGGTGTGCAATACGAGGGCGAACAAAAAGCCCTGAATTACCGAAAAGTTGAGTTTGACCAGTATCAGATTCAGATTGCTGATGAGCCAGCGGAGGAACCGCGGCGAAAAGTCAGTGTATTGCCAACGTCTGAACTGTGGGGCGATGACTCTATTGAAGCCAGGGCCGAGTTGCAATGGCGTTTCGCTATACCGCTGTCGATTCCCTTTTTGACCCTGATTGCGGTGCCTCTGGCAGCGGTTGATCCACGTCAGGGCCGCTTCGGTAAAATGTTTCCGGCCATTTTATTGTATCTGGGATACTTCCTGTTGCTACTGGCCAGCCGCCGGGTACTGGCCGATGGCAAGATGCCTATTCAGCTGGGGCTCTGGTGGGTGCATGGCATCATGCTGGTTATCGGTATTGGCCTGATATTCCGTGACAGAAAGACCGGCACTGAATTTCGTGCCTGGCTGTTGAGGAAGAAGTGATGTTTAAAATACTCGACTGGTATATCGCCAGAACGCTGGTTGGCACAATCTCTGTCACGTTATCAGTGCTTATCGGCTTAAGTGCACTGATTAAATTTGTAGAGCAACTTCGTAAGCTGGGTGAAGGCGAATACGATGTCATTCTTGCGGCTGTTTATGTTGTTCTGAGTTTACCAAGGGAATTAGAGCTCTTTTTCCCCATGGCTACGCTTCTCGGTGGTCTGGTGGGCATGGGCGTGCTGGCCAGCAACAGCGAACTGGTGGTGATGCAGGCATCTGGCTTAAGCCGCTGGAACATTATCAGTTCGGCGATGAAATCCGCCGTGGTAATGATTCTGGTGGTCATGGCAGTGGGTGAATGGGTGACACCGTTTGCCGAGTCAAAAGCCAAAGAAGTCCGCACCGAGGCCATTTCAGGCGGTTCGCTGTTTTCTTCAGATCAGCTGGTGTGGGCGAAGGATGGCGAGCATTTTGTCAGTATTGGCCAGGTCGTTACCCGCGAGCAACTGCGTGATATTACTATCTACAATTTTGATGATGCGCTCAAACTTAAAGATATTACCTTCGCACATGAAGGTTACTTTGAAGACAATGTGTGGTTTCTCAGCGATGTATCCCTGACACAATTTACCGATAAACAGGTTTCCGTGGAACATCAGGACAAGCAGCGCTGGGACTCCAGCCTGACCCCGGACAAACTGGGTATCGTGGCAGTGAAACCAGAAGCACTATCCATTCAGGGCCTGGATGATTATATTCAGTATCTGGATAACAACGACCAGGATAGCAGCCGGTATCAGCTGGCCTTCTGGCGTAAAGTTCTGCAGCCGGTCTCTATCAGCGTAATGCTGCTTACCGCATTGTCATTTATATTTGGCCCGCTGCGCAGTGTTACAATGGGCGCACGGGTGATACTGGGTGTGCTGACAGGCTTTGGCTTTTTCATTACCAATGAAGTATTCGGGCCGCTGAGTCTGGTGTATAGCTTTCCGCCGTTTGTGGGTGCTCTGCTACCCAGTTTACTGTTCGCAGCGATTGCTGCATTTTTGCTGCGTAAATAGATAAAACAGGAAGCCGCTACCAGTTCTTATGGTGGTTGGCTTCTTTTGTTAACAGCAGCACTTCCGTGTTGGCTACCCTGTCCTGCAACGACTGCTTATTTTTAAAATCAATAAGCACCAGCAGGGTACCCAGACCACCTAAAGCACAAATCAGCCGCAGGACCAGCCTGCTCCAGGTCATTGGTGCGTCGGTGGTTGAGTAAATGCGCAGTCGCCATGCGCGCATGCCCAGGGTTTGCCCCCCTTTTTTCCAGAACCAGAGGAAGAATCCGGCTATCCACGCCCCAACCCACAATTGAATCACCAATTTGTAGCCCAAAGAAGCCTGGATCAGGTCTGCTGGTTCAGCGTATCCCCGCAGGTCAAGGATGCCATTTTTCAGCAAGATGACCAATGTAACGATTAACACAATGGCCGCGCACATTCCTACCGCTGTTGCGACCAGCGTGTCATATACCATTGCCAGCAACCGGCGAAAGAAGGTCGCCCTTGGCATTATCTGCGGTTCGCTATCGTTAACCTGTTGTTTCTTTTGCTTATGTTTTTTCACAGCGCGTTCCATTTAGTGGCGCTCATAGAATGACACAACTTAAAGCAGTCTGAAACAAACTTAGCGCAGTCAGCAATAAATACCATTTTCATCATAACGTAAGCAATTTGTTATGCTTTTTCATTTTTTGCCTGCAGTTTACTGGCAAAGAGTTTGAAATAGCCAACTAGTGGCAGCGGGTAAGTTTTGATAGCAGTTTATACACGGTAGGCAGCAATAATTCGGCGCCAGTTGCGCATCAATTAATCGAAAGGTGTGCTACACACCAAAAAAAGCTTGAGTGTCATTCGCACATCGCTATAATGCAAAGCACATCGACCCACGTCGACAATGCCAGTGTGATGGAATTGGTAGACATGACGGATTCAAAATCCGTTGCCTTCGGGCGTGGCGGTTCAAGTCCGCCCACTGGTACCACTCTTTTCACGTCTACAGAAAAGAGAAAAATAAGCCGACGCAAGTCGGTTTTTTTGTGACTGCTTATACGAAAATCGCCACACCCCGGCGTGACGCTCGAGTGTCGGGCCAGCGGCTGGCGATTCAATATGCCGTATTTTAAGGACACAGAAAGTGTTTAGGTAATTCAGGCCTTTCCGCTAAGCGCTTAAGCTCGCTTTTAAAAATGTAGCTGTGGCGCTGTCCTTAGCATTAGCAACTTTCTCTGGTGTACCTTGAGCAACTATCCGGCCTCCCTCACCGCCCGCGCCCGGCCCCATGTCTATAATGTGGTCGCAAGCTGCAGCCACCTGCATATTATGCTCAACCATCACAACCGTGTTTCCACCTTCAACTAACTTTGCTAAATGCTGCATAAGTAACGCTGTGTCTGAAAGATGCAAACCTGTTGTAGGCTCATCGAGCACGTAAAGGGTGTTGGAGTTTTGCGCGCGTTTAAGTTCTGACGCCAGTTTAATTCGTTGCGCCTCACCGCCCGACAACTCGGTAGCACTTTGACCCAAGGTTAGATAGCCAAGCCCTACGTTCATTACTGTTTGAAGTCCGCGTGTAATAACCTGATTAGTTTCAAATACGGGTATTGCCTGTTCAACTGTAAGCGACAATATATCGGCGATGGAGCGCTCGTTGTAGCGAACTTCCAATACTTCATTGTTATAACGCTTACCGTTACAAACGGTGCAGGGTGAATAAACGCTCGGCATAAACAGTAGTTCTACTGATACCACACCCAACCCTTCACAATTAGAGCACCGCCCTTTTGCGACGTTGAATGAGAAGTGACCTGCATCGTATCCACGAGTCTTTGCTTCCTGTGTTGATGCAAATAAGCTTCTGATCTGATCATATATTCCGGTATAGGTTGCCAAAGTTGAGCGCGGGGTTCTACCTATGGGCGATTGATCTACCACAACTATTCGGCTTAACTGATCAATCCCAGCATCGATAAAACCTTGTTTCGGTGTCGTGTCTTGTGCAAAAAGCGAGCTGGCGTCAGTGAGCACCTCCTTAGCATCTCTTGTTTTTTTTGTTTCTTTCGCTTTTTTCTCATCTTTCACAGCAGTGTTTAAACCGTCTTTAACTAGTTCAACCAGCGCTTGGCTAATCAAACTCGATTTTCCTGAACCAGAAACCCCAGTTACACACGTCATCACACCAAGAGGAATATCCACAGAGACATGATTGACATTATTTATCGACACATCATTAAGGCGCAATAACTCAATTGGCTTACGCTTAGAGCGAGTACAAAGTGCTCTGTTGTTAAAAACATATTCTGCAGTAGCTGAGCTTTTCTCGCCTACCAATTTATTAGCTGGACCACTGTAAACAAGCTCTCCTCCGTTAATACCTGCTCCAGGTCCAACGTCCACTACCCAATTCGCGCCTTTGATGACGTAAGGGTTGTGCTCAACAACAAGCAGCGAATTTCCAGAAGCAGTAATATTGTGAAGCGCGTCAATAAGTGCTTCTACATCGCGAGGATGAAGCCCTGATGAAGGTTCATCCATGACAAACATCACACCAAACAACTTTGATTTTAGCTGCGTTGCCAGGCGCAGTCGCTGCAGCTCACCTACAGAGGTACTTGTAGTGCTTCTATCTAACGAAAGGTAATGAAGACCCAGCGCAATTATCGGCTTTAGTCTTTCAACAATGTCGCCCGTTATACTTTGTATAACTTTGCCCCGCTCTGAGGTATCGCCTTCGACCGAGTGTTGCAACGCCTTAAGCTTTTCATAAACACTTTGTAGTGACAGCCTTGAAAAATCGATAATATCTAAACCATCAATTTTAACAGCCAGTGCCTTTTGCTTAAGCTTTTTACCCCGACAAACCGGGCATGTTTCAACAGAAATGAAAGGGGTTATTCGTTGCTTCATTTTCTCATTTTGAGACGTTTTGAAAGTATCGAGTACATGACGTCGTGCGCTTATAAACTTCCCATTGTAACTTGCAGGTTCTTTCTCTTTTCGTGCTTTACGAGTTTGCTCTAGATTATAATTTCGATATGCTGGCACCTGTGGCATTTCATCAGTAAATAAGATCCAATCTCGTGTTTTTTTCGGTAGCTCTCGCCACGGAATATCAACGTCGATATCAAGGGAAAGCAGCACCCTAACGAGGTTTTTCCCTTGCCATGCTCCAGGCCACGCAGCTACAGCTCCTTCACGTATAGTAAGGTTAGCGTCGGGCACTAAGCGATGGGCTTGAGTGTCAAAAACTTTGCCAATACCGTCACAGTGTTTGCATGCACCGTCAGGCGTATTAGGAGAAAACCCGTCTGCATAGACAATACTTTGACCTTCGGGATAATCGCCGGCACGTGAATACAGCATGCGCAGACTGTTAGAAAGCGTAGTGATACTTCCAACTGACGAGCGAACAGAAGGGGCACCGCGACGTTGATGAAGACCTACCGCGGGCGGTAGACTCTCAATAGCATCTACATCAGGCTTTTCTACCTGCTCTATTAAGCGCCTGGCATAGGGAGATATAGAATCTAAATAGCGATGCTGAGCTTCCGCATATAGCGTACCGAAAGCCAAAGAAGACTTACCGGAACCAGACACCCCCGTAAATACCACCACTTCATTTCGAGGTATATCAATATTGATGTTTTTTAAGTTGTGTACACGAGCTCCGCGTACCTGAATATGTCCTTCGTTTTCTTGCCCTTGATTCTTTTGCCTTTCACTATTTTGCACCTATTCACCTATTTCGTTTTGGGATTGCAATTAGCAGTCCTACCTTATTGCATAAAAAGCCATGGGATGTATCAATATGTGAATACTAGGGCTTTTTTTCGATCAATTATTGACGCTGCGACTGGCTTCACTCTTAAAGCGATACTATTTATGGTGCTAAACACTTCAGTATTTCGCCTTCGATGTGCTCTCAACCCAATGGTTTGGTTCTGATGATTTCAATACGGCTATCTCGGCAATAGGCCACTTTGTCGGAGTCATGCTCGTTACTTAAGAAGAACAGCTATAATGAACGACACCCCCTGCGTGCATAAATTCATCAGGCCGCAAGCAGTAGTATTTTTCTTCCATAGCTTGTGATTGTTCATCATAAGGTGCACAAAGCACCTGCTGTAATTCACCAAGTAGCGATGTATCCTGCTTTTCTGCCTGCTGATAAGCTGGCACCACTAGCCACTCTCGCATGGTGTATTTAGGATTTACACGCTTCATTTTTGTAGCAACACTGTTGCTGTCTGGGGTATGAAGAGCACGTTTGCGCCAAGTTGCTAACCAGCCATTCCAGTCACTAAGAAGAGCCTTGCTGACGGGTTTGTAAAAACTCTTGCTTGTAGCTGCGATGTCGTCGGGCAGTTGGGACAGTTCACGAAAGAATATCGTATAATCTACAGGCGTGCGCGCCATAAGCTGCCAAAGAGACATCAGCAATTCGCTATCGTATTCAGCGAGTCCAAGTTTCGCTGCCCACATGGTATTGAGCTTTTCTTCCATGATAGCTGGAAACCCATTAAGCACCGCCTCGAGCGCTGATATGTCTTCATTGGATTTTGACAATAGTGGAGCCACCGCTTGGCAGAACATCTCAAAATTTTTAAAAGCTGCGGCTGGTTGATTGAAAAACGAAAAGTGCTGGCCACCACCGGTCCATGGCTGAAACTTCGGGTCAAAGATTTCACAAAAACCGAATGGGCCGTAATCCAACGTAAACCCACCCACAGCACAATTGTCACTATTGAAATTCCCCTGGCAATACCCTACGCGGATCCAGTTAGTTACCAACGACGTCAGGCGATCGCAAAAGGCTTCGGCCAGTTGCAGAACCTGTGCTGCTAAAGGTTGGGTAATATCAATCTCATTTATGTATTCACGCTCTATAAGATGACGGACAATCTGTTCCAGCTCTTTCATAGCATCAGGATGCTCATGACTGCGAGCGCGACGGCCAAACAGCTCTAGTTGCCCCACCCGTAAAAATGAAGGCGCGACTCGGGTTGTTATGGCAACCGGATTAGACACCAGAATTTCAGGATCAACAGATGTTGAGCCTTCCAGATACCATGGCCGTTCCACTGTGTCGGTTTTTGACATGATCAAGCTCAGTGAACGCGAAGTGGGCACCCCAAGCGCATGCATAAACTCTTGGGCCAGAAATTCGCGCACGCTGGAGCGCAATACTGCACGACCGTCGGCACCGCGGCAATAGGGTGTACGTCCGCCGCCTTTAAGCTGCATTTCCCAGCGCTGTCCATTAGCCACCAGCTCTACAACCGACATCGCCCGGCCGTCACCATAGCCATTACCGGTCTGAAACGGACACTGCTGAATATACTCTGTCCCATAAATTGACAACGCATAGCCTGTTGCCCAGCCCACCCGTTTCATTGGCTCAGGCAGCTGCGTCATATCCCCCGAAAAAAGCCGGATAAATGCACCGGAATGCGCCAGTTCATTGCTTAGCCCCAGTTCATCAAACAAAGTTTGACTGTGAGAAAGGTAGACCGGATTATTCAGGGGAGTCGGAGTTACAGGAACATAGTGGCCAGAAAACACCTGCCTTGCATTGTGGTCAGCGCCGTCCTCGGTAGACTGAGGATCGGGGGTTAACGCTGTTAACAGGGAATAATCTGTTAGGCGCGCAAAGTCATGAAGATCAGATATCTCAGCTGTGTTTGATTGTGTCTCTGTCATCGTGGATACTCTTTATGTTCTACACATTGTTGGATAGATACGGAACATCCTCCCTCGAAGACGTTATCGATTAACGAGTGTATTTTCCAGCCCTGAGCAGATTGAATTAATTGGAAGCTGTTGGGTACCGCAATGGCTGATGTGGTTATCCCGTTAAAACACATAAGGCATTCATACGGCAGTAGGACCCATAGTCCGCTTACTCCCGTTAGCCTGAGCCCGGTGTAACTGCGTTGACGCGGTAAACTGAGACAACAACTCAGCACCATCGTTGGCCCATTATGCCTCTTTATGGATGTGACCGTACAATCTGGGTAGAACCCGTGTGAGGTGAGTTAGACTCACTTCCCAGGTTAAATTGCAACCAAGCTATTGCTATCAAGCACATTGTATTTGCAACATCAAAAACAATGTGCTTGCGAAGAATTTGCAAAGTTTTTTAAAAAAAGAATTAACATACTGATTTTGAGCAATAAAAATGCACACTAACTTTTCAAAATCCGTTGCCTTCGGGCGTGGCGTCCGAGTGTCGGCCCATCGCGTGGCGACCAGCCTAAAGTCCGCCCACTGGTATCACTCTTTTCACGTCTACAGAAAAGAGAAACAATAAGCCCACGCAAGTCGGTTTTTTTGTGTCTGGACTTTATTGCTAAAGATGCGAAAAATGATTGTTCAATATTTGCTTATAAGACTTAGCCACTACATAAATCGACGTTTAAATTCTGTTTTCCTGGCCTCAGGCTCCGCCTCTTTTAAGCCTTTGCACTTGTGTGCAGCATGCGCGTCCCATCCAAACGGCCATCGCTTGAATAGGTGCTGGTGACAGGCTGGGCAAGGCCGTTGATGGCTTGTTGCTGAGGCTTGCTCTATCGTCTTGGGCTGAAACGTTGTTCGTATATGTGCTGCTGGACGTCGTATTGGCTCAACATTTGGTATCCATATGGCATCCCCCTTCTGTGCATCACCAAAACAGATTCGGTCCTGCTCGGGCAAACTTGCTACCCAGGCTGCACTGTAGGCATCCACTTTGTCGTGCATCGGTCCCAGACATATCTTATCTACCTGCGCCCAATCACTCTCTGCCTTGGGCCAACCGGTGCAATGCGACATCGCAGACAGTTGACACTCTGCCTGATTCTTTTTGGTTTTGTGGATATTCGCCACACCTAACTGCTTGACTGTGGCGTGCGGGTAAACTTCTATGCATTCAGCTACTTTGCTCAGCCTTTCATTCAAAGCAAAACCTAGCAGCATAAATATTTGGTGAGCATGTGGCAGATTCTGTATCGGCTTATTCGCTTCAAGATGAGCAATACCTTTTGCCTTAATCTTTTCAAAATCGTCTGAAGATGGTGTGGTATAACAACTGATGCCGGCTTTATCTAGTGCCTGCTCTGCGACTCTGCGCTTTAGAAGGTTGTCTCGGGGATGAAGTGGTGAGTCGATGCCTATCCGAATAGGGTTCAAGTGAAATTCATCGCATATCGTTTCGATGTAGTTCGCGACATCGTTTGAAAACGCCATATTCACTTCGTCGTGCAGTGTTAAGACATTACCCAAACCTTTAGGGGGTTTTATTTGGTGATTAGCTAAGGGTATTGGCAACAGTCGCCCCTTTTCCTGACGACAAATCACTAATGGCAGATGCTTGCCTTTCGCACAAGCGACATCAATACCAATAAACACATCCGTGTTTTCCTCGCCTCTCGCTCTATAGTTTGCACCACGCTACAAACAATACTACACAATTGGAATTAATACCCAATCAGGACATTGACTGAGTTAATATCAAATCATTATTGAACAAGGATGTTTGATTGTGCCTAGAAAGAATCCATCTTTTGCTGACCTTCTGCTTCAAGCGCCGTGGTGGGTATCCATTGTAACTGCAGCAATCACCTATTTTGTGATGGGCCATTTACTCCCCTCTACTGAGACCGACAACCCGATTATCAATATGGTGTTTAAGGCGCTTGCTGTTCCTGCACCGCTTTTCACACTTTTCATATTACTCATCGCGCCTTTTTCGTTTTTCAATTCACGACGAAAGGCCAAGCAACTAGATTCTCAAAAGAGTATTGAGACCATTCGACAACTGCACTGGCGCAATTTTGAAGAGCTAGTCGCAGAAGCATTTCGCAGACAAGGCTATCGAGTGGCAGAAGGCGGATTTGGTGCAGACGGTGGTATCGACCTTGAGTTGAGAAAAAACAAAGAATGGGTACTTGTTCAGTGTAAACAATGGAAAGCTCAAAAGGTAGGCGTGAGTGTAGTGCGTGAGATGTTTGGTGTACTGATAGCAAGTCATGCAGATAAGGTAATTGTTATTAGTTCAGGCCACTTTACTCAGCAGGCAATCGACTTCGCAGCTGGTAAATCTATCGTTTTACTTAGTGGAAAGGAGCTATTGTCTTTGGTTTATGACGTGCAAACGAAGCCCAAAATAGAACCTGAAAAACAGATATCCTGTCCGCGTTGTGGTAGTGAGCTTGTAGAACGGCAAGCGAAGCGTGGCAACAAAGCGGGCAATATTTTCTTGGGCTGTGCTAACTTTCCCAAGTGCCGTTACACTAATTAGTGTTATTAAGGAAAAAACAATGAAAGACTTGGATGTTCATAAAAAAGTTGCTGTACTTATAGATGCCGATAATGCCCAGCTAGCGAGGCTTTCTGCAATTCTGGATGAGATTTCTGCCCACGGACACGTATTGATCAAACGAGCCTATGGTGATTGGTCGGCCGATACACTTAAAAACTGGAAGAAACCATTGAATGAGCTGGCGATTCAGCCCATACAACAGTTTGCCTATACCACCGGAAAAAATGCGACCGATGCATCGATGATAATTGATGCAATGGATTTACTGTATACCGACCGCATTGATGCCTTTGCTCTCGTAAGCAGCGACAGCGATTTTACTAAGCTAGCATCCAGGCTTAGAGAGTCTGAGAAATTTGTATTCGGTGTAGGAGAAAAGAAAACACCGGTATCCTTCAGAAACGCTTGTGATGATTTCGTTTTTACCGAAAACCTGGAAACAGCTCAGGCAAATAAAACAGAAAAAGCAGTGCCAGGTCCTGCTTCGGCCAGCTCTACAAATGGTGCTGAAGAGCTTATCCCGGCTTTTCTTAAAGCTTGGGAACTCTATCAGAACGAAGATGGCTGGGTTAACGTTGGCCCTGCGGGTAGTTTCCTGAAACGCGCCAAGCCGGATTTCGACCCTCGCACTTATGGTGGAAAAAAGGTAACCGATGTCGTAGCTAGCTTACCGGTTGTATTTGAAATGTCTCGCCAGCGGGGAAAAGGAACGACAAGTATTGTGCGTTATCGTCCCAAAATGATTGCGATCTAACAGTTTCTTTTTAGCAGCTTTAAAAAAACATTACGTCTCCGCGGAAAATTATCGATTTCACTTGCAAGTTCCGATAGTTAAGGTAGTGCAACTTTCAAATCTGAGAACGTTTTTGTAGTCTAAACAGGGGTGGCTTCAATAAAGCCCCGCGTCGCGGGATTATTTTCAGCGCCCGATAATCGTGCCCATGGCAATGCTTTTGTCTCAGTCGCTATTCAAAAGAGAATCCCGGTGCTTCAAAGGTGCCCGAGAACGGGTGTGGTGATATTGCGATGTATGTATAGAGCGATGCCCGGGCCAGTCATTAATTCAAACTTGAAAACTGAACCGGGCTGCGCTGTTACTTAGAGATTGAGCACATCCTAGATGTGACTTTCATATAACGTTATCCGTTATGTTTGACCACACTTCGTTATACTCAAATTGGTAAGTAAGGGGGACATCCAGGTCATGACGAGCCCTTGAAGGTATCTCATCATCTTGAATAAAAAGAGGGTCCTCATCCGTGATCCCCTCGGAGTCGTAATATAAAACCACCAGGACAAGTTCTAAATCTGTATCCCGATAGATTGATAAATCTTTTAAGTCAGTCGCTTCAGCTATTACACGACTGTCACCCGAAGCAAATACTTCTTCGACACGCCATATAAAGCGATGCCCCTCTCCGGCCATTACTTAGTTACCGGCAAATCTTTTATTACACTCTGGATAGCTCGAACAGCGACCTATCGTTTCCATCCCACTTGTGGTTATAACCGTTTCAGACGAAGTCTTCTCTTTATCACCGGCTGCAAATGCAGGAAGGGAAAATACAGTTAAAAGAATTGCTATAGTAGGTGCTTTGATGAGTTTGGTCATTGGGACGCTCCTTAATTTTTATTTTGAGAGCGCAAGTTATACTATGGCTATGCAAACGCTGCTTGACGAAACCTTTACCAATTATTACAAAGTGATAATAAGTCCTGACAGCACATTACATTTTATTACGTAAAGCTTATTTATTCTCATTGAGACAGGAATCGCATGGAGCAGAAGTACATCATTGCCCATAATCTCACCTATATTCCCAAACGTGGAATCATCATTTATGAAGGTGGGAAAATTGAACTGGCAAACCTCCAGCGACAGATTCTGGAGCTGTTTCTAACAAGTAACGGCGACCCCGTTACGAAAGAAACGCTATTTGAACTATGGCCAGCACAGAGTATAGCGTCAGAACAACAACTCGCCACTGCAATATCAAGGCTTCGCAAAAATTTTAATCAGGCAACTGGCGAGCCGGGCGTGAACTTCATCAAAGCAGTTCAAAATGTTGGGTATGAGTTTATTGCACATGTTCAGATTGTCTCAGAAGCGCCTACAGTTGAGCGGGATGAGCCAAAACAAGAAAGCAATGCCTTAAGGGTAGTTCGATGGCTACTTTTGCCAATTGCCTGCGTCATTCTAACTGCAATAGTAAGCGCGTTTTATTTCGATAAAGATCTGTCAGAATTCACAGCCGGAGCCACTGTCGGTTATGTTGACTCATCGAACGATAAGCGCGAACCTGCATTCTCATCATTTAGCGATGAGTATGCTTATGGCGTGAAAAGCGAGGGCGATGAAAACTGGCACGTCCTCGCTTATGAATCTTCAAATGCTGGCAGTATAGAAATAACAGCCCCTAATGCAGATATTAGAGAACCCGTATGGCTTGACAAAAAGCAGCTACTATATGTCGAGAAAAGCGCAAAATCCTGTGAGATTATGCAGGCCAGCCTTGATTATGAGCAAGTCACTTACAGCAGCAAACCGATTATATCTTGTAACCCTGCAAGCATTACAATAGACATCGCTTATCTCAAAGGTGACCGTATTTTGCTGGCTCAGATTCCGCCCGGCAAAAGCCAATCTCAACTTGATGTTTATGATTACTCGACTGGTGAGCTATTGTCTCAGCGAGTTCCAAGTAAACAAGGCATTGGCATTTATGCCGTATATACATCACCTGATGGTAAGTTTTTAACAACACTGCGAACAGAGGATAATTTCTCCACTATCGTAGAGCTTTACGATGCAGATAACCTATACGACAGTCTTTGGCGAACTGATATCGACTATACGATGTTTAGTATAGCAATGCACAATACCTATCTTGTTTTTAAACACGACAACGGGGTATTTACGGGGCTGAAATACCACAACTTACAGCTTACTCCCCTGGTAACGTTAACACACCCGGCCTATTATCCTACTTACCATCCGGATGGCTTCGCTTTTATTGATGGTAATTTCAGCGCCAGTAATCTATTAATGAGCGGTAATAAGAGAATCGCCCCGGTAAATCAACCTGTAACAACTGACGAATCATCGGCAAATTACCTTTTGGCTGTTCATAAAAGTGATGTTTTTTACAGTTCGGACAGAACTGGCACAACGCAGATTTGGAAGTTCGATACTAACACCCACTCACACGTTCAACTCACTCGTGCACCGTTAGGCATTGATGCGCTTCAAATGTACATCAGCTCAGATGGCAACAAGTGCGCGCTCATCCGACGGGGCCGAATTACCCTCTGCGATCTGGAAAAGAATAAAATAACATTGGGCGAGCAGTTTGACGGCCGCTCACCTACGTTTGATTCACACTCTGTTTTATACATCAACGATCACGATGGTCAGGGTGTGGTTTTCAGAATGAACCCGCGGACTAATGAGCATCATAAAGTTGGTTTGCCACCTGCCCGTCGGATTGCAAACACCGAGCATGGCCTTTTTATACAAAAGCAAAACATAGACGGAATATGGCGGGTAAACGATAGTGATGAGGTAAGATTAATAGCCATAAATACCACCCCGCTTAGTTTTGAGTGGGAAATTGTTGGCGATAGTCTCTACACCCAAACAACATCGGACGCGCAGATAAGAAGGTTCGATATAATGAAGGGCCATCCGCTTCCTGTCGAGCTCAATCAACAGTGTAATGTTGTCTATGGCTTGGCCGAGGACTATTGCGTCAGAGTGGCGCGACAACGCCCTAAAAACCGATTAATGGCAATCAGTCTTGATTTGAATGAGCATTAATAACGTTCCGTGGTCAGGATGACTTGCTCGCGACTAATGCTTACTGGTTTTTGCATTTTCTCTTTAATAACCATTCAGCTTTTTTGTCTAGGCATCGATTTGCACAAGCATTCCAACAGAACCACCATTTTCCTACTACTTTTCTGCAGACTATACAAATAAATACTGCACGCCAAAAAGTTTCTCTTACTTTAAGAAATTCAAGTTTAGCTGACTATCTACCTCATCTAAAAATATTGACCCAAAGTTCAGTTACTTTTGGCCTCAAGCACTTATAAGTTTATTCCGCTATCGTTCATCTGATTAGCAGAATATTGGGATCTATCAAAAGGAAAATTGAATGAGAGAACTTACTTTCGACGAAGCAAATAATGTCTGCGGTGGAATAGTGGCGCTTTATTGGGTAGGAGTAGGTGCAGTATGGGCTTATCGTTCATATAAAACAGTGCGGTTTGTTTCGCAAGCAATGGCTGGAGACGCCTTGTACGGCGGTGCAAAGTCAATGATTCCATAATTGTACAAGCGTACGGCCAAATCCGTACGCGCTTTTTGGCGTGTAAAGATGCGTATAAATGAGTGTCACTGTCCGTGCTGCGACAGTCAGGTAAGACTACGAGCAAAATTAAGGCTAATGGTACATGAAACAATCACATGCCATTGCTGTGAAGCTACGTTAGTCGTTAGTATTTTTTCAGCTGTGCTCGCAACCTGCTTATTAGGTGTACCCGCCTGGCTGTTATTCGATGAGCTCCTGACAGCTACTGATATCCACAAATATGTGAAGCTCTTTTTAGGCTTCAGCGTGTGTATGTGTGCGGCGCGACTTGGCTTTCCATTCTCCACTCTTATCCAGGTCAGGCGCTGATATTCAAAATAAACAACTGTAGTTCCGTTCTCACTATCCTCTCAGGCTCTTTCAACCGACATCTTCCTGACTTAGTACTTTTACCTGACTGACCGGGACTTTGTGTTATTTGCATTAACATAAGGTGTTATACGAAAATTATACGGAGGGAAAGCTTTGCTATGTAAGTCATCACTTCAGCGTAACGATAGAGCGAATATAGGATTGACTATAAAATTGTATTCACTACCATTGACGCTGCTTATTACTACACCTGCTCATGCTCGGAGAGACGCCATGCTAGGTATGATTTTTACGGTCGTTTTTATTGTTATTATGCTGGTTTTATACTGGATAATCGTCGCCGAGGTAGGTAAAAAAGATAAAAGCTGAGCTATCTCCTGCTGTTAACGTTATTAACCCAGCCTCGTTAAGAGTATGCAGTCCGGCCGCGGCACTCACTCGAGAGCCCGGTCAGCGTGTAGAGTCATATACAACTGAAACTCACCGCTAACGTACCGTTCTTTTAATATTCCCAGCCCCCAGCTCTACAAAAAATTTACCATAATCCCGACCAGACATCGGCAATTACCAACTCGCTTTAGCGTCGCTCTGATAGCCTCGCCAGACAAAGCCCACGCCCAGGCTGTAGGTAATATCTTTTTCGAACAACGGGCTTTCTTCATTGCTCGCGCCGTGGTGAAACTGCATTGAAGCGCCAACAAAGCCACGCAAATTTTTCATGACAGGAAAAGCCAGACTCGCTGACAGTTCAGCGCCAAGGTACCCTCCCCCGGCGTTATAAGCAGACCTGAATCCAGTCTCGTATTCGGGTGCAACCTAGTAAAAATAATCGTGTAATTTTTCAGTTGCCCATGTCATTCGGGCGGCAAGGTTAAAGCCGGTATCAGGCGTGAATACACCGCGCTGCTGATACCGTAATGTTGGCTCGAAGACGTAGCCTCTGGCATCGATATGACCAAAGTCTGTGGAAAATACTGCTCTTGTCTGTAGCTGTGCATTGAGTCGCGCATTTCCCCCACCGTTAAACGAATAGTCTTTGATTTTATAGATCAGTTGCGGTCCTACCTCGAACAAGTAATCCAGTTCAGGCATGCCTTCGCGCACGGTGTTATCTTCGCTGTCTGCAGCAAATGCGCCACCAAAGCTGATATCAAGCTCCAGCTTCTGATTTTCTATAAAAACAGCGCGGGCACCGCCCTGCCCGCCAATACGAAAGATATCGCCTCTGTATATTGCATAGGGTAATGCTAACGCCACCGTGTTTCGCTCGCCGGATGCAGGATAATTTGGCACCTCAATCACGCCACCACCTACACCCACCTCCCACAGCGGCTGCTTCTCATTTAACGCTTCAAATCCGGTCAAATTACGATTTGGTGAAGTATCAACCGCCTCATCTTGTGGATGGGCAAAGCCCGGGCGGCTGACCAATAACAATAAAGTAAAAAGAATAAGGTATTGTGAATGCCTGAACACGGATAACCCTGATGAAAGAGAGTGAAAATTCAGTTTAGCGGTAGCGCCAGATGATTAATAGTTACCTGTTAGTAATCTGTCAGGCGAATGCTACCATGTACTTTCGCATCGTTCAGGTTTTATGCCATCGCTTATGCTTTCCAGAAGCACAGCGTATTAAACCCAAGATACTTTTTGACCTGATAAACGCCCAACAGATTTTGTGATGCAACACCACAGGCATAGGCAATGGCCGCCCCTATCACGCCAAAGTATGGAATTAAAATAATGCCTAAACCTACGCTCAGAATACCCGCGATAACGACATTATCGCGTACTTTGGTTTCGTTGCCGGTCATGCTAAGTAAATAGCCTACTGAACCGGTAGCAATATTCACAAACTGACCGATGGTCATAATCATCAACGCTGTGGCGGCCGCGGTGAATGCCTCGCCGAACATACTCATTAACCATTCCGGGAAAAGCAGTATGAAGAGTGTTACCGGCACAGAAACCAGAAGCATAATCCGAACAGATAACAGTGCCGTGCGCCTGATGCCATCAATATCACCCAGTGCATGCATAGCAGCAAATTTGGGTGCCACGATGGTATTAACCGCAAACAGAATAAAGCTTGTCAGCATTGCCGTTCGCTGTGCGGTAGCAAGATGGATAATGCGGTCGATGAGCGCCCGCACTACAACACCGGCTCGTCAGTGAACTAATCCGGGGAACGAGTGCAATTTTACGTATTCTGTAGTGCCATTTATTGTTGGTTCTGTAACCAACGAAGCATCATGACAAAGTAAGAAATACCAACTCAAAGCATGCCAGCCAATGACGCCTGGTAATGCTGCGCCAACGGTTTTATTGTCATTGCCATATTGATTCACGCTTTCAAATGCAATAGGTTAGCGCGCAACTGATGGCAATAGAGTAGTGACATGTTTCAACTGGTGGCAGTTACCCTGTTATGGGCATTTTCGTTTTCGTTGATAGGTGAGTATCTGGCCGGCAGTGTCGACAGTTATTTTTCAGTACTTACCCGTGTGCTGCTTGCCGCTCTGGTGTTTCTGCCTTTTATAAAGTTTTCAGTATTAACCACATCTCAAAAGCTTATTCTGGCCTTACTTGGCGCGGTCCAGTTAGGCGTCATGTATATCTTCTTCTATCACGCATTTTTGTATTTGTCGGTCCCGGAAGTCCTTCTGTTTACTATCATTACACCGTTATATGTTGCTGTCCTTAACGACGCTCTGTTCTTTCGATTTACGCCGTTTCATATTGTCTGTGCATTGATTGCGATGGGCGGCGCAGCCGTTATTCGTTTTCAGGGCGTAAGTACCAACTTCTGGACTGGCTTTTTTATCGTACAGGGCGCCAATATTTGCTTTGCGCTTGGTCAGGTAGGCTATCGTAAGTTGGTCGCAAGCTTTACAGCACCGGTAGCCCACCATCAGATATTCGGCTGGTTTTATCTTGGTGCGCTGGCCATTGCATTACCCGCCTTTTTTCTTTTCGGTAATCACAGCCAGCTTCCGACGACCACTACACAATGGAGCGTACTTGCCTGGCTTGGAGTGGTAGCGTCGGGATTAGGGTATTACTTCTGGAATCAGGGCGCGCTGAAGGTGTCTGCAGGAACACTGGCGATCATGAACAATGCACTGATTCCTGCAGGACTGCTGGTAAATCTGCTGCTATGGCAAAAGGACGTTGATTTACCCCGCCTGTTATTGGGAGGAAGTATCATCGCCTTAGCATTGTGGCTGTCTCATCGTCACAACGAAAGAAATCGCAAGCCTGCTGTCTACTGACAAGCGTCGTGCGCGACTATGACCTGTTACAAGGGTGCGTAGTGACTAACCATGGTGTAATCCTTGCGAGGCCCCTTTACCTGCCATACCGATTCCCACACAGGCCAACGAGTAAAATCATAGGTCACCTTATAAAGATCATTGCCGCACAGGTGCTCAGCGTAAGGCTTGTCGGCAGAAAAGCTGTGAAAGAATCGCTTGTCAGCAAAATACACATCAATTTGCCCATTCAGGCCGTTTCGCCAAATATAGATCCGCTCAGCGTGTATCGTTTTGCTATTCGCCAGGGTCACCCGCCCTGACTCTCTATATTCCAACTGAGCGTCCGATTCACTTAGAACCGCTTCACCGCTAAACGTGGTTATGCCGCCTGTATGTTCCTGAATATCCCGTGTCAGACGCCATTTACCGACGAACTCAGTCAGACTAATACGCCCCATCTTCGGGCCGGTATTGGCAGCGGGCGTTGTCATACTGTGACGGTTAGTTTTGCTCAATCTTGCCACTATCAATGAATCAGTTTGAACAGACTATAAAAGTATGAGAGAAGTAAGGCAATCTCGAGTGTGGTTGTGTAACAAAAGCTTTTCAGCCGGCAATGATCCTTTAAACACAAAAATTAAAAGAAGGGCGTGGTTTTTCATCCCCCACCCTTTTCAGGCACTAATACAACTCGAACACCGGCTTGCCCTGCTCGTCAAAGTTAACTTCCAGCATCCGGGCATGGCGGTTAGGATCGTAAAGCGGGTCCTTCACAATTTCCTCATGAGGCCGGGTATCGGTTTTGGGCACTACCGCCGGATCGCCTACGGCTTCTTCATAATCTCTGGCGTGATAAATACACAATGGGGTTTTGTCATCTTCAGCCACAGTGAAACAGTTGTGACCAGGGCCATAGATTTTCTTTGCAGTATCGGTTTCAAGCACCGGATGGCGCGTTTTTGTCCACGAATTCCGGTCGAGAAGATCGGCATTTTCATCAGCTTCCATATAGCCCATGCAATAGCAGGCACCTGTCGCGCTGGCTGAGAAAGTGATAAAAATCTTGCCATCATGTTTTATGACTGCAGGGCCTTCATTGACCCAGAAATCTATCCGCTCCCAGTCATAATCGGGCGTTGTCAGCATAAACTGTACTGTTTTTAGTTTGATGGGCGATGCCATCTCAGCCAGATAAAGGTTTGAAGCAGCGAATTGCCCTCCGGTTTTTTCGGCCCAGCAAAAATAGCGTTTGCCCTTGTTTTCAAAAATTGTGGCATCCAGAGAGAAATCGGTAAATGACTTATCGTCACCCTCTGCAGCCTGCATCATGCCCAGTTCCTGCCATTCGTCATTGAGGGGATCCTGGCCTTTGCATTCGAGCACATAAGGACGCAGTGCCCAGATATCTTCTTCCTCGCTGGCGGCAAAATAAATGTACCATTTACCATCCAGATAATGGATTTCCGGGGCCCAGATGTGGCGACTCATCGGCCCACTATCATGCTTGAACCAGATATCAACAGTCTGGGCGTCTTGCAACCCTTCCAGCGTTTTAGACTTTCGAAGCTCGATACGGTCGTAAGTAGGTACTGAACCAGTAAAGTAGTAATACCCATCTGTATGCTTATGAACAAATGGATCGGCTCTCTGCTCTACCAGAGGGCTGTTTGTTTTATTGGTCATTATTCACCCTTAATTGACGTTGAGTTGTATTTTAAAAAGTGGGATACGCCCCGTATACTCACAACCGCGTACCCAGTCAATATTAACATATTATACTATAATTTCTTAACAAACAGATTGTCTAGTTGGAAGTGCCATTGCATTTTCCATTTTAGTGTACCTGATCAAACGTTATTGATACGGGATGTTCACTACAGATAGTTATTAGTAGAACAGCTAAACACACAATGCTCCTTATCTCAGTCCAACTGTTTATCTATCTTCTGTTGCGAAAAAGGCCCATCCATTGACGCTGTATAAGCATTAGTGCTCGAAGTTGATCTTGACGACACAACCTGACATATTGTTAATACAATAATACATAGATGTGTAATTTATTGTTTTTATGTCAAGAGGACCAGCCCGATGAAAACGGCAAGTGCACTACTTTTATACTGTTTGACGTTTTCAGTCACCGCAGAGGTTCTGGATAAAAAAACCATCGACAACGGTGGATCGGGCCCGTTCAAAGCTATCGCCGCCAGTGAATCCAGTCTTCCTGATTATGTGGTATACCGACCTAAAGACCTGCAATCTGTAGCAAAAAAACAGCAAGCATTGCCGTTGATCGTTTTCGCAAATGGTGGCTGCAAGGATACCTCCTATCCTTTTGAACGCATGCTTTCAGAAGTCGCCTCTCACGGGTACCTGGTTGTAGCACTTGGCTCAATGCAGCGCCGTCTGGATGACCGCACATTAAATAAGTCGCCCAATCAACAAATGCCTCAGGCTATCGACTGGGCACAATCACAAAATCAAACAGCGTCCAGCGCTTACTTTAATAAAATAGATATGGCGCATGTTGCATTTGCCGGTCAATCCTGTGGTGGTGCCCAGGTACTGGCAATGGCCGATGATCCTCGTGTTACCAGCTACCTGATGTTTAATTCGGGCATCGGCGACATGACCATGGCAGAAGCTGACCAAGAATCTCTTCAACAATTACACACGCCAACGCTCTACCTTATTGGCGGTGAATCCGATGTCGCGTACGAAAATGCGCTGAAAGATTACCAGCGTATTACCAGGGTTCCCGTTGCCTTCGCCAACGCTGTCAACGCCGGACACTCCGGTACGTTTGAAGAGCCCAATGGCGGCGCTTTTGCACAAATGGCGCTTAAATGGCTCGATTGGCAACTGAAAAGTAAAAATGAAAATTCAGCGGTTTTTCTAAAAAGTGATTTGAGTGCATTCCCGGACTGGACGATGAAATCGAAAAACTTTTGAGATGATCAATAAGCCTCTCCCCGATAAAGAGGGAAAGGTCAATAAATGCCCTCCTGAAGGATAAGCGCAATGAACGCATGCGGATGCCAAACAAAAACACGACCTGTCATAAGTATTTTTCTACTGCTTTTCTCTGTATTAGCCTGCCATTCGGCTATGGCGGCATTCATGGATGAGGTCACGGTAGAGGAAGGTAAACTTAAAGGCACTGTAGAGAAGAATATCGCTATCTACAAAGGCGTACCTTTTGCTCGTCCGCCGGTGGGCGAATTACGCTGGAAAGCCCCACAGCCTGCGCAACACTGGAACGGCGTGAAGACAGCTCAAGCTTATGCGCCTGCGCCGATGCAGGCGGGCGAGCCGCCTTCTGGAAAAAGTGAAGATTGTCTGTATTTGAATATTTGGACACCCGCCACGTCACCTGATGACGATATCCCTGTTTTTGTATGGATTTATGGAGGAGGATTTAGCTTTGGTGCATCATCTGATCCTATCTTCGATGGCCGAGCGTTGGCTAATAAAGGCGTTATTGTGGTAAGCATCGCTTACCGTGTCGGTCAGTTGGGTTTTCTTGCTCATCCGGAACTCTCCGCGGAAAGCCCGCATGGTGTTTCAGGTAACTACGGCATCCTGGACCAGATAGCTGCGCTAAAGTGGATAAAGAAAAATATCAGTCAGTTTGGCGGTAATCCGGATAATATTACTATAGCCGGCGAGTCCGCCGGGGGAATATCTGTAAGTATGCTTTCCGCATCCCCACTAGCAAAAGGACTTTTTGAAAAAGCAATTTCGCAAAGCGGTGGATCTTTTGGCCCGCCTCGCGAGGTGAATTATCCGGGTGAAAATATGTCACTGCTGGAACAGGCAGAGTCAGAAGGCAAAGAGTACGTCAAACAGTTTGGCACGACGTCCATCGACGCACTACGAAAAATGGATGCAGAAACGTTTATTCCGCAAGGCTGGTCTTTACCAGGCGGATGGCCGATTATTGACGGCTATGTCATTCCCGATGACCAGTATACACTTTATCAGCAGGGTAAATTTAACGATACCCCAGTACTCATAGGATACAACTCAGATGAAGGCCTCAGTTTTGTCAGAGATCCCGATCCCCAACACTTTATAGAGGGCATGGATCAAAGGTTTGACAAGTTTTCATCAAAACTAATAAATGCGTATTCCATATCACGTGAAGCAGTGACACGTAACGCCCGTAATCTGGTACGGGACGCAGCTTTTGGTTGGCACACCTGGAGCTGGGCTAAGCTGCAAACTGCACATGGCAATAGTGACGCTTATCTGTACTATTTTGACCAGCGACCGAATCATTCGAAAGGATCGGAAAACTCCAACGAAGGCTCTGCGCACGGCCAGGAAATTGCGTACGTCTTTAAACACCTGGATGAAAGCAATCCCGATATTGAAAAGCATGCGTTGGAACTTTCAGAATCAATGGCCACTTACTGGACGAACTTTGTAAAGTCAGGTAATCCAAATGGAGCGGACCTTCCACAATGGCCTGTGTTTGAACCTGGCTCACCGACAGTCATGCACTTCAATGATATCCCCAAGACTGGTCCTGTGGCCGACATCAACGCGTTGAAGGTGTTGGACGATTATTTTGAATGGCGTCGCACTGGCGATGGCAGGAAATTGCAACGCTAATCACGCTGACGAGTCTGATACATCGCTTAAGTAGTAAAAGTGATGACGGAACGCTCATTGAGCGTTTATAACGTACTTTAAATAGCCACGCGCACACTCTCATATCCGGACAGGCTAGTAAGTGTCATTATGAATATTGTAAAACTGTACTGTGATTGATAGGAAAAGTCGGTAGGTGTGTTTGCAGATTACGAAGCGCGGGCGTAAAAGCCCGCGTTACCGTTAGAAGCTATAACGGATATTAGCGCCGGTAAACGAAAAGTCGTCTAGCTTTTCGTAAGTCGCACCAATTGCAATTGACGGCGTTATATAAAATGTCGCGCCAGCTTCGATACCTGTGTCGCCCGTATCGTCCAGCTCAATATGCTTAGCGATTACCGATAGCTCAAGTTGATCAATGACCATAGAACGGACACCTGCTGCGATCCCGAAACCGCTTTCATCATCACCTATAGAACCACCCGCACCGGAAGCTTCCACATCAAGATTTTCAAAGCTGGCAACACCAAAGACATCAGTACTTCTGGTAACGCTGTAACGGTAACCTATTCCCGCAGAAAACTGACTCATATCAAGATCGATTCCCATCTCATCATCGCTTAAATCGCGGTAAGAAGCGGTAAGGAAAAAGTTTTCGCCTATTGAAGTTGCGCCTTTAACGCTAAAGCCAGCCGGTTCGAATTCATCAAGACCGTCGATATCTGTTGTCTGATAACCAACTTCAGCATAGTTCCATGTGGGGCCGTTAGAAAACGGTTGCGCAGAGATTGCATTGAAAGAAAAGCTGGCGATTGCCATTGCAAGTAAAGTGCGTTTCATCCGAGTATAATCCTTATAAATACCAGGTTGTCATAATTTGACAGGCGCACTCTAGACGTAAATTAAAGGTTTTAGAAGCTTAAACTGGTATTAAAATGCATACCTTTATATTTTACGTGGTTATTCTCTATCTTTGCCAGGCAATATAGTCGGCCATTCACTGGTGCTGTGCGATTCAATCTGTCATTACGGACGAATTTGAAAATACAAAAGTGTGGTTTTCACTTTATCCAATGATTTTTTCTTGCTCAAGATTGACAGACATGGAAAACCTGGACTTTTGATCATTGCTTATAGCCTCCCGATTGGGAATACTGTGTGAAGACATCATTTCCGTTACTTTTGACGCGTCACATCTATGCAACGCGGATAATGCTTGTTAATCACAGAGCCGGGAGTACATGGAAACAAATAGTACAAACCAAATTATGACAGGGAGACGTCATGAAGATATATAAGTCTATCTTAGTTTTTGTTATCGCCGGAGTCATCTTAAGCTTTACTCGTGACGCTGAGGCGCAAAATACCTCAAATACAAAAGATAATGGCAACGCAGAACGCATTCAGGTAATAGGAAAACGCCCTCTCTCATTACTAAAAGAAGAGTTTATGCTCGCCCAGTATGCGCTTTTTGACACGTTTAACACGCTTATGGAAGACCCGGATATGCACTATGTTTGCACCCGGGAAAAGCGTAAGGGCTCGAACACCCGACAAAAAGTGTGTCGTGATGCGTTTGATATCCGAATTCGACGTGAACTGTTGCAGGAATACAGTGCCCGTCCGGGGGACACTATGGAGAATCTGATGTTAGGCAGTGCATCTGCACAGTTAGGCTCAGAAGAGCTAGACACACTTAAGGCGAAAAAGCTGTCCCTGATTAAAAAGCTTTATGCAGAAAATGCCCGCTTTCGTGATAGTTTCGTAGAAATGGTGACTGCAAAGCAAAAATACGAGGCTTCTCATCAAGCCGCATTTGGTGCTGCAAGCAAGTTTGCTCAAAACTGATGGGCTAAGCTTTCGCGCTGTATGAACAGCGCCAGTTTATTTGTATGCTGCTTCTACCTGCTCGCGCTGCTGCGCCCTTTGAATGGTGAATTGCTGATACTGTTGTTTCAAATTACCCTTTAATTGCAATGTGCTTAAGTCTGGCAACACCCACATGTATGACCACCATGGTTTGTCGCCGGGCGCAACGTTTACTGTCTGAAATGTTTCTGCCTGCTGGCTAGCGGCTAGCAGTGGGTAAACAGGCGGAATTTGTAGCCGCGCATCGCTGAATGAATGTTGTGACTTGAAAAAGACATCGTTACCAGACAGCGCGGCGAAGGCAGAAACAATATCTTTGTTCAGATGGTTCAGCTGCTGTCCGTCTATCGTTGATATACCGTAGCGTAATGCAATCTGTTCGACACCTTCTTCGGATAAATCCTGCTGAAGATATAACGATGTTAACAACGGCATTAAAGTAAAGATTCGGTTATCCAGTAGCTTCACGTTTATTAATAATTGGCGCGCAATCTCAGGCTTTTGATGATGATACCCAAAGCGCGTAAAATTTTTCCAGAACCGTGCGTCGACCGAATCACCGAACAGTGTTGCGGTTTGCCTGAAATACGCATCAGCTTTTTCTGGCATTTCTAACTCAAGGTAAAGGAGTCCGGTAAAAGCGTTATTAACCGGTGACGCATTATCTATATCCAGACATATCTGCATACTCTGGATAGCGTCTTTGACCTGGCCAGAGGCAAATAACGTTTTGGCCTTCCATACATACGCCCAGGTGTAACTTTTATCAACATCAATCGCAGTATTTGCGGCTTCTAGTGCCTGTGCATATTGCCCCCGATGAAAATAGACTATCGCGAGATTAACATTTATCCAGGGGGACAGCGGATCGGCCTGTCTGGCCTTTTGTGCTAATTCAAGTGCTTGATCATACTGGTTCTGCGCAAGTCGCAATTCAGAGTACAGATACAGGGCCGTGCTGTCCTGAGCATTTTTACCAAGTACCTTATTCAGCGCCGATTCGGCCTTTGTAAACGCCTGCCCGGTAGTCGATAAAATAGCGGTTGCTAACAGTGCGTTTCGCTCGTCAGGATTCAGGGCCAGCGCCTTATTTATGGCCCACTGAGCTTTTTGGGTGGCCTCGTCAGGCTGCAGATAAGCATCATGAAAATTGTACCGTGCATAAATGTAAGCCAGACTGCCATAGGCCTGAGCGTATTCAGGATCAGATTCAATGGCTTGATGAAATGCTGCACTGGCCTGCATAAACCATTCACTGGTCTTGCCATTCATAAGCCAGTATTTGCCTCTCATGTAGGCCTGGTAAGCTGCCACTGACGTACTGTTGGCAGGTTCTTTCTCCGCAGCTAATGGCGAAGCATCTGGCTGCAGGTACTGTTTTACCTGTTTGGCAACATTGTGTGTGATCTGAGGTAATGAAACAGCCTCCCCCTCGTAAGAATGCGACCACAATGTCTCATCACGTTTTGCATCAATAAGACGATAAACCACCTTGAACGTGTCAGCCCGCTGTGCGATTGACCCCTCAATCAGATACTCGACATCCAGTGCCCGCGCTATTTCGGTCGGCGCGTCATAATTGTCAGCCTGAGCAAACGTGGAATAACGAGAGGGGACACGAAGTCCTTTTAAACCGGACAACGCCCCCTGAAGCTCCTCTGATAACCCCTGTGCAAGATATTCTGTTTGTTTGTTATTACCAATAGGTGCTAACGGCAATACTGCTACCGATTTTACCTGTGATGGTGACGTATCAGGCTCTTTGGAGCTGAACCAAAGGAAGATGAGCACAACCACACACAACACCTCAATCAGCATAATAAGCGATTTACGCTGGCTACGAACAGTTACTCTCGCATCATCGGTGGTCGAACCGGTATTGTCAGCCTCTTGTGCAATAATTTCCTGCGATACAATTTCTGTATTGCCAGGCGATATTACCTGAGCGTCATCTGTCTGGATGTTTGCCGGCGCATCTTCCGAATGAGACGCTTCTTTTTGTGCGTCTTCAGCGAGCGTTACTCGTGCGTTGAGCCGATACCCTTTTTTGGGCACGGTCTGTATAAGCGTTCTTAATTTACTGTCATCAAACACATTACGAAGCTGCGAAATAATACGGGTGAGCGCCTCATCCACCACCACCCGGTTTCCCCAGGCAGTTTCCAGTAAATATTGTCGGCTTACTGTTTTTTCTGCATGCTCCGCCAGCGCCAGCAGCACCTGCATCGCCTTGGGCTCAACATGCCGTTTGACGCCTTCACTGGTAACAGTATTGTCATCAGGATCGATCGAAAAATGATTAATTTTAAATTTTTCGTGCACGTCAACGCTTCCAGCTAATCAAAAACATAAATAAATTCAAAACATTACCAAACCTTAGAAAACCATTAGCTTTTACGCACGCAATCATCAGGCAGGTTAAACTGTGTCACACCATACTCATTTGCACGGTGACTCACAATCATAGCTGATGCTTTTACGCTATTGGCTGATTGATGAACTCGCTACCAATTACAACATGTTGAGGAATGGTTATGAAATTACCCGGTCGCAAGTTATTAATCAGTAGCTTTCTTGCTGCATCTGTCTGTGCAGTCCCTTCAGCGCTTGCAAGTGCAGGCCACTCCAGCCTACAGCTGAAAACCAGTGTTGAGGATGTAAATGGCGTTAGAGAAATTGAATCAGGTAACTACGAATCCGGCATTCGCAAAACCCACGCCGCGTTGGCGAAAACGTCGGTCGGTTCACGCCGGGCGCCGCTGCTGAACAACCTGTGTGTCGCGCATATTGCCAGCGGTGATACCGCCTCGGCAGAATCAGTATGTGACCAGGCTGTGGATACTGCCAACAATAAAGCAATAGCACTGAATAATCGTGCGATACTTAAGTGCACCAGTGGTGAGCCGGCTGGGTGTCATCAGGACCTAAAACAGGCAAACGCGCTGGCATCACATAATCATCTGATAAGTAAAAACTTCGCGCTTGTTGCTGATAGCCCGCTGGTTGTAAAGCAATAACATCCTTTATCCGCCCGGCATTCAAATGATGTCGGGCTTCTTTCACACTTGCGTATTTAGCGTTTCCTTTACCTTCTCTTCCCTCCTCTCTTTTAAAAAATTAACACTTTTTTACTCTTTAAATAACATATTGTTTGTATATAGTAAGAAATAGAGCGGCATGCTCTTAAGGGAAACTGATTTTAAGGAACAATGATTATGCGAACCAGGTATCTGTGTTTACTTTCCGCGATGTTTTTTTCAGCCTCTGCGTTTACAGCGGAGTCAGCATTACCCACCCCATTTAAGGGGGCTACCGCAAATTCAAAGCTCGAGGTGAGCTACGATGACCTTAACGCTTTTCTGGATGCTGAAGTTCTGGTTATAGGCCGTTCGACCCGGGAAAAAGCGACACGACAAGTGACGACCGGTACACTCATGCGCTCTCGGGTAAATCGTCTTACTGCATTAGAGGCGAATCGCTTTCATTTTGAATCGCTAAGTGATGAAAAGGTCAGCGATATGCTCGTCACGTTAAAGGAAAGTCTGGAAAATTTACCTGACGAAGTCCCTTTATCACTGCTTTCCAGAGATGAGCAACTTGCGTACTGGCTTAATCTGTACAACTTCACCATGCTGCATGAAATCGCTAAACGGCAGCTTTCAGGCAGCCTGAAGGACGATCTTGGTTATGATGATAATGGCAGACTACTCAATGACAAGGTTCTGACTGTGGCGGGCCAGGAACTCAGCCTTAACGATATTCAGTTTACTATCCTGAAGGAAAAATATGACGAGCCCGTAGTCATTTACGGGTTATTTCAGGGCAATATTGGTGGCCCCAGCATTCGTGACGAAGCCTACACTGGTAAGCGGGTATGGCGTCAGCTGGAAGATAACGCCATGGAATTTATAAACTCAAACCGTGGCACTTACTATGATGGTAAAATTTCTGTGTTTTATGAGCACAGTATGCCATTTTTCGATAACGATAAGAAAAAGCTTAAAACGCATTTACTTAATTACATAGATGAAGACCGCTACTACGACGAAGTTGAATCTGCTGATGATCTTGAATTCGCTATGAGCGACTGGCAAATCGCCGATCTGACTGGTGGGGCACGATCGTATGGCGGTTCGGTAATGAATAACAGTGCAGCGCTGATGGACTCTGTACGGTCAGCCCAACAACAAGTCGCAGGCAATGTCCAGAACTCGCTTGCTGATACGCTTGTGGAGCAATCACCTATTGCCAGAAGATTTTCACCTGCACAGCTTGAGTTGCTAAATAATATGAAAGTGAAATACAAGATCAATAACGGTTCGGTTGAGGTCAAAGATATTTCAGAAGAGGAAGCACGAAAGAAATCTGAATCTCAATAAGCTGATGTTGCGTTGTCACTTACCATCAGGTGAGTGACAACTCACTTTTTCTCCGCCATTATTCCCGCCGTATTTTCGTTTTCCGTGGCTTCGGATAGGCCTGTAAAAACAGTACTTTCCATCCCCATTGCTTTAGTAGTTCAATTTTTGTTCTCACAGTGTATGATGAAATTTACTTTTTCGTAACTGATGCCGGAATATCCATAACAAGGAGTTCACATGAAACCGATATATTTAGCACTCGCCCTGTCACTGGCCAGTCCATTTACCTTTGCTGCGGAAGAAAAGCTACCCGAGCCATTCCAGGGCGCTAAGGAGGATTCAAATCTGGAAGTCAGCTACGATGATTTGGACGCCTTTCTGAAAGCAGAGGTATTGGTGGTGGGTCGCTCCACCCGCAAAAAAGTCTCCCGGCAGGCCACAACGGGTACCCGGATGCGTTCCCGGATAAACAGGCTTACCGCGCTAGAGGGAAACAGGTTTCATTTCGAGTCGTTGCAGGATGAAGAGGTTATGGACGTTTTGACAACGCTGAAGGAAAGTCTGGAGGTTTTACCCTCTCAAATCCCGCTTTCAATGCTTCCCAGAGATGAGCAACTGGCTTACTGGTTGAATCTGTATAACTTTACAATGATATACGAGATTGGCCAGCGTGAGCTCAATGGTAGCCTTCAGGATGCGTTGGCTTACGGGGATGAGAGCCCCCTTTTACATGATAAGGTGCTTACCGTTGCCGGCGAAAAGCTAAGTCTGCACGATATCCAGTTTACTATTTTAAAAGAAAAGTATGAGGAACCTGTTGTTATTTACGGGTTGTTTCAGGGAAACATCGGTGGCCCCAGCATTCGTGATGAAGCATATACAGGCAACCGGGTATGGCGCCAACTGGAAGATAACGCAGTTGAATTTATAAATTCTAATCGCGGTACTTACTATGACGGAGAGATATCGGTTTATTACAAACACAATCTGCCCTTCTTTGATAATGACAAAACCAAATTGAAAACCCATATCCTGAATTATGTTGACGATGACCGGTATTATGAACAAATCGAAAATGCCCGCGAGCTGGAGTTTGAAATGAGCGACTGGCAGATTGCAGATTTGACTGGCGGCGCACGCAATTATGGCGGTTCAGCAATGATAAATAGTGCTGCATTGTTGGATGCCGTGCGTTCAGAGCAGATGTTATATAACGAAGGTGGCGGTGCAGGTATGACTGGTATAGAGACTTCGCTGGACCAGTCAATGGTACAAAAGGCCCGGATGGCTACCCGATTCCCTGCCGTGCAGCTTGAGATGTTGCAAAAGCTAAAAGTACAGCACGAGATGAATCGCGGCTCGGTGGATGTTAAAGACATTTCAGAGGAAGAAGCGAAGTCGCGCGACAAAGACGACAACTAATCCAGAGTCTGTATATCGTGGGTGTCCTGCTCACGATATACAATATCATCGCCCCTTTCGTAACGCATCGCTGATGTTGAAATGCGATTCTTCACTTTGATAATTCTTTTCGCAACTTCTACGATTATTATACCACGATCCGTTTTCATTCACTTCAGACAGACACGTCAGGTAAGTGCAACCGTACGCCATTCAGAATGGTATAGAATGCAGTCTGTCAACTGTAAGTAGTTGATATTAGTGACCACCTTAAAATGCACACCGTTCAGATTTGACTTATCACAACACGCATGTCTTAATGAACAGACTGCAAAAAACGCAACACATTGATTTTTAGATATATTTAAAATTTAATAAGGATCCTCTCATGACCACGCCTTCCAAGGTGTATCTGGTAGATGACGACAAGCTGATTTTAGAGACGCTGGCCAGGATCTTTAATGAGTCCCATTTCTCTGTTCACACCTTCAGTGATACCCGTGCCTTCCTGAAAAGCGATATCGATACCCATAATGCCTGTGTCATTCTCGATTTGAATATGCCCTACCATACCGGTCTGGACGTGCTGGCTGCACTTAAAAAATCACATCCTGGTTTACCGGTACTTATCTATTCGGGAAAAGCCGATGTCATCACCGCCGTGAAAGCCATGGAAGATGGCGCTGTTACGCTTATCCAAAAGTCCGCAACGCCCGAGCGACTTATCAAAAAAGCACAGGAAGCCATTGTGCAGCGTAAATCACTGCTTCTGGAGCTGGAGCAAACACGCAACGCTAAAGCGTTAATAGCCCATCTGACCGAGCGTGAACTGGATGTCGCAAAACTGGTCTCAGAAGGCTACTCCGCATCAGAAATTGCCGATAAGTTATATATCAGTCACCGTACTGTCGAGGCGCACAAATCAAATATATTCAGTAAGCTGGATGTTCATTCTGTGGCATCACTGACGCGCGTGGTACTTCAGGCCGAACGATAATGGCTGCCGCCTAATTTACGTAATTTCCCGAATACATTGTTGTGCGGATGTTCTCTATATTTCAGCCTCTCGTAAAAAGGGGTGAAAATGTCCGCAAAAGTGCTTGTTCTGGATGATGATAAGATTATCCGGCTTTCATTGTTCCATGCCCTCACGAAAGAAGGGTTTGCCTGTTCGGCCTGTGCAAGTATCGTTGAGCTGATTAAAGCTAGTCGTGCGCTAAATCCTGACGTAATCCTGGTTGATCTCTGTCTGGGTGCCGAAGATGGACTGGATGCATTTTCAGCGCTGGCAGAACATAACAGCGCGGCAAAAATTATTGTTATCAGTGGCGCCGATATGGATGTTATCGATGCCGCCTGTCAGGCTGCATCTGCCCAGGGCCTGGATGTTGCCGGCATGCTTAAAAAGCCTTTTGCATTAAAATCACTGGTTCAGCTTATCCGGGAAGCCACATCAGCAGATGCCAGGCGCGTCTGTGGTCAAACCAATACTGACAGGTCAGTGACAGACGGGGATCTTCACCAGGCAATTCTGAATCGTGAGTTATCACTGGAATTTCAGCCCAAATTAGATATCCATACTCAGTCACTGGCTGGCGCAGAGGTACTTTGTCGGTGGCATAGTGAAAAGTTCGGCACTATTGCACCTGATGTGTTTATTCCGATGGCTGAACGCAGCAACAGTATTATTGCCCTGACGGAATATGTGCTTATCAGCGCTATCCAGTGGCTGTCCGAATTTTTGAAGATAAAATCCCGTTACCCGGCCGGGCTGGTGAGCCAGGACTTTCACCTGTCTATCAACATATCTGGACTGTCATTAAATGATACTAACTTCTTAAATAAACTGGACACCCTGATTGGCGATTACCGTGTGCAGCCTTCGCACCTTATGCTGGAGATGAGCGAATCAGTCGCTATCGGTCAGCATGCTGTCGCCCCGGAGATACTGACCCGCCTGCGACTTAGAGGTTATCGCCTGGCGGTGGACGATATTGGCAGTGGGCTGGCGTCTATTGAGCAGTTGGTCAGATTGCCCTTCTCAGAGCTTAAAATCCATCGGCGATTTGTCACAACGACAACGAGCGCTTATGAGTCATCACTCATTACCAGTACACTGGTTAAGCTGGGTCAGGGGCTGGGATTAAATGTCACTGCCGTGGGCGTTGAAGATGCCGATACCGTGGCAATGCTGGAACAAATAGACTGTCAGTTTGCGCAAGGTTTCCACTTTGCACCTGCATTGACGCCGGATGCTTTTTCGCAGTGGCTGACCAAACATGCCAGTGAACAGCTGCCCTACCGCATCGCTACCCTTCGTGCGATGAAACCTCACCCGTCACAACCTGAAGACAGGTTCGACCGACTTGTAAGGTTAATCAGTCGTATTTTTAATATGCCTGTCTGTGGCATCGCTGTACTTGAAGAAACGCACTGTTATCTGAAAGCAAAAATCGGTCTGAATGCCGAAACGATGCCAGTTGGCAGCGCACTGTGTTACCGCTTACTGCCGGACACCGACAGCATTATTATTCCTGACCTTTTAAGAGACGAACATGCTGCCGGCACATCACTGGTAAATGCCCGGCCTCCTTACAGATTGTTTGTATCCCATGCGGTGCGGGCAAACAACGGCTGTATATTGGGAAGTGTCTTTGCCGCCGATCGTACACCCGGGAACTGGACGGATAAACAGGAATCAACGCTGAAAATGATCGTACGCGTTGTGGAAAAAGAATTTCACTATAATGCTGCGGCCAGTCTTGACGCCGTGAGCCAGATAAGTCACAACGACGCCTTTACCCGCCGCGCTGATGCGCTGGTTCACATTGCAGCCGGTGCTGAGCATGCTGTGCACGTGGTAAAAATCACAGCGCTTTCCTACCAGGTGACAGTAGATGATGTGATTCAACGAATCAGCAAAATGGCCAGAAGTATTCTTTTTGACGCTGACGACCTTGGGCGCACTGGCGAGACGCAGGTAACTGCACTATTTATCGGCCGCCGCAAGGACGAAGTCATAAAGCTGTTGGTAAAAGCGGAGCTGGAGTTAAAAGATATTGAACAGCAGTCACCGATGATCGACAGCCTGCGCATTACGCATTATTCGCCAGATGCTATGTTTGGCGATAGTCTGCAACATATTTTCTGTCAGCCTGAAAAAGCGCGCTCATCACATATCATTATTCGTAGCTGAGTCCGCCGTGTTCAGAGCCTGATTAACGTGTGCTAACAGGCTCTGAGTGGAAAACGGCTTTTGTAAAAAAAACCAGCGCTCAGAGTTGCTCCTTTTGTTACCCACAAAGCCTGACGTTACCAGAATGCGCAGTGCAGGATGCGTCGTTTGTACCCACTCAGCAAGCTCAAAGCCCGATAGCGCGCCGGGCATTACAACGTCTGTCAGCACCAGGTCGATGTCAGCTTTAGCGTCCAGTACTTTCAGTGCGTCTTCTGCGGTTTCTGCCTGAATAACCCGGTATCCTTCTTTCTGCAATGTAGAGGTTGTGCTTTCACGCACCAGTTCATCATCCTCTACCAGCAATATGGTTGTCCCTCTGGTGGGTTGAAGAGGCTTTGCTGGTAAGCGTTTGTTGCCCGACGCACAGGTTGGCAAAACCATATGGACTGTCGTTCCTCTGCCTGCCATAGAGTTGATATGCATGTTGCCGCCAGACTGGCGTACAAACCCAAACACCATACTTAACCCTAACCCTGTGCCTTTATCGCTGGTTTTGGTCGTAAAGAACGGCTCTAAAACCCGATCCAGCACATCCTGAGCAATCCCCTCACCATCATCTTTCACAGAAATGTGCACTGTGTCGCCGGCAATACCAAACAATTTTTTGTGGCCGGATTTCTCCAGCCGGATAGTAATTCTGCCGCCATCAGGCATTGCATCTCTGGAGTTCAGGCATAAATTTACCAGCGCATTCTGTAGCTGTCCCGGGTCGACCCTAACCCACAGCGGCTGGTCAGGTCGCTGAAAGGTTAGCTGGTACTTCTCGCCAAGGGTGCGTGCCAGCATTTCGACAGATTCGTCGATCAACTCCTCGACAAGAGTCACCTCAGGCTGTAGCTGCTGCTTACTGGCAAATGCCAGCAGTCGCTGGTTCAGGCGTGCCCCACGCTCTGCAGCGCGCATAATCAGGGTCATCATTCGGGCCAGATCCGGCGCGTCCTGTAACCGACCAATCAGATGACGGGTGTTAATCAAAATGACGGTCAGCAGATTATTGAAATCGTGAGCAACGCCACCAGTCAGCTGTCCCAACGACTCCATTTTCTGTGCCTGAAACAGCCGATAATCAATATCCCGCTTCTCGGTAACATCACGACTGATTGATGCCATGAAATCCGGCTTACGGCCTGGCTCTTCGTGTTGCTCCTTCCAGATTGGAAACATTCGCCCCTCTATCCACCGGGTTTGTCCGTCAGGCCGAACAATACGACATTTAAAATCGCGCGGGCTCTGGCGCGCTTCTGTGCGAGCCTTTTCTACAGCGTCGATATCGTCAGGATGCACCAGCTTTCGCCAGGCTGATTTTTGGTTCAGAACGGCTTTGGCATCGCGCCCGACCATCTTGCTGAAAGCCTGAGACACATAAAGCGCTTTCTCACTATCAAATGTTTCAAGCCAAAAGACATCATCTGTATTTTGTAATAACCGCAAAAAGCGCTGCTCGCTAAGTTGCAGACTTGAACTAAGTGCAAAACGGTATCGTTCTGAACGAAATAACGCCAGTCCGAGAAACGCCAAAAGAACACTGCTTAATACAATGATAACCATAAACCAGTGACGCTGCTGAACACGGCGTTTTTCCAGGCTTTCGGCCAATTGACGTTCAATACGATCTGCCTGACTTGAAATCTGATAGATTTCTTCGCGAAACTCCGCATCTACCCTGTCTCCGCTCTCAACCAGTGTGTTGAGCTTGAGTGACATCTCCTTCACGTTTTTCAACATGTCCTGAGAGCTACTTTGATTGTTGAGCCGGTGTGCGATGCTCTGGTATTCGCTTAACGCCTGCGTAATCAGAGCCATACCAACGCGTCGCTGCCACGGACTCTCAGCCTCGCCGCTAAGCGCGAAGTGCATCAGGCCATTAGTAAAATCGCTTTCAGCCTGTTCAATGGCATAGACCATGGAAACCCGATAATCGACCTCCTTTTCGCGTATGTGAAATATTACTGCGGTTGCTATGGATATAATCAGCATGGCCGGGACAATCAGTAATATCCAGCGACTTTTATCCTGCAAATAGCGCAATGAGAGTCTCATAGTGTGTAGCACCGGTCGTAATCGGAGGCGGTATCAACTGTCGACATACCCGCCTGGTGCAGTGCCATTTTCACGTCTTGTTGATGGCTGATAAATGACTGGGCTGCATTCCATCGCGCAACCAGCCCCGTGTTTTGCTTTTTAATAACAAACGCTGATATTTGTCTGTTTTGCAAAAATCCGTCGCCGTTTTTAATCTGATAGCGTTCAGGGGTTTCGTGCAGCACCTTCATCAGCGTTGGTCGTGTCATCACCAGTAAATCAGCCCGGCCTGATTTAAGTGCTAATAAGCTCAGCCTGATATCTTCCACCGATAACAAGGACCCGGACTGATGATGCTGTTGCAATATTGATTCTTCTGACGAACCATTAATCACAACAAACTGCAGGTCCTGTGAGGCAATTGGCGTTTGTGGCACATAATTCTGATTATCATTGCGCCATAACACCGCAGTGTCTGATTGTGATAATGGCATAGAAAAACACAAGTTCTGTTCAATCCGGGATTGGGTTACTGCCATCCCGGCGGCGATAACATCTATGCGGTTATTGATAAGCGCAGGGATAAGCTTGTCAAAGGACAGTAACACCCATTTGACCTTATCTATACCCATCTGCTGTACAACCTGACGAGCAACATCCGGGTAGATACCTTTTACCTTCCCCGCCTCATCTATGTACGAATAAGGCGGTTCGTGGGTATACCCAATTGTAAGCGTAGCGGGAGCCGGGTCAGGTTTGCAGCCCGACAGCATAGTGACCGCTATCAGAAAACATAGTCGAATGACCGTCGAAATAAGCATTAATACAGGCTCTACCTATTTTGATAGCCCGCCAATGTACTTTCCGGTCTGCGTCAGACCTATTCGTAAAATTACGTAAATGTTTATTTTAGAAAGACAATTACAGGCAGTGAGTGGGATTTTGAAAAAAGTTGCATGTAGTGGTAGCGCAGCATACTTTGAAAAATAAACGCAGCGCGAACGTTGCTGACTGCCCAAAGCGTAGATCAGGTTTACACAATTTCAAGGAAGAACGAGAGATTTTTTATATTCTACTGTCGGCTCCGGTCAGAGCAGGCGTTGGCATGTTAATCAAAAAACAACAGTAAGATTGATGAAGTACTTTCTATGTCAAAAAAGACGCCCCGTTTAATCACAAAGATACAAGCGGGGCGTACAAGCGTTAAATCTGCGTCAGCTCAATAATCAGACTGTATTCCTGATTAGACGTTGCATTCAAGCCGGTGCTCAATGAAATCCGGTCAGCTTCCACAATGGTGCCATCCGGGTACTGCACTTTCAGCGTGACATTGAAGTAATTTTTCTCAAACGCAAAGATAATGTCGCCTTTCCAGTTTTCTGACATATTTTCGCAACTAAAGAACGGTGTCGATTTCCCTTTAGGGATCGTAATTGGGCAATTAAACTGCGACGGTGAGTTAGTAATTGTCAGATTAGACAGATCAACATAGCTGGCCTTTTTGCTGTTATTGGTTTCACAGGGTTGCGTTTCACCATTTAGCGTAATCAGGCAGTTGATATTACCAATCAGTGCAAAGAATTTTTCTGATGCGGCCTTACTGTTTACCGTCACCAGCAGCGAATTATCCAGCTTACCGCCCAAAAAGTAGGTGGGAGAAATACCCGGTGTACCCGTGATACCTGCGTTATAGCCCATGGCAAAATTGGTAATAGCCGTGGTTCCGTCACTTAATGCTTCGACCCGGCCCCGGCTGTAGGTGCCGTAAAAATCGTTCACCGGATCAAGAATCGTTTGAATATTTTCATTAGTTACCGTGGCAATAGCCGAATATTTTGAACTCCACTGGGACAATAACGTCAGGTTGACATCATAAAATGGTGCGTAGGCTTTCCAGTCCTCCTTGCCGGCCTCGATCATCGCTTTAAGTGCCTGCTTGTGGCTGGCAGTCATTCTGTCCAGATAAATACCGCGCGAAATTAACTGCTGACCACCGGGACCCATTGTAATAGAGCGGTCGGTCGGTTTGGTGGGTGTCCCCTCGCCCTGTACGCTGGCGGCTATCGCGGCTTCAGTATAGGCGGTGTAGTTGGTCAGAGTCTGGGTATCCAGCAAATATCTGTCACTGAACTGAATAACGTCCAGCAACTGCCAGTCCGGATACATCTGAAAATAGCCATCTACACGCTTAAACCGACATACCTCATCGTAAGCATCGCCCACTGATGAAGCCGGCAGGAAACTGCCATCATTCATCCGCTTATAGTGGCCGTGTGGCTTGCCGCCTTCTTTGCGATAGTATTGCTCTTGTTCGACCATTGCCGGTGTATCATGATGGTCGCGGCAACAGGTATTACAGATAGCAGGCTGCTGACTACCGTCAGCATTACCGGTTTGTTTTTCTATCTTTTCACCGGGTTTAACCACCAACTCACTACCATCGTAGTCGGTCATACTGGGTGTGTAGCCATCACCTGAGCCGGCCAGCGTGCACGAACAATTTACAGTTAAAAAATCTTCCTGCTCCAGTTTGTCAGTCTGATCGGGCAGATTGATATAACGGATGGTTTCAAACTGGACAAGGTTGTTGTCACCCTGCTTATCAATATCCGGTACCGGCTTACTGGTTTCGATACTTTCGCCATTACCCAGTTCGTAGGAAATTACATCAGGTGCCAGACCGGGTGTGTACGCCACCTTGGGCTGATTCTTGGCACCGTCTGACTCGTTATTGGCCTGAAAGCTTCTGGCTAACAAAACCGGAGCTACATTGCCTTCGACCGCAATGGATTTTGTCTCACCCTGTGGATCAGTCCAGCTGACATTGACCGTCACGATTTTCTGCCCGGGAACATCCGGGGCGGGCACCGGTATGCCAATGTCGCCTTCTGTTAACCAGGTGTCCGGCACGCCGTCACTGTCTGTATCGGTATAAAACTGATTCTCAACCGCCCAGGTTCTGGTAAAGGTGTAAGTTTTAGTGGCATCAGTTTTTATGTCCACCACCACACTTCCGGCATTCAGACCGCCGCCGGCATCGTCGCCGATATCGTTGTATGCCGGCAGACCGGCGGTGGTGCGCAACACATCAAACTGACGCAAATCGTCCAGTTTTTCCTGTGCAAGCTGCAAGGCCACCTGACGTAAGTTAAGTTTGGCATCGCTGCGCATATATTCGGTTTGCAGGGTGACAAAGCCTGTAACACCCAACATGATAATTAACGAAGCGATTAATACTTCTACCAGAGAGAACCCTTTAATATTTTTTTTATGGCTTATCACGTCAGTACTCCTAAAAATCCCGCCAGCTTCCCGGTACGATGGCTACCCGCTGAAAGGCATCACTTAGGCGTAGCCCCTGCAGTACCTCAGCATCGTAAACCGAGTTATAGGTACCGCCGGAGTTCCCCACCGGATGGTTCGATGCAACCACGCCATTGACCCGCGCGCTACCGACCATATCAATGTCAAAATCTGCCACCGTTGTAGGCTTGCGGAACGGAAAGACCATGCCATTAATTTGCGCACCACCGTTCATTCTTAAATTTCCATCAGCAACAACCAGTACTACCGGATCATCCGGGCTGCCGATGATAGTATTTGAATTCACCGTGCAATCGCCATCAACCCATAACAACCCGGTGGAAGACGGCCCCAGTGTGCTGCAGTCGGTGAGTCTGAGATCCGCATCGGCGCGCAGTGTGGGCCATTCAGCTTCCGGAATATTGAAAAGGTATTCCATCATATCTGGCGGAAAGTTAACGTCATCATCAAGAATATCGAGGTCTTTAAAGCCTTTCTCAGAGTATGGCGAACCTGAACAGTTGCCATCCCTGAACTCCTGCAATCCACAAGTGGTTCCGCTTCCACTTTGCATATTCACCGGCTTATCCGTCCAAATAGAAAGAGGAACGCCCTCACCACCGCCATTAGGATTAGCAACCACTTCAAAGTTACCGCTTACACCCAGGCCACCCGCTACAATGAGCGGTACATCCGGGGGATTGGCCAGTACCGAATACTGAATGACCTGCTGCTGTTGATCGACCGTAGACAAGGTGTCAGGCGACATGCCCCGGGCGGTCAATGTGACCAGTTGCAACACGGTGGATTCCCGGGTGATGGTCTGTCTGACACCCTGCACACTATAGCTGCCCTGCCCAGGCAAGGAACCTGTAATTGCCGTGCCATCCCAACCCGGATCTTCGGTTAATCGGCTAATGGCGCGCGCCAGTCCGGCTTCAGCACTGCTGAAAGCCAGCTGATAATTCTGTGCATTAAGAATAATTTTATGTTCGAACGATTTGACCCGACCCGTGGACAAGGTGACTAATGTAACCAGTATCAGTAACAGCAAGACTGCGGTAAGCATCATCGCGCCGCGCTGTTGAGCCGGTCTGGCGAAGGTAACCGTACTATCCATCATAATTTCTCACCAGTACTTCAGTTGTGAACTGACGCGATATATCCGTGTTGGCCGCAAGTTCAGCCTGAAGGTTTATTGTAATTGATGTGGTTGGAATATTATTGCTCAGCGTCTGGCCCATGGTGAACGACAGACCCTGTATCTGAACAATGTCGCTGTCAGTCAGAGGGAGCCAGCCATCCTGCGTACAGGACAGATTATTCTGGCGCATTTCAACCGTCTGTCCACGCAACCTGTAACCAAAACTTTCGCTGTTGCCGGTGGTGTCCAGAACGCCGTTGTCATTCGCATCATAAGAAAAAAGAATGCAGCTACCGGCAGCTTCGCCGGTATATGCACTGATAACCAGTGAATCAGAGAAATCAGACGGGTTGGCAGTGGGATCGGTGAGCATCGCCACCGTGTCGCCAGAGTACCCCGCTCGTCTGATATCTCGCTGCAAAAGGGAGAGGACCATAGAAGATTCTTCATTTACCCGGGCGCTTTTCAAAAGATTCACGTTCACGCCCACGCCATATCCCACCAGCGACCCTAACGCGGTCAGGGCAGCCACACCCAGCGCCATACCTATCATTAACTCAACAAGAGTAAAGCCGCGATGTGAAGCTAGCTTGCGCATGGTGGATAATCTCCCAACTCGCCAGAGACGACACAGATGTGCACCCTGCCGACTTCGTTAAGGTTAATACGAACGGTATCGGTACCATTGGAAAAGCTTGCCGAGCCACTGTTATTCAGGGTCAGGCCCCGGGTACCATCAAACGATGTCTGATTATCGGTACCAAAGGTAAGAGCAGGCAGCGTGATGCCCGGAAAATCCTGCGCGCGCAGGACATTTTCAACACCGTCGACTGTGCAGCTGTTCGCGACCGCACAATCACAATCGGTCTGATCGGTGGTGCCCACACACCAGTTCTGACCAGCCGTAAAATCGACCTGAATATCCGAGGATTGACGCACCGCATGGCTACGTGCCTGCTGCATCCCGAAATACACATTTTCAACTGCACCGGATAGTGCTGCACTGCGCTGGACACCGGATATCGTCGGCGCGCCAAGTGTAACGACGATGGCAACGATAGCGACTGCTATCATGAGTTCCAGCAAAGACAGCCCTTTTTGATTACTCACCCTGACACCTATACCTTCGGATAAATCCTGAAACCTTATTCCAGCGGAATGTGGTCTATGCTCTGTGTTCCCAAAAAAGAAACATTCAGGTTCTTAGGAAGTATACTAAGCGAAATTTTTCCTAACCTAAGTATTAGAAGTGATGTTCACGTATGAAGCACGCAAAGTTCAAAAAACAGGGTGGTGGCTGGACGCTGGTCGAGCTGATGATTGTTGTCGCTATAGCAGGAATTATTGCAACCATTGCGATCCCCAGTTACCAGTCTCATGTCACCAGCGCCAGACGGGCTGAAGCACAAAACGCGTTGTTGCAGCTAAAATTGCAGCAGGAATCCTACAGGCTTGAGAATACCAGCTATGCTGCGACCAGTGAAATTGGTATACCCACTTCTGAATTTTATACCTTCACGGTAAGTAACGTAACAGCCACAACGTATACACTAAACGCCGCAGCAAAAGGTGGGCAATCGGGCGATACGGGATGTACATCGCTAAGTCTTGATCAGTCTATGAATAAGTTACCTGCTGGCTGCTGGTAACCAGACACGGGGCAGATGACAATAGCGCTGGCATTGCCAGCGCCGCATGATGGATTAATCAGCACGGGTATAGGTTAATGTTACACCCATCTGGCCAATTTCCAGGTTGTCCTCGTCATTGATCTCAAACACCTGCTCCTCACCCTCTTTGGCGAAAACCAGATAATTTTTGCCACCACTTTCACGAGTGAAGATTTCATCGACCTGATTACGCTGACCATTTGCTTCGATGTAATCTTCGCCGATGACGAGCGTGCCGCCACCGGTCTGATTAATCAGCTTTTCCAGCATGGCGTTATCTGAGGTTGCTTTCCATGTCCCTTCGTAACCGTGACCGCCACATGCAGATAACAACCCTGCCAATAGCCCGGCAATTACTATTTTCCCTGCTTTCATCATTGTTTCCTTCATTTGTCATTTCCTGCGCAAACAAACCATTGCGCTTATTCTTAGTAAGGAAATCATACAAATCTCAGGGCTGATTGAACAGCATTAATGTGCCCAGAACCGGTGCGGCGCTCCGCTCGAGGGTCAGAACGAACGTGGGTTACCCCTGAGACTGCATAAACGCCATGGCCTTTTTAAGAAATTTTTCGCCCTGCTCGCCACCAGCCTTTAATGCTTTCTGACCATCTGCATTTTCGATAGCCTCAATGTGCGACCGGATGACTTCTGGTTGCTGCTCTGCTTCCGGCAGGAATATCCCGTCAGTCTCCATCATGCGGGCGACGGAGTAGCCACCCACACCTGCACACAAAATCATGCGGTTCGGCGCGTCCTTATCACACAGGGTCAGGGCGCCGGCGGTGACAGCCTCGGTTGTCAGAAGCGCGAAAACCTCCGCCGGCATAATATCCTCAGTCATTCGCGTTCCGGCGGTGGGTGCCAGCGCGTTGACTCTGATGCCATGCTTCGCCCCTTCAAGAACCAGCGTGTTCATCAGTCCAATGACCGCCATTTTGGCCGCACCATAATTGGCCTGACCGAAATTACCATAAAGACCACTTGATGATGTGGTCATCACGATACGCCCGTACTGCTGCTCGCGCATAATATCCCACACAGCTTTGGTACAGTTGACCGACCCCATGACATGCACATCCATCACGGTCTTAAAATCATCAAGGTCCATTTTGGCAAAGGACTTATCACGCAATATGCCGGCGTTATTAATGAGGATATCCACCCGACCCCAGGCGTCCATCGCCTGACTGACCATCTGCTGCACCTGCCCGAAGTCGGCCACATTGGCACCATTGGCTATTGCCTGCCCACCCGCTTCTTTTATCTGCGCGACAACTGCCTCAGCGGCGGCAGATGAACCGCCAGTGCCGTCGCGCGCACCGCCAAAATCGTTAACCACCACCTTTGCGCCTCGCGCGGCCAGTGCTAACGCATGCGTCTTACCTAGTCCGTTGCCGGCACCTGTTACAATGGCAACCTGCCCTTCATATGAAATTGTCATTACCTTTCCTGCTTATTATTGGTGTCAGTGACCTGCACGCCAATCCACTGTGCTATCAGCGCAGGTTTATCACTGCCTTCCAGCTCAATGGTAATGTCATAGGTCACAAAAAACTGGCCCGGTTTGTGTTCATTGACGTCCACCACGGTAGCATGGCAGCGAATGCGGCTGTCTACCTTAACCGGTGTGATAAACCTTACTTTGTTCAACCCATAGTTGATGCCCATCACCGCGCCTTTCACCTGAAGTCCAAAAGACTGCGCAAAATAAGACAGCATGGATAAGCTTAAAAAGCCATGGGCAATGGTACCACCAAACGGGGTTTGCGCCGCTTTATCAGGATCAACATGAATAAACTGATGATCGTGCGTGCAGTCTGCAAAACAATCAATCTGAGACTGAGTGATGGTGAACCAGTCCGTTACGGGTAACGCTTTACCGGCGCTGGCCAGTAAATCATCCTGAGAGACAATCTGCATGATGGGTGAATCTCCTTTGATTAAAACCAGTCAGGTTGCATATCATAATTGGTGGTATCCAGGTTACGCACCAGCGCGGCCCAGTGATTTATTTCCGGCAGTTCGCTGATGAAGAAAAACCGCATCGCCTGGAGTTTACCGTGATAAAAGGCCTCGTCGCTTTCATGGAGATCCTGTTGAACTGCCTTGTGCGCCACCAGTCCCTGCTTTAGCCACATCCAGGCAATCACCACATGACCAAACACGTCCAGGTATTTCACTGAGTTTGAAAACGCCGCATCAATATTCATTGACTGGGATGCCCCCATCACGGCTTGTGTGGTGACATCCAATGTTTCAAGTGCCTGCTCCAACGTTGCGGCATACTCACTGAGCGCTGCAACCGCGCCGGCTTCAGCGATGCTCTTTTTAATTGCGCTGACACAGGCTTTATAACCTGCAAATTGATTGCGGGGAACTTTACGTCCCAGTAAGTCCATGGACTGAATGCCTGTTGTCCCTTCATGGATCGGATTTAACCGGTTTTCGCGATAAAACATTTCCACCGGATGTTCGTTGGTATACCCCGCGCCCCCTAACACCTGAATAGCATAATGATTGGCTTTCAGCCCGTACTCAGACGGCCAGGTTTTAATAATAGGCGTAAGAAAGTCCAACAGCTGATGCGCGTCCTTTCGCTGCTGTACATCAGGGGCCGTTTTTTCATCATCGTGTAACCTGGCACCAAACAGGCACAATGCCAGTGCACCTTCGGCGTAGGCCTTTTGTGCCAGCAGCATCCTTTTTACATCACTGTGCTCAATAATGTTAACCGGCGTGGAATTAGGGTCTTTTTCTGCCAGTAACCTGCCCTGGGGACGCTCTTTGGCGTAGTTCAGCGAATACTGATAGCCGGCCAGCGCCATCACTGCGGCACCGGTACCTACAAAAAGCCGCGCTTCGTTCATCATATGGAACATATAACTGAGCCCCATATTTTCCTCGCCGACCAGATACCCGACAGCGCCGTCTTTCTCACCGAAGCTCAGTGATGTAGAGGTGATCGCGTGACCGCCCATTTTATGAAATAGCCCGGCCAGCGCGACATCATTACGCTCGCCGATGGTGCCATCATCAGTCACCAAAAACTTAGGCACGATGAATAGCGAAATACCTTTGGTTCCCTTGGGTGCGCCCTGCACCCGCGCCAATACCAGGTGCACAATATTGTCAGCCAAATCGTGATCGCCGCCGGAGATATAAATTTTATTGCCGGTAATGCGGTAGCTGCCGTCGTCCTGTCGCACGGCTTTTGTAATCAGATCGGCCAGTCCGGATCCTGCGCCCGGTTCGGTCATTGCCATCGTGCCGGTAAAGCGGCCCGCCCGCATTGGTTTAACCCATTTTTCGATTTGCGCGGCAGTACCGTGCGCTTCAATCAGATTGGCATTGGCGTTGGTCAGGGTGGTGTATCCCATGGTACTCATACCTGCCGCAGTCAAATGTGTGCTCAGCGCACACGCGATGGTAGAGGGTAGCTGCATACCGCCCAAATCAAAGTCAGCAGTCGCCGATGCCAGCCCGGCATCAATCACCGCCTGCATGGCCGTTTTAATCTCCGGGATCAGGTGTGCATCCTTACCATCGTATTCAGGCTTTATCAGATCGGTCTTCTGCCGGATGGGTAACAAATGCTTATCGGCCACATTGATGGCTGTTTCCATGGCAGCATCAAATGTCTCGCGACTATGCTCACTAAAACGCTCCCGCCGGGTCAGCGACTCAGCGTCTAACAATTCGTACAACATGAATGCGATATCACGCTCATTAAGTAACGATGCAGCCATACTTTCCTCATTGCGCCGGTGGCGCGGTTGGTAATCTCAGGTTTAACGCGTGAGCGTATTGTTGCGCTGCCAGACAACAGATAACATGACCTGTCATGTCGGGTAGGTGATTGACTATCTGTACAACCGTTGAAAATCTGCAGCAGGTAATACTGATGACATCCGCTTTTTACGCTGATCCCCCCTCACCGTTTTCCGGGTTGCTTCGCTTCTGGCGCAGCGTTCACCAGATTAGTCAGGAAGAGCTGGCCTTTCGGACCGGCTCGTCAGCCAGACACCTGAGCCGGCTGGAAAATGGTCATGTATCGCCCAGCCTTGAGATGGTCGAAGCTATCGCTGGCGCGCTGGGCATGCTTGAGAGAGACAGTAACCACTTACTTATTGCCGCAGGGTTCAAGGCCCATGGCAAGAAGACCACGTTCTGTGCACCGGATTTGAAATGGTTACGCAAGGCGATGACGCTGACGCTGCGCGCACTCGATCCCCACCCGACCGTGTTAATTGATGGCGCCGGCGATATTCTGATGGTAAATAAAAGCTGGGTGGCGTTTTACAGCCGGTTAGTGGGTAAGCACCACCTTGCCCGTGTTACTAACCATTTCGATTTACTGTTTAGTCTGCACGATGCCACCTCAGGCTCAAAAGCCTATACCGATGCCCTGTGCCTGATATTGATGAGTATTCAGCAGGATGTGTTGCTTACGCAGGATACCGACATGCAGCGTCGACTCAGGCGATTATGCGCGACGCCCGGCTTACCAGATGACTGGGCCAGACGCGCCGCACAACTGGATCCGATGGCCAGCTTTCGGGTTGAACTGCGTGTTGATGATTCGCTTGAGCGATTCTTCAGTGTTAGTCAGACGGTAGGCGCCATGGGGCCGACAGCGTATGTCTCAGAGCCCCGGCTTACCATTAACACGCTTTATCCTGAGACATCCGTATTGCTCTCGCCGGCAGATGCAAACCACAATTCGCACCCGCTGTTACCGGAATAGGCCTCAGAGCCTTTAAGCGTTTGTCATCTAGCGCTTGCGCAGTTCCCGGCGCAAAATTTTGCCCACCGTGGATTTTGGCAACTCTTCAAGCACTTCAATGTGTTTGGGTACCTTGTAATTGGTCAGATGCTCACGACAGAATTCCCGTAATGCGTCTTCTGTCACCGACTCGCTGACTGTGACAAATGCTTTTACCGCCTCACCGGTCTTGTCATCGGCTTCGCCTACCACAGCCGCCTCCATGACGGCCGGGTGTTCGCTAAGTACATCCTCCACTTCGTTGGGAAAGACGTTAAAGCCTGAAACAATAATCATATCCTTCAGTCTGTCGACGATTTTCACATTGCCATTACTTTGAATCAGTCCCATGTCACCGGTTTTAAACCAGCCGTCTATCATCACTTTGCAGGTTTCATCGTCACGTTGCCAGTACCCTTTCATCACCTGCGGGCCTTTTACCACCAGCTCACCGACCTCGCCTTCAGCCACCGGCTTATCATGTTCATCCCAGGCCGCTACCTGTGTTTGCTCCAGCGGCTTACCGACCGTGCCAAGCTCTTCTTCACCAAACACATTAAATGACACCACCGGCGACGTTTCAGACAGACCATAGCCTTCGGTAATGGCACATCCGGTCACGTCTTCCCATAAATGTGCTGCCGAATGTGTGAGTGCCGCGCCGCCGGATAACGTAATTTTCAGGTTACTGAAATCAATGTCTTTAAATCCGGGATGCTGACATAAACCCACAAACAATGTGTTGATGCCGGCAATTCCCTTAAAGGGCAACGCTTTAATCGCATTGACGAAGCTATCCATATCTCGCGGATTGGGTATCAGCAAGTTTGCTTCGCCCATCCCGAACAACCCAATCATATTCACGGTAAATGCATAGATGTGGTACAGCGGCAACGGGCAGACAAACACGCCTTCGCTTTGCTGGCATCGTGCTTCCAGGCGCGCCGCCATTTGTCCGGCGTTTGCCAGTAAGTTACCGTGTGAGAGTACGGCACCTTTAGAGACGCCGGTCGTTCCACCGGTATACTGCAACACGGCAGTGTCATCACGCTGCGCCTGACTGGGTGTGAAATCATTCAGCGTCTCACCCGTGCTCAGCGCCTGCGTGAAGCAATGGTAGGTATCATGAGGTGTCGAGAGCTGTATAAAGTCCGCGGCGCTCGTCACCAATACCTGTTCAATGCCGGTTTCATCACGAATTTGTTCAAGTTTGGGTAATAGGTCGCTAAGAATCACAATGGCTTTTGCGCCGGAATCTGTGAACTGATGACGCATTTCTCTGGGTGTATACAACGGGTTGGTATTGACCACCACCAGCCCAAGTCTGACCGCCGCATACATGGCCACCGGATACTGAATCAGGTTGGGCAACTGAATGACAATACGGTCACCGGCTTTTAACCCCATTTCATGCTCAAAGTAGCGTGCCAGATGCGTCGCGTGTTTATCCAGTTCATCGTACAACATTGACTGGCCCAGACACCGATAAGCCAAACGCCCTTCATAGCGGTTAAACCGGTCATCGATAAATTCGCGTAAATTGGCATAGTTTTCATTAACTGACATTCTATTTTGTCTCCTGATTGTGGGACGTATTTATTTTTGAGCGGTCTGCCGCGGGCATTGCCCGCCGCACAATAGCGCCGGCATCTATGTGCGAGGGCAATGTGCCATACTGATGAAACTGCTGTGGATCAAGGCGCGAACTGACAAAGGCGTGCGCGATCTCTGCCTCTCCGTAAATGATCAATGTGGCCGCCTGCCAGCACAGTGCCAGCATTTCCATTAACCGGCGCGCGTTGACTTCCAGATTGGCGGTATCGGCCATGATTGTCACGGCACTCTCCAGGGCCTGGTCGTACAATGAATAGCGACCTTTTGCCTGGCTGAGTTCTGACAGTAATGCTGCCAGCGTATCAGGCTCACGTTTAAGCACTCTTAACAGGTCCAGACACTGCACATTGCCGGAGCCTTCCCAGATAGCATTGACCGGCGCTTCGCGATACAGTCTGCTGGTTACATTGTCCTGAACATAGCCCACGCCACCGATGCATTCCATGGCCTCATAGGTATGTTGTACAGCCTGCTTGCAAATCCAGTATTTTCCAATTGCCGTAGCGCTTCTGACCAGCGAGGCTTCCTGGGGTTCACTAAGGTTATCCAGCGCCCGGGATATACGGAAACTGATAGCCAGCGCAGCTTCTGACTCCAGCGCCAGATCGGCCAGCACATTCATCATTAGTGGTTGTTCATGCAGCGGCTTACCGAACGCCGCACGTCCAGCGGTATGCCAAATCGCCTCTTTAGTTGCCTGCGCCATAAGGGCCGCAGAACCTAGCATACAATCGTACCGGGTCAGCGCGACCATCTGTATGATGGTATTGATGCCCTTGCCTTCTTCACCCAACAGCCAGCCGTGGGCGTTGCGAAACTCTATCTCTGAACTGGCATTGGACTTATTGCCCAGCTTGTCTTTCAGACGCTGTATGAGTATTGGATTTTTAGTGCCATCTTCGCGCCAGCGGGGTACCAGAAAACACGACAACCGATCATCACACTGCGCCAGGACCAGAAATGCGTCACTCATGGGGGCGCTGCAAAACCATTTATGACCGGTTAGGGTGTAAAGCTGGCCAGGACCGGCATTATCCACAGGCACAGCACGCGTCGTGTTCGCTCTGACATCGCTGCCGCCCTGTTTTTCTGTCATCGCCATACCGATGGTAACGCCCTCTTTTTCATACCAGGGCCGGTTGCTGCCGTCATACACCCCGGATAAGATTTTGGGTAGCCAGCGTCCGGCGACATCGGGTTGAACAGAGATGGCCGGCACAGCGGCGAACGTCATGGTAAGCGGACAACCAGAGCCGGGATCGGCATGGGTGTGCAAATAGGCCATTGCACCGCGTATTACATGCGCGCCGGCTTGTTCTGATGTCCAGGGTAAGCTGCAATGTCCCTGACCGATGGCATGAGCCATAAGCTGATGATAAGCAGGATGGTAAATTACCTCATCGACACGCTGACCAAAGCGATTATGCGGTTCAAACTCCGGCGCATGACGATTGGCCAGAAAGCCGGCTTCCTGTAATGTGTGACCGATATGATGGCCAAACCCGGTCAGGCGATCAACACCTTCTTTGCCACCAAACTGATTGACCCAATACTGCAAAATGCTATCTGCATCAAAGGCATTGTAGTTCGCCAATGGAGCAGGCTGATTAAACACACTGTGCGTATCGTAGTGAAAAACCGGTTGCGCCATAAATCTCCCTGTGTGGTCAGATGTCTTTCTACTCAACCAATTTACCCGACATTAACATGGATTTCACACCTTTTCGTGCAAGCGGTGTTTAGCGAATGCGCGGCTACTCACCACAAGCTGCTTGCCGAGGTGATTCACTAAGTGATTCGTTTTATCTTTGCCGCATACACAGAAAAAATTGTCGTCGGGGACGCTTTTTTACCTAAGAATCTTTATAATCGCCGCCTTTATTCACCATCAGAGTTCCCCCATGTTGCGCGCTTGTTTACTCGTCACGGCCTTTTGTTTTTCATTATCTGCAACTGCCACCACCTGGAGTGAAACGGAATTTCATTTACAGCAGGGCAAGCTGAACCAACCATATGCATCCACACCCGGCACCGACGCAGATACCACCATTGTTACTTTCCAGCATGCCAGTGGCTGGGAATACGGCGGCAACTTTTTATTCTTTGATTACGCCAGGACCGATGATGGCGATGAGCTATATGCAGAGTGGTATCCCTTTTTCAGTAGCAGTACGTTGTTTGACGTAAAGTATGATGGCGCTATCAGTGATATAGGTATGGTCCTGGGCGTCAATGCTGCGCCAGATGCTGATGTACTGAAGTACCTGCCCGGCGTGCAAATCAACTGGAATATCCCGGGCTTTGCCTTTTTCAATACGCTCTTCACAGCCTATATTGATGATAGTAAAGGGTTGGTTTCAGGCGGCGCGCCAACCGAGGATGACAGTTATATGATTGATGCGGCCTGGCGGTATCCAATAAAAACCGGCCAACAGCACTGGTCGGTAGAAGGTCATGCTGAATACATTTCAGGCAGGGACACCGAAATTCCCGGTGTCGCAGCGAAAGACTGGGTGCTGGCGCAGGTACAGCTTCGCTGGGATGCCGGCCACGCGCTATTTGACAAAAAGGACACGGTTTTCGTGGGTATTGAATATCAATACTGGAACAACAAGCTGGGCACCGATGAAGATGAAAGTGTCGCGCAACTGCTAGCCGTGTGGCGGCTTTAAGGCATTATTATTTCGGCTTAGGATCAGTGCCAATAAAAATAAGTTGTTCATAGGGTCACGAATTTTTCTCACACTTTTCCTTTACCTGCGTGTCGCTTCAGGCTACAAACACGCTTTGTCATTCGGTAGTTTAAAGGACAACACGTCATGCCAGTGATTGATAATTGGCTTGCCAACGCAAAGCAGCACGCAGCGCGTGTGCAGGATGCTGTGCTCAGCACAGAGTTTTTATATCAGCTGTTGCTAATTCTTGGAATTTACCTGGTTGCTTATCTGGTTGCCAGTCAGGTACGCAAAGCCGTTCCCTTCATGCGTCGCCCTGAAAGCCAGCGCTTCCACTCGCTACAAATGCTGGGTTATCGGCTGGGAACCATGCTATTTCCCCTGATCACCGTTTTCTTATTGTTGCTTACCACGCGACTGGGAAATTTATTTCAGCTTGATGCCTGGGTGCTGGATGTGGCGCTGGTGCTGGCGGTTCTGATCTTTTTGAATAATTGCATTAAAAGCTTTGTAGCCAATGCCATCATTGCTGCATTCATGCGTTATATTGGTCTGCCCATTGTCTTTTTACACCTTATTGGCGTATTGCCTACCGTCATCGCGGCGCTTGAATCTATCTCCATATCGGTAGGGAATATCGAGCTGTCGGCTTATGGCATTCTGCGGGTGCTGATTTTCGGTGCCTTGCTGTTCTGGCTGGGCCGCGCATCCAATACCGTGGGCAAAGACATTATCCGTAATCAAAAATCACTGGATATTGCCACCAAAGAGGTGTTTGCCAAACTGTTTGAGGTGGCTGTCTTCTGCGTCATCTTTTTACTTTTGCTCAATATTATGGGTATCAACCTGACAGCCCTGGCGGTGTTTGGTGGTGCGTTAGGTGTTGGTCTTGGACTTGGCTTACAAAGTATCGCTTCAAACTTTATATCCGGCATCATCATCTTGCTGGATCGTTCGCTGACCGTAGGCGACTACGTAGAACTGGAGGATGGCAGTAAAGGGTTTGTCCGGGAATTTAAAATGCGCTACGCCATTTTAGAAACCTACGATGGTAAAGATATTCTTGTTCCGAATGAAAAATTCATCAGTGCTCTGCTGATCAACTGGACGCATAAGGATCCGAAGCAGCGCTACCGCATTGATTTTAGCGTGGCCTATGAAACGGATATAAGAGCCATGGTCGAAATTATTAAAGAGGCGGTGGCAGAGCACCCACAGGTATTAAGTGGTGAGGACGTGCCTATTGAGGAGCGACCGGATTGCGAAATCGACAGTTTTGGCGATTCAGGTGTAAATATGTTCGTGGAGTTTTGGATGGAGGGCATTGATGATGGCAGGAACCGTGTCGGCGGCGACCTCTTATTACTGATCTTTGAAACACTTCGCGAGCACAATATCACCATTCCGTTCCCGCAACGTGAGGTGCGTATACTCTCCGACGAACAAACCCGATAATTTTCAGGGGCTGGCTTCCAGCCCCCTGCTTTTGTTCCCTGACCACATGTGACTAAGGTAAACGTCCATCCCGTTTATTTTTTGTGCTACCACATCTGTTTTTAGCGCCTTAATTTTGCTTAATGACAAAATTTAAATGTAGATAATTTAACAACTCATTATAAAAACCGCCTTTATTTTCATTTCAAATCAGTAACTTGAATAATTGTTAATTGATTGTTAATGGTTTAAACCTGATTCTTCACATATTACACAGTAATTCTCATTTTACTTGGTCAGCGATTTTGCTATCCTTTTGCGGCGAATTTTTTAACTGCTGTTTTTTTGTTCAGTTCTCGTATGCAGAGTGAGTGGTAGATGTCCTTTTTGACTTCTTTGATGACAACCCGGAAACAAGCGCAGCTTGGCCAGAAAGCGAGTGCGGTCACGCATTGGCTGTGTAAAGGTGTGGGTGCCGCTTTGTTTATTTCTGCGTTGAACATTGCACTGCTGTTGTGCGGTGCGCTGGCTGACTCTACCGATGTAGTATCGGCAGTGATTGAAAACCCGTTTATTGGCCCTGTGACTGTTGCCTCACTGGGCATGCTGGTAGCGTGCAAAGCAATTTATCGCGCTTTTCGTAATGCTATATTTGGCGACCTGTTTAAATACGCACCGGCGCGTCGCGCGGGTGTCATATCCAGTAAGTCTTCGCTTACTCATACCGAATTTGCCGTAAGTCAACGTGTTCGTTTATCGCATGGCTCACGCGCGCCCCCTTTAAGTTTCACTTAGCATTTTGACCTGTTGACGGTTGACACTGTCAGCAAGCCGAAAGGCGGGTGAACTTAAACTAGCTGGGAACTACCTTAAGGTACTTCCCGAATCTGAGCGTCGTCCTGTCACCGGGGCGGCAGGATAGTAAACCTCTGGGTTGTAGGAAAATTCCTTTGCTTATTCGTAACCTTTGTACAATTGCTCTTACCGCCGTCGTGCTGACACTAGCAGGTTGTAGTGGCGGAGTACTCGACCCGAAAGGACAGGTTGGTGTTGAAGAAAAGTGGCTGATCATTATCTGTACACTTTTAATGCTGATTGTTGTTCTTCCGGTTATCGTGTTGACTCTCTACTTCGCCTGGAAGTATCGCGCCAGTCGGGATTTTGAAGTTTATACACCTAAATGGGCTCATTCGACGAAAATCGAAGCAGCGGTCTGGTCTATTCCAGTACTGATTATCGTTGTTCTGGGCGTTATCACGTGGAAATCCACTCACGCATTAGACCCTTACAAGCCGCTTGAAGGCAAAGGCGAACATATGACCGTGGAAGTGGTTTCATTGAACTGGAAGTGGCTGTTTATTTATCCTGAACAGGGTATCGCAACAGTTAATGAGCTTGTATTCCCGGCCGACAAGCCGGTGGCGTTCAAGATCACCTCTGAAGGTACGATGAATTCGTTCTTCATTCCTCAATTAGGTAGTCAGATTTATTCAATGGCCGGTATGGAAACCAAGCTACACCTGATTGCTGATGAGCCGGGTACTTACGAAGGTTTCTCAGCAAACTACAGTGGTAAAGGCTTTACCGGAATGAGCTTTGACGCGATTGCTACACCAACCAACGAAGATTTCGATGCGTGGGTGGAAAAAGTAAAACGCGAAGGTGGCGAGCTTGATTCAGCCTCTTACGAAGCACTGACTGAACCGACTGAATTTCACCCGGTGGAATACTTTGCTGATGTGAAGGATGGCTTGTTCCACGACATCATCATGAAGTTCATGAAGGACCACGGTGAAATGAACTACTACAGCAAACCTGAAAATGCGGTCCAGGGGCAGCACGAAGCAGCGCAACATAACGCGCAGCATATAGGCGCTCATGAAACAGAGGCCGAGGAGTAATCATGTCTTTGTTAGGTAAATTATCTATCGAAGCCGTCCCGTATCATGATCCGATTATCATGAGTACGTTGACGGTGGTGGCAATTCTGGGTGTGGTTATTGCCGGCCTGGTCACCAAATACAAGAAGTGGGGCGTTCTTTGGAACGACTGGATCACTTCTATTGACCATAAACGCTTAGGCGTTATGTATATCATTCTTGCACTTATCATGCTGCTGCGTGGCTTTGCCGACGCTATCATGATGCGGTCGCAACTGGCGCTTGCTACAAACGGATCTGAGGGCTATCTGCCCCCTGAACATTACGACCAGATCTTCACCGCTCACGGTGTCATTATGATCATCTTCATGGCCATGCCGTTCATGGTCGGCCTGATGAACATCATACTGCCGCTGCAAATTGGTGCGCGTGATGTGGCATTCCCGTTCTTGAACAACCTGAGCTTCTGGCTGACAGCCGGTGGTGCGATTCTGATCAACCTGTCTCTTGGTTTGGGTGAATTTGCCAAAACCGGTTGGGTTGCCTATCCGCCGCTTTCTGGTCTGGACTACAGTCCGGGGGTGGGTGTTGACTACTACATATGGGCCTTGCAGATATCCGGACTCGGTACGCTACTGACGGCAGTTAACTTCCTGGTTACTGTTGCTAAGATGCGTGCACCGGGTATGAAACTGATGCAAATGCCTATTTTCACCTGGACATGTACCTGGGGTAACATCCTGATTGCTGCGTCGTTCCCTATTCTGACTGCAGTACTGGCCATGCTGACACTTGATCGTTACATGGATTTCCACTTCTTCACTAATGAAGCCGGTGGTAACTCTATGATGTACATCAACCTGTTCTGGGCGTGGGGTCACCCTGAAGTTTATATTCTGGTTCTGCCAGCATTCGGTATTTTCTCAGAAATCATCTCTACCTTTACCGGTAAGCGTTTGTTTGGCTATAAATCTATGGTTTATGCCAGTGGTGCTATTGCGATTCTTGGCTTCGTGGTGTGGTTGCACCATTTCTTCACCATGGGTTCCAGTGCCAACGTCAACGCCTTCTTCGGGATAATGACGATGATTATCGCGGTGCCGACGGGTGTGAAACTGTTTAACTGGATTTTCACACTGTATCGCGGCCGCTTGCACATCACTACGCCGGTGCTTTGGACATTAGGCTTTATGGTGACATTCACCATTGGTGGTATGACCGGCGTGCTGCTGGCTATCCCTGGTGCTGACTATGTGCTGCATAACAGTCTGTTCCTGATTGCTCACTTCCATAACACAATCATTGGTGGTGCAGTATTTGGCTATCTGGCTGGCTTCTCCTACTGGTTCCCGAAAGCTATTGGCTTCAAGCTGGACGAGAAGTGGGGTAAAGCAGCGTTCTGGTGCTGGCAAATCGGCTTCCTGCTTGCGTTTATGCCACTATACGTACTGGGCTTCCTGGGTATGACTCGTCGCCTGAACTCAACAGATAACCCAGATTGGAATATCTGGCTTTACATTGCTGCCTTTGGCGCAGTGGTTATCGCCTTCGGTATTCTGTCTCAGGTCATCCAGTTGGTTGTGAGCTTCATGAAGCGTGAAGAGCTGGATGATAAAACTGGCGATCCGTGGAATGGACACACGCTTGAGTGGTCAACCGCGTCACCGCCTCAGTTTTACAACTTTGCTAAAATCCCGCATGTCAAAGACATTGATACATGGACTGACATGAAAGAAGAAGGTGAAGCTTATAAGCGCTACGAAAGCTATGAGCCAATCCATATGCCGAAGAATACGTCTGCCGGTGTCACGATGAGTGCCAGCCTGACTATCTTCTGCTTCGCAATGATTTGGCATATCTGGTGGCTGGCAGTAGTTGGTCTGGTCAGTGCTATCGGTTTCTTCATCAAGCGCTGCTATACCAAAGACGTGGATTACTACGTGCAGCCTGACGAGATTAAGAAAATCGAGGATGAACATTTGAAAAATGCGCCAAAAGAGGTAACAGCATGAGTTCAATTCCATCAAGCTTAAACCCGAACAGTGATGTGGGAGGTCATGGCGACGGCCATGACCACGAACATCACGATACTGGCGGGAATACCATTTTTGGTTTCTGGCTGTATTTGATGACTGACTGTTTGTTGTTTGCATCGTTTTTTGCAACCTACGCAGTGCTTTATATGAACACCGCTGGCGGTGTGTCTGGTGCAGATATATTCGAGCTGGACTTTGTTGCTGTGGAAACCGCAGCCCTGCTGTTAAGCAGTATTACGTTTGGCTTCGCGATGATAGCTGCGCATGCACAGAAGAAGGCCCTGACGCTGACTTGGTTGGGTGTCACCTTTGCCTTTGGTGCTACGTTCATCGGGATGGAAATCTATGAATTCCATCATCTTATCGTAAATGGTAACGGACCAGGCGAAAGCGCGTTCTTAACCGCGTTTTTCTCACTGGTTGGTTTACACGGTATGCACGTTAGTGCCGGCCTTATCTGGATGACCATTATGATCATCGAGGTGCTTCGTCGCGGTTTGGGCAATCAGACAGTTACTCGTCTGAGCTGCCTGAGCCTGTTCTGGCACTTCCTTGATATTGTCTGGATTTGTGTATTTACCGTTGTGTATCTGATGGGAGCAATGTAATGAGTCACAGTCATTCGCATTCCACCACCCCCGGCCAGGCTGAAGCACATTCAGCCGACCACGGTGATGTTAAATCGTATGTTATTGGCTTCGTACTGTCTGTCATTCTTACCGCTATCCCTTTTTGGGCAGTGATGGAAGGTGACCTGTCGAAATCAACAACAATCTGGACAGTTGTAGTTACTGCAGTGGTTCAGCTGTGGGTACACCTGAAGTTCTTCCTTCATTTGAACTTTGTTACTGAAGACGGACGTGCAAGTACGTTCTCGTTCCTTTTCAGTGCATTGGTTATTGTGATGATCGTGGGACTGTCCATTTGGATTATTTACGAATCCAACGCGATGATGATGTACTAGCCCTCGGGCTGGTACATTATTTGTGCAGAAGTATCTGGAGAAACTGAATAGATGTTCCGACGTTATTTACAAGTGACCAAGCCCGGTATCATCATGGGCAATCTTATCTCTGTTGCCGGCGGCTTTTTACTGGCCTCACGCGGCGACGTTGACGGATTGCTGATGATTGCGACCATCATCGGGTTGTCGCTGGTTGTGGCATCCGGCTGTGCAATTAATAACTGCATTGACCGGGATATTGATGCCAGAATGCAGCGTACCAAAACCCGTGTCACGGTAACTGGCGAGATGTCGCTTAAAGCAGCATTAGCACATGGGGTGGTATTAGGAATTGCCGGATTTGCATTACTGGCTATATTCACTAATGCCGTCGCTGTATTTTTTGCTGCGCTGGGATACGTGGTTTATGTAGGTATCTACAGCTTGTATATGAAACGGAATTCAGTTTACGGCACGCTCGTGGGCAGCCTTTCCGGCGCCGTCCCGCCAGTTGTGGGTTACTGCGCGGTCACGGCACAATTCGATGCAGGCGCGGCAATTTTGTTGCTAATGTTCAGCCTGTGGCAAATGCCCCACTCGTATGCTATCGCTATATTTCGGTACAAAGATTATGAGGCTGCCAATATACCGGTACTACCGGTAGAAAAAGGCATTGAGCGCGCCAAGCTGCATATAGTGCTTTACATTGCCGTGTATGCATTGGTGACGATGCTGTTACCGTTAGGCGGCTACACTGGCCTTGGCTTTATGGCAGTAGCAGCAACCACCAGCATTTGGTGGTTGGTGATGGCATTACGTGGTTACCGCAGCGATGTGGATGTTAATGGCTGGGCCCGTCAGGTCTTCGGGTTTTCCATTCTTAACATTACTATTCTGAGCGTTGCTATGGCGGTGGATTATCACACCGTTGCGCCTCAACTGTTCGTATTTAGTTTATAAAAAAGGCTCCCTCGGGAGCCTTTTTTAATCCTCCACGACCTCAAACTTTCGAATCTCCGTATTCTCGACAATGTCTTCTGCCTGCGCCGTAAAGCGATTAAAGTGCCCGGCATTGAAATGCGCTTCCAGGGCCTCATCGCTTTCCCATAGCTCGCTTAAAATCAGTTCAACCTGCTTACCCACTTTGCGTTGCAGTAAATCATAACGCTGACACCCGTCTTCCTGTCTGGAATGAAACTGCAGCGTTTTTAGCGCACTGATGAGATGCTCTTCATTATCCTCAGTACAGTGCAACGTCGCGATAACCGCGATCATGATTGCCTCCTTACCAGTAATAGTTAATCTACACAGGTTTATACGGCTGGCTGCGCTTTACGATTGCTAACGGGAGTGTCTTTTTCTTAATCGTAGGATGACAGATAATAACGGGCTATCAGAGGCAGGTTGGCACTGCCAAGTAGCTGCGCCTGATCTCCAAGGCTACCGCTATAAAACACTGGCTTTTTCACGCCGCGCCAATCACCGCTATCCAGACTCGCTGCGATCCGTTCCACAATCAACGCTTTGAAATAAGGTGCCATGCTACCATCGATGATTATATTGCCCGCATCGTGGATAGCCTGGGCGATAATGCTGGCCTGCACAAGCGCCTGGGTAGCGTCATCCAGCCAGTTATCCACCTTTTTACGTATCTCAGGTGGCAGTGCATGAATATCAGATTGCAGGGTTTCCCAGTCTGTTTGTCGTAAGTCCTTGCGTAATTGATTCAGCGATGCAAATTCAAGTAATTGGCCGACCTTCCCGTTGACACTTACAGGAAGCGAGCCCAGCGCGCCCGCATTGCCGGTGCGTCCTTCAATCACCTGCCCATTGAGGACAATTCCCCCGCCGATAAAGGCACCAATATGAAAGTAGGTAAAGCTGTCTTTGACAGGCAGTTTGCCAAACAGTAACTCCGCCGAGCATGCGGCAGTATCATCATTACACAAATAGACAGGCAGCTGGCAACGCTCTGCCATCGCCACCTTGATATCAAAATCGCGCCAGTGCTCAAGCTCACTATCAGATGCTGAAGATTGCGGCCACTGCCACAACGCGAACGGCATTACAATGCCCATGCCGGCTACGCGTTCCCTGCCGCTTTCAGGCAAACACGAGTAAAGCAAGGCAAGGTTGTTTTCAACAAAATCCAGCACCCCGCCGGGTGTGGGCGCCGTCACGGGCTGTTCAATGCAATGCCGTACGTTTCCGCAAAAATCGATGATTGTCAGGACCAGGCGCTGGCGGCCAATCTTCAGACCAATAGAAAACGCACCGTGGGGATCCAAGCTGAATGGCACCCGGGGCTGGCCCTTGCTGCCTTTTACAGGCTGACCGGCTTGTAACAGGCCGGCCTCTTCAAGCCGATTGATGATAATTGTGGCAGATTGCGCGGAAAGCCCTGTTTTGCGGGCAATCTCAGCTTTAGGTAATGGCCCGTTTGTCCTGATGAGCGTGAGCACGTAGCGCTCATTGGCGTGACGAATCCGGCTTTGACCTTTTGCAATTTCCCTTATCGTTTCAAACATCAATAATGTGTCCTGAATATACTTCTACTGGCTATGTGGAGCAGCGCAAACAAATAACCGGACTCCGTATAATTTTTTAAGTAAACAAAGTTGATTTAATAATTCAATTTTTACATACTGGCGGCAAATTGTTAACAGTTAAACGAAGGCTGGCTGATTTGAACAACACCGCCCCCGCCCTGATCCCTGCCGGTAACAGAATTCAGTTTATTCTGCTTGCTCTGTGTTTTGCAGCATGGGGAACGGCTGCCAACATGACTGATCCGCTGGTCAGCGTATTTAGCAAAACATTCAGCATGAGCGCATTACAGTCTGCACTTGTGCAGTTTTCCTATTATGGCGCTTACTTCTGTCTGGCTATTCCGGCCGCGCTGATTAACAAAGTATTTTCGTTTAAAACGGGAATGTTAATGGGTCTGGGAATGGCCTGCACGGGTGCCTTTCTTTTTTATCCAGCCAGTCAGGCCATGACTTACGGGTATTTTCTGGCTGCCTTGTTCATTTTAGCTGGCGGGCTATCTATTCTAGAAACGTCGGCCAACCCCTATGTAATGAAACTGGGCAGCGAAGCAACCGCTACCCGAAGACTGAATCTGGCCCAGGCGTTTAACCCTCTGGGTACGAATCTGGGCGTATTTCTGGCGGCGACGCTAATTCTGCCAAACTTAAGCAGTGCCAATGCAGCAGCCAGAGCGACAATGAATCAGATGCAACTTAATGAGGTGGTAAGTGCCGAGCTTAATGCAGTAATGACCCCCTATGTAGGAATGGCGGGATTTCTGGCATTACTCTGGATTGCATTTGCTCTGTGCCGACCAGGCGTGTCATCAGCGCATAGTGAAAAAGCGCTAGTGACAGAAAGTATGGGCCGTCTGCTACGCCTGCCACATTATCGCTTTGGCGTCGCTGCCCAGTTTTTTAATGTTGGTGCGCAAACCTGCATGTGGACGTTTACAATTCAATATGTGATGAAAGCACTTTCAGCAGATGAAGTTACCGGCGGTCACGTACTGCAGTACAGCATGATCCTGTTTCTGATTTCACGATTTGTTATGACCTGGCTGATGGGACGGTATTCCCCATCCCGCCTTCTGGCTCTGATGAGTGCTACCGCCATTGCACTATGTCTTGTTGTTATCATGAGTCTGAATGTGACTGGAGTTATTGCATTGATTTTAGTGTCTGGTTGTCTCTCACTCATGTTTCCCACAATTTATGCGCTATCCTTACACGGACTGGGTGATGATGCGAAGCTTGGTGCTGCCGGTCTGGTGATGGCTATTCTCGGAGGCGCTCTGTTTCCAATGTTGCAAGCGTATGTAATGGATACTTCGGGTGTCGGAACATCGTTTATCATCCCCGCGGGGTGCTTTGCATTTATTACTACTTACGCCTGCTACATCATTAAAACGCAGGGCAACGTTTCGGTAACCCACAATGAAAAGAGGACGTGATGCAAATACTATGTTTAGGTGAAGTACTAGTTGATATGCTGGGTCAAGACGTAGAACAAAACGGTGAATCCAGCCGTATGTTCCGTCCTTATGCCGGTGGCGCCCCTGCCAATGTTGCCGTCGCTGTGGCAAAACTTGGCGGCAGCAGTGCTCTGATATCTAAAGTAGGTAACGACAGCTTCGGTAAAATGCTGGTGACGACACTAAAAAGCTACGAGGTAGATGACCGGTTTATTGCCACCAGTGAAGGAAAAACAGCGCTGGCCTTTGTTGACCTGGATGAACAGGGAGAGCGAACCTTCGATTTCTATGTGGAAAATGCTGCCCATAAGGATATTACAAATGACGATGTCGAGAATGTAGCGCTGGATCAGCAGACGCTTCTTCACCTTTGTTCGGGCTCTTTTTCGACCGCTGGTCTGCGTACATCAACCACCACATTGATTCAGCGCGCGCACTCCTGCGATGCCCCGCTGTGCATGGACATCAATTTTCGTCCGGGATTTTGGCAGGATCCGACCCAGGCGCCGGCGATCATTGATAACGCAGCCAGACAAATGAATATCATCAAAGCCAGCCACGAAGAGCTTGAGGCTCTGTATGGTGAGCATGCCAGCGATAAAGTGCAGCAATGGCATGAGGCCGGCGTGGCCCTCATTCTTATCACAGATGGCGGACAGCCAGTCTCCTACATCAGTACTGCCTCATCCGGCAGCTTCGCCGTACCAGCCACATCCGTCAAAGATACCACTGCGGCTGGCGATGCATTTATAGGTGGGCTTCTGTATCAGCTTGCAGCATCGGTTTCTGGCGGCGCGCAGCTGGAAACGTTTTTAAGCGATAATGACAATATTGTGATGTTACTGGATGTGGCTACCCGTTGTGGCGCTGTCGCAGTATCCCGGTTTGGCGCATTTGATGCCCTCCCCTCACGCGCAGACATTATCAGTACCGACTAACCCTTTTTTACTTACTTCCGGTGCAAAACTGCAACATCGTGCACCGGATAAACATCTGCCATTTTAATCTTTCAGCTTCGGGCGCACAGTTTTTTGCGTCTCCTCGCGTCGACCCATCCCCTATACCATCTGGCCTGACGTACTGTTTCTTTTACTAAGTAAGAATACGTAGACGCGTGTAAAAACATTTTTGCATACCCTTTGCATACAGTTGCAGCAGACAATTTTTTCGTATCTGTTTTTTGTAGTAAAGCAGCGTTTTGTAAAAGAATCAGGATGACATATGGCGTCTTACAAGGGTAAAAATATCGATTTTATAGTGGCAACTGACGAGGATGACGAAGGAGCATTATCCAGGGTATCGGCAATATCTTCCTCTTTTCCTATGGCAAAGATTATTGTCGTTGATAGCTCAGGTGATGCCCACAAGTCTCAGTCCCGTTTACGTGAAACCCTGTCATTGCTTGGTAAAAAAGCACACTATGTAGCTTGCGACAAACAATGCCGTTATACCTGTTATCAAAAAGCACTGGATTGCCTGGAAGGTGATTATGTCGCCTTTCGCACAGATAACGGTATGATAGATGAAGCGTTAACTGCGCTTGGTTTTGGTGAAGGATTTGAAGAAGATATCCTTATTACCCACCCGGCGATTCGCGTTACAGCTGAAAATCAGAACACCCCAGCAGAAACCATTGAGGCGATGCTGTTTAAGCGCACATTCGTAGAGCAGACAAATGCATTTGCCAATCCGGATAGTTTTGATGAAAAATCATTTATCACCAAGGCATTGCGCGCTGCAAACTGGCGCATGGAGCCGTCTTTCAGAGCAGCATAAGTCACTCAGACAGCCAATAAAAAAGCCGGCGTTTTGCCGGCTTTTTTGCATTTGGATGAAAATTACATCTTATAGCTGATTGTCACATAGCCAAAGCGACCAATGTTGTCGTAAGCTGCGTCGCCGCTTCCCGTGCCGGTGGTTCCCAGCGGTAGGGCGCGATTAAACAGATTATCGACTCCGACTGATGCACTAATGCCGTTTTTAAAGTTGTAACCCACTGTCACGTCAGTAATCGCGTAGGACGCATAGGTCATACGGCTGCTTGGGTTAGGGTTCAGTGCCAGAGCCTGATTATCGTAAAGATTCACTTCATCGATAAAGCGTGTTTTCCAGCTCGCTTCCCAGTCACCGCGATCATAGTTCAGGCTGAATGTTCCCTGCCATGTGGCTTCACCATCCGTGCCTGCATACTGATAAAAGTCTTCAGGATCATCCTGGAAGGGGAACTCTTTACGCTCATCCAGATAAGTGGCAATGATGTTGGTGCGAAATGCGCCGCCCAGTGCATCAAAGTCATAGCCGAATTCAAAATCCACACCTTCAGCTTCCTGACCGGCAAGGTTCAGTGCATAACTGCGGATTAACGTCACCTCACCCACATCGTTGCGGGTAATGAGATTACAGTATTCATTGTTAATCCCATTCTGCGAATCGACACAGCGATTAAGAATAGTTTGCGCACCCACTGTTGAGATAGCATCAGTCAGCTCGATCTTCCAGTAATCCACCGTTGCCGTGAATCCTTCAAACCACGCTGGTGTATACACCAGGCCTAATGTCTCCGACGTTGATTGCTCAGCACCCAGCTCGCGGTTTCCGCCCGTTTCACCTTCCAGCGTCTGAGAGTCATAGTTGGAGTTAAATCCGGCAGGAATGCCTAACGCTGCACAATTGGTGCGTCGTTGTTCACTGTCTTCCAGTTCTGCCAGATTAACCTCGCGACATGGATCATCGACTCTGAAGAAAGTTTGGCTTGCTTCACCAAACAGCTCTCCGATGTTAGGCGCACGCAGCGCTGATGAACGGGTTGCACGCATACGAAGATCGTCGACAATTTCCCAGTCCAGACCCAGCTTCCAGCTGGTCGCATTGCCGATAGACGTGTAATCTGCAATACGGATGGCACCATCCACTGTCATCATATTGATGCCAGGCAGATCAGCCAGTACAGGGACTGTCAACTCGGTGAAAACTTCTGATACCTCATAATATCCGCGATCTTCACCCAGCGCGTTAAAGAAAGTGCCCGCAGCATTTTCCGGTTCGTTAATCTGGCTTTCTTCTTTGCGGTATTCAACACCGGCAGCGAAGCCAACATACCCGGCTGGTAGCTCATAAATGCCTGAATTAGACACTGAGCCGCCCACGTTATATTGTTCAATTTTGCTGGTACCGACAGACGTAGTATTGATGTAATCAATAGCTGCATCGCTTGGCGCTCCGAAGCCCATGATATTGACAGGGACACATCCGGCTGCGCGTGCATCTTCGTCAGCACACACAATCTGACCATCTACTTCAACGGCGTTAAGCGCATTAAAGTAATTTGCCATGATCATGTTATTGCTGTTAGCGCGCTCAAGCTCAGTCTTACCATAATTGATAAACGCCTCGTATTCCCAGTAGTCATTGAAGACACCTTCTACGCCAAGAACAATACGGGTTGTTTCACGTTCATCATTTTCAGTGCGTCGGCCCAGATCGGTCATCATGCGATTGACCATGATGCTGTCGAGGCCCTGCTCGTCCATGTATTGCGCTACGGAATCATCCAGAAAGGCATTTTCACGACTGATAGTATTTTGCGGGTCGAAGAAGAAAAACGCAGGTTGTCCCAGGCTTTCTGCGCGGGTCCGTGCATATTTTGCCTGCGCATAAATCTGCGTGCTGTCGTTAAGATCGTAGTTACCCTTAATATTAAAGTTTGTACGATCGAAGGCCGGTTGTAAGTCAGTAAACTGTCGCAGATTGAAAAAATCACACGGCCCGGCGCAGGAGAGTTCGTCGACACTGTCGCCTAAATACACCTCTTTGAGCGAACCATCACTGTTAAACGTTTTATCGTAACCCGCACCAAAAACACCTTTATTGTTCAGCGCGTAATAGCCGGCATTGGGGGTGTAGATGTTGTCCGGATAATCCAGTGAGTTAAGCTGTTCTTCGGTCCGTTCCTGACCAAAAATGCTGGCATAGCTCATGTTGCGATATGAGGTGGCAGTCCAGGGATTATCCAGCGCATTCAGGCGGTTCTGACTGCTGTATTCAGCGGCGACGGCAATATTGCCGCGGTCATTGTCAAAATTCAGACCATAGGACGCCTGATATTTTTCATTTTTATAATCATTATCGTTGGCGTAGCCGCGGGTCGCGCTAATATCAAAGCCTTCAATATTCTTCTTAAGAACGAAGTTAACGACACCCGTTACCGCGTCAGCGCCATACACCGCTGATGCGCCACCGGTAATAATTTCTACGCGCTCTATCCAGGATGTTGGAATAGTATTGGTATCTACAGACGCGGTCCCAGCCGAGCTTGAAACGTGGCGTTTACCGTCAACCAGCACCAGCGTGCGATCAGTTCCCATCCCACGCAGATCCAGAATATTAAGCCCTGCAGTGCCAATATACTGGCCCGAGTTTGCCAGAGAATAGGTGTTCGCCAGCGCAGGTAATTCGTTAAGCACTTCACCGATATTCATGGCACCGGTATTTAACAGTGACTCACCGCTTAATACGGTGACCGGAGATGGCGCGATGGCGCCCTGACGTGAAATTCTTGAACCTGTGACCTGAATTTTTTCAACCGCAGCATCCTGCTGCGCAGTGTCCTGTTGTGCAAAGGCAACACCTGTCGACAGTGCAACACTGCCGACCATTGCCATTTGCACAGCATAAGCAATTTTTTTCATCTTCAATTCCTAAAGTTTTATTAATTTTTCCACAAAGACTTATGCAGAATTCTTTATTTCTTATTATTTAAAGGCAGACACATTTTAATGATTATTAGATATAAAACTCAACAAATTATACTTTTTTGAATGAAAAACATCCGTAAACATTAATTTAATCGAAATTTATTATTTAAGAAAATCTAATTTGCTCAACGAATAATCAATACGTTTTACTGAATTTAAAAAAGCTCGTCAGCCCAGCATAAACGTACCGCAACGGTAAGACACATGGCGTTTTCAAAAAAGCTTAAAAGTTACTAAAACGGCAATAAAAATTGAGTATTAATAAGAAAATAATAAGAGAAACCCTATGAACTAATTACAAATACAATGAACTTTATTCAGTTAACATTATGTTAAAAGTGTAATTGGAATTTTTAAATTAATACAAAAGCATTAGTTTTGATAATTTTTTAATCAAGACTTGTTTGTTTTTAAATCAGAATTAGCGGGCATACATTTTGATTGAGTTTCTAATGTAGTTTTCATGAATTAGTTATCAATGCAGATGACTATTTTCATCACATATTTTGCCAGGAGGACACATATGAATACTTCAACAAAATTATCAGCAACACTTTCAGCTACGCTGTTAACTGCAGGACTAACTTCAGCTAACGCGATGGCACAAGTTACCGAGAATACGCTTCAAAAACACGAAGGCGTTTATGTAGGCGGTAACTACGGGTATTTGAAAGTAGATGGTCAGGATGACTTTGATGACGACAATGATGTCTGGCAAGGGCTGGTCGGCTACCGCTTTAATCGCTACATCGCGATTGAAGGAAGCTATATCGATTTTGGCGACTACGGTTCAAGTCTCGCTAATGCGGATACCGACGGGTATACAGCCGCCATTAAAGGCATGCTGCCAATCAGTGAAAACTTTGCGCTTTTTGTGAAGGGCGGACAGTTATGGTGGGAAAGTGACTACGCCATAAATGAATTCGGCGGCAGCTTTGATGATGAAAGTCTGTTCATTGGCGCCGGTGTTAATTATGCCATTACACGCAATTTGAGCGTAAATGCCGAATACACCATATATGACGCTGACCTGGACGCTGACGAATTTTCTGAAAATATAGACGATGCAGACTTTGATACTGACCTGAAACAGGCCAGTCTGGGTATCGAATACCGGTTCTGATCCCAAATTATCTAGTAATGATTAAAGTCAGTAAAAAGGCCCAGAGAGGGCCTTTTTTATGCTGAGATGCTCTTGGATGACACATCGTCAAACCAACTTCTAAGATTCACGATAGCAGCCTGTGTCTTTGCCGCAATGCTGTCACGCTGCGGTGTGACCGCATAGACGTCATAACTTCCCATGTGCCAGTCTGGTAGCAGCTGAACAAGCTTGCCACTGCGCAGGTGATGCCTGACTTCTGGTTCAGGCAGAAGTGCGTACCCGAAGCCGTCAAGAGTAAGCTGAATGACCGCCTGCATGTTGTTAACACGTACACGCGGAGTATGAAGTTCGGTGGCAGCACCGGATGGCAAATGCGTAATTTGGGTAAACCTGCGACTGACGGCATTGTGCGCTACATAACTGTAGGCCTGTAACTCGTCAGGATGTTTAGCTTTCTCTACCGCCAAAGGATGTTGAGAATCTACACACATAACCAAATCCCATTTGGCCAGATGGCGTGCGATTAGGTTCGAAGAAGAAAGCGGCCCAATACAGATGGCAAGATCAGCGCCGGTAGCAATAATATCTACCGGATCATCAGTCAGCGTCAGGTCAATTTCAATCTCACCAAACTCTTCAATTAGCTGTTTTATAGGCCGGCTAAGCAAACCGCCGCCAAAACCAATGGGAGCGATCAATTTTAGCTGGCCGCTCGGGGTGTTCTGTAATCTTTCTAACTGGCGCTGCGCTTCTTCGGCTGTTGCCAGTAGTTGCTTGGCCGTTGTGTAATAAATTTGACCGGCTTCAGTCAGCGTCTGCTTACGCGTACTGCGATTAAACAGCGACAAGCCGATATCCTGTTCCAGCTTTGCAATTTGCTGCGAGACTGCTGATGCCGTCATATTGAGCTGAAGTGCTGCCTGGCTCATACTTCCTGTTTCAACGGTTCTGGCCAGAACCTGCAAGGCTTTTGTCAGCTTACTGTTCATTTTTTAAGTTTCCCTTACTTAACCTTTAAGTATTTTAACATTGCCCGATCTGCGCGCTAACTTTACCATAAATGAGAATAAATATCATTTAGCTTTGTAACAAGATTTGTATAATGAGAATACGCTGTTTAGACCAATGCACTCTGCAATTTTACGATGAAACGAACACATCGTTAGTCCAATGGTTACTCAGAGGCTACGATGACAACTAAACGTCGCCGCAGTAAATGGTGGGATCTGCGCACCTGGCACTGGATCAGCTCGGCAATTTGTCTGGCGGGTCTCTTGCTGTTTGCCGTGACAGGTATCACTTTGAATCACGCTTCGAGTATCGAATCCCAGCCTGTTGTCACCAGCGTGGAGAAAACGCTTCCCGATGCGCTGATCAAGACAGTAAAACGGGCGCGAAACGGTGACACCCTACCCCGCGGCTTTAGCCGCTGGATGACGGACAACACCAACGTCGACCCCGGCCTGTTTCGCTTACAATGGAGTGACTATGAGCTCTATGGCAGCCGCGCCGGACCAGGTGAAAACAGCTGGTTTAGTGTCGATCTGGAAAGCGGCACTGTCTCCTACGAAAGTACTGCGCGGGGAATGGTCGCGTTTTTCAACGATTTACATAAAGGCCGGAACACCGGCTTCTGGTGGAAAATGTTCATAGATGCTTTCAGTATCGCAACATTACTTTTCAGCCTGACCGGACTGTGGTTATTAAAGCGCTATGCCAGAGGGCGCGCTTCAACCTGGCCTCTGGTTATAGCTGGTGTTGGAATTCCCGCCCTGCTTCTGATTATGAGCACCGCTGCACATGCCGCATCCGGTAAATTATCAGTTACCACGCCCCGCCAGCAGGTAGCGGAATACCATAATCCCTACCTTGCCATATGGCTGGCGGACGCCAGGCATACAAAGGTGATGAATATCAAAGTGATGTATGACGTAGCCATGGACAATGATAAAGGCGAAAAGTGGCTCAAAGATCTGCGTTTGTGGTGGCGACGCAGTGGGCGGTCAACCGCGCTTCCCGTTGATGGTGTGACTGGCGCAACCCGACCTTCCGGCACAATGTCCATCAGCCTGTCTGGCCACATGCAGGATCTCGCATCCCTTGAAGCAGGCGAATATTTCATCTTTGTTGAGGCCGCCAGAGAACTGGGTGGCCGGGAACTGGTAAAGCTTCCACTGACGCTACCGCTCACCGCGCCGCTGACGGTAACACGTAGCGGTAATCACGAGCTGGGCAATATAACCCTTACTATGGAGCCATAAACATTGAGATTAACACACGCTGCTTTCACATTTACTTTCGTAACTGCTATAACACTGTTAAGTGCGCAGGCCTTTGCGCATCGTGTCTGGGTAAAGCCCAATACTACCGTGGTTTCCGGTGACCAGGCATGGATAACCTTTGATGCGGCCGTTGCCAACGGTATTTTCGACCCTGACCATTTTGCTTATCCGTTAGAGCGATTAAACGCTCAGGGGCCGGATGGCCAGTCCGTATCACTTCAAAACCGCGCTACATTAAAGTATCGCAGTGTTTTTGATCTACACTTACAGCAGGAAGGCACCTATCGGGTTTACAGTACCAGCCATTCATTAATGGCATTTTGGCAGGATAAAGACGGAAACCGACAAATGTGGCCTGGCCGCGGCGAAACCGGCACCAAAGAAGCACTCTTAAACTCAGTTCCTATGGATGCCAGGGATCTGAATATCGTGGATATGTCCCGTCGCGTAGAAACCTATGTCACATTAGGCGCGCCTGGTGATATTGCAAAAAGCGACGACAACAAAGGGTTGTGGCTGAATTTCGAGGGCCATCCCAACGACTTATACACTCAAGAGCCCAACCAGCTCAGTTTCTATTTTAATAACGAACGCGCTGAGGGCGTCAGTGTCACACTGGTTCGCGAAGGACAACGATATCGCGATACCAATGATTCGCAGACGTTTCAAAGTGATGCCAACGGGAACGTTGAGATAACGTTTAAGCATCCTGGCATGTATTGGCTGGAAGCACAGTACAGTGATTCAAAGGCCAATGCACCGGTCAATGAGCGACGCGGTAGTTACGTCGTTGTTCTGGAAGTACTGCCCCTTTAAAGAATTTTTAGCACCCGTAGCCACTTTCCCCCGCCTGGTTTTGGGTGCGCCCTTTCAGACCGACAACGGGCTGGGAAAATTATACAATCAGGCTGACGGTTTCACCCGCCTTGACGCCAACAACGCAATTACCTGTCTTTCCATTCAAATAAAAACACATATATTACATGCAGTTACAAAAACACAAACTGCCATTTCTCATGGAGCAATTCTTGCACTGCAACTCTCATATTTGTTTAATCGCGACGTAGAGAGTCAGGAGGCGTCATGTCGGCATCAGCGTCGATTTTTCAACAGGGAGAGAATTGCTGGGTAAGTAGTAAAGCAAGCTACGCGGCTCCGCTAATTGATTGCGCTAATTACTATAAAGCGCTGCATTCCTCTATTGTAAAAGCAAAACACTCAATCTTTATTGTAGGCTGGGACATAGACAGCCGAATCCGTCTTATTCGTGGTGACGACGAGGCGAACAGTGAAGCCCCGTCCGTTATCAGTGAACTGCTCGCCTGGAAAGCTGAGCAAAATCCTGACCTGAAAGTCTATCTGTTGCGCTGGGACTCATCCCTGGCGTTCTTTGCACAGCGTGAAATGTGGGCGAAAGAAGTCTGGGATGAAAATACACCTGATAATGTGGAAACGGTGCTTGATGATACGATTCCCATGGGGGGCAGTCAGCACCAGAAGATCGTCATTATCGATGATGAAGTTGTGTTTTCAGGCGGTATGGATGTGTCTACCAATCGCTGGGATACCCGTGATCACCCCGTTGAATCTCAAGAGCGTGATGGCCCTGACGGTGAATACGGACCACTACATGATGTTCAGGCCGTTTATTCCGGCCCTTTAGTGAAAGAATTTGCTGAGCTGGTGCGCTGGCGCTGGTTACGGGTTGCAGAATCAAACCCTATTAATTTTCGTGACGACGCCCGTATCAATCTTGATGACGGCCTGCCTGATGCCTGGCCGGATGATTATGAGCCCTGGTTTGAAAATGTAGATTGCGCGCTGGCGCGGACGATTCCATTTATGGATGAAGTAGAGCCGGTACAGGAAGTACGGAATATGTTGCTTGATTTAATCAATCAGGCTGAACGCGTTATCTATATTGAGAATCAATTTACCAGCCGTCAGGAAATTGCCGAGGCGCTCAATAAACGTCTTAAAACCTGTCCGGAACTAAATGTCATCGTCGTAAGTTCTTATGAACCCAAAGGGCGCTTTGAATGTGAAGCGTTCTGGGCAAGTCGCATAGAATTTAAAAAGATATTATTTAAAGATATCGACCCGGACAGAGTAATTATGACCTATTCCTCCATTACGGATGAGCAAGGTCGTTCTGCCTACAAGCGTATTCACTCCAAAGTCATGACGATTGACGATAAGTATCTTGTCATTGGCTCTTCAAATCTCAGTAACCGCTCAATGACACTGGATACGGAAATCGATACCGTGTATTACGGCAATGACGAGCATAATGCCGGACAAATTGCGCGAGTTCGCGATGATTTGTTGGCAGAGCATAGCGGTCGGAATGTTGAGTCAACCGCCGTATTGATGAAAAAAGAGAATCCGGCACGAGCGCTAATGACAGGCCAGTTGGCTCACGGCTATGTGCTCACGCAGGTTAATGACGAAATCTTTACCGACCCATCCTCAGATAACTTGTTTCGCTCTTTATCAGACCCTGAAGAGCCACTCATTGCAATGCCAACTATGGACGGTTCTTCTATGCCTGTACGTAACCCCCGTCGCCGGACCATTATGATTGGTCTTGGTATACTCGTTATCGCTGTGTTGGGTGGCCTGATGTATTGGGCAAGTCAGGCAATACCGTGGCTGAATGCAGATAGTATCAACGCATTTTTAGAAGAAAGTCGAGGAACCTACTTCGCATTGCCTACCGTGCTGCTTGTATATCTGGTCGGTGGTATTTTATTTTTCCCTGTCACGGTGTTATCGATTGCGGTAGCTGCCGTTTTCGGCCCGATCTGGGGGCCTATATACGGAATTCTGGGGGCGCTGCTCAGTTCGGGCGTTATGTTCGGCGTTGGCAAACTACTGGGCAATGCAGGTCTTAAAAAGATAGGCGGGCCGAAAGTTGACGCTGTTGATCAAAAGCTTAAGAGTAGCGGTGTGGTTGGCGTGGCTGCTATCAGAATGCTACCGATAGCACCGTTTAGCCTGGTTAATCTGGTTGCAGGTATTTCATCCATTGGATTGTTCCAATTTTTAATGGGAACGTTTTTGGGAATGTTTCCTCCAATGATTGCTAAGGGCTTGGTGGGTGACTCCATTACGCAGATATTCCGTAATCCGTCACCTGAGACTATCTCTTACCTTGCTGGCGGAATAATATTATGGGGACTGATGATTTGGGGCTCTCAGAAATTTGCACGCTGGTATCAGGAACGTAAACAAAAAGACAAGGCTAAAGCGGAAGAATGTGTCGCATAATCAGTTATAACATTCACAGTGGTGTTGGCAGAGACAAAAAACACGACTATCGCCGAATAGGTAATTTTCTTGCAGAGCGCGATGCTGACATCGTGCTGCTGCAAGAAATGGATACCCGTCCGGCATCACGTAATGTTTCTCAGGATATCCGCGACATTTGTGCGTCCAATATTTACCAGTTGGTTGCATCTCCAGCACTGACTGAAGAGCACGGTTGGTATGGCAATGCGGTGTTAACCCGTTACCCGGTCATCAGCAACGAAACGCTGGATGTGAGTCAATCGGGCTTTCAGCCGCGCAACATCCAAACTGTGGTGCTGCAGACACCCGAGGGGCCCCTGACCGTTGTAAATACACACAAGGGACTGAAGAAAAAAGAGCGCCGTTCCCAATTTGCTCTGTTGCATGAATATATCGCGTCGCGATTAGCGGTTAACCCTACCCCTCTGGTACTTGGGGGCGATTTCAATGAGTGGCAGTTTTTTACCACAGCCTTTAAACAGCTAAATCAAACGCTGAACCAGCATACCGTTGGGGCAACCTTTCCCAGTCAGTTTCCGCTGTTTTCGCTGGACCGGTTGTGGACTACCGACGACATTAGGGTGAAGCGAATTCGCAAACTAAAAAATGCCCGTACGCGCATTCTATCTGACCACCTGCCAATACAATTAGATATCATCTTGCCGGAAGCGATAAGTCAGCCTGTTTCACCGGAAGAAAAAATTGTCGCATTCGGTTAATCACTTCACATAACCATCCTTCTGTCGAAAAATTTTCGTGTTGGTCAGTCAATAAATGGCGTCAAAATTACGACGGTAATATTATAAATATCTGATATTTATAGCGCTCATAAACTGTCAAAAAATCGCCTTTCAAGATAGTGAAAATTTTTTCACTAATCTCCTTTAAATACTACAGATCTTGTCTATAACTTTATAGAACCTGTCACCGGCTCCGGTCGGTCAGTACAGCAATGATGCTTATTTTTCGCAAATTCGGAACGCATTAACGGGCCAAGGCCCAACAGGTAGCAACATGACGAGCGGCAACATCGTAGATATTCATACTGAACAAAACTCCTCCACTTCATCGCTAAACTGGCTGCTTCCCTGTGCAGGTGTTTTCGCAGGTGCAATGCTGGTTTATTTTGGCCTGGCTTATATTGCAGTGATATTTACGGCAGTACTGTGTACGCTGGCGCCAGTGAGATTTTTCGCGCCGAAACAAAAAAGCGCACAGACCCATCACGCAGAAACGCATCAGCCTGCGCCGACAACATGTGATGTCGCCCCTCTTCAGCGTGAACTGACCACTATTATCTCTACCTGCGAAACTAATCTGAGCGATGTTCTGAGCACTCAATCCAGCGCCGTAGACACTTTAAGTGCATCGTTTACGACATTGCGTACCATGGTGGGTGAGCAAAACAACTGTATTACCAACCTCATTCATGCAGAGGCTGATTCAGACGAAATGTACGCTTCGCGTATGCAGCAGTTTGCCGATAGCACTGAGCAATCATTGAATCAGTTCCTGGTTTCTACCGAAGTGATCTCCAACGGCACCGGCGTCATCCTTGATAAGGTCAATGTAGTGCACGAAACCATGCCTACGGTCATGAAAGCGCTGGGCGACATTGATGATATTTCGGCACAGACCAATCTGCTGGCATTGAACGCTGCAATCGAAGCCGCCCGTGCAGGCGAGGCTGGCCGCGGGTTTGCTGTAGTCGCCGACGAAGTTCGCGCGCTGTCAAATCGCTCTACACAATTTAGCGATGTTATTAAAAAGCAAATTGAAAGTATGAGTGAGCTGATTAACGAGCTGACAAAACATGTGCGTGAACTGGCCTCTCAGGACACCAGCTATATTCTTGAGGCCAAGCAGGATATTCAGGCTGAACTGGATCGCATTATTGCCAAGGCGAAAAATGATACACAGACAACACAGAGACTTGAAACCATTGGCCAACAGCTGGATAAAGCATTAAGCGACTCTATTCGGGCATTACAATTTGGCGATATCAACGGCCAGAATATTGATTACACGAAAGAGATTCTGCATACCGTGACGCAAGCCTTACATGCAGGCGATACTCCGGAATCCATTGCCCGGCAGCTCAAAGATTATCATGACCGCGTCTCTGAGCGAGGCCGGCCCGACCATAATCCGGTGTCATCCACCAGCGTGGATGCCGGAGATATCGAGTTTTTCTGACAATCCCCAAATTCAATTATCGTTAATTCATTAATGAGATCCCCTTATGAGCAAAAAAATACTTGCTGTAGATGACTCTGCCTCAATTCGGCAGGTTGTTGAGATGACACTGAAGTCTGCCGGTTATGACGTGACAACTGCGCAGGATGGTCAGGACGCACTGGACCAGTGTAAGTTCAATCGCTTCGATTTTGTTCTTACTGATCAGAACATGCCCAGAATGGATGGCCTGACGCTCATTCGTGAGCTTCGCAAAATGAGCGCGTATGCGCGCACCCCCATCGTAGTGCTGACAACCGAGGCAGGTGAAAGCATGAAGACACAAGGCAAGGCGGCGGGTGCTACGGGGTGGATGGTGAAACCTTTTGACCCTGACAAGCTGCTTACCGTGACCAGTAAAGTTTTAAGCTAGGATATAGCCGCTTATGTCTATTGATATTGAGCAGTTCCACAGTGTGTTCTTTGAGGAAAGTCAGGAACACCTGGATAACATGGAACAACTGTTGATGGCGCTGGATGTTGATGTTCCCGATGCTGAGCAGCTCAACAGCATCTTTCGCGCTGCGCATTCGATCAAGGGCGGAAGCGGTATTTTCGGCTTTGACGCACTTGGCGACGTGACACATGTTATGGAAAACCTGCTCGACAAAGCCCGAAACGGCGTGTTTAGCATGACCGTTGAAACCGTCGACTTGCTGCTTGAAATAATAGACGTATTAAAACAGATCCTTGAGGCCTACCGGGACCAGTCTGCCCTCCCAGAGCAACGAATAAATGACGCAAAAGCCAGGCTGGAAGCAGCGCTTGCGATACAACAGGATCCAGCCTCCCCCGCTTCGGAAACAACAGCATCGTCCAGTGATGACTTCGGCTTTTTCGAACACGACGAGACGGTGGCGAAAAGCGACGATGACGATGCCTTTGGTTTCTTTGAGTCTGACGTAACCGACAAGCACCCGCCGGTTGACGTATCAAACAATGAAAACGACGGCTTTGGCTTTTTTGAGACCGCTGAAAACACAGACACACCGGTACAGTCAGTGTCTGACGATTTCGGCTTTTTCGATGCCGGCCAAAAAGCGTCCGCAGCGTCATCAAAAGCACCACAGGCGAAAGCAACCGTTAGCCCGATTAAGCGTGATACAGCACAAAAAGAATCGTCGTCAATTCGCGTTGATACGGCCAAGATTGATGCCATGGTTAATCAGGTCGGTGAGCTTGTTATTACTCAGTCGATGCTATCGCTTATTGGTGAGCAAATTGAGGGCGCGCTGGGCGAAAAACTGCAGACTGCGATATCGGAATTACAGCGCAATACGCGGGAGATTCAGGAGTCGGCAATGTCCATGCGTATGCTCCCTATCAATATGACATTCAACCGGTTTCCCCGTGTTGTCAGAGACTTATCCTCAAAGCTAAACAAGCAGGTCACACTCAAAATCGAAGGCGGCGCGACAGAAATTGATAAGTGCATGATTGAGAAGCTGGTTGACCCTCTTACTCATTTGGTCAGAAACAGTATTGACCATGGCATTGAGATGCCGGAAGTGCGTGAGCAATCCGGTAAAGCTATCGGCGGAACTGTGGTACTTCGGGCCGAGCAAAAAGGCGGCAGTATCGTCATCAGTATTATTGATGATGGCGCAGGCTTAAGCCGCCAGCGCATTCTTGCAAAAGCGGCAGAAAACGGCCTGAGTGTAAGTGAAGATATGCCGGATTCAGACGTCTGGCAGCTCATTTTTGAGCCTGGTTTCTCTACTGCTGCTGAAGTCACGGATGTCTCCGGCCGTGGTGTGGGAATGGATGTTGTTCGCCGCAATATTGAAGCGCTGGGCGGACGAATTGACATTGAGTCCATAGCTGGTAACGGATCCGCTTTTCATATTCACCTCCCGCTTACCCTGGCTATTGTAGATGGCATAAGCGTCTCAATTGGTGAGCAGATTTTTGTGGTGCCACTGGCCAATATTATTGAATCCATTCAGCCGACCGAGGCGCAACTGAAGCGACTGGGAAATGACACCCTGCTTTATATTCGGGACCAATACTGGCCGCTCATTGCTATTCACGAACTCATGGATGTCGATGATGCGATTACCGATCCGACCCAGGGCATTGTTGTGTTGCTGGAAAGTGGCAAGCAGCAGTTCGGCATTCAGGTGGATAGCCTGTTAGGTCAGCAGCAGGTCGTAATCAAAAGTCTTGAGCAACATTATCGAAAAGTACCGGGCATATCCGGTGCCACTATCATGGGGGACGGAAAAGTGGCCATGATTCTGGATGCAGACGCCATCGCAAATCAATGTCGTCCCGACTATCAGGAGGAAATGCAGGCATGAACGCCGCAGAACAAACGCACTTGCAAACGCAACAGGAGTTTCTCAGCTTCGTGCTGGGCCAGGAGCAATATGCACTGGAAATCACAGCAGTAAAAGAGATTAGAGGCTATGAGCCTGTGACGAAAATTGCAAATGCTCCTGACTTTATCAAAGGGGTATTGAATCTTCGTGGCGATATCGTTCCGATCATCGACCTGCGAATTAAATTCAATATTGGTACACCTGTTTATAACGAGTTCACCATTGTCATCATGCTGAATGTGCTTAATCGCATCGTCGGCATAGTGGTGGACGGTGTGTCGGATGTTATCCGGCTCAATGATGACGAAATCAGACCGCCACCTGAGTTCGGCGTAGCATTCGATAGCAGATATCTGCAAGGTTTAGCTTCTGTCGAGGAGGAGATGGTGATCTTAGTCAACATAGAAAGCCTGATATCCAGTAGTGAACTGGGTCTCTTCGACTCCCATAACCAAGCCGGGGATTTATAACATGGGAATGTTCAAAATATTCAATAACGAGGCAATCAAAGCGCAACAACTTCAGATGTTACGTATTGAGCAATCGTTAGAAGCCACCACCACCTGTATCATGATGGCGGATAAAGATCGTAACATCATTTACGCCAATACAGCTGTGCAGCGATTGCTGAAAGAAAGTGAAGAAGAGCTCCAGAAAGTATTGCCAAATTTTTCGGCTGATAATTTAGTGGGCCAGAACATCGATCAGTTCCATCGCCATCCGGCGCACCAGCGCGATATTCTGGCGACGCTGAAAGAGCCGATGGTATCTTCCATCACAGTCGGTACGCTTAACTTTAAGCTGACACTGAATCCCATGTTTGACCACAACAATGACAATATTGGCACCATGGTCGAGTGGGTTGACCAAACAGAGTTGCTGGTAAAAAGCGGTATGCTCAACGCATTAAGTAACGCGCAGGCACTGGCCGAATATACAGTGGACGGCGAATTCGTAGACTGTAACGACAACTTCTCTATTTTAAGCGGTTACACCAAAGATGCGCTGGTAGGTAAGCCTCACAGTATCCTGCTTGATGAAAAAGAACGGGCACCAGAAGTCTACCAGGCATTCTGGAAAGCATTAAAAGAAGGTGAGCGTAAATACGGCGAGTACAAGCGTGTTACACAAACCGGCCAGGAAATCTGGCTGCAGTCATCCTATAACCCCATTCTGGATACGCAAGGTAAAGTGGTAAAAGTGGTTGAATTTGCCATTGATATCACGCAGGAAAAGCTGAAAAACGCTTATTTTGGCGGTCAGATTGAGGCCATCAGTAAATCGCAGGCAGTCATTGAATTTGATATGGATGGCATGGTGCTGGATGCCAATGAAAACTTCCTGAGTCTGACCGGTTATACGCTTAAGGAAATAAAAGGCAAACATCACAGTATGTTTGTGGACAGTGAAATGCGCAACAGCATCGATTACCGTACTTTCTGGGAAGGGCTGAACAAAGGGCAACACCAGTCTGGTGAGTTCCGCAGAATAGGTAAAAATGATGCGCAGATCTGGATTCAGGCATCTTATAACCCGATTTTTGATCAGAACGGCAACCCGTTCCGTGTTGTTAAGTATGCCACTGACGTAACGGCGCGTACCACCGCCATCTATGATATTAAAGCGGTAATGAGTCAGCTGGCCCAGGGGGATCTTACCTGTGAGATTGACCATGAACTGGAAGGTGAATTCAAAGTTCTCGGCTCGGCGATCAATCACTTCATTCGCGATTTGAGAAGTACGGTTTCACGTATCAACACAGCGGTAGAGACGATCACGTCGGCCTCCAGTGAAATCGCCACAGGGAATGCCGATCTGTCCACCCGCACCGAGCAGCAGGCTTCAAGTCTGGAAGAAACTGCCTCCAGTATGGAGCAACTAACCGGAACCGTGCGTCTGAATGCAGAAAATGCCGAACAGGCCAATTCACTGGCCTCGGACGCAGCCGAGATTGCGGTTAAGGGAGGAAAAGTGATTCAGGAAGTGGTGACCACCATGTCCAGCATCAATGACTCTGCGCAACGGATTTCAGATATTATCGGTGTTATTGACGGCATCGCCTTTCAAACTAACATACTGGCCCTTAATGCTGCGGTTGAAGCAGCCCGCGCTGGCGAACAAGGTCGTGGCTTTGCGGTGGTTGCCTCCGAAGTACGGACGCTGGCACAACGCTCAGCTGAAGCGGCCAAAGACATTAAAGAACTGATCTCTGACTCGGTGGCAAAAATCGAATCAGGTAACACCCTGGTGAATCAATCAGGTGAAACCATGGGTAATGTTGTGACCTCCATTAAACGGGTCAACGATATTATGTCAGAGATTGCGGCTTCATCGGCGGAGCAGGCCACTGGCATCGATGAAATCAGTAAAGCCGTGTCTCAAATGGATGAAATGACGCAGCAAAATGCGGCCCTGGTTGAAGAAGCGGCCGCGGCAGCAGAGAGTATGCAGCAGCAGGCTGAGCAACTGGCTGAGCGGGTCGACACCTTTAAGCTATCGGAAGAAGATGCATCAACCGAGCCGCAGTCGACAAAGCCTAAAGCCCTGCCGCCAGCCTCACGAGCCGGTCAGCCACGTCTTAAGAGTAAACTTACCCAGCTAAAAACATCGGCGCCAGAAGACGATGAATGGGAAAGTTTCTGACGTCATTGAGCAGCCTGGTGCGCCCACGCGCATCAGGGGCTCTGAGTTTTCTTACAGTCCGGAAGACTTTAACCTCGTCAGACAAACGCTATACCGCATCAGCGGTATCCGTTTGGCAGAGACGAAAGATGCCATGGTTTACAGTCGGCTGGTCCGGCGGATCAGAGCACTCAGGCACAAAAGCTTTTCGGACTATCTTAGTTACCTAAAACGTACGCCAGCAGAGCAACAGCACTTTATCAATGCCCTGACGACAAATCTGACATCATTTTTCCGCGAGCCACATCATTTTTCAATGCTGGCTAATCATCTGGCGGTGTCACCTCAGGTAAAAACTATCTGGTGCGCTGCAAGCAGCTCTGGTGAGGAACCTTACTCAATTGCCATGACCGTTGCTGAACACTTTGGTCATTTTGATGTGCCGGTAAAAATCATTGCCTCTGATATTGACAGTAACATGCTGGAAAAAGCCCGCGCAGGCATCTATCCGGAGCAAATTACGCGTCAATTATCGCCAGAGCGGTGTAAACACTTTTTGCACCGCGGCAAAAAGCATCAGGCAGGAAGTGTACGGATTGTGCCGGAGCTTAGAAAAATGGTCGAATTCCGACACATTAACCTGACCGAGCCCAGATGGCCTCTCCCCCGGCAGATCGATGTAATATTTTGTCGTAACGTCATGATTTATTTTGATAAGCAAACACAGCTACGGCTTCTGGAAAAAATGGTGTCATTCATGCCTGCCCAGGGTTTGTACTTTGCCGGCCACTCAGAGAATTTTTCGATGGCGCCACATTTGGTCAGGCCTGTTGGCAATACCACCTATCAGCCCGCAAAAGGCAAATCTTATGGCTGAAGCAGCGCAGGAACGATTGTCAGGGCTTAATATTTACTACGACAACCGCTTTAGTCGTCAGGCGGTTAAAATATTACCCGGAGAATATTTTGCCTCTAACAGTGCCACGATGATTGTCACGGTGCTGGGCTCCTGCGTCGCTGCCTGTCTCAGAGACTGCAAAAACAAAGTACACGGAATGAATCACTTCCTGTTACCTACCGATTATCAAGATGATAATTACAAATATGGTGCCCCCGCCCGCTATGGGATGCATGCCATGGAGCTGTTGATTAACGATATGGTCAGACTGGGCGCTGAACGACGTAATATTCAGGCAAAGGTTTTCGGCGGGGGTAGCGTGATGGGCAAACTTACCCACTCCAACGTCGGCGAAAAAAATGCCGAGTTTGTTATCGATTACTTAAGAACAGAGCATATCCCCATACAAGCCAGTGATTTACTGGGAGAGTATCCGCGAAAGGTTTATTTTATCCCTGAGTCGGGCGAAGTTCGGGTTAAGAAAATAAAGCGTCTGCACAACACCACAATCCTCGACCGCGAATCGATTTATCAGCGTAAACTCAAAGAACAAAAGACACGCACGGCGTTTGATTTATTCAATATAGAGTCGTCATGACGATCAATGTTCTGGTAGTAGACGACTCTGCACTTATTCGTCGCTTACTTAGCGATATTATAAATAAAACCCCCGGGTTGACACTTGCTGGTACTGCACCGGATGCCTATGTCGCCAGAAAGATGGTGATTGAACTGTCGCCTGATGTCATCACGCTTGATATAGAGATGCCCAAAGTCGACGGTTTGCGCTTTTTAGAAGTATTGATGCAGGCAAAGCCGACGCCGGTTGTCATGATATCAACACTGACAGAAAGAGGGGCTGATGCAACACTTCGTGCACTGGAACTGGGCGCGGTGGATTTTGTCCCCAAACCACGACTGGATATTGCTAAAGGTATCGACGAGTATCAAGCGATCATCGTGTCTAAAATACGCGCTGCAGCCAGCTCTCGCCTGACTCGCGTGCGCCCCAGGGTGCAGCAGCTTCCACGGATAACGTATACCGGTACTGAGAAACTCGTTGCCATTGGCGCATCCACCGGTGGCACAGAGGCAATTAAGTGTATTATTGAATCGCTGCCTGCCAATGCGCCTGCCACCATCATTACTCAGCACATGCCCCCGGGATTTACCACCAGCTTTGCTAAACGTCTGGATGCATGCAGCAAAATCAGCGTGCGGGAGGCCCGGGGAAATGAGCGGTTACTGCCCGGCACGGCTTATCTTGCTCCCGGCTCTCAGCACTTAACGATAAGACGGGATGGCGCAGATTACAGAACCGTATTACAGGATTCCCCACGGGTCAGCGGGCATAAGCCATCCGTAGATGTCATGTTTGAGTCCGTCAGTAAAAACGCCGGACACAATGCACTGGGTGTTTTGTTAACGGGCATGGGTAAAGACGGAGCCAATGGGTTGTTAACGCTACATAAACTGGGCGCCTATACCATTTGTCAAAATGAAGCGTCATGCGTGGTTTTTGGCATGCCGAAAGCAGCCATTGCGCTTAATGCAGCAAGTGTCGTTTTGGATATTTCAGACATTCCTCTTGCATTACTTGACCAGCTTGAAGCGGTAAAAGCCGGCTCGCGACTTTAAACTCCTGCGCCAATCCATTTCAATAGTACCTACCTTATCGCTTACATCCCCGGAAAACTTGCGGTTAACAGATTTTGACGAATACTAAGAGGTAGTAGCAGTTTGTTGTGGAGGTACCATGACTGTTCGCATATTAGTGGCTGATGACTCATATTCATCCAGAAAAAGTATCATCAGTCACCTTCCCCGGACGCTTCACTTTGATGTCACCGAAGCCGCCAATAGTCAGGAAACCGTCACCTTACTTAATATTGCGGAGTTTGAATTATTACTTTTGAACCTCACAACATCGCAGGTCGATAATGCTATTGTACTTAACGCCGTTGCTCACGCGTTATGCCATCCGAAGATCGTGGTGAGCTATTCAGGTTTTCAGCCTGCGCAAGCCTTCGACCACGTTAATGTGGCTGCGGTGACTTTCATTCAATTACCGCTAGACAAACAAAAGATTGAAGGGATGCTCGCGGATTTGGGCTTTTTGTAAGCTTCGCCCATTAACGCCCTTTCGTAGTTCAAGTGGTATTTTCAGGCAGACAACTCAAGAGTCTGACAAAAACGGTTTATCTGGTCTCTGAACCGTCCCCATGCTAGAAAGGTATTTAACATACTGAATATAACCAATATCAACGATCAGATAGTTGTCGATGTTGCACTGCTTCGCTTTTAATGAAGGCAAGCCACAGGCTAAGAATATTGATGGAACAAGAAGAGCTATTACCCCTTTTATATCGTATCGGCCGCGGCGAACAACAGGCATTCGCCAGTCTTTACGAAAAAACGCATGGTCATCTCTATGCAGTGCTTTTGAAAATGTTACGTCAGCGAGAACTAGCTGAAGAAGCGCTGCAGGATGCCTTTGTTCAAATATGGCGCCATGCAGACAGTTATCACCGGGGCCGGGGCACGGTACTGACGTGGATGATAAGTATCGCGCGCTACCGGGCACTGGATATTATTCGCTACAAGAAGGTGCGACCGGAACAGTCGCTGGAAGACGATATCAGCATCGGTGATAACACGCAGATTAACGATGAGAAGACGAAGCTTTATCACTGTATCGAAGAATTAGATAACGATCAGCGCCAGGCTATTTCACTGGCTTATTTTCATGGTCTTTCTCATGAACAGGTAAAGCATCATCTTGGCAGCCCGCTGGGCACAGTGAAAAGCTGGATCCGCCGGGGCCTTAACAACCTAATGCGGTGTCTTTCGTTATGAACTATCTGAACCGGGAACGGCGCCACGCTTTGGCAGCAGAGTATGTATTAGGCACGCTGCGCGGTAAAGCGCGGGATCGATATAAAAAGCTATTGATGGAGCACGAAGCGGTAGCCAGGACCACCTGGTACTGGGAGAGGCAACTTAATGTGCTGACCTCACCACTGCCTGCGCAATCACCTTCTGATGAGGTGTGGAAGCGTATTGCAGCACGCACGTTCGAACTACAGGACACCCAGACAAAAACCGATATCGAGAAACGATCTTCGGCTAAACCCGGATGGGCAATGTGGGGCGGGCTGGCTGCTACCTTTATTCTGGCAGCGCTATTATTGTGGACGCGATTGCCAACCCCGGAAGACATTACGCCTTCTGCCGTTGCGGTGTTTAATAATGAATCGCAGGCGCCATTGTGGCTTGTTGAGATAAGTGACGAACAGTTGGTAGTAAAAGCCACAAGGCGGGTTGAAGAGCAGCGTTCCAAAGATTATGAATTATGGATTGTTCCTGATGATAACAGCGCACCGGTTTCATTGGGGGTCATTCCTCAGTCAGGCGTTTGGCAACGGCCGGTTCATCCGCTAATCACACAAAACAATGTTAAAGCGCTGGCTGTTAGTCTGGAACAAAAAGGTGGCTCGCCCTCCGGTCAGCCTACTCAGGTTCTGTTTACAGCAACACTTGAATCCACCTGATAAAAACGACCGCTCACTTCATCTTTTTTAGGAGCGGTCTCACTTTCATGCTGCCAATCATTGTTCAGCGAGCTCACTGTAAATATTTAATAACGAAGCCTGAGTGATTTCATTGTCACATCATGCCCTATCAGGGCTGTGGGATTAACAACCCTCGTCACGCTACATTTTATTAATAATTGTTAATCATTATATTTACTTTTGTTGCATCTAAAGCGGATCAGCCCCCGTACGGTAGGTTAATTCATAAGCAAATAAAGGAAAACGCATGCTTAGATTTACATACCTTGCTGCCGCAGTTAGCAGTGCTCTGGTTATTTCATCTGCTCAGGCCTCCAGCCACCGTGAGGCACCTCACTTAACCCAAATGCCAGCTGTTGATGCCACAGACTTCTACATGTTTAACAGTTATGAGTCAGGCAAAGAAGGCTTTGTCACCATGATTGCCAATTATGTCCCGTTACAGGATGCATACGGTGGTCCGAATTACTTTCCCATGGATCCGGCAGCGGAATACGTCATCCATATCGATAATAACGGTGACGCGGTAGAAGATATCAGCTTTGCATTCACCTTCGATAAAACGCTGGGGGCTGAAGGTGAAGGAGTAGCACTACCGGTCGGACCTGAGGGCGAAGAAAAGATGATTAAGGTGCCACTTAAAAACGTGGGGCCTGTATCCGCCGGCGACGCATCCAATGCTAATTTTATGGAAACCTACGAAATAGAGATGGTCTCAGGTGACATGCGCTCGGGCAGCAGAACATCACTGATGCCGGCTGATTCTGATATGTTTAAAAAGCCGTTGGATTATATCGGCGATAAAACATTTGGTGACGCAGATGCCTACGCCAACTACGCCAGTCAATTTGTTTACATGTTCTCTATCGAAGGCTGTGATACGCAGGGGCGTGTTTTTGTCGGTCAGCGAAAAGACCCGTTCGTAGTAAATCTGGGAGACACATTCGATCTGGTTAATTATGTACCTGTAGAAGGTGATAGCGCACCAGGCGCTGGTGATGCCGGAGGCTTCCCGGGTGGTATTACGCAGGACAGCGCGAACGATGATCTGAAAGATAAGAATGTCACCTCTATCGCGGTAGAGGTACCAGCGTCTTGCGTTACCGGTGATGGTAACGGTGTAATTGGAGGCTGGACTACGGCCAGTCTGCCTCAGGCTCGTATCCTGAATCCTAATGCAACCTACGAAAAGCCTGCTGTTTCCGGCGGTGCCATGACACAGGTTTCGCGTCTGGGTAGTCCTTTAGTAAATGAGTTGGTTATTGGCATCGGTGATAAGGATAAATTTTCTTCTTCAGAACCGGCTGACGATGGTCAGTTTGCTGATTATGTGACCAATCCAGTATTACCGGAACTGTTGAGCATCCTGTTCCTTGAACCGGTAAATCAAACGCTGGGTACAGAGCTGACCACGCTGGCACCGACAAACTTCCCACGCAATGACCTGGTAACAGCGTTTTTAACAGGGTTTGAGGGCGTGAATCAACAGTCCACGGTTACTCCATCTGAGATGCTTCGTCTAAATACCGGCATTCCTGCCACACCAGCGGGTGAACAATCTGCATTTGGTGTAGCCGGCAATGATCTTGCTGGCTTCCCCAACGGTCGCCGTCCAGGCGATGATGTGGTGGATATCGCCTTGCGTGTGGTCATGGGTCGTTTGTGTTATCCGATTCCTGTAAATGGTGAAGATACCGACTTAGGTTTGTGCGCACCGGAAGATGCAGCTGTCGGTAATGTACCATTTACTGATGGTGCGCCAGTTGATGCATCTATGTTTGGTTCGAGCTTCCCTTATCTGACTACGCCAATCTCCGGTTCAGCGGAATAAGGAGATATTATGCATAAACGATTATCACTATTACTGGCATTGCCACTGACACTATCGCTATCAGGTTGTTTTGATGATGATGACGATAACGATGTGGAGGATATGCCGGAACAGGAAAATGTTGCCCCTGAAGCTATTTCTGAAAGCTTTACCACACAGGTGGACACCGCATTTTCTGAAGAACTGACAGCCACTGATGCTGATGGCGATATGCTGATCTACGCGGTTGGCGAAGAGCCACAGCAGGGTATGCTGGAACTTTCTGAGGATGGTAGCTTTACCTATACACCTTCACAGGAAGTTACCGGAGAAGACAGCTTTGTGTATACCGTGAGTGATGGCGTTAACGATCCGGTGTCAGCCACGATCACCATCACCATTGAAACACAACAGGTGTCAACATCAGAATATGTTCGTTCGGCATTTAATCAGGCACCAACGGATGAACCGTTGCCTGTGAACGGACGGGAGCTTCAGCAGGATGTTGAAGACCCGGACGCCTTCAATGACCTGATTGACCAATAACCAGACCGCCAGGGCCAGGGAGTGGCCCTTTTTTGTGCGCGAAGAGATAAGTTGCGACAACTAATTTGTGCTTTCCCGATAGTGAGAGTGCAGCTCAGATTGGTGCCTACAACGTTTGCAGAAACTTAGCCTGGCCGACCAGTCTGCGAATTGATGGCATCAAGCGACGGGCCTTTATATTGGCCTAACAGCATATCGACCACAGCTTTGCCATACTGTTGAAACCAGAAGTCCCCCATTTTTTTTAACCTGGCAATATTGTCCTTACTGTAATCATCCATTGCATCATCGGGCGGCATAGGCAACCCGGGCTGCTCACGCATACTAGCATTAACCCGAATATAGTTTCCGTCAGCCAGAATCGCTTTTGCCTGATAGGCAACGAGTTGCTCGTCAGATAGCACATCAATAATCTGCCCCTGTCGAATCCACTGGTATGCCCCCCACCCCCGCGTTGAGGGGCCGTTAATTTTTCGAGTTCGCTTTCCCGTGCCTACAGACAGAACCGTTATCTCTTCTGTTCTGATACCCGGCCAAAGCTGCTGCACTTCGGCAACCGCACACAGTGTCGGATTGTTTGCAACCACGCCACCATCGATAAGCCAACGCTGTTCCGGTGGCGCGCCTAACGGTATGGGTCGACTGGGAAAGTAGGTCGGCGCCGCCGAAGTTGCATCGGCTACGTCGAAACTATTCAAATGAACATGTTCCGGGTGATGGCTTTTTATGACCAACGGCTGATGACGTTCTACCGCAAACGTGACGGTTAGTACGTGACGCTGACGCTTTGCTGCATTGGATAATGTTGCATCGTTAAACCAGCGTTTTAAAAACTGCGTTTTTCCTTTTCCCTCATACCGTGGGGCATTTATTCCGTCAATTTCAAAAAAGCCCCGGTTTTCTGCGAAAATGGCTTTACCGCTGCGGTGATTATAGAGCCGGTTAATTTGCGCCATTGAAATATCAGTGGTCGCAAGGGCCAGCGCAATAATTCCTCCGGTACTGGTACCGGCATAATAGTCAACACAATCGCGTAACGATATACCGTGCTCATCTAACAGAATTTTCTCTACATGAGCCAGAAACTGCGTAGTGGCTGCGCCACGGATCCCCCCGCCATCAAGACAAAGTATGAGCTTACTCATTATCATTCCATTCAATGATTTATTGTTTAACCATACGCTCGCGATGCAGCAAGTCAACCGTACGAATAGCCAGTCTGCCTGGCTTTCTGATCAGCAATAAAAACAATATTCCTCATACAAAGCGGCACATAATCGCCCGTCAAATATTGTCTGCAACCGGTCTACATCTTATTATAGGCGCCTGTGAAATGTAGTAGCGAGTGAGTACCTTGATTTTTTTTGGCGGCCGGATGCATTATCTCCGAGCTATGTGTTTAGCATTCGCGTGTTTTTTTTCAGCGCTATCGTACGCGCAGGCTACGGCCACCTCTGCAGTCAGTAGCTACGTTGACTGGCCTCCGTCTATCCTGAAGCCACTGGCATTAGTCAGAGATAATCCGCAACAGGTGATTGACGACTCGCTTCCCCAACTTACAAAAATCACTGATCCTGTGGTGAAGGCAGGACGCTATTTTATTATCAGCCGGGCCTATTCTTCTTTGATGCTGCATGAAAAAGCACTGACTTTCAGTAACCAGGGCTTATCGTTGCTATCTTATGATGAACAGCCATGGCTACATTCTTATTTGGAGCTGGCCAGAGCCGAGGCTTTGAAAGGTCTGGGACGGGCCCGGGAAGGCGAACACGAGGTAGCGAAAGCTATCCGCTGGGCAGAGCGCAATCAGTCAAATGAATTGTTGGTCTATGCCTACAGTGTGGCAGGCTATATGCGCCTGACGCTGAGTGAAACCGATGAGGCGTTATCAAGTTTTCAAAAAGGCTACCGGCTTGCTGAGGAGACGTCGTTACGATTATCCCCTGCCGATTTCAGCGGCATGATTGCACTTGTTTATGAATACCGCGATGAACCGTCACTTGCTATACCTTACTTTGAAGAAGCACAGACTTACTATCGCCAGACCGATCAACGCCTTGAGTTAGCAAATACACTTTTCGGTCTGGGTCGAAGTCATCTCAAACTTGAACATACTGAGAAGGGACTGCAGTTGCTGGTTGAGTCTGCGCGTCTTGCTCTTGATATTCAGGATATTCAGGGGGCGGCATACAGCTATCAACAGATTTCAGAGCAGCTTATTAAAGCCGGGCAGTTGGAGGAGGCGAAATCTTATCTGGATGATGCACTGCAATTGTTTGAAGATGCTCAAAACCCTTACCAGCAAATCGGTGTGCTGTTGCTGCAAGCCAGAATTTCGCTGATAGAAAGTAACCATGAAAATGCGCTGTCTCTGATAAAGGCAGCTGAAGGCATCGCTCAGGGAGACGCCTTTTTACCTCACCAGATTCAGATAAATCATCTTAAAGCCGAAGCTTTTGCAGCAAGAAACGACTATGAAGACGCCTACACCCTGTTACTGGCCATGCATGATGACGAACAACGTCTGCAGAGGGAAAAGAATAGCCAGCGACTCATGAAGCTTAAAACCGCCTTTGATACTGAAAAGCAGCGCACACAGAATGCATTACTTCAGGAGCAAAACCTTCGTCAGCAGGCTGAACTAGAACAAGAACGGGAACAACAACGGTATACCGCAATAGTGGTTTCTTTGCTGTTAGTGATCAGTTTATTACTGCTCTGGCAGCACCGGATCAGCAAGCGACATCAGATCCGCCTTGAAAGCCTTGCGAATCATGACGGTCTTACCGGGTTACTGACCCGCCGCAAAACGCTTGAAGATACAGAGCAACAGTTAAACCTGGCGCATCGACATGATGAAGATATCAGCCTGGCAGTATTAGATCTGGACTACTTTAAACAAATTAACGATCAACATGGTCACCAGGCCGGCGATGATGTCTTGAAGAGCTTTGCTGCACTGGCCCGGCAAACCTTTCGCAGTACGGACATACTGGGAAGAGTTGGCGGCGAAGAGTTTCTCTTTGTCTTTCCTCACACCAGTGTTGAGGATGCCCGCAAGCTTCTTCTCAGGTTTTCCGAATCAGTAAAAGATATTCCGGCGATGATCAACCGCGAGGCACTGACATTGTCAGTTTCAATCGGGCTGATTAGTGGTGAGCAGGCGAAAACACCGTCAGCCTTAATGGCATTGGCTGACGAAGCACTTTATGAAGCCAAGGAAGCAGGCAGAGATCGTATCCGTATTTATAACGGTCAACTGCACGTCAAAGATGCAGTACGCTGACACAGCGGAAGTTTATGGCAAAGGCCACATTCTGAGCCGACGACTGATTCGGGCTCAGGGTGAACAATATGTTGAGCTTTGGCTGGCAACAGAAATGGGGCTAGTCTGTCTTCTCTCAGAACCGCAGTATAATGTATGCTTCGCTGACCATCAGGATCGCGACCGTATTGAACAGCTTCTTAAGCGCCATCAGTTAGCGGTTTCAATTCAAGACACACACTTAAAAACCCTCACCCAGCGACCACTGTGTCTTCTCAAAGTTAATCATGAAAGTGATCTGTATGAGTTACGCCGATTATGTGAGGAGGCGCAGGTCACACTTTACGAAGCCGATATTAAATTAGTGGACCGCTTTTTAATGGAGCGCTTTGCTTATGGCAGTGTGAGCTATAAAGCGATACGCAGTAATAGCACAAACAGCACCTTCATTGATGCGAAAGTGAAAGGTGCCGTTTACCGACCGGCTTTAACCACCCTTTCTATAGATATTGAATGCGATGAAAACGAAAGCCTGTATTCGGTCGGCCTAGCCGGCCCCGACCTGAATCATGTGCTTTTGATTCACAAGCAAACAGTCAATACAGATAACACACGATACACGCTTGAAACCGTTCCTGATGAGCGGACACTGCTGACCCGACTTTGTCAGTTGGTCCAGTCCGCAGACCCGGATGTCATCACAGGATGGAATGTAAAGCAGTTTGATTTTGCAGTGCTTGCCAGACGTGCTGCAAAGCTCAATGTCACGCTAACACTTGGCAGAGATAACCAAGTGTTGCAGGTGAAAAACTGGAGCAGTGGCCAAACCTGGGTCGAGCTGCCGGGTCGTGCGGTTATTGATGGCATTGAGGCGCTTAAGACCATGACATATCAGTTTGATAGTTTCTCACTGGATAACGTCGCTGCCCGCCTCCTGAATACCGGCAAGCTAGTAAAAGAGCACGACCAACTTGCCGCCATTAAAGCATTGTATCACGACGACCCGACTGGCCTGGCCGACTACAACTTTCAGGACTGTGAGCTTGTTAACCAGATTGCTCACAGCACAAATTTCATAGACTTTCTGGTGCTTCGAAGCACACTGACAGGCTTGGAATTATCGCGACTCGGCGGCTCGGTCGCCGCCTTTATCAATGTTTATCTGCCACATCTGCACCGCGGTGGTTACATAAGTGGAAATCGCCCTGATGATGGCGGTTTGGCCTCGCCTGGCGGTTATGTCATGGATTCAAAACCAGGCCTTTATGATCATGTCCTTGTGTTGGACTTTAAGAGCCTGTACCCGTCGATAATTCGCACCTTTAAAATAGATCCGATGGGTTTAGCAGAAGGGCTACTCACACCTGACAACGCTATACCCGGCTTTAAAGGTGCCTGCTTCTCCCGCACCAAGCACTACCTGCCCGATATCATTGCCAACCTCTGGCGACAACGCGATGAAGCCAAAAAGCAAAATGACGCGCCACGCTCGCAGGCTATAAAAATTCTGATGAACTCTTTTTACGGGGTACTGGGCAGTGGCGGATGCCCTTTTTATGATCCCCGCCTTGCTAGTTCTATCACAATTCGCGGGCATGAGATTATGCAGACAACAGCTCAGTGGGTAGAAGCGTCGGGCCATGAAGTGATCTACGGCGATACGGATTCTTTATTCATCACCCTTTCTGGTATTCCATCTCGCCAGGAAGCAATACAAATCGGTCTGCAATTGGAGCAGGAAATAAATAAGCGATGGCAAAAGCACCTTAAAATAAACTATCAGCTTGATTGTTCCCTGGAGCTGGAATTTGAGACCTGTTATGACAAATTCTTTATGCCAACCATCAGAGGTGCTGCTACTGGCAGCAAGAAGCGTTATGCAGGATTAGTAACTGATGGTGACAACAATCAATCGCTCATTTTTAAGGGGCTTGAGAGTGTGCGCTCAGACTGGACCCAGTTGGCCAAAGTATTTCAGGAAACACTCTATCTTAACGTATTTACTGAACAGCCCGTTATCCCCTTTATCAAGCAGACACTCACGGAAATCAGGACTGGTAAGCGGGACGCCGAGCTGGTGTATAAAAAAAGACTCCGTAAACCACTTACAGAATATACGCGCAGCCGTCCCCCGCATGTCAAAGCGGCTCTGTTGCTTCAATCTCAGAAAAAACCGACGGAAAAGAGTGAGAATACCTTCAGGGCTACCGCCATACATTACGTTATCACTTTGGAGGGGCCGCAGCCCATTGACCATGTCACCTCGCCGCTTGATTATGAGCACTATATTGAAAAGCAGATTCAACCTATAGCAGATAGTATCCTGCCATATGTAGACCTTTCTTTCGAACAGATTACAGCCGACCAAATGGACCTTTTCTGATGAAGACAATCAGACAGAAACAGTAAAAAAGTTGCACCTTTTATCTTTGTAGCCCGTAACTATGATTCTTTACCTTTACTGTATTTAAATAGCTACATAGTGCAAAAGTTGAGGTAATATCTGCCCTGCTATCTGAAGTAATTTTCGTTCACATACGCGGCGGGTTTCAGACATTCACTGGCATTAGTAGGGAGGGCATATGAAAGACACACACAAATGGTTATTAAGCATTCACGCGAGCGTCGCGTTGTTTTCAATTATGGCTAGTATCTTATTCTTTGTCTTCGAATTCATCGAAAAGCCCCAGATAATATTTGCTGCGTTTGTTTCTTTCTGCTCTTTAGAAACGATGTTGTTTTTCAGAATGCGATTAAACACAAAAGTCGAGCAGGACACCGCTGCCAATTAACGCTTTACTTCTTCACTGATCAACTGCTCCCTGTTTGCTTTATAAATACCTCATACCAGGGAGAAATCTATGTCTAACTATCCCGGGCTTAGCGCTCTGCTTTTACTACTCAGCTTCTCCGGTAGCATTTGCGCCGCTTCCGACAGTCAATATCAGGTAGAGAAAATAAAAGATAATGTCTTCCGATTTACCAGCGGCAAATATCATTCAGCATTTATGATTACCCGCTCAGGTGCTTTCGTTACCGATCCTATTGATGCCCAGTCTGCCAGCTACCTCAGACGCTATATAAAAGAAAAATTTGATGTGCCAGTTTCCTATATGGCCTACAGCCACAATCACGTCGATCATACTGCGGGCGGGCAGAATCTGAAAGCAGCGGATACGATAGTAGTAGCTCAAAGTGAGGCAGCTAAGAATATTGTCAATACACAATTGCCAACAGCGCTTCCTGACGTCACGTTTAGTGATGAACTTACAATTAAGCTGGATGAGAGTCAGGTAAAATTACAATATTATGGGCGCAACAATGGATACGGTTCAGTAAGCATGCGTTTTGAACCAGCCAATGTTTTGTTTGTAGTGGACTGGATAACGCTTAACCGATTGCCTTATAAAAACCTGAAGGGTTATGACATTGAGGGGATGATTGCATCCACAGAAGCTGTGTTAAATGAGCCACCATTCGATGTATTTATCGGGGGACATGCTGATATTGGAACCCGCGAAGATGTAGAAAGTTATTTAGGCTATTTGCGGGCGCTATATAACGGTGTTGAAACGCGCATGCGTCAGGGTCATAGCCTGCAATCAATTCAAAAATCGCTGCTACTATCCAAGTTCAGTCACTTGAAGATGTTTAAAGAATGGCGCGAGCAAAATATTGAGGGCGTTTATAATACGCTAAATAGTATGAGCTACTATGATATGCGCCAGGATATCCCCTCATCGTCAGAAGCTAACTAGCCCTTGTTTATCTGCATAGATACTTACTCTTTAACAAGGAACGCACTCATTGTCAGCTGCACCATGGGTAAAGCGCCAGGCATGAATGCCGAGCTGGACGATGCACCAGGGATGGGTGAGGCTCCGGTTTGCGAAGCAGATTTGAGGTGACGTTAAGTCACCTCAAAAGGAACGAACGGGCGTAAACGAACGGGCGTACAGGACGTACGCACTGGCACTGCGCCACATGGATGTGTCCGAATGCATCGACTCAACGTCAGACTGGTCAAGAGCCTCTGTGTGAATGTGCGTAGCTACACTGCGCTTATACGAAAAAAGCCCACTCAATGAGTGGGCTTCTTCGTAGAATGGGAGCTTGGCGGTGTGCTACTCTCACATGGGGAGACCCCACACTACCATCGCCGCTAACGTGTTTCACTTCTGAGTTCGGAATGGGATCAGGTGGTGCCACGTCGCTATGGCCGCCAAGCAAAAAACTTATCGTGCAGAATATCTTTTCATATTCTGCGCAAGGAGGACTATCAGTACACGTTGTTGTGCGTCAAGTCAGCCTTACTTAAAAACTAACAATTCGGGAAAGTCTGATATTCAATCTTATCGAGTAACCTAACTACTCTTACTTTATGTCTTAGCTTGTCCACAACCCATGCAGACCTTGCCGCTTTGGGTTGTATGGTTAAGCCTCTCGGGCAATTAGTACAGGTTAGCTTAAC
>NZ_JABBXD010000006.1 GCF_014750655.1 Salinimonas profundi
TACCGTGGTCAACGTGGCCGATTGTACCCACGTTTACGTGGGGTTTCGTACGTTCAAACTTTTCTTTTGCCATTTTCCTCGTTTCCTAAGTTAAAAGTCCGACCGTGAGACCGGACCGAACCTTCATTTAGATTTAATTTCTAGCGTCGATAATTGCTTGTGCAACATTGCTAGGCGCTTCAGAATAATTGAAGAACTCCATAGAGTATGACGCACGACCCTGCGTTTGTGAACGCAGATCGGTGGCATACCCAAACATTTCAGAAAGCGGCACTTTTGCGCGTACAATTTTTACGCCCGCAACACCTTCGTCCATTCCTTCGATCATGCCCCGGCGACGATTCAGGTCACCTACAACATCACCCATCCAGTCTTCCGGAGTTGTGACTTCAACTTTCATTGTGGGTTCAAGCAACACCGGATTTGCTTCTGCGGCGCCTTTTTTGAAACCCATAGAGCCGGCGATCTTAAACGCCATTTCAGAAGAGTCAACATCATGATAAGAACCGTCAAACAATGTGACCTTAACGTCAAGCACTGGATAACCGGCTAACACACCATTTTGCATCTGCTCCTGAATGCCCTTATCTACCGCAGGAATAAATTCTTTTGGTACCACACCGCCAACAATTTTGTTAACGAATTCATACCCAGAACCTTCTTCCTGTGGCTCGATTTTCAGCCAGACGTGGCCAAACTGACCGCGACCGCCGGACTGACGAACGAATTTTCCTTCAACTTCCACTGCCTTGCGTAACGTCTCACGATACGCAACCTGCGGTTTACCAACGTTACATTCAACCTTAAATTCGCGCTTCATGCGATCGACAATGATGTCCAGGTGAAGTTCACCCATACCGGAAATTATTGTCTGTCCAGTCTCATCATCGGTTTTAACCTGGAATGAGGGATCTTCTGCGGCCAGTTTACCCAACGCAATGCCCATCTTTTCCTGGTCAGCTTGTGATTTTGGCTCAACAGCGATAGAGATAACCGGATCAGGGAATTCCATACGCTCCAGCGTGATCACATGATTTGGATCACACAACGTATCTCCGGTAGTAACGTCTTTTAAACCAATCGCTGCGGCGATATCACCAGCACGAACTTCTTTTAATTCTGCACGGTCTTTAGAGTGCATTTGCACAATTCGACCGAAACGCTCCCGCTTACTTTTCACTGGGTTAAAGACCGTATCACCAGTCTTGACCACACCAGAATAACAGCGGAAGAACGTCAATGTACCAACAAACGGGTCAGTGGCAATTTTAAAGGCCAACGCAGAGAACGGTTCGTCATCGTCTGCACGACGCTTCTCTTCTGTTTCATGCTTATCATCCAGGATACCGGTAATAGGTTTTACTTCAGTCGGTGACGGAAGAAACTCAATTACCGCATCCAGCACAGCCTGAACGCCTTTATTTTTAAATGCACTACCACAAGTTGCCAGTACAATTTCATTATTCAGTGTACGGGTACGCAGACCCAGGCGGATATCGTCTTCTGACAGTTCACCCTCTTCCAGGTATTTGTCCATCAGCGCTTCAGATGCTTCCGCGGCTGCCTCTACCATTTCGCTACGGTATTGCTCAGCCTTATCCATCAAGTCAGCCGGAATGTCTTCATAGGTAAAGGTCATACCTTTATCTTCAGCGTTCCAGTTGATTGATTTCATTTTTATCAGATCGATGACGCCTTTAAAGTCGTCTTCCGCTCCGATGTTCAGCTGGATTGGTACGCAGATTGCCCCGAGGCGCTTACGAATCTGTCCAATCACTCGCTCAAAATCAGCGCCGGCACGGTCCATCTTGTTTACGAATACCATGCGCGGCACTTCATACTTATCAGCCTGTCGCCAGACTGTTTCTGATTGAGGCTCTACGCCTGAAGACCCACAGAACACCACCACGGCACCGTCCAGTACACGTAATGAACGCTCTACCTCGATGGTAAAGTCAACGTGTCCGGGCGTGTCGATAATGTTGATGCGGTGCTGTTCGTGTTGCTGGTTCATACCAGCCCAAAAACAGGTAGTAGCAGCAGAGGTAATGGTAATACCACGTTCCTGCTCCTGCTCCATCCAGTCCATGGTGGCTGCGCCATCATGCACTTCACCAATTTTGTGTGACAGGCCTGTATAGAACAGTACCCGCTCAGTAGTTGTGGTTTTACCCGCATCTACGTGAGCCACAATACCAATATTACGATAACGTTCAATTGGGGTCTTACGAGGCATACGTCTCTCTCAGTTAATCGCTAAAAAAGTAGCGAAATTACCAACGATAGTGAGCGAACGCTTTGTTCGCTTCGGCCATACGGTGCACGTCTTCACGCTTCTTAACCGCGGAACCTTTGTTGTCTGCTGCATCCAGCATTTCTGCTGCCAGGCGCTGTGCCATGGATTTCTCGCCACGTTTACGTGCCGCTTCTACCATCCAACGCATACCCAGTGCATTGCGACGAACAGGACGAACTTCTACCGGAACCTGATAAGTTGAACCACCCACACGGCGTGATTTAACCTCTACGGTCGGACGAATGTTATCCAGTGCATCTTCAAATACATCCAGGTGTGCCTTGCCGGTTTTCTCAGCAACAATATCAAGCGCACCGTAAACGATTCTTTCAGCGACAGATTTTTTGCCGTCGAGCATTACGACATTCATGAACTTAGCAAGCAGCTGTGAACCATATTTTGGTTCTGGTAGGATTTTACGTTGACCTACGACTCTTCTTCTTGGCATCTTCTCTTCTCCGTATGAATTCAGGGAATACCCAAAACTCGGTTACTTCAGTTTGGCCTTACTAACGGAGAACCGTTATGACTTAGGCTTCTTCGCGCCGTATTTAGAACGGGCTTGACGACGATCGTTAACACCTGCGCAGTCAAGTGTACCGCGAACGGTGTGATAACGAACACCTGGCAGATCTTTAACACGACCGCCACGAATTAGAACAACACTATGCTCTTGCAGGTTGTGACCTTCACCACCGATATATGAAGAAACTTCAAAACCGTTAGTTAAGCGAACACGACATACTTTACGCAGTGCAGAGTTTGGTTTCTTAGGCGTAGTCGTATATACACGAGTACATACACCACGTCTTTGTGGGCAAGCTTGCAAAGCCGCTACGTTGCTTTTCTCAACGGGCTTTTTGCGAGGCTTACGCACTAACTGGTTAACTGTTGCCATTAACTAGCTCCTGATTAAAAAGTACAAAAACCCGAGAGCATTCCCGGGTCATTCTTTGCGGCTATTTTTCACGCCACCACACCCTGTGCTCGTCAGAATGCGTTTTTGGCTTTGAAATAAAAAATTCCGCGCCTGATTTCTGTTATCTCGTAGAGACTGTCCAAAAATCGGGTCGCGGAATTCTAATGATCAAAGCGTATACTGTCAAGCTGTACAAAGGTTAGCCATGTAAATTAAGCCAATTTTGTCTGCTTGCGCGTAACAAAAGGGAGCATAGCGCTCCCTTTCTTAGTTACTCATCAGTAGATGATTCACCGCTGGTTTCGGCATTCAGAGCTTCTGTTAATGCCTGTTCTGCATCTGCTGCAGATACTGACATTTCTTCCAGTTGCTCCTGACGCTTTTGCATACGACGCTCGTGGTACGCAAAGCCTGTACCGGCAGGAATCAGACGACCGACAATTACGTTTTCTTTAAGACCACGTAAATCGTCTTCTTTGCCCTGTACCGCAGCTTCAGTCAGAACGCGTGTTGTCTCCTGGAACGATGCAGCTGAAATGAACGACTCTGTAGACAGAGACGCCTTGGTAATACCAAGAAGCTGTGTCTCATACAGTGCCGGCATTTTGCCCTGACGCTCAAGTTCGCGGTTTGCAATCTTAACGTTTGCAACTTCAACCTGTTCGCCTTCCAGGAACTGGCTGTCACCAGATGCAGTGATCAGACACTTACGCAGCATTTGTCGAATAACAACTTCAATATGCTTATCGTTAATCTTTACACCCTGCAGACGGTAAACTTCCTGAACTTCGTTCACGATATAGTTTGATACCGCACTGATACCACGCAGACGCAAGATATCGTGTGGCGACTCAGGACCATCGGCGATAACTTCACCGCGTTCGACCTGTTCACCTTCAAACACGTTAAGCTGACGCCATTTTGGAATCATCTCTTCGTATTGCTCGCCGGAATCTTTACGTGTAATTACCAGACGACGCTTACCTTTGGTTTCTTTACCAAAGCCAACCATACCTGAGTGCTCTGCCAGAATAGCAGGCTCTTTAGGCTTACGCGCTTCAAACAAGTCAGCAACACGTGGCAGACCACCGGTAATATCCCGTGTCTTCGAGCTTTCCTGAGGAATACGCGCCAGTACGTCACCCGTCTGAGCAACTTTACCTTCAGATGCTTCAATGGTCGTAAAGCTTGGCAGACGAATTTCCTGCAGACCAATCTCGTCACTTTCAAGAATCAGCTTAGGTTCTTTCGCGTTTACCTTAGACAGATCTTTAACCACGATACGTGTCAGACCAGTCAGCTCATCCTGCTGCATTTCCGTGTTCGAGTCATCAATATCAGAGAAGCTGACCTTCGACGGACGCTCAACAATGATTGGGTGACTATGCGGATCCCAGCTAGCAACGATATCGCCAGCATTCACTTCCGCACTTTCATCCACAGACAATACCGCACCATAAGGCACTTTATAGCGCTCTTTCTCACGACCGTGAGAGTCAGTAACGGTCAATTCAGTTGAACGCGATACTACGACAAGCTTGTCTTCTGTGTTGCGAACGGTCTTAGCATTTTGCAGCTTAAGGGTACCGGCCGTTTTCACCTGTACGCTGTTTTCAGCTGAAGCCCGTGATGCCGCACCACCAATGTGGAACGTACGCATCGTAAGCTGTGTACCTGGCTCACCGATTGACTGCGCAGCGATTACACCGACAGACTCACCTTTAGCGACCATGTGACCGCGTGCCAGGTCACGACCATAACACTTGGCACAAACACCAAAGTCATTGTCACACGTGATAACCGAGCGTACCTGAATCTGGTCGACAGAATTTTGTTCAAGCATATCTACGAGTGCTTCATCAAGAAGCACGTTACGCTCTACCAGCACCTCATCGGTACCTGGCTTATAAACATCTTCTGCAACAACACGACCCAGTACACGTTCGCGAAGCGGTTCTACAACATCACCACCTTCGATAAGCGGAGACATCTTCACACCTTCGAACGTGCCACAGTCATCGTTGGTAATAACCAAATCCTGCGCCACATCTACCAGACGACGTGTCAGATAACCTGAGTTAGCTGTTTTCAGTGCGGTATCGGCAAGACCTTTACGTGCACCGTGCGTCGAGATGAAGTACTGCAGAACGTTCAGACCTTCACGGAAGTTTGCCGTGATTGGCGTTTCGATGATTGAACCGTCTGGTTTCGCCATCAGACCACGCATACCCGCCAACTGACGAATCTGTGCGGCACTACCACGAGCGCCCGAGTCAGCCATCATATAAACAGAGTTAAATGATTGTTGCTCTTCTTCTTCGCCTTCTGCGTTGACAACGATGTCGGACTTAAGGTTATCCATCATGGCCTTGGCAACTTTTTCGTTGGCATTTGACCAGATATCAATAACTTTATTGTAACGCTCACCCGCCGTAACAAGACCGTTTTGGAACTGTTCCTGAATCTCGATAACTTCCGCTTCAGCGTCGTCGATGATTTCTTTCTTCGCTTCAGGGATGACCATGTCATCAATACCAACAGAGGCACCGGCGATCATCGCGTAATGGAAACCGCTGTACATGATTTGGTCAGCTGCGATAACAGTATCTTTCAGACCCAATGTACGGTAGCAGGCGTTAAGCAAGCGCGAGATTTGCTTTTTACCCATGGCCTGATTGATCAGGTCAAAGGGTAAGCCTTTAGGCAAAATCAGAGAGAAAATTGCACGGCCAACCGTGGTGTCGGTCAGTGTTACACGCTCTGTTTTCGTTCCGTCTTCGGCAACATCATACTCAGTAATACGTACTTTTACGCGAGCGTGCAGCTCAGCGGCGTCAGTACGGTATGCTTTTTCTGCTTCGTTCGGGCTGGTAAATACCATGCCTTCACCTTTACCATTCACTTTTTCGCGTGTCAGGTAATAAAGACCCAATACAACGTCCTGTGAAGGAACGATAATTGGCTCACCATTGGCAGGAGATAAGATGTTGTTGGTAGACATCATCAGCGCACGCGCTTCTAACTGGGCTTCCAGTGTCAGCGGTACGTGAACAGCCATTTGGTCACCATCGAAGTCAGCGTTATAAGCCGCACACACCAGCGGGTGCAACTGAATTGCTTTACCTTCGATCAGAGTTGGTTCAAATGCCTGGATACCCAGTCTGTGCAGAGTAGGTGCACGGTTAAGCAGTACCGGGTGCTCGCGGATAACTTCATCCAGAACGTCCCATACTTCCGGTGCTTCACGCTCTACCAGTTTCTTAGCGGCTTTGATTGTTGTTGCAAGGCCACGACCTTCCAACTTGCCATAAATGAACGGCTTGAACAGTTCCAGTGCCATTTTCTTAGGCAGACCACACTGGTGCAGACGCAGAGTAGGACCAACCGTGATTACAGAACGGCCAGAATAATCAACACGTTTACCCAGCAGGTTCTGACGGAAACGACCCTGCTTACCTTTAATCATATCGGCAAGCGATTTCAGAGGACGTTTGTTAGAACCGGTAATTGCACGACCACGACGACCGTTATCAAGCAACGCATCTACCGCTTCCTGAAGCATACGCTTTTCGTTACGTACGATGATATCCGGCGCAGCCAGATCCAACAAACGCTTCAAACGGTTGTTACGGTTAATAACACGACGATACAGATCATTCAGGTCTGAAGTGGCAAAACGACCACCGTCCAGAGGTACTAGAGGACGAAGATCCGGTGGCAGCACTGGCAGCACCGTCATGATCATCCATTCTGGCTTATTACCAGATTGCTGGAATGATTCAAGCAGCTTCAGACGCTTAGTAATTTTCTTACGCTTAGTTTCAGAGTTAATGCTTGGCAGCTCTTCACGCATTGCCGCTACGTCCGCATCAACATCAAGCACTTTCAGCAGATCGAAGACTGCTTCGGCACCCATTTTGGCGTCGAACTCGTCACCGTTTTCTTCCAGCGCATCCAGGTATTCTTCTTCGTTCAGAAGCTGACTACGTTCAAGAGTCGTCAGGCCTGGCTCTGTGACAACGTAAGATTCAAAATACAATACGCGTTCAATATCACGCAATGTCATATCCAGCATCAAACCGATACGAGATGGCAGTGATTTAAGGAACCAGATGTGTGCAACCGGGCTGGCCAGTTCGATGTGACCCATACGCTCACGACGTACTTTGGTTAATGTAACTTCAACGCCACATTTTTCACAAATTACACCACGGTGCTTAAGACGCTTGTACTTACCGCACAAACATTCATAGTCTTTTACCGGACCGAAGATACGTGCACAGAACAGGCCGTCACGCTCTGGTTTAAAGGTACGGTAATTGATTGTTTCAGGCTTTTTAACCTCACCGAATGACCATGAACGGATCATTTCAGGTGAAGACAGGCCAATTCGAATATTATCGAATTCTTCTGTCTTGTTTTGTTGCTTTAGAAACTTTAATAAGTCTTTCACAATACTCTCCCAGCGGAGTCAGTCTCTATAACCCGGCCATCACAGCCGGGCCATCAAATCAAACTATGGCGTACGCCGTCTTACTTTTCTTCCAACTCGATGTTGATACCCAGCGAGCGGATTTCTTTAAGTAATACGTTGAAGGATTCAGGCATGCCTGGCTCCATTCTGTGATCGCCATCAACGATGTTTTTGTACATTTTCGTACGGCCGTTCACATCGTCCGACTTAACTGTCAGCATTTCCTGCAGCGTATACGCCGCTCCGTATGCTTCCAGTGCCCACACTTCCATCTCACCGAAGCGCTGACCACCGAACTGTGCTTTACCACCCAGAGGCTGCTGCGTTACCAGGCTGTAGGAGCCCGTAGAACGCGCATGCATCTTGTCATCAACAAGGTGGTTAAGTTTCAGCATGTACATGTAACCCACCGTAACCGGACGCTCGAAAGAGCGGCCTGTACGACCATCGAACAGCGTGATTTGTCCGCTTTCCGGAATATCCGCAAGCTTCAATAACGCTTTAATTTCTTCTTCGCGTGCACCGTCAAATACCGGTGTCGCGATAGGTAAGCCTTTACGCAGGTTTTCAGCCAGACGATTCACTTCATGATCAGTGAAGTTATCAATGTCTACTTCCTGGTGGTTTTCACCCAGCGTGTACACTTCTTTCAGGAAGTCGCGTAATTTCGCCTGCGCTTCCTGCTCTTTGAGCATACGATCGATTTTCACACCGATGCCGTGGGCAGCCATCCCCATGTGAGTTTCAAGAATCTGACCGATGTTCATCCGCGACGGTACACCCAAAGGGTTTAGTACGATATCAACAGGATTACCGAACTCATCGTAAGGCATGTCTTCAACCGGAACGATTGTTGAGATAACACCTTTGTTACCGTGACGACCGGCCATCTTATCACCAGGCTGAATGTGACGCTTAACAGCCAGATAAACCTTAACGATTTTCAGTACGCCAGGAGCCAGATCGTCGCCCTGAGTAATCTTACGACGCTTCGCTTCAAACTTCTTATCAAAGTCTTGCTTGATCTCAGCATACTGGTCAGCAATTTGATCAAGTTCGTTCTGCGCGTCTTCATCTTTCAACGTCAGCTCGAACCATTTCTCACGTGGTGTGCTATCCAGTTTGCCTTCTTCAACGCCGGCTTTGATAAGCATGTTGCGAGCACGGGCAAAGGTACCATCGGCTAAGATATTGAATTCATCAGACAGGTCTTTCTTAACCTGACGAAGCTGCATGTCTTCAATTTCAAGCGCACGCTTGTCTTTTTCAACGCCGTCACGAGTAAATACCTGAACGTCGATAACGGTACCGTGCACAGAGTTTGGAACACGCAGTGAGGTGTCTTTAACATCTGATGCTTTTTCACCAAAGATCGCACGTAGCAGTTTCTCTTCTGGCGTAAGCTGGGTTTCACCTTTAGGCGTAACCTTACCTACCAGAATATCGCCACCTTTGACTTCCGCGCCGATGTATACAACACCTGACTCATCCAGTTTGCCCAGCGCCGCTTCACCGACATTAGGAATATCAGAAGAAATTTCTTCCGGACCTAATTTCGTGTCACGCGCAATACAGCTAAGTTCCTGAATGTGGATTGTGGTAAAACGGTCTTCCTGCGCTACGCGCTCAGAAATAAGGATTGAATCCTCGAAGTTATAACCATTCCAGGGCATGAATGCGATACGCATGTTCTGACCAAGCGCCAGTTCACCCAGGTCGGTCGAAGGACCGTCTGCCAGAACATCGCCGCCCACGATAGGGTCACCAACGTTACAGGTAGGCTTCTGGTTAATACAGGTGTTCTGGTTAGAACGCGTATATTTAGTCAGGTTATAGATATCGATCCCTGCTTCACCCGCAAGCATCTCATCTTCATCAACCTTAATAACGATTCGGCTGGCATCAACGTAATCAACAACACCGCCGCGCTTCGCAACAACCGTTACACCCGAGTCAACCGCAATGGTACGTTCCATACCAGTACCAACAAGCGGCTTATCAGCGCGTAATGTAGGTACTGCCTGACGTTGCATGTTGGCACCCATCAGTGCACGGTTAGCATCATCGTGCTCCAGGAACGGAATGATACTTGCCGCTACCGAAACGATTTGCTGTGGCGAAACGTCCATGTAGCTGATTTCAGCACGAGGCATCAGCACTGTCTCACCACGGTGACGTGAAGGAATCAGGTCATCGATGATAGCGCCATTATCATCAAGGGCAATATTCGCCTGAGCGATAACATACTGACCTTCTTCAATAGCTGACAGGTAATCGATTTCGTCGGTCACTACGCCGTCTTTGATTCGACGGAATGGCGTTTCAAGGAAACCGAAATCATTAGTGCGTGCAAAACTCGCCAAAGAGTTAATCAGACCGATGTTTGGTCCTTCCGGCGTTTCAATCGGACACAGGCGACCATAGTGCGTAGGGTGTACGTCACGTACTTCAAAGCCTGCGCGCTCACGCGTCAAACCACCCGGACCAAGTGCAGAAATACGACGTTTATGCGTAACTTCTGACAGCGGGTTATTCTGGTCCATAAACTGAGACAGCTGTGATGAACCAAAGAATTCTTTGACTGCAGCAGAAATAGGTTTCGCGTTAATCAGATCCTGAGGCATGATATTATCGAGATCGCCTAAGCTAAGACGCTCTTTTACTGCACGCTCAACACGTACCAGACCAACACGGAACTGATTTTCAGCCATCTCGCCAACAGAGCGGATACGACGGTTACCCAGGTGATCGATATCATCCACTTCATCTTTACCATCACGGATAAGAATCAGACGCTTCATAACTGAAACGATATCGTCTTTATCAAGGGTACCTGAACCAGTAAGTTCATCGCGACCTAAGCGACGATTGAACTTCATACGACCGACTGAAGACAGATCATAACGTTCGTCAGAGAAGAACAGGTTATCAAATAATGTCTCAGCAGCATCTTTCGTTGGCGGTTCACCAGGACGCATCATGCGATAGATTTCTACCAACGCTTCAAGACGATTTGTCGTGCTATCAATGCGCAGGGTGTCCGAGATATATGAACCATGATCAAGTTCATTAATATACAGAATCTCGAAATCTTTGATGTTCGCCTGACTCAGTGCGGCCAGATTTTCAAGCGTTACTTCATCGTTCGCAGAAACGATAACTTCACCGCTATCTTCATCAACATAAGTGTTTGCGTAAACACGACCCATCAGATATTCAGCAGGCACTGCCAATTCAGTCACACCCGCTTTTTCAAGCGAACGCGTGTGACGCGCTGAAATACGACGGCCGGTTTCAACCAGGACGTTGTCTTCCGCATCAAGGATGTCAAACTGTGCTGTTTCACCGCGCAAGCGGTCCGGCACAACTTCCATCATCAGTGAATCTTTTTCGATGCGTACCTGAACCTTTTCAAAGAATGTTTCCAGAATTTCTTCTGTGGACATTTCCAGGGCACGCAAGATGATCGTCGCGGGTAGCTTACGGCGACGGTCAATACGTACAAACAGGTTATCTTTTGGATCAAACTCAAAATCAAGCCATGAGCCACGATATGGAATAACGCGCGCGTTATACAATACCTTACCAGAAGAGTGGGTTTTGCCCTTATCGTGATCGTAGAATACGCCCGGTGAACGGTGCAGCTGCGATACGATTACTCGCTCAGTACCATTGATAACGAAGGTACCGTTTTCCGTCATTAACGGAATTTCACCCATGTACACTTCTTGTTCTTTAATATCTTTTACAGTACCTGGGGCGGCTTCTTTATCAAATAATACGAGACGTAGTTTTACTCTTAATGGAGCAGAATAGGTGACGCCACGAATCTGACATTCCTGAACGTCGAAAACGGGTTCACCCAGGCGATAGCTTACGAACTGAAGTTCGGAATTGCCTGAATAACTTTTAATTGGAAATACTGAACGAAATGCGGCCTCTAGACCATGTTGCGCATCAGGATCAGTCTCAATAAATTTTTTGAAAGAATCTAGCTGAATTGAAAGAAGATACGGAATTTCCAGTACCTGTGGGCGTTTGCCAAAATCCTTACGGATACGTTTCTTTTCGCTATAAGAGTAAACCATGGGTTCCTCAGCCTGCTGATTTATGACCCAACCTGCTGTCTGAGATGTCCAGACAACAAACTTCCACAACCCTTTTTCCGGGCGATTTCACCAGCATACAACAAAATTTAACCAATTATTAGTTAACTTATTGGTTTTATGCTTTTTATATGGTGAGCCGGAGTACGCTTTTCATGTCACAGTTAAGGGTTAAAAACTGTACACCCTACAGCGCAAAAAGGCTGGTGGTCTAAAAAACCACCAGCCTAGCCGTTTAAGGCAGGTAATCTGACTAAATCAGATTACTTAAGTTCAACTTCAGCGCCAGCTTCTTCAAGCTGCTTCTTCAGTTCTTCTGCTTCTTCTTTGCTTACGCCTTCTTTGATAGCTTTAGGAGCAGACTCAACTACTTCTTTCGCTTCTTTCAGGCCAAGACCAGTTGCGCCGCGAACTGCTTTGATTACTGCAACTTTGTTGCCACCGAATGAAGTCATTACAACGTCAAATTCAGTTTTCTCTTCAGCAGCAGCAGCTTCGCCGCCAGCTACTGGAGCAGCTGCAACAGCAGCAGTCGCTTCAACGCCGAACTTTTCTTCAGCTGCTTCGATTAGCTCAACCAGTTCCATAACTGGCATTTCAGCAATCGCGTTCAAGATATCTTCTTTGGATAGAGCCATTTCTCTAAACTCCTGGGTTTAAAATGTTAAAAAAATCAATATTCCAAAAACGAAAATTATTTTTCGTCTTTGATCGCCGCCAATACACGCACAAATTTGGTAGGTACTTCGTTGATTGTCTGAACGAATTTGCCAACCGGTGCTTTGAAGGTTGCAAGTAGTTTTGCAAGCGCTTCGTCGCGGGTAGGTAGTGACGCCACAGCATCCAGTTTTTCTGGACCCATCAGGCCATTACCAATAGAAAGCGCAGTTACCTGTAGCTTACCGTTAGTTTTTCCAAAGTCTTTGAAAAGACGCGCTGCACCACCTGGTGCCTCAATGGAAAAACCATAGATAAGCGGACCCGTCAGGGCGCTATCCATATCTTCGAACTTGCTGCCTTCCAGAGCGCGCTTAGCCAGTGTGTTACGAATAACTTTAAGGTATACACCTTGTTCACGAGCTTTAACGCGCAGGTCTGTCAGTTCAGCAACTTCCATCCCACGGTATTCAGCGACGGCAACGGATAGAGCTTGAGACGCAACTTCGGAAACCTCTGCTACGATCTCTTTCTTTGCTGCTAAACCTAGTGCCACTGAGTTCACCTCTTTGTATCTGATGCGTTCACAAAATTGCTTACCACATCAGGGTTCACAGATTGATATCTTCGGTTTCCCGTTGATACCGCTCTACGGTGTTTTTATCCCCAGAGAGTCTGAGTCAAACCACCGTCTGCGCAGGCTTGTCGTTTAAGCTTTGCATTGAATGTGAAAGTTCTCTTACTTCTTTCACTGCATCGCGCCTGCGGTCTAGGACGGGAGCTGTTTACGAACAGCTCCAACCCAAAACCTTAAGAGAGACAGACCTCAGCCTGTCGAAACCGCTTACTGACCTACAGAAGCCTTGTCTACTGAGACACCGGCACCCATTGTGGTGCTCAGGCTTACTTTCTTGATGTAAGTACCTTTAGCAGAAGAAGGCTTGGCTTTCTTCAATGCTTCCAGTAGCGATTCTAAGTTTTCTCTAATCTGGTCCGCTTCAAACGCGATCTTACCGATGCTTGCGTGAATGATACCGTTTTTATCATTGCGGTAGCGTACCTGACCAGCTTTTGCATTCTTAACCGCTGTAGCTACGTCTGGAGTAACCGTACCCGTTTTAGGGTTAGGCATCAGGCCACGTGGACCAAGAATCTGACCTAGCTGACCAACAACACGCATTGCGTCCGGGCTTGCTACTACAACGTCAAAGTTCATTTCGCCTTTCTTGACCTGCTCAGCAAGGTCTTCCATACCTACGATATCAGCACCCGCTTCTTTCGCAGCATCAGCGTTTGCACCCTGGGTGAAAACTGCTACACGAACATCTTTGCCTGTACCGTTTGGCAGTACTGTCGCACCACGCACGTTTTGGTCAGATTTCTTCGCATCGATACCCAGGTTAACAGCAACGTCAACGCTTTCAGGGAACTTAGCTGTTGCCAGTTCTTTCAGCAGCGATACTGCTTCAGCGATATCGTACTCTTTTGTCGCGTCAACTTTGTCGCGGATAAGACGTGCGCGCTTTGTTAATTTAGCCATTCGATTAACCCTCTACCTTCAAGCCCATTGAGCGAGCAGAACCCGCGATAGTACGTACTGCTGCATCCAGATCAGCGGCAGTCAGGTCCGGCTCTTTAGTGTTGGCAATTTCTTCCAACTGAGCACGGGTAACTGTACCCACTTTTTCAGTGTTAGGACGGCCAGAACCACTTTTGATACCCGCTGCTTTTTTCAGCAGGAATGAAGCTGGTGGAGTCTTTGTTTCGAAGGTAAAAGAACGATCTTCGTATACCGTAATTTCTACTGGTACCGGAGCGCCTTTTTCAAGACTTTCAGTTTTCGCATTGAAAGCCTTACAGAATTCCATGATGTTTACACCATGCTGACCTAACGCAGGGCCAACTGGTGGGCTTGGGTTAGCAGCGCCAGCTGCAACCTGTAGCTTAATTAAGCCGGTTACTTTCTTAGCCATTTTACTTTGCTCTCGTTGGTGGGTCTAACGCCTGGCAAATATCGAGAATACTTGCGTTTTCGGCTCCCCATTACGTTTAAAAGGGCGCGCATTATATAAGGTGATTAAAACCTACGCAACCCTTATGAGCAATTTTCGCCTTACGTGACCGAAAAAAGATCACTGTTAATCGTTACGGCGCTATTTAGTATACTTTTTCTCACCGCCCGCTTTCCTGGTTACCTGTGCTTCTCGGCAATTGAGCATTAACGTTTTTCGCTTTATTTCTCCCTGTCAATTGTATTATCAATCTCCGTGTAGATAAGCTGTGGTGGTAGTCACATCGACATCGGGGTCATTCGGGTCATGGGCCGCTCAATTTTGTCAAAGAATTCTTACGTCGCGCGGTAAACAACAGAATGTGAACCATGAACTCACCTTTACTATAGAAATGATAATAAGTATCATTTTCAAAACATAAATTACGGAATACATTATGAGTTCTTACACAGCTAGCAAATCTCTGTATAAATCTGTTTTCGGTGCAATTGCGCTTGGCTTATCAGTAACATCGCTTTCGTTCAACGTACAAGCGAATGGTCAGATTACCGATCAGGTCAATCATCTGAAGGACCATCTGAGTGAATACAGTGAAGAAGTTTCATGGCTCGAAGAGAAGTATGATGGCCTGGTAACACGCTATGAAGCAAAAGGCACTGAGGCAGTCGATACGCAGGAACTCATTAATTATTGGGAAGAAGTTAACTTTCATTCTGCGATTGAAACGCAATATATCCCACTCTACGCCACGATTTGGCAGCATATTTATGGTATAAAAACCGGTATTGAAAATGGTGACGATGCGAAAAAAGTCCGTCAGCATCAGCGCGAGCTTACCCAAACTTTCTGGCAGGCCTTAGGGGCTGTCAAACTTGCTGCTCACTACCAGGACAAGGGTGTTATCGACAAGATTAAAACGACCGATAAAGCACCTACTTCAGCACCGGAAATCATTACTGATATTGAAAAACGACTGGACAAGGTAGTGGCCAAATATGCAGAACAACTGACAGAAGTTGCCACGACGATGGTACATGATACGTACATGGAGCGTTTTGAGGGCATTGAAGGAGCGCTGATCGAACAGGACGCTTCACTGGTCGAAGCATTAGAAAAAGATTTTAACGTCACTCTCCCTCAGGCTATCGAAAATGGTAAAAGTGTGGATGAGGTGCGCAGCATCGTAGACACGATGAAGAAAAAGCTTGATAACGCGCAGTCTTTGCTTGAAAAAGCTGAGCAAAACCGTAAAGACGTGTTTTAAGGATTAGGATATGCAACGCAGAACATTTCTACAGTCTTTTGCCGTCGCAGGCGCACTGGCAGCGTTACCGATGAGCATTCGCTCGGGATTTGCCGCCACCGCCGGCGCAATTTCAGTAAAGGATCTGCCTGCTTTGGAAGGCGACTTAACGCTTTACCTGGGGCGCGGCGAAGGTGGGTTGTACGAAAAAGTTCTAGATGCTATTCGTCAGCGAAACCCTAAACTGAATCTACAGATAAGACGTGGCGCAACAGCAGCCCTGGCCAACACTATTGTGGCTGAATCACAGGCCGGTGTGCGCCGCGCTGATTTATTCTGGGCTGTAGATACCGGCTCTATCGGCATGATCACGGATGCTGGTCTGGCGCGTCCACTGCCTAAAGACTTCAACGAACAGCTCAAGCCGGGATTTCGCTATCCGCGCTGGTCTCCTGTAACCGGCCGTATTCGCACGCTACCATACAATACAGAGCGGCTAACTGCAGATAAAGTACCTGACGATATCATGGCGCTGGCTGACAGCGACCTGTCTATTGGCTGGGCCCCCGCTTATGCATCTTTTCAGTCTTTTCTAACAGCAATGCGCATCTTAGAAGGTGAAAAAGCGACGCTTTCCTGGATCAAGGGCGTCAGTAAACATGCAAAGAGTTATGCCGGTGAATTGGGTGTTGTAATGGCTGTTGAACGCGGGGAAGTGGATCTGGGCTTCGCTAACCACTACTACACCCTGCGTCTTAAAGCTGGCAAGCCTGATGCGAAGGTTGATTTGGCATATACAAAGTCGGACGCCGGTTGTCTGGTGAATGCATCAGGCATTCTGGCGTTAAGCGATGGCGACCTGCCGTTTAATTTTATGCGTTATTTGCTCTCCGCAGAAGTGCAGGCTTATTTGTCTTCTGAAGCGTATGAAATTCCGCTGGTAAAAGGGGTTAAATCTCCCACAGGTTTGCCAGAGTTATCAACACTAACGCCGCCTGATCTGGACCTGAGAAAACTGGCCGACCTTCGCCCTACACTTAATCTGATGCGAGAAGCAGGCGTTTTGTGAGCTCAATCCCAAAATCTTATCCGTTTGCTTTTCTGATAGCCTTTCTGGCGGTTCTGCCGCTGTCGGTGCTCTTCACACTTGCTCAGGATACTTCAGCGCTATTTGATACCCACAACCTCAGAGTGCTGGGAAATACGATGGCACTGGTTGGTCTGACCATTATCGGTGCCGTAATACTGGGTGTGCCGCTGGCGTTGCTGACAACCTATGTCAAAATGCCCTTTCAGCGTTTCTGGCTGGTGTTATTAGCAGCACCGCTGGCGATGCCCTCCTACATCGGCGCTTTTACGCTATATTTTGCCATGGGCCCGGGTGGAGAAATTGAAAGTCTGCTGGGGATCCCTACTCCGGCATTAGGTGGATTATGGGGTACGGCCCTGGTCATGTCGTTGTACACCTATCCGTTTGTGATGCTTACCACCCGCGCATCGTTACTGAGCCTTGATGGTAGCCTGGTCAACGCGGCCAGAACCCTGGGTATGTCCTTGCCTGCAGCACTGCTCAAGGTGGTAATGCCACGGATTCTGCGCGCGGTTGCTGCCGGTGCATTATTAGCAGCGCTATACGCCTTGTCTGATTTCGGCACGCCGGCCATTTTGCGTCTTGATACATTCACCCGGGTCATTTTCGTCGAATACAACGCCTTTGGACTGAGCCAGGCAGCAATGCTCTCTATTCAGTTGCTTGTTATTGTCGGGCTCGTTCTTTTCATTGAATCAACCATCAAAGGAAGCACCGAGCGGCCCGGACGCCAGCTGTGGCTATGGCCAAAGCGTTGGCAGCGCAATCTCATGCTTATTGCCAGTTTGCCAGTTGTTTTGATGTCGATAGTATTCCCCCTCGCTATTTTCCTGGTTTGGCTGGTGCGAGAAGGTGCCGGCGATTTTGATATGAGCTATGCAGTAAACTCAGCTTACGCGTCATTGCTGGCGGCACTGGCTGCAGTGATCCTTGCGGTGCCTGTTGCCCATGCTGCCATTAGCGGGCGAGCTGGCAGGCTAATGGAGAGAATCACCTATTTCGGCTTCGGCGTACCGGGTATCGTTATGGGCACGGCACTGGTCTATGTCGGATTGAAGTTACCTTTCTTATATCAAACGCTCGGGCTGTTGGTTATCGCCTATGTACTGCGCTTTTTGCCCCTGGCGGTTGGCTCGGTGCGTACTACCGCTGAACGGCTGGACCCGTCACTGGTAAAAGCTGCCCGCCTCTTGGGCGCCTCTCCGCGCGAGGCGTTTCGCCGCATCACCTTGCCGCTCACGTACCGCGGTATGGTAGCGGGCGCGGCACTGGTCTTTCTGGAAGTCATGCGCGAACTTCCAGCTACGCTTATGCTCGGCCCGACCGGTTTTGAAACGCTGGCTACCTACATGTGGCGCGTCTATGAAGCCGGCTACTTTGGAATGGCTGCTATTCCGGGACTTTTACTGGTCTTTTTATCCGGTATCGGATTAACTATCATGCTTACCGGTGAGGGTGGCAATAAATTTAAACTTAACGAGGAGTAGCCAGGTCGTATGCTCACAGTCTCTGATTTATCCGTAAAGTACGGCGAAACACTGGTCGTCAATCATCTTGACCTTACGCTGGATAGCGATGAAATTCTGATGCTGGTGGGGCCTACAGGCTGTGGAAAAACAACCATCCTTCACGCGCTTGCAGGTTTAATTCCGATCTCAAGCGGTGAGATCTCGTTAGGTAAATGGCAGGCTACAGCAAAAAAATCTATTCCCCCGGAAAAGCGCAATGTAGGCATGGTTTTTCAGGATTTTGCGTTGTTTCCACATCTTACTGTGGAACAAAATGTATGCTTTAAACTTAAAGATACAAGACTTGCCGACCACTGGCTGGATTTATTAGGCCTTGAAAACTTCAGGCATGCGAAGCCAGACCGACTTTCCGGCGGGCAAAAACAACGGGTCGCCCTGGCCCGTTCACTGGCGCATGAACCTGACTTTATTCTTTTAGATGAACCTTTATCTAATCTGGATGCCGCACTTAAAGACAGTCTGCGCTGGGAAATTCGTGAGGCACTGAAAGAGGCGCATGTGCCCGCAATTTGGGTTACTCATGACCAAGATGAAGCATTATCAATTGGCGATCGTGTTGGTGTGCTTAATAAAGGGGTACTAGCTCAGTTGGATACCCCGGAAAATTGCTTCTCAAAGCCATCCAGTCGTTTTGTTGCCAATTTTCTTGGTGATGCCAGCTTTGTCCCCGGAACATTCGAGGATAAGCTGGTGAGGACTTGCATCGGTGCCGCGCCGGGTATCCCTATCGATACTACGTCTGGGAACGTGGACTTATTGTTGCGACCGGATGATATCAATATCCGGCACCAGGATGAGGCAGCAAACGGCACGGTGGTGTGGGTTCGGTTTGAAGGCGGATCACGATTATGTGCGGTGGCGCTGGATGAGTATGAAAATACGCAGGTGAAAGTCAGAGTATCTCACGAAAACATGTTCCGCCCCGGTGATCGCGTCCAGCTTGCTGTTGATTCTACCCATGCGCTGGCGGCCTTTGCACGCTGATCATTAAGCATAAAAAAACGCTGCCCTGGGGCAGCGTTTTTCTATATTCTTTCGGACGTTCGGACTTAGCCTTTTTCGACCTGACCAAACTCCAAATCAACCGGTGTAGAACGACCGAAGATAAGTACCGATACTTTAACACGGCTCTTCTCGTAATCGACTTCCTCAACCACACCATTAAAGTCAGCAAATGGTCCATCAGTAACACGTACCACTTCGCCTGGCTCAAACAAGGTTTTCGGCTTGGGCTTGTCAGTAGACTCTTCAAGACGATTCAAAATCGCATCGGCTTCACGCTTGGTGATTGGCATTGGACGATCTGACGTACCGCCGATGAAACCAAGTACTCGCGGTACACTTTTCACTAAGTGCCAGGAGTCTTCGTTCATTTCCATCTCAACCAAAACGTATCCGGGATAGAACTTGCGCTCTGATTTACGCTTCTGGCCAGCACGCATCTCAACAACTTCTTCAGTAGGCACTAACACCTGACCGAAGTATTGCTCCATCTCGTGCATTTTAATGTATTCAAGCAGCGTCTTTTTAACGCGTGATTCATACTGGGAGTAAGCCTGAACCACGTACCATCTTTTCTTGTTTTCTTCAGACATACGTTATGCTCCTATTCCAGTAATAAACCCAACCAAACGGACAATGATACCATCAAGGCCCCACAAAATTAGCCCCATGATTACAGTTGCAACCATAACAATTAATGTTGTCTGATTGGTTTCCTGACGGCTTGGCCAAACGACTTTGCGTACTTCCATTCTTGACTCTTTTGCAAAAGTAATGAAAGCACTGCCTTTTTCCGTCGTCGCAGCAATAAAACCGGCAATCGCGACAATCACCACGGCAGCGATAGCACGGTACAATACGGAAATTTCACCGTACATGTAGTTTGCGGTGATCACGCCCGCCAGTAATGCAAACACGATTACCCATTTGAACATGTCCAACGGGTTGGACGAATTTTCCGTTTTTTCGCTCATGTTACGATCCTAGCAATACTGCATCGTTCATCTGTGATGATATTCACAGACCATTAAATCTTGGCAGGGGTGGAGGGACTCGAACCCCCAACCATCGGTTTTGGAGACCGCTGTTCTACCAATTCGAACTACACCCCTTCATGTCGTTATTACGACAGAAACTTTTTACACTTACCTTGAGAATGAGCGTCTTAATTTAGAAAAAAGTGCGGATTCGCAAGGAAGGGATGCGCATTATACTTAACCTTGTTTTAGATACAAGGTTTTTGTCGTCGTAAACGCCATCAGAAACGCTCAGCGTAATGACTCAAGCGCGGTTTGTTTCGCCATGTATAGCGCACGTGAGCGGTCATCCCAGGCAAGCTGATGCGCTTTGGTAAGCGCCTGATGTGCCTCATCCAGTTTTTCCTGCAGGAAAAAACAGCGGGCCTGCTCGCGGTACACGTCATCCAGATAGGGCGCCAGTTGCTTTGCCTTGTCTAAAAAGTACTGTGCCTTTTTCAGTTCCCTGCGGTCGATGTGCTCGCTGGCAAGGGTAATCCAGCTGTACGGGTTTTCATCATTTTGGTGTAACAGAAGTTCACCAACCTCTGCAGCTTCCTGCTCCCTTCCCTGCCGCGAAAGCAATGAAAGATAGTTGCTCAGCAAAGTGATGTCCGTAATGTCGTGCGCTATCGCCTGTTGATAAAGCTGCTCGGCTTCATCCTGCTTATCCAGCCGCCTGAGAACCACCGCCATCGCACTGACATTTTCCGGATCATTGGGTGCCAGCTTCAGCGCTTTGTCAGCAAGCCAGAAGGCTTTGCTAACATGGTTGTCCACCAGCGCCACAGCAACTTTGTTTCTGTAAAACATAGCGCTTACCGCATCCTGCGACACATATTCGCCTTTTACGTTGCCGTAACTGGGGAAGTAATCAATGATGACTGAGGCAGGTACAAGAACTTTTGGGAAGGAGCCGTCGTCTCTGCCTTCTTTGTTTACTGTATTGTAAGCTTTGGTGCGCACATGCGATGAAAGCATCATGATATCGCCCTGCTTTTTGTAGACAGGTGGCGAATTCATCTTTTGAAATTTCAGATCTATGTCGGCCACCGACGCCAGCGCCGCCGTAATGACTGCAAGACTCAGGCAGTTACCGTTATCCAGAATCGCAGCCTCAGTGGCATTATGCGTACTTCCGTTATACGTAAAACCATGTAGCGTTTTTTCCAGATACTTCGCTAACCGCTGGTGAGGCGCCAGGGATTGATTATGTGGTGCGTGAAACCAATTGAGAAACGCCACTTTCTCGGTGTCAGGCAGTGCATAAATCTCATCCGGCTCAAAGACTGCCGCCTCATTCACGCTAACATCACTGTAATGCGCCTGCCAACTAACAGGATTGACGGTTGCTGCTTTTGATTTTTCGCCATTCATAGACGTGCAGCCCGTACCCACTACCACTACGGCCAATAACGCCAACCACTTCAGGCGCGTGCCTCTGTTTGTAAACTGTATACCGCTATTAATTCCTTTACGAGCGACACATTTGCGCTGATTAAAACTTTACTCTACACCGATAAATCCACCGGTCTGATGCGCCCACAACTTAGCATAAATGCCATTATGAGCGACAAGCTCTGAATGCGTACCTGATTCAACTACCCTGCCCTGGTCTAACACAAGCAGCCTATCCATCTGCGCAATAGTAGAAAGACGGTGCGCAATAGCCAGCACGGTTTTGTTTTCCATAACTGAATTCAGGCAATCCTGAATGGCGGCCTCTACTTCAGAGTCCAGCGCGGAGGTGGCTTCATCCAAAATCAGTATGGGTGCATCTTTTAACAATACCCGGGCAATCGCGATACGCTGACGCTGACCGCCGGATAATTTGACGCCGCGTTCGCCCACATGCGCGTCGTACCCCGTTCGTCCGGCATTGTCAGTTAACGTCAGAATAAAGTCATGCGCTTCTGCTCGCTTCGCTGCAGCCACCATTTCTTCTTCTGAGGCATCCGTTCTGCCATACAAAATATTATCTCTGACAGAGCGGTGCATTAACGACGTATCCTGAGTCACCATACTTATCATGGCACGCAAGCTTTCCTGTGGTACCGCATCGATGGATTTTCCGTCAATCGTTATCGCGCCACTACGCACATCGTAAAACCGCATCAGCAGATTAACCAATGTCGATTTTCCTGCCCCGGAGCGTCCGACCAATCCCACTTTTTCGCCCGCTCGAATATTGATATTGAGATCTTCAAAAACATTAATGGGACGGCCTTCGGCGCCAAGGTAACCGAAATTGACGTTATCAAATGTGATGGCGCCTCCACGCACAGCAAGCGGTGTCGCTTCCGGGCTATCCTGAACACTTACCGGCTGTGAAAGCGTATTAATGCCATCCTGCACGGTACCAAGATTCTCAAACAGCGAGGACACTTCCCACATAATCCAGTGTGACATCCCGTTTAGCCGCAAACACAGACTAATCGCAATGGCGATATCACCGGGCGATACGATTTGCTGCAGCCACAAATAAATGCTTAACGCACCGATGGCAAAGATCAGAATAGCATTGGCCATCTCCACACAGCTTTCCAGCACCGTGACCAGCCGCATCTGCGGGTAAACTGTTTTCAGGAAACCGTCCATGCTTTCTTTCGCGTAATTGGCTTCGCGGCGACTATGAGAGAAAAGCTTTACCGTTGTGATGTTGGTATAGCTGTCTACAATGCGTCCGGTCATTACTGAACGCGCATCGGCCTGGCGCTGAGATATCTGTTTAATTTTGGGCACCAGTACCCGCAAGATACACACGTAAACCGCAAACCAGATAATGAGTGGCACGGCCAGCCGCCAGTCTGTACTGAATATCAATACCACCATAGAAATGAAGTAGACACTGATATAAACCAGCAGGTCGAGGATCTTCATAACGGTTTCACGTACCGACAGCGCAGTTTGCATCACTTTGGTGGCTACGCGCCCGGCAAATTCGTCATGGAAAAAACTCAGGCTTTGCCCCAGCAAATAGCGGTGGGCCTGCCAGCGGATTCGCATGGGATAATTGCCCATTAATCCTTGCCGGCTGAATAAAGAGCGCAGCAAAATGAAGCCGGGTATCAATACCAGTACGGTCAGACCCATCCCCACCAACGTCCACTTCTCATTCTGTAAAAATGTTTCGCGATCGTGTTCAGAGAACCAATCGACCATTTGTCCTAAAAAGCCAAACAGCGCGACTTCCAGAATCGCGACAATGGCACTGAGCACTGACACAATGGCAATTATTTTCCACATGCCCTGACTGTAATGCCGACAAAACGCGACTATTCCTTTGGGCGGCTGGTCAGGAGAGGTCTCGGGAAACGGCTGAGTAAGCCGCTCAAAAAATGAAAACATAGATACTCTTGTTACTTCTCGGTGAACCCTAAGCTTGCGAGGGTGGACTGGACTTTTTCATAGTGCTGCTCCTGCCAGGCGTCCAGTGACATACTCTGATCCTTCTGGGCACGGGCATGAGCTACTTCGTATGCGTGGTTTGCCTCACTTTCAGGAATGACAGCAATCCCTTCTTCATCGGCAACAATGATATCACCAGGGCAAACACGCACACCACCGCAATTCACAGGCTCATTTAGCGGTGATAATTTATTTTTTGCACCGGGCTTGGGAATAACGCCACGGGCAAATACAGGGAATTGCATGGCGCGCACCTCAGCTAAGTCGCGGATAGTACCATCCAGCACAAAGCCTGTAATACCGCGTCGTTGGGCAATTGCACATACATTGCCGCCGGCCAGCGCAAAGGCATCGTCAGCCTGAACAACAATGATATCACCGGGCTGTGCACGATAAATTGCAGCATGTAGCATCAGATGGTCACCCGCCTCACATTTAACGGTAAAGGCCGGCCCGCTAATGGCGGGCACCGGCTGCCAGAGCGACCGGATCTGATAATCCATAAACTGCTCTCTGGGCAGGGCATCTGCATACTCGCAGGTTGAAACTGCGTTAAAGTTGACTGCCATTTTCCGCTCCCTCTCGTTGTCAGATATGCACTATATCAGGTGCCACCGGTTAAGTTGTTACAACTTGTGTATTTCCACTATAAATGATGTTTTTCCGCGTGGGGACATGCTATTAAAAATAAGCACACGTTTATCAACGTCAAAGGGAAGATAATGAAAAAGACACTTTTAAGTTTGTCAGTACTCATGGCACTGACAGCCTGTAGTCCTGAACAGAGCGCCACTGAACAACAAAATCAGAGCAGTGAAAAGCAAACTGCCCAAACGGACAGCCAGAAAGAACAACAACTCACATCCGGGGTGATTAAAGAAAACATGGATACCTCGGTGGACCCGGGAAATGATTTCTATGCCTACGTGAACGGCGGCTGGATGAAAAAAGCGGAAATTCCGGCTGACAAGTCATCTTACGGTACGTTCCAGATGCTTCATGATGAGTCTCAGGAACATGTTATGGAAATCATCAAATCATCTGCAGAAGGCGACTTTGAAAAAGGCAGCAACGAGCAAAAAGTTGGTGATTTTTACAAATCGTATATGGATTTAGAAACCCGCAACAAGCGCGGCTTAGAGCCATTAAGCGGTGAGATCAAGAAAATTGACGAGATTTCATCTTACAAGCAATTAGCGCAGTATTTCGCTTATGCCAACCGTTACGGCTTTGGTGCACCTTTCGCACTTGGTCAGTATGTTGACTTTAAATCCCCCGAAACGTACATGATCTATGCGTGGCAGGGCGGCCTGGGACTGCCTGAGCGTGAGTACTATTTCAAAGATGATGAAGAATCCAAAACGCTGAGGGATAAATACGTCAAACATATTCAGACGATGTTTGAGCTGGCAAAGTTCGACACCCCACAGCAAAGCGCTAAAACAATCATGGATCTTGAAACGGCAATCGCCGAGATGCACATGAAAAAAGAAGCGACACGTGACTGGGCCTCAAACTACAAGAAAGTCGCACTGGACGATTTAGATTCGGTAATGTCTGAGTTTGACTGGGAGACGTATCTTGAGGAAGCGCAACTGACTGATCTTGACGGTCTGGTTGTCATGCAGTCAGATTTTATGGCGTCACTGGATACGCTGATTACTGATACAGACCTGGCGACGTGGAAAACATTTTTAAAGTGGCACCTGCTTCACGCCAATGCCACCCGTCTGAACGAAGCGCTGGACGAAGAAAACTTTGCGTTTTACAGCAAGGCATTACATGGCGTTGATGAACAGAAGCCGCAATGGCGCCGCGCAGTGTCGCTGCTCAATGGTACGGTTGGTGAAATCATCGGCAAGGTTTATGTTGAAAAGCACTTCCCGCCAGAAGCTAAAGCGCGTATGAAAGAGATGGTCGATAATCTGATTGCGGCCTATCGCACCAGCATTGAAAAGCTTGACTGGATGACCGATGAGACCCGTGAGCAGGCACTGGACAAACTGTCTAAATTTACGGTGAAAATTGGTTATCCGGATAAGTGGAAAGACTATTCAGCGCTGGAAGTTGAGGCTGATGATCTGTATGGCAATATCAAACGTCATGCCGATGTGAATTACCAGATTATGCTGGAAAAACAAGGCGGTCCGGTATGGGATCATGAATGGGGCATGACACCTCAAACGGTGAACGCGTATTACAGCCCACCGAATAATGAAATCGTCTTCCCGGCTGCGATTTTACAACCGCCGTTTTTTGATATGCAAGCTGAGGACGCCGTTAACTATGGCGGTATCGGCGCGGTTATCGGACATGAAATCGGTCATGGGTTCGATGACTCAGGCTCAACCTTTGACGGTGATGGCGTACTGAGAAACTGGTGGACGGATGCCGATCGCAAGGAATTCGAAAACCGCACAGGTATGCTGGTTAATCAATACAGTGAGTTTGAGGCCTTGCCTGACCTTTTCGTTAATGGTGAGTTCACCCTGGGTGAAAACATCGGTGATTTGGGCGGCGTCAGTATTGCGCTGAAAGCCTACCACATGTCACTGGATGACGAGAAGGCACCAGAGATGGATGGCTTTACAGGTGACCAGCGCGTGTTTATCGGTTACGGCCAGGTGTGGGCGACTAAGTATCGTGATGAGGCATTACGAAACCTTGTACAAACCGACCCGCATTCGCCGGCAAAATTCAGAACCAACGGTGCGGTAAGAAACGTTTCTGAGTTTTATGAGGCATTTGATGTCACCAAAGAAGATGCGCTGTATCTTCCGCCAGAAGAACGCGTAAAAATCTGGTAGCAGTGGTGATTAATAAACGGGGCGATGGCCCCGTTTTTTTTACTATTTGCAGGTTAATTCCAGTAATACCTGATGTGCGCGCTGCGCTTTATCCCAGGGCACAAAAATATGATCATGATAAAAACCGGCGATAATATTGGCACTGATGTCTGAGCGCGTCAGAGCATCGGTCATGGCGGCAGTCATGCCCACTGCATTCAGACTGGAATGCACTTTACAGGTGATGCATGCAAATGGCCCTTCAGCCTGTAACCCATAAATTTTGACATCCTGCATCTCGACAATAACGGTAATGCCTTCTGTCTCGCGATAAAAGCCTTTAACCGCCTGCAATGGCAACTGACTGAAACGTTGCTCTGTCACACTGCAAAAGCCATAAGGCTGTGCATCAATTTCAGGCGTGAGTTGTGTCAGTAATGTGGATAAATCTGTTTCGCCAGCCATCTGGATTCCTTCACTAACTGTTATTGCAGCTTTCTGGCTCTGACCCGCTTCCCTTTAATTTTGCCTTCGCGAAACAGTCGCATCGCCTTCTTCACACTGCGTTGTTTAACCGCAATATAACTTACCTGGCTTTGTACACTGATTTTACCAATATCGTTTGCTTCAATTTGTGCATCCTGAGTAAGTGACCCCAGAAAATCTCCTGGGCGCAGCTTTTGTTTTTTCCCCGCACTGACTGCGATGCAGCTGAATTCCGGCGTTCTGATACGATTAGCGTGAAAGCGCAGGCTCTGAAAGCCTTTGCGCTCCATATTCTCGCCTTTCAGCTGTTCAATGCGACCTAAAGCAGGCTCTTCGGCTTCACTGCATAGCGTAAAGGCCTGGCCTTTCTCGCCGGCTCTGCCGGTGCGACCAATCCGGTGTATGTGCACCTCCGGATCCTCACTTACCGTATAGTTGATGACACAGTCAACGCCTTTGATATCCAGGCCGCGGGCTGCCACGTCTGTGGCAATCAATACCTGCAGACTGTCACTGGCAAACTGCATCAGCACCTCATTGCGCTGTTGCTGTGTAAGGTCGCCTTGCAACTGCTTAACGGCAAACCCTTCCTGTGCAAGGGCTTCATAAACAGATGACACCTGCACACGGGTATTACAAAAAACGATAGCTTTTTGAGGTTGTGCTTCTGACAACACACCTTTTAAGGCATTAAGCCGGTGCTTATCTTCCACTCTGTAAACCAGCTCGTTGATGTCTGGTCGCTGGACATCTTCCTCAGCCTGGCGGTGCGTGACCGGATCATCCAGATATTGCTGCGCCTGTTTTTCGATAGCGGCGGTGTAGGTAGCGGAGAAAAACAAAGTCTGTGCATGTTGCGGGGTCAGTGAAAACAGCAAATCAATGTCTTCTGCGAACCCCATATCCAGCATCCGGTCTGCTTCATCCAACACTCTCACTTTCACCGCGCCCAGCGCCAGCCGACGTTTAGAAACATGCTCCACCAGTCGCCCTGGCGTGGCTACCACTACCGAGGCACCATGTTTAAGAGACTGAATTTGTGGCCCCATCGCCACACCGCCGCACAGGGTAAGCACCTTCAGATTTGGCATTTGCCGGCCCACAAGGCGAATTTGCTGACTGACCTGTTCGGCCAACTCTCGGGTAGGGCAAATCACCAGAAGCTGGGTAGCATAGTCAGTAGGATCAACCTTGTTCAGTCCGGCCACCGCAAACGCGATGGTTTTACCCGAGCCTGTGCTTGCCTGAACTAAAACATCTTTTCCGGACAGTGAGTCAGGCAGGGTATCTGCCTGAACTTGTGTCATCGTTGTAAAGCCTGCACTGGTCAGTGCTTCACTGATTTGTGCATTTAAAGAAAGATCAGAGAATTGCGGCATATTTAGTCCTGTGCCCATAAGTTAACAACGCCGCTATCAATATGAACCGGCACATGATTCAACGAATTCATTTGATCGCTCCATTGTTTCGCCCATTGATGATATGCAGAAGAGTCTTTTACCTGCATCGCAGCTTGTCGCAACTGCTCCGCCAGATAAGGTGTAGTGTGTTTTTTTGACATTGCCAGATAGAGCGTAACAGGCTTCATCGGACTGGCTGGTTTGAGATTTTCACATAACTGTCTGGCAGCCTGACAGCTGATATGTAATGCAGGTGACGAGGCGTAAACCAGATCTGCCTTGCCTGATTGCACGGCTTCAAGCGCCTGCTCCCAGGCAGCGAATTGCAACACTTTGAGGCCCTTACGCTGCGCTGCGCTGACTCTGTAGTCACTTTGTAACCCGGCAACAATTTTTGTATCAGGCACATCACCTAACGACGCATAGTAATCACCCTGTTTGCTGAATAAGCCATGCCGCGTTCTGGTTACCGGCGTTATCCAGTGGAACGATTTTTCGCGCTCAGGGGTTCTGCCCAGAGCAAACGTCAGCACATTTGGTTTAACCTGCATTTCCCGCATGATGCGTGGCCAGGGCGTAATTAATATCGGCGATGACATCCCTGCAGTATCCAGAATACTGGTGACAAGGTGCGCAGCATATCCGGTAACATTTCCGGCACCATCAGATTGGGTAAAAAAGGGAGTTTCCTCGGCCAGGACCCATAGCTGCTGCTCTGTGTCAGTCTCAGTATCTCGTGATTCCGAGGCGGCAAGCGTGAGTATCTTGTTTTGAATAATCGCTTCAAAACCACGCTGTGCATAAATGCCCACCGTCTCTTTCATGAGCTTGTCGTAGTCTTCGCTTTGTTTGTAACGCTCCGCGGCAATGCGCAACTTACCGGCCAGTACGTCATTACCCGGTAGCTTTCCTAACGCCAGATAATTATAAAAAAAACGGTCAGTATTTAGTACTTCTACCTGTGAACAGGCTTCGGCAAACCGGTGACATAGCATCTTAAAGCCCGACGGGCTTAACAACATCCCGTCTACCCGCTTTCTGATTACGGCTTCCAGCGCCTGTTCCCAGGAAGATAAACCAACAACATTGTTGATCCCTAAATCGGTGGCAATACTGTGACGAAAATCATCCCGCTGAATTGCTACCGATTCCACGGCATCGATATTCAGCGGATGGTCTTTTCTTACGTACAGCGTTACCTGATTGGCAAGAATGGGCGTAATCCAGTGAAAATCAGCCTCACGGGCCGGTGTTCTGGCCAGGCCCGGCGCCATCGACCAGTGACGGGTCTGGGTATTGCGCAAAACCCGTGCGAAGGGGCGAACCTGAACATCCGCCTCCAGTCCGGCAAGGTGAATGACCTGTCTGGCTACTTCAATAGCAAACCCAGACACATTCCCCTTTTCATCGACCTCACTCAGGACCGGTGTATCATTGGTGTATACAGCCACCTTATTATCTTCATGGCCGAGCGCCCATCCGGTTACACAGATCCAGAGCAGAAAGCACCAGCTCCCTTTTTTCATCAGCTCAGGCTTTTCTCAAGTTTCCAGTTAAGTGTCTGGCCAGCATAAAACGGGACCATCGGCGTTCCATCAGGCAGCGTCACAGTATCAGGTACAGTCCAGGCCTCTCTGGTCAATGTGATTGTTCCATCATTTTGAGGCAGCCCGTAAAAATTCGCACCATGCTCGCTGGCAAATCCCTCCAGCTTATCCAATGCACCCAACTGCTCAAATACTTCAGCATAAAGCTCAATGGCACTCCACGCGCTATAGCAACCTGCACATCCACAGGCATTTTCTTTTTTGTGCTGAGCATGTGGCGCCGAATCGGTGCCCAGAAAAAACTTCGGTGAGCCGGTAGCAACTACCTCGCGCAATGCCTGCTGATGGGTATTTCGTTTTAACACGGGCAAACAGTAGTTGTGTGGCCTGACTCCCCCCACCAGCAAATCATTGCGGTTTAGCAGCAAATGCTGCGGTGTAATAGTGGCTGCAACATTGCTGTCTGCCTGAAGAACAAAATCTGCGGCGTCTTTTGTGGTGATATGCTCGAATACCACTTTCAGTTGCTTAAATGCTTTTACGATGGGTATCAGGTGGGTGTCGATAAAGACTTTTTCCCGGTCAAAAATATCAATATGACTTTCGGTGACCTCACCATGTATAAGCAGCGGCATGTCCTGCTCCGCCATTTCAGCAAACACCGGATAAAGCGACTCTATCCCTTTTACAGCGGCATCGGAATTGGTCGTTGCACCTGCCGGATACAATTTACACGCAGTAACGCCAGCCTTTTTCGCCTGGCGAATGTCGTCTACCGTTGTCTGGTTAGTAAGATACAGGGTCATTAATGGTTGAAACTGGCTTCCCGACGGACGCGCCGCCTCAATGCGTGCCTTGTAGGCTTGTGCCTGCTCTGCATTGGTCACCGGGGGAACAAGATTTGGCATGACGATAGCGCGGGCGAAGCATCGGGCTGTTGCCGGAACCGTTTCACTGAGCATGTCGCCGTCGCGAAAGTGAAGATGCCAGTCATCCGGTGTACGAAGGGTAATTGATTGCATAAGAAGCCTTTCTACATCTTAAAACCAGGTCTTATTATGCCTTAAAAGCTTACCTGTCGCATTATATTCGACAGGTAAGTGACGGTTAACGATCTGTAGCTACCTGAACAGATTCTGTGCTTACGCTTTTTTGGTATAAGCCGCAATGATAACAATACGGGTACCGTTCACACGACCTTCAATATGCAAAGGATTATCACTTAAGCCAATGTTGCGCACTGCTGTTCCACGCTTGGCGGTAAAACTGACTCCTTTCACATTCAAATCTTTGATCAGATGCACGGTGTCGCCAGCGGCCAGCGGTACGCCGTTACTATCCAGGGTAGGCGCTTTTGACTCATCAGCCTGGTTTGCAGCAGCCCAGTGCTGCATAGGCTCATCCAGATACATCATATCGAGGAGATCCTGGGCCCAGGGTTCACCAGTTAACTTATTCAGCATGCGCCATGCGACGACCTGAACCGCCGGGACGGGCGACCAAATTGCATCGTTGAGACAACGCCAGTGATTTGTATCCGGTGTGGAATCACCCATTAGCTGAGACTGGCAGGTTGAACACGCCAGAATGGTACTGTCTACGCCACTGGTCGGTGACGAAGGCACCTCGTACAAAGATAAGTTCTCATCGCTACCACACAATTCACACTGGCCATTTGCCCGCGCTTTTATTTTTTCTTCAATCACTACGGCTCGTCCGTTTTTTGTTCACATCGAATCTCAGAACGCAGAGTATATCATCCGGACGGCATTTAGTTTTGATTACGATCATGCTTAACAAAAATCAGCGCATCGGTATCATAACCCATAGAAGCCGCGTTTTTTATCAGAGCCTCAAGGCGAGATTCATCCATAGACGGCTGGCGGGCCAATATCCACAGATAGTCTTTATCGGGGCCGGTCACCAATGACCACTGATAATTTTTGTCTAGATCGGCAACAATGTAACTGGCGTAAAACGGCCCGAAAAAAGAGACTTTCAGCCAGCCGGTAGTCTCATCTTTAACAAAATACGCTTTACCTTCAGCCTCATCCCACTGCCCTTCTTCATCATTAAAGCCACGGTTCACCACCTTTATTCCGCCATCTTTCCGCTGGGAATAGGTGGCAGTCACATTACTCAGCCCTTCTTCAAAACTATGGTCAAGACGGGCGATCTCGTACCATTTCCCCAGATATTGCTGCGCATCGAAATCAGAGACAGGCTCAACATTTTCAGGTTTAGAAGTGCAGGCTGAAAGCGATAATCCGAGCAGTAGAACTAAAAGCAAAATTTTCATAGCCTATCCTTGTTTGGGCAAATGTCCCGTCTTTAATAAAATGCGTACCGGTCCGTTTTCTACGGTAAAGCGCGGGTCTTTTCCAGCCGGACGTCGCAGCCAGCTCAACGCCGGAATTTTTTTACCCTGTTCACGCAATTCACCGGACAGAATCAGCGCTTCAAATCCATTGTCGGGTATGACTGGGTGCCATGATGCATCGTTATCCAGTTCAATCAGTTGGGTGATTTCCTCGTTAAACTGGTGCACCGGCAAGATTTTTTGGGCATTCGTCATGCCCTGCTGCCAACCTGCGACATTTGAATCAATGCGTACCGAACGGACATCACCGGGCGCAAAATAACAAAGCTTCACAAACAGCTCACAGCCTGCGTCTGAGAAGGGAGCGTGTTTGGATTTTGCCGGATTTCGCAAGTAGCTGCCCGCAGGGTAGTCACCGGATTCATCACTGAATGTGCCGGTAATCACAAATATTTCTTCCCCGGCAGGATGGGTATGGGTAGAAAACGACGCGCCTTCACCATATTTCACCAGCGACGTGGCTTTTCCCGACTCTTCGGCTTCTCGCTCCAGTTTTTTTCGCCACACATTACGGGCGGGTGATGTTTCCCACTCCAACTGCTGTGTATTTATCATCACCGACTGACTATAGTTCTGATTAAGCATGGTTATCTTATTACTGCTGTCTTTACGATAAGTACACATTACAGCAGGGTTCAGTTTAATAGGGATACCGATTGGGGCATGATAAACTTTTCATTTTGTATTCTGTAGGTGAACACGATGCTTAAACATCATTTTCCGAATGCCAGCGACCTGATTTATGGCTGCATGGGCTTAGGGGGAAGCTGGGACGACGCAGCGCTTACGCGCGACGACAAAGTGCATGCCCAAGGTGCAGTAGAAGCGGCCCTTGATGCGGGTATTACCGTCTTTGACCATGCAGATATCTATACACTGGGCAAAGCAGAATCCGTATTCGGGCAACTTTTGACAGACCAGCCGCACCTGCGGGATAAAATGATCCTTCAGTCAAAGTGCGCTATCCGGTTTGCTGATGCAAAAGGACCTAAACGCTATGATTTCTCGGCTGAGTGGATCACGCAAAGTGTTGAAGGCTCTCTGCGTCGGCTTAACACTGAGCAACTGGATATATTGCTTTTACACCGCCCTGATCCGCTCATCGCATTGGATGAAGTCGCACAGACGCTGGCTACCCTGATAACGACTGGCAAAATAAAGCATATTGGCGTATCCAATATGAATCGGTTTCAGATGGAATATTTACAAAGCGCACTGAATACGCCCATCGTTGCGAATCAGCTGGAGCTAAGTCTGGCAGCGCGAGGATTCGTGGAAGAGGCGATTTCTGTAAATACGCCAGATTATGGGCAAGCCGGATTTACCGCTGGCACCGTTGAATACTGTCAGATGCATAATGTGCAGTTGCAGGCGTGGGGCGCTTTAGCGCAAGGCCGTTTCAGTGGTGGCCGGACACAGGGCGCAACCGATGAGGCCACAGCGAGACTGGTCAGCGAGCTGGCTGAAAAATACCATGTAGCGCCGGAAGCTATTGTACTGGGCTGGCTTACCCGTCACCCGGCCAGAATCCAGCCGGTTATTGGCACAACCAATCCTGAACGTATTCACGCCTGCGCCCAGGCCGCAACATTATCTTTGAGCAGAGAAGACTGGTATTTGTTGTTTGAAACAGTCCGTGGTCAGGACGTCCCTTAGGAGACACCATGTTAAAAGGTATTCATCACGTCGCCATCATATGCGGCGATTATCCCCGGTCTAAAGCGTTTTACACAAAGGTTCTGGGATTGGAAGTAATTGATGAGAATTACCGGGAGGACAGACAGTCCTACAAATGCGATCTTGCGTTGCCAGACGGCGGTCAGATTGAGTTATTCTCGTTTAAAGATGCCCCGTTAAGACCGAGTCGACCGGAAGCGCAGGGACTTCGGCATCTGGCTTTCAAGGTAGACAACCTGGATGAGGTTGTTTCATATCTCAAAGACAATGCTATCGAGGTAGAACCGGTACGGGTTGATCCCTATACCCATAAACGGTTCACATTTTTTGCTGATCCGGACAAATTACCGCTGGAGCTGTATGAGCTGTAAATGCACAAAGAGGCCGGTGTAAGCAGCTGTCGGACCTGACTGAAGGCCCGACAGTGCGCTCAGCTTTGTTGCCCCGCCACGCCGTAGTCACGCGCCTCAATCTCAGCCAGTCGCTGACGTGTCGGATTGGCAATGTAGTTATACAACAATCCCAGAAACAGCAAGGTCGCAAAACCGGTTGCCACCATAAAGCCATACTTGGCATCTCCGCCCATGGCATCACTGACCAGCCCCATGATAAGCGGGCCTGCAGCTGCACCCGCGGCGGTGAAAAACAAAATAACTCCTGCCACACTGCCATGCTGATGTTTTTCAAAGCAGCTGATACCCTTAGAGTTAAACGTGGGATAAATAACCGACATGAAAATGCCCGTCAGCGGGAAAAGATATAACGCAATGTGTTTGCCCCCCACCAGACCGACAGTGAAACAAAGAACAATAGCGCCACTGAACAGCATTAAAACCAGCGCCCAGTTAAATCGGGCCATCATCCAGATACCGACAAACCGGCCCAGTGCGCGCAGCACGAAAAACGCGGTAACGGAATAAATCGCCAGCTGTCTGGCGGCACCTTCACTGTAACAGGCGTAGGTATCCTGAATGGTCAGGGCATCGCACACCAGATAACTGGGCATCCAGACATAGATTGCACTTTCGGCCGCAACGTACAAAAACGCGCCCACCGAGAAGCCAAGCGCATACGGATTTTTCACCAATGCCAGTGACTTTTTAAGCGAGACTTTTTCTACCGTTTGCTGATGTGAAGCAACATATTTGGGATAGCGAACAAAAGCAGCCACAACAATAAGCAGCGTACAAATGCCACCGGCGATGACATACAGATACTGCCAGGGTACGCCACGGTGGATCAGCCATGCCACAATCAGCGGGCCAATAATGGCACCCACCCCAAAAAAGGCTTCAGCGCCATTCATGGTGGCTGTGTGCTGGCGTGTCGAGCTGGAAATGTCACCAATTAACGCCAGCGCCCCGGTTTTGAAAATGCCGACGGCCACGCCCGACAGACTCATCAGTGAAACAATAAATATGAAGTCGTTAGCAATCAGAAAGCTGTAACAGGCTATCCCAAACAACGCTAAACCGATGACAATGGTTGTTTTGCGCCCCAGCTTGTCGGCCAAAAAACCAAGAAAAAGACCAGAAAGCGCAATGCCCAGCATAGGTAGAGAATGCATCAGGCTGGCCTGTGCATTCGTAACATCAAAGGCAACTTTCACTTCTTTGATAATTTCGCCTACCGAGTCTGAGGTCATAGCAAACATCATGAACATCAGATACGTCAGCCAGCGAATAAGGTAATTTCCGGACTGCTGCATAGTGTTGTCTTTCCTGTGTTAACACAATATAACCGGCGTCGACTATTGTGCGATGTGATTTAAAACAACTTTTAATTTGAAGTTTAAACTTAATCGTTTAAGATAAATTAGCAAGAGTTTGCAAAAGTGTAAACACCATTGTGAAGAATTTGTTATTACAGCGAGTACATGCTGTTGCGGAGGTCTCCCATGAACTATGCGGCCGATAGTCAAACCTGTCTGACACGACTGCTTTCCCAATCCGATTTAAGCGGCCTGACTGCACAGGATAAAGCGGCATTTACTGCTCGCCTTGAGCAGCATTTTGAACGTCTGTTGTCGCTTTACACCCAGGTTTATGGGCACCAGTATGACTGCTATTACTACCTGCAACAGCTAGTAAACGTGTTGGCAGAGGGATTCAAAAACCGCAATAAGCAACTTAAACAACAGGATAAAAAATCTGTTGATTCACCGCTGTGGTATCGCGGCGAGCAAGAAGTTGGCATGGCCTGCTATGTTGATCTGATGGGTCCGACGATTGAAGATCTGCACGATAAAATCCCCTATCTTAAGTCGCTTGGCGTTACATACCTGCACCTCATGCCGCTGTACGCGTCGCCAGAGGGAGATAGCGATGGTGGCTATGCAGTGTCAGATTACCGCAAAGTGAACCCCGCCCTGGGCACTATGGCACAATTAAAAAAGTTGGCAAAAGCGCTGGATAAAGCTGGTATTCGCATGATCCTGGATTTTGTGTTTAATCACACGTCTGACGAACATCCCTGGGCGAAGGCTGCGTTGGAGGGCGATAAGCGCCATCAGAATTTCTATTACCTTTTTGACGATCGTACGCTGCCGGATCAATTTGAACAGACCGTAAGGGAAATTTTTCCGCAGGTCCGTCGGGGCAGTTTCACCTTCAATGACACCATGCAAAAATGGGTATGGACGACATTTAACAGCTTTCAGTGGGACTTAAATTATCGCAACCCGGATGTTTTCAACGCGATCACTGCCGAGATGCTATTTCTGGCGAACATTGGTTGTGCAGGTTTGCGTCTGGATGCGCTGGCTTTTATCTGGAAGGAAATGGGTACCGACTGTGAAAACCAGCCTATGGCACATACGCTCATTCAAACCTTCAACTGCTGCTTACAAATTGTAGCCCCGTCAGTGGTGTTTAAATCTGAAGCCATTGTTCATCCTGATGAAGTAGTCAAATACGTGCGCAAGGACGAGTGCCAGCTTTCGTATAACCCACTGCTGATGGCATTGCTCTGGAACTCGATGGCCACGCGCAAAACTAACTTGCTGACGCGTTCGATGCAGAAGAGCTTTGCCATTCCGCAGGATACCACCTGGGTAAACTATATTCGCTGCCACGATGACATCGGGTGGACATTTGACGATGCTGTAGCCTGGGACATGGGCGTCAATCCCCATGACCATCGCTACTTTCTGAACCAGTTTTTCACCGGTCGCTTCGAAGGCTCATTTGCTCAGGGTGTACCGTTTGCAGAAAATCCGACCACCGGCGACTGTCGCGTATGCGGCACGCTGGCTTCACTGTGCGGTTTAGAACAGGCGCTGGACGAGCAGGATCAGGCGCAGGTGGATGTTGCGGTAGCAAGAATGGTATTGCTGTACGGGGTGTCATTTAGTATCGGCGGCATCCCTCTGCTTTATTCCAGCGATGAATTAGGTTTGCTTAATGACCATAGCTATCTTGATGATGAAGCGAAAAAGCACGATGATCGCTGGGTCAACCGGGTAGCTGTCACGCACGATGACATTGCACACGTAACCCAGGGTTGCGATGAGGATAGTCTGGAAATTACAGCCAAAAAGCAGGTTTTCACCACGCTGCAAAAGCTGATATTCATCCGTAAATCACACCGTATCTTCGGCGACAGCCGGACACAGATCCTTGATACCGGTAACCAACATTGTTTTGCGTATCTTCGCAGCAATAGCTATAACGAAAAGCTGTTAGTCGTATGTAATTTCTCTGAGCATCCTCAACAGATTTCAGGTCAGTTACTTCAGGTGCTGGAAGGACAAACCGCGAACGATTTGATTACCTCACAATCTCTGGATTCAACCACTGCGCCACTCACGCTGGCGGGCTATCAGCAACAGTGGTGGTTAGCAGAATAGGCGCCAGGGAGCAGTGACAGCCCTCACTACTATCCCTGACGGTTAGTACTGCTCTCACTGAGTTTGCTCAAACATTAAATTTTGTGCTGTAGCATATTAATGGTGTGCTTCTTGAAGGTATCTCTGCTCAATGATTACGACCAGCAGTATTGGTTGAGTCGCTCAGCGCAGGAGTTATCATGGCTACAGCAACAGAACATGAGTATATGTGTCCCCATTGCGGTCACATTAATGCCATTGCTCACCACGAATTACGTAATAAATACACAGAACAGTATGCAAAGTGCGACAAATGTCACACGGGCCTTGAAATTGTGCCAGCGGATGGCATCAATGAGCAGGTCAATTTAGTGGTGTCGGAATTACCGCAGGACGCTCTCCTGCGGTAAAAAAGAGAGATTAACCGGCAAAAAATTCACGTCGCAAATTTGCATCAGTTGCAAACTGCCCGCCTAGAGCAGATGTGCGCGTGAAAGAATTATTGTCGCGAATACCCCGCGCCTTTACACAGTAATGCGTAGCATTGATTGTCACTGCTACATCGTCCGTACCTGTTAACGCCTGAATCGCTACCATCACCTGCTGGGTTAAACGTTCCTGCACCTGTGGACGTTGCGAGAAAAAGCCGACTAATCGATTAATTTTAGACAAGCCCAACACGGTATCTCTGGGGATATACGCCACCGATGCAGTTCCATCAATAGTAACAAAGTGATGTTCACAGGTACTGGTCAGACTTATTTCGCTTACCTGAACAGGCTGATTAAGCTGCATCTTGTTTTCGATGGTAGTAATTTTAGGAAAGTTACTGTAATCCAACCCGCCAAAAATCTCATCGACATACATTTTTGCGATACGCTTAGGCGTTTCAGTCAGGCTGTCATCACTACGATCAAGGCCCAGCGCATCCATGATGTCAGTCATTGCGGCTTCAATACGATCACGCTTTTCCTGACCTGATAACGGATTATCGATCATGGGTGTTTCCAACCCTTTTTCGATAAGGGCCTGTCTGACTATTTGCGCTTCTTTAGCGATAACCGGCTCAAGCGCATCGCGCACTACCACGGCTTCATTTGCTAGCATGACATATCCTAACTAAACAACTAATACTGTTATAACAACGTTTTATCTTAAACACGATAAGACAAGGCTAACATGAAAATTTGTTAATACCCCTGTCTCATCTTATACCGTACCCGGCCAGCATTGATTTAATATCTGAGATGCGTAGCAGTTGTTAATTAAAACAAAACAACCAAAACGTCATCAGAGCCATCCGATATCCGGTAATTGTAACATATCAATGTCTAAAATCTGCACGTATTACTCAGACGCTATCGCAAAATAGTGCGTCTGGGCCCGTCAGGCAGGCAGAGCAATAAGGTGTGCTGAACAGCCGGATAAATTACAACTTTTCTTAGGTGGTGTGCGTAATGCCCATTTAAGCCTGCTTACTTGCACAGTATAATTCGCGTAATTTTACAATGAGTACATCTATGACAACTTCTACATCACTTCTTCCTGAATGGTCAGAAGTCGACGCTGTTTTGCTGGCGTGGCCGCATGAGAACACCGACTGGGCCCCGTGGCTTGACGATGTCCGCAACACGTATCTAAGCCTGATAGCCGCCATCAATACGGCCGGCGCTGGCGTTATTTTACTGTGCCGCCCTCAGGATAAAGCGACAATAGTCTCTCTTGTTAGCAGCGAAGCCAGGGTTATGCTTGTTTGTGGTGAATACAATGACACCTGGATGCGTGACTACGCGTTTTTAACGCTGGCAGGTGATAGCGCCAATCAGCCGGTGGAGTTTTCCTTTAATGGTTGGGGCGAAAAGTTTAATGCGATTAAAGACAATCAGGTGAATCAGCGCTACTTGTCAGCATTGTGCCAGCGCCCGGTACAGACAAGCTCGGTGGTTGCTGAAGGCGGTGCACTGGAAATTAATGACCAGGGGCATTTATTGTCTACCGCACAATGCCTGTTAAACCCGCGACGTAATGTAGATATGACACTGGACGATTACGAGACAGTATTCAAGCGTGTGCTGGGTGCATCAAAAGTCACCATTTTTAAAAATGGTCACCTTGAGGGTGATGATACCGATGGGCATATTGACACGCTGGTGCGTTTTACGCCTCACCAGGGGCTGGTGATTCAGGCTGCCGATAATCGCCCGGATGATTCACATTTTGCCGGATTACGCGCATTATGTCAGGAATGCCATGAGCAACTGCCAGACCATACACAGTACCGATTACCGCTGCCGGCAATGTTTAATGAAAATAATGAACGGTTACCGGCCTCTTATGCGAACTTTTTGATTTGTAACGAGTCTGTACTGGTACCCATATATGGTCAGCCAGAAGATGAAACCGCGCTGGCCGTAATGACAGATGCATTTCCACAGCATCAAATAACGCCAATTGACTGTGCGCCACTTATTCAGCAATTCGGCAGTCTTCATTGTATTTCAATGCAAATTCCCAGGCATACGCTTAACGCGCAAGTGCTTAGTCAACTTCAACAAGGGGTGAGTGTTTATGACGTCTAAGACGTTAAAAATAGGATTGGTCCAGCAGGCCGTTGAAGATAACGATAAGTCAGTCAACTGGCAGAAAAGTGCAGATAAGATAGCGCAACTTGCAGCCGATGGATGCGAGTGTATTCTGTTGCAGGAGTTGCACAGCACACTTTATTTCTGTCAGCAGGAAGATACTGACGCGTTTGATTTAGCTGAACCCATCCCCGGCCCGGCCACTGAGTTTTTTGGTGAACTTGCGGAAAAATATAACGTGGTACTGGTTACGTCGTTATTTGAAAAGCGCGGTTCTGGTCTGTATCACAATACCGCGGTCGTGTTTGACCGCTCGCGGGAGATTGCCGGCAAGTATCGTAAAATGCATATTCCTGATGATCCAGGCTTCTATGAGAAGTTTTACTTTACGCCTGGTGATATGGGCTTTGAGCCTATTCAGACCAGCGTTGGTAAACTTGGGGTGTTAGTATGCTGGGATCAGTGGTACCCCGAAGCAGCCCGACTGATGGCCATGCGTGGCGCAGATATTCTGTTCTATCCAACTGCCATTGGCTGGGATAAAAACGATACTGAAGAAGAACGTCAGAGACAATTTGGCGCGTGGCAGACCATTCAGCGCGCCCACGCCGTTGCAAACTCAGTACCTGTAGTAGTGGCTAACCGCACCGGCTTTGAAGCCTCACCGGTAGATAACGATCCGGGTATTCAGTTCTGGGGACAAAGTTTCATTGCCGGCCCTCAGGGCGAATTACTGGCACAGGCCGACGCCGACGAAGAACAGGTGCTGATGGTCGAGCTTGATTTAACCCGTACCGAACAAGTGAAGCGGATCTGGCCATACTTCAGGGATCGTCGCATTGATGCCTATAGCGACCTCACTAAGCGCTGGAGAGACTAACCATTTAAGTAAAAAAGGCAGATTATCTGCCTTTTTTATTGCCTGCAGATTTTACTGAAAATATACGTTCATCGCTGAGCAGAAACTGTTGGGCCGGTTTTCCATTTAATACAGCGTGCATTACCGGATCGTCCACCCACAAGCCGCCAGTGTATTGTCCGAAAGCCGGCATAACGAGCAACGCGTCACTTAAGACAAAACAACGGCCCCGAACGCGCTGCCGCCCTGCTGATACCCGCATTTTGGGATGAAAATGACCGATAACCTGGTGTGAGCATTCCGGCCAGTCAGCCTCAGGCTCATGGCAAAAGCCGATTGTATCGACGCGTAACCGATGCTGCCTGGCCCCCGCTATTTCCTCAGGAATAGCCGGATCATGATTACCCAGCACCCATACCCATTCATCAACCCGCTTGATGAGGCTGGCCAGAAAAGACTTATCAAAATCGTCCATGCGCGAAACGGCGTGAACATCATGGAAGCTATCACCAAGACACAGTAAACAGCGTGGCTGATAGTCATCAATGATAGCACTGAGCCGGTCAAGTGTAGCGCGGCTATCCATATGTGGTAAGGGATGACCAAAGCTTCCCAGGTAACTGCCCTTTTCAAGATGAAGGTCAGACACAATTAACATATCCTGCGCAGGAAGCCACGCCACACCCCGGGCATCAAACAGCCAGGTGACGCCACCAAATTTTGCAGGCACAGCCTGATTGCAGGCGACCCGTTGTTCCAGCCAATCGTTACTGCTTACCACGACACTCCTGCTTCATTCGTTTATCACGTACTACGCCCATCGAGCAGTGCTTTAACCTCATCCAGCATAGATTCGGCTTCGGCATATAAATCTGCCTGCTCCATCAGTGCGTGAGCGCCCGCCCCTTTAACCTGTTCAGCGCGCACGTCCAGCACGATAGGAATGGACATGGGTGATGCTTTTTCAAGATTTACCAGACGGATTTTGCCTACAAACCGGATGAGCATATCAGCAAGCCGCTTTAAATCCAGTAACTCTCGCTCTGCATCTGCCCGGGTAACGGCAAGAAGAATATGGTCAGGATCATATTCGCGCAAGGTGTCATAGATTAAGTCTGTAGAAAATGTGACTTGCTTCATCGTTTTCTGGCTGCTGTGAAAGCGCTGTTCAGTCAGGCCGCTGACAATGGCTACCCGGCGAAAAGAACGCTTTAGCATGGGTGCCTGCAGCATCCAGTCTTCAAGCTCATCACCTAAAATATCCGGCGAAAACAGTTGTTCAACCTGTTGCTGAGTGACTGACTTCAGGGACCATACCGATAACCCATAATCTGTGACACTGAATGATAGCGGTTTAAGCCGCATCCTTTCCATCCGCTTGGTCAGCAACATGCCCAGCGTCTGATTCGCTTTACGTCCTTCAAAGGTGTAGTAAAGTGCAACATTGGCTTTACGGTACTCGAATTGCTCCACCAGAACCGTCTTGTTGTCAGGAATCTGTGAAAACTGTTGTTGCAAATCCAGCCATTGACGTACCTGCGCCGGTAACGCTTTCCACCGGGACGGGGTTTGTAATAGCTCTCTGACGCCCTCAGCCAGAAATGTCGATAATGGCATCTGCCCACCGGCATAACTGGGGATTTTGGGTTCGCCGCCCCGGGCCGGCCGCGCATGTAATTGCATATCTCGTATTGCTTCATACTTCAGTACTTCGCCGGCAAATAAAAATGTATCGCCAGTAACAAGTTGCTGTGCAAAGTACTCTTCCACCTCACCGATGATCTTACCCTGATTACCGCGTCGGATGCGTTTAACCTTAAGGCGTCCAGCCTCAACAATAGTGCCGATATTCTGCCGGTGGCGCTGGACGACCCGTTTAGATGCTGGTGTCCAGCGCCCTTCGTCGTTTTGTGTCAGCCGCTGATATCGATCGTACACCCGCAGCGCGTATCCGCCATCCACGGTGTACTGCCAGAGTTTGTCAAACTCGTCACGCGCTACACCCTGATAAGGCGCAGCATCGAGCACCTGCGCATAAATAGTGTCAGGTGTAATCGGTTCGCTACAGGCGCAATTCAAAATAAACTGCGGCAGAATATCCATGGCGCCCGGCATGGGCGCTTCACCATCCAGTTGCCCTTGTTTGATGGCATCCATGGCAGCCTGGCATTCAAGTGCCTCAAAGCGATTTGCCGGTACCAGCAACGCTTTACTGGGCTCATCGAGTCGGTGATTGGCTCTGCCGATACGCTGTAACAGACGGCTCACGCCTTTAGGCGCGCCCACCTGAATCACCAAATCCACATTCCCCCAGTCTATGCCAAGCTCCAGTGCGGAGGTACACACGATTGTTCTGAGCATCCCTTGCGACATCATATTTTCCGTTTTGCGCCGCTGCTCTTTGCTCAGTGAGCCATGGTAAAGCGCAATAGGTAATGCCTGGGTATTTTTCTCCCACAACATCTGAAAGATAAGCTCAGACTGAGCGCGGGTATTCACAAAAACAAGCGTAGTACCGGCCTGACAGATTTGCTCATAGATGTCATCCATGGCATAGCGAGCCATAAAGCCGCCGAACGGCATTCTGGAACGGGATTTGAGCATTCTGACTTTTGGTTTGACCGGCGCTTTTACCTGCATCACGTGCGCAGGTTCACCGGTTTTTCCCAGCCAGCCGGCCATGGCAAAAGGGTCGGCTACCGTGGCAGAAAGCCCGATTCGTCGCAGCGCCGGAGACAGTGATTGTAATCGCGCCAGGGCCAGGGTGGTGAAATCGCCGCGTTTGTTGGCAACCAGACTGTGCGCCTCATCGATGATTACGGTACTCAGCCTGCCAAAAATCTTATCTGCGTCAGCGTACGATAGCAGTAGCATCAACGATTCCGGCGTGGTGAGCAAAATATTAGGGGGCTTTTTGCGTTGCCGCTGTCGTTTATGAGAAGGGGTATCACCCGTGCGGGTTTCGATACTGATATCAAGCCCCATCTCCTCAACGGGCTCAAGCAGGTTACGATGAATATCCTGGGTTAAGGCTTTAAGCGGCGAGATGTAAAGCGTATGCAGCCCTTCCCGGGGCGCATTATGCAATTCTACCAGTGATGGCAAAAAACCGGATAAGGTTTTCCCTGCCCCCGTTGGCGCAATGAGCAGCGTAGCGTCATGTTGCGGCACCTGCCTCAGCATTTTTTTCTGATAAGCACGTAGCGACCATCCACGTTGTTCGAACCATTGTTTAAAGGAATCCGGAAGAATAAAAGCCACCCGCTTTGTGTAAGTCACATCCCGGCTGTATTTACGCCCTGATGCGCCCTTAAGTTTATTTCATTCAACCTTATATCAGCGCACACCGTATATGCTTGAAACCAAGAGGGAGGTGAAATTTGCATCCACAAGACTGGGTAAGTGTCGAAGAAGCAGGCTTATATTGTCAGCCGGCAGATATTTATGTCGACCCGATGTTGCCGGTAAAAAACGCCATCGTGACTCACGGTCATGCAGACCATGCCAGAAGCGGGCACGATGTCGTGTATGCCACCCCCCAGACATTACAGATTATGACAACGCGCTATGGCGAGGATATGGCAAAAACAACTCATGCCATGGCCTACCGCGACACTGTGGAGCTGGGCAACGCTGACGATCCGGTCAGAATGACGCTCTTCCCTGCCGGGCATATCTTAGGGTCCAGTCAGGTACTGTTTGAATATCGCGGCAGTCGCCTGGTGGTGTCCGGTGACTATAAACGCCGTCATGACCCGACATGTCCGCCCTTCGAAGTCGTCCCCTGCGATGTCTTCATTACAGAAGCAACATTCGGTTTGCCTGTTTTCACTCACCCTCCTATCGAGACAGAAATCGATAAACTGATAACATCGCTGCAGGTATTTCCCCATCGCTGTCATCTGGTGGGCGCCTACGCATTGGGCAAATGCCAGCGGGTCATTCTGGCTTTAAGACAAGCAGGTTATATCAAACCTATCTATCTGCACGGCGCCCTCATACGCCTTTGCACCCTGTATCAGAAACAAGGCGTTGATTTGGGTAAGTTGATTCCCGTAAACGATGTGGAGGACAGGGCGACCCTGGCCGGTGAAGTCGTTATTGCTCCCCCGTCTGCACTTGCAGACCGCTGGTCACGATCACTACCCGATGTTCGCCCGATAGTGGCGTCAGGCTGGATGCAAATCCGTGCCAGGGCCAGACAAAAGCAGGTAGAGCTACCGCTGATTATCTCCGACCACTGTGACTGGCCCGAACTGATTCAGACCATTGAAGACGTTCAGCCGGATGAAGTGTGGGTGACGCACGGCAGGGAAGATGCACTGGTTCATCAGGCAACGCAAATGGGCTTTAAGGCTAAAGCATTGTCGCTTATTGGCTATGAAGACGATGAGGAAACCGGATAATGGACGCATTTGCCGATCTACTTGAGCAGCTTTACTTTACGCCGGGGACGAATGCCAAAGCCGCGTTAATCATTGAATATCTGAGAAATACACCCGATCCCGACAGAGGATGGGCAATTGCAGCCATGGCCGGCACCCTGCGTTTCGATTTTTTTAAGCGAAATGCGGTAAAACAGCTGATGCTGGAACGAATCGATCCGGTGCTGTTTGAACTTAGTTACGACTATGTGGGCGAGATGAGTGAAACGGTTGCACACTTGTGGCCGACTCCTTCTGAGGTAAATGATACGGCGCTTCCCGGCTTAGGTGAGATTGTCGAAGAGTTTATGAACGCCAAACGCACCGAGGTGAAGCCATTGCTGGCAGATTATCTGAACAGAATGACGGCATCACAGCGCTGGGCGCTGATAAAACTCGGCACCCGGGGATTGCGCATCGGCGTATCGGCCCGTTCCATGAAGCAGATCCTGGCACGATTCGGTGATACCCGCGTAGAAGAAATTGAAGCACTCTGGCACGGCGTGAATCCGCCATACATTGAGCTTCTGTCGTGGCTGGAGGGTCGATCTGACAAACCCGATATCTCTGACCAGGTGACTTTTCACCCTGTTATGTTATCCCATCCTATTGATGAAAATGATTTGGCAACAATTGACCCGTCGCAATGGCAAACTGAATACAAATATGACGGAATACGGGTACAACTGGTCTGCACTAAAAATGGCAAGGCCTTATTTAGCCGGACCGGCGACGATATCAGCCATGCCTTTCCCGATTTGCTAGACACCATAACGTCACACTGCGTGTTGGACGGTGAGTTATTGGTGATGCATGGTAGCCAGGTGGACACATTCAATCAGTTACAGCAGCGCCTCAATAAAAAGAAACCGGCTAAAAAACTGATGGACAGCCTGCCAGCGGGGCTCATGGCGTACGATGTGCTGAGTATTGGCGATGATGATTACCACAATAAGCCATTGTCAGAGCGCAGAAAGATACTGGATGCTTTTGTCCGGCAGACTGAAAGTCCGCGCCTGCACCTCTCCCCTGTGCTGGACGTCTCGACAAAACCTGCACTTGAAACGTTATACAGGCAAGCCAGCGATGATACCGCAGTGGAAGGTCTGATGCTCAAACGCCTGGATAGCAACTATATTCCCGGAAGGCCGAAGGGGCAGTGGTACAAGTGGAAGCGCGAGCCAAAGCTGGTGGATGCGGTGGTGATGTATGCTCAGCGTGGTCACGGCAAGCGGTCCAGTTTCTATTCAGACTTTACCTTCGGCGCGTGGGAGGAAGATATCTTGCTGCCAATTGGCAAAGCGTATTCGGGCTTTACCGATGAAGAGCTGAAGAAACTGGATAACTGGGTGCGACGCAATACGGTTGGCCGTTTCGGCCCAGTCAGAGAAGTAAAAAAATCGCTGGTTGTTGAAGTGGCCTTTGATGCAGCACATCCTTCATCACGCCATAAATCAGGCATTGCGCTGCGCTTTCCGCGTTTTCACCGTATTCGTTGGGATAAGCCTGCTAACGAAGCTGATACGCTGTCAGCGGTTAAGCAGCTTATTGAGAAATAGCCTGCACTGAATACCAGTACGTTAAATTAACGTTTTGCCCGCTTTTTCTATCGCCTCAGGAACAATTTTGTGCGGTACTTCCACACCTTTTCTGGCAAGCGGGCGTGCCTCTATGCTGTTTTTCCATCGCCGCAAATGCGTTAGCCCTTCTATGGACACGCCTGACCATTTATACGTGCGTACCCAGCACCAATTTGCCATGTCTGCGATACTGTAATCATCTACCAGGTATTCATGGTCGCCAAGATGCTGGTCTAAGACTTCGAACAATCGCCGGCATTCCTTCTGATAACGGGTAATCGCTTTGGGAATACGCTCATCCATATAGCGGTAAAAAACATTGGCCTGTCCCATCATAGGCCCTACTCCGCCTATCTGAAACATCAGCCATTGTATGACCTGATAACGTTTGGCGGGTTCAGCAGGCAGAAACAGCCCGGTTTTCTCTGCCAGATAGAGCATGATGGCACCGGACTCAAACAGCGTTAAATCAGCATTATCATGGTCGGTGATGACCGGGATCCGCGCATTTGGGTTGAGCGCGGTAAACCAGCTTTGCTTTTGTTCGCCCTTGCGTAGATCTACAGTCTGCGCTTTATAGTCCAGTTGCATCTCTTCGAGCGCAACTGACGCTTTCCATCCATTAGGCGTAGGCGCCGTGTACAACGAAATCATCAGGCTTTAGCGCTGGGACGCTGGTTGACCAACTCATACCAGCGACGGATATTGTTATGTTCTTCTGACAGTCGTATATCCACCACACGGGCAAAATCGATAGCACAGAGGGCGGTGATGTCAGCAATAGAGAAGTCTTCCCCGGCAATATACGTATTGAGCTCCAGACGTCGCTCCAGAATATTCAAATATTTTGCCGCATTGATACCTGCCTGTTTGCCATATTCAGCAACCGGTACCATTCTGTCCTTGAAGTAACCTGTAGAGTGCTGGAAACACATTCCTACCTGAAGTAACAACGCCATTTCCACCTGTCGCTGCCACATTGAGATTACGGCTTTGCTTTTTGCATCCGTGCCCATGAGCGCTGGCTCGGGAACAGTATTTTCAAAGTACGTACAAATAGCATCAGATTCAGCAATGCAGGTTCCATCATCAAGCTCAAGAATCGGTACTTTGCCCAGCGGGTTTTTTGCGCGCATCTCTGCCGTCAGATTTTCGCCTTTTTGCAAATCAAGTTGCACATACTCCATGTCTACGCCTTTTTCGGCCAGAAACATTCTGACACGCCGAGGATTCGGGGCTGTTCGTGTTTCATAAATTTTCATCACCGCTCTCCATATCGCCGTTTAAATCCAGATTAACGATGCACAAAAGATAGTCAAATTATCTTGGCAAAGCGACGTATATCATTTTTCTGAATAGTGATAGCACTGCATATAATTGACCCGCATGCCGCGGCTGCGTCGCCATTTCTGATTGAACGGGTTCATCGCCATGCCGCACTTGAAGGTTTTATAAAAGTCTCTGCCAACCCATTTATCCAGTTGTCGGGGTTTGACAAATTTACGCCATGAGTGCGTACCTTTTGGCAGGTAACCCATGATGTACTCAGCGCCCAGAATTGCAATGAGATAACTAGCAAATGTTCGATTCAGAGTCGCTACAATAAGCATTCCGCCGGGACGTACCAGTCGCGTTGAATCTTTTATCAATGCTTTTTGGTCAGGTACATGCTCTACCACCTCGGCATTTATCACCACATCGTAGTGTGTGTCGTCGCTCATTTCTTCAACCAGACAGTGTCTGTAATCGATAGTCAGGTTTGACTGCTGCGCATGACGTTTGGCCACCTCTATACTGACAGCACTGGCATCAATACCGGTGACTTCTGCCCCCTCTTTTGCCATGGCTTCGCTGATCAGGCCACCGCCACATCCTACATCCAGAATTTTCAAATCATGAAACGGATTGGGCATGCCCGGAGAGCGGCCAAAGTGATGGCAAATTTCATGAATCATGATTGTGGTTCTGGCGCGATTAAACTCAAGCGCGGTTTTATATTCACCCTCGGGGTCCCACCAGGATTCTGCCAGCTCGTCAAAACGGGCAATTTCCTCATCAGAATAATTCTGCTTTTCCCGAGGTGTGCCCTTTTTACTTTTATCCAGCATAAAAGTCCCTCTAATGAATAGGTCGTAACTGTTGCTATAACTGATGCAATTTTATACTCTCAAAGCCAGGGAATTGATTAGACAGGAATAAATTATGGCTAATGAAAAGAATGTTTTTGGCAAACCACTGATGCTTTGCTGTGGCAATTCAGGGTTTACCCGCGAAGGTTTTTGCTCAGTTCCTGCTGCGGATCTGGGCAACCATAGTATTTGCGCTATTGTTGATGAGCCGTTCCTGACATTTTCATTACGCCGGGGCAATGACTTGTCATCGCCGAAACCTGAACTGGCATTTCCGGGGCTGAACGCGGGCGACCGGTGGTGCTTGTGTGCATCGCGCTGGCTTGAGGCACACCAGGCTGGCGTTGCACCGAAAGTGGTGTTGTCGGCGACCAATAAAAAAGCGCTGGATGTAGTGCCACTTTCTTTACTAGAAGCGTACGCTACAGAGCCAGCGGCTTAATTAGCAGGTCTGTATCAGGGCCGACGAATAACCAGTAAACGGGTTTCTGTCATGTCTTCAATAGCATAACGAATACCTTCGCGCCCCAGCCCGGAATCTTTCACGCCGCCGTAAGGCATGTTATCTACCCGCCAGCTGGGCACGTCGCCAATAATGACACCACCAACATCAAGCTCATCCCAGGCTTGCTGTATCTTGTAGATATCCCGGGTAAAAATGCCAGCCTGCAACCCGTACCGGCTGTTATTCACCTCTTTAAGCGCCTCGTCGTAATCGCTGAATTTATATAGCACGGATACCGGGCCAAATGCCTCTTCCTGACTAACATCACAGTCCTTTGGTACATTTTCCATGACGGTAGCTTCCAGCATTGCGCCATCTCTGCCGCCGCCGGCTAGAATTGTCGCTCCCTGCTCTTTGGCGTGGTTAATCCAGTTATGCAGACGCTCTGCCTCAGACTCCGCTATCATCGGCCCGATAAAGGTATCTTCATCCATCGGATCGCCAGAGACTAAACCGGCCACACGCTCTACATATTTTTCCTTGAAGGTATCATAGAGGCTATCGTGGATAAGTAAGCGCTGAACACTGATACAACTTTGTCCCGACTGATAATAGGCACCAACGATAATGCGATCGATAGCATCATCAATATCAGCGTCCTCATCTACCACGCATGCGGCGTTACCACCCAGCTCCAGTACTACCGGTTTCTTGCCGGCCTTCGCTTTAAGCTCCCAACCCACATCCGGTGAGCCTGTAAAGCTTAATAACTTAAGGCGTTCATCGGTGGTAAACAGATCAGCACCATCACGACTGCAAGGCAAAATAGAAAACGCGCCTTTGGGTAAATCGGTCTCTGCCAGAATTTCACCAATGATTAACGCACCAATCGGTGTTTTTGAGGCAGGTTTTAATACAAATGTGCACCCAGCGGCGATTGCTGGTGCGACTTTGTGAGCAGTAAGATTAAGAGGAAAGTTAAACGGCGATATAAACGAGCAGGGTCCAATTGGCACTTTTTTTGTCATGCCCTGATAGCCGCGTGCCCGTTCTGATATTTCCAGGTTGATAACTTCGCCATTTATCCGAACACTTTCTTCTGAAGCAATCCGGAACGTATCGATAAGACGTGTAACCTCACCCCGGGCATCTTTGATGGGTTTGCCTGCTTCTATACACAATGCTTTGGCCAGCTCATCTTCACGCTCTTCAAAGCGTTTTACACAATGATCCAGTACGGCTTTACGCTCAAAGGGCGTAAGCTTTGTCATCGCCGGCTGCGCTTTCTCAGCTGCTGCAATAGCCTGATCAATGACATCGGCACCTGCTTTCGCTACCTTCGTTGCCACTTTCTGAGTGAATTTGTTGGTAACTTCTAAATCTTCGTTTGCGTATACCGGCTCATTCGCCAGATAGTAGGGATAGCTGTCTTTCAACATACCGGAGCTCCTTAAAGCTTTGCGCTTAATTCTTTGATTGTACGATTGAGCGTTTCATCATTGAGACTGTAATCCACAGGACAGTCAATCAGGTGGACGCCTGGTGTTTCCAGACAATGCTTGAGCGTGGAAGCCACCTCACTGGTTTGCTCAATCCGCCAGCCTTTTGCACCATAAGATTCTGCGTATCTGACTAGATCCGGATTGCCGTAGTCCAGGCCGAAATTGTCCAGTTGCATGTGGGACTGTTTCCATTTGATCATCCCGTAGGCATCATCTCTAAGTACAATGACTACAAGATCAAGATTCAGGCGAACTGCGGTTTCCAGCTCCTGGCTGTTCATCATGAAGCCGCCATCACCGCATACACTAACCACGGGTACATCCGGGTGAACCAGTTTTGCACCGATGGCTGAAGGCAGGCCAGCTCCCATGCTGGCAAGCGCGTTATCCAGCAACAGCGTATTGGGCGAGTAAGCCGGATAATTTCTGGCAAACCAGATTTTGTAGACACCATTGTCTAACGTCACAATACCGTTTTCGGGCATCACTTTTCTGACATCACGGACAAACCGCTCTGGCAGAACCGGGAAACGATCATCATCCTCGGCGACGGTTCTGTGTTTCACGTAAGCGTCATGGACGTCTTTATAGAAATCAAGCTTCCAGCTATCCTGAGGTATCAGGTCTTCTTTTATCTGCCAGATACTGTTAGCAATGTCGCCTACCACCTCTAACTGTGGGAAATAAACAGGATCGACCGCAGCCGAGTCAAAGTTAATGTGAATAACCTTTTGCTTTTCATCGGGATGCATGAAAAACGGTGGTTTCTCTACAACATCATGGCCTACGTTAATGATCAGATCAGCGCGGTCGATAGCCCTGTGCACAAAGTCACCATCTGACAAAGCGGTATTGCCGGCAAACAGCGGATCACTTTCATTTAACACTCCCTTGCCCATTTGCGTTGTGACAAACGGGATACCCGTTTTATCAACAAACTGGCGTAGCATTTTAGCGGTGAGTTTGCGATTCGCCCCTGCCCCAATTAGCAGAAGTGGCGATGTCGCCTGCTCAATCATCTCTACGGCCCGGTTGATTGCCTTGTATTCCGCAATCGGGCGACGTGAAAGGCTTGGCGCAATTAAGGGCGTAGATGTGTTTTCTGCGGCAATATCTTCGGGTAATTCAATATGGACAGCGCCGGGACGTTCTTCATGAGCAATACGAAAAGCTTCGCGTACCACCGAAGGAATGCGTTCCCCACTGACGACCTGTGTTGTGTATTTGGTGATTGGGCGCAGCATATCCACCACATCAATGACCTGAAAGCGGCCCTGTTTTGAGGTTTTTATCGGCTTTTGCCCCGTGATCATCAGCATTGGCATCGCACCTAGCTGTGCGTAGGCCGCCGGGGTCACAAGGTTAGTGGCGCCCGGGCCCAGCGTAGACAGACATACACCGACTTTACCGGTCAGGCGTCCATAGGTCGCTGCCATAAATCCTGCACCCTGCTCATGGCGGGTCAGAACAAGTTTGATTGAAGATGTTCGAAGTGATTCAAGAAGATCGAGATTTTCTTCTCCCGGAATGCCAAAGATGTATTCCACACCTTCAGCTTCCAGCGCTTTTACGAACAGGTCTGAGGCTTTCATCCGTTATCTTGCTCCTTTTCTTTATGCGAGAGTTGCGCAAAGAGCTGCGTGATAATGGCTACGGCTACTTACATAAAAGCGATTAGTTGAAAGGCGAGATTAACAGGCTTACAGCACGTCGCGAAGCGCTAGGAGCGCTGTGTTTCCTCCCATTGATTAAGCTGTTCACTGGTATTAGTGCGAATGTCCTGCTTATTTTGTGATAGCCACCACTTTTCCATCGCCTTTACATTACGCTGGTTAGCTTTGAAAAAGAAGTCCGCCACGTCGCCCACAAGCGGCACGGCGCCAAGCAGAAAGTCCAGCACAATATTGCGAAGCATCTTGCTTATCATTGATTTGGGCATGCCCATCTTGTGCCCCAGGCGCACAATTCTGGCGGCAATCGCAACGGTTATCACATCACCGATACCCGGAATCAGGCCAATGATGCCATCTAGACCGATACGGTAGCCAATCACCGGTATCCTGAAGGCCGAATCCATAGTATTAGCCAGACGCTGCGCCTTTTGCAGTTCCTGAGGTATTTGCGGGGTTGATGTCATTGTTTTGCTCCAAGCTGCCTTGCCCGTTCTGCGCGTTCGGTATTTTCCTGCGTCGCTGACCAACCGTACAAATTTTGTTTAATCAGCGAGAAGAGCATATCGATGTGATTCTTATCGCTGTTCAGCGCTTCAATATATTCGTAACGCTTGCCACCGGCGTGCATGAAATACTCCCGGTTTTCCTCGCCGATTTCCTCAATAGTTTCAAGGCAATCCGCTGAAAACCCCGGGCAGATAACCTGAACGGCGGTCACGCCATTTGCAGGTAACGCTTTCATTGTTTCATCTGTGTACGGCTGTAACCACTCTTCCCGACCAAAACGAGACTGAAATGTTGTCATGTAGTCGTCATCGTTAAGTGACAGTGCTTCTGCTAAAAGCCTGGAGGTTTTATAGCACTGGCAATGATAAGGGTCGCCGTTGAGCAGGTATCGCTTAGGTATGCCATGATAGGACATCAGTAATTTATCTGCGCGGCCATGTTTATCCCAGTGAGCCCGGACTTTTTCGGCCAGCGCTTCAATATACGCCGGGTTATCATGATATTGCGTAATAAAACGCAGTTCAGGTATCCAGCGACGTGAGGTAAAGTCGCGGGCAATAGCATCAAATGTCGAAGCGGTAGTGGATGCACAGTACTGGGGATAAAGTGGCAGAACGACAACCTTCCTGGCGCCCTTTGCCATTAGCCTGTCAATGGCCTCATCAATAGAAGGGTTACCATAGCGCATCGCAAAATCGACAATCACATCGTCCCCGTACTCAGCCTCACATCGCTTAGCCAGAGCACTGTGCTGCGCTTTTGTGATAGTAAGCAACGGTGAGCCCTCTTCTGTCCAGACACTGGCGTACGCTTTTGCAGAGCGGCTTGGACGGATATTTAAAATGACGCCATTGAGAATGAACCACCAGATAAAGCGAGGGACTTCGACGACCCTCGGATCAGATAAGAACTGTTTAAGATAAGGACGTAGCGCAGAGGAAGTGGGACTATCGGGCGTACCCAGATTTGTGATCAATACACCCAGTTTGTCCGGCTGGTTATGAGAAAAATTTTCAGTTCCCTTGTACTTCATGACATTTAACCTGCTGACGAATATGAATTTTGTCGTAGAACGATTATACCGTCAGACGACCTGTTTTGATCGGTAAGCATACATAAAAAAAGGCAGCCCGTGCTGCCTTTTTTATTATCCGTAGTATGTTGCGGCGCCTGGACCGACTGGCATTCCCAGCAGGAATACCCAGATGAAGAAAAGTAGCCCCCAACCCACAATAAACACCATTGTATAGGGCAGCATCATGGCGATAAGGGTGCCCATTCCCAGATCTTTGCGATAGCGGGCCGCCATTGCCAGTATCAGTCCGAAGTAGCTCATCATTGGCGAGATAACGTTGGTTACCGAGTCACCGATCCGATAAGCAGCCTGTATCACTTCCGGCGCATATCCTAATAGCATGAGCATGGGCACAAAGATGGGCGCAGTAACGGCCCACTGTGCAGACGCACTGCCCAACGACAGGTTTACCATTCCACACATTAGAATGAAAAGAATAAAGACAGACGGTCCGTCCAGCCCGACCGACTGAAGCAAGGCAGCGCCCTTCACCGCCAGTACCGTTCCCAGGTTTGTCCATTTGAAAAATGCTACAAACTGAGCGGCAAAAAATACCAGTGTGATGTATAGACCCATCGAGCCCATACTTTTAGACATCGCATCGATAATATCTTTGTCATTTTTCATGGTGCCGGCAATTCGACCATAGACAAAGCCGGGAATAGCAAACGTGATAAAGATGAAGGCGACGATACCTTTAAGAAACGGGCTGTTCTGAACTTCACCGGTTTCAGGGTTTCGCAGAATCCCCCACTCCGGCACGACCGTCAGCGCCAGGATCCCACAGGTCACCAGAAACGAAACACCCGCCCAGGCCAGTGCTTTTTTCTCTTGTCTGGTCGGCGGATCCATCTGTTGCTTTTCGAGACCGGCAGGCGCATGTGATTCATCGAATTGACCAAGTCTTGGCTCGACGATTTTATCCGTAACCACCGCACCCATGATGGCCACTACAAATGTACTGATAAACATGAAGTACCAGTTCACTTCCGGGCCAACCACATAATCAGGATCGATCATCTGGGCGGCCGCTTCAGTGATACCGGATAACAGCGGGTCGACGGTTCCAAGTAGCAGGTTGGCACTATAACCGGCTGAAACCCCGGCAAAGGCTGCGGCAAGTCCGGCCAGTGGATGGCGTCCCAATGAATGAAAAATCATGGCGGCCAGTGGGATCAAAACAACGTAGCCCAGCTCCGAGGCGGTATTTGACACGATACCTGCAAAGACGATAGCAAAAGTGACCACTTTTTTCGGCGCATTCATCACCAGTCCGCGCATCGCAGCGGATAACATACCAGAATGTTCTGCCACCGAAACGCCCAATAAAGCGACCAGCACGGTGCCCAACGGCGCAAAGCCAGTGAAGTTCGTCACCAGGTTTGTCACTATTCGCTGAAGACCTTCAGCACTCATCAGCGATACAACACTGATAACACCATCAGTGCTACGACCACTTGCCCCTTCCGGACGCGGATCGGCAACGGCTATATCAAAATAGCCCAGTATGCCGCTGATAAAAACAATACCCACCGCCAAAATGGCAAATAGGGTGACCGGATGCGGAAGAAGATTTCCAAGCCACTCTACGGTGCTCAAAAAACGGGCGAATAGTCCGCCCTGCGCCTGCTCTTCGTAAGCAGAACGCGCTTGTGATTGATTAGAAGACAAACTGATACCTCTGGCTTTAATTCGCTGTGACTCCACACTACAGGCTCAGCACACAACGGTTTGACATCTTTTTTTGAGACGCGATTGTAGCGTAAAGCGCGCCCTGACGCACATTTTGTGAAAAAAACGTTACCTGTCATTTGAATTCATACAGTTAGTGCTGCGCAGAAAAACAAAATAGGTGTTGTTCACTCAACGAAAGAAAACCAATCTAAAAGAGCATGTAATACTCATGCCCTCACATACGCAGGGAGTCTTATTGATGTGGTAGTGCAAAAACGATAAGTAAGAGTATCTATAATCAGAACACAAAAAAACCAGCCCGAAGGCTGGTTTGATAAGATATCTATTTGTTTTTACCGCCACCACTATCATTCATGTAACGGAAGAATTCACTGTCAGGCTGCACCACAAGAATATCCTGCTTAGAGTCGAAGCTTTTTCTGTAAGCATCCATGCTACGCAGGAAGCTATAGAAATCAGCATTTTTGGAATATGCCGAAGCGTAAATCTGTGCTGCCAGTGCGTCACCTTCACCACGAACCTGACGCGCGTTACGTTCAGCATCAGCAAGCATAACGGTTACTTTTGCATCAATATCTGCACGAATCACCTCTGCCTGCTCCTGACCTTCAGAACGGTGCTCTCTGGCCACAGCCGCACGTTCTGCGCGCATACGCTGGAAGATTGAGTTACTGACTTCCGTTGGCAGGTTAATTTGCTTAACGCGCACATCGACAATCTCAATACCCAGCTCGTCTGAAGACGTAGACGCCTGTTTCATCGCCTGATCCATCAATGCAGAACGCTCGCCTGAAACAATTTGTTTGATGGTACGAGTACCAAATTCAGACCGCAGGCCGTTGTTAACCTTCTGTTTTAAAAGCGCTTCTGCTTGCAATTTATTCCCGCCTGTAGACAGATAATAACGAGCAAAATCTTCAATACGCCATTTCACATAGGAGTCTACAATCAAATCCTTTTTCTCTTCTGTAACAAAACGATCTGCACCATCGTCCAGTGTCTGAATACGTGCATCCAGTTTTTTCACAGAATCAATAAAAGGAATTTTAGGGTGTAAGCCAGGCTCAAATACCCGCGTATCGCCAGTCTGGTCGTCACGCTGAACCTTGCCGAACTGAATAACAATAGCCCGTTCACCCTCGCGAATTACAAACAGCGAACCGGAGGCTAATGCGACTAACAGAATAAGTACAACTATCACGATATTTTTCATGACTTATTCACCTCCATTATTGAAACGGCTATTGCGTAGCCCGGAACTTGGGCTACTGTTATTTGAGCCACCGTTATTATTTTGCAGATCGGGAACCTGTAGATTCGGTAAACTATTTCTCAGGTTCTGAGAGCTGCTGCCATTACTATTCATCATTTTGTCCAATGGCAGGTACATTATATTGCCCCCGTCCTGGCTATCGACCAGTATCTTGCTGGTGTTACCAAATACGGTTTCCATTGTTTCCAGATAAATCCGATTCCGGGTAACTTCCGGCGCTTGCTCATATTGCGGTAATAATTCTTCAAACCGAGCAATCTCACCTTGCGCTTGCAGAATAATTTGTTCTTTGTAAGCCTGCGCCTCTTCATTCATACGGTTTGCACGCCCACGAGCACGCGGCTCGATTTCTCTGGCATACGCTTCAGCCTCACGAATGAAACGCTGTTCATCTTCCTGCGCCGAAATAGCATCATCAAAAGCATCTTTAACTTCTTCAGGCGGACGGGCATCACGGAAGTTCATGTCAATAATAGACACCCCCATATTATAGGGGTCAATAATCGACTGAAGTTCTTCCCAGACACGTTGACGCGCCACTTCACGACCATCGGTTAGTACGTCATCCATTTCAGAATGACCAACAACGTAGCGAATCGCGCTGTCCAGCGCCTGACTAAGGCTGGTTTCAGGGTTTTCAACAGCAAATGTCCAGCGGAACGGATCCACCACGCGATACTGCATTTCCATCTGCACGCGAACAACGTTTTCATCTTCGGTCAGCATTGAACCTGAAGATGCCTGATCTCGAATAGATTGCACGTCAACCGGAATAACAGAATCCACGAACGTCGGCTTCCAGCGAAGGCCTGGCTCAACTTCGGTGTAGAACTCGCCGAACCGCAGCACTACGCCGCGCTCAGCTTCACGAATGGTATAAAAACCACTGACAAACCAGATTACAACAAGCAAGCCAACCAACAGACCTATGCCAAGTTTGCCCATGCTTTTGCCAGAGCCGCCATTTCCGCCGCCCTTACTGAATTTACCAAACAGGTTTTTGAACACATCGTCCAAATCCGGTGGTCCCTGATCTTTACCCCCACGGTTTTTCCAGGGGTCATTTTTATTGCCACCCGGCTCATTCCAAGCCATGCTAGTACTCCATAAAGTGGTTTAAATTAAGTCTTTTAATTGTCGTTATCATGCTGAGCAACGGCCCCTTCAAATTCCACAAACTCGGATAGCCCTTTATCAAGCCGCTTTTCTAACTTGTTCCAGTCAGTTGCGGGCATTCTTACGTCTACTATCCAGTCACCGTTCGTGTCGTAAGACTCTTCAGCGATACAATTTAGATCGAATAATACACCGCGTAGATGACTGTGTTCAGGCGGTATTCGCAATGTGTAATCTACCATATTGCGAGCCAGACATTCAGTCAGTGCTTCACTTAACAGTTCAAGGCCAACTGCCTCACGTGCTGAAAGCCATACCCGAATAGGCATCCCTTCATCATCTCTGTCTATACGAGGTTTTACTTCCTCAAGATTATCAATCTTATTACAGATAAGTAACTGTTGTTTATCCCCTGCTTCGATCTCGTCCAGGACTTCGTTTACCTCATCCATCGTTTCCCGATAGCGGGCATCAGACACATCCACCACATGCAGCAATAAGTCCGCTTCCTGCGTCTCCTGCAGCGTCGCTTTGAACGCGGCGACCAAATCATGGGGAAGATGTCTGATAAATCCAACGGTATCCGCCAGAATAGCAGGGCCCACATCCTGAAGCTCAATTTTTCTCAGTGTGGGGTCAAGTGTAGCAAATAACTGATCGGCCGCATAAACATGCGCATCAGTAATTTGATTAAAGAGTGTCGATTTGCCTGCGTTGGTGTAGCCCACCAGCGAGACAGTAGGGATTTCAGCGCGTTTACGCGAGCGACGCCCCTGTTCACGTTGTCTTTGTACTTTTTCGAGCCGGCGGATAATTGATTTTATCCGGCCGCGAAGTAAACGGCGATCCGTCTCCAACTGCGTTTCACCAGGGCCTCGTAACCCTATTCCGCCTTTTTGGCGTTCAAGGTGGGTCCAGCCGCGGATGAGACGCGTTGAAATGTGTCGAAGCTGAGCCAGTTCCACCTGCAGTTTACCCTCATGTGTGCGGGCACGCTGGGCAAAGATATCCAGGATAAGACCGGTGCGATCAAGCACCCTGCATCTGCAGATAGACTCTAGATTTCGCTCCTGAGAAGGCGATAGCGCATGATTGAAGATAACCACGTTGGCTTCATGCGCCTTGACGGCAGCGGCGATTTCTTCTGCCTTTCCGGAACCGACAAAATATTTGGCGTGCGGCGCACTGCGGGATGTGGTTAATACATCCGCAGCATTGACACCCGCAGAAGAGACCAGCAGCTCTAATTCCGCCAGTTCCTCTTTAGAATTTTCATCGGCAAAGTTAACATGAACAAGGACAGCCTGCTCACCGGCTTCATAACGGTCAAACAAGCGATGTACCTTTTTGTTTAGTCAGTTTTAATATTGTCTGCGTCCCCTTGGGTTGAACTGGGCATGGTGATGGCACGAGCAGGCACAACCGTAGAAATAGCGTGCTTATAAACCATCTGGCTTACCGTGTTTTTCAGAAGAATTACAAACTGGTCGAAAGACTCGACCTGACCTTGCAATTTAATTCCGTTAACCAGGTAAATTGACACAGGGATACGTTCCTTGCGTAATGCGTTCAAGAATGGGTCTTGTAAAGATTGCCCTTTAGCCATCTGAAATCCTTAGTTTTTATTATTTAGGTGACGAGCAATTACGGCGTCATCATGCCTAATGTATACCACACTCATGCACCTAAGGTGCGACTTTTGCTAAAATCTTAGCCATATTATCGTTAGCAAATGTGTCTAACCAGTTCAGCTGGTCCCAGCCTCTAAGCCAGGTCAGCTGACGCTTTGCCAACTGTCGGGTGGCAATAATGCCTCGTTCCCGCATTTGTGGATATGTAAGCGCGCCTTCAAGATAATGCCAAACCTGACGGTATCCTACTGAACGTATAGAGGGTAAATCTTCATGAAGATCACCTCTGTCGCGCAATTTCTCCACTTCTGCAATCAGGCCTGCATCCAGCATCAAATCAAATCGTTGTGCTATTCGCTCATGCAGTACAGTTCTATCTGATGGCGCGATGGCAAACTGCGTAATGTTGTAGGGACAAGGCTCCACTTTCTGATTTTGCCAGTGCGTGAGCGTTTGTCCCGAACTTCGAAAAACTTCCAAAGCCCTGGTCAGTCTTTGAGGGTCATTAGGGTGAATTCTCTGAGCGCTAGTAGGGTCCACTTGCCTGAGCTGGTCATGCATTGACGCCCAACCGTGAACCTCTGCCTCCTGAGATATTGCCTCCCTGATCACCTCGTCGGACTTAGGTAAGGGCGAAATTCCGTTTATCAAGGCGTTAAAGTACATCATTGTACCGCCTGTCAAAACCGGGACCTTGCCCCGACGATGAATTTCACCAATTAACCGTACTGCATCTTTATAAAATGCTGCAACAGAATAACTTTGCGCAGGATCCAGTATATCGATTAACCAGTGTGGCGCAATAGCCTGCTCATCAGCAGTAGGCTTTGCGGTACCAATATCCATGCTGCGATACACTAACGCAGAATCAACACTGACAATTTCACAGTCAATTTTGTCTGCTAACGCCAGCGCCAGCCCTGTCTTTCCCGATGCTGTCGGGCCCATGATTGCAATGACAGGCAATGCATCAGCTGTGCCACTACTCATTAAACATGCCCCACTTATCAATCAGTTGTGTAGAATCGACCCCGGTTCCCAGTGACCTTGATATATCATTTTGCTGCGACAATGGCAGATTATCAAACCACTGCCAGATGTGCGCGATGACGTCGTCGGGCCAATCAATATCAAGCTCAGAAAGCTGGCGCGCCAGGGCTTCGATACTGTCTGCCCGAAGGCTGACCAACTGCGGAAATAACGACACCCATGGCAAGTGGCGACAGCCAGCTGGTACCTGCTGCAAGCGCAGTTTGCCAGCCACATTGTTAATAACAAATCCGATCTCATTGAGACGTGAAATTGTTGGCGCACAGATATTATCAGCGTCTACCGCCACAGGCATCAACAATGGTTGTGAGGTACGACCATGGTCTAATACATGCCGCCACCACTCAGGCAGCAAATCAGTGGCGCCAAGCAGGATTACTGTCGATTCATCGTGAACTAGCCGATAACTCAGATTCAGCTGCAACCCCTTAGGAGACAGAGCTTCAGCACTCTGAGTGTCGCTTTTTGGCGTCATCAGCTGATTAAAGCTGGCTTGATAATCCGGGCTATAAGAGGATGAGCGCCGTTCCCGCTGACTTGCTGGTGAACCGCCTGCCGAATGCGTACCAGAAGCCACCGGCGCATACTGCGCCCCGGCCGGCTGACGCTCTGCCACATCGGTATGTTGTCTTGCTAACGGGCGGATATAATCGTGTGTCACTGAAGCATCGATATTCGTACTGACCGCCGCGCCAGAGCCGACATCTTCACACAGTGCATCGTACACCGCTTTGCAAATGAAATCGTGCACCAGACGGCTTTGCTGAAATCGCACCTCGTGCTTGGCCGGATGAACATTCACATCAACCTCTTTCGGATCAACGTTAAGGTAGAAGACAAACGCCGGTTGCTCTACCGCCCCATAGCTCATTTCATAAGCCTGACGAATAGCATGCAGAATCAGTTTATCGCGCATTCCCCGGTAGTTTACAAAACTGAACTGACAGTCATTGCTGCTTCGAAGCATCGTATGATTGCCCAACCAGGCCTGAATCTTCATGCCCTGATGTTCAAGCATCAGCGTCGTAGCATTATCAACGAATTTTTGCCCGACAACCTGAGCCAGACGCTGCGCCTGATTCTCCGGCTTTACTGCGGCGAAACGTCGCATGACCTTATTATTATGTTTAAGTGTAAAACTGACCTGAGGGTGGCTTAGCGCAATACGCTTGACCACATCTTCGATGTGCTGGTATTCCGTTTTTTCAGTGCGCAGAAATTTGCGTCTGGCTGGCGTGTTATAAAACAGATCCGCCACATCAATGGTTGTACCATCAGGGTGCGCTGCCGGCACAATCGACACATCCATTTCGCGGCCTTCACAGCTCGCTTGCCAGGCTTCAGATTGTTCCGGGGTTTTTGAGGTTAGAGATAATCGGCTGACAGAACTGATACTGGCCAGTGCTTCACCCCGAAATCCGAGTGATAGGATTTGTTCGAGATCGTCCAGGGTAGCGATTTTACTGGTTGCATGACGACTCAGTGCAAGCTGCAACTCATTTTTTGCAATGCCGCCGCCATTGTCTCGGAGTCTGATGCGTTTGTGGCCGCCGCGCTCTATATCCAGCTCGATGCGGGTCGCACCTGCATCCAGGCTGTTTTCTATCAGCTCTTTAACAACAGAGGCGGGACGCTCAACCACTTCACCAGCGGCAATTTGGTTGGCCAGACGTGGCGGTAACAGTTGAATCGGCAAAATCGATAATCCGGGCTAGGTAAAATTCAGGTGCTGGGAATGGTAAGTACCTGGCCAATTCTGACCACATCGTTGTTCATATCATTGGCTTCTTTGATACTGCTGACCTTGACATTATAACGCTGGGCCAGAAGCGATAACGACTCACCACTTCGTACTTTATGCGTACGGTTGCGCTCCTTGTAGGAGGCCCATAGGGTACCATCTGGTGGAACCTGTTTGAAATAACGTTTTGTTGCGTTGAACATTGAGCGGGCTAGTCTTTCCCGATACTCTTCCCACAACAGGTTTTTTTCTTCCTGCGGATTAGAAATGAAACCCACCTCTACCAGTATGGATGGAATATCCGGTGCGGTCAGAACCGCGAAGCTGGCTGCCTGAGGTGCTCGCTTGTGCAGACGTGTGACATTTTTCATCTCTGCGATAACTTTTTCACTCAGGTCGTAGCTTGCCGACATAGAGTGGTCCATCGACAATCCAATGATGGTTTCTGCCAGATAACGCTCACTGGCGTTGTCTGAGATTACTTCGGCCGCACCGCCCAACAGCTCTGAGTGCTGTTCGGTTTTCTCCAGCCATCGACCCAGTTCAGAGTCAGCCCGGCGCATTGATAATACCCAGACCGAGCCGCCGCGAGGCTCTGGCTGGCTGAATGCGTCAGCGTGAATAGAAATAAGCAGGTCGGCCTTTTTCTGGCGCGCTATTTCAGGTCGCTTGGTGGGGTAAATGTAGTAATCCCCATTACGCACCAGAACAGAACGCATTCCAGGCTCAGCATCAACCAGCGCTGCCAGCTTTTTCGCAATGCTAAGCGTAATGTGCTTTTCATAAGTGCCCGACGGGCCGATAGAGCCTGGATCATTGCCACCGTGTCCGGCATCAATTGCGACAATAATATCCCGGTCCCGGGTGTTATTTGCGCTGTCGATTAATACGCCGGTAGCTTGAGAAGAAGAGGACACAGACTGGCCGGGCAAATCTACCACCAGCCGATGTCCGTATTCGCCGGATGGAGCAATAGCAAAAATTTCAGGATCGGTTTTACGATTTAAATCGATAACGATTCGCGCAGACTGCGCATTTTTAGGTGTGGAGTAGCGTAAGCGCCGCACCAATGTTCCTGTCTCTCCGGCTGTCGCCAAATCTGCAGCGTCGCTGGTGTTCGCCAAATCGATGACCAGCCGGTTAGGATTAGATAACGAGAAATAGGTAAATTGCGGCGATTGTGATAAATCAAAAACCACACGGGTTTTATCCGGGCCCGGCGCAACACGCAGCGCATTGACCTTATTTTGCGCAGCCTGAAGTGGCGCGACCAACAGCCCCGTGAATATGAAAAGAATTAATAAGCGCAACATACCTTGCCTTTATGATACTGATTTAATTATTGTAGGCGCAGTGTCAACATTCCCGGCTCATTCCGCATCGGCAAAAGCAGCCGCAAGTATTCCGGTACCGGTTTTACTATCAGCAGTGAGCGTAAAGCAGCGAACGTTTTCTTCAAGTTTTATAGTAATCGTTATATCCGCAGATGCCAACAGCGCTCCGCCACGCTCAGGCCACTCCACCAGACACACCGTATTATCTCCAAAATAGTCTCTGATCCCCATAAACTCCAGTTCTTCGGGATCGGCCAGGCGATAAAGGTCAAAGTGATACACATTGACCTCACCCAGCTCATAAGGTTCCACCAGCGTATAGGTTGGACTCTTAACCGTACCTGAATGCCCTAATGTTTGAATAAAATAGCGGCTGAACGTGGTTTTCCCCGCACCCAAATCACCTTCAAGATGCACAACGACGCCTTGATTGGCTACTTTTTTCAGCGCGTTCGCAAGCTGCTGCGCGATGTGCTGGGTATGCTGCTCATCAGCAACTTCAAAATTATAGGTCACAGTTGTCATGTTTCATTTACTGCCTGTTACAAGACTATTGGTTCATCAGCGTTCTGACTGCGCTGAACAGATCGCTGGCAAGCATGCCGCGCTGTCCGTCTCTCGCCGCCAGGTCATCGCCGGCTTTGGCATGAAGCGTTACCCCATAGCGACTGGCCAGTTCAGTATCCAGCCCCTGCGCCAGTAACGCCCCTAATATGCCACTTAACACATCGCCGCTACCGGCGGTTGCCATGGCTGGATTGCCGTGCCGACAGACCGCTACTGAATTCTCATTATCAATGATGGTACCGGCACCCTTGAGCACACAGGTCGCATGATAGCGTTCTGCACATTGCTTGGCATAATTAAACCGCTCCGTTTCTACATCATCTACCGACACGCCCAGTAAGCGAGCGGCTTCGCCGGCGTGCGGCGTGAGTATACACGATGCGATCGTAAATGCGGTGGCCTGCCTGCTCAGCAGATTAAGCGCATCGGCATCAATGACCATAGGCTTTTCTTCACTCTGACAGTGTTTCATGGCCACTTCAAAAGCCTGTTGCGCCCAGTCGTCTTGCCCCAGACCCGGTCCGATAACCACACATGTGGCCCATTGCAAAGCATCTTCAAGCGCTTCACTGGTCACCATCAGCTCGGGACGCCCAGCGCTTACCTGAATAATCGACTTTTCATGTACGAAGGCGCGGACCATACCTGCTCCGGCGCGCAGCGCTGCCTCACTGGCTAAGCGAATCGCGCCTGCTGTGCCTTTGTTGCCACCGATACACAATAGCCGGCCATATGTGCCCTTGTGACTATGAATATCACGAGGGCCCATGCCCTTAAACTGCTCGATATCCAGCCAGCTGGCAAACGGTTTGGCGATAGCAGAAAACGCTTTTGATATACCTAAATCTTCAAATACCAGCTGTCCGCAGGATTGTTTACCCGCCCCGGTTGTTAAGCCAGGTTTGATGCCCACCAACGTCACAGTCACATCGGCCTGAACACACCGCCCCATAGACTGACCGCTGTTTGCATCCAGACCGGACGGCACATCAATACTGACCACCGGCACATCCGCCTCATTGACTTTATCGATAATATGCGCAAATTCATTGCGGATATAGGTATTGATGCCCGTTCCCAGAAGCGCGTCGATAACCAGACCGGCACTGCTGAGTTTCTCTTCATCAAATGCTTCGATGGTGCCGCCGGTATCCAGCCAGTTTTGTTGCGCTCTGCCGGCATCACCGTCCAGCTTCCGCTCTGGCTCTACGGCGCAAACAATCACCCGCTTACCGGCCTGGCGCGCATTGCATGCCGCTACATAGCCATCGCCGGCATTGTTTCCCTGACCCACCAGCACCAGGTACACCTCAGTGTTAGGCAGCAGATGCTGACATTGCCTGAATACTGCTTCACCAGCGCGTTCCATCAAAGTGAACATCTCGCAGCCGCTTTTGCTGGCCGCCTCCTGTTCATTCCCGCGGACTTCATCGGCACGATAAAGTTTGTATGATAAACTTGAGGTCAGTTGAGTATCTAGCATATGGGCATGTCCGGAATTCATTCAGTAGATTTAGGTCGGTTAGCAGACGATATCAAGGCTTGGGGCCGTGCGCTAGGCTTTCAGCAAGTTGGTATCAGTGATATCGATCTGTCCAAACACGAAGCTTACCTGCAGCAATGGTTAGATAACGGCTATCATGGCGAGATGGATTACATGGCCGCGCATGGTATGAAGCGTGCCCGGCCGGATGAACTGCTTCCCGGCACACTGCGCGTTATCAGTGTCCGGATGGACTATCTGCCGCCTGATGCTTCCTTTGCCAGACACCTTAAGAATGACCAGATAGGCTACATCAGCCGCTATGCACTGGGTCGCGATTATCACAAGGTACTGCGTAAAAAACTCAAACAGCTGGGTCAGAAAATCACTGATGTATTTTCCGATACCCATTTTCGCCCCTTTGTGGATTCGGCACCGGTCCTTGAGCATGCTTTAGCAGAAAAGGCGGGGCTTGGCTGGACCGGCAAGCATAGCCTGACATTAAATCGAGACGCCGGTTCCTGGTTCTTTTTAGGCGAGCTTTTTATTAATCTCCCACTGCCGACGGATTCACCCGTCGAAGAAGGCTGTGGCAGTTGTAACGCATGCATCACGATGTGCCCGACGGGCGCTATCGTTGCACCCTATCAGGTTGATGCCCGTAAATGTATTTCTTATCTGACCATTGAGCACGATGGCCCAATCCCCGAATCATTGAGACCACTGATGGGTAACCGTATTTATGGCTGTGACGATTGCCAGTTGGTATGCCCTTACAACCGGTTTGCCGATGTGACTGAACAAGAAGATTTTCACCCTCGAAAAGTGTTACACGGCCAGTCCCTGGTGACCTTATTCAATTGGGATGAAGAGACCTTTTTACGCAATACCGAGGGCTCGCCTATCCGCCGCATTGGTCATGCAAAATGGCAGCGAAATATCGCCGTGGCGATGGGTAATGCCAATTTTGATGTGGAGATTATCAATGCCCTGCAAGGCGCACTTGCGCAGGCAGATGAACTGGTAAAGCCGCATATTGAATGGGCGCTGCAGCGCCAGCAGGAAAACGGCTCTTATCATCAGAATAAGAATCGTCAGCTGGCGCGGTTAACCCGTGTGGTTGAAAAAGGATTACCCCGGGACGCCTAGCAATTTTGGCGTTGCTTAGAAATTGGTTTAAAGCATTTTGCCAGCACACCACCGACAGCGCTATAGAGTATGACATCCCTATTTACCAACGACTCCGTTTTCAATAAGAGCCTATACATTGTGGCTAATTGTCATGCCCAAATGCGCGTTTGTCGCCGCTGTACAGCGGTCTGTGCAACGAAAAGGTGATTTAGTACAGCTATTAGCCACGCTGGTATGGGTCAAACTGAGCCACGAAAAAGGTGGGATCGCTGTCGCTGTCACTTTCATCAGGCAACGACTGATGGGTCCACCAGGGTGCACGCTGCATTTGGCCCAGCATGACACGCAACGTCTCGGGCTTGCCCTGATATTGTCCGGTCAGCCTGCAGCCCTCCTGCTCGCACGTTACTGCATGCAGCAATAAATATTCTTTGCTGGGATGCAGTGTTAACGTATCCTTCTGCTTTCGCTGCGTAGATGCCGAACTGTTGTCATCAAGCGCAGGGGAAATCTGATTGCCATGCGCAGATGGCGCGGCATCCAGTCTGGAACGCTGTTCCATCTCCCCCAGCAAAAGCTGTTTGCTTTTTTCACTGACCGAGAGCTTATTCTGGTAATAGCCGAACTGGTATGCCGCCACACCTATAAACGCCAGCAATAGTAGATAACCCCATTTCTGCATCACTGCTTTATTGTCCGTTATGATAAGGCTTGCTCAACCGGTGCACAGCATCGATAAACACACCTGCATTTTCAGGTGGCACATCCAGATGAATACCATGGCCCAGATTAAATACATGGCCACTACCGGTGCCATATTTTTTAAGGATGGTCGTCACTTCTTCCTCAATTCTATCTGGACTGGCATATAGCATTGACGGGTCCATATTGCCTTGTAAGGCGACCTTGTCACCAATACGGGCGCGTGCCTCATCAATATTGATGGTCCAGTCCAGCCCGACTGCATCACAGCCGGTATCAGCAATTGACTCAAGCCACATGCCACCATTTTTAGTGAACAATGTCACCGGCACCTTGCGGCCATCGTTATGTCTGGTCAGCCCATCAACAATTTTAGCCATATACTGCAAAGAAAATAAGTTGTAATCTCGCGGTGACAGCACACCACCCCATGTATCAAACACCATCACCGACTGCGCACCAGCTGCTATTTGAGCATTGAGGTAAGCGATGACAGCATCCGCAAGCTTATCCAGCAGAAGATGCAGCGCCTGTGGGTCGGCAAAGGCCATTTTTTTGATCTTTGTGAATGCTTTACTCGAACCACCTTCGATCATGTAAGTCGCCAAGGTCCAGGGGCTGCCTGAAAAACCAATCAGAGGGACCTCGCCCTTCAATTCTTTGCGGATGGTTCGCACAGCATTCATCACATACTGAAGCTCTCCCTCGGGATCGGGAATACCCAGCTTTTCAATCTCCCGCTGATTGGTCAGGGGATGTTTGAATTTGGGCCCCTCTCCGGCTTCAAAATACAGCCCCAAACCCATGGCATCGGGAATGGTTAGAATGTCTGAAAACAGAATGGCTGCGTCCAGCTCAAACCGGCGCAGAGGCTGAAGTGTGACTTCACAGGCCAGCTCCGCATTGCGGCAAAGCGACATGAAATCGCCAGCTTGCGCACGCGTTGCTTTATATTCCGGTAAATAGCGCCCGGCCTGACGCATCATCCACACGGGAGTCATATCCACCGGCTGCTTCGATAACGCTCTTAAATAGCGATCATTGACAAGATGGCTGGGTGATGTGTCAGTAGAATCGGACATAGCTTCCTCAAAAAAGCAAAAGAGTTTTAAAAACGCGCAAGTATACCAAGTTTCTGGCGCAATAGTCGCGCTTTCGTATTGTAACGGTTTTGGGGCAACGACAGTTTTACGATCGGTGTCGTGCCACCACGGCATTGATCAGTCGCCCGGCGACAGACATTGTCGGCGGAATTTTGGGTAGATCGTGAATGCTGAACCAGTGCGCGTCAACAATTTCGCGCTCATCGATTGTAATCTGTCCGCCGGCGTACTCTGCAATATATCCGACCATCAGTGAGTGAGGAAATGGCCAGGCCTGACTTTCAAAATACACTTCGTTTTTAATCGTTATCCCCACTTCCTCGAAGACTTCCCGATGAAGCGCTTGCTCAAGCGTTTCCCCGCTTTCTACAAAGCCAGCCAGTGTAGAATACATCTGCGCATCTTTATGCCGCACGCCTCTGGCGAGCAGAATTTCATCACCGCGATAAATTGCCACAATAATACAGGGCGAGACCCGTGGATAGACGCGATGCTGACACTGCCTGCACTGCACAGCCATTTCCCAACTGATGGTTTCAGTATGCCCACCGCACTGTCCGCAAAAGCGGTGTGTGCGCAGAAAATGGATATACTGCCAGACCCGTGAATACTCTTTATAATGAAACGCTGAGGCATCAGTCAGAATTTGCCTGAGCGATACCCATTGCCACCCCTGGATATCCACATGCTCAGCGCCAATGTCTAAAACCGGCAAAGCCGGTGGCGGTGAATCAGTTTGCTCAAGGGGCGGCAGAGACTGCACTTGCCCGGCATAATGGTGTAACGAGGTAAGGTCGGACCAGGCTCCCTGCGGTAACGCGCCGCTTTCATCAACCAATACTTTATCGCGCCAGAACACCATCCACTCACCGCGGTAGCTAAGCAAATCCTGCTTGCTAAAGTAATTCATCATACTTATTGCCCCTTACGTCACACGTTTTTTCCGATGATAAAGCGATCTGTCATGTCGAACAAGGAAGCGCGAAAATGATTGAAATCACCGGCAAATTTGTACTGATTAGTGGCAGTGTTATACTCATGGAACATTCAGGCGGTTTCCTAATCATACAACGGGTGCGAGGCACTATGCTTAGTCAACAGGAAGAACTGCAACAAAAATGGGGCGGACGCTCATCGGCCATTGACCAATGGCTTGAGGCGCGCAAAACGTTACTTATTCACTATTGTGCGCTGGCAAAGCCGGATAACAATGCCACCATCGCGCAACGCGAGTCTGATATTGTAGAATTCTGCAATCTGTTGATGGATTATCTGTCGGCAGGACACTTTGAAATTTACGACATGCTGATAAGTGATGACGCGTCCGGACAGCGATTAAGAGAACAATCTTACCCGAAGCTGTCTCGCACCACAGATTTCGCATTGCGTTTTCAGGATAGATACGCTGTACAGGTGTCACCATCGCATACAATTGACTTTACTGCCGATCTGGCCGAGCTGGGCGAAACGCTTGAAACCCGATTTGCACTGGAAGATAAGTTGATTGATCACATGTTAGCGCATTATGGTGATAACCAAATTCAGCACATTCATCAGCAAAGAGCTGACGCTCGGTAGTGCACAACGTTTAAGAGCAGCAATTTTAATTTATGAATAACTCAACATTGCTAAACAAAGCCCGGGCGTTTTGCGAACAGCGCGGCGCCCGGTTTACCCCTTTACGAGAAAAAGTATACGAAATACTGTTAGGGAAGCATGGGCCTATGGGAGCCTACGAACTTTTGGATGCGCTAAAGGAAACAGAATCCAGCGCTAAGCCGGCAACGGTTTATCGCGCACTGGACTTTCTGCTTGAGTTTGGATTTATTCATCGCCTTGAGTCAACCAACGCCTTTGTGGCCTGCCACCATTTTGGCTGTAGCCATCCTGTTCAGTTTCTTATCTGCGACAGCTGCGGCGACGTAGCAGAAATTCAGTCGCAGGGACTGCAGTCAACATTAGATAAGCAAGCTCAGGAACATGGCTTTTCAGTCACGACGCAGACAATCGAAGCCCATGGATTGTGTGCTGATTGTCAGAAAGCCGAACAATCTGCTGTACAAGAGGCCAGATAACATGAATGCAGAGTTCGTAAATCCGTTTATCACCGGCTTGCTGAATGTGCTTGAAACAATGGCTCAAACCACATTAAAGCCAGGCAAACCCAAGCGAAAGCAGTCTGAGATAGCAAAAGGTGACGTTTCCGGTCTTATTGGAATGGTGGGTCCTCAGGTAAAAGGCTCGCTGTCCATTACATTTGATGAAGGGCTGGCTTTAACCATCATGGAGCGGATGGTTGGCGAGCGGCCTGAATCGATAGACGGAGAAGTAGGCGACATGGTAGGCGAAGTCACGAACATGATTTGTGGCAACGCAAAGCGCGACCTGTCTGAGCGTGGCTTTGAATTTGGTATGGCGACCCCCATCGTCGTCTCCGGAAAGCAACATTCTATCAGCCACCAGGTGGACGGGCCTAAACTCATCATGCCTTTTCATAGCGATGAAGGTATGGCACATCTGGAAATCTGTTTTGACAAATAGTTACTGGCACAGTGAAATCATTACACTTCAACCTCTTACACGTGGGTTTCATCTCGTCACTGATGAGATAAAAGACGCTATTCCTCAAATCAAGGACTTAGAAGCAGGCTTGCTGCATCTTTGGCTTCAGCATACCAGCGCGGGTCTGACCATTAATGAAAACGCCGATCCATCGGTAAGAACTGATCTGGAAGCCTGGTTTAATCATACTGTTAAAGAAGACACGCCTTATTTTACGCACACGTTTGAAGGCAGTGACGATATGCCTGCGCATATCAAATCGAGCTTGCTGGGATGTGAAGTAACTATCCCAATTGCTAATGGCAAGCTTCAGCTTGGTACCTGGCAGGGTATTATCCTTGCTGAGCATCGCAACAACGGGGGCAGTCGCCGTATTGTTGCAACTCTGCAAGGCAAGGTGCGGTAATATCCGGCTTTTCGGGCTACCCAGCCCACCCTGCTTCTACTGGCACATAACGTGCATAGCTGTTGGAATCAGTAAAACTCAACTTGTACAGGACGTGACTATGAAAAAAACATTTAGTTTAGCCGCTGTAGCGCTAGCAGTAATGTCAGCTCCCTCAATTGCCCAGGAATCAGCAAAGCCTTTTGACAGCTGGATTGGACTGCACGGGATGTATTACAACGCTGAATCAGAAAAACCAGCAGACGACTTTATGGATGATGGTTTTGGTTTTGGCGGTGAATACGGCTGGCGCTTCAACGATGATTGGGCTATCCGTGCTGAACTAACAGCACTGGATGTTGATTACATGCAAATCCTTGGAACTGATACCAGTGTTTCGGGCATTTCTTACGGTGTTGATGCAGTATACTTCGCACCTAACGATTGGTGGTATCTGTTTGGTGGTTATAAGCGCCAGGATTTTGATCAGGAACATGATTTAGTAGATATCGGTATTGGTAAGCACTGGGACATCACTGACAGTGTTAAACTGACTACTGAAATTGCTGCCTATTATGACTGGGATGACGAATACACTGACTACAGTGCAAAAGTGGGTGTTATGTTCCCTATCGGTGGTTCGCCAGCGAGCTCTGAACCGACTCCGGCACCAGCGACCCCGGTCAATAACGACACCGATAATGATGGCGTCATGAACAACATGGACGACTGCCCTAATACACCTGCTGGTGTTCAGGTTGATGAGCGCGGTTGTGAAATTGTTGGCGACAGCGACAATGATGGTGTAAACGATACTGATGACATGTGTCCTGATACACCAATGAGTGACAAAGTCGACGCAGACGGTTGTACCGTGTTTGAGGAAGAAGAAGTTACGCACACATTACGTGTACTGTTTGCTTCAGAAAGCGCGGAAATCACTGACCCGCGTTCAGAAGACATTCAGGACTTCGTTGATTTCTTCAAACGCTATGGCAAAACTGATGCACTGATCGAAGGTCATGCTTCTGCACCAGGTCCAGAAGATTACAACATGGATTTATCTGAACGTCGTGCCGAAGCATTTAAAGAAATGCTGGTAAATGAATACGGTATTGATGAATCTCGCTTAGAAACAGAAGCGTTTGGTGAAACGCAACTGCTTGATGATTCAAATACTGCCGAAGCACACCGCATGAACCGCCGCATTCACATCCGTGTGACCGCGACGGTTGAAAAAGCGGAAGAACGCGAGTAAATCCTACTCAACGCTATGAAAATAGGCGCCTTTTCGGCGCCTATTTTTTTATCTGTTACTAATAATCGTCGCCTATTGGCGGCCCGGCATAATTGTCAAATCGTGAGAACTGCCCCTGGAAGGTCAGCCGACATGTGCCAATCGGACCGTTACGCTGTTTACCAATTATAATTTCGGCGATGCCCTTTTCTTCACTGTTCTCGTGATAAACCTCATCCCGATAGATAAACATAATAAGGTCAGCGTCCTGCTCGATAGAGCCGGATTCCCTGAGATCCGAGTTAACCGGTCGTTTATCAGCACGTTGTTCCAGGCTCCGGTTAAGCTGGGAAAGTGCAACAACCGGCACTTCCAATTCTTTAGCCAAAGCTTTCAGTGAGCGGGAGATTTCTGCAATTTCTAATGTACGATTATCACTAAGTGACGGGACTCGCATCAACTGCAGGTAATCCACCATAATGAGCGATATCCCACCGCGCTCCCGAGCCAGCTTACGTGCTCTGCTTCGCACATCCATAGGGGTCAGCCCTGAAGAGTCGTCGACGAAAAGACTGTCTTTGTCTTTTAGCATGGCCATGGTGTTTGAGATGCGGGCCCAGTCTTCATCATCAAGTTGCGCGGTTCTAATCTTTGTCTGATCAACCCGACTCAACGATGCCAGCATACGCATCATGATTTGTTCCGATGGCATCTCAAGACTGAACACAAGCACCGGCTTATCTTCGGCCATCATTGCGTTTTCACACAGATTCATCGCAAAGGTCGTTTTACCCATCGAAGGACGGGCAGCAACAATCACAAGGTCCGATGGCTGCAGACCACTGGTCTTTTTATCCAAATCGGTAAAACCTGTGGTAACACCAGTTACTTCCTTATTGGTTTTTATCAGCGCTTCGAGACGATCTATGGTTTTACCAAGAACGGAATCAACCCCTTGCGGCCCTTCTGATTCGCCCGTGCGCTTTTCAGCAATTTCAAAAACCTTACTCTCAGCGTAATCCAGAATATCCGCACTGTCTCGCCCTTCCGGATTGTAGCCAATTTCAGCGATGTCGTGCGCGACACCGATGAGTTCACGTGTGACCGCCCGCTCGCTGATGATTTTTGCATAGCTGACGACGTTGGCTGAACTGGGAGTGTTCTTGGCCAGTTCGCCCAGATACGCAAACCCACCAGCGTCTTCGAGCTCGTCGTGCTGCTCAAGCTCCTCTGAGACGGTAATTAAATCAACCGGCTCATTACGGCCCAATAACCGGACGATGGCGCGAAATATAATCTGATGAGAACGGTTATAAAAGTCAGTCTCAGTGACCACTTCTGCCACCTTGTCCCAGCTATCCGGATCGATCAGCATACTACCCAGCACAGACTGCTCAGCCTCTATGCTGTGTGGCGGTACTTTTAGCTTTTCTACATTTTGATCTTTACCAGAAGATACGACTTTCACTGACTCTAAACCAATTGATACTCAGGGCAGAATATTATGCGCTATTTCGACAAGAAGATAAATTTAAGTCACCCGATCTGATACAGCAGGGCTACAAGGAGTTGAAATTAACCCAAATTTTAATGTAGGAAACCTTTAACCTGCATTACTAACCGCGTATATTCGCCGCTGCTTTTTTATCCGCCCCACTTAACGCACAAAATATCTCAAATTTTTATGTATCTTCGCTTAACTACAATTTTTCTTCTTCTTTGCTTCTCGAAAGCTGTTATTGCAGACACGCCTGAAGATTATCTAGCAGAAAGACGGCAGATTTTGGGGCAGGCACCTGAAAATCGTCAGGAACCACTAAAAGATCATCCATTCGATATGAAGACTGTTCTGGGAAAGTATTTTTATCTCTCCTCATTCCTTTACGTTGAAAATGACCCGGCGTTTTACGCATTAGCGGATTCTGAGCTTGAGACTCTGCGTAAAAGGTATCCTGAATACTATTACGAACGTGAAGTACTGATGATTTGGCTGTCGGACTTACCAGACGAAGAAAAATTTGAAGCGTTTAGAGATGTTCAGACCATTGCCCGACAGAATCGCTGGGTTCGTATTGAGGGCTGGGCAACATCAATGCTGGTTTTATCTTTGCAGTCTTCAGAACTGCACTTCAATGCAATAATTGAAATGAATAATTTCATACCTCGTGCACGTCATTCTGATAAGTCGGGTATGACATATGATTACACTTTGCACGGAATTTTTTATCAGATGTTCTCGTCGCTATATTCGCTGAATGACTTCGAAGGTGCATTGAAGTTTTGTCGCAAGTATAAAGCTTACTCACCCGATGATATTAGTGTTCAAATTGATGGCATTTCCTGCGAAATATCGGTTTTGTTGAGACTAAATCGGCTTGAAGAAGTGCAAGCCAAATTAAAAACAATGAGTAAATTGGTTGAAAGCGCAGACCTTATTGATTCAAGAATACGTCTTTTAATGCTTTCCGCTGCGTTTTATCGCGAAAAAGATCGTCCTGATTTGCTGTTTGTGTATGCTAAAGATGCGCTGGACCTCCATTTAAAGCACAACAGTTCACTGAGTCCAACTGTGTACGGTTTGTACTCGCTTCTTACTGCCAGCCAACTTGAGCTAAATAATGCTGAAAAAGCCGAGTTTTACTTAAACAAAATGCGCGCGGTTACTCCAACGTCTCAAACAACTGGCCCTGAAGCGGATATAAATGATTTAACAGCACAAGCCAGAATTCTCAATCTTAAGGGTGAGCACGAAAAAGCTATTCTCTATTACGAAAAGCTTTTAAAAGCGCTGTATTTTAAAGAAGACGCAAAGTTTCGTTTTCGGGAAATGAAAGGGGTTGGCAACTCTATCAATGCCAGAGAAGTGAAGCTGACAAAGCAACAGCTAAAAAAAAGCAAAGATTACTTAAAAATAGTGACTGTTATTGCGACTGTTACTACGCTATCAACCATAACGGCAACCATAGTGTTATGGCGACAATCACGCCGTAAACGCGATCTCGAACGCTTTTCCCGGCTCGACAGTCTGACCCGGGTTTACAATCGCTGGTTTGCGCTCGACGCGATAAAAAAACGCCTTAATGATATGAAAAGGCAGGACGATAAAGTATGCGTTGCGCTAATTGATTTAGACCATTTCAAACGCATTAATAAGTTGTTCGGTCACCAGGTCGGTGATGCCATACTCTCCCACTTTGCCCGACTGTCCAAATACCAGTTTCGCGATGAAGACGTCTTCGGCCGCTATGGTGGTGAGGCATTTGTACTGATGCTAAGTGGCGCAACGCAAAGCGATGCAGTGGCCAAATTACACAAACTTCGGGAAATACTGAGTCATCAGGACCTCACCAAACTGGGTGCCGATGGCACACTAAAATTCTCTGCAGGGGTTGTGGAAGTCAGTGAAAAAGCTGATATTACACAAGTTTTATCTCAATGCGATAAATTGCTTCACGCAGCTAAGCAACATGGCCGTAGTCAGGACATCTGTGCACCGTTCAGGACGTCAATGCAGGATGATATTTTGTAGTGGTTAAATACCACTGCGTAATTGCCCAGGCTTCTTTTCACTATAACGTAAAGGATGAGTTTCGCTCGATTTATGTATTTGCGCTTAATCACTTTCACGCTGCTGGTGTTAACCTGTCTCACCGTATTCGCCGATACACTAAACGATTATGAAGCGAAACGACGTGAAATTTTACAGCAGGCTCCAGAAAACCGGCTTGAAGCGTTAGACGATCATCCTTTTGATACCAGCACTCCGCTTGGCAAGTATTTCTATCTGTCATCGTTTCTTTATATTGAAAATGATCCGGCGTTTTACGCCCTAACCGAATCTGAACTTGAGACATTACGCGCCGATTACCCGCAGTATTTTTATGAACGCGAGGTGCTCATGGTCTGGTTGTCGGATTTGCCCGACGAGGAACGTTTTGAAAAATTCCGCTCGATTCAGACTATTGCCAGAAAAAACAACTGGCCTCGCATAGAGGGCTGGGCAACATCATTACTGGTTACCTCACTTCAAGCCGCTGAACTGCATTTCAATGCCATCTTAGAAATGAACAACTACACGCCCAAGGCTCCGCATACTGACAAAGATGGCATGTTTTACGATTACCCATTGATGGGCGTCTTTCTCGACATATCGATTTCTTTGTATTATTTGGATGACTATAAGGGTTCGCTCGAGTTTTGTGGTAAATATAAACAGTACTTGCCGGAAAACACATCTACACAGTTTTATGGTTTATCGTGCGAGATAAGTTCACTTATTGCCCTTGAGCGTTATGATGAGGTTCAGTCAAAGTTAAAAAAGATGAATCAGATAGCTGAACAATCCGGATTAACCGAATATAAAGTTCAACTTTCATTAAGTTCTGCTTTTTTTTATCGAGCCATAGAGCGCCCCGATCTCACGTATCATTATGCAAAAGATGCGCTCGACATTTTTCAGCGAGATGGGAAATCGTTAAATCCTACTGTGTACAACATCTATGTGTTGTTAACCGTCAGCCAGATTGACTTAGAAAATATTGAACGCGCTGAGTTCTATTTGAAAAAATTGCAAGAGCTCCCTCTCACGACACAAATTGAAGGCCCAGGCACGCAAGTCGATTCGCTTGTCGCCCAGGCCAATATCTATGAGCTCAAAGGTCAATATGAAAAAGCCCTCCCGTATTATAAGGAAGCGTTTGAAGCTTTATACCTGAATGAAGCTTCAACATTCAGTTTTACACAGCTTAAAAGTATAAATAGTTCTTTGAATAGCCGAGAGCTTGCCCTGACTAAAAAGCAGCTTCAGGAAGAAACGCGATATTCCACGATTGTCACTTTAGTTGCCGGTGTAAGTATTGTGATAGCTTTAGTCACCAGCGCATTAGTGTGGCGACTAACCAGACGCAAACGCGACCTCGAACGCTTTTCCCGACTCGACAGTCTGACCCGGGTTTACAATCGCTGGTTTGCGCTCGACGCTATTAGAAAGCATCTTAATGGTATGAAAAGGCTGGACGATAAAGTGTGCGTCGCACTTATTGATATAGACCACTTCAAGCGTATCAATAACCTGTTCGGTCACCAGGTCGGAGATGCCGTGCTTTCCCACTTTGCCAGACTATGCAAGTACCAGTTTCGCAGTGAGGACGTGTTCGGACGATACGGCGGTGAAGCATTTATACTGATGCTAAATGGCGCAGCACAAACTGATGCAGCAGAAAAACTACAGGGATTACGCGATGTATTAAGCCATCAGGATCTCACCAAACTGGGCGCCGATGGCGCACTGGAATTCTCTTCCGGGGTTGTGGAAGTGAGCGAAAAAGCTGATATTACACAGGTTTTAACACAGTGCGACAAACTGCTTTATGCCGCTAAGCGCAATGGTCGCAATCAGGATATCTGTACGCCGTTCAGGCCAGCAGAGCAGGACGATATTTTGTAACTACTATTTGTTACTACACTGCGAAAGGTATTTTCAACATTACTTATTGGATGAGTATTTCTATCTTTATGTTTTCACGCTTAATCATCATCACGCTACTACTTTTGACCTGCCACACCGTATTTGCCGGCACACTTGAAGAATATGCGGCGAAGCGGCGTGCAATTTTAAAACAGCCTCCGGAAAACCGGTTGAAAGCGTTAGTGGATCACCCTTTTGATACCACCACAGTACTTGGTAAATACTTCTATCTTTCCTCATTTCTCTATATTGAGAATGACCCGGCATTTTATGCATTAACAGATTCTGAGCTTAAGGTCTTGCGTGAGGATTACCCTGAGTATTTTTACGAACGTAAAGCGCTGATGATCTGGCTATCGGATTTGTCTTATGAAGAGCAGTTTAAAAAATACCGGGACATTCAGGCAATCGCCAGAGAAAATAACTGGCCTCGCGTTGAAGGCTGGACCACATCACTTTTGGTGTACTCATTACTAACAGCCGAATTACACTTCAACGCTATCCTGGAAATTAATAACTATATACCTCTGTCTTCAGGTAATTTGAGTCGGGGAATGGCTTATGATTATTCGTTATCCGATATATTTCACAATATGTATAGCGCACTTTTCAGTCTGGGAGACTTTGAGGGTGCCCTCGAGTTTTGTCGCAAATATAAGAACAACGCACCACAGGATCCCGATGTTCAGGTAGATGGACTTTCATGCGAAATACTTACCCTGATTAACCTGGAAAAATTCGATGACGCCTGGGCAAGTCTGAAAAAAATGAGTGAACTAGCTGAAGATACCGGGCGCAGTGATTTAAACGTTCAGCTACTTACTTATTCAGCGGTTTACTTTCGAGAGCAAGAGCGCCCTGAACTGGCCTATTTATACGCGAAAGATGCGTTAGACCTTCATTTAAATTCAAAACATGTCCAGCGCTCTACAGAGTACTCCTTATACAAACTTCTCACTGCTAGCCAGATTGAACTTAAAAACGCTGATAAAGCCGAATTTTATCTCAACAAAATGCAAAGCCTTCCAAAAAATTTCCAGACCGAAGGTCCTCGCCAGGATGTGAATTCGTTATATGCACAAGCAAAAGTAGAGAGTCTCAAAGGTCAGCACGAGAAAGCCAACTCCTATTATGAAGAAGCCATCAAGATTTTATTTTTCAAAGAAAAAGCAAACTTCAGCTTTAAGCAGTTGAAGCGTATTGATACTGCTATCAACGACAGAGATGTCACGCTAATAAAACAAAAGCTTAATCAAAAAGAGTTAGACTTCACAATCGCAGCCTCTGTAGCAACTTTTAGTTCATTTGCCGCACTTTTAACGGGGTTAATACTTTGGCGACAATCACGCCTTAAACGGGAAGTAGAGCATTTTTCCCGAATTGATAGTCTTACCAGCGTATATAACCGCTGGTTTGCTATTGATACCATTAAATTGCGCATTAATACTATGAAAAGGCTGGACGATAAAGTATGCGTCGCGCTTATTGATTTAGACCATTTCAAACGTATCAACGACGCGAGTGGTCATAAAATGGGTGATACAGTTCTGTCTCATTTCGCGCGATTGTGCAAGTATCAGTGCAGTGAAGCAGATGTGTTCGGCCGCTATGGTGGTGAAACGTTTGTACTGATGTTAAGTGGCGCAACCCAGAACGACGCAAAAGAAAAACTGCGCTCGCTACGGGAGATTATAAGCCAACAGGACCTGACTAAACTGGGCGCAGAGGGTACCTTGGCGTTTTCAGCAGGCATTGTGGAAGTCAGCGATAAAGCGGATATTTCGCAGGTTTTGTCCCAGTGCGACAAACTGCTTTATGCCGCTAAACAGAATGGTCGCAATCAGGATATCTGTGCACCGTTCAGGCCAGCAGAGCAGGATGACATCGTTTAATTATAAGCCATCAGCCTGCGTTTTAGCCGGTGTTTTTTCCATTTTATAGAACGCACCATTCCAGACAGTGTAGGCCTTGCCGGATGCGGCAAGTAATACGGTTTGACCCGGTAGACGTTCTGCTTCATCACATGTTACTGACACGGTACGAACAGCATTATCGTGAATATCCAATTCACGTAATCCTATATTGTAATCCTGTTTAAACTCAGCGGCAGACAATTTAGCTTCGTCATACTCTGCAGACTTACAGAACGTCCGACCCAGTGTGAGATTTTCAGGGCCATAGTGAAATGATTGCCCTAGCCACATTTGTGAATCTTTATCAGATGCTTCGTTATTAGTCGGCGCTATGGCTTCAGTAATAATCCATGTACCTTCTATTTCGCCAGGTTCACGAACCGCACAACTTACTGCTCCAACAAGAAAAATTGTTATTAAAGCGACTATTTTAAATTGGGTGCTTAATAGAGACCGGTGTATCGCGTCCCACATTTCACTTCTCCTTCTTCCACCCTGCTTTTACGTCAGGCTGGTTGTAGTGCAGAAATACCTGCATGTTTAAACATACAGTAGCAATGTTCGCGCCAGCCGAAGTGCTTACCAGAGGCAACGACACAAAAGGACGACAGAGCTAACAACGTCTGTATTTATTCAGGTATCAATGCTGAAGAACCCAGCAGTTGCCAAACAATAAAAAAGCGGCGCAAGGGCCGCTTCGTTATCGCTTATTCAGTTCAATTACCCCATGGACGGTGGATACTTCCACCCTAGCACTCCCCTTACCGGTAGAAAACTCAAGCCATTCATTAGGTCCGTACTTCGCTTTTTGAGACTTATCGCTGGTGAGGCTGTTTCTGATATCGCCCCCCGCATGCGCCTGAATATCGAACCGGGCAGATACAACTGGCTGAAAAATCAGCGTAACTTTCCCGCCCACCGATGACACATCAACGTCACCGTTATCTGCCAGGGTTATGTCTCCTCTAACTTTTCCATTTACGGTAACTATATCCAGCTCATTTATCATGGCAGTTGTGAAGTCCATCCGGCCGTTAACCGATTCAATTCGCAGCTGCGGACTATCAGAGCGAATATCTATATTCCCGTTTACCGTGGTGATACGGGCCTCTTCGCCCTCACTGTGATCACCTTTAATATCGCCATTGACAGTTTCAGCCACAAGCTCTCCTTTGACAGCATTCAGTTTCACGTTTCCGTTTACCGTCTCCAGCTTGATGCGGCCGGCAAGATTATTTGCCTCAATGTCACCATTAACTAAGTCAACTTTTGTATCATTCGTAATATCAAATAGCTGCACACTGGCTGAAACCGCTGAATAATCAATTTTACTGGCTGCAGGGACATAGATAGTCAGGTCGTCGCCGTCTTTAATACGATAATTGCCCCAATCGCCCTGATGCCGGCCAATATCGACATCAAATGAAACGCCGGAGGCGGTTTTTTCAAACTCAAAATCTTCCGTTTTATCTGATAGATCACCGGTTATTTTAACTGCATTTTTATCCCAGGTTTTGATGACCGCCTTACCATTAACGTGCTCGATTTCAACATTCGGCTGTGAAGAGGTTTCAATAGTCTGGTCAATACGCTGCTTTGCCATTACCGGGCTTGCTGACGCCAAAAGTACTGAGACTAAGACGGTTTTTGACAATGCGCTGCATCCTGAATTGATTACTTTATGATTTTGCATACTTTGCTCCTGTATCGCTAAATCTGCTGCCATTTTGGAGCGTGCACACGCTCAATCAGCAAAAACTGTTGTTGATAAACACTTTGCAACATCCTCAGTAGCGCCGTGTTATTGGGATCTTCCTGCAACGCGGCTTTGATCGCTTCTGCTGCGTCTTCCAGTTCGGTAAGTTGTTCCTGCCAGTTACCTGTTACCGCCGGTGTATCTTCGAGACTCACCAGCAGCGCTGATTTCTCTTTTTCATGCTGCTGACTTAGTGCTTTAACCAGCGATTGCCCCGTGAGTGGATCAGTTTCTGGCGCGCTGGAAAATGGCTGCATCATAAACCCGATAATGACCGCGACCATCAACACCGCAGCACTCGCCAGCCAAACAGGTTGTCGCTTCGTCTGTGGCGCATCTGAGCGGGCCTGAATGGCCAAATCAATTCCTTGCCACAAGTCTTTATCAGGCTGCCTTTCACGTGGCAGTGCATTGAGCTGCTGCTCGAGATGCTTTTCAAATGTCTCCATCGTCGTACCCCATCCACGTTTTTAATAACTGCTTTGCGCGGTGAAACTGCGCCTTACTCGATCCTGTTGCCATATTCAGCATTCTGCCAATCTCTTCGTGACGGTGCCCTTCTATTGCATGAAGGACGAACACCACCCGGGCGCGTTCAGGAAGCCGTAAAATCAGCGCTTCGAGATCAACTTCAGACGTGCAGGATTCGGCTGTGCTTTGCTCTGCTATGCTATCTTCGATATTCATCATTCTGGCAAACCAGCCCTTTTGCTTGCGCATATAACTCAGCGTAATGTTGGCGGTCACACTATGCAGCCAGGTGGTAAACCGGCTCTGGCCGGAAAAATTACTCAGCTTCTGCCATAGCTGAATAAATACCTCTTGTGTCGCATCTTCGGCGAGCCCCCGGTCAGCGGTTAGCCGATAACACAAGGCATACACTCTGCCTGCGTAGCTTTTATACAGCTGTTGATAGGCCTGCCTGTCACCATCACGGGCGGCCGCTATCAGCTTCATTTCTGTTTCAGGTGTTGGCGCTATCTGTGTCACATCGATGTCCGCCTTGCACGTTTCCATGTTTCGTCACTGTCGCCTGTTAACGGTTTTATGTCATTTGATAGGTTAGTTGCAGACGCACCATCAAAGGTTTAAATCGTCTTTGATTTTTTTTATGCGAGTACTGACGCATAATATACCACCAGGCAACAAAAGGACGGTAACTATGCATATTTACGCGCTTTATGCCGCAAAGCCTCAACCATTCGGCCCGCGGAGTGCGCCCAGTGCGATTGTGAAATCACAGGTATCGCAACTGACCGTACATGATACTGGTACCCTTGAGGATGAGCAGGGCAATAAAAAGCTTCACGGCGGGCCTGAGAAGGTATTGCATCAGTACAGTGTTGAGGGCTATAAAATGCTCGCTGATGCTTACCCAGATGGTGATTTTTCTTATGGGACTATCGGCGAAAACTTTCTGGTTGAAGGTATGCACGATGACAATGTGTATGTGGGCGATATCTATCGGATGGGAAGTATCACTGTGCAGGTCTCTGCCCCACGCGCGCCGTGCAATAAAATTTCACACCGCTTTGGTATAAAAAATCTCGACCGCTTTGTGGGTCAACAGGGTATCACCGGTTGGTATTTTCGGGTACTGGAGTCAGGCCCTTTACTTCAGCACGATGCCGTGAAACTTATTGAGCGTCCGGATAACAGCGTTTGTATCGGCGCACTGATGCGCTGTATGTACGATGATAGTCTGAAAGAGGAGGCTGCACGCTACGCACAAATGGATGTGCTGGATGATGAATGGCGGCAAAAATGTCTACGGCGAGCGCGATAACACAAACAAAAAAGCCGCAGTCAATACTGCGGCTTTTCATATCAATGCTGTCAGCGCTTATGCTTCAGCGATGATCACAACTTTAACTGTTGTTGCTACATCAGAATGCAGCTGAACATCGATGTCGTATTCGCCAGTTTCACGCAGTGTGCCGGTAGGCAGACGAACTTCTGATTTGGCAACTTCAACACCCGCAGCAGTGATTGCTTCAGCGATGTCTTTTGTACCAACAGAACCGAAAAGTTTACCTTCGTCACCAGCAGGTGCGGCAACAGTAACTTCTTCCAGTGCGTCCAGTTTTTCAGCGCGTGCTTGTGCAGCAGCCAGATCTTCAGCGATTTTCGCTTCCAGCTCAGCACGACGTGCTTCAAACTTCTCTACGTTGTCTTTAGTTGCAGGAACTGCTTTACCCTGAGGGAAAAGGAAGTTACGAGCAAAACCAGACTTAACATTAACTTTGTCGCCCAGACCACCAAGGTTGGCGATTTTATCCAGTAGGATGATATCCATCTTAGCTACCCCTTATTTCGCCAGTTTACTTGTGTGAATCAGTGTACGGAAGCAGTGCAAGAAAACGTGCACGCTTGATTGCAGAAGACAGCTGACGCTGATACTTCGCACTGGTACCTGTGATACGGCTAGGGACGATCTTACCGCTTTCTGTGATGTAGTTCTTCAGCGTAGCGATATCTTTATAATCGATTTCAGTTACACCTTCTGCAGAAAAACGGCAGAACTTACGACGTCTGAAAAAACGAGCCATGATTATACTCCTTACGCGTTATCTTCGGTGGTTTCGGTTTTCTTTTCTGTACGCTCTGTACGAGGCGCAGAATCTTCGCGACGCTCACGACGAGGCTCTTCTTTCATCATTGGAGAAGGCTCAGTCACAGCGTTTTTAGTGCGCATAACCAGATTACGCAGGATAACATCGTTGAAGCGGAACGCATTTTCCAGCTCATCAACAGCTTCAGCAGTCGCTTCTGCGTTGATCAGAACATAGTGTGCTTTGTGCAACTTCTCGATTGGGTAAGCCAGTTGACGGCGACCCCAGTCTTCCATACGGTGAATCTGACCACCGTCTTGCTTAAGGATTGTGGTATAACGCTCGATCATACCAGGTACTTGTTCACTCTGATCAGGGTGAACCATAAAAACGATTTCGTAATGACGCATTATTGCTCCTTACGGTTGTAGCCTCGTCAGTACAGCCGTCTGTTAGAGGCAAGGAACTAGGTTAGTTTGGCTGTAAGGGCGCGCAGTATACAGAGATCGAACACACTGCACAAGCAGTAATCAGCCGTGAGCACCGATATGCCCGGCGGCCACCAATACAGTAACCCCTGCTAATGCAGCAAACGACCAGAAAATTGTGGCTTTATTGGCGCGTTCGCCCAGCACCCAGGCCACAGCCAGCGACATAACAGCAGATGTGGCAATCAGGGTTTGTACTACTCCGGCTTTGGCATTTGCAAAGGCAACCATTTGTAAATAAAGCGCCGCAGCGGTGCCAAGAATAGTTGCAACGGCAAACGTGCGCCACATCTGTAACGGCTTGTCGCTTTTCGGTAGCCACCGCTTGCGCAAAATAAGCATTAACACCACGATAATCGCCAGTCCGCCAACAAGGCGTACCAGGCTGGCATTAAAAGCATCAATGGTATACCGCGTCAGAATGTCACGACTGATTACAGCACCAATGGCCTGACACACTGCCGCCGCTGCGGCGAACAGGTAGCCCGACGGAGCAAACAAATGTAGCTCGGTACGCTTTTTTACCTTCACAACCATATCTACGCTGACCAGTACCAGCGCAATGCCAATCCACTGTTGCCAGGTCAGCCATTCGGCAATCCAGACCATGGCCAGAAGTGCGGTAAAGATTGGTGCCAGCGTCTCGGTGATCAGCACCGACTGGGTATCGCCGATACGGTTGAGCGCCTGAAAAAAGCAGGTGTCGCCAATACCTATGCCAACTACACCACTTAATAATAACCAGCCATAAGCACTTAGCGGCAATGTCACAGGCGGCAGGAAGAATTGTGTCACCAGAACCAGCAGGACAATAGCCACAAGGCCTTTCCACAGGTTCAAAGATAAAGGCGAGAACGATGTTCCAAGCACCCGGAACATTCTTGCAGCAATAGCCCAGCACAAGGCAACGCTGAGCGCGGCAATTTCACCCACCATAATTTATCCACTCCTGACAAAAAGCCGGTAGCCTACCAGATTGGCGTAAACGCCAGAAGCAAACTTTTAACCCCTGATAAAAAGCCGGCGCGGGAAGCATGCCCAGCGCCGGCTTTCATCGTCTCGAGCTATTCTGTTATTGCTTCAAAGGCGTAAGCTTTCTGATCCAGATATTTCGAAAGCTCACTTCATTTGAATGATCCTGAAGCTGAATGGGCGCACACCCATGTGCTTCGTAAGACGGCGCGCCAATCCACTCTGTTTTGCCCTGAATTTCCACATGGTTTTGTACTACCACACCATTATGAAGCACTGTGATATAACCGGGTGATTTTAGCGTCTCATCGTCAAAGCGAGGCGCTGTGAAAATAATGTCGTACTCTTGCCATTGTTCAGGTGGACGGGTCGCATTCACTAACGGAATCGTTTGTTTATAGATGCTGGCCGCCTGCCCGTTAGCATAAGTTTTACTTTCATAAGAATCCAGAACCTGAATTTCGTAACGCTGCTGTAAGAATACGCCGCTGTTGTTACGCTGCTGCCCTTCCATGTCAGCTTCAGGCTCAGGCGCTTTCCATTCAACATGCAGCTGCACATCACAGAACGATTCTTTCGTTTTTATATCACCAGTACCCGGTTTTACGGTCATCGCACCATCTTTGACGGTCCACTGCGCAGCGCCCCCTTTCACCGACTCCCAGGCCGATAAGTCTTTACCGTCAAATAAGACAATTGCATCAGAGGGTGGCTGGCCTGGCTGGGCCGTCACTTTGGGTGGAACGGGTTCCCAGACTTCGGTTTTTTCTGCCTTTTGCCAGTCTTCAAGCACTTCATCTGAAGCCATAAGTTCACCTGCAATCAATACACTGGCCGCGGCAACCGTGAGTGTAGTCAGCGTTTTTAATGCGTTTTTCATAGTCATATTCCTTACTGTGTTTCTCAGGTAGCCCAGGCCTTCTGGCCCTTCTTGTATTCAATATTGCCATCATATTTCCCTGGCACAGGCACATACCGTAAAACCTTTGTACCCCCTTCTTTTGAGGTGAAAAATCCAAATAAGGTGAGCTGCTTAAATAAAGAAAAATAGTGTGGCACGGGCGCTTTTGAGGCTTCACTGCGCTGGTTGGGCAACTGACTGGCAACATGCCACAAGCCGATTTTTTGATTATACTCGCGCGCCTCGTCGTCCAGTCGCGTGATCAGGCTATGACGCTGTGGTTTATCCAGTAACAGAAACACTTTGCCAAATTCACTGGTTGCCTCTGCATCCAGCTTTTTCATCCCGTCACGGAATGTTTTTTTGAGTGCCGATGGGTAACAATCAGCCACCAGCACCGCCATTATTTGTCCGACGTTGGCATCTTTGGCTCCCGGCGTCTCAGTGCGTGGAATAATCACCTCACCCACTTCGTTCAAAAATGCTACATCATCTTTGTTGAACCCGGTGTCAGACAGCGGCACATCCGGGCGTAACTCGTACGCCAGCGGATTTGTGCCAACAAAGGCCGCACCGGTAGCGGCCGTAATCAGCTTTAAAAGATCTCGACGATTCATAGCTACAGATTTCCTTTTTTTAGTTCCTCTACAGCAAAGTCAGCTGCGCGGGCAGTCAGCGCCATATAGGTTAAAGAAGGGTTCACACAGGACGCAGAAGTCATGCAAGCGCCGTCGGTGACAAATACATTGGGGGCATCCCACACCTGATTATGTTTATTCAGTACCGAGGTCTTGGGATCGCGTCCCATACGCGCAGTACCCATCTCATGAATACCCATTCCAGGTTGATAATCGGCCTCAAAACCGCGCACATTTTTCATGCCCGCCGCTTCAAACATGTCAATGGCATCCTGCTGCATATCTTTACGCATGCGTAACTCGTTTTCTTTAAGCTCCACATCCATCTCCAGCACCGGCAGGCCCCAGGCATCTTTTTTCTGTCTGTTCATATAAATACGGTTACTGTGATCAGGCAGCATTTCACCAAAAGCATTCATACCGATGGTCCAGGCGCCCGGCTCGCTTACCGCATCTTTGAGCTGCGCGCCAACCCCCATTTCGGCGATGTTCTCGCGCCAGCTTTGACGACTGGCACTGCCCTGGTAACCAAAACCTCGCACATAATCGCGCTTGTCGCCGCCCCAGTTCCTGAATCGTGGTACATAAAAACCAGATGGCCGGCGTCCGAAATAGTATTTATCCTCGTAGCCTTCAGCAGTTGCTGATGCGCCGACTCTGAAATGGTGATCCATGACATTGTGGCCCAGTTCACCACTACTACTACCTAAGCCGCCTTCCCAGACATCGGTGGCAGAATTCATCAGCAGCCACGCACTGTTAAGTGCCGAAGCGTTAACAAAGACTACGTTAGCGGTATATTCATAGGTCTGCTTGTTTTCAGCATCAATCACCTCGACACCCCGTGCGCGTTTTTTGTCTTTGTCATACAAGATCTGGCTGACGATAGAAAACGGACGTAGCGTCAGATTGCCGGTTTTCATCGCCGCTGGCAGCGTAGATGACTGTGTACTGAAATATCCGCCGAATGGACAGCCCAGCCAGCACTTACTGCGCGCTTGGCATCCTGCCCGACCCTGCTCGGGCTGCGCTTGTGTCGCATTAGCTGCCCGACCGCAAATCAGGTGTCGACTGCCTTTAAACGCTTTTTTAATTCTGGCAGCAACATCTTTTTCCACCACATTCAGCTCAAATGCGGGCATGTACTGCCCATCAGGCAATACATCCAGGCCATCGCGATTACCACTGATGCCGGCATACTTTTCAACATAGTCATACCATGGCGCGACATCTTCATAGCGGATAGGCCAGTCAACCGCGATCCCTTCTTTTTTGTTGGCCAGGAAGTCTTCTTTATTCAGGCGGTAGCTCTGACGTCCCCACAATAGTGAGCGCCCGCCAACGTGGTATCCCCTGAACCAGGTAAAGGGCTTATTCTCAACATAAGGCGCTTCTTTTTGCGTGGCCCACATGCCGTAGGTAGACTCGTTAAGCGGATAGTCGCGGGATAATACAGGATGCTCATCCTTCATTTTTTGCGTGGCAAGGTCGCGGTGAGGATAATCCCAGGCTTCCTTGTGAGCATTCTTGTAATCCTTGATATGCTCTATATTGCGCCCCCGCTCAAGCATTAGCACCTTCAGGCCTTTTTCAGTGAGCTCTTTCGCCGCCCAACCCCCGCTTATTCCTGATCCGACAACGATCGCATCATAATGATTATCAGCCATAACACCCCTTCTTAAACGCGCCGCGTTGTTTAAAAACTATTACACATCACAAATTTTCACCGCCTGTTTCAAAGCGGCCAGTCGGCCTGCTTGAGTACTGGCGGTTGGAATGAACTCCTGCGCGACGTAGCCTTCAAAATTTAAGGAATGAATAGCGTTTACGATGGCGCGATAGTTCAGCTCTTGTGAATCATCGATTTCGTGTCTTCCTGGTACCCCGGCCGTGTGGAAATGGCCGAAATACTGAATATTGTCCCGGATGGTCTGAATGATATTTCCTTCATTCACCTGCATGTGGTAGATGTCGTACAGCAGCTTAAAGTTCTGTGACTGAAGCTTGCGACACAACGCCACTCCCCATGTACTGTTGTCAGCCATGTAATCCGGGTGATCGATGGCGTTAAATAGCTCCATGTGAAGAACGACCCCACGCTTTTGCGCATGGCCCAGAATTTTACGTAAGCCTGTTGCTGCGTTATCCAGACCATCTTGCGGGTCCATCCCCCGCTTATTGCCACTAAAGCACACCAGATTGCGATAACCGGCTTCAGCCACTAAATCAATGTGACGGGTATATCGCTCAATTAATGCCGAATGAAAGTCCGGTTCACACCAACCATCAGTCAGGTTCAGCTCAGCGCCGTTGCACATCGCGCTGTCAATGCCGTGTTTTTTAAGCACCGGCCAGTCGTCTGGCCCGACTAAATCAATGGCCGAAAAGCCAATTTCTTTTACCGCACGGCACAGACTTTCTATATCCATGTCGCCAAAGGTCCAGCGAGCGACGGAGTGGCGCACCCGGTTTTTCAACGGCTGTTGTAATGCCATTGCAGGGCCGGCCCATACGCCGGCGGTAATGCCTGCGCTGGTCAGCGCCAGACCTTTGAGTAATTGACGTCGGTCAGTCATCTACCGATACCTTTTCTGATTTAAACAATACGGTAAACAGTACCAGTACCACCAGGGCAAATGCCGCCGGGAACAACCAAACGTTCTCCCAGATATGGCCATCGGCTACTGCATAGGCATCGGTAATCTGTCCTGCCACCCAGAAACCGATAAGCATACCCACACCATAGGTTGCCAGCGTTATCAGTCCCTGCGCAGCGCTTTTGTTCTGCGGGGCGGCTTTGGCATCGGTATAAATCTGACCAGAAACGAAAAAGAAGTCATAGCACAGACCATGTAACGCTATACCTACTAACAGCAACCAAATACCTTCGTCCGCGTTGCCGTAGGCAAACAATACATAGCGAATCACCCAGGCCAGCATGCCCAGAATCAGGGTTTTCTTGATACCGAATTTATTCAGAAAGACGGGCAGAGCCAGCATAAATAGCACTTCAGATACCTGGCCCAGCGTCATTTTGCCGGTTGCATTCTCAACGCCGATCTCGGTTAAAAAGGGGTTGGCATTTTGATAGTAGAACGCCAGTGGTATGCATATCAGTACCGAGGCAATGAAGAAAACAGCAAAGTTACGGCTTTTAAGCAAACTCAGCGCATCGGTGCCCAGCGCTTGCCCGATACCGGTGGCCTGCCCCTTTCCTTTAGGCGGTGTGGCCGGCAGGGTAAAGCTAAATAAACCAAGCAGTAGTGACGCGATAGCACAAAGGGCGAAGGTGTTTCTGAGCATGCCACCTTCAATGGCTTGGCGTGCATCCCAGGAGAACACATAACTGATAACCAGGCCGGCCACAATCCAGCCGATGGTGCCCCACACCCTTATTTTGCCAAACTCTTTAGACGGGTCACGCATCTGCCCGAAGGAGACTGAATTCACCAATGCCAGTGTGGGCATATACGCAATCATGTAACCCAATACAAAGGGATAAAAGCTACTGAAATCCTGGGCGGTAAACATCATGTACATCAGGGCAGCGCCTAACAGATGCAAAACACCCAGTATCCGTTCAGCATTAAAGTATTTATCTGCAATCAAGCCGATGATGAGCGGTGCGATGATGGCGCCCCAGCTTTGTGTGGAAAATGCCATGGCGATTTGTCCGCCACTGGCTTCCAGTGTGCTCGCCAGATAAGTTCCCAGCGTAACAAACCAGCCTCCCCAGATAAAAAACTGCAGAAACATCATGATGCTTAAGCGTACTTTTATGTTGTTCATTATTATCCTCGCCGAAGCGTATTACACCGAAATAATCGAAACGCTTATTCTGATTCCAACCCTAGAATTCTGCGATTTCTGGACTCACTGACCTCACCACCGGCAAAGTCATCAAATGCACCTGTTGCAGGCTGAATGATGTGCTGTGCAATAAATGGCGCGCCTTCAGCCGCCCCCTGGGCAGAATCTTTAAGACAACATTCCCATTCAAGTACCGCCCAGCCATCAAAACCATATTGGGTGAGTTTGCTGAAAATTTGTTTGAAGTCGACCTGACCATCGCCCAGTGAACGAAAGCGCCCCGGACGATCGACCCAGTCCTGATAGCCGCCGTAAATTCCGCTTCTGCCATTAGGTAAGAACTCAGCATCCTTCACATGAAACATTTTGATGCGATCATGGTAGCGGTCGATGAAGTCCAGATAATCAAGCTGTTGCAGTACAAAATGGCTGGGATCGTACAGAATGTTTGCGCGAGGATGGTTATCCACGGCCTGCAAGAAGCGCTCGAAGGTGGCACCATCATGCAGATCTTCGCCAGGATGTATTTCATAACAAACATCCACGCCGGCTTCTTCAAACACATCCAGAATGGGTTTCCAGCGTCTGGCCAGCTCCGCAAAGCCCTGCTCAACCAGCCCTGCCGGCCGTTGTGGCCAGGGATAAACCAGATGCCACATCAGCGCACCTGAAAATGTGGCGTGAGCCTTTAATCCTAGACGCTGACTGGCTTTCGCAGCCAGTTTCAACTGGTTTATCGCCCATTCGGTGCGCGCTTCGGGATTGCCATGAAGGTGTGATGGTGCAAAATTGTCAAACTGCTCATCGTATGCCGGATGCACCGCCACCAACTGCCCTTGCAGATGAGTAGATAATTCAGTGATTTCAACACCGTATCTGGCGCAGGTAGCCTTGGCATTGTCGCAATATTCCTGGCTTTCGGCCGCTTTTTCCAAATCAAACAGCGCCGGATCAGTCGGCACCTGTATTCCTTTATATCCCAGAGAGCCAGCCCACTGCGCCATGTTCTCTAAGGTGTCGAAAGGCGCAGTATCTGAAGCAAACTGTGCCAGAAAAATTGCCGGACCTTTTATCGCTGCCATGATTGCGTCTCCTGATTAATCGTTATTGTCGGCAATTGAGTGCCATTTCTGTTCGCTGCCACTGCTGTCGAGCATTGCTTTGATGAAAGCCATACCCCGAATGCCAGAGTGAAGACCGGGTACCTTATCCGCGGTACCGGTTTGCCCGCTTCGTACTGCTGAGGCAAATGCGCTGTAGAGATTGGCCATCGCCTCAAGGTAGCCTTCCGGATGGCCCGCAGGCACTCGCAGCTGTGAAAGCGCGTCGTCACAGACACCGGGCTGCCCGGCGCGAAATACCTGATAAGGAGCATCTACGGGTCGGTAAATAACCGAATTAGGTTCCATTTGTCGCCACTCAAGGCCACCTTTGTCACCATAAACTTTGATTTTAAGTGGGTTTTCCTCACCGGCGCACACCTGACTGGCGATAAGAACGCCGGACACACCATGCTCAGTTTTAATCAGTGCAGCGCCATCATCGTCCAAACGCCGGCCTTCAACATGTGTATTAAGCTCACCACATAACTGTGTGATTTTGTCACCCAAGATAAATTCAGCGAGGCTGAACGCGTGAGTCCCGATATCACCCATGCAGCCGCTGGCACCGGATAGTGCCGGATCAGTGCGCCACGACGCTTGTTTGTTATGACTTTCTTCTTCCTGGGAAAGCCAGCCTTGAGGATATTCCACATACACTTTGCGCAATGTGCCAAGCATCCCGCTTTTCACCATGTGGCGAGCCTGCCAAACCATCGGATAGCCCTGATAGGTATGTGCCAGCCCATACAACACAGGCGCGTTTGTTATCGCATCAGCGAGTACTTTGGTTTCTTCAAAGGACGTCGCTGCAGGTTTTTCACAAAACACGTGGAAGCCTGCCTTTGCCGCGGCGACAGAAACTGGAACGTGCAGATGATTCGGCGTGACAATACTCACCACCTGCATTCTTTCCTCTTCGGGCAACGCCGCTTCTTGTTCGAGCATGGTTTCCCATGAGTCGTAAACGCGGTCAGCCGGAAGATCAAGGCTGTCACCAGTACGAGCGTTATTGTCCGAATCGCGGGAAAACGCACCACATACCAGCTCATAATGTCCATCAAGACCAGCCGCATGGCGATGCACCGCACCAATAAATGCTCCCTCTCCGCCACCGATCATGCCCAGTCGAATCTTTTTCTGTCGAGTCATCATTTTTCTCCTGTGACGTATTATGTTAGCAGCTTGTTACTATACTGAAAATGTAACGGATTACATTTTACAATGTCAAATAGAATTCATCGCATTTGGTTAAATTTTAACTAGCAGTTAAACATTAGTCTGAGTTTATATAGCAAGCAACTTGCAAAATCAGAGGTTAATCGATTAAGTTTTAATACAAAATTTAAACATCTTGCAAGGTGTTATGTTAACGGTTACATTTTGCTACATATGGGCAAAGGAAAGTCAGTTTCATGGCGACAATCAGACAAGTGGCAGATATCGCCGGCGTATCAGTAGCGACCGTCTCAAGGACGTTACAGCAACCTGAGCGGGTCTCCCCTAAGACCCGTGCTCGCGTGACCAGCGCTATTGAGCAAACCGGCTATAAGCCAAACTTAATGGCGGTAAAATTCCGGTCGGGTAAAACACACAGTCTGGTGGTATTAGTACCTACCATCGCTAATTTATTTTTCGCGCGAGTTATCAATGGTATGCAGGAAGCCGCTGCTGAACGTGGTTATTCGCTGCTGTTGGGAAATACCCAGGGCAACCCGGAACTTGAGGCTGAGTATGTGAAACTGGTACAAACGTCACAGGCCGATGGCGTGATTCAACTTAGGGCCCACAACCCTTTTGCCTCGATGAACGCTGATGCCGGCGCTCTTTTGCCGATGGTAAACGCCTGTGAGGTACTTGAGTCGACAGCATTTCCTACAGTAACGCTGGATAATCAGCGCGCAGCAAAAAGCATGACGGAGTATTTGCTTAGCTTAGGTCATACCCGAATCGGTTTAATCAAAGGCCCCAACTCCAGCCCGCTTACCCAAGAGCGACTGCGCGGTTATCAGCAGGCTCTCGCCAGCGCCAATATTCCGTTTGATGACGCATTACTGTTTGATGGTGACTTTACGCTTCAGTCAGGCTTTGATGCAGCAAAAAAAATGTTAACGCAGCCGGATCGCCCCACTGCCTTGTTTTGTGAAAATGATGAAACGGCTATTGGTGCCATGCAGGCCCTTAAACAGGCAGGGCTTCGAATTCCCGATGATGTTTCAGTCGCAGGATTTGATGATATCGCTTTTTCCGGCTACGCCGATCCACCATTAACCACGATTGCTCAACCTGCCGAAGAATTCGGTCATACTGCGGTATCGCTGCTGGTTGACGTATTAAATGGCAAAATCAAAAAAGCCCCTCGGGTCATCATGCCTCACGAGCTTGTTGTCAGAGACAGTACCGGCCCGGCACCCACCACTTGCATCTAATAGATCAGGAGACTTGTTATGCATGACTTACCTCAACCCTTTACCCGTCGACAGTTTCTCAAGGCAGGATCGGCTGCCGCTGCACTTTGCGCGCTGCCGTTATCTTTTTCACTGGCTGCTGAAACTGCAAGTCGTCGCGCCGGGTTGCAGCTTTATACTCTTCGTGACTGGATGCAGGTAAGTGTCCCCGGGACCCTGAAATTGGTGGCGGGTGTAGGCTACAAAGAGCTTGAATTTGCAGGTTACTTTGATCAGTCGCCAAAGCAAATTCGTAAATTGCTGGACGACGAGGGGCTTAGCGCGCCCTCTGCTCACGTTCCCCTGACGACCTTTCAGGAAAGTGTCAATAAGGTTATCGATACCGCACAGGCTATTGGTCATAAGTATGTTGTTGTCCCGTATCTTACGCCCGAGCAACGCGGCAGTTCTATTGATGTCTACAAAAAGCTGGCTGATGATATGCAGCGCTGGGGCGAAGCCTGCAAACGCGCGGACATCACGCTGGCTTATCATAATCATGATTTTGAATTCCAGCGCGTTGATGGCGAGCTGCCATACGATATTTTACTCAATAATACTGACCCGAAAGCCGTCTCGTTTGAGTTGGATCTCTACTGGACGGTGAAAGCAGGTGTCGATCCTGTTCAACTATTCAATCAGCATCCGGGCAGGTTTAAGCTTTTCCACGTTAAAGACATGGATAAAAAAGGCGAATTTGCCGATGTCGGCACCGGTACCATCGACTTTGGCGCAATTTTCAAACATGCCGATAAAGCCGGACTGGCGCATCAGTTTGTAGAAAGAGATCAAACACAGGATAAGCTGGCAACAATTCAACAAGGCTACAAAGCCCTCACTCAGATTTTGCGACAAAGATAACCGCCAGGCCGGTTTTTTTGCTGACTATATGAGCGTATGCCATTACACTGAGCCAGATTGATCACACCTGCACGAATTCGGAGTACGCGCTATGGTGGAATTACTGGCTTCGCTAACCCGGGCGTTGGCGCCGTATTTCTCAGAAATGAGTCTGATGCTCGTAGCCACATTACTGGTGGTTTTCGGGGATTTAATAAACGGCTATGTTAAACACATTCTTAGTCCCTGCCACTTTATTCTCAGAGTCAGTTTGTTTGTATTGCTTTGTGCGTTTGGCTACGGCGCGCTGACACTTTATGGCGCCCCACTGGTATTGCATATCGTCAGATTTTTTCCCGGCTATTTGCAGGGCCTGATTTTTGTCAGTGCTTTTCTTGCAATTGGGGTATTTGCCGAACGCCGCCGGTATATTTGAATAATTCTTCACGTATAAAAAAAGCTCCCGTAGGAGCTTTTTTTGACAGATGCTAAGCGTTATTTACCTTTTTTCAGGTAGTCACGAATCACATAATGCAAAATACCGCCGTTCTCGAAGTAAGTAAATTCATTAGCAGTGTCGATACGCACATCAGCCATGAATTCAGTCGCTTCACCAGAGTCGCTCATCATTGTCACCTGAACCTCTTTGCTATCTCGGGATACTTCTGAGATTGAGAAGGTTTCATCACCGCGAATTCCGATGGAGCTGGCACTATCCCCTTCTTTAAACTGCAATGGCAGGATCCCCATACCAATCAGATTTGAACGGTGAATACGTTCGTAGCTTTCGGCAATAACAGCTTTTACGCCCAGCAGAGCCGGTCCTTTGGCTGCCCAGTCACGACTGGAACCTGTACCATATTCCTTACCACCAATAACAATCGCGGGAACGTTTTGCTCACGGTATTTCATTGCAGCGTCGAAAATAGACGTTTCTTCACCACTGGGATAATGGGTAGTTGCACTACCGGTTGTACCTGGTGCCAGCTGGTTTTTCAGCCTGACATTGGCAAAGGTACCACGCATCATCACCTCGTGATTCCCCCGACGCGAACCATAAGAGTTAAAGTCTTTAGGCTCAACACCGTTTTCCTGCAGATACTTACCTGCCGGGCTGTCAGGCGCAATGGAACCGGCTGGTGAGATGTGGTCGGTGGTAATTGAATCACCGACCTTCACCAGACATCTGGCGTCACGAATAGCGCTGAGTGCCTCTGGTTCATGTCCCATTTTCTCAAAGAACGGAGGCTGCTTAATGTAGGTTGAATCTGGCCAGTCATATACAGAGGTGGACGAGACGTCCAGATTGTTCCAGATGTCATTGCCTTTAAATACATCTGCATACTTCTGCTTGAACAACTCACCAGAAACGAATTCTTTAACCATCGACTGGATTTCTTTGTTATCCGGCCAGATGTCTTTAAGATAAACAGGCTTACCGTCTTTACTTTTTCCAATCGGCTCTTTGGTAATATCAATTTTCATATTACCAGCCAATGCATACGCTACTACCAGCGGCGGAGATGCCAGGTAGTTAGCCGCGACATCCGGGTGGATACGGCCTTCAAAGTTACGGTTGCCTGATAGTACTGAGGTAACGGTCAGCTTCGCTTCACGTACCGCTTTGCCGATTTCTTCAGGCAACGGGCCTGAGTTACCAATACATGTAGTACAACCATAACCCACAAGGTTAAAGCCCAGTTTTTTCAATGGCTCCATCAGACCGGCATCTTCCAGATACTGTGTCACTACCTGTGAACCAGGTGCCAGTGATGTTTTAACCCAGGGTTTGCTGACTAGGCCAAGCTCGACCGCTTTTTTAGCCACCAGACCGGCACCAATTAGCACCGACGGGTTCGAAGTATTGGTACAGCTGGTAATTGCAGCAATTACAATTGCGCCATCTTTCAAATTAAACTTGCTGCCCTTGAAGTCAACGTAAGAATCATGCTCTTCGTCAACCTCAGACATATCACCGCCTTCGGATACGAACTTCGCATCTTCCTCATCAACCACTTCCACATCAATTTGCTGGTTATGCCATTCGGTGAAGGCTTTGGCAGCATTATCCAGCGGGATGCGATCCTGAGGACGCTTAGGTCCTGCCAGCGATGGCACAACTTCACTTAAATCCAGCTCTAGCGTCTCATGGTACTGCGCGTCCTTGGTGTGATCATCGTGCCACAATGACGCGCTTTTCGCGTACTGCTCGACGAGTTCGATTTGCTGCTTATCACGGCCAGTCAGTTCCAGATATTCAAGTGCTACCTTATCAATCGGGAAAATACCGCATGTTGCACCATACTCAGGAGCCATATTGGAGATAGTGGCGCGGTCTGCTGTAGTCAGATGCTTAAGGCCTGGTCCGAAAAACTCTACAAACTTACCAACCACACCGTGGTTACGCAGCTGCTCGGTAATGGTCAATACCATATCGGTCGCAGTCACGCCGGCAGGTAGCTCGCCTGTTAAGCGGAATCCTACTACCCGGGGCGCCAGCATAGTTACCGGCTGACCCAGCATCGCTGCCTCTGCCTCGATGCCGCCTACACCCCAGCCCAGAATACCCAGACCATTGATCATGGTGGTGTGAGAGTCAGTGCCTACCAGGGTATCCGGATAGACCATCGTCTCACCATCCTGTTCTTTGGTAAACGCGCAGCGTGCCAGATACTCAAGGTTGACCTGATGCACAATACCGCGACCCGGCGGTACGACTTTAAAGTTATCAAAGGAGCTTTGACCCCACTTTAAGAACTGATAGCGCTCTTTGTTGCGCTCAATTTCTACATCGGTATTCTTCTCGTAGGAATCTTCTTCACCGAAATAATCCACCATGACCGAGTGGTCAATAACCAGCTCTACGGGATTTAACGGATTAATGGCCTGCGCATCGCCACCAAGCGTATTCACGGCATCACGCATGGCAGCCAAATCTACGATGGCCGGCACACCGGTGAAGTCCTGTAGAATGACCCGGGCAGGCACAAATGAAATTTCGTGCTGACTCTCATCCTGGGTGTCCCACTTAGCGATTCTTTCGATATCCTCACTGTCAACAAAGTCTTCGCCCTCGTGGCGAATTAAGTTTTCCAGCAAAATTTTGATACAAAAAGGCAGGCGGGATAAATCATACTGCTCGCTGATTTTGTCAAAGCTAATCGACTTGTACGACTTATCGTTGACGTTAACCTGTGCAAATGATTGATATTTCACGCGTTCACCATCCTATAGTTGCTGTCCGTCATGCGGGGTGCGATATACCCGGAACAGACAATTTGCGGTTGATTGTAGTGCCTTGATACGCGAAAAAGCCGACAAAAAGTTCATCACTCAAGAGAATCTTGAAGCAGAAAAAGGCAGGTAACGATGTGAAAGCGCAGAAAGACTCACCGCGGTATTAACGTGATGAGCCTGTCTCTTGGTATAAAGGTAACGTCTTTAGCGAAGCCACGCGTAGCTGAATTTCATAAATACAGACCGCTCCTGTTCGCGTAAGGATGGAAGCTGGCCCTGCTCCACCGCACCGGAGGCGATTCCTACAAAGAACTTGGTCAGTGGATTGAGCTTATACGAATACAATAATTGTCCGCTAAGACTGCGGCTTCGGCTATCCACATCAAATGTGTAATTACCCTGATTTCTATGTACATTTGAATAGGCCATTATGAGCCTGACGTATTGTCGTGCATTGAACTGATAGGTCATCCGAACATCTGTCAGACGCGCAGTAAAAAGCGGCTCGCCCTCTACATCCAGATCACTATAGGTGTGACGAAGTCGAACCTGCGTGTGACGACCAATATTCGTGTCCAGTTGCGACTCGGTATACACCTGCTCACCCAGACGATTGTTGGCAAAGTCGACCTGATCGCCTGCCCGGGCAAATGTACTGATAAACAAATACGGGCTCGGACGACTCTCGACATACATGCTGTACGACTTTTCGGCAAACATGTCAGTATTGCCTTCCACATTCAAAACGGCAGGATCAAAACGAAGCCCGACCCGGTCACGTTGCAAGTGACCAATTTCAAAAAAGGACTGCATAGTGCCACGAATACTGGCGTAGACTTCAACTTCCCGCTCCAGCAATTCTCCTGCATCATTGTGCGTTATATCCCAGTCACCGTTGACGCGGATGCGGTTCCACCAGCCGGTATCGTTCCACCACATGTAGCCACCGCCCAGCAGTGAGCGGTGAAAGTCGACTTTGGTTTCAAAACCCAGATCTGCGCGAAAATCGTCATCATTTGCATAATGGTCGGCTCGAAAATACCAGTCTTCCTGCTCATGCAGATAATTAACGCGCCAGGATTGTCCGCCAAAGTTATCCGGATGCCGGGTACGCAGAACCGTTTCGTTGCTGTCTTCACTGTTTATACACGCATTGCCGCAAAAGTCCTGATACAACGTAAACGGATACTGGGTATCGGAGTACACCCACTGCGCCTGTAAAGTGTCCTGACCGGTCAGCCGGTATTTCATATCCACGCCGCTGACATAGTTATGATAGTCGTCAGCATCCCGCAGCGTTGAGACAAAGCCGACTGAAAAATCCGGACTGTAATCATAGCGATAACGTAGCGCCGCATTGATCGAGTCGCTATCCAGAGTCGCCACGCTGGAGCTTAAATTCCCCGGCACAATAAAACGGGTAGAGGTATCATCAGCCAGAAACAGCCCGAAGGTATGAGCATCCACCTGCCCGGTGACTTTTGCGCCATAATCCGGCGCATTGATATTGCGGGTGTAGACCAGCGTCTGGTTGGTAGAAAAGTAGCCGGCGTTTTCTACAAAGAAAGGTCGCCGCTCATCGTAATACAAAGAAAATGTATTGTTGATGCTGACCTGTGCCACATCCGATTCAACCTGGGAAAAGTCCGGATTCAGCGTCGCCTGCAATGATACCTGCGGGGTAATCCCCCACTTTACATCCAGTCCGGCTTCGGTGGTGGTGTCATCCTGCCAGGGCGTATTCGCATTCACATCCCGCTGTTCGCTTTGGCCCAGTACCAGAGTAGGTACCAACGCCAGATTATTGCCCTGTGAAGCCTTATCAAATCCTGCTACATCGCCCATCTGGCAAAGCGTACAAGCGTTGTCACGATCAAAGGGTAAGTTAGACAGACGCAGGCGGTCTTCGCGCGGATAAAATCGCACAAACTCAGCGCCCCAGACCTTCTTGTCTTTCGCTTCATTAAAGTTCATCACCCGCAGAGGAATAGCGACTTCAACCACATAGCCTGACTCGGTAATCCGACCGGAGGACTGCCAGATTGCATTCCAGCTGTCAGTTTCAGAGCCGGTCATCTCGTTTTCGATGGCATCGGCCTGCACACCAAAAGGATTGATGAAAAACTGATAGGCCAGACGCTCATTGTTAAAGGTGTCGAGCTTGATACCCACCAGGTCGTTGCTCCAGATCTGGTCGCGGTCGCGATAAAACGCGCTGATTGCCGAAGGGTCAGGGTCCTCAGCAATGAAAGCGGCATATAAGGTTTCGCCGTCCTCAAAGATATACACGGTGGTTTTAACCGGTGAAGCGGTGTTATTAAACGGCTGGGTAACAAAATCTAATGTCACTTTGGTGGCATCTTGCCATTGCGGCTCGTCCAGCGTCGCATCAACATTTACAGACCCTGTTAAATTGGGGATAAACAGCTCGCTGTCAGTGGAAGTAGCAAAAGGCACAGTTTGTGGCTTTTGCGGCTGGTCGGTATTCATATTGTCCTGCGCGGCCTGAGTATCAGGCTCTGCATCGTCGGCAGGTGTGGTCGAGGCACTTACCCAAAACGACCAGGAAAGCAGCAACGTAAAAAGCCCGGACCGGGCTGTATTAGCAAAAGTGTGCATCGTTATTTTCTTGTTATTTTTTTATTAATTATGCCAGAAACTGCGGTTAACTCTGAGTCTACACGATGAGTGCCCCTGATAGTGCGATAAGGCCTGTTTTGCGCCATTTGACAGCACAAAAAAAGGGAGCCATTGCTCCCTTTTTTTATCAGCCAGCTTTACTTAGTAAAGGTCAAAGCTTTTGGTGTAACGAAGGCCAAACTCACTGCGATCGTTACTTCTGACGATACCCACATAACCATTTTGTGCCAGACGGCCCTGGTCATACACTTCGTTGAAGACGTTTTTGCCGTACAGGCTCAGTGACCAGTCACCGGCAGCAGGCTCGTAGCTTACGTTGAAGCCAACCAGTTCGCGTGCATCGATGGTTTCATACGGGTTATAAACCGATTGTCCCTGCATTTCATCACGGAACGAGAAGTCAACGCTGGCGGTAACCAAAGCACCATCGTTCATCTCGTGATAGTAGGTCGGTGCAATCATTACTGTCCACTTTGGAGACAGAGCCGGTGCATCGCCTTCACCAATACCAATAACGCCTTCATCAAGGCTGGTAATTTCGGCATCCAGGAAGCCCACGGTAGAGCGGACAACGAAATTGTCTGTAACATCAGCCGTTAGTTCAAGCTCGACACCCTTAGAACGAGACTCACCCGCATTCTCTACGATAGTTACAAAACCACCACCCGCCTGAGGGTCAGAGAATGGCAGAGCCAGATCCGTATAATCGGTCAGGAAGAACGCTGACATAAAGGTGACACGGTCACCGATTGCACCTTTAAAACCGACTTCATAGTTAATGGCCGTGGTTTCGTCAAACGATACGAATTGCGCTGCACCACCGAATGGCCGGGGCGGGAAGCCACCAGTTTGATAGCCTTTTTGTACAGCAAGATACATGTTCAGGTCATCAGTTAGTGTGTAGCCAGCGTTAAGATCCCAGGTCACTTCACTAAAATCCGCTTCACGATAGGCACGCTCTCCAAAAGACGGGAACAGTGCATCGGCTTCTTTTTCATCGCTGGAGTAGCGCAGACCACCACCAACATTGAGCTTATCCGTCAGGCTGTAAGACACGTTGGTATAAGCAGCATATGCGGTAGTTTTCTGGTTAATATCGAAGTAACCGTATCCACCACAAAAGCCACACACCTCAGTCACCGGTGTACCGTCGTTCAGACGACCGTTAGGCACGTTAAACGGGCTGAATGTCCACGGACCTGACGCAGTGGTGCCTTCTTCAGTGAAGTAATACAGGCCAGATACAAAATCGAATTGCTCAAACGCACCGTTAAGCTGCAGTTCCAGTGAGGTCTGGTCAGCATCACCCGTCTCAGGGAACTCAGAAAGATTCAGCGGTGATGCGTCATCATCCAGACCACCTTCATAATCTGAAGCGCGCTTACTGGCGATAAATTTCACATCCAGGTTATCCGTTGCACGCCATTCTGCAGTCAGTGCTGCGCCCCAACCTGAGTACGCTGTAGACTCAATACCGGCAACCGTTGTGCCTAAATCATCAGGGTCATTAGGGATGAGCGACGGGTCAAGCAGATAGAACTCGCCATCATCGATAGAAAATTCAGTTGGGCCGCCAGGAATGAATTCGATGGTATACGGTGACTGGCCCGCTTCGTTTTCAACAAAGTCGGCAGAGACTGTCACGGAAAAATCGTTGCTGAAAATATACTTTGCTGCCAGACGACCGCTGTATTCGTTCTCTTCACCAATTTCACGCTCTGGATCTTCCAGGTTTACTGCTGTACCTACACCGTCACGTTGTTTGAAAGACGCAGTGCCAGACATGCTGAACGCATCAGTGATATCTTTGTTTACATACAGGTCGGTAGCCAGACGTCCACGCGTCCCCACTTTCGCAGCAACCGTAGCAAGATCCTGAGAACCAGGCGCTTTGGTGATGATATTTACCGCACCACCCAGCGTGTTACGGCCATACAGTGTGCCCTGAGGCCCACGCAACACTTCAACACGCTGAATGTTAGGCAGCGACATGTTGGCTCCCATCTGACGGCCAAGATATACGCCGTCCAGATAAACGCCAACGCCCGGATCAGTGGTGATAATGTGATCCTGCAGTCCGATACCGCGAATAAATACCGCAGCATGACCGCTGTTACCTGCGCCGTAACGGCTGATATTCAGGTTAGGAACGTATTTACCAACATCATCCAGATTAGTGACATTGGTATCGTCAATTAATCCTTCGCCAATAGATGATACGGCTGTAGGCGTTTCATAAATGCTTTCAGTACGCTTACGCGCAGTGACCATGATTTTCTCAACGTCATCATCGTTGGCCTGCTCGGCATCCTGAGCATAAGAGACAGAAGGTATCATGGCAGCCGTGACAGCAAGGGTCACAGCAGATAAACGCGCAGGGTGAAAAGTTCGCATCATAAGCGAATAAATTGACATGCTATTCTCCGTCTGGGTGAGTGCTTTTTATTTACTTTGTATAGGGCATATACAGATGTGCGCTCGGCACGCAGATCGGGCGGCGAGTATACATGAATATTTATATTTATGAAGAATTATTGGCAGCTTTATGAAATTTATCTTATTAATCGGCCAGCTCGTCGTTCTACTATCAATAAACAGGAGTACGTATGGCATCGCTTTCACACCGCCCCACCACATTATTTTTTGATGTAAATGAAACGCTTCTGGACCTGGAGCCACTGAAATCCGCTATCGCTGACGCACTGGATGGGAACCGCGATCTTGTACCGGTATGGTTTTCACAACTCCTGCATCATTCTCTGGTAGACAGCGCCACCGGGCAATACCACGACTTTGGCGAGATTGGCGCTGCGGCACTGGTGATGGTCGCGCATAGTAACGGAAAAACACTGACCATGGCGCAGGCGCGCGATGTGCTCAGCGGGCCCATGTCCCGGATGCCCGCCCATGATGATGTCACAGAGGGGCTTGAACGATTAAAAAAGGCGGGATACACATTGGTCGCATTTTCCAACTCAGCCGAAGCCGGGCTACACAAGCAATTACGTCAGGCTGGGATAATCAGTCTGTTCGACACCGTGTTAAGTGTCTCTACCCTCAAGCGGTACAAGCCTCATCCTGAAATCTATCAATGGGCTGTAGAGACCATGGGCACAGATACGCATGTAAGTATGATGGTGGCTGCCCATGGCTGGGATGTCAGTGGTGCCAAGGCGGCCGGCATGCAAACCGCCTTTATCGACAGACCGGGCAAGATGCCCTATCCGTTAGGCCTGCCCCACGATTTACAGGTGGCCGACATAAACGCTCTTGCCGATGTGCTGGAATAAACCGGTTATTGCAGGTCAAGTTAGCCAATACTGACTGACTTGCCTGTATCTGCCGCTTTAAAAATAGCGTTAACCACTTTAATGTCGGCTAAACCTTCTGCTCCTGTGACCAGCGCAGGCCCGGTACCTAAAATTGCCTGTGCGTCGTTATCCATCTGCAGCGTTTGCTGCATTTTGTCGATTGAAGCCAAACGCTTGCCATCGCTGGTTTTACCGGTTACCCCGGAATAGCGCTGCATAGGCTTAAGCTCATACCAGCCGTTCTCACACTGGGTTTTAAGATGATTGAATCCTTTCACCACACTGGTGCCGCAGTCTGCGGTGACACCCTCACCAAAGTCCATGGTGAAAAAGGTGGTTTCATCCACTTCCTTAAAGATATCGGGATGTGACTTTTCATGCCGACCGGTCACTGACAGCGGCTCTTTGCCCGTCATGTAGCGCGCACCATTTATGGCATACACACCCATATCATAAAGCGCGCCGCCGCCCATCTCTTTTTGCATGCGCCAGTCATCGGCTGGTCGTCCATTGCCTGCATAACCGGCAAAGCTGCTCAATCCGGTGATAGCACCATACGGTCGGCTATCGCGATAATCACCAAATGTACGTGTGTTCGGTTCATGCTGCATCCGGTAACCAATAGCCAGCTTAACGCCGTTTTTATTACAGGCATCGATGATTTCCTGACATTCTTTTTCATCCATGGCCATAGGTTTTTCACACCAGACATGTTTGCCGGTGTTAGCCGCCTGCACGGAAAAGCGCTTGTGAGTACCGGTGGGCGTTACGACGTAAATGATATCAATGTCATCGTTATCGGCAATCTTATCCATTGAGTCATAGGAATAAATATTCGCGTCTTTGATGCCATATTTTTTCTGCCAGCGAGGAATTTTCTGCGGACTGCCCGTGATTATCCCGCGCAACTCACAGTATCGGGTATCCTGAAGAGCGGGCGCTAACAAGTTAGTGCTGTAATTACCAAGTCCAAGCAGCGCCACCCCCAGCTTTTTTTTCGGGGCAGGCAGTGACCAGGCCGGGGCGGCGGCGACAAGAAGACCGCTGGCGGTTAGCTTAATAAACTGACGTCGATCAAGTGTAGTCATGGGCATCTCTTCGTTTTTCAAACGCGCAGATCGTTGTTTACGCCTACTGTTGTTTGATTGATCATGCCTCTGATCACAAACATTTATTATCAAATTAACCTAAAGTTCCATTCCGTTTCATACGATAAAGTGAATAAGATAATAAAAAGCAGTTTCGCTTTGCACTTTGCTCATGCCTTGACTAAGACTATTAGTCCCTATGTACGCAGGTTTGCAGTATCCCGGATGTAAAGGATGTAAGAATGAAGTTCCTTCTGAATTTATCAGTAGCCAAAAAGATATTCCTGATCCCGATTATTGGCGCTGCCAGTTTTCTGATCTTTGTCGTGATCAACAGTTACATCTCTAATCAGAACGCACAGCAATTGGCTGTTGCAAAGAATGTCGACTTTCCGGCGCTGCAGCTTAGCTCATCGGCGTTGGTGTCGATGGAAAAAGTCAGAGACACGCTGGCCGGAGCAGTGACCACCGGCGATACCGAAGCGCTTTCTCAGGCACAGGATTCGGCGCAAAATACCAAGCAAAGCCTGGCTCAAATTGAGAATATCGACCCGGATTTATCGGCTGAGGTAAACGACATCCTCGCCGAGTTTGATGCGTATTATGCACAGGCCAGCAGCATCACCCGTTCCATGCTTGAGGGGACAGCTGACTTTTCTACGCTGAGCGATCAGCTGGAGCAAATGAACCAGCGCTATGACGCCGTCACCACACACCTAAACAGTTTTAAACAGCGTCGGGATGAAGCTTTTGATACGGCATTTAAAGATTACGCCGAGGCACAACAATTCCTGCTGATACTGGGTATTATTATGGGACTGGTCACCACCATTATCCTGTTTGCTACAGCATGGCCGATTGTGTCTGAGATCCGTGGCAATCTTAACCGCGTTGTCCACTCACTGCGTAATATCGCCGAAGAAAATGGCGATTTGACCGTACGCATTGAGTCTAACTCCAAAGATGAAGTGGGAGAGCTGGTAACGTATTTCAATCGCTTTATGGAGCGGTTGCAGAACCTGGTCAAGGATATTGTGGACACCACACTCCCCCTGTCTTCACTGGCGCAAAATCTGAACGCGTTGACCAGTGATACCAACCGCACGATTGAAAATCAGCAAGAGTCAGCCACAGAAGCGAAATCTGCGGTTGAACAAATGAATCAGTCTGTGTATTTGGTTGCGACCAATGCCGCGGAGGCTTCAACAGCCGCCAACGAAGCCGCCGATGCCGCCAAAGAAGGCAAGCGTGTCGTTGGCAATACGGTGAACAGTATTCAGAGCCTGGCCGATAACGTGGCCGAAACCGCTGAAGTGATTCAAAAGCTGGAAAGTGATTCAAATCAGGTGGGGGTCGTGCTTGATGTGATCAAAGGTATCGCTGAGCAGACCAACCTGCTGGCATTGAACGCGGCTATCGAGGCGGCGCGAGCGGGTGAGCAGGGCCGCGGCTTTGCCGTAGTGGCGGATGAGGTCCGCACACTGGCCTCACGCACGCAGCAATCTACTGAGGAAATTCAAAACACCATTGAACGTCTTCAGGGTGCCGCCCAATCCGCCGTTAATGTCATGAATAAAGGCAATGAGAAAGCCCGTGAAAGTGTCGATACGGCCAACCTTGCCGGTCAGAGTCTGGATTCAATTACCCAGACAATCGATCAGATAAGCCAGATGAATGCGCAAATTGCTGACTCCACCGAGTCTCAACAGGCAACCTCGCGTAATATTGTGGGCAGTGTGGATGCTATCTTCCAGCGTACTGAAGAAACCAGCCAGAACTCACATCAGCTTGCCTCAGCCAGCACACAGCTTGCTGACCTGGCCACCAAGCTGGAGTCTATCGCTAGGCAATTCAGAGTGTGATGATGTAATTTTGCTATGAAAAAGCCCTGCTAAGTCAGGGCTTTTTTGTAACTGAAATATAAGCAAACCTTTTTTTGTATCCTGTAAACCCTCATTTTGAGGTATTTTTTTTCATACCTTATTATGCTTCCGGCTATCAATATTGAACCTTTGGTGAATATATTATCTGCGTGATTCACCTACCCTATAACCTGACTCTAATCACTGTGGATGTATAATGAAATTTAAGTCTCTTTCATGCCTTCCTTTAGGCCTTGCGCTTTCTTTCAGCGCGAGCGCAGATATTCAATTCAGCGGCTTTGGAACGCTTACTGCCGGAATGTTAACGGACAGCGACACGCAGGTGCGTGATTTTACTGATACCGATCCTGATTTCAGCACCGGCTCATTTTTCGCTCTGCAGGCCTATTCAGATTTAGGTGATGGTCTCAGTGCCACAGCGCAAATCCGCGCGCAGGGTGAAGATGACTGGGACCCTGAATTTACCTGGGCATATCTGTCATATCAGGTGCAGGATAACTGGCGGGTTCAGGTTGGTCGTCAGCGTATCCCACTTTATCTGTATTCAGATTATCTTGATGTTTCTTACGCGTATCACTGGATAGCGCCACCGACTGAAGTGTATCAGTCAGTATTTGACAGCCTTGATGGTGTCGGTTCGATCCACGACTTCGCTGTTGGTGATGCGCAGGTAAACGTGCGTTTTTATTACGGTCAGGAAAATACCACCCGTGCCGATGGCGTTGAATTTGACGTTGATAACATTTTCAGTGCCGTGGCCAGCGTCAATTACGGCTGGTGGACATTCCGTTCAACCTACGTTGAATTTGAATTCTCAGCAGATCTCGGTCTGGGCCAGTTAGCTGGTGCCTGGAGACAAACGCCCTTTGCCTACATCGGCGACGATTTGCAAATCAATGAAGACGACGTAACCGGCCTGGAGTTTGGTGTTATCTATGATGATCAGGACTGGTTATTTGTTGCTGAGTACATTGCCAGCGATCTTGAGGGCACTATTGTTGGTGATCTGGACCCGTGGATGGTGTCACTGGGTAAACGCTTTGGCTCAGTTATGCCGCACATTACCTATGGACGTAACAAATCTACATCCGTTGATTTATCCGGCGTTCCCCGTGGACTGGATCCGCAGCTGGACGGCCTGATTGCAATTACTGAAGATGTGACCGAGTTTCGTCGCCGTAACTCACCCTTCGTAACTGTAGGCGCGCGCTGGGATTTTCATGATTCTGCTGCATTTAAAGCAGAATACACCCAGTCAGAACAAGCTGATGGCAGCGATGCCGGCTTATTTCAGGTAGCTCTGGTAACTGTTTTTTAAGGTAAAAAATGATGAGAATGAATACAATTAAAAAACACGCTTTGGCTATTGCAGCGCTAGTACTGGCGCTCCCGGCACAGGCAGAGATTGCGGTTATCGTCAACAATAGCGGCGCGTCTCTGAGTCAGGACGAAGTCAGCCAGGTCTTTTTAGGTAAAAATAAATCTGTGACACCGATGATGGCTGAAGGCAGTGCATCAGATGAGTTTATCGAAAAAGTGCTTTCTCGCTCCCCTAGCCAGTTTAAGGCATATTGGGCAAAACTGGCGTTTACCGGTGGTGGTCGCCCGCCCCAAACCAGCAGCGCATCTGACGTTGTCAGCAAAGTGGCTTCAGATGCAAACACCATTGGCGTGGTTGATGCCGGCGCGGTTACTGGTGACGTAAAAGTTTTATTTAAGCTGTAACACTGTCATTAAGTGGAAAGGAGCCTTCAGGCTCCTTTTTTTGTTCAGATTTCACCGCGAACGTGTGGCTTAACCTCGTCACGATAAAATGTTTCCAGCTGCTCATGCAGCGAATCAGATAGCGGATCTAATGCAGCAGCATGCACATTTTGCGACACCTGATCGGGTTTACTTGCACCGGCGATGACGCTTGTGACAGCCGGATGGTCAAGACACCAGCGCAGCGCTAACTGCACCATCGACAACGCATCAGGCTTGTAGTTGGCATTAATTTTTGAAACCAGCTCAACGCCTTTTTCCAGCGTCAGGCCACTGAAGGTTTCTCCGACATTAAACGCATCACCATCCTTGTTGAAATTCCGGTGATCGCTGTCTTCAAACGTCGAATCAGCAGAAAATTTACCAGTGAGCAAACCACTGGCCAGTGGAAGCCGGGCGATAATGCCCACCTCATTTTTCTGTGCGCTATCAAACAGCGACCTGGTGGCATCCTGTCGCAGCAGGTTAAAAATAATTTGTAACGAGGCAACATTACCGTGCTTGATGCAGAATTCTGCTTCTTCAATAGTTTCGACACTCGCTCCAAAAGACTTAATCTGCCCTTCGGCCTGGAGCTCATCTAACCGGTCAAAAATGTCACGCTTTTTGAGTACCTCAAACGGAATACAGTGCAGCTGGAGCAGATCGATGGTATCGCGCTCTAACCGGTCCTGCGATCGCAAAACAGAATCACGTAAATTGTTAAAACTGTAATTGTCAGGGTAGGTGCCCTGCCCACGCCCATACTTGGTAGCAATGACGACATCGTCGCGCTGACTAATATAGCGCCCCAGCAATCGTTCACTTTGTCCGGCGCCATATACATCCGCCGTATCGAAGAAGCGGATGCCCTCTTCCAACGCGCGCATCAATATTTTGTGCGCCGTCTCATCACTTATCTCACCAAAGTCGCCTCCCAGTTGCCAACAGCCCAGTCCTATTCTGCTAAGTTGCAAACCCGCCTTTTTCAGCTGCTGAAACTCAAGCGCATCATCCGACATTTTTTTACCTTTTGAACGATTTATCTGAAGAACTTATACGCCCGACGTAACGAATAAGATTTTGAAAGACAAGACGTCCGCCTCAGGCGTAAAGTCACCACTATAAAGAAATAGTGACTGGAATCATAAAACAGGAGACAACCATGAGTTGGGTATATCTTATTGTGGCAGGCTTGCTGGAGATAGGCTGGCCAGTCGGGCTGAAAATGGCCCAAACCCCGGGTACACGCATTACCGGCGTTATCATGGCGGTTACGTTTATCGTTGCAAGTGGTGTGTTTTTATATCTGGCGCAGCGACACATACCCATTGGAACCGCCTACGCGGTTTGGACGGGTATAGGCGCGGCAGGCACCTTTTTGGTGGGCGTACTTTTCTATCAGGATCCGGCGACACTGTTACGGGTGTCCGGCGTTTTGCTCATCGTAGGCGGCGTGATCCTGCTCAAAATGGCCTGAGTGACTATGCGTCAGAAGCAATTGCCGGCTCAAGTGATAGCGGTGCTCACTTTCTCGCGCCAAAATCGTATCATTGTTAAATCGCGTAATTTTTTTAATCAGCACCTCCCCGGTCTGGGGGAAAAAGTAGACTTTTCGCGCTATATTTCCACCGGTATCTGCGCTCACGATAGGCACTCGCTGGTGCCTGAAATACTGTGTAACGAAATCTACGGTTAGATTACCTGACGCGGGCGCGGAGCTCAGATTGAGAATGTCAGCACCACCAAAAATTTTTACGCAGAGTTGCTTCTGTACAGCACCGAGCTGTAATACCCGAGACACCAGTGTCTCCAGCGCTTGTTCTCCGTATTCCTGCCGGCTGGTTGCACATAGGGGCGTGTACATTGAAGAGGGTAACAACAAGCGATTGAGCCCCCCTACCCTGTTTACAGGATCAAATACGCAGGCGGTGACGCATCCGCCCAGGGTAGCGACAAGCACTTTGTGTTGGGAAGTAGCGGCATACTGGCCGGGTAAAAGCTTGACGGCTTCGCAGCCAAAGCGACGGTCAAAGTACGATTCCTGAAGGGGTTGATACGGCATAGGCTTCTACCCTTAACTCATGATTTATAAGTAGCCATACAGTCCCGAGTGACTGCATGGCTTTTCACTATCAGTAAATTAAGTATAGCTGCGAATGTCCGATTGCTAATTAGACTTTTGGTCAGCCTGTACAGACCAGATAGTATTACCGTCGTCATCAGCGACCAGTAACTTACCATTGCCGGTCACTCTGACCGCTGTGGGACGACCATATGCCTCATCGGTTTCCATATCTTTGATGAAGCCGCCAAGAAATTCTTCAATTTCACCGGTAGGTTTGCCGTTTTCAAATGGCATAAAAACAATGCGATATCCATTGTATTTCGCGCGATTCCAGGAGCCATGTTGCGCGGCAAACAGTCCATTATGGTAGCGTGACGGGAAACTCTCGCCATCATAAAATTCCAGATCGAGCGTGGCAGTATGATTGCCCAGTGCGATATCCGGCACGATGGTCTTCTCAGGTAAATCTTCAGGCATTTTATCTTTCCAGCGCGGATCGATATGCTCTCCGAAATATTTATAAGGCCAGCCATAGAAGCCGCCTTCCTGAACACTGGTTACATAGTCAGGTACCAGGTTGTCACCTAACTTGTCCCGCTCATTCACAGCCGCCCACAACATGCCGGTCTGTGGGTTGTAATCCAGACCATTTGCGTTTCTAAGCCCCCACGCATAAACCTGTTCGTTACCGCCATCCAGATCAACAGTAAAGATTTTTGCGCGGCGTTGCTCTTTCTCCATGCCGTGCTCACCAACATTACTGGACGAACCAATGGTCAGCAGCAATTTATCCTGCGTATCATTGACCTCGATATTCCTTGTCCAGTGGTGATTGTAGCCGCCAGAGGGCAGCGAATGAATGACTTCGCCTTTGCCTTTAATCGCATCGGCACCTTCTTTGTACTCATACCGCGTGATGTTATCGGTATTGGCAACATAAAAATGATTCTCGTGTAGCGCCATTCCAAACGGCTGATTCAGCCCTTTTTCTAAAAATACATGGCGCTCTTCTGCCACACCGTCATCATTTGTGTCTCTTAACAGCGTTATGCGATCTGCGCTGCCTTTTTTGGCATCATTAGACTCTGCCACGAGCACGTCGCCATTTGGCAAAATATGCAGCCACCGTGGATGGTCAAGGTCTTTGGCAAAGGCTTTTACTGTAAAACCCTGAGGGGCTGTTGGTGTGACATCATCGGGCCAGCCAATAACTTTGGTACGCCGATCAGCAGACTTCGTAGCATAAGGCTCCGGCAGAGGGACCTTCTCGCCCATGGCGTATCCGTTTTGGGGCTCAACAGCGACCTGCGCGTTGACAACAAATGCCGGTAAACTTAGTAAACTTGCTACACCTAGTGCCAGTGGTGTTTTTCTCATCAGGGACTCCTTTATTGTGAAATACGAAGTCGCATCCACGGCTTATGAGCCACCTGCCGGCTCAAGAATACGAGATAGTGTAGTGGCTACGAAAGAATCTCACGCACGGTTTTATAATCACAGATTGTCGTAAATAATTGAGGCTCATCTCTGCATCCCCAGGCGGGCTTGTTGGCATGAAAGCGCATTGGCATGCTGGACAGTTTTCCTTCGTTTCGCCCGCCGGATGCATTACATACGTATTCATTGCACTTATGCTGGAAGCTCAAAAAACCATCATTTAGGATACACATTAGTTACATCTGATTAACAATGCGCCATCGGCAGGGCACGTTCTGCTGTCCCTTCCCAAGCGACCTTTGTACCCATAAAAAAAGGATGCCTAATGAAACATTTACTGACGGTTTTGACCGCCACGTCGTTTATGTTGTATCACTCAGGTTCTCACGCAAATACAGTAAACATCAATAACGATGCCTGGTCTGATTCTCAGACTCAGGCGCCCGCTTCTAACGCTGATCAAGGCATCGAAGCCGTACTGGATTTAGCCCCCAATGAGATCGCACTGTTTTATTCGCGTACTGACGGAAATTATGATGGCTGGGGGCTGCATTTATGGAACGGTGAGGGCTGCGGCGACTATGCCTCGTCGACCTCTGACAGTACTTATTTTAATAATTGGGGAAATCCTTACCCCGCTGATGGCATTCATCCTGAGTACGGCGCGTACTATATACTGACTACTGAGCCGGGCGCTTCCTGTTATAACTTTATTGTCCATAAAGGGGATAATAAGGCCCTGGGCAATGCTAACAGCAAGTTTGAGCCATCCCAGGGACAAGAAGGCTTTACCTTTCATGGCTACCCTGAAATATGGTACACACCGCTGACCAGCCGCCCTGCCTCTATTGACGGCGCACGCGCTCACTGGATTGATACCAATACATTCCTGTGGCAGGTTGATACGCGGAGCGCACAGACCTACTCGCTGTACTATGCAGATGATTCGTCAATGGCACTGGAAGATGAGGTCTTCACCGGCACTCAGAGTTTACCGCTGCAACCCTCCGCTGTAAGTCCAGATATCAGAGCTTCTCTGCCCCATCTTGATAGCTTTACCGGGTTTACGCTGGATATTGATCCGGCGCAGGCTAAAACACTGGCTAAGCAACAACTGATGGCGGTTGCCCGCGACAGCGAGGGAGACATTGTTGATATCACCCGGGTGCAGATTCCTCAACTGCTGGATCATCTATATACCCGCGGCAGCAATGATGCTGATGAGGCACAGCTGGGCGTTATCTACAGCAAAAATCATATTACAGCGGCCTTGTGGGCGCCTACTGCCAGATCAGTCACGCTGAATGTTTTCAGTGAAGATAAAAAACCACGTGGAAAGCGTGAGATGCATTTTGACGAGCAGACCGGGATCTGGCGCTACAAGGGTGGCAAACCTTCACTGGATCGCTTGTTTTACCAATACGAAATTGAAGTTTATCACCCTCGTACAGATGCTGTTGAAGTCCTGACCACCAGCGACCCATATTCGGTCAGCCTGTCAACCAATGGGCAATACAGTCAGTTTGTTGATTTAGCCGATACCGCATCACCGGATCTTGCTCCGAAAGGCTGGACCGAACGTATGCGCCCTGCGTTGCCCGCCCCGGAAGATGCGGTAATTTACGAAACGCACATTCGTGACTTCAGTATTCGCGATGAATCTGTCAGTCCGCAATACCGGGGCAAGTACATGGCGTTCACCGAGCAGGACTCTATGCCGGTAACCCACCTTAAATCTTTGACCGAAGCGGGGCTGACCCATATTCACCTGCTGCCCGCCAATGATATAGCCTCTATCAACGAAGACGAAAATACCCGAGTCGATTTATCCGATACGGTTGGCAAACTGTGCGGACAAGTTCCCGGTGCGCCGGTTTGTGGCGTGGAATCTGACAATGCGGTGCTATGGGATGTGCTGGAAAGCTATGATCCTGCATCCGGTGATGCCCAGGCATTGGTGAACAGTTTACGAGGGCTGGACGGCTTTAACTGGGGTTATGACCCGCATCATTTTGCCGCCCCGGAAGGCAGCTATGCCACCGATCCTGACGGTGAAGCCCGTATCCGTGAAATGCGCGAGATGGTGATGGCACTTAACAATATGGGACTGCAGGTGATTCTTGATGTGGTGTACAACCACACCGCGTCCTCTGGCCTGTTTGATACCTCGGTGCTGGATAAAACCGTACCCGGTTATTATCATCGTCTGAATGAAATAAGCGGCGGTATAGAGAACTCCACATGCTGTGAGAACACGGCTACAGAGCATCGCATGATGGCAAAGCTGATGAACGATTCGCTGGTGAGCTTTGCACAACACTTCGGTTTTGACGGTTTCCGCTTTGATTTGATGGGACACCTGCCAAAACAGGCGGTACTGGATGCGCGCGATGCGGTTCGCCAGGTTGATGCAGACACGCTGTTTTACGGTGAAGGCTGGAATTTTGGTGAAGTTGCTAATGATCGCCGCTTCGAGCAGGCCTCGCAGTTTGGCATGGCAGGCACTGAAATCGGTACCTTTAATGACCGGCTCAGAGAAGCAGTGCGCAGTGCTGAGCTGTTCAGGGAAAATGGCAGCCTGAACCAGCAGGATCTGATCCGGCTGTCTATGGCAGGCAGTCTGACAGATTACGAGTTTGTCACTGCAGGTGGAGAACTTACCCGCGGTGAAGCGTACGACTGGAACGGCCAAAGTGCTGCCTACGCCACCGACCCGGCTGACAGCATTCATTATATTTCCAAACATGATAATGAAACACTGTGGGACCAGCTTCAGTACAATCTGCCGGCAGATATGCCGCTGACAGAACGGGTACGCGTACAAAACGTGGCGTTATCCATTCCGCTGCTGAGTCAGGGTATTCCGTTTTTGCACATGGGCAGTGAGCTGCTTCGCTCCAAATCCATGGACAGAAACACCTACGATGCTGGCGACTGGTTTAATCTGGTTGATTTCACCGGCACGGATAACGCCTGGAATACGGGCCTGCCAATGGCACAGGATAACCAGAGTCGGTGGGATGAAATCCGTCAGGTCAGTGCCAACCCACACTCAGATATCGATGCGCAAGGCATGCAGGCGGCCAATGCCAGCTTTAAAGAATTTTTGCAAATCCGCAAAAGTTCACCGCTGTTCAAACTGCAAACCATGGAAGATATCCGCCAGCGTGTTGCGTTTCATAACACCGGGAATGAACAAACCCAGGGCCTGATTGTAATGAGCATTGATGATGGCACAGGTCTGCCCGATACTGACCCGCTGCATGATGCTATTTTAGTCGTCGTAAACGCGTCGGGTAACACGCAGACTATCGACGGCTTTGACGGTTTGTCGCTGCATCCGGCCCAAATGGCATCGGCTGATCCGGCGCTGACAAACGTAGTGGTGAATGACGAGAGTATCAGTGTGCCACCGCTGACCACTGCCGTATTCGTCAAAACTCAGCAAGGTGCTCAGGGCAGCGGTATTTCTGCACTGCCACCTTATGGTGACCAGCCTGTTTATTTACGTGGCGAAATGAATGGCTGGGGAACCTCAGATCCTTTTACCTACAAAGGAAACAATACCTACTCACTGGATATTTTTCTGGAAACAGGCACCTACGAGTTTAAAATTGCCGACGAAGGATTTGATAAAGCCAATATAGGCGGTGGATTTACGGTAACGCCCGGTGTGGATGCTACCTTACAAAACGGTGGCAATAATCTGCAGCTGACTGTTACACAATCAGCAGACTATCAGTTTGTGTTAACGGCTGATGATGCCAGCGCACCAATGCTGACAATTACTTCAGATGCTATTAATCCGCCAGACGATACTGGTCCTTATGCAGACCCGATATATATTCGCGGCATCATGACTGACTGGCAAGCCACTGCGCCCTACTCGTTATCTTACACAGCCAATGGTATTTACACCGCGTCGGTTACGCTAAGCGCAGGACAGCATACGTTCAAAATTGCTGATGCGAACTGGCAAAGCGTAAACATCGGTGCAACAACGTCCGGTCAGATTATCGAAGCGGACGTACCGTGGGATGTAATTAACAGCGGCAGCAGTCAGGATCTGGCGTTTGTCGCGGCAACCTCCGGCGCGTATGCGTTCCGGTTAGATGCGTCGAATCCGGCAAATCCCGTGCTGACGATTTATGCCGATGTACCACCAATGGCCGAAACCCTCTACCTTCGTGGCTCCATGAACGACTGGGGAACAACCAACCCGATGACGTATGAGGGACTGGGCGTCTATGCTGCCGATGTCGACACTCCTGCAGGCACAGCATATTTTAAAGCCGCTGTAGAGAACTGGTCGCTGAATTACGGCTCAGGCAATCAGTTTGACCTGCAGACCTGGTTCCCGGTGTACGAAAATGGTGGCGACTCTGTTATCAATGTTGATGCTGCCGGCACCTATCAGTATCGCATCGATACGTCTGCCACACCGGCACAGATGAAAGTGGAAGCGTTGAATAACTAAGCGTTTGGATCTTAATTTAACGTTGAAAAAACGCCCGCATCCGCGGGCGTTTTTTTATACTTATTGCAGGCGGGGACCGGCTGCTACAATGTCTTCGTCAACATCATATTTTTTGAAGTTATGATTAAACTCTGCAATCAGATTAGCAGCAAACTCCTCGTATTTTTGCTTATCGTCCCAGGTGTTTTTCGGGATCAACAGCGTATCGTCGACGCCCGGGACACTTACCGGCACATCCAGGTTTAGCCCGTCAATGTGTACGGTTTCCACACCAGCCAGATTACCATTCACAATCGCATCAATGATGGCGCGGGTGGTAGGAATATCAAATCGTTTGCCTGTACCAAACGGACCGCCAGTCCAGCCAGTGTTTACCAGATATACCTTTGCGCCAAACTCACGAACACGCTTTTTCAGAAGCTCTGCATATACACCTGCTGGTCGGGGGAAAAACGGCGCACCGAAACAGGTAGAGAATGTTGACTCAATATCCGAGGTGGAACCGATTTCCGTCGACCCTACTTTGGCTGTGTAACCGCTGAGAAAGTGATAGGCCGCGGCCTCTTCGCTCAGTACCGAAACCGGCGGCAGAACCCCACTGACATCACAGGTCAGAAATACTACCGCGCGTGGCTCACCGCCGCAGTTCTCAATGACCCGTTTGCCGATATGCTCCAGAGGATAGGCGGCGCGCGAGTTCTGAGTCAGACTGGTATCTGTATAATCCGGCGTGCGCCTGTCATCCAACACCACATTTTCTAAAATAGTGCCAAAGCGAATCGCATCCCAGATGACCGGCTCGTTCTTTTGCGATAAGTCGATACATTTTGCATAGCAGCCGCCTTCAATATTAAACACACTCCCGGGGGCCCAACCATGCTCGTCATCACCTATCAGATAACGATTTGGATCGGCGGACAACGTGGTTTTACCGGTGCCGGACAGCCCGAAAAATAACGTAACATCACCCTGCTCACCAATATTGGCAGAACAGTGCATCGGTAATACCTCTTTGGCCGGCAGTAAAAAGTTTTGTACCGAGAACATCGCTTTTTTCATTTCACCAGCGTAACGCATGCCTGCCAGCAGTACCTTTTTATGCGCAAAGTTAATAATAACGGCACCATCGCTGTTAGTGCCATCCCGCTCAGGTTCACAGCTAAAGCCCGGCGCATTCATCACTTGCCATGCCTGTTCATCATTTGGATTCCAGATATCCGGGCAGATAAATAAGTTACGGGCAAAAATATGCTGCCAGGCGGTTTCTGTACGCACCTGAAGAGGTAAGGCATGTTTGGCATCTGCACCGACTTGCAGGTGCGATAAGAAATGCTCGCGGGATGACAGATACGCCTCGACGCGGCTCCATAACGCATCAAACTTCTCTTCATCAAAAGGACGATTGACTGCTCCCCAGTCAATATCGTTCTGCGTGCTGGGCTCTTTTACGATAAAGCGATCGGCAGGAGAACGGCCGGTCCGGTGGCCGGTTTCTACAACCAGGGCTCCGTTGTCAGCGAGCTTTCCTTCTTTGCGCGCGAGTGCAATTTCCACCAGCTCAGCTGATGTTAAGTCCTTTTTGGGTTCATGTGCGGCGGTGGGGTCAAGCGCCTTGGCAGCAGTCATTCTGTAATCCTTAATTAACTATTTCAGTTTAACTTTCAAAAAGCAGCAATGTGTAGAAGTCTATATAAATTAAGCCATAGAGCAAGGCTGACCAGATTGGCGAAGCGCGTTGTTTATCAGGGAAATGTAAAATTATCAGTACTCAAGTAACCTAGAAAGGCTGTTAACAAACCCAAACACAAACAAGTAATTGATTTTAGTAGAATATAGAATCAGAAAAAACTGAAAGCAAAACCGATTGGTTACAAACAAACTTTCTATTAACTCGAAAACTGCTTAGTTATTTGGACATGGTTATCAAGCCGGATGTGGGCGCCACTTAGACTATACCAATGTTTCTTTACATATAAGCAATAAGCAATATTTATGATTGCGCTGATATTAGGCATTGGTATAACTTGTTCGAGAGTAAATGGAGATGCCGATGCTATTTTTAAGAAAAAAGGAACAACCACCCGCCCCCCGCGATACCCTGGTGCAAGAGCGAACGGAAAACTTTTTGGCCATTGTCGATCATATGGGAATGATTGCCTTTGAGCTGGATGGTACCGTACTGGATGTGAACGATGCGTTTTTAGGCGTGGTTGGATATGCACGGCACGAAGTGATCGGTAAGCACCACCGAACATTCTGCAAACCCGGTCTGGTTAACTCTGAGAAGTACAAAAATTTCTGGCAGGACTTAAAAGCCGGTAGATCGTTTAAAGGTCAGTTTGAACGTGTCAGCAAATCAGGCACGACACTGTGGCTTGAGGCAACCTATTTTCCGGTTAAGGACGAATTCGGTAATGTCACCCGGATTATTAAACTTGCTACCGACATCACCAAAGAACACCTTAAAGCTGTGGAAAACGAGGCACTGTTATCTGCCCTTGGACAGTCGATGGCCGTAATTACATTTACCACTGATGGACATATTCTTAATGCTAACGAGAATTTTCTTAAGACGATGAAAGTCTCGCTTAGCGATATCATTGGTAAACATCACAGAATATTCTGCGATGACGCGTTTTATATGGAACAACCGGACTTTTGGCGAAAGCTGGCCGCCGGTGAATACCAGGCCGGCAGATTTCGCCGGTTTAATGGTAATAAACAGGAAGTGTGGCTGGAGGCTACCTACAATCCAATTCGCGATAACGAGGGCAACATAGAACGTATTGTTAAATTTGCCGCCGATATCACACCGCGAATACAAGCTGCCACCAATGCTATTAACCTGGCGTCAGACACGTCTGCAACCACTTCACAATATACAGATGAAGCTATTTCTTCGCTCGCCGCAGCGCAGGATATTTCAGTTGCTATTCGTCAGCAGGTTACAGTCGCAAATGAAAGCAGCGAAAAACTTGCAACCCAGGCCACTGACATTCGCAACATCGTAGGCACCATCCGAAGTATTGCCGAGCAAACAAACCTGCTGGCATTAAATGCTGCAATTGAAGCCGCCCGGGCTGCTGAGGCCGGTCGCGGCTTTGCCGTGGTTGCTGATGAGGTGCGTACCCTTGCCGCAAGAGCCAGTGATGCCACGCAGGATATTGAAGACGTGGTTACCACGAATTCCGGGCTTATCGACGACATCAACGCACAAATGAATGACATCGACAAAAGCGCCGCTCAGGGGCATGACGCCGTATCCTCCGTTTCAGGCAGCGTTGAACAGGTTAAATCAGGGATGCAAATGCTGGTACAGGCGGTTAAAAAACTGGTCCAGTAACTTGCAACGCCTGTCATAGTCAGGCTTATTCCTGATGCTTATACTCATTCACACCTGTAGCTTAGAGGATTCAGATAAAGCGACACGTATTTATCAACATTTACCAATTCCAGAGCGTACCGTCTTCCAGCCGGTTAACCGGTAAGGCCGCGCGCTTGTAGGGATATTTACTTGCCAGCTTCTCGTCAATATCCACGCCATGCCCTGGTGCTTCTCCGGGAGTGAAAAAGCCTTTGTCAAACGTATAATCAAATGTGAAAACTGATTCCATTTCCTTTGAGTGCGGCATGTGTTCCTGAATCCCGAAATTTGGTACCCAGTAATCAAAGTGCAATGCTGCTCCCATGCAAACCGGCGATAAATCGGTGGCACCATGAAAGCCAGTGCGTACATTGAACAGCGCGGCAAAATCAGCGATTCGGCGGACCTGGGTTATGCCACCGGCGTGTGCGATGGTTGAGCGGATGTAATCAATGTATTGGTTTTGTATTAGCTCACGACAATCATGAACAGAGTTAAATACCTCGCCTACCGCCAGCGGCGTGGTCGTGTGCTCCCGAATAAGTCTGAAGCTTTCCTGATTTTCAGCAGGCACACAATCTTCCAGCCAGAATAACTTAAAAGGTTCCAGCTCTTTTCCTAGCCGCGCCGCTTCGATGGGAGTGAGCCTGTGATGAACATCATGCAGTAAGTGCACATCAAAACCATATTTGCTGCGAACGGCATCAAATAATTCAGGCATGAAATTAAGATACTTTTCGGTTGACCAGACGCTTTCTGAAGGCAAATCTGCATCAGCTGGTTCATATTTATGACCGTCTTTGGCAACCCCATATGTGCTGGCCATTCCTGGTATGCCGGATTGAACGCGCACAGCTTTGTAGCCGGCCTCTACCGCCTGACCGACAGCCTCCAGGGTCGATGCCATGCACTGTCCATTCGCATGGGTATAGGTCATAATCCGGTCACGACTGCGCCCACCCAGCAACTGGTAAAGCGGCAAACCCGCTACCTTGCCTTTGATATCCCACAACGCAACATCGACGGCTGCCAGTGCGGTCATACCGACCGGGCCACGACGCCAGTATGCACCGCGATAAAAAAACTGCCAGATATCTTCGATTCGATGTGGGTCTTTGCCAATAAGTGCCGGTACCACATAATCGCGCAGATAGCTGACTACCGACTTTTCACGTCCATTAAGTGTGGCATCACCAATTCCGTATACCCCCTCGTCGGTCACAATTTTTAGTGTCACAAAGTTACGCCCCGGAGAGCACACAATCACTTTGGCATCAATAATTTTCATGATGGATTTCCCCGTTTGGAGTTAGTAAATCAGTTCAGGCAAAAACAGGACGATAGAGGGGAAAAGAGCCATTAGCGTGATCAATCCCATTACCGCCAGATAAAACGGCCAGGCCGCGCTGACATATTCGTCTGTAGGGCACTGCATGATGTTGCACACCGAATACATCGCAATACCTACCGGCGGTGTTGTCCCTCCGAAGGTAACAATGATCATCATCAGTACACCAAAATGAATCGGGTCTATGCCCACCGCCTGGACGACCGGCACAAGAATCGGCGTCAGTAGCAGCACAATAACCGTTCCTTCCATTAACATGCCTACAAAGAGCAAAAAAATCAGACATAACAACAGCACAAGAATTGGCTGACTGGTCAGGTCACTGACAGCCTGCGCCAACGATACAGGGAGCTGCTGATAGGCGACAACATACCCCACCACCCCGGCGCTTAAAATAATCAGCATAATCATACCGATATCATCAATACTGTCTTTCAAAGATGTAATAAGGCTGTCAAACGTAAGCTCCCGATAGCACCAGAAGCCGATGATACCGGCGTAGACTACCGCAAAGGTGCCCGCTTCTGAGGGCGTAAAAATACCAAAGCGAATAGTGACAATCAGAATGACGGGGAACAACAGTGCCCATTTACAAGCGTTCATTGAACGCAATATTTGTCGCAGATCAGGTCGCTTCTCGCCCTCGGCTTGCTCCGGATAATGCTTTTTAACCTGGAAAAAAACAGTGAGCATCAGCGTCACTGTCAGCAAGATGCCCGGGACAATTCCTGCAATAAATAATTTGCCGATAGATACATTGCCCACAAAGCCGTACAAAATAAGGCCGATACTGGGTGGAATACAGGCTGTGATTAATGCACTGATGGTGACAATGGCGGCACTGAATCCTTTGCCCAGCCCGGACCTCTGCATTGGTGTTCCCAGTATACGAGCCTGCATCGCCGCATCAGCAATGGCTGAGCCCGACACTCCGCCCATCAGTGCGCTGAGAATAATGGTGACATGGGCCAGGCCGCCGGCAATCCAGGCCACCAGCAAATTTGAAAAACTTATCAGCCGCTGCGTGATGCCGGAATGATTCATAATATGTCCGGCCAGAATGAAAAAAGGCACTGCCAGCAACGGAAAGCTTTGACTACTGGCGACCAGCCGCTGCACAGCCACTGCCATGGGCAGGCTATCTGCGTTTACAAAATAGCTCAGCCCGGCAATGAGAAGACAAAATGCCAGGGGAAGCCCAATAGCCAGCAAAAGAAGAAACAGCAACAGCATCATCATAATCCTGCCTCCGGATTCTCACGATGATGACGCCCTGTCAGGCGGCTAACCAGAGTCAGAATCATTAGTACAGCGCCTACCGGTACACAAAGTGTTACCCAGCGATAGGCAATGCTGGTGCTCCCCAGTGTTCGCTGCGGATTTGCCATAAACAGCTCAACTCCAAACCAAACAAGAACACCAAGAACGACGATCATCAGCACATCCAAGCCAGAGAAAAGCAGTTCTCTGTAGGCCGGATGTAGACGCCGGGTAAAAATATCCACACTCGCGTGTTGTCCGTGATGAAATGTCTGATTGGCCGCAAGCATTGCCAGCCAGGCGAACAGTAACTGTGCAACATCTACCGACCAGATAATCGGATAGCCAAGTGTTCGCATAATGGCAGCGATAAACACCAGAAACACGATGGCAACCAGCAACAGCACACACAGCCAACGCTCAATGCGATGAATCATTTGCATCGTCAGCCTCCTGTAACAGTGTTTGGATATCCTGGAACAATGCTGCGTAGCCTAGATTTTTATAAACCACCTTGGCAGATTGCCGGAACGGCGCAGTATCAGGCTCTGCAATCACCACCCCGTGCGCTTTAAGCGCCTCTTCAATTTTTACCTCTTCAGCGCGTACCTGCTGCGACGCAAAACTGCCTGCCTCTATGGCCGCTCGCGTAACAATTTTTTGCTGGCGTGGAGTAAGTGACTGATACCAGCGCTCACTTCCCACCAGACCGGAGATGAGCTGGATGTGCCCGGTTTTGGTGACATGCGTTATAACTTCATATAAGCGCGCGCCCCACATACCGGTATATTGCGCCTCTGCTGCATCTATAACCTGCTGCTGAAGACCGCTGTACACCTCCGCCCAGGCCAGTGGTGTGGGTGTGGCGCCCATCGCTTCGATAGTTTGTATCCAGACCGGTGCGCCGATAGTGCGCATTCTTATTCCTTGCAAATCCGCTGGTGCAGACACCGGTTTTTGGGTCAGCAGATGTCTTGCACCCTGCCACCAGTTAAATGAAAAAATATGCAGTCCGTGGCGCGTAGCCAGGCTGTCTGCCCATTCAGAAAAAAGAGGCGAATCAACCAATACATTGAGCTGCCCGTAATCTTCAACAAGGTAAGGGGCCCCAAGTATGCCAAGCTCATTCTGGTAAACCGCCAGCCTTCCTCCATCGGCAAGTACGGCCACGTTGGCGCCCAGCATCGCCTGTTCGAGCATATCGCTGTCATTGCCCAGCTGCGATCCCACAAAAATGCGCACAGAAAGACGCCCCTGTGACGCCGTCTCTACCTGATTTTTAAATTTCACCAACCCTTCGTACATAGGATCGTTGGTACTTAGTGATGTGATGACATTCAGGGTAGAGTCAGCAGCCACAGGCATCGCTAACAATAAGAAGGCAGCAACACTCAGAACACGTTTGCGCAGACACGCGGTTACCCATGTTCTGAATGTTTTGGCGATTGATGCAAGTACGGACATACCTTGCTACGTTATCCCTGCCCGGGGGCATGAGGAAACGACATTTTTTGGTATTGCTTTAACGATTTTTCAGGTTTTGGCAGACCATCGGGAATCGGCATGTCAGAGAACTGCTGAAAATAGAGCACACACGCATTGCGCCACCACAGAGCTTCTTTTACATGAATATCCATCGCCATCTGTACCTGGTGAAATTGCAGCGGATCTATTTCTCCTTTGAGACTGTCCCACTGCTGCTCCAGCGCTTTAACATCGTCGGCGCCTTTGTAGTAGCGGTGTACCAACTCATTCCAAAGCGTGCGCCCGGATGATTTAATCTGATAGTCCCACGGCAGATGATGGAACCAGAGCAGGTATTTCTCTGGTGTGGTGGCGGGATCGGCCAATTGCTCTTTAAGCGGTGAGAAATACTGCTCCACCGCATTGACGCCGGAAGGTGAGCGGTCAAACCCGATGCCCTCATCGTCGGCGCGATGATAGTACACCGAATTCCAGTCAGCACGCCCCAGTGAGTCTACCCAGGGAGCGGGACCATAGTGGTGTCCGGCGCCCATGATGTGATGCAAACCTAGCGGAGTCATAGTATTAACTGTGATTTCGTGACTTTTCATCATCATGTCAGTCACTGTGGCAACCACCTCGTTATCATTGCTTAATGTCATGCGAACCCACTCGTCAGCAACCTGCTCGGCGGAAATTTCCGGGTTCCAGGCCATTCTGCCGAAGACGTACCAGTTCGATTGCAGGATAATGTGCCCGGTCCAGTTGCGATCGGAACCAATGTTCGCCACACCCGCCATTCCTGAGATATTGTTATCAAACAAACTACCATCAATCACTTTGGCTACTGTGGAGCCTTCTCCCCTGGCATAGGTATCAGCGCTAAGCACTTCCTCATACATGGGCCCCAGATAAACAAAGTGCGTGCTGAATCCCAGGTACTCCATGGTTATCTGAAACTCCATCATCAACGGGGTCTCAGGTGTCGCGCCAAACAAAGGACTGAACGGCTCGCGGGGCTGAAAGTCGATGGGCCCGTTTTTCACCTGCACCAGCACATTGTCATCAAACTTGCCATCCAGCGGTTTAAATTCAGAATAGGCTTGTTTGGAACGTTCTTCGTTCTTTTCATTGGCATACACAAATGCACGCCACATCACTGTGCCACCGTGAGGTGCAAGGGCACTGGCGAGCATGTTCGCGCCTTCGGCATGGGTGCGTCCAAAGTCACCCGGGCCAGGTTGCCCTTCAGAATTGGCTTTAACCAGAAAGCCACCAAAATCCGGAATGTGTTTATAAATGTCGTCAACTTTGGCTTGCCACCATTGCTGTACATCTTCATCCAGCGGATCGGACGTATCCAAGCCACCAATTAACTGCGGCGAGCTGAACTTTACGGAGAGATAAACCTTGATGCCATAAGGCCGGAACATATCTGCTAGTGCTTTCACTTTTTCCAGATAATGATCGGTTAGAATCAACGGGTCAGCGTTAACATTGTTAAGTACCGTCCCGTTGATGCCGATTGATGCATTCGCCCGAGCATAGTCAACATAGCGTTGATAGCGATAATCAGGCAGCTTATGCCAGTCCCAGATAGACTCCCCCGCATAACCGCGCTCTACATGACGGTCCAGATTGTCCCAGTGATTAAGCACCCGCAACTGGATATCTGGTTGTGACACAATTGCCATGTCTGCTAGTGGCTGACGGGTTTGCAACTGACGCAGCAACCGGTAGGTGCCATACAATGCCCCCACCTCTGTATTTGCCAGTATCATCACCTTTTCGGCATTACCATGCTTTACCTGATAAACCAGATACCCCTCATCGCCCGCCGCCTTTAAATCAAGCTTATGGCGGGCCGCCAGTGCACTTGCCTTATCGCCGGCCGCAACAATCAGCCCGGCCTGCGATGCGTTTACCTGCTTAGCCTGCGCAAGCATACCGTTAAGGGCAAAGATAAGTTCCTCACCAATGACCTTCATGGTGTCCGAATCGCCGCTAAGATAAAACGACGAGACCTGCTTGGCATAAGTTGCTTTGAGGTCATCGTCGTTAATCGGATCGTATTTTAGCCACAACCGGTAGCCGTCTTCGCCATCAACAATTGAAGCGCCAGCCGCGCCATAGGTGATTAGTAACAACCCAATCAGGAATATATATTTCATGGTTACCCTCTTACCGGGCCGGCATAAAAAACCGGCCCTTAGATTAAGATGTGAAGTTAAAATGACCCTCGAAGGCCCAGCGTATAAGTCGCTCCCGGATAGAAGGCATTAAACGCAATGCCCTTGTACTCGTGCCAGTTGCCGACCGGTTCGTTGGTCAGATTATAAGCGTCCAGCGTAACGGTCATATTCATATCCACCGGCAGGTTATAGCTTGCTGATACGTCAATCTGGGTGCGATCAAACGAAAAGACTTCTTTGCCTTGTGTATAGTAGCTTGCGGCCCCGTCCTGATGATTAACTGTCAGACGCGTCTGAAACGACTCATTTTCATAAAACAGCGTCCCGTTGTAACTTAAATCAGAAATACCGGTGATAATGGCATCATCATCGCTGGCGTCCTGACGGATTGTGGTGGCACTGATATTAAAGCCCATGCCTTCAAGCACGATATCCAGTGGCTGCACCCAGACCGCCTCAAAACCGGTAAGTGTGGTGGCACCGTCAATATTATTACGCGTATTCACCGTAGCGGTACATTGTGAAGGCCCACCGCACTCCAGCAGCGCCTGCTGACGGTCATCACCAATATCATTGATATCAATACCATACTGGCCAAGGTCTTCAAACGCGACGGTGATGCTGTCTGAGCGGGTAAACCCGGTCACTTCTTTTTCAAAGAAAGTCAGACCAATATAGCCAAGCTCAGAGAAATACCACTCACCACCGATATCAAAATTAGTCGCCTCGAAGGGGGACAGATAAGGATTACCCGCATTTACGGTTTCGATACCTGAACCACCCCACGAAGCATTGGGGAAAAGATCGGATGGATTAGCCCGGGTCAGGCTGCGTGATGCACTGGCCCGGATCTTCACATCTTCCATCGCGTCATACACTAAACTCAATGACGGCAATAGCTTGCTGTAACTGGTGCTGGTACTGCTTTCAGAGGTTGCCACGCTTTGCTCTGTATCCACCCAGCGAACGCCGGTATTTACACGAAGCAGTTTACCCGCCACCTCGGTTTCAGTATTGGCCTCAATATAGATTCCCAGCACTTCTTCGTTGATATCACCCACGGTGGCACCAAACTGGTCCCCCTGAGAGGGGACTGCCTCAAAACTGTCGTAATTGGTGGCTGCCTTGATGCGGTCCCAGTCAACCTGGGCAATGCCGGTATAGCCATTGTAGCCATCAATGCCCGTCCCCAAATCATCCACAATTGACGGCGACAGGTATTCCGCAAAATTACCGTAGGCAGCAGAATTCATCACATTATTTTCGGTAAACTCAGCGGTACCACCGAAGGCATCCATGTTGGATGTATTTTCATCCCAGGCAATACCAAACTTGAAGCCGTTATAATCAGGTGCTTCACCGTAAGCAAAATCCAGGTGGAAGCCTTTCGTTTCAGTTTCGCGATGGTTACGCTGGATACGGAACATGTCGCCAAACTTTTCATCCTCGCTGATCACTCCATCTTTATTTTGGTCATACTCCTGTTGCCAGGTATAGCCAATGTTCGGATCAGCAGGGTTTTGACTGAAATTGAAACTAGGCACATCGCCATTGGTAAATTGCATGGTGCCAGCAGGTGACATATACAGCACATAGGGCTCATCACGATCGAATTCTGACTTTGTTAAGCTGGCAGAAACATCAACAGTCAGCATATCTGATGCAATCCAGGACACACTGGGCATGATGCTGTAAAAATCCAGGTCTTCCTGATAATCGTGTGAACCAACCCAGATGTGGGAGTTATAAAATGTTCCGTCGGTCACATAACCGTTATTATCTACCGTTACATCTTCAGGGATGATCGCGCCACCCTGATGCAGATAGTTACGTCTTCCCCACCACATCGCTTCGGTTCTGACAAAATCTTTGGACGCTTTTGCATACATGGTATCCAGCACCGCATCTACACGATCATTAGGACGATACTGCAGTGAAATGATGCCCGATACGCGGTCCCGATCACCATAGGTAAACATGGGTCGGCCCAGATAAGGAAGTAAGGCTGTATCTAGCGTGTCAGCAGCCAGTCCGGATGTCGCAACTGGGTCCACCGGATCACCGACACTCACTCCCGGATTTGCCGCAGCGTAATCCGGTGTTGCTTCCGGGCTCCAGAAAAAGTGGTTCAAGCCCTGACTACCCTCTACACATCCCGACGCGGTATGCTCCGGATTATCCCACTGCGCCACACAGCCATCGGTAAACAGCGCCACCGCTTCATAACCGTCAACCCGTGACTTTGTATTTGCACCTGCAACGCCGACCAGCACACCGAATTTATCATTAACTGTCTTTTTATAGATGGCTGAATAACGCGGACTGATATCCCCACGCAAGTCGCCATAAGCGCCTTCAAGTGAGTATTTGAACGTCTGGTCACCTGCATCAAATGGACGTGCAGTGCGCATATTCACAAAGCCAGACACGCCGCCTTCAAGTTGATGGGCTTTGGCGGTTTTAGAAACAGACAGACTGCTGAACAGTTCAGTGGGGAAAATATCCAAATCCACCTCACGGTTACGGTTGCCCGATCCCAGACTTCCGTCAGAGGCAATGGAAATGGAGTTACCATTTAGCGCTATTTTGGTGAAGCTGGGGCCAAGTCCGCGCACCGAGATTTGTTGCCCTTCACCGGTCACTTCGCGGTTGATTTTAACGCCCGGAATCCGACTTAATGATTCAGCCAGGTTCTGACTGGGCATTTTACCGATATCATCAGCAAACACTTCATCTACGAATCCCTGCGAATCACGTTTAGCGACAGTAGAGTTAAACAGGCTTCCGCGATACCCCTTTACCTCAATAACTTCGGTTTCCCGCTCCTCTACCTGTGTGTCTTCATCTGTCTGCTCCTGAGCGCCTGCAGTACCGAAAGCCGAAGCCACTGCTAACATTAGAAGTCCGCGTTTACTCAGCGAAAAAGCCTTGCGTGTGTTCATACTTAACCCCTTGCCTATAGCATCGAACGGTATTGAAAGTGTCGATAGCTGACTCGCAATCAGAAGGTCGAACCGACACATGAATACTTGTATACAACTTGAATGTGGGCTTACTATAACGGTGAGAATTGAACGCGACTACCACAAATGATCTAAATTTTAACAATTATTAAAAATCATAAAGGCGGTGTAACTTTTGATTAACATGTAAGCACGTATAGCAGTGATAATGGGCCATGCAGTGTTAGATTTCTTATAACGACAGCTGGCAGTCATGCAGAGGTTTCAGGTAAGCATAGTGAAGCCGGAACACGTAGTATTGCTTTTGATGTCAGTTATCAGGCAATAATAAGTGGTTAATCAATTACAGATTATCAATAGCTGTTATCTAACTTCAGCTTTGGCGGTATTAGAGTGAATGTAAAGAAAAACAAACCAACAGTAACAGAACCAGATATTCAGCTTTCCTATCATCAGTCTACATCAGACCAGCTATTCGAGCATTTGCGCGATGAGATTGTAAATATGGCTATCGAACCGGGTTCGATAATGTCTGAAAATAAATTGGCCGCCAAGTATGGTGTCAGCCGTACCCCGGTCAGGGAAACCATTGCTAAACTCGTCACGCTGGGATTTGTTGAAGTCAGGCCTCAACGCGGTACATTTGTGTCGAAGCTGAGTATTTCAAAAATTGTAGAAGCGCGGTTTATTCGCGAAGCGCTCGAGGTAGCCGTCGTGGCCCACTGTGCACAACACGCCAGTGACTCACTCATCGCAACGTGCGAATCCCTGATAGACAAGCAACGCAATGCCGCCAGCCAGCTCAACGCTTTAGGCTTTCAGCAACTTGATGATGATTTTCACCAGACCCTCGCTGACTTTGCGCAATACAAACGAGCAGCCAGTCTTATTCAGTATGAAAAGGCGCATATGGATCGGGTAAGAAATCTAAGCCTGAAAGAGTTTGGCGGACAGTATGACAGCGTACTGGAGCAGCATACTGCAATCATTGATGCGCTGCGCGCCCGTGACCCTGTTGCGGCCCGTGAAGCTATGAGTAGTCACCTGCATCTGATACTACAGGTTTTAGAAAGTGTGAAAACCCGGCACCCGGCGTATTTTGAAGATGTTGAGTGAGCCACGGCTGGCGCTCACCTTTGCCCATCGGCGTTGCTATATGACAAGCCTGTGGGAAAAAGCTTTGTCTGAACAGCATTCGCACGATAGGCTTCTCCATTATTAATTTCTCTGGCGTGCTGCGGTAACCCATGAAAAAACGTCCCACTATCAATGACATTGCCCAACAAGCAGGCGTTTCCAAACGTACTGTATCAAGAGTGATTAACGGGGCGACAAATGTAAATGCGAAGACCCGTGAAAATATTCAGCAAATTATCAGGGAACAGGGATTTTCGCCGGATAAAAAAGCGCGCGGTCTGGCAGTGAGACGCTCTTACCTGCTGGGTATTATTTATGATAACCCGGGCACGTTCTATATTGATCAGGTCCAGGAGGGTGTCCTACAGGTAATCACCGAAAAAGGCTATGAACTTATCGTTCACCCCTGCAGCTATCAGGATGCCGGATTTGTTGATAACTGTACCGGATTCGTACACCGCTCAAATGTAGACGGGGTTATTGTACTGCCACCGGTTTCTGAGTCTGCAGCGCTCGCCGACGCATTTAATCGTCACAGTGTTAATTACGTTCGCATGGCCTCTGTCGCACTGGATGAGCCATACAGAATGGTTATTTCCGATGATCGCCACGCAGTGGCTGATTTAGCCCGCTATCTGGTGGCTCAGGGGCATAAAGACATAGCAGTAATCAGTGGCCCTAACGCGTATTCGTCGACCACCGAGCGATTAGAAGGATTTTGCCAGGCATTGCACAAACAAGGTATCCCCCTTCCTGACAACAGAATCATTGAGGGAGACAACACCTATGAAAGTGGTATTGCCTGCGGTCGGGCATTATTAACGCAGGATCCAATACTGGATACCATTTTTGCCAATAACGATGATATGGCTATTGGCGTTATCAGGGCTGCGCACGATCTGAAAATCAATATTCCGCAGTCGCTGTCAGTAGTAGGGTTTGATGACAACCTTATGGCCGCCCGTATGCTCCCGTCACTGACAACCATACGTCGGCCGGTGCGTGACATGGCCGCCATCGCAGCGCAAAAGCTTATTGCTCAGATTGAGAATCTGCCTGCCGACAACATCGCCACACAACCAGTTAAAGCGCAGTTAATTGTGCGCGAATCCACCCGCAAAAAGTCAGATTTCTCTTGATAAGGAATTTTTCTGCTCCTATTATGCCACCGGTGGCATTAATAATTATTTGATGCTTTTCCCCGCTTCACCAGATGATAAGAGGACGTGATGGAACCGATTTTATTGCATGAAGACAGGCTTTTTCCGGCAGATAAACCAACCCGCGATATCGCAAAAGCGCTGTATAACTCTGTGAAAGCGTTACCCATTATCAGCCCGCACGGTCACACTGATCCGCGCTGGTTTGCGTATGACGACAACTTTACTAACGCAACCGAACTGTTTATTACGCCCGACCATTACGTATTCAGAATGTTGTACAGTCAGGGGGTAAGTCTCGAGTCTTTGGGCATTGCGCGCGTGGACGGGAAACCATCTGAGCAGGATCCCCGTAAGGCCTGGAAAATATTTGCAGACCACTATTATTTGTTCGCCGCTACGCCTTCAAGACTGTGGCTGGATACAGTTTTTCATGATGTGTTCGGCATGCAGGAAATGCTTTGCAGTGAAAATGCGATGGCCTATTACGACCATATTACCGCAGAGCTTGCTACGGCGAATTTCAAGCCCCGTGCACTGATGGATCGTTTTAACATCGAGCTGATTGCGACCACCGAAGGGGCGCTGGACCCGTTAACACACCACCAGCAGTTACAGGGCTCTGGCTGGGAAAAGCGCGTAATTACAACATTTCGACCCGATGATGTAGTAGATGCCTCGCGGGATGATTTTGCAGGAAATATTGAAAAACTAGGCGCGCTAACCGGTGAAAACACCATGTCCTGGGCCGGCTATCTTAATGCGCTCAGAAAGCGGCGGGAAGTCTTCAGAGCGCACGGGGCTACCGCCACCGACCACGGCCACCCAACTGCACTGACGGCGGACTTGTCCACAAATGAATGCGAGACCCTGTTTGAAAAAGTGCTGACCCGACAAGCCAGCAGCGCCGATAAAGAACTGTTTCGCGCTCAGATGCTGACCGAGATGGCGGGAATGAGTGTGGAAGATGGCATGGTTATGCAAATCCATCCGGGATCCCATCGCAGCCATAATGTGCCTTTGCATCAACAGTTCGGTGGTGACAAAGGGCACGATATTCCTGTTGCGGTGAATTTTGTCGATGCTCTTAAGCCGCTGTTAAACAAATACGGTAATGAACCGGGGCTTTCGATTATTCTGTTTACGCTTGATGAAACAACGTACTCTCGGGAGCTGGCACCGCTGGCTGGCCATTACCCCTGCCTGAAGCTGGGCCCGGCCTGGTGGTTTCACGACAGTCCGGAAGGCATGCTTCGTTTTCGCCACCAGACCACTGAAACCGCAGGTTTTTTCAATACTGCGGGCTTCAATGATGATACCCGTGCGTTTCTGTCTATTCCAGCCCGCCATGATGTTGCGCGACGCATTGACTGTCGATTTCTGGCTCAGCTGGTCGCCGAGCACCGGCTAAGTGAAAATGAGGCGTTCAGGGTTGCTCGCCAACTTACTTACACGCTCGCCAAAAAGGCGTATAAGCTGGAGGCATAATGACCAGACTATCTTACCAAACTCTGAAGCAGCTACCTGATAATGTAGCCACTGCCAGTGTTGATCCTGCTTCTACACAAATCGGCATTGTCCACCTTGGTCCCGGCGCGTTTCATCGTGCACATCAGGCCATTTACACACAACAGGCTGATACAGAGGGACGCTGGGGTATCAGTGCGGTTTCACTGCGCAGTGCGCATTTAAAAGAAGCATTAGGCCAGCAGGACAATCTGTATACTTTAATGATCCTGGATAACATTCCGCAAACGATCGTTGTAAGTGCACTCAAAGAAGTATTGGTGCTGGAGCAGGAACGCGAGCAGGTGATGGCCAGAATGACATCACCGCAAACCCATATTATTTCGCTGACGATTACCGAAAAAGGGTATTGCCTCAACAATGATGGCACTCTTAACCTTAAGCACCCCGATATTCGTCACGATCTTGTCCAGCCTGACAAGCCTGTTTCAGCGGTTGGCCTGTTAACTGCTGCGCTGAAACAACGCATGAATAAAAACATCGGAGAATTAACGGTCATCAGCTGCGACAATTTACCCGATAACGGTGACAGGCTGCGCGGCGCAGTGCAATTGTTTGCCGACAAATCAGATCAGGCGCTCAGTGCGTGGATTACAGATACCGTCAGTTTTCCCAACACCATGGTGGATAGTATCACGCCGGCCTCGGATGACGATTTACAAAACGCCAGCCGGCAAGCCACCGGTCTTGACGATGCCTGGCCGGTCCAGCGCGAAGCGTTCAGCCAGTGGGTTATTGAGAACAAGTTCAGTGGCCCGCGCCCTTCCTGGGAGAACGCAGGCGCCATTATTACTGATGATGTCCGGGTGTTTGAAAAAGCCAAGCTTCGTATTTTGAACGGCAGCCACTCTGCCCTTGCTTACTTAGGCTCACTCTGTCATTTGAAAACGGTATATGAGGCAGTCTCCCACGACGCAATGTATACGTTTCTGAATAAGCTGCTGGAAGAAGAAATTTTGCCTACGGTTGATGCCAGTGATGCGCTGAACCCTGAGCACTATGTCGCACAGACATTGACGCGTTTTAAAAACCGGCATATTCAGCATTTACTGTCGCAGATTGCCTGGGACGGGTCGCAAAAACTGCCGCCCCGCCTGTTAAATACCGTGAAAGATAATCTGGCCGCCAACCGCAGCATTCATCTGTTATCGGCAACGGTAGCGGCCTGGATAATATTTGTTATCCGTTCAGTGCAGACGAACAAAAAGCTTGTGGATCCGATGGACGATATGCTTATTGGTGTCGTGAAAAATCATGACGGAGAGGCGTCCGGGGTGGCAAACGCCCTGTTGGACGATTCGCGTATCTTTGGTGATTTGACGCAGCATACTGATTTTCGCAAGACTGTATTAGCGCAGTTGGCAATTGTCGCGACCATCGATAAGCAGAATGCATCCACACAGCTGACCGCACTATGTCAGTAAACCTACACGCGTTTAAATGAACACCGGAATCCGTGCCATGAATCACATCGTTATATTCGGCGAATGCATGATAGAGCTAGTGACACAGTCCGCCCATCAGCTGGCTAAAAGTTTTGCCGGCGACACCTTCAATACTGCCGTCTATCTTAAACGCTGTGCACCTGTGTTAGAGGTGCACTACCTCACCGCTATCGGCAGTGATGAGCAAAGCGACGAACTTTATCATTTTATGCAACAGGAAAAGCTTGGTGTTGATTTGGTTCACCGCTCTGCCAGCCGGCATCTTGGTCTGTATATGGTGCATACCGATAACACCGGTGAGCGCAGTTTTACCTACTGGCGCAGTGAATCGGCAGCCACTCAAACCTTGCATAGCGTCGATGGCGAGTTACCTGATACTGATCTGTTTTATCTCAGCGGTATTTCCGTGGCCATCCTTGATGATACGCAACGTCATATGCTAGTGGATAAGCTGACAGCGCTGCGCCAACGCGGCTGCAAAATTGTCTTTGATCTCAATTATCGGCCTGCGCTGTGGAAAAGCCCTGACCACGCCAGGCAGTGGGCCGATCGCTTTTATGCTATGGCCGACATCGCGCTATCCGGTGTGGATGATCACGCCCAGCTATACGCCCACCAATCTGTCAGCGAAATTGTTACGCATTTGTCCCGGTTTTCTATTGATGAGCAAGTTATAAAGCACGGGGCATACGGAGTTGTCGTTAATACACAGAGCGATAGCTGGTCTGTGCCTGTTGAGCCAGTAGAAACTGTTATTGATACGACTGCGGCAGGCGATGCTTTTAACGCAGGCTACCTGGCCGCCCGCGGTAAGGGTGCAGATCCGGTCAGTGCTGCAAAATACGCCGCAAAGGTGGCTGCCTTTGTTATAGGTTATCCCGGGGCAATAACACCGCCTGAAAAAGCGTTACCCCGCCTTTAATTGTCAGTTTGTGCAGCAACAGGTAATCCGTTACCCGTCGTTGCACAAGCCTGCGCATTACCGGCTTGAGGGTTTATCGCCTATCTTCTGCTGCTGAAGCGTTTTAAGATAGCCACTCAGCGCCTCTACCTCACTGCGCTTAAGCTTGCCTTCAAACGATGACATTCCTCTGCTTTGCAACGCGCCATCAAGTATGACCACTGGCAAAACCTGCTTTTCAATCATGTGACTGGTTAGCAGATTTGGCGCTATCCCACCCCGGCTATCGTCAACCACATGGCACACCGCGCAGTTTGTATTGAAAACAGTCTCTCCCTGAAGGAATGTTTTTTTGGATATTGTTACCTTCGGCCCTGGCTGTATTGGCGCATTTTTGGGGGCATACCGATGAAAAGCTACCTGATTTTCTCCATGGAGCACTTTCACCTTGCTTTCTTTACTGTCGACAGCCAACCTGAACGTTAACACCAGGTCTGATCGCAACTTATCGGTAAGAATATTCTTCATACCGTATCCACCGCCCCAGCCGGCAGCTACGGTGACATACTGCGTACCATCGAGCATGTAGGTAATGGGTGGGGCCAGGATGCCTACCCCCACGTCATAACTAAATACCTCTTTACCGTTACGGCTATCGTACGCTTTTAAATGACCGTCAGATGTTCCCTGAAATACCAGGTTACCGGCGGTGGACAGAACCCCGCCATTCCATGAGTCGTGCTGGTCAATCGTCCAGGCGGGCTTTCCTTTAACCGGATCCCAGGCTTTCAGAAAGCCTCTTTTTTGGGGTGCCTTCTTATCATAAATATCCGGCTTGTCAGCCTGATTTCCCGTTGCCAGATTCCACCCGGCGCCAGTACCAAATCCACGCTCGTTGTATTTCCAGTCCAGATCCCGCCCGTAAAACGACACGGTATCCCGGCCAGGTATAAAAACATAACCAAGCTCAGGGTTATAAGCCATAGGGTGCCAGTTATGGCCACCATCATAGTTTGGGACTATCTGCGCATTGACCTCACTGTAACGCGCAAAATCCGCCTCTACCGGTTTTCCCGTTTGCTTATCAACGTGGGTAGACCAGTTCATGTAGGTGAACGCATCAGCACTGATCAGCTCTCCACTGACCCTGTCGATAACATAAAAATAGCCATTTTTAGGGGCCTGCATCAGTACTTTGCGAGTCAGTCCTTCAATTTCAATATCCGCCAGAATCATGTGCTGGGTCGCAGTGAAATCCCAGGAATCGCCCGGCGTTGTCTGGTAATGCCATTTCAGCTCGCCGGTCTTAGGTTCAATGGCAAGAATAGATGAGAGATATAAATTATCGCCGCCTTCAGGGCTGCGCTGGTGACGATCCCAGGGTGAGCCATTACCCGTTCCGACATACAACAGATCAAGCTCAGGATCATAGGCCATTGAATCCCAGACCGTACCGCCCCCGCCGTACTTCCACCATTGTCCGGTCCAGGTATCGGCGGCTTTGCGCATCGCTTCATTCTCAAAGCCTTCGTCCGGGTTTCCCGGCACCGTATAAAAGCGCCACTGCATTTCACCGGAGTCAGCATCGTAGGCGGAGAAATAGCCTCGCACACCAAACTCAGCACCACCATTACCAATAAACACCAGCCCGTTTACAACCCGCGGCGCACCTGTGATGGTGTATGGTTTACTATTATCAACCGTTAGCTGCTCCCACACTTTTTTGCCGGTCTTTCTGTCGAGCGCGATAAGTCTGCCATCGAAAGTGCCAAAAAATAGCTTATCGTCCCACGCAGCAACGCCACGGTTAACCACATCACAGCAGCCGTTAATTGCTGCCTGCCGGGGAACTTCAGGGTCGTAGGACCATTGAATTTCACCGGATTTAGCATCAACGGCGAAGACTTTACTCCAGGGGCCGGTGACATAAATTATGCCATCAATCAGCAGTGGTGTAGCCTCAACACCTCGCCAGTCCGGCAGTACCGTTTTATTCAGTAATACCAGATCCTTTACCGTGTCGGTATTTATCTGTTTCAGGGGACTATGACGGGTTTCGCTGTAATTTTTGCCGTGAGCGAGCCACTGATCATTCTTAGAGTCTGCTTCATTCAGTGTTTGTTGGTCGACTGAGGTAGCAGCAACGCCGCAGAAAACGATCCATGACGCTATCAAATCAGTCATAAATTGCATTGTAGTCACAAATCACCCTAACCTATTGGTCAGAAATACATTTGCCACAATTAATCACAAAAAAATTCGGGTCGCTACGAGAAGTGAAATTAGATAAGCTCAACCAGAAAAATCGGTATACACCATCATAAATCGGCGAAAGGGCTAATACCGTTAGTAAGGATTTACTGTACGGCTGACGGCAATTTCTCTGACATCATTTTTTTGCACAGATGAATAAAACGGGTGTCCTCCTCATACCATTCATTTAATGCACAAACCCCCTCTTCTTCGATAGACTTATCCAGATTGGCCGGGTTTTTATGTGCTTCAACGCCATCTTTTGGCAACGCAATGCCCTCGGGAAGCGCTAACAAATCTTTTAGTTTGTCGAAGTCACTGTTCAACGATTCCTGAAACCCTATGAACAAAATATCATCGGCGCGGGAGTTAAAGTAATCCAGGTCTACATACCAGTTATGGTAGTGACTAAAATGCTTTACGCTATCCATTGCCGCAACCGCTGAAGGCTGCTTTTGCGCAAGCGACATCGCCACATCGTTGGGTGTCGCGTATTGCTCAAATACTTTTTTTTCTTTCGGACTCCACTCAGAATAGTACCTTGGCTGACCTTTTCGTTGTCGGCTGTAAAACCCGCTGACGAACCTGGAGACAGGATCTCTTAGAAATAAGATTACCGCCTCGCCTTTAGGGATATCTTTTAAAGATACACTGTGTCCATGCAGTTCGATTGAGTATTCCGGTGTTTCCTGAAACTTCTTCAGCACGGATTTTATAGCGCTACCGCCGGTTTTTCCTACGTGTAAAAAATGAACTTTCTTTTTCTTATTTTTCCATAGAAATTGAAACATATCGTGCTCCCTGTGCCGTCCTGTGATGAATAACGCCGACTCGTTGATCAAGGAAATTATTCACCAGCAACTTGTATATTTTCTTTACCGCATAAACAAAACGTAGCCGAATATTCTGTTGAGATCCACAAAGACAGGCCTAGGAGGGAGGAAAATGTTGAAAAAATGTTAATTTACGTAAAAACTTATCGGAACAGCGTCTGACCGACATGACTGTGAGCAATGATATTTGTTGCATAACGGCATGATGTGAAACACAAACTGTATAGAATGCGTTCGTAGAGAGACGCTGGGCGTCTAATCACAGATTACGTTAAAAAACCGTTCACAAGCATTCCTGGCATGAGGAATGCCGCGGAAAGCACGACAGATCCGGTTAGCATAAAAGCGACAGAGCAAAACACTGCTTGCGTGAAATAAACCCTGGGTTTTGCAGCAGCACTTGACTGGTAAGTTACGATGGCGAGGGTTAGCGCTTGCCTGAACTTAAAGTAATAAGTCTGAATCTGCCTGAGGATAGGAATGAGGTAAAATGCCAGAAACGCAAAAACAACTTCAATCCCACCAAAATGAAACAGCAGCGCAATCTCCGGTGAAAACCAGCCCACTACACCGATAACAATCCAGAACGCCGCTTTTTGTTGCCAGCTCAAATCTTCCCATTTGATCATCGGATTTCCCTGTAAATTAATCATGCGAAGCAACTTTACGACCATCGCCCTGTTTTACAACAATATGCACTATTATTCATATTTCAAGCGCCAGCAGCAAAAGCTTGATGAGTGCGCTGAACAAGGACAGCTTCTGATTTACATCACACTTATAAAGTCACTGTTCACATCCGGGCATCACCGTTTATTTACCACCAGCAATTTCAATAAACGACCCTGTGACATACGACGCTTCATCTGACAGTAACCATGCTATTGCGGCGGCAACTTCCTCAGGCTCACCGCCTCGTTGTGTAAACCGAAAAACTTTAAAAAGGTATGTCGCTATTTTATGGGAGGTTTACATAGCAGCGAGTTCATCAATCGATACTTCAATATCAATGTTACTTCTAAGGGAATCTGACTTCTTGCTCACCGCACAATTAGGAGCGCAGCGAGTAATTTTCCGAGTGCAGCAATTTGTTATGTACTTCTGCTGGATAGCCCTGGAAACTCTGCTGCGGCCACCAAGGCAGTAAACTCGCGTTCGAACTCATAGTCTCCCACATATGCCTGGGCAATCGCACCCAACCACGTAATCCTGAATTGCATGGAGTTGCCAATCCGCTCAAACCTGATCCGGTGCTTACCGACCGCATCATGACCAAGCAGATAAATATGAAATGCAAGATCGTCCCAGTCCTTTAGGGTTTCGGGGGTCGGATCGACTACTACCTCAAGACCGTTCAGAAAATCGGGTGTGTATTCGGCGACGGTGCACACCCTAAATCCGCCTTTGTGCCAATAATTGGAAGACAGTGTGCATGAGTGATAATTACCCCAGACAATCGGCGCCGCCCAGTCAGATGGATAGTCGACATCCTCATCAACTTCTATATCGCGTTCCGCATAGTAATCAGCTGACTCAAGATGCAGATCGAACCACACATCTTCACCCACCACTTTCGCCGACCATGAGAACGCCTTGATTGGATGCCCTTCTGGCCAAGGATTGTCCTTGAAGTAAATTCTGTCAGATTCCATGTGCCAACCCTATTAATGCATTACGCCCGCGTAAAGCGCGCGACGTAGAGGAACGTTGTTTTTGCCGCGCTTGTTAGCTGCCGGACTCAAGCAAACTGCCTGATGAGACTGTTATATAGACTATTATCCTTTTTCAACGCAACATAATTGTCATGCGATATTTGCCGGACTATGAATTTGGATGCGAAGTGACCGATGTCGAATTCGATAAAGCACCTGTGATCCTTATCCTTGTAAATTAACCAGTAATCTCCGTAAAAGTAATCCAAATGATTTGCGTGCTTCTTCCATCTAGCTTCGGCCACCAGTTCATCTGTAGGATATACACCTTTTTCATTATGTATGAACTTACTCATCGAAATCTCCGACTCAAGGAAGCTAACATTTAAATGATGCAGACCCTGAGAACCGCATATTAATTTTTATGTCTTGCTACCGGTACTTTACTCAAGAGTCAACTCGCTATTACCAATAATCGGCTTACGATAATAATACCAATTGGCGGAGCGTGACCAGTGATGCTTTTTCTCATTGCATACCCCCCAGATACATCCAACCGTTTCAGTTGTGCTCGCCATAAATTTTTCGTCAGCAGCTTTCAGACGTTGTTTGTAAGGCGCTGTAAATTGAGATGGTGCTTGACCAGTAAATACATGAATAAGATGCCGACCATCAATATCATTCAAATAATCATCTATGGTCATTTGATAACCTTTAGAAACATGGGCGACAACCTTAACCCAGCCGAAGACTAAGCCCTCAAGATCACCTTGTACGACATGCTTCGCACATCCAATTTTATATAAAGTTTTTTGGGTATCAGAGTTCATAGACATAACTGTCCCAGCGCGCCAAGCGCACGTTTTAATTTTTTCGTTATAACTCATTCCCGCTTCCAGATTTCGAGGTTAGCACTATTTGCTATGGCAAAATAATCCCCACACCAAGAAAATCCATATGCTTCAATAAAATCAGTTAGAAGCTTGATACAATTTTTTTGAAATTTCTCTATTAATGGGTTTCCCTCGGGACCACAGAAGTACAAACTATGTTGAGGCCAATTCGGTGAGCAAAGCCTTAACGTTTCTCCAAGACATGTGCTATTCGGAAGTCCACCACCGTTTGGCCCTGCAATAAGAATTTTTTCTCCGGCAATCTCACCTATTCCTTCGCAAAAAATGCCAGAATCATCAACTCCTTTGAACTCCTCGTAGTCACGATCAATTTTCTCTGCAGAATCACAGTTGACGAGTGCTCTTCCAGAAGTAGAGACGACCAGAATTAAGTTGGTTTTACTTCTAGCGAAGCCAAAGCCAATAAATCCGCTGATCGCTATTTCACCTATCCGCTCCCATCCATCAGGGCTAGCCGCGAATGGAATATTAGCTAGAAGTTCAATGAGCCTATTTCTGTTTTCAATAAGACATTCTGACATATTCATGGGTTATATCGCCCGGCTAGGGCGCCGGAAAGGAGATGCTTTTTTTGTGCGGGCGTAGCGAAAAAGCACAAAACGAGCAACGCAGTGTAGGTCGGCTTGTGCCATATTTTACAAGGCATTTACAGCGGCCTCTATTTGTTCTTTGCGCAATGCCTCGTATTTTCCAAGCACTTCGTAAAAAGATTTTTTCCGAACGAACGGGAATTGTAGATAATAATGATTAGAGAAGCCATTGATATGGGCTTTATCTCTACCGAATATAGCTTGCTCTTCACTCTACTCATTATTCGCGCCACGTAATGTTGTTTTATAAACACTTATAGATTGATCTTTGATATCTAAGATATATGTGCCGAATGCACCTTTAAGGCATAAATAACGACTACATTTCGATTGTTCAATGCATTTCAAATAATCTGTATGGCCAATGAAAATAGGTACATCTTTAAATATATCAAAGTCGCCAAAATTTGTTTTGATAGAAATGCCATAAGCGTCACAACCCATTCGAATTTCTCCGAGAGGATTCAATTCAATATTTTCTAATACAGCTTCATGATGAATTATCTTATGCCTTGTATTGCCAACCTAAGAGGTGGAAACGTGTGCGCGAAAATGGCAAAGCCGCGCACATGTTTATGTCCAAATGCGGCTTAAGCGCCTTGTTAGGTATCGCGCTCACCAAAACTTCCACCTAGATTTTGGTTTGCGCCATTCACCTGACCAAAGTTCATAGTGCTCCAGCTTAGCGAGCTGTTCGAAGATAGCGTACTCACCAAGAGTATCAACGACTTTTGTTGGAATGGACACTCCAAATAAACCATTATCGAGGGGGAACACCTCAATTTGTGAAAAGGTCGCGCCCAAGGCTAATTCGATACTCTCAAAATTCGTAGTTTTTACGATTGCTTGGATTCCCATCAGCTTTTAAATTCCAGAGCACAGGCATGGCTGAGAGCTTCGCGAATTTGACTGATCACACTTTCTGATACCACTTGCCCCCGTATGTCATAGATGAGACGGCACCTTTGTAAGTGTGCTGGCAGTTGTGAGACTCCAAATTCGATGCGGGCACGATTGTAAGCAATGCTTAGCTCTATTGCTTCAGCATTCTCAAGACTGTGATTAGCGACAAGTGTGTACTCGCCTCGCTCTTCACTGACAAATTCAGGTGTAAACATAGTTTAGTACCTAACGCCTGCCGTCACTTGTTATAATCCGGGGGGCCAGGTGCATTGAATCTTGTTTTCTCTAAGATAATTGCTGGCTAGATCATTCCGGCCAACAATGTACTCAACACGACCATCCTTTATACCAACAGCCGGAATGCTGAATAGATGCTTTCCGGCGCAATAAACATCGATGATTCTATGAGTTCCAGTGAACTGAAGAAAATTAGCCTCTCCAATTTCCCTAGCCAGCTCCCAGACCATTGCCTTCTCAGGAATGTCTATTTCGATAGAAAGAGGGCCAGCCTGGTCATCTTGAGAACAGCAGGCCTCACGAATAACTTCAATTGTCATAGGAGCTTATAAAGCTAAGCTGAGGGGCGCGAATGTGCGGCGAAAACGGCGAAGCCGCCGTGCGCTTGCGTCCCAGCGAACGAAGTGAGCGACTTGAGCGTTTTATTAGGTGCATGCCTGTGACTCTCATATATCATTGTTCCAACCTCAAAATAACTTCGTAGGCGTCTTGCTCTGAAACCTTAGCTTTTTGCATTTGCTCATGTGATATTTCTTTTTCAATTGATGAGGCTCCAGCGGATTGACCACTGTCAAACCGGATAAAAAAACGGCCTTCTCGTTCAAGAATTTCACACCCATAATTTGAGAAGATTTTCATATCCCAAGCGTACCTAACGCCAAGCTAAGGGTCGCGAATGCGTGGCTATTATGCCGAAGCCGCCGCGCGTTTGCATCCCAGCGATTGCCGAAGGTAATTGCGATTTAAGTGCCTTATTAGAGTGCAAGCGCACTGTTGACAACATTTTCATATTCGGTGGCAGTAAACTTGAAGGGGCCGATCTCCTTGATTGGTTGTGGTTCTTCGTACCCATTCTCATATGCAAATTGACTCCAAATATACTCTTGGCCCACCTTGGAAATTTTGCATCCATAAGCACCACAACCTATATCAGCGCACTCTGGACAAACATAAATAAGACTTCTACCAGATTCAGTTTCAGGCGGTTGCTGAAGTAAAAGCTGTTTTAAACTGTGCTTATTCAGTTTATCCCAGCCTTTTGCGAAGCAACCCATAAAATCGCGGTGGCCGTCAGCCTTAGTTACTAAAGTTGTCAGTAGGGATTGTCCTTCAATAGTGAAGTCAGAAGAATAACATTCATGGATACCCTTACTCTCTTTTCGATGAAGAATATTAAATCCTAATTGTTTCATATTTAAATCTACTTCTGTTACTTCACCACAGGAAGAACATACGTAATATTCAACTTTATCAATAACAGCCGAATCTCTAAGTGATTCTCCGCAATTTCTACATTTCATCACTGCACCCTAACTTTAAGCTAAAGGACAAAAACACAATTCTACAATCGCGGCGCAGCATTGTGTTTTTGTCCTAGCAACCCGCCCTGCAGGTTGCGTTTAAAGCATATTGTTAGTGGGAGTCACAGGTTTATAAAACGATGAGCTGTTAGTCCAAAATTTATCGTGTATATCTACTTTTTTCTGAAGTAATGAATCAAGGCGTTCATCATCAAACCCCACTTCACTTACTATTTCTGCTTCGATTTTTCCAATTTCGTAAAGTTCATTGTAGTAGCGATGAATAACACCGCAAACAGCGGCCTCAACGTTATCGTAAAACTCTGGTAGATTTCGGATCCTGTCTACCAGAATCAATGCTTCGTTTATTTTCATAGCTCCCTCTAACACCCCGCTAAACGGCGAGCGGTAGCGAGTTCGGTAGAAGCCACGCTTTGTGTGGCTGGAACGAATTTAAGCGGCTTGTTATGAGTTTTGGTTAAGTTCAATACGGGCCTCCTGCCATTGCTCCCAAGCATACTCTGGGTTTAGGTCTGGATACCCTCGTGATTCTTCCATTTTATCTCGTGCTGAGATTGGCAACATCATACATACAGCATTATCGCGAATCTCAAGCACTTCACTTTCAGTTAATGGCGAACCTTTTTCTCGCTCTTTGTTTAAGAGAATCGCTAGCAAAGCTGGGGTAGGAGTCGGCACTAATTCCTCTTCGGGTTCTTCGAGTTTTCTTTTCTTGAATAGATCTTTAAACATCCGATGTACCTTATGACTCATAACGCCTAACTCACCGGAAATTTGGGAGCGAAGCGAGCAAAGTTTCCGAGTGCAGTGACTTGTTATACGGTTTTACACCAATCATGCAACAACCTCGAGCATTTCGTTGTAATGAATGTCATCAACTTCCTGAATCCATGTAAATATATCACCAATGACATTTTGGCTTTCACCTAATAAGTTTTCTGATGAATCCTCATTGATTTCAATCACAGCGCTATGAGAATATTTATTTATGAAGCGATAAATCTTTTCTTTGGTTGCTTCATCTGTGATTTTACAACCGTTCAAGCCACAACTCATTAGCTGTGCAATATCACTTCGGTACTTTGGAAACTTGAAGCTAAAAAATGATTCAAGTAATTTCCTTGCAAGATTCGCTGTTAAAAAAGCTTCGTCACGTGAAAGTGACGGATTGTCTTTGTAGAAATTAAGCTTTGAAAATATATAATGGTATTCTGAATTGTATCTAACCAGAGTAGAGTCAGCGTCTTTAAATGTTGATTGGCGTGGAACGACTGTTGACGCTTCAATTGTATAAAAGAACGCATTGGGTTCTTTAGGTGGATTCTTTCTCCTTATATTACGGTTTACACCTTCGAACCAATCACGTATCAATTTGAAGTAAGTAAAGTTGTGCGTAAATACGAATAGCTGTTTCGCCTTGTCACAATTGCTACGAAGAAACGAATACGCATGAAACAAGTGGTTCGAGTCAAAGCTTGAAACAGGATCATCGACAACAACTATAGTATTTTCCATCTTGTTATCGTTTTCTTTTAGTTTGGTCACAAAATAAACAAATGCAATAGCGGTTTTTTCACCTTCACTCAAGTTTCCTTCTGCCGGAACGGAATCGTTCCGCAATATCTCATACCCTTTTTTAACCGGATTGAAACGAAGAGTTAATTCACTTCGTCCAAGAAATTTATGAAGTGATTCATTGAACTGGTCAGCGCCCAGACCTTCATTTGATAGTGAATCTTCAAGTGTGCGAATCTCTGTGTTTCTTGAGTCAATTTTTGTTTTTAGTGTTTGATTTGCGGCTATTCGATCAACCACTTCTTTTTTCTTGTCGTGATAACCGAATGACTTTACTTCAGTGGTTGAATAGTGAAGTTCAAGCTGCCTTTTAGCTTTGTCAGTTTCTTCTTTAAAATTCCCTGACTTGTGATTGTGCTTGTCAATAGCTGCACCAATAGCGGTCATGGCATCATTGAACGCCTTCACAGATGATTCACTGATAACTTCAATCGTTAGACCAGTCTTAAGTGGATTAGCTGTCTTAGCCTTTAATACAGTGTGCCAAACAGTTATTTCTTCGTTCAGGTCTGTAATCGCTTTTTCCAACGTGGTACATGCTTCGCTGTAGCGCTTTTTGAATTCGTCATAAAAATCACTTACGGAAGGTAGCATTGGGGGTTGAATATATTGGCTGGAAAGCCAGCCATCAGCACTTTGAAGCCGGGTTTGAAAGGCTTTGTAGTCGTCATTAAAGTGGGCTTCAAGCTGTTTGGTACGTTCTTCGGTTATGGTGTTGCCACAAAATTCACACTGATTTGTATCGTGGCGCTTATGAAGATCAAGACCAATTTCAATCCAAGACTTTATATCACTATGATCGACAAGTCGCTGAATAGTTTGGCTGACAACGCTAGTTTTCAACAGATCATCAAGACGTTCTTTAGCTTTGTTGAAAGTTTCTTGGTTAATGGAATGTTTATTAAAGGTAATCGGTGACTTTTGATCAGGCTTGGCCGCATTGGTCAATTCAACAATTTTTTGATCATCAAGAAGCGGGGTATCTGACTTGCTTGCTTCAAGGTTGTCGGTAATAAATTTTTCAAATTTCCGTTTGTCGTAATTAAGATAGTAGCGGTCTGTAGTATCAATTGACTGAAGGCTGCTTTTCATGTGCCGTGCGCTATCAGTTCCAAACTTTGAAATAGCACCTTCGAGTTTTCTTATTTTCTCAGCTTCTTTGCTGTGTGCTGTAGTATCCGCTTCCTGTTCTTTTTTTAGCTTTTCTAATTTTTCACGCTCTTCAATTTTTTCTTTATCGACAAGCAATATGCTTTTTACGACACTATCCCATGAAATGTTTTCGTCAATAAAATCATGGTTGAAGGTATATATATTCAGATCAGCATTTCCCACGTTCGCTTGTGTGATAAGCGTTCCGTTGTCTATGCTTACCGAGAATTGCGAAGAAGGAAATTTACTTGAAGTGGATTTATTTTCGATACACCTAAACAACCCCGAAAGCGTAGACTTACCGCTCCCGTTCCAACCATAAAACAGGTTGTACTTCCCAAAATCTTTAGCATAGGCGTTTGTGTGATCCTGATAGATACCGAACTGTTTTAGTTTTTGTATGCTTTTTATTGACATAACATCCTTGCTCTAAAAGTCACGCGGTGTTCAATTGGCGTATAACACCCCGCTTAGGGGCAATAACACGTGGGCTAAAATTTGGAGCGAAGCGACTGAGCCCACGTGTTATTGTCCCAGGGAGCTTGCGACCGACTACAGCGGTTTGTTATGCGTTAACGCCGATGATACAAAATACCAAGTGAACCACGAATCCAGACTTCCTTGAACTCTGAACCAACTTCAAATGTATTGAAGTGCGCTTTTGATACATCCAGTTTCACCGGCTCATTTGAGTTCGGAAGTGAAACGTACACGTAGTAACTCATACCGCCTTTTGTACTTTTATATGTATCAAGTTCGACGACAGTACCTTTTAGATAAACTTCATCTTGGCTACCCACATAAGCATTAAAGAACAAAACATAGCCGCCACTAAACAGTAATAGTAAAGCTGCAACCATTGAAGTCCATGCAATACCTTTAAATTTTCCAGCTTTACGTCGAAATCTTGGTAGCTTATAAAAATAAACGTAGAAAGATATGCCAAAGATTGGAATAGACAGATATTTAAAGGCCCAGTGATAAGGCGCATTCAAAACCGTGTCAAATAGAAAGTTGGGTACTATGGCAACAATTGCTACAAGAATAAAAAGCCAGTCTCCATACTTTTTTAGATAAAACTCCAAGGTCACTCCTTTGACGCATAACATATTAATAGATCCCCAAATAATGTGATTCCCAGCCCCACTTTGGGATATTTACTTTTATTCTTTCTCAAAGATTACGCGATAAGCCGTTCTGATAAAAGTGAAAAGACAAAGTGGTGTATTTCACGCTACTCATCAAATACAACAAAACGCCTATCCAATAGAGATGGTAGTTTTTGCGCATAAGCGTAATGGCAGATACAAATAAAATTTATATTCTTGGTCGGATTTCGGCGTCTATCAGCAGATTGATGAAAATTTGAATTGGCGTGGAATACAGAAGAAAACAGAACGGCTTAAGCGAAGCAGAGTCGGATGAATATTAAGCTGGGGAAAATGAGCGATGTGCGTTAAACCATGCATAGACAACATACCGCCAGCACCATACTGACTAAACGAACGCATAAACAAAAAAGGCCTCGCATTTCTGCAAGGCCTTCAATGATGGTGCCCAGAGGCGGAATCGAACCACCGACACGAGGATTTTCAATCCACTGCTCTACCGACTGAGCTATCTGGGCAAAACTGGTTAGCGTTTTGGCGTTAACTGCCTCTCTCGCTGTGGGTGCGTATTAAACGGATTTCCGCGTTCCAAGTCAACACCTTTTTTGAAAACTTTGTCTGTTTGCACAGACTTTGCACAAAATAGGCTTTTTTGCTTATTTTTCAGGCGGAACATACCCTTCAATGGTTGGTTCCTGCCCTTCAAACAAATAAGCAACCATTTGCTCTTCAAGGAACTTTCGTGCATTAGGTTCCATCATATTCAGCTTGTTCTCATTTATCAACATCGTCTGCTTTTTCTGCCATTCTGCCCAGGCTTCTTTGGAAATGTTGTCATAAATGCGTTTACCCAGTTCACCAGGGTATAGTTGAAAATCCAGGCCTTCTGCGTCTTTTTCCAGTCGCTGGCAATATACTGTTCTGCTCATAGTTGTTCCTTCACTGGCTGCAAGTTTAACTTACAGCATGGTTTGAATTTGGCTGATAATCTTTTTAGTCGGGGCGGCCAGCCCAACTTCAATGGGTTCATGCAGGGAAAACCACTTTACCTGTCGCGCTTCATCGACCTTGCGCGTTTTTGCAGCCGCACTGATAATCACAAACGGTGATATATCCAGATGGAAATGACTGAAAGTGTGCCTGAATTCTGGCAGGGCTTCTATCTGATAATCATCCACGCCCAGCTCTGCTGCTACCTGTTGATGATCGCTTTCGCTTTCCACTAATCCATATAAGCCACCCCACAGGCCCTGTGATGGCCGCTGCACCAGCATAACCGCCGGTCCGTTAAGCACGGCAAACATATTGGTGGTTTTTACCGGTAATACTTTTTTAGGCTTCTTCCCCGGAAACTCTGCCTGCCTGCCCTGTGCGTACGCCAGGCAGTTATCCTGAAGCGGGCAGTGATCGCAATCGGGTTTGCTTCGCGTGCAAATCATCGCCCCTAAGTCCATCATCGCTTGCGTATAATGATTACATCGCTGGGCTGATGTATTGCGCTGCGCATAATCCCACAGCGTGTTTTCTACCGGCTTTTTGCCCGGCCAGCCTTCCACCGCATAATAACGGGCCAGTACACGCTTAACATTGCCATCAAGAATAGGATGCTCCTGCCCGCACGCCAGTGAAAGTACCGCACCTGCCGTCGAACGTCCTATCCCCGGTAGCGCCATCACCTCGTCAAGCGTTGTCGGAAACTCGCCGCCGTGATCATCCACTATAGCCTGCGCGGCTTTATGCAGATTACGGGCTCGTGCGTAGTAGCCCAGCCCCGTCCAGTGATGCAGTACCTCATCCTGATCGGCTGCCGCCAGCGCCTGAACATCCGGAAAGCTTTGCATAAAGCGGGTAAAGTACGGAATAACGGTGGTTACCTGGGTCTGCTGCAACATAATTTCTGACACCCAGACTTTGTAAGGCGTTACCTGTTGTTGCCAGGGCAGATGTTTGCGTCCGTGTAAATCAAACCAGGCCAGTACCTTGTCGGCAAACGATGAGCTCATGAATCGCAAAACCTGTATCACTGAAGTAAAGAAGCGGTATGATACCATGCCTGCATGATCAGTTAACAAGAACGGAGTAAGCGGTGTTTGAAGAACCGGTTTTATTTTTACCCGGAACCCTTTGTGATGAGCGCGTCTGGTTACCGGTCTGGAAACAGCTGTCGCTGGCCCAGCGCCGCTATGTGCCGCTGCAGTGGGCCACTTCCCTGGATGATATGCTTGCACTCACCGCGGACCGGGTACTGCCTGACGAAAAAGTGCATATTGTAGGGTTTTCAATGGGCGGGTATATTGCCAGCAAATGGGCCTTAGAAAACGTATCGCACGTCGCATCACTAACCCTTATCGGTTACAACCCTCAGGGTCTGGGCGTAGAGGAGCTAAAACGCCGCAAACAATTACTTACCTTTTTAAAAAATGGCCCCTTCACGCCACGTAGCGCCAAATACCTGGAAAAATTTGTGCATCCTGACGCCCTCTCGCGGGACGATGTCGCTGGTGTTGTCGCCGACATGGGCGAAGATTTGGGTAAAGGTACGCTTTTAGCACATACCCATGCCACCACGCCGCGTGAAGACCTGGTTGCAGGATTACGAAATGCGCCTTTCCGTACGCATATGCTGGCGGCAAAACAAGATATGATTGCGCCGTTTGACGTCGTCAGCGCCGTTGCCGCACAGCTAAATGACTGCACGCTTTATCCCATTGAAGATGCCGGCCACATGATGCTGCTGGAAAAACCTGAGGAAACCGCCTCGGCGCTGCAACACATTTTGCATAAATCGGTGTAAAATACTCGCGCGCACGGCGAATTAATTGCAAAGTTGCAGTCAGGCTGGATAATGCGCGCCATCTTATATATTAACCGTTGTTGAGTGCGGATATGGGTCAGTATAAAAGTCAGGAAGAAGCAGAAGCGGCTGGTGTATACGTCAGCAAAGTAAAAAGTTTTGTTAAGCGTGAAGGCAGAACCACCAAAGCACAGGCCAGAGCGCTTGAGGAATTCTGGCCCACGATGGGCATTGAATATACCGGCGAGCCTGTTGATCTGAAAGAGATTTTCGGACGCGATGCACCGGTAGTGCTGGAAATCGGCTTTGGCATGGGTAAATCTCTGGTAGAGATGGCTGCCAATGCGCCAGACATGAACTTTATCGGCATTGAAGTACATCGTCCCGGCGTCGGCGCCTGTTTGTCAGAGGCGGGTGAACTGGGTCTGACAAACCTGCGCGTGATGGAGCATGATGCGGTTGAGGTATTCAATAACATGCTGCCTGATAACAGCCTGTCGCGAATTCAGCTTTATTTTCCGGACCCGTGGCATAAAAAGCGCCATCATAAGCGCCGTATTGTGCAAGCTGAATTTGCACAAACCGTACGCAGCAAGCTGGCCATTGGCGGGCATTTTCACATGGCGACCGACTGGGAAAACTATGCTGAGCATATGGCCGAGGTAATGAATAACGCTGCCGGCTATAAAAATACAGCTGATGAAGGCGATTATGTCCCTCGCCCTGATTACCGTCCTATCACCAAGTTTGAAACCCGCGGTCAGAATCTGGGCCATGGGGTGTGGGACTTGATTTACGAACGGATTAGCTAATGTTATCTGCACAAAGCCAGTTGCTGGAGCGCAACCTTACCCTTTTTGATGAGGGGCAGTGGTTAATCATCAATCCCACAGATGCCTATTTCTGCGATTTAATTGCTGATAGAGAAACCGACATTCTGCATCAGTATTTCGATATTTTTTCTGAAAGTGCGAAGGTGATTCAGTCGCACGAGTTAGATAGCCGCGATGTTGCCTCACAGTCTACTGGCTTTTCAATCGAGCAAAAGGTGAGCAAGCACTTACATACTTTCTCACCCTTCGTAGATACCACCAAAACATACTCGCATGTCCTGATTTACATACCTAAATCCAAAGCACATCTGGCGATGTTGTTGCAGATGGCCAGTGCGGTATTGCCTGCCGATGGACAAATTTATCTGGTGGGTGAAAACAAGGGCGGCATTAAAAGCGCGGGAAAACTGGCTGAAAAGTATGGCACGGTCAGCAAGATTGATTCTGCCCGTCATTGCAGTCTGATAAATATTCACGTTGATGAGCCCGGTGCGTTTTCCATCGAGCCGTGGCTTGATACGCAGACATATGAATTACAAGGCAATGAGTGGGAAGTAACCTCAATGCCAGGGGTATTCAGTTACAAAGAGCTGGATGCTGGCACCCGCTTGTTGCTGGAAAAGCTCCCCTCTACACTGCGCGGTGATATTCTCGACTTTGCCTGTGGCGCCGGTGTCATTGGTGCCAGCCTGTTAAAGCAGTACCCACACCTGTCGCTGACGCTGCTTGATGTTAATGCGCTTGCTTTGTTCTGCGCAGCCAGAACGCTGCAGGATAACGGGCAATCCGCTACACTAATTGCAGCCAACGGGCTGCACGGCGTAAACGGTAAATTTCACCATATTGTGACTAATCCGCCCTTTCATACCGGTGTGAAAACAGATTACAGCGTAACCCGTCGCTTTATCACAGACGCCAAGCAGGTTTTAACCGCAAAAGGCAGCATGCACATGGTTGCGAACCGCTTTTTGCCTTATCCGGGGCTGCTGTCTGACACTTTCGGGCAAGTGCGGACACTGGCACAAACTTCGCAGTTTTCGGTTTATCTTGCGTTGGTCTGATAGCCGCAGCGCACGGGGTGTGTTAGTTTTTATCCACATGTAACAGGCCGCTGACTCGCTTTTGTCAGTATTCGGTGATTTTGGTGGCATACGTCCTGCCAGAACATGGAGTGAAGCCAGATGAAAATTGTTTTTGCGATATCAGAAGTAGAAGAGCTGGTTAAAACCGGTGGATTGGCCGACGTTGGCAAAGCGCTGCCTCTGGCACTCAAAGCATCAGGTCATGACGTAAGTATCGTTATGCCCTATTACAAAGCGATAGCCGAAGAATATAAGCTGGCTGAGTCGCTGCCACAACAAACGCTGTTTGCTGAAAGTCAGGTGTATCATTTTAAAGTCCGGCAACTGAGCTGGAATGACATCACTATTCACTTTATCGATTATCCTGAATACTTTGACCGTGATGGTCTGTACAGCAATGCCTACGAGGCTTATCAGGATAACGGTGAGCGCTTCAGCTTTTTCTGCGGTGCAGCCCTGATGGCGATGCAATCTCTGGCACTGAACCCGGATGTGGTGCATTGTCATGACTGGCACACCGCGATGCTACCGTTTATGCTGCGCACCGATAAAAGTGGTTATTTTGATAACACCCGCACCGTTTTCACTATACATAACGCTGCTTTCCAGGGCGTTAACAAATTAGACGATATTCCGTTTTTACGCCATCACCCGTCAATACTCAGTCAGGTACATGGCGGATATATCAATATGCTGCAAACGGGGATTGAGTTTGCAGATAAAATTACTACGGTAAGCCCGAATTATGCGCAGGAGCTTCTGACTAACCTGGGCAGTCACGGCTTGCACGATCGACTTGTTGGCCGCCAGCAGGATTTGGTCGGTATTTTAAATGGTTGCGACTACGGGCAGTGGAACCCGGCCACGGACACCTACCTGCCGGCAAATTTTGATGCTGAAAATCTGACACCCAAGTCGCGTTGTAAAACAGCCCTTCAGAAAGTCGCAGGGTTGCCGGAAAAAGACGAGGTTCCTGTACTGGGCATGGTGTGCCGTCTGACGGAGCAAAAAGGGTTTGGTTATTTGTTACCCATTCTCAACGACCTGATGGACCACAATATTCAGTTAGTGATTGTTGGCACGGGTGATCCGTCGGTGTGCATGGATTTAAATGAATATGCACATAAGCATCCTGACCAGTTCGCGTTTATCAATGGCTTTAGCACTGAACATGCGCACCTGGTTGAGTCCGGCGCCGACTTCTTTTTGATGCCTTCTCAGTTTGAGCCTTGTGGTCTGAATCAAATGTACAGCCTCGCCTATGGCACCATTCCTATTGTGCGGGCTGTGGGCGGATTAAAAGACACTGTTTATGACCCGCTCAATTATGGCGAAAATGCTACCGGCTTTGTCTTTACAGAGCCGACGCCTGAAGCGTTACTGTCGTGTATACGCCGCGCGCTACTGTTCTATTATGAGCACCCGGAGCGCTTTCGCGCAATGCAGGTTCGCGGCATGCAAACACGCTTTACCTGGCAAACAGCAGCTGACGAATATAGTAAACTGTATCAGACACTTATACGGTGATGCCCGCGCGGGCTTTTGGGGCCCGCGCTTTCTTTTTCGGCCATATTGGGCCACTATAGTTCTATTCGCTGCTTTCCACTCTATCGCGGTTAAACGACAAGAATGACAGCCACATCGGCACGGCTTTCCATACGCAGTTTGTTTCTGTGGGTGATAATGGCAATCGCCACCATTACGCTGGTTCTGGCAACCGGTTTGTCCCTGTATCTGCAAATTAGCTCATACCGCGAAGATCTTGAAGAGACCGTGGTGATGCTGGCCAATATCATCAGCGAAAATGCCGCGCAGGATATTGCCAGTGGTGATGAACAGTCCACCATGCGCCACCTCAGCAGTGCTGCCCAAGCAGAAATTGTCGCCCATGTTCACGCCTATTGGTATAACCCGAACCGCTCTGATGACTTAAGTTTTTTATCCAGTTATCACAAACCCGGTGAGCCGCCTATACAGGACCAGTCACGTCGTATACATCTTCTCAAAACGCCGTCCATGGGCGATGGTACCGTCGAAGTTGCCCGCCCGGTGACCTACAACGACAATTATGTCGGATATATTTATCTGAGCGCCTCTGCAGCCAAATTCAACAGCCTGGTGGGTCAGGCTATCTTGCTGAATCTGGGCGTGATGTTCGTCATGATGATACTGACACTTATACTGGCGTTGCGGCTGCAAAGCGTGATCGTCGGACCTATCGAGTCAATGGCGGATTTTCTACAGCGCACCGCCCGCTTACGGGATTATTCAGCGCGTACTCCTACCTCCAGCATCAATGAGCTGAACATTCTCACCGATGCAGTTAATGTTTTGCTGGCGCGCATGCAGGATTATGTGCAAAAGCAACATGAGGCTGAAGAGCAGCACCGCCAGTTAAATGCCAGCCTTGAAGATATTGTCAGTCAGCGCACGGTCGCGCTTAAAGAGGCGAACCAGGAGCTGATTCAGACGCTGGAGAAATTACACCAGTACCAGCGCCAGATAGTGGAAAATGAAAAAATGGCGTCATTGGGCGACATGGTGGCAGGCGTAGCGCATGAGGTAAATACGCCAATAGGTCTGGGTGTGACGGCTTCCACGATGATGTTGGATCAGATTGGTGACATTCAGAAGGATTTTGAAAACCGGACGCTAAAAGCCAGCGCGCTGGACCGGTTTTTAAGCGACAGCCAGGAAAACCTCAATATTATTTACCGGAACCTGAACCGGGCCGCTGAACTGATTTCCAGTTTTAAACAGGTTGCAGTCGATCAAACAACTGAATCCAGCCGAACTTTTTGCGTTTCACAGTTAATTAATGAGATACTACTATCTCTGAGGCCTCAGCTTAAAAAGCACCAGCATAAAATCAACGTTCACTGCGACCCTACCTTACACGTTGAAACAAAAGCGGGCCCGATAAACCAGATACTGATCAACCTGATTGTGAACTCCGTAGTCCACGGCTTTGAAGACACAGAAAGTGGCACGATAGATATCACGGCGGATCTGATGACAACCAGTACACTGAAACTGGTGTATAAAGATAATGGCAAGGGAATTCCCGACGAAATACGCAAGCGTATTTTTGCCCCCTTTGTTACTACCCGGCGCGGGCAAGGCGGTTCGGGGCTGGGTATGCACCTGGTATACAATCTTGTCACGCAGGGATTAAACGGTTCTATCACACTTTCCAGCGAAGAAGGAAAAGGCGTGGAATTTCTTATCGTTTTTCCTGTCGAAACAGCAACCGCCGGAAATGAAAACGAATAGTCGTGAGTCCGGGCCTTGTAATTTTATTACAAACCCTTATACCGTAGGTCAGGTTTTATTCGTCACAAACTTGAAAAGAAAGTAACGAATAATACACTTAAACCAGAATATTGCTTTAACCGATTGTAAAAGAGTGCGAAACACCATGCAGACGCCAAATGTATTAATTGTTGAAGATGAAGTGGTCACACGTACCACCCTCAAAAGCTTGTTTGAAGCTGAAGGCTATAACGTTTTTGAAGCCGAAAATGGCGACCAAATGCATGATTTTTTCGAGAATCACTCCATCAATCTGGTCATCATGGATATCAACCTGCCAGGAAAGAATGGGCTGATTCTGGCCCGGGAAGTGCGTGACCGTAAAAATGTCGGGTTAATCTTCTTAACCGGCAGAGATAACGATGTTGACCGTATTTTGGGCCTTGAAATCGGCGCCGATGATTATCTGACCAAGCCGTTTAATCCGCGTGAGCTGACCATTCGTGCCCGCAACCTGTTATCACGTACCACCAATACAGCAGAAGATGACGACTTACCAAGTCGTGTCAGCTTTAATGGCTGGACGCTGGATGGTGACAGTCGCTCGCTGATCTCGCCTAACGGCAAAGAGTTCCGCCTGCCGCGCAGTGAGTTCAGAGCCTTGCATCTGTTCTTAAGCAATCCGGGCAAGATTCTTACCCGTGAGCAACTGATCATGGAGATGACCGGCCGCGAGCTGCGTCCCAATGACAGAACAGTTGATGTAACGATTCGTCGTATCCGTAAGCACTTTGAATCTGAGCCGAGCGATGAGGAATTGATTGTAACCATCCATGGTGAAGGTTATCGCTTCTGCGGTTCCGTTGATGGTTAATTCGCCAGCATGAATAAAAAAGCGCAGTCATTACTGCGCTTTTTTTTGTTTTAACGTTTCGTTCTTAGATAGCCGGATTAGCTTCCTGCCACCTTCATATTGTCGATAAGCACAGAACCTGTTTGCACGCCACCACGCACATCGCGCTCTTTACCTATTGCGCGAATATTCGCGAACATATCTTTAAGATTACCGGCAATGGTAATTTCATGCACCGGATACTGGATAACGCCGTTTTCAACCCAGTAGCCTGCTGCGCCGCGTGAGTAATCTCCTGTCACTACACTGACACCCTGCCCCATCAATTCGGTTACCAGCAGCCCGGTTCCCATCTCTTCCAGCAATGCTTTATCATCATGACCGGTATGCCCGACAATCCAGTTATGGATACCACCGGCATGACCGGTAGGGGTTGTATTTAACTTGCGCGCAGAGTAAGTGGTATAAAGATAATGTGCCAGCTTGCCGTCCTCTACAACCTGCAAATCGCGGGTTGCCACGCCTTCAGCATCAAAATTCGAGCTGGCCAGCCCGCCTTTCAGGTGCGGTAATTCTTCAATGTCCAGCCACTTAGGAAATACCTGCGCACCCAGCTTATCCAGCAGGAAACTGGAGCGACGATACAGGTTGCCGCCACTGATGGCACTGACGTAGTGACCAAACAGCGAAGAGGCGACATCTTTGTGCAGAAGCACAGGTACATTCGCCGTATTGATTTTACGGGAGCCAAGTCGGGTAACAGTATTATCAGCCGCTTCCTGACCTACCGATACCGCGCTTTTCAGGCCATCCGGACGACGGCTGACGGTATAAGCATAATCGCGCTGCATATCGTCATCTTCTGCCGCTATCGTCATACAGCTTAAGCTGTAGCGGCTGCTAGGATAGCCGGCGTTGATGCCGTGGGTATTACCATATACACGCATACCGTGGTTAGCGTTGTAATTCGCGCCGTCTGAATTCACCACCCGGGGATCATAATCCAGTGCAGCGGTTTCTGCTTCAATGGCAATCTGCATGGCTTGTTGTGGATCCAGCTCCTGCGGATGATACAGTTCAAGATCCGGAAATGATGTTGCCATTAGTTCAGCGTCGGCCAACCCGGTGCAAGGGTCCTCGCTGGTATAGCGGGCGATATCAATGGCCTTTTCCACCGTCAGCTTTAATGCCTCTTTGCTCAAATCGGCGGTAGAGGCACTGCCTTTATGTTTGCCCACATAGACGCTGATGCCCAGGCCACCGTCATTGGTAAACTCGACATTTTCGACTTCTTTCATTCGGGATGACACCGCAATACCCTGCACTTTCGACATGCTGGCTTCAGCCTGCGTAGCCCCTTTGGCTTTTGCCATGCCAAGTACATCATCAACAATATTTTGTATTTCTGCGATTTGCTGGTCAATTTGCATAGTCAGTTTCGCTATCCCGAAGTTGTGTGTCACAATTATAAGTATTATCAGTGTAACACTTAGAGATACCAATGAGCGACCATAAGCATCATTCACCTGAAGATTCTGACTTTGATGATATCCAGGCAGATGAATCTGAAGAGTGGGTCAGTAAAACTGAGCTTAAGCGTCAGTCAGCGCTTATGCAAAAACGCGGTGAGGAACTTATTTTGTTGTCACCGGCGCACCTGCAAACTATCCCTATGGATGAACAGCTTGAGGAAGCTGTCATGCAGGCCCGGGCGATGAATCGTAAGAAGGAAGGTTACCGTCGCCAGATTCAGTACATTGGAAAATTGCTGCGTCAGCGCGATGTTACGCCCATCAATGAGGCGATGGACAAGCTGACTCATCAGCATCAGCAAACCAACGCGGCGTTCCATGCGATGGAAAAAGCGCGCGAAGACATTATCGAACAGGGCGACGATGCCATTCAGCCCTTAATTGAAAGCTATCCTGAAATGGACAGACAAAGGTTGCGTCAGTTACATCGCCAGGTAAAAAAAGAGCGCGAAAAAAATGCGCCACCCAAAGCCTACCGGGAACTGTTTCAGTACCTTAAGTCGCATATGGAACCTGAGTAACGCTCTTTCGCTGCATAAAAAAGCCCCGCTGTTTAAACGCAGCGGGGCTTTTTTTGTCAGTCAGAGTACAGCCGCTATGTCAGGCTGTACCGCCTACCGTCAGCTCATCAACTTTCAGGGTCGGCTGCCCTACGCCCACCGGTACGGACTGACCGTCTTTACCACAGACGCCAACACCACGATCCAGTGCAACATCATTACCAATCATTGACACTTTCTGCATCACTTCCGGGCCGTTGCCAATTAACGTTGCGCCTTTTACCGGCGCAGTAATTTTACCGTTTTCAATTAAATACGCCTCAGCGCTTGAAAACACAAACTTACCGGATGTGATATCCACCTGGCCACCAGCGAAATTAGGCGCATAAATGCCTTTATCGATAGTCTGGATAATTTCCTGAGGGTCGTATTGACCGGCCAACATGTAGGTATTGGTCATGCGTGGCATTGGCAGATGCGCAAAAGACTCACGACGGCCGTTACCGGTTGGTTTAACACCCATCAGACGCGCGTTCATTTTATCCTGCATGTAGCCGGTCAGAATACCATCTTCAATAAGCACGTTACGCTGAGTAGGCGTTCCCTCATCATCCACTGACAATGAGCCACGACGATCCTGCAGGGTGCCATCATCTACAATGGTTACGCCCTTTGCGGCTACCCGCTGCCCCATCTTACCACTAAACGTAGATGCGCCTTTTCGGTTAAAGTCACCTTCCAGACCGTGACCTACTGCTTCATGCAGCAACACACCGGGCCAACCACTACCCAGTACCACGGGCATCGTACCGGCCGGCGATGCCACCGCCTGCATATTTACGCGGGCCATGTGAAGCGCATCATCAGCCAGCTGCTCATAAACCGGTCTGCCGTTATCATCAGACTGAAAAAATGAATAGCTGTGACGGCCGCCCGCCCCCGAGCTGCCCCGTTCACGCCGGTCGCCATTTTCCATTAATACAGAACAGTTCAGCCTTACCAGAGGACGAATGTCAGTCGCAAAGGTGCCGTCGCTGGCGGCCACGAGGACTTCTTCGTATACCCCGGTGAGACTAACCACAACCTGATTGATATCAGGCTCCTGGCGTCGTACATAGGCATCAACAGCTTTAAGTAAGGCGACTTTTTCGGCTTCTTCCATTCCCAATAACGGATTATCAGCCTGATAGCGGTGCGGATACTGCTGTTCACCGAACCCGCTGACTGCGGTTTTGCCACCGGCAGGAGCGATAGTCCGTGCAGCTTTACAGGCTTTGGTTAAGGCTTCAGTGCTGATCTCGTCAGAATACGCAAAACCGGTTTTCTCACCACTGATGGCTCGAACGCCAACGCCGCGCTCAATGTTATAACTGCCTTCTTTTATGATGCCGTCTTCCAGCACCCAGCTTTCATGCTGACTGGACTGAAAGTACAGGTCAGCGTAATCGGTATCATGACTGTGAATCTGCCCCAGCGCTTTTTCCAGCGAGGACATGTCCAGTCCCGAATCCGTCAGTAAATGGCTAGCTACGTTATTTGACAAAATCGCTCCTGAATTGGTTATGTTGGCTTACCGGCATGCTCATTTTGATCGCTTCTCTGTCGCTGACAGAAACCTTCGCGTGAGCGGTACCTAATTGTTCGCCAAGCTCGGCCAGCGTCTCGCCCCACGGCGAATAAATAACGCTGTGCCCGAATGTCTGGCGCCCGTTAGCATGTTCACCGGATTGATTCGGTGCCACAACAAAGCATTGCTTTTCTATTGCCCGCGCCCGGACCAGTGTATGCCAGTGCGCATTCCCGGTATGCCGTGTAAATGCGGCAGGTAATACCAGAATATCGACATCACCCATAGCATTAAACAGCCCGGTAAAGCGCACATCATAACACACTGCCAGCCCGATACGCCCTATTGGCGTGTCGCAAACCACAACCCGGTCACCGGCCTGGGTGTATTTGGACTCCTGATAGCTGCCGGTATTGTCCTTGATGGCGACGTCAAACATATGAATTTTCTTGTATTCATCTATAACATTGCCATCCGGCCCGACTAAAAGGCAGGACGCTGTAAATTTGTCAGGATCCTCAGATACCAACGGGAAGGTACCGGTAACCAAATAGACACCGTGTTTTTTCGCCATCGCCTGCATGGCCTGTCCAATTTTGCCGGTGTAGCGCGGCTCAGCCACATCAAGCAACTCGCGATCGCGGGTTCCAAACCGTGCAAAGCATTCCGGTAACACTACCAGTGTCGGTTCGCCGGTATCCAGCGCATCCAGTTGTTTTTCTACATACGCCAGATTTTCGTCTATATCAGGCTGACTTGTCATTTGTACGGCGACCAGATTAACCATCTTGTACCTCCAGATTGAGTCTTTCCAGGTCGGGTTTGGACAGCGGTGCCGGTTTTTCCTTGTCATTTTTCTGTCTTGCCGGCAGTGTCACTTCTTTACTGTCTCGCCCAACCTCGATGAATTCAGGATTGTCCCAGGTACCTGTTACCTTGTAATTAACATTGGAGATTACTTTGGCCGACGTCAACACCTGGTCGATGGCAAGCGCAGCAAGCGCAGTAGGCGGTGACGCCAGAAAATAGACAAGAACCGGCAGGTTACCGGTGACATTAGGGGTAAAAGACACATCATAATTTAATTTTTGTGCGGCCAGATTGGTCACCCCTTTAATGGTGATCTCACCGGCGCCACCATCAATAATCGTATCGTCTGTTGTCGCTCTGCCATCAGCAATCGAAAGCGTGCCGCTCATGTCATCGTAGAAAAAGCCTTTAGCAAACACATCCCTGAAATCCAGGCTGAGCTTACGAACTAACGAGTTAAGGCTGAATAAGGTAAATATGCGAGAGCCTTTGTCACTGAGCTCACTTAAATACCCGTCGGTCAGTCGCCAGTTTATATCGCCGTTAAGCTTTTCCAAGGAAAAATCCATGGGAGAGTCTGGCCAGCCAAGCGTAAACGCTATTGAGGCCGCGGAGTCCTTTATCCCTGAGTTAACGTTAAGGTCCTGTAGCATACGCCCCACATCATCACTTTTCAGCGTTCCGTTCAAAGTAGTGGTTTGTGTCTGCGTATTCCAGTTTCCGCTGGCATTTACCTGCGTATGTTTATTACTGGTGCTCAGTTGACGAATAACCATACCGCTGTCGCCGCGCACCACGTCGAGCGTGACCTGCCCCAACGCATTGCCCAGCAATGTACACTGCTGACAAAATGCGTATACCGGGGGCAAGGTCTCGGCCGACCATTTTACCGCCGGAGCTGTTTCTGCCGGGTCAGATGCAGTCCAGGTGGGCAGATTTATATAATCAGCCTCTATGCGAATCCCTCTTTTCAGAAAGTCTTCATAAATACTGACATTGGCCCGCGCCTGCGTTGTATCGATATCCAGCAACCAGTTATTACTGTTTTGTTTGGCGGTGATATCCACATTGGTCAATGTCTGACCGGCTACGATCAGCTCATCGGTGTTAATAAAAAGGCGCTGGGGAACAGCGAACAATGCTCGCTGCTCATCGTTAACTTCTTGCTGTTGTCCGATTAACTCATCAATGACCGTGTACCAGCTACCAGCATCTATGCGCGGCAAATTTGCCGAGACGCTTAAACCGATACCTCGTCCGGTAAAATCACTTTTGCCCAATGCCAGGTGTGCTCTGGAAAATTGCATCTCCTGGTGCGGGAGTATGCCGTCAAAGGCAACATCGTCACCGAACAGGGCTTTTATCGTGGATGCTTTTTCATCTCCCACGCTGGAAATAGCAAACCGTTTTACTGCATCGGCAGGTTTATTAAACGGCGCGGGCAAGCCGGACTGCACATTTTCAAGGGTTGAGGTAATACTGGCGTTATAGGAGAAGCCATCTTCAGGAAGCTGCACCGATACATTTGCCTGCCAGTCACTGGAACCGCTCAGGTAGCTGCTAAGCGTGTCACTGAAACGCTCGGAAAGCGCTGCAACATCCCATTGTCCGTTAGCCCCGATATCTACACCATAGCCATCATCTGTTTTTCCGCCTGTAAGAGCCAGCGAGACCGGCTGCCCTAGCAGCCAAGCCTGCAAGGACTCTGTATTAATATTTTCATTCAAAAAAGCAATTTTTCCCCGCGCATCTTCAAGCGTCATTTTCAGCCGGGGCAGTTTGACCACATTTCCTTTCAGGCTGGCAGTACCTTTGGCAACCACATTCGCATCGTTCAACGGAATTGTCAGAGTCAGGTCAGTGCTGATGGGGCCGCTGATTTGAACTTCTTCGGATAGCACATTGCCCAGGGATGCAGACAGCGAGCTTTGCATCATCAACGCCGCTAATTGTTCCCCCGTTCCCCTGCCGCCAGCCGCGATGTTCAAATCGGCTGAGCCGGTCAGCGGAATAATCGAGGCAGTGACATCAGTTAGCTCGATATCGGCCAGCGACGCATCGGGTGCAATCATCGTTAGCCCGTCATTTTCAAATTGCAGCGCCATGTTCATGTTGTTCAGAGCAGGCCAGGCATCTGAAAATGCAAAGTCTGTATCGTGTAATGACGTAAAGGCCTGAAAAATACCGCGGTTAGCATTAAACGGAAAGTCGCCGGGATTACCGTGCCATAAAATTCGTGTTTCAGAGACCTCTCCGGCGCCGGTCAGGGCGCGGTTTAGATACGCGGTAGTGTTTTCACCCATCAGCGAAGCCGGAAACAGCTTTTTCGCATTTTCTACCGGCATATCACTCACGGTGGTGAGCAGACTTAAATCAGCATCAGAAAGGTTTAGTCGCAGGCTTTGCGTCACTGTTGCCAGTGCTGTGTCAAGCACCAGGTCATCGTAACTGAGCATCCAGTTCTGCTGCCCGTCTGATTGCAAGGGGTAAACATAGATGGTGGCATCAAGCTGATTAAGGCCTATATTTTCTGGTAAGAGCGTGTCAGTGAGCAGCATGGTGTCACGGCTTTGTACCTGCACAGCCCCCTGAGCATTAGCCCAATTGATATCAATATCCAGTTTTTGCAGTCCTGGAATGCCATTGTGCTGCTGCCAGCTAACACCGAGTAATTTGGCCGTTAACGCCAACCCGCTTTGGTCAGCCCTCATCTGTAAGGTGGCAAGCTGGCCGGTGGGTGCTAACTCTCTGACATCATCATCAGCGGTGTCATCGGTAAATAAGGGCAACAATACCAGGAACGGGTTAACCGGTGTGGGTTTGATGGTATTAATTATTAAACCGTTATCGGGAGACCACCGCCCCACCAAATCAGTGACCAGACGCTGATTATTCGACACCACTTCTAACTGATCGACACGAAAATACCAGTTGTTATTCCTGGGCAGAGCCTGAAAGCTTCCGTCCTGAATACCCGTACTCACTGTGACGTTGTCCTGCCCGCCCCAGGTCAGGCGACTATCATGTAGCTGCGTAAACACCGCGCTAATTTTGCTATTTTCCACCTCAGCCCAGGCTTCCAGATTGGCCCGGCTTTCTTTCAGCGGCCGGCGGGTTTGCAGCATGCCGCTTACCCATGGCGAAATATCAACATCTTCGGCCTTTGCGTAAAGGGTGCCACGAAGGTTGTCTTTACCACCCTGAAGGTCAATAAGAAACGTAGCGGCATTACTGGCCAGCTCCTGTACGCGGAATGCGCCGGCCCCGCGATGCTGACCGTCACGGTTCAGCCAGGACAACTCGCTTATTTCAATGACCTGTTCAGTCTCTTGTTTGAGCAGCGTAACCACACCATTGCGCAGTGAAAACCGCTCAAGCTGCTCAAGAAACAAATCGTTGAGGGCATCTATAACGGGAAATTGCGCTTGCTGCTCATCACCACTTAAACGCGTGGTATCTACGGTAAGAGCGACACCATCAAGATTGAACTGTTTAGAAGAAAGCTGTGCGGTGGAAAGTGACTGCCAGAAATTCAGCTCGATATCGATATTATCGACATTAAGCGCAATAGGCGATTGTGCGTTGCTTCGAAGTCTGACGTCTTCAAGCACGATACTTGGGCCGCTTTGCAGCCAGTCCGCTTTGAGGGTACCAATGGAAAGTGCGACCCCATATTGCTGGTTAATGTAGTCTTCCAGCAACGGCTTTTTGTTATCAAGATAAGGCAGTGAGTAGCGCAGGACACTAAGCAGCACAGCAAAGAGTACCAGAAACACCGCCAGTCCCAGCCATAGCTTTTTTGCCGTCCAGATGACGACGTTACCTGCTATTTCTCTTTTCTTTCCCACGCGATTTTTTCACTTACTGCTAAAGGACTGGCCGTAATTAACGGCCACATATTCACTACATCATGACAACGTCGTATTTGTCCTGATTATAAAGCGGCTCGGTCTGCACCTTAATTTGCTTAGAGACAAACACTTCCAGCTCGGCCAGCATGTGTGACTCCTCACCTAACAGCGCTTCGGCAACATGCGGAGAAGCATAAACCACAAACTTGTCGGCGTCGTAAGCCCGGTTAACCCTGACGATTTCGCGCATGATTTCAAAGCAGATCGTCTCTATGGTTTTCATGGTCCCGCGCCCTTTACAGACCGGGCAGTCACCACAAAGCACGTGCTCCAGACTTTCACGGGTACGCTTACGGGTCATCTCAATTAGCCCTAATGCGGTAAAACCGTGAATATTAATCTTGGCGCGGTCCTTACTGGTCGCCACTTCCAGACTATGTAAGACCCGTCGTTTATGATCAGATTCAGTCATATCGATAAAGTCGATAAGAATCATCCCGCCCAGATTGCGCAGCCGTAACTGTCGGGCTATCGCCAGCGTTGCTTCGATATTGGTGTTAAAAATAGTTTCTTCGAGATTTCTGTGACCAACAAACGCACCGGTGTTGATATCAATTGTGGTCATAGCCTCAGTCTGGTCGATAATCAGATAACCACCGGATTTCAAGTCGACTCTGCGCTCGAGAGCCCGCTGGACCTCGTTCTCGACATCATACAAATCGAATATAGGGCGATCACCGCGATAGTAATCCAGCTTGTTGCTTAACTCAGGCACATATTCTTTGGTGAATTCCTCAAGCTCGTGAAAAGACAGTTTTGAGTCAATGCGAATGCGATCAAGTTCGGTGCCCACAAAGTCACGGATGACCCGTCTTGCCAGTGGCAGGTCTTCATAAAGCACATTCGACTTTTTCTTTTTCATCCGCTGCTGAATTTTGTTCCACAACCGACGTAAGAATGCCGCATCCTGAGAAAGCTCAGTTTTACTTACGCCTTCTGCCGCAGTGCGCAGAATAAAACCACCATCATCATCACAAAATTCTTCCATCAGCGTTTTCAGACGCTCTCGCTCATTCTCATCTTCAATGCGCTGAGATACCCCTACGTGGGTCACACTGGGCATAAATACCAGATATCGTGAGGGAATAGTTATATCGGTGGTCAGGCGCGCGCCCTTGGTGCCGATAGGATCTTTAACCACCTGCACCACAATTTCCTGCCCTTCGCGGACCAGTTCGCGGATATCCTGCTTTTGAATATGGTTGGCAGTCACTTCGCCCACAATCTCGTTGTGAAGAACAATATCGGATGCGTGCAAAAACGCGGCTTTTTCCAGACCGATATCGACAAATGCCGCCTGCATACCCGGCAATACCCGACTGACCTTGCCACGGTACATATTACCTACCAGACCTTTTTTGGTATGACGCTCTACATGTATTTCCTGCAATATGCCGTTTTCAATCAGTGCCACCCGCGACTCTGATGGTGTGACATTTATCAGCAACTCACCACTCATGCATCCACCCCGAATTCGTTTAACAGGCATCGTGTTTCATATAATGGCAGACCAATCACTGCACTTACACTACCTTTAACAGATTTTACAAACTGGCCGCCTATCCCCTGAATCGCATAACTGCCGGCTTTATCTGCCGGCTCGCCGGTGGCCCAGTACTGACGGCTCTGGGCCTCACTTACCGGAGCAAAGTGTACCTGGGTGATAATTGTCTGGGTCACCTGACGCTGCGCATCCAACACGCTGATAGACGTCAGTACCTCGTGCACCTGACCGGACAGTCGTTGCAGCATGGCAACGCAATCTGCTTCATCGGCCGGCTTTCCCAGACTTTCTCCCTCAAAGGCAATTAATGTATCTGATGCAAGGATAATAGCATCACGCTTTTGCTCATCATCTAAACGTTGATACGCTGTTAGCGCTTTTTCAGCCGCCAATCTTTCCACCAGTATTTCAGGTTTTTCACCGGCTTTGGGAGACTCGTCAATGTCTACCGGCATTTGCGTGTGGGCAAATCCCATTTGATTTAACAGTGCGGTACGGCGAGGTGAAGCGGAAGCAAGGATAAGCGTCATAATAATAGAAGCCCTGATTCAGGTAATGGTTAGCTGACGGCGTAGCTTTCTGAGTAGCCAGAAAATCCATGGCCACAAGATCATTGAGCTGAAAATCGGCCATAAATAGGCAAACTGAAACGGGATATCGGTCAGCAAATGCTGCAACCAGAACAACACCAAATGATACAACGAGCAAAGCAGCCCTATTATGATGGCCTGTTGCCATACCGAGTAATTGCGCAAACGCTGATAGTTAGCCGCCAGAACATACACCGACGCACTGAGGGCAAGACTGTGAATGCCCAGCGCTGTCCCCAACAGAATATCCATTGCCAGCCCGGCTAAAAATGCCACGCCAACATTCACCCTGTGGGGCAACGCCATTGTCCAGTACGCCAGTACAATGAGTACCCAGTCAGGCCTGTATAAATCAGCCTGGATAGGCAACGGCATAATTTGTAAAACCAGTGCAACAAGAATGGTTGAAGCGATAACGTAGTGGCGGGCCCGCAACATAATTCTGTCTACTCTCCCTGCTGCGAGGCAGCACTTTGTGGTTCCTGCGCCTGCTGCTCAGTATCTGCATCAGGGCGTTGTTGCGGCCATAGCAGCAACAAATGCTTCAGACGATCAAGTCTGGCTAGCGGTTGTGCGGTAACAGTGGCAAAAGGCCGGCCCTCATCGTGTACGACGGATGAAACGCGCGCCACCGGATAGCCTTCAGGGAAAACCTCGCCCAAGCCTGATGACACCAGCATATCGCCTTCCTGCACATCCACACTGTGAGGAACATGCTCTAAAAACAGCTCATCGAACGCGCCGTTACCGGTTGCCACAAAGCGAATATTGTTGCGAAGTGAGCGAACAGGAATAGCGTGAGTGACATCCGAGATAAGCACCACCCTACTGTTCGTCGTGCCTACTTCCATCACCTGCCCCACAATCCCCCGGTCATCTAAAACAGACTGTGACAGATAGACACCATCCAGGGCGCCCTTATTAATCATAATTTGCTGACTGAACGGGTTGTTGTCCACGGCCATCAGCTCTGCAACCATTTTGCGAACCTGAGGTTTTACCGGTACATCCAGTAATTTTCTCAACTCAGCGTTTTCAGCCTGCAACACATTAAACCGCTGAAGTTGCTCGCTCATTTTAAGGTTCTGGTTTGTCAGCCGCTCGTTATCCGCCAACAAGGCCTGGTGTGAAGTAAGCCGCTGCGCACTTTCGTTAAGCAAGACTTTCGGTAAGTTCGCAATGTACTGCAGCGGACTCATAATAGAGTTCAGGTACACGCGGGTTGACTGAAAGGCATCAAGTTTGTGGTCTGCAAAGATCAACAAAACCGACAAGGCTATGGCAAGCGCAAGTCGGTTGTTCAGCGATGGGCCGCGGGTAAATATGGTATCCATTAAGAACCAACAGGCAGCGTGATTGCTGCCTGCCCGATATTATTCGTAAGTGAAAAGATCGCCGCCGTGGAGGTCGATCATGTCAAAGGCTTTACCACCACCGCGCGCAACGCAGGTAAGCGGGTCATCTGCAATCACAACCGGAATACCGGTTTCTTCCATCAGCAGGCGGTCAAGATCTTTAAGCAACGCGCCACCACCGGTAAGCACCATGCCGCGCTCTGAGATGTCTGATGCCAGCTCAGGTGGAGACTGCTCCAGCGCAACCATTACCGCAGATACGATACCAGTCAGCGGCTCTTGCAAGGCCTCTAAGATTTCGTTGGAGTTAAGCGTGAAGCCGCGAGGCACACCTTCTGCCAGATTTCGACCGCGTACTTCAATCTCACGCACTTCCTCGCCAGGGTATGCTGCACCAATCTCGTGCTTGATACGCTCAGCCGTCGCCTCGCCAATTAACGAGCCGAAGTTGCGGCGTACATAGTTGATAATGGCTTCATCAAATTTATCACCACCGATACGCACCGATGAGGAATAAACCACGCCATTCAGTGAAATGATGGCAACTTCTGTGGTACCGCCACCGATATCGACAACCATGGAGCCCGTCGCTTCTGAAACCGGCAGACCCGCACCAATGGCTGCAGCCATCGGTTCATCAATCAGGTAGACTTCACGTGCGCCTGCACCCAATGCCGATTCCCGTATCGCACGACGCTCTACCTGTGTTGACCCGCAAGGGACGCATACCAGCACACGGGGGCTGGGACGCAGAAAATTATTGTCATGAACCTGTTTGATGAAGTGCTGAAGCATTTTCTCTGTAACAAAGAAATCAGCGATAACCCCATCTTTCATGGGGCGGATAGCGCGAATATTTCCAGGCGTACGACCCAGCATGCGCTTGGCTTCTGCACCCACTGCGGCCACACTTTTCGGACCACCGGCGCGTTCCTGGCGAATAGCAACAACTGAAGGTTCGTTTAACACTATGCCCTGATCTTTCACATAGATCAGCGTATTAGCTGTTCCGAGGTCGATGGACAAATCATTAGAAAACATGCCCCGAAGCTTTTTAAACATGAAATACAAATTCCTGTAACTGTACGCTGGCGGTGGTGATAGGTGAGGTGAGTACGCACCAGCAAAGACGTCGTTAATTATCACCACACTTTAACAACGGGGGGTGGTTTGGGCAAGTCAAGACCACTCTCAACACGCCTTTTTCCCCATTAAATTTGCTTTGTCTCAGGCTAGTGACAACTTACCTTTCCAGACAACAGCAAAATAAGACCGGGCCATATTTTTGTTAATTTTTACCACGCAGGCAAAACCACGGCTACCAGTCAATTTTTCCGGTGCGAATAATATAATCAAACCGGTCACCACAGCTAATAGAAAATCGACAATATGCGTTCACCGCCTCCCCGTTTTCCAGGTCGCCGCGTATATATCGTCCTTTCACTCTGAACCCTTCGACTTCCATAGGTGCATCCAGAAGCTGCATCCACAGTGTATCGCAGGCATCTTCATCGTCTGCGACTCTGGGGTAGCCGAAACTGGCCATGGCCAGTGGGCGTCTGGATTTTTCCCTGTCCTGCGCATCATAATGAACCATCATTATACGTGGTGGCTGTTTTTCTGACTGCCACTGCCAGTGAGCATACCCGGCATTGTTTTGCAGACGTGTCGCCATTTTTTTCAGAGCCTGGCGATGAAATCCGGGATCGGCCTGATCGAAATACCAGATAAGTCCTGCCAATACCGAAGCAAAAATGATGGCGATGAGCACATTTAACTGCACTCCTCCGCGTGAACAGGCTATTGCATAATGTCTGTTATTCACCAATGGCGACTTCACTCTATCAGCTATAATAGGTTATGTATCGGCGTTACTGACACATAAGTTTAATACTATGTCATGGTACAGCATACTTTAGTGCTGTTGCGCCCGTTTGCGCAGCACAATAACGCCCCAATACCGATGATCTTTTTCGATAACCTGCCAGCCGCGGCGCGTTAAGTAGCGACATAAAAAACGGTTGGTCATAGCATGAGCAAACAGTACAACGCTTTGATGCGTTGTTGCTCTCTCTACAAGCAAGTCACATGCCTTCTCAATTCTGCGCCTGGCCTGTGAAAAAGATTCGAACGGACCACCCCTGCCAGCAATCCACATCGCGCGGTTCAGGTATACCCAAGTCCAGGCATTGAGCCTGACGGGTAACCGGTAGCGGGGAATTTCCATCTCGTTAAATAAAGAATTGGACTCTGCGACTGGTTCACCGGTATATCGATGCGCCGATAATCGTGCACGATGCAGGGCACTGGAGATGATATAGTGATTGGTAAAGTCGCGCTGACAGTGTGGCTGGCTGTCAGGGTGTAAATCGCAACGATTGTAGTTTTTTACCCAGCGGGCAAATCCGGAGCTGGACAACCTGTCGTTATTTTCAGACGCAGGACGCCCATGACGCACCAGCACAATTTCCCTGTCAGACATTAATGTATCGATCTATTCGGATAATTCGTCATGCACCATAATCAAAGCGACGCTGTAGCGCAACCGGAACGTCGGCACGGCGATATCCAGTATTTTATGGCGACCAGTCATAATCAGCAGATCGTTGATAAACACCGCAGACTGCAACAGGAAATCACTCAGTCCGGCGAGCAAAAACGCAGTAGTGTGTTTCGTCGCTTGTTTACTGAGCCCGCCGCATTTTTTGTCGAGCCTGATTTTTTCTGCGAATCTCCCGAACTGGTTCGTGTCGGTGAAGGTTCGTTTTTCAACCATAACTGTGCATTGCTGGGTTATCAGAACATTGTCATTGGTAAAGGGGCCTTTATCGGCCCCAATGTCATTATCAGTAGCGGCCCGGTGGCAGGCTATACGTCATCGCCTGGCCCCGTTGTGATTGAGGACAGCGCGTGGATTGGCGCTAATTCGCTGCTGCTCCCCCACACCCATGTCGGCAATGCTGCAATTATCGGCGCTAACAGCGTCGTTAACCAGCATGTTGCCGCTGCCAGTCGCTTTTACAACGCACCGGTTTTCAGGCCAGACGATTCAAGCCATTCCTGAGGCATCAGTGATATCAGGGCCTGCGCCCCAAATACAGAAGGATGGTTGCTATCAAAATAAAGGGCTTTGCCCCCTTTCACCGCATAGCAGTTTGCCTCATCGCACCAGGTATCTGCCGGACGAATCATTTTTACATTGTCCGGATACGCTGTGCTTTTAAGATGTTCGAGGATCACGGCGTTTCGCTTTTCGTAGTACGCTCTCGTTGTCCCGATAATTTGCTCGGTATTGTCTTTAAACAGATAGCCTGAGGCCACCAGCAGCGGTACGGTACGAGCAATCTCCGGGACCGGATAGACAATAATCACCTGAGACTTCTGGCTGGCCAGTTCACGGATGGCTGCATCGAATGAACGCAGAATTCGCGCGGTGCGCTCAGGGTCGTCATCTTGCGGCACGGCCGGATAATCGGGCACATGATCGCCAAACAATGCCCAGGAATAGCGGTGATTGATAAGCACACTATCGATTCTCTTATCACTGATAATGTCTGCTACCGCCTCTTTGTACCAGCGGGTGCACCGGCTGGTGCCATTTTCCTGTAACAGCGACGGGGCACATCCTGAAAAGGTGTAGTGCTTTATGCCCTGATCCTGCCGTGCCAGCCTGTCTGCAAGTGCGTAAGCGAGTTCTACACTGTGACTGTCACCGAATACCGCCCATGTCACATTGTTATTTTCGTATTCACAGGCATTATCCGGATCGTCATAGTCATCGATATGGCACTTTTCACGATAAGGGCTCGGACTCATCGATGAGAGCAACGATTGCATCTGTGGCGTGAAACGCTCCGTCAGACCCTGGTTTGTCATTATAGTAAGCCCCGTAACCAGAGCCAGCGCGCCGATCCACACAGGCTTTGCGCGCCACAGACCTGGAAGTGACTCAATGCGTTGCCAGCGGATATTTTCAATAAAACGGTAACTTAAAAAGCCAAATAGTACAGAGAGCGTGACACCGGCCACCCACCAGTATTCGATATCGTAGCGATAACCAAATACCACCAATGGCCAGTGCCACAGATAAATGGAGTACGACCAGCGACCCAAAGGCTGAAACAGCCAGTTGTTGGTCAGCCAGCTATTTTGAACGCTCGCCATGATGACCATTGCAGTCCCAAGTACAGGAATGATAGCCAGCGTTCCGGGCCAGGGGTGTGTTGCATCAACAATTGCATACGCCAGCCCGATAAGCAAAATGCCAATCCAGGCGACAACACGTGCCTGACTTTCACGTAGCGACACCGGGTAAAGAAACACCAGCCCGCCGGCCAACAGCTCCCAGGAACGGGTGGCCAGCAGATAATATGAAGCACTTGGCCATAATGCAGAGGTCTCAATACTGAACAACAGGAAAGCCAATGTGAGTGCTAATACCGCGTGGCGTAGCTTATTGACGCCCAGCAGAGGTTTAAGCGCTAACAATATGAGCGGGTAAAGCAGATAGAACTGCCACTCTACCGCCAGTGACCAGGTGTGGAGCAACCATTTTTCATGGGAGGCGGCATCGAAATAGCCCGCTTCCTGCCAGTAAACAAAGTTTGAAATGAAGGCGACGCTACTGGCTGCGTGCTTGCCTAACGCTGCGTATTCAGCCGGAAAAAGAATGAACCATCCGGCCAGCAGAACAGCCAGGCATAATGCGGCCAGTGCAGGCACGATGCGGTTTGCTCGGGCAATATAGAATTTAACCAGATTAAAAGAAGATTTCTCAAAACCGCGAAAGATAATGCTGGTCATCAGAAAGCCGGAGATGACGAAAAAGACATCGACCCCGGCAAAGCCGCCCGGTAGCCAGGTGGGATCAAAGTGAAAAATAACAACGGCAATAACCGCGATAGCCCGCAGGCCGTTAATGTCGTATCGAAAATTCAAAAATTGACTACCAGACAGCGTGCCGCAACGGCATACCCGTCTGCGGTAAAAAATGGATAGAACAGATACTCTGGCAAGCACGGGCAGGTTCATCCTGCCCGTGCTTGATGAGCCTGGTCAGCTTACGGCAGTATCAGCCGGCAGCAGCACGTTTCTACCTACCCGCGTACCCAAAAGCGCCTGGGCAATACTGAAAAAGACGCAAACCCATAATGCCAGTTGCCACTCACCCAACGCATCATAAATGGCACCAAGCAATAAAGGGCCGGTTGCAGCAATGCAATAGCCCAGCGTTTGCGCGGCACTGGATAAAGATGCGGCCTGGTCGCCGTTGCGTGCCCGTAAGCCTAAAAATGACAGCGCCAGAATAAAGTTCGCTCCGATTCCAAAACCCAGCAGCGCCGCCCACAGGTATGCCAGCGACGGCAGCACCATAATGCCGGCGAATCCAGCCAGGTTTACCGCGGTCATACTGGCGCTTAATCCGCGCTGATCAGAAAGTCTTGCCATTGCCGGCACAATTATCAGACCGGGCAGTGCCCCGGCAAACTGGAAAACACCATGAATCGATCCGGCCTGTGCATCACTAAAGCCAGCTTCACCGACCACAGCGGGCAACCAGCTGACCACCGAATAATATAAAAACGAATTGCAGGCAAAAAAGCCACACACCTGCCAGGTAAGTAGTGATCTGAAGATAGACCGCCCCGGCGCTTTTGTACTGCCTGAATCTGGCTTGCGAGCTCCCTTGAGCTGAGTAAGCCACAAAATGCCTGAGATGACCGGCATGATTATCATGGCTACCAGCGCTATTTGCCAGTTCCCCCATGACGCATTGGCAATGGGGATGACAAGCGCCGACCACAGCGCAGCCATGATTCCCATTGCCAGTACATAGGCGGAAGTCAGCAGTGCAATATGATTTGGAAACCGGGACTTCACCACACCAGGAAGCAGCACATTTCCGGCAGCGATGCCCGCACCGATAACAATCGTTCCGGCAAACAGCCAGAACAAACCTCCCACCGAGCGCACTGCTATCCCCACACCGATGAGCACCAGTGCAGCCAGCAACATCCTTTCCATGCCGTAGCGTCTGGACAAGCGTGGAATAAGCGGCGACACCACCATAAAGACAATCAGGGGGAAGGTGATCATCAGGCCAGCGGTACTGGCATTAATGGACAAGCTGTTTTGCAGGTCTGTCAGCAGTGGTGCCACACCGGTAAATGGCGCGCGCAGATTTGCGGCCACCATCATAATGGCGAAAAACAAAAACAACGGAAAGCCGGTAGCGGCGGCTGATGATGACGGTTTAGTGTGCATTATGTCCCGGGCAGTGAAATTCTCAGGCGCAGTATTCTACGGATATGTTCGCAGAATGCAGCTTTTAATCGTTTACCTGCGCCTCTTGTCAGTGCAGTCGGAGACTTTATCGTTTCAAGCTCACCACTTCAGGCAAAAAAAAAGCTCCGAACATTGTCGGAGCTTTTGACTTAGCGAAATAACAACATGCCTGTTACGGGCAGGTTGGTACATCCTGCATAGAAGGTTCGATGCGAATGTCAGATACCTTCAGCGTTACCGGTGCTGATGCACTAAAGCCAAGCACGGAGAACACTTCATCGAAAGCTACACCGGCGTCTTTCAAACACTGCGTGGGAATGGCAACGTCCTGCCACTGCGTTGTCTGCTGTGCAAAATCCTGCAACGCAACGCTTCCTTCACAGTCTTCACCACACATCATACTTATCTGAACATCAGCGTCGGCTTGTGAAAGCTGAACAGCCATTTGAATAGCGGCACTGTCAGATAAATAGTCACGCAAATCTTCCGGGAACTGAGCGGCAAAGCGAACTGTCGCCTTATCTTTGAAGGTTAGTTCCAGTGTGTCTTCCTGCACATTGCGATCGGTGGTGCGAACATCCGCGCCTTTCACTGACATCGTGTTGCTGGTCATAACATGCTGACCATCGGCATCGAGTACCTCAAGGTGCCACGGTTTTTGAATGTCGCGCACAAAGATATCGTGCGCAAGCACCAGGTCTTCATCTGCACCCGCTTCCTCGGAAAGTGGCGCCGTGATGGGGTCGTCTTCACCGTAACGCAGACCGTAGCCATAGGCGAACTGGGCTTTTTGACCATCGTCTTTGTTTACGATTTGCGTAGGTTTCGCCGGCCATGAAAATGACAGCTTACCCTGCATGGGATAGTCAACATCACCGTTTTTATCGGTGAATAATACATCGGCCACGCCCTGCCCTTCTGAGCCAGGCAACCAGGCCACAACAAATGCATCACTGGCGTTAATTTCAGGATTGGTCCACAGCGGCCGGCCAGTAATAAATACTGAAATCACCGGAATACCCTGTGATTTTAACTTACGCAGAAGTGCCAGGTCGGTTTTATCACCACGCTGGTATTCCAGATTCGACAAATCACCATTTCCTTCGGCATACGGGTTTTCACCAAAGACCACGATAGCGGCGTCTGGCTTTTCTTCAAAGCTTCCATCTTCTGAAAGTGTTGCTGTACCACCGGCTGCAGAAACCGCTTGCTCGATGCCAGAGTAAATAGACGTTGCACCCGGGAAGTCGCTGTTTTTGTTGCCTGTTCCCTGCCAGGTAATGGTCCACCCACCTGATTGCTTACCGATGTTATCGGCGGCATCACCGGCCACAAGCACGTTCATGTCAGGCGATAGCGGTAACAGATTGTCCTGGTTTTTCAGCATCACCAGTGACTTTCTGACCGCTTCACGTGCGACAGCACGGTGTTCATCAGACCCCACGACATCTGCTTTTGCTGACAATGCTCTGTTGGCTGGCGATGGCAGGTCAAACAGCCCTACCCGCATTTTAACGCGAAGTACACGACGCACGGCATCATCAAGCCGCTCCTGAGAAATCTCGCCGCTTTTAACCTGCGCGACGGTATTTTCAAATAACGGCTTCCACGCATCGGTGGGCACCATATACACATCCAGGCCGGCATTAATTGCCTGAGGACAACTTTCATTTGTACAGCCTTCGATCTGGCCATGACCATTCCAGTCACCCACTACAAAGCCGTCAAAGCCCATTTTTTCTTTCAAGACATTGGTCAGCAGGTACTTGCTACCGTGAATTTTCTTTCCATGCCAGCTATTAAACGACGCCATAACAGACTGCGCGCCGGCATTCAGGCCATGAACATAGCCCTGAGCGTGAATGCGATAAAGGGTTTCTTCATCCGCCAGGTTATTGCCCTGATCATCACCGCCGTCCGTACCACCGTCGCCAACGAAATGTTTAACAGTGGAAACCACATGCTCCTCATCGATATTGCCGTCGCTGAGATCGCCCTGCAGCCCACTGACAATGGCACGTGCATACTGCCCGACAATTTCCGGATCTTCAGAATATGACTCATAGGTGCGTCCCCACCGGTCATCACGCGCGGTTGCAACTGTCGGTGCGAAAATCCAGTCAATGCCTGTCGCACGCACTTCTTTTGCTGTGGCTGTGGCAATTTCTTTCATCAGCTGCGGCTCGTGCATTGCGCCCAGACCAATGTTGTGCGGGAACAATGTAGCACCAATTACATTGTTGTGACCGTGAACCGCATCGGTTCCCCACATGGTCGGAATTGTGCTGCCATCCAGTGAATCGTCAACCGACGCTTCATACATTTTGTCAGCAAGCGATATCCAGTCTTCGAGTGTGGCCTGCTTGTTTCCATCAGGAAACGACCCACCGCCGTTCAGGTAAGAACCGAAACCGTATTTACGCATATCTTCCACGGTGACATCGCGAATTTCAGGCTGCATAATCTGCGCAACCTTCTGCTCCAGCGTCATGTCGGCCAGAAGGGCATCTACCTTGGCCTCAACCTCGTCACTGTTTTCCACCTCAAAGGTGATCTCAGGCCAGTAATCCGGCACTTTTGCATCAGCTGATGGCGGCATTGTCGATGCCGCAGCCGTTGCCGCCGTATCGGTTGTGGTATCAGCCTCTTTCTGCTGGCAGCCGCTTATTAGTAATGCCGCTGCAATCAGACTCAGCGACTGTTTAAAGACTGGTTTCATGAATGTGACTCCTTGCTGGTTGCCGGTATTGAACCAATCACGCCATAAAACGCGATATACAGGTAACAAAGCACCGGAAGTAGGAACGATATCTGCAGGCCGAAGGTATCGGCTAATGCACCTTGTACCAACGGCACTATCGCACCGCCTACGATCGCCAGACACAGCATACCCGATCCCTGGGCAGCCTGGCTGCCTAGCCCCTTAAGGGCCAGACTGAAAATTGTGGGGAACATGATTGAGTTACACAGACCTACTGCCAGAATGGTCCACATTGCGACCGAGCCATCGCTTACTACCGAAATGATAATAAGTGCACATGATAGCAAACTATTGAATGCTAACAGTTTGCCCGGATCGATTTTCTGCATAATAACCGCGCCGATGAACCGACCTACCATGGCACCGCCCCAGTAATAGGCGATGTAGGATGAGGCTTCTGCCTCACTCATGCCCATGACATTTTCAAGTCCCAGGTAATTGACCAAAAAGCTGCCAATAGCAACTTCGGCGCCCACATAAGTAAACAGACCCACAACACCCAACGCCAGATGGCGATGTTTCAGCACGGAGCTGTCAGCAGAGGTAGCAAGTTCAACATCATCATGCTGCGGTGTAGGCAACGAAATCTTAACCATTATAGCGGCCATGATTGCCAGCACAGCGGCTAACGCCAGATAGGGAAGCACTACCGAATCTGCCTGCACCTGCGTTTCCATCGCATCATGGGATGAAAACAGCAGCATTCCGCCGATAATCGGCGCGACAGTGGTACCTAATGAGTTAAAGCCTTGTGTCATGGTTAACCGGCTGGACGCGGTATCAGGATCACCCATTACAGTAACCAGTGGGTTAGCGGCAACCTGCAAAATAGTTACGCCAGAGGCAAGAACAAATAAGGACGCCAGGAACATCCAGTACTGCGTCAAGAAAGCTGATGGAATAAACATGACACAGCCGATTGCGGCCGTAATCAGGCCTACACCAATTCCCTTCTGATAGCCAACCCGGCTGACCAGTTTACCGGCGGGAATAGACACCAGAAAATAGGCACCAAAAAAACAGAACTGTACCAGCATTGCCTTGGTATAACTGAGCGCAAACAGCGCCTTAAGGTGCGGAATAAGAATATCGTTCATGGCGGTAATGAAACCCCACATGAAGAATAAAGATGTTAGTGCCCACAATGCGAATTGTGAAGTCGAGGGCCTATCAGATGCTATTGCCTGTGACTGGTGACTCATACAACGAACCTTATAATTAGGTAAAAAGTGCTGTAGTGGCAAAAGCTTAGGTTAATACCCTAAGTTAATACCGTTGCTTCACTTGTTAATGGTTTGTTGGGCAGTATAGAGTTACGCACACAAAATGCAAGCGCTTACATTTAGGTTTGAGGTACTACTGATAGGTTAATTGCAGTAAAGCCTGCACGATAATTAACGATTATTTAATCTCTGCAAAGCGCAAAATATGCGCGTTTTACTACACTTAGAAAGATGTTTGGAGATTTGGACTGTTCAAATGTTCAACTATATGCGCTGGCTTTTTACACAAATTTTAACATTTTCGATTGGTAATTTTTTGATTAACAACTTAAAAACACTTGCATTACAAGTTCGTTATTCGTACATTACGCTGAAAGCGCTTACAAAGCGTAAGATGTATTTTTGTAAGCGCTTTCTTTTACCCATGTCCGCTGAAGGTGGCTTTTGTGATAAATGCGTTTGACGTTCATTTTGTAACAGGGACCAAAGGGAAAACCGGCGTATCAGATTACTGTTATCTGTAAGCGCTTACAAGAAAGCGGACGTTGTTAATCAGGCTGGGGAAACACATGAAAACTACTACATTTAATAAAACACGTATTGCGACATGTTTGTCGCTTGCGATGGGTGCGATGTTATCGCATCAGGCTATGGCTCAGGAAGCGCAGGCCGATGAGCAGGAAATTGAAGCAGGTAACTTCGAAGTTATCGAAGTAAGCGGTATCCGTGAAAGTTTGACCAAAGCAATGCTGACAAAGAAAGCAGCATCAGGTGTGGTAGACGCTATCTCAGCTGAAGATATTGGTAAATTCCCGGACACCAACCTTGCAGAATCTCTACAACGTATCACCGGTGTTGCAATCGACAGAAGCAACGGTGAAGGTAGCCGTATCACGGTTCGTGGTTTCGGCCCGGACTACAACCTGGTAACGCTGAACGGCCGTCAAATGCCGGCTGCAAATATCGAAGCGACCAGTGCATCATCTTCTCGTTCTTTTGACTTTGCCAATCTGGCATCAGAAGGCGTATCGGCTGTTGAAGTATTTAAAACCAGCCTGGCGTCACAGCCTACCGGTGGTATCGGTTCTACCGTTAACCTGGTTACGGCAAAGCCACTAAGCAACCCGGGCCTTAAGGCCAGCGTGGGTGCCAAGGGTGTTATTGATAACTCAACGGAAACCGGCAGCACAATTACACCGGAAGTGTCAGGTATCTATAGCCAGACATTTGCGGACGATACATTCGGTATTCAGTTAATTGGTTCTTATCAGGATCGTGATGCAGGCGCAGCAGTAGCTGAAACCGGCAACGGCTGGTACACCATTCGTGGTGACGGCGGTGACTGGGGTTCACTACCACGTGACGGTAGTTTCACTAACCTGCCTGGACCGAACGATCTGTACTCAGTACCTCGTAACCTGGCGTACAACTTCGACGAGATTCGTCGTACCCGTACTAACGGTCAGCTGACTTTACAATATCGTCCTATCGACGATTTGACAGCAACACTTGATTACACGTATTCAGAGCTTGAAACCCGCACCATGCGTCAGCAGCTGTCTACCTGGTTCAACGGCGTTCCAGCATTCGGTGAGTATACGCCTGGCACCAACACTGAAGGTTCAGTAATGGGTCCGGTAATCTATGCGGATGCAACATGCTGTGATATCGGTTTAGGTACCAGCGATTACACTGCGGTTAACGAAAACAACTCAATCGGTCTGAACGTAGAGTGGATGGCGACAGATAACCTGACGCTGGAAGTGGATTATCACGTATCTGACGCTGAAGCCGGTCCTAAGAACAATCTGGGCAGCAACAACGTTGTTTCAGCGGTTCAGTTCGACCGTGTACTGACTGAAGTAGACTATTCACAGGATTTCCCTGTGATGGATATTACCTATGCAGACGGCGTGAATGGTTTAAGTGCTGATCGCATGCTGACATCTGGTACGTCTATCCGTAACAGCTACATGAAGTCTGAAATCGACCAGCTTCAGTTCCGCGGTAATTACTACCTGGACGAAGGTATCATCACCAGCATCGATTTTGGATTATCTGCCATCGAAGTGAAAAACCGTTCAGCTTACTCTGTCGCACAGCGTGATACGTGGGGTGGTTATGGTACACCGGAAGATTATCCGGATGATATCTTCATGCAGGAAAACCTGCCAGGTCGTTTTGACGATGTACTGGGCAGCAACGGTGCGGATCTTGAGCCGTTCTACTATGGCTCTAATCTGGGCGACCTTATCAGCGCAATCTCTTCAATCGCTGTTGAAACAGGCGACAACCTTGGTCCGTGTGGCACAACACTGTGTATGGATCCTAATTACCAGGTTGACCGTCGTACGACAGAAGAGCAATGGGCTGCCTATCTGCAGGCGAACATGCAGTTTGATATCGGTAATATGCCAGCATGGTTATCTATCGGTGCGCGCTATGAAGATACAACCGTAGATTCTAGTGCACAGGTTCCTGAGATTGCGTACCTGCGCTGGGATGGCGCCAACGAATTTGGTCTGGTCCCAGGTGACTACCAGTTCACATCACTGGACGGTGGCTACGATCACTTCCTGCCTTCTGTTGACTTCAAAGTTGAAGTACTGGAAGACTGGTTTGTACGTGCCTCTTACAGCAAGACCATCACGCGTCCTGGTTATGCTGATATCCAGGGTGGTCTGACGGTTAACCAGCTGGCACGTTTCAATGGCGGTACCGGCGGTGCGGGTAACCCGAATCTGTTACCATTTGAATCAACTAACTTCGATATCTCTACCGAGTTCTATTACGGTGAAGGTAGCTACGTATCTGTTGCTTACTTTGATAAAGAAGTAGATAACTTTATCGGTACTGACACTTACACCGACACCTTGTTCGATATCGCAACGCCAATCGGTGGTCCGCGTTACGACGAAGCTGTTGCTGCAGTGGGTGACGATCTTGGTGCAATCCGTGACTATTTCATCAGCCAGGGTTATACCAATGAAGCCGGTGAGATTGTAGGTCTGGACGGCGAAGATCCGTTACTGCCGATTACGGTTACTCAGCCGGTTAACTCTGATGCCAGCCGTTCGGTTGACGGTATGGAGTTTGCGGTACAGCACATCTTCGGTGATACTGGTTTCGGCGCTATCGTTAACTACACCATGGTTGACGGTGATGTAGAATATGATAACTACAGCACTGAAACACAGTTTGTACTGTTAGGTCTGAGCGACACTGCCAACGCAGTATTGTTCTACGAAATGGATGCATGGGAAGTGCGTGCAGCGTGGAACTGGCGTGACAAGTTCCTGGCAGCAACCGTTGATGGTAACGGTGGTCAGAACCCAACGTATGTTGAAGCCTACGACCAGTTAGATGTTAACGTTCGCTATGCGGTTAACGAAAATCTGGAAGTGTTTGTTGAAGGTATCAACGTTACTGGTGAGTACCAGCGTTCTCACCAACGTCATCCGAACATGCTGGTTAACATCGCTGACGTAGAACCACGTTACAATATTGGTGTACGTTACGCGTTCTAATTAGCAGAACGTCTCTTAATGTGGCATCGCCGGTTACGGCGGTGCCCTTTAAGTAACGCTCAGTAAGTTACCAGGTACGGGTGATTTACTCAGCGTTATTTTTGTTTATGAATCTGGTGATTACGATTCGTCGTCGTGTCAGGAGTTTACCGTGTATCAGTCTGACTCAGTTAATTCCATCATCGTGCTTGGCGGTGGTACAGCAGGCTGGCTGACAGCCGCCGTTATTGCTGCTGAACACGATATTGCAAAACGTCAGGACCTGACGGTGACAGTGGTTGAGTCACCGCAAGTCAAAACCCTGGGCGTGGGAGAAGGTACCTGGCCCACTATGCGCGATACTCTGCGCAGAATTGGTATCAGTGAAACTGAGTTTCTTATTCGCTGTGATGCATCGTTTAAACAGGGCACCTGCTTTAAACAGTGGACAGGCACCGGCGGCGATGACACCTATTACCATCCTTTCGATTTACCCACAGGTTTCTTTGAGACTGATCTCGCGCTTTGGTGGGCTGCCGAAAAACCCGATGCTGACTTTGCCGATATATTTTCTGCCCAGCCCGCTTTGTGCGCTGCCGGCAAGGCGCCCAGACAGCTGCAAACACCTGCTTATGCGGCGGTGGCTAATTATGGTTATCACCTGGATGCCAACAAATTTGCTGACATGCTTCGCGAACATTGCGTAGACGTGTTGGGTGTTAAGCACATCAGTGCGCACGTCCAGGATATTCAGTGCGATAAAGACAATTACCTGACGGCACTGCGCACTGAAGCCGGAGACATCCGGGGCGACTTGTTTGTCGATTGCAGCGGCTTTGCCGCACGACTGATTGGTCAGCACTATGGTAGCGCTTTTAACAGCGTCTCAGATGTACTTAAAAATGACACGGCAATGGCGGTGCAGGCGCCGTATGCAGACGCTGAGTGCGACATTGCCTCTGCCACGATATCTACCGCACACAAAAATGGCTGGATCTGGGATATCGCCCTGCCCCACCGAAAAGGCGTAGGCTGTGTTTACAGCAGCGAATTTTGCAGCGACGATGAAGCGACAGAAACACTGCTTCGCTACCTAAAAAATGACTCTGTCACCGCACCGGTGAATGCCGACGCCATCAGAAAAATATCCTTTACGCCGGGTTACCGCGAAACGCCGTGGATTAAGAACTGCGTAGCCGTTGGAACATCTGCCGGCTTTTTTGAGCCTTTAGAAGCCTCTGCGCTGGTAATGACGGAATTAGCGGCCTTACATATCGCGCGTCAGTTACCGCGCAGTAAACCTGAGCTGGCACCGATCAGCCGTCAGTTTAATCGTAGTTTTGCCACTAAATGGCAACGTATTATCGACTTTCTGAAGCTCCACTATGTATTAAGCGCCCGTACTGACAGTGACTACTGGCAGGCAATGGCTAATACAGACAGTGCCTCTGATCAGCTTCAGGATTGGCTGCACATGTGGCAACACCGCCCGATTAATCAGCATGACTTTTTATACCAGGATGAGGTTTTCCCTCAGGCCAGCTATTTATATATTCTGAACGGGATGGGCTTTGCTCAGTCCGCCCCTTACCATCATAATAACGATACCAACCGGTTCATTCAGCAAAACGAAAAACGAAAGCAACAATTACTTGCGGGTTTGCCCTCAAACCGTAATTATCTGAATGCCCTCAATCAGTACCGGCAACAAAGCGCCGGGTAAACAGGAGTGCCCATGGCAAATCATGTTCTGCTTAATAATGTTGAGCACAAAAATTTGAAAATTCGTCAGGTACACGGCGAAAAGTATAATGAAAATCAAATGTGTGTACCTGTCTTTCCTGCTGAAATGCGCCTGGCACAAGCGCACTACCCGCTGATGTTCGCCAAAGATAAAGAAGGCAATTATCAGATGGTGGCATTGCTGGGCTTTGAACAGGGTGAAAACCTGTTTTTAGACGGTGATCAATGGCTGGCCAGCTATAAACCTTTGGTTATCGAGAAAGGCCCGTTTCTGATTGGCCGAAATGACCAGCAGCCTGATCAGCTCAGTATCCACATTGATATGGATGATGACAGAGTTAACGAACAGGACGGTGAAGCCATATTCTTACCTCACGGCGGCACCACTGAATACACAGATAACATCAGCAATGTGCTAAGCGCCCTTCACGAAGGTCAGCAAGCACATCAGGCATTTATTGAAAAGTGTGACGCTTTGTCGCTGATCGAACCGTTTGTATTGGATATCGATATGGACAATGCCGGCACGCAACGTCTGGCAGGCTTTTTTACTATTAATGAAGACACCTTTGCCAGCCTGACCAATGAGCAAATTATTGAGCTGCGCAATGCCGACTGCCTTGAATCAGTCTATATGATGCTGGCTTCACTCTCGCAGCTTTCTTCACTTATCCGCAAGAAAAAAGCCGCCTGATATGCAACCGGTAGCCACGGCCCCCTGCCCCGACGATAACCAGTTACTGGCGCATCTGCGCAGTTTGCGCGAGCCGCAGGTCATGCGGGGCCTGGTTTCCCACTGGCCAGTAGTAAAGGCCGCTAAGACCTCCAATGAGGCGTTGGTGGATTATCTGTCCCGGTTCGACAACAACACTGTGGTGGACAGCTTACACCTTGAGGCCAGACATGACGGCCGGATGTTTTATAACGAGAACATGGACGGCTTTAATTTTTCGCGCAAGCGCCAGCCGTTTATGTCAGCACTACATGCGTTACTCGAGCGTCAGCATTCAGCTGAAGCGGACTCGCTGTACGTTGGCTCAACCAGCGTCGCGCATTGTCTGCCGGGTTTTTTGACTGAAAACCCTATTGCGCTGGAAGAGGCCGACCCGTTAGCGACGTTGTGGATAGGTAACAAGAGTCGTATTGCTGCGCATTATGATGCACCAGATAATCTGATTTGTGTCACTGCAGGTAAGCGCAAAGTCACCTTATTTCCGCCTGAACAAGTGGAAAATTTATACGTGGGCCCGCTGCATATTACACCAGCGGGTCAAGCAGTAAGCCTGGTAGATTTTCACGCACCGGATTTTGAGAAATTTCCCCGCTTTCGTGAGGCACTGGCGCAGGCGCAGACAGTTGAACTGGAACCGGGCGATGCCCTCTTCATTCCATCGATGTGGTGGCATCATATAGAAGGGCAACAAAGCCTGAACATGCTGGTGAATTTCTGGTGGCGCGACGCGCCGGCGCATCTGGGAAGAAGTGAGAATGCGCTTTATCATGCATTATTAGCGCTAAAAGCCCTGCCGGATAAAGAACGTCAGGCATGGCAAGCGATGTTTAATTTTTATGTGTTTGGTCAGGATCAGGACCGGTTCGACCATATTCCCGATGCGCTTAAAGGCCCATTGGGCGAGCAAAGTGAGCAAACCCAGCGGCAATTTCGCGCCTGGCTGGCAAATCACTTAAAGCAGTAAAAGGTGAGTAAAATGAATCAGGCCCAGAAAAAAACACGGGTAGTCATCGCCGGCGGTGGTACCGCTGGCTGGATGGCAGCGGCAGCGCTGACCCGGGTGCTGAAAAATAAAGTTGATGTCACTCTCGTTGAAAGCTCTGAAATCGGCACGGTGGGTGTCGGCGAAGCTACCATTCCGACACTGGTGTTCTTTCATAAACTGCTCAAACTCAGCGAGCAGGAATTTATGTCTGAAACCAACGCGACCTATAAGCTGGGCATCAACTTTGAAAACTGGAAAGATCTTGATCACAGCTACCTGCACGCCTTTGGTGTTACCGGAAAGGACTGTTGGGCTGCGGGATTTCAGCATTTCTGGCTGCGCGGCCTCAAAGAGGGGCTGAGCGGCGACTTCGGCGATTATTGCCTGGAACGGCAAGCGGCAGAAGCTAACAAATTTGCCCATCTACCTAATAATGGCCTGAATTACGCTTACCACATTGATGCCACCAGCTATGCAAAGTTTTTGCGCAAGCTGTCTGAAAAAGAAGGGCTGACCCGCATTGATGCGAAGATTGATAACGTCAATCTGCGTCAGCAGGATGGTTTCATCGAAAGTCTGGATTTAGATAATGGCCAGCGTGTAGAGGGTGACTTTTTCATCGACTGCACCGGCTTTAAAGGCCTGTTAATTGAAAAAGCCATGCACACCGGTTATGAGGACTGGTCACACTGGCTACCCTGCGATAGCGCAGTCGCAGTTCAAACCGAATCCACCAGCGCGCCGTTACCTTATACCCGCTGTATCGCCCATGAGGCCGGCTGGCAATGGCGCATCCCGCTGCAACATCGCGTGGGTAACGGTATGGTGTATTGCAGTCAGTATCAGTCTGATGATGAGACCATCGAGAAACTCCTGGCCAATGTCGATGGGAAACCCCTTAACGATCCGCGCGTCATTCACTTCAGAACCGGGCGCAGACGTAAACAGTGGAATCGCAATTGCCTGGCGCTGGGGCTGGCCAGCGGATTCCTGGAGCCGCTTGAGTCCACCAGTATCCACCTGATTCAGCAGGGCATTGTGCGTTTTCTGCGGATGTTTCCTGAAGCCGGTGTCGTACAGGAAGATATCAACGAGTTTAATCGTCAGGCAGATTTTGACATCGAACATATCCGCGACTTCATCATTTTGCATTATCATGTGACAAATCGTACCGACACACCTTTCTGGCGTCATTGCCGCCAAATGGATGTGCCGGACTCATTGCGTCACAGAATCGATTTGTTTGTAAAAACCGGCCGCATATTCAGGGAAGGCAGCGAATTGTTTGATGATTCCTGGCAGCAGGTAATGATTGGTCAGGGCCTGATGCCAGAAAGTTACCATCCGATTGTGGATACAATGAGTCGCGATGAGCTTGAGGCGTTGTTAACGCAAATTACATTGCAAATCCGCCGGACGGTCGAAAAGCTTCCCCCTCACGAGGAATATCTCAAGCGTTTCTGCCAGTAGCAGCACGCAGAATGTTTTGTCAGAGAGCAACATGAAATTATCTGTGCCTGCGGGCTCTATCTTCGCTTCCCCCGACTTTACTGTCGGGGTAGCTACGTCGTCATTTCAGATTGAGGGTGCGGCAGACGCGCGTGAGGCCTCCATCTGGGACACCTTTTGTCGGCGACCCGGCGCCATTGCAGATAAGAGCGATGGCTTACTGGCATGCGATCACGTTAACCGCTGGCGTGAAGATTTGGCGCTTGTGGCGTCACTGAATGTCGATGCTTACCGCTTTTCAGTGTCCTGGCCCCGCGTTATGCGCGCTGATGGCAGCGTTAATCAGTCTGGCCTAGCCTTCTACACCCAGCTACTCGATTTCTTAAATGCACATAATATTAAGGCGTATGTCACCCTTTACCACTGGGATTTGCCGCAATATCTGGAAGATCGGGGTGGCTGGCTGAACCGTGACACCGCTCACGAGTTCGCCCGTTACGCCGAAGTCGTTGCTACCGCCTTTGGTAATAAGGTGTTTTCTTACGCAACACTTAACGAGCCATTTTGCAGCGCCTACCTGGGTTATGAAACCGGGGTTCACGCGCCGGGTAAAGCGAGCAGGGCCTATTCAAAGAAAGCCGTGCACCATCTGTTGCTCGCCCATGGGTTGGCGATGCCAATATTGCGAAAGTGCGCACCAGAAGCACAATCCGGGATTGTACTGAACTTTACACCTTATTATCCGGCGTCCGATGATCCTCAGGATAAAACAGCGGCAGACCTGGCTCACGCGCATCATAACGACTGGTATATACGCCCGATACTGACCGGGGAATATCCTGCCTTACTGGATGCACTGCCTGAGGAAGAAAAGCCGCAAATCATTCCCGGCGATATGCAAATTATTGCCGCGAAGAATGACTATCTTGGCGTGAATTACTATACCCGCGCCAAAGTCAGCGCTGGTGACGACAGAGGCTTTGAAATTCTTGAACCCGCTTCTGAGGTTCAGACCACCGCCATGGGCTGGGAAGTCTATCCGCAGGGCCTGACTGACCTGTTGTTACAGCTTCATCGCGATTTCACGCTGCCGCCGGTATTAATCACTGAGAACGGAATGGCTTGTGATGACACCCTGATTGATGGCAAAGTAGAAGATGTAAAGCGCATCGAATATTTGCAAAGCCACATGGACGCCGTCGATAAAGCCGCCCGCCAAGGCGTACTTATTACCGGTTACTTTGTGTGGAGTCTGTTAGACAATTTTGAGTGGGCACTGGGCTATACCAAGCGGTTTGGTATTGTTTATGTTGATTACCCCACGCAGCAGCGCACATTGAAGCAAAGCGCGAAGGCACTCAGGTCGATGCTCGCAACACGATGTTCTCAGGCAGAACTGCAGGATTAATAACGGCGGTATGACATTAATGGTAAGTGCTCGCGAAAAAATCGCATATGGACTGGGAGACACTGCCAGCAACTTCATTTTCCAGTCTGTGATGCTGTTTTTAACGTTCTACTATACCGATGTCGTAGGTATTCCCGCCGCCGCTGTGGGCACCATGTTTCTGGTCATCCGCGTACTAGACGCCATTACCGACCCACTCATGGGCTCGCTGGCTGATGCGACCCGAACCCGCTGGGGTGCTTACCGCCCCTACCTGATGTGGCTGGCATTGCCTTTTGCTCTGGCCAGCGTGCTGGCTTTCACTTCTCCGGTTGGCTTAAACGACAGCGGTAAGCTTGTTTACGCGTATGCGACCTATGCGTTTTTGATGCTGACCTATACCGCTATCAACATACCCTATTCCGCCCTGGGCGGGGTGATGAGCGCTCAAGCCAGCGAGCGTGTTTCCATTCAGGCCTATCGCTTTGTCTTTGCTATGGTTGGCGGGCTTATTGTCACTGCTTTCATGTTGCCACTGGTTGATTTGCTCGGTCAGGGAGACACCGCACGCGGCTACCAGTTAACCATGTTATTAATGGGCACCGTAGGCATGCTGCTGTTTCTGCTATGCTTTGCCGGCACCCGTGAGCGGGTAAAACCAGCAGAGCCCAATATGCCCGCACTGACCAAACAAATCGGACTGTTATGGCAAAATGATCAGTGCCGGATTTTATGTATTGTTGCTATGTTGGTGCTTACCGGTGTGGCGTTGCGTAATACCATGGCGATTTACTATGTTAAATACGCACTCGGATTGCCTGAACTGGTTACACCATTCATTACAGCGGGCATGCTGGGTAGCATTGTAGGCTGTGCCCTGGCCATCAAATGTAGTCAGAAAGTCGGTAAGGTCAGGTTATATATCTGGCTGCAAATTGCCAGTGCATTGATTTGTCTGTCTAACTTCTTCATTCCGTTAGATGCACCTGATGCTGCCATTACCTTGCAGTTTATCTGGGGGCTGGTGTTTCAGATGTCTACCCCATTGTTGTGGGCAAAAATTGCAGATGTGGTTGATTATGGTGAATTTAAAACCGGCGTCAGAATGACCGGCGTTACCTATTCAACGGTCGTCTTTTTTATTAAAGTAGGCCTGGCGACAGGCGGGGCGCTCGCTGGCTGGTTGCTGGCGCTCTATAATTATCAGCCGGGAATAGCTAATTCGCAGGTAGCGCAGGGGATTATCATCTCGTTTTGCTTGGGACCTGCGCTTGCCTCTTTGGCCGTGGCTTATCTGATGCGAGGTTATGCGTTAGATAATCAAAGACTGGATGAAATTCAGCAAAAACTGGCATCCGGCGTACAATCCCCCTACCCCGAACGCCCGGTATCTCACAGCCATGACTAATTCGCTGGACAGGACAATATGGTTACAATTAAACAGGTAAGTGAAAAAGCAGGTGTGTCATCTGCAACTGTATCCAGAGTGATTAATAACACTGACACCGTGAAGGAAAAAACCCGTCAGTTAGTACTTAACGCCATGGAAGAACTGGGCTACCGGCACAACGTTATTGCGGCCTCGCTGGCATCCAATAAGACTAACACGATTGGCTATGTTGTTCCCGAACTTCACGGCTCTTTTTTTGGTGCGATGGTCGCTGGCTCTGAGCATATATTGCGTAAAGCCAATAAACATATGTTTGTGGTAGCCGGACACAGTGACGACAAGCTGGAACAAAATGAAATTGATGCATTGCTGAGCCGTCGCTGTGATGCACTGATATTGCATGTTGAAGCCGTCAGCGATGACTATCTGATCCAACTCGCCAAACAGAAAGTGCCTATGATCATTGTGAATCGCTACATCGAGGAGATAGGCGAGCAATGTGTCAGTTTAGATAATGAGACGGGCGGCTATCTGGCAACTAAACATCTGATAGATCAGGGTCACACCGACATCGCCTATGCCGCCGGAGCACTGTTCAAGGCGGATGGGATAAACCGTTTGAATGGCCATAAGCGCGCGTTGAAAGAAGCCGGTCTACCGGTAGACGACACGCTGATTGTGGAAGGTAACTTCCAGGCGCAGTCTGGCGAAGCCTGTGTGAACGAATTGCATAAACGAAATGCGCATTACACGGCGATCGCCTGCGGAAACGATGAAATGGCAACCGGTGCTATCAATGCCCTGAGAAATCTGGGTAAAAATGTGCCCGAGGATGTGTCGGTAATTGGATTTGATAATATCGATTATGCCAGTTACCTGACGCCTAAACTGACTACGATTGATTATCCGGTCAGGGAAATTGGTGAGATGGCGGCGCGCTGGATCCTTAATCAGGCGTATGGTGATGCACGTCAATCTCTCACTCACATTCTTTCCCCTGAACTGATCGTCAGAGGAACCACCCGGGCTCATGCCTGAGCCGGGTGCCCAACCGGCTATCTCTTTATTTTTTAATTTATTTCAATCAAAACAAATAGCGCTGTTCTGCGTTTACCTGCGTAACAAAGTGTGAATAATCAATTGACCTTATCACCTTCGATAAGTCTCTGATAAAAAACAAGCGTCGCTATTATGCTGTTGCGACCAAGAATAATAATTCACGCTTTGTTTCGGGGCTTTTATGCAAAACAGCAAACCGCAGGGAAAACTCAACCCACCCGTCTTTTACACCGCCATTTCGCTGATTGGTGTATTGGTGCTCGTGACCAGCCTGATGCCAAATCAAGCTGAAAACTGGTTTAAAAGCTTACAATCACAGATAGTACAGAACGCCAGCTGGTTCTACGTGCTCACTGTTGCGCTGATTCTCATCTCTGTTATCTATCTGGGTTTATCCCGCTTCGGCGATATCAAACTAGGCCCGGATCACTCTACCCCGGACTATGGGTATATCACCTGGTTTGCCATGCTGTTCTCTGCCGGTATGGGAATCGGTCTGATGTTCTTTGGCGTGGCTGAGCCGGTCATGCACTTTATGAGCCCGCCGGTGGGCGATGGTGAAACCGTTGACGCTGCCCGGCAGGCAATGAAACTGACATTTTTCCATTGGGGCTTACACGCATGGGCAATCTATGCTGTGGTGGCGCTGATTCTGGCTTTTTTCAGTTACCGACACGGCCTGCCGCTTACGCTGCGCTCGGCATTGTATCCGCTTATCGGCGATAAAATATATGGGCCTATCGGTCATGCTGTGGACATTTTTGCTGTTATAGGGACCGTTTTCGGCGTGGCCACATCACTGGGCTACGGCGTGTTGCAGGTAAACTCAGGGCTAAATTATCTGTTTGATGTGCCAGTAGGTACGGCCACCCAAATCGTTCTTATCATTGGCGTAACACTGCTGGCGATCATCTCGGTCACTACTGGTCTTGATAAAGGCATCCGGCGCTTGTCAGAGCTGAATATGGGTCTTGCCGTCATTTTGCTTCTGGTCATTCTGATCCTCGGTCCAACTGTATACCTGTTACAAACCTTCGTGCAAAACACCGGCGGATATGCCGCCGACTTAGTCAGAAATACGTTCAACCTTTTTGCCTATGAAAAAACAGACTGGCTGGGTGGCTGGACAATTCTGTACTGGGGATGGTGGATGTCGTGGGCGCCCTTTGTCGGTCTGTTTATCGCCCGTGTCTCAAGAGGCCGCACTATCCGCGAATTTGCCATGGGTGTCCTGTTCATCCCAAGTGGGTTTACATTGCTGTGGATGACGGTGTTTGGTAACTCAGTTATCGACCTGATTATGAATCAGGGGGTAGCCAGTCTGGCAGATGCTGTCGCCGAAGATGAAGCGATATCCTTATTTGCCTTTTTGGAAAACTTCCCGTTTTCAGGTGTGTTGTCGCTTATTGGCACCCTGATGGTTATTGTCTTTTTCGTCACCTCATCAGATTCAGGTTCGATGGTGGTTGATATGCTGTGCTCAAATGGCAGTGACAATACCCCGATTTGGCAACGGATCTTCTGGGCTAGCGCAGAAGGCGTTGTAGCAACGGTACTGCTCTTGGCCGGGGGGCTGGCAGCCCTGCAAACCATGACGATAGCCAGCGCATTGCCCTTTGCGGTAGTTTTGCTTGTGGCCACTTACGGTCTTATTAAGGCACTTCGGGTCGATGTGGTGAAGCGGGAAAGCCTGCAAATGAATTTGCGTCCCTCCACGGTGGGTAATCCGGATGAGTCATCCTGGGAAAAGCGTCTGGCCAGTATTCTTGACCATCCCGATAAGAAAAATGTTAACGACTACATTAATACCGTTGTAAAGGAAGCCATGGAGCAGGTTAAGAAGCAGCTGGCTAAACACGATGTTATGGCTGATGTGGAAGAAGTTAAGTCAGGACGGTTTATTCTTTCTGTTGCCATGGAAGAGGCCTATGACTTTCATTATGAAGTACGCCGGTACGCCTATGACAGGCCCGCTTTCGGTCAGGATGACGATGATGATGACGCTGAAGATGTGTATTACCGGGCCGAGGTGCATCTTAAAGAAGGCGGACAGGATTACGACATCATGGGCTGGCCCAAAGAAGCAGTGATCCATGACATCGTTGAGCACTATCAAAAACATATGCACTTTTTGCATTCCATCAGATGACAGGTGTGAAAAGGTATGTGCAGTAGAGTCATCGCTTTTGTACTCGTGACCAGAGCATATGCTTTGCGTCATTACTCTAAAAACGTTATAAGGACGACACAATGAAAAAGTTATGTTCACTGGCCCTGGTTGGTGCTGCTATTACGCTGGGCGGCTGCGGAGTAAGTTCAGATCCTCAGTGTACAACGCAGGCTAAAGATACCTGGATGGATGAAAATGAGTTCCAGAACCAGCTGAAAAATGAAGGCTACACCATTGATAAGTTCGAAGTCACGGACGGTCAGTGTTACGAAATCTATGGCAAAGATGCCAATGGTAAGAATGTAGAAATCTACTTCAACCCGGTTAATGGTGAGGTAGTCAAAGAGGAAAATGACTAGTGCCTGAGCAAAGAGTTTATGTCTGGAGCCTGTTAGTTCGTGTTATTCACTGGGCGCTGGTTATTCTCTTTGCATTTAATTACTTCATACTTTCACCGGGCGGCGAGATTCATGAGTGGGTTGGCTATACCGCTGTTTCCTGTGTGCTCGTCCGGTGTTGGTATGGGTTGACCAGTCGTGGCTTCGCTCGATTTTCACGACGCGCTTTTAGCAAAACTGCCTTTCAGTCCCACTTTTCTCACTTAAAGCAACGCAGTATTCCCGCCCGCACCGGTCATAACCCATTTGGCTGGATGATGGTTTATGCGGTACTTGCTGCATTTATCACGCTGGCCACCACCGGTTTTTTGCTGGAGGAAACGGATTATTTCTTCGGCAGCAGCGAGTTGGAACTGGTGCACTCTGTGACAGCCGATACGTTGTTTGTGCTGGCTTGTATTCATATTGCTGCGGTGATTTTAACCAGCATTGTCGGGCGTCGGAATCTTATTCGGGCGATGATCACCGGCTATCGCAGAATCAAAAATGGATAACAGCCGCTTACTACACATCCGGATACATTTTCCCTTAGCACTTCAAACGCATACCGGTTAGTATAAAAAACACACTTCACTTTGAGCTCTACTCATGAACAAGATGGTTAATATACTTATGCTGGCTTTTGTGAGTGTCAGTATGTCTGTATTGGCGCATGGCGACGCGCATAAGCATGATGACCCCGAACAGGGACAAACCCTGCAGACCCTCGAAAACCTGCGCACTGATGGTCCAACCATGATGAGTTCTGGGTTACCGTCTAAAAAGCAATTTGAGTTGTTAAAAGATAAAGGCGTGCATACCGTTATCGATTTGATTCCTGGTGACAGAAACGAGGAAAAAGACATCGTCACCGAACTGGGTATGACGTATCACAATATTCCGGTGGATTGGGAGAATCCGACCGTCCAAAATTTTGCTGAATATGTTGAATTAATGGATGCAGCTCAGCAGAAAAATGAAGGTATTGTATTGACCCATTGCCGGAAAAACTGGCGTGGCGCTGTATTTACTTATCTGTATCAGGTTACACAATTAGATGTTCCTGAAGCGCAGGCAGAAGCTGCGCTGGTAGATACCTGGCAACCTAATAAGACGTGGCAAAAATTTATCAAGCGGACCAGAGCAGAATTTTAGCTTTCATCTACCAGGCAGGTTGAAGCAAACCGCTGCGCTGTAACACAGCTACAGCGGTCTGTCTGACGTTACTCCATCAACCACATTCTGGCTGAACGTCCCGGCACATAAAAGTTGTGCCACTGGCTGGAAATATATTGCACATCTGAAGACAGCGTGTCGCGATAATTACGATACCACCATAAGCCTTCTGCGCTGGTATCGACCCACACATCCTGTCCGGCATCACACTTGTTGATGCCCACGACACCGACATGTTCGCGCTTGAAAAGTAAAAAGCAGTCACTGTAATTGATCACTTCCATACTGCGGCCCTGGGTCTGATTATGGAAGGTAATCATATTTTCTATATCGGTACGGTTATATAGTCCTTCCCAGCGCCCATCACCGCTTTCATTATGATCTGAGTACATCAGCGGTACCCCGCCGTCGCGTCCCAGGACGTACGCATTAGCCAGCTTTTCATCAGTGGGGTCCAGTAACTGATAGCGAAAGCCGTCATTTAACGGGATATCGTGTGTCACACTAAACGTGATGGCTTGATCGCCGGGTAACGCCTGCCCATAAGCGCCCGGGTCAACCAGCGCGTTCATTGAACCGCCGTAGCCAAATGCACTACGGATTTGCGCAAACAGCGGGAAGTCATAGGCGTCATGACCTGTCTGGCTAATATACGGTGCCAGAAAGTTATCATAATCACCATTGCCGGCACCGCCAGTAGTAATAATTTCACCAAAGACATGAGTGCCTTGCTTGATATTGTCTGTGAAGACCTGGTTAATATGATAATTCGTCATATGCTTTGCAGCATCGACGCGGAATCCTGTGACCCCAAAGGATTTAAGCGCCTGCAAATACTGCTTTTGCTTTTCGACCACCCAGTTATTTGAGTCTAAGTCAGGCAAACCCGGATCAGGTGGCGCGCCGCACAAGCGGTTATACTGCACATCACCTACATCATTGTAGTTACTGATACATTGCGGCCCATTAGGATCGTAGGTGCCATGAAAATCATTGCCCGAAAACAGCCCGTTACTGACATCGCCGAATAGCGTGATACTGTCGTAGTAAGCATCACTGGCTGCGTACTCATTAAGTACGGCGGTCCCCGGGTAATTTAAGTCACTACGCTGGGCCGCTTCGTTTGCCATATGATTGAAAACGATGTCAGCATACGTCTCAACCCCCCGCGCTTTGAGTGCCTGAACCATCGCTTTAAAGTCATCCGTGTCCCCCAGCGGATTGTCGATAACCCGGTAGTCCTGAGGCTGATATCGCGCCCACCACTGACTGCCAGTAGATTTGTACGCCGGCGAAACTAATACCTTTTTGTAGCCCAGGTCGGCAATTTCCTGCGCCTTGGCAGCCACTTCATCATATTGCCAGTTGAAGGCATGAAGAATAACATCAGCCTGCGCTGCTGATGAAAGCATAGCGCCTGATACTGCCAGGCCAGTTAGTGTTTTTCGAAGAAAACGTAGGGTAGATGACTTGTGCATGAATGACCTCATTATTAAATGAAACATTATGTTTACATTTGAGAGTCATTTTATAAACATTTTGCATACGTATTCATGCAACCCGAATCGAACAAAAAAAAGCCCCGCAAGTGCGGGGCTGCTTTTAATCATACGGCTGTATTTTCGCAGTGCTTACGCACTGAATGTGTTTGCTACTCTGTGAGCAACGTCAGACCATTTAGTTACTCCCCCTCATATCAGGGAATAATTTTCTCTGCCCGCAACCGTTCAAAAAGATTAAAAAAAGCACCACGTGTTTCACGAAATCCATCAAAGCCAAAGTCGCGGGATTTGGTGGTATCGTTGACACACTCTTGTTCCCGCCCTAAATCTGCATCGGTGTGCCACCAGGATGCCAGCCGGGTCACATCTGGCTCAACAAGATCATGTTTTTGAGCAATATCACGCCACGTCGAATCGATATCAGCCATTTGGCTCTCAAGCGGCTCGGGTGTTTCAGGGCACGGGGCCACGTCCAGGCCGAAGTATTCACCAATTTCCTGCCACATTCTGCGCCAGCGAAAAATATCACCGTTAACTGTATTGAATGCCTGATTAGCGGCGCCTGGCATCGTGGCTGCCCATTCTATCTGTTGAGCGAGCAATCCGGCATCGGTCATATCTGTCAGCGCATTCCATTGTGTCTGCGAACCCGGAAACGTAAAAGGTTGTCCTGTCGCCTTACAGATTGAGGCATAAACCGCAATCGTGGTGCCCATGTTCATCAGGTTGCCCCGGGCATAACCAATTACCGTGTGCGGCCGATGGACGTTCCATGAAAAGTTGTGTCGTTCGGCGGCCTCAAAAAGCACATCTTCTAATGCATAGTAAAAATTATCGCCAGGTACGCGCGGTTCAGATTCACGAAACGGCGTTTCAATTCGTCCACTGCCGTAGGTCTCAAACGACCCCAGATACTGCTTGGTGCCTGTCACCAGTGATGCATGCACCAGGTTATCACTGCTTAACGCATCAAACAGATTACGCATCATCGTACTATTTGCTTCTACATTCTGTTTTTCGGTATCGCGGCGAACCCACGTGCAGTAAAACACATGAGAAACAGGCAATCCCTCCAGGGCTTGCCGTGTCGCTTCACTATCCAGCAAATCAGCGCTAACCGAAATCACGCCCTGCTGTTCTGTACCACCTCGTGACAGGCCATAAACCGTCCATCCCTTTGTTACCAGGTAGGTTGCAAGATTACCGCCTGTTAAACCAGTAGCGCCAACGACTAGTGCTGTACCTTTTTGCATGGTCTTTCCCCTTTTGCGTTGAGATAGTCAAAGATGTGGACTGCACATGCATAAAGAGTAGTGACTGTGGTATGTTGCTACAATCGTAATTATTGCAAACGTTTATTGCACTGGATGCAACTTCATGGATTTTAATACGTTAGACCTTAACGCGTTGCGCGTATTTGAGCGAGTTGCCGCAACAGGTAGCTTTACGGCAGCAGCGCGTCATTTTCATCGGGCGGTGTCATCCATTTCGCGCCAGATTGGCAGTCTTGAAGAATCCGTTGGTCAACCGCTTCTTTACCGGCACACACGAGCCGTTGCGCTGACCGAAGCGGGCATGCGCTATTATCAGGAAGTGCGCGAAATTCTGGAAAGACTGGACCTTGCGACTGAAGCCCTGGCATACCCGAATCCTGAACCAGCTGGCCTGTTACGAATAAATGCGCCCACTGCGTTTGGGCAACGTCAGATAGTGCCTCTGCTGAATGAGTTCCAAAGCCGTTATCCGGCCATCAGCGCCGAGTTGTTGTTGAGCGATCAGATAATAGACCCTATGCGTGGAGGGCATGATGTAACATTTCGTGTTGGAGATCTTGCTGACTCTTCGCTGATAGGCCGCCGTCTGGCCCCGATGAATTATGTTGTGGCAGCTTCACCTGGTTATCTGAATAACCACTCACGGCCTGAAAAGCCCGAAGATCTTATATCTCACAACTGCCTGTTGTACCAGGGCGAACTGGGACGCCAGCGCTGGTACTTTCAAAGTCAGGATGAGACAACACCCACGCCTTATGAAGTTACCGGCAACCTTTACAGTAACGACCCGGAAAGTCTGGTCAGGGCTGCGTTGTTAGGACAGGGTATTGTGCTGTTTCCGACATGGCTGATTGCTACAGAGCTTGCGCAGGGAACCCTTGTTCCTATGCTTGAAAAATGGCGGGCAGAAGTGATCGACGGTCAGCGCGACCTTTACGTGCTCACACCTCAGCGAAGTCTGGGCGTGCAAAAGGTCAGTGCTTTTATGACCTTTTTATTCGATGCTGTAACGCCTGTCGCCCCATGGGATAGCTGGCGAGAATAATTTTTAGCTAACGGAAGCCTCATTTCAAAAGCTAATTAAGGGGATAGTCTCAACTTAATTGGAGAATTTTAAAGATAGAGCCCTCTCAGACCTGATTGGGTGCTCTGTACGTAAAGCGGACATTGCATATTCTTTTCAATGAAAACACGGTATATGGTTTTTCAGAGGAAACGGATGTTACTATGAGTTCTCGGTAAATAAGCTGTTAGCTTTCATAGAACTTTGGAGAAGAGAATCATGTCCGAAGAAATACTAGCGTATTTGGATCATAATATTCTAGACTCTATTCGCAAAGGCGATCCTCATAAAGTTAAGCTACTGATCAAAGAGTTAAATCTTACGCCAATATATTCATATGAAAATTTAAAAGAGATTAAAAGATCCGTAGGTTCAGAGGATATATTTCTGAATCTATTAAAAGAGCTTAAAGCAAAGTTATAGAGCCGCTCCTTGAAAACAACCTCCTAACAGGCTCAGCTAAAATTCAAGATGTCAATATCTTTGAAGTTTGGAGATGTTTTATTAAAAATGAAGAACCGATGCCTGAGTATGGATACGGTTTAACTTCAATGTTAGAGAAGTTTTACGGTGGAAAAGTGATGAAAGCTTTTCGGATATTTTTGCAAAGGGAAGTGAGGAGTTTAAAGTTCTCTTAAACGATGCACTAAAGGACATCGAAGATAATGACACTATCACTGATGAAATGAGAGCAGCAATAGAATCTCTACCTGATTTACTAAATGAACAGTATCAGCAGATGAGTAGAGAGTTAGATGGACAGGAGCTACCTCCAGTAAAAGCTTTTGAAGCTGCTACTGGATTAGGTGCATTAGTTTTAAAAAACATTGAACCACCGAATGTTGTTGAAAAGGTATTTGAAAAAGTACAAAAAAGTATGGATGGGCTAGAGTTAGACATTGATATATTCTTTGGTGTAAAACCACAATCCTATGAAACAACAAATAATCGAGAAAAGACTTTGGCTGAAAAAATAAACGGCATTTATCACCAACTAAATTTTTTAGGCTATTACAGAGATACAGGTATGAAAACCTGTAGAGGATTTGTAAGATCTTCTAGCGATATGACTCATGCTGAAGTAGCTTCGTTTTGTCACTTACTTTTATGTCGAGACGAAGGATTAGTAGAAAAAGCAGCGGCTGCATATGAGTATTTAGGTGTAAGGACCAAAATATTGCACTTTCAAGCTACCAAGAAAATTGACTAGGACACGTAACTGTTGCATGCGTTCTACTTCGTTTCACATTGTAGCCAACCATTACTTAGCCTGTTATTTAGGCTTTAGGTTTATCTGAGGAATTTTGTGAAGTTTCAACCCTTTTACGGAAGAAATGAGAAGAATATTTTCACCATTATATTGGTGTTTTGTTTTGGTTTAATAATTGGTCTATTTACCAACCTAGAAAGCGAGAATGCGGTTAAATTAGTTATAACAATTGCTGCAACATTCACTGGTGCGTTTTTAGCTTTCAAGTTTGCTCGTAAAAATGAAGAAGCAAAAGAACACAGGATTGATGTCAGGGCTGCCAATAGTTCAATAGCCCAATTAATAAGATCCTATAATCACTTCAATGGATACAAGAACCAATTTATAGATCCATTTCGAGACTCCCCGTTTAAAGCGTTTGAAATATTACCATCCTTAGGAACAGCGCAAATGGAGTTGCAATTATCCATCGATTCTCTATCCTTTATTTTTCAGAAAAATGCATTACTTCTTCAGCAAGTATTGGAAGTCCAAGACGAAATCAATTCGACAGTTGAACTAATTACAGTAAGAAACGATCTTCATCGAAATGAGGTTCAAAAGAAGATGGACGAGGCTAGTTTTGTCCATGGTCAAACTATCAGCTACTCTCAACTGAATACAACACTTGGTGAAAATTTGTTTTCCACTATGATTGGCTTAACTGAGACAACAATTAGTTCTGTTGATTCACTCTGCGGCTCAATAGAAAAAATCATAGAAAAGTTATCGAGTACCACCAAAGAAATATACCCACGCCATTCGATTGTAAGAATGGAAAAAGCTAACAAACCGCAGTAATCGATCCCAAGATCCTTGTGGCAATAATACGTGGACTCAGTCGCTTCGATCCAAATTTTAGCCCACGTGTTATTTCCCCTGAGCGGGGTTTGAGTGACTATACTTTGTCTTCAGCGGACCTTCATCGGAAGGAAGTCGAGCGACCGCTGTTCGCGCTTAATTGACTGTTAGGTCCCCCGAATTCATATAGTAACTGCAACGCGCCCAAAAATTAAAACGGTGAGCTATCGTTACTTCTCCATTTTCTTTCCGGCAAGAAGGTAAATGAAATGAAGTACAAACAGCTCACCGAGAATGAAAGGTATATGTTGTCTGCGCTTAGAAAGCAAGGGTTGTCAGTTCCTCAGATAGCAAACGCATTGGGCAGACACCGCACAACAATTTGGCGCGAAGTAAAACGGAATTCATGCTGGAGCATTGATGGTGCCTACAGGCCGCCGATAGCACAGCGCCGAATACGTGTGCGCCGGCGTAAAAGTCGCAGTGGCATAAAGTTAACAGAGTCTGACTTTATTCTGGTTCGTGTATTATTGGGCTATGAGTGGAGTCCTGAGCAGATATCTGGCTTTCTCAAACGTCATGGCCACAAGTGTGTTAGTCACGAGAGTATTTATCAATACATCTGGCGGGACAAAGCTGCGGGAGGTGAGCTCTGGCAATGCCTGAGGCAGTCTTTAAAGCGGCGGCGTAAGCGCTATAAAGCTTATGACAGCCGTGGTCGCCTGGCAGATAAGCGCCATATTTCTGAACGTCCAAAACCTGTTGAAGACAGACAAGAGATAGGGCATTGGGAAATTGATACCGTCATCGGTCATGGTACCAAGGACTGCATTGTCACGTTAGTTGAGCGCGCTACAGGGTATTTACTGATAGGCAAACTGCCAGACAGAACCACAGCTTCACTTAACAAAGCTACCATTCGATTGATAAAAAACAGTCCGTTACCAATAAAAACAATTACCGCCGATAACGGTACCGAATTCCATCAATACAAAGAAATTGAGAAGAGAGCAAAGGTGCTGTTTTACTTCGCTACACCGCATCACTCCTGGGAGCGGGGAAGTAACGAAAACGCAAACGGGTTGATTAGGCAGTATCTACCAAAGCGGACATCAATGAAGGAAGTGACACAGCAGCAATGCGAAGCTATCGAGAGGCGGCTGAATAGTCGTCCCCGAAAACGGTTTGGATTTAAAACACCCTGGGAGATGAAGAATGATTATGCTTAATCAATGTTGCACTTGGGAGTTGATACTAAGTCCCGTCTGATCTTCTTAACACAAGTATCAAATCAAACATGAGTCACTACAGATTCAGTGATTCTTCCGGGGATGCTAGTTTACCTTCAAGAATCCGTTCGATTTTTTTCACGAACGTTTTCGATGTGCAGGTCTCTGTAAGTGATAAAAACACGTCACTGGCTTCTTCGTTACCTTTTCCCGCGCGCTTTCGGAAGTCCGCCCACAATGAATAAGAGTCCCGTTTTCCACTTTTCTCTAATTGTGCATCAATAGCCTGATGAATCAGCAAACCACAAGAATAGTACAAGTCGAACCGGCCTTCGCTAGCTGCCTCTACAAGGGAAGTTTCCAGCAACCCTTTGGAACATTGTGAACTGGCGTTTGCTATTTTAGTGGTTACATAATTTCCCTTTTCAGGAAATAGCTCCTGTAGCGCTGAAGCCGCTGACCACTCTGCATGGCCTTCATGTAGCCAGGATTCATGCTGTTCACCATTGAAACCAGCTTTGTTATTCCACTGATAGAGGTGTGCAACTTCATGGGCAAAAAACCAGATAGTATCATTGAGAAAGCTGTCATCTTCGACTTGCTTATCCAGGTTATTCACATTCCAATGCATAAAGATCTGATTGGGTAATGTGCCCCCCTGTGACGAGTGCCCCGCGGTATTTGCGTATGAAGCAAATAGCATTGGCTTTGTGCCCTGAAGCTTTCCGAGTTTTGACTCAAAATAAGTCATCAACTCAGGAATGTCAGCATCTAATGATCGTCTTATGGTTTCTGGCAATCCCGGATCAATCACTGCTATAACATTCGGCGTTTCGATAGGCTGTTGTGAGCCAACATAAATGTTCATCCCTTCATTGGTATCTATCCAGCGCGCCTTTCCTGTTTGGACCTGGCCCTTCATTACTATATGCTCGTTTTCAGGCACCGACATGGAAAACTTCCACCGGTTTACATTATTGCTGCAGGTATCAATACAGGCAAAAAGACGCCCTGTATAAATCAGAACGCCTCCATCAGAATAGGGAGAAAAAGGCGCATAATCTTTGGGAAGATGTTGATAAGTTGGCGTCAGGCGTACGCTCACTTCTGTAAAATCTGTGCTGTCAGTTCTGACGATATACTCGTGGTTATCAACATAAACAATCTCAAACCCTGGGGATTCAGGCTGCCAGCGCTTAGTTCTGGAATCATCAGGATTTCTGATAAAGCTCAAACGGGCTGCCGGCTTCTGCATTTTATACGTTACCGTCCACTCACCCTGGTTTGACTTTTCGATAGCGATATCAACCGCAGATGCGTCACTCGCCCACGCACAATAACTGGTTAACATCAGAAAAATAGCCACAACTAATTTCACAATAAAATCCTTTTTAATCACGCTGAAGAATCAAACCTATTGTTTGCCAGCGGGCCAGTTTCGGTCGTCAGAGTGCTCTTATACTCATAGCGACATCTGCACTCTTGGCTATTACAACGCGCAGCGAATCAGACAAAAAAAGAGCCTGTAAAAACAGGCTCTTATAAAAATATTAACAGTAAACTCTGATAGTCCTTAAAACGGGATATCGTCGTCAAAATCAAAATCAGGTTCAGCCATTGGTGGCTTGGTATTCTGGCCACCCTGATTGCCCTGACCGCCCTGATTAGGACGCTGAGCAGGCTGGTTGCCGTAGCCCTGGTTCTGGTTTTGATTTTGCTGATAGCCGCCTTGCTGTTGCTGATAACCGCCCTGATTCTGGTTACCCTGCTGACGTGGCTGACCACCACCCTGGCCTTCGCCGCGACCGCCCAGCATTTGCATCTGGTCAACGATTATTTCCGTCGTGAAACGGTCTTGGCCTTGCTGGTCCTGCCATTTACGGGTTTGAAGTTTACCTTCAACGTAAATCTGTGAGCCTTTTTTCAGGTATTCGCCAGCAACTTCTGCCAGTCTGCGATACATGGTTAACCGATGCCATTCCGTGCGCTCTTGTACCTGGCCTTGCTGATCTTTCCAGCTTTCGCTGGTGGCCAGACTCAGGTTAGCTACGGCATTACCATTAGGCATGTATCTTACTTCAGGATCATTACCAAGGTTTCCTACCAGGATTACCTTGTTCACGCCTCTACTTGCCATCGATGTCTCCTGTTTATCTTTTACTGTCAGGCTGTTAAGCCTGAACGAATATGGTAATGAATTATGATTCGCTCATAATGCACAAATCAAAGCACATTATTATAACGAAAAACAGAGGCGCTGCGGGAAAATTCTCACGCCAGCCTCGTTAGGGCACTGATTTATTTATAATAATCGCTATTCACTGCCTTTGAACTGTCTCAAGGATCGGATTAAGGCGATGTAGTGCTACACTGCCTTAGTGTCGTTACCACCACGTGGTGTAAACCGCGATAAGAATGGCTACAACAGCTAACGAAGCGTAGTTGAAGCCCTTTGTGGTACCAAATTGTACTTCACTGAGTTCAACAGCATTGGGATGAGCCCCTTTGTTTTGTACCAGCGAAATAACGACTGCAGCGCCAACACATAATAAGAACACGATACCAACACGATCAATAAACGGCAGTTCTGGCAGGAATATCCAGAACAGCAGGCTGAATACAAACGAGCCCAGCGCGGCAGCTAAGCCACCGTTTGCAGTGGTTTTTTTCCAGAACATGCCCAGTACGAACAGGGCACAGATGCCCGGTGTGAAAAAGCCGGTAAACTCCTGAATATACTGGAATGCCTGGTCGAAGTTTCCTAACAACGGTTTTGCCACCAGCATCGCGATAACCAGTGAAAGAAAGCTGACTATCCGACCCACTGTTACATAATGGTGCTGACTTTTATCAGGTCGACGATCTTTATAAATATCCATGGTGAAAATGGTCGATACACTGTTGGTCATTGAAGCCAGCGACGACACAATGGCAGCGACCAGCGCAGCAAAGATTAGCCCTTTGAGGCCCACCGGCATCAGCGTCATCATGGAGGGATAGGCCTGGTCAGCTTTATCCAGTTCTGGCGAAAGAATAATTGCCGCGATACCTGGCAAAACAACTATAAGAGGCATCAACAGCTTTAAAAACGCGGCGAAAACAATGCCCTTCTGCGCTTCGCTCACGCTTTTAGCAGCCAGTGTCCGTTGAATAATGTATTGATTAAAGCCCCAGTAAGACAGATTCATGATCCACATCCCACCGATCAGCACAGAGATTCCCGGCAGACTCTTATAGTGCGGGTTGTCCTCGGACAAAATCATATCGAATTTGCCCGGTAGTCGCTCTGTCAGATCAATAAAGCCCTGCCATGCACCGTTGCCTCCGCTAATCATGTCCAGCGCAGTGAATGACAAGAATAGCCCGCCGATGACCAGTAGTACTACCTGGATAATATCTGTCATGGCCACGGCCTTGAGACCACCATACAACGAGTAAGCAAGGGAGAATAAACCGAGGAAAATCATGCCGTACATCAGCTCAACACCCGCAATGGTATTGATAGCCAGCGCGCCCAGCCATAGTACGGCCGTCAGATTCACAAAAATATAGACAGCCAGCCAAAACACCGCCATGACCATGCGTACACGGTGATCATAACGTTGCTCTAAAAACTGCGGCATTGTGTAGATTTTATGTTTCAGGAAAATCGGCAGGAAGTATTTGCCCACAATGATCAACGTCAGCGCCGCCATCCATTCATAGGAGGCAATTGCCAGACCTATTTCATACCCTGAGCCAGACATTCCAATGATTTGTTCAGCTGAAATATTTGCCGCAATCAGTGAGGCGCCGATGGCCCACCACGGTAAACTGGAGCCTGCCAGGAAGTAGTCGTTGGTGTCTTTTTCATGACCCTTTTTGTCTCTGGATACCCACCAGGCAATACCAATCAGGGCAATAACGTAGATAACAAATACTGCCAGATCCAGTGTTTCGATGTTCATAGCTTTCCCAACACATGTTGTTATTTTATTTTTTTACAGCGTGAGTCATTCAGGCGAATGCCCCACCTTCAGCCGAGCAAACGTAAACAGATTGTTTCAGGCCCGTTTGTGCATGATAGAATTTATTAACCGTATTAGTCACGTCTAATGCACGATTTTTTGGTATCAACGCCACAACGCACCCGCCAAATCCGCCCCCGGTCATGCGTACACCGCCACTATCCCCTATCTGGCCATGGACAAGCTCCACCAGATAATCGATTTCAGGCACGGTAATCTCAAAATCGTCACGCATTGAGGCATGCGACTGCGCCATCAACTCACTGATAACAGCAACATTCTGATTCTGCAGTGCGTTAAACATTGATTCGGTACGCGCGTTTTCGGTAATCACGTGCCGTGCGCGGCGGTAAACGGTATCACTCATATTACGCTTAGCATCGCCTAGCATCGCCAGTGATGCCTGGCGTAATGAGGTAACGTGCATCGCTTCGGCAGCCTGTTCGCATTGTTGTCGTCGAATATTGTATGCACTGTCCACCAGTCCGCGGCGCACGTTAGAATTGATAATCATAATCGCCAGCGACGCAGGGACCGGCGTGTGCGCAATGTTTAGCTGATCACAGTCAAGCAGCATCGCATGGCCCGGTTTCCCCATTGCACTTATCAGTTGATCCATGATGCCGCAGGCACACCCGACAAATGAATTTTCTGCTTCCTGGCCAATCTGCGCAGCCTCAATGCCATCAATGGGTAAGCTAAAAAGCTGCGTCAGCAATCGAATCAGTGCAATTTCAAAAGACGCTGACGAACTCAGACCAGCCCCCTGTGGCACGTCACCGGTCACCATCAGATTTACGCCACGCACATCAGGGTAACGCTCTTGCACCACCTTCAGCACTCCGCGCACATAGTTGGCCCAACTCTGTTTGTGAGTATAGGTGATATCGGAAAGATCGAACTGATTACTTTCTTCATTAATATCCAGAGCGACGACGTCGACCTTGCTGTCCTGACGCGCAGAGCCGGCGATCGTTGTACCGTAATTAATCGCTACCGGTAAAACGAAGCCACCATTGTAGTCCGTGTGTTCTCCAATAAGGTTAACCCTGCCGGGCGCGTGCACAGTAATCGCCGGGTCATGACCAAAAAAGGCCTGAAATTTTGCTTTCAGTGCTTCATTTTTCATAACAGGTGTCCCGATAATGTACTGTTGGCAGTACCTGCAGACGTTGCGCCGCCTGCTCAGGCGTCAAATCTCGCTGTGCTTCAGCCATCATTTCATAGCCGACCATAAACTTTTTCACTGACGCTGAGCGCAACAAAGGTGGAAAAAAATGCGCATGTAATCCCCACTCCGGTTGACTATCACGGTCAAACGGTGCGCTATGCCACCCCATCGAATAAGGAAATGACGTGTTGAACAAATTATCGTAGCAAATCGTGATTTGCCCGATAATGTCGGCCAGTGACTGCTGCGTCGTGCTTTCAAGCTCAGTAAGCGACTGCGCCTCAAACCGTGGCAAAAGCAAAATTTCAAAAGGCCACGCGGCCCAATAAGGCACCACCGCCATCCAGTCGGCATTACTGCGCACCACGCGCTCGCCGTAATCCAGCTCTCGCTGTGCATAATCATTTAACAGGCTACAGCCATGCTGTTTAAAATAATCCGTAAACTGCTTTCGCTTTCGCTTTGCCTGAGTAGGCAGATGCTGCTGAGCCCAGACCTGGCCATGAGGGTGAGGATTTGAACACCCCATTACCGCTCCTTTGTTCTCAAATACCTGTACCCAGTTGTAGCGCTGGCCCAGCAAGGAGGTTTGTTCAATCCACGTGTGTACTACGGCCAGCCTTTGTGAATCCGTTAGCTCGGGTAATGACTTATTGTGATAAGGCGAAAAGCAGATCACCCGACTACAGCCCTGCTCTGTATGCATTTGAAACAGCGGTTCGGCATTTTCGTGAGCTGGCGTATCAGATTTGAGTGCGGCGAAGTCATTATCAAACACAAAAGTGCCCGGGTAATCAGGATTTTTATCGCCACTGGCCCGGGTATTTCCGGGACACAAAAAGCAGGTTTCGTCGTAGGCAGGTAACGTTTGCGGCGCTTGCGCTTGAGACTGTCCCTGCCAGGGGCGTTTAGCGCGGTGAGGTGAGACCAACACCCACTCGTCGGTCAGCGGGTTATACCGGCGGTGAGGATGGTTTGCAGGATCAAAGTCAGCCATAAGCAGCTCAGATAGAGTCAGATAGCTCTGTTATACGTCATTCAGTAAAAATTTAAAGCGCCGATTCTTAAAGATAATTTGCATTTATTGAAGTTGTTCCACCGGTTGAAAGATGATTCTTAGCATTATGACGTCCCTGTGTCCTGTTGGCGTTTTTCTTTTTGCCCGTTACACTGCAGCTAACGTAAACAAAGAGTGAAAGATTGTGCAGGCACCGGATTACGAAAGTTATTCTTTGGCAGAGCTACGTGAAGCCTATGAGCATCTGGATAAGGACGCCCACCCCGAACGTGCGGCGCTGCTTTCTCAATACATCAGAAATCGTGAAGAAGAGGAGCTTGATACCATTAATGATATCGAGCATCACAAGCTGGCGCGCAGGCGAGAGCGGTTTGCCGCATTTCTTATCGATTTGTTGATCGCTATCGTTTCAGGGATTCCTCTGTGGATATATTTTGGCTTTGAGCGCCTACAGCAGCCTGATGTCAGCATGATGGTAACTGCAGTAGTTTACAGCATTTGTGCATTTGTAATCATTCACGGCTACTTTATTGCCACCTACGCACAAACCGTGGGTAAGCATTTTCTGCATATCCGGGTGGAAGATTTAAACGGTCAGCAAGCAACGTTTTCCCGCTATGTTTTCTTGCGCTACCTGCCCATGGCGGTTGCTTATTCAATTCCCTTTATTGGCTCTTTTATCTCGCTCGCCGATCCGCTTCTTATTTTCGGCAAATCGCGCCGGTGCCTGCATGATTATGTAGCAAAAACCCAGGTGGGCTACGCGCCGCGCCAATCAGACGACTGACCGGACATCAGTCGCTTTTTCTGCCGGCTTGGTCGTGCTGCGCTGTTCATCGTCGACGGCAACGCTGATGATGTCATTAAAATAATAACCACAGGAAATAACATGCTAATCCCCTTTCCATTGAAGTCGGCGTTGGCCGGCTTGCTTGTTCTTACCACCGCTGTCACTTGGGCTGACGGACTGGCGGGAGACACCAGACAACAAATCCAGGTAATAAAAGATAAAGCCATTAATGACGATCTGTCTTACGACATTATCGAATCACTGACCACTGAGGTTGGCCCCAGAATGGTCGGCACACCTGCAGAGAAGGCTTCTGTAAAGTGGGCGGTGAATAAAATGAAATCGCTGGGCTTTGATAAGGTCTGGACAGAGGAAAGCGAGGCTACCCTGTGGCAGCGCGGTGAACTTGATGCCCAGATTACTGCGCCCTACCCGCAACATGTTAAAGCACTCGCGCTGGGTAACAGTGTTGGTACCAATGGTGAGACACTTTCCGCTGAGGTGGTGGCGTTTGATAACCTGGATGCCCTGAAAGACGCTCCTGCTGGTTCACTCGAAAATAAAATTGCGTTTGTTACCTATCAGATGGAGCGTCATCGCGATGGCCACGGGTACGGTAAAGCAGTCGGCGCCCGCGTATCCGGTGCGTCAGAAGCGGCCAAAAAAGGTGCGGTTGGATTTATCATGCGCTCTGTGGGTACCGATACCAATCGCTTTGCCCATACTGGCGTCCAAATGTATCAGGACGACGTCAAAAAAATCCCCGCGCTTGCCCTGTCAAATCCAGATGCAGACCTGTTGGAATCCATGCTGACCCGCGATGAGCCGGTAACATTTTCCATTAAGATGGATAATGGAAAAACCAAAAGTAAAACGACGACCATTGCCAATGTCATTGGTGAGGTCACCGGGTCAAAACATCCAGAGCAGGTAGTCACCCTTGGCGCGCATTTGGATAGCTGGGATGTGGGCACCGGTGCTGTCGATGATGGTATAGGTGTTGGTATCACCCTTGCCGCCGGTCACTATCTGAGTCAATTGGAAGCGCGCCCTGAACGTACATTGCGCGTCATTTTGTTCGCAGCTGAGGAAATCGGTTTGCACGGTGCTAAAGATTATGTCGAAAAGCACAAGAATGAGATGGATAACCATGTTATCGGCGCTGAGTGGGACTTCGGCAATGGTAAAATTTATGAGCTTGCACCCGGCGTATCAGAGCAATCGCTGGAGGATATGCGCGCATTTGCGCAGCTGCTTGCGCCACTTGGCGTGACCATGGCGGACACCAATAACGCAAAGGGCCAGTCGGATATGAGCGCCCTGGGCAATGCAGGGCAGCCTGCGGTTAACTTTAACCCTGACGGCAGTGATTATTTTGACTTTCACCACACTGAAAACGACACGCTGGATAAGGTTGATAAGGCCGCGCTGAAAACCAACACGGCGATTTACAGTATGTTTGCACTGTTTGCCACCGACAGCGGCGTCAATTTCAGAAACTAACCTTAGTAGCCGGGGAACTGGTCGAACGATCTGATAAATTCCAGGTATTTTGGAATAACACGCCGATGCTCCATGGTTTCGGCGTGTTCCGCCCCCGGCACTATGATGATTTCCTTATTCATGCTGGGTGATATGTCATACAGCTCACGCCCGAACTTGACCGGGGTTAGCTCATCATTTCGTCCGGTCAAAATCATCAGCGGCCCCTGATAATTGCGAATGTAGTCGGCATTATCCACCAGCGCCAAATCCGCAGACACTTCCAGATAGGTAAAATATTTAGTCCAGGCCGGAATCATATTTTGCGCAACATCGGTAACCCGGTTAATCGGACCGTCCAGCACCAGACCATCAACATCACGAACAGAAGCCACATAGCTGGCTACAATGCTTCCCATTGAAATACCATGCACAACGGTGGGCAGGTGTGAGGGGAAAACACTTCTGCCATAATCGTAAACCTGCAGCGCATCGGCCTTCAGGTTCGCCATTCGCATGCTGGTCGCTTTCTGACTGGCGCCGACGCCCTGATAATCCACCCACAAAATATTGGCAGGGATTTGACCAAACCTATGCATCAAACCCGAAGAGTTTGAAATACTCATGCCGTTACCGGCAAAAAAGACGATATTGACCACTGGATTGGGATAGGAAACCGCAACACCTTTTAGTGTCAGTCCCTGAGCATTGGTAAGCTCTACCGTAGTGATTGAGACCTCAGCCTCGTCTTCATTGACCCGCTGGTGTAACTGCGTGGTGTCCAGGGGCATTACCTTTGAGTCCTGATGTACAAATGAGCCTGAACTGACATCAATGGCGCACCCGCCCAACAAAACACAAACGCACAGAATCCAGAAACGAAAAGACAGTATGTTCATATGCTGATTAAACCACTAAAAACTACTTCGATTTACTTGTTCGAATCACTGGCCGCGTGCAGGGGCTGCGTAATCGTTCCGTTTTCAACCAGATAGCAATCCATGCCGGCACGATGCGCCGCTTCCAGTCCGATCCGCGTGTCTTCAAACACCACGCATTTTTCGGGCGAAACCTTCATGATTTCAGCCGCCGTCAAAAATGTTTCAGGATGAGGCTTGCCATGTGTGACATCTGTAGCAGTGACCAGAGCCGTAATTTTGTCGAGTATACTATGATAATGAAGTAAAGCTTCTGCATCTTCGCGCTCGGCGCCGGTACCGATGCTGACAGGCATTGTCGGATAGTAATGATTAAAAACTGCCAGAGTATCCTCAATCAGGGTCGGAGTATGATCTAATTGCTTCCAAGTCGACTCTTTGTAAGCTGAAACTTTTTCAACATCATGCGTCTTTGCAAACGCATCATTTAGCATCTCCACCGTTTTGCGGGTCGGAATGCCGCCAAGCTTATGCATGTATTCCCTGTCGAAGGGATAACCGAACGCATCACAGGTTTTCTCCCAGGCAATCAGGTGTGACCCCATGGAATCTACCAGCGTGCCATCCATATCAAAAATAATCCCCTGATACGCGCTTAAATCTATCATAGTTATCCTGTTTTTAAGGAGGAGTACGAACGATGTCCAGCTGTTGCTATGCTGCAGGACCGGGATAACGGCGCAGTATCTGGTTGGCCGCCTCACGGTCAAACTGGCCGGTTACTTTCAGATAAATCATACCATCAGGCACCGAAAACGTTGTTTCCTGTACACCCGCTAATTTACTGAAGGCGTCACGCAAAGCAGAGATGTCCTCGCTGGTGCCCTGCCATTTAAACGCAACACGTTTGATGCGGTTCACTTCGTCCAGGCCGCGCAGAATGAGCAGCCAGCATGATGCCGCGACAGCACCGACAAAATAGGCCGTCTCAGCGGTCCAGTGATCAGCGACGATACCCGCCAGAACACCACCTAAAAACGCACCGAAAAACTGAAAGCTGGCATAAATGCCCATGGCGGTGCCCTTTTCACCGGCCGGCGCAATACTGGATACCAGCGCCGGAAAGCTTGCTTCCAGATAATTGAAACCGGTAAAGAAAAGAATAACAGCCCCCACAACGACCCAGCGGTGATGATCCTGTGCACCCAGCATGGCAAAGGCGACGGTCATAAACAGCGCTGCGACCAGTACGACTTTGCGAGGCGTCTGGCCTTTGCCAATTCCCATCAGAATAATCAGACCGATAACAGAAGCGACCAATACCGGCAAATAAAGCATCCAGTGACTGTCCAGCGTCAGGTCGAAATGTACGAGGGTGACAGGCAACTGTACAAACAGCAGCGTGATCATCATATGCAGTAATAACACGCTAACATTAAGCCGCCAGAGCTGAGAGGAGAATACCAGGCGGCGAAGCTGACCGCGTTGAGGCAGTACATCACCACTGCTTTGCATCGCCACAGTAGGTACTGCCCATTGAATCAGTGGCATGCAGCAAATAGCGAGCACCCCGGTCAGTGCAAAAATCCCGCACAGCCCCCAGCTATTGGCAATCAAAGGGCCAGCAAGCACAGCAAGATAAAAAGAGAACCCAATGGCTATACCAATAACAGCCATAACCTTGGCGCGCTGGGTTTCGCGGCTGACATCGGTGGCCAATGCCATAATGGCCCCGGCTATGGCGCCAGCGCCCTGTAAAATGCGTCCGGCGATCATCCAGGCCAGTGAGTCAGCAGAAGCGGCAATAAAGCTGCCAGCAGCAAAAACGCTCAGGCCGAACAGAATAACGGGTTTGCGTCCCCAGCGATCAGATAACATACCCATTGGTATTTGCAGCGCAGCCTGCGTCAGACCGTAGCCACCTACGGCCAGGCCTACCAATACCGGCGAGTAATCAGGATAATCCATAGCAGCAACGGCCAGCACTGGCATTACCATGAATAAACCCATCATGCGCAGCACATAAACCAGTGCCAGTGACACTGCTGCGCGTACCTCTAACGCGTTCAAAACCTTACATTATCCTGTCATTACACTTCGCTGCGCAGTGTACCATAAAAAGCTTTTACGCCCATGACACCTTTTTCATCAAATGATCTGCCCCCTTACGCTGGCGTAACTAAACAATATTTTTAACACCCAGTGTGGCATACTGGAATTTTTGGCTAATTATGGGTTTCAATGGATAAAATCGAAATACAGGGTGCTCGCACTCACAATCTGAAGAATATCGATTTAACAATTCCCAGAGATAAGCTGGTTGTCATTACAGGCTTATCCGGATCCGGAAAATCATCCCTGGCATTTGATACGTTGTATGCAGAAGGTCAGCGCCGTTACGTTGAGTCGTTGTCGGCGTACGCGCGCCAGTTTCTGTCTATGATGGAAAAGCCAGATGTAGACCACATTGAGGGGTTATCGCCGGCCATTTCCATTGAACAAAAGTCCACATCACATAACCCGCGGTCAACGGTGGGCACTATCACCGAGATATACGATTACCTGCGCTTATTATTCGCACGGGTTGGCACGCCGCGGTGCCCGACCCACGATGAGCCGCTGGACGCCCAAACCATCAGTCAGATGGTGGATAAAGTGCTCGAGATGCCTGAAGGCAGTAAGCTGATGCTACTGGCGCCGGTAGTCTCAGACCGCAAGGGTGAGCACGTAAAATTACTGCAGAATCTTGCCGCGCAGGGTTATATCCGGGCCAGAATTGATGGTGAGGTGTGCGACTTATCGGATCCGCCCGAACTTGATTTGCATAAGAAGCACACTATTGAAGTGGTGGTCGATCGCTTTAAAGTTCGCGATGACCTGCAGCTGCGTCTGTCAGAATCTTTTGAGACAGCTCTGGAATTATCCGGCGGCACAGCCCGTGTTGTGGATATGGACAATCCAGATGCTGAACCCACGGTTTTTTCTGCTAACTTTGCCTGTCCCCACTGCGGCTACAGCCTGAGTGAACTTGAGCCACGTCTGTTTTCTTTTAACAATCCGGCGGGCGCCTGTCCGACCTGTGATGGATTAGGCACTCGTCAGTTTTTCGATCCCTCACGCATTATCAACAACGATGAGCTGAGCCTGTCAGGCGGGGTCATTCGTGGCTGGGATAAACGGAGTTATTATTACTTTCAGATGTTGCAGGCGGTCGCTGACCACTACGGCTTTGACCTGACCAAACCCTTTGCTGAGCTCACCAAAGAAGACCGCGACGTGGTGCTGTATGGCTCGAAAGGCAAATCGCTGAAGTTTAAATATATCAACGACCGCGGCGATATCATGGAGCGTAAACATCCCTTTGAGGGTGTCATACCGAACATGGAGCGTCGCTACCGGGAGACCGAGTCTAATGCAGTGCGTGAAGAACTGGCTAAATACTTAAGTCAGCAGCCTTGCACCAGCTGTGGCGGCTCGCGGTTACGCGAAGAAGCACGTAATGTGTTTATTCAGCAGACCAATCTGCCTGACATCGCTGAAATGTCCATTGCCAATGCCTTCGACTTTTTTGAAACGTTGGATCTAGCCGGCCAGAAAGCGCAGATTGCCGATAAGATTCTTAAAGAAATCCAGGACCGCCTGGGTTTTCTGGTTAACGTCGGCCTCAACTATCTTAACCTGTCACGCAGTGCTGATACGTTATCAGGCGGTGAAGCGCAGCGTATTCGTCTGGCCAGCCAGATTGGTGCCGGATTAGTGGGGGTTATGTATGTACTTGATGAGCCCTCAATTGGTCTGCATCAGCGCGACAATGAGCGATTGCTGGCGACGCTTACCCGATTGCGTGACCTGGGCAACACCGTGCTGGTGGTTGAGCACGACGAAGATGCCATTCGCGAAGCCGATTATGTGATTGATATTGGCCCGGGAGCCGGGGTTCATGGCGGGGAAATTATTGCCGCAGGGACCGTCGATGACATCATCAACAGTGAGGACTCACTTACCGGAAAATACTTGTCTGGTCGGGAAGAAATTGAAATTCCGCCTGAACGCAACAAGCCGGACAAGAAAAAATTGCTGACCCTGGAAGGCGCCTCTGGCAACAACCTGCAATCGGTCACGCTGAATATTCCGGTGGGTTTGATGACCTGTGTAACAGGCGTTTCGGGTTCTGGTAAATCGACGCTGATTAACGATACGTTCTATCGTATTGCACAGCGAGAACTCAACAATGCAACAGCCAATGAACCTGCACCGCATAAAAGCATGAGCGGGCTTGAGCACCTGGACAAGGTGGTCGATATAGACCAAAGCCCGATTGGGCGAACACCGCGCTCTAACCCGGCGACCTATGCCGGTATATTCACGCCGATACGGGAATTATTTGCCGGTACGCAGGAAGCGCGTTCGCGTGGCTACAAACCTGGTCGTTTTAGTTTTAATGTTAAAGGCGGGCGCTGTGAGGCATGTCAGGGTGATGGCATGATCAAAGTCGAAATGCACTTTTTGCCTGATATTTACGTGTCCTGTGATGTGTGTAAAGGCAAACGCTATAACCGCGAAACACTGGAAGTGCAGTACAAGGGTAAAAATATCAACGAAGTACTGGATATGACGGTGGAAGAGGCCCGCGAATTTTTCGACCCGATTCCAGCCATTGCCCGCAAGTTGCAGACCCTCAAAGACGTAGGCTTGGCGTACATTCGCTTAGGTCAGGCAGCCACCACCTTGTCAGGCGGTGAAGCACAGCGGGTGAAGTTAGCCAGAGAGTTGTCCAAGCGCGATACCGGCCAGACTCTGTATATTCTGGATGAGCCCACAACTGGTCTGCATTTTCACGACATTAAACAGCTGCTGGCGGTTCTGCATCGTTTGCGTGACCATGGTAATACGGTGGTGGTGATCGAGCATAATCTGGATGTGATCAAAACCGCTGACTGGATTGTGGATCTGGGCCCCGAAGGCGGCTCTGGCGGCGGTCAGATTATTGCTGAAGGTACACCTGAACACGTTGCCGTTCAGGAGGTCTCTCATACCGGCCGTTTTTTAAAGCCAATGCTGGATAAGCAGCGGGCGTAGTTTTGACTGGTGCTTTCACCATGCTAAGGTGGAAGCACTGTATATAAAGGGTTAATCGACCATCTATGAGTGAAGCACATCCCTTAGAACAAACATTCGATGTCAGGTTTTGTGAAACTGACGCGTTAGGTCATGTCGGCAATACGGTACTGGTGCAGTGGTTTGAAGCTGCCAGAGATCCCGTTTTTGCGTATTTTGTGCCTACGCTGGATATTAAGAAGTGGCCACTGATACTGGCCAGTTACCATGTCGATTTTCATCATCAGCTTTTTTACGGTAAGCCGGTCACCATAAAAACGTACATTAAACGCATCGGGCGCAGCTCGTTTGTGACCCACCAGGAAGTATGGCAAAACGACCAAAAGTGCGCGACCGGCACCACTACCCTGGTCAACTTTGATTATCAGAATCAGTGCTCTGCACCGATTTCTGAAGCGGTAAAAGATAAGCTGATGGTTCATCTTCTGGAGTCTGACGATGAATAATGAGAACAATTTTATTGAAGTTATCGATGATGTGCTGGATCCACATTTGTGTGCACAAATCATTGATAAGTTTGATAGCAGCCCGAATTTATCCCCCGGCCGCACCGGTGGCGGGGTTGATTTGGATAAAAAGCGCAGTATGGATGTCTCCTTCAGTGAACGCGAAGAGTTTGCGCCCCTGTTTAAGCCTGTTATGGAAAAGACCGGTCAGGCACTGCTTAACTATATAGAGAAATATTTTTTCGCGCTGGTCGGGCCTATTGGATTGACAGTGCGACACCCTAAAACCGGCGAACCGGTTAAGCTTACACATGAAAACTTTGAGGAAGTGGGCAAGCCTAATCTGGCTAACCTGCTTAACTACCTGTTCCGTATCGGCGAGGTAAATGCCCAGCGTTATACGGCTGGCGAAGGCGGCTATCCGTACTGGCACTCAGAAGTTTACCCGCAACTTCCTCATAACGATGCGTTGCATCGGGTGCTGTTATTTATGTTTTACCTAAATGATGTGGAAGAAGGCGGCGAAACTGACTTTTACTACCAGAATACATCTGTGTCACCCAAGGCCGGTCGAATGGTTATTGCTCCTGCTTACTTTACCCATACTCACCGTGGTCAAATGCCAAAAAGTAACGATAAATATATACTGACGTCCTGGCTATTATTCAGCCGTGCCGAACACATTTACACGCCACAGGGTAACCAGTAGCGGTCGCGTTACTGCCCTGCCTTCAGGCTGCGGCAAGCCGCTGTGCTTTTAAGGTTTTAAGTGCAGCGATCTTGCCCAGCTTATAGCCTCTTGTCAGCTTTTTCTTATCCATCGTCAATCGTTTGACCTGAAAATCAGCCGGTGGTGCCACCAGCGTTAACGCTAAGTCGGCAGGAGGGTTTTTGAGAAACGCCAGCGTCTCATTGTAAATACCGGGGCGGGATAACAGTGTTTGCATTAACTGCGGCTGATGTCCGTAAAGACGTTCAAACAACCAGGGAGACTTGATTGTAGGCTTTGAGAAGCCCAAAGGCTGCGACAGTACGACCGTTATCTCTCTGGCACCCATCTCATAAGCTTTTTTCACTGGAATTGCATCGGCTACCCCGCCATCAACATAACGATGCTCGCCAATTTTAGGCTGGTCACGGTAGGCCATGGGAATGGAGCAGGACGCCACCATTAAGTCATCAATGTTATCGGGTTGTGCCCGAAGATAATCACACTGCCCCGTATCAACATTAGTGACGCCGACGTACAGTGGGATTGCGGTGTTTATTTCAGGCAACCGGCTGTCCAGTTGCTGTCTGCACTGATGCCATAACCAGTGCACGTCGGTCATATGGCCACCACGAATAAAGCGAAGCGGACTGAAAAATTCTCTGCGCGTTGCATATTCAGTGATGATAGTGCGGCTTAAACCGGGTATTTGCGATACGTAGGTGGCCAGATTGGTTGCCCCAGCGGAGACGCCAATCGCAAAATCGAACTGATGTTTGCGATGCATAAAGACATCCAGTACACCGGCAGCAAATACACCTCGCATTGCGCCGCCTTCTACCACTATTGCTTTATTCATGATGTTTCCCCCTGTCGGGCGTGTAACATCTACACTACGCCGTTTCCATTTGGCTGTCGTTACAGAAAAATAGATGCTATTAATCGGTTATTTATTAAGATATACCTCCTATATTCAAAATTCTGACCAAGGTTTCATCCTACTGAGTATCTATTGAAATTCACGATACACACTCCGACTGCGTCAAATACAAAAAGCGCGATAATGTTTTTCGCCAAAGCATTACAGAGGAAGTGAGTGGGGGACGAAAGGAGCAAACCTATGTTGATTTGGATATTCTGCGCGGTAAGCGGGTTGATGAATGGCTACGTGGTCGCGCGAACCACAGGCATGATTAAACGCATCGGCATGTTTGTCTGCCTGACCGCAACAGCGGTCATTACAGCGAGTTTACTGATGCGTTTTTTGCATCAGCCGGCACCAGAAGAGGTTAGTGCCAGTGCGTCTCATGGCGCCCCGATGGCAGCGGTCGCATACATGCTATTTACTCTTGTCGTATGCATATTTGCCACGGGCGCCTTCATATTTACCTGTCAGGCAAGAAAATAGCGTTTCTGTCTGATTAACTCAGGTCTGTTTAGAAAGGTGCGACCGACTGGCCGGTCAGGCGATAGCCGACAGAGGCTATGTCTCCCTTCCACCCTTTGGTGGAAAGCGTACCGGTCACCCAGATAGCGTCGTACAGGTCATCGATGGCCACACCTTCTTCAAATTTCACATATACAATCTGGTTAGAAGGTGGTGGCGGCACGTGAATACAGGCACCGAAATACGGAACCAGTAAGAATTCTGTTGTTAGTTCGGCAGTGCCTTCCAACGGCACAACAAAACCGGGAATTTTTACCTGCATGCCATCATACTTTTCCACCACCGGCGCATCGGGCTGCAGTTGTGTCATTTGCCCTTCATGCTCTACTGCCGGCGCGTCCAGCTCATTAAAGCCTTCCGGTACCAAATCTTCCCAATAGACTTCCTGCGGCTCTGCGCTTAACGCATTAGCAGATATTCCAGCCATAGCGAAAAGCAAAAAAAGGCCAACTAATTTTCTCATCATATTCAATCCTGTTCGGACACTTGGTGTTATTGTACTTATTCTGATAGCAATACTCAGGCTAATTTGTTCACTGCGAAAGTCAACACGCATTAAAAAAGGGCCTGACGGCCCTTTTTTAATGACAAAACAACTTATTTGTTTTGCTCAAAACGTTTGATGCTGCTGGTGATCTCATCTTTTGCCGCCTGAGCGTCTGCCCAGCCATCAATTTTCACCCATTTACCAGGCTCAAGATCTTTATAGTGTGTAAAGAAGTGCTCAATCTGCTGCTTCGTCAGCTCAGGCACGTCTGTAATTTCTTTCACATCGCGATAGATGGTAGACAGCTTATCAACCGGAACCGCCAGAATCTTTGCATCTTTGCCTGACTCGTCAGTCATGTTCAGTACACCCACCGGGCGACATTTAATTACTGAACCGCTATGGATTGGGAATGGCGTCATGACCAGCACATCTACCGGGTCACCATCTTCTGACAATGAATCGTTAACATAGCCATAGTTAACCGGATAATGCATGCAGGTTGCCATGAAACGGTCAACAAACATCGCACCGGTGTCTTTATCGACTTCATATTTTACCGGATCAGCGTGCGCCGGGATTTCAATGATAACGTTAACTTCATCAGGTGCATTACTACCTGCAGTAACATCGTTCAGACTCATGAATGGTTCCTTAAGTTATGCTAAAAACGTTTTTCCACGTGAAGCCGAAAAAGACCTCTCAGACTTCAGGCGTGGCCAATAAGTAAAGTATACGGTGCGCGCTGCAAAATAAAAACTGGTGATACCCACTTGTTCGCTGTCAGCGCGCTCAACTGATTATTTATCAGTCTGATAATAAGTCAGACAGGTTTCCACTTCTTCTTTTGACCCCAAAATAGTGGGTACCCGCTGGTGAATTTCTTTGGGCATCACTTCCATAATCCGGCCATGCCCTGTGTTCGCAAGACCACCCGCTTGCTCCATTAAAAATGCCATTGGGTTGGCTTCGTACAGTAAACGCAGCTTACCCGGCTTTGATGGGTTACGTTTATCAAACGGGTACATGAATATTCCACCACGACACAGCACACGGTGAATATCGCCGACCATCGCGGCCACCCAGCGCATGTTGTAATCTTTACCGCGCGGACCTTCAGTTCCGGCCAGCAAATCGCCGATATAATTTTTCACCGGCTCTTCCCAGTGTCTTTCGTTAGACGTATTAATAGCAAATTCTTTGGTTTGCTCAGGGACTTTTACATTCGGGTGGGTCAGCAGGAAGCCACCATGGGTTTTATCCAGTGTATAAATGTGAGTTCCCCGCCCCGTGGTCATCGCCAGCATAGTGGAAGGGCCATAAAGCACATACCCTGCGGCAACCATCTGTGTACCCGGCTGCAGAAAAGCGGAAGGATCGTCAGCTTCCATCCATTGTGGTGCATGGGTAATGGAGAAGATGGTACCAATCAGGCTGTTGATTTCAGTATTGGATGAGCCATCAAGGGGGTCGAAACTGACCAGATAGTTGCCTTCCGGATTACATGGCACAACCGTATCTTCTTCTTCTGAAGAGATGGCCTTCACGTAGCCGGAGTCGCGCAAGGTATCCTTAAGAATCTGATTGGAGATCACATCCAGTTTTTTCTGTGTCTCACCCTGAACATTTTCACTTAACGTTGAACCTAGCACGCCTGCCAATGCGCCCTGACTGACCCGGAAGGAAATTTCCTTACATCCGGCCAGTAGTGTTCTGATCAACAGAATCAGTTCAAGTGGCGCGCCGTCGTGCTGCAGCTGTGAGTTTAATCGTTTCATGTGTGCTTAAGCCTTGTGTCTTTTGTAGGGTTTATAAATATGATCAGTGTGGATAAACATATCCCTGATTAACCAGCCGTCTTTTATTGTTATATGCAAATGATTCACCAACATAATCCAATGGTATGATTTGCATCGATTCTTTTTTAACCGGCGTCGATGATTGTACCTGCGAAACGGGCGACAGGGAAATGAGTTATTCGATCCGCTCTCGCCATCTGGTAGAGTAACCACATCATAAGTAAGGCAGTTTTAACTATGCATGTTCACATTCTGGGCATTTGTGGCAGCTTCATGGGAGGCATCGCCGCGATTGCAAAATCGCTGGGACATACCGTCACCGGCTCGGATACCAATGTATATCCGCCCATGAGTACGCAGTTGGAAGCGCTGGGTATCACCTTAACGGAAGGCTATGATACTGCGCAGTTTGAGCCACAGCCGGATATCGTGATCATCGGCAACGCGATGTCCCGCGGGAATCCAGCCGTTGAATATGTCCTTGACCGCAATCTTCCCTACACCAGCGGCCCACAGTGGTTACTGGAGAATTTGCTCAATGACCGATGGGTAATTGCGCTGTCTGGCACCCATGGAAAAACGACGACCAGCAGCATGGTAGCCTGGATTTTAGAATTTGCCGGACTTAACCCCGGTTTTCTGATTGGCGGCGTGCCGGAAAACTTCGGGGTGTCGGCACGAACCGGCGACAGCCCGTTTTTTGTTATTGAAGCTGACGAATACGACAGCGCCTTTTTCGATAAGCGTTCTAAGTTTGTTCACTATCGTCCTAAAACTTTGGTTATCAACAACCTGGAATTCGACCATGCTGATATTTTTGCTGACCTGGCGGCAATTCAGACGCAGTTTCATCATTTAGTGCGGATGGTGCCGCAAAGTGGGCTGATTGTATCACCCACTGATAACCCCGCCATTGCTCAAACACTGGATCGGGGCTGCTGGAGTCAGCAGCAGTTTTTAGGTAAAGAGTGGCAGGCCAATCTGATAAACCCTGACGGCAGTGTTTTTGAGGTCATCAAGGACGGGTTTAAAGTTGGTGAGGTGCACTGGTCATTATTAGGCCAGCATAATGTTGATAACGGAATGATGGCATTGGCTGCGGCTCACCATGCTGGTGTGCAAATAGGCGATGCTATCGTCGGCTTGTCGCAATTTAAAAATGTGAAGCGACGCATGGAGCTTAAAGGAACGATAAATGACATTACGCTCTATGATGATTTCGCCCATCACCCCACAGCTATCGCAACCACATTGGACGGCCTGCGCAATAAGGTGGGACAGCAGCGAATTATTGCGGTACTCGAGCCGCGCTCTAATACGATGAAAATGGGTATTCATAAAAACACCCTCACCCAATCCTGGCAACAGGCCGATGAAGTGTTACTGTATGAACCACCAGCAATGAACTGGTCGCTGAAAGACGCGGCTGTCAACAGCCAAACTCCTGCATCTGTTTTTGCTTCTACGCAGGCAATCATTGATAAAATAGTGGCAACAGCACGACCTGGTGATCATATCCTCGTAATGAGTAACGGTGGTTTTGAGGGTATTCATTTACGTTTGCTCGACGCCCTTAAGCAAACTCAGGCTCAGGAGACCGTATGACCGATAAGCGTATCACCCTGGCGATCACCGGCGCCTCAGGCGCCCCCTACGCGCTGCGCCTGCTGGAGTGTTTGGTCAATGCCGATTTTGACGTGTTTGTACTGATATCGTCTGCGGCCAAAGTGGTATTCGCCACCGAAGAAGATATTAAAATTCCCTCACGCCCTGATGCAGCGACTGAATTTTTCACCCAGCGCTTCGGCGCCCGGGATGGCCAAATCACGGTGTGCGGTAAAGAAGAGTGGTTCTCCCCCGTTGCATCGGGTTCAGCCGCGCCACGCCGTATGGTGATCTGCCCGTGTTCAACAGGAACACTCTCGGCCATTGCCTGCGGCGCCAGCGATAATCTGATTGAGCGCGCCGCGGATGTAGTGATGAAAGAGCGCGGACAACTGGTTATAGTGCCCCGGGAAATGCCGCTATCCTCTATCCATTTGGAAAATATGTTAAAACTGTCACAAATGGGTGTCACAATTATGCCTGCCGCGCCGGGTTTTTATCATCAGCCAACTTCTATTGCTGATCTGATTGACTTTGTAGTGGCGCGAATTCTGGACCACCTGGGGCTGGATCAGTCGCTGATTGCTCGCTGGGGATATCAGCCTTCTACGACAAAGGAATAAATGATACATGACCGTGTCTTTTCGAAAAAAAGCAGTTCTGACGCTGGGTATTGCCAGCAGTATATTGGTAAGTTTGCCCGCGCTTGGCTGGGGCCAGACCGGGCACCGCGTAACCGGCGCCATTGCACAACATTATCTGAGCCCCCATGCTGCGGCCGCGGTTGAGGCGCTGCTGCCCAACGAAACGCTGGCTGAAGCCTCTACCTATGCAGACGAGATGCGCTCAAACCCTAAACCCTTCTGGCAGAAAGTTTCTCCACCTTTTCATTATGTTACCGTGCCTGAAAAGAAGACCTATGCCGAGGTCGAGGCACCCGAACAGGGCGATGCATTCACCGCACTGGAACGGTTTACCAATACACTGAAAAATGCAGATGCCAGCCGGGAAGAAAAACAACTGGCGTTGCGCTTCATCGTACATATTATCGGTGACCTGCATCAGCCCTTACATGCCGGTAATGGCACAGATCGCGGTGGCAACGATGTGAAGGTGCGATTCTTCTGGGAAGATTCCAACCTTCACCGGGTATGGGACTCGCAGATGCTGGATCAGCGACAGCTGTCGTTTACTGAATGGACACGCTGGTTAAACGCAAAGATTACGCCTGAACAACTGGCACAGTGGGATACCACCGACCCGCTTGAATGGATTGCAGAAAGTACAGAAATTCGTGATACCGTTTACCCGGAAGATGCCAACGATATGTCATATGATTACTTGTATGATCACCTGCCTACTGCAAAAGTGCGTCTGCAGCAGGCCGGCGTAAGAATGGCAGCGTATCTGAATGAAGTGTTCGCGCCAGCGAAAAAAGACTAATCGATATCCAGCGGCTCCGGCGACAGGATGACGCCGGTGCTGTCTGCATAAAGGTGATCTTCGGGTAAAAAGGTAACCCCACCGAAGTTCACCGGAATATCGGCATCACCAATACTTTCGTTTTCGGCATTGACCGGAATAGCCGCAATGGCCAGAATCCCCAGATCAAAGTCATTCAGCGTATCAACATCACGCACACTGCCGTAGCAGACAATACCTTCCCAGTCGTTGTCAATGGCAAGCTGCGCAGAACTGGCGTCAATCAGTGCACGTCGTGTAGAGCCACCGCCATCAATCAGCAGTACTTTCCCGCTGCCGGGCTGGGCCAGTACCCGGTCAATAATTCCTCTGTCTTCAAAGCATTTGACTGTCGTAATTTCACCACCGAACGAATATCGTCCGCCATAACTGATAAACATTGGATCGACCACATCGACGCTGTCAGCAAATAAATCACATAGTTCAGAGGTGTTATAGTCCATCACGAAGCCTTTTAATTGATGACCGAAGTCAGTTGCGCAAAGTCACAGGCCATAGAAGCGGCCGGGTCTTTTACTACGTTTGCTTAGCATAGCATCATTTCAGATAAACAGAACGTCGCTTTATGTATAAAATTCAGCTCTTTTTACTCATTTATACCCACTTGTTTTCCCCTACGCTAACCGTGTCATAAAGGTTTCTTTTTTCTGTAACCGGACAGTCACAGACCATTTTTAGGCTATTTAATCAATAACGAGCAGTCGGATACTGGCTATGCGATTAAAAAGTCTGGGTAAATACGACACGGAATTGTTTTATCGGCTGAACCGTCTCACTGCAGAGCGACAGTGTCGTCATGTGTTATGGATGTCACGAACCGGTGATGGCTATCTGTATCTGATTATTGGTATTTTACTGTGGGCTTTTGAGCGTGAACACGGGGAGCTATTTTTGTACACAGCATTGATGGCTTATGCGTTAGAGCTACCGGTCTATCTGGTATTGAAAAATATGGTCAAGCGCCCGCGCCCCTGTGACCTGCTGTCGAATATGTTCGTGCATATCACCCCATCGGATAAGTTCAGCCTGCCTTCCGGTCATACCGCAGCAGCCTGGTTGATGGCCTGTATTGTCGGTTATTTTTATCCCGACTTTGCAGTGCTGGCGTACAGCTGGGCATTACTTATCGGCATGTCGAGAATTTTGCTGGGCGTACATTATCCGTCAGATGTCCTTGCAGGAATGGCGCTGGGCCTGACTATCGCCTCATTAAGTATATGGTTACTGGGATAATATGAAGTTACTTTACGGCGTTCAGGGCACCGGAAATGGTCACATCGCACGGGCACGGATTATGGCCGCGGCACTTAAGCAGCATCCGGATATCGAGGTCGATTTTGTATTTTCGGGTCGGCCCCCCGGGAAGTACTTCGACATGGAGGTGTTTGGTAATTATCGTACCTATGAAGGCCTGACCTTTGTTACCCGGCACGGTAAGGTCGATAAACTTGCTACCTTGCGCCAGAATCATCTGCGACGTTTTGCCTGTGATGTCAGGCATTTTGATACCAGTGACTACGATTTACTGGTTAACGATTTTGAGCCGGTGACGGCCTGGGCCGCCCGCCGTCAGAAGTTGCCTTCGATTTCTATCTCGCATCAGGCAGCCTTTGCTTATCCGGTGCCACGTTCGGGTGACAGTATCCTGGACCGGTTACTTCTGCGCTTTTTTGCGCCTACCGATGTGCGTCTTGGCGTGCACTGGTTCCACTTCAATCAGCCTATCGTACCGCCTTTTATCAGTGAAAAGCCAAGCGCTAGCGCGTTACCTTCCCATGTCCTGGTCTATCTGCCATTTGAAGATATCAATGATATTCAGCAAATGCTGGAGCCGCTTAGTGATGAGCAGTTTGTCTGTTATCACCCTGAAGTCAGCGCGCCGCTGACCTGCGGCCATATTCGCTGGTATCCCCCTTCAAAAGCTGGCTTTCAGAACGCGTTGACCAGATGCAGCGGAGTCATCGCAAACGGCGGCTTCGAGCTTTCCAGCGAAGCCTTACAGCTGGGCAAAAAGCTACTGATAAAACCTCTTCACGGCCAGTTTGAGCAGCTGTCAAATGTGCTGACATTAAGTCGCCTTGAGTTGTGCCAGACGTTATTTCAGCTGGATACCGATACAGTCGAGAAATGGCTTGAGGCGCCTGACGCAGAAGCCATCACGTTTCCTGATGACCCCACCATTCTCATCAACTGGCTCAAAGCAGGTAACCTGAACGACACCCAATCACTGTGTGATGCACTGTGGAAGCAGGTAAAATACGGCGATAAGACACGCCAGAAGCTTTTGTCTCTTGCATTTTAAATGCGCAATGCGATGATAACGGCACATTGAGTTACTCCCAGTGGGATCATCGTGCAAAAAACATCACGTATCATCAGTTTATTTGCCCTGACCATATTATTGGTAGCGGCATGTGGATATCGCGGTGCGCTCTATCTTCCGGACGAAGAACAATCCAATCAGCGTACTGATCCCCCTGCGCAACCTGATACGCAGGAGGATACCCCCTAATGGATTATTTTGAATATCGCGACGGCCGACTTTGCGCCGAGGACGTGCCGGTAGCCGACATTGTTGCTGCTCACGGTACACCTGCGTACATCTATTCCAGAAAAACACTGGAACGTCACTGGCATGCCTTTGACGATGCCATCGGTGAGCACCCTCATCTGATTTGCTATGCGGTAAAAGCCAACTCTAACCTGGGTGTACTCAGCGTACTGGCAAAACTGGGCTCTGGCTTTGATATTGTCTCTGGCGGCGAACTTGCCCGGGTTATCGAGGCGGGCGGCGATGCCAGTAAGGTGGTGTTTTCCGGCGTAGGTAAAACCCCGGACGAAATCGCCTATGCGCTTGACCAGGGCATCATGTGTTTTAATGTGGAATCTGAGCCGGAGCTGCACCGCATCAATGAAGTTGCCGCGCAAAAAGGTTGTCAGGCCCCGGTGTCATTGCGCATCAATCCGGATGTTGATGCAAAAACCCACCCCTATATTTCCACCGGGCTTAAAGCAAACAAATTTGGTATAGCCAGAGAGCTGGCTGTAGCGACTTATGAACTGGCGGCATCGTTGCCTAATCTGAATGTCATCGGCATGGATTGTCACATTGGCTCGCAGTTAACTGACTTAGCGCCTTTTGTTGATGCCCTGGACAGGCTTCTGGTGTTGATTGATGAGCTAGCCGATAAAGGCATCGATATTAAACACCTGGACCTGGGCGGTGGGCTGGGTGTGCCATACGACAGCGAAACCCCGCCCCATCCCCGCGAATACGCCGCAGCGCTGGCTGAGCGAATGACGGGCAGAGAATCATTGAAACTGATCCTCGAGCCGGGTCGCGCTATTGCCGCGAATGCAGGTATTCTGGTCACCAAAGTTGAATTTATAAAAGAAGGCGAAGAAAAGCACTTTGCTATTGTTGATGCGGCCATGAATGACTTGTTGCGCCCCTCTCTTTATTCTGCGTGGCAGAATATTATTCGTGTAGAGCAAGCTACGCAGGCACCGCGACGTTTGTATGATGTGGTTGGGCCGGTATGTGAAACCGGCGACTTTCTGGGTCGCGACCGGGAGCTTGCGGTACAGGCGAATGACCTGTTAGCCGTTCGCAGCGCAGGTGCATACGGCTTTACGATGGCCTCAAACTATAATAGCCGCTGCCGTCCACCGGAGTTACTGGTTGACGAAGCGCAGGTATTTGTTGTCAGAGAGCGAGAAAAACGCAAAGATCTCTGGAAAGGCGAGTATAAAGTTCCGTAAACTAGGACTATGATACTAAGGCAGATTAGCAGTTAATGCATATTCAGTTTTCCAAAATGCACGGTCTGGGCAATGACTTTATGGTCGTTGACAATGTCACCCAGAATGTCTTTTTTTCTCCGGATAAAATCCGGTCGCTGGCTGATCGGCATTTTGGAATTGGATTTGACCAATTATTAATGGTCGAGCCACCCTACGATCCTGACCAGGACTTTCACTACCGCATTTTCAATGCTGATGGTTCCGAAGTCTCGCAGTGCGGGAATGGCGCACGGTGTTTTGCACGGTATGTGAAGCAAAAGGGGCTGATCAATCGCAATAAAATTCTGGTGAGCACCAAATCCGGGAATATGGTGCTTTATCTGGAAAAAGATGGTCAGGTTACGGTGAATATGGGTAAGCCCGAGTTTGAGCCGGCACGTATTCCCATGAAAGCCAATAAACAGGAAAATGTATATCTGACCCGCGAGGGCGATCACACATTATTCTACGGTGCGGTATCTATGGGTAATCCACACTGCGTATTATCCGTTGATGATATCAACACCGCCGATGTGGCGGCCATCGGACCATTGCTGGAGCGCCATGAACGTTTCCCTGAAGGCGTCAATGTCGGGTTTATGGAAGTTGTGAACACCGACTATATCCGTCTGCGTGTGCATGAGCGTGGCGCGGGCGAGACGATGGCTTGTGGAAGCGGCGCATGCGCCGCGGTTGCCGTTGGCCAGATGCAGGGTAAACTGGGGAAAGATGTAAGGGTCGATTTGCCTGGTGGAAGTTTACGAATACGCTGGCAGGGACCGGGTTCAGTGCTAAAAATGACCGGGCCGGCTGAACATATTTATGACGGACAGTTAACTTTATGAGCGATGTAATCGGGCATGCGAAAGCGCCCTCAGGTAATGGCTATGACGATAAGAAGTCGCTGAGCGCCAGAGAGATCGCAGATTTTTTGCGCGAGCATCCTGATTTTTTTGCCCGCCACGCTGAACTGCTTGAAGATATTCGTATCCCTCACGTACAAAAAGGCAGTGTGTCACTGGTTGAAGTACAAAGCGAACAGCTACGTAAAAAAGTGCGTCAGCTTAATTACCGGCTGAGCCAGCTCATCAGCATCGCCAAACAAAACGAAAAAATCTACCGCGTTTATACTGATTTGAATGTTCAGTTGCTAACCTGCCAAAGCGTGGCAGAAATTCAGCTGCGCCTTGAAGAGGTACTTCAGGAAAAGCTGGACTTAGCGTCGGTGACGTTGAAACTCTTTAAAGGTCCTCACGCTCTGCCCGAATTACAGCGCCGGTTGTTTGTAGAAAAACGCTTTAAAAACGAGCCATTTTTCTTTGGTCGTCTCAGCCAGCATGAGCGCCAGCTTTTGTTCGGCGATGAAGTGGCCGAATCAGCCGCACTCATTCTGATTGGCAATGACGAACCGCTTGGTATCGCTGCAATAGGTAGCAGTGATGTCAGTCATTTCACTCCGGACATGGACACGCTTCTGCTCAAACAGCTCCAGCAAGTGTTGAGTTTTGTACTGCCAGGCCTGCTGAAGTACTGATGCGCGTCGCAGAGTCAGATCCCGAACACCTGTCTTCCTCGTGTGAGTTCTGGCTGGAAAAGTTTCTTACTCATCTGCAGGTCGAACGCGGCCTGTCTGTACACACGATCAAAAACTATCGCCGTCAGCTGACGTTTGTGGCGACCACCATACAGCTACCTGACTGGTCTGGTCTTACGCCGGTTGATGTTAAGCGGGTACTGAGTACCTCTAAACAGCAAGGAAAACACGCCCGGAGCATTGCTCTGCGTCTTTCTGCACTGCGTACATTCTGCCGCTACTTAATTGACCAGGGGCAATTATTCAGTAATCCGATGGAAGGTATCCAGGCGCCTAAACAAGGGCGGCCACTCCCTAAGCAGCTCAATGTTGATGATATGCAGCAACTGCTGGACGGCGAGGCTGAGGATCTGCTGGCTTATCGCGACAAAGCGATGTTTGAATTGTTATACGGATGCGGTTTACGTTTAAGTGAGTTAACCGGACTTAATCTTAACGACTGTCTGTCTGACGGGCTTTTGCGGGTGCGCGGTAAAGGCAGTAAAGAGCGCTTATTGCCCATGGGAAAAATGGCGCAGCGGGCGCTTAAAGCATGGTTTCGGGTCAGAGGTAATTTTGCGCAACCCGGCGAGCCAGCCGTATTCTTGAGCAAACAAAAAAACCGTATTTCCAACCGTCAGGTAGCAAATCGCCTTGATGTTATGGCGCAGCAGAAATCTCTCGGCAGTAAATTGAATCCACACAAATTACGCCATTCATTTGCTACCCACGTACTTGAATCCAGTGGCGATTTGAGAGCAGTACAGGAATTACTGGGCCATGCTAATTTATCGACGACCCAGGTATATACGCATCTGGACTTTCAGCATCTTGCCAAAGTTTATGACTCAGCCCATCCCCGGGCACGTAAAAAATAACATAAGGAGTGCGTATGCGCTTTTATCGGCCCCTTAATCATATTCAGGCGATGACATTTGATTTAGACGACACACTTTATGATAACGGGCCCGTTATTCGTGCGGCAGAAAAAACGCTACAGGCCTTTATCGCCAGACACTACAAAAATACCAGCGCCCTCAGCCCTGAACAATGGCAGAAAATCCGGCATCAACTGCTACAAGAAACTCCAGACCTGTCATCAGATATGGGACAGTTGCGTATGCGAACGCTGATGCTCGCTTTGCAAGAAGATATTTCGGATGATAACGACAGAAAGGCGGCTGCCAAAGCGTGCTTTGATTGCTTTTATACCGCCCGCAGTGAGCTGGAATTGCATGACACGGTGCATACCACACTGAAATCGCTGGCGGAAAAAATTCCCCTGATCGGCATCACCAATGGCAATGTAGATGTCAAAAAAATAGGCGTGGATACGTACTTCAGTACGGTGCTTCATGCCAGTCTGGAGCGCCCGATGAAACCCCATCGACATATGTTTGATGAAGCCGCTCAGGCCCTGGGCATTGCGCCGGCACACATTCTTCACGTGGGCGATAATCTGACCAAAGATGTTTTTGGCGCTATCTGCGCAGGTAAGCAGACGGCATGGTTTGCCTGCAACCGCCCGATGAATTTAAACAATGAGCGTGCGCCTGTTTTGCCCCACGTAGAACTTGATCAATTTGAGGAGCTACTGGCCCTGGTCTAGCATGCCATTATCTTCCAGTACATTCTGATTCATCGAGTCACAGGGCCGGCGACAACCCGGCCGTCCCACGACTTTGGCGGGCACACCCACCACGGTAGTATGAGGCGGTACATCACTTAACACAACGCTGCCGGCGCCGACCTTTGAACCGCGCCCAATTTCCAGATTGCCCAGGATCTTGGCACCGGCGCCCACCAGCACGCCTTGTCGGACTTTAGGGTGACGATCGCCAGACTCGTGGCCGGTGCCGCCTAACGTTACGCTTTGTAGTAACGATACATTGTCTTCAATCAGGGCGGTTTCTCCCACCACGATACCGGTAGCGTGATCAAACATGACCCCCTTACCCACCCGGGCGGCAGGATGCATATCCACCCCAAAGGTTTCTGAGTTTCTGCTTTGCAGAAATAAGGCCAGCTGGTGCCTGCCTTCTTTCCAAAGGTAATGTGCCATCCGGTGCACCTGCACCGCCTGAAACCCCTTGAAATAAAGCAGCGGTGTGAGGTAGTCATTCACCGCAGCATCCCGATTAAATACTGCCTTGATATCGGCGATGGCTGCATCAACAATATCGGGTTGCAGCAGGTACGCCTGATCAAAAACTTCACGAATGGCCAATGCTGGCATCACGTCATCGGCGACCTTATTGGAAAGAATAAAGCTCAGCGAGGACTCAAAATTATGGTGCGTCAGGATACATGCATGAATATAACTTGCCAGCAACGGCTCGTTATCTGCGATGCGATGTGCTTCGCTTTTCAGCGAAAGCCAAAAGTCATTTGTTCCGGTGAGTGCCTGCATAGCGATAATCCCGATGGTATGAAGTGAAGCGGTGCACGAAGATGAATTCGTCAGACAGGTCACTGTGGAGATAGCACCTGTGAATTTCAAGCGCTTCGAGTAACTGTTCGATATTTTACACCTGTGGGGCGTTGTACCGCTAATCGCCACGTTATGATCACGTATTTTCATTAAACGTACTTCATGCACCAGAATGTGCGATTGTGTGAATTTATGTAAAAGCTGCAGGCGACCTGTATGAATGTCACTGTATGCTGGTCACAATTTGTAGCCAGTTGCCTCACATAATCTCTAAAAAGACCTTTTATCAGTAACTTACGTAGCCTCAGGGATCGTGGTACGCCTGATGCATTTACTTCTAGTGGAAGCCTGCGAAGAAGCAGGTATCGCAATACTCTTTATGGAGGAACGCAATGAACAGCGATAAGTTAGAAGGCAGTTGGAAAGAAATGAAAGGTAAAGCCCAGCAAAAATGGGGCAAGCTTACCGATGACGATCTGGATGTTATCGACGGACGCCGCGAAGAATTAATCGGCAAAATCCAGCAACGTTATGGTAAAAGCCGCGAAGAAGCAGAGCGTGAAGTAGACTCGTTCTAAGCGTTACTATCAACACGTGACCACCCTGGTCACGTGTTTGTTTTCCCTCCCCCGCCTACATACCCTGTAAAAAAATCTCCGCTTTGCTGTATAAACGCACAGTTCGCTGGCATAATTGCGCACATTTGTAATTAATTACACAGGTGCCGGAAATTATGGATGTCTCTTTACTGCTCGACAGTCTGAACGACAAACAACGTGAAGCTGTGGGCGCGCCACTTTCCAATATGCTGGTACTGGCCGGCGCAGGCAGCGGGAAAACCCGCGTTCTGGTGCATCGCATTGCCTGGCTGATGGAAGTAGAGAACATCACGCCATTTTCCATTCTTGCCGTTACCTTTACCAATAAAGCGGCCCGTGAAATGCGCGGACGCATTGAGTCGCTCATGGGCCGCAATCTGCACCATATGTGGATCGGGACTTTCCATGGTCTGGCGCACCGCTTGCTAAGAAGTCATCACGCGGAAGCCGGGTTACCTGAAAACTTTCAGATACTCGATTCCGATGACCAGTATCGCCTGGTCAAGCGTATTCTTCGGGCTATGAATCTGGATGAAAAGCATTGGGCGCCCAAGCAGGTCCAGTGGTATATCAATGGTAATAAGGATGAGGGGTTACGGCCGCAGCACATCGAAACACATGGAGATGCTGTTGCGCAGAAAATGCGCGAGATCTATGCCGCTTATCAGGAGGCATGTGATCGCTCCGGTCTGGTCGATTTCGCCGAGTTATTGCTACGCGCGCATGAGCTGTGGGCCAAAAACCCGGAGATTCTGGCTCATTATCAGCGACGCTTTAAAGCCGTTCTGGTGGACGAGTTTCAGGACACGAACAATATACAGTATGCCTGGCTGCGGATGCTCTGCAGTACAGATACCAACAACATTATGATTGTCGGCGACGACGACCAGTCAATTTATGGCTGGCGTGGCGCTAACGTCGATAATATTCATAAGTTTCTGAAGGATTTTACTCAGACCACCACCATTCGTCTGGAGCAGAATTATCGCTCTACCGGCAATATCCTTAATGCAGCCAATGCTGTGATTGATAACAACGCTGGCCGACTGGGCAAAGAACTATGGACCGAAGACAGCGAGGGAGAGCTGATCTCGGTGTATGCCGGTTTTAACGAATTGGATGAGGCACGGTTTATTGTCTCACAGATTAAGTCCTGGCTGGATGACGGTAACCCGCTTAAAGAGTGCGCCATTTTATATCGTAACAATGCGCAGTCGCGAGTGCTGGAAGAAGCGCTTTTGCATGAAGCCATTGCCTATCGAATTTACGGCGGCCTGCGCTTTTTCGAAAGACAGGAAATCAAGGATGCATTGGGCTATCTGCGAATGATTAATCACCCGCATGATGATGCAGCCTTTGAAAGGGTGGTCAATACGCCCAGCCGCGGCATTGGTGAAAAGACGGTCACGCAGGTGCGCGTAACTGCCCGTGAGCATAATTGTTCATTATGGCAGGCGAGTAACTTGTTGCTGTCAGAAGGCGCGTTGAAAGGACGCGCTGCTAATGCACTTCAAAGTTTTACGTCGCTTATTGCTGACCTGGAACAAACCGTGTTATCGCTATCATTGGAAGAACAGGCAGATAAAACAATTAAAGGTTCTGGTCTGTATGCGATGTATCAGGCAGAGCGTGGTGAAAAAGCGCAGGCGCGGCTGGAAAACCTGGAAGAGCTGGTCACCGCCTGTAAACAGTTTATCGTGCCGGAAGAAGCTGATGAAATGACCCCCCTATCCGCTTTTCTTGCTCATGCATCTTTGGAAGCTGGCGAGACACAGGCTGATACTGAACAGGATGCCGTTCAGATGATGACTATTCACAGTGCCAAAGGGTTGGAGTTTCCGCTGGTTTTCATGGCAGGTGTGGAAGAGGGTATGTTCCCCTCCCAGATGACCAACGATGAGCCCGGTCGTATGGAAGAGGAGCGGCGGCTTTGCTATGTGGGCATGACCCGCGCGATGAAAAAACTGTTCATCACTTACGCCGAGAGCCGACGCGTCTATGGGCAGGATAAATTCCATACCGCGTCACGATTTATCCGCGAAATTCCATCTGAATATGTGCAGGAAGTACGCCTTAAGAGCCAGGTATCCAGGCCGGTGCATAACCGCTTTAGTCGCGCAGCCTCGCATGAAGCATTTCAGGATAGCGGATTTACACTGGGGCAGCGGGTTACTCACCCTAAATTCGGCGAGGGTGTGGTATTAAACTTTGAGGGCGCCGGTGACCATGGTCGCGTTCAGGTAAACTTCGATGAGTTTGGCGCAAAATGGCTGGTACTGGCTTACGCTAAACTAAAGGCTAATTGAATAACGGGGAATGTTGCGCACAATATAGCTTAGGTAACAGAGGCTTGTGCGCGTGCAAAATAAGGTTCTTATCATAGAAGACAGCCGGACGGCCCTGAATATCGTTGTCAGGCTCGTTGAACAGACTGGTTTAGTACCGGTTGTCTCCCGTACCCTCACGGAAGCCCGTCACGTTTTTATTCATTCCACCCCTGAAGAGTTTCTGTGCGCAATAGTCGATTACAACTTGCCAGACTCACCCTGTGGTGAGGCTATCGACTTTTGTATCCAGAGCATCCTGCCGACGATTGTGGTGACAGGGCGACTGGACAGCGATACTCGCGAAGATGTACTGCGTCGTGAGGTCGTCGATTACATCCCAAAAGAAAATGCACAAACATACGATTATCTTGCCCGCTTGCTTAAACGACTTGAGCACAACAAGCAAATAGGCGTTGTCGTGGCTGGTCAGGATCGTCCAACCGCAGTCAAAATGTACTCATTATTACGCCGGCACAACTTTATTACCTACGAGGCCAGTACGGCCGAAAAAACTTACCAGCTGGTGCGCGATAACCCTGAAATTCGGGTGGTGATCACCGGTCGGCACTTCAGCGATGATAAAAGTACCTCGGTCATTTCCAACTTACGCGTCGACTACCCTAAAGAGCGACTGGCCATTATCAGTGTCAGTGAGCCGGACGCCCAGCTGAACTCAGCACGTTTCATTAAATCCGGTGCTAACGACTTCTTACTGACACCATTTTGTCATGAAGAATTCTTATGCCGGATAACGCAAAATATTGAATTAATTGAACATGTTGAAGCACTGACTTCAATGGCGAATTCTGATTTCCTCACCGGCCTTTTCAATCGGCGCTATTTTCTAAGCAAACTATCAGCATTGGCAGCAAAACGGCCTGAACGTTACGCACTGGCAGTGCTTGATTTGGATAATTTTAAGCAGGTCAACGATACCTACGGCCACGATGCCGGAGATATTGTTCTGGTGCATACGGCAGCGGTATTACGACAACACTTTGCCGATGCGGTCTTTGCGCGCTTTGGTGGCGAGGAGTTTTGTATCTTCATGCCCGATATCTGCGCCGAGCATGCGCTGAGCAGAATAGAGACGTTGCGCGCACTGATTAGTCAGCAGTCTGTGAAGGTCGGCGATGAGAACATTCACGTCACCATCAGCGCCGGACTGCTAACCGCCAAAGCGAGTTCCCTGGTTAGCAGCATCTCCCGCGCAGACAAGTTACTTTATCAGGCTAAAAATGCGGGCCGCAACTGTGTTGTCTCTGATATCGCGTTCAGTCGGGCCCTTGATCGGGCAGCCCAGAGAACTGCCTGAGCAGGCCTCAGGCGGCTCTGGCTTTTCGCGCACTGCGATACGCTTTCAGGGAATCAAAGCTGAAAATTACCAGTGCCGCCCATACAAAACCGAATGTAATCAGCCGGGCCGGCTCCAACGGCTCATCGTATAAATATACCGCCAGCAAAAACATCAGCGAGGGACCGATATACTGGAAAAAGCCCAGTGTCGAATACATCAGTCGCCGCGCCGCTGCCGTAAAGCATAATAATGGCGCAGTAGTCACAATACCCGCAGCTACCAGCAATACGTTCAGAGTAACCGTGTTGGTAAACATATTGGAATGCACCGACCCAAACCATATCCAGTAACCAATGGCCAGCGGAAGCAGCATCAGCGATTCAATAAATAAGCCTGGCAGCGAATCTACCGACACCTGCTTTCTGAGTAATCCATAAACCCCGAATGTGCCTGCCAGCACCAGCGCAACCCAGGGCAGATAGCCATGAGCAAGAACCAGAATACTAACGCCGATCACCGCCAGAATTACCGCGAATCGTTGCATAGGACGTAGCTTCTCGCCTAAAAACATCCGTCCCAGAAATACATTGAGCAACGGGTTGATGTAATACCCCAGACTTGCATCAAGCAGATGATCATTATTAATTGCCCAGATAAACAGCAGCCAGTTAGCCCCCAACAGTACACCGGCAACCGCCAGCGTTTTCATCACCCGCGAGGAATACAGCGCAATTCTGACCTTGTTCCACTGTCTGGTAACGCCCAGCAGTATGATTAGCACTAACACGGACCAGACAATACGATGCACCAGAATTTCCAGCGCGGGCATTACCTGTAACTGCTTAAAATATAAGGGTGCGACTCCCCACATGGTGTAGGCAGCGATGGCGCAAAGCACGCCTGCCTGAGTGCGTTTCGCATCAGCGTCGATATGCATACGGGTAAATACCTGCGCGGTTGGCCGCCGCCTTTTTAAAGGCGGCGGAACGATTAGTCTTTGAAGGCGGGAAGTGTATTACAGCAAAAACAGCGTGCCTAGCCCTAAGAAGGCCACAAACCCAACTATGTCGGTAACTGTCGTTAAGATGACAGAACCTGACAGTGCCGGGTCAATTTTTAGCTTATCCAGAATGACGGGGACGAAAACACCGGCAATCGCCGCGGCAACGATATTAAATAAAATCGCCAGACAAATGACCACACCGATAAGCACATCAGTGAACCAGAAATAGGCAACCACACCGATAATAAGCGCCCATATCACCCCGTTTACCCCACCAACTTTGAGCTCTTTAACCATCAGGGCCCGGGTATTGGCCTTAGTCACCTGCCCCAGAGCAAGCCCCCGTACGATCAGGGTCAGGGTTTGGCTACCGGCGATACCGCCCATGCTAGCAACAATTGGCATCAGTACCGCCAGTGCCACGACTTGTTGTAAGGTGGCTTCAAATAAACCAATAAACCAGGAAGCAAGAAATGCGGTCAGCAGATTGATGCCCAGCCATACTGCGCGATTTCTTGCGCTTTTCGCTACCGGCGAGAACAAATCCTCGTCTTCGTCCATACCAGCGGTGGCCATGACCTGACGTTCATAGAATTCGTTGATAAGTTCTGATGCAGAGGTGATATCCAACCTGCCTAACAATTTATTATTATCATCGACCACCGGCAGGGCGGCAAACCCGGAACGCTGCACCTGCAGCGAGGCATTGGTAGACTCATCAGTCCCTTTGAGGACCGGAATATTTTCTTCTATCAGTTCAACTAGTGGCACATGCTCCGGCGAACCAAAAATACGGGTCATTCTGACTACCGCAGAAAACTGGGCTGAGCGATTGACCAGAAAAATAGTGTCGCAGTGACGCGGTACATTGCGGCGAATCAGTCGCAAACCATCACGCACTTTGGCGTTTAGAGGCAGTACCAGCAGATCGTGGGTGAGCCAGTGTCCCACTTGATCATCGTTAAATTGTGTCGCTTCACGAAAGAATGTCTGCTGTTGTGCATCAAGTTCGGCATAAGCTAAATCCACCAACCGATTGGGCAGCGAGTCCATCAGCTCCAGCAGTTCTTCGGCTTCGATGTCTGAAAACAGTGCTGACCACTCTTCTTCCTCGGTGGCATCAATCAGAATTTCACGCGGATCAGAGCGCATCTCAACCAATACATCGAGCTTACGTTCACTGGGTAAGTCCTGCCACAACGACAAGCGCGGTTCGACGGGCACTGATTCCAGTAGCGTTGCTACGGCGACATCGTCCTGAGAAACAATAGCATCCAATACAGCCCCGGTATCATCGGTGCTGTTCTCCGAGACAATCTCCTGAATCAGATCCGGTAAGGGTTCAGCCACATCGTTCTCCTTATTTTATGCTGCCTATTAAAAACGTTGCAGGGCCAGTGCAGGATCCACCACCTTACGCTTTTAATCTAATAAGCTGACAGAATAACAGTGACTTAGGCCGGGACAGAAAAGAAATTTGGATTAACCCGTGAAGCGCGCACTGAAAATGCGTAAAATCCCTGCGCGATGACTTTAACTTCCTCCCAGACTGTACCCACAGACAATGCCGAACATGCTGACGCCCAGGAAATTCTTGAGCGGGTATTTGGCTACGCGTCCTTTCGTACCGGCCAGCAGGCGGTAATAGAAAATATCATTGATGGTCAGGATACGCTGGTATTACTGCCTACCGGTGGCGGCAAGTCACTGTGTTACCAGATACCGGCGATGGTCCGTCAGGGAACCGGCATTGTGGTCTCACCCCTTATCTCCTTGATGCAGGACCAGGTGGAACAGCTTCAGGCTGTGGGTATAAAGGCCGCCTATCTGAATTCCAGCCTTGAACATGAGATGCAGCAGCAGATTCAGACAGCGCTGCTCAATGATGAGTATGACCTGCTGTACGTGTCCCCTGAGCGTTTGTTACAGCCTTATTTCCAGAATTTGCTTCAGCAACTTACGGTATCCCTATTTGCCATCGACGAGGCGCACTGTGTCAGCCACTGGGGGCACGATTTCAGAATGGATTACCGCCTGCTGGGCAGGCTGAAAAGCCGATACCCCGACATCCCGGTAGTGGGGCTTACTGCCACGGCAGATGCCGCCACGCAGGCAGATATTCTGGTTCAGCTGAATCTGTCAGAGCCTTTTGTTTTTAAAGGTAGCTTTGACCGGCCCAACATCCGCTATCGGGTGATGCCCAAATATAAAGCGTTTGACCAGGTACTTGATTATGTCAAACAGCAGGATGGCAGCAGCGGTATTATCTACTGTAACAGCCGGGCAAAAGTGGATGACTTATACGCCAAGCTTCATCGTGCCGGCATCAGTAGTGCTGCCTATCACGCCGGACTGGATGCCGACGAGCGCGAGTATGTTCAGCGTCGTTTTTTAAATGATCAGGTCGATATTGTAGTTGCCACCGTTGCCTTTGGCATGGGCATCAATAAGTCGAATGTGCGGTTTGTGGTACACCACGATGTGCCGCGCAGTATTGAAAGTTATTATCAGGAAACGGGGCGCGCCGGACGGGACGGACTGGAAGCTGAGGCACTTTTGCTGTTTGATGAAAAAGATGCAGCCAGAGTCAGGCAATGGATTGAACAGGGCGATAAACCTGAACGCAATCAGGTGGAAGTGCAAAAGTTTGCTGCCATGGAAGCCTTTGCTGAAGCGCAAACCTGTCGCCGTCAGGTACTGCTTAATTATTTTTCCCAGTTCAGTGACGAGGCCTGTGGTAACTGCGATATTTGTCTGGATCCGCCTAAACTCATTGATGGCCTGGTCATAGGTCAGAAAATTCTCTCGTGTATATTGCGCCTTGAACAGCAGGCGGCATCGCAATATGTCATCGATGTACTGCGCGGCAAGCAGCTTCGACGAATTATAGAAAACGGCCATCAGGATTTATCGGTGTATGGTATTGGTAAATCTGAGTCTGACAGCTATTGGCACAATATGATTAACCAGCTCATTCATCAGGGCCTCATTCGCGTCGACCTGACTGCAGGTGCCGCGTTGCGGCTGACTGAAGCCGCCCGGCCGGTGCTCAAAGGTGATGTGCCGGTGAAACTTGCTGTGCCTCGCCTGACCTTCAAAGCCGAGAAAAAGCCGAAGAACAAGCCAGCAATCTACGACAAGGCACTGTTTAAGCGCCTTAAGCATTTGCGTAAATCACTGGCTGAGGAACACAGTGTGCCGCCGTATGTCGTCTTTTCAGATGCAACGCTGGCAGATATGGCGGCCAAAACGCCGACGACCCGCAATGATATGCTGGATGTCAGTGGAGTCGGCCGTACCAAAATGGATCGCTATGGCGAGGCGTTTTTGCAGCTGATCCTTGATTATCTCGACAGCACGATAAATAACGACTTTTAATCAGGCGTAATCGTACTCACCGCCTTTCTCCAGTCCGCGCTGATAGGCATCCCGGTTGTGAATGCGCTTTATATAAGCATTAATTGCTGTCCATTTAGAGGCGTTTTCACGGGCCACCAGCGCCTCCAGCGGAAAGCTCATCTGCACATCCGCTGCTGATGGGGCATCGCCGGCAAACCAGTCATTTTTAGAAAGATACGACTCAACATAGCGCAGACTCTGGTTTAGGTTGGGCCCGTAGTAGTTATCCATAATGGCATCAAGAATCTTCGCGGCCAGCGGACGAATTAATGCAGGGCTCTTCTGTTTTGCTTTTTTAAATACCAGACTGGCCACCAGTGGCGGCATCAGAGAGCCTTCTGCAAAATGCAGCCAGAACAGATAATCCTGATATACCTTCTTATCCGACGGTACAGTAAAACTGCCCGCGCCGTATTGGTGAATAATGTATTCAACAATGGCACCGGACTCGGCCATTTTACTGCCATCCTCAAATTCGAGTACCGGTGAGCGTCCCAGTGGATGGACCGCTTTTAATGAATCAGGTGCCAGGTTGGTTTTAGGATCGCGCTCGTAGCGTTCAATCCGGTAAGGGACTTCCAGTTCTTCCAGCAGCCATAATATACGTTGAGAACGTGAGTTATTTAAATGATGAACGGTGAGCATAGTTCCCTCAAAATGTGATTATCGTTAATTCATGACAGCATCGTTCAGGCCTGCCGGTTTATGTAATGGTTTGATACGCCTGTCTGACAGGTCAGATTACCTGCATATTGTGCTTTTATCAAAGCGGGGCATTTGTTAGCTTAACGATTCTGAGACTTTCTTTTTCAAGGGTTCCGATTGAAGCTCACTCATCTCTACGCGACCGAACTTAGCGACACGGTCACGCAGATACAACCTGATATTCCGGGCGATTTACAATTGCAGCTGGTCAATCATCCCCATGCGCACGAGCTGGCATTACCTGACGTGTGGTGGCAAGACAACGCGCTTGCTCAGCAACTGGCAGATGAGGAGTTTGCGCTTTGTCGTCAATCGGTAGCGCAAAAATATGGCGGACATCAGTTCGGCCACTGGAACCCGATGTTAGGTGATGGTCGCGGATTATTGTTGGGCGAGGTGGAAAATCGCGCCAGTCAGCGCATAGATTTACACCTGAAAGGTGCCGGCCAAACGCCCTACTCGCGGCAGGGCGACGGACGTGCTGTGTTACGTTCCACATTGCGTGAATATATCGGCTCAGAGGCCCTTTTTCATTTAGGCATTCCTACTTCCCGTTCGCTGTGTTTGTTCGACAGCCAGGAAATGGTGCTTCGGGAAACACCGGAAACAGCGGCAATGATGATAAGAACCGCGCCCAGCCATATCCGTTTTGGTCATTTTGAATACTACTACTATAGTGGTGATAGCGCTGCGTTGAAGCGGCTGTTCGAGCATACGTTTATTCACCATTTTCCCGACGCGCTCTCCCATAACAATCCCCACCAGGCGCTGCTAAAGGCTATCGTGCTGCGCACTGCAAGAATGATTGCGTTGTGGCAGGCTTATGGATTTGTACATGGTGTAATGAACACAGACAATATGTCTGTCCATGGTATTACCTTTGATTTTGGTCCGTATGCATTTATGGACAATTTCGTCAGTAATGCTGTGTTCAACCATACTGACCATCAGGGTCGCTATTCCTTCGACCGGCAGCCAGGTGTAGCGCTGTGGAATCTCAATGCGCTGGCGCAGGCCTTTTCTCAATATTGTGATACAGAGGCGATTAAACAGACGCTGATGCTGTTTGAACCTACCTTTATCTCTGCCTATCAGCAAACGATGGTCAACCGACTCGGTTTTAGCAATGTTGATAACAGGTCGTTGGATCTGGTTAACCGCTTTTTGACCATGCTGGCCAATCAGCAGCGCGACTACCACCAGCTGTTTCGCAAATTAAGCATGATGGATCCATCGCAGGCTCAGTGCCCATTGCGTGACGACTTCATTGATCGGACGGAATTTGACATGTGGTGGCAGGATTATCGCGCCCATCGTCAGGATGAGGGAAATACGGATGCACAAGCTGCGCTGATGGATAGTGTCAATCCGGTGGTGGTGGCGCGCACCCATCACCTCCAGCGTGCAATCGATGCGGCAGGTCGCGGTGACTACAGCGTCGCTAACTCTTTTATCGAAGCACTTAATACCCCGTTTGATGATAAGTGGGCAGGTACTGAGTGGGCTGGCGCCCCGGTTGATGATGCACAGGTAAGTTTGTCATGCAGCAGTTGACCAAAACGACGCTTCAGCGGGCGTTTACCCGTCTTGATGCGGTTATCGAAGTATCACTGGCCTTGCCTGAAACACCACTTAAAGCACAGCAGCTGACACAGGCGCTGGCCACACACTTTGCGCTTACCCCCGGCGAGGCTGACTGGGGGGCCGATCGCTATCAGGTTGCGCTGAATTCTGCTGGCAATAACAACGAGTTAAGATGTATCTTATGTATTGAGTGGTTATGCGAAGCTATCTGGCTGGAGCCCACAGGTACGACTACAATAGAATCACTGTGGCAAGCGCTGAAGGAATAGTGCCGCCCAAATACTGAGAGCACATCACAATAAATACAGTGTTATCAGCACCGCGCGGAGGCGCTTTTAAAAGGAAATGCAGTGCGAATAAGTTTTTGGAATAAACAGCTTTATCCCAGTAGCACTGTAGGCTGCAGGCGAAGTGCTACGCGCAAGGTCGCGCTGCTTTTACTCGTCCCGCTATGGCTGCTGCTGACAGGGATATCGGTGGCCGCAGCAGACACCGCCCCATTTCATGCCAACGTCATCGTGACCGATTCATTCGAATCTGCCACTATACTACCGGATCCGGTTTCCACTTCCGTGCGCACCAGCTACAGACAGGTATTCTCCGGTAACTATTCAGGCCCGCTCAACACCGGCCAGCCATTACGCCACTGGTATAGCCTATCGCTGCAAAATAATAGTGCAGTGACGCAGTATATCTATCTGAACAACCCACTGGTAATCCCGCGCAACAGCATTATTTATCTGTTGGATGAAAGAGAAAGAATGCTCGACGTGGTCAGCTATGAACATGGCGATTATGACATTCCCAGCCAGTACACAACAGGGATGACCTTGCCGATCACGCTCGGTGCATCAACCACGGTAAACATTTTGATCGGTGTCAACGGCGACAAACCTGACTATTTTCCGCTGGTTATTCACTCAAGAGACAGCTACGACAATCAGACGCAGTCACGAATTTTGTTACTAGGGATCACCTGCGGTGCGCTGTTACTTATCGTGACCTATTTCTTTTTAAGTTATGTTTACCAAAAAACGTCAGCGCGCTTCTGGCTGGCCTCCATCAGTTTGCTTATTCTGATATTGGTCAGTAGTTTACTGGAGCCGGTAGGCCGGGCGTTCCAGTTTATCAACTACGGCACCCAGGTGCTTGCGGTCATCATGACAGTTCTGCTGTTTTGTCTGGCTAAGTTTACCCATGCCTTATTTCCGCGCATCCCGGTGTGGCTTCGAATTCCCAATCTGATTATCAGTCTCAGCCCGTTGATGCTGCTCTTTCTTCCTTTACGGCTGCCTGATGCCAGCGTTGCGCTGCAGTTGTTACCGTCGTTCGCACTGATACAGACTTTACTATGCACGATTTTTCGCGATCGCCGTAATCGCTCTTTAAACCGGCTGTTAGCGCTAGGCTGGTTGATGCTCAGCCTGAGCTACGCGTTATTTCTGGGCAGTTATAATCCACGCCTGGTGATGTTAATAAGCTCTGAGCTCAATGCTGCTGGCTCCCTGCTTATTGCAATGTGCACATTTGCACTTTGTGTACTGCTTGCTGAGCGGGATGTGAGCCGCCAGCAGCTGCATGTACACGAACGTACGATTGACAGTCTGAATGTATTTTACGACCTGTTCAGAAACTCTGCGGAAGGCTTATATACTTCCACCCTTGATGGAGACCTTCGGACCATTAATCCAGCCATGTGCACCCTTTTTGGTTATCCCGATGAGGAGACCATGCTCAAAGATGTGCCCAATACCCGGGCGTTTTATGCAGATGATAATGATCGCGATCTGCTGGTTGGCGAGTTGCTGGAACAAAAAGTCGTCATGGGCCGCGAGATGAAGGGGGTTAAATCCGACGGCAGTGAGTTCTGGTTTTCTATCTCCTGTCAGCTTCATCAGGAAAATGGGCAGACCTTCATGTCTGGTTCAATTTTTGATATTACCAAGCGTAAGCTGTCCGATATCAGCCTGACATATATGGCCAGCCACGACCCGCTGACCGGAGTGTTCAATCGTCGTGAATTTGAACGCTCATTAAACTCAGCACTGCAGCAGACCCCGACTCACAACCCCGTGATGATTCTGTATCTGGATCTGGACCGCTTTAAGGCTGTTAACGACAGTTGCGGTCATAAAGCCGGTGACAGACTGATAAAAGAGCTAGCCAATATACTGACTAACAAAGTTGGTGACAGAGGCATGGTAGGTCGTCTTGGTGGCGATGAGTTCGGCGTACTATTGACTACTCAGACCGAAGAGTCTGCGTATCTGATTGCAGTTAAACTGCTGGATGCAGTACAAGGATATCGGTTTTTCTGGGAGCAGCGCATATTTACCGTGGGCGTTAGTATCGGTTTACTTAACGCAACAACACATAATGCAGATGCTGAAAGCGCCCTGAATATGGCGGACGCGGCCTGTTATCTTGCCAAGCAACAAGGCCGCAACCAGGTGTACTGTTATAAAGACGATGACGCCAGACTTCAGGCGTATGAACAGGAACGAAACTGGGTGGCGATTATTCACCAGGCGCTGGATGAAGACAGGTTTGAACTTTATTATCAGCATTACATGCCGCTCAGTGCATCACTACAGGGCGACTTTTACGAAATTCTGTTACGTCTGCCGCTGGATAATGGCAAGCTTGCTGGCCCGGCTGACTTTCTACCCACGGCGGAACGCTACAACCTGACCTCCCGCATTGATCGCTGGGTGGCCGAGCATACGTTTAAATGGCTTAGCGAACATCCGGAGCGTCTGGAACAATTGCAGTGCTGTAACATCAATATCAACGGGTTCTCGGTGGCTGATAAGGATTTGCGCCGGTTTATGCTCAACGCCTTCCAACAGCAGCATATTCCTCACCACAAGATTTGCTTTGAAATCAGCGAAAATACCGCGACCGTCAGAAAAGATGATGCTATTTCGTTTATCGACACCTTCAGTGAGCATGGCTGTCTGTTTGCGATTGATGATTTTGGCAGTGGGTTTTCTTCCTACGGCTACTTTAAATCACTGCCTATTCACGGTGTAAAAATAGATCGCACCTTCACTCAGGATTTACTCAACGACCCGGTGGACATGGCAATTGTGACCTCAATTCGTGACATTGCGCAGGCCCGCCGTATTCAGACCATTGCAGAATGCGTTGAAGATAAGGCGACCATGACGCAATTAGGTAAGATGGGTATCGACTTCGCGCAGGGAAATGCCATTGCCCCGCCCGCACCACTGCGTGAGTTCAAATCACTGGGCGATAATCAGTAAAACTGTTATATTATAACAGTAACTTGGTTTTTTTCGGGCCGTCCCCACTTTCAGGGCTCCCATGTAATTCGGTTTAGAAGTGCTATGACCACCAAACAACCTAAATATGAATATGTCAGTTCCGCCCGTTTACCCACCCGCCATGGTGAGTTTCGTATTCACGGCTTTGTTGAAGCCAGTGGTCAGGAACACGTTGCATTGTCTTACGGGAAATGGGAAAAAGGTGACACCGTCCCCATTCGTATTCATTCGGAGTGTCTGACGGGAGACGCCTTATTTTCAACCCGCTGTGATTGCGGCTTTCAGCTTGAAAAAGCGCTGCAAAATATCGTTGAACGTGGTCAGGGTGTACTGCTATATCTGCGTCAGGAAGGCCGGGGGATTGGGCTGTTAAATAAAATCCGGGCTTACAACCTGCAAGACAGTGGCATGGATACTGTAGAAGCAAACGAGCACCTTGGATTTGATGCCGACCTGCGCAGCTATGATATCTGCAAACTTATGCTGGATACGCTGGATGTGACGCATGTTGAACTTATGACCAACAATCCCAAAAAACTGGCGGCATTGGAAGCACTTGGGGTAAATGTCGTTGCCAGAAAACCTATCGACCATGGGATCACGGCAGATAATAAGCATTATCTGAAGACCAAGACCGAAAAACTAGGGCACGTTTTCGACCCTCACCTGTTTAAGTAAAACGTCGCTAATCAATCAGTGCGGTCGCCGCCTTAACAAAACGTTGGGGCGACTGGTCGTCCAAATTGAAGTATAGCGAAGGCTCAATCAGCTCAACTTCAATAACACACCATTTATTATCAAATCTCACAATATCAATGCGCGCATACAGAGCTGGCTGAGGCAATGCGGCCAGTACAGCCTCACTGATTTGCTGTTGCCAGGCATCTGCATTCACAAGCTCCAGCGAACCACCGTGCTCTTCCTGCACTCGGAAGTCGCCCTGTGCCGGCGTTTTCAATATGCAGTGACTCAGTTCGCCGCCAAAATAAAATAGTGAATACTCACCATGGTTTACAATTTCTGCTGCAAAGGGCTGGATCATGTGAGGACGCTGCGCAAAACAGGCAGACAGAACCGCGGACTGCGTTTGAACAGAGTCAGGTGTCAGTACAAACGTATCGTCAGCATTGGCACTGACAGTGGGTTTAATTACCATCTTACCGGTTTCAAATGCGCTGAATTGCTGTCTGATCACGTTTTCGTCGTAGGCATCTGCCCATTGGGTAGGAAGCGTGGCAATTCCCGCCGCAGAAAGGGTCTTCAGATACGATTTATCCAGATTCCAGCGCATTAATTCCAGCGGATTCTGTAAATGGGTTTGCTGACTAATCGTCTCCAGACAGCGTAAAAATGCCTCAGGTTGCGACTGATAATCCCAGGTGCTACGCACAATTACCATTGCATACGCTGACCAGTCAGTATAGGCGTTATGCCAGGAGACAGTATCTACCTGATGCCCGGCCTGCTCAAACACCGGGATCAGCAGCTCATCATAAACAAAAAAGTCTTCCAGATTATCGGTGGATAAAAACGCAATGCGGGCCATATCAGAACTCAATAACCAGTTTATGATCGCGGATTGCGACCGACCGGGGGACCTGGTTGCCCAGCAGCGGCAGATTCATCTGTTTTAAATCCAGCAGTAGAATCATCGGTGCCGGCTTGTTCTTCAGTTGCTTCACTTCATCAAGTAAATGCGCATCCTGAGTCAGATTGTGTTCAAGCACATCAAAGTCAGTCATTCTGGGCTGAATGATCTCCAGCGTACGGTTTGCGCCGGAATAATCCAGCGTTCCGTCAAATGCCGCGCGCGCTTTTACCCGCTGATCCGCACGGTTTGCGGTCATCGTCACCTGAATTTTAAGCTGGTTGGCTACGCCCAGTTCAATGGATGGATCGGTGAATACGGCATCAATTCCCTGATATTGCTGGGTTTGGGGAAAGGCAGCTTTTATCATTTGATTTAAATCGCTTTGCGATAACTTAACTGAAAATGCCTGCGCCTGCGCCATAAACATGACCGTTAACGCGATAGCTACCCACACTTGCTTTATGAAACGTTGACCCATTTGACTCTCAATCGCATACAAACTTAACAGCACTTTACCATAGTCGCTTCATATCACAGCATGTCCCCTATGCTTTTGCGACTATAAAATGTTTAAACGGGTTTACATGGAGTCAAACACCAGCTGATATGTGGGACACAATAACGCAACGCCTCGGCACAACACTTTTCTCGCTCTATAGCCACCCTGTTACTCTGGGTGAGATTCTGCTTGTCCCTCTGGTGCTTGTGGGCGGATGGTGGCTTACCAACAAATTTGCCCATTTGGCCACCTTTCGCCTGCGTAAAACCGGGGCCAGTGCTGATACGGTCCATTTGTTTAAGCGCATTTTCTACATTATCGCCCTGGCGGTACTGCTTATCACTACGCTGGATTTTCTCAACGTACCCCTTACCGCCTTTGCCTTTTTATCCGGTGCCGTTGCTATCGGCTTTGGTTTTGGCGCGCAGAATATTATCAATAATTTTATCAGCGGCTGGATCCTGATGTGGGAGCGACCTATTCGAATCGGTGATTTTCTGGAAGTGGCCGAGGCCCGGGGACGGGTGGAGTCGATTAATACCCGCTCTACGCGAATTCGACGGGTGGATGGCGTCCATATGTTGATTCCAAACAGCAAGCTTTTGGAAAATACCGTTATCAACTGGACCTTAATCGACTATCTCACACGCACGTCGGTCAGGGTTGGCGTTGCTTACGGCTCTGACTGCAGAAAAGTCGCCGATTTGATCAAAACCGCAGTGGAGAATGAAGATGCCGTTCTCACCGAGCCGCAGCCTGTGGTCATTTTCGATGATTTTGGTGACAACGCCCTGATATTTGAAGTGTTCTTCTGGGTAAATGCGACCGTAGAACGAGACTTAAGAATGATCAGAAGCAATTTACGCTTCGCCATCAATGATGCATTTAATGAGGCAGGCATTGTTATCGCCTATCCTCAACGCGATTTACACGTGGATGGCAAGCTTTCACTGGTCTCATCTGAACGACCACCTTCTTAGCTTAAAATTTACAGGCCCGTTTCGCTGCAACTACTGTCCTGCTGCCCGTAAAATAGTAAGCAGGAAACCAAATATCCGTGGCACCGTAGCCAGCAAAGCAGATGTCACTGCTAGTTAGGCAGACCCCGTCTCCATCGCATCCCCACCCAACCCTTTAAGGTGGGCGACCACGCTTCTGCCCAAGGCACTTAAGGCATAGCCACCCTCCAGGCTACTGACAATACGCCCGTCACAATAGGTATCAGCAAGCTGGCGTAACTGATGGCTGACCCACTTATAGTCATCTTCATTAAACCGAAGATGTGCCATGGGATCTTCAGCGTGTGCGTCGAATCCGGCTGAGATAACAATCAGTTGCGGCTTAAACGCATGTAGTCGTGTAAACCATGTGTTGGCGGCTTCGCGAAACGCTTTGCCTGTTGCCCCGGCTTCAAGTGGCGCGGCGACAATATTGTCGGCACTGGGTTGTGTACCGGTGAAAGGATATAGCGGATGCTCAAACGATGAGCACATCAATACCCGGGGCTCGCCCTCAAAAATATGCTGGGTCCCGTTACCGTGATGCACATCAAAATCAATAACCGCGACGCGTTCAAGCTGATGCTGATTTAAGGCGTGAGCGGTAGCCAGTGCAATATTGTTAAAAAAACAAAACCCCATGGCTTTGTCTTTTTCGGCATGATGCCCGGGCGGACGCACCAGACAAAACGCCTGACGGTCTTCACCATCCATGACCCAGTCCACAGCTTGCACAGCGGCTCCCGCAGCATAGCGTGCTGCTGATAACGTCTTATTCATCATGGCAGTTTCATCATCCAGCCACACGATACCTTCATCAGGCGCCTGCTTAAAAATATCGTTTACGTAGGCTTTTTCATGTATCTGATAAAGCGCCGATTTTTCAATCATCTGTGCATCAGCATGCTCACAACTCATATCCAGCCCGGATGACAGTAACTGATCGTTGATTGCATGAATGCGGTCAGGGCATTCAGGATGCTCTGCGCCCATATCATGAAGCAAACAGTCTTTACCGCGGTATATTCGTATGGTCATTGCTGCTCCCTCAGATCCAGCACCAGTTCAACATCACTGGGATCATCACTTCGTTTTCGTTTAAAACCATGTTGCTCAAATATTGTAATCATAGGCTTATTATCCGCTCTGACATAGGCCATCATAAAATCAATGCCGCGCTGTCGGGCGATCTCAATCAGCTTGGCCAGTAGTCGGGTTGCCATGCCCTTGCCCTGGTGAGTCTCGCGGGTGACAAATGCTGCTTCGCAGGCGTTGTCTTCCGGATAGTAATAAAAACGCCCTACGGCGTGAATGGCTATACGTGAACCATCCTGTCTGACGATGCACAACGCTGCATCTGTTTTCTGATCAACGCTGACAAGATTGCAGGATTTTTCCCGCGACATTTGCTTAGGGTCGTAGTTGTATCGCAGCCGAAGCGTCTCTTTGGTATGTGAGTAAAAAAACTCCTGCAGTCTGCGTTCATCAGCAGGATTTAAGGGGCGCAAATAAAAAGTTTCTCCCTGAATTACCAGCTTTTGTAACTGAATAGCGCCTAACTCGGGGATATCAGTCGGGTATTTTGCCTGGTAATGAGGCACCCAGTAGTGTTTGCGCACCTCTTCTAACAGATGCGCCCGGAATTTGGGATGCGCCACCCTGATAAGTTCCAGTGCGCGCTCGCGAATACTTTTTCCTTTCAGTGACGCCACACCATACTCGGTTACGACATAATGCACATTGCCCCGGGAGGTGACGACGCCCGCCCCTTCCGTGATACTGGGCACAATCCGCGACACCGTTTCATTTTTTGCCGTTGATGGCAGTGCAATGATGGGTTTGCCGCCCTTACTGATAGACGCCCCGGAAACAAAATCAACCTGCCCGCCAATGCCTGAATAAAAATCATAGCCAATAGAATCAGCAACAACCTGGCCGGTCAGATCGACCTCAAGGGCGCTGTTGATGGCAATCATATTGTCGTTTTTGGCGATGTTGGTCGGTTTGTTTACATAGCTGCTGGCGTAAAACTCGATATGCGGGTTGTTATCGATAAAATCGTAAAGACGGCGACTGCCAATGGCGAAGCTAGTCACGGTTTTGCCCGGGTGAAAGGTCTTGTTACGATTGGTCACGGCCCCTGACTCAATCAGTTCGATAATACTGTCGGTGAGCATTTCACTGTGAATGCCAAGATCTTTGTGCTTGCACAGATACTTTAAAGTGGCACTGGGAATTTTACCGATACCGAACTGCAGGGTTGCACCGTCTTCAACCAGCATAGCGACATATTGTCCAATCCGCTCTGCCTGATTATCAATAGGCGGGGGCATCACTTCCGTTAATGGCGCATCATGTTCAATGCACGCATGAAACTCATCTACATGAACATAGGAATGTCCGGCAGTGCGCGGCACATGCTTGTTAATTTGTGCGATCACAAGATCGCAGTGGCGTACGGCTGACATACAGATATCCACCGATGCCCCTAATGAACAATAGCCGAACTCGTCAGGGGGACTGACATTAATGAGCACGGCATCCAGTGCCAGCGTACCGTCGGTGAAAAGGCTGGAGACTTCTGACAAAAAGCAGGGCGTGTAGTCTGCCCGACCCTCATCCACAGCACGTCGAACCTCCTCGCCACCAATAAAGAAAGTATTAACCTTAAATAATTGCCGGTGCTGCTCCTGCGCCCAGCGGGTGTCCCCTAAAGCCAGTCCATGCACTAACTCAATGTCGCTGAAGCCACGGCTGTTATCAATCAGGTCCTGAATAAGCGCATAGGGTACCGAGGCGTGGCCTCCTACAAAGACGCGACAACCTGATTTGAGCAGCTTATGCCAGTCGGGTTTTCCGGGTAACGTAATATCCATGTCAGAATCCACCTGTGAATATCAGTTCATCATGCCATACTGGCTACGCATTGCACCCCACTCAGGCGCACCCGGCATAAGCGATTAGTCGTAAAAACAAAAAAGGCAGCGTATTGCTGCCTTTTTAAACGCTTCGCCACTAATCTTCGTTTTGCTCTACTTCTTTTTTGCGAAACAGATTTTCAACGAATACATAAAACATCGGCACAAAGAATATCGCCAGGAAGGTGGCTGCGAACATTCCACCCATAACCGCGATACCAATTGCGTTCTGGCTGGTTGCACCGGCCCCGCTGGCAATAGCCAGAGGTGTGACCCCCAGAATAAACGCCATCGATGTCATCAGAATCGGACGGAAACGTTGTTTCGCCGCGGTAGAGACTGCCGTCATGATGTCTACGCCCTGCTCTACCTGCTCTTTTGCAAATTCGACAATCAGTATCGCATTCTTGGATGCCAGACCTACTGTGGTTAAAAATGCGACCTGCAAATACACGTCATTAGGCAGGTTGAATATAAACGCAGCGACAACCGACCCCAGAATACCCAGCGGTACAACTAGCATAACCGCAAAAGGTACCGACCAGCTCTCATACAACGCCGCAAGACATAAGAAGACCACCAGTATTGATATTGCATAAAGCATCGGTGCCTGCGAACCTGCGGCTTTTTCCTCATAGGAGATGCCCGACCAGGCCAGATCAAATCCGTCAGGCAGTTGATTAACCAGTTTCTGCATTTCTTCCATCGCCTGTCCGGTGGAGACACCAGCAGCCGGACTGCCCTGCACATTCACAGAGGAAATGCCGTTGAAACGCTCAAGCTTTGGTGAACCATAATCCCAGCGCGAGGACGCAAAAGAACTGAAGGCAACCATTTCACCGTCTTTATTACGCACAAACCAGCTATCCAAATCTTCCGGATCCATCCGATAGGGCGCATCGGCCTGCATATACACGCGCTTGATACGTCCATCATCAATAAAGTCGTTTACGTACGCAGAGCCCCACGCAATACGCAGCGCATTGTTGATCTCGTCAAGCGACACACCCAGTGCGGAGGCTTTTTCATTATCAATATTGATTTTAAATTGCGGTACATCACTTAATCCGTTGGGCCTCACACCATTGAGGTTCGGATTCTGCGCAGCCATACCCAGCAACTGGTTACGGGCATTCATCAAAGCTTCGTGCCCTCTTCCGCCCCGGTCCAGCAACTGCAGGTCAAAGCCGGTCGCATTGCCCAGCTCTCTGATGGGCGGTGGCAAGATTGGAAACGCCTGGGCGTCCTTAAATTGTGAGAACGCACCAAATGCCTGATTGATAATGTTAAAGGCGCTTTGCGATTCATCCCGCTCAGACCAGTCATTCAGATGAACAAAGCCCATCGCCGCGTTTTGTGCAGAGCCGGCAAAACTGAATCCCACCACAGTGAACAGGTCATGCACCGCATCTTTGTTCTGTTCCAGGAAAAAGTCTTCGACCTTCTTGACCGACTCAAGAGTACGCTGTGCGGTAGAGCCCGGTGGCGTATTGAGCAATACCATAATGTTGCCCTGATCCTCGTCGGGCAAAAATGCCCCAGGTAGCCGCATGAAGATGAATACCATGCCGCCAACCATCACACCATACACAACCAGATAACGTTTGAATTTTGCAGCAATGTGGGTGGCCGTGCGCTGATAACGATCACGTCCTTTATTGAAATTGCGGTTAAACCAACCGCCAAATCCCTTGTCTTTATCTTTATTCGGATCATGCTTTTTCAGCAGCGTCGCGCACAACGAAGGCGACAGAATAATCGCAACCAGCACCGAGAACGCCATTGCAGAGACAATAGTGATAGAGAACTGCCGATAGATGGACCCGGCAGAGCCACTGAAAAAGGCCATGGGAATAAATACCGTGGACAGAACCGCCGCGATACCAACCAACGCACTGGTAATCTGGCCCATCGATTTCTTGGTAGCTTCTTTAGGCGATAGCCCTTCCTCTTCCATGATGCGCTCTACGTTCTCAACCACAACGATTGCATCATCAACCAGCAGACCGATAGCCAGCACCATGGCAAACATGGTAAGTACATTGATACTGAAACCAAATACATACAGCACGCCAAATGTACCCAGCAAAACGACGGGCACAGCAATGGTGGGAATCAATGTCGCCCGCCAGTTTTGCAAAAACAGCAGCATGACCAGAAATACCAGAACGACCGCTTCGACCAGTGTCTGCACAACCGACTTTATAGAGAGTTCTATGAAGGGTGATGAATCCACCGGATAAACGACCTTAACGCCTTCCGGAAGCTGTCCTTTCAGCTCCTCTACCCGGTTTTTAACCCGTTCGATAGTATCAAGTGCGTTTGCGCCACTGGTCAGGCTGACAGCCATACCGGAAGCCGGCTTGCGCTTATAGCGGGTTATGTAACCATAATCCTGCGATCCCAGTTCAACTCTTGCGACGTCCTTAAGGCGAACCTGAGACCCATCAGTATTCACACGCAGTACAATATTTTCGAAATCTTCAACGGTTTGAAGCAGCGACTGTGCCTGAATCGTTGCGTTGATTTCCTGCCCTTCAATGGCGGGCATGCCGCCAAGCTGTCCGGCAGATACATCAGTATTCTGAATTTGCACGGCAGCCTGCACATCCACCGGGGTCATATTGAAGCTGTACAGTTTATTGGGATTGAGCCAGATTCGCATGGAGCGTTGGGCGCCGAAAACCCGCACATTCCCCACACCATTTACGCGCGAAATCGGATCTCTGAACTCAGAAACCAGCAGGTCACTGAGATCAAATTGCGTTTGCTCACCGTCTTCAGAATAAAAGCCAATGACCAACGCAAAGCTATCATTGGATTTAGTGACGGTGACACCCTGCTGCTGTACCGATGCAGGTAACAATGAAACCGCACTTTGCACTTTATTTTGTGTTTGTACCTGTGCAGTGTCCGGGTCGGTACCGGGCTCAAATGTCAGGTTAATCGACATGCTGCCGCTTTGGCTGCTAGATGAGAAATAGCGCAGGTTATCTATACCGTTGAGGTTCTGCTCGATAACTTGTGTAACAGAGTTTTCAACACTTTTGGCAGATGCGCCGGGGTACGCTGCGCTGATGGCTACGGACGGCGGCGCAACTTTAGGATATTGCTCTACAGGTAAGCTGAAAATCGCCAGCACACCGGCCAGCATAGTGATAATTGCCAACACCCAGGCAAATACGGGTCGATCAATAAAAAAACGTGCCATAGATCTTTGTTCCTGCCAGAGTTAGAAATCAGCCGCCCTGCTGGCCCTGAGGTTGCGGGTTCACGGTCGCGCCGGGTTTAACCTTTTGATAGCCAGCTACGATAATTTTGTCGCCTTCACTGACTCCACTGGCAGCCAGATAGTTACTTTCGTAGCTTCTGGGTACATCTATGGTCCGGGCCTCCACCTGATTCTGCTTGTTAACCACGTAAACTACCAATGATCCGTCGGGCTGACGCATGGTGGCCCGCTTGGGTACCAATAGTCCCTGATCTTCTGATTTAATAATATGTGCCTTAACGAATAATCCGGGCATCAAAACGCTATCTGGATTGGGAACCACCGCACGCAACGTCACGCTGCCCGTGGTTTCATCGACGGTGACTTCAGAAAATTTCAGCTCGCCACGCTGCTCGTAGGTGGCATTACTATTTTCATCCAGCACCACTTCGACCGGCATTGCCCGTTCCCCCTGCATTGAGCGACGCAGTTCAATTATCGCCTTACCGGAGTTCTGCATATCAATAAATACAGGGTCTAGTTTCGTAATTGTCGCCAGCTCCTGAGCCTGATTGGCAGTAACCAACGCGCCCTCGGTGACATACGAGCGGCTTATCTGACCACTAATTGGTGCATACACTTTAGTGTATTCGACATTCACTTCGGCCAAATCGATAGCCGCCTGCGCGACGCCGATTTGCGCTTGTGCCTGCTCAGCTTGAGCCACCACGTCATCATATTCCTGCTCACTGATGGAATTACCTTTCAGCAAGTTTTTGTAGCGTGCCGCTTTGGCCTCCAACGTTTTTAAGTTCGCCTCTGCGCTTTTTAAGTCTGCCCGGGCGCTAGCCAGTTCAGCCTTGTAACGTGCATCGTCTATCTGATAGAGCTGCTGGCCTTTTTTTACCACAGCGCCTTCCTCAAATAACCGCTCAGTAATAACGCCAGCTACCTGTGGCCGCACCTGCGATTGCCGATAGGCCGATATCCGTCCTGGCAGCGCCAGAATGTCCGGTACAGTGCTGCGTTGCACGGTCATTACCGTAACTGCGGTGGGAGGTGCTTCAGCAGATTGGCCCTGCTGTGATCCAGATTGTTCTGAACAACCAGCCAGAGCGAGCAGCAAAATAGCCGCGGCACTTAAAATGAAATGTCGCTTCATATCGATAGTAATCCTGAGTGTACGCTGGACAAAATATGTTTAAACCTATACCTTTTTAAAGATACGTTCTTGTATGTATGCTGTCAAACTGACCAGGAAATGAGATGAGACGCACTAAAGAAGAAGCGGAACAGACCAAACAAGCTATTCTGGATGCCGCTATTGATGTCTTTACCGACCGTGGCGTCGCGCGTGCCACACTGGAACAAATCGCCCGTAGCGCAGATGTAACAAGGGGTGCAGTATACTGGCACTTTAAAAACAAGATCGAAATATTTGATGCCTTGCATGAAAAAATGCATACCCCATTTATCGAGCGCATTATGCAGGGGCTTGAAGTTGAACACCCCAATCCTGTCGACCAACTACAGACAATTTGTACGAATTTAATTCTGGATTTGGATGAGGACGCGCAGAAGTGCAAAGCGATCAGACTGTTTATGTTTAAGTGCGACTATTCCGGGGATTTCGAGCAATGCAAAGCCCGCCATAATGAAAAAAAACGTGAAAAGCTCGCGGCGTTTGAAGCCTATTTCGCACGTGCAAAAAAACAAATGACGCTACCTGAAGATGCTGATCCTAAAGTTTTGGCGCTGTCTGTCAGTTGTTTTATTCGCGGCGTTGTGGCGGAATACCTTGAATCTCCTGAGACATTCAAAATTCAACAGGATGTACCAGGTATGATGCAGCTGTTCTTCAACGGTATTCTCACGCCAAATGCATCTTCGTTATAGCAAGTAAACTAATGATCGTCTCTCCCGTTGACCATGAGTATTTTGTAAGCCGCAGTTAATGATTGCGACAACGCAAGACTTCCGCCCTTATCCGGATGGTTTTGATGCTGCAAAGCCCGATACTGGCGTTTTATCTGCTGTATGGTAGGTGCCGAGTCAGGGGCAAAGCCTAATGTATCCAGTGCGCTGATTCTATCCGCGGCATTCACTGTCCCTGATACGTTATGACTCATTGCTTTCCAGAAACTGTTTAACATATCGTCCACATCACTTTCCGTCGTTCTGCTAAAGTGAGACCAATTCAGATAGTAGGTGCGTAAGGGATCAACCTCAGTCATCGCCTGGTTTTGCGCTATATAAGTATTTAGTTTTATTTTTGTGGCAGAGATTACCAGTTCGCCGGTTTGCTTTTGTCTCCACTCGTCTCTAAGTGTGTAGAGGCAATGGAACAAAAGAAAATGTGTTTGAAACAGATTACGGGATTCTCTAAGCGCCTCCTTATCAAAAAGTCGGTAAGGTTCGCTCTGCAACGTTTCAATAAGCTGATATTCGCTAATCCCCTCCTTAAGTAGTGCAAGTTGGTCTTTTATTGCAATTGTGACCTGCTCCACCAGAGGGTGTGTAACTTCATCTTCAGCTGACATAATTTTCTATCTTCCCAAACCGACCGCGCACACTTACGTAAATTACAGAATTACTTAAGAATCAGGTGCGCCCAACTGCTGTTTATAGTGTAATAACCCTTAATTACTAAAACAATGAAAGGATATTACTGTGCGAGCGATAATTGCATTGCTGAGTATTGTCAGCTTTTTAATGGTAGTTTTACCCGGACCAATGTATCAATTTTTAGGGCTGGATCTAGGTCTGGCATTCACCTCTATACGCTACGGAGTGTTCGTTGGAGGCGCGGCGTTGATCCTTATCATTCTTCAGGTGATCATTGCCCGTAAGACTGTGAGTTGGGGAAGCACACTTTTTTATACCATTCTGGCGCTTGTAGCCGTCGTTATGCCGTTAAGTATGATGGGCAAGGCATCTACCGTCCCCCCGATACATGATATCACCACCGACGTGACTAATCCGCCAGAATTTGTGGCAGTCGCGCCGATGCGGGCAGATGCACCTAACCCTATCGATTACGAAGGTGGTGAAGTTACCCGCCAACAGCTTGAAGCCTATCCGGAAATTAAAACTCAGCTGTTCGCAAAACCCATTGATGAAGTTTTTAATGCCGCTGAACAGACTGTGGATGCAATGGGCTGGGAGCGCGTGGAAGCTAACGCAAAAGAAAATACCATTGAAGCGACGGACACAACAACCTGGTTTGGCTTCAAAGACGATGTCGTGATCCGTTTAACCGAGAAGGGCGATGATACCCTGGTAGACGTACGCAGTAAGTCTCGGGTTGGCCGAAGCGACCTGGGTAAGAATGCAGAAAGAATCAGTACCTTCCTGGATAAGCTTCGCCAGCGTACGGACGTTGTCGACGAATAGCCTCTGACGCTTTTTATTACGAAGGCAGGTTATCACCTGCCTTTTTTATGAACGCCCCTGTCATTTTCATCATTTCATAAAAGGCTGCATCACCTTTCACGGTAGCAGGTCGACGAATTTGTCCTACATGCATTCCTGTTGTGCTTTCACCGCCTACGCTATCAGGCACCCATCAAGAAGCGTTGTAACGATACCGCTCGCTGTCCGTTACGCTGGTTCTATCGTACCGATGTAGTCAGACGGTTTCCATACGAAGTCTATCTGTCGCAAAGCCTCTTGCCATTCACTGCGTTACTGTTTCATTGTAATTATGAATGAAAGTAACAATCTTCTAGTTATTGCTCTCATATTCTCCCGCGCGTAGCACTACCCCTACTATCGACACACCTGGGGCTTATCTACGACGAGTTATAAGTCTTAGCAGCATACGGCGTTACTGTAAGACAGCATTTATTTTCATAAGAGCTTATGACTAATCAGGCCAAGCCGGGATCCCAGAAAGCAGTGCGTTTTGCCTGCGTCTTCGTGGCGACATAATCCTTTTCGTATGACAAAGCGCCATGGAACCAGCTTAAACAACTTTTGCTGGTATAAATATGCGGGTAATCGTAAGAATGGGATGATTAAAGTGAAGAACGACACGAAATGGACGGCGTGATACGCAGCTCTATAAAGATATTTTGCTACCGAACGCTACTTAATATATATGCTTATGGATAGCTTGGATTTCCATTTGTATGCTACCGGAAACGAAAAAAGCCCACTCGATTGAGTGGGCTTCTTCGTGGAATGGGAGCTTGGCGCACTGCCGTGTGGGTGATACTACTCTCACATGGGGCTGGGCCCACACTGGGCGATGAGCGGTGAGCGTAGCGAACGAGGGGTGCCAGTGGCACGCCGAGAGTGAAGAGCGCGAGGCATGGATGCCGAGCTGGACAATGCAGCAGGGACGGGTGAGGCTCCGGTTTGCGAAGCAGATTTGAGGTGACTTAACGTCACCTCAAAGGAACGAACGGGCGTACAGGACGTACGCACTGGCACTGCGCCACATGGATGTGTCCGAATGCATCGATTCAACGTCAGACTGGTTAGGATTATCTATGTAAGAGTGCGCAGATACCCTGCGCTTATACGAAAAAAGCCCACTCGATTGAGTGGGCTTCTTCGTAGAATGGGAGCTTGGCGGTGTGCTACTCTCACATGGGGAGACCCCACACTACCATCGCCG
>NZ_JABBXD010000007.1 GCF_014750655.1 Salinimonas profundi
TGCATCTTACTTTTACTTAATCTGTTCAGTCGTGCCGTCTGCGCGTTAAGGCCCAAAAGAGCGATGTTTCTTCGAGTGAACAATAGTTGTTGATAGAAAGATATCGATGAACCGTGGAGCAAGAGTGGCAGGCTGTCCGGGTAAGAAAATAGCAGACGCATCAGGGATGAGGCATCAGTAGTGTCAGGGGCAGGAGGCCCCTTACACTGCGGTGCTATTTTCCCGGGCAGATTGGCACTGCTGTCTTGCGATGGGTTCCGCAGGGAGTGCAGAGGGCGTTGCGCAACGCCCTCTGCTTGCTGGCCGTCAACACGGCCAGGGCTGTTTACACTCTGGTGTCAAGGTATTTAAGAGCTTTATAAAAAGTGCTTCTTTTGAATTGCTTCGTTAACTGAGATTTCGCAGTTGTATCTACTTTCGCCGGTGTCGACCGGCAACGACCAGAGGGTAAGAGCGTTTCCCCTCTGGACTCCCCCTTTGTCTGAACGCTCAAAGCGGCAGATAACCGGAGCAGATAAAAACAACCGGGGTAAAAGGGGCATCCATGCCCCTGTTCCCCCTGACTCATCATCCATGATGAGCCTTGTTTTTATTTATTCTGCTCCGGCTATCTGCTGAGCGTTAAGGCTACAAAAAGCGATGCTTCTTCGAATAATCAAAAGTTGGCGATAGAAAGATATCGATGAACCGTGGACCAAGTGTGGACAGGCTGGCACTGCGGCCTTGCGATTGGGTTCCGCGGGGCGTGCAGAGGGCGTGGCGCAACGCCCTCTGCTTGCTGGCCGTCAACACGGCCGGGGCTGTTAAGCCTTCCGATGGCTGTTTGCATAAACAATAAAAAGCCACGCTGTTGCCATAATTCATCTCTCATCGGACCGATTGTTTGCATATGCTTAAATCAGTATCTACAAACGGGAGAAATATGTGAGCAAAGCATCATCAGTTATTTTAGCGGCGGGTATTATCATCGGCCTAAGTCTTCTAGCACTGCTATTGGGTCGCGCTATGGTTGAGTTTAAAGCCTGGGACCGGGTGGTTACCGTAAAAGGACTGTCTGAAAAGGAGTACCTGGCTGATACAGTAATCTGGCCATTGCAGTTTACCGTTGCCGACAACGACGTGGCTGGACTTTATAAAACCATCGAGACGCAATCGGCACAGATTAAAGATTTTCTGATAGCCGCTGGCGTGCAGGAAAATGAAATCAGTATTGGCGAACCGGCGATTACCGACAAGCTGGCCAATCAGTATGGCGGAAACGCAAATGTTCAGTTTCGCTATACAGCCAATCAGACGGTGACGGTCTATTCAGATCGTGTTGAAGATATTCGTAAATTAATGAGCACCAGTAGCCAGTTGGTAGAAAAAGGGATTGTTTTATCTACTCAAAGTTACGAGGCGCAAACAGAGTATGTGTTCACCCGCCTCAACGAAGTGAAGCCGGAAATGATAGAGCAGGCGACCCTGAATGCACGGGAAGTAGCGCAAAAATTTGCTAAAGACTCGGACAGTCAGCTGGGAAAAATAAAACGCGCGAATCAGGGGCAATTTTCAATTAGCGCCAGAGATAAGCAGCACCCTCATATCAAAAAGATCAGGGTGGTCTCGACAATCCAGTATACGCTGGTCGACTAATGCATCCGGACTTGCGATGAGGTGCCTGTTCACTGCTATACTGCGTGGGTGATTATAAACGGGCTGTTTATCAACAAAGATGACTGATTCGACTTCTTCCCAACCGGCGCAGCTGGAATTTTTTGATGTGCCCAGCCCTTGCATTGGTGTGTGCCAATCGGGGCCCCGGGGATATTGCAAAGGCTGTTTTCGTAGCAGGGATGAGCGGTTGTACTGGTTACAGGTAGATGCCCCGACCCGGCGCAAAATCGTGGCTGCCTGCTACCGACGCAAGCAAGCAGCGTTGCGCAAAAAGCGGCACGCCGAAAAAGAAAGCCCGGTATCGGTTCAGTCTCAGTTCGATTTGTTTGATAATAACAGTTAACGAAATTTAGCCCGATCGTCGCGCAGCCCTGATATAATGGCGCTACATTTATGGTGGTTTACTTTCATGACGTTAGAAAAACTTGTTGCCTACGCGGCCAATTCCTTTACGTTGCCTGATGTTTGTTTACGGCTTCGCGAAGTGCTTGATGATCATCGCTCTGACGCCGATGATATCGCTCGCCTGATTTCGGTGGACCCGTCGCTCACGGCAAAAATTCTGAAACTGGCTAACAGTGCGCTGTTTCGCTTTCCTTCACAAATTGACTCAATCAGTCGTGCAGTTAATGTTGTGGGTGGTGAGGCGTTGTACAATCTGTCTGTAGCAGAAACCGCCAATGCCGCTTTTAAGACCTTTGACAGTCATCTGATTGATCAGGAAAAGCACTGGAATGAGTCTGTCTATTGCGGCATGGCCGCAAAATACCTGGCGCGGCATGTCGGACTGCGAGGCAGCGAGCGTTTTTTTGTTACGGGGATTCTGCATAATCTGAGTGAACTGGTGATGGCAAAATACGATGCTGATGGCTATCAGCAGTATTTATCAGAAGACAGCAAGCTGTTGCCTTGGGAAAAGCAGCAGCTTGTCTTTGGGTTTGACTTTGCACATCTAAGCGGACTGATTCTGGAGCGTTGGCAGTTGCCACTACCGCTTTTTTATCCGGTCAGAAATCTTCATAATGTACAAAAACAAGCCAATGAAGTGGACATCGCTTTATTAGCATGTGCTCAGCGGGTTACAATCCGTGAAAAACGCCAGGATGGGCAAGAGAATATCGATCTCTTTACGCCGGCTATTGCAAATAGTCTGGATATTGAGGGTGAGGCACTGGGCAATGCGGTGATTTATGCAAACCAGGAAACCAGTAAAATCGCCTCATTAATTAACTAATAAAAACAATCGGCCAGGGATGGAATACTTTGCGCTAAATGTCATTCGAACCCATTTATGTTAAACCAACCTAAAGCCTGGTTCTGGGGCACAGTGCTGGCTATTGCCAGCAGTTTCCCGGTGCAGGCAGCCGACAAAAATTTGATACAAACGCTGTATCATACTGAGTTTACCTTTAACCAGGACGAAGCTGAGGAGCTTTTTTCGCTCGATGGCGAGATCGGTGTGCTCAATGCCAGTGGAAATACTGATGCGACGTCACTTAAACTGGGTGTTATCTCAGAACACGAAACACTGAATTGGAACAATAATTATTCATTAGACTTTCTGTATAAGCAAACAGAAGTTGAGTCTGATGGCGAAAAGCAGGACAGGGTGAGCGCGCAGCGCTTTTATGGAACCGCCCAGTTTGATTATAAGCTGGAAATGCCTGGTCGCCGCCTCTTTATGTATGCCGATTACGAAAATGATCGCTTTAATGGCTACGAGTATCGGGCAACGTTGGCCAGCGGTTGGTCACATCGTATGTGGAATACTGACGAAAGCATGTTTCGTTACAGTGTTGGACCCGGTTATGGCTTTGTAAAAGCGGAAGATGATACGGTAAGTAATGCCAATGACGGGTTGATTTTGCGCGCATCCGGCGAGTACCAGTATCAGTGGTATACTGGCTCGCGGCTGAGGCAATTTTTAAGCGCTGAAATAGGCGCGAATAATATTAAGACGCGGTCAGAAACCGCACTATCGGCAAATTTATTTGACTCTCTGGCGATGAAGCTGTCATTCGTGGTGGCTTATGAGACTCAGCCGATTGGCGATATTTCCGGGCTGAATACCGAAACCTCTTTGTCTGTGGTTTATCGCTTTTTTTAGAACAGGGATGCCTGTGAGCGAATGCTTAACGAATAATAAGGCCCAACAAGCGCTGTTGGGTCATTTTTTTGGAATGTTACGAGGAACAACATGAAACGAACAGTATTAGCCGTCACTGTTATCGGTGCGCTTTTTTCGGCTGCGGCATCCGCCCAGACACAGCAAAAACCTTTAACGCTGGAAGGTGGCCTGGGCTTCATCTTTACCACAGGTAATACCGATACGACCTCAGTGAATGGCTCAATTGAGTCGCACCAGGAGCTTGAGCGCTGGAGTAACGATTACAGCCTGAGCGGCCTGTATAAAGAAGAAGCGGTTGAGAATGACGAAGGTGTTGAGGAAGACAGAACGTCTGCTCAACGTTTTGATGCGCGGGCGCAGGCGAACTACAAACTGGATAATCCTGATTACCGTTTGTTTGGATTTGCCTCGTACGAAGACGATCGCTTCAGCTCGTACAACTATCAGTCTACCATCGCAGCGGGTTGGAACCACAAGCTATGGCAGGATGACACGACATCGTTTGAGTACTCAATCGGTCCGGGTTACGCATTTAACGAAACACAGGACGGTGAATCGCAAAATGGCATTATCGTTCGTGCATCCAGTGCATTCCAGTGGCTGATTTCTGATACAGCAAAATTCACACAAACAGTTAGTACGGAAGTTGGTAGCGAAAACACCAAGTCTGCCGCAGAAACGGCACTAACTGCGTCGATAAGCGGTAATCTTTCGCTGAAAGTCGGTGTGTCTTTAAACCACAACTCAAATGTTGAGGCTGATAAAGAGAAGCTGGATACCGAAACTGCGGTTACTTTGGTTTATAGCTTCCTGTAAACTATTTTGTATACAAAAAAGCCAACCTTCGGGTTGGCTTTTTTATTGAAAAACCGTCTTAGTGAAGCAAACGCGCCTTGATGGTGCCGTCAATTTGCATCAGTTGCGCAAGACCGTCGTAAGCTTTATCGGCTTCCACATCAATGACGACATACCCGACATCAGCAGTGGTTTGCAGGTATTGTGCTTCAATGTTGATGCCACGTTCTGCAAACGTGCGGTTAATCTGCATAATTACGCCCGGCCGGTTTTCATGAATATGCAGTAAGCGAGAACGGCCCGGGTGGTCAGGCAGCGATACTTCCGGAAAGTTTACGGCAGAAAGGGTAGAGCCATTATCACTGTACTTGGCCAGCTTACCCGCGACTTCTACCCCAATATTTTCCTGCGCTTCCTGCGTACTTCCGCCAACGTGCGGCGTTAGAATGACATTATCAAACTGGCGTAACGGTGATTCAAAAGTTTCGGTGTTAGATTTAGGCTCGACCGGAAAGACGTCGATGGCGGCACCACTAAGTGCTTTTGACTCAAGGGCTTTAACCAGCGCATCAATATCTACCACCGTCCCGCGTGAAGCGTTAATCAGAATCGCGCCTTTTTTCATTTTGGACAGCGTATCAGCGTTTATCAGATCTTTTGTTTGCGCTGTTTCCGGGACGTGAAGTGTCACCACATCAGAGGTTTTAAGCAGCTTATCCAGGCTCTTGACCTGAGTGGAGTTACCCAGTACCAGCTTATCTTCAATATCATAAAATTGTACGCGCATTCCCAAATGCTCGGCGAGGATGCTCAGCTGCGTACCAATATGACCGTATCCGATGATCCCCAGTGTTTTCCCCCGCGCCTCAAATGAACCATCGGCAGTTTTGTCCCACTCTCCGCGATGTGCCATGGCATTTTTCTGGGGCACTTTTCTTAGTAACAAAATGATCTGCCCCAGCACCAATTCAGCCACTGAACGCGTATTGGAAAACGGTGCGTTGAAAACCGGAATACCGCGTTGTTGCGTTGCATTCAAATCGACCTGATTGGTGCCGATGCAAAAACAGCCCACGGCCACCAATTTACTTGCAGCATCGACGACCGCCTCGGTTAACTGTGTTCGCGAGCGAATGCCGATGAAGTGAACATCTTTCACTTTTTCAATCAACTCATCTTCAGGCAATGAGGTTTTGAGATACTCTATATTGGTATACCCGCTGTTCTGCAGGGTTTCGACCGCACTTTTATGTACCCCTTCAAGTAACAGGATACGGATTTTCTCTTTGGGTAATGACACTTTGCTCATGAACGCATCTCAAAAATAAAAAGTAAAAGACATCTGGACGTCTAAACGTATCAGAAGTCGGGCAGGCTGAAAAGGATAAGTTCGGTTTTTATACCTGCCACATCGAAGTCGCCCGTTAATCGTATTGATTAACGCCGTTATCATCTGCACAAAGCACAACATTCGCTCCGCGCATGGCGAAAAGCCCATTGGTAACCACGCCGGCAAGATTATTGATTTGTGCTTCCAGTTCGCGGGGATTCAGAATCTCAAGGTTGTGCACATCCAGTATCACATTGCCGTTGTCGGTGGTTACGCCCTGGCGATAGACCGGGTCGCCACCAAGTTTGACCAGCTCTCTGGCTACATAAGAACGTGCCATGGGAATCACTTCTACAGGAAGCGGAAATTTACCCAGCATCGGAACGCGTTTGGAGTCATCAACGATACAAATAAACTGACGCGCTACAGCAGAGACAATTTTTTCCTGCGTCAGCGCCGCGCCACCACCTTTTATCATATGCTTATGTTCGGTAACCTCATCGGCGCCATCGATATAGACATCAAGATCATCCACCTCGTTAAGGTCAAAGACCTGAATACCGTGCTTTTTAAGACGCTCGGTGGAGGCATTGGAACTGGATACCGCGCCAATGATATCGTTTTTCATATCGGCAAGTCCGTCTATGAAATAATTGACCGTGGAGCCGGTACCGACTCCCACGATAGTATCTGGCTTCACAAATTGTAGTGCCGCCTTGGCAACCGCTTCTTTTTTCTGATTCTGGTCCATACACCCTCCTTATTCTGTTAGCGCAAAGTGTACCGCAAGTTATACGTATTTTGAGCCTGTTTACATGCTTTTATCGAATAGCCATATTTTATCGGGTGTAACAATGATATCGCAGGGAACATCCCATGGCGCCACAGGCAGTTGTTCAACCTGCTGACAGGTATGAGCAATACCCGCCAGTAGCGGTCGATGCGGGTTATCACGGTGGTGTGCCAGCGTGCGATCATAAAATCCGCCACCCATGCCCAGACGGTTTCCCTGCGCATCGAAGCCGACCAACGGCATCAGGATAAGATCATGTTCTTCTATCAAACGGATGGAGCGGGTGGCAAGCGCTGGCTCTGCAATGTTAAAGCGATTTACACGCATAGGTGTATCGGCGTGGTAATCCAGAAACAGCAAATGTTTATGAGTCAGTGGATGTAATACCGGCAGCGAAACCGCAATATCAGATAACTGGCAGTGCGAGATAACGTCCGTCAGTTCAGGCTCACCATCGTTGGCGAGGTACGCCGCAATGCGACGTGCCTCTGTGAAGCGAGACAGAGATTGTAGTTGCCCGGCCAACATCGACGAGGCCTGTTGCTGTTGGGCGGGTGATAGCGCGCGTCGGGCTTCTCGTAGCTGCTGGCGCAATTGCCCACGACCTGGTAAGTCCGTCATAGGGTAATGATCCCAGTTTGAAAATGCCTAGCATACGATGCTACTAAGCGAATGCAACACCCTGACCGACAAATAAAAAAGCCGGCGAAATGCCGGCTTAAATACTATCAATAAATTGGATTATTTGGCGTAGGTATCTACGAACAAGGCTTCTAATCGTTGTGCGTCAACGTTTGTCGCAACACTGACCGTTTGCGCTTCTGTCCACAGCGGGCTGGCGGTGCTACCGACGGGGGCGACAATGGTTTGCCCTCTGTTTAAATCGTCGGTTGAAACCCGGATATTGCCCTCTGTCATCTCAAAAAGATCAGGCTGAATCAGATGCGCCAACGGGAAGGCATCGTGGAAGCAACATACACGCTCGTCGCCTTCTTTAGTGTAAAAATCAATGTAGAACTGCGCAGCCTGCTGGACAAATCCACCCAGCTTTTCATTTTTTTGCGCCAGTGTATCAACAAACGCTTCTTTAAAACGAACGGTGTTGGTCACATCAAGGCCGAACATGGCAATGTCCCAGTCGGCTGAAAAAACGATATCGGCCGCGTGCGCATCATTCCAGATGTTAGCTTCTGCCACCGGTGTGACATTACCAGGAACAAATGCCGCACCACCCATAATGCTGACGCCTTTAACCAGTTTGGGAAGTTCAGGCTCCAGACGCAAAGCCAGCGCAAGATTGCCTAGCGGGCCAATGGCAACCAGCGTAATTTCACCTGGATGCTGACGCGCCATATCGACGATAAATTGTGCCGAGCTGCGCGGATCCAGTTTACCTTCCGCCGCAGGGTAATTGATGTTGCCAAAACCGTCTTCGCCATGAACAAAATGTGCGTAAGAAGATTCGGGGCCAACCCACGGCATACCTACACCTTTGGTAACCGGGATGTCTTTTTCTGCCAACTTACACAATGTGATGGCATTTTTAGCTGCCATATCCACAGGCACATTGCCAAACACCGTTGTCAGGCCCAGCACCTCAATGTCTGGTGACTGAAACGCAAAAAAGATAGCCATCGCATCATCGATACCCGGGTCGGTATCTAAAATTATTTTATGTGTCATTCGTTGTTATTCCAAAAATCAGGCGTTCTTTGCCAGGAAGCGGTCGACTTCCTTCTGAGAGGGTATAGATTGAGCGGCACCCTGGCGGGTGACAGCCAAAGCAGAAGCGGCACAGCCACGTTTCAGGGCTTGTCTGGCATCTGTGTGATTACTGTAAGCAGACAGGAAATATCCGATGAAGGTATCACCTGCAGCAGTGGTATCAACGGCGTCGACTTCAAATGCCGGTACTTTTTCCACAGTGTCTTTTCGGATCATCATCACGCCTTCTTTACCCAACGTAATCAGTACTTCAGCGTGCTGCCATTTTTCCTGAAAACAGGCCACGATATCATCCAGCGATGACTGCCCGGTGATGGCTGCTGCTTCTGTCTCATTAACGATCAGCAGATCTACACAATCTAATGGCAGGTCGTGAACATTATCGCTCATCGGCGCCGGATTAAATGCCACTTTTAAGCCTTTGTCGCGCGCCTGTGTAAGCACCTCATCGATACAGCTTGTTTCGTTTTGGGTTAGTACCCAGTCAGATGACCCTGTATCCAGCAGCGCTTTTTTAACCGTATCAGGCGTAATAGTCTGGTTGGCGCCACCAAACAGCACAATGGCGTTTTCGCCACTAGGTGTAACCTGAATAATGGCGTGACCCGAAGGCACGTCATGGCAGCTAACATAGCGACAGTCCACGCCATTTTTAATGAGTGTCTGTTTAAAAGACGCGTCGGATTCGTGAATACTACCAACATGCTTCACATCAGCACCGGCCTGAGCCAGTGCGATTGACTGGTTGGCACCCTTGCCACCCAGTAATTGCTGATAGTTTGATGAGGCCAGGGTTTCACCTGGTTTAACGAAATGGTCCACCGAATAAACATGATCGATATTGATGGAACCGAAATTAATTACAGCCATTTCTTCTTCTCGTCGAAAGAGGGCGTCTCCCAGAATGCCGCTGTTCATTTTTCGCCCGTGAGCCGAAAGGTTCACGGCGGAAGAATCATCATGACCGTAGGCTTCTCGATACGCGCCGAGCTTGCTCAATAGTCATAAGTTCAACTTCCTTTTTTTAAAGCATCGGCCAGGGACATGAAATGAACTGGCAAACATCCCAGGAGACATTGATCAATTATAAAGCGCTACAGGGTATATGAAACGCGCAGGCGCGTGAAGAGATCAGTCGCCGTCGCTATACAATTGGTTACGCTTACCATTTTAAATGACACCGACTCACGTTCATACGCAGTGTCGGTACAGATGCCACGATTATGTTGTTGCGCTGAAAAATTTCAACCAAAACTTAACCAAATGGTCAAAGAAATAACTGCTGGATAAGATCTTAATAGATAATCGGTGTAAACGAAAGGGCAGCGTTATGCTGTTATTGTATAAACGCAAACAAAATGTCTGATAGCATCATACTGTAAAGCGGGTAAGCAAATGCATAACAGACCGAACGCGGAGCAAGTGTCGCGCTAGGCTTTAACCCCGCTTTTTGCTAGGATTAGACGTGTAAAATACTCCATTGCAAAAAGGTAACCCGTGGACAGACAACTCGATTATGACAACGTAACCAATATACTGTTTCAGCATTCCGTAAATGCTGATGCGGCTGAAATTCACGGAATCATGTGTGGCATGTTGTGTGGGGGGATGTCTCTGACTGACCAAAAGTGGCAGTCGGTACTGGCCGATACCACCAATCAGGGCGAACCTTTCTCTCAGGCAGTGAGTTTTAATCTTGAACAGCTTTACAGTCAGACCTGCGAACAGCTACTTGAAGGTGAGTTCAGTCTGCAATTGATGCTACCTGATGACCAGACGCCGATTAACGATCGCGGTGTGGCGCTAATTAACTGGGTGCAGGGATTTATGCTTGGTTTCGGGCTGCACCAGCAGGATCTGATGCAATGCTCTGCTGATGTACGAGAAGCCATCAACGATTTTTCTGATATCTCCCGCATGGAAGAGCCCATGGAAGCCGATGAAGAATCGGAAAAAGCGCTGTACGAAGTTGTAGAGTATGTAAAAGTATCAGCGCTGCTGTGCTTTAGCGAGCTTGGTCGTTCTTTACTCGATGATCAAAAAGACACACCGTCGGTACATTAAATGATTAGCCAGCAAGAATTTATCGCGCGTCAGCAGCGTTTGCTGGCACAGTGCGCCCCGGGTAGTGTTTGTATTATTCCCGCCGCCCGGTTGGTAACCCGCAGTCGGGATACCGAATACACGTTTCGTCAGGATAGCGACTTTTGGTATCTGACCGGTTTTGATGAGCCAGACACCTGGCTGCTGCTATCTAATCATGAGCGGCATCAGCACTCGTTTTCGGCGATGATATGTCAGCCCAAAGATAAGTCACAGGAAATCTGGCAGGGCCGCCGGCTTGGCGCTGAAGCGGCTATTGCCCGTTTTGACCTGGATGAGGCGTACGACCTGTCTGAATTACCGGAAGTGCTGATGGAGTGGCTATACGGTCATGACCACGTGTATTTTGCATTGGGGCAGCACGGGCATGCCGATACACTATTTTTAGAGGCGATGGCGGCATTGCGCGATGCGCCAAAAGAAAGCTGTGCGCCGCCATCAATTCAGGATATCCGCCCGCTTTTACACGAAATGCGGTTGTTCAAGTCGGCGTGTGAGGTCGCGGTGATGAAAGCAGCGGGTAAAATATCGGCTGCAGCGCACACCCGAGCGATGAAAGCGGCCCGACCGGGTATGTATGAATACCAGCTTGAGGCAGAGCTACACCACGAATTTGCGATGGCTGGCGCGCGCACTCCGGCCTACTCAACCATTGTCGGCAGCGGTGAAAACGCCTGCGTGCTGCATTACACGCAAAATAATAAAGCGCTGGAAGACGGGGATCTGGTACTGATTGATGCCGGTGCTGAGTACATGGGATACGCGGCAGATATTACCCGTACCTTCCCTGTCTCAGGGCAGTTCTCTGAACCGCAAAAAGCAATCTATGCACTGGTACTTAAAGCGCAGCAAAAAGCACTGGATTTTATCGCCCCCGGCGTCACCTTAAAAGAAGCCACGCTGCTGGTGGTTGAGATTATTACCGAAGGTCTTATCGAACTTGGTCTTTTACGCGGAACATTAAGTGAAAACCTGGAAAATGAGAGCTGGCGTGCGTTTTTCATGCATGGGCTGGGTCATTTCATTGGTCTGGACGTTCACGATGTGGGTAACTATCGTATTGATGGCGAAGACAGACCCTTACAACCGGGCATGGTTATCACGGTAGAGCCGGGTATTTATATTGCGCCAGATGCTGATGTAGACGATGCTTATCGTGGTATCGGCGTCAGAATTGAAGATGATGTGGCCATTACTGCCACGGGCATTGACGTATTAACCGCTGATGTGCCCAAGTCTATAGAAGAGATTGAGGCACTAAAGAGATAAACAGTGACTGAACAGACAGCGACACGGACGGATATAGCAATCATCGGGGGCGGCACAGTAGGCAGCGCCCTCGCGCTGGGTATTACTCAGCGTACCGCGTTTAGTGTGACGGTCATTGATGCTAATACGCTGGATAACAGTCAGCAGCATCCGGGGTTCGATGCCCGCGTCATTGCCCTGGCGCGGCGCACGGTGGATGAATTTACCGCGCTGGGCGCCGATATCTCGCAGAGTAATGCTGCGCCCATCCAGCATATTCAGGTCTCTGATAAAGGCGCTGCCGGATTATGTAACCTGCATGCCGACGCGTTCGGGCTTGATGCGTTTGGACACGTCATTGCGCTTAGTGCTCTGGGCCCGATTCTTAATAGCGCGATAGGTCATGCGGCTAAACGTATCGAAAACACGTCTGTAAAATCAGCACAACAAAGCAATGAGCAGGTTGCGCTGTGTCTTAGTAACGGTGAAACCTTATCGGCCCGTCTGGTGGTGCTGGCTGATGGAGGGCGGTCAACACTGGCTGAGTCTCTAGGGTTTGAACGACGCGCTGAACCCTATGACCAGGTCGCGGTGATCTGCAATGTTACACTGTCAGAGCCTCATCAGAACAAAGCCTATGAGCGGTTTACCCCCGACGGCCCACTTGCATTTTTGCCGTTCAACACCGATAAAAAAAATGCAGGAAACACCTTTTCCGTGGTGTGGACGGTTCGTCCAGAGCTTGCTGAGCAGCTGGTTGCTATGACGGATGCACAGTTTATCCGGGCGCTGCAAAAAGCATTTGGCTATCGCCACGGTACTATCCGCCAGGCCGGCGAACGACAGCAGTACCCGCTGGCACTTCGGCACACTGACCGTCTGATCGCGCATCGTGTTGCGGTGGTTGGCAATGCGGCGCAAACCCTTCACCCGATTGCAGGACAGGGATTTAACCTTGGTTTGCGTGATGTCATTACGCTAACCCATACCCTGACCAATAACGATGACCCCGGTAGTTTCAGTGTCTTGCGCGATTATGCCCGGGCCCGACAGCCGGATCGTGACCAGACTATCTGGCTGACTGACACACTGGTACGCAGTTTCTCCAATACGATGAAACCCCTTGTAGCGGGGCGCAACATCGGTTTGATAGCGATGGATAATTTGCATGCTATTCAGCAGCGCTTTGTCCGCCAGACTACCGGCTACGGTCCCTCGACGACAGGAAATTAAGTCTATGCACAAAGTTGATATTGCAATTGTAGGAGGGGGCATGGCCGGGCTGACACTGGCTGCGGCATTGTCCGGCAGTGATCTTGATGTTGCTCTTATCAGCCGGGAGCCACTGGCGCAATCTGTGCCTGAAACGCCGATGCTCCGCGTTAGTGCCATCAATGAAGCAAACCGGGAAGCGCTGAGCGCGTTAGGCGTATGGCAATATCTGCCAGAGGAGCGGGTTTCACCCTATACTCACATGCATGTGTGGGACAAAGATAGTTTTGGGCATATCCGCTTCGATCATGAGCAAATGCAGCGCGCGCAACTGGGTCATATCATTGAAAATCAGGTGTTGGTTAACGCGCTGGCAGAACGGGTAGCACAGCAAAATAATGTCACCGTGCTGCAAAGCGGTATCGAAAAGGTGTTGTGGGGCGACCACGAGACGATGGTGATGCTGCAAAACGATGACGTGGTTGCCTGTAAGCTGGTGGTAGGCGCAGATGGCGCGAATTCCTATGTGCGCAAGCAGGTCGGCTTTCCCATTACATTCCGCGATTACGGGCATACCGCGATTGTGGCAACAATTGAAACCTCGCAACCCCATGCACAAACGGCCAGACAGGTATTCACACCCACCGGGCCACTGGCTTTATTACCGTTAAAAGATCCGCATCTTTGTTCCATTGTCTGGTCTCAGGATACGCCGGAAGCTGAAAGGTTATTGCAACTGGATGATGAGGCGTTCGCCCACGCGCTGACCGCCGCAACTAATAGTGAAGTGGGTACTATCACGCTTAAAAGTGAGCGCAAATCTTTTCCGTTAACCATGCGGTACGCCAGGCAGTGGGCCAGTGAAGGCGCGGTCATCATCGGTGATGCGGCACATACTATTCATCCGCTGGCCGGACAGGGCGCAAATCTTGGAATGCAGGATGCGCTGGCGCTGGCAGATTTACTTCGCCAGCTTGAGCAGCAAAACAAACCATTCGCCCGTTTACGGTATTTACGCCCCTTTGAGCGGGCCCGAAAAGCCGAAGCGATGAAAATGGTCAGTGCAATGGATGGCTTCAAACTTTTATTTGAGGGCGACAATCCACTCAAAAAGATGGTACGCGGTATTGGTCTGGTCACGACCGATAATATACCAGCGCTCAAACAGAAGCTTATCAGTCAGGCTATGGGATTTTAACGCAACATTTGCAAAGGTGTGAAAGGGTGCGCATGATAGTTCCTGTAAATAATAAACAGGATAACTCATGGACAAGCGTGGATTTTTAAAATTTTCCGGTGTGGGGCTCGCGTCAGCCTCACTGCTTGCGGCTTCTGTTAAAGCAGGCGCGCAAACCACTTCTGACGACGCGTTTTATACCGATAACAAACTCACCGACATCACCGGTACAGTTAAGCCAATTTCCGCAAAAGAGCGACAATCGCGTATCAGTAAGGCGCAGTCTTTAATGGCTGAGCACGATATATCTGCGATCATCATCGAGCCGGGTGCAGCGATGGATTATTTCACGGGCATTCAGTGGTGGCGCAGTGAACGACTCACTGCTGTGGTTATCCCCAGAGAAGGCGAAATCGCCGTTGTGACGCCGTTTTTTGAAGCGCCCAGCGTAAAAGAAACCCTGCAGGTAGGTGATGATATTCGTGTCTGGCAGGAGCACGAGAGCCCGTTCGAGCAGGTAAAGCAGATTCTTAAAGACAGAAAAGTCACCAAAGGAAAAATCGGCTTTGAGCAAAGTGTTCGCTACTTTGTGTTAAATGGGCTGATGCCGCTGTTGCCTGATATGAAAAATGTATCGGCAGAGCCGGTCACACTGGGCTGCCGGATGTATAAATCTGCCCACGAACTGCGTCTGATGCATAAGGCAAATGAAATCACACTGCAGGCTTATGGCCATGTTTATAAAAACCTTGAGGCAGGCATGTCGCAGGGGGATGTTAAAGGGCTGATGCAGTCTGCGCAACAAACGTTAGGCGGCAGCGGTATCTGGACCATGGCCCTGTTTAACGAGGCATCTGCTTATCCGCACGGCACCCGACAGGAGCAGATTCTCAAAGAGGGCTCGGTGGTACTGATGGACTGTGGATGTTCAGTGCATGGTTACCAGTCAGATATCAGCCGCACGTTTGTATTTGGCGAAGCCAGCAAGAAACAGCAAAAAGTTTGGCAACTTGTGCGAGACGGTCAGCAGCGCGTATTTGAGCAGGCCCAACCGGGCAATACCGCCGGTAGTGTTGATGAGCGCGTTCGTCAGTATTACCAGGAGCAGGGCTATGGCCCTGGCTATCAGCTACCGGGGCTTTCGCACCGCACCGGTCACGGCATTGGTATGGAAGGTCACGAACGGGTTAATTTCGTCAAAGGTGAAAAGCAAAAGCTGGCTCCGGGCATGTGCTTTTCCAATGAGCCGGGTATTTATATTCCGGGAGAGTTTGGGGTCAGGCTGGAAGACTGTCTGTATATCACCGATAAAGGGCCACAATGGTTTACCCGACCGCCGCAGAGCCTGGAAAAGCCAATTGGTGAGCTGGCTTCATTACGTACTGAATAACCGTAGGAACCATAGTCATGAAAACAAGGAAGTTTGCGACACTACTGCTGTTATGCGCAGCACTTGTTGTGGGTCATGCCCGGGCGCAGGATACAGCCATCCCCGATACACTGATAACGCAGTTGGGAAGCATGGCCGAAAGCGACAATGCAGAAGCCATGTATCATCTGGGTATGCTTTACAATAACGGCGTGGGCGTCCCCCGTTCGCCGTCAAAAGCATTGGCGTACTTTCGCCGGGCGGCTGAAAAGGGCGATGCGCTCGGTCAGTATAAGCTAGGCTGTTACCTGGTTGGGCAATTTGGTCAGATAGACGGCCTGCAGCTGAATAAAGACGAGGGAATGAAGTATAAGCAGGCTGCAGCCGATGCCGGCTACGCGCTGGCGCAATACGATGTGGCCGGGGTTCGCTTTCAACAGAAGCAATGGGACAGCGCCCTCGAATGGTTAACCCGTGCTGCGAAACAAGGGTATCGCCCGGCGATGGTGGCGCTTGCGGGCGTATACAGTGATAAGCAAACCCCGGTGTATGATCCGGTCAGTGCCTGGCAATATTTTCTGTTGATACCTGAATCGACTGGCAGTGAGTGGCTGCAGACCCGCCGGTCAGCGGTAGAAGCTGAACTGAGTGCAGAACAAAAGCAGAAAGCGGCTGATCAAAAGTCCAGCATGCAGTTTGCACCCACAGTCCTTACCAAACGTGCGCAAGCCGGGCTGGACAGAGCAAAAGCGCTGATAAAACAGCAGGATAATTAAGCGGCGCTAGTCAGACGGGTTTTGATGAACTCTGCCAGTGTCTTACTGACCACCGGATGCTGGCTGTCCTGATTAAACAGGCAAATATTTACCTTGCCTAAATCAGGCAAAAACCGATGCTTAAGCACGGTCAGGTTGGCGGGCATACTGGCGCGGGCCAGCGCGGTAATGCCCAAACCCTGCTGAATGGCCGCGGTCAGTCCGGCCAGATCAGCATTGGTATAGGCGATTTTCCACGCCCGGGTTTGCTGTTTCAATTGCGCTATTACGCGGCTTCGATAAACACAGCCATCCGGCGCCAGAACCAGCGATATCGCATCACCATGCACAGCCAGCCCGGATTCTCCTACCCACACAATGTCATCCTGCAGCACCAGTTCTCCCTGGGTTTCTTCATCCGGATTAGCCAGTGCCAGAATTAAGTCAAAACTGTCGCGTTTAGTGCGGTGCAGTAAGTCACGACTTAGCGCTGAAGTCACTTCCAGTGAAACATCCGGGTAGCGCTTGGAAAACTCGCCAATCAGGCCGGGCAACAGGGTTGACGCAAACTCGCTGGGGATCCCGAGTCTTAGCCGGCCACTTAATGGTGCGGGCGACAGCGATCTGAATATACCGTCATTCATCTCCAGCAATTCTTTTGCTTTTGGGTATAGCCAGTTGCCATCTGCACTGGGCACGTGGCGCTGACCGACCTTGGTGAACAGTTTACGGTCGAGCTGTGCCTCGAGCTTTTTGATCTGCAGGCTTATAGCAGGCTGCGAACGGCCCAGCCATTCACCGGCTTTGGCGTAACCGCCTTGCTCGATCACACTGACAAATGTGCGTAAGTTGTCCAAAGATAGCTGCTGCATAAAGATTTGAAATTCTGATGTTAAGTGCTTTGTTCATTATACTTTTAAATGTAATGATAAGAAATTCCAATTTGTTACGAAAGTGTTGTCGCCCTATACTTGCGCCATTATTTTGCAATCATCAAAAGGTTGAGATACATGAGCAGCAAAACAGGATTACACGCCAAGCATCTGGAAGCCGGTGCCAAAATGGTGGACTTTTTTGGATGGGACATGCCAATCAGCTATGGTTCTCAGATAGAAGAGCACCATGCGGTCAGACAAGACGCAGGCATGTTCGATGTATCACACATGACTATTGTTGATGCAACCGGCAGCCAGGCGAAAGATTATTTACGCTATTTGCTGGCTAACGATGTGGCAAAACTAAAAGACAAAGGCAAAGCCTTATACAGTGGCATGCTGAATGAAGAGGGCGGCGTCGTTGACGACCTTATCGTGTATCACTTTGACGATACTAATTACCGTCTGGTAGTAAACTCAGCCACGCGCGAAAAAGACATGAACTGGTTGCTGGCCAAAGCGGAAGGCTTTGATGTGACCATTACTGAGCGCTCGGAATTTGCCATGATCGCGGTGCAGGGGCCTAACGCGAAAGAAAAAGCAGCCACTCTGTTCAGCGAAGCGCAAAAAGAAGCGGTTGCAGGTATGAAGCCCTTTTTTGGTGTACAGGCCGAAGATTTGTTTATCGCAACAACAGGTTACACCGGTGAGGCTGGCTACGAAATTATGGTTCCCGAAGCACGTGCGCAGCAGTTCTGGCAGGGTTTGCTGGATGCTGGCGTAAAACCTTGTGGCCTGGGCGCCCGTGATACGCTTCGCCTTGAAGCGGGTATGAACCTTTACGGTCAGGATATGGACGAATCTGTGTCACCGCTGGCAGCTAACATGGGCTGGACCATTACCTGGGAACCGGCTGACCGTGATTTTGTGGGTCGCAAGGCGCTAGAAGCACAGCGTGAGCAAGGTACTGATAAGCTGGTCGGTCTGGTCATGACGGACAAAGGCGTTTTGCGTGCTGGTCAGAAAATCAGAACAGAAAAGGGCGAGGGTGTGATTACCTCTGGTACATTCTCTCCAACACTCGGCCATGCAATTGCGATGGCCCGTGTTCCTGCCGGCACTGAAAATCAGGTCGAGGTGGAAATGCGCAAAAAGTGGGTTACAGTAGACGTTGTTAAGCCTAGCTTTGTTCGCAACGGTAAGAGTGTTCTTTAACTTTTAACTTCAAGTCAGGAAAAACAATGAGCAATATTCCAAAAGATTTACGCTACGCGGCAACTCACGAATGGGTACGTCCTGAAGGAGATGGCGTCTTTACAGTAGGCATTTCTGAGCATGCTCAGGATTTGCTGGGTGATATGGTATTTGTTGAGTTGCCGGATGTGGGCGACCAGGTCAGCACAGGCGATGATATTGCCGTTGCTGAGTCTGTTAAAGCGGCGTCTGATGTTTACGCGCCTATCAGCGGTGAAATCGTGGCGGTAAATGAAGAGCTTGAAGAGTCTCCGGAGCTGGTCAACTCTGACTCCTACGGTGATGGCTGGATGTTCAAAATTAAAGCCGACGACGCGTCAGAAGTTGAAAATCTGCTTGATGCAGACGGTTATCAGGCGTCAATCGACGAAGAATAATTCGGACAGGTTCGTCGCAATACATATTTGTTAAAAGGGGCTGATTAAACGCCCCTTTTATAATTCACTCTTAATTACACGTGCGTATTTTGCTATGTCAGATAATGCTTTAACGCTTGCTCAGCTAGAGCAGAAAAATGCATTCGTTCGTCGCCATATCGGGCCGGGCGAAGATGAAATTGCCCAGATGCTGCAAACCATTGGCGCGGAGTCTCTGGAAGATCTTACCAGTCAGACCGTACCGGCAGGAATCCAATTGGATGAACCTGTTAATGCCGGTGAAGGTGCTACCGAAGTCGAAGCGCTGTCTGCATTGAAAGCGGTTGCGGCGAAAAATAAAATCAATCGCTCTTTTATCGGCATGGGCTATTACGATACGCATGTGCCAAATGTTATTTTACGTAACGTGCTGGAAAATCCGGGCTGGTATACCGCTTACACGCCCTATCAGCCCGAGATTGCTCAGGGCCGTCTGGAGGCGATTCTTAATTTTCAGCAGGTCACCATTGACTTGACCGGCCTTGAGCTGGCCTCGGCATCCTTGCTGGATGAGGGGACAGCCGCGGCAGAAGCCATGGCATTGGCCAAGCGCGTGTCAAAGAACAAAAAAGCGAATCTGTTCTTTATCGCTGATGATGTGCATCCGCAAACGAAGGACGTGGTGGAAACCCGCGCTGAAATGTTTGGCTTTGGTATCGTTAGTGGGCCGGCTGAAGAAGCGGCTGAGCATGATGTATTTGGTGCCTTGCTGCAATACCCCTCAACCACTGGTGAAGTAAAAGATATCAGCGATATCATTGCAGCGGTACAAGCCAAAAAAGGTATTGTGGCGGTGGCAGCAGACCTGATGAGTCTGGTGATGCTGAAATCGCCGGGTGAGCTGGGCGCTGATGTGGCACTGGGTAGTGCGCAGCGTTTTGGCGTTCCGATGGGTTATGGTGGTCCGCACGCGGCCTTCTTCGCGACCCGCGATAAGTTCAAGCGCTCGTTACCCGGCCGTATCATTGGTGTCAGCAAAGATACCCGCGGTCGCCCGGCACTACGCATGGCACTGCAGACCCGTGAACAACATATCCGCCGTGAAAAGGCGAACTCGAATATCTGTACGGCGCAGGTGTTGCTTGCCAATATGGCGTCATTCTACGCGGTGTATCACGGTCCTGAAGGGTTGAAAACCATCGCCCGTCGCATTCACCGACTGACCGATATTCTGGCCAGCGGCCTGACCAGCAATGGGCTGGCACTGATGCACAGCACCTGGTTTGACACTATTACAGTGAAAGTCGATGACAAGGCTGCGGTATTGCGTCGCGCTTATGAAAAAGGGCTGAATCTGCGCAGTGATATCGACGGTGCGGTGGGTATTTCTCTGGATGAAACCACGACCCGTGACGATATAAACGCACTGTTCGACGTACTAATAGGGCACGAGCATGGGTTAGATGTCGAAAAGCTGGATGCTGATGTTACGACACAGGGAAGTCGCTCAATTCCAGCTGATCTGACGCGCACCAGCGACATTCTGACCAATGATGTATTCAACCAGTATCACTCTGAAACAGAAATGCTGCGTTATATCAAGTCACTGGAAAACAAAGACCTGGCGTTGAACCATTCCATGATTTCACTGGGCTCGTGCACCATGAAACTGAATGCCACCGCAGAGATGATTCCGGTGACCTGGCCAGAGTTTGGTCAGCTACATCCGTTCGCTCCGGTTGACCAGGCGAAAGGCTATCACGAAATGATTGACGAGCTGGCTGAATGGCTCATCAGTATCACTGGTTATGATGCGATGTCGATGCAGCCTAATTCCGGTGCGCAAGGTGAATATGCCGGCTTGCTGGCGATTCAGCGCTACCACGAAAGCCGTGGCGAAGGGCATCGTAATGTGTGTCTTATTCCAAGCTCAGCGCACGGTACTAACCCCGCTTCAGCGCAAATGGTCAGCCTGAAGGTTGTCGTTGTCGATTGTGATAAAAACGGTAACGTCGATTTAGACGACCTGCGTGCCAAGGCAAAAGAAGTTGGTGATAATCTGTCATGCGCGATGATTACTTATCCGTCGACGCATGGTGTGTATGAAGAAACCATCCGTGAAATCTGTGACATTGTGCATGACCACGGTGGTCAGGTGTATATGGACGGCGCCAACATGAACGCGCAGGTGGGGATCACCGCACCAGGCTTCATCGGTTCAGACGTCTCGCATCTTAACCTGCACAAAACATTCTGTATTCCGCACGGCGGCGGTGGTCCGGGTATGGGGCCAATTGGTGTGAAATCGCATCTTGCGCCATTCTTACCTAACCACCGTGTTGTGGATATTGAGGGTGCCGGTGAAGGTTGTGGCGCGGTATCCGCTGCACCATGGGGCAGTGCCTCTATTTTGCCTATCAGCTACATGTACGTGAAGATGATGGGGGCAGCAGGCTTGCGTAAAGCATCACAGGTCGCCATTTTGAATGCTAACTATGTGGCTAAGTCACTGGAAGGTCACTTTAATGTCCTCTACAAAGGGCAAAACGGCCGCGTGGCGCACGAATGTATTATTGATCTGCGTCCGTTAAAAGAGGGCTCGGGTGTTTCTGAGATGGATATCGCCAAACGTCTGAATGACTACGGCTTCCACGCGCCCACTATGAGCTTCCCTGTTGCCGGCACGCTGATGATTGAGCCGACTGAATCAGAGGCGAAATTTGAGCTGGATCGCTTCATTGAAGCAATGATCAGTATCCGTCAGGAAATTGCCAAGGTGGAAAGCGGTGAGTGGGATGCCACTGACAACCCACTGCACAATGCGCCGCACACACTGGCAGACATTTGTGACAGTGACTGGAACCGTAGCTACGACCGCCAATTGGCTGCGTATCCGGTACCGATTGTTGCACGCAATAAGTTCTGGCCCAGCGTCAACCGTATCGATGATGTATATGGTGACAGAAACCTGCAGTGCTCATGTGCGCCAATTGAGGCTTACCGGGACGAGTAGGGTGTCAGAAAGTGACAGCTGAAAGGGTAAAAAAAGGCGAACCATCAGGTTCGCCTTTTTTATTAGCCTGGCGGTATCTTAAACCGTATAAGAGGCAATGCATTTCACTGCTGGCCTTCAGCGTCTGAGTGCCCAAGCCTGTTAAATTGGAGGCTATGTGCTGAACGCCTTGAGGCCGGCAGAAGGCTGCTCTTAACGTCAAACTCTTTTTAGCACTGACTATGCACTTTCTGAAACAGCAGCGGCCAGATGATTGATCAATGCCTGTATGTCATCTTTTGATGTCATTAACTGATTCACCGACTCCTCATCCAGTACACTGCCGTTAGCCAACGCGTCTTGCGCTTCAATGAAACCTTTTTCAACACCGTCTTGCATTAGCGTAGTGAAGCTGTTCAACGCCTCTTCAGGGGATTGCTCCGGGTTTTGCTGTTGATAGCCAGTCAGCAGGGAAGAGAAGCCTGAGCGCAGTACATCGCTTAATGACTTCCCTTCTTTTGCCTGACGAAGCGCTACCGTTGTGCCGGTTGATTCTTCAGAAGCCTGTAAAGCTTCATTGATATTGTGGGTAACAATTGCTGTAACGGCACCATCAGTATTAGTGCTGTCAGTGATAGTTAAATCGACCTGATCGGCCGCACTGGTTGGATTTTTTTCAGCCTGACGTTCGGCATTGCGCGCATGTGCCATGGCAGAAACATCTTTGCCTAAAGAGCCTGTAGCCCCCTCATCTGCGCGAGATGCCTTAAGTTGATGAACTTGCTGACCGAAATTTGAGGAAGCGGCTACGGTTTGCATTTACGCCTCTGTGGTTAAATAAATCTATTCTTATGTTTTCGGCACGATCGCGACTATCTTGAATAAAAATTAGCGTTTTAACTTTCTGCTGATGAGTTCATAGCGTGCGCGTCAGGAATAAATAAATCTGATCACTATCACTCGCACCTGTACGTCACAGAGGTCAGGTTTACTCATGCGTGAACAATTTTATTAAAAAACAAAGGAGTCATTGCAGAACAGGCCCGTTCATGCCATTTAAGAAACACGTGAACCTGACCTGATTCACACATTCGCTATCCGTACTCGAAGCTGCTGTGATTATAAAAAGCTGTTTAAATTTCGCGCGACGCATTAGCAGATCTATCCACACTATAATCATTTCATATGGTTGCGTACTGATCATATTTTTAACATTAAATTTGTATAATTTTTAACCTGATCAAATATTGTCGGCGTAACGGATTGATAGGTATAGCCACCTGCAAGAGAACACGACAACGCAAAACGAGGATTAGGATGATGAAAAAAATAATGATTGGTGCGGCAGTTGGTGCTGCGCTTTTATGTAACGGAGCGGCATTTGCTGAGCCCATTATGGGCGGGCAGACAAATGTAGAAGTGACGGCGCCTTTAGCGGATCTTGGGATAACTCCGGCACTGCTTGGCGGAGAACTGGTTTCTGCAGATCCGCTGACATTGGGGTTTGATATCACCGGCGGTGACCTAGACTTTACAACACTTGCCGGCACCATTGAACATGAAGGGGCCAGTATTAGCCTGACCGACGATATGGGCAATGATGATGACAGTGATGATGTTACGGTTGTACTCAGCGACTTTTTGATTAATACCAGTACAGCAATTTTGTCTGCTGATGTAAACGGCGGTGGTATGGTTGATTTATTCAGTCTGGATTTGACCGGGCTGGATGCTGCAGCAGTCACTGACTTGTTTAACCCGCAAATTTCACTTAACTTCCTGGATGCAGCGAGTGGACTGTTAGAGGATACGTTTGGTCTGGAAGAAGGCACTCTGATGGGCGCGCAGTTTGGCCTGGCAGCCACGGCGCCAATGGCTATGTCAGCGGATGTTTCCGAACCTGCTCTATTCGGGGCTTTAGCGGGTGGGTTCTTTGGTCTGGCGATGTACAGACGCCGACGTCAACAGTAGCCTCCACTATATACATATCTACATACAGGCTTCCGTTGGCGTAATAAAAGGGCCTGTTTTATTCCTACCGTATGAATATCGCCATTTCAATCACATCATAGTTTTTCGAGCATAAATCGGCTTGCTAATACTTTGTTACATATCAGAAGTCCAATTTAAGCTGCTGATTTTTATCTGCTTATTCTCACTCTATATTTTCTGAACGGCAATTCTCAATAATTTTAAGAACATTCGCTTTCTGCTTTTGTCATACTCACGGCTCTGCAAAAGCTTTACTGCTTATTGGTTATCGCAGAGCATTAAATTAACTACAAGGATACGTTATGCAAAGGAATACTTTTGCCGCGCTGGTATTCGCCGGCTGCGCTTTTTCTTCATCAGCCGTCGCTGCAGCCGATAATATTTATGTAGGAGGGAATATCAGTCGTCAGACGATTGATGCAGATGGCAGAGATTTTAATGTGGTCAGTATCGTAGGCGGATATAAGTTTGGTGAGTACTGGTCGTTTGAGACGCGTTTGGGTAAAGGCGTATCAGATTATTCCAGGGATGATCTCTTCGAAGGAATAAGCCAGCTCTATAAAGAGGAAATTGACTGGCAGATTTCGACCAATATTCGCGGAGCTTATCCAGTCACCGAAAACTTAAGCGTATTTGCGCTGGTGGGATACTCACAGACGCAAAGAGAGATAACTAGTAATAGCGACGTCTTGGACAATTATTCTTTTGAGACAAAAGGTATTAATTACGGCGCAGGCTTGCAATATCAGCTATCTGAGCATATTTCTGCAACATTGGAATATCAGATTATGCCAGAACTTGAGGTGTATAACGGCGAAATTGACTGGGACAGTCTGGCGCTGGGTGTACAATATCATTTCTGACCGCTTCTGGTTATTTCTTTGCGGGCCTCAGCGCCCGCTCATTGGCCATTTTCATCCTTTTCCTTCTGTTAATTCTGTTAGCTAATTTCCACAGCTTTGCGTTTAACCCGCCACATTACGTAATCATAATAATCCTTTTACGGCTTACATTCGTTTGAATGGGTGATTATTTTTGATGACATCTTCGGTACACCGCTTGGTGGGGAAGATGATGACATTTTAGTCACCACAACAGGAGACACTATGAGTAACACAAACGGCTTTACCGCTCCGGGTATGAACGAAGAATCGGCAACACGCACTGTAAAAGTACTAACGCAGCGTTTGACTGCCTTACTGGACTTGCAACTGACCCTGAAGCATATTCACTGGAACGTCGTCGGCCCGAATTTCATCGGTGTGCATGAAATGCTGGATCCGCAGGTGGATGCAGTACGTGAAATGACAGATACCATTGCTGAGCGCATCGCGACATTAGGCGGCGTTCCCAAGGGCACGCCGAAAGCGATTGTCGATTCTCGTAGCTGGGACGATTATGATATCGGCAGAGCGCTGGTAAACGATCACCTCGTTGCACTGGATAAAGTCTACACGGGCGTCAATGGTGATCACCGTGATGCCATTGAAGTGCTGGGCGAATTAGATCCGGTTTCTGAAGATATGGTAACCGGCCAATTAGCTGCTTTAGAACAATTCCAGTGGTTTGTCCGTGCTCATATTGAGTCGGCAAGCGGCGAACTAAAAAACTGATTGCTTTAGTAAATCTGTTTTAATAAATAAAAAGGCTGACATTCGTCAGCCTTTTTTTGTATTCACTGTTATTAAGTAGTGTTAATCAGGGGGCTGATTCTCTATCTTCAGCGCTTTCATCCTCTTCGCTGTACATGCTTAAGGAACCAAATGCTTTACTGTGCGCATTTTTAAAATTTTCATCTGCGGCCTTAAAATGTTTCCAGTATTCAGCGAATTCTTCGTTGGTGGCCAGCATGGTTTTGATAGTCTGGGTGAGTTCTTTTTTACGGTCACGTTGCTCTTTGTTACCCATTTTTGCTACTCGTTCAGCACCAAGCATATTCCCGCGGGAAATTTCTTCATCAACTATTTCTTTTTCAATGCGCCAGTCAAACGCGCTCTTGCACACTTCTCGCCACACGCGTGTACCTTTAGGGGCAACGCGTTTGCATTCAAATTTTAAGTCATCATCCTGCACAATCTCATTAAAATAACGCATAAACGCGTGTCGTTTCTCTTCACGTAAACTGAAATATAGCTGTAGCGGTTTTTTCCCCGTTACCTCTATCGTCTCTATCGGTTTGGTTTCGTCAGATAGCGCCGCGCCAGGCGCAGTACTTAATAGTAGAAGGAACACAAAGTGATGATGGATGGATGGCATAAGATTCTCCCTGATTGATTTATCCCTTTAGAGTAGCTACTCGTGAATAATGCATCCTTTCAGGAGTATGCTTTATATACAGTAGCGCGGGTGCTATACAGTCGCAAGGCCGATCAAAATTGTGTAAGTAGTCGTAAAAAGGTAAATCGTTTTAACCGGTAATTTATTAATGCGACTGACTAACATCTGCCTGTCTCTTTCTCTGACAATTGGAGGCGGTGCGGCATCCGCCGATGCGGTTGATGAGCTTAATCAGCTTGCCGGAAAAAATGTTGAGAGTGCATTTGCCACCGCCTCGTTACTCAGTGATAACGACGTGGTTAAACTAGGCTTTTTCAACTTTAATCCCAATGATGTCATTGGTACCAACAATGCAGCACTGGGCTCCGCGGATGCAACCTCGTTGCGCAGTGGTATCGACCAGTTCAACTTTCCGCTGAATATCACATCGCACAAGTCTGCAGACCTGAAATGGCGATTAGGGGGGCGGGCGTCTTACGTGAATATTGAACAGGAGCTCTTTCTGGGTGAAGAGATCGGCGATCGCGGCGATGAGCTTTCAGACCGGGTTATCTCGCTTTCATTGGGGGGCGGGGTGACGTATGACATTAATGACCACTGGCAGGCCAGTGCAGACCTTAATGTGGCCTGGATGAAATATCGCAGCCGCATTGATTATCGTACTAATGTGGACCAACAGATCAGAGATATCTTTGACGGCCTTCTGGTAAATTTCGATGTGGAAATGCTCATGCTTGAGCCGGTGGCATCACTCAAATATTCCTGGGATAGCTTTGGTGCAGACTTTTCCATATCCGGCGATTTTCATTATCTGCATGGCTTTGCCCTGGATACAGAGAACCCGGCCCATGATGTGGAGCCCAGCGAGTGGTATGTCATCGGCAGTCTGAACGTGACCCAGCCGGTGGCGTTTTTCGATGCGGATGGCCAGTCGATGAAATACCGCTTTTCCCGCGTTGAGCTTAGCAACTTGTTAGCGGATCAAATGGGATCGGGGCATTACTACGAAGCTGAAGTAGGTTGGGTCAAACAGCGTGATGAAGATGCTTATATTAAAGAGTACGGCGTTGGCGTTAATTTTAATTACGGAAGCATATTGAAAGGCGGAACACTGGTGCTTTATTACACCTTTTAATCAGCGGAGCACCTGCTGGCAGGTACTCCACGGTAGCATTTATTATGGCATCATGCTGATGTCGCCGCCCTCAGCTAACGCCCGCTGATGACGCACATCGCTTAAATTTTCATAGGCTACTTTATAATATTTAGGTGATGCATTAATGGCTTTTTCAAAGAAGTACTCTGCTTCTTCATACCGTGACTCAAGCATCAGAAAATACCCTAAGTCGTTATAAGCCTGCGCGTCATTCATCACACGTTTCAGCGTTTGAAACGCTTTGTTATACCGGCCCATCCGCGTATATACCAGCCCCAGGTTTGACCAGCTTCGCTTATGGCCCGGGTTTAATTCAATGGCCTGCTGAAAATAGGTAATCGCATCACTGTACTGACCTGCCAGATAAAAAGAATAGCCCACGTTGGTCAGAATAACAGGTGCGTGAGGTTTCAGCTCCAGACAGAGTGCATACATCTCCTGTGCCTGCTTGTACCGGCCATTCAGATCGTACGCAACGCCCAGCCCGTTATATGCATCTACGGGAGACGCGTTGTCCAGTGAGACAAAACCTGTTTTACGTGCAGTGGTTTCTCTGAGCCTTTTTTGATCCAGTGCCCGCACTTTTAAGAAGTAATCGGTGGCGCGGGCAACATCTTTGTTTTCAAGATAGATCATCGCTGCTTCGGTAAGTGCCTCGGTGTGACTGGGATCGCTGGCAATAACCCGTTGCAGCATATGCAGCGCATATTCGGGTTTGCCCATTTGCTTGTGCAGTTCAGCAACCCGATAGGCCAGTTGAATATCTTCCGGGCTTTCTTCCAGTGCTTTAAGGTAGTACACCAGCGCTTTTTCATATTCGCCGCCTTTCTCATAATGCCCTGCCATTGTAATCATTTGCTCCACAGGAACCTTGTTGGCCTCTTCGGCCTGTTGTGCGGTTTTATCTGTAGACTCACAGCCACTAAGCACAATCAGTGTGGCTAACAACCATAGTAATGTTTTCATTGCAGCTTCCTTTTTTAAAATGCCTTATCCCACACTTCCATTACCTTTATCATCGCCGGACCAATAGCAACGATAAAAAATGAGGGCCAGATGCACACCATCATCGGAAAAAGCATCTTAACCGCAATCTTTGCCGCCATTTCTTCGGCCGCCTGCAGACGCTTGTCCCGGTATTCATCGGCGTAAACCCGAATGGTTTCTGCCACACCGGTTCCCAGTTTAATGCTCTGTACAATCACCGAATTCAGGCCGCGAATATCTTCCAGCCCGGTACGATGGCCAAACTCTTCTAATGACTGGGAAAGCGGGATTCCGACTTTAACTTTTTTTACCACCAGGCCTAATTCATGTGCCAGGTAGGGGTGTACGGCTCTTAACTCGTTACTCACCCGTTGAAAAGATTCCAGCAAACCCAGTCCTGATTCGCAGCACACCACCAGTAAGTCCAGGGCATCAGGGAAATAGCGACGAAGTTTGCGCATACGACTTGCCGCCAGTTTGGTCAGTACGATGCCGGGGAGAATAAAAAAACCGCCGACAATCAGCAGAATGACGTAGACCGATACCATAGTGCTTAAATCCGGAAACAGCCGGAAGATTATCATCGCCAGCGCAACACCAATCAGCAGCGACAACAGACGCAAAGAATAATAAATCTTCAGGGCATTTTCAGAGTGGTAGCCCGCGTGAATGAGCAATTTGCGCGTGTCCTGGTCTTTCTGCAGCGCTTTTTGAAAAAGAGAGCTGCCACCCACTCGGGTCAGTGTGCTTTCAAGATAATGCTTATAATTAGGCTCAGCAGGCGCTTCAACATTCACCGAACGCATACGCTGAATCTGTCTGCGAATGGGCGAGTAGGTGCCGCTGATCAAATAGAACATCGCCATAGCCAGCATCAGGCCGGCCATCAATGCAATTCCCAGCACGGCCATGGTGACCGTATTTTCATTGCTGGTGAATGAGTAAAGGAGTCCGCGAAGATATTCCATGGTTACGCCTCCAATTCCAGTAATTTTTTAATCCAAAACGTGCCAGCAAGCATGCCGATCAGCCCCCACTTGAGCAGCTCGTGCCCGGAATCAGTCGTGAACAGTTCACTCACGTATGAGGGGGTTGTCAGGTAAAGCACAGCAAAAAGAACAAAAGGTAAAAGCACCAGGATCCATCCGCTCAGACGACCCTCTGCCGACAAGGTGCGTACTTTGCGGCGAAACCGGAAGCGCTGACGAATAAGCACCGACAGGTTTTCGATGTTTTCAGCCAGGTTGCCGCCGGTTTCTTTTTGAATATTTACCGCACTGGCAAAGGCCATGGCCGAGGTACTGGGAATGCGGCGTACGAAGGCAAGCATTGCCACTTTAAGATCAGCGCCCAGATTGATGCGCTGAAACAGCAGTTTCAACTCATTACTTAAATCACCGGCCAGTTCTTCATAAACCAGCTTCAACGCTTCGTTAAACGAATAGCCTGCCTGGAGTCCTCTTTTGAGCACGTCCAGTGCTTCCGGAAACTGCTCCTCAATGCGATCCATTCGTTTATTAATGTCACGCTGCAGTTTGAAGTTGAATGCCGCCATCGTAGCGCCGAAACAAACAAGAGACACCAGAAGATCACGGGAAAGAACCCACAGAATCACTGCCAGTACGGTACTGACAATTACAGCAATAAACAGAAACTCATGCCCCAGCATCTTCGAGCCGCTCAGTTCCAGTTTAAACGTGAACGACTTAACAATGGGGATGTTTTCCAGTGATCGACGAAATGCAGAAAGCTGATTTAAGCGGGTATTGAGCAGGAGCTGTCGGGGGAAGTAACTATCCTGTTCGACCAGAATATCAAGCTGTCGCTTCAACTCTTTGCTATCCGCGCGCTGGGGGCTGTTTACCGACACAAACAGCATTTGAGACAACAGTACCACCGCCAGAAATACCAGTCCTAAAAATATAATTTGAATACTCATCAGTGCACCCCTATAAGCGGATATCCGCATCAACACCAAAGATGCGGTGAGGCATCTCGATACCCTTTGCCACCAGTTGGCGGTGAAACAGTGGCACCACGCCGGTCGCTTTAAACGCACCCATCACTTCGTTATTGCTGCCAATGCCGTGCCGTTCGTATTTGTATAACTCTGACATGGTAATCGTTTCGCCTTCCATGCCGGTAACTTCCTGAATACTGATAATGCGTCGGCTACCATCCTCAAGCCGCTGTGTCTGCACCACCAGATCAATGGCCGAGGCAATCTGCGCCCGGATATTGCGGATAGGCATATCAAATCCACCCATGCATATCATGTTTTCAAGCCGGCCCAGGGCATCCCGGGGGCTGTTAGCGTGCAATGTTGCTAACGAGCCTTCATGGCCGGTATTCATGGCCGCCAGCATATCGATAGCCTCAGCACCGCGGACCTCGCCGATCACGATCCGGTCAGGGCGCATGCGCAGACAGTTTTTTACCAGGTCGCGCTGTGTGACCTCACCGCGCCCCTCAATATTGGACGGACGGGTTTCAAGGCGTACTGTATGCGGTTGCTGAAGTTGTAGTTCCGCGGAGTCTTCAATGGTAATGATGCGCTCACTTGCCGGAATGTAGCCGGAAAGGATATTTAGCAGGGTGGTTTTGCCGCTGCCGGTCCCGCCGGATATCAGCACGTTCAGTTTGCCTTTTACGGCGCCGCGAATCAGTACATCCATGTCCGATGTCATAGACCCGTAATTGATAAGCTGCTCGACATTGAGTTTTTCAACTGTAAAGCGCCGAATGGACATGGACGGTCCGTCCAGAGCAAGGGGCGGGATAATAGCATTGACCCGGCTGCCATCCTCAAGACGGGCATCGACCATGGGGGATGATTCATCCACCCGGCGGCCAATGCGCGATACGATGCGATCGATAATGCTCATCAGATGCCGGTTGTCGTAAAACCGTACTGCGGCACGTTCCAGGCGTCCGCCACGCTCCACATAAATATTGTTGTAGTTGTTCACCAGAATATCTGACACGGTGGGGTCAGCCATCAGTACTTCCAGCGGGCCCAGCCCCAGGATTTCATCCAGCACTAACCGGGTGATTATTTTCCGGGTGGCCATGTTGATGGGGCGTGAGTAATTCTCCAGCAACCGTCGACAACACTCGGTGATCTGCTGCCGGGCGATATCCTCCTCTATGGTTTCAAGCATAGAGGGGTCCAGCAGGTTCAGTACCTCATTAAATATTTCCTGTTTGGTATCCACATCCTCGGTGGTTAACTGCTGATAAGGGTCGACAAAATGCGATTCACCGTCCATTACTTGCTCCTTAGCAGGCGGGATAAAAAGCCGGCTTTTTTGTTGTTGGTATCCATGGTGTTACCGGTGGCAAAGTGCACAATGGCGCGTACTTCTTTTTCAATCTGTTTATGATTGGCCAACGACTCCAGCGGCTTGCCCAAATCGGTACGCAGCTTTGCCAGTTCAAAATTATTACTGATGGTGAATACATCCGTGACGCCAAGCACCGACTTTACGTCGGGCAGCTGAATTTCACCTTTGCCCGCCACATAGCGGTTGACGATAATCGCCAGACGCTTGCCGTGCATATCCACGTTATTCTTCAGCTCTTTGAGCATGGCTTGTGTTTCGCGAAGCCCGGCCACGCTCAGTTGCATTACCACGAAGATGGTGGAGCTTTGTGACAGTAGCGGTAACGTCTGATACTCAAGTCCTTTGGACATATCCACCAGCACTTCAGGAAATGTCTGGCGAATCTTCCAGCACAGTTTATCCAGTTGTTCAGGGGTTCTGGCCGCAGGTTTGAGGCGGGAAAACGGCGCGTTTGCGATAAGGTGAATATTGTCTCTGTGCGCCATCATAGAATGCACTGCGGCTTCATCCAGCTTGTCCAGCTCATTGATAGCTTTGTCGATGGAATAGTCGGTTTTCAGACGCAGTCCGTGCGCCAGCGAGCCATAATTAAAGTCAGCATCAATCAGCGCCAGTGCTTTATTGCGCATTTCAGCGTAAATTTCACTCATACAACAAGTGATAAACGTGGCGCCGGAACCGGCTTTACCATTGATGATCGTGGTTTGTGGCGCGATAGTGACGTTTTCACTAATAGCATCTGCAACCAGTGAGAGCGCCGGATACATACTGTCGGGCAAGTCTGATAATGTGAGTAAGTCATCCACTTTAAACTGCACAGCCAGCTTGGCGATGTCGCTGGTCAGATCCCGGCACACAATGATGCGGTGGGGCAATGCGCTGGAAAGCTTTTCCAGCAACTGACTGTTTTCATGTTTATCCGTACCCAGGTGAAGAAGTGCAAGGTGGAACACTGAGGAATCAGCAGGCAAAAAGGGGCTTTGGGTAATCTCAAGCATGCGATCCTGAATCAGCGCACTATCGGTAAAGGTGGCCAGTTCGCCATGAGGGTCAACCACCAGGACACGCAGGCGGGTTTTCAGTGGTTGCCTGATGACAGGTTTGGACGACTTGGCCGGATGGTCTATCACATGTGAGGCGCTTTGATCGTTCATACTGTTTTCCTCTTCCATAATATTTCCGGGGTTAATTGCCGTCGCAGACGGTATAGCCCCAGCGGGTCACACCCAGGCTTTCACGGGGCAGGGTAGAGGCGAAGTTTGGCGAATTAAGCGTCAGTGCCAGCCCCGGTACTAAAAACTGATGTTGATAATTCACAATTTCGGCACGTACCATTTCAACCTGGCCATAGGCCAGCGCAGCGGCGCCTTCTTCAGATAAATAACTGACAGACACATTCGCCGCGGTAAAATTGGGTAGCAGGGGGGCCAGATCGCCCACTGCATAAAGCACAGCGTCTTCGTCTACCAGCTGATTTTCCTGGTCGAAATCACAAACCACAGCAAGCCGCGCGACCCGACGACTGACTTCTGTGACGACATTCCAGGTGAAGAACAGTCGTCCCACTTCAAAAACAGCGAACAGCACCATGAAAAAGACGGCACCTACAATAGCGAACTCAACGGTGTATACCCCTTGCTGATGACGTCTCATGGCAATACCCTTATCGTGTAGGAGACTTCCATGGGAAAATCCAGAGAGATGGCATTGTCTTCAGACAAGCTGAACAGCGTGTCGGAAAAGATAGGCGTCCAGTTGTATGAGGCGGTGACGGTAATAAAGTCGCCATTTAACTGGTAGTCAAAAATAGCCTGGTTAAGACCGGGCAACAGCTCAGACTGACCATTGGTATCGCCAGAGACAATCAGGTTGGTTGCTTTGGCCCGATCATTATCCGTTAGCGAGAAATTACCGGTATTATCTTTAATGGCAATATCGGCAATATAACGCGCACCCAGGCGCACCGAGTTGGTCAGAGCATTGTACTGATAGAACAAACGCCCGAATTCGGCAGTGGCAAATATCAGTAGAAACATAAAGGGCGCGATGATCGTAAATTCCACAGCGGCGACGCCTTTTTGCTTTGAAATGGGCTTGTGATTACGCATCAGTCCTCCCCGCATGGTAGAGCACCAGCTTGTAGGGTCCGGCGTTGTCTTCTGCTTCGCCGGAAGGAATGCCTTTACTGTTGCAGGCTTCGATATATTCGCCAATAACGTAGGCTTCGTTACCTTTTTGCATGACCGCCTGGGTTAAAAAGAAACAGGCAGATCCCAGATATCCCAGTTCATCGGCACCGTTTGTTGCACCATCACAGTCGCCTACCAGCAGCTGTAACACGCGCCGTTCAACCCTCGCCGGATTAGGCGATACGATATCGCCATCATGATCAATATTACTGCAACTTCCCGGCCCGGAATCAGCCATCTGGGTATCAGAGAGATAATCTGCATAGCGATAGGCGCTGGCGTATTCGGGCGATGTTGTATCCAGCTCGTCCTCTGCATTGAGGGGAATATGCGCGCCTTCGCAATTATTCAGATCCCGGGGATGATCGATTTCGTTTAGCTGCCCGCCCTGCCAGCTGCCCATGCGCGTATTCAGGCCTTGGGCCACCGGCCCGACAGAGTTGCCTGGTTCTGTGTCAATCTGTCCGTCCTCTTCGGTGGGATCTGATGAAAAGCATTGTTCGCCATTATAATTTTCACCCGCCAGCGCTTTTCTGACATCATCAGCACCGTATGCACCATCTAACCGGATAAGCTGAAAGTTGCCAGGGCCTATTTCTGAGGTGGTGTTGGAGCTGATTTTCAAAAGCTGTAGCTGTTCGATTTCCAGCCCGAAATTATCGTCAGGATCACTGTTTGCCCCGCATACCACCATCGGGACCAGGTTGCTGTAGCATTCAATCAGCGCAGTGCTCGGCCCGGCTACCGCCGCGGCACCGACTTGTTTATCCAGCCCAAGCACCTGCGCCAGAAAGTTGTCCAGCGGAATATTGTTGATTGATACTCTGACGTAGGTGGCGGAGGCGCTACTGGTAGCCGAAAACGGGTCCGGACGTTCAGAAAACTCAACTGTCAGCAGCTCGGTGACCGCATCACTGAACGTATCAGCCGCTGACAGGTCAAGGCTGTCAGCAATTTCACTGAATTCAGCGAAATTCAGATTTTGCTGCAGAATCGTTACCACTGCGTCGCGTGCATCATCATGGGTGCCGCCCTGGTCAATTTCGGTTGCACCGCTAAGTGCCGCCGAGTCGACCAACAACTGAAGGCGTGATTTATTGAGCAGCAGGTGTCCGCCATCCAGTGCCATGGCCGCGGTGCCCAGCATGGCCAGCAGGCCCAGGCAAAACAGAACCAGTACATTTCCCTGTTGCTTGTTTGTGTAATGCAATGTGGGAATCGTCATTATCGTTCCTTAGTTATCGTCGCCCTGCGCTTTCACCTCGCGACCTTCTTTGCCGGCATAAATACTGTCACGATAGTTTTCAGCGGCATGCTTACCGTAATCTCCCTGGAGCTCGCGGGTTATACCGTCGTTATTAATCGCAGCCTCGGCATCCAGCACCTGCAGCGATTTTATCTGCTGCGATGCGTAGGTCAGCTGATACGGGGGCGTCTGGGAGCAGCCTGTAAACACAACAGAGATCGCAATTAAAAGTAATGTGCGCATTAGAAGGTTCCTTCTGTCTGGCGGATATCGTGTCCGTAGCGACTGTCAGTACCACCGTTAGCGGGCAGCACATCGTAGGGGGATTCCATATTGTATTGAGTGCGACCCGCCGCGCCGGGTATGTACTGGGTGGGTTCACCCATCAGATAAAATTTCAAATCAGAGGCCGGCACGAAGCCATCGGTGGGCAGGGTCACATTTTCTTTGTTGAACGGACGGACCAGACGAGGGGTCACCATGATCACCAGCTCGGATTGTCCGCTGACAAATTGCTGGCTGCGAAATAGCTGACCCAGAATGGGAATATCGCCTAAACCGGGAAAACGCTCGATATTTTCCCGTAGGTTATCTGACAGCAGTCCGCCGATGGCCAGCGTCTGACCATCGCCTAACTCTACGGTAGTTTCAGAGGTGCGCTTAATAATGGAGGGGATAACCAGCATGCTGTTAGTGCCCTGGGGCGTAATGCCCACGGTATTCGCATTGGAGATCTCACTGACCAGCACTTTCAGGTTGAGATTGATTTTACCGCTATCCAGCACGGTGGGCACGAACCCAAGCCCGACACCAAATTCACGGAACTGAATGGCAATACCATCTTCTCTGGGAACAGGAATAGGGAACTCGCCGCCGGATAAAAACTCGGCTTTCTGACCGCTTAGTGCTGTGAGGTTCGGTTCAGCCAGAATTTTGGCCATACCGTTTTCTTTCGCAATATCCAGCGCGACATTAAAAAACACATTGCCATCGATATATTCACCGATAATCCCGTTGGCAAACTCATAGGGCGAACCTTGCGTCACAAAGTTGTAGAAGTCTGCACCGCGAATGAGACTGGCATCCCAGTTGTTGTCGTTAAACATACTCAGTACATTCATATCAACATTAAAAGAGCGACTAACCTCGGTACTCATTTCCGCTACCACCACTTCCAGCATCACCTGATGACCGCCGCCGACACTAAGAAGATTTAGCACCTGACTACCAGCCTCTTCACCGCCCGCTGACTCGGTATAGGCATTGGCCAGGTCAACAGCTTTGTTCATTTGTATCAGTGAGGATGTCTCTCCACTTAATACCAGCTGCCCTTGCGAGGTATGCACCTCGATATCCTCTTCAGGCAAAAAGGTGTGTAAGCGTTCCCGCAGGCTGACCAGATCATGGGTGATTTCAATGTTGATTACATCGACTAATGCATCGTCTTCATTCCAGACCATCACATTGGTGGTACCCAGTTTCTTACCCACCACATAGAGCTCTTTCTGGCGTAAAATCAGAATATCCGCAATGTTGGGGTTGCCCACCGAAACGCGTTCTGCATTGCGGTTTAACTGCAGGTTTTTGGATTTAAAGATAGGCACGTGCACGATGCGCTGCTTATCCATGGTCGGTCCTCCGGCATGCGCCAGCGACATGGTGACAAACATCCAGATAAATAAACCAATTGATAAGGCGACAATGACTTTGTAGGTGTCAGGAAACGGTTTCATTGTGGGCTACCTCCGGCCTGGTCTGCTTCAACAGAAATGATTTCCTCTGCAATACCGCGAATAAGATGAACTTTAGGCTTAGTCAGTGCCGGAGCTACTGGTGCGGGCTGTACTGCAGCCACTGTAGCTTTTTCTTCTTCGACCGGATCGCTGAATCGCGCCAGCTCCACTTTGCTGTCATCTACAGGATTTCGCAGTGCCAGCTGTAATCCACCTCGGGAGCGGGCATTCATTAGTACCTCTGCCTGTTCCAGGGTGACTTCCACGGTAACGGCACGTACCACACGAGGCCGGTTTTCGTTATTTTGGGCGGTTTGATCAATAGCCAGAATTTTTACATTCGCCAGCACCACTTCGGTTACCGTGTCACGGTTGGACTTGCCCTTTTGTTTGAAGGTATTGAGCACATCGACCTTATCGCCGGGCAACAGAAAACCCGCCACGCCGACCACATCGTTCACGCGTATGGTCAGTGCGCGTTTACTTTCACCGATAAGGCTGGCCAATGAACTGCCTTCACCTTTCTCGGCAACCCGCTCAGGCCTTACAAAGTCCCCTGTATACAGGGTTTCTTTGGCAACTTTACCGACGACCTGCTCCAGGCCGGTGTAGGTTTCCTTGGGTACCAGGTCCTGTGGGTAGGTGCGCACGCGCAGCTGCTTCGCTTCTAAAATGGTACCCACCGATACCGTTTGTGCGGCCTCTACCACCTGAACATAGTTAGCTTCAGGGCGGTCTGTAGCATCTGACAACCAGTTATTGGCCAGGTATACCGCGCCCAGACCAAATACCGCAGACAGCAATAGGAACAACCAGGTATTTTTTGTCATCGTCTTATCCTTACATTGCGGTCACAAAATAGTGGCGCCATGCATCATCAAGCAGTTCAGGCGTCACGATGGGGGGCAGCTCGTTAAAGCGCGTAGCGTCTTTAACAATGCTGAGTAAATCTCTGGGGTAGCAGGGCAAAAAGGGTTTGGATTCCGGCTGGTGGTAGTGAGAAACCAGGTAGTCCAGCGTTTGCGGGTCGCAGTCAAGGCCGAATGTTTTACTGACCCGGTGCCATAAGGCGCTGTACTTTTCCCGGGTGAGGGGGCGCATCTGAATTTTGTACCCGAGCCGGCGTAAAAAAGCATCATCCACCAGATCCGCCGGGTTCAGGTTAGTGGAAAACAGCATGACCAGTTCAAAGGGCACTTCAAAGTGGGTACCGTTGGTCAGACTTAAATAATCCTTATGTTCCTCAAGGGGAATAATCCAGCGATTAAAAAGCGCTGAGGGCGAGACCTGCTGGCGTCCCAAATCATCCAGCAGCAGTACGCCATTATTGGCTTTCATCTGCAAAGGTGCTTTGTATAGCTGGCGCGTAGTATCGTAGTTGATTTCAAGCATATCGAGGGTCAGCTCGCCGCCGGTGACAATCAGTGGTCGTTTAATTTTCTGATAACGGCTATCGGCGGGTGCATCGCTGGTGCGCTGACTTACATGGTGAACCTGCGGATCAAAAAGCTGGATGATTTGATTATTCACCTCGATTGCGACCGGCTGAAAAATTTCATCGTCAAACACCCTGATGAGCTGACGGCACAAATAACTTTTACCGGTACCGGGCAGGCCATACAGCAAGACCGGTTTAGTGGAGTTCAACGCCATTCCCATAGCCTCAAGTGCATCGCTCTCAAACGACTCTCCGGCCAGCTTCAGTGCCATCAGGCCACTGGTCACCTGTGTATTACGATGACTTTGGGCATTCACCATAGCCTGATAATCGTTTAGCGGTACCGGCGCCGCGCCGACATAGCCGCTGTGCTGAAGCGCTTTTTCTGCCTGCGCTTTACCAGATCCACTTAAGCTGAAGCGTGCCTGGTTAGTGGCAGAGCGATTTTCCACCCACATCATTTGTTTGGCATCCGCCAGCAATGTTTGCAGCAAACGCCCCGGCAGCCGTATGCTTTCACTTAAACTTTCCAGTGTAGCCACCTGTTGCACGTACAGGTGTTTGATAAGCAGATCCATCAGCAGGGTAGGCGGTAAGCCTGTTGCTTCGACCGTGGTTGGCTTTGATAACAGACTGGCAGGGGAATTATGCGTTTGAGACGACGCTGCATTAGCAGAAAACAAGGATAAATCGCTCACCGTATCCTGCGTTCCTGAAAATTCGTTGCCATTGTGTTGTTGCTGTAGGTATGACATGGGCTCACCTGTCCGGTTTGTTGTTATCAAAATAATGCGGTGATGGCACCTCGCAGCGCGGGATCGAGGTAACAGGTAATGACAAATCCCACCGCCAGCGCGGGGGCATAGGGAACGGGCTGAGAGGCCAGCTCGTCAGAATCTGGTTTGAAATAGCGCCGCAGGTATAAGCAGTGCCAGTAACGGGTAAAGGTCTTTCTGACACCCGTCAGGCCGGCTTTGCGTGCGCCAAGAAGAATGGCCAGTAAAGTGCCTGCAATGATACCCCAGGCAAGGGACCATAAGGCGATGGCTGGTCCGGATAGTGCGGCAACTGCCATCATTAGTTTGACATCGCCTGCACCAAGCAGCCGAAATGCAAATAACGGAAAGAGAAGTACGAACATCAGGCAAATTGCTAAAAGCGAGTATCCCAGACCCTGCCAACCGGTAAGCGCCATATTCAGGGCTAATCCGATTACAATGAACACAAGACAAAGCTTATTGGGAATTTTCATGGTGGTAAGGTCAAAGAAGATGGCCAGGATGAAACAGATGGATATCAGCGTTAATACCAACAACATGACAGTCTCCTTATTAAGTGAGAAAGGGGGCAAGTTGCCCCCTTACCAGAGCTTGCAATTTAAATTGTTTTAGCCTGCACCACCTGGCTCTACGCAGTCACCAGAGCCCGCAGTAGGCTCAACACCATTTACTGCTTCACATAAGTCATCAATACCCGCTTCAGCAGAGCCACCCAATGTGGCAAACGCGGTTACCATGCCACCGACAACCAGACCACCGGCAATCGCATATTCAACGGCTGTCAGGCCGGACTCGTCCTGAATAAAATCCTGTAATAACGTTTTGGCGTTTTTCATACCTTTCTCCATAGGTGTAAAAGAGTGATCCACCCAATCATCACGAGTGTTGAACCTCTGATTAGTTGGTAAGAGAAAGCTTAGCGGGAAAGGGGCGGTTAAGGCTTACACCAAATTGCGGGTTGTTATATCTAATTGCGAAATGTGTCACCGCGTTGCGCAATGATAGTATGTAATTGCGCAACATCTTTTTGATAGATATCGGGCAGCCATTCGATGATGCCATCACGAATTTGCACCGTCTGGTAACTCAGGTAAGTGGCGACGGGCTGTGACAGGCGAACGTGTCGGGTGGTTGGAGATTGATCTGCACTGACGGTGAGATCCAGGTGTTGATTAAGCAGCACCTGCGCCAGTTTTTCCGGATCAGCGATGCGCACGCAGCCATGACTTAAGGCCCGCTGCGACTCAGAGAAGAAGGCTTTAGCCGGGGTGTCGTGTAAATAAATAGCATCGTTGTTTTTAATATTAAAACGCCATTTACCCAGTGCGTTGCTCGGGCCCGGTCCCTGCACCAGCAAGTTGCGTTGATACAGCGTCTCGCCAGACTGGTGCGTATTAATAATATCTTTGACCACGCGGCGATCATTGCGATCCACCCAATAAAAATTTTCTGCCTGCATAAGGCGGGGAGCCCGGTTCAGTCGAGGTAGCAACTCATTGCGTACGATACTGGCAGGGGGCACCCACTGCGGGTTCAGTGTCACCCTGTCAATTTCTGTCAGCATGATGGGTGTCGGCGTATCCGGGTGTCCCACCACCACGGGCATGCTGAAAACAGTCTTGCCCTTATCACGGTAATACAATGTATAGGCAGGAATATTCACCAAAATATATTGCGCAGGGACTTTAGCAGGCAGTGAAAGCCAGCGCCGCAGATTTTCCTGAAGCACTGCCAGGCGCTGGGATGGGCTGAAACGTAACTTTTCCCGCGTGGGTTTATCAAGGCGTCCGCTTTGAGCCAGGCCATGACGCGCCTGAAAACGTTGCAAAGCTCGTTTTACCGCCGGGGTAAACCCCATTGATTTGGCGTGCGTGTCAGAATAGTCGCCCAACCGGGTTAGCATGGTAATCAGTGCGGTAACCTGAGGGTGACGCTGTCCCAAACGTGGAGAGAAATGTTCATCGATATGAGGCCAGGGGAGCAGGGCGCGCTGACGCATAGTGACAATGGCCCGCCTTAACTGCACGACTTCTGTAAACTGGGGGAGCTGACTATCGATCAACGCAGCCAGCGAGTTGCTGGCATGTGCCTGCATGATTTGCCCGGCTGACAGCGAAGCGGTGGTAATTTGATGGCCGATTTTAATTTGGCTGATAGCCATCAACTGCCGCGTTAGCTGTTGTGAAGTAGCAGTTGGGTTGGTCTGCTCTATGGGCAACAGTACCGCGCTGTCGCGCATGCCCAGATCGGCTAACAGGCTGACCAGCTCAACACCGGACAAATTGAGTTTATGATGCGCGTCAAACCACAAGTCCTGGTGTGTTTTGTCGGAATTCTCGTCGCTGGCAGCCTGAAAAGGTATAATCAACAGCACACCGATCAGCAATGCACTGACACCCCGGCGCATTTCAGCCTACGCTTTTGAGATGCATACGCGAGGGCGGCACTGTCTGTCCCGCAAGCCGGCTGATTTCTGGCAGAATCGTCAGTCGCAAATGCTGATAACGATTGAAGTGTTCATCGACCTGAAACTGACGGTTTCCCGACATATAAGCTTTCGGTGTCAGCCCGAACGATTCTTTGAATGCCCGACAAAAATGCGACGGACTGGAAAATCCCAGCCCGAAGGCCACGCTGGTAATACTGGCTTTGGGATCAATGAGCAGCGTTTCTGCTTCCTCCAGACGACGATACGTCAGATAGTGTCTGAAGCCCATACCGCAGACATCTTTAAACAAGTGACTGATGCGACTGGGGCTCAGATTCAGCTCTCTGGCAATACGCTGCAAAGACAGCTTGGCACAGAAATGTTGCTCAATAAGCTGGATAATTTCTTCAAAATTAATCACATTCTGGGTAGTGAGCATTTCTGCGGGGCTTTGCGCTGGCACACTTAGCCTGGCGGCGTCCTGCCCAAGCAGGGGCAAAATGCTGTCCTGCAGTCGCTCACAATCACAAAGTCTTAGCGGGATGAGCACCACATCGCTTACGTGTGAGCGCAACAAATCACACATGGCCGGGACAGTCAGGTGCTCTGCAAACACCAGTAAATACTGGCACCCCTGTTGTTTTAACACGTTCAGATTGTAGGCGTGCTTTGCGGTTAAATCGCCCATGACATACGCCATTACCGGCGATGCATTCTGGTTTTCAAAGGTAAACTCTGAAAATCCGCAAGTTTCCACGGGAAGGTAGGCGTCAATCATGGTACTGACTTCTTCTATCAGTACAGGCTGAGTGCCGGTGATCGTTAGTAGTGAATTATTCTTGCTCACAGCTAGACCCTTAGCTTATCAATTATGGACGGTAAGCAGACAAGCCGTACTCATGAAAAATGCCGCGATGTTATTCTTATTATTATTCTCTTTTTTCTACTACAAGATACCAAAGACTGACCGTCACTCGTTATTGTTCGAAATTTGTACAGCATGTTTCGCACCAATATGTTTTTATCATTATTTTTCATTAGGATAAAAGTACTGGGCGTCGGGGTGCATCCTGAGCTTGTAAAAAATTATGACACTTCCGGGTTGTATTTATCTAAAACGTTAGCGCACGCTTACATTTCAGGCCCTGAAGCATAAAAGAGGCATGAAAGTTTGATGATAACCACGCGGTTAGCTTTTTGTCAGATTTTTCGAAAAAGTGATTAAACGTAAACTTTTTCTTATCTTTCGGGTGGTTAAAAATTAGACTAGTGCAGGTTTGGCGGTTGATCAAATATTATTTTTCAATTTTCCGGCGTTTATTACCATTTCAGGTGCGAATACGCTAAAACCTGGCAAGTCTATTTCAGCTCAAATTTTGGTCGATAAAGAGGAGGGGTAAGATTGCCAATCGCGTGTTTTGATTAGTAAAAATTTTCACCCGCTGCCTTTTTTCCTCATCCTTTTGGTGTAGTAAAACAGCAATGCCTGAACAAACATTTATGTGCGTTAAGAAAAATTTTATAATCAGCGGATAATATAAAGAAAAAGAACTAGGCTTTATGCTATGGCCGGTGAGCCTGAAACATTCGTTTAACCTCGAATTACCCAAAAATAAGCTGCCGCAGGTAGTATAATCAGCTGGAGTAGTACTGATTATTATGCGTTCATTAAATATAGCCAGCATTTTTCTTATGCTGGGCGTGGCTACGGTTGCCCTGATGGTGTGGCAACATGTGGGCATGAATATCCAACATGACTTAGTTCCCGCTGCCAGCCGGTCAGCCACGGTTTTTTCCGACCGTATTAATGGTGGCACCAGCGCGGGTACGGTTTCGAAGAACGGCGAACGTGTGGCGTTACAGTGCAATGTAAACCATAACGATTTTACCCATGCTTTTTGCGGCTTCACTCTGAATATTGCGACCAGAAATCAGGGGGTGGATATCACCCGGTTTACAACTCTTGAGCTTGATGTTGAATATGCCACGCCTGTGAATGATACCTTGTTGGTTTACTTTCTGAATAAAGAGTTTCAGCCTGAAGAACGAGAGCGGGCGAATATGCATCCGCTGACTGTTCTGACCGATAAGTCATCCTATTCCATACCTGTAACCAGTTTTTTTGTACCTTCATGGTGGATCTATCAGTTTCCGGACGATGCGCTGCAGGGACAGGTCAACCTGAAAAATGTGACTAAGCTTCGTTTAACCACCGGCGATAATACGCAAAGCCGCCCCGTTTCCATTACCCTGCGCTCTGCCACACTGACCGGCAAAGCCATCAGTAAAACGCAAATGTATTTTATGGTGATCGCCTGCTGGATTCTGGTGACCGCGTATTTTTCTGTAAGACTTTTACTTGGGCTGTACCGTTCATCCAAAGCACACAAAGCAAAAAACCTGAAGTTGCATGCTGAAAACAGTCAGCTATACGTGGAAAAACAAAAGTTGTCTGAAGTCGCTAAGACTGATCCCCTTACTGGTGTGCTTAATCGTGCCGGCCTGACCCACGCCATGTTGATGTTAAAGCTGAATGATATCGATAACTCTGATACCCACAGCCTGATTTATTTTGATGTCGATCATTTCAAAAAAATTAACGATAGTTATGGCCATGATAAAGGCGATGAGGTGCTGGTTGCATTGTGCGACATGCTTAAGGGCTCCATACGGCACTCCGATTTGCTGATCAGAATGGGCGGTGAGGAGTTTCTCATCATCTGCACACACACCATGCTGGGCGACGCCAGTCAGCTGGCGGAGAAGTTTCGTCAACAAATTGCTGCATCAATCATCGCCGATATCAACATTACCTGTAGCTTCGGTGTGACAGAGTGCCGCAGCAGCAACTTGCAAAGTGCCATATCCCGTGCCGACAAGTATCTTTATCAGGCAAAGCAAAGAGGCCGCAATAAAGTATGCTCGACACTGTCGTAATCAACAGCAACCCGGACCGGGATTGAAATGGTTTAACAGATACAGTGACAGCCGTTGAACCAGCAATATCCCGGTACAGCAATAATTTGGTGTGACGTGCTTCGCTTTTACTTGTCGGCTATGTGCAGTTTTCGTTATGGTTAACACACTGATAACAAGATAAAAGACGTCCTCATGCTACACGCTGCTGCACGCCCCTTCGTAAAACTGGTGGATCGTTATCTGCCAGATCCTTATATCTTTGTGTTACTTCTGACGCTGGTGGTTTTTCTTGCTGCAATGCTGGTGGAGCAACAATCTCCCGATGCGGTGATAATGCAATGGGGAGAAGGATTCTGGGGCCTGCTGACCTTTTCAATGCAGATGCTGTTGGTGCTGGTCAGCGGGTTTATGCTCGCCAGTACACCGCTGGTGAAAGGTATTTTGGACAAACTGGCATCACTGGCCCGAACGCCCGGGAGCGCCATTATTCTGGTTAGCCTGGTGTCGTTATCAGCCAGCTGGCTGAACTGGGGGTTTGGTCTGGTTGTCGGCGCTCTGTTTGCTAAAGCACTGGCACGACGGATCCAGGTTGATTATCGTCTACTGGTAGCCAGTGCTTACTCCGGCTTTGTGGTATGGCATGGCGGGCTGGCGGGGTCAGTCCCTTTAACCATTGCCACCGAGGGCCATTTTACCGCCTCACAGATCGGCGTAATCAGTACCAGCGATACAATCTTTGCAAGCTTCAATCTGATTTTGCTGGCGGTTTTATTTGTGACTATTCCGCTGGTAAACCGGTTGATGTTGCCTAACGAGCGCGACAGTGTTTACGTCGACACGCAAAAAATCCAGGAATCAGGCATGCCTGACGCCAGTAATGAGCGACCGGCAGACAAGCTTGAAAACAGCATGATACTTGCGCAACTAGTGGGTTTTTCCGGGCTGAGCTACCTGGCATTTTATTTTGTCGATGGTGGTGGTTTGAATCTCAATATTGTGAACTTTTTATTTCTGTTTAGCGCCATCGTGTTACATGGTACACCGCGGCGCTTGTTGCATAGCCTGCAACAAGCCATCCAGGGTGGTGCAGGCATCGTTATCCAGTTTCCCTTTTATGCCGGCATAATGGCGGTAATGGTGCAGTCCGGGCTGGCGCAAAGTATGTCACAATGGCTGATCAGCTTTGCCAGCGCAGAGACCTTGCCAGTACTGAGTTTTATTAGTGCCGGTATTGTAAATATTTTTGTGCCTTCTGGCGGCGGGCAATGGGCGGTTCAGGCACCGGTTATTCTGCCAGCCGCACAGCATCTGGGTGCTGAAATCAACCGGGTCGCCATGGCAGTCGCCTGGGGAGATGCCTGGACCAATCTAATTCAGCCATTCTGGGCACTGCCGGTGCTGGCTATTGCCGGACTCAAAGCCCGCGATATCATGGGATTTTGTCTGGTCCAGCTGTTAATCACCGGGGTCATCATCAGTGCCGTTTTGATGTGGGTGTAATAGCAAGCGACAACTGTGGAATATCCTGGCTGGGGCGTATATTGATATGGCCTCTCTAATTCCTTCTCTATCAAACACTTTTTGCTCCGGTACCGTATACAGCACCGGCATTTACTGTGCATTGACTAAAACTGAATTAACAAAGGGGCTGTGCAAGCCAGGTGGTGTATGACGGATACGATGCAGTCGTTACTGGACAATATTTATCAGGAAGTATTTCCCATGCTTGGACAGGGCAAGGTCGCAGACTATATTCCTGCCCTGGCATGTGTGGAGCCGCGCCAATTTGGCATCGCTATTTGTGATAATGAGGGAAATGTATATACCGTTGGTGATGCCGAAGTCCCTTTTTCGATTCAAAGTATCTCAAAGGTATTTAATCTGGTGCTTGCCATGAATCATTACGGGGACGGATTGTGGGACAGAGTTGGGTGCGAACCGTCGGGCTTACCTTTCAACTCTCTGGTGCAGCTTGAGTATGAAAATGGTATTCCCAGAAATCCGTTTATCAATGCCGGCGCGCTGGTCATCAGTGACATGAATCAGTCGCGTTTCGCCTCGCCCCATCTCGCGGTACGCGACTTTGTTCGACGTTTGTCGGGGAACCCGGAAATTAATGCTAATCGTATCGTGGCTGATTCTGAGTTTGAGTATCGCGCGCGAAATGCCGCGACGGCTTATTTGATGAAAGCATTCAATAATTTTGAAAACGAAGTGGAAGATGTTTTGCACAGTTATTTTTACAACTGTGCGCTTGAAATGTCCTGTGCTGATCTGGCCCGTGGCGCGAGCTTTCTGGCCAACCGTGGATATTCGCAATGTGCCGGAGAACAGATTTTAAGTCCCAAACAAGCGAGTCAGGTCAATGCGCTGCTGGCAACAAGCGGTATGTATAATGAGGCGGGAAGCTTTGCGTTTCAGGTAGGGTTGCCAGGCAAAAGCGGGGTAGGCGGTGGTATTATCGCAATGGTACCCGGGCGTTTTTCCATCTGCGTTTTTTCTCCGGCACTCAATCATATGGGTAACTCGGCGCTGGGTGTAGCGGCGCTGACCTCGTTGACCAAACATATCAAATGGTCAGTTTACTGATAGCCGGTTAGCTCCATAAAACCGGATCCTTTATGAGTGCCTGATACCGTTACCCGGCCCTCATAATATGCAAATTGTCCCGGGTTCCACTGACCTGACTTGAAGGGCGAAACAGAGATATTAATGTCATGCGCCTGACTGGTGATCTGCCAATTTACAGGGACAGGCTTTTCGTTGATGGTTTCGTAGCCGGTAGGCCTAATGGTTAGATCGCTGTCGGTCAGAGTCCGGGCTGTCCCATCATGCTTTATATAAGTGCCGGTGGTATAAGGTACGGCGTCATCAACGTGCATCTGAAACGCCATGAGTTTATCGCCATTGTCAAAATGAACAGAGAACCAGTCCCAGCCCAGCGCCTCCCGGCGAGCCAGTTGACTGGTCCACTCATGGTCATACCAGGCCTCACCGGACACCGCCCTTTGCGTCCCCTGATGTGTTATGGCGCCGGTCGCCGTTAAAAATGGCTGGCTGTAATAGTAGGATCTGAACTTACCATCTCTGGATTTTACACTCACGCCATTATCGCCATGCCTGATATAGGGGCCGTTATCTTTTACTGTTAAAGAAAGCTGAGTGTGCTGATTAATGCGAAAACGTAATGTGGCCGGGAAGGGCGCATCGCTGTCGCTTTGCCATTGCCAGTCATCTATCCAGGCACTAAAGGGCGCTGAACCAACGCCGGCATTACCCACACCGCCTGCTGCAAAGCGTGACTCGAACGCATGATCGTTTAAAGAATGTAACGATGCATGACCCATCCACTGTTGCGCGTTGGACCAGTTGCTGACAAAACCTGAATCGGTGCCAAAACGAAACAGGGTAAACTGAACGCCATATGGCCTTTCCTGCGCATCTTTCAGAACAAAGGTTAAATACCACCATTCAAGTTCGTAGGCGGGGTGGCTGGCATGATCGGCAGGCAAACTGACGGGATTTTTTGATGTGACCTGTGCGCGCGCTGCGCTCTCGCCGGCGCCGCTAAACAGGCTGGTCCGTTCGCTATCCTTTGAACAGGCCATGAGAACGAGCAACATAAGGATAAAAAACACCGCTTTCACACTGCTGCCTCCTGCCTTAAATCTACGTTTGCTTTTATACGGCCAACCGGTAACAACAACACACAAAGCACAACGACCAGACTGATAAATACACTTTGCATTAATACCGACAAAGTAATATCCATCGGATAATACCAGTAAAATGCATAGCGATTCACCCGACTGATAAAGACCCAGGCCAGCAGAATGCCGAAAGGCACCGCCAGTAATGCCGTTAGTAAACAAAACACCATGTACTGGGCCAGCAACGTAAGTTTTATCTGCCACTGATGCACACCCAGCGCCCGCAGCACACTCAGTTGTGGCCGCAGGTCCATCATCAGCACACTGACAGAAATGGCAAAACACAAACCGGCGACCAGCAAGGTGGATATATTCAACGCATCAGTAACCACAAAGGTCCGATCAAAGGTTTGCATTGAACGGGCAATCAACTTTGAAGCGTCATACGTCTCGCCCAGCGCAGAGAGCGTTGCCTCAGAAGCCGCTGTCTCATCGTACAGGGCAACCACACCGGAAAATCCTTCAGCAGGGGCAAAGCGTGAAACCGGCAGCAGTACCTGTGTGTCAGGGTTACCGTAATCCGGGTAGATACCTGCTATCTGGTAAGATTGTGACGCCAGGCTAGGGGTGCCGCGCGATTTATCACCAGGGTAAACCGCATCAAGGGCAATGGTATCGGCAATCTTTTTGTTAAATGTTAAGGCAAACTGCTGATTAACAAATACCGCTTTGCCCCGGGTAAAGTCCTGCCATGCCTGCTCGGGGTCATTGTTAATCACCGCATCTAATGCCAGACTTTGGCGCGCGCTTTCAGATCCCGGAAAGCTTCTGACCGTCACCCTGCGCGAAGCCATACTTGTAGTTCCCCGAAATACCGCCTGCGCATCCGGCAGGGTAGCGGCGACCTTTTCGTAGGATTGCTCTGTGTACAGGTAAGCCGGGGCAGATAAGCGTTGTGATAACCAGCTTTCGGTTGCCTGTCTGAAACTGTCGGTCATCACATTCATGCCAATATTGGCACTGAGCGCGATAAAAAAAGCACATACTGCCAGCCGGGTTTTGCCTGACAATGTTATCGCGCTGGCCGCCACATAATTTGGCAATACATAACGCGGGGGCACAAGATCTCTGATACGCCGGGTTAAATGTGGCAGCCAGAGTATGATGAGCGCACTGCCACCCAGTAATACAGCCGCCACGCTGACAAGTGCAGACAGTGTGGTATCGGCTAACCACACCAGTAGCCCGGTCACAAGAACAATCGCTGCACTTATAGCGATCCGCCATTTAAGTGGCCACTCAGAAAAACGGACCGATGCAGTTGCGGTGGCCCGCGTAAGTTGCCGCCCTGTGATAACACAAAAGATACTCAGTGCAACGAAGGTGATAAGCAGTGCACCAGAGATGGTCTGTACCAAAAATGGTGCCGGACTGATAAATGCAGAATCGAATAATGCTGAAAATGTTTGTTGCAATACCGGCGTTAGCTGACGCGTCAGGTATAGACCGGCAATGACACCTATTGGTGTGCTGATCAAGCAGTAAACCGCCAGCTCGGCCAGTAAAGCCGCCTGTAACAGACGGGCACTGACGCCCATCTGACGCAAGCGCACGGCGACCGACAGACGGGAGCGATACATCAGTAGCATGGCATTCAATACGATAAATAATGCTACCACTGCCATCAGCACACCCATCGCCCATAAATTCAGACGAAAGCTCTCGCTCAAATTGCCCTTGCTTAGCGTCGTGGAAGCTTGTTCCAGCTGCAGATGCTCGGGCAGCACAGCCTTAACTGCCTGCTGGCGTTCAGGATCTATATTTTCAATGGCAAGAAGTGCTGTAAGCGGATGGGTTTTGGGAGTTACCTGGCCGGTGTAAAATGCGTTGATAGGCACTACCAGTACATCATCTGGCAGGCCGTTTACTGCCCTGACAGACGCGATGGTGTGGCCCGTTTTTCTGATTATTCCACCCGGACAAGCGTATCGTGCTGCCGTTGACGGTGAGGCAAAAGCGACAATTCCGGTAGTTGCTTCCGATGCGCTATAACGCTCACTGGTTACAAGCCATGATTGGGCTACCTGGGTATCAGCACCGATGATATCCAGACCATCCACCTGTTTACCCACCCCTGAGTCATCTGCACATGTCAGCGGGCGCGTATCCTCACTGAGCGCGATCCATTCAGTAAATCCGGCTCGACGCAGGCTGACATAGTCGTTTCGGGTAAGAGGGATATCGTCGTGTGCCGCTGTTATGTGGGCATTGGCAAACACCGAAGGCGTTTGTGAAGCAATGTCACCCTGTCGCGCCCCCTCATTGATAAGCCAGACCGAGGATACGCCGCCGGTTGCAATCAGTAGCGCGATGATAATCAGTACCGGCTCCCAGGGTTTGAATCTGGCCAGCTTCAGCAGGGTAATCAGCACCAGCCTGAGACGATTGATCACGCCGGCTCACTGTGCAGCTGACCGTGCCTTAGCCAGCATTGTTGTGTTGCCATTCGTGCTACATCCTCGCTGTGTGTGACGACCACCAGTGTGGTATCAAGCGATCGGCACAGCGAATACAGTGCGTCAGAGACGGTGTCGCTGGTGTCTTCATCCAGATTCCCGGTCGGCTCATCAGCTAATACCAGTGTGGGTTTATGTACCAACGCCCGGCTGATAGCCACACGCTGTTGCTCACCGCCTGATAACTGATGCGCCGGTTTATTTTTAAGGTGAGTAATCCCCAGCAACGCCATGATATGAAGCTGGTAACTGTCGTCGCTGTTGCCCTTCAGGCGACAGGTGAAAGCAATGTTGTCCCAGACATTCAGACACTCAATCAGGTTATAGCTTTGGAAAATGACCCCCAGTTCACGGCGTCGGAATATGTCCGCATTTTTTTCCGATGAGAATGGCAGTGTCTGGCTGCCAATGGTAATAGAGCCACTATCAGGAGATTCAAACCCGGCGATGAGCGAAAGCAGGGTCGACTTTCCCGAACCCGATGCCCCCCGGATGCTTACCGAATTACCATCACTGACCGTCAGGCTCAAATTATTGAGCACCGGCGCATCGGCATGAGAATATCGCTTACTGATTGCGTTGATATTTATCATAAATTGAGCGCGATAAAGAAGTTACAGGCACAGTGCTGACTACGGGGTAAATGAACGCAAAGCCCAGTAGAGGTGTGCACAAATATACCAATCGGGCAAAAAATTATACGTGCTTTTTATTATCTTTGTCATAAAGCTGTGCCAAGGTACTGGCTGCTAAATAACCAACAACGCCATTTTCATTGGAACTGGCATAACAACAGGAAGCGCTATGAAACGTCTTTTAACATTTTCAGTAAAGCGACCATTGGTTGCAGCAGTAAGTTTGCTGCCTTTAGCGGCCAGCGCGCAAATCGCCAATGCAGATTTTGAAAGCTGGTCTGCCAGTGGTCCGGACAGCTGGACAACAATTGATTCGGGGATCACCGTTAGTCAGAGTAACAGCCTGACCTACTCGGGCAATGCTGCCGCCACCATCGACGTACTAACCGGTGCACAAAGTGATACTGATTTTCGCCAGAGTATTGCAGTGGAAGCCGGTAAGAATTATGAGTTTAGTGTGTGGGTGTACCATACCGAAGGCAATCTTGCGGCCAGACTGTATGTGGATGGATATCAAAACTATTCAGACGACACGCTCACTGGTCAGTGGCAAAAGCTGTCTTACAGTTACACCGCATCGACATCGAAAACCATTGAAGTTGGCCTTCGGTTTTATGATCAAGCCGGTTTTGATGGCGCAGAGCGCGTCTATATTGATAATTTCAGCCCGGCTGCAACCGGCAGTGGCGGGGACGGATGTTCGCAAAACAGCGGGACGTTTTCACTGACTACAGATAACTACGGCAGCGAAACCAGCTGGCAGATCTCAAATAGCGGTGGACAACAAATCGTCAGTGGCAGCGGGTATGCCAGTAATACCACCACAGATACCGCTGTGTGTCTGGCTGATGGAGACTATACGCTAACGGTCTCAGACAGTTATGGTGACGGGATCTGCTGCAGTTATGGCAGCGGACAATACGCACTGGTGGTTGGGGGCCAAACCCTGGCCAGCGGTGGGCAGTTTGTTGCACAGGATGTCACATCATTTTCAGTGGGCAGTACCGGCGGTAGCGGTTCAGATCTTAGTGGCTACTACAGTAGCGCGGACGGATTGACCGGGTATGCACTGAAAACGGAGCTTTACAATATTATCCGTGGTCACAACACGCAGACTTACTCAGACCTGTGGACATTCTATCAAAGCTACGGCGACGATAAGTACTATGAAAATGATGGCAGTATTCTGGATTTTTATTCAGAAAACCCGACCGGAAATGACCCGTATAATTTCACTGCTGGCGCAGACCAGTGCGGCACTTACAGTGGTGAGGGCGATTGTTACAATCGTGAGCATGCGTTTCCGCGCAGCTGGTTTGGCGGTGCGGTAGCGCCCATGAATACCGATGTTCACCATGTGTTCTCGACAGATGGTTATGTTAACGGTCGTCGCAGCAGTTTTCCGTATGGTGAGGTGGGCAGTGCCAGCTATGTATCTGCTAACGGTTCTAAGCTGGGCAATGCCATATCCGGGCTAGGCTACAGTGGGACGGTGTTTGAGCCTATCGATGCGTTTAAAGGTGATGTCGCACGCGCCTACTTTTATATGGCAACCCGTTACGAAGCAAATATTGCTAACTGGGAGACGATCTCAGCATACGGTGATGCAGTGCTAAACGGAACCGACTCGCAGGTATTTGAGTCGTGGTTCCTGGCCATGCTTAAGCAATGGCATGCGCAGGATCCTGTTAGTCAGGCAGAACGCGATCGAAACGATGCTGCTTACAGCTTCCAGGGGAACCGCAACCCATTTGTTGACCATCCTGAGCTGGTCAGTGAAATCTGGGGTAACTGATAAACCTACTGAGCGCCTGCATTTTGCAGGCGTTTTTTGTGTCAGGAAAGGTGCGTATAGAGAATAGATGCGCCAACGATCATCAATGTTACACCACCAAACACTTCCGCTTTATTGCCGATATATTTTCCCAGCCGGTGTCCGGCAAGCGTGCCAATGGTCACCATGGTTGCCGTTGCCAGGCCAATTAACACAGCGGCAAGCACAATGTTCACACTGACAAACGCCAGGCTGACGCCCACGGTCATCGCATCAATGCTGGTGCCGATTGCAGTAAAGATGGTCGCGCCAATAGCATGCTGCGTGACTGCTGATGAACAATCGCTGTCATCGTCATCGTCACCATCTTTCAGGCTATTGATGATCATGTGTAACCCGAGCGCGCCCAGTAGAGTGAAGGCGACCCAGTGATCCCATTGTTCAATGAAAACAGCCCCCGCTGTTCCTATCAACCAACCGATAATCGGTGTCAGCCCTTCAATGGTGCCAAAAATTAATCCGGTTTTAAGCGCATTGGGAATACGCGGGTGCTGTAATGTTGCGCCTTTACCCAGCGAAGCAGCGAATGCATCGGCAGACATGGCAAACGCCAGGGCCAGTAGAGCAAAAAAATTCATAAATAAGTGATAGTAAGTATTTTGAGGTATTGTCGCACAGAAGTGATTATTTGCGTAAGCGTAGCGAGGATATAGCAGTGATTTTGACGGGTGAATGGAAAAATAACAGCGCAGTATATTGACTGCGCTGTCTATCAGTATTGCTTACGTCAGGGCAGCTTAGCCCGCTTCAGTGTCATCTTGTGTTTCGGTTTCTGCCTCATCGACCAACACAACACCTTCACCGGTAACTGTGCCTTCAAACTCCACCACAGTGCCGACTTCAAGCGCAGCGATAAAGGTCTGAGCATCAACGGTTTCGTCATTGATTTCCAGTTCACTGTTTTCATCAAATTGCAGCTCGTAGCCATTGACGGTGATGGTTTGCTCACCAATAGCTTCTACCTGACCTTCCATTGATACGTCAGTGTTATCCGCTTCGTCAGAATCACTATCGTCATCATCACTACCATTACCCGATTTGCCTTTTGACGGCATCACCTTGACGTCTTCTGCTACCAGGCTCGTGTCGTTGTAATCACCCTCAACTTTCACGCGTACAGCGTTATGTTGTTCTACGTAGGTCAGGAAATCTTCCAGAGTCATGTCGTCGCGACTTTCAAACTCGGTATCTTGCGTAAAGCTAACCTGAACGCCAGCAACGGTCATGCCTTCTGCTGTTGCCTGCATGACGTTTCCTTTAATTTTTCCTTCGCGATCATCCTCATCAATGCGCTTCACTTTAAGCGCTATAACGGTGCCGTCATCCGCTTCCCTAGAAGCGATTTTGAGTAAATCGTTAACCAGGATGTCGTCAAAGGTAAAGCGACGTTCCTCCAGCTCAGATTCATCCTCGTACTGGGTGTCACCATCGGTTACAAAGGTGATCCCGTTAACAACAAATGCCTGTGAGTCAGTATCTACACTGGTCACCATGCCTTCAGTTTTCGTGTTGCTGTCACGCTTTTTAAACTCGACTTTCTCTGCAACCCAGTTTTCTTCCACCCGGCTGCCTTCGATATTTACCCAGATGTTCTGAGCAAAATCAGCGCGGTCGCCGTCTTCGAATTCTGTTTCATCGCTAAGTGCAAAGTCATAGCGATTGACCTTGAAGGTGCCCGCAGTTTCGTCGTAGCTGGTAACAACACCGGCGATATCGACATCGTCAATCTCACCGAGATCATCTCTGTCGTCGTCTGAGTTGTTTTCAATTTCAGTTGCAATCAGTGCCGCCGACGTATCGTCACTCAGCGCACCTTCCACTTTCACCATCAGACCATCTGCCAAATCTTCAACTACCATATCGTCAAAGGTGGCCTGGCTGTAATCTATAAGTTGCTGGCCAACCATGAATGTCTTCTGGTCAGTATCAAGACTGCTGACAGCCCCGGTAAGTTTCACGCCCAAATCTTCGGTTTCAAGTTTTACAAAGGTCGCGTAAAAGCCGTCTTCGGTAGCGTAGCCGCTCATCTCAACCCGGTCTCCCACACTCAGTGATTGCGCATCAATTTCATCAAACTCAGTCAAATCATCAAAATAGACATTCTGACCTGCAACGGTAAACCGGGCATTGGTATTATCAATGGCGCTGACTTCGCCTTGTAACGTTTCCTCATAAACAATTTCTGTTGCCTGAGGATCAGTGCCATCCTCAGACTGGGTAGCCAGCACGCGAACCACCATACCCATTTTCAGTCCGGACTCCTGAGCCCCGCTTTTGCCTGAAATAGTAAAAGCAGCACCATCTGACACGTAGCGTTTGCCATTGACATACACACTGCCAAATCCGGTCACTACGCCTTCAACGACAGTCGCATCGGACGGCGATTGTTCAGCAGGTGGTGCAGTGTCGGGGGTGTCGCTGGCGGTATTTTCAGAGCCTGAATCGCTCCCACCGCAGGCTGTCAGTGTAGTGGCAATTGCCAGTGCAAGCAGGGATTTTCCGAACGTCATAATCAAAACCTCATTGTTACAGTGAGGTAAAGGGTATGCGTTTACAATTTTGAAACAATAACTTAGCGGTATAGCAAGCTATAAGTGCGCACAGGAAAGTATAACCAGATTATCTCAGGAATTCTCTATGTGTCTGAATAGTAGCGGTTTTAATTAATTAGTTATGATTAATGTAATTTGCAGATTTTCTTAAGTAAGAGGCTAATGAGGTGGCAGTCCCTTTATGCAGCAGGAGAAAACAGACTGTATTGCTCAGTATACGTTATTAGATTCAGTATTAACGGAAGGCGACGAATGCTCAGTCGAGCGCTTTAGCGTAAATTTGCGACAGGCGGAAGTGCTGATATCCTGAAATGGACGCATATATGCCTGAACAACATTATAGTGCCCTTTATCCCGTCTGCCCAATCCAAAGCGTAAGCGCATAGCCCGCTCAGATATCACCAGTGAGCCAAACAGCCTGTCCCAGACAGCCAGAGCGGTACCAAAGTTTTTATCAAAATGTTTTGGGTTGGTACTATGATGGATTTGGTGTTGTAGCGGGCTGATAAACCATTTCTCCAGCTTGCCCCAGCGCCATTTGACATGGGAATGGCGCAGGTTGCTTCCCAGCATGTTAAAGGCGAATACCAGTGCATTGGCCCCCAGAATATCAAACATGGAAAGCGCGGTACCGAAAAAATAATAACTGATGCCCACAGCAAACCCCTGAGCAACGGCCATCCGTGTTGCGTAAAGAAAGCTCTCGACAGGATGGGAGCGGTACACGGTCATCGGCGTCAGTACCTGAGCGGAGTGATGCACCTTGTGAAAATGCCATAACAGCGGAATTTTGTGCATCATCCAGTGCAGTAAAAAGCGGGTGAAATCGTCGAAAAGAAACAGTATCAGGGTAAACGCGCTGATCACAATGGCGCTGTTTTGAGAGACAGGGGGCTGGTAGCCGAACGCACTTTCCAGCGCATCGCTGATTCCCAGCGCGATAGGCACCATGGTCAGAACAATCGGCGCCCATAACAGCGCCCTGACCAGGCGGTTTATCACATATAGCTGGTAATCTAGCCGTGCGGAGCGATGCAGCCAGACCTTGCGATTAAACAGCTGTCTCACAGCACCCTGTTGTCCGCGCAGGCCAAACTGCGCTGCTGTTACCAGCACGCCAATTAGCAGTGCACCAAGCAGGTAGCCAGCAAATAGCCTGCTATTCGGATCCAAAACCGCTTTCGCCATTTGTCCGAATTCTGTCAGCAGCAGGTCTGTCATTACTGGCTCCCTAAGCGTTTAAAATGCGTATTTAACACCAAGCTGAAACTGGCGGGACATATTCGGACGCGCACCGTACGGCCGGCGACTGACAATATCCTCGTTATCCAGCAGATTGGTAACCTTGGCATAAACCCGACTTTGTGGGGTTAGCTGGTAACCGGCTGAAACATCCACGTTCAATAATGCATCAGTTTCCTTGCCTGCCAGCGTGCTGTCACGTACGTCGCCGGTAAGCGCCTGTTGGGCTGACTCAGGCATACTGTCAGAATACGAAGTCAGAATATGGATATCAACCTTATCGCTGACCAGTCCCAGACTCACTGAAAGCATGTTCTCAGACAAGTAAGGCACCGATGCGCCTTCTTCAACAAATCCCCACTGCGCAAATTCAGAATAAAACGTCTGATTAAATTCCGATTGTGTGTGGGTGTAAGTCACATTAAGTGGTAACGACCAGTTATTCATGACCTGCCACTGACGCTGATAAGACGCTTCAACACCGTAAACATCCACATCCCCGGCCTGGAACGTGGTATCGGTATCACATCCGGCTGAAATGGAACAGGACTCAATCAGGTTTGAATAGTCATTGTAAAAGCCAACCAGCTCGATACGCTGCGCAGGCTGAATAAAGCGCCAGCCAGCTTCAAAGTTGTTACTTTGCTCAACATCAATAGACGCTGACTGAATAGGGCTGGTGGGCACAAATCCCTGATGAAAACCGGCAAATAAGGCATGCTCGCCGGTCAGCTGATAAAACGCACTGATTGCAGGTAACCATATCCGCGTGGATTTATTCTGAAAGTCCTGAGCAAACCCCGGTGCTCTGTTCTGATACTCGCCGTCAATGAACTCTCCGCGAATAGCGGCGGTCAGGGCAAGGGCGCCAAACGATACGGTGTCGCTGGCATAGACAGAGAACGCATCAGTTTGTTCTGTATTGGTGGTGGTCGCCCGGGTTGGCTCGCCGGTAAGCTCAAGCTCGCCTGAACGCATGAAATAATTGGTCGCAGTATGATTACGCTGAATTTCGTCGCTATGATAACGCGCGCCAAGCTCGACCTGATGGGCGAGACCAGCCAGGGTCAAATCCAGGCTGATATCTACCTGCACACCTTGTGAATAATACTCCCTGGCATTGTTACCCAGCACGATTTTTTCGCGTACTGAGCTGTCAGACTGTCCGGTCAAAACGCTGTAATATCCGGTGTTTTGCTCACTGTCCGGATTGGTCAGGATTTCCTGCAAGGTAGGAATTTGTCCGCCCAGGGAGCTTTCAAAACCGTCTATTTTATTCCAGGCGCGCTCGAAATTGTTGCGGTAAACACGGGTAGTTACATCAAACCAGTCGCCGGCCAGAAAGTGTGTCAATTGCAGTTGGTTGTGTTCCCAGTCCATCTGATCCAGGGAGGATGCGGCGTAGCGACGATACGGGTCAGCAGCAAAATCTTCATCCGATAAGCCCAGGTAGGTCTCATTGGACGTTTCTTCGCTGTACCCGCCTTTTACCTGAACATACTGATCAAAATCAGCAGTGCTTAAATCGTAGCGCCACTTGGCCATGAGATCGATCTTTTCAAAACCAGTATCTGCGCCGCTATCCAGCGACTTGAATCCGTCACTGCCGATAGCGATGCCTTCTACCAGAAAACCATGATTGTTAATGGTATTACCGTAATAACCGTGGCCTTTGTAGTAACCCTCTGTCCCACCGGCAATATCAATCTGACCGGTTTGTTCAGCAGGTACCTGCCGCGTTACCAGGTTCAGCGCACCGGCAACCGTATTCGGGCCATAGGCGATAGTTGAAGGCCCCTTGGTAACCTCAACAGCAGTCATTTTACTGACCATAGGAAAATAGTAAGCCGCCGGCGCAGAGTAGGGTGCAGGCCCAATCAGCACACCATCTTCCATGATATTTATTTTTTTACTGCGCTCAGGCGTGACGCCGCGAAATCCAATGTTCGGGCGCAGGCCAAAGCCATCTTCCTGACGAATATTGACACCGGGCACGGTGGCCAGTACACGTGAAATATCGTCAAACTCAAAGGCTTCAAGTGCATCTTCGGTGATGAGTGTGACTGAACCGGCGGTTGTGTCGAGCTGTTGCTGACTGCCTATAATACTAATGTGTTCGATACCGCTGCTCGCAGGCTCAGCCGCGGCAGACGCTGAAAAGGAATGGCAGGCTGCAGCTACCGCAACCGACAGAATACGTAATACATGCTTTTGCATAAAATCGCTGCTCTTATTAGTCATTATCGCCAGCAGAGGTGGCAGGCAGTTCCAGGGCCAGACTCTGGATAAAGTCAGTCTTTACCGTGTCGGTGACACTTTTTACTTCGGAGTGAAGTTGCTCAACTTCTTCTGTCTGCTCCGTCAGCAGCGACGAATATGAACCATTCAGGCTTTGGGCGTGAGAAATGGCCGCATCAATGTCAGCAAGTAAGCGTGTTGCAGTATCATTGTCACCAACATCATTAAGAAAATCATCAAACCCGACATTCTCAGCTTCACCACCCAGGTACAGGGCTTTCAACGCTTGCAGATTGGCAATGATATTTTCTAACGAATGATCTGCGTACACCGATTCAGCGTTTTGCGGGCAAGGGGAGGTACCGCAATCATTGGCGATGATACCTACCGGGGTGGCGATTTTCGCGTCTTTGGTTACCTCGGTGATATAAAACATTGCATCGGTAATATCGTTAACCGCGTCCAGAGACACCGCAAAGGGACTGTCTGGCTGACCGGCATTTTTCAGCACCTCGCCATATCCCTGCTCGCCCTCGAAGGCATCTACCAGCGTATTGGCATTCGTCACCAAATCCTGAGCAAGTAGTTCTGAATAGGCGCAGCGGGCCTGACGTCGGTCCTGCTCGGTACGATTGTTCCAGCCTTCCGGCGCTGTACCAGCTACCGTGCACTGATGATTTAATTCGGTATTGAAAAGTGTGTACTCCAACGCATCCAGACCGCGTCTGCTTGGGGTACGTGTTGTGACGTCATAATCAGCTGACTCTGCCAGTACGACATCCTGGTCGATGGCACAGGCACTTACATTTGGCCAGGAGTAAATTTTATTGCGCAGGGCATAGCCGTTGTCGGCCAGCGGACCTATTTGCATAACCTCGGCTAACTGCCAGGTTGACATGGTTGTCTTCCAGCTTTGCTGCGCCTGCTGCTGCGCATCAGAGGCATCGCCTGATGCCAGCGTGGCACAATATGCCGTTATATCCGTCTGAAGTGCGTTAGCATCTTCTGCAAATTTGCTATAGGTAGGCAACAACACATTGTCCACCACTGACGCCAGCAGTAATGATTCGTTGAAATTGTTTTCTACAGGTTGTTCCGGCGCGCTGTTGTTTCCATATTGCGCACCCGAATCACTGCTGGTGCTCTCACCGCAGCCAGCTAACAAACCAGCCATCGCAACAGCGATTGTGTTAACCAGTAAAGAACGTTTCATAGGGGACTCCAAAAAAAGACACCGCTGCTAAGAAAAGCAGCGGTGTTGGTCATGTCGGTTTACCAGTTGGCAACGTTTTCGCTATCAAAGCCGTATGCCTGTTCAAGAATATCACGGGCCTGCATCAACTCAGCCTGATAAGCGGCAACGGCGTCGCTGTCGGTCAATACCGGCTTGTCACCCATATATGCATGCAGTTGCGCGAACTGTTCATCCGTTACCGGCGAGAAGCGGTTGAACTGCAAGCCAAGGGCAAAGCCTTTCATTTCAGACCAGTGCTTAGCTAAGTCGCTGTAATCAAAATCGTCAGTACCAATCGCGCTCAGATCAGCGTGGGTATCGTTGATGTAATGCACAACCGTTGCTGCAATGGCACGTTCCCATGCATCCAGCGCGCTATCCCGGTAGCCTTCCAGCTCTTCACGTTCTGCCTCTGTCAGTGCAGTACCAGCGGTATCGTTTAACAGTTTACGGCCCATCAAAAAGGCATTCATCGCCTGAGCGGTATAATCCGTTTCTGTGGTTGCACCCAGATCACGCTTCGCTGCATTGGTAGACTGACCAAAATTGTATTCGGCATTAAAATCGATGGCGTCATCGCCATCGGTATCGTGATAGCCCTGCCAGTCCTCACGACCGCCCTTAGCGGCAATTTCTTCATCTGTGTATTCAAGGTAGTCGCGGGCAGCGCCGAAATAACCGAACCCTTCATCAAACTGATGTTCCAGCGTCGTAAAGCTTTCTTCAGTACCGGTATGATCAGACAGCAGGCCCTTATCAGCAGTATCACTGTCAAGATAATCATCCGCGGCCTGACTATATGCCACAGACATCAGCAAAAACTTCTGAATCAGTTGCTTCAGATCGCGACCGTCGCTGGTCAGATAAATTTTATTGATATCGTTGCCAAAGGGGTCCTGGCGCAATGTTCCGCCTAACTGTGCATCGGCGTTATCAGCCAGTTCGCTGAAAAACATGCGTACCAGTCCTTCAGGCGTCGTGCTGCCGGCGTCACCCCAGCCAACAAATTCACCATTGTTCCAGTCTTTATGCTGACCAACCTCATCATTCCCTGCAATTTTACCAACCAGGTTTTTACTGGATGATGATACGTCAGCCAGTGTTTGCTGCACGGCTGCAGGGTCGGTAGTGGTAAGCAGGGCGCGCTGTGATAGTGCATCATAATCGCTGACGTCAAAGTACGAATTGAGCGCAGCAACCACGTCGTCACGCGTTGTGAAATTACCATCGGTATCAAATGCGGCGGTATCACCTAATTGCGAGTCAATCAGGATATTTAAATCATTGATTAACAAATGACGCGCAACCTGACCGCTGTAAGACACAGCTGATTCGCCATTTACAAAGGCGCTTTCAAAGTCGTAAAAGTCCAGCGCATCGTTAATATCGATAGTCAGCGTTTTGGTGAACGATTCATCGTTGCTGTCAGTGACGCTGACATCAACATCTACCGTGGTCTGCATTTCATAATCCAGTGCAACACCGTCGGCCAGTGAAAGCGTAGTGCCATCAATGACAAAGCGTTCATCCTGAGTTGTAAATGTGAATGTCTCATCGCTGTCGGCGTCGGTGGCAGATAATGTTCCTATTTCTGCGCCCGCTGCATTTTCATCCACACTGGCTGAAGAAACTGAAATATCAGTTGGGGCAGAGTTGGATGGAGGTGGTGTCGGGGCAGGATCATCATTATCCGATGACGAACTTCCACCACACGCAGAAACCAAAAGAGAACTTGCAACGGCGACGGCCAAGAGCTTTTTATTAAACATTCCTTACTTCTCTTGTTAACTTAAGTGAAGCACGACTATACCAGTTTACAATTGAGAATCAATATCATTCGCAATGGTTTTTGCGCCTGATTCTCATTACCGTTTCTGAGCACACCCAAAGCAATCCAAACTGTCCAAATCGCCATAACTATCGGATACCTCTTGCGTTTTCCGCCAAAGGCCGTGTACTCAGACTACGCAGCAAGTTGTAAAGGAACACTGACAAATGGCTCATCATCATCACCATGAAACGTCGGCCCGTATCGGATGGGCGTTTTTTCTGAACCTTACTTTTACCATTATCGAGTTTATTGGCGGTGTACTGACCAACAGTACCGCTATCATGGCTGACGCAGTGCACGATTTAGGCGATACGCTTTCTATTGGTAGTGCCTGGTTACTGGACAGGGTGAGCAGAAAAGAGGCCGATCATTCTTTTACCTATGGTTATCGACGCCTGAGCCTGCTGGGTGCATTGCTAAATGCCGTGGTGCTGATAGCAGGTTCAGTATGGATTTTGTTTCAAACCGTCCCGCGGCTGCTTGAGCCACAAATGCCCCATATTGAAGGGATGATGGGGCTGGCCGTTCTGGGTGTAGTAATGAATGGCTATGCAGCATATAAACTTCACGGCGGGCAGACCTTAAACGAAAAAGTGCTGAACTGGCATTTAATTGAAGATGTTATGGGTTGGGTTGCCGTTATGATTGTAGCCATTGCAATGCATTTTGTTAACTGGCCCATCCTTGACCCTCTGTTGTCGCTGCTTTTCACACTGTTTATTCTGTTTAATGTGTTTCGTAATCTGAAAAGTACTGTGAAGCTGTTTTTTCAGGCAGCACCGGAAAAAGCAATTACCCGTGAGGTATCAGACAAGCTACAACAAATTTCAGCGATCGCCAGTATCCATCATCTGCATATCTGGTCGCTGGACGGTGAACACCACATTGCAACATTACATGCAGTTGTAAAATGTGAGTCACTGGATGATTACCGTTCGCTTAAACAGCAGGTCGCTGATACGCTGGCGCTGTTTGAGTTTGCTCACACTACGGTGGAGTTTGAGCTACTGGGGGAAGACTGCCGCGATGCAGCGGCAAGTCAATCACAAAGCCCCTCCCGTTGAGGAGCGGCTTTACGAAATGTGTCGTAGCGCTTAGGCGTGTGTGCCACGTACCGGATAATCATTGTCCGGTTTTCTGAGCCATTGCAGGCCGTCTACCAGAATATCCACATCCGGTCTTGAGAAAGGCGCATTAGAAATATCGATAATCCGGATGATGCCACTCTGATCAACCACAAATAGTGCTGGCTCCGCAAACGGATGATCAGTCTCTTTTTCAGAGCGTGGGTCGGAGATATACACACCCAATGCTTTCATATTTTCTTCGGTAAGCCCGTATCCCAGAGTGAAATCAACAGAGAGATCATCTAAGTGGCTTTCCAGTTGTTCCTTGCTATCAGCCGACACCGCAATAATATCGACGCCGGTATCCATGAGCTTGTTCTTATGTTTTTGCAGCTTGTTCAGATACTTCGTACAAATAGGGCAATGCTGACCACGATAAACAACCACTAATTGCCAGTCTTTACCTTCACCGGGTTGGCCGAGAACGTGCGTCTTGGTATGAAGATCGGTAACAGAGATATCAGGAAAGGTGCTGCCGGCCTGTAACTTTTGCGAAAAAGTAGGTTGAGTCATAGTACTCCTCATCGTTTGGATAAACGCCGGATAAGCTATAAAGATAACGCGATGCTCCGGCGCAATGTAAAACTCTTAAGGTGCTTACGGCGAATAAACGCTATCAGGATTAGCAGGGGTGGGGTAAAAAGTGCAATATGACAAATCTTTAAAGAAGCGTCAGAAAACAGGAGCAAATTAAATTTTTTGCTCCTGATGGGCGTTTACGATGGCAAAATGACTGCTACTTAGTGCAGGAATTTCCAGACAATACTGTGCTCGGAGCCCAGGCTCCATAACAACACAACTGCCATCAGGAGGACCTCTAGCAATAAAACGCCAATGGCCATCATCGTGCTGGACAAGATAAACCCTTCTTTATGACTGATACCCAGAAAATTGGGTGTGCCCTGATAAAGCAGATAGGCGGTATAGCAAATGCCGGTGATACAGGCTAAGGCGCAAACCCAGATGATCGGATAAATGGCGAACAGGCCGCTAAGAAACATTGGCGTGGCAATATAGCCGGCAAAAATAATGCATTCATGTCGTGATGGACGGGTTGGAAATTTTCTGGCGAGCCAGTGAATCATGCTGCCCACTGCAGCAACAGCCAGTAGTATCAGCGCGTAAAAACAAGCGCCAATCAGTAAGCCGGTTTCAAACCCGACCTGAATGGTGTCGGTTTCGCCGCCCAAGGACCAGCCAAATTGTGTTGTACCGATAAATGAGCTTACAACCGGTATTAAAGCCATCCATAAAACATGGTGCATATATAAATGCGAGACCGTTTCGTGTTCTTCATTAATGGTGCGCCATTCACGGTCTGGATGATGTAACAGTCCCCACAGATGATTGCTCATTGACTTCTCCTACGTTGCCTAAGCCTTTACATCTCATTAACAATATACGTAAGAAGTTCTAAATGTGTAGGATGATATTTGTATAAAAAATGAGCTTTAAAGAACCCTTGAATATAAGGGAAGTATTGTAACCGGGTGGGCAACCTGTCGTTTTTTTCTTCGTTATGGGCCTTAAAGCGGTGCATTAGCTAGCGGCATAATCTACACTAAGCGTAGAATTTGTTTGCACGTAACTGGTCGCTGTTATGCTTAAAAAGTTGCACGAACTGACTTCGGATGAGTCGCTGAGCTTCGAGCAAAAAATTGTTGCTATTTTGAAACTGGGTCTGGAAGCGTTTCAGCAACAGCACGCTATTGTCAGTTTTATAAGCGGTGACGAATACACGGTCAAGTACGTTGTATCCAATGATCCTACACTGACACCCGGACTTACTTTCTCGTTGGGCCAAACTTATTGCTGGCATACCTTACAGACCAATGAGGCGCTGGCATTTTCCAATGCATCACAAGTGGCCGCTGTGGCTACACATCCCTGTTATGAAACTTTTCGGCTGGAAAGTTATATCGGTGCCCGGATTGTTGTTATGGGCGAACTCTACGGGACGCTTAACTTTTCTTCGCCCACTGCCCGCGATAAGTCCTTCAGCAGCGACGACATAGACTTCATAAATTTGTTTGCACAATGGATTGGCGTAGAGATATCGCGCCACATCGAGCAGCAGGAATTGAAGCAGCGTATTGAGCTGCAAGAGCAAATGGAGAAAATGGCGCTGATAGGCGGCTGGGAAGTGGACTTGGCCAACAATAAAATTTACTGGTCAGAACAAACCCGGCGAATTCATGAGGTACCTGATGATTACGAGCCGGATCTGGTCAGTGCAATAGAGTTTTATCCAGAGGGCGAGTCCCGCGATACCATTTCGGATGCACTTGCCGAAGCGATGGCAACCGGCAAGGGATGGAGCCTTGAAATCTTACTGCGAACCTATACCGGAAAAGTGAAGTGGGTTGCTACGCAAGGGCGACCAGAGTTCAGGGATGGCCAGTGTGTAAGAATTTTCGGCGCTTTTCAGGACATTGATTCACAGATGGCATTGCGTCACGAACTGATCGACAGACGAAACGAAGCCGAGCGATTGCTCAAGGCCCGAAGCGCAATGATAGGTAAAATCAGCCACGAATTGCGCACGCCCATCAACGGCATTGCCGGCATGTTACAAACGCTGAAGGGTGAAAATAATAAGGACATCATTGAGAGCCGGGTAGCAATTGCCATGCGCAGCGCCGATCTGTTGGTCCGTCTGGTCAATGATGTACTGGATTACTCCAAGGTTGAATCGGGTCAGCTGGAGCTTGAAGAAGTCCCGTTTTCGGTTAGCAATATTTTCGACGATTTGTTCTACCTTTATGAGCCTCTGGCCAAGAAGAAAGGGCTTTCCCTTAACGTTGATGCACAGTTTCCTCAAGGATTGCGTGCTCACGGGGACCCGGGGCGGATGACACAAATCTATTCAAATCTGCTCAATAATGCGGTGAAATTTACTGATCAGGGCATTATCAATCTGACAGCGCGTATTAAAGAGAAAGCAGGGCGTGATGTCATCGCTGTTACCGTAACCGATACCGGTATTGGCATGGATAAACAGGCCATAGAAAGTCTCTATCAGCCCTTTAAGCAAGGACACTCGGGCATCTCCTCTAAGTATGGCGGTTCGGGACTGGGCTTCGCTATCGTTAAGGAGCTTTGCGATGCGTTTGGTGGCACGGTAAAAGTCAGCAGCAAGGAAGGGCAGGGCACCCGTATTTTTGTCGAATTGCCATTTAATGCACTCAACCAGGAAGATGTGGCAAAAGAAGACTACATCGGCCCGCAAAACAGCAGCTTTGAACATATAAAATTGCTGGTTGTGGATGATAACGAAATAAATCGTCTGGTGATGGAATCGTTGCTGTCTCAGCTTCAGGTCAGTGCAGATTATGCGGTGAATGGGTTAGAGGCGGTGACGTGCATTGAACGCGCCAGCGAGCCTTACACGCTGGTCTTTATGGACTGCGAAATGCCGGTGATGGATGGGATTGAAGCAACCAGAGTCATTAAAGATACGTATACCAGTGACGGCAAAATGTTTATTGTTGCGATGACGGCTGATACTTCCGACAGCAACCGACAAGCCTGCCTGAAAGCCGGCATGGATGCGTTTTTAACAAAGCCGGTCAAGCTGGAAGCGCTGCGCGGGGTACTAAATGAAGTGGCGTACCCCCAAATTACCGCCTCGGCGATTCCCGGTGTCCGCTAAACACGCCCGATATCAAGGCCGTTTTGGCGGCCGTTTTCGGTGAGATTCTTATTCCTCCTTTCGTTTCTGACTTTCTTTTGTACTAAGTAAACTTTAATCACACTTCGCGATGTACAACATAGCAGGATGAATAAAAACGTAAAAATCATGAGCTCAAAATTATCGCCGTTGGCACACTCTGTATTGCATCTTCCGCTTAAAAGCTGGTGGCATATCTGCAAAAGAGTGGTTAAAAAAACTCAGGAGCACAATTTACCCATCGTCGCTGCGGGCGTGGCGTTTTATTTTTTGCTGGCGATATTCCCGTTATTAGGGGCGCTAATCTCACTCTACGGGCTGATGGTGTCGCCTGAAGAGCTCAGAGAACATATGGCACTGCTGGTCGATGTGGTGCCATCCCAAAGCCGCTATATTCTGGAAGAGCAATTAAAAAACCTGACTGAAAAGCCGAGTTCAACGCTCAGCTGGGGTCTGATTCTGTCCATTGTGCTGTCACTGTGGAGTAGTAGCAAAGGCGCAAATGCATTAATAACGGCGTGTAATATTACTTATAATGAGTCCAAGGGCCGGAATTTTTTTAAAGGTTTACTGGCCAGGATGACAGGCACCACCAGTATTATCCTTACCATTATTCTGGCGCTAGCACTGATAACGGTCGTGCCCAAATGGATAAGTTGGGCGACAGCAGGCTTTATTTCGTCAGCTCAGGCCAATTTTATCACCCTGCCGATTATGCTTTTACTATTTAATGCCAGTTTGTCAGCGCTATATCGGTACGGGCCACACCGAAGACCTGCTAAATGGCGGTGGGTGACGACCGGGTCCATTTTGGCGACGGTACTATGGATACTTGCCTCATACGGATTTTCCATTTACCTGAGCGAATTTGCCAGCTATAACAAAACGTACGGTTCGGTAGGTGGAATAATCATTTTATTAATGTGGTTATATCTGACCGCTTATATCATACTGCTCGGCGCGGAGGTGAATGCTGCCATAGAGCTGCAGACCTCTGCTGATAGCACCGTAGGAGACGACAAACCCAAGGGGGATCGCGGCGCGTTTGTGGCGGACAATACCCCTGACGATCTGCGTGATATGAACGCCCGGGAAGCGTCGCCCTTCCAGCAAAAAGAATAAAATATTTTTATTTTCCTATAAACGTTGATTTATTGAGCAGTTGCTTCAATCCCGGCCCTCTGCCTATTGCTGTAGGGCTGGAATTTGATAGAGTTGACGGCCTTAGTCTATAGATTAACCATGTTCGCTGGCATGTGGCCTTGTCAGCAACGTTCAGGATACACGAATGGCAGAGCAATGCTTTCGGATGAAAGGCACAACGCTAACCAGCATTGTGCTAGATATAATAACGTTTGACCCTGATGAATTTGATACGCAGCTGGCAGCAAAGATTGCCAGTGCACCGCAGTTTTTCACACGTTCTTCCCTTATTATTCAGTTAAGTTGTAACATTGATGAAACCGCGTTTGAGTTATTAGTCACACTGTGTCGTAAACACCAGCTTCAGCCAATGGCAGTAAAAGGGCAGGTGAATGATTTACGCGATACGATTAATGACCTCGGACTGTCTGACATAAGTCAGAGCAAATCCACTGACAGTGAGTTACCCGCTGGCAGTACGTCAGAAACCACTGAGAAAAAGCCAGCTGGCGCGACGCCTGAGGTGAATAAAACCCGGGTAGTGTCTCGACCTGTACGCTCAGGACAACAGGTTTATGCTCAGGGCGGCGACCTAATCATTTTAGCGCCAGTAAGTGAGGGTGCTGAAATTCTGGCAGACGGCAATATCCATGTTTACGGCACGATGCGCGGCCGGGCTCTTGCAGGAGTCAAAGGCGACACAGAGGCACGGATTTTCTGTCAGCAGATGGAGGCTGAGCTGATTTCCATTGCCGGCAGATTCGTCATGCAGGAAACTATACAAACACAGTGCTGGAAGAAACCGGCACAGGCATATTTAGAAGAGGATGCGTTACTGGTCACCGAACTGGGTTAAGACCGTACGTTTTCGTCGAGGAAAAAGTAGATGGCAAAAATTATCGTTGTAACCTCCGGAAAAGGAGGGGTTGGAAAAACAACATCCAGTGCGGCTATTGCAACCGGCCTGGCGCTTCAGGGACACAAAACTGTCGTTGTCGATTTTGATGTGGGCTTGCGTAACCTTGATTTGATCATGGGCTGTGAACGACGAGTCGTCTACGATTTCGTTAATGTTATCAATAAAGAAGCATCCCTTAATCAGGCGCTGATTAAAGATAAGCGTACTGATGGGTTATACATTCTGCCTGCCTCGCAAACCCGGGATAAGGATGCACTGACAATGGATGGTGTTCAGACCGTCCTGAATGACCTGAGCAAAGATTTCGAGTTCATTATCTGTGACTCACCCGCGGGTATCGAGCAGGGGGCCCAAATGGCGCTGTACTTTGCAGATGAGGCCATCGTGGTAACCAACCCGGAAGTGTCGTCGGTACGCGACTCTGATCGTATTCTGGGTATCCTTCAAAGCAAATCAATGCGTGCTGAGCAGGGTAAAAGTGTTAAAGAGCATCTGTTGTTGACCCGTTACAACCCGCATCGCGTAGCAACCGCAGAAATGTTAAGTGTTGTCGATGTTGAAGAAATTCTCGCTGTTCCCTTACTTGGCGTGATTCCTGAATCTGAGGCTGTACTTGCCGCATCTAACCAGGGGGCGCCTGTTATTCTTGATCAGCAATCTACAGCCGGTCAGGCGTATTCAGATGCAGTACGCCGGTTAGTGGGTGAAAAGGTAGAACATCGCTTTTTGGAAGCTGAAAAGAAAGGTTTCTTTAAGCGGCTGCTCGGAGGAAAATAATGGGAATTTTTGACTATCTGTTAAAAAAGGGTAAGTCGAATTCTGCAGCCGTGGCGAAAGAGCGTCTGCAGATAATTGTTGCGCATGAGCGCCGGAAACGCACTGAACCGGATTACCTTCCGATGATGCAAAAAGAGATCGTCGAGGTTATTCGTAAATACGTACAGATTGCAGATGATCAGGTGTCTGTGCAGCTGGAAGATAGTGACGATTGCAGTGTACTGGAGCTTAATATTACGTTGCCGGAATAATGGTAGTCGGGTAAATAAAAAGCGCTTCAGTGAAGCGCTTTTTTTATATCTGTAATTTATGCCTGCTAACGCTGATAACGGGCAGGCTGACCTTCTTTAGGGGTGGTAGCACTGATGAACTCGCGGATATGTTCATTGGCTGTTTTCAGGTCCTCTTTACGCAGATACATCATGTGGCCGCTGCGATAGCCTTTAAAGCTCAGGCGGTCTTTCATCTTACCACTGGGATCTAATTGCCACATGGTGTATTTGGCATCAAAGTAATTTGTGGCGCCGTCGTAATAGCCTGATTGAATCATTACATTCAGGTACGGGTTGGCAGCCATCGCGGCACGCAGGTTCTCACCGGTACTGTTATCAGAGCGATCCCACGGGTGAACCGGACCAAACATGTTGTATTTTACGTCGGTATCAAACTTAAGCTCGTTCTTCAGGTAATAATTAATAGCTGGCGTAAACGAATGCAGCCAGGATGAGAGCTCTGCATTGTAATCAGGTCGGTCGCCGGTATCCTGTTTATCAATACCGAGATAACGGCTGTCCAGTCTGCCGATCGTTTTGCCTTCATCCCGCAACAGTTCTTTCCAGAAAAACCAGGTACTGACATCCAGGTTATTTCTGGCAATTGCCGTTTCACTGATGCCTGAATAACGCGCCATCTGGCGAATCACATTCTGTTTTTCCTTCTTACTGATAAAGCCGCCACGACTGAGCGCTGGTGTCAGCTTTTCCAGCGTGAAGGTCTCTACCTGCTCCAGAAACGCTTCCAGCTCCATATTCTGGTATTGCTCAGGCAACTTTTTATGATGCCAGGCCGCTGCCGCAAAATAGGGCAGGCGGTTAGCAGCCTCAACGACGCCATCTCGAGAAATGCCTAGTTCAGTAGGTGACACCAGGATTACGCCGTTTAAATACATCCACTGCTGATTCTGCAGTGCCAGCGCCAGACCGGATACGCGGGTTGTGCCGTAACTTTCGCCAATCAGGTATTTGGGTGAGCGCCAGCGATTATGACGCGAGACAAACGTGTTTATCCATTCAGCAAGATATTCAACATCGGCATTAACACCGAAGAACATTTTTTTCTGTTCTTCTTTGGAGGGCATTTCGCCCTCTTCATTGGGAAGAATGCGACTGTAGCCGGTATTGACCGGGTTAACATAAACGATGTCAGCCACATCTAACACTGAGTAGGGATTAGACTTCAGGCCATAGGGCTGCACCGGATAGCCTTCATCATCCACATTCAGAATTTTCGGCCCGGTGTATGCAATATGCATCCATACCGATGCAGAACCCGGGCCGCCGTTGAAACTGATTAGCAGTGGCCGCGTCTCGTTATTCTTAGTGTCGGTACGGGTATAGTAGGTGTACTGTAATGTGGCAATGGCGTCGCCTTCTTCATCCCAAACGGGTTGCATCCCCGCCTGAGCGCGATATTCGACGCGTTCGCCGGCGATCGTGGTCCGGTGCTTTGTGTCTATCGACAGTTCGGTATCAATTTGCCGGTTGTGGTTTTGCTTCGCGCCATCTTCTGCTTGCACATACCCCGATGTGCCTGCTGACAGGCCGACCGTAACGGCAAGTAAATATCCCTTCCAGTTCATAATGCCTCTGTATACATGTTGTTATCGTCTTTATCGCCATCGTGCACATGGCGTCATTAACCATATATTAACAAACCTTTAAGTGGTTATTAGGGTTATTTAGCGTTTACTACCTAAACTTGGTCGAACTTCTATGGTGTTGAATAAACAAAAAACCCGATGTCGATGTAAAAACTCCATAATCACTCTTCGCCCACAGCAAACGAGGTGCAAATGAAACAAGTTGAAATCGGCAACCCTGAGCAAGGTCTTGATGGCCTGAACGTTAACGACGTGGCACCGCCGCCAGAGCCTAAAGCTCATGAAATTATGGTTGAGCTGCACGCTTCAAGCCTGAATTATCATGACTACGGAGTAGCCAGCGGCACGATGAAAGCGCCTGCCGGCAGAATATTAATGTCAGATGGCGCTGGCGTGGTCAAGGCAGTAGGCAGCGAAGTCACTACCTTTAAAGAAGGCGACAATGTGGTATCGGTCTTTTTCCCGGACTGGCAGACAGGCGCACCAACAATCGGCGATTTCAGTCGCACGCCAGGCGATGGTATCGATGGCTATGCCCGTGAGTTTGTAACAGTCCCAGCGAGTTGGTTTACCCGGGCACCCAAAGACTGGTCGCATAGTCAGGCTGCAACTATCACCACTGCGGGTATGACAGCATGGCGCGCGCTGGTTGTTGAAGGTAACCTGAAACCCGGCGATACGGTGCTATTGCTGGGAACCGGTGGCGTATCGATTTACGGGCTCCAAATTGCGAAAGCGATGGGCGCACGCGTGGCGATTACATCCTCCAGCGATGAAAAGCTCGAAAAAGCGAAAGCGTTGGGTGCTGACTTTACCGTTAACTACAAAAAGGACGAAAACTGGGGTAAAACGGTGAGCGAGTGGACGGGTGGTCACGGTGTCGACCACGTTGTTGAAGTTGGCGGGCCGGCCACGCTGGGGCAATCCATAAAAGCAACACGGGTAGGTGGAAGTATCGTGCTGATAGGTGTCTTAACCGGCATTGGTGGAGAGGTGCCTACCGCGCTGTTAATGAGAAAACAGATTCGCCTGACCGGCGTTATTGTTGGCAGCCATCAGCATCAGGTTGAGTTTGTAAACGCCCTGGACCAAATGAACTTTACGCCGGAAATTGACCGGGCGTTCGCCCTGGATAAGCTTGCTGACGCATTTCGCTATGAGGAGTCAGGTGAGCACTTTGGTAAGATTGTTGTCGAATATTGAGTCTGTTGTGTTTCTCAGGTGCAGGGGTGTGCCTGAGATGCTTACCTGCGTGCACGTCGCTGTAGCCTGAAGTAAAAAATTAATCTTTGCTGAGATCGCCATCGTAAAAGTCAGTTCATGTCATCGAAAAACCGCATGTTCAGCGGCTTAACGGAGAGCAAAGGTGAACTTGCAAGTTGTGACTGACTCATCCCACGAGAAAACCATCCTGGAAGGTTGTATCAGGGAAAAAGCAAGGCCTGATACCGCGCTGCAGATTCTTGAAGCCGGTTGTGGTAATAAGTGGCAGCTTTCCCTGAAGGGACTGCAATACACGTTGGCGGGTATCGATTTGGATGAAGATGCGCTGCAGCTACGCCAGGCTCGTTTCAGGGATCTGGATGAGGTCATTGTCGGGGACCTGCGCACGGTATCGTTGCCCAGGGCGCAATATGACGTCATCTATACTGCGTATGTGTTGGAACATGTCAGCAATGTGCCGCTGGTGCTGGCAAATTTTAACCGGTGGCTCAAACCAGGCGGACTGATGATTATCAAAGTACCTGACCGGGATTCAGTTTATGGTTTTATCGCACGAAACACCCCGCACTGGCTGCACGTTTACTATTACCGGTTTATTAAAGGCAATAAAAACGCCGGAAAACCCGGTTACCTGCCGTACCCGACCGTCTATGACAAGGCTCTCGCCAGAAAGCGTATGCTGACCTATTGTGAACAGGAAGGTTTGACGATAAAGGCAATGTTGGGAAAAAACAACTATCTGCGAAAGCGTTCTGTGCGTGACAGAATCATCAGAATTTTTGTCAGGTTGGTCAACCTGTTTTCATTTGGAAAACTTGCCTGGCACTACAACGATCTAATCTACATCATTGAGAAATCATCAAGCCGGAACGATGAGACGCAATAGCAGTTTGCGCCGATGCCAGCCAAAATCATCCTATTACAGACTATTCTTATCAATTAGTGATAACAAAGGTCGAAATGCCATGCCCAAATCAGGATAATACGCCCAATTTATTTGTACGAGGGGATTCATTTTGACGAATGCCCACAATCACACCGGAGACAATCATGGCCGTGTATGAAATTAAACACCCGCTGGTTCAGCACAAGCTGGGCGTTATGCGGGAAGCTAACTTGAGCAGTAAAGACTTTCGCCAGCTTGCCAGTGAGGTAGGGAATCTACTGACCTATGAAGCCACCCGCGACCTTCAAACCGAGCAGGCAACGATTGAAAGTTGGTCTGGCGATGAAATCAGCGTTGAAAAAATTAAAGGTAAAAAGATTACTGTTGTGCCAATTCTTCGCGCCGGTCTGGGTATGCTGGATGGGGTGATGGAGCTCATTCCCAACGCCAAGATCAGCGTTGTCGGCTTATACCGGGATGAAGAATCGTTGGAACCTGTTGCTTACTTCGACAAAGTGGTTAAAGACATTGACCAGCGTACCGCACTGATTGTCGACCCAATGCTGGCAACCGGTGGCACCTTAGTCGCTACGATTGATTTGCTTAAACAGCGTGGTTGCAGCCACATTATGGGACTGTTTCTGGTCGCTGCGCCGGAAGGTATTGACGCGGTGCAAAATGCGCACCCTGATGTAGACATCTTTACCGCTTCTGTTGATGAGAAACTTAACGAGCAAGGGTATATTTTACCCGGACTGGGTGATGCCGGGGACCGTATCTTCGGAACGCGTTAAGGTCCGTTACATCGATGTGATAAATGCCAGACAAAACTGGCGAAATTTAATCGATTAAGTTACAACTTTTATAAGCGCCGTGAAAGGTGATGATACGCAAGGGATTGCTTAAAATAAAAAAAGCGCGAGCCTGTAGTGCACACGTTTTGTTTTCATGTTGAAGATGTATGAAAAAGAATAAACTGACCCTGAAAGGTGTTGCCGATATTATTGGTGTCTCCACTGCGACGATTTCAAACGCCTTTAACCGTCCGGACCAGCTCTCTGCAAAAAAGCGCGAAGAGATCCTGAAAAAATGTGAAAAGATCGGTTATCACGGCCCCAACAAAGCGGCCCAGATACTACGTAAAGGCGAGTCAGGCATTGTTGCACTGATACTGGCAGATAACATTGAGTATATGGTCAGTGATCCGGTGGCCAGTACGTTTATTAAAGGCGTCTCACGAGTACTGCAAAAACAAAACAAACACTTACTACTGTTCAGCGGTAATGAGGGCAGCATCCGCGATGTCAGTGATTTTGTGGACGGCTTTATATGCTACGGCGCGCCACAAAACACGGCTCTGGCACAGGAGCTGAAAAGTGCCGTCAAGCCCGTGGTTACCGTGGATTTCGATATTGAGGGATTGCCGTCGGTTAATATTGATAACGAGCAGGCCGCCTTTGACATTGCCTCTAAAGCACTGGGCTACGATGAGCGGGTGGCGATTCTTGGTCTGAAACTCATTGACTCGCCAACAACGTGCCGCATTTATGACAGCCCGTTGTTTGGCGCCGAATCATCTATTGCACAGCGTCGATTGCAAGGGTATTTAAAAGCGATTGAGCAGACGGGTAATCACATTACAAACGACTGGATCTGGCATATTCCGGAAAGCCAGAGCGCTTATGCAAGACAGGCCGCCAGTGAAGTGCTTAACTGCGAACCAAGACCTACAACAATATTGTGTATGAGCGATATTATTGCGCTGGAGTTATTGCAATGCGCCATGGCCAAAGGTATTGAGGTGCCTGCATCGCTGAAAATAACCGGCTTTGATGGTATTGATGAGGCGGCACGTACCCGTCCAAATCTGTCCACGGTGTGTCAGTCAAGCATTGCAAAAGGCGAGTTAGCGGCGACAAAATTGCTGGAGAACGCCTCAGAAAATACGGTAATGTCTTACGATATTATCAGCGGTGAAACCGTTTAAGCCTGCTATATTAAGCAGGCTTTTTACTGCTATCTTAACCAGGCAGTTTTCCTGTGCAAACCTGATCGCCGTAGTAGTTATCCCGATAGTTGCAAATAACCTGTGAAGATTTTCCGGCGACCGACTTTGATTGCGAATTGAAAAGTTTTTTTAATAAATGCATGAGTGTGTATCCCTTGTAATGAGTAATGAAGCAGGATGCACGTAAATGTAGATATAGTAAAAAGATTAAAACCTATTAATGCAATAGTATTTTTTGAATCTAACTCATTCTGGACAACACTGATAACGGGGCGACACGAAGAAAATAACGCACAAACGCCCATGGCCAAACCGGAACAAATGCATTAGCAGGCTCTTTATTAATAGCTTTGACCAATGCTTTACAGCCAGTTTCCGTATCCACAATAAAGGGCACATTTTTCACTTTTTCATTGATGGCAGAACGAATAAAGCCTGGATGAACCGTTGTAACCTTTATAGGCGTGTTCATGACGTCGACCCGGATCCCTTCTGACAATGACGACAAGGCAGCTTTAGTTGCTGCATAAACCGTCAGAGCGCGCCTGAAACCCCGAATGCCGCTGACGGATGACACCGTGACCAGATGACCGTGATTCTGCTTTCGAAATATTTCCATTGCAGCTTCGCACTGTGCCAGTGCCGAGACAAAATTAGTCGTCGCGGTTTCCTTATTGGCCGCAAAATGACCGGTGCCGATCGACGCACCTTTCCCCATACCCGCATTGACAATAATTCTGTCAAGCTTGCCCAGCTCTTTGGCAAAGCCATGAAAAACCTCAAAGACAGCATCATGATCATTTACATCAAGAACCTGTATACGAACTTTGAGACTGCGGTTAATTGAAAGGCATTCATTTCGAAGCGATTCGAGATGGTCCTTGCGCCGAGCGCACAGCGCCAGATTATGGCCTTTTCTGGCAAATTCAATAGCCATACCCCGGCCAAGCCCGGAACTGGCGCCGGTGATTAAAATATTTCGTCGCATTGATTACGGTTTATCCCAGACGAGTTGTTTGAAGTGCTTACGGCACATAGACTCGTACCGATCGTTTCCGCCTATCTGCACCTGGTCACCGCAGGTCACTGCCTGACCATTATCATCAAGACGAACTACAAAGCTGGCTTTGCGGCCGCAATGGCAGACCGTCTTGAGCTCTGCTAATTTATCAGCCCAGGCCAGAAGATAATGACTGCCCTGAAACGTTTCGCCCAGAAAGTCGGTACGAAGCCCGTACGCGAGTACCGGAATATTCAACTCATCAACCACCTCTACCAACTGACGAACTTGATCGCGGGTCAGAAACTGCGCCTCGTCAATAAATACACAATCCAGTTTTTGTTCGGCCTGTTGTGTCCTGACATTCTCAAATAAGTCATCAGTATCTGTAAATAGCAGTGCATCGGCCTGTAAGCCAATGCGGGAGGCGACTTTGCCTACGCCATACCGATCATCTAATGCTGCCGTAAATATGATGGTGTGCATGCCGCGCTCTTTATAGTTATAGGCAGACTGTAAAAGTGCGGTAGATTTGCCGGCATTCATTGCCGAATAATAGAAATAAAGCTGTGCCATAGTCGTTTCGTTATTATTATCGGGGAAGGACAGGGCAGTGATAACATCGCCAGCCCAGGTGAACAAATCGCTATTGTAACTAACGGGCAGCCGGATGTGTGAAAAATATGTCGTGCTTCGGATGCGAGCATTTGCAGGGCCTGAAATAAAAACAGGAGCCTGAGGCTCCTGTTTACTATTCCGATATTACTGAACGCCTGTTAAGCAGCTTCAGTTTTATCGCTGTCAGACTCTGGTGTGACATCCGGCATTGTTTCTTCCGGCGAAAGCAGCTCCAGGTCAAACGTAAACTCGTCAACCCGAACCGCCAGCTTGCGCTTCTCATTGTAATCATGCAGCTGTTCGGCTTCAGAGGCATTAATAACGCCTTTCTCCTGAAGCTTATTCAGTGCATTTTCAAATGATACAAATGGCACCACAGGTTCTTTGCGCAAAGCTTTTTGCACTTTGCTCAGCAGGTGGGCAACCGCGTGCTTGGCTTTGAACGCCTGCTCGTTAATATCATTACCGTCGCCAGGCATTACGCGCACCAGGTGGGTAAGCTGTGCTTTCACACTGCTGTCCTGCATTGACGCTGCCGCCAGTTCATTTACCAGCTTGTCTGAAATACCACTTACACTGTTGCTGTAAGTATTAGTCAGAACACGCATCAGACCGCGGGTAGGCGTATTCGGGAAATTATTGATGAAATCAACAATTGCCTGCTCTGCCTGCATCAGACTCCACTGCATCGCATAGTCAAAGAACGGACGCGCCTGCTGACGATCCTCAATGCGCTGCTCGTAAAAACGAACTGACGCCATGGCACCATACAGGTAGCTCATCACATCACCCAAACGCGCTGAAAGCAGTTCGGCTTTTTTCAGATCACCACCCAACACTGCCAGCGATAAGTCTGCCAGTGGTGCGAGTTTCGCTGCGATGCTGTTCATACGCTTTTCATATTTGCGTACTTCAGGCAATGCCGACTTAGCGTTACGGGCAAAAGGGGCGTAGCTTTGCGCAATACTGCGCAGCGAATTTTTCACACTGAAGCTGATGGTTTTACGTAATACCTTATTAAACTCACCATCAGCACTGCTGTCATCGCTGTGGATCAGATCAACCATTTCTTTCAGGTACGGGTGACAACGCATTGCGCCCTGACCAAAAATCATCAGGTTACGGGTCAGGATATTCGCACCTTCTACCGTAATCGCAATAGGTACGGCACTGTATGCACCGGCCAACGTATTTTGTGGACCACGCTGAATGGCCTTACCTGCCTGAATATCCATGGCTGAATTAAGCACATCACGGCCCAGCTCAGTCATATGATATTTGGCAATGGCAGTCACAACAGACGGCTTCAGCCCCATGCCCAGACCTTCAGTGGTCAAAACACGCATAGACTCAAGCAGGAATGTTTTTCCGGCAATATCTGCCATTTTGCCCTGAATACCTTCAAAACGGCCAATAGGTAAACCGAACTGTTCACGTACAAAGCTGTATTCTGCCGCGGCCTTGAATGAAGACTGTGCAGTGGCTACGCCCATCGCCGGCAGTGAAATACCGCGACCGGCACCCAGACAGCTGACCAGCATTTGCCAGCCACGACCGATATTCTTTTGTCCACCGATGATAAATTCCATAGGAATAAATACATCTTTACCACGGGTTGTACCGTTATAAAAACGTTGGCCCATAGGGTCGTGACGATTACCCAGCTCTACACCCGGATGTGTCTTAGGCAGAAGGGCACAAGTAATACCAAGCTCTTCTTTGCCACCCAGCAACCCGTTTGGATCGTACACTTTAAACGCCAGACCCAGTACCGTGGCAATAGGTGCCAGCGTGATATAACGCTTGTCCCAGGTAACGGATAATCCAACGACTTCCTCGCCGTTCCACTGACCTTTGGTTACGATTGCAGCATCAGGGATACCGCCGGCGTCTGAACCTGCTTCCGGGCTGGTCAGTGCAAAACACGGAATATCCTGACCAACCGCCAGACGCGGCAGCCAATAATCCTGCTGTTCTGTCGTGCCATAATGCATTAACAGTTCGCCCGGGCCTAAAGAGTTAGGCACCATTACCGTAACGGCAATCGCACCGCTACGCGCTGCGATGGTGGCAACAATTGTAGAGTTAGCATAGGGGCTGAATTCAAGACCACCAAATTTCTTTGGAATGATCATTGAAAAGAAACGATTCTTGCCCAGAAAATCCAGAATTTCTTTAGGAATATGCGTGCTGTTCGCCAGCTCGAAATCATCAATCATGCCCAGCAGTTCATGTACCGGACCGTCCATAAAGGCTTGTTCGTCAGCGCTTAACTGAGCTTTAGGGACTGCTCGCAGCGCGTCCATATCAGGCTTACCCTGATAGATTGATGACTCAATCCAAATGTCACCAGCGTCCAGTGCTTCCTGCTCGGTAACAGAAATTGGAGGAAGGACTTTTTTCAGGCTTTTTCTAATACTCATAATAACTCATCCGCTCATCTGACCAGTTGTTTGAGTGAAGTTTACATCAAAATTTCTAAAGATCAAATGAGGGTAAGAAAAATGTTAATTGTCTGACTAAAATTTAACGTTGAAAGCGGACGTCGCGGAAGGCATATACCCACTCTCTCATTCGTCCGCATACCTATGAATAAGAATAAAAACCGCTTAGTGGCTTATACTTGAGGATAAATCTCGCTACACTGTGGCACGTTATTTCCCAATAAGGATTCGCCTGTTCATGCAAAAACTGCCCGGATGGATGAAGTGGTGTCTTCACTCTCCTAAGCTTGCGATATTACTCTTCGTTTTTCTTTGTGCTGCCACTGGCTGGGGCGCGCAGAATCTTTATTTTCGCGGCGATTACAAGGTGTTCTTCGAGCCTGATAACCCTCAGCGCAAAGCATTTGAAGATATGCAGAACATTTTCAATAAAAGCGAAAATGTGTCGTTTCTTATTGTGCCGAAAAATGAAACCGTTTATCAGTCAGATACCTTTGAGCTGATTTATCAGCTTACTGAGGATGCCTGGCAGCTGCCGCTGTCTACCCGGGTAGAGTCCATTTCAAACTATCAGCACACCTATGCAGAACAGGATGATTTGGTTGTTACTGACCTCATCCGGCAAGGCCAGTACGATAACGATCACGTTGACTGGGTCAGAAATGTTGTACAGCAAGTGCCTGAAATTGATGGTCGGCTGGTATCTGATGGCGGCGATGTGGCGGTAATAAATGCCACTATTCAGCTTCCGGATGGGGATCAGACCAAAGAAGTGATCGAAATCGCGGACTATGCCCGCGAGCTGCAAACCAAATATGAGCAGGCGTATCCGGAACACGATATCTATCTGACCGGTATGGTGATCATGAATGATGCGTTTGCCGTGGCTGCGCAAGATGATGCGCAAACATTAATACCGCTAATGTTTGTGGTGATTACCGTGATGATAGCGCTACTCACCCGGTCTGTGGTTTCTGCCCTGGCGACCCTGTTAATTGTCGGGTCCTGTATTGTGGTAACCATGGGGCTGGCCGGCTGGGCGGGTATCTTCCTGAGCACGGCTACGGTGAACGTACCCACGATGGTGATGACACTGGCTGTTGCTGACTGTATTCATGTGATTGTCAGTTTCAGGCAGTTCGCCGGTCAGGGGATGGCTAAGCATGAAGCCCTGGCAGAAAGTCTGAAAGTGAACACCAAGCCGGTTTTCATCACCAGTGCGACCACGGCGATAGGCTTTTTGATGCTTAATTTCTCAGCCGTACCTATTCTTTCCGATTTAGGAAACATGACAGCTGTCGGGGTGATGTTTGCCTGTCTGTTCTCCTTGACTGTACTGCCAGCGATATTGAATCTGGCGCCGTTACGGGTTGCTTCAAAGCATTCGCAGAGTCACTCGCGCTACGTTCAGGCCAGTGAATGGATTTGCCAGCATCATCGCCGGGTATTACCCATTTCGGTCTTTGTTGTCGTAGTAGCACTGGTATTTTCTACCAACAATGTGCTCAATGACATTGCAGTCAAATACTTTGGCGATTCAAGTACGTTCAGACAGGCCGTGAATGTACAGGAAGAAACAATGGGCGGTATGTCGAACATTGATTTTGTTGTCTATACCGACGAAGAATACGGCGTGACTAATCCGGATGTGTTGCAAAAAGTAGACGCGTTTTCAACTTGGCTCGGCGAACAGCCCGAAGTCAATCATGTTACCAGTTTCAGTGATACCATGAAGCGACTGAACATGAACATGAACGACGATAATCCAGACGCTTATCGCTTGCCAGAAACGCAGGAAGAAGCCTCGCAATACCTTTTATTGTACGAAATGTCGCTGCCTTATGGCCTTGATCTGAATAATCAAATCGATATAAACAAATCTGCCGTGCGGGTTATCGCCGTATTAGATAACCTTGGGAGCAACGAATTTACCGAGTTTGAGCGTCGCGCTAAAGCTTATTTTGGTGAGCTGGCACCAAACTTGCGAGTAGAAGCGGCTAGCCCGCCGTTAATGTTTGCCCATATTGGCGCCCGCAATATGAAAAGTATGGTGTGGGGAACCCTGTTGGCACTGGTTCTTATCTCAGGCCTTATTTTTATTGCGCTACGTTCCTGGCGACTGGGGCTGGTCAGTTTAATGACGAATCTGATTCCCGCTGGTATCGGGTTCGGTGTCTGGGGAATGGTTTCCGGGCAAATCAACATGGCATTGTCAGTAGTACTGAGTATGACCATGGGGATAATCGTGGACGACACCGTTCACTTTTTGTCTAAATATCAGATCGCGCGTGATAAAGGGCAACGTGTCCGCGATGCGATCGGATATACATTTGCAACAGTTGGCCAGGCGTTGGTGACGACGACACTGGTACTGGCTGCAGGATTTGGAATATTGATGCTATCCAGTTTCAGACTGAACTCTGATATGGGTACGCTTACGGTAATAATAATTGTCGCCGCATTACTGGTAGATCTGTTGTTCCTTCCAGCATTTTTAATGTGGTTAGATCGCGAAAAAAAGCAGTCCAGAGGTGAGCAAGATGCAAAATCTGAAACGAATTAATACCTGGTTTTTATTGGTAGCCGTCGCGCTGGCGATGCCAGCGTTTGCTGATGAGAAATCGGAAAAGCAGGGATTGAAAATCGCCAAAGAGCGTAAGGATCGTGATCGCGGCTGGCAGAACAGTGTCGCGGAAATTACCATGATTCTGCGTAATGCCAGCGGTCAGGAAGCGACTCGCGAGATGCGGGTAGACACCCTTGAAATGGAAGAAGACGGCGATAAAGCCCTGACGGTGTTTGACTCCCCCCGCGATGTTAGCGGTACGGCGTTTTTAAGTTTCTCTCACGCAATGGAACCTGATGAGCAGTGGATTTATTTGCCAGCAATTAAGCGGGTAAAACGCATCGCCTCCAGAAATAAATCAGGCCCGTTCATGAGCAGCGAATTTGCCTTTGAAGATATGACGTCTTTCGAAGTGGAAAAGTTTAAGTATGACTTTTTACGTGAAGATACTTATCAGGGCGACAAAGTTTTTGTCATCGAGCAGATTCCACAGGATGAATTTTCAGGCTATTCAAAACAAATCGTGTGGATAGACCAGAAACATTACCGTGTACGCAAAGTTGATTTCTTTGATAAGAAAGGTGATGAGCTTAAAACGCTGGAATTTGAGGATTACCAAAGTCATAAAGTTGATGGCACCACATTCTGGCGTCCTCAACGAAGCTACATGTATAATCATCAAACCGGTAAATCAACTGAACTGGTTACAGAAAACCTGAAATTTAAACAGGATCTTGATGAGTCAGATTTTGATAAAAACAGTTTGCGCAGAGCACGTTAATCGCATGATTAAACCAAAACTTTCCGTTATGGCAGCGCTGGTCGCTGCCTCTTTTTCATCGCAAGCCGAGGTTGAGCTTGGTGGGAGTACCTCGTTTGAGGGACGCTACTTTTTGCAGGATGCTGCCTATCCTGGTCAGCCCCGCACTCAGGCATCAGTAGCTATCGAACCAGAAGCTTATACTGAGTGGAACGACGGTCAGGACAGTCTGCTTTTCAAACCCTTTGCACGGCTTGATAATCAGGATGATGAAAGAACGCACTGGGATATCAGAGAGCTTCAGTGGTTGCATGTGGCTGATGAGTGGGAAACCCGGGTTGGAATAGGCAAAGTATTCTGGGGCCAGACTGAGTCACTGCACCTGGTGGATATTATCAACCAGACAGATATGGTTGAACAGGTTGACGGCGAGGATAAGCTGGGCCAGCCCATGGTTAACTTTACTACCTACGGCGACTGGGGGACAGCGTCAGCATATATCCTGCCATACTTTCGTGAACGTACTTTCCCCGGGGTGGATGGCCGTTTAAGACCGCCTCTTCCTATTGTTTCAGACCGCGCGCAGTATGAATCTGATGCAGAGCAAAATCATATCGATTTTGCCCTTCGGTATCAGAACAGCTTTGGCGACTATGAAGTGGGTTTATCTTACTTTAACGGGACAACCCGAGAGCCCGAGTTGAGCGTCGCGCAGGAAGAAATTACTGACCCGTATATCTTTCCCTACTATGCACAGATTCAGCAATTCGGTCTGGATCTGTTAAAAGTTCAGGGTTCCTGGCTGTTGAAATTGGAAGGTATATATCGCGAAGGGCAGAGTGAGGATTTTCTGGCTGCTGTTGCCGGTTTTGAGCGCACCACAGTGGGTGTGCTTGGGACCACGCATGACCTTGGCTTTTTGATGGAATATCAATACGACGAGCGTGACAACAATTTTTTTGCTACCGGTCAGAATGATCTGATGGCCGGGGTACGCTGGTCATTCAATGATATTGACGGTACTGAGGTGCTGGCGGGATTTGTACAGGATTTAGATGAGTCTGATACTTATAACGCATTTGTTGAAGCGTCCAGCCGTATCACTGATAACTGGCGCTGGAAAGTTGATGCCTATTTGTTTTCTTCCGATGATGAAACTGACACCTTCTATTATATGCGTCGTGATGACCACCTTCAGGTCACACTTGAATACTTCTTCTAACTCTTAAAAAAATTAGCGGTAACAGAGTCATGAAAATGAAATGGATAGCTGCACTTATGGCGTTGGCCAGCGTGAGTGCACAGGCTACGGATAAATTATATGGCGTTATCGGGGCGGGCTACACCGATGCCGACTTTGAAAATGCCGAAGCCAGCAGCGAAAATCTGAATCTGGCATTAGGACATGAGTTTGCGCCCAAATGGTATTTTGAAGCTGGCTACAAGCGATTATTCGACGAAGAAACCGACCAGGCGGATATGAAAGCCGACGCGCTGTATCTTGCTGTTTTAGGCAAGGCTGGCGGCCGCCAGGGGGAGCTGTATTATAAGCTGGGTGTCATGCGGGCAGATGTCAGCGGTTATCGCACGCTGGAAACAGCCTGTGACGGTCCTGCAAGTCAGGCCGGACAGTGTGCGTTCGACGAAGGTGTGTTTGCCGGGATGGCCGGATTAGGCTTTGATTTTCATGTCGGTCTTAACAGCATGATTCGTCTGGAGTATGAATATATTTATGGTGAAGATGACCTGACGGCGAATCTGTTCAATGTGGCATACAGATACAACTTTAACTAGCTGCTAAATCTTAGGGTCGAAGTAAACTTTCCCTTCAGTCAGGCGGTATGAATAGGTAAACCAGTTAAGGGGTACTGATATTCATGAAGAATGAGTTGGACAATACTTTCATACTTCGCGTGTTTGATAAGATTCGTCAGTTTGGCACCAAACAGGATGACCGTTATCTGCTTAACGGCATTACTGCATTCACCGATATGGACGGCTATACATTATTTGTAGAGGATCCAAAGGTGAAACTGCAATATGGCTTCCATAATCAGTATCATTATGATTATGAAAGTGATGAGCATGTAAAACAGTTCACTAAAAAGCTTAAAGAGATAGACGAAGAGTATTAACGGCGTTCACAACGCCAGTTATCTCGCTAAGCCCGCCTCAAGGCGGGCTTTTTTATGCGCTGAATTCCGGGTGGCTATTTTGGCCCGCCATTGGTATCCGTAGCAAGTACAGGTACAATAACCGAAAAATTTTTCAGGTAGTTTTTCGTTGTCAGCAATCACACCCCCTTCATTTAAACTGGCATTTTTAGGCCCCAGATACTGGTTAGTCTGGTTAGGCGTGGTTATTTTATATGTGCTCACCTGGTTGCCGTTCTCATGGATCCGCGCGATTGGAAGTGGTGCCGGCAGATTGATTGGACGTATTGTCCCCAAGCGCGTGAAAATCGCCCGGCGAAATATCAGTCTTACCTGGCCGCATCTCAGCGAAGCTGAAGTGGAAAGGTTAACACGTGAAAATCTGCGCAGAGCCGGGATGGCGTTGTTTGAAACCGCCATGGGATGGTGGTGGCCCGGATGGCGTATCAAACGTCACTTTACCATCGAAGGTTATGAGCATGTCGAGGCCGCGTTGGCTCAAAATAAAGGTGTGTTCGGACTGGCGCTGCACAATATGAATCTGGAATTTGCCTGCCGTGGTCTGGGCTATACCCATCCGGCAATTGCCTTTTATCGTAAGCACAATAACCCGCTGATCGATTACCTGCAGTATCATGGCCGGGCCCGCTCCAATAAATACATGATCCACAAACGTAATGCCCGCGCGCTCATTGCGGCGCTGGATAACCAGGAACTGTGTCTGTATTTGCCCGATCAGGATTATGGGCGTTCGCAGAGTATTTTTGTTCCTTTTGGTGGTGTTTCACAGACCGCGACATCTACTGCCACATTAATGTTTGCGCGGCGGGCAGATTGTATGCCGATGATTTTTACCTCGCAGTACACAGCAAATGGTTATAAGGTAAAGATATATCCACCTATGCCTGAACTGGCATCACTGGATGACGAAGCGGCGCTAACCAAACTGAATGAAAAGGTGGCTGAGGTCGTTGCCGAGCAACCAGAAAGTTATTTGTGGATGCACAAACGTTTTAAAACAAGACCCGATAAGGACGACCCGTCGTTATACGATTAGCTAATTGCAAAAAGCACGAGCTTTTTTCTACAATCAGACGGATACAATTACAGGAAGATGGCTGAGAATGACGACGAAAAATTATTCAGGTAAGCGGTTCTGGATAAGACAATGTGTTATTGCCCTGGCGCTGATTGTGATTGCTGCAGCCGTCATCTTCTGGCAACAATCTTCCGGCGATAGCGAAGAAAAGCGCAGCGTGTCTAAAGGTCTGAGCGACTTTTACAGTCAGTTCAGAATGGGACCTGACCAGCAGGACGAAGTCTCAGAAGACGATTTCGTTATAGACATTAGCCGTGATAACGGCACTTTAGAAACCCGGCTACAGACGATGTCCAGTGAATTAAGGCCGGTCAGAAAAAACTGGGTCGGTGAGCATAAGCATCGCTCCTTTAAAGCGGGCAGAACACTGCGCGAGGCAATTTCTGCCTACGCTGAGAAAGAAGGCATGCAGGTTATCTGGGATCTTGATCAGGACTTTGTCATCAAGCATCACTTTCAGATGGATGATACGCTTGTTGGCTCTCTGGACAAAATCGCTGCTGCCGTAGACAGCAACTTCAGTGGTGATGTCGAAACTTTTGTCTGTCCGGGACAGCGAACATTGGTGGTCACGGCCAAACCGTCAGAATATCTGGACAACAACTGCAGAAAGCGCTGACTCTGCAGCCGCTGATAACATCTATTCACTGCCCAGCACTTGCTGCCAGATACGTTTAACATTGTTCAGCAATGCCTCTAACTGTTCAGAGTGTTTTGCCAGCTTATCATCTGCCAGCGTTAGCTGATGATACTGGTCACGCAGCGACTGATACGCACCAACCAGATTATCACAAACCTTATTATCGATAATGCCAAGGGTCATTGCCATATTCAGGATCCGCGTATTATCCGTATATCGGGTGAGCGATTCATGTTTATCTGACCAGGCCAGGACCCAGAACTGGGTCAGAAACTCTATGTCAGCAATTCCCCCTTCGCATTGTTTCAAATCAATATCAGATTGCGTCCCTGAATTTAAATGGTCACGCATTTTTTTACGCATCGACACCACGTCATCACGAAGGGAGTCTGTATCCCTGGCTTTGGTTAACACTGCATGGCGGACTTTATCAAATGATGCCAGCAAGCTGCTGTCACCCGCCACGCCGCGCGCGCGGACCAATGCCTGATGCTCCCATGTCCAGGCTTGCTGTTGCTGATAACTTTCAAACCCGTCAATGTGACAACAGAGCAGGCCGGCTGAGCCTGATGGCCGCAGTCTCAGGTCAGTTTCATAAAGCTGACCGAATATCGTATTGGTATTTAGTAAATGCATGATGCGCTGCGCCAGTTTGATATAAAACTGCTGCGCCCCCACTGATTTTTTTCCGTTGGTTGATGCATCTGTTGGTGCGTTATGAATAAACACCAAATCTAAATCGGAGCCATAACCCAGTTCATAGCCACCCAGCTTGCCATAGCCAATAACGGCAAATCCGCGGTGGTTACCTTCCAGGTGTTCAGGCGTACCATAGCGAGCTGCAACCTGTTCCCATGCCTGATAAATGACGGTATCCAGCAGCACTTCTGCCAGCACGGTAAGTTTATCACTGACTCTGACCACTGGTAGCGAGCCGCTTATATCAGAGGCCGCAATGCGCAGTTGCTGACACAGCTTGAACTGCCGGCATGCATCCATCGACAGTTCAACATCGTCGGGGTCGACACGCAGCAACTGTTGACGTAATTCGTCCTCATACTCCCTGCGACTTTCCTCTAAGCCGGTATTTTGCTGTTCTAAATAAAGCGGGGTCAGTAGCTCATCTAACAATAATGGAAAGCGCTGGATTTGCTTGGCTATCCACTCACTGCGTTCACAAAGTTTGACCAACTGGTTCAGCACATCCAGGTTTTCTAACAGCAAAGTCAGATAGGTGGTTCGGCCTGTAATAGACCGGATCACATCCAGCAAGCGGGGCATAACCCGATGAATCCGGTTGGGCGAAGTTTCGATGAGCGTATGCAGTAATTCCGGCATGAGCGCATCAAGGGTACGCAGACCCCGTTCGCCCATGCGAAATTGCCGCAGGTTGGCGCGAAATTCCATGAGCTGCTCGTAAACCGCATCGGCGTTGTCATCGTCCATGTAGGGAGTAAGCAATGCACACAGCTCCTGTCTGTCCATATCTACCTGCCAGACATCGTTGCACACCTGAAACAACGAATCTTCATGGGAGTGAGCCTCATGATGTTCGCTTACCAATGCGTTGAACTGCGCATGCACTTCCTTCATTCGCTGTGTCAGCTCTTCGTAAAAGGTCTCATAATCAATAAATCCCATAACCTTGCAAAGCACGGCTTTAGGCCAGTCTTCATCAGGCAGAGTCTGGGTTTGTTGATCATCAAACTGCTGTAGCGTGTGTTCAACTTTACGTAAAAAACAATAATGACCGTAGAGCTGACGAATAGTATCCGGTTCTACAATATCCAGCTCGGACAAGGTATGTAATGTGCGCTTAAGGCTGCGCCGCTGCAGATCAGGCTCGCGTCCGCCATGAATCAGCTGAAAACTTTGCGCAAAAAACTCAATTTCGCGGATGCCACCGGCGCCCAGTTTGATGTTGTCTTTTAAGCCACGCCGCCGAATCTCACGGTTAATCAGTCCTTTCATATGCCGAAGTGCATCGATCGTGGTGAAGTCGAGATAGCGTCTGAAGGTAAAAGGGCGCAGAATATCAAGCAGTTCATCCACATAGGGTGAGTCAGGGGTTATTGCACGTGCCTTTATCATGGCAAACCGTTCCCAGTTTCTTCCCTGTTCCTGATAATAATCTTCAAGGGCGGCAAAATGCGTGACCAGCGGGCCGCTGTCCCCGAACGGACGCAGTCGCATATCTACCCGGAACACTTGCCCTTGTGCGGTTACCGTATTTAAGGCGCTAATGAGCTTTTGCGCCAGGCGGTTAAAAAACTGCTGGTTCTCGACCTGTTTGCGTCCGCCTTCGGTTTCGCCTTTGTAGGGATAGCAAAAAATTAAATCGATATCTGATGAGAAATTGAGCTCCCTGCCGCCAAGCTTCCCCATTCCCAGGATAATCATTGGTTGCGGGCCGTGTGGACCGGCAGGTTTGCCATAGCGCTCACTCAGGTGATTATAAAGCCAGTCGCAGGCGCCCAGAATTAAGGCATCAGCCAGGGCTGAGACACGCTCTACAGAGGCTTCAATATCCTGGTTATTCAATAAGTCGCAATGTGCGATGGCAGCCATCTGGGTATTACGAAATTCCCGCAGCACGCGCATCAGTTGCTCTTCGGTTTTCACCGGTGCCAGTGCATCATGCAGAGCGTCACTGTAGTGCTCAGAGGATAGCGCTGCGCTATCCAGCTGTTCCGTGTTCTGCTGCTCAAGAACTCGTCCGAGAAACCGGCTTAAGCCCGGGAGACTGTAGTTTGCGTGGTCGTGTGACGGAACGGCATCTTGCAAGTGCGGGGCGTCCTGATGATGTTGCCAGAAAGTCTGGGCTTTTTCCCTGATAATCCTGTTCATCTGCTCTTGCGTAGGCATAATACACGACCTCATCGTCACCGCCTGAATTTGGATTGCAGGCTGATTGCATGAATAATGACGCAGAGTCTGTCACATCCTGTTGTCAGGCTCCAGCAACGAATAATAATACACCGTATGAAGGGAACTGAGATGGAAACGCTGGTCAAATTAGTACCGCTGCCCCGCGACTTGTGGGTCTACCTTGTTATCGACCTGGCGCTGGCTTTGTTGTTACTGGTACTGCTCAAATGGCTGGCCGGATTATTCAGAAAAGGCTCGGTAACCGATGAACTGGCGGTAAAAGATAACTTCGCATTTGGTATCAGTATTGCCGGCGGCATGCTCTCTTTGTGCATTGTGCTCGGCTCAGTGGTTGGCCGCCATGTTGGGCAGGGGTTCGAGTCAGCCGCAGCAGGGATGGTAAGCTTTGGACTAATCGGTATTGTCCTGGTTAATTTTGGGCGCTTTGCCCACGACAAGCTGGTACTCAACCGGGTCGACACCCGCGCACTGATTGGTGACCGAAGTGTCAGTATCGCCATGGTCGATGCAGCGAGCCTTATCGCCAGCGCCATTATTTTAAGAAGCATGGTGTTGTGGGTCGATGGCAGTGACATGAATGCCATGATCGCTATCTCCACAGGATTTACGGTAGTTCTGACAATCCTGCTGTTTATGACGCGCATTTATGAAGTACGTTATGCCAGAGATAATCAGAATGATTCATTTCAGGGCGCGCTGCAAAAAGGGCAACTGGCACTGGCTGTTGAGCATGCCGGAAACCTGCTTGGTACAGCGCTAATCGTCGCTTCTGCCCGACATTTGCTGAACTATCATCCGGATGGGTATGTCAGTAATGTCACCGGCTGGCTGATTGTCAGTGTCGTGCTGTCCCTGTCGCTGTATATTCTGGTTAATGCCAGTAAAAAACTGATTTTGTGGGGACTGGATTATCGCCAGGAAGTGGATAAACAGCATAATATCGGCGTGGCATGCCTGGAGTTTTGCCTGACGCTGGGTATCGCGCTTATAGTAAACGGTATTCTGGAGTTTTTATCCTAACAAAATTGGGGAGTTACGATGTTGACCTGATGCGTTGCAAGGGCGCGCAGGTCTTCTTTGATCAGTGCCTGTTTCTGGCGCTTTGACAGTTGTTTAATCGCATATTCTATCTTTAACGCCCCGGACCTGTCGGCGACATTGAGCACCAGGCGAAACTGCAGTGGGCCTTTTCCTTTAAGTGCGCGCGCGCCACCTTTGAGCTCGCCACTATGCTGGCGGAGTCGCCGTCCCGGATTGGTTGTAACGCCGGTGTAAAACTGACCCATCCGGTTCTCAATGATGTAAACATACCACCGGTCAGTGCTGTCCTCATTTTCCGTTAAGACTGATATACTTGCTGTCAATTTTCATATCTTACTGCTAAACGACTGAACATGATTCTACCAGATTTCAAAAATGCGAACGTACTGATTGTCGGCGACCTGATGCTTGACCGCTATTGGGGAGGGAGTACCGGTCGAATCAGTCCGGAGGCGCCTGTGCCGGTGGTAAACGTAAATAGCAGTGAGGATCGACCCGGTGGCGCGGCTAACGTGGCGATTAATGCCGCGATGCTGGGGGCCCGGGTAAGTCTGCTGGGCTTGTGCGGCCATGATGAAAATGCAGAAATACTGAAAAACAGACTTTCTTCTTTTGATGTTGACTGTCATTTCACGCCGGTGGCCGGTCGCGACACCATTACTAAACTCAGGGTAATGAGTCGTAATCAGCAGCTATTGCGTCTGGATTTTGAAAAGTCATTCGCCGATAGTGATAAATCTTCCATGATCAGTCGCTACATGGAACTGTTACCCAGCGCAGACATTGTGATTCTTTCTGATTATGCCAAAGGCGCGCTATCGACACCGCAGCCGCTTATCAGTGCTGCCAGAGAAGCGCACAAAATTGTGATTGTTGATCCAAAAGGTACGGATTTTGCGAAGTATAGAGGCGCATCACTTATTACGCCTAATATGACAGAATTCAGCGCTGTTGCCGGCCATCCTGAGAACGAGCAAAATCTGATGGAAAAAGCGGTGACAATGAAGCAGGACCTGGCATTGGAAGGCCTACTGGTCACCCGATCTGAGGAAGGGATGACGTTATTTCATGGTGAGGCTGAAGCGTTTCACTTGCCGGCAAAAGCCAAAGAAGTGTTTGACGTCACAGGGGCGGGGGATACCGTCATATCAACACTGGCTGTTGCTTATGCCGCCGGTGCCACTATTCAGGATGCTTGTATGCTGGCAAACGTTGCCGCGAGTATTGTCGTTGGCAAACTGGGCACATCAACGGTCACAGCCACCGAGCTTGCGGTAGCATTGCAGGAACAGCATAAAAATAACGACACTGGCGTGATGAGCGAAGATCAGTTGGCTATCGCAATCGACCAGGCAAAAAAACGTGGCGAGCACGTTGTGATGACAAATGGTTGTTTTGATATTCTGCATGCAGGTCATGTGTCTTACTTACAGGCTGCAGCGCAATTGGGTGACCGTCTTATTGTGGCTGTCAATGATGATGCGTCTGTGACACGGTTGAAGGGGCAGGGGCGTCCGGTCAACAATGTTCAGCGCAGAATGGCAGTGTTGGCAGGTTTGGCTTCGGTAGACTGGGTCGTTCCTTTTAGCGAGGATACGCCACAGCGTATTATCGGCAGACTTTTACCCGATACACTGGTAAAAGGCGGAGATTACAAGGTTGAAGACATCGCCGGTGGCCAGGAGGTTATTGCGAATGGCGGTAGTGTTAAAGTGTTACATTTTGAAGAGGGTGTCTCAACGACCGCAATCATTGAACAAATTGTCGGTCATAAAGGTGAATAACCCCGGACATCAAATAATTAGTTATGTGTCACGTATAGTCGTAAAGCTGGTATTAGGCTAAGATTCGTTCGGGCACTCAGGCAGAAGTATAGCGGTAATTCCATGTATGAAAGTTATTATGGGCTGGATTCAAAACCTTTCCAGCTAACACCGGATCCAGATTTTTTCTTTGCCAGTCGCTGGCACAAACGTGCTATGTCGTACTTACAGTACGGGCTTTCGCAGGCCGAGGGGTTCATTGTCATTACCGGCGATATCGGAACGGGCAAAACAACAATAGCCAACTCTTTAGTTGCTGAAATTGAAGACGATATTGTCGTGGCGCACATCGTAACGCCAAAGTTGACCCCGGATGAACTGGTCAAAATGGTCGCATCGAAATTTGAGTTGGATGTTGCCGGAAAAACCAAAGCCGACATTCTGAAAATTCTCGAAGTTTTCTTATACGACCTGAGCAAAACAGGCCGCCGTGCATTGTTGCTTGTGGATGAGGCACAAAACCTGCCGCTTGAAACGATTGAAGAATTGCGCATGTTGTCTAACTTTCAGGAGTTTGGAAAGCCGCTTCTTCAAAGCTTCCTGTTAGGTCAGGAAGAGTTGCAGCCTATTCTGCGTGCACCCAATATGGAGCAATTTCGTCAGCGCATCGTCGCATCATGTCACCTTGCACCGCTTACCCTGGAAGAAACGAAGGAATATATTGAGTTCCGACTGCATCATGCAGGTTGGAATGGTAGCGCATTATTCAGCGACGATGCCTACGGTCGTATTTACAAATTTACTCGTGGTGTTCCCCGTAAAATCAATACATTGATGGATCGAATTCTTTTGTTCGGCTTCCTGGAAGAGCTGGAAACGCTAGATGGCGATGCCGTTGATTCTGTCATCAACGAGGTTAGTGAAGAGATGTTTTTGCCTGAGACACCCACTCCAGAAGAGCAGGAGGCTGTTGACGAAGAGCAATATGAAGCATCTGTGGGCACTGGTGTGCCGCATAAGCCGAAGAAGAAACTTATGACACCTAATGGCAATGAAATACAGGATGCGGAATATTATAAGGCTATGCTAAGTGAATTGGTTGATGCGTTGGACGATGCTATTAGTCATAAGATCAAGCTGACGCAATATATCGACAAACTTTTAAAGAAAAAATATAAAACGTATGTTCGATTGAAAGAAGATGACTAATGTCTGAAAATTTTACACGGTCTGTAAAATTCAGAAATAAAAGCTTAAAAATTAACAGGTTAAAAATTGGCCTATAAATTGCTCAGCGATTAACCAGAAGTAGTTGTAGTATCAATTGTAGTGAGAGGTCACTGATGAATGTACTGAGCAAGGTAGTTTTAGGATCAATGTTAGTAGGGGCAGCATGGACGTCGCAGGCTGCAATGTGCGGTGTCAGTGATGTACAAATCACCGAAATACAAGTTTTGGACGGAAGTGCTGCTGAGCAACTTGCTACGCCGTTAAATGCAACTGAATGTGTTGGTTCGTTTACAGGAAACAATAGCTCGTTCACAAAGCCTGTAGATAATTTAGGCTATAAAGATGATGGCTGGTTCAACGTTGATAGCTATAACGGATGGTGGGATACGCCTGGCGTTTTCGTAGAAGATGACGCGCTGCAAAACCTTCAGGGCAAAGGTGAAATCGACCCAGGTTGGATTTATGTGGGTAAAGCTGAAGCCGACAGTGGTTTTAGTTTCAATGGCGCTACCATGGATAACGGCGACACGTCTTATACCTTTCTTGACTCGCTGCTGACCATTAGCTGCCCAACACAGGAAGATGGAATCTGTGACGACGCATCAAGTGGTACCTTCAGCTGGACGCCTCCTGCTACTAACCCTGACGCGCTCATGGAGCTGCTGGGCGGTGAGTTTTTTGACAAAGTGGGCATCGTATTTAAAGCTGCTACACAGTTCGTTATTTACGAGTTTGATTTGAAAGAGCTTGGTTTAAATCCGGTGTATGACGGTGACCCTAACTATGCGTTTAAGGGGACCTGGGATGTAAGTCAAACGTTGGTGAAGACTAACAAGAATGACAAAACCGTTTCTCAGGGGCTGTCTAATGTGACTGTGTGGGCTCGTGACCCGGCTGCAATCGTTGATGTACCGGCACCTACAACTTTAGTGCTAGTTTTATTTGGGTTAGCACTAGTAATTCGTAGACGATTCATGCAATAATAGCGTCGAGTAATAAAAAAAGCCTCTGGAGAGAGGCTTTAATAATTATAAAATTCCATATTCCAAACATTCATAGCGGGCAATTAGCTCGCTTTTTTTTTGTCTGGAGAAACATCTGGCTAATCGTCCGTAATTAACCAGAATGTAACATAATCCCATATTCCAGTCTAACTAATGCAATATGAAGGCCAGTTTTTAAAATTATTAGAAATTGCGAGGTATAACGGTAAGTCATTGAAAATAGGTTTACTTCAACACGCCGAATGTAGTATTTCCTTATCAATAAAGCATGATGTATAAATGGTGTACTGCAAAAGCTGCAAGGGTCTGTAAAAGTTACATTGCAAAACGGTCACCGCTGATATGTAATCATCACGTGTAAAAAGAATTTGTTGCTAAATACCGACATGTTCAACCTGCTAAGCAAATCCCACGTTACTGTGCATTTCTATTCAGCTTCAACACGACGTTTAAGCTCTTAGTCATTTATCATTATGCGCGTCGTGCTCTGACAAGCACTCAAGCGCCTGTTGTTTGGCCGATACACAACACACTACGTAAACGTCTGGTCACAAAAAGTAAATCGTTTGATTGTGCAAGAATAGAGGATTTACTGAAACTTGAACCACTATGCGCCGGTATTGCGATTTTCACACGTTATTGACATCCTCATTCTCCAGACCCATACCAAAGCAATAGCCTTGTAGTGACAATTGTTGTTATTGGTCCAGACGCCTTCTGCCTGGTCGCGCTTATTTGAAAATGCCAGACAGGGAATGGCTGGTTGAAAGGGCAGGGTGTGTGTCTGGTGCTGCAAAATGGCAATAAAAAAACCGGACATTGCTTTGACCGTTAGGCGGCAATAGTCCGGTTTTATCAGTACTTATGCTATTGAGGAGCGGGCTTAGCGACCCTTACCAAATAATACAATCTCTACCGTACGAATCAGTATCAGAATGTCCAGTAACATGCTCTGATGCTTTACATAGTAAAGATCGAACTTCAGTTTCTCCATCGAATCTTCCACACTCGCACCGTAAGGGTAGTTTAGCTGTGCCCAACCTGCCAGGCCCGGTTTTACGTTGTGGCGTTGGTTGTAGTAAGGAACTTCGCGTACCAGCTTCTCAACAAACTCAGGACGCTCAGGCCGCGGTCCGATGAAAGACATCTCACCTTTAAATACGTTGAAAAGCTGTGGCAGCTCATCGATACGGTATTTGCGAATGAAGTGGCCGATACGGGTGACCCGGTCATCATTCTTGCTGGCCCACTTCGCACCATCTTTTTCAGCATCAGGGCGCATGCTACGAAACTTGATAATCTTAAACAGCTTGCCGTTCAGTCCTACACGCTCTTGTTTGTAGAAGACCGATGTGCCTGTTCGGCGTCCATCGTCAAGCCAGATAATCATGGCCGTAAGTAACATAAATGGCCAGGTGAACAAAAAGATGAAGCCGGCAAGGAATGCATTTATCGTGTAATCCAGCGCATCGCGCAGATAATTCTGACTATGGAATCCGTTAGAGTAAATGACCCAGCTCGGGTACATCAGATTAACCACAATCTGACCGGTTTCCCGTTCCATAAAGTCAAGCAGGTCAGTCACCTCAATACCGCGCAGACGGCACTCAAACAATACCTCGATAGGCAGGGTGCCCCGACGCTGGTCGCAGGCAATGACAATTTCTTCAATATCGTTATCGGCAATAAACTGCTGGAAGTTTTCATCCACCTTCACATGAATGATTTCTTCCTTACGAATACCTTCTTCACGGTTATCGCCAGGAATAGGGATAAAGCCTACAAGGTCAAAAGCGATACGATCCACATCTCTGCGCATCCGCTTTTCAATGATTGACGCGCGTTCGCCGGCGCCCAACACCACAATCCTGACCTTACCCAGACCCAGCAGACCGAGTCTGTTAGTGAAATAGCGGAAGATAACCAGCGTAATAATGATTGAAGCAACAGCGGCAGGTAAGTAGTAGGGGTGCATAATCAGATCATCGAAAAATGCCCTGCTGATTATTTCTACGAAAAAGTAACTCAGCCCTACACTGACAAAGATACGCCGGATGATACCGCGGAATGTTTCTCGTAACTTGGCTTCATATAACCCAACTGATAATGAGCAAAGCAGAATACAAACGGTCAATAATCCAACATTTACTACGAGTTTTTCGATAGTTACAGAATTTGTCAGTGCTAACTGAACCAAAATGAAATGCGTAATGTACCCCATATACGCAATAAGTAATGCTTCCGTTGCAACTAATATGTTGGAACGTTTACTTTGATTATGCCTGTTTAACGCCACTCCTGGCCCCCTGATACTGCAAAGTCGAAGTACATCGTAAAGCTATTCAATGTAATAGACTATAAATGATGTTGGCATTATAGTGGTATTTACCGTAGGGTAAATTGTATAAACAAAAAAATTTCACCATAACGAGTTTAGGAAGATCTCTTATGTATAATTCTAAAAGCATCATTCCGGTTGTTTTAGGAGCAGCAGTATCGTTACTATGCGGCTGTACCAGTACTTCCGAACTACCTGAAGCGAAAACGCGTGCATCCTTGACTACCAGTGTTGATGATTATCAATACCTAATTGGTCCTGGCGATACCTTAAGTATTTTCGTGTGGCGAAATCCAGAGATCTCCGGTCAGTATACGGTCAGACCCGACGGTAAAGTGACAACTTCTCTGGTCGAAGATATAGACGTTGCAGGTCGAACGCCTTCTACGCTAGCCCGGGAAATTGAAGAAAAGCTCTCCACGTTCATTAATAATCCCCGTGTCACAGTAAGCGTAAACAACTTCTCTGGCCCGTTGAGCGAGCAGGTTCGTGTAATAGGCGAGGCGACTAATCCAAGAGCAATCAGTTATTCACAGAATATGACACTGCTTGATTTGATGATTGCAGTAGGTGGTCTGACAGAATTTGCTGATGGAAACAGTGCCAAACTAGTGCGCGTTGAAGATGGCAAGCAACAAACGTATAACATCAACATCGATGAGTTGATTCGTGACGGCGACATTTCACAGAATGTTGATATTTTGCCTGGTGATATCGTAATTATCCCTGAGGCTTGGTTCTAGTAGTAGCGGAACAAATTTACATGCAGGATTTACAGCCATCTATTGCGCAGTTCTTTGACTTGCTCAAAGGAATATGGATAAAAAAGCGCATTATTATTATTTGCTCGTGGATTATATGCCCTATAGGCTTTTTCTACGTAGCAACCTTACCTAATCAATATGAGTCAGCAGCTAAGGTGTATGTCGACACCGGTTCACCTTTACGACCGGTATTAACAGGTATCGCTATTCAATCGAATCCAAAAGAAGAGATTCGTATGATGGCTCAGACACTGCTTAGTCGCTCAAATCTGGAAACGATTGCCAGGGAAAGCGATTTGGATATCACTACCACATCGGACGAAGAGTTTAGCAGCCTTATTAATGAGTTAAGTAAAGAAATTAAACTTATTGATACCGGTAAGGACAATATCTACGACATCACTTATGAAAACAAAAGCCCGGCTGTTGCTCAACGCGTCGTGCAGGAAACGTTATCATTATTTGTTGAAGGCTCATTAGGAAACAATCGCCGGGATACTGACACTGCCGGACGATTTCTAGATGAGCAGATCGCTGACTATGAAACGCGTCTTGCAGAGGCCGAACAGCGTCTTGCAGGGTTTAAGCGAAAGTATAATGAAATTCTTCCAATGTCTGGCTCATTCTATGATTCTATCAGACAGCTAAAATCACAGCTTGAAAATACACAGCTTCAAATCCGACAGGCGAGACAACAAATCGATGCAATGAAGGCGCAGATTTCTACATCTAAAATGTCAGATAGCTTTGGTGTGCGCAACGAAGGGTCATCTGCATTACAAACACGATACGATCAGCGCATTAAATCTCTGGAAGATCAGTTAGATAGTTTAATGCTTAGATACACCGATCAACATCCTGATGTCATTGAAACAAAGCAACTTTTGAGCAGTCTGGAGGAAGCGCGTCAGGAAGAGATCGATCAGTTTTTAAGTGAACAGGATGTCGGTGACGGTCAACCTGTAGGCAATTATAATAGCCAAATCTCTTTGGAAGTGAGTCGTTTACAAAGTGAAATTGCTTCGCTTCAGGTTCAGGAAGAGGATCTGAAGAGTAAGATTACCGACCTTGAATCGAAGATTGACCTGATTCCGCAAATTGAAGCGGAGCAAGCGTCACTTAACCGTGATTATGGTATTACTAAAAAGCGCTACGAGGAATTGCTTACGCGTCGTGAGTCTGCAGATATCAGTCGTCGTGCGGATGTTTCTGCTGAAGAATTCCAGTTCAGAATTATTGAGCCACCTTTGGTGCCGTCAGAGCCATCTGGTCCACAACGTTTGATGCTTTACTCTTTGGTACTGTTAATTGGATTTGGTGTCGGAATTGGTATCGCGTTCCTGTTAAATCAATTATCACCAGTATTGGTCAGAGCCCGCCAATTACGCGAGCTGACAGATTATCCAATTTGGGGAACGGTTACGCATCTGGAAATAGAGTCTATTGGCAAGGATAACAAGCGTCGTTATGTTGTTTTTGCGGCAAGCTCTCTGGCACTGGTATTTATTTACGGGGCGCTGATGGCCGCAGAATTAATGAACCTTAACCTGCAAGGTGTGTTGTCATGAGCAGTACGATAGAAAAAGCCCTTCAACGCCGCCGTGAAGCCATGGCGGCAGAGAAAGCAAAAAATCAGAGCGCTGACAGCGCTGAGCAGCAGGCAGCGCCGCAGGCGCCTGCTGCCAAACGTAGCCACGTACCTGCTGCCAGACCGCAGGGGCCAACTTCGCAACTAGAACCTTTTAATATTGATTTGGACAGACTTGAGCGAAACGGACATGTTTCGCTATCGGGTGTTCGTAAAGGTATCAATGAAGAGTACAGAGAAATTAAGCGTAAGTTGCTGGCTAACGCTTTCGGGCCTCTGTCCTCGACCATTAAAAATAGTAACATCATCATGGTAACCAGTGGCCGTCCATCAGAAGGTAAGACATTTACTGCCACAAACCTGGCACTGAGTATTGCTTCTGAACAGGATAAAACAGTATTGCTGGTTGATGCTGATGTATTGAAGCCTAATGTACTCAACACATTTGGCGTTGAACGTCGCAGTGGTTTAATGGAATACCTGACAGGTGAAGTGAATGATATTGCGGATGTTCTGTATCCAACAAATATTGATAAGCTGAAAATCATTCCGGCCGGAAAAACACATCACTTATCAACCGAGCTTCTTGCCAGTCAGAAAATGCATGAAACGGTAGATGAATTTGCAAACCGTTACCCAGACCGCATTGTCATTATTGATACACCACCGCTCATCGGGATTACTGAGAGTGCGATACTCGCGAATTTTGCTGGCCAGGCTGTAGTGGTGACTGAAGAAGGTCGCTCTAAACTGTCAGATATTCGCCTGAGTGTAGAACGGCTCAATCCTGATATGGCTATTGGTTTTGTAGTCAATAAAGTAGTCAATAAGGATGCCAACGACCCGGGTTACTATGGATATTATTATGGACAAGAACAAGAAACGGCTAATGGCGCATAAATTTACTGCGTCTAAATTAGCATTGTTCACTTGTACGGCATTAGCGGCAGGTAGCGCTAGTGCTGGAGATCTACAGTTAAAGCCGACAGTATCATCAGATGCGATTTTTCAACAAATTGATTCTGACAGGCGCGGCGACAGAGATATCACGACGCTACGGATTGTTCCGTCTCTAGATGCCGTTTATAAAGCTAAGCGTGCAGAAGCCTCGGTCAATGCATCTGCGACACATCTTGAACGCAATAATGATGTCTTTGACAGCAAAGAAGATTATCTGGAATATCGCTATCAAGGCTCCTTAAATGTAATTGAACGTTTATTGACAATTGGTGCGCAAGGTCAGTCTCGATATCTGAATGCGAATACCAATAATTTCCTTATTTCAGACAAACTGACTAATTCAGGAGACCTTGCTCGAACGCAGACCGATTCTGTTTCAGCCTCGACCAACCTTACCCGAAATCCATTTATAGAAACCACGGCTTCTGTGTCATACAGTAAAGTGCAGACTGAAGAAAATCAGCAGGTAAATACGCAGCGCCTGAATAATGATACTTTTGCTGCGACTGCATCTCTTAGGGAAGGTGAGGGTATAAAAGGCTTTAAATGGGAATTCGATGGTGAGTACAGCGACACCGATCGTTCAGAAGTGAATCTTGGTACCTTTGAGAGCCACGAAGCTAATGGATTCTTGGACCGTTTGCTATTTAATCGTTGGGCGCTGCGACTTACCGGAATGTCTGAATCGTATTCATTTATTAGTCAGGGCAACTTCATTCAAAATGACCGTGACTTTAACAGTGTCGGCGCTGGTATAACCTACTATCAGGCTGATTCTCGTTATATCGCCCTAACGATAAATAAAGCGGACTCAAGTAATCCTGACAATGACGGTGACGTTTATCCTGGCGTTGACTTGAAATGGTCATTTACAAACCGTACAAGTATAAATGCGTCGTATGGGAAACGCTTTTATGGCGATGCGGCTAACTTTAACTTGCGTCATGCCACACGCAAAATCAGAACATCGATAAGTTATGAAGAGGAAGTAAGAACATTTTCTCAGTTCTTATCTGCTAATAATACCGACGGCGTACTTGTTTGTCCTGGGGCAGGCTTCTCACCAAACTGTTTTCAACCTGATTCACTGGCGTATGAACTTACTGACGGTCAGCAATTTATTCAGTTGGGTGAAGATAATAATGCGCTGGATGATAGTATCGTTCTTCGTAAAGGTGCAACATTCGAGATGAGTTATCAATCTCGAGTATTCACAGTTGGGATTTTTGCAAGATATAACGATGATGAGTACCTTGGGCAAAACAGACGGCGTAAAACAGAGTCAGCGGGCGCGAACATTTCATACAGAGTGGGCGCTTTTACAAGAGTAAATAGCTCATTAAGTTTTGCAGACATCGAACGTGAAAGTGATGTTTTTCGGACTGGGACAGGGGAAAATATGGTATTTAATTTAGGCGTGAATCATACGTTTTCGCCGCATTTGAATTTAAATGCCGGCTACACTTATACCGACCAAACCGGTGACGTTTCGTTAAACGCATTTGGTAGCGATTACAAAGAACATCGTTTCCAGATAGGTGCAACCTATACCTTCAGATAGATACTTATCTTAAAAAAAGCCAGCATATGCTGGTTTTTTTATGCCTGCGAGAAAATAAGAATCACTAATTAATGATCAGTCAGTTAATGCTGACCGGGTTTTCGTCGTTGCTATAGGTGACAGGCACAGATACCAGTGCCAACTGGTAACTTCAATTCCTCAGAGTACTATAAAACAGATAGGCTGTTTGCGCGTGAAGCTTATTGTCCTGCTCGCAATTTTTCGATCCATGACGCGTAACGTACCGCAGTATTCGTGGTGGCGGGCAAGCTAAGGCGAGGAACGGTGAATGGGCTTTTATTTACAGCATCCAGAACAAAATACCCAGGCTCAGAGGTCAGAGCGCCAATAAACCCGTTGTCCTTGACGATTTCGGTTGCGCGTTCGTCAAAATCTTCCTGCATACCGACCGGATAACAGAAAAGTTGTGACGGGGAATCAATATTCTTTTGCAGCACACTGAGGCTATCGGTAAGTTCCTGTTGAATATCTTCTCTGGATAATGTCGATAGCGGACTATGGCTGCATGTGTGGGAGCCTACTGTGAGTCCTTGCTTCTGAAGCTCTCTGAGCCGTTCCCAGTCAGTAGGCTCGAAGTGTCGGGTATCGATGTCTTGCTCGCCGCACAATGTCTCTTTAAGCGTGCTTACAAAAGCCAGCCGCGCATTTCTTTCCAGGCGCTTGGCATGTAAGGATAGATACCTGCGAGCGTGACGCTTGTCTTTTAAGGACAAAATGCGTTCGCCCGGTACGCCCAGTGCACCGGCATCCAGACTGTCGTGATCAGTGGCGCGTATCGTCGTTGCTATTTGAGCGTCCCATGGAAGAATCTGCTTATCGATGAGATCAGTAATCACAAACAGCGTTGGGTGCGCATCATATTTAAGCAAAATTGGGATCAGTGTTTCAGCCTGATCGCGATAACCATCGTCAACAGTAAAACACACATAGTTTTTTGAAGGGTTCAGGTGATGACGCTTTGAAAAAAGCGTATCAATGCTGATAAATTCGCAACCGTGCCTGCGCAAAAGACGTAAAAAGCCTTCAAGCATGGTCAGATCCACACCATTTAGTCCGTGCGGACCAACCGGGCGGTGTAAAGTAAAAATGCAAACATGCTGGCTCAACGCTTTGTTTAACAGCCAGTTCAGTCCTTTGCTTAGAAACAACGAATGTATCAAACTACTAGTCCAACTTCTCAATTACCTTTACGTGCCAAATGGCAACGCTCCTGCATTTGCCAGCAGAGCACCTTATACGTGCCAGAACAGAAAAAGCAGCATTCAGAAAATCTGATTGCATAAATTTACAACAGGATATCGTCCCATGCTTATACGCTGACTGCGTAAATAGCTCTTGCGAGCACTTATCCCAAAAGGCTGCATAGCAGAAGTAACCATGCCATTAACCCTGCTATTGCAATAAAATGAAATTAACACAATCAGATTGTTAAGCCTATATTTCCTTTTTCGTTCACTTACACGTAAACTGTAAACAAATTACTTTATCGCGAAACGATCTGTTGTAGTAATTAATTACTATAAATTGTTATTAGTAATCATGCTCAAAAAGAGCAGGTGTAAAGGTATTAAAAAAGTATGGCAAATGTGAATGCGATGACAGTCGATGTGGAAGAATATTTCCAGGTCGAAGCTTTCGCCAGTGATATTCCTGTTAACGAATGGTCTAAGTACGAATCCCGTCTGGCTATTCAAATGGACAAACTGCTGGGCACGTTTGCTGACACCAATGTTAAAGCGACCTTTTTTACTCTCGGCTGGATTGCAGAGGCGCACCCTGAAATTCTCAAGCGTATCGTTGCCGAAGGGCACGAGATCGCCAGTCACGGCTTTATGCATCAGCATTTGTCCAAACAGAACGCTGACATATTTTCTGAAGATATCAGTAAAGCGAAAAAGCTGATAGAGGATACTACCGGGGTCGAGGTTAAAGGCTATCGGGCACCCTGTTTCTCTATCAGTGCTGACAATGATTGGGCGCACGATCTTATTGCAGAGGCCGGCTATCAATACAGTTCAAGCAGTTACCCGATTAAGCACGACTTATACGGCGTACCGCTTGCGCCCCGTGATGCGTATCGCTTATCAAACGGCCTGTTAGAAATACCGGTGACCACAACCATATGGCGCGACCGGGTATTTCCTGCCGGTGGGGGTGGGTATTTTCGTCTTTTACCCTTCTGGGTGTTCGATTTTCTTTTTGGAAAAGGGCAGAAAGATCGTACGGCGAACTTTTACACGCATCCGTGGGAGTTTGATCCTGACCAGCCGCGTATAGAAAGTAATTTTAAGTCGCAATTTCGACATCATGTGAATCAGAAGACGGCGATGAAAAAGCTGACTAAATTGTGTGAAAAATATGATTGGACCACGATGGAGAACGCGTATTTGTCTAAAGAGCACCCTACATTGGGTGATTGGTTAAGCGTCGCCAGTGGCAAGTATAGTGAAAAAGCCAGCTAACAGGATAATAGTAAAAAGCGTAGCCTGATAAACCGTTATTGTCGGTTATCGGGCGTTTGGCTGAATCGCTAAGGATTTCGTTTCAGCCAGATATGTGTCAGCAATCTTTGTTTAATATTCAGACCAAAGCGCGCCGGTAAAAATAGTCCGCTTCGCGTCTCATGAACATTCCCCCAATCCTGCTTATAGTCCTCTTCGCCACGCAGATAATCTATCCGCGAAAGCCCATGGTCATTCAGATGCTGAATGATTTCACTTAATAAAATGATACCCGGGGAAAATCGGCGTTCGTTCTCATCGGTGACCGGCACATAATAAAGCAGTGTTTCTTCATGGATAAAACCCAGGTGAGCGGCAATCAACTTACCCTCTTTGGTAATGTAGTTTAGGTGAACAGCGGACTGCAGCGCTTCTAGCAGGTCAAGTATACGCTGCCGGTTTGCATTGCACGTAAGGGCGTTTTCACCATGGCGCTGGGCAGACATGTCCAGTATTTGAGAAACCATGTCGCGGTTGAAGGCGGTATTAATACTTACACTGATGTTGCCCGTTTCTCTAAGCTTTCGAAGACGTCGCCGGGCTTCTCTGGCCACCTTGGCTTTAACTGGCGCTCCCAGGCTTCTGAATTGTGTATGGGTCCATGACTGACAGTGCCGGCATCCTGGCTGGTTTTGCAATACGCTACTGAGTTGATTGTCCGGGTAAGGAAAGTACAGCGAATATTTACCAAATGGAGAGCTGGCAAGCTTGTGCAGCATGGCATCGAATACACTTTCACTATCGGCGTCTTTATCAATAAGTAACGTCTGATAATCCGTAAAGCGCTGACACAGATGTGTTAACACCCTGGTTCTGACTTTAGCGGATAACTGGCGCAGTGCCAGGGGAAGAATAGCCATGCATCGCTCCCCGTCCCACACGCTAAGCAACACGGCATCTGAACCCATTAAGGCCTGAGTGTGGCACCAATCGTAGCGAATAAATACCGATGGTTTAACACGCTCCTCCAGTGCCTGCCAGTGCGTTCTTATCGCTGTCAGTCCAGCGTGACCGGTATCCAGCCTTACTTCCATCAGGGAAGCTGCCTTGAAAGAAATGGTCCGATACGCCGCGTCAGCCAGACTGGCAACCGTTGCCAGACTGCTATCGCAAGTTTGAATTTAGGATTATCCGGATTTAAAGACTCTCCTGAGGGCTCGGCGCTAAAGTTATACCAGTAATGTTGCAACGGTTCTGCACCCCATTGCTTTTTAAAGCGATAAGTCCCGGCATCCTGTGTAGAGCGGCCAAAATCGAACCACTTCATTTTTTTCTTGATGGCGAAATGTAATATTTGATGATAGAGCCACATATTCATATTCATCTTATTGGCATCGCGAACCGTAGAGGCCCAGGGGATTTCCATCATGCGACCATTTACCAGTAGAAAACCTGTGGCTACCGGTTGATCGTCGACGTATGCAACGGCAATGAATGTCTGTTCCGGCAGTGCGTCCATGAGTGCTGAGAAAAACCGCTTATCATTAACCGGCGTCCCCAGGTCGCGCATGTTGCGAGCGAAAACATCATAAAAGTCATCCAGTAACTCTTGCTTACCCACTTTAAATTTAGGACGGTAGGGCTCTGCCTTTTTTACCTGAGCTCTGACTTTAGCGCCAATCTCGTCATCAAAAACGGATGCCGAGCCTGGAAGCGCACGTAGCATTGATACCTTTTTGGTCGACGCCTCAAACTGACTCTTCGTGGTTGTCCTGATTTCCGTATACTTAGCATCCCCAGACCGTGCATCTTGCTGACATACGTCAAGCAGGGCAGTGAACACATTTTCAAACCGGGTCACCGGTCCGCCATAGTTGAAGAAAGGAAGCGATACGCCAAAATTACCTAACAGAGGAGTGGTTAAAAAAATGAGGGGCAAACCGCCTATGACATTACCTTTGTCGTCGCGCGCCAGCAGCACTTCACCCGTTGTATAGGGCTGGCTGGTCAGAAACTGCCAAACGTCTTTTTTGTGATATACCGATGCTTGCTTGTGACTGGATACAAACTCCCACCATGGCATGAGATCACCTGTTTGCGGAACACGTGAAACAGAGAAATCACCATTAAATGTCGTTTCAGGCTGTTCAAACTGACCGGGAAGGGGCACCTCAGAAACGTCTTCCTGCTCCGTATTTTGCGCCTTTAACAGTGCTTTTTGCTCAGCTTCAAGTGCTTTGACCGACGTGCTGATTTCCTGCATCTTTGCGACAAGTGCCTGATGTTCTGCAGAGCCTGATTCTACATCTTTGAACTGACGCGCAATTTTACCTTTTTCCGCTTTCAAGGCTTTAAGTTGTTTTTTTACTGCTTTGATATCCATACTTATCTTAATCTTGATTAGGCGGGGCGTCCGCCAGCCACTGTCGATTATCGTCCAAAATCGTGACCATTCGATGCACGTGATGTTTTTTTACGTGATGATGCAGCGGTAGTGTTAATAATCGCTCGGCTATCAGTTTACTCACCGGCGTGGAAAAAGGTGCCTGACAATCACTGGCAACGCCATCAATGTCATAAAGTGGTTCGCCGTACATGGCCGACGCGCCCAGTCCGGCCTCATTAAATATCCTGAGCAGGTGATTGCGGGCTTGCTTACTTTGGGTCAGAATCGGAAAGCGCAGCAATCGGCATTGGGTTGACTGAGGTGCCCATAATGGAGTTACGGCCTGTTGCAACATGGTCTGGATGTGAACAGGTTGTCGTAAATAAGCCAGTATACTCGCGGTCAGACGTTCCTGTCGGATGGCGTCCATGGCATGGACTTCATGTAGTGGATGATAAACAGTCGCACCAAGGTTCAATCCGGGGAAACGCGAGATTGCCCCGTAGAATCCCGGTCGGCAAACAGTATTAAACAATCTGCGTTTTATATCGAACATAGACGAGCTTTGCGGTGCCGGAGCAATATCAGGCTCGAATGATGAAACCCGGGCGGTGTTCCAGGCGACTAAACCGCCGCCCATCAAGTTGACCGGTTTTCCTCGTCCGAATGAGGTAATAAAAAAATCTGCCTGATGCGTGTGGGCGGGCAGGGCGTACTGTTTCAATGAGACCAGACTGGACGTCACTGACACTTCGGGAAACCACTGCGCGTTATCCTCAATAATCAACGTTTCATCACCCACTAGGGCGCGAATTTGCGCAAGATCCATGCTCATACCGAACAGCGCCGGACAAATGATGATATCAGGCTTTTTATCCAGCTGCGCAATATGCTCATTGTTAAGCTGATACCGGTCAGCAGTGAGATCTACGATGACTGGCGTAACACCAGCGTAAACGCATGCGGCCACAAGGTCAGGACAAGTATAACCAGGGATAACCGCTGTTAATGCTTGCCCGGCGTCATGTTGTTTGCGGTACCAGGCAAGTATCGCTCCCAGCGCGGCCGTGCCAGAATTTACCAGGCTATAATCAAACCCGCTGAATGTCAGCGGGCTTGGCAGATAATCACGAGAGCGGGGAAGAACACGAGTGCCGACCGGGGCAAGTTGCGACCATTTCATCGTGCCGACGGCTGCCACACAGTCATACGCTTACCGGACAGAAACTGTATACCGGCATCCAACAGTGCAATATTCACCTGAACGAAAAAGTAAATAATCTTTGCCCATGATTTTTGTCTCAGAGAATCAGACCAATGGGCGGCAAGTGCGATACCGTAAAATGCCAGTTGCGCCACATAGGCCAATACGTAGAACCCGCTTTCGTCCATACAGAAGGGCGTGACGATGAACAAACCAAGCAATGTCCATGGCACGGACCAGCGCAGGAGTTTGTGCGACAATACCTGAAAAGAGAATAAACCAAATTTGCCTGGATTCATCACTTCAGGGTGGCGCTCCAATGCAGTCATGCCACGAATAACCGTACGTATCTTGCGGGCGTATTCTTTGCTGGGATCAGCCAGGTCGGTATAAAAACCCAACACATCCGGCGCAGTCACCGCTTTATAACCTGCCTGAGCACAATTCAACGCAGTATTAAAATCGCTGGGGGAGTGAATATCCCATTGTTCACACACCTCAACACGGGCTGCGAAAAATGAGCCGCTTAACCCAACCAGGCCAGCCAGCTTGGATTCCTGCTTGCGCAACCACATTTCGTATTTCACATAGGCGCCTTCGCCTGCAACACTGCCATCTTTACTGACAAAGCGATCTTCACTGCTTATTGCACCCACTGTCGGGTTATCGAAGTAACGTACCAGTTTCATGATGCCATCAGGCTCAATGCGGGTTGCTACATCAGAAAAGACAATAATGCCGTGCTCAACGGTCTTAATGGCCGCCAGCTGCGCATTCTCTTTACCCAAACGCTCCTGTGCCCGAACCAGGCGAACATTCTGATCTGCATAGGATTCAACGATGCTGTCTGTTTCATCGGTAGAGCTGTCTGATGCCACTACCAGCGCCAGCTTACCGTCCGGATATTCCAGCTCCAGCGAATTTTTAATTTTCTCTCTGATTCGCTTCTCTTCATTGTAAGCGGTCACGATCAATGTGACATCCGGATAGCTGGCCGGTTCATCAGGTGGATTGATGGCTGCTTCATCTGCTTTGAACTTGTTTAGTAAAAGCAAGGTAAAAGGGTAAATAAAGTAGCTAAATACGGAAAGTAGTAGAAGTATCCAGAATAAAAACGTCATATCCATTATGTCTTATTTGACAGCCCATTGATGCTCTACTTTACCGATAAAATTCAGTGAAGTACACGCAAAACAAAGTGGCTGGTTACTGCTAAAAAATGCGCACAGGCGGCACGTGTTGCACTAATATACGTAACGAGTAAGATAAGGCTCAATCATGCGTTAAATTGTTCTGAAAAATCACTGCGCAACAAGGGTTTTTGAAAAAGCCGGATACAAAAATAAGTGATGTTGTGCTGAATCATCAGCACCAGCGATAACAGTTACGCAAATAAAGTTTAAACAAATCGTGCCGCGGTTGTTACAGGATCTGAAGTAAATATGGACACATCTGGTTTTTTCTCGTCTGTCAGCTTGAAAGCGCTGGCGATTATCATTGCGGTACTGGTCATTACTGGTTTGGCCGTCCCTGATACCTACCTGACCTTACACACTCTCTGGAGTAAAAATAACGAAACGTATTCCCACGGCTATATTTTGCTGATGTTCGTGATTTACGTTTTGGTGACAGATTTTCGCTGGCAGAAATTTTCGCCATCATTCTGGCCGGTGCCACTGGCACTGGGAGCCGGTTTAGTCTGGCTTGCGGCCAATGCTGTTCAGGTCATGTTGCTACAAACGCTGGTGTTACCGGGCGTGTTGTGGTGCGCGCTGGCCGCTATGGTGGGTATTAAAAATAGTTTTAAGACACTGGTACCGGTACTGTCGCTGTATCTGGCGTTACCCATCATGGACGTACTGATTGTACCGCTTCAGAATCTGACCACCTGGGTCAATACCAAACTCATTCATGCCGTGGGAATAACCGCGTTTATTGATGGCTATGATATTCATATGCCCTATGGTGTGATGCGCATTGCCCATGGCTGCGCCGGACTCAATTATCTGCTGGCGGGCGTGTGTCTTGGAGTATTTTATGCCTACCTGAACCTGCAAAAGTTGTCTCTGCAGCTGCGTGCCGTGGCGCTCATTGTACTGCTCTCGCTGGTCGGCAACTGGATTCGGGTATTTTTACTGATTCTGATTGGTTATGAATCAAAAATGCAAAGCGAGCTGGTTTACGAGCATGGTTTCTTTGGCTGGGTCATTTTTGCCATTCTGGCTGTGTTTTTCTTCTTCTATGCTAAGCGGCTGGAGAAAAAAGATGGGGAGTTTACCGGTAGCGGAACCAAACCCGACCTGAAGATAACCGGTAAAATGGCAGGCGCACTCATTGCTACGATGGTCGCGTTCGCTGCGCTACCGGTCTGGTGGAATCAAAGTAATAATCAGGAAAATCAGGGTAACCTCACTGTCAAGTTGCCGCCATCACTGGCAACGATGAGCGCAGCAAAGAATGATTTATCCCGCATCGGCGTGAAATATGAGGGGCATGATTTCAGTCAGGTGTTCAACGGGCGTCAAACCAATTACCGAATGACGCTGGTCATTGCGTCTTATGTCAAGCAAGCGCAGGGCAAAGAGCTTATCTATTATGCGAATCAGCCCGCGGCGGGGGTGGCTGGTAAAGTTAAAATAACTGTCGGCGATAATCCGGTCAATGCGGCCCTGACGCGGCGCGGGCAAGTGGTCTTCTGGGTGTACAGAATTGGCGATGAGGTGGTTACCTCCGAACTGGATGGAAAACTGGCGCAGTTAAAGCAAATATTCAGTTCGCCGATAGCCAGCGCCGTTATACTACAGGTGGACTGCCGCGGTAAGTGTGGCGACCCTGAGGAAGTGGCCCGGGCATTGACGCCGCAAATTGAAGCACTCTACAGCACAAAGGTAAACTGATGAAAATACTTCATATTGCCTCCGGCGACACCTGGGCGGGCGCAGAAGTACAGGTCTGGACATTGTGTACCGAGCTGGTCAAACAAGGGCATACCGTTCATGCGATCATTTTAAATCCTGGCAGACTGGCCGAAATGCTGGCGGAATCGGGGGTTACCGTTACTGTGTTGGATGAACGCCGCTTCGGCTTTGGAAAGCTGCTTGAAAAAATCAAACTTGAGCTGCACCGGTATCAGCCGGACGTGATTCATACCCATCGGCAGAAAGAGAATATCCTGGGCTCGCTGGCCAATAAAATGACCATTAGCGTACCGGCTTTCAGAACCGTTCACGGCGCCCCCGAGTTTACGCCGAGTCTTAAGCAGCGCCTCCAAATAGGCGCTGACCGCTTCACCGGAAAAAGGCTTCAGCACGGCATCATCAGCGTCTCAGATGACTTAACGGAAAAGTTAACCGGGCAGTTTCCCGCTAATAAAATTCATACTATTGCCAACGGGATTGATGCAGAGTCAGTGCGCAGGGATGCAGAGGCACACGATAACGATGTGGCGATCAATGATGAAACCACACAATATCATGTCGGTTTTGTTGGTCGTATGGAGTCGGTGAAGCGCGTTGATTTGTTTCTTAAAATGGCAGAGTTGGTCCATCACAATGCGCGCACCAAACATCCGGTGCATTTTCATCTGTTTGGCGGTGGTAGCTTACTTGAAGAGCACATAGGCTGGGCGGCCAGCCATAATCTTAATGGCTTTGTCACATTTCACGGGCATACCAATATTATCCGAAGCTGGATTGCGAGAATGAACTTGTTGGTGATGCCATCAGATCACGAAGGATTGCCTATGACTGCCCTTGAAAGCCTGGCGCTTGGGGTACCCATGGTCACCCATGCCACGGGCGGACTTATTCCACTGCTCAACGCTGCAGCTTGTAATGGGCTGGTAGAAAAACATTGTGCTGAAGGTTACGCTGAGCGGGTGGAAGCGTTATTAAACGCGCCACCGAAAGTGGCGCTTCCTGATGCGTATACAGCAGCGCGTAATGCCAGTGAGATTACGGCGCTGTATGAAAGTGCTTTAACCGGGTAGACGGCTGTAACCGAGGCGGTCGAGCATGAAACCGGCCGTTTCATTAATCTGCGCAATATCCGCTTCTGATAACTTTTTGATGCTTGACGCATTCATGTCTTTCACGCTGTCATTACGCTCATGTATTGCGAAGTTCTGCGTGCTTAAATCAGGAAAGGCTTCGAGCCCCAAGAAACTGGCAACCTTATTAAGCTCATCCTGCGGAGAGCCTGCCAGATCTTCGTAGCGCAACAAATGAAAATTGTTTAGTTTTTGCGCATCGTCCAGCATGATTTGATTGCTGCGTGCCCACTGCCAGGCTGATTTTTCGATCGGCCATCCATCCTTAATAGATTTCGGATCGCCCTTTCTCGAAATACCTTCAGCCACCGCATACCCATTACGGACAATACCGATAAAGTGGGCGTTCTCGAAGTGCTTCTGAAACCACCGTGTTCGGGCAGCGTTAGGCGGCGATTTTTCCACCAGGACAGGCTTTTTCAAATCCAGTCGCATTCCCCATTCTTTCTTGATGCGGACAACGTCCGGGCCTTCGTCATTCTCATTCAGACAAAATATGTCTTCCCGGTCTACCCACATGCGCGGTATACCCAGATCGTAGTCTTTCAGAAACTGGTCTGTAATGAAGTGGCCTTCTGTAGGCAAAGCAGAAATGCTGGGGTGTCGTCCCATCAACTCAGAGAGCAGGGTAGTGCCTGAATTATAACAGCCAACCAGAAATACCCATTTCTCAGGTTTCGGCGTTGGCTTAGCAGCGATTTTAACTTCACGTAAAATATTACCCAGCGCTTCGCGGGTGACTTGTCTGAATCGGGTTCCAGCCATGCTTACCTCAATACTGCATTAACATCGTAACCAAAACGCTCAATAATAAACTTTTCGCGCTGCAAAATAATATTCGCCGTTTCTTCATCGTAATAATGTGAAACAGCCTTGCGGGAAGATGTATTGGTTTTTTTATTTTTTCCATCAAGGATGGATGCTTTGTCTGAATCGGACAGAGAAATACCCGCTTTTGCGACTGAAGATATAAAATCATCTTCTAAATTTTCCTGTCGGATAAAGGCATTTACAAAGCCTTGTTCATTCCAGATCAATTTTAGTTTTTCAAACGAGGTATCCAGCGATTTATCGTAAACGCGTTCGTCAAGGGCTGTAAATAATTTGAAAAAACGGTAGCTCAGCAAACCTGCATGCTGGCTGAACGGGCTGAAACCGTAACCTTCACCTATATCCATGGCTCTGGCTGGGTCAAACATCATTCTGACCCACTGACGAAACCCATCGACATCGGCAGAGTCTGCATAAACAGCCTGCCACGCCTGATTGTCTTTGCTCAGGTCACTTTTCATTTGCCGTGCGATATGGCCCACAGATGGTCGCTGCCTGCCCATTTCCCGTGGCAACTGTTGCACACAATAGCGCAGGCTGCTTTTGCGTGTGGTTTGCAAGTAGACGCTGCCCTGACGATCACATCCGTAACCCCACAGGCTGACATACCAATCCCAGGGATTTCTTATTGATCCTAAAACGAATCTTTTACGAAGATCTTCTGGGATTCGATTATGTTTGCCGATCTGTTGTCCACCTACGTAGGTCGACAACAATTTTAAAAGATGGCTTCCTGCAGTTTTGTGTAACTCTGTAAAAACAAGTGACTCAGATACAAACATACTCTATTGTTCTGTAATATTTGGTGCATAGCATATACAAAAACCCTGTTGTACCATAACTTAATTTAAGAATTTTTGATGTTGCCCTTGATAAGAAGTATTTATAAAAGCGCTGTGCCTGCCGAATTCAGATTCTGGCTATACAAGAAACGCAATCCAGTACATATGGCAAATTTGCGAAAACGGGTCAACCCTTCTCCAAAAGGCGACTTTTCACTGGCGCCATATGACCAGAAAAAAGCCATTTTCGTTCACATCACCAAAACGGCGGGGACCTCTGTCGCACTGACGCTGTTCGGCGCATTGCCTTACCATTACAGGGCATGGGAATACCGGGTTATTTTCGGTAAAAAGGACTTCAACGATTATTTTAAATTTGCGTTTGTTCGCAATCCCTGGGACCGCTTATATTCTGCCTTTTCATTTCTGAAAGGCGGCGGCTGGGACGATAACGACAAGCGTTGGGCTGAAGAAAACCTCGCTGGTATTGATGATTTCAATGATTTTGTCATCAACTGGCTTACGCCGGAAAGATTGTATGCTTATATCCATTTCTGGCCACAAAGTGATTTTATTTGCGATGGCAAAAACCGGGCGATGATTGATTATCTGGCCTATTTCGAAACCATTGGCGACGATTTTGAGCGCATCGCGAAACAAATAGATTGCAAAGAATCACTGCAGCATACCAATGCGTCAAAACGCAAAGGATATAAAGAGGTTTACAGCGAAGAAGCCAGACAAAAAGTCGCCTTGCTATACGCCAGAGATATCAATAATTTCGGTTACCGTTTCGACGGATTTTCCCGGAAGCGTGTAGACGGGGAGTCTTTTGTCAGTGAGTAAGCAGCAACAGCCAGGGATCCTGTGTGTAGCAAACTGGAAGTCTGATGTGGGCTACGCCTGGTGGCTGATGGAAAGTTACTGGGTAAAAATCAGTGAAATGTTTAGCGATTCACATATCACATTTCTCGCTTATCCAGAGATAAACGCCATTCCCCAGCACATCGAAGAGAGCGAAATTCGGTATTTCCAGCATACTTTTCGACCGGAAACATTCAGTGATATCCGTCACAATATTGCGATTATTAAAAAATATAATATCCGGGTATTGTACTTATCTGACTACGGTGTGTCCTCTCTGGCTTACGCCATGTATCGCGCTGCCGGCGTCGATAAAATTATTGTGCACGATCACACTCCCGGCCTGCGAACAAAGGCATCTGGCCTGAAGAAACACCTTAAAACGGTCAAAGCCAACTTCCCGCTACTGCGTGCAGATGCAGCATTTGGCGCAACCAGCTTTGTTACGCGACGGCTGACGGAAACCGCCTGTTTCAGTGAAAAGCGCTGTTTTACCGTGCAAAATGGGATTTTACCCTTTGATTGCGCGCCCGCCACAGATGGCAGACTTAACCGTTTGTTTTCCGGGAATACCAACAAAATTATTGTGACTGCAGCCCGTGCAAACAAGTATAAAGGGATAGATTTTGCCCTTGAGGTCATCGCAAAGCTCGTTCACGAACATCAGTTTTCGGATATTGGCTATCTGCTGTGTGGAGATGGTCCGGATTTGGACAGTTTCCGTCAGCTGGCCAGAGAATTAGATATAACACAATACTGCTATTTCCCGGGAAGAGTAGATAAAGCCAGTGAAATATTATGTCATTGTTATCTGGGGTTTCAGCCAGCGAAAGGCGAGGTCGGCTATTCGCTGTCTATCTTAGAATATATGTATGCAGGGCTACCGGTTATCGTACCGGATAATCCCTCTGTTTGTGAAGCTACGGATGACGGTAAAACCGGCGCGATTTACTCGCAGGATAACGTTGAAAGCGCCGCTCAGGCCATTGCTGATTATCTCAGCAAGCCTGACAGGCAGGAGCAGCACGGCAAAGCCGCGCGTGAGCAGATACAGCAACATTATACACTCGCAGCCACGCATGATGCGTTGCGAAAAGCCATGGAACAAGTAGTCAGGTAAGCGATATGAACAACAATTTTTTTCAGCCTTTTCCCGAGACCAGAGATAGCGATGCGGTGAACGTTCTCACTATTGCAGCTTCATTCCCAAGCTTGATTCAGCCCTGGCTGGTTAATCACCTGGTACAGATTATTCGTCACGGTGGTGACAATCGAATTGTATCCCGTCGTGAAGAAAAAGCCGTTTTTACCGATGCTATTGTTGAAAACAATTTATTGGAAAAGTACTGGTGTGTAGGTGACGATAAAATTGAGCTGTTGCGCGATTATATAAAGGCAATGGCGGATAAGCCGCTGCGTCAGCGAACGCAACAATTAATGCGCAATTACAACGCAAAAGACCGTTCAGTCAAAATGCGTATTTTTGATAAACTCAGTAGCCCGGTATTTGCCTGCAATCCGGATATCATTCATTCTCACAGCGAACCAGCCGGTGCACGATTTATTAAGCTTATTCAGGCCAATAAAGCCCCTCTGGTTATGACGTTTCACGGATTGCCGCCTGTAGGTGTGGCACATATAACCGATGCGCAGCGAAACGAATACACCGCAACAGCAGAAGCAATATTCGTTAATACGGAATTTGCCAAACAACAATATATTTCGCTGGGCGCACCGGAAGAAAAGTTCATCATTGTACCGCAGGGAATAGACCTGTCTCGCTGGCCATTGCAACAGCGCCCGTTTCCTGAAAACGGCACTGTCAATCTGCTCACCGTTGGTAGATTACATCCGGATAAGGGGCATCGCTACGCCCTTGATGCCGTAAAAAAACTGGTGGATCAGGGGCATGACATTCAGTACACCATCGTAGGCAGCGGGCCGGAAAAAGAAAACATTGCAACGAAAGCTGACGGGTTGGGGATAGGAGACCGAATTCGTATTCACTCGGCGATTCCGGACAAGCAGTTGGCTGAGATTTATCGCCAGTCACATATTTTTGTTCTGCCGAGCCTGCGCTCAAAGGACGGTTTTCATGAAGAAACTCAGGGCGTAGTGTTACAGGAAGCACAGGCTACAGGGCTGATCACCATAGCAACGCGCAGCGGTGGTATCCCTGAGTGTATAGATGATGGCAAATCAGGTTACCTGGTGCCGGACAGGGATGCAGACGCGCTGGCAAGTGCAATCGATGCTGTCATTAATAAAAAAGATGAGTGGCTGAATATTCAGGCAGCAGCGCGTCAGTGGGTAGAGCATCATTACAGTGCCGATAAAATTGGCGATCGGATGAACGCGTACTATCGTGACATTATCCGATAGGTGATAAGCCACCTAAACAGATCGCAATTTTTATTTCGAGCAGGAAGTCTTTTACAGCAGCCATGCTGTATAACACATCTGACTCATGATTTTTTATGAGATTTGCGCGGGCATTAATGCCCAGCGGACATTTTTTAGCTACGGCAAGGCCACTTGGGGCTCAAAGCGTAGCAACAAAACTTTCTAAGAGCGCTGACGACTGAAAGTTGAAGACCCGCCGGGTCAATTATGTAAGAGGTAGAAAAGGATAGATGATCAGGAAGCAGTTAAAAAAACTCAAAGACGCAATGCTTATCAGACGACTTCAAAAAGATAAGTCAGTGCTTAAGCCAGGCGGAAAGCTGGAAAATGGCAGAGAGTTAATTGTCTCTTTAACCTCTATAGCGTCGCGTCTGCACCTTATAGATTTAACCATTCATTCGTTGCTGTCGCAGTCATTACAGCCGTCAAAGATTATACTTTGGCTGTCTGAAACCAGCGGGGAACTGCCTGACAATGTGAAGCAGCTCGAAAAGGCCGGTCTGACAGTCAGACGGTGTGAGGATGTTGGACCGCACACTAAACTGGTGCCGTCGTTGATGCATTATCCTGATGCCGTTGTTGTAACGGCTGATGATGACACCCTTTACCCAAAACACTGGTTACAGGAGCTGGTTACCAGCTATCTGAAGGTCCCTGATGCTATTCACTGTCATCGCGCCCACTATATTAAGTTTGATAATAGTGGCGATATGCAGCCCTATATTAAATGGGGGTGGCTGGCACAGGGTCATGTGGGTCCCGATCATTGTATTTTTCCCACCGGAGTCGGTGGTGTACTTTATCCGCCGGGCAGCTTGCACCAGGAAGCCACTAACATAGCGCTATTTAAAACGTTATCCCCTAAAGCCGATGACATCTGGTTTAAGGCGATGGCGCTGATAAACAACACGAGTGCGGTAAAGGTCAGACCCTATTTTGAGGAATATCCCACTACGGAAGGCAGTCAGGAAGATGCTAAACTGGGCCCGCAAAATGTTGGCGGTGGCGGTAACGACAAACAGTTTCAGGCGTGTATTGAGCATTTCAATATCCCGCTGTCGCAATTTAAGAAGTGAGTAAGCCTGTGGCACAAAAACGATTTCTTATTACGACCCTGGTCATCGGCGAAGAAATAGAAGCATTAGCAGAATATACACTCCCCACTATGAGAGACTATGCTCAAAAAGTTGGCGCTGACTTTAAAGTAATGGGAAAAACCGGTATTTCAGAAACGCTAAGTCCGTACTATGAAAAAAATCAAATCTTTGATTTTTTCGAAGAGTACGAAAAGGTACTTTATATAGACTCCGACATATTGGTGTCGCCCGATGCGCCCGATCTTTTTTCGCTGCACGAGGGTGACCGCGTTATGGCTATTGAGGTAGAAAACGTCTATAAGGCAGCGATGAATGAGAAAAATGCGCTTAACAGTACGTTAGGCGATGTGGAGTGGACAGCCAAATATTTTAACTCTGGTGTTGTTTTATTCACAGACAAATATAAGTCGCTACTTAATACTACGGATGGGTTAATAGACAAGTGGATAGATGCCAAGAAAAATGGTTTGGTATCGGGGCTCAACGATCAGAGCATTTTCAATTATCGTGTTAATCAACATAATATCCCAATGCAATATGTAGATCGTTCCTTTAACTATACAAAGGCGTGGGGAAGTTTTAATCAACGTTTCAGTAAATACTTTATTCATTATGCAGGGCTAAAGGGGAGGCGGTTAAAAATGATTAAGCGAGACAGTGCATTGCTTAAGTCAACCGCGATGCGAAAATTACTTTCTAAAAGCCCGGTTCTTGTATCTATACTGGATAAATTTTAATTTTTAACATGCAAAACAATACAATTGTTTGAGGTTTAAGTTTCATGTTTAACGATTTGAAAGAACTTTTTCGGTTGCTTAACACAAGGCAGCGCGTCAAAGTTTACGCTTTGCAGGTTTTATTCTTTATATCTGCTTTAGCACAAATTGCGACAATCGGTAGTATCGCGCCATTTATCGCAATTATTACAGCGCCGGAGTTAGTTGAAACGCATCCTATATACAGCGCGATTTATGATTTTTCTGGCGTAGACAGTTTTACTAATTTTTTAATACTTTATGGCGCGATTGTTTGCTTTGTAATATTTTTTGGAAACCTCATATCCGCTGTAGTGCTCTGGTTTTCCTTTCGGGTTTCTGTGTCAATTGGTTCTCAGCTTCAAAGACGTTTATTTGGTCTGTATATGGCGAATCAATACATCTACTTTATGAAAAACAGCCCAAGCTACATGATCAATAAAATCAACGGGCAGATACCCCGAATGATCTACATGGTTATGCAGCCATCACTGCAGTTGGTTTCTCAGTTCTTAATCGTACTAATGATCATCGTCACCTTATTCGCAGTGGATCCGATGCTGGCGTTTGTATCAGGCATTGTGGTGGGGGCAATCTACTATGTAATTTATATGGTAGTGCGTAAACGCACGGTTCAGTCGGGGAAAACAGTTACCAATGTCAATCGGCAAAAACTGGAAATTTTGCAGGAAAGTATTCGCGGCATCCGTGATGTTAAACTTATGCATATCGAAGACTGGTATGAAAACCGTTTAGATCGCACGACGCGACGTGGCTTGAATGCGAGCTCTTATATTTCTCTGGCCGGAGACTTACCGCGTTTTATTGTTGAAACGGTCATCTTTTTGGCGATAATTTCGCTGGCTCTTTATATGTTGATTACCGAAGGCAATGGCACATCGGTGGTATCAACCCTGAGTTTCTACGCGATGGCAGGCTACAAAATATTGCCTGCAGCGCAGGGCATCTATAAATCAATAACGATTTTAAAAGGGCATGGAAAGGTAGTCTGGGACGTAAGTAAGGAATTTGATGACGCCGTGCTTACCGCGACGAAAAAAGATAAAGCGGAAGTTGAAAGCCTGACGTTGAAAGATGCGTTAAAGGTTGACGACATTACCTATACCTATCCAAATGAACCTAAGCCAGCCATTAAAAACATGAGCTTTACCGTGCCTGCAAATAGTCTTGTTGCATTTGTGGGAGGTTCAGGTGCAGGAAAAACCACTGTCGCGAATCTGGTATGTGGCCTTATTACGACAGATTCTGGTGAAATTGACATCGACGATACACCGCTAAAAGGGATTAATGTCAAGCGTTGGCAGCATTCTATCGGCTACGTACCGCAAAACATCTTCATGATAAACGATACGGTTTCCAAGAACATTACGTTTGGGGTACCGGACGAGGAAGTGGATGAAGAAAAAGTAAAGCTGGCCGCTAAACGTGCCAATATCCACGATTTTATTGAGTCAATGAGTGCCGGATATGAGACAAAAGTCGGTGAGAATGGTGATTTATTAAGTGGTGGTCAGCGCCAGCGACTGGCAATTGCCAGAGCGCTGTATCGTGAGCCCAGCATGCTGATTCTTGATGAGGCGACCAGTGCCCTGGATAATATTACAGAGCGTAATATTTTGAAGGAAATAAGAACATTGTCTGAGTCGATGACTATTATCATGATCGCTCACAGATTATCCACAGTTGAAAAGTGTGACAATATATTTGTCTTTCAATCAGGAAAAATTGCCGAGGCGGGTACCTACAATGAACTACTTGAAAAGTCAGATTACTTCCGGGAGCTGGTCTACGGTGATGAGCACGCGCACAAACAATTAGAAAATAATGTATAGGGGAAAGGTCGATGATTTCTATTATCGTCTGTACATATAATCGTGCCCCGGCTTTGTTGCAGTGTCTTAAATCTTTTGAAGCGCTTAATTTTGATGATCAGTGGGAACTTATTGTTGTCGACAACAACAGCTCTGACGCCACAGCACAGGTTATTGAGGAATTCGCTCAACAGGCATCCTTCCCTGTTGTTTATAAAAAAGAAGAGGCGCAAGGATTAGGCAATGCACGCAATGCGGGTATTGCCCAGGCAAGTTATGACATCATTGCTTTTACTGATGACGACTGCTACCCGGCCGCTGATTATCTGGAACAAATCGCTTCGGCATTTAACGATGAGCAGTTGGGGTTTGCCGGTGGCCGCGTGCTTTTACATGATCCCGACGATCTGCCCGTGACAATCAAACTTTCAGAAACACCGGAATTTTATACTCCCGGACAGGTCATGCGGCCAGGTGCGATTCACGGTGCTAATTTTATGTTCAGACGAGAAGCTCTGGTGGCTGCGCAAGGCTTCGATGCCTTGTTTGGGGCCGGGGCAGCTTTTCCTTGTGAGGATGTAGACACGGTCGCTGAATGTCTTCGGCTTGGATGGAAGGGGCAATATATACCTTCTATTGTTGTTTCTCACGATCACGGGCGCAAAACCCAGGATGAACTGGAAAAGTTGCGCTATGGCTATGACATAGGCCGTGGTGCTTATTACGCTAAGCGCGCATTTAAATGTAAAACACAAAAACTCAGATACTTGAAATTCTGGTTTTTCAAAATTCGCAAGCAACCGTTGCATAAGACCAAAGTTGAGATTAACTCTGCAATTCGATATTTACTTGCAGCTCGCCAGCACAATCAGCGAAAACTTGATAATGAGTAAGCCAAAAGCCATCCGTGCTCACATCGGAGCGCACAAAACTGCCACCACACATTTTCAGGATACGCTTGCTCATCTTGCTCCAACTTTAAAAAATGAAAATATTATCTATCTTGAACGCGAGCATTACCGACCCATTATAAGAAAGCTTGCCCGGGGAAAGCGCCTAAAACAACATCGACTTCAGTTTTTCAAGAATCGCACACTAATTAAAGACTTAATGAAAGATTGTGACAATGATTCGGTTTTGCTCTTATCCGAAGAAAATATTCTTGGTGACTGTATACATCTTTGTGATATCCAACCGTTTGCGTTCATAGATTTCACGTTTCTTAATACGCTTTTAAAAGTAGCGCCGACAGAATTATTCTTAAGTATCCGAAGTTTTGATTCTGTGCTGTCGGGAGCTTACTGCACTGCCTTAAAATACCATCCAAGAGAAGCGCTTATTGCTAAAGAAAAGTTGCAGAATGCGTTTAATGAAGATATTTATCCCTCATGGATTCCTCTAATTGAGCGATTGAAAAACAGTTTACCAAACGCGTCGTTAAGTGTGTGGACGCAGGAGCATTATAAAAATGCTTCTTCTGATGTAATTCGCCATTTTATTGAGCGTCCGAAACAACATGTTCCTGTTATCGAAAGGCCCCGAGAAACAGTGACGCCAAGCGAAGCCGCGATAGTCAATATCGAGCAACTAATTGTAGATGAAAAAAACGTGGTGGAGAGCGGTTCAAAGTGGGAAAGTAAATGCGATGATATTTACCGAAAGTATTCTGCAGAGACCGATGAACAGAAATTCAGCTTCTTTACACCAGTTCAAAAAAAGGTAGTACAACAACGATACAGGCAGGAGTTGGATGAAATTGACATCAGATGGCCTGGCATCATTGTTCGATAATCTACCACTGAGGAGACTCTAAGCTTTTACTAAGGATTAATTATGGTAATAACGGACTCATTTGTATTAATTAATTACCCCAAAACTGGTAGCACCTTCGCCAGAGCCGTTCTAAAAGAAGTTCACGAGCTTCAGTTAGCAGACCGAAGCTTCACAAGGAAGATAACCGATGCTTTGCACGTTACATCAAAGCCTTTCTTTGAGGAATTAATGCTGCCCAATATCAAGGTGAAGCACGTAAAGCGTCCCAAAGACCAACATGGGTGCTTCTGTCAGATACCGCACAAATATCGGGATAAAAAAGTTACCACGATTATCAGAAACCCTTATTCTCGCTTCATGTCCGCTTATACTTATAAGTGGTGGCAGAAATTTCCCCCCTTAAAAGCTGAGTTACTAGAGAAAAATTTTCCAAATTTTCCCGATCTTTCATTAGATGAGTACGTGGATTTGATGCAAATGGCTATGATCCACGGCCGGTTGGAAGGAAAAAATATTGAGGGAGTGGGGGACCAGACTGTTCAGTTTATTCAGATGTTTTTCAAGCAACCTGAAAAAACTTTATCAAGCCTTTCTCGAGAGTATATCAATAGTGAAAAGCCATTTGATGACATTGCGGATATCCATTTTATACAGCAGGAAGATTTGAATAATCAGCTTGCCAATTTGCTCACCGCTCATGGTTATGCAAAAAAATATAGTGATTATGCGAAATCTAAAGAGCGTATGAATGTTACTGAAATGTCTGAAGATCGAGAGAAAATATGGACGCCTAAAGCACTGAACTATATAGAGAAGAATGAGAGAATGATTTTTCGGATTTACGAAAGAGCGGGAATTCACTATTCAAAGCCACAACTTTGAATAGTGGTATATGTTAATCAACCCTATGAACTATGATTACCGTGTCAAGAGATTGCTATCCGGCAGTGCCTCAATATCTTTAAGACTGTACCCGAAACGCTGAAATCGCTGTTCGAGTTTAGTGGAAACAGGAAAGCTGACTTTTTTCCAAATCGATTTTCTTTCTTTTCTCCACATATCAAAATATTTTTCATTGACGTTTGGTCTGACATCATGCGTTACCGTAACGGGGGTCATTCCCAGAAATGAGAAAATTTTATTGATGTTAGCTTGGGGTGAGCAGACAAAGTCTTCATATCGTAATACATATACGGATTCCAGATGACGGACATCTTCAGCAAAAATTTCGTAGCCACGCAATGTATGCTCAATCAAAGACTGTGTAGATGTCTTGCTCCACTTCTGTGTTGCATAACAGACCGCCACAGGATGCCGCAAAATAACAATAAATTTGCTGTTTGGAAATAAGGCCTGAAGAAACCGCGATCGAATTAAGTTTGGCGGGCTTTTCTCAATAAAGTGAGATGATTCAGTTTCAAAGTAACGTGACCAGTCATTCCAGATTTGCTGCGCAGAGCTACTAGATACAAGTGGGTGAGTCTCATTCATATAAGACTCAGCTTCATAAATATACTTACCGGGGCCGCCAAAATGTTTAGCACTTTTGAACACGCTTTGCACGTGTTGCCCCTCATCCTCTGGGACGTCTGTGTTAGTAAGGCCGGTTATATCATCGTGATTTCTGATAATTTCATGTAACAAAGACGTGCCACTACGATGATGACCCGCTAAAAAAATAAAGTTTTTATCTACCACGTTTTAATCCTTCACCAGGTCGAGGTTTTTATGATCCTCGTTTTGTGTGTAATACGCTGAAAGCTCTTCTTCACTTGCATGCTGGAAATACAGATAGGTATCACTAAAATCTATGGGTCTTGCACGTCCATACCCTATAGGCAAATCTTCATAGCCACGTAATCGAGCGACGAGAAACCTAATTAATGGGCGCATCTTTTTGCGCATCCAGCTGTTTTTAGTGTTAGGCATAAACAGGATTCGCGGAAGCTTGCGCAGCTTAGGACTTGCGGCCAGCGCGAACTTTGTTTCGGGAGGCATTTGATTGTCGGCAAGTTCAATATTATTCAGGTATTTCAGAAAATCCTCGAACCCATCCCGGCGAATGATAATCAGGCTTTGCTGTAAAAGCTGTGGAACCCCGGCTGCATTCCCAAACATAAATGGCGTATTCATTTTAGAAATACAATGCTCAATCACCCCTTCACCCTGTAACAAGGCATCCTGCTCAACATAGACCCAGTAATCGCAGTCGCACAGAGAGGCGTAAGTCAGTCCCATTATCACTGAGCGCATGTAGCCACAGTATTTCCCCGTATGTGCTGTACTGTGTCCCGCATTTTCAGACAACGAAACAAATTCAACATCGTTCAGATCTTCTGGATCAGGTTTCGTCGGGGAGTTGCTGTCGACAATGAGAATTTTCTGCGGCTGCGTGTTATTCAGCACGGATTTTTTCCACTTACGAAAAAAGGAAACTGATCGTATTTCTTCGCTTCCGTAACGAACTCGCTTTTCATTCGGGTCATCGCCACACCACCACCCAGAGGTAATAACGTACTTATACTTCAAATTTTTATCGCTCATTAAAACGAGTTTCCTTTTTCTTAAAAATTAACAACTAAAAGAAATTTGATAGTTTGGCTTTGAATTTCATAGGCGTATCGCTGATATCATTATGAACACCGATACGAAGTAGTTTATGCGGATTCAAGCTGCCATCCTCATTAATACCACGCATTGTGGTAACGGCAGCTGAGTAATGCGCTTTTACAATATCAAATGCCTGCTCTGAAAAGTCACCATTAGGAAAACAAAATGTGGTAACGGGCGCACCAGTCATTTCTTGCAAAATTTGCTGGGCTTCAACAATCTCTTCCTGCAAAAGCGTCTCGCTTAGTCCTTCCTTAAGCCTGTAGTGACGGCGGGTATGGCTGCCAACCTCTACACCCATGGCAGCTTTCGCATCAAGCAGCTGCTCAGTAGATATCATCTCAACAGGGCTATCCTGTTTTGCCGGAATGGCCGCCAGTGCGTTATAAATTTCATGATCTGAATGGCGTTTTAAATGATCAATGACCCGGGCGGCTTCATCCCTGCTTAAGGGCAGCGAAATGCGTTTATCAATTAGCCGCAATAGTGGGCCCCAGTCGTCGGTTGGCTGCGCACCTTCTGCTAACAATAACTGAAGCACCTTATTTGGCCAGAAGGGCGCAGGCTTGCCTAAAAAGTCGGTCACTACATACAGGGTAGAGCGAAAGCCAAACTGTTTTAACACCGGAAAGGCAAACTCATAGTTATCCAGCCAGCCATCATCAAATGTAATGGCGACAGTCAGCGGCGCGCGGGTGATTTCCGGTTGCGCCAGCCAGTCAGAAACTGTCATAACCGGCACTTTTTCATCATGCAGGGTTTGCATATGCATGGCAAAGGTCTTATCCGACACCACCATACCCGGCTCTTCGCGCTGATAGCGAGGATCATTTTCCGGCAATACGCGGTGATACATCAGAATTATCAGCTTCTTGTTACCGCGCCTGACCATCGACCAGCCAAGTGTGCCGGCTGCAAACGACAACGTATTTTTTACTAATTGCTTAATCATAATACTTACAGATAATGCTTAAGTTCAAACCAGAACGGGCCCATATCATCCATACGGTTGATCTCGTGACGGCGGTTACTGAACTTAGGTGTTAAAAATGTGCCTACCGCATTAAGTTTCTCGCTGGTGCTGAGATGTTTATCTTTCAGTTGTAGGTAAAGGTTATCCACATCGCCTAATAACCAGCGAAGCTGCACGCCTTCTTTGAATCCACGGTGTCGTTCGAGCGTTTTATATTCGCCATCAAACAAAAGTTCCGGAAAGCTGACGCCTGCATCAATGGCCAGTTGCAATGAGCCCCACAGGCGGGTATTGATTTCCATCAGATAAGGCGTGCCATCTGCTGCCACGCGAAACTCCACCATGGCCACACCGTGCCAGTTCACCGCGTCGAGCAGCGCTCTGGCATGCTTTTCCATATCAGGATTAATTGGCGCACTGGCACTTAATACACTCACACCGCCTGAAGGCGGCTTTTCCCGCAGACGTTTATGGGCAAAAAACGCTTTTGCCTCGCCCTTCTGGTAATAGCAGAAAACGCCGGCACCATGGCCATCAATATATTGCTGCACCATAAAGGGGTGGTTATTGAAATACACCTTGTCTTCAGTTAATTGCTGTAATTGCGATGCGTTATGCACAATATGGACCTGGGTTTCCAGCCACTGGTTATCAACCAGCACCTTTGAAAGGGCAGGCTTTAACACACAGGGAAAACTGATGGCACTATGGTCGATATCCGACGCGCGCTGACAATACTGGGAAAAAGGCACAGGAACACCAAGCGATTCAGCCAGATGATTCAGGGCTGACTTGTCACTTAAAGACAGTAACGTATCGATATCAGCGAAGGGGAGTTTGCAGGGAGGCAGTGCATCACGGTGCTGCACCAGCGTGCGACTGGTGACTTCCGTAACTGGCAATAAAAAGTCAATCTCATACTTTATTACGGTATCATTAACCCAGTTGAGGAACTTCTGCGTATCATCAGAAGGATTTGGGCACGTCAGGTATTGATGACTGTAGCGAGAGCATCCCGCCAAGGCCTGTTCGTGACTGTCAGTGGTGAAAACCTGAATGTCAGAACGCTTTCCCAATGCGCGGGTGGTGGCCAGTGCACTTCGTTGTGCTGCATCAAAAATTAATACTGCGGTTTTTTCCATGGCGTTACAACAATGTCCAGTATGCAGCAAGGATTTTGCTTGTTATCCTTGTCTTTAGTAGTAAAAAATAGGAAGTTTTTCGGCTAACGCCTTACACCTCATTATGACCTATAAAATTATGCACTTGATTGACACAACCGGCCCGGGAGGGGCTGAAGATGTGTTCATCACATTAGCCGATAAAATACGAGGCCTCAATACCGATTCTGTCGCCGTTATTCGTGGCGAGGGATACGTGGCAAAGCAATTACGCGCCAAAGGTATAGAACCGATCATAATTGACTCAAAAGGCAGCTTTAATGTTGGCTTTATTAAGTCGTTGTGTCAGTTGATAAAAAAGCACAATATAGGCCTTATCCAGTCACACCTGCTGGGCTCCAACGTGTATGCTAGTATCGTCGGGTTAATTACCCGAACGCCCGTTGTGGCAACTTACCACGGCATGGTGGATGTGTCGCCCAATGAACGTTTTAAACGCCTGAAACTGTGGTTTATGCGAAATGGCATCGCACGGTTTGTGGCAGTAAGTCACTCGCTTCAGCAAAAGATCCAGGAGCATAACCTGTTAGTGCCTGAACGTACCAGTGTCATTTATAATGGTATTGATACCAGCCTGTATAGTACAGCCCGGGTTACCCGGTTAAAGCGTGAGTTGGCTATCAGTAGCGATACCTTTTTACTGGGCGCACTGGGCAATGTAAGAAAGTCGAAGCGCTATGATATTCTGGTTGATACCGTACACCGCCTGAATCAGCGCGGCATACGTGTAGCGGTGGTTATTGCCGGCGACCCGAAAGTGTCAATTAAAGAAAAGTTGGACGCACAAATGCAGTCGCTGGGCGTGACCAATATCCACTTTATTGGTTTTATTGATGACACGGCAGAATATTTGCAAAACCTCGACGGTTTTGTATTAAGCTCAGACGCTGAAGGGTTTTCCATTAGTACTATCGAAGCGATGGCCACAGGCCTACCGGTTATAGCCACCAAGTGTGGCGGGCCGCAGGAAATTATTCAGAATGAAGCGCAGGGCGCATTGGTGGACATTGATGCAGACGCATTAGCCGATGCCATTGCGAACAGCGTAAGCACCTGGCAGGAAAGTAAAGTGAACCAGCAGGCAATAATGCGTGTACAAGAGGCGTTTTCTCAACCGGCCATGGTAAATGCCTACGCGCAGCTCTATGCTGCCGTAGACACATCTTTTCCTTCGCAAGCAGTAAATGTGGAGCCAATCTCTTGAGTTACAGTCAGTATATCGCCGATACCTATGGTTCCAAACGAGGCCTTGCCCGTTACGTTAAGTTCAATATCAAAAAGCGGTTAGGCGCTTACAAAAGTGCAAATGGCAACAATATAAAAGACACAACACGTTTAATCTATGTGTGTAGTGGCAACATATGCCGCAGTCCCTTTGGTGAGGCTGTCAGTCTGAAAGCTGGCTTTCCGGCTATCTCATTTGGTTTGCATTGCCGTGGAGGCGATCCGGCCTTCGATAAAACGCTGGACTACGCTAAACGCCATGGTTACAACCTGGAACGTCACCGTTCCACTAAAATGGTTGACTACACGCCCCTTAAGGGTGATTTACTCATTGTAATGGAACCGGCCCACCTGGATGAGCTGAACGCGCTTTACCCGAACGTAAATAAAGTGCTTATAGGGCAGTTTGCGTCAAATAAGACGGTGTATTTGCACGATCCCTTCAATACTAATCAAGCCTTTTTCGATAAATGTATGCAACAGATTGAAGAAGCCACATTGTCGCTAATAACTACAATTAAGAAGTAGAACGTTATGAAAACCAAGGCGCAAACTTTCCACGACTCAGACTTTTTGTTTCTAAAAGTAAAAAACTTATGGTCCTACTTTAAATCGGAATCTCTGGCGTTCAAAAGCATCTGTGGGTATATGTTTGTGGAAATGTTCCGGCCCCAGTCAATATTTACGTTTTTAGACTTCATGCCCTGGGCGCAGTTTTTCTTATTACTCAGTTTTGTAGGGTTGTTTTCAGATAGCAAAGCTAAATTCCGGTTTACTGGGACGCATGCACTGCTTCTCCTCTTCACTGTTATCTTACATTTATCTATGGTTACAGCATTCAATATTAGCTGGTCGATACAGTACTATATATACTTCATACAATGGGTAATAATATTTCTTCTTATTACTACAATAGTAACTACCAGAGAGCGCTTTTATACGTTATTCCTTGTGTTCTTTTTGTGTGCTTTGAAAATCGCTATTGGCACAACAAAAAACTGGGCGATGAGAGGCTTTGGGTTCACATCCTGGGGATTAAAAGGGCCGTCCGGCTACTTCGAAAACTCCGGTGAATTAGCGATTTTAATGCTAGTACTATTTCCTATAGGGTTTTATCTCTATAAAGCCTTGAAAGGTGATGTTGGGAAATGGGAAAAAATAGTTCTACTTGCTGCCACTATATGTCCAGTGCTAACGATTCTTGGCTCCAGTAGTCGAGGCGCTCAAATAGCTCTCGTAGTACAATTGCTATTAATGTTCTGGCGACAAATTTTTAAACCTAAAGTTATTATCGGAATATTAATTACAGGCTATATAGGGTGGCAGGTGCTTCCCCAAGAGCAAAAGGATCGCTATACGACCATTGGTACTGATAAATCATCAATGCAAAGGCAGCTATATTGGGAAAACGGTTGGGAGATGATGAAAGACCATCCTGCGTTGGGTGTAGGCTATTTTAATTTCAGGCCCTATTTCGAAACCTATTATCCGGAAGATGTTCTTTACGATTATGCAGAGCTACCACATAACATTTTTATACAAATTGGGACGGATGCCGGTTTCGCTGGGCTCTTTGCATATTTATTGCTCATAGCTAATGCACTGCTTAAGAAGAGAGTGACATTTATTTCATCGCAACGCGATCAAACTAAACAAGATGAGGTGTACCACTTTTTATGGCCTGCTTTAAAGGTTGGTATTGTCGGCTTTGTTATAGCAGGGCAGTTTGTAACGGTGGGCTACTATCCTTTCTTATGGCTTTCTATCGCATTTCAAACTGCATTAATTAACTCCTTGAGCAATAAGAGAACAGATTCGCTGGTGGAGCCACAATATAAGTTGAGAAGCAATGAAGTACGATAAGGTATGGATAACATGGGAACGGCAACCTCGAAACCGTTCAATGGCTAAATTATTTGACGCAGACTATAAGCAGGTGTTGTCTTCCCGGAAACGTTTTTTCCGATACCTTCACTGCATTACAGAGACGGTGAAAATCTTCAAAAGCGGATATCGCTTTGTGTTTGTCCAAAATCCTTCAATCGTTTTGTCTGCGCTTGCGGTGATTGCAAAACCGATCTTTGGGTATAAGTTGATTATCGATGCACATAATGCCGGCGTTAGACCAAAGGAAGGGAAATATCCGGTTCTTCAATGGTTTAATCTTACAATCCTCAGGGCGTCAGACTGCGTTATTGTCACGAATGAACCGTTGAAACATTATTTGACGGAAAAAGGAATACTCAGTGCGGTTGTCAGCGATCCTTTACCAGACTTAACGATGCCTAAAAAGCCGGACTACTCAAATTTTGTTTTCGTGGTATGTTCCTGGGCCGAAGATGAACCAATTTCAGTCTATATTGAAGTAGCGAAAGCCCGCTCAGACTTAAACTTTATTTTTTCCGGAAATTTTCGAAAATATTTTAGTGAAGCAGACTTAAAAAATTTACCTCACAATATTATTTTAGCGGGCTTCGTGGATGAGGATGAATACGTTGGGCTACTTCATGATGCCAAAGCAATTGTTGACCTGACAGAACGGGAAGATTGTTTGGTATGTGGTGCTTACGAGGCAATTTCAGCCTCTCAGAAAGTTATCTTATCTGATACCCCGGTAAATCGTGAGTTATTTGGTAATGCAGCCTTTTATACTAAAAACAACAGTGGTGCGTTGAATCGTAGTATCGACGAAGCGTTGCTAACTAACGCAGCAGATAACATAACCCAGTTTAAAATGAGCTACAACAGTCGTTTAGACCGTGCAAAAAGCAATGTATTGTCTACACTTGAGTCAACTTAAGTGAATCACCCCTTTAAAAATTGTTAAGGCAGTCTATATGAAATTACTAGGTACCTTTGTCCTGGCAGTATTAATTTCTTTTCAACTATCTCTTACTGTGCATGCTGAAGATAAAATTACAGAGTGGTCTTATGAGGCAAAGATGCCAATGCACCCTGTCTATCCGCGGCCTGATTGTGAAACACAATCTTACGCTCGCCACCGATGGGCACATACGGATATGCCTTATGAAATTCCCGTAGGTGTTCAGGGGGGAGCCTGGCCTTTTACCTACACGTTAGTAGAGGGGCCAGAAGGTGCAACAATTGGTAATACGCAGGGCTCAGATAATTATGGCGTTATATCCTGGGACCCTGAATCTGCTGCCAGTGGCAAGACGTCATTTCGTGTCAGAGTGTCAGATAAGGTTGGCAATACGGTAGACTTAACCTGGTCAGTGACCATCGATAATAGCAAATTTGTGTTTATCAAAGACGGCTATACAGGAGATAAAAAAGGCACAATTGAGCAGCCACTTGAAGATGTCAGTGACTGGTATAAGGGAGATAGGGGGGATAAAAAATATCACAATAAAATCATAGTGTTCAGGGATGGCAAATATAGTCTCATCGGCGGTGAAGATACTAATGGAAATGTGAGACTCGATTCACGTTCGAAGACTCCTTCCTTGATCGGCTTTCCCGGCGAATTACCTGTTATAGACGCGTCAAAAGCAAAAATTTTTACTGACCCCAGAAAGATGACAGATCTGTTCATAGCGGATTTGCATTTTACCGACTCCCGCCAGGATGTTAGCAATGCGCATTTCTTTTGGGCTATTGGCAATGTCACCCGAGCCACCTGGTGGAGAAATACATTCACCAATCATGGCATGGGAACGGCTGGCAACGACAATCCTGCCGGCGTATTCATTTCTGACAGAAGATCTCATAAAAAGAACATTCTATATAAAGATAACCTTCACGATCAGTTTAATAATGGTCGTGGTAACGGTTCTTATGTAGATATTTACTACTCAAGTTATGTGCTAATAGAAGGCAATCGAGCAAAGAACAGTGATAATTCCTGTGGGTTTTGGGCAAAAGGCACGACTAGTTTTGTCACGATTCGGGATAATCATGTCTACGACAATGTAACTAGTGGCGGTATATGTATAGGGTATGGGAAAGAGTCGCCTGAGATTCCTCATGACCATGAAGTTGCCTGGAATAAAATTGTTTTTAATGGTAAATATGACAGAGCTAATGCGTTACGATTCGCTGGGCAAAGCTCTTGGGACGGCAAGCATTACAACTCGTATATTTATAGAAATACCTTTGTGAACGGCATCACATGGATCCGTTTCGAGGGTAAAAATAAATATATGTTCGATGGGAATGTTGTTGTTAGTAATAAGCCAATTAATACTTCTATTACTAAGACATACTATCCAAACCTTACAGGTACCTCGGCAGATTTTATAGCAGATACTGAGGGTAATCTTGTTGGCTATGCGAAAGAGTACTCAGGAGCAGTTGGATACAAAAGAGACTAAATAGTCTTATCACAAAAAAGGCGCTATCAAGGCGCCTTTTTTTGTCGTCTTATTTCAAGTGTCTCAGTCGTTTTTCTTGAAAAAATATGATAATCACTGAGGGTTTTCTTTGCTTTAAGATGGAATAAAAAATAGTAATACCTGAAAAAGCTTCTAAAGCTTATCGCCGACGAAGGAACAGAATATTCCAGCATCTTGAAAAAGTTTGAACAACCGTAAGTAAAATCATTAACAAGCGTAGCGTCCAGTTCTCTCCATCTCTCCACGGGTTTAAAAACACCATGTTTGCGTACGTCGCTAAATGCACTGTTCGACTTTTGAGGGTTGAGCGCGCTTGCTACATCGTATTTCGATGGATCTGTGCCTAAAAATTCTGAAACTTGTTCAACATAATGGTAGGGATCATTTAGAAACTCTTCGTACTTGATTCGAAATATACTGCTATTATTGTGGTTAATACAATTTGCGTTGATGAGCTTCCAGTTAATTAGGGTATAATTTAACCTGTCGCTTTTGGCTCTAAAAGGAAAGGGCGGATTTACCCATCCAAGACGCTCCTGAGATATGCTGACATCACGTCCATCTCTTACCATCCAAATAAACTTTGCGTTTTTATACACCTTCAAAATGTCCTTAACATACCTCACATTAGCCGGTGTACTATCCACGATAAAGTGTTTATTGGCGTTGTTCGTCATAGTACTTAAAAAGCGAACAAGCAACTCAGGGTAGCTAGTACTTTTATTCAGGATATCAATAAATTGCTCTTTGCTTAGATTTGACCTTTCAAACTGCCGCGATTCAAACCAGTCACTCAAAAAAGTCAGCTTTTTTTCTTCGTTACCAAAAATATCACCATATCTTTTTCTGCAAACCGTTAAAATTAAAGTCTCGGCTCGGTATTCATAAAACGAAGAGTGAGATGAGAGCAATTTCGCCATCATAGTAGTACCTGAGCGTGCTGAGCCAACAACAAATACAGGTATAAAATCCTTGGATACTTTCATCCTTTTTACCTATTAGGTGCTATTAATCGAGACCGCATCGAGTAAATGATTAAAGGGCGGTCAGCAGTGATGTAACTAAAAATAGCACTAAATGGTTAGTAAATGAACAGGTAAGTGTTAATTATTAAGGGGTTGTCAATGGGAAGGCGTTAACAGAAGAAGGGGAGGCGAAACACTAGGTTTTAGCGAAATGCGCCTTTCACATTATGCTCTATACGTAAATACATGAACGGTTTTTCAATAACCAAGAATGATATGGTTGCTAAAATTAAAATACTAACGGTGCCTAACAACATCCCAAAAAGAAAATTATCGGAAAGCTTGAAACCTATCCCAAGGCCGATTGGATGATAGAGGTACATAGGGTAAGAAATCTTTGCCAGGTTCGTAATGAGTTTGCCATTTACTATGCTCAACCATTTCGCTTCTGATAGTTTCATAATACATAGCATTACAATTATAGCGAGACTGCCTTCAAACGCGAAGCCAATGGTGTAATGAAAGTCAGGCAAAGATTTAGATAGATTAAGTCCATAGCCAGCAGTGAACATTACTAATAACCAGCTCCAATTGGGTAATGAAAAAGAAGCATAAGGCTTTTTAGTTAGAAGGAATGCCGCAAGAGAGCCAATTAATAATGAGTCAATCCTCGTATCAAGCGCGTTATAAATCCAGGGTATCTTATTGTCAAAAGAGACAATTTCAGTATATATCAACATGCGCCAACCAATACTCAATGCGACAAAAGTGATCAATACAGTAACAGGTCTGGATGATTTAAATGCACCGATGAGTAGCAGGGGATAGACAAGATAAAACTGCTCCATCGTTGAGAGTGTCCACAGATGAGCAACCATACCTGAACCATGGCCATGTAGAGCGTTGAAGTAATTAACAGTATGTGTCGCAGCAAAGAAAAGTAGATTGTTTTCCCATGAGTCCCCTAGGATTACCGTGTCGAGAATAAAAGCTGCGATTATAAATGTGTAATAAGCAGGAGCGATTCTCAAAAATCGATTCCTCCAAAATCTGGGAGTATTTATCGATTTTTTTACATTAATCTCTTTAAGCAAAGAGTTAGTGATAAGAAAGCCTGATAGCGCTAAAAGAAAAGGGACACCTATACCCCGGAATGTTTCAAAGCCTGCATGGCTGAGAATAATAAAATAAACCGCCAATACTCTGACCAGGTCTAGCCCTGGGAGACGTTCCTTACTAACGCTAAACTGCTGGCTTTGATTCATATGCGGATATACTTTTTTATGAGGTTAGGGATGGTAAGAGTGGGAGATAACAAAGTGTAATAGACAAAAAGCAAGCCCGCCTAAAAAATCGGGCTCGCTAATCACTACATTTGCGCTTCAATCTCTTTTTTAGTATTCAAAAGTGCGCTTTGATTGGGCTTTACCTTTAACGCCTGCTGAATCCATCTGTGGGCTTCGTCCTGCTGACCTTCCTGATTCAGTAACCAGGCGAGATTATTCATTGCACGCCAGTTAGATTTGTCATCATTGGCAATTTGACGATATTGCTCAATAGATGCCTGAGGATTTGATTTTGCCAGCTCGTTAGCGTAAAGCTCGCGAGTATCTCCAGCGTTGTCGGTATTTTGTAAATGGGAATCGAGCAGGCTCAATGCTGCTTCATGTTGACCATCGGCTTTCAAAGCGCGGTAAAGCGTTTGAACAGTACTATTGTTCGGTGATGTTTCATAAGCCTGTCGAAGGCCATCGATTGCGTTACCGGCGTTTCCATTGGCTATTGCCACTTTACCCTGAATCAGGCGCGCAGCGGCTGTTTGGCGCTGAGCATCCGATAGCTTTTCAAGCGTGGCCTGGGCTTGTTGCGGTTGCTTTTTCGACAGATAGATGTCCGCTGTAAGCAATATTGCCCTATCACTCACATTAGAATCCTGCTCAATCAGCGGTTTAAGTGTACGAATGGCTGTATCGTGTGCGCCCTGCAGTGCTTGTGTGCGGCCCAGCATATAGTAAACCGCCGGCGTCGACATTTCGTTTTCAACCAGTTTATTCAGGCGGTATTCGGCTTTTTGATACTGATTTGATTGTAAAAATGCGCGTGCCAGCAAAAACTCTGCTTTTGGTTTGGTCTCCATCGGGAAGTTTGCATTTTTGCCGATATCGATAGCGCGGCGGGTATCTCCGGTCAGTACATAGGTATACATTTTGGTGTATTGGGACGCGTCGTCATTGCCAGTCATCTCAGATACCAGTTTTTTAACATTGGCCTCTGCGTTTTGGCTATTCTGTGCCGACAGGAAAGCTCCGCGAAGTGCAGGTTCATCGTTGGGAGAGTCAGACAAAATCGCCATAAATTGTGAAAAGGCTGCGTCGTATTGTTCCTGCTCCAGTGCGCGGGCTGCTTTATGATTACGCGCCGCACTGTTGCCGCTGTCTAGCTGCGCAATTTTGTCATAAATCGCATCCAGCGCATCATAGTTGCCCTGATATTTTTCAAACTCAGCAGCAATCAAATAATTCTCAATATTATCAGGCTCCTGCTCCTGCCATTGTTGTAATTGCGCACGAGCCGCTTCCTCGCCATCTTCATTGGCTGTCATGGTCAGGAGAATAAGCTTAGCCTGTTTGGTATTGCCTTCGGCTTCCTGAGACAGAATACGCTGTGATGACTGACGAACCATTTCCATGCCGGTTTCATCACCGGCAATCAACTTGAACAGACCCACTTCCTGGCGTTGCTGCTCTGTCTGAATATTCTCTGCGTCAACCTGAGAAAGGATTTGTTTAGCGCCGGAGGAAAACCCATCCTGGATCAGGCGCATGCCCGTAACAACGGAAAGCTCCGTGTTATCTTCAACCATCTCAGGACTGCGATTGAAAATTTCCAGTGCATCATTGCTGGCACCGGTTTGTAATTTGGCCGCGACATACATTTGTTTAGCAGGGTGATTTGCCGGAACCTGATTCACAATACGCTCAAGATTCGCGATGGCCTGCTCATAATTTTTTAGTTTGAAGTGAGACATGCCTGCCACATAGTGGGTGAGGGCAGAGCTCAACCCCGCATTCTGCGCCTTTTCAATACGGCGTGTAGCGGTTTCAAAGTCTTCCTCAGACATTGCAACTATTGCGGATAGTTGGTTCGCCAGAGCCTGATTGGGGTAACGTTTAAGTATTTCGTTTATGTAGGGTTTAGCTTCTTCAAACTGTTGCAGACGAATTAGTGATTCAGCAATATTAAAGTTCAGGCGTAAAAAGGCGGGTTTTTTCTCCAGAAGCTGGCGAAAGTTTTCCAGTGCCACTTCCGTTTTGCCCATGCCGTACTGGATCTCTGCGATTAGCGATTGCGTCACCCAGTCATCGGAACTTTTAGCTGCAGCACGTTGAAGAATTTCTTCGTTTGCTGTCTGCGTATTAACGACAAAGTGATCAACCAGCGTCAGCAGTGTAGCTTCACGTTGAGCCAGGTTTGCACTGTCAAGCTCAGCCAATATCGCCTGGGCTTCAGATTTGTCGCCCTGACGACCCAGCACCAGTGCTTCGATAATATCTACAAAATCAGAACGTTGAAAGTCGTCTCGTTGTCGTAGCTGTTCAATTGCCTGTAACGTCGCAGCGTTATCGGCATAAGCGTAAGTAGCACTAACGTAGTTGTCAGTTAATTTTACAGTCGATGCGCCCGCATCCATGGCGCGGTCGTAAGCACTCACCGCATTTTCCATGTCACCCATTTCAAAATAGGTTTGTGCTAAAAGCAAACGGGCTTCTGCACTATCAGGGGAATTTTGTACCGCTGATTTTAATGTCACCAACGCTTCCTGGTAGTTTTTGTTATTAAGTGCACTTTGTGCCTGCTCTAACTGTTTCCCAGTATCTTGTTCGGCGCAACCAGCCATGATTGCAAGTGGAAGGGCAGCGATAAGAAATTTCTTAGATAGTGTTTTTTTCATAGACTCGTCATTTTTTATAAGGCACCCGCTGTACTGTAAGCGGTTTATTAAAAAAGTTAAAGCATATACGTATGCAGCACTTTTTTGATCAGGCACAAAAAAGGCGACACACGGTCGCCTTTTAAAAGTTTTAGTAAGATGATTACTTAGCTTTACGACGGCTTGATGCGCCCAAACCTAGCAGGCCAAGGCCTAAAACAGCTAGTGTAGAAGGTTCTGGTACGAAGATCGCACTTACATCACCAGTAACTCGTTGTGTGCCTTCAAACGTGAATCTGTCAACGTCCCCATCAACATTTACGAACGTGAAAAAAGGCATTGGTGAAACAAAGAAGTTTTGACCATTTTCGTTCAATTCGAAGTCATAAAACATGAAATCAAACAGACCACCAAATGAGAAGAAGTTAACGATGTTTCTGCCGATGCTTTCACTACCACCAAGTAGTAAATCGTCTGAAGTATTGATGCGGCTGAAATCTCCTTCTAGCGCTCTTGTATCGCGGTTAGGGTCAATATATAGCTGGAATGAACCTTGGTCAGCTGACAGGGCACCAAAGGCACCATCTTCTGTAGGATCGGCCAGACCACCCTGGGCTGAAAATGTCGCGTACAAGCTATAGTTGGAGCCAATTTGAGAGCCTGATAAAAGGTCATCGCCACCTTCGTTTGCAAAAAGCTGATTTAAAGATGCAAAAGCAGTTGCTGTGAAGTTACCTTCAGCATCAAAAGAAATGATTTCTTTATAGCCGCCATTTATTTTATCAGCAGTAATGACTTCGCCACCGTAAGGGGTTTCATCAATTTTGAAATCAAGATAAGCAGCTTGACCAGAGAATGATGCTGCGATACCCGCAGTTAGCGCTAAGGTTTTTACCAGGTTTTTAATTTTCATTGTTACTTCCATCAGTGTATTCCAATTACAAAACTACGAATTTCATCTGCCTCGACGTAGCAGGTATGGTGCCAATTTTATAAGTGACTGATAGTTAAAGCTAATATTGAAATATTTAATAATAAAGTATTAGTCTTTGTAAAATAACCCGACAGTATTGCTTTTATTTTTAGAACACAAAAAAAGCGACCATATGGTCGCTTTTTCAGATACTGGTAAACTATTATTTAGCTTTACGACGGCTTGTTGCGCCAAGACCCAACAGGCCAAGACCAAGAACAGCCAGTGTTGAAGGTTCTGGAACTGCAAATACTGCACTCACGTCACCCGTCAAGCGTTGTTCACCTTCCAGAGGGAAAGTATCGAAATCGCCGTCAACGTTAACCATCATGTAGAAAGGCATTGGCGATACAAAGTATGAATCACCCGCTTCTGTCATTTGGAAATCTTCAAACATGAAATCAAACACGCCACCGAAGCCGTATAACAGACCAACATTGTCACCAATGGTCAGGCTTTCACCCAACAGCATATCATCAGCAGTACCAGACAGGCTCAGGTCAGCATCTGCTGCAGTGGTATCACGATTTGGATCGATATACAGTTGAAATGAACCTTGATCAGCAGACAGTGAAGAGATTGAGCCGTTGATGCCTGGCGTGGTCACCGTACCTGATGCATTAAAAGTTGCATAAAGGCTGTAGTTCGCGCCAATCATTGATGCAGCACCCAGGTTGTCACCACCTTCGTTGGCGAAAAGCTGGTTCATGTTAGCAAACGCTGATGCAGTAAAGTTACCGTTACCATCAAAATCGATGATTTCTTTGTAACCGCCGTTTAATTTATCAGCTTTGATTACTTCACCACCATATGGAGTTTCATCGATCTCGAAATCCAGGAAGTCAGCGTGAGAAGAAAAAGAAGCTACGATACCCGTAGTTAACGCTAAAGATTTTACCAAGTTTTTAATTTTCATAACCATCTCCATATTCCAAATAAGTGGTTGAGTAGTCCACGGACAAGAGAATTGCAGTTATGATGCCAGATCGTTATCTGCATGATTTAAATCAGAAATGGTGTATAAAGGAAACTGCAAATAGAGAGAGGTGTAAATAAAGCTGACAGTTTCCTGGTTAATTTTCATGCAACAAAAAAGGCGACCTAAAGGTCGCCTTTTTCAAATTTGGTGTAAACCGATATTAAGATTTACGACGGCTAGTTGCGCCAAGACCTAACAGGCCAAGACCAAGAACAGCCAGTGTAGAAGGTTCTGGTACGAATACCGCACTTACATCACCTGTTACACGTTGTTGACCTTCCAGAGGGAAAGTATCAAAGTCACCATCTACGTTAACGTACATGTAGAATGGAGTAGGTGATACAAAGTATGAATCGCCTTCTGCAGTCAGTTCAAAGTCACTGAACATGAAATCGAACACACCGCCGAATCCATACAGTAGACCTACGTTACGGCCAATGTTCACGCTCTCACCTAACATCATGTCATCTGCAGTGTTAGACAGGCTCAGGTCAGCATCAGCAGCTGTAGTGTCACGATTTGGATCGATGAACAGCTGGAATGAACCCTGGTCAGCAGACAGTGAAGAAATTGAACCGTCAACGCCCGGAGTCATTACTGAACCAGATGCAGAGAATGTTGCATACAGGCTATAGTTAGAACCGATCATTGAAGCAGCGCCAAGGTTGTCACCACCTTCGTTGCTGAACAGTTGGTTCATGTTTGCAAACGCTGTAGCAGTGAAGTTGCCGTTACCATCAAAATCGATGATTTCTTTATAACCGCCATTCAGCTTATCAGCAGTGATTACTTCACCACCGTAAGGAGTTTCGTCAACCTGGAAGTCCAGGAAGTCAGCGTGGCTTGAGAAAGAAGCCGCGATACCAGCAGTTAGTGCCAATGATTTTACTAAAGTTTTAATTTTCATGTTTCCAATCTCCATATTCCAATTTAAAAGTGGCTGAGTAATCCACGCTAGAAGTAATGCACTTGTGATGCCAACTTTGCAAATTATTGATTTTTAAGGAGATTGTTGTTTTTCGCCATCTCATAAAAAAGGATGTGTAAAAGTTATTGACAGAAAATCACTCATTATTTGTTACTATTTTTGCCGCAATCTTAAATTTAAGCCGCTGAATCGGGCCGCGGTTTCCTTTCGGGCACCAGGTGCGGGTAAGTTTATTGCGGTAAGCATCGAAGTGTAGGCCATAAGGGGCACATAATACCTCGCCCCGGTTAAGCAATATTTTAAGGGCATAAGTTTCTGCCATACCAGCACACAGGTTTACCGCCATTCCCGTAGAAGGGCCCCGCCGTTCTTTAAAACTAACCGCGGTTTCATCCACCAGATAATTTCGCTGCAGCATGGCCGGAGAAAGGCCAATCAGAAACTGAATAAGCTGGCTTTCCGTGTCCTGCTTATCCTCAAAGCGAAAATATTCCTCAAAGGTCATCTTGCCGGGCATAAAGCAGAGCAGGGCACAGCCCATCCCCAAGGGAGCGGCCGTGACCACCGGAATATTTTTATCATAACATTTCTGGAAAACCAGCTTGCGGGCATCCAATGCAAAAAAATCGAGGCTATCTATATATAGGTCGACATCGTTAAGAAAGTCATCCACGTTGTCGGCATTCACGCCGTCGCCAAAATCGCGAATGTCCATTTCCGGGTTAATATCTTTAAGCATGTCATGCATGACATGCATTTTGTTTTTTCCCACCGTAGACATAAACGCGCCAGCCTGACGATTGAAGTTATGGACATCGTATTCATCAAAGTCCGATAAGTTCACGTTGCCAATACCCAAACGCGCCAAAGTGAGGGCATGCATACTGCCCACACCACCGCATCCGGCAATCGCGACTCGTTTCTGGCGTAACTGTGACTGTTCCTGTTGAGTAACCCAGCCGATATTTCTGGAAAATGCGGTATCGTAATCAAACACTGCTAAATCTCTCTTACTATTCGCGTTAATGCCAAGATAAGTATGTTGCTGACACAAAAGAAGGCGAGTGTTTTAAACACTGATGTCAGCATGATAGTGCTTACTTTTTATTATTGATGCATACTATTATACACACGGGCAATTTAAAATGCGGTCCGGCAAAAGGATTTAACAATAAAGGGTGGTAAAGATGGTCGCAGGGAAATTTGCAGTGGTTTTATTGCTGATGGGCCTCTGTCATTCAGCACTGGCTGCAACGCTTGCTGATACGGTTAAACAGATTAAGCCATCGGTAGTGGGTGTAGGGCTTGTTGCGCCACTGGCCACAGTAAGTCACCAGTTAAAGGGAACCGGTTTTGTCATTGGCAACGGTAAGTACGTGGTCACCAATACGCATGTTATCGATATGCAGGTACCTGACGATGTAAAATATCAGCGCACCGTGTTTGCCGGGCATGGAAAAAAAGGCCAGATTTTACCGGTTGAAAACATTTTCAGGGATGAAGAGCATGATCTGGCGATCCTCGAAATTCCCACCGCGTTACCTGCACTACCACTTTATAATGAGGCCGAGCCTGTTAGCGATGGTACCGATATTGCCGTAACAGGGTTTCCCATTGGCGGGGTGCTAGGCCTATATCCGGCTACCCATAAAGGCATCGTCGCCGCATACACACCCAATATCATCGCGGCGAAAAACACCTCACAGATATCTGAACAATTCCTGCAACGTTTGCGTAATCCTTTTATGGTATATCAGCTGGACGTTGTTGCTTATCCCGGCAACAGTGGTAGCCCGGTGTATCGCGCCGACACAAAAGACGTGTTCGCTGTAGTAAATAAAGTATTTGTAAAAGAAACCAAAGAGTCGGCAATTATCCGTCCCAGTGGAATTACTTATGCTATACCGGCCAGCTACATTATTGCGCTGGCTCGCAAGCATAACATTCCGTTGCAGTAGAGCTTGCCCGTAGGCAAGATAGTCGTTTCCTTGCAAAATAAAATGTGCAAACATCATTAAAAAATGAGCGTTGTAAGTGTATGTCAGTAGAATTTAATAAAATCGCCGTTATCGGTCTGGGCTATGTAGGTTTACCTTTGGCTGTAGCATTCGGGCGATATCGCACCACCGTTGGCTTTGATATCAACTCTCAGCGGGTAAAAGAACTTCAGGAAAATAAAGATCACACGCTGGAAGTGACCGAAGAAGAATTAAAGGCTGCTTCTTCTCTTAGCTTCACTGATGACAAGTCTGCGCTGTCCGGGTGTGATGTGATTATTGTTACGGTTCCTACGCCCATCGATAGCAATAAACAACCTGATATGACGCCACTGCACAAAGCCAGTGAAATGATTGGCGAGGTCATTACAGCCAACACGGTTGTTATTTATGAATCAACGGTATATCCGGGCGCAACAGAAGAATACTGTATTCCGATTATCGAAAAGAAATCCGGGCTTACTTTTAACAAGGACTTCTTCGCCGGTTATAGCCCGGAGCGCATCAACCCGGGTGACAAACAACATCGCCTGGAATCCATCGTAAAAGTCACCTCAGGCAGCACGCCGGAGATTGCCGATAAAGTTGACGCCCTGTATCGCGAAATTATCACCGCGGGGACTCACCGCGCCTCCTCAATCAAAGTCGCTGAGGCGGCAAAAGTGATTGAAAACACACAGCGCGATTTGAATATCGCCCTGATAAACGAACTGGCAATGATTTTTGCCAGAGCGGGTATTGATACGGAAGAAGTTTTGGAAGCGGCAGGCAGTAAGTGGAACTTTTTGCCATTTCGCCCTGGCCTGGTTGGCGGACACTGTATTGGTGTCGACCCTTACTACCTTACTCATAAGGCAGAGGAGCTGGGCCACCATCCGGATGTGATACTGGCAGGACGCCGCATCAATGACAAGATGGGAGAGTATGTCGTTTCCCGTCTGGTTAAAACCATGCTTAAAAAGCAAATAATGGTAAATGGCGGAAATGTGTTGCTTCTGGGTATCACCTTTAAAGAAAACTGTCCGGATATCCGTAACACTAAAGTCGTTGATATCGCAACAGAATTGCGTGAATACAACGTTAATCTGGACATCTACGACCCATGGGCAGACCCGGAAGAGGTTTTGCATGAGTACGGCCTGGAGCTGACTGACTCACCCGAAAAAGGCAAATATGATGCTATCATCGGTGCGGTGGCGCATAACCAGTTCAAAGCCTGGTCAGCGGAAGAATTGCGTAGTTTCTGTAAAGACGAAAGCGTGATTTTTGATTTAAAATATATGTTTGATAAAACAGGCGTTGATATACGCTTATAAGGAACGCTTAAAATGAAAGTGCTTGTTACCGGAGCGGCGGGGTTCATAGGTTCACACGTATCCATGTACCTGCTTGAGCGGGGCGATGAGGTCGTCGGTTTGGATAATCTTAATGATTATTACGATCCCACATTAAAAGATGCGCGTCTTGAACGCATTAATGCGCTACCCAGTGCCGATAACTTCCGTTTTGTAAAGATGTCGGTTGAAGATCGTGAAGGCATGGAAGCGCTCTTTGCCAAAGAGAAGTTTGATAAAGTTGTTCATCTGGCTGCACAAGCCGGCGTTCGGTATTCTATCGAAAATCCGCATGCCTATATCGATTCCAATATTGTCGGCTTCATGAACATTCTTGAAGGTTGCCGCCATAACGAAATCAAGCATCTGGTCTATGCATCTTCCAGTTCAGTCTATGGGGCGAACGAGAGTATGCCGTTTGCGGTGGAAGATAATGTCGATCACCCAATGTCGCTGTACGCTGCCAGTAAAAAAGCCAATGAACTGATGGCGCATACATACAGCAATCTGTATAACCTGCCGACTACGGGTTTACGCTTTTTCACGGTATATGGCCCTTGGGGCCGCCCGGATATGGCGCTGTTCCTGTTTACCAAGGCAATATTGGAAGATGAGCCTATAAAGGTATTTAACCACGGTAATCATCGCCGTGACTTTACCTATATCGACGATATTGTAGAAGGCATTATCGCTACTCTGGATAACACTGCACAGGTTGATCCGCAGTGGACAGGTGAAAAGCCAAATCCAGGTTCCAGCAAGGTGCCGTGGAAAGTGTATAACATTGGTGCACAAACACCAGTACACCTGCTAACGTATATCGAGACGCTGGAAAATGCGCTGGGTAAGAAGGCTGAGAAAGAGTTACTGCCACTACAACCGGGCGATGTACCGGATACCTTTGCTGATGTTGAAGCGCTGGTAAAAGATACTGGTTACAGACCTACTACCACCATTGAAACAGGTGTAAATAACTTTGTAGAGTGGTATCGGGACTATTACAAAGTCTGATATTTAGCTGATTAATACATGCGATAAAAAGGGGCGTGAAATACGCCCCTTTTTTTTATTTCTATAAGAAAAGCAGATTACACAAGCTGTCTTTTTGTGATGACAGCGTTTCGTTTTGGCTCAAAAAATAAAAGGCTGTTTTATAAGGAATAAAATGTGTCAGGCTTTTTAACAGCGTGCATCTCTTACGTCAGTATGCGTGGCGTTGCAGTGCCTTCGCGTTAGGCGCAACCTCGTTGCGATAGAATGTTTCGACCTCTGGAAGCTGTTCACGAATACTGCCACGAATGGTATTGAGCATTGATTTGAAGCCAGGCTTCAAATTATCCATCAAGAGCTCTTTATTGATGTAATACGGGGCACGCTTACCGTGATAATCGATAACAGGTCCGATTTGCTCAAACCGGATACCGACAAAACTCATACTGCGGGCTAATCTTGGCTCCATCATGACAAAGGCATGGCGGATATCACCCTCAATGGCTGTCGCAGCCGCGGCAAAATACAATCCGATAGCGATGAATGGGAAGCAGCGTAATTCTGTTTCGGAATAGGCGGATTGGTTAATAACACCCGTCGCTGCGCCCGCAAATCGGTCCATCTGACGCCGCCTGAACTGCGCGGGTACTGCAAGTCTGGAGATTTCACACACTTCTTTACGGTCAAAGTTCTGCGGGTTGAGATCGTGCCGGGTAATAGAGGATAAGCAATATTTCTCAATGGGCAGCAACTCATGGTCCTGCAACGGACGAACGGTGCGAACGGTACCGGCAAGACTACCGCTATTTAAATGCCGGATAAGACAATGGCGGGAGAATTGATCAAACTCATCAACTTCCAGCCCGTCAGGCGCGACAGGCTCAAATTTCAGTTCTTCACAATACACATTGTGCCGAATCTGAAACGCAGCATTACGCATTTCGTGATCTCTGGCCATGATAGGCGTCAGATAGGTGCCAAAGTGAGAAGAAATATAATTAGCTTCACGAAGCTGCTTATAGCCCTTAATCAGTTTGCCTAATTTAGTGCCGTTAACTTTACGGGAAAGGCTTCCCATGAATGCTGGTCTGTTGGCCATAATGCTACTACTTCTCATCTCACGCCATATCTACCGGATGGCAGACTAGTACGTACTATATGGAGCTTGTCGATAAGTGTTGCATCAGTTTGCACATTTTCCAAGCAGAATTTGATTTATTATCTTCGCTACAAGTATAGCTGATAATACCTTAAAGATTTGTCGGTGAATTTTACTCAAAAGCGCGAGACAATTAGAAAGCCGCCAGGTTAAGGCGGCTTTTTCAAACTTACATCACCTGTAGTTTGGACATACTTAATACATCAGGCTTGGGCCAGCTTCGCCTTCATTTCACGACGACGCTGATGCAACAGTGGTTCGGTGTAGCCACTTGGCTGGCGCGTGCCCTCAAAAATAAGGTCGCAGGCAGCCTGGTAACCGATGGAGTTATGCAGGTCTGGGGTCATCGGAATATAAGCATCATCACCGGCATTTTGTTCATCAACCAGTGCAGCCATTCGCGCCAGTGTGTCCTCGACCTGCGTTTTAGAGACGACCCCATGTTCCAGCCAATTCGCAATGTGTTGAGACGATATTCTTAATGTGGCGCGATCCTCCATCAAGCCGACATTATCAATATCCGGCACTTTGGAGCAGCCAATGCCCTGATGAACCCAGCGCACCACATAACCAAGAATACCCTGCACATTGTTGTCCAGCTCGCGTTGAATTTGCGAGTCGGATAATGTGCAATCTTGCGCCATTAAAGGAATTGTTAAAATATCTGACAGTCCATCAAACGAACTGTTTTGCAAGGATTTTTGGACGTCGAACACATCCACCTGATGATAATGTAAAGCATGCAGAGTGGCCGCAGTGGGTGAGGGAACCCAGGCTGTGGATGCGCCCGCTTGAGGATGGCCGATTTTTGCTTTCATCATCGCTGCCATATTATCCGGTATGGGCCACATACCTTTACCAATCTGCGCTTTGCCCGCCAGACCGCACTCAAGACCGGTGACCACATTGGCTTTCTCATACGCTCCAATCCAGGGTCGTTCTTTCAATTCCGCTTTAGGCGCAAAGGCGCCGGCCAGCATTGAGGTATGAATTTCATCACCGGTTCGATCCAAAAAGCCGGTATTGATAAATACTACCCGGTGCTGTGCTCTGGCGATACACGCCTTGAGGTTAACGCTGGTGCGACGCTCCTCATCCATGATACCCATTTTCAATGTATTTTCAGTCAGGCCCAGGGCCTGTTCGACACGTCTGAATAAGGTATCAGAAAATGCCACTTCATCCGGCCCGTGCATTTTAGGTTTGACGATGTAAATACTGCCTTTCCTTGAATTACGGTATTCGCCATTTTCTTTTAAATCATGAATGCCGATTAGCGCGGTAACCATGGCATCCATCAACCCTTCAAATACCGGCTCGCCGTCCACCAGAATGGCATCATTTTGCATTAAGTGACCGACGTTACGTACAAACATCAGGCTTCTGCCAGGCAGCGTAAACGATGAGTTGTCTCCGGCGCGAAGATATCGTCTGTCCTGATTTAATCTCCGTACGGATGACTGCCCGTTTTTCGACACCTCGACAGACAGTGTGCCTTTCATCAGGCCCAGCCAGTTTTTGTAAACCACAGTTTTATCTTCAGCGTCAACCGCTGCTACCGAATCTTCACAATCCATGATGGTGCTTAACGCCGCCTCCATCAGAATATCGCTGACGCCAGCCTTATCGGTTTTGCCAACCGGATGGTCTCTGTCAATCTGGAGTTCGAAATGCAGTTGGTTATGAATGAAGAGCAATGCCTCGGGTGTCTGGGCACTCCCGCGGTACCCTGCCAGTAATTGGGGCGTTTTAAGCTCTGTTTCACTGCCGTCAGAAAATTTAACAGTCAGCTTATCGCCCTTTATCCAGTAGCTTATTGCATCGTGGTGTGAGCCCGTCTGAAGGGGAATAACCGTATCCAGCCACGCTTTTGCCTTTTGAACGACAGCGGCGCCACGCGTTTCGTTGTATGAACTGCCCGGCGCCAGTTCGCCGTCCTGTTCAATCACATCGGTACCGTAAAATGCATCATACAGGCTGCCCCAACGCGCATTGGCAGCATTTAATGCGTAGCGTGCATTATTGATAGGCACTACCAGCTGGGGACCAGCCATGGTTGCAACTTCATCATCCACTCGATCAACAGTAACGGTCACTTCCTGCGGCGGATTCACCAGGTAGCCAATATCTCGTAAAAAAGCCTGGTATGACTCGTCGCTGACAGACTTACCCGCACGATGATAGTCATCTATTTGTTGTTGCAGTGATTCACGCTTTCCCAGCAATGCAATATTTTGCGCAGTTAAGTCGGTCAGAATCGATTCAAAAGATTGCCAGAAATGAGCGGGCTGAATACCGGTGCCCGGTAACGCCTGTTCGTTAATAAACGTGTGTAGGGTAGAGGCGATATGAAGGCGGCCCTTAGCGACGTAGCTCTGATTAGTGTTATCAGCCATTTTTCTCTCCTTAGTTTTTATACCAGTGTAGAGGGCCTGCCACCTTATTTTTAATTTATGATTTGTATCTTTGTCATAAATTAGCTGAATGTCTCGCCTTCATTCATTCGCTGGGCAACATCGCCAATAAGGCGACGTAACCAGATATGTCCGGCATCGTGATGTAACAGCGCGCTCCAGGCCATCTTCAGCGCGATGGGGGGGATATCAAACGGCGGCGCTTTGAGCACAACAGTGGGATCGTCACTAAACAACCTGGCCGCTTTAGTTGGGAGCGTGGCGATTAAATGCTGCGTTTTGGCGATTTGCAGTGCCGCGTGATAATGGCGGGTAAATACTCTGATATCCCGGTGCTTACCCAGCTTCACTAATTCCGCATCTACCCAGCCCAGTTTCTGAACCTCGTTGGGATCGATGCCCACACCCACACCAAAACCCGTTTTACTCACCCAGACATGGCGGGCATTCAGATACCCCTGCAAATCCCAGTTATCAACTAACGGGTGCTGTGCACTCATGACACAGCTGAAAGTGTCATACCAGATAACTTTCTGATGGAAAGATAAAGGCAGTTCCTCAAAGCGGTTTATCGCCATATCCACCTTACCCTGTTCAACATCGTGAAACGTCACATCGGAAGGAGTAATAAGATCCAGCGTAATATTGGGCGCCTGCACGGCCAGTTCGTTTAACAGCCCCAGTAGCAGGGTACTTTCGGCGTAGTCACTGGTCATGATCCTGAATGTGCGCCGACTGGTGGCAGGCTCAAAATCGGTCTCCGGCTGAATCGAGCTTTCCAGTCTGCTCAGAACATCCCTTATGACTGGCTGCAGTTCCAGCGCGCGCTTTGTTGGCGTCATGCCATCACTGGTTCTGACCAGGAGCGGATCTTTAAATAAATCGCGTAAGCGCTTTAGACCATTGCTCATCGCCGGCTGGGTGATGCTAAGCTGATTAGCGGCTTTAGTCACTGAGCCTTCCCGCAACAGCACATCCAGATAAACCAGAAGATTCAAATCCACTTTGGCTATATTCATTCTTTTAATGCCCTGTGACAAAAAACGTAATGAATGATTATAAAGGCAAGCTGCACAGAAGTCAGATAGTCATTTAGTCTTATGCTTGGAAATAGCATAAGCAAATAAAAAAGGCTCCCGAAGGAGCCAGTGTTGGGAAGGGGAGGGCGTGGCGCCCTGTTAAAAGGATTTACACATCAAACTGATTCATGGTGTTATCTTTGCCTGACGCTTTGAGCGCGGCTTCACCAGAAAAATACTCTTTATGGGTATCACCCAAATCCGAGCCTGCCATCGCCTGATGCTTAACGCACGCCAGGCCTTCGCGAATTTCTTTACGCTGTACGCCGCGAACATAAGCCAGCATACCTTCTTCACCAAAGTAACCCTTGGCCAGATTGTCGGTAGACAATGCTGTGGTATGGTAGGTAGGCAATGTGATCAGGTGGTGGAATATACCCGCCTCACGTGCCGCATCTCGCTGGAAGCTCTGAATTTTCTGGTCTGCTTCAGCAGCCAGTTCTGAATCATCATATTCAGATGACATCAGGCTGTCACGCTGATAAGCCGATAAGTCTTTGCCTTCTGACTTCCACTGGTCGAAAATTTGCTGACGGAAGTTCAGTGTCCAGTTAAAGGAAGGTGAGTTGTTGTAAACCAGCTTTGCATCAGGTACGACATCACGAATCTGGTTAACCATATCGGCAATCTGTCCAACATGAGGTTTTTCAGTTTCAATCCACAGTAAGTCGGCACCGTTTTGCAATGAGGTAATACAGTCAAGTACTACTCGATCTACGCCTGTATCGGGCTTGAATTTAAATAAGCCATTAGGCAGGCGGACCGGTTTGACCAGTTTGCCGTCCTGTTTAATAACCAGATCACCCTCATTCAGGTCGCCAGCGTCATTTACCTCGGTCGTATCAAGGTATGCATTATATTGAGAGGCAAGATCACCGGGCTGTTGTGATACCGGAATTTTCTGGGTCAGGCCAGCACCCAGTGAATCTGTACGTGCAACAATAACACCGTCGTCCACACCTAATTCAAGGAAGGCATAGCGAACCGCATTGATTTTAGCCAGAAAATCTTCATGAGGAACCGTTACTTTACCATCCTGATGGCCACACTGCTTGGCATCTGATACCTGGTTCTCTATCTGGATGCAGCACGCCCCTGCTTCAATCATTTTCTTGGCCAGCAGGTATGTTGCTTCCTCGTTACCGAATCCGGCGTCTATGTCCGCAATAATGGGCACAACATGTGATTCAAAATTATCAATCTGTGACTGGATGGCAGATGTGTCCTGCCCACTGTCTTTCGCTGCATCAAGCTGTTTAAATAGTTTACCCAGCTCCTGTGCATCGGCCTGACGTAAAAAGGTATAAAGTTCCTCAATCAAAGCAGGTACGGAAGTTTTTTCGTGCATAGACTGGTCTGGCAGCGGGCCGAACTCTGAACGAAGTGCTGCTACCATCCAGCCAGACAGGTAAAGATAACGTTTGTTAGTATTGCCGTAGTGCTTTTTAATGGAGAGCATTTTCTGCTGGCCCACGAAGCCGTGCCAGCAACCCAGTGACTGTGTGTACTGCGCGCTGTCAGCATCGTAATCGGCCATATCCTGACGCATAATTGCTGCCGTATAGCGAGCGATGTCCAAACCCGTTTTGAAACGATTTTGTGCTTTCATTCTGGCTGCATATTCAGGGCTGATGCTATCCCACTTACCTTGTTGGGTAGATTTCAACGTTGCGATCGCGTCGATGTCTTGTTGATATTGCGACATGCTCGTTCTCCATTATGTTATCTGTTTTGTTCTTGCTGGCCGATGTAGGGCAACAAATTTTGTAAGGTCCATTTCATCCTAGGGTGAATTTTAAGATAACGTAAATATATAATTTGCATTATCGCCATTCATGGTGTGAATTGTATGGTGGGGTAGCTTATGACTTTTTGACGGGCTTGGGGGCGAGGGTAGACCATAGTGGTTGACCGCCAATAAAGCTATTGCGCAATAACAAGTCTTGGCGTTAACTGTGTAAAGCAGACGCCAGGCTGGCGAACAGTGAAAGACGGATTTGCCAGAAATATTACGGGGCAAGTGAGACTTGGTTTTGATTATTTAGCTAAAGCAAACTTTCTGATCATCATCACGCAGATGAATAGTAGGGTGCAGATACGCAGCATTATTACTGACCTTCGTTTTATTGCCCAAACCTCAACGACCACCTATTGCAATAAGACTGAAACCTTTTTGCTGTAAAAAGCACAATGCCGCTATGAGGTGCACGTGCAAGCTGACGAATTTTCTCGTGAGTAAAAAGTGATGAATATAACAACATCAGGAGATCGCATGTTGCTTAGCCGGCAGAGTTTAATCGTTTAAAATGCGTCAGTTGTGGAATACCTTTTGTGACTGAACAGAGGCTGATTTACACTCTACATTATCTTTTGTTACGGAATTCTCAAATACGGAACGCGAGCATGCTTAAAAAAGTATCCATTTTATCGCTGATAAGCGCCGCTGTGTTGTCTGGTTGTATGTCGTCAGCGAACCCCGCTAATGATGCTAAGCACACCATGCAGCAAGCAGATACACCAAAAAATGTTATTATGGTTGTTGCTGACGGGATGGGCCCGGCCTATACAACAGCATATCGCAACTATATGGATGACCCGACAACCGACGTCGTCGAAACGGTCGTTTTTGACGATATTCTTACCGGTAATGCCTCTACCTATCCGCATCATATGTCCGGTTATGTGACTGATTCAGCTGCCTCTGCCACAGCATTGGCCAGTGGCGAGAAATCTTACAACGGTGCAATCGGCGTTGATCATAACAAGGTTAACGTAGAGTCAGTACTTCAGCTTGCGAAAAAGCAAGGGATGCGAACTGGCGTGGCGGTTACTTCACAAATTAACCACGCGACGCCTGCATCCTATATAGCGCACAATGAGAGTCGCAAGAATTATGATGCGCTTGCCGACAGTTTTTTCGATGATCGTATCAACGGCGAGATAACGGCGGATGTTATGCTCGGTGGTGGTACCCAGTATTTTGAAAGAGACGATCGCGACCTGGTTGCCGAATTTATTGATGCTGATTATCAGTATGTTGATACCTACAATAAGCTGGCAACATTACCGGCCGGCTCTGACGTTCTGGGATTATTTGCACCTGTAGGTTTACCTCCTGCACTGGATGATACCCGAGAGCATCGTCTGTCGTATCTGACCGAACATGCAATAAAACACCTGGAAAACCCGGAAGGATTTTTTCTTCTTGTGGAAGCCAGCCAGGTGGATTGGGCGGGTCATGCAAATGACATCGGCTCAGCCATGGCGGAGATGGATGATTTGGCTGCAACCATCAGCTACCTGAAAGACTACGTCAAAGACCATCCTGATACGCTGGTGGTTTTAACCGCGGACCACAGCACTGGCGGCCTGACCATAGGCGCGAATGGCGATTACCGCTGGTCTCCTGAATTTTTAAAAGACATGAAGTCATCTGTGCATACTATTGCGCAAAATATGCCGGATATGGACCAGCCACTGGCATATATCAGTCAGCAACTCGGCTTTGCCTTTACAGAAGAAGACCATACGATTCTCAATAAGGTGCTTGAGCATGAGGATGTGGTTCAACGTGAGGCAGGCCTGAAAAAGTTTTTAGATATGAAAAGCAACACAGGATGGACAACCTCTGGTCATACCGGAGTAGATGTTGAAGTCTTTTCATTTGGCGCAGGCAGCCACGCATTTGTTGGCCAAATGGACAATACGGATATCGCAAAACGGATGAAAGCGTTTGTAAGTGGTAAGGCGCGACAGCTTTCCACCAGTGATGAACCTGTTGTGGTGCCATCCGATGATACCTGTAATTTTGAAAAAGATTTTCATTGTGAATAACAGGTACCGATAAACAAAAAAAGGAGACATATATGTCTCCTTTTTTTGTTTCCGTAATAGTGTTTAAGTGCGTAACGGCGGTTAACGTTTTTAACCCCTTATGAATCTTGCTAAGAGCGGGCAGGGTGCTAAAGTAAAGATTTACTGATGGTTCAAAAAGTTATCCAGATCTTCGCCGGTAATTTTTCCAATCTGACTGAACAGGTACCACAGGGCGGTCACCAGTAGAATCATGCTGGGGATCACAATAACCGGGTAACTGAGCGCCGTCATCCGTCCCAATTCTTCTGTGTACGCGGTGGTACCAGGTTCGCTCACCAGGATAACTTTGGCCAGAATATAATTCAGCGCAGAAGAAACAAAGAAAGACGCCGCCACGATGTAAGAACTGTTGGCGACTTTACGACGAAACTCACGCTCTTTTCCTTTGCGCGCCAGCGCGTCATTTAATGCATTCCAGTTGATGATCTGGTCGTTGAGGATCAGCATTTTTACCAGCGGTTTCTTGGTGTATTGGGTAATCAGTACTGCTATACCGATAAGTGCAGGAATGGCAGCCTCTTTGATAGCGATATACTCAGCTGGTAATTTCAACAAACTGATACCGCCGGTAAGCAGGACACTGATGATGCCCAGAATAGAAAAACCGTTAACTTTTCCTGATTGTTTCAAATCCCAGAAACCATAACCCACGGGAAAAATCAGCGCAGCAACAATGCTCCAGGCTGGCCCGAGCAAATCATCCGAGCTGGTGTAGCTCATAATCACAACGGGGATGACAATGTTGAATGCCAGGTTACCGAAAAAGCCCTGGTTCTGTTTCTGGTTACTTTGATTGGTGGAGGTCATGAATACTTCACTTCACTTATCTTAACTGCATTATAAGAAATTGGTCGTCACTGCCAACGTCTGTTAAAGAGAATTTGTGTATCAGTTTGTGAAGGTACTGAATTTCTTCAACTTAAAGTTAGCAGTGATAAGACACGACTCACACGGTGCTGGTTGCACCCCAGCGCCAGGCGGCAAGCAAACCGGCTGCAAAGCCGAACAGATGATATTCATAAGAAACAAATTCACGACCGGGCAGCACACCTAAGATCAATCCGCCATAGAGGATTGCCACCAGTACGGAGATAATCATATAGGGGATCTTTTTGGTCTTAAAACCAGCCCATAGTAAGAACCCGAAATAGCCATACACAATACCACTTGCGCCCAGATGCACAGCCGAGCGACCAAATAACCAGACACCCAGCCCGGCGACAAGAAAGACGGTCAGCGTCACTTTGATAAAGGTCTTGTTTCCCCACTGTAGCGTTAACCATATGAACAACAGTAAAGGTAGTAAGTTGGCGATCAGGTGGGCAGGGGTTTGGTGGACCCACGGTGCTGTAATGATATTCAACAGTGATGGCAGATAGCGGGGCATAATCCCCAGGCTATTTAAACTGTTAAGAGTAATTAGATTGATAATCTCAATCAGTATTAGTGCGGCACCGATTATAGCAATCAGGCGAAATTGTGAACGTAATCTGGGTAATTGGCTCATAAAATTATATGCGGTAAATACCGCGACAAATCCTGTGTAACTAAAGACGAATCCTCTCGGACTGAAATACCAGCAGGTAAATTATCTACCAACCAGCTTCCTATTAACGTGTAGTTACGGTCAAAGCGGGGAAGTGGATGAAAAGCCTGAATAATAAACCCTTCCTCACCATATGGACCATCAGATAAGGTACGTTCATTCTCTCCGTTAATAAGCGAAATATTGGCGCCTTCACGGGAAAACAGCGGCTTTTTAACCCATTCACGCCCCTGAAGAGATGGATGAGCATCTGCATAATACGATTCCAGCAGGTTGGGGTGATGAGGGAACATTTCCCACAACAGCGGTAAAATTGCTTTGTTTGAGATCACCGCTTTCCAGGCGGGCTCGATCCAGCTGACATCCGCATTAATCAGTGCCTCTCCATAGGGATCGGCCAGCATGAATTCCCATGGATAGAGCTTGAAACAATCCGTGATTGGCGCATCATCCAAGTCGGTGAATACGCCAGTGTCGGCCAGTCCGATATCTTCGATATACACAAAATCTGCTGCAAGACCCGCTTCGCTGGCGCAGTCCTGAAGATATTGCACTGTGCCGCGATCTTCATCGGTGTCTTTACAGCAGGCAAAATGCATTTGTTGAATATGCTTTTGTCGGGCGATATCGGCGAACCGAAAAATCAGCTTTTCCTGTAGTGAGTTGAATTGATCAGACTGACGGGGGAGTTGCCCGTTATTGACGTTTTGCTCAAGCCATAACCACTGCCAGAAGCCAGATTCGTACAATGAAGTTGGCGTATCGGCATTGTTTTCCAACAGCTTGGCTGGCCCTGTGCCATCGTAGACCAAATCAAGTCGTGAATACAAAGACGGTTCACGTTGATGAAAAGAGGTATGCACTAAATCCCAGTATGCCCGTGGAATGGCAAAGCGGGTCAAAAGCGCTTCGCTGTTGACCACTCGTTCGGTAGCCGCCAGACACATCTGATGCAATTCGGCGGTGGGATCTTCTATATCGTTTTCAATTTGTTGCAAAGAAAACTGGTAGTAAGCCGTTTCATCCCAGTACGGCTGGCCATACATTGTGTGAAAATGAAAACCGTATTCTTTGGCCTGCTGTTGCCAGTCAGGCCTGGGCGTAATCGGTCGGCGGAACAATTGCGTTAACCGCCCCAGCCGCCGGAACGAGACCGGCTGCTACCCCACGATGACTTCGCTCTGACTGAACTGCCGAAACCGCCCCGGCTTATAGTGCGCGACACGGTTGGCTTGGGTTTGAAAGTGGACGATTTGACCCGGTATTTGCGTTTTCGGATATCCCCGTCAAAAATGTAACCGTCAGATGTTACCCAGCGTGAACGAAACGGTGAGTAAGGCGAATACGAGGTAAATAACGGCTGAGAGTAATAGGATCGTGGTGACATCAGCTGACTGACCATGAAACCAGCCATGAAAGGCATGAAGAAACTGCCATTGTCGGTGGCAATCTGCCGGCACTGGTTTGGCCCGAACTCATATTCACAATCCGCAACGGATGAAAATTTTGGGCTGGTGCGGGCCGCCTCATCTATGGCCTGTTGATAAGCCGCCTGACATTCGTCCGCCGCATCCGGATTGTCGCTGGTACAATCGTCCACCGATGTATAAATATCAGCGGGTTGCCGGTTGTCACTACAAGCACTGAGAAACATACCCGCGACACCTACTGCCAATGGTTTGACTGCCAGTGACTTGCGCATGCGGGTGAGATTTATGTGTTTGGTGCGTTTTTGCGTAGCCATAATTTCCCCCGCTTAATACGTCATACACGCGGCGTTGAGCAAACCCACTGCTACTGACATAGCAGCCAGTATAGCGCCGGCAGACACTTCGTTATTGGTAATTCGCTCGGCGATGCGTGGCATGAAGGTAAATCGCAGCAAGGCAAATGCCAGAGACTGTGCGATGATGGCGACGATACCCCAAATGGCAAAATCGATGACTGATAAGGAGTTCGCCGCGGCGCCTGACAGGGCTAGTGCAAAACCGATAATCGCACCACCAAAGCCCACTGCAGCGGCAACATTTTTTTCTTCTTTTACCAGCTTCCATTCATCATGGGGCGTAACGAATGCATACACGAATTTGAAAATAAAAAGAAAAACGATCGAAATTACAAAATACAGGGCGAAATTATCCAGTCCTGCCAGTGATGCCATTATTGAATCCATGCTTAATCCTCTAGCCGTTAATTTGAATATCGGTTGGTAATACGTCGAAGCCAGTGCTTATCACAAGGCAACGATCTTTATTGTTATTAATTATTTTTTCTTCGCCCACCACTAAAAGCGACTCGAAACGCTCATCATCAAGCGGGCGTTCATAAAGCATCATAAACTGATCGGTGGTACTTACATCACCATCTTCTTCATAGGTTTTTTCAGTAACAGCCACCGGGGGAGAATTATCGCCAACCGCATCCCATACGCGGGTGAAGGTTTTACCCTCAATCTCGTAGGTAGGCTGTGAAATGAGCGAGTTAAGACACTCATTCCACTGTGCATCATTGCCTATGGTTTTGGTATCGTAGAAGTGCCACAATTTCACATCGGTAATATGGTTTTCGGTCAGGCCGCCATCGGTCACCACCTGTAAAAAACCGTCATCATCAGTATAAAACCGCAGTAGATTCCCGCCTGAATCCAGTTGGGCGTGGCCAACGGCCTGTATAAGCTGTGACGTGGCACATGTTTCGATTATTAAGTCAGGCGTAAGTACTTTCAGTTTAAGTGCATCAAGCTCAAAAGAACCACCCAGATATAAACCCATGATTTCAGGTGATTTGGGAGCGGCGGGTGCGGCAGATTTACGGCCAAAAAGCTTACTGAACATATCAGCTCCCCAGTTTTTGCCAGTCAATGTCGGTCATACGCGCGCTGGCGATATAGAAAATTGTATCATTCGCTGACACTGTTACCGCAGAATCAGGATTTACCACCATATTTTTATACACCCCGCCCGGCGCAAAGCCAATAAAGATTGCGTCATAATGCTTTTTCATATTGATAAAAAGCTGGCCCACGGTCAGTGTGTCGCAGTCTTCCGGCACTGCGACGGAAAACTGGGCCTGTCCGGCATCCACACTTATCAGATCATGATGCAGCATACTGGAACCCGGATCGAAGACAGATTTGGCCAGCATTTCAACGGCCACGCTGGGTGTGCATTCTACATTAGGGCAGTGGGTTTGCAGCAATGACACCAAAGAATCATCGCTGAAATAAGCCACCTGATGCGCATCCGGATTACGCTTTGTGCAATAAAGGGCGGTAGTCAGGGTCACATCATCAGACGGGTTGTCGATAAGAATGACACCGGCCTCGGCAATGCAGGCCCGATCCATGTCATCATCTTTATTAAATGATTCCACATGAACGAACTCAATCTGGCCGGGCAGAGGGTTGGTAATATCCGCTTTCACACATAATACGATGTCTGGTTTAACCGCTAAATCCTCACGCTCTTTGAGCAACAGGTCTAACAGCAGCATAGTCTTTTTTTCATTCCAGCCAATGACCAGAATATGATTATTTACATGAAGGGTTTTCATTCCGGTTAATCCTTTTTTCCACTGGTCACTTACCCAGGCTGCGATTCGCCCTATTACCATGGCAAATATACTCAGACCAACAGGTATAACGAATAATGCGACAATGACTTTGCCGGCGGTAGTAACCGGGGACAGGTCGCCATAACCTACCGTTGACGCCGTCACGGCCAGCCAGTAAATGAATTCGACCTGACTGATAAGCGCCTGCTCACCTGCTGCGCTGAGCAAAGACCAGCTCATTAGCCCATAAATTAGGGTGATCAGTACAATGGTGTACCATCTTGATTCGCTGAAGTAGCGAAGCATTAATCGACGAAGCTTTGTCCAGGAGGCCATAAGCCGGGTAACATCCTGTTTCTGTTATCGTTATAGTAGTAGTATGCCTGTGGCAATCAGCACGGGCAAGCGTGTGCGACGAACATAAATGCGTCTAAGGGATAATAAAAGCTAATTGGGAAACTTGCAGGCTGAGCAAGGATATGAAGACACCGGAAAGTGCACTTATGGCATAAGGCTGCAACACAGGGTTGCTTAACAGGTGCCTTACATAAAAAAGCAGAGCGCATGCTCTGCTTTTTTACTTTAGCTGCCCAGAATCCGGCTCAGTTCATCATCCGCCGATGATTTACCACCTTTTATACCTGCTTCTGACAAACGTTTTTCCAGATCCGTGTTGCTATCTTCACTGGCCAGCTCTTCAGCTGCTTCAAGCTCAGCGCTGCGCATCTTCTGTTTTTCCTGAATACGGCTAAGCGATTCCGTGGCCGTTTTCATCTTGCTGTTGGCGCCCATGTGTCTGGAAGACACGGCGACCTGAGCCTTTTGCACGCTTTCTGTGGCTTTGACCATATCAACCTGCTGTTCAAGTCGACGCAGATTTGCCTTTGCCTGCTGAATATTACCGGCCAATTGCTTTTCTGATTTATGGAACTGATCAAGATACGCTTGTTCCTGTTCACGCTCTTCTTTTAAATCAGACACTTTCTGCGCACAATCCAATGCCAGTTGGCGATCAGAATCTATCGCTTTGCGCGCATGTGCTTCATATTCACTGATTGAAGCATTGAAACTATCAATTTTTTGCTGTGAAAGTTTACGCTTAGCCAGAATCTGGGTGCGAGCATGATCAGATTTACGTAACTCTTCTTTTGCTTCGCGGATTTCCTGTTCCAGAATTCGTATCGCCTGACTATCCACTGCTGCCTGCGCTGCTTCGTTCGCACCGCCTTTAACCGCTGTAATAAGCTTTTTCCAAACAGACATTCGCTTCTCCTGCTTTACTAATTATTGAAGGTGGGTTTCGTACGCATCAAGAAACGACGCGACATTCTGAAACAGGGTTTCCACCTCAATGACAATACTTTCTGCTTTTGACTGTGCACTGAGTGCGCCAAACGCGGTGTAGTATTCCTGCTCATTGATGGTTGAAATACCAACCGTGGTGAGTGGAAATACCATATGAGATGACAAAATCTCATGATCAAGAGCAGCTTTATCTTTTACCTGGTCGGCTGAGAACAGCAGGCTTTCAACTAAAATCTGTTCGCCACTGATTGCCAGCCACGCATCGATGCCATCCTGATTGGCGATTAGCAGACACCCTTCCTCACGGGTAACTACAAAATCGTCGTATTGCGTCAAAAGGGATTCAAGTTGCGCAAGATCCCATGTCATAGTGTCTCTCCTTTGCATATTAAGCGAATGATTACGCAGCCACTTTACCCATAAAGCAGCGATACGCCAACATTCACAAGGTTAGTGTAGACATAGAGGCGGTGAATGGTCAATAATAAAAGCACTCAAATGTGTAATAAAATATTTTTTCGTGAATCATTGTTCACAAATGGTGGCTAAATTGGTTGAGCAAACACACTGGCGGCAAGTCGTTCAAAGGCTTGTAAAGTCGCAAATGTCCATCCGGGGCGTGAAGTATCAGATGCTAAGCGATCGATTGGCAGGCATCGGTATTACTCAGAGCGCAGATAACCTTCGTAATAAAGTCAATAAAGGGATAATGGGGGCAGATTTGTTACTGGCAATTCTGATGGTGCTGAATGCTAAGGGAGTCGACGCTGATAATTTAGCCGAGATCCTCGCTGATCTTCAGGCCAAAGACAGGTAAACTGTGCGCCATTAAAATAGCCCGGCAAAATACCGGGCCTAAGGGAAATAGGATAAGTATGGGAGAACATCATCTCTATTTGCACTTATCTTAACCGTTTAAGTTTGTTTGTGTACTTTTTGTGCGTATCGTGATTTATATAATGGTATTCATATGTAAACCGATCCGATGAGTACTGATATTATTGCCTGAAAAAGTAGTGCCTGGACCCATGAAATTAAGCGACTTTAACTTCTCGTTACCTGAACACCTCATTGCCAAATATCCTACCGAACAGCGCAGTGCTAGCCGTCTGATGCATCTTGACGGTAAAAGCGGCGAGGTCGGGCATCGTATGTTCGCCGATATGCTGGCGCTGGTGGAGCCCGGCGACTTACTGATATTCAACAATACGCGGGTTATTCCTGCCAGACTCAAAGGCAAGAAGCCAACGGGCGGACAGGTGGAAGTGCTTGTTGAGCGAATTCTGGATAACAATTGTGTTCTCGCGCATGTCAGAGCAAGCAAGGCCCCTAAACCGGATACACAGCTTATTCTTGAAGATGCCGTTAATGTCACCGTTACCGGGCGACAGGATGCCTTATTTCTTTTGCGCTTCGACCATGATGAACCGGTGCTGTCTTTATTGGAAAAGTACGGGCATATGCCGCTTCCGCCTTACATAGACCGGCCTGATGAATCCAGTGATAAAGAACGCTATCAGACCGTGTATAACCAAAAGCCCGGTGCAGTTGCTGCGCCCACCGCGGGTTTGCATTTTGATGATGCCATTTTGCAGAAACTGGCCGATAAGGGCGTACAGACCGGCTTTGTAACCTTGCACGTCGGTGCAGGGACATTTCAGCCGGTGCGGGTGGATAATATTCTTGAACATCAGATGCACGCAGAGTATGCAGAAGTGCCGGATGACGTGGTTGAGCAGGTTCGCCAGACGAAAGCCAGCGGCAAACGGGTTATCGCGGTAGGTACAACGTCAGTGCGCTCACTGGAGTCGGCAGCAAAAGCAGCGGGCGAGCAGTTGATAGCGCCGTTTTTTGACGATACCGATATCTTTATTTATCCGGGCTTCTCGTTCAAAGTCGTGGATGCCATGTTCACCAATTTTCACTTGCCAGAATCCACATTGATGATGCTGATAAGCGCCTTTGCCGGGCGTGACAATGTAATGAATGCCTATGCACAAGCTATTGAAAAGGAATATCGGTTCTTTAGTTACGGCGACAGTATGTTTATCGAAAAAGCATAAAAAGTCGTTCGCGGGCATCTTTTTACCATGATTGACTTCTTTCAGACATGATCTGAGTGTCAGAACTGGTATAATCGCCGCCAATTTTATTTAGAGTCTGCGCGCTAGCGCCTGAGATCAGGATATTCGCATTCATGCAATTTGAGTTGTTAAAGACAGAAGGTAAAGCCAGACGCGGTCGTCTGGTATTTGACCGGGGCGTGGTCGAAACACCCGCCTTCATGCCGGTTGGCACCTATGGCACCGTGAAGGGAATGACGCCCGAGGAATTAGAAGACAGTGGTGCGCATATTTGTCTGGGGAATACCTTTCACCTGATGTTGCGTCCGGGTACGAGCATCATTAAACAGCACGGTGATCTGCACGATTTTATGCACTGGGATAAGCCAATTCTGACTGACTCAGGGGGCTTTCAGGTTTTCAGTCTCGGCGATTTGCGCAAGATCACCGAAGAAGGGGTTACGTTCCGCTCACCTATCAATGGTGAAAAGATTCTGCTCACGCCGGAAAAATCCATGGAAGTGCAGCGCGATTTGGGCTCAGACATCGTGATGATTTTCGATGAATGCACACCTTTCCCTGCCACTGAGCAGGAAGCGCGTTTGTCGATGGAAATGTCACTGCGCTGGGCCGAGCGAAGCAAAGAAGCCCATGGTGACAGTCCGGCAGCACTGTTTGGTATTATCCAGGGCGGCATGTACGAAAATCTGCGGGATGTTTCCCTGGCCGGGCTCGAAGAGATTGGCTTTGATGGTTACGCGATTGGCGGCTTATCAGTGGGTGAGCCCAAAGAAGATATGATCCGCATCATTGATCATACAGCGCATCAGATACCCGACGACAAACCACGCTATCTGATGGGCGTGGGCAAGCCAGAAGATATCGTTGAGGCGGTACGTCGTGGTGTTGATATGTTTGATTGTGTAATGCCGACCCGAAATGCCCGTAACGGCCACCTGTTTGTGACTGAGGGTGTGGTTAAAATCCGCAATGCCAAACATCGCAATGACACCGCCGCGCTGGACGAAAATTGTGATTGTTACACTTGTAAAAACTATTCGCGGTCTTATCTACATCATCTGGATAAATGCAATGAGATTCTTGGCGCGCGTTTGAATACTATTCATAACCTTCGGTATTACCAGCGTGTGATGCAGGGACTACGTGATGCACTGGATGCCGGTGAGCTGGATAGTTTTGTTAAAGAATTTTACGCACAAAAAGATATGCCGGTACCGGCACTATAACAACAACGAAGATAGAGGAAGATTATGAGCTTATTCATTTCTAACGCTTACGCACAATCTGCGGGCGGCCAACAGGGTGGCGGCTTTGAAATGCTGATTATGCTGGGCGTGTTTGGTCTGATTTTTTACTTTTTACTGTACCGTCCGCAGGCCAAGCGCGTGAAAGAACACAAAGCGTTGGTGTCATCGCTGGGTAAAGGTGACGAAGTACTTACTCAGGGTGGCCTGGTAGGGCGCATCACCAAGGTATCAGAAGAAAAAGACTTTATCGAAATCGCACTGAACGAGACCAATAATATCGTTGTGCAAAAGTCATCTGTGACTGCTGTTCTGCCAAAGGGCACGATGAAAGCAATCTAAACGTTTCTACGCCGGGGCCGGATATATTAGTTCCGGCGACCGGCTAAAAGGAATTTGTCCGTGTTAAACAAGAATTCTGTCTGGAAGGTACTGCTCGCCGTACTCATCGTTGCGATGTGCGCGTTGTATGCGCTTCCTAATCTTTACGGTGAAGACAACGCCGTTCAAATCTCAGCCGGCAGAAATGCCACTGTGACCGAATCAATGGTCGCTCAGGTGCGCGATACGCTGGATGCCAATGAAATCGATACGAAACGTATAGAGTTCGAAGACGGACAAATTCTGGTTCGTCTGAAAGATTCTGAAGCGCAGCTTAAAGCGCGTGAAAATCTGGAGCGTGCGTTAGGTGATGACTATGTGGTCGCAATGAACCTTGCTGCTGATACGCCGCAATGGCTTGAGGACCTTGGTGCATCACCGATGAAACTAGGTCTGGACTTGCGTGGTGGTGTTCACTTTCTGATGGAAGTGGACATGAGTGAAGCCATTGCCAAGTCGCTGGAAGATGCTGAAAGTGATTTTCGTACCGCACTGCGCGAAGAAAATTTGCGTTATCGCGCTGTTAACGTGCGTGATGGATATGTCGATATCAAGTTTCGGGACGAAGAAACGCTGGAGAGCGCGCAGTTCTTTCTGCGAAACCGTAACCGCGATCTGTTGTTTACCGAACAGGACAACCTGGTATTACGGGCTTCATTTTCTGAAGATAAGCTGAAAGAAATTCGCGATTACGCGGTGAAGCAAAACATCACTATTTTGCGTAACCGGGTTAACCAATTGGGTGTTGCTGAACCGCTGATTCAAAAGCAGGGTGCAGATCGCATCGTAGTGCAGCTACCGGGCGTACAGGATACTGCAAGAGCAAAAGAGATTCTTAACGCAACGGCGACCCTGGAGTTTCGTCTGCTGGACAGAGAACACGATGTTCGCGATGCCATCAATGGCCGTGTACCGCCAGGCACACAGTTAATTAATGATAAAAACGGTCAGCCACAGCTTCTGGAAAAGCAGGTTATGCTGACGGGTAACCACATTATCGATGCGAATAATAGTGTTGATGAATACGGTATCCCGCAAGTCAACATATCACTGGACTCTGAAGGTGGTAATAAAATGTCCCGCGGGACGCGCGGGAATATCGGTAATCCCATGGCAACGGTCTTTATCGAATATAAAGCGACCGGGGAGAAGACCGATGAAGGCAAGCTGGTCTTTGAAAAGCATGAAGAAGTCATCTCGGTTGCTACTATTCAGGCTCAACTTGGCAGTAGTTTCAGAATTACTGGTCTTGATTCGCCTAAAGAAGCCCGTGACCTGGCGCTGTTGCTGCGTGCCGGTGCGCTGATTGCTCCCATCCAGATTGTCGAAGAGCGTACTGTCGGGCCAAGCCTGGGTGCTGAGAATATCGAACTGGGTATGCAGGCAATCATCTATGGTCTGATAGCGGTACTGGCTTTCATGCTTCTTTACTACAAAGCCTTTGGTATTGTTGCTAACATCGCTCTTGCCACTAACCTGGTCATGATCGTTGGTATCATGTCGATGATTCCTGGGGCCACACTGACGTTACCTGGTATGGCCGGTATCGTATTAACTGTCGGTATGGCGGTTGATGCCAACGTGCTGATTTTTGAGCGGATCCGCGAAGAATTGCGTGATGGGAGAAGCCCGCAGCAGGCAATTCACCAAGGCTATGACAGTGCCTTTTCAACCATTATGGATGCTAACATTACGACGTTTATCGCTGCATTGATTTTATTTGCAGTAGGCACGGGACCCATTAAAGGGTTCTCAATTACGCTGATGATTGGTATCGCCACATCCATGTTCACCGCTATTCTGCTAACCCGTGTTATTGTTAACGCTGTCTGGGGTGGCCGTCGCGTGAAGAAGCTGGCGATTTAAGGAGCGTTATCAATGCGATTAGTTAAAGTATCTGAAACCATCAACTTCATGAAGTTGCGCACTATCACGATGGTGCTCTCTGCTGTTTTGTTGATTGGTTCTGTTGTCTCGCTGGCAGTGAACAGTCTCAATTGGGGACTGGATTTCACCGGCGGTACATTGATTGAAGTGGGTTATGATAAGCCTGCCAATCTATCTGAAATCCGGACAACGTTAAACGGTGCTGACTTTGAAGATGCGATTGTTCAGAACTTCGGTTCAAGTGAAGCAGTCCTGATCAGAATCGCACCCCGTGAAGGTGTGAAGTCGGCGCAAATTGGTAATCAGGTGGTTTCCGCGTTACGAAGCTCCGGCGACAATGTCGAGATGCGTCGTATCGAGTTTGTCGGGCCTAATGTCGGTGAAGAGCTGACAGAGCAGGGCGGTCTGGCGATGCTGGTGGCGCTGCTGTGTATTCTGGTTTATGTGGCAATGCGTTTTGAATGGCGTTTTGCACTGGGATCGGTCTCTGCGTTGGCGCACGATGTTCTGTTAACACTGGGTTTGTTTTCTGTTCTGCAGATTGAATTTGATTTGACGGTGCTGGCTGCGGTGTTAGCGGTTATCGGTTACTCGCTTAACGATACAATTGTTGTGTGTGACCGTATTCGTGAAAACTTCCGCAAAATCAGAAAAGGCGGACCAACGGAAATTGTAAATATCTCCCTGACACAGACGCTGAACCGGACAATCATTACATCACTGACCACAGTGTTGGTATTGGTGGCGCTTTTCTATAAAGGCGGCGCGCTTATCCACGGTTTTGCGACCGCACTGCTCTTCGGTGTGGTTATTGGTACGTACTCTTCTATCTATGTTGCCAGCTCAGTGGCACTGGCACTGGGTATCAGTAAAGAAGACCTGATGCCACCGCAGGTGGAAAAAGAAGGCGCAGACCTGGATCCGATGCCGTAACGTTGATGGTTATCTGACAATATTAAAAGGCCGCTGATGACAGCGGCCTTTTTTATTGGCGCTGTCCCGTCCTGAAATACGCCTTCAATAATGAGTTAAGGCTTACCACCTTTATTTTAATAGCCAGAAGCAGTTTTTTGCTGACGTTACTCCGCATGGTGTTCGTGTTTGCTAGATGCTTTAAAGGCATGATAAATCGCCATATGTAGCGCCTTGCCATGGTGTCATTCTCTTTGCCACCGGCAGCGGCAATAAGTTTATTGTCTGATAGTGCCGGAATGTCACGTGGCAGCAGATGCTCTTCGTTTTTCCATAAACCCGGACTAACGATCGTTTAGCGCCAAAACGGGGGAATTTTTTAGATAATGTGTAATGGCGAACGATCCGGCTAAAGACTGTCCTGTTGAGGTACGCTGACCTGAGGCCCGGTATTTGTTATTTATTGATGGTGTGAATTCCCCTTCGATAAAACGAAGAAATGCAGCAAGATTTTTAGAGATAGGCAATGCATTATTATCCAGAGCGGGTTAACAGGGAAAGGTGAAACCACGCTTTCACGCCACATTGATGATACTCACGACAGTAGGTTGCGGCGCAATGCCAATTCGTCGGAAATAAAAGAAACCGCACGATTCAGGCTAGAGGTATAACGCTCTTTTCAGCAGAACCCACCAGATTGATGACAGGAAAACTGGCCTGTCAGATCTTTATCATAGAATGGGCCAGATCAATATTAAACGTACTGGTTTGTTTCTGGTACGTCGATTTCACTGAACAAATGTGGCCGGGTGTGATGTGCCGGTTATGAGACCTGTCACAATATTTCAACGTTGGAAACGATATGGTAGCGTAGAAGCCGGATCTTCTTTCAAAGGATTGATAATGAAAGCTGCAATCACTGCATTTATCGTGACTGTCATGTTCTCGGTAACCGCGACAGCCGGCGTCACTAAGTGGCTCGAATTCGAATTGCGTCGCGGTCATATCGTTCTCCCGGCAACAGTCAGTGGCATTCCCACCCATGCTATTCTCGATAGCGGTGCGCAATTCAATGCGATTAATACTGCATTTATGGGCAAGCACAACCTAAGCTTCAACCGTGTTGGTAAAATTCGGGTTCAGGGCGCGTTTGGCGAAGCGGTACAGGACAAATTGTCCGGCTTGCCGGTGGGGCTATTTGGCGCCGAAACTACCTTTGATCAGGTCGTTGGGCTTGCGTTAGGCCATCACTCAAAAGGATTACTGCTCGGCGCGCCATTATTTTACGGCAATATCATGCAGATTGATTATCCGGGCAAACGTCTTCGGCTTGTCACCCGGGATGCCATGGCACTAAATGAGTTTACAAACATAAGGATGGTCGATCAGAAAGGGTCGGGCATGCCACTGGTGCAGGTGACAATAGAGGGAAAAAATATCTGGTTGATACTGGATACGGGAAATAGTGCCGGTGTGGTCATAGAGCGACCCCTGGCGCAGGATATGGGATTAATAAAGCAGGAAAATGGCATCGCAGGCGCCCGGGGAGCAACCAAGCGCATCCACGTAGAATCAACTCGCGTTGAGGAAATGCAGTTTGGCCCGTTTACCCTGGAAAATGTGCTGATTTCGTTTAATGCCGAAGGCAACAGCATCAGACTGAAAAATCAGTACAGCCAGACAGGCACCCGGATAAATGGCAAGCGCGTATCCGGGCTTATCGGCTTTGATGTGCTTAAACATTTTGTGCTGACAATGGACTATGCCCGGGGACAAATGCATGTAGGGCTGCCTGACGAGTAAGTGTGAAATATATTCACTAAAAAGTATGACCAGCTCGACGGCATCAGAAAAGCACAGTGTTTTGTTATTCGGTGAGAACCGGCCATTTTTTATTGGCGTAATCAGCGACAGAACCATTCATCAGGAGAACGTCGGTGCTATGCAATCCACTTAAAACTCACACGGTTACTTTACGCGGGAATGATGCGCATCTGGGCAAGTTTGATGCGACCCTTCAGGAAGGGCGGGTGTCAGTCTGGGCCTCGCCGGATATTATTCGGTCACATAAAATCATTTCGGTCGAACTTGAAGGGCGTGTACTGACATGCGTACCGACAACGAGACTGCGATGCACGCGTTCGTTTTTTCTTTCGCCGGATTGTATTGAAGTGCCGGTAAAAACGCATTAACAGGCAATAAAAAACGGTGCTGTAAGCACCGTTTTTTTGAGTCACCGGAAAAACGGCAAAATTACTTAAGGTGTTTAAGTAATGCCTGTACCACTTTGGGACTACCAGCGACAATCTCACCTTTGTATAAAGGATCATTTCCGCCTTTAAAGTCGGTTGCCAGCGCGCCCGCTTCCTGCACCAGTAACTCACCGGCAGCGATATCCCACGGTTTGATGCCACGCTCCCAATAGCCATCATGACGACCTGCTGCGACATATGCCATATCAAGCGCGGCGCTACCTGCACGGCGAATATCGCCACATTCATGAAAAATTTTATTCAGGCTCAACGCATATTCGCTGTACTGAGTTTTGTTTTTAAACGGCAGGCCGGTTGCCAGAATAGTATCGGACAGATCCCGTGGTTTAGTCGCACGGATACGATAGCCGTTTAACTGAGCACCTTTGCCCCTGCTTGCTGTAAACAGCTCGCCGCGAATAGGGTCAAAAACCACTGCCTGATCCAGACGACCCTTATAAAGAAGTGCTATTGAAACGGCAAAATGAGGAATGCCTTTGATAAAATTGGTGGTGCCATCCAGCGGGTCAATAATCCACTGAAATTCGTTGTCAGTACCTTCTGTTTCACCACTTTCCTCACCCAGAAAGCTGTGGTTTGGGTATGACTGACGAATCTTGTTGATGATCGCTTTTTCTGCTTCCTTGTCGATGTGGGTAACATAATCATTGTCGCCCTTGGACTGCAATTGTAAATCGTCGCGGTGTTCAAAACCACGAACTATAAGAGAACCGGCAACGCGCGCAGCGCGAACCGCGATATTCAGCATCGGATGCATAGATAACCACCAATTGTAAAAGATCGATACCGCAGAGAGGAGCTCTGGGTTAAAAAACGCGCGAAGTGTACCCGTTCGCCTGCCAATATGCAATGCATAGACGTAATTGACGGTATGGTGCGAAGCGTGTGCAGAGATAGCCATCTAGAGCTCTACTGTGCTATTATCGCGAGCAAACAGGACAGGCAATCGTTATCAAATGCTAAGTAATATAAAAATCGTGCTGGTAAATACATCGCATACGGGAAATATCGGCTCTGCCGCCCGCGCCATGAAAACTATGGGGCTAAGCACCCTGTGGCTGGTTGACCCCGTCCAGGCACCGGATGGTAAAGCGAGCGCGCTGGCTGCCGGCGCCGGTGATGTGCTGGGTAATGCCACCACCGTAGGTTCGCTGGAAGAAGCGGTGGCCGATTGCGGTCTGGTAGTTGGTACATCTGCACGCTCGCGTACTCATTCCTGGCCGATGCTTGAGCCCAGAGAGTGCGGCGAGAAGATGATCAGCGAAGTGTCAAATTATCCTGTGGCACTGGTGTTTGGCCGCGAAAATAACGGTCTGACAAATGAAGAATTACAGCAATGCCACTACCATGTCTGTATTCCGGCTAACCCTGACTACAGTTCACTGAACCTGGCGATGGCCGTGCAAACGCTCAGTTATGAAGTTCGTATGGCATGGCTGTCCCGCCAGACAATAGCCTCTGAGCCAACAGAATATCCAATCAATGATGATCTTGAGCGTTTTTATACGCACCTTGAGTCAACGCTGCAGGGCACAGGATTTATTGTAAAAAATCATCCTGGCATGGTAATGACTAAATTGCGCCGTCTGTTTAACCGCTCACGCCCTGAGGCGCAGGAATTAAATATCCTACGGGGAATATTGTCCTCGATTGATAAGGCCACAAAACCAGGTAAGCGCTAACCATGTTCGAACGGATAAAAGATGATATCCAGGGGGTGTTTCACCGCGACCCTGCCGCCAGAAATACGTTTGAGGTATTGACCAACTATCCGGGCCTGCACGCGATTTGGATCCATCGTATTGCGCACCGCCTGTGGCGGGCAAATTTCAAATGGCTGGCGCGCTCACTGTCCACGTTCAGCCGGTGGCTGACCGGTGTGGAAATACATCCTGGTGCAAAACTCGGGCGGCGATTTTTTATTGACCATGGTATGGGTGTAGTCATTGGGGAAACGGCGGAAATTGGCGATGATGTCACGCTGTATCATGGCGTCACCCTTGGCGGTACTTCCTGGCAATCTGGTAAACGCCATCCCACGCTGGAAAATAATGTGGTAATCGGTGCCGGAGCAAAAGTACTGGGACCTATCACCATCGGAGCTGGTGCAAAAATTGGTTCCAATTCGGTGGTGGTTAAAGACGCGCCAGCTGGCGCCACAGTTGTGGGCATTCCCGGTCGCATTGTTACCTCACCGGTCAATCAGCAGAAAGCCGCTGAAAACAGTGATAAACGGAACTGTATCGCGCAAAAATATGGCTTTGATGCGTACGCTATTTCTCCGGATAACCCCGATCCGGTGGCTAACGCCATGGGCATCATGCTCGAGCATATGCACCAGATGGACCACAAGGTAGAAGAGATGTGTGGTGTGATTCGCAGCATGGGCGGCAATGTATGTACAGACAATCTCAGCTCCCTGAGTAAGGAAGATTTCGCCGAAACGGGTATTGATCCGGTCATTTATGATGAGGGCGATAATCAGGACGCCTTTGACCCGAAAATCTGAAGCAGGCAATCGATAATACCTGACTAAAGCTTAAGGTTTAATAGTTGACCGTTTTAGTCAGGTATGGAACAATTTTGCCATCAGAATCTCAGTGGGGAACCTTATGAAGCTTACGTCTAAAGGGCGATACGCAGTCACTGCCATGCTCGATGTGGCCCTTCATTCTACCAGGGGACCAGTTCCGCTTGCCGATATTTCCGAACGTCAGGAAATATCACTGTCTTATCTCGAACAATTGTTTTCCAGATTACGCAGAGAAAAACTCGTCGACAGTGTCAGAGGGCCGGGCGGCGGCTATTTGCTGGGACGCGACGCTACCGACATTGCTATCGGTGAGGTCATTCGTGCGGTAGATGAAACCGTCGATGCAACCCGCTGTAGTGGCCATGCTGATTGTCAGGGCGGTGAGCGCTGTCTGACGCACAGTCTCTGGCAGGACTTAAGTGATCGAATCAGTGTCTTTTTAAACGGTATAACGCTGGGTGAATTGATGGCGCAGCGTGATGTACTGGAAGTTGCCAACCGTCAGGACAAAATCGCCCTGAAAAACCAGGATATCACAGTGAGTGTGCAGCTCTGATGGCCCGTTCTTCTTTACCCGTTTATTTAGACTATGCAGCGACCACGCCGGTGGATCCGAGAGTGGCTGAGCAGATGATGCGGTGCCTGACACTGGATGGCAATTTCGGTAATCCGGCCTCGCGCACCTATCGGTATGGCTGGGTGGCAGAAGAGGCGGTTGATGTCGCCCGTAATCAGGTGGCTGACCTGCTACAGTGCGATCCGCGGGAAGTTGTTTTCACGTCAGGGGCGACCGAATCCAATAATCTGGCATTAAAAGGCGCTGCACAGCGCTACAAAGATAAAGGTCGCCACATTGTAACGGTTGTCACCGAGCACAAGGCAGTTCTGGATACCTGCAAGTATCTGGAAACGCAGGGCTTTGAGGTCACTTACCTGGATGTAGATGAACAGGGTCTGATCGACATTGATGCATTTTCTGATGCATTGCGCGACGACACGATCATCGTGTCAGTGATGCACGTTAATAACGAGATTGGCGTTATCCAGGATATTGAGCGGATTGGCGGGATTTGTCGCGAACGTGGCATTGTTTTTCACGTCGACGGTGCGCAAAGCGTCGGCAAGTTGCCTGTTGATCTGAGTACGCTGCCCGTGGACCTGTATTCAATATCCGCGCACAAGTTTTACGGCCCGAAAGGCAGTGGCGCGTTATTCGCCAGACGTCGGCCAAAGGTGCATATTGAAGAGCAGATTCATGGCGGTGGGCATGAGCGCAATATGCGTTCAGGAACACTTGCGACCCATCAGATTGTTGGTCTGGGGATGGCATGTGAACTGGCCGCCAGCGAACTTGAAGCAGAACAGGCGCGGCTGACAACACTACGTGACAAACTGTGGTCAGGCCTCAGCAAACTGGATAATGTTAAATTAAACGGCCATAGCACTGCTCGCGTGGCAGGTAATCTGAATGTCAGCTTTTCTGGCTGTGATGGCGAAAGTCTGATGATGGCACTTAACGATATTGCCGTATCCTCCGGCTCAGCGTGCACGTCTGCCAGTCTTGAACCGTCTTATGTTTTAAAAGCCATTGGGTGTGATGCAGAAACGGCGCATAGCGGTATTCGTTTCTCAGTCGGGCGCTTTACCACCGATGAGGATGTGGAATACACCATCGATAAAGTGACCGACGTTGTTCAACGGCTTCGCCAGGCGGGTAAAGACGGTAACAATTAGCGCAAACGCCTCTTGCGCGTTGAATATTCAGGGCGGTTGGGGCATGATCCGCCGCGCTTTGCGCAGACAGGGTTTAGACTGCCTGTATCTGCAACAGCGCCGGCATTCAAATACTTGAGTGAATTAGTCAGGTATTATACAATACACCATAGATTTACAGCGTTGAGCAGCTTTTCTGGTGGCACAGAAAAGTGATGCAGGGCAAGACCGTGATGGCCGTGTAATCAAATCGCTCCGCTATGACAGGCAAACTAGTGAGATCCAAACATGAGTGAACAGATCGAACAGGCGTTATCGAGAAAGTACGATGCGGGTTTCTATTCAGAAATTGAATCTGAAACGTTTGAAAATGGCCTGGACGAGTCGGTAATTCGCCGCATCTCCGCCATGAAAAACGAACCTGAATGGATGCTTGAGTGGCGTCTTAAGGCGTATCACGCATGGCTGAAGATGGACGAGCCTGAATGGGCGCACGTGGATTACCCGAAAATCGACTTTCAGGAAATCTCTTACTATTCCGCGCCCAAAAGTATGAAGGATAAACCGCAGTCTCTGGATGAAGTTGATCCAGAGCTGTTGCGTACCTACGAAAAACTGGGTATTCCCCTGCATGAGCAGGAAATGTTGGCCGGTGTTGCCGTCGATGCGGTGTTCGACTCCGTGTCGGTGGTAACCACATTCCGTGAAAAACTCGAAGAAGCGGGAGTAATCTTCTGCCCAATCTCTGAAGCGTTGCAGAAATACCCTGACCTTGTGAAAAAGTATATTGGCTCGGTAGTGCCGCGCAGCGATAATTTTTATGCGGCGCTAAACAGTGCAGTATTTACTGACGGTTCATTTGTTTATATTCCAAAAGGTGTTCGTTGCCCGATGGAATTGTCGACCTATTTCAGAATTAATGAACAGAACACCGGTCAGTTTGAGCGTACGCTGATTGTTGCCGAAGAAGGCAGTTATGTCAGTTACCTTGAGGGCTGTACCGCACCACAGCGTGATGAAAATCAGTTACATGCCGCCGTTGTTGAGCTGGTGGCAATGGATGATGCACAAATCAAATATTCAACCGTGCAAAACTGGTATCCGGGCGATGAAGATGGCAAGGGCGGTATTTATAACTTCGTGACCAAGCGTGGCGTTGCCCATACCAACTCAAAAATTTCGTGGACTCAGGTTGAAACCGGTTCTGCGGTTACCTGGAAATATCCAAGCTGTGTGCTGAAAGGCGATAACAGCGTTGGTGAGTTTTACTCTGTCGCGCTCACCCGCGGTCGTCAGCAGGCCGATACCGGCACCAAGATGATTCATATTGGTAAGAATACCCGCTCGACCATTATCTCTAAAGGTATCTCAGCCGGCCGCAGTAATAACGCATACCGTGGTCTGGTTCAGATGGGCCCGAAAGCCGATGGCGCCAGAAACTTTACCGAGTGTGATTCATTGCTTATCGGCGATCAGTGTGGAGCACATACATTCCCGTATATCGAAAGTCGCAATCCGTCAGCCATTGTTGAGCACGAGGCGACGACATCCAAGGTCAGTGATGACCAGTTATTCCTTTGCCAGCAGCGCGGTATGGACGCAGAAAAAGCCGTATCGATGATTGTGAATGGTTTTTGTAAGGAAGTATTTAAAGAATTACCGATGGAGTTTGCGGTTGAAGCCGGCAAACTGCTCGAAATCAGTCTTGAAGGTTCAGTGGGGTAATAATGCTTAAGATAAATAATTTACATGCTAGCGTTGAAGATAAAACGATTATCAAAGGCTTGGATCTGGAAGTAAAACCAGGTGAAGTTCACGCTATCATGGGCCCGAATGGTGCCGGTAAATCCACACTGGGCTATGTGCTTTCCGGACGTGACGGCTATGAAGTCAGCGAAGGTAGCGTTGAGCTTGAAGGCGCTGATTTGCTGGATATGGAAGTTGAAGAGCGCGCGCAGGCTGGTCTTTTTCTGGCATTTCAGTATCCTGTAGAAATTCCTGGCGTTAGCAATATGGAATTTATGAAAGAATCGGTGAATGCGATTCGTGAGCAGCAGGGCAAAGAGTCCCTTACTGCAGCTGAATTCCTCAAAAAAGCGAAAGCGGCATGTAAGCAGGTGCAGCTTCCTCTGGATTTCTTAAAGCGTGGTGTAAACGAAGGTTTCTCTGGTGGTGAAAAGAAGCGTAACGAAATCATGCAAATGATTTTGCTTGAGCCGAAGCTTGCCATTCTTGATGAGTCGGATTCTGGTCTGGACGTGGACGCGCTGCAGGTTGTAGCCGATGGTGTTAACAGCCAGCGTGACGGCGAAAGAAGCTTTATTGTTGTCACGCATTATCAGCGTTTGCTTGACTATATCAAGCCTGACTTTGTTCATATTCTGGCTGACGGCAAGATCGTGAAAAGTGGTGATGCGTCGCTGGCGCACGAAGTTGAAAAGTCAGGATACGCATTTTTAGGTAAAAAATACGAGGAGGCAGAAGCATGAGTCAATGGCTAAACGAAGTCATTGAGAGCGCGTCTGCAACATCGGATTTTCTTGCTCCGGTTCGAAAGCAGTCGTTACGTTCTCTGGGACAAATGGGCTGGCCGGGCCGCCGCAACGAAGCGTGGCGATTCACCCCGCTGACCTCCCTGGATAAAAGACAGGTAAAGCATTCGCAGTCAGCGACATCTGCAGAAGTGCCCGTTATCGAAGGCCTGGATGCACTGGAACTGGTGTTTGTTGATGGCAAGCTGACCACAGATATTGAAACGCTGGCTGCACCAGAAGGTGTGTCAGTAAGCTCGTTTGCAAATCTTGATGATAAGCAACAGCAAGTCGCCAGCGATCTGTTCGGGCAGATCAAGCCTCATCATCATGTGTTTGGTCTGGTTAATGATATCGCCAGCGAACAGGGTATCTTTATTGATGTGGCTGAAGGTGTCACCGTTGATAAGGTTATCCGTATTACCAATACCGTTACGCAGGATGTCGATGCACACACACGAATCCTGGTGCGGATAGGTAAAGGCGCATCTGCGAAAATCTTTGAGGATGGACAGGGCGCCCAGGCAAGTATGTCGACAGCCTTTTCTGAGTTTGCCATTGAGGATAATGCGCACCTTGAACATTATCGCTTTGCGATGATGACCGGAGAAGCAATGCAGGTCGGTGGTACGCACTTCAGACTTGGCAACGAATCAACACTTAACAGCACGGTAGTCGGCTACGGTAGTGAACTGTCCCGCCTGGATGTAGATATCATTCATGCCGGTGAGCATGCCAATGCCAAAATGAATGCGGTGTATTTGCTGGCTGAGGGCGAGTTGTTCGACCTTCACTCGAATATCGAACATGCCGTTCCTAACGGCGTTACCGAAGAAAATGCGCGTGGCATTATCGGGGACCGGGCCCGGGCAGTATTTAACGGCCGCATTCACATTCATCGTGATGCGCAAAACACGCTGGCTGAGCTGAATAACCGTAATCTGCTGCTTTCACGCAGAGGTATTATCAATACCAAGCCTGAGCTTGAGATCTATGCTGATGATGTAAAGTGTGCTCACGGTGCCACCGTTGCAGAGATTGACGATGAAGCATTGTTTTATCTGCTTACACGTGGTGTTGAACGCAGTAAAGCGCTGGTTATGCTCAACTTCGGGTTTATTCAGGAACTGGTTAATCAGATGCCTGATGCAGCAATCCGTGAATGGCTGCTGCCTAAGCTGAGTGAGCGTTTTGCGCATATGGAGGTCAAATGAGTTTTGACGTAGCGTCGCTGCGCAAACAGTTTCCTATCCTCCAGCGTGAAGTCGATGGTAAGCCGCTGGTTTACCTTGATAATGCGGCAACGACACAAAAGCCTCAGGCCGTGCTTGACGCCATTATTGACTACTACACGACCTGCAATGCGAATGTGCACCGTGGCGCGCATCAGTTATCTGATGAAGCAACACGCCGTTATGAAAAGGCCCGGGACGCAGTCGCCCGGTTCGTCAACGCCGCAGCGCGTGAAGAAATTATCTGGACCAGTGGCACCACTGAAGGTATCAACCTGGTAGCCAATGGCCTGGCGCAGTTACTCAAAGACACCGACGAAGTGGTTGTCACTGAGATGGAGCATCATGCCAATCTGGTTACCTGGCAGCAGGCCTGCAAGCGTGCGGGTGCAAGTCTTAAGATAGCGCCGATACACGATAACGGCGAGCTGGATATCGAGGCATTTACGGCTTTACTGAGTCCGGCAACCCGTTTGGTTGCCATGCCCCATGTATCGAACGCGCTGGGAACCGTTAACCCGGTAAAAATGCTGACCGCAGAGGCCAAAAAGGTCGATGCCTGGGTGCTTATCGATGGGGCGCAGGGCATTGCTCATGGCAATGTCGATGTACAGGACATCGGCTGTGATTTTTATGTGTTTTCAGGACATAAAATATTCGCCCCTACCGGTATCGGGGTTTTGTGGGGTAAACGCGATGTGCTGCAGGACTGGCCTGTCTGGCTAACCGGTGGCGAGATGATTCAGGACGTAACTTATCAAAGTGCGACCTGGGGTGTGTTGCCGAACCGACTGGAAGCGGGCACACCTAATATTGCCGGTGCAATTGGACTGGCCGCTGCCTTAAACTGGTTCAGCGAGCTGGATACCCGCGCACTGCAGACCCATGAGAAAACACTTTTAACCAGTGCTCATGAACAGGCGCAAGCCTTTGAGGGGCTGCGCATGATCGGCACAGCGCAGGATAAAATTGGTGTGCTCAGCTTTTTATTGGAAGGCGCGCATCCGGCTGATGTGGGCTTTATTCTCGACAGACAGGGAATTGCTATTCGTACCGGCGATAATTGCGCCCAGCCGCTCATGAAGCGTTTGGGTATTCCCGGTACTGCCAGAGCGTCATTCTCTATATATAACACGCTGGATGAAGTGGACGCTTTATTTGACGCATTGCGTAAAGCCAGAACAATGCTGGCATAGCAGGAGAATTTTATGAGTGTAGAAACATTTGTACCCAGTGATAAAGTGGTATCTCTGACCGATTCTGCATTAAAACACTTTGCCAAAAAGCTGCAAAATAGCGACAAAAAGTGGATCCGGTTATCAACAAAAGTCAGTGGATGTACCGGTTATGCCTATGTCATAGATTTTGCAGACGGCCCGGCGGAAGGTGATGAAACTGTTGAGGCCGGTGACAACGTCATGGTGGCTGTGGACAGCAGCGCAGTGTCACTTATTCGCGGTACTGAAATCGACTATGTTACCGAAGGGGTTAACGGCATTATTAAATATAATAATCCGAACGTGGTTGACGAATGTGGCTGTGGCGAAAGTTTCAATATAGGGTAATTCATCATGGCAGCACAAAAAATGGTGGTCACAGAGCGTGAATGTACAGCACGCCTGGTGCCTGCCGGCGACATGACGGTTATCCCCGAAGGCGAGTTTGTAACTATCACTCAGGAGCTTGGCGGGAACTATACGGTTACGTGGCGCGGTAATATGTACCGGATTGATGGTACAGATGCTGATGCCATAGGTCGTACCGCCAAGGTGCTCGATTTTCCTGAGCCGGAAGACAGTAAAATCAGTGAGCAGCAGGTCTGGGATGCGCTGGAGACGATATACGATCCGGAAATTCCGATAAACCTTGTTTCTCTCGGCCTTATTTATACGGTTAACATCGATCAGTCTTCAAAGGCGGTAAATATCGCGATGACCCTGACTGCACCGGGTTGCGGAATGGGGCCTGTGCTTGTAGGCGACGTGGAATACCGTGTCGGCATGGTGCCTTTTGTGGACAGTGTCGATGTTGACCTGGTGTTTGATCCGCCCTGGTCAAGAGAAATGATGAGCGAAGAGGCGCAACTGGAAGCCGGTTTATTTTTCTAATAACAGACGTGGAACTGCAATACGATGGAATTACCAGATAGTCAGGAAATTGTTGATGATTTAGCGTTTTTCGATGATTGGGAACAGCGCTATCAATATATTATTGATCTGGGCAAAGCAATCAGTGGTCTTTCTGAGGAACAGAAGACCGATGACAGACTGGTCAAAGGCTGCCAAAGCTCTGTCTGGCTCATCGAGCGCATTGAAAATGGTCGTATCCGATTTGAGGTGGACAGCGACGCTGTTATCGTGCAGGGCTTGTTGGCACTGGTGCTGGCGGCTTATGATGATAAAACGCCTCAGGAAATACTGGCATTTGATATTGATGGTTATTTCGCTGAGCTGGATTTAGAACGACACATCAGCCCGACCCGCGGCAACGGATTACGCGCTATCGTGGCAAAAATACAGGCCCTGGCGAAACGATCGGTATCCTGATGGGGCTGTCATAGGTCTTTCATGAACGCCATGCTAGACTGCATTTAAACACAATACCGCGTCACGGTAAAACGCCACTGGCAAATCAGGGTTTTATTGCCTATAATTCGCGGCCAAAATTTTTAAACGAATTATCGGAGACAAACACATGGCGCTAGAGCGTACTTTCTCTATTATCAAGCCTGATGCGGTTGCTAAAAACGTAATCGGTGCAATTTACAATCGCTTTGAGACCGCAGGTCTGCGCATCGTTGCATCTAAAATGGTGCACCTGAGCAAAGAACAGGCAGAAGGTTTCTATGCAGAACACAAAGAGCGTCCTTTCTTTGGTGCACTGGTTGACTTCATGACATCTGGCCCGGTAATGGTTCAGGTACTTGAAGGCGAAAATGCGATTGTTAAGAATCGTGAAATCATGGGTGCGACTAACCCTTCAGAAGCAGCGGCAGGCACATTGCGTGCAGACTACGCAGTGTCGATTGACGAGAATGCCGTTCACGGTTCAGATGCACCAGAATCTGCATCACGTGAAATTGCTTATTTCTTCTCTGAAGAAGAAATCTGTCCACGCACTCGCTAAGCGAAGGCGAAAAACAGAGAAAAGGAGAGCATAGGCTCTCCTTTTTTGTATGGATATTCATATCCAGGCAGCATTTCGTTGCTTTTACCGCATGGCGCGGTGTGGTAGAATTCGCGCCCAATTTTTGTACAGGACGGGTGCGAACTGCGCCGGCCAGTACACGTTTTCACGATGTTTAAAGTAAGGTCATTTACGCTATGGCAAAGACAAATCTGTTAAATCTCAATCGCGAGGGTTTGCGTGCGTTTTTCAAGGAAGTCGATGAAAAACCGTTTCGCGCTGACCAGGTGATGAAATGGATTTATCACCATGGTGTCAGTGATTTTTCTCAGATGTCCAATCTGAACAAAAACTTGCGTGCCAAGCTTGAGGCCAACAGCGAAATTATTGCGCCCGAGATCGCTTATTTTCAGGAAGCCAGCGATGGTACGATTAAGTTTGTACTGGCGCTTGAAGGCGGTCAGGAAGTAGAAAGTGTGTGGATCCCGGAAAGTGACCGCGCCACGTTATGCGTGTCGTCACAAGTCGGGTGTGCGCTGGAATGTACTTTTTGTTCAACCGCGCAGCAGGGCTTTAACCGCAACCTGACCTGTAGTGAAATTATCGGACAGGTATGGCGGGTGGCCACGCATCTTGGGCTGTCGAACGATTCAGGCAAACGTCCTATAACTAATGTTGTCATGATGGGAATGGGCGAACCGTTACTTAATCTTAAGCACGTGGTTCCTGCCATGGATATCATGCTGGATGATTATGGGTTTGGTTTGTCCAAGCGCAGAGTCACATTGAGTACATCAGGTGTCGTGCCCGCGCTGGACAAGCTGGGCGATATGATTGATGTCGCCTTAGCGATTTCTCTTCATGCACCCAACGATGAGCTTCGCAACGAAATTGTGCCCATCAACAAAAAATACAATATCGAAGAATTTTTGGCTGGTGTAAGACGCTATCTGGGTAAATCAAAAGCCAATCAGGGTAGGGTGACAGTAGAATATGTGATGCTTTCACATATCAATGACAGTACTGAACAGGCCCATGAGCTGGCGAAAGTGCTTAAAGATACGCCAAGTAAAATTAATCTGATTCCGTTTAATCCTTATCCCGGATCGCCGTATACGTGCTCATCTAATTCACGCATGGACCGTTTTGCCAAAGTCCTTATGGAGTATGGCTTTACCGTTGTTGTACGAAAAACCCGTGGCGATGATATTGATGCCGCCTGTGGTCAGTTGGTAGGTGAAGTTGCCGACCGGACAAAAAGAATGTTGAAAAAACAGATGAAGGGTGAGCAAATTTCGGTAAAAATGGCGCAGTAGCGTTAGTTAATGGAGATAGTAGCGTAATGCGCAAAAGCCTTATAGCGTGCCTGTTTATACTCACAGGATGTGTTAGTCAGTCTCAGCCAGGCATGTTGAGTGATAACTTTGATACTCAGGAAGCAGCGAAGACGCGAATGTCGTTGGGTCTGACTTATCTGAAGAACGGTGAATATTCTCAGGCAAAGAAGAATCTCGATAAGGCGCTGGAGTTTGGACCGCGTATGGCGGAGGTCCATTATGCCATGGCGTACTATTACCAAACGGTGGAAGACCAGCCTCGTGCCGTAGAGTTTTTCGAAAATGCAATGTCACTGGCTCCGCGCGATGCAGACATTGCCAATAGCTATGGCGCGTACCTGTGTGAACAGGGTGAGTACGAGGAAGCCAATAAGTACTTCACACGAGCAGTAAAAAACCAGCGATATGCCAATGCGGTTCTGACCTATGAGAATATGGGGATTTGCGCCAGGGAGCGCGGATTCCATGATGATGCGATCAATTATTTTAACGATGCATTGAACCATCAGCCATCTCGAACAAAAACGTTGTATCTTTTGGCGCAGGAATATGTGGCAACACAGCGGTGGGGCAAAGCCGCCGAAACGCTCAAACGTTATGAAAAAGTGTCGCGTATTAGTCCCGATTCATTATGGCTGGCGGTTGAGATTGCCCGTGGACAAAAAGACTTAGAAAGCCAGCGTGCCTATGGCGAGATGCTGGTAAGCATGTTTCCTGACAGTGAACAGGCAAAGCAATACGAAGCCATCCGCACCGACAGACCGGTGCTAAAACGCACTCGCAAAACAAAAGTTATTGCAACGGATTCTGTCGCTGAGGCACCGGACCAACCGGACAATAATAAGTCCCGGGCAGAGAAATCGGCAAACGAGGCGCCACCTGAGGACGTGACAGAAGAAGCGGCTGAAGAAGATGTGTCTGCAACTGCCCGCGCACCTGAGAAAGAATCAAAAAAATCAGAATCAGAAACACCGGAACCTGAGGTTATCTCGAACTCAGACTCCCAAGAAGTGTCCGATGAGCAGGATGATGCTGCACAGTCGACTCAACAGAAGCGGTATCATATAGTTCAGAAGTCAGAGAACCTGTACCGTTTATCTGTAAAGTATAATATTAGAATGTCGACACTTCTTAAATGGAACCAACTAACGGACAGTGATTTGCTGGAGGCGGGAACCCGTTTATGGCTGGTTCCACCAGAGCAACAAACAAACTAGGTAGTTGAATGAATTCAGAAGATGTACATCACGACACTACAGCGAATGATGACCGCTCGCAGTCAGTGTCCTCGCCTGGTGCCATGCTTCGCCAGGCACGTGAACAGCAAGGTCTCTCGCAGCAGGATATTGCAGACAAAATTTTTGTGAAGGTCAATACGGTCGATGATATCGAGAACGATAAGATAGACCAGACCATGTCGGTGACTTTCACCAAAGGTTACGTGCGCAATTACGCAAAACACCTGGGGCTGGATGCAAATAGTGTAATCAGCGCTTTTGAACGTACCCATAATAATGCTGAGTCACACGCCCGTCTGCAGAGCTTTTCGCAAAAAGTCGCCAAACAGGCCCACGATGATCGTTGGATGATGGTCACCTACGGCATCTTATTTTTGCTGGTTGCCGGCGTTGTCACCTGGTGGTATCAGCAGGACGATAGCGTGGTGGACGAAACCAGTTCTGCGGTCAGCAAGACCGATGAGGCGTCGGGCCGCGCGTCCGCGGTTACCGCCTCTCCCCGCACTGAATCAGAGCCTCAGGCGGCAGGTAAGCAAACACAGACGCAGACCGACCGTCAGCCAAACAATGAACCAGCACAAAATGCCTCCCTGGCGCAAATGACAAGTCAGCCTGTCACTGCTGAAGAGACCCCTTCAGATGCTTTGAATCAGCCGACGGCCTCACAACCGGAACAGGCTCAGCAGATGGAGGATGAAAATGAAGCTGCGCCGTCACAGAGCGACGATACTATCAGCGCTGTTGCCGCATCAAATGAGAGCGAAGAGGATGAAGCACAATCGGCATCCAGTGCAGAAATGGCAGCCATGACCTTTACATTCGGTGAAGATTGCTGGGTCAATATCGAAGATGCCAATGGTGAAATTATTGCTACCGGTATCAAACGCGAAGGACGCGTGATGCCTATCTCCGGTCAACCTCCCATTAATGTTACGTTAGGCGCGCCCGACAATGTAGCTGTCACATTTAACGGCAGCAGCGTTGATATTTCAGACTATCAGAATGGTCGTACGGCGCGCTTTACCTTACCCTTGCAGGAATAATCATGTTTGCAGAGAGTCCGATAAAACGCAGAAAATCTACCCGGATTAATGTAGGAAGCGTTCCAATCGGTGATGGTGCGCCAATTGCTGTGCAGTCGATGACAAATACGCAAACCACCGATGTAGACGCAACTGTTGCCCAAATTAATCGCATTGCCGCAGTGGGCGGCGAGATCGTCAGGGTTTCCGTGCCCACGATGGATGCGGCTGAAGCTTTCAAACAAATCCGAAGTCAGGTCAGCGTACCGTTGGTCGCTGATATTCACTTTGATTATCGTATTGCACTCAAGGTCGCTGAATATGGCGTAGATTGCCTGCGTATCAATCCCGGCAATATTGGCAATATGGACCGTATCCGCTCGGTAGTGGATTGCGCTAAAGATAAAAACATCCCGATTCGGATTGGCGTCAATGGTGGCTCGCTGGAAAAAGATTTGCAGGAAAAGTACGGCGAACCCACGCCGGATGCATTGGTAGAGTCAGCCATGCGACACGTAGACATTCTGGATAAGCTTAACTTCGATCAGTTTAAAGTCAGTGTGAAAGCGTCGGATGTGTTTCTGGCTGTCGGCGCGTATCGCGGGCTGGCACAAAAAATAGATCAGCCTCTGCATCTTGGTATCACCGAAGCAGGGGGCTTACGCGCCGGTTCAGTAAAAAGTGCAGTAGGGCTTGGCATGCTGTTGGCTGAAGGGATAGGCGATACACTTCGCGTGTCACTGGCAGCCGACCCTGTCGAAGAGATTAAAGTTGGCTTCGACATTCTTAAATCACTGCGTATACGCTCGCGCGGCATTAACTTTATTGCCTGTCCCAGCTGCTCACGGCAGGAATTTGATGTCATTGCTACGGTCAACGCGTTGGAGCAGCGTCTTGAAGATATAGTGACGCCCATGGACGTGTCCATTATCGGCTGTGTTGTGAATGGACCGGGGGAAGCTGAGGTGTCTGATCTTGGACTGACAGGTGCGCGCAATATGAGCGGATTTTATGAAGACGGCAAGCGACAGAAAGAGCGTCTGAACAATGAAGAGCTGGTGGAACAGCTAGAGCGACGCATTCGTGCGAAAGCCAGTCAGATGGACAACGCGCAGAAGATCGCTGTTGCGGTAAAAGACGACTAACAGGCAACGATTGTTGTTTGTATGCAAAGCCCCTATAATGCGGGGCTTTTATTTATCAGCAGTATGAGAATTTCAGGTGGCTAAAACAATACAGGCTATTCGCGGCATGAACGATTGCCTGCCAGAGGTTTCCGGTATCTGGCAGCAGGTAGAATCGACGTTACGACAAGTGGTAGCCAGCTATGGTTATCAGGAGATTCGTACGCCCATCGTAGAAAGCACCGATTTATTCAAACGCTCGATTGGCGAAGTCACTGATATCGTCGAAAAAGAAATGTATACCTTTGAGGACCGTAACGGCGATAGCCTTACGTTGCGTCCTGAAGGCACGGCGAGTTGTGTCAGAGCCGGCAATGAGCATGGCTTACTGTACAATCAGCAGCAGCGTCTGTGGTATATGGGGCCGATGTTTCGCCATGAACGTCCGCAAAAAGGCCGTTATAGACAGTTTCATCAGTTTGGCGTTGAGGCCTACGGGCTTGATGGGCCAGACATTGATGTTGAAGTAATTTTATTAAGTGCTCGTCTGTGGAAAGCATTTGGTATTAGTAACCATGTGAAACTGCAAATCAATTCGCTGGGATCCAATGAAGCGCGTCAGGCATATCGCGATGCCCTGATAGCCTTTCTTACATCCCGTGCAGATCAGTTGGATGAAGACTCAAAACGCAGAATGACATCTAACCCTCTGCGTGTATTGGACAGTAAAAACCCGGATGTACAAAAAGCGCTGGAAGGTGCACCGTCACTACTGGATCATTTAGATGAGGATTCGGCGCAACATTTTTCACTTTTGTGTGAACGATTAACGCAAGCCGGCATCGAATATGAGATTAATCCCAGGCTGGTTCGCGGCCTTGATTATTACAATCGTACCGTGTTTGAGTGGGTAACTGACAGCCTTGGGTCTCAGGGGACAGTGTGCGCAGGTGGTCGCTATGATGGCCTGGTAGAGCAACTTGGCGGCAAGGCCACTCCCGCTGTAGGCTTTGCTATGGGTATGGAGCGCTTAGTGTTGCTGCTGACAACGCTCGAGGCACAAACGCAGGAGCCCGCCAGTGCTGATATTTATGTTACTGCGCTGGGCGATGAAGCCGCGGTTTACGCAATGCAAGTTTCTGAACAGTTGCGGGATGCATTATCTGAATGTCGTGTAACCACACACTGTGGCGGCGGCAATATGAAGAAACAGCTCAAACGTGCTGATAAAACGGGTGCTCAACTTGCGCTTATTTTGGGGTCAGACGAAGCGCTGAACAATCAGGTCACGATTAAACCGTTGCGCGGTCAGCAGGAGCAGGTCACCATCGCATTGGCAGATCTTCCCGGTACACTGGCAACGATGATGGAATGAAAAAGTGCTCAACACGTAAGCACAGACAGTAGAGGTTGGTAATGGAAAAGTTCGCTACAGAAGAACAACAAGTTGAGGCGATAAAGCAATTTTGGAAAGACAATGGTACGGCGATTATTATCGGTGCTGTACTGGGTCTTGGCGGGCTTTGGGGCTGGCGCTATTACAGTGAAAGTCAGCTAGAGGCCAAAGCCAAAGCATCTGCAGAGTATCAGTCGGTCGTTGAAACCGCTACAGAAGAAGGCGGTATCGACAATATCAGTAAGTTTGCAAAGGCAAACCCTGATAACGGTTATGGCGATATTGCTGCTTTAATCGCATCACGACAACTGGTTGAAAAGGGCGATCTTGAAGGTGCTGCAGCCCAGCTTAAGCTGGTAATGGAGCGCACCGAAGATGCGCAACTTAAAGCATTATCGGCTGTGCGTCTGGCACGTCTGCAAATTGAAATGGATGCAGCGGATAAAGCCCTGGCGACGCTTGATGGCATTACGAGTGAATCCTTTGCTGCACTGGTTGCGGAGGTTCGCGGTGATGCGTTTGTGAAAAAAGGTCAGGCGGACGATGCGCGTATGGCTTACACCAAGGCGCTAGAAAGCGATACTGCTAACCAGCTGGTAAAAATGAAGCTGGATAATTTATCTGTAGCCACAGGCTCGTAACGTCCAAGAGGTAGCTGATTTGTCACAAGTAACACACGGTCAATTGCGCCGCGTAGCAAAAGCGCTGGGCCTGAGTCTCGCGCTGTCTGTCACACTTTCCGGCTGTACTACGGTATCAAACTGGTTTGCTGATGACGAAGAAATTGAAATTCGTACGCTAAAGCCTATTGAGGCTAAGTTTCAGCCAGACGTAATTTGGGAAACCTCTGTTGGTGATGGCGTCGGTGATTATTTTTCCCGTCTGCGGCCCGTCACAGATGGCAAAACCGTCTATATGGCCAGTCGTCATGGCGAGGTTGCGGCACTGGATGTCGAAACAGGTGATGAGCGTTGGGAAAAAGATTTTGCCTCTTACAGTGATGACAGTATGCTCAGCGGACTTACCCGGTTGTGGGAGTCTGGTAAATCTGCACGAATCGGCGGCCTGGCCCTTGAGGGTGATGTATTATACATGGGCACAGAAAATGGCTCTGTGCTGGCGCTAAACAGTCAGGACGGTAGTCTGTTGTGGAGTGCATCAGTAGCAGGCGAAATACTGGCACCGCCAGCCGTCGCTGAGAATATTCTGGTGGTTAATACCGGTGCCGGTACACTCTATGCGCTGGATGCGGAAACAGGCGAGCAGCTCTGGTTCAATGAAGGTGATGTGCCTCCGCTTAGTCTGCGCGGTATCTCGGCCCCGGTCGCTGCGAATGGTGGTACGCTGGTGGGGACGCCGACTGGCAAAGTGCAGGTTAACGTACTTGATTCAGGCATGATCGCCTGGGAAACCGCCATTACTACCCCCTCTGGTGCAACCGAGCTTGAACGTATTGTTGATGTTGATGTTACCCCGGTACTGTATGGCGGTATTGTCTACGCGATTTCTTATAATGGTACGTTGGCCGCCGTGGAACTGCGTAGTGGCCGGGTAATCTGGAAACGCGAATACAGCTCGTATCGTGATTTGTCGATGGATGGCAATCAACTTTTCTTAGTCGACAAAAACTCTACTGTGTATGGTCTTGATCGCCGTAATGGTGTTGAGTTGTGGTCACAAAGTACATTGAAACGCCGTAACCTGACCGAAGCACAGCCGGTCGGTGATCACCTGGTTGTTGGTGACCGCTGGGGGTATCTCCACTGGCTGGAAAAAGATTCTGGTAAAATTGTGGCCCGCTATGATTTAGGTGGAGATGACGAAGATGAGTCTGTCTATGTCTCGCCCATCAAAGTGGGAGATAACATCATTGCTGTAACCGAAGACGGTACGATTGCAATGCTTACCAGTGGAGCCGCGGAGACGGCTGACTAAAAAGTCGTAAACCGCTATAATATAGTTTACACGACAGGCCGCGTTGTTACGCGGCCTGTTTGTTCTTGAATACTTTTCATGTAGGAATACATCATGTTGCCTGTAGTTGCACTGGTGGGGCGCCCGAACGTTGGTAAGTCCACACTGTTTAACCGTTTAACAAATACCAGGGATGCGCTGGTAGCGGATTATCCCGGCCTTACCCGTGACCGGAAGTATGGTCAGGCAACCTATGATAAAAAGCAGTTTATCGTCGTAGATACAGGAGGTATCACCGGTGATGAGGAAGGTATTGATGAGCAAATGGCGCGTCAGTCGCTGCTTGCCATTGATGAGGCCGATGTGGTTCTGTTTATGCTGGATGCCCGGGCTGGCCTTATGCCCGCTGACCAGGGAATAGCTGAACACCTGCGTAAAGTAAACAAAAAGGTATTTCTTGTTGCCAATAAGGTCGATGGCATCGACGGTGATAGTGAAAGTGCAGAATTCTACAAGCTTGGGTTAGGTAACGTTTACCAGATAGCTGCAGCCCATGGTCGTGGTGTCAGCCAGCTCTTAAATACATCAATGTCGCCTCTGGCAGAAGAATTTCCTGAGATGGCGGTGGTTGAAGAAGACAAAGACGAAAGCATCAGTACCGAAGAGCAGCGAGAGCGACTGCGCAACCTGCCTATTAAAATGGCCATTGTGGGTAAGCCGAATGTGGGTAAATCCACGCTCACCAACCGAATGCTCGGTGAAGAGCGCGTGGTAGTCTATGACATGCCTGGCACCACGCGTGACAGTATTTATATTCCGTTGGAAAGAGATGAGCGGGAATACATTCTTATTGATACGGCGGGTGTAAGAAAGCGCCGTAAAGTGTCTGAAGCGGTAGAAAAATTCTCTATCGTAAAAACCCTTCAGGCCATCGAGGAATCAAGTGTTGTGTTACTGGTGGTCGATGCGCGGGAAGGGATCTCGGATCAGGATCTTAGTCTGCTTGGCTTTGTGCTGAATTCTGGTCGTTCGCTGGTTATTGCAGTGAACAAATGGGATGGACTGAATACCGATATCAAGGACGACATCAAACGCGAACTGGACCGTCGTCTTGGATTTGTGGACTTTGCCAGACTGCACTTTATTTCCGCGTTGCATGGTTCCGGCGTCGGCAACTTATTTGAATCTGTGATTGAAGCCTATGAAAGTGCGACTAAGCGGGTAAATACCGCGCTGCTGACGCAGATCATGGAAATGGCTCAGGAAGAGCATCAGCCCCCTCTGGTTCGCGGCCGTCGCGTAAAAATGAAATACGCCCATGCCGGGGGATATAATCCACCGGTTGTGGTTATTCACGGCAATCAGGTAGACGATTTGCCCAGTTCCTACAAACGTTATTTGATGAACTATTTCCGTCGTTCATTGAATGTAATGGGGACGCCCATAAGAATAGAGTTCAGAGAGGGCGCCAATCCGTTTGAAGGAAAAAAAGAGCAGCTAACGCTTGCTCAGCAACGAAAGCGCAAGCGGATGATGTCTTATCACAGCAGAAAGAAATAGGAAGGAGGCGAGAGCCTCCTTTTTTATTATCTGCTGGTTTGAGGGCTGTTAGCATAGGTGGGGCGGTAAGCTTCTCGATGCTGAGATTACTGTCTTATTCAAAAGATAAAACGACGTTACCGCACCGGCTACATTCGCAGCCTTTGCGGCAGTATTAGCTTTTGCCGGTATCGACCGGCAACGACCAGAGGGGAAGAGCGTTTCCCCTCTGGACTCCCTCCTTTACCTGAACGCTCAAAGCGGCAGATAACCGGAGCAGATAAAAACAACCGGGGTAAAAGGGGCGTCCATGCCCCTGTTCTCCTTGACTCATCATCCATGATGAGCCTTGTTTTTATTCTCTCTGCGCCGGCTATCTGCTGAGCGTTAAGGCGAAATAGAGCGGCAGTTCTTCGAAGTAAAGCGTTTGCAGTGGAATTTATAATTGATAGAAGGATTTCGATGAACCGTTGAGTAAGAGTGGCATGCTGGCCGTCAACACGGCTGGGGCTGTTAATTCTTCAATGTTTACGTTATTACTCACCAAATAAAAGAAAACGCTTTTTACATTATTGGCTATATGCACAGCCTTTACGGTTGTAATTGCTTTCGCCGGTATCGACCGGCGGCGAGGGGGGGGGGGGGGGGGGGGGGGGGGGGGGGGGGGGGGGGGGGGGGGGGGGGGGGGGGGGGGGGGGGGGGGGGGGG
>NZ_JABBXD010000008.1 GCF_014750655.1 Salinimonas profundi
TTTACCCATGATTTACCTCTTATGGTTTAAGTTACATTTTTACCATAAAAAGTGTCGAGAAATCTCAGGCCTTACCAATCAGCAACGTTCATTACATGACGCGAGCAAAATCTAAATGCCTTTGGCCAAGCGAGCGTAATCAGGAACGAAAGAATGTTTAAAATAAAACCTCAACTACATCTGGTGACCTTAAACCGGCTTTTGCCCATCTTTGCAGGCGCGATTGCACTTGCCGGCTTTACCTATTTTATTGGTGTGAGCGACGCCTTTTTTTATGGAACGTTACTTACCCTGATACTGTTAGCAGCGCTATCTTCACTACTGGCTCTGTTTGAACCCTTCTTGTCGCAGGTAAGCATTTGTAAGGACAACATCTCTTATATCACCTCATACGGCGGAGAAATTGAAGTAAAGCTTGATCACATTGATTATGAGAGGTCGGTCTGGGATAAAAAGGGGCTACTTATTGTGGATTCTCTTGGAAATAATGTTTTCCTCAGCTATGCGTTATTCTCAAAGCCGGATGTCGAAAAGGTCTATGCGTTTATTTCTGAAAACAGTGAATAAACGCTGACGCCTTACCACAAGTCGCAAAAAAATGGCTCACCAACAGCGCCGCGAAAATAAAAACAAAAAGGACGTTTCATGAGGTTTTTAATCATATTACTTGCGCTGCTCGTTACCACTTCAGTACGAGCGGAAGATGGTCTGTTCACCCGTTTGTTTTTTGCAAAGCAAAAGGCAGACAGCAACGTAGTACAGCGCTATAACACAGGGTTTTTAGCAGCGTTTAACAGCGCGAACACCGTCGATATTGCCAAGTTGTATAACTTGCACATAATGAATAAAAAACGCGAAGACGGGACGGTAAATATATTCTTCTCATTAAAGGATATTTCCACCGGCAAACCCTATAATATTGGCGCGAATGCCGAAGATTTTATTATTGGTGAACGAAAGTCGTTCAGCTTCCAAAACAATGGCTATCACTACAGCATCAGCATCGACACGTCGTTAAACGCGCTACCTGGAAGCTGACGCGGGTTGCGATGACTGTTGTTGTAAGGTTAATGATACCGGCTGGCAAAAGCGCGGTTACTCAGCAGGCATTTACAGATTAATGAGAACGTTACCCGGACTGATATGAAGTTAATAGGTAAAATTATCGGCGCTGCGGTGCTTACCCTGGTAGCCCTTTACTATGGCACTTTTCTGATAATGCCCAGCATAACCGTGAGTAACGACAGCGGCGCAACAATTCAGTCTGTAAATGTCACCCTGCCTGATTCGACCTTGGATTTTGGAAGCCTGGAACGCCAGCAGCAAAATACCATTCACTATGCCCTGCACCAAAATAACGGCGATTATCAATACCGCATTGTAGACTCAGATGGCGCTATACGAACAGGCCGATGCGGCTCGGTAATGGACTATGAAGTTCATAAACGCGTTCAGATACAAGTTAACAAACACGATGTGATTTGCAGCGATTGAAAACCAGGCATTTATAGATAGACGAATGCCTCCCGGTTTCGTATTTTAAATGACTCGGACACTCAAAAGCTCAGCGCTAAAAAAGGATTAAAATGGACTTTAAGAATATGCCGAAGCAAAAAAGCCACTTTCTGGCAGGTGTTGCCGCTGGCATTGCGGAGTACCAGGGCATTAGCAAATTCACAGTAAGAAGCTTCTTTTTAATTACCGCTATTGTCACAGGGGGACTGGGTATTCTTTTATATTCTGTTCTTGCGCTACTCATGCCACCTCCAGAGCAATAGGGCGAATGCGGGAAACATCTTGCGACGTTCTTATCCATAGCCGGCTGAAAAAGCATTCGTGATGCATTTGTATACGTAAGTACGACAATGGCAAAGATAGGCGGAAAAGTGGCTATATCACTATTTTTTAGTCAAAAATTAAATGCTAATCACCTTGCGTCAGCACGCACGCCCTATATTTAGAGGCATAGAGCACCTGGCCCGTAAGTTGCTGATTGAGAATGCTAATTTATTAAAGGAATAAAAAAATGAAAAAATTGTTCACCGCGTCTTTGCTAATTGCTTTTCTTGTAGTCGTTTACTCGCAGTTCACTGAACTGGCTTACAAACTTGGTTTTGCTGAACTTAAAATGGTTGCTGTTCTGGAGAATTCTGAAAAGATGAAGGTTAAGTGTGACGCTTATGCCTTAGGTTACTTTGACGAAATAAAACTTCAGAACAAGTTTCAAAAATGTATCAACGACTATGAAGCTGATGGCTATGAAGTTATCAGCAGAAGCGAAACATGATCAATAGTTGATTGCGTGGGCATTTTCACGCAATCTTTCGATACCACTTATTAGTAAACTTAAAAAATAAAAAGGACTTTGAATGTTTAAATACGTTTGCGCAGCGTTAGTTGTTCTGAGCACGTTTTACTGCAGTGTCACTCACGCCAGTCAGGAAGCACAGCAATTTGGCACCTGCTTGACCGACTCAATGACCGGTAAAGAAAGAAAAAATTTGGCGAAGTGGATTTTTCTTGGGATCTCCACCCACAGCACAATCAAACCCTATGCGAATGTAACAGAAAGCGATATTGACGACGTGAACAAATATGTCGGCACCTTAATTACGCGCTTGGTCACTGAAGATTGCCCGGAGCAAGCGAAAGCGGCAGCAGGCGTAATGGGCTCAGCCGCGTTCGAGCAAGCGTTCAAGATTGTTGGTGAAGTTGCTATGCAGGAGTTGATGACAGAGCCCAGCGTTGGCAAGTCATTAGGTGCTTTTGAAAAGTATCTTGATCAGGAAAAGTTTAATGATGTTTTTCAGTAGCCCAGCTTGTAGTTGCGCTCGAAGGGCTTGCCAAATTGCTTAACCGGCTGGAAAGCGCAAATTAAAGACATCCTGTTATTGGAAAACCGATGCTTCTCAGATCTTTTACTATAGATGATGCGCCACGCCTGGCGCTGCTGCTGAACGACAGGGATATGTCGAAATGGACAGCGCATATTCCTTTTCCATACACGGTAGGAGATGCTGTGGCATGGCTAGCCTCTCACCCTACCTCACCGCGCAAGGCATTGGCTATCGAACTGGATGGTTTGCTAGCTGGTTGCATTTCCTATTGGCCAACAGATTCAGGCGAAACTGAAATCGGCTACTGGGTCGCGAAAGCCTGGTGGGGACAGGGGGTGGCTACCCAGGCCATAAGCGCACTGCTTGATGCTTACTTACCAAGCCAGACTGATGTAATCGCTACGGTGGCAGAGCAAAATATTGCGTCGCAGCGTGCGTTAATGAAGTGTGGATTCACATGTAGTGGCCAGTGCCATATTACGCGTAATGGTGATGCGCTTAACGCCTTATGTTTTGTAAAGTACAAGACCTGATTCGTATCTTCCAGAGGGCTCATTATGAAAAAGCAGTTTATCTGGGCGTGTGCCATTTCCTTCATATTACTCTTTGAACATTTGAACCATCTTCTTGTGCTAATTATCTTGACTGATTTCGCGCCTGTAGAAGCTATCTCCAAAGCGTTCGCCCATACCTCGATAACATCTGTGCTGTTTATAGGCGCGTTTCGCATTATCCCATTCGTACCGCTTGTGCTTTGCGCGGCGTTCACCAACCTTCTGAGCTCGCTCAGAGGTAGAGTCGCATTGTGGCTGAGTCTGGCGGTGACAATAGTTATTATTTTCACAGGATACTGGGAGATCATGCGCCCCTTATATACAGATGAGCATGCTTCCTCTACGGCCGCCCTTGGCTATATTTTTGTGCCGGTCGCAGCACTGAGTTGTGCCGTTGCTGCAGGTTTCGGTACGTACTTTACGCTGTATATTGCTGAGTTTATTGTGAAGCGCCATTAGTATTCAGAAGCTTTATCAGGTAAGTTTATTTATTCGCCGCGCCGGCAATTTTTATTGGGTGTCGCAGGTTTGTCTGGCAGATGACGCCGATGTGTCGTAACTGTAAAAAGGACTGTTCCTGTATCGTTCGTATCGAACTTACAAAGGAACATTAAAATGGATATGAAAATAGATTCTAAACTGATCGTTCAATACAGACATCAGCGAGCATGGAGTCAGCAGCACTTGTCCGTTGTCTCTGGTGTCAGTCTGCGAACCATTCAGCGCGTTGAAAATGAGGGTAATGCCTCGTATGAAACGCTTAAAGCTATTGCTGCGGCCTTTGATACTGATGTGACAAGCATTGCTCAAACAACCCCACACCTAAAAACGGTTTACGGCAAGCTTTCTGCCTCTGCGATACTCGTGGTCAGTATCCTGATTAGCCTGTTTATAACTTCATCGACAACCGCCGCCACCGGGGTAGAAATTCAGGCAACCTCTGTTTCCCAATCGCAGGACAGAACCGTTACTCATTTTACCGGCGAAGTCAGCATGACTATTCCGCACCAGGTGCCGTTTAACATAACAACATGTAAGCATAGTGCGCTGTCCTCCGGTACACCTTATCAGCTTACTATCACTGCGGATAACGCGACATTTTTAGTTCAGGATGCCAACATTACAATGTCTGAAGAAGGGATAAAAATTGCAGCAGTGCGCATCACAGCACGAAGCAGTGGCGTGCCAGAGTAATTAGCAACAATGCGTGCTGTTTGTATGTTTATATAGCGCGTGAAAGCAGCGCGCTAATTTTCTGCATAAGCCACAAGGACGGGTAAACACAAGATGGAAGACAAAGAATTATACAGGGGTAAGACCTGGATTGCAGGCGGAGTCTGCGCAGGACTTGCTGATCACTACAATATCAGAAAAGGCGCCATTCAGGCTGTATTTGTTTTAGGTACTGTGGTTTATCTGGTTCCGGTATTTATCTACATCGTGTTGTGGCTTTTAATCCCGAAACGCACCGGCTAACGCCCCCCTGTTAACCGGAAGGTAAAAAAGTGTGATTATAAAAATTGATGACCTGCGCGGCGAAGAGATAGCATTGCTTTTGGCAGAACATCTGGCAGATATGCATAACACCTCACCGGCAGAAAGCGTTCACGCCCTCGATGTGCAGGCATTGAAAGCCTCGGACATAACATTTTTCAGTGGGTGGATAGACGACCAATTAGCCGGGTGTATTGCGATTAAAATGTTGAGTGACACCAGCGCAGAGCTTAAATCGATGCGTACAGCACATAGATTTCGTGGACAGGGGGTTGCTGCTGGCTTGCTGCGACACTGTCTTGATGTTGCAAAAACACGGGGTGTCTCGACTGTCTACCTGGAGACCGGCACGCAGCCTTATTTTGAAGCAGCCCATCGTCTTTATAAAAAGCACGGTTTTAAAGATTGTGAGCCGTTTGGCAATTACATCATCGATGCCAATAGCCGCTTTATGCTATTTGAGTTATAGCCTGCAAGGAGGCTGGATGAAAGCGACTTTACACGTTGGCGCATTCGACGTGGATTTACTCAACGCCAGTTTACACTTGGCAAAGTACACATCGCATACGACAGCGATTAACACCTTCTTCTCCTCTGATGCATCAGCGCGTTAACCGCAATAACACCTCTTGTGAAAGAGGTACGCGCATCCAATGCAAGGCTGCTTAACCATGCTCACATTCAAATGACTGCCAAAATGCAGCGGCCGGTCATGTTTCGAGTAATGCGTTTTACTCTCGTCATTCCACTTTTCTTTGTGCTGTCTGTGCTTATTCACGAGTCCGGGCACGCCATAGCCGGCAAACTTGCGGGACTTGGCGTTCCTGTTGTTCAGATATGGCCCGGCGTAGAACTTTCCCCAATATTTACAGTGACGCCCTTTTCGGAGCATTGGCCAGCCAATCGCGTGGCATCAGTCGGCTTTGCACGCCATGAGCGCGCTGCTGTTCAATTTGAAACTGGCAGGGGATCTCAGTATGCGCTGCCTACACCGGCATTCGTCAATAAGCCTTTTTATACCGACAGTAACAGCATGTGGGCCACGTCTGTGGTGGGCGTTATGGGCAGCGGACTGACCTATCTGATATCGGTTATTTGCCTTTTGAGCCTGTGGCTTTTCAAGCCCGAAGGCACGATGCGACTATTGCTGTTTGCCGGCTCGCTGCTTTTTTACGATATATTATTTTATGCTGTTTTCCCTACTTTTTTCGGATTGCCTCATATCATAGTGTTTGGCAGCACAGAACCTGAACCTGTGGTTCACCTGGCGCAAATGGGCGTGAAGCCGTGGCTCTCTGTTACAACCATCATCATGCTCAGTGCAATGCACAGTGTTGTTCTGGTCACGCTGCTGAAAGAAACCAGAACGGGAAAAAAGGATGAAAAATCCGTGTTCAGTGTACCGGCATCAAGTGATACTATGGCTAAAGGACGACCACATCAGCAGTTAAATGGATTTTTTATGCTCAGAAAACTCAGTTACTTCGTTTTTTTCTCAATCGCGTTATTTACAGCACACGCCGCCGAATTCAGTCAGGGCGATGATTACCTTGTGCTTGATGTAAAGGCCACATCAGACAAAGAAATTACCGAGTATTTTTCTTTTTACTGTCCCGCCTGCTATCGGCAGGAACCTTTCATGAATGCGTTAAAAGACGCACTACCGGAAGGCGCTACATTTAAAAAGAATCATGTAGATGGAATGCCAGACAGAAATCCGAAGTCAGAGCATCTGCTCACAAAAGCACTTATCACGGCACAACATCTACAAGCCGAAGATGAAGTGGTCCCTGCAATATTCAGTTATATTCACGAAAATAACGCTAACATTGATAACGAAAACGATCTTCGAAACCTCTTTATCGTTAACGGCATTGATAAAGTGGCGTTTGATAAAGCCTTCTCCTCTTTCGCTGTTAATACGCAAGCGAAAAAAATGCAAAAAAACACAGCTTTTATTCGTAGTCAGGGGTTTACCGGTGTGCCCACATTAATTGTTAACGGAAAATATAAACCGCTGACTACCAATATAAAATCTATGAAGGACTATCAGGAACTGATACTTTTTCTTTTAAATAAATCAGCCTGATGACATCGCCCTCTTCGAATGTTTCCTCGTGGTAATAAAGGAAGTCTATGAACAAGCAACGCGCGCTTCTTGATCTTGCAAGAAAGCGTCAGGCCACGCGATATGATGGCTATACCGCAATAGGTGATTATGATGATGGCGTCTGGGAATGTGATTATATTTCGCCATTCAGCCTGTCATCACACAATGCTGATGCAGACATTCTTATCATATTGCAGGACTGGTGCTCTGAACAAAGCTTCGATTTTCCGGTGTGTCAGGAGACGCTATCGCTGGGCCACACGCCCTCGGTGCGCACCAATATAAATTTGAAACGTTTGCTGCAGCAGCATTTTGGTAAAGCGCTTGAGGATGTATACGCGACAAACCTGTTTCCCTTTGTTAAACCCGGCCCGATGAACGCGCCGATTCGCGCCAGGGACCTTTCGCGTGCTGCCACTGAGTTTACCCTGCCACTGATTGATATAGTGCAGCCCAAAATAGCGGTGTGTCTGGGTATTGCATCGTTCAACGCCCTTCGTAAGGCATGTCACTTATCAAGCGTAGCGAATGTTGAAGAGGCTGTTAATTCAAGCTTTATGCACAACGATACCCGAATATGTTGTCAGGCTCATACCGGCCAGTTGGGCCAGAATAACCGAAACCGCGGCGGTGTTAATCGTGTCGAGCGTGATTGGGCAGCGATGAAGCAACTATTTGAGGATAAACAGGCGCCCGCCTGATCGCCTCGCTGTTCATTGCCATCCCCGCTCAAACTTTGAACTATTTCATCATTTAAAAAGGAACTTTTATGAAACCTATATCCTTGCTATTACTGGCTATTTTTCTGACTACAATAGCGTGCAATGCGGTTGCCGCACGTCATTATGATGCACTTTTGAAACAGATTGAAAATCTGGCGCAGCAAGCCGACCGGTGTAAAGCGACCAAAGATGCAAATAGTGAAGCTTGTATGCAGTTTGCCACTGCCCTGAATCAGGGGGGCATGAGTAATATTGAATTATTTAAGAATAAAATGTCAGCGATTATTGAACAGGATGCCGATGCGGGGATAGAAGCCAGTAAGCACATGCTACGCATAGGCCAGGCCGCGGTAGTACTGACCAAAGGCCGGTAATGCGATGAAACGATTTGGTAAAATCTGGCTGACTCCGGCGCGCTTGCTGAGCGTACTGTTCATTATTGTCAGCAGCGTCAGCCTGGCGAACGAGCCTTACAAGGTTTTACGAAGTCAGGTCATAACACTGAAGGAGCCGGATACCGGGCGCGTTTACCCACTGTATATAAAACTTCCCCGCTCCTACTCAAAAGAGCCTGAGAAGCGGTATCCGGTTATTTATCTGTTGGATGCCCCCTACAGCTTTCCTATCGCCTCCGGTGCTACTCGCTATCCAATGAACAGCGGCAACATGCAAGAGGCAATTTTAGTGGGTATAGCCTACGAAAAAGGTGCCAAGGGCGCTTCTGGCAGAGTGCGGGACTTTACCCCTGTCCGGGCGCCAGACTGGAAACTACAAACCGGCAACGCCGCAGGCCATGCCGCCTTCATTCAAAATACAATATTTCCGTATATTGAAAGAACTTACCGAACTGACAATAAAACTCGCACCTTTGTTGGCAACTCGCTAGGCGGACTGTTTGGCGCGTACATTTTGTTTTCTCAGCCCGAAATGTTTACCAGCTATATTCTGGGAAGCCCGTCTGTGTGGTTTAACGATGAATATCTACTATCGCTTTCGGCCACAGCCACTGATGCGCCTGTGAAGGTATTTATTGGCGTAGGTAGTCTGGAAACCCACGCTGCTGGTGAGAAGCAGGAAATGGTTGCCGGGGCCAAACAATTAGTCAATAAAATACGAGAAATACCCGGCGCCAATATGACGGTGAAACTGCACATTATTGAAGGCGCAAGGCATTCAACTGCCTTCCCCACTACCCTGATCCAGGGACTGGACTGGATTTATAGCCAGTCCCGATAATCAGGCGTATTGCGTATCATCGTCATCTTCAGGCACAAGATTCACATTCAGATTAAAGAATTTTTTAAACGGAAAAACACAAAATGAAATCATGGAACGATTTATCACTACTGCAAAAAGCAATCATCGGCCTGGCTTTGACTGTCGGCGCTGCGTTTCTTCCTGAAATTGCGCTGCTGGTCAATTGGGGCGGCATGGAAATCGCCTTTGCGATGATTCTGGCATCACTTTCACCCTTTATCCGCTGGCTGACAACAAGGCTTAACCGTCTGCGCGAGGCGATACAACTTGCTGTAAACGCTTATAAGCAAAGCGCTTCTGCCCGCCCCGGTATATATATGTTACAGACCGTATTTTTCGGTACGGCTTTTCTCATGACCGGTTCTGCCTTTGCCATCACATTCATGCTACCTGGCATGATGTTCAATTCATTGCTGGTGTAGGTGTGGCTATGCAGCGAGTTTTCCAATTTAAGGCCAGAGGCTTCTGGTCAAGTGAAGTAGATATCAACAAGCTTAACGACAAAATCACCCGGTTTAACAATAGCGGTTGGCAGGTGGTATCAATGACGACCAATACGACACTTTTTGGTGCCGTTGTTTCGTATTCTTTACTGCTTGAAGCTGAGCCTCCGGCTAAAGAGTAGGCAATTTTTAGTTTCTGACCTACTGTTATCAGACTAACTGACTGGAGAACAATGATGTCTTATATTGATGGCTTTGTGGCTGCGGTACCTACCGCGAATAAACAGCAGTATTTTGAACATGCAGAAAAAGCCTCAGAGGTTTTTAAAGAATTCGGGGCATTGAAGGTTGTTGAAACGTGGGGTGATGAGGTGCCCGATGGCGATGTCACCTCGTTCCCGATGGCGGTTAAAGCAAAAAGCGACGAGAGTGTAGTCTTCTCCTGGGTAATCTGGCCTTCTAAAGCGGTACGCGATGAAGCATGGCAAAAAGTGATGGAAGATAGCCGCATGCAACCGGAGAATAACCCCATGCCCTTTGACGGAAAACGCTTGATTTACGGCGGTTTTAATTTACTGTTAGAACGCTGACAACGGGTATGTGTCTGTCAGGCACACTTTGCAACAACACCAAAAATCGCCGGTGACCTTACGCCGACAGATAATTTATTTTGCCTCAGGGAAGCGGCATGATACTTCGAATACTACTGATTATAGTTAGTCTGGCGCATTGGCATGCTCAGGCTGCAACACCAGTCACGTCGGTTACCGCCCACAAAAACAGCATTGTGTATTACGGTGACATTTCTGATGCTGCCAATGAAGCGGTACTTGAATTGTTAAACGCGCATCCGAAGACATTTACCACACTCGCCATCACCAGCCCGGGTGGTGAAGTTAATGCAGGGATGGACCTGGGCGACATGGTCTTTTCTCATCAGCTACGTGTGAATATTGATGACTATTGTTTGTCGTCATGCGCGAACTATGTGTTTACCGCGGCCCCACATCACCACATATCTAACCGTGCAGTGATCGGCTTTCATGGTGGCGTCACCGGCATGGAGGACTCATTTGATACCGTCGTCCTGACGATGCCTGAATCTCAACGAGCTGCGGCTAAAGCGACGTTTGCGAACTACATTCAAAACGCTATCGAACGCCAACACCGATTTTTTAAAAAAGTCGGCGTTGATCCCACCATTACCACCCTTGGCCAGGCGCCTGTCTACAATCAGCACGAAGCGTCTGAAGCCTATGTGGGCTGGTATTACTCAATAGACGATTTACATAGGTTGGGTGTTAAGCATATTGAGGTCATCAACCCGCCCTGGAAACAAAGAGACCTCTCGCAAACAGTGAAATTTTTTAAAGTCAGCGTTCCCGCCGATAGATATCATGAAGACAGCGCAGCGCTCGCTCCCAAAGAATCCCACCTGAAATAAGTTAAGCATCAATCTAGCAGGAAAATGATAATGGAAGATGTGGCAAGTGAAATCAGTAATGGCTTTTTTCGTGCGCTCGGGTTTTTGCTCGCCGAGGTGTTTTTCTGGACAATCTGTTACTGGTTGGGTTGGCCGGTGTGTAAAGTGCTCTCATTAGGGAAGTACCCTAAAGAAACGGCTTTCTTTATCCTTGGAAATCATGATGACAAAGGATTCTGGTGCGCCTTTACCGGCCTTATCGTCTTGGTATTGCTGGCTTTAGTCTTTCTGGGTGTGTTCGGTTAAAGGGCGCAGCCATTACCTGTAGTCGCTGTAAAACATTGCTAGACAGCAACCCACGGTCAGTGGCACATTATCGATTCGTTATTTAAAAACACTTACAAAGGATGGTAAGTCTCTTGCCCCTTCAATCATGGACGAAAGAATGAAATTTCAACACACGCTCTTTGCATTAATCCCTTCTGTTTTGCTTTTCGGCTGCAACTCAGACAGTAACGACTCTGAAGAAGTCTGCACAACCGAGGCTGTGCCTGCTATATCTGTTTCAGTTATTGATGAGCAAACCGGTGACTTAATGTCCTGTGGTGCGACGCTGGAGATTCAGGATACCAGTTTTGAAGAAACGGTGACCAACCAGGATAGTGACACCTGCGATGACAGTGTGCCTCTTGAAGGCGCGTTTGAGCGGCCGGGCTTTTACAACCTGACCGTTTATAAAGAGGGCTATGAATATTGGTATGAGTACAACGTTGAAGTGCCTGAGGGTGAATGTCACGTCGAAACCGTTGACCTGGAAGCACGTCTGATAAGCGCTGAGTAGCGTTTACAGGTGACAACATTTTTAAATCAGGTGAGCAGATAAGAACCGTTGTGACCTTGCTTTGCGCATCGATGTTTCAGAGCTGGGCTGTTCGCTGCGTGCCATAAAAAATACTGATCAGACAAGTTTAGCGGTGAAGTTGAGGGCGACTTGCCGGCTTGACGCCTGCGCAGATTGTGCCCTCGCTGCTCCCTTCCTCTGGCCAAACAGGACATACTGAGTGCCTCGTGCTCATGCCCGACACCCAATGGCATTCAGTATGGTCAGGTCAGCCGATAGAAGAACCGTTCATATTTGCCATGGCGCATAAGGATAAAAAAGGATTAATGCTATGATGTCGATAAATGCAACCCTGCTGGGACAGATCGTTGCGGTGCTGATGATTGTGATGGCAGTCGCCGGTTACTATCTGGGAAAAAGAAAAACCCAAACTCCTGTTCTGACAACGGTCATTGCTATTGTTTCATCACTTATACCGCCACTTGCGCTGCTTTTTCTGATGGCCCTTGTGCTTAAAAACGATGTGAACGTACAAGCTGGCAATGTATAAGAATGCGCATGAATTTTAGTAAGATGAACCAAAACTGATTACCCATCTTACAGTGTCGGTACAGGCATTATCAGGCTGGTACCGCCCCTCTTACCGGGCGCTGGCCCCCTCTTATTGAGCCCGCATTTTGCTGCGATGTACTGGCTTATTCACCATTTCTCTTTTGGCGGGTTTAGCAGCGAAGCCGTACAATCACTCAAAGCGTGTCGAATACCGCTTTCTGACTGGCCGGTTTATTCGTCATCGCCAGCTATTATTAACAGTATAAGGAGGCCCAGTGAAGTATAAGGGCAAAATTGTACAGTGGAACGATGAAAAAGGTTTTGGCTTCGTCCAGCCGATGATTGACTCACAGCGCGTATTTTTTCATATCAGCGCATTGACGCAACGCGGGCGTCGTCCGGCCAACGGTGATATTGTGATCTACACAATAGAAAGCGACAAACAAAATAAAATGCGCATTAAGCATATGAACTTCTCGGGAAAGCAAGCGCGTAAAACTGCAGGCTCACGGGTCAGACTTTTACCCGTCATGATTGCGATAGGGGTTATCGGCGGGCTGCTTGCGATGGCTGCTACCAATGATGTGCCAATCGTCGTGCCTGCCCTGTATGGCGTTGCCAGCCTGCCTGCATTTGCTTTTTATGCCAAGGACAAATCCGCCGCCAAGCGGGGAAAATGGCGCACACCTGAAAGCCATCTTCACCTGATAAATCTTGTCGGCGGCTGGCCCGGGGGCCTGATTGCGCAGACGCATCTGCGGCACAAGTCCAGTAAAACATCGTTCCTTGTGACCTTTTGGGCAACCGTACTGGTAAACATGCTTATCCTTGCCTGTTACCTGGAGCCTTCGATTCTTCAAACGGTTCTTCAGTCAGATATCAATGTTTACAGATAAGTCCATCGCAGCGGTAACAGCTTGTTACATTATACCGCGTGTTCCCCGCTGAACTTTCTTCTATTGTGCCAGCCTTATCTGGGTGATTCATTGTGCTTTAATTACGATAAAAGCATCTTTTTTCAAATATAAGGATATATTGCGATGAAAAATCTTCATCTTTTCACCATGGTTTTAGCCACTTCATTTTCCTGCACCGCGCTTGCGCAAATTCCCGCCGCCGATGAGCAGGAAACGGCTTCGCGAATCTCGGTAGGGATCGGAGGTGGCGCTATGTTCAGCGGCCTGGGAGCCAATGTTGCCTGGACCTCACCCACCGATCTTAAATATGTTTCAGCAGGCTGTACCGCGCAAAAAGAATGTGGTTTGGGTATTGGCTGGATAAAAACCGACTTATTTGACAGCACCTCCAACAAACATGGGATGGCATTTATCTGAGCAAAGTCGACGAAGAGTGGCAACGGAAGGTGAACAATCTAAATAGCCAGCCAGTGTATGATTTCGAAGAAAAAGATGTTTATGGGCTGGGCGTAAGCTACACGTATTTTATGAACGGTATAAATAAATCCGGGACCACCGCCGGTGTGTCTTTTCATGCCACGAATAGCGACTATGATAATAAAGAGATCTGGCTGCAGCTTGGCTATCAGTTCTGATTAAATAAGAATGTTATAAGCAGGCCTCACTACTGAAAGGATTATGATGATATGAAAATTGTATTTCGCATCGTACTTGGATTTGTCTTACTGGCAGCCGCGATTACTGCCTATAGCTATGGGCAGACTACCGGTATGTTCCTGTTTATTCTGGCCGGCTTTGCACTGGAAACAGTGTTCTGGTTTAACCTTTTCCCTGTCAGAAGAAAAGCGCCGCACTAGTTGAACGTTTAAAGTGTGACAGCAGCATTTGTGCGCGGCGGCATAAGCCACCAGCATCACAACAATGTATATTCTAAGGGGCCAGAATGACAGTACAACATCACTGGCCCGTTATTGTCGGTCTGATTGCCACGGGTATCGGTGTCGTGACATTTTCGGCACACTGGCACCTTTGGGCGTATTTTGAGGGACCGCTGCCGGGTTACGAAATACTGCTGCTTCCCGGCAACATGATGCTGCGCTATGTCTGGCATCCTTTGCTGACAGAAGAGTTGTCGTTAACTGTTAAACTGGTATTGCTCTTCACGAGCCAGTTTTTTGTTGTCACCCTCATGTGCTACGTACTGAGCGTAGTTAACAGATTGAAAGAGCGATGTTCGCGGCGCTAGACATTTGTCTTGATAACGGATGCAGGCGGTCTTGTAGCGTATCTAGAAATTTAACTTTTCACCGTCGGTTAGCCAATGCTACAAATAGCGTAACAAGGATTTATCCATAAACTTCATAAGGATGTGATGATGCGGTATGCCTCTTTTTTCTTTTGCGCAATTATGCTCGCCGGATGTGCGTCCGGCCCGCCGACAGCAGAGCCGGGTGAACAATTTAGGCAAAAAGGCGCCGTTGTTTCAGCGCCCTCTGACAGTGGCTGGCTAGTGCTGGAACATACTAACGAGAGCGTTGCGCTCGCTCACTCTTATCCTGACCTGGCATCCGTTGTATTAAATACCTATTACTTCTGGATTGGCGAGACGCCCAGTGACGAAGAATTTTTTGCAAGGCTTATCGAAGGCAGAAAACAGGTGGGTAACGAGCAACGTTTCCACCAGCTTGATGTCAGTTACCAGCCAACTACGTTTAAGGACCAACCCTGCCTGAGGTATGAGGGTGTTGCAGAATACCAGCAGGATACAGACGCATTGCCGTCTGGCACAGCTTATTTTAAAAATCATGGCTATATTTGCCGCTCTAAACTGGATAACGCCAGCGCAATATTAATGGAAATATCTTTGCGGTCCGCCTCTCGTGAAATGCCTGACTATGCAGTTACATTGGGCGGAACATTTTTTGCCAACGTTCGCTTAACCGATACGCCATAGCGATGTCAGGAGTCCGCCCGTGCCTTATTTTTTAAAAAGTAAACGAGTCATGCGCTATCTGATGCTGCCAGTGGCCATGTGTTGCCTGAGCGCGTCAGCATTTGCACAGCAGAACACGGCACTTTCTCAAATGCTACTTGCCATGAAATATCAGGATCAGGCAGTGCGTGAGGTTGTAAAGCAGTCTGGTGGGGACCTGACTGCTGCTCAGGTAAAACATATCCAAAAGACGGACAATAAGCACACCAGACAACTTAAAGCGATAGTCGACAAACACGGCTGGCCGTCACTTTCTTTAGTTGGTGAAGACGGCGTTCAGGCTGCCTTTTTGCTGGTGCAGCATTCGCCTGACTTTACCTTCCAGCAAGCCATGTTGCCGCATATTCATCGTGCATATCAAAATGATGAGGGAATTTCTGGTCAGGAAGTAGCTCTACTGACTGACAGAATTCTGATCAAAAAAGGGCAGCCACAAAAATATGGTACACAAGCAGATATCGCAGCCAACACGGTTACATTTTTGCCGATTGAGGATGCTGACAATGTTGATGAACGCCGCGCACAAATGGGGTTGCCACCTTTAGCTGAATACAAAAATATGCTGGAGCATTTCTATGCGAAGTAGCGCTTCAATGTGTTGTAACATCGTTTGGGCAGAATCAAATTGATGGCGAAAACACGGCCCGTTCAACATGTAACCTTGCGCCAGTATGTCAAAAGGCGAACCGGTGTAGCACTGGGGGCGAGTGGTTCAATGCGCAATATGCTTCGCCGCTCATTGGGCGCCCCTACATTTTCCGGCTTCTGGCAGCACTGGAACCCGGTGTGGGGATATTATCTTAGCCGTTATATTGCCGGCCCGGTAGGAAACATAACTGGCGCCTCGCTTGCTACCATCGTGACATTTGCTGTCAGTGGTGCATTACATGATCTTGCTGTCAGTGCAGTAAAGACAAAGATTATTGTCTTTTTTACCCCCTGGTTCGTCTTTATGGGCATGATGGTTGTCATAACCAGTCAAAAAGGTATTTCGCTCAGACGGCAGCGCTGGGGCATCCGCGCCCTTTTTAATCTGGGGTTAATTATTGCTGGTTTTGCGATGGCACAAGTCGTAGAAAATCAGCTACAACTTCATGCGTGGTATGGCTAAATAAGCGAAGCATTGAAAAGGATATTTCATGTTATTGGCACAATCCAGAACTCAGCATCTGTTTAATCTGCTTGTTACCTATTGCTTTACCATGCTAATCCTGGCGATGGTCACGCTCGTGACCCACCCGCTCAGCGAATTTATTGATGAAATGCTTTCTACTGCACTACAGTGGTTTTGCATTTTAAGTGTAATTTTTCTGTGGCTGGCAATATTTAACTCTGGCTGGTCAAAACTTACTGAGCGCGGCGTGACTCTGGACGATCATGGTATCGGTTATGTTTACTGGGGGCGGGAAGTAAAAGTATTGTGGCATGAGATAACGGGCTGGAATGTGAAAAAAGGTGTCTTTGGCCATTTTTCTGTCAATGGCAACGACAATAAACGTCTACAGTTTGGTTACTACACCTTTTCCTCCTGGCAGCGGGAGAAGATCTATCAGGCGCTGGTGACTCACTGCCCGCACAAACAGAACGCCTCAACGGATTAAGTCTGAGCTAAATTAAGGAAAAAATATGAAAGCCATTATTGTTGTTATCAGTCTGATGCTTTGCTGCTCATGTGCCACTATGCGCACCATTGATCCGCCGGGGGATCATGTAAACATCTCCTACTTTGGTTACGACAGCTACTGTAAGGATATTCCCCGGGTATACAGCGGCGTGTCACATAACTTTTGTGTCTTGTATGGCAAACCCAATGGGTACACCTCCAACTTTCAAAAAGCGCATTTCACTTACTTACTGGTAGACTCTGTTGCTTCAGCCGCTGCCGACACGCTGATGCTGCCTTACACACTGACCACTCAGGCAAGTAAAGGCAATATCAAAGTAAATTAGACAAAACGATCAGGATACATTTATGGAGTTTTTAGTCGATGTCTTGCTCAGAGTGATTGGTACAGCCCTCAAATTTTTTGAGCTTCATACACTGACACAGTTTTTCAAAGGTAACAAAACGCTCCCTGAGAAATACGCTGAAAGGTTAGCGCGAAAAAAACTGTCTACTCCGGTTGATGATAAAACGTCATCTAACCGCGCCCCCAGGGCTAACTCTATATGAAGCCAGACTATAGCACTGGTTGATAATTGTACACGGACTGTGCGATAGTAATTTTTGTACAATGAGAGACCCTACAAGGACAGTTATGAGACCTCACCACAACACACACTTTACAGCCCCCCTTTTAGCGGCACTCTTTATGCTGCTGATAACCTTTCCCGTTACCGCTGCGAAGCACTATGCTGATGTCCTGGTAACATCAATGAATAATGAACCAACGGTATGGGCTCGCGCCTCTGAGCATACGCCTAAATATCCTCTGGCACTGGCAAAAGAAGGTAAGCGCGGCTGCGCCGTCATGCGTTTTTCAGTCTCCGAACAAGGCAAAGCTACAGACATCTCCGTGGTCGAATCTGTTCCTGATGGGGCACTGGGCCGCGAAGCGATGCAGCTGATCCGTAGTTGGGAATGGACCCATGGTGATAAAACGCCGGCAGAAGAAGCGCAAACGCTGCGTCTGGATTTTTGCATGGGGGGCAGCTCTGTGGCCGAAGCGCATCAGCGCTGCATAAAACAGGCAGAATATCGTTGCAGTCAGTGACTTTTTCCAACACATGGCATGCCTACGGCGCAGTGTCGCCCGTCGTTAACATACCTGCTTACAGTTTATTGCGCCGACAAGCTCAATAATGCGATATGGTTAGCAGACGACTAACGGGTGAAATCTGTGAAACATGCGAATAAAAAACCAAGCATTCGGCTGGCTCGCCGCTGTGACAGCAACCTTATTAGTGGTACCGGTTGTAGCAACAGCTGTTTCAGATTCTGTGAACTGGAGCTGGGCTGATTTTATCGTAGCTGCAGTAATGGTGCTCCTTGCCGGTACCGCCTTTATCCTTGTAGGCCAGTATATCAAGCCCGCGCGCAAAGGCTGGCTGATGGCAATCCTGGTGCTGTTGACGCTTCTGCTATGGGCCGAGCTTGCGGTAGGTTTATTTTTTCAGCCAGGCATATAGCCGCATTCTCGTGCATGAAACAGCTATGATTTTTTATGTTTTTAGATCGTCACAGATGCACCAAATGCGCAGACGCTTCGTAAAACCAACATATTGTTTACATTTGCCGCTTTTTCGGAATATTCCGGTCATAGGTTCCGGCGCGATTAACTTATGGTGAATACATGTTAAACGTCATTGTCACTGATATCTTCGGCAAAACGCCAGCGCTAAACCGTATTATCGCGCGCTTGTCCGGCGACGTAAAAATTGTCGACCCATACCAAGGCACGTTCAACCGGTTCCGGGATGAGGCAGAGGCTTACAACGGCTTTTGCACCCAGGGAGGCCTGCAAAGTTATACACACGCTTTGTGCAATTCAGTCAAATATATCGAACAGCCTCAGTATTACATCGGCTTTGGTATAGGCGCTGCAGCATTATGGCGGGCGTCCGCGCATCCCGCGCTATCCCGTGCACGGGCCGGCATCGCATTTTACGGTGCCCAGATCCGGCACTTTGCACAAATCTCGCCACGATTTCCTATGACACTGGTGCTGCCTGACTATGACACCAGCTATTCTGTCGCCCAAATGGTTGATAAAGTCTCAAGACACAGTTTTGTTACTGTCAAACGCACCGCGATGGGTGAAGGTTTTATGAACATTCAGTCGGCGAATTACAGTAGTTTCGGTTTTGAAAAATACTGCCGGGCGCTTGCCAGACAATCGTTATATTATGCAAATACAGCAGCAACCGTGTCTGCAAAAAGCTTTCAGGAATGCATCCGACAGGGATAAAATCACCCAGTATGTCAGGGAAAAGACTGAACACATTTTTACTGATTCAGCATAGCCATATCGTTGATGATCTTGATATCGATATCAGGTATCACCGCCTGACCGGCAGAGTGGTTGTAAAGGTTAATCAGCAGAAAGTCCTTTCACGGCTGACCTGGCTGTCGCCGTTTATTAACCATACGTTCCATATAAATTCGATTCGCTACCGACTACGTATTATCTCTTTGATTACCTGGTCGGCAACGCTTTTTCGGGATGCTGAATGCTGTATCAACGAGCTGTTACCTGCCCGGCGAAAGCGTGTGCTGGTCAGATGGACCTCCGGCAGTATCCTTTTTCTTACCCGACTCCTGGCGAAAGTTTTATAGTTTTCTTTCAATAACTTAAAAAACACTACTCATCGAATCAAAAGTGTCCTATGTTAAATAAGAAAGCGGCAACAGACCGCTCACAACGACATTAACTGGAGCAAAGGAATGTCCGGCATTCATCAAGACAGTACTCACAGATCACCCCAACCCCACGATATACCGATTCGTGACTCAGCACTGACCGAAACACAACAGGAAGCTAAAACTCACGCCATCGTATCTTATGTGTTTATGGTACTGGGGTTAATTACCGGCATTTTCTGGCTTGTAGGGGCTATCTGGGCAATGGTAAAAAAATCAGATGCCCGGGGAACGCCGTTCGAGGATCATTACTCGAATATTATCAAAACATTCTGGGTGGGTCTGGTGGTAACGATAATCAGTATACCTCTTGCGGTGGCTCTGATTGGCTATCTGACCCTTCTGACTGTCTGGATTTGGTCTATCTATCGCATTGTAAAAGGGGTGGCCCGCCTTAGCGCCAATCAGCCCTATTACAGATAGCATTTAAGGCAGCTACCTAATCGCTGACGTATTGGCGAAGCCGGTTTTCGTAGACTAAGGTTAGATCAGTGGCCGATTTTTATAATCATCCTCCTTTGCCTTGAGTAGATTAAGACGCGCAGCGATATTGAGACTTTTTCCAGGGAAAAATACAAATGGAAGCCGTAACCGGAATAGGTGGGTTCTTTTTTCGTTCGAAAAACCCTAAAAAACTGGCCGAATGGTATGAGACAAACCTCGGCGTGATGCCGGTCCCCGACAGCTATGATAAAGCGGGCTGGCAACAGCAGGCAGGCACCACCGTGTTTGCGCCGTTTAAAAACAATACTGATTATTTCGGAGACGATAAAAAAGGCTGGATGATTAATTTTCGGGTGAGTAATCTCGATGCAATGGTATCGCAGCTTGAAAATGCAGGTATTACCGTTTCTGTCGATTCCACGGTTTACCCAAACGGTAGATTTGCAAGGTTATGTGATCCTGAAGGGAACCCTATCGAACTGTGGGAGCCTAACTCAGCATAATATAAATAAATCATTCCTCCAAAGGAGCCTTAGATGGAACATCCACTTTCTTGCGAATGTCACACCGTCCAGGGCCATGTTCTTCCCGGCGCCACCGCCAGCAGAGTGTTGTGCTACTGTAAGGATTGTCAGGCTTTCGCCCGTTACCTGAATGCTCAGGATACCGTGTTGAACGTTCAGGGCGGCACTCACATAGTTCAGCTTGCTGCCTCCCGGGTGGTCATTACTAAGGGAATGTCGCATATTGCGGCCGTTCGGTTGTCACCTCGCGGGTTAATACGCTGGTACGCCAGTTGCTGCAATACCCCTATCGGAAATACGCTACCTACTAATCAGCTCCCATTTATCGGGCTGGTCGACAATATTCTGAATCAGGCTGCTATTCCAAAAGATTTTCCCGGCAAAATTGCGGTTGTGCACACACAATCAGCGATTGGTCACCCTAAGCCTTCTGCACATGGCTTACCCGGCACGATGTGGCGTTTTTTGCGTATTGTCGCCAAGGCCCGGATGTCTGGCGCCTACAAGCAATCTCCTTTTTTTGATGAAAATGGTAAGCCAGTGGTGGAACCGGTTGTCCTGAGTGATGAGGAGCGTAAAAAGCTTAACTTTGCCGGCCAGACTTAACATACCCGAACTTATAATGGCTCTCTGAGGAGATACGCCGCGCTTACCGAATGCTCACCCTGGTGCTGAAGCGTCGGCTAGTACAAAAATCATTTTGATGTTTACACTAAAGTTCAGTGTTAGAATACGTATTCCTGCGCTACTTTTACTCTATCGGTAGCGCGATGCACGGGTTGTACCGCATCACCACAGGGAAAAGTTTATGTTTCACACTCGTCAGGTCTGCCTGGTTATACTAAAAACGCTGGCTCGCCCTCGCGTTGTTCAGGCTCTTTTTCTTTCTCTGTGCGCTATCCTGCTAGGGTTCTCGCTTTCGTGGCAATTTCTGTGGCTACTATTCCCGCTACTCCTAATCAGCGAAATCGTGTTACTTGTCGGAAGTAAATCGAATGCATTGCCATTTTCCAGTGAGGAAATCAGCCCGTGGAAATCCCTTCGTGTTGCCGATGGCTTTCTTTATGTTGGGCGCACGGCGCTGCCAATATCCTCAGTGCCGGTGGCAATACTTGCGCATCAGAATGATTATGTGACGCTGCAATTGCCGCAAAATACCATCAGCGGGAAAATTCCTGTGGTCAGATTCAGCCCGGTATATTTTCCCGCCGTCAAAGCGTTTATACGTCTTCGTTTGCCTGATACCACAATGCATATACTGGCAGCAGAGGGACCGTCTGCACCGGCAATTAAAAAGGCCTCTTAACACGTTAACCTTTTCACGGGCTATGGCGCAGCAGCTAACATGCCATTAAAACATGTTCATAATTTAAACTACCCTAGCCCGAGACCACGCCGGACGAGGGCTATACATAACCACTTTATGACGTTTTTACGACAATTAGATGAAACAATTCTAGGAAGACACCCTTAATTTGTATATAATTTGTAAACGCGTGTGTGTTATACGTAGTGCTGGCGCAGTTGTAGACTTACAAAGGCGCAGGTTTTCCTGATGAAAGAAGAGGACAAGCCTATGTCTATCTATCTTTGTATTAGCGGTATCGTTTTTAGTGTTTATCTTATTGCCAATCTGTGGGCAATGAGCTCAAACAGGCTAAATCAGCCAGGGTATGTACTTACTGATCTGGACGGTTTAGTTGGCGTTCGTCATAACAGCCTTTCCAGGTTATTTTCCGGTTTTACTACGCTCGTTGCTAAACAGCATATTCGCAGGATCCAGGTTTCTTCAGAATGCCTGACGTTATTTACCGATGCGGATGACTGTGTCAATATCTGGCTGTCTGACAGGTATTTGCCCATTAACGCGAATTATGCCAAAGTTCTTTTTCCTCAGGCTGAGTTTGTCGACAGCCCTTTTCTGCCATAATAGTTACGCTTTCCCGCTGAATTTACAAAGATAAAACAGCGTATTAACCGAAATTATATAACTCGTAAAGCTACCCTACCACTGTCCACTATTGCACCAATATGGACATCGCCTCAATACGTCGAGAATACCCTGTAGGCGCGTATAATCCTCACCGATTTTCATACCGCATAGCATTCATCGCTTTACAGGAAAATTAGTCACATGCAGAAAACACAACACGGTTTTATTGAAGACCTTTTTGCGCTGGTCTGCGCAGGGCTATTTGTCGCGTTCGGCGTTTATTTATTTCAGTCGCAGGATTTAATGGTTGGCGGTGCGGCCGGGCTGGCGCTGCTTGGTACTCATGCGTTGCCCATGGATTTTGGTCTGCTGTTCTTTCTTATCAACTTGCCTTTTTATGCGCTGGCGTGGACGCAAATAGGTAAACGCTTTACGGTAAACACGTTTATTTCTGTTACTACGGTGTCGGTACTATCCGAACAGATCCCGAAATTTGTCGATATCTCTAACGCTAATCCGCTGTTTGCAGCAATTTTCGGTGGCATGCTGATTGGTGTCGGCATGCTGATTATGTTCCGCCACACCTCAAGTTTGGGCGGCGTAGGTATTCTTGCCTTCTTCCTGCAAGGCAAATACGGCATTCGTGCCGGTACATTTCAGTTAAGCGTAGACACTGTGATATTACTCAGCGCGTTGATGTTTATCGAATGGCCACTGGTTGTCGTATCGGTTCTGGCTGCCTTCTGTTTGAATATGGTGCTATCACTCAACCATCGTCCAGAACGCTACGAGGCGGCCCCACAGGCACGCCAAATGGACGTTGAGCATGGTGCGCAGCCTCAGGGCAGTTAACAATTAAGAGATAATAAAAGGTCGCTGATGCGGCCTTTTTTTCGCTCAAATAAAAAAACCCGGCAGAAGCCGGGCAAGGAATATGAGGATTACTTCGCTGCTTTTTTCGAATTGGACTATTCACGAAAATATCGTTTAAGCCTTCTTTAATTGTTATGACTGCGTCCGTACAACAAAAAAGGCATCCGAAGGTTGCGCAACACCTTTACTATATCCCGATGATGAGTATATCGCCCTTATTCTTTGGACTAAATTTTACAAAGATGTATCCAGTAGCATCATCAGTATAAAGCCGCCTAGCAAAGTAAATGTCGCCAGGTTCTGGTTACCATTATTATGGGTCTCGGGTATGATCTCATCACTGATAATAAACAGCATCGCACCGGCAGCAAAAGCCAACGCCCAAGGCATCAGCGATTCCAGCGTGGCTACCGCCATCGCCCCCAGCAAGCCGCCCACTGGTTCAACCAAGCCCGATGCAATACCGATAAGTGCAGAACGAAGCGGTGTATAACCAACCGACAGCAACGCAACAGCCACCGCCAGCCCTTCTGGTATATTCTGTAATCCTATGCCTATAGCCAGGGTAAGACCATTTTTCACCTCTCCACCGGCAAAGCCAACGCCTACCGCCAGTCCTTCCGGAAAGTTATGTAAGGTAATTGCGGTAACAAACAGCCAGATACGACTCAGCTTGTATGCATCGCTGCCTTCCCGCCCCCGGGAAAAGTGTTCGTGGGGCACATATTGATGGATAAGAAATAATACAGCCGCGCCAAGAAATGTCCCCCCTGCGACTGAGAGTGGTCCGTAAAGCCTGTGGTCATAGTGTTGTGAACCATATTCAAGCGCGGGTAATAACAGTGAAAAAAAGGTTGCCGCTAACATAATACCGGCTGCCAGACTCAGCAAACCGTCTTCCATACGTCGCGACAGGCGTTTTATAGTAAAAACGCCCAGTGAGCCCAATGCAGTACCTGCGCTGGCACATAAGCTGGCAACAAAGCCCATAACAACTACACTACCGGGATCCATACTCTGCTTTTTCGTTGGTGATGCATTACCGATGTCTTGTTTTATCGGTAGCGAACAACTCGTGGTACGCGTGGCGATACGCGGGTCATGAGCTCATAAGAAATTGTGCCGGCACAGGCGGCTATTTCATCAATACGCAGGTTTTCGCCCCAAAGCTCAACAAAATCACCGATTTGCACCTTACCTGCATGGGTAACATCTACGGTCAGCATGTCCATAGACACACGTCCGGCCAGCGGTGCCCGCTGGCCATTAACCAGCACCGGTGTGCCATTCGGACAGTGGCGTGGATAACCATCAGCATAACCGATGCCAATCGTAGCGATAACACTGTCTGTTTGTGCCTGCCATGCCTGCCCGTAGCCTACATACTCACCGGCTTTAACAGTACGTAGTGCAATCACAGAAGCGCGTAATGTCATCGCGGGCTGAACACAGGACAAATAAGCATCATCACGCATTGGGTTGCTGCCAAAAACGCCCAGCCCGACCCGGTTCCAGTCGCCATGTGACGCAGGCCAGCCAAGTGTGGCCGGTGAATTGGCAATACTGACGGCAAGCCCGGTTTGCGCCACCAGCCTGGCAAATGCATCCAGTTGATGAGCCGTTGCCGGGTTATCGGTATCATCAGCGCTGGCCATGTGTGTCACCAGTACACAATCATCACCAATAATCTGACGATACTGTGTCAATGCGCGCTGTGCATCTTCAGGTGTCATCCCAAGCCGGTGCATGCCAGTATCTACTTTCAGCCAGATCCCCGGAGGATCTGTCGGGGTTTGTTTCTTCACCCACTCCAGCTGTGTCGTGTCGTGAACAACGATGGTCAGATTTTCATCGCGGGCCTGCAAGCATTCCTTTTCCTGGTGCGGCCCTTCCAGAACAACAATCGGGGCATCAATACCGGCTTCACGAAGCTTAATGGCTTCTTCGGTAATTGCCACAGCAAACGCGGGCGCCTTATTTCTTAGAATGCGTGCAACATTGATTGCGCCGTGTCCGTAAGCATCGGCTTTAATGACCACCATGGTCCGACTTTGCGGGGCAAGTCTGCACATGTAGTCAAAGTTGTGAATAATCGCATCGGCGTGAATGATGGCCTGGGTTTGTCTGCTCAACGTACTGTTACTGATTGCGTTAACGGATGGCCAGCATACTAGCATGAAAACACCTATGGATTGGAAGCCACCATCGCCGCCGCGTGCATTTTTAACGGTCGCTGACAAATTTGTTGTGCAGTCAGCTTGCAAGCCGTTTTCATCAGGCCGATACTGCCCGATATCGTCATTTTCTATACAGGTACTTTATGGCAGGCTCTCAGGAAACACTGCTGGCACAGCTTGATACGCTCATTTCCGAAGGCAGAAATCCGGCAACCTTGCATATCGATGAAGGCACTGCGCTGGATATCGTGCGTATGATTAACCGCGAGGATCATCTCGTGGCGCCGGCTATCGAAAAGATACTGCCCGACATTGCAAAGGCTGTGGATTGCATTGTAGACGGACTCAGCCGCAAGGGTCGGCTCTTCTACATTGGCGCCGGTACCAGTGGAAGGCTGGGCATTCTGGACGCGGTGGAGTGCCGCCCCACGTTTTCTGTCGAAGATACCCTGGTAAATGGCATTATTGCCGGTGGCGAGCGCGCCATCACTCATGCGGTAGAAGGGGCTGAGGATGACGATATGCAAGGTCAGAAAGATTTAGACGGTCATGCTATTACACGTCATGACGTTATCGTAGGCCTGTCAGCCAGCGGCCGGACACCTTATGTCTGCGGCGCACTGCGTAAGGCCCGCGAACGGGGTTGTATAACCATAGGCATCGCCTGTACCCCTAAGTCACCCGTTTTAACATTTTCTGATATCGCATTGTGCCCGGTGGTGGGCCCGGAGGCGCTTACCGGATCGACCCGCATGAAGTCAGGCACCGCGCAAAAGTTGATTTTGAATATGTTGTCCACCGCGTCGATGATCCGGTTGGGCAAAACCTATCAGAACCTTATGGTAGATGTGAATGCGTCTAATGAGAAGTTGCGAGCCAGGGCTATCCGCATTGTGATGCAGGCTACCGGCTGCGAGGCGCCCACTGCAAAACAGGCGTTGAGTGACGCCGGACAGAACACCAAGGTCGCCATTCTGATCATTCTGTGTGATGTCGACGCTGCAACAGCCCGCCGGATGCTTGAAAACAGTGATGGCTTTTTACGCCGCGCAGTGCAGGAGCAATCATGAAAGCACGCCAGGCGCTTATTCTGCTACTCGCAGTCATCGCGATCCCCGCACAGGCTATTCGGGTTGCTGCCGAGCAGCCTGCCAAATACTTACCTTTGCTTAAAAACAAACGTGTCGCGGCGGTAGTCAATCAAACCAGTCAGGCCACCGACGGTCACCTGGTGGACTTTCTGCTCAGTGAAAATATCAATCTGATTAAGGTGATGGCACCGGAACACGGCTTTCGTGGTAAGCAGGCTGCCGGTGAAACCGTCATTGACAATATTGATACTCAAACCGGACTACCGGTCGTATCACTTTACGGCAAGAATAAAAAGCCCTCCCCGGATATGCTCAGTGATGTCGATATTTTGGTATTTGACGTACAGGATGTCGGTACCCGCTTTTACACCTATATCAGCACGCTGCATTATGTGATGGAGGCCGCGGCAGAAAACGATGTTGCCGTGGTCGTGTTAGACCGCCCCAATCCTAACGGCGCCTTTGTCGACGGGCCGGTAAGACAGCCCGGCTTTGTGTCTTTTGTTGGCGTTGACCCGCTGCCGCTCTTACACGGTATGACGGTCGCCGAACTGGCGCTTATGATTAAAGGCGAAGAATGGATAAATCAGGCTGATAAGTTAACACTATATACCGTGGCTGTTGAGGACTACGCACGTACCATGGCAGTTACCTTGCCGGTCCCCCCCAGCCCGAACCTGCCTAACACGACGTCTGTTCGCCTTTATCCCTCCCTGTGTTTATTTGAAGGCACCACGGTAAGTGTCGGGCGCGGTACGCCCTATCCATTTCAGATTATCGGCCATGACAAGGTAAGACTGGGCGACCTGACTATCACGCCTGAAGCCAGTCGCGCGGCCCCGTCACCGAAACTGGCAGGCGCTGAGCTTATAGCATTGGATCTGCGTCAAAGTACGATAAAAGGTTTCGATATCAGTTTGCTGATAAATACCTATCAGCAATTTGTAAGCGCAGGCGAAACATTTTTCAGTCACCCAGACTTCTTTGACAAACTGGCAGGCACAGATGCGCTGAGAAAGGCCATGCTCAAAGGGCAGGATGCAGCGACGATCAGACAACAGTGGCAACCTGAACTTGAGGCGTTTAAAAAGCGACGTACACCTTATCTGCTTTACCGATAAAACAAACGGGTTGATACCAGGACGTTTATCCCCTTAAATGGGGTTTTTACTGTATGTTCAGGATGAGTCACCGGTGCCCGACAACGCGATTTATTCAGTTAAAAACCACTGGCAGGCCTTTGTCACACAGTTAGAAGGTCTACTGCGGCCTGAACAGCTTATTCGTGATGTGAGCCGGCGCACCGCTTATAGTACAGACGCCAGTTTTTACCATCTGACACCCCGCTTGGTGTTAAAACTGGACGATATTACGCAAATCCAACGTGTTCTGAAGCTCGCCTGTCGCTGGCTGGTGCCGGTGACATTTCGCGCCGCCGGGACCAGTTTATCGGGACAGGCAATCAGCGACTCCGTATTAATTCTGTTATCCACGCACTGGCGACAGGCCGATGTGCTGGACGATGGCGCGCGCATCCGTTTACAGCCTGGCGTTGTCGGCGCTTATGCCAATCAGGTACTGGCCCCTTTTAACCGTAAAATTGGTCCTGACCCGGCCTCTATCGCCACCTGCAAGATTGGTGGAATCGCTGCGAATAATGCATCAGGCATGTGCTGCGGTGTAAAACATAACAGTTACCACACCATGGAGCATATGACGTTCGTGCTGGCTGACGGCACCCGGGTGGATACCTCTGACCCGCGGTCTGTTAAGCAATTTTACCGGAAGCACGACCGGCTCATTAATGATATCAGACGGCTACGCGCCGAGGTCTGTGCTGACGAGATATTAACAGAGCGTATTCGTCATCAGTATCGATTTAAAAATACGCTGGGGTATGGCCTGAATGCTTTGCTGGATTTTGAGAACCCGGTGGACATTATATCCCACCTGATGATTGGCTCAGAAGGGACCCTGGGCTTTATCGCGGATATCACTTACCGCACCATAAAACTTCCTGCCTTTAAAGCTGCCGGCCTGTATCTGTTTGAATCTGCCGATGATGCCTGCGATATGATTGAGACCCTTGCCAGGGCTGGTGCCGATGCCGTAGAGCTGATGGATGCTCGGGCATTGCGCTCGGTAGCCGATTTGCTGGCGCCCTTTTCTACCCGGCCAGTATCTTCAGACAACGTGGCGCTGCTTATTGAGCTTACCGCTGACCAGCAGGATGCGCTGGATGACGCGCTTGACGCTGTCACAGCATGCTTTCATGCCGGGCAATCGATACACGCCCTGCAACCTTTTACCCGCGATACCGCGGTGATCACCACATTGTGGAGTATTCGCAAAGGCTTGTTTCCTGCGGTAGGGGCTATCAGACAACCTGGAACGACGGTTATCATCGAGGATGTGGCGTTTGATCAGCATAAGCTGGCGCAAGGCATTGCGTTATTGCAGCAGTTGTTTGAGAAATACGGGTATGACGAGGCTATCATTTTCGGGCATGCCCTGGATGGCAATGTGCATTTTGTTTTCACCCAGCGGTTTGACCGTGCTGAAGAAAAAGCCCGCTATCGCGATTTTATGCAGGATGTCAGTACGCTGGTTACTGACAAACTCCACGGTACACTGAAAGCTGAACATGGCACCGGCCGCAATATGGCACCTTTCATCCGACAGCAGTGGGGAGGCCGGGCACTGGATGTAATGAAACGGCTCAAACATGTTCTGGATCCGGCGGACATACTGAATCCTGGCGTGATCATAAACGATGATCCCCAGGCGCATCTAAAAGATCTTAAGCAGCTGCCTCCGATCGATGAGGAAATAGATAGCTGTATAGAGTGTGGTTTCTGTGAACCACAATGTCCCTCAGCGTCACTGACATTGTCTCCCCGACAACGCATTGCGCTGATGCGCCGGGCTGCGCTGTTACCGGCCGCAGATCAGGCAGAAATTGAACAGGACTTTGCCTATTTAGGTGACAAAACCTGCGCCGCTACCGGATTGTGCGCCACCGCCTGTCCGGTCGGCATCAATACCGGCACCTGGATTAAAAAACAACGGCATGCAAGGTCACCGGACAGCCTGCACTTCATGGCGGAACATCTGCCTCTGTCACATTCGCTGGCGCGCGGTGCGCTCAGGCTGAGTGCTGGTGCTGCCGCGGTCACGTCAAAAAAAACGCTGCAAAAAATAACCCGTACAGCACACACTCTTAGCGAGCGAATTCCGGTTTTTGCGTCAACAACACCACCGGCAGCATCTACCAAATACGCCACCGGGCAGTCATTTTCAGAGCAAGTTGTCTATATTCCGGCCTGCCCGAACCGGGTATTTGGCGGCAAAGACAAACATCAGAATCTGAATAAAACGGTGGTCGAGCTTCTCAATAAAGCTAAAATAGCGGTGCGGTATCCCGACGCGCTGACCTCCCTGTGCTGCGGCCAGCCATTTGAAAGCCATGGTAATATGCAGGCTGCTCAGCAATATCGGGAACGATTTGTCAACGCCCTTCAAACGGCAAGCGAAAATGGTCGCTATCCTATCATTACCGACAACAGTACCTGCGCGCTGAGCAGCTTGTCAGCACCGGAAATAAAGGTCACCGAGTTGACTCAGTACCTCAATGAGGTCGTGGCACCGCGATTACTAATTACTCCTGTGAAGGCCCCGGTGGCATTACATGTATCGTGCAGCAGTCAGCACCTTGATGGAGCCGCTGGCCTTCGCGCTCTGGCTGATAAACTGTGCGACGAGATCTTCCGACCCAGCCACATTTCCTGCTGCGGCTTTGCCGGCGATAAAGGTTTTACTACACCTGAGCTGAATCAGGCAGCATTGTCACCACTGCGTGAGCAATTGCCCGCAAATTGTCATCGGGGTATCAGTAACAGCCGAACCTGCGAAATCGGTTTATCCCAGGCCAGCGGCATTCCTTATGAGCACATAGCGTACCTAATGAACGAGGTAAGTGAGCCCTTACATTTTCAAGGAGTTAATGAATGAAAGCGTTCATGAATGCTGTGAGTCACTATTTTGATGAGCTGCACTGGCCCTCACTACATCAGTCGCATCTCACACTCGATGATATTCAGCCGATTTTGAAAACGTTATCCAGCGATACCGCTATCGATGTTTCTCTGGTGGGGCATTCGTATCATGGCAGACCTATCCATCGGATCTGCATGGGAAACGGAGAAAAGCGTATTATGGGCTGGACGCAGATGCACGGCGATGAGCCTACTGCTACCGCCGCTGTTCTGGACTGGTTTAACCTACTGGCCAGTGTGCCGGAGCATATCGCTGAGTCGACACTTTTTTCACAGTGCAGGCTGTGCTTTATTGTGATGTTAAACCCCGATGGCGCGCAGGCCAGAGAACGCAGAAACGCCCAGTCCATTGATATCAATCGCGATGCCCGCGTATTACAAAGCCCCGAAGGCATGTTATTAATGCAGGAGGTCAAACGCTTCGCTCCGGATATTGCATTTAATCTGCACGATCAGAATCCGTATTATCTGGCCGGTGATAACCATGTGCATAAACGTGCCTCGACAATGGCTTTTTTTGCGCCGCCCTTTGATGCTCAGCGCACGACCGATATAAAGCGGCAGCGCGCCAAACAACTCATTGCCGACATTCAACAAATGCTGACAAGCTACTTTGATGTAGCTATAGCCCGCTATGTAGATGGCTTCTCGGCACGATGTTTCGGCGACACCATCGCTGGCATGTGCAGTACGATTTTAATCGAAAGCGGAGCTCGGCATGACGATCCCTGCCGCCACACTGCCAGAAAAATGAACGTGATGGCGCTGCACTACGCGACCCTTGCCGTTGTCATGAACAAGCCGCTGGCTGCCGTCAGCGGTTATTACGATATTCCGGAAAATATTGAGGATGGAATGTGCGATGTCCTGTTAAGGCATGTCAAACTGGGTAAGCCGGAGCACCATTACTTTGCGGATATCAGTATCAATATCCTTCAGGAAGGTGCATGCATTACCGATATCGGTGATTTGGCAGCACATGCCGGCTTTACTGAGAAAGCCTGCGACGGCTGGCGCCTGTTGCCTGATAACCCTTACCGTGTGAGCCAGTCCCTGACTCTCACCACATCCCGTTACCGCGCGCTTTTACTACAGGGTTACAACAGGTTTATTGATAGTGACCACAAACTGACTATTCAGACCTCACTGCCGGTTGTAGTCGATACGTGGAGCAATACAGGCATTTATTCTCCGGCTGTGGTGGGTAGCCGCCCGGCCCTGCTACTGACGCAGGACCAGGCCCCCGGTCTGGCCATCATCGACGGCGTTTTTATCGACCTGTAAACCTTAATCGGCTGACGGTACCGGCAGCGTTACCGGCGATTTTCCCGATGGCGTATGGCGCCCCAGCAGTGTTTTTGCCAGCGTGTTAAATACCGCACCTCTGGCATCGCCGCCACGGGTCACCTCAACGTTATAACCAAAGGTTGCTAGCTGCACGTCGCTGATGTGATCAAATGCTGCAGTATTATAAGGTGCCCGCATACTGACAAACACATTCGTGGCGCCACCTTTACCGGCTGTCTCCATCAGCGTTTGCAAAAACGCATGCCGCTCAGCCAGCCCACTGCGATGTTTTATCAGTCCATCAGGGTCCAGCCCGCCCATTTCAGCCACAGTATGCGCAGGCGTTATATCCCCTACAATCAGCACGTCGCTCTTGTTCCATTGTTGCCATGGTAACGCAGAGGGTAGTTTGACCAGAGAGCGACACGCCACAACTATCTGGCTTTCCAATGCTTGTATCGCGTTGACCATCGCTTTACAGCGGGCGGCATCCGGCATGATCATTCGCCAGCGTCCTTTCTGAGTAACCGGCAGTCTCTGATTACCCTTAATCAGCGTAATCGCCGCATCAGCCAGTGACTGCTCGGTGCGTATCGCCTCTTCACCAGGCAATTGTCCGGTCGCTGTCTTTATCCTTTCATTTAACGTTTGCTGGATAAACCGGCCGACATTGAACCGTGATTTAGTATCAGCAATGCGCTGCGCAGATTCAGTTAGCTGTTGTTTGTCCAACTCACCCGCGTCCAGCTGTTCCAGCAGGTAATGACGCAGCGCGTAAAATGACTCTATGTCCTGCTCATTTCGTATTGCAACTGGCATCAGCGCAATATCTGCCCCGGCATTGAATGTTTTAACCAGCGCATCACGGGGTGAAAAATAATGCGCAATCCCCGCCATATCCATCGCGTCGGTGACAATCAGCCCTTTAAACCCTAGCTCTTTACGCAAAATATTCGTCAGAATCGGTTTTGATAAGGTCGCCGGAACTATCCGCTTTTCACCATCACGGGTTTTGACCTGGGTGGCATCCAAATGCGGATACTGAATATGGGCTGTCATCACCATTGCCGGTGACTGGTTATCGATAATGGTTTTAAATGGCAACAGGTCGACTGCATCAACCCTGTCTCTGGTGTGCGTGACTTTAGGCAATCCGGTGTGGCTGTCGACATGGGTATCTCCGTGTCCCGGAAAGTGTTTAAGGGCGCTGAGAATATCCTGCTGCTCAAAGGCACTGACTGTGATCTGCCCAAGACGTGCCACCTGCTCGGCTGATTCACCATAACTGCGCACGTTAATCACAGGGTTTTGCGGATTGACGTTTACATCAACAGACGGCGCAAAATTCACATTAAAGCCTAACAATCTCATCGATGTAGCTAATTTTTCTGCCACAGCTTGCGCATAGCGGGCATCATCATCACCGGTGGCACCTATCGCCATATTCCCGACAAACCGCGTGGCGATGCTATCCGGGATGCGGGCAACCCGGCCGCCCTCCTGGTCGATGGCAATAAACAGAGGCGGCAAGTCATGTTCAGCCATCAGGGTTTGTAACTGATAGTTCAGCCTGACCAGTTGTTCAGTGCTCTGAATATTTTCTGAAAATAAAATCACCCCGCCTATGCGCCCTTCTGTCAGCAGAGACTGCACTGAGGCAGGCACAGTGGTCATGGGTTTGCGGCAGGCAGCTGATGGCGTCTCGTCCTCGCAAAAATACCGAAAATCCAACATTAGCTTCTGTCCCAGCGCCGTTGTCAGTTCATCACGGCTTGCAGGCTCGGCCTGGCTGGCAAAAAGAGAAAAAATGGGGAGAATACAAAAAAGTACAGCGTTGCGCATAATTACCCGGGTAAAAGCGTTGGTGACCTGCATATTACTTCAGCGCCTGCTTAAATTAAATGGCTACCGGTTAAGGCATCGCATCTAACGTGTTCAACAGGTATCATGTAATCAGGCAAAGAAGAACGCGGGCTGAAGGCGATAATTCCACTGGCTTTCATCTTAGACCGGCGCAACCAAGAATCATAAGAATACAGGATTAATTACATGGACTGGCTGTCTATTGTCCCACCCCTTGTGGCCATTGTGGTCGTTTTCTGGAAAAAAGAAGTCATTATGGCGCTGCTGCTTGCCGTGCTGACGGCAGAAGCGCTTATTCTGCTGCAATCAGCTGGTCAGAGTGTGCTGCTTTCGCCTATTACATCGGTAGAGCGTGTTATTGAGGTTGCAGCCAGTCCTGGCAATACCCGCATATTGCTGTTTTCGGTGTTAGTGGGTGCCTTGCTGGCTTATATACGGGATTCCGGTGGCGTTGCCGCCATGGTCAACTGGCTGACGGGTAAAGGCGTAGCCAAAAGCCGTCGTCAGGTAGGCGGGCTTACCATGGCCACAGGCATTGCCGTATTTATTGAGTCGAACCTTAGTGTGCTGACATCGGGCATCTTTGCCCGTGGCCTGTTCGACAAGTTTAAGATGAGCCGTGCGCGCCTGGCTTACATTATTGACAGTACCAGCGCGCCCGTGTGTATTTTAATTTTGTTAAATGGCTGGGGTGCCTTTGTACTTGGTATGCTGGAAACCTACGAACTGCCCGCATCGGCAGTGAGCGTTCTGTGGGGCACCGTGCCGTTAAATTTTTATGCGTTATTTACCCTGCTCATCGTCATTTACACTATCGTGACCGACAAAGTGCACGGGCCGATGGCGCATGAAGAACAACAACAGCACCTGCAGGAAACGCCATTGGAAAGTGAGCCTGCGACCAAAGCCCGGTTTATGACCGTTCCGCTGGCAGTGATGGTATTCAGTATGGTGGGGTTTATGTTCTGGACCGGCAATGGCGTACTGGCTGAGGGTAGCGGGAGTAAATCGGTGTTATATGCCACTGTACTGGCTACCGCGGTCGCGTACTTGTTGTTGCTGACTCATAAGCGATTCACCCACCAGGAGGCGGTTAAAGTGGGCTTTAAAGGCATGGGTGAGCTGTTACCGCTGGTGACCATTGTTCTGCTCTCCCTAACGCTGGGAAGCAGCCTTAAAGTACTGGGAACCGGTGTGTTTGTATCTGGTATTGTGGGCGAGTACCTGCCACTGGTACTTATTGTTCCGATGTTGTTTCTGGCTGGCGCTATCATGAGTTTTACCACAGGAACATCGTGGGGCACGTTTGCTATCTTAATTCCTATCGGAGTGCCGCTTATTCAGACACTCGGCTTGCCTCCTTCGCTGGTTATCGCGGCCATTCTGGGCGGCGGGATCTTTGGCGACCACTGTTCACCCATCTCAGATACCTCGGCAGTCTCATCTATTGCAGCAGGCTGTGACTTACTGACCCACGTCAGAACACAATTACCCTACGCCCTGCTGGCCGGAGGAATGACACTGGTGGCCTATTTCCTTGCCAGTGTCATGCTGATTGGCTGAGATCAGGTAGCAAAAAGCTGATCCGGTGAGGCGAACGCTTTGAATTCCAGCGCGTTACCCGCCGGATCTTTAAAAAACATGGTAGCCTGCTCACCCGGCTGACCTTTGAATCGCACATACGGCGAAATAATGAAGTCTATCTGAGCGGTCTCCAGTCTGTCGGCTAATGCCTGCCACTCGGACATACTCAGTACAACGCCAAAATGGGGGACTGGCACGGCATGGTCGTCAACGGCATTCTCGCCAGCCAGACCTGGCATGGTTTGCACTTCATGTGTAACCAACTGGTGCCCGAAAAAATTCCAGTCTATCCACTGCTTATCGCTACGGCCCTGTTCACAGCCCAGCGTATGGCCATAGAATGTTTTTGCTTTGTTTAAGTCATCCACCGGAATCGCAAGATGAAACGGTTGTGGCATGCTTTTCTCCTATAACAACTTTTTTAACGCGGCCAGCTTCCAGTTCGAAAATGGCGCGTATCGCACTTTGATATCCATCCAGAACTTACGGGACATAACCGCTTTAAGATGACTCAGCTCATCAAACCCTGCCTTACCATGATAACGTCCCATGCCACTGGCACCGACACCGCCAAAAGGAAGGTCAGGATTGGTCATAAACATCATCGTGTCATTGATACAGACGCTCCCTGCACTGACCTGCCGGACGATCCGCTGCTCTACCGATTTGCTGGTGGTAAATAAATACAACGCCAGCGGCTTGGGTTGCGCCTTGATGACAGGGAGCATATCGGAAAGCTGGGTGGTGGTAATAATAGGCAGAATGGGGCCAAAAATTTCCTCGCGCATGATCGCTGAATCTGCTGCGGGGTTCTCGACTAGCGTAGGAGCCATGGTGCAGTTTTCATGATCTACCTGACCGCCACTGATAACAGTAACCCCTTCAAGATAGCTTTCCAATCGCTGAAGATGACGCGTATTGATGATTTTGCCGTAGTCCTCACTGCTTGCAGGCGACTTACCATACTGCTCACGGATCTCGGCTTTGATCGCTTGTACCAGTGCGTCTTTCACACAGGCTTCCACCACTACATAATCTGGCGCAACGCAGGTCTGCCCGCAGTTCATCCACTTACCCCAGACAATCCGGCGCGCAGTGACCGCGATATCCGCAGAGCGCTCCACCAGACAAGGGCTCTTCCCGCCGAGTTCAAGCGTAACGGAACTAAGATGTTGCGCCGCAGCCTGCATGACGATTTTCCCGACGGTTTCACCGCCGGTATAAAAAATATGATCCCAGGAAAGCGCCAGCAGATCGGTGGTGATCGCCTTCCCCCCTTCGATCACAGCGATCGCGCTGTTGTCAAGGTACCTGGGGATAAGTTTTTGGATAAGGGCTGAGGTTGCCGGTGCCAGCTCGGACGGTTTAAGCAATACACAGTTACCCGCAGCAATGGCTGCAACGCAGGGAGCAAGCACCAGTTGCAGCGGATAATTCCATGCGCCAATCACCAGAACCGTGCCTAAGGGCTCGGCGATGATGTAGCTCTTACCCGGTTGGGCAGCCAGTGGCGTCGATACTTTTCTTGGTTTAACCCAGCTTTTTAAATGTTTTACCGTGTGTTTAATGTCGTTAAGCAGAAAGCCTATTTCAGAGACCCAGCTTTCTGTTTTACACTTACCCAAGTCCTTGTATAACGCGTCTTGCAGAGATTCAGACTCATTTTCAAGTAATCGTTTGAGTGCATCCAGCTGACTTTTTCGCCAGCTTAAATCGAAGGTTTTTCCGGTATCAAAACTGGATTTGAGCTGCTCGTAAACGGCTGCGCATTGCCCGGCATTTTCCTGAAGGTGTTCACCGGATGAAGTAGAAGACTCGGACATACACATATCACTGCTGATTGAGATTTATGCAGTATACCAGAGCATCGTGGACTTAAAAGCGATAGGGGTATAGCAAAGGTTTTTAAGCACACAGCCTGCCGGTGCAGGCTGTGGATAACTTTATGGATAAAGTGTGATCACGCGTCGTAAGGATGACGTAAAACGATCGTTTCGTTGCGATCCGGGCCAGTAGAAACAATGTCTACCGGCACCCCGGTGATCTGCTCCAGTCGGGTAATATAATCTTTTGCTGCCTGAGGCAGTTCGTCATAAGACTGTACGCCGAACGTAGTTTCAGACCAGCCTGGCATTTCTTCGTAAACGGGCGTGATTTGCTCGTAATCATCAGCCGCCATAGGCGGAACATCTTTCACGTTACCCTGCGCGTCTTTATAACCCACACAAATCTGCAGGGATTCAAGACCGTCCAGAACATCCAGCTTGGTCAGGCATAATCCGGTAATTGAATTAATTTGCACCGCACGCTTCATGGCAACCGCATCGAACCAGCCAGTGCGGCGTTTACGCCCGGTAGTAGCACCAAACTCATGACCTTTCTCACCCAGGTGCTGACCCACATCGCAATCCAGTTCGGTCGGGAACGGACCAGAGCCAACGCGGGTGGTATACGCTTTAACAATACCCAGAACATAGTCGAGGTTCAGCGGGCCAAAGCCTGCGCCGGTTGCCACGCCGCCAACAGTGGTATTTGAAGAGGTGACGTAAGGATAAGTACCGTGGTCGATATCCAGCAATGTGCCCTGCGCGCCTTCAAACATGATAGGTACACCGGCATGATGTGCTTTATCCAGCGTATCGGTGACATCCACTACCATGGATTTCAGAATATCAGCCACTGCCATTGCTTCTTCGTAGACTTTATCAAAGTCTACGGCGTCTTCTTTGTAGTACTGGGTCAGCGTGAAGTTATGCACATCCAGTACTTCTTTAAGCTTGGATTTGAAATCTTCAGCGTTAAATAAGTCGCCTACGCGCAAACCACGGCGGGAAACTTTATCTTCGTAAGCAGGACCGATACCACGACCAGTCGTACCGATAGCGCGTGCGCCACGGGCTTTTTCACGCGCCACATCCAGGGCAATGTGATAAGGCAGAATAAGCGGGCAGGCTTCGCTGATTTTCAGGCGGTCACGGACCGGTACACCGCGGTCTTCCAGCATTTTTATTTCGGTCATCAGGGCTTCAGGGCTTAACACCACGCCATTACCGATAATACAGGTGACATTGTCGCGAAGAATACCTGATGGAATTAAGTGAAGAACGGTCTTCTCACCGTTGATTACCAGTGTGTGACCCGCATTATGTCCGCCCTGATAACGAACCACATATTTTGCACGGTCAGTTAGAAGATCTACTACTTTACCTTTACCCTCGTCACCCCACTGGGTGCCAAGTACCACTACGTTCTTAGCCATGAATCGAATGCGTAAAAAAATTAGGCGGGGATTCTACCAGAGATCAACCTCAGTGATCATCTGTTTTTATGCGCAATTAATACACAAATCCCATTACGTAGCCATGCAATAGTTTTGAGCAATTACAACCTCACCGATCGTTCACAAATACTGATGCATCACCGTAGTAGAAAAAACAATGCCACCAAACCGGCGATGACCAGAAAGGCGCCGGTCTGTCGTAATTCACCACCGGGCAATTGACTCAGCTTTTGCATAAGCCGTTGCCAGCGGTTGGGGAACAGAAGCGGACCCAAACCTTCAAGTACCAGCACCAGGGCCAGCGCTATCCATACGCTATCGCCAATATCATTCATGTTTCAGGCACGCCAGATCAATATCCTGCACATCGTGATATAAACCAAATCCAAAGCGCAAACGATTGCCCCGGAAATCTGTTTGAATGTTGTTGTTGCGAAGAAACTGAGAGAGCATTTCTGTCACTTCACCATCAGGCAGACTAAAGGTCAGAAAGTGCCCCCTTTCACTTTCATCGTCAATCATCAGAGTTTCCCGGTTCAGCAATGGATGATGTTGCGCATCCAGTAAGTGCAGAAAATGCTGCTGCAGCGTTTTTACGTGCTTATCGATAGTAGCAACGTCTATCGACTGCTCGTCAAACAGACGTAACACTGCGCGCAACCGATATAGCGCGCAAAAATCCATGGTCGCGCCGGCAAACCGCATGGCATTGTTGGCATAGTTCACTCTGTCTGAGCGCGGCTCATGCAATTCACCAAACTCTGCGAACCAGCCGGTATAAACCGGCCGTAATGTGCACCCCGGCGGCACGTGAGCAAAACATGCACCCTCGCCTGCCTGGGCATACTTATACCCGCCCCCTAAGTAAAAAATGCGATCCGCTATGGGAGCAAGGTCTGTGGGCAATGCCATGAAACCATGATAACCATCAATCACAATGATCGTCTCGGAATCGGCCACCGCGTCCACAATCTCCTGTAAGTGTTTGACCACGTACCCAGAGTTGAAAAACACCTGGCTGAGAAAAATCATGTCCCATTTCTGCTCTAATATCGCGGTAATAAAACGCGCTTCAAAATCTGTAAATGGCAGGGTCGACATCTGATGCAGCGATATCGCGCCGGTCTCATTAAGGCGACTTATCTGGCGGTTAAAGCTGTGAAACTCGCTGTCTGTCGATAAGATAGCAGGGGGTGATGTGTAATCCAGACAGCTTAGTAAGCGAGCAACCAGTTCATGAGTATTGGGGGCAAATACAATTTGTCCGGGCATCCCGGTATTGAGAATATTGCTGATATAAGACTGTACCTGCGGCACGGCATTTGAAAAAAAATACGTCCACTTTTCGTCTACATATTTTGCGCTGTCTTCCCAGTATTCCAGCATGGCTTCGCGTGTAACATCCGGCCAGTAATAGTGGCTGTGGCAACTGTAATGTTGCACGTCAGCGTTGGCGGTTAAAAAACGCCGATAAAATTGCTTGTACATGGCAGCTCAACTCGTAAAGATTTTGTAAACTTTAACAAAAAAATATTATGCAAGGTAGTTATCTAATCAGCGAGGGATTCGTATACAATACAGATTAGCAAGTACTTACTTGTATCTGAATGCAGCACCAAGAGCAGGCTTAATTATGCGATTTCCCAGCTATGGCCAGTACTCACTGGATAAATCCGGCAATATGCTGGAAGTCTATGCCACTGGCGCATGGACGATGCCAACGACTCGCGCATTTGTCGAAGAGCTGCATTTTCTGGCTACCTCGTTTGATGATCAGCCCTGGGCGGCGCTGCTTGACGGCAGGCGCTGGGTTCTTACCACGCCGGAGTGTCAGAAGGTTCTGGCGGATGCGATTGTCATGTGCATAGAAAATGGGTTGCAACGCTCTGGTTATGTGCTGGATTCAGGAATGGTTAAGCGCGCCCAAATAGAACGCACTCATCCAAACCTGCACGATACCAGTCTGTATCCGCATTACACCCGGCACTATTTTGATGGGTACTTTGCTGCACTTAAATGGCTGAAAGCGGAAGGGTACTCTCCATAAAGCACCCTGCCACAAAAAAGCCCGCTGCTGCGGGCCTGGTTGTAACGCACTATTTCTAGTAAAGCAGGCTATAAACCTTGCGACGATACAGCGACTTTTGCGGATCGCCATCGGCCAGTGCATTAATCATATCCAGCATGACTTTTTTCGCTTCCCCAAAGTTCAGGTCAGTAAGCAGCACCTCATGCAATAAAGGTAACGCTTCATCCACTTTATGCGCCTGCTGTAACTGAATAGCCAGATCAATTTTCAGTTGTAAATCATCCGGATTCTTTTCTACTGCAGCCTGCAGTTCTCTCAGCTCGGGGGAATCCGCCGCCTGTTCAGCCAATTCGACCTTTCCGGTCAGCGTCTGATATCGCTGGTCCTGATCAACCAGACGAATCGTCTCCAGCTCTGCTTTAGCCTGCGCTATCGAGCCTGTTTCAATAAGACAGTCAATGTACAGATATTTGGCATCACTGTTATCAGCGTTCAAATCTACAGCCTGTTTAGCCAAAGGGAACGCACTTTGATAATCGCCCTGCTGAACAAACTGAGCAGCCTGCTGCAACTCTGCATCACCAGGCTGAGGCAGGTATTTTGCCAGCATCTCCCGGATCTGGCTTTCTGACTGCATGCCAGCGAAGCCATCTACTGGCTGACCGGCCTGCACAACCATCACGGTGGGCAGGTTGCGAATACCAAACTGGGCAGCGATTTCCTGCTGCGCTTCGCAATCGACACGTGCCAGAATCATGTCGTTCTTATATTCAGATGCAATTTTTTCCAGCATTGGCATAAGATCTTTGCAGGGTTCACACCACTGCGCCCAGAAGTCCACCAATACCAGCTTTTCCTGCGATTGCTGCAGAATTACCTGCTGGAAGTTCTCAGGCGTAATATCTACCACATTGTTTTCGACTAGGTTGTCCATCGTTATTTGCCCGTGATTTTACAATTTGCCTGATGATATGGGGCAAGGCGCTGAAAAAACAAGCCACCTGGTGTTTGCAATGGCGTGGATGCAGCCGTACAGTTAACATTACTATTACATCAGGGCAGTCGCCATGTCTGAACATAAAGAATATCAAAGGTTTAAAGATTTTTATCCTTACTATCTCTCTGAACATGAAGATGCCACCTGCCGCCTGCTGCATTTTGTCGGCTCCTGGCTGGTTCTTGCGGTCATTGCGCTGGCGATTGTCACATCGCAGTGGTGGTACCTGGCACTGCTACCGGTTATCGGCTACGGCTTTGCCTGGGTGGGCCATTTCTTTTTTGAAAAAAACCGTCCCGCGACATTCTCGTATCCACTTTATAGTCTGATGGGCGACTGGGTCATGTTTAAGGATATCCTGATGGGTCGGGTATCACTAAAAGGTCGCGCACATGATGACCTGAACACATCCCACTCGCATAAACACTAACAAAAAAGGAACCTCTATGGGGATCAAACGAACCTGGCTGGGATTTAGCGCAGCGCTGCTTTCTACCCTGACTTATGGGCAATCTAAAGACACTGCACTGCCCGATACACTCCAATATAACGATGTCTTTAATATTGAATATGCCTCATCACCGTTTTTCGGCAAGGAAGATGACACACTGTACTATGTACGACGTAGTATGGATATTATGTCTGATCGAACCCTGTCTTCGCTTTGGCAAATCGATCTGGACGGTAAGGCACATCGTCCGTTTCTTACTGATAAAGGTAACATTTATCAGCCGGCTTTATCCCCTGACGGTACCAAACTGGCGTTTGTGAGCGACCACAGCGGCAGCGCGCAGTTGTATGTTCACTATATGGACAGTGGCTTGCAGGCGAAGCTGACCAACCTGCAGGAAGCCCCTTCAAATATAGTCTGGTCGCCGGACAGTGAGCAACTGGCATTTACCGCATTTACACCGGCTCAGCCAGAAACGTTATTTAAAGGAATGCCCGGCAAACCGGAAGGTGCGAAATGGGCCGAGCCAGCCAAGTATATCGAACGTACAGAATACCGTTCTGATGGTGCCGGGTATCTGCGTGACGGTCATAGCCAAATCTATGTACTACCGGTAGCCGGTGGTACAGCACGCCAGCTGACCACCGGCGATTATCCAAACAGCGGTAACCTGAGCTTCTCCAGTGATGGAAAGTGGATTTATTTTGCTGGCGATCGTACAGAAAATTACGCGCTTCATCCGCTGCGCTCAGATGTGTTCAGGGTGAACACCACCAGCCGCAAGGTTGAACAGGTCACCACCATCGAAGGGCCAGAAGGCAATCCCAAGGTGAGTCCGGACGGCAAATACCTGGCATTCACCCAATTAAACGATCGCAAAAAATCTTACCAGAACAGTGATTTAGTTATCATGAAGTTGCCGTCCGGCGACATGACGCGATTGACCAGTGATTTGGATCGTGCCATTGGTGCGTTTGAATGGGCAGATGACAGTCGCTCACTGGTATTTGCGTATCAGGATAAAGGTCAGACCCGCCTGGCCCGCACCAGTTTAAAAGGTAAGTTCAGTAAGCTGGATGTCACCATTGGTGGGCAGTCGCTGGGCAGACCGTATACTTCTGGCGAGTTTGCCGTAGCCAGTGATGACAGTGTTGCGTACACCACAGATGACCCACTGCGTCCTGCCGATCTCGCTATCGCCGGTAAAAATGGCAAAAGCACCGTGCTCACCCAACTTAATGAGGACGCTTTCGGACATTTAAACCTGGCCAGGGTCGAAAGCCTGCCGGTTAAGGCGTCGGTGGATGATCGTGATATCGATGCCTGGATTGCCTATCCACCGAATTACGATAAGAATAAATCCTACCCGATGATTCTTGAGATCCACGGTGGCCCCCATGCGGCATACGGCCCGCATTTTTCTATGGAAATTCAGCTGATGGCTGCCAACGGGTATGTGGTGGTTTGGTCGAACCCGCGCGGCAGCTCTTCTTACGGTGAGGAGTTCGGTAATCTTATCCACCATAATTATCCTTCTGATGATTATCAGGATTTAATGGATGTGGTGGACGCTGCGATAGCCAAGGCCAATATCAGCAAAGAAAACCTGTTTATTACCGGCGGTTCCGGTGGCGGTGTGCTGACCGCCTGGTCCATCGGTAAAACGGATCGCTTTGCAGCCGCAGTGGTTGCCAAACCGGTTATTAACTGGATGAGCTTTGCGCTTACGGCTGATGCTTATCCTTACTTTTCACAGTACTGGATGCCGGGCAAACCCTGGGAAGTTGCTGATCACCTGTGGGAACACTCTCCGCTGTCATTAGTGGGTAACGTAAAAACCCCTACATTGCTGTTAACGGGTGAATCTGACTATCGCACCCCGATCAGCGAATCAGAGCAGTTCTATCAGGCGCTTCGCCTGCAGGGTGTTGAGTCCGCGATGGTGAGGATCCCCGGCGCGTCGCACGGTATTGCGGCTAAGCCATCAAGACTGATTCAAAAGGTTGGTAATATTCTGGCGTGGTTTGAGCGTTATCGTTCAGATAAACGCGCGGAAAAGTCTGAATAATCCTAAGGCTCAAAAAGCGGGCTTACAGCCCGCTTTTTTATTTGTGTTGGCAAGTGCGTTATTTAATAACGCCGCAAAGCGCTCGCGCACCGCCACCACCAAGCTTTTCAGGTGAGTCCGAATAGTTGTCACCTCCGGCATGGACCATCAGAGCACGCCCTTCCACATCGCTCATTGAAAGGCGTGTGGCGATTACAGGGTGTTTAGCCTCGCCGTCTTCCCCGACGTAAAGCAGCGGTAAATCGCCCATATGGCTGTTATCCGACCACGGATAGCCGTGCGAATCTGTTTTTTCCGGGTCGTAATGACTGCCCGCTGCACCGGCGGGCGTTTCCTCACCGTTTTTCATTGCGCTTTCACACGACGGATTTTCATGAACATGGAAACCATGTCCACCTGGCTCCAGGCCGGTTAAAGACGGTGTAAAGACCAGCCCATCGTCATGCTCCTCAATCATGACAGTACCCATTTTCTCACCGGATTCGGGGTCCATCATGTCGACGGTTTTTGCATCTGACATTGCCTGTGCACTTAATGCAGCCAATGTAAAAGGAAGTGCGGTTAAAAATCTTTTCATCATAAGAGTACCCATGTTGCAAGAGAAATTGGCCCGACTGCAGAAACGGGTGTGAAGAGAGACAAACTCTGCCTATTGGTACAAGCCCGGGTGGGCGAAAAGATCATTGCGTGCTGGTTCACATTTATCATTCACGGCGATTGATGAGCGACAGACAACCGTCTTACCTGCCAGTCTTTTTTGTCGCCGCTGGCACCCGATATTCATCGCCATTGGCAGTATTCAAGTCAGAATAATAGCTCCGATACCGGCAGTAAGACGAAGCAGAGTGTATAAATGTGACTAACGAATAATGACACTGATGTGCGTTGTCATAATGCGAAGCCAGATACCGATATACTGCTTTATTCCGGCACGGCCTTCGTATCAATCAATGCAGTCGGGTTACACATAGTGTGACCCGACTATAAAGAGCATCAACGGGCAGGATTCATTGCTTGGCCAATAGCATCCAAGGCTTCTGCATTTTCATAATATTGTGGCGTCAGTCTGCGTTGCGATACCTGCTCGTACGCGTATGCGTAAGAAAGCACATTAGCATCCTGAAGGTTGCTGCCAATAAATGACAACCCTACTGGCAAAGCCTGAACACCGCCCATAGGCACCGTGGCATGCGGATAACCTGCTCGTGCAGCGGCAGAGCCATACCCCGGCCAGCCACCTGGCCATACATCACCGTTAATCGGATCCACCCGCGGCGCAATAACGCCTGTCGGTGCTACCAGAACATCAACATTTTGGTTAGCCAGCAACGTATCTATATTTCTACGACTGACTTGTTGTACCTGTCTGGCACTGTCCCGGTAATCATCACTGTCCAGCGAGTCCATCTCCTGAGATGCCACGAAAATGCTTTGGTCGAATAACGCCAGCTCCTCATCGCTGTGGGTTTGATTGTACGCAATCAGGTCTTCCAGCGAGCGGGGCTCAACCTGCTCGGCCGCGGTGGATGCAAGGTAATCATTAATGCCTGATTTAAACTCGTATTTAAGCAGGTCATACGCCATTTTCCCGAAATTGTCCGGCGTTTCCGGCTCTGCATTTATCTCCACCAAAACAGCCCCAGCGGCTTCCAAATCCTTCAAAGCGCGCTCGAAAAGAGCCTGAATACGCGCATCCGAACCGGTGGCAAAGCGCAACACACCAACCCGCACGCCCTCTAGCGCGTCATCCTGTAAGCGATGCGTAAAATCTGTCCCGGGAGCTTCAGTCGCCATTGCGTTCATCATCATCGCAGCGCCGGTGACCGTTTTGGTCATCGGCCCGGCCGTATCCTGCGAATGGGAGATAGGCACAATAAATTCCTGCGGTATGATGCCAACACTGGGCTTAAAGCCCACAATGCCGTTGACTGTGGACGGGCAGGTAATCGAACCATTGGTTTCTGTGCCCACCGTGGCTGCGGCCAGTGATGCTGCCATCGCTGCACCAGAGCCTGAACTTGACCCGCATGGATTTCTGTCCAACATATGTGGATTTTTCACCTGGCCGCCCAGCGCAGACCAACCACTCATTGAGTGTTCTGAGCGAAAGTTAGCCCACTGACTAAGATTGGTTTTGCCTAAAATAATGGCGCCCTGAGCGCGTAAACCGGCGACCAACGGACTGTCCCGGCCGGTCATATTATTTTGCAGCGCCAGTGCCCCTGCGGTGGTTGGCATCGCATCTTTGGATTCAATGTTATCCTTGAGTAATACAGGTACACCATGCAAAGGCCCCAGAATCTGACCCGCTTCGCGTTGCGCGTCCAGCGCTCTGGCAATCTCCAGCGCGTCGGGATTAAGCGTCAGCACTGCATTGAGGCCGGGACCACGACTATCTATCGCTTCAATCCTTGCAAGATACTGAGCGACCAACTCTTGTGATGTAATGATTCCATCTGCCAGCGCTTTGGATATCTCTGGCAGTGTCATGGCCACAACACCGTCGGGCTGATAGTCCGCGGCTACTGGATCAGCAGAGACTGATTCTGCTGAGCGGTTTGATGAGGCACAACCGCTGAGTATAGCGACGGTGAGTGCTGCAACAGTTAACGCGCGCGTTTTTATTTTTGCCTTCATGATGTCTCCCTGTTTTTGTTATAACTTAAGAAATGCCTGGTCAAATAGCAAACATCGGATCGGCGAGGTTCGTACCCCGGGTTTATTGTCAGGCAAAAAAAGCCAGCAATCGCTGGCTTTGAATTAGTTGGCAGGCGAAAGCTGAAGCAGCTTGCCTTTTGTCGCATCAGTAAGCACATAGATACTCCCCAGAGCCAACCTCAAAGCCATGGCGCGCAAGTGACAGAAATAGTTTTTACTTCTATTACCTGCTCTTCCTCTGCAGTCAGAAGAAGTATTTGCTTTCTGATTTTTGATTCATCCGCCATTTTCAATTACGGCAGAGTAATCAGCGCGTCATCTTACTGACATGAAACATTCACGCCTTCCAATGCGGCATACCCCCCAGATAAACGGACTCGGGAAAGCTAAATCCCTTTCTTGATCAATCGGGTGCAATCAGTACAAATAAAGATCGCCGAGGCAACAAACATGTGTCGACAAATAACGTCATGCTAAAACGACCTCTAATGCTTAACGGTATTAAAAATACTGATTGGCAATTGCTTCGATATTTTCCTGCAGAATCGGTTTATCAATGAAGCCACAGACATATTTGTAGCCAGCGGCTCGCTCTTTATCAGAATCAAACACCGACGATGAGTGCATGAATATATGGGTCTGTTCGCTACCCATAAACTGCTTCGCTTCGAAGGCATCAAGAAAGTCCCAGCCATTCATTGCTGGCATATTAATATCTAATATGATCACATTTGGCAGCTCATCCAGCTGACTTAAATATTCCAGCGCCGCTTCCGCACTGGTGTGAAATACCAACTGACCGTCATACTGATAATCATTAAATGCTTCCTGAGTTAAAAAGTTATACTCATCATCATCATCAATACACAAAACTGTTTGTAACTTACTTCTTTTCATTAGTTTTTCTTTTCATATCAGGAAGAGACAGTACAAACTCAGTCCCTTCTTCCGGAGAGCTCGTAAAATCAATATTACCGCCACATACTTCAACCTGAGACTTAGTGATATAAAGCCCCATGCCTTTACCCGTGCCATCGCTACTCAACCTTTGAAAAAGACCGAAAACCTTTTCTTTTTGATGCGGCTCCATACCCATGCCGTTGTCGCGGATATATAAGTAAACGGTATTTCCCTGCACCTCAGTACGCACAGTCACCACTGGCCGTCTTTTAGGGTGGCGATATTTGATTGCGTTGGTAAGCAAATTTTGCAGAATGCTTTTTAAAAAGCGGTGTATGTAATGGATTGTTGGAGCCTGAGTAAAATCAGCAGTGATCTGCCCATCGTTGTCTTTAATCTGAATTTCAAGATCTTCAATAGTTTCATCAAAAACTTTCTGAAAACTCAATGGGAAAATTTCGTCAGCCAGTGCTTCTTTCGCTGTTACGACTTCAATAAGGTCATGAAGTGTATTTTTAACGCGCGAGACCGAATGCTCGATACGATGAAAAATCTCCTCATTCTCTGAATTCACATAGCCACGCTTCTCGAAGATCTTTACCATCCCATCTAAGTTAATAATGGGAGCTCTGAGGTCATGTGTGGCAACATACGCAAACTGCTCAAGATTCTGTGTATGTCTTAATAGCTCACCTTTTTGCTCTTCAAGCTTTCGTTGCGCTTGTTGGGCCAATTCCTTGGCTACATTCGCTTCTTCAAGACGATCCAGCGCTTCCCGTTCTGCCTGCTTAAGCTTTTCATTCTTGAGTTTAAGTTCGCTCAGAATCTTTTCATATTCCTTTTGTTTCTCAAACAAATTGGAACGGATGAAGGTTTTGACTTTAGACAGCAGAATTTCTTCGTTGATGGGTTTGATGATGTAGTCAATTGCCCCAACCTTATAACCTTGCAGTACATCAATATCATCCTGGTCGTAGGCAGTCAGAAAGATTATTGGGATGTTTTCAGTAATTGGATTAGTCCGTATATAGCGGGCTGTTTCGATGCCATCCATTATTGGCATTTTTATATCCAACAAAATTAGCGTGTATTCATCACGGATAAGTTGGTGCAGGGCAGCTTGACCAGAATCTACCGAATGCACTTCAACATCGAGCTTGGAAAGCAGTTTATGCAAAATTTCCCGCTCTGCCTGGCGATCATCAACCACCAGCACTTTGGGTTTTGTTTTAAAAGTGAAAATATCGTCCTGAGTCATTTTAATATGCTATCTTTTTATATATTTTTTGTTCTGAATCTATAAGTTCAAACTGATCGAGTATCGGTGATAAAAGCAATGACTCGTGTTTTCCCAAACAGAGAAACCCATTTCGACACAAGCTGTCGGTGAATAATTTTAAAACGCGATGTTGGAGATGCTGATCAAAGTAAATGAGCACATTTTTACAGACGATAAGCTGCATTTCTGCGAATATGCCGTCAGTAACAAGATTGTGATTAGAAAACACTATATTGTTTTTTAATCGTTGATTCATTTTCGCAGAGCCATACCGGCAGTGGTAATACTCGGTTAATGAATGCTGTCCACCTGCCTCATGATAATACTTTTGTCCGTCTCTCAACTCCGTAATCGGATAAATCCCTTTCTTGCACGTTTCCAATGATCTGTCGTTGATATCTGTGGCGTAGATTTGGGTTCTTGGTAACAAACCCGCTTCTTCAAGCATTATTGCCATTGAGTAGGCTTCTTCACCTGTGGCACAGCCAGCGTGCCAGACGTTCAGATATGGATACGTATTGAGTGTTGGAAACACTTTTTCGCTTAGCGCTCGAATAGATACTGGATCGCGAAACATACAGGTCACTGATATGGATATATCAAAGAGTAACCTTTTAAATTTCATATGGTTGTAAAGAATTTCAGGTATAAGCTCTGCGATAGATGCGTAGTTATATGCCTCTGCATGCTTCTCAATTCGATGCATAAGCGAGGAAATCCGGTATTGGCGGAAATCGTATCCCCAACGACAATAAATTGCCTCAACCAATAGCCGGCATTCCAACTCGCGAATATCGTCTTTTTTCTCCATTTGCAGGCTTACTTATATAACCAAACCCGCATTATGTTCAGCAGCTTTTCAACATCCACAGGCTTAGTCAGATAGTCGTTAGCGCCAGCATCAAGACATTTACTACGGTCCTCTGCCATCGCTTTTGCAGTAAGAGCGATAATAGGCAAATCTTTGTGCTCTCGAAGCTGTCTGATCTTACGTGTCGCTTCATAGCCGTCCATTACAGGCATCATGACGTCCATCAGAATTATCGAAATATCAGGCTCCTGCTTAATCTTTTCTAATGCCATCATACCGTTGTCAGCCAATACTACCTGCATCTCTGCATCGGCAAGGACTTTGGACAGTGCGTAAGTATTTCTAACATCATCATCAACTAAGAGTACTTTCTGTCCTGCCAGAAGTTTCTCAGGATCATGAAGTTTAGTCAGAATCGCTCGCTGTTGGTCTGAGTACTGGCTTTCAACACTATGAATAAATAGTGAGACCTCATCCAGCAAACGTTCTGGTGATGAAACACCTTTGATAACGATGCTATCGGTGTATTTTCTTAATTCCCGTACTTCTTCTTTGGTAAGTTCCTGCCCTGTGTAAATAATAATAGGAACATCATTAATCAGACCTACAGCATTGAGATTTGTAAGTAAGTCGAAGCCAGTAGTATCAGGAAGATTCAGATCCAGAATAATACAGTCCGGTCGGGTGGTTTTTAATAACCTTTGTGCTTCTGCCCCTGTGGGTGCGGTAATAATCTCGATTTGGCGATTGGTAAGAATGCGTTTCAGACTATCAATGCTGGCCTGGTTATCTTCAACCAAAAGAATTTTCTTCACCGGTGATTGCCCAATATCAGTGATTTTTTTAATCACATCATTGATATTGCTTAGTGACGCCGGCTTAGACAAAAATCCAATAGCTCCTTTATTCAGAGCCTGCGTGCTTTTATCTTCAACGGAAATGATGTGCACCGGTATATGACGAGTTTTAAGGTTAAACTTAAGTTGATCAAGTACCCGGATACCATCTAAATCGGGAAGCCGGATATCCAGAAAAATGCCTTTAGGTTGATATTGTGCTGCCAGCTCAAGCCCTTCCCGACCTTCTCTGGCAACCAACACGTGATAATTTTGCGCTTTCACTTCACGCTTAAGAATTTCCGCAAAGTTCTGATCATCCTCAATAATTAATAAGGCATTATCCTTTGCGGATAGCTCATTGCGATCATCTTTCACAAATGGGCGAGTTGGCTCGCTTTTTTCAGAAGATGTCTGCTTTGCCGGAGTATTGTCTGATAACTGGTATTGCGAGTATTCAATTATTGAGGATGTTTCTTTATCATCCATCGCAACTTCTGCTTTGGTTAAGTCAGTGGGCACATATACTGTAAACTTGCTGCCTTCATCGGGCTCACTCCAAATATGAATTTCTCCGCCCAGTAATCGTGATAACTCTCTTGAAATGGTAAGGCCCAATCCGGTGCCGCCATATTGACGGCTGGTGCCGCCCTCTGCCTGCTGGAACGCTTCGAAAATTTGCGTGAATTTATTCTTGCTGATACCTATTCCCGTATCAGCTACTGAGATGGCCACTACATTTTTATGCTCAAGCGCAGTGTTTCTGAACTTCACATTTTCACTCGGTCGCTCAGCAGATAAGACAACCTCACCTTTTTCAGTAAACTTAAAGGCATTGGAAAGCAGGTTTTTAAGAATTTGCTGTAAACGCTGATCGTCGGTATACAGACTTTTTGGCAAGTCGTCGGCAAGCTCGATTGAAAAAGCAATGCCTTTGTCTTTGGCAATTGGATTAAATTTGTTTTCGAGCCCAGTAAGTAATGTTTTGACACCGATAGTCTGGGGATGCACCTGCAGCTTTCCGGCTTCAACTTTCGACAGATCAAGGATATCGTTGATCAGGTTAAGCAGATCGTTTCCGCCATCATAAATGATTTTAGCATCTTTTATCTGCTCTCCGTCCAGGTTACCTTTTTCGTTTTTAGTCAGCTCTTTCGCCAAAATTAGCAGGCTGTTAAGCGGGGTGCGTAACTCATGGGACATATTGGCAAGAAACTCTGACTTATACTTACTGGCCAGTTCAAGCTCTTGTGCTTTTTGTTCCACTTCAATACGACTAGTTTGAATATCTTCCTTCTGGCGCTCAAGATCGCGCGTCTTTATTTCCAGATCTTCATTGGCTACCTGCAGTTCTTCTGATTGATTACGCAGTTTTTGCTGCTGATCAAGCAACTCTTCTGACTTGCGCTGAGATTCCTGCAGAAGAAGCTCCATTTTTGCCCTGTCTTGCGCAGAATTTATTGAAATTGCGATGTTTTCAGCTACAACTCGCACAAGCTCAAGCTGGTTATCGGTAAACTCATTGAACGAGCCAATCTCAATAATGCCCTTTACTTCGCTACCAATTAAGCAGGGCTGAACCAGAAGGTTACGTGGCTGAGACTGACCCAGTGATGATGAGATAACCACATAATCCTGAGGCACACTGGTCACCACAATTGCTTCTCTTTCCAGTGCTGCCTGTCCGACCAGAGACTCACCAATCTTGAATTCGTTAACCGCATTTCTGCGCTTGGTATAAGCATAGGTTGATACAAGTTTGAGAACTTCGCCGTCTTTTCCGGTTTCAGATAAATACAGCGCGCCTATCTGTGCCTTAAGATATTTAGTCAGGTAGGTGATGATATTTTTAGATAGCGCATTGAGGTCCAGCTCACCACGCATTTTATCGTTCAGATTCGCCTGACCGTTCTTGATCCACGCTTCGTTTTCGTTTTCTTCTGAGATACGTTTCAGGTTCCGGGTCATCGAGTTAAGCGCGATACTCAACTGATCGGCGTCGCTTCGAAGCGGCATTTCCAGCGCAAAGTCACCCTCGGCAATAGAGTTTGCGGCGCGAACGATGGTGATAAACGAGTCAACCATCGCGTTAATATTGTTTTTAAGTTCCTGAACTTCACCGCGCACGTGAACTTCGATTTTCTTCGAAAAGTCACCACGGGCTAGCGCCGTGGATACGCTCGCGATTTCCCGTACCTGCGAGGTCAGATTGCTCGCCATGGTATTTACGTTATCGGTCAGCGCCTTCCAGGCACCGGCAACGTTAGGCACTTCAGCCTGCCCGCCAAGAATACCTTCAGTACCTACCTCGCGGGCAACGTTGGTTACCTCGTCAGCAAAAATGTTGAGCGCGTCAACCATTCGGTTAATGGTTGTGGAGAGCTCAAGTACCTCACCCTCTTTTGCCTCTTCGGAGATTTTTTGTGACAAGTCGCCGTTTGCCACAGCGGTAGTTACCGAGGCGATTTCCCGTACCTGGGTAGTCAGGTTACTCGCCATGGTGTTTACGTTGTCGGTCAAATCTTTCCAGGTCCCGGCGACATTCGGCACGATGGCCTGACCGCCCAGCTTACTTTCGGTACCTACCTCACGGGCAACCCGCGTTACCTCGGCGGCAAAGATGTTCAGTGAGTCAACCATCTGGTTGATGATATCCCGCAGGTCGGCGATTTCACCCCGTGCGTCGATGGAAATTTTACGGCTAAGGTCACCGTTTGCTACCGATGCCGCCACTCCGGCGATTTCCCGTACCTGTGCGGTCAGGTTGCTCGCCATGGTATTTACGTTGTTCGACAGGTCGAGCCAGGCGCCGGCAACGTTAGGCACATCCGCCTGACCGCCGAGAACCCCTTCAGTACCTACCTCTCGAGCAACCCGCGTTACCTCGTTGGATAGTGTTTGCAGTGAGTCAACCATCCGGTTAATAGTGATAGAGAGTTCAAGTACCTCGCCACCTTTTGCTTCTTCGGTGATTTTCTGCGAAAGGTCACCGTTCGCAACCGCTTTTGTAACGGAGGCGATTTCTCGTACCTGTGTGGTCAGATTACTCGCCATGGTATTTACGTTTTTGGTCAGTTCTGACCAGGCTCCGGCCACGTTAGGTACTAATGCCTGACCGCCCAGACGACCTTCCGTTCCTACTTCACGGGCAACCCGGGTTACCTCGTCAGAGAAGATGTTCAGTGAGTCAACCATCTGGTTGATGGTTTCTTTCAGTTCAGCAATCTCGCCTTCGGCGTCGATGGTGACTTTTCGTGTCAGATCACCCTTTGCTACCGCGGTCGCAACGTTAGCGATTTCCCGTACCTGGGTAGTCAGGTTACTCGCCATGAAGTTTACGTTTTCTGTCAGGTTCTTCCAGGTACCTGCTACATCCGGTACGGCGGCCTGGCCGCCCAGTTTACCTTCTGTTCCTACCTCGCGGGCAACCCGCGTTACTTCGTCAGAGAAGATGTTCAGTGAGTCCACCATCTGGTTGATGGTTTCTTTCAGATCGGCAATCTCGCCTTTAACATTGATTTTGATTTTTTGTGACAGGTCGCCGTCGGCTACGGCAGTGGCCACATTGGCGATTTCCCGTACCTGTGTGGTCAGGTTACTCGCCATGGTATTTACGTTGTCGGTTAGGTTCTTCCAGGTACCCGCTGCGCCGGGAACCACTGCCTGGCCGCCCAGCGTCCCTTCAGTACCTACCTCGCGGGCAACCCGCGTTACTTCGGCTGAGAACAGTGTGAGCGAATCAACCATGTTGTTGATGGTGTTTGACAGTACCAGTACCTCGCCGCCCTTACCTTGTTCGGTGATTTTCTGCGACAGATCACCCTGCGCCACCGCCGTGGTTACTGACGCGATTTCCCTTACCTGGGTAGTCAGGTTACTCGCCATGGTGTTTACGTTGTCGGTGAGGTTCTTCCAGGTACCGGCGACGTTGGGTACTGTCGCCTGCCCGCCCAGCTTACCTTCGGTACCTACTTCCCGGGCAACCCGGGTTACCTCGTCAGAGAAGATGTTGAGTGAGTCCACCATCTGGTTAATGGTTTCTTTAAGCTCGGCTATCTCACCTTTTACATTGATATTGATTTTCTGTGACAGATCCCCGCCCGCTACCGCGGTTGCAACGTTAGCGATATCCCGTACCTGCGCGGTTACGTTGGACGCCAGCATGTTTACGTTGTCTGTCAGGGCCTTCCAGGTGCCGGCGACGTCAGGTACGACGGCCTGCCCACCCAGCTTACCTTCCACGCCCACATCACGGGCTACGTTGGTTACCTCGGCAGCAAAGATGTTCAGCGAGTCAACCATCCGGTTGATCGTACTGGACAATACCAGTACCTCGCCGCCCTTACCTTGTTCGGTGATTTTCTGCGTGAGGTCGCCCTGGGCTACAGCGGTTGTAACGGATGCGATTTCCCGTACCTGTGCGGTAATGTTACTTGCCATCTGGTTTACATTATCAGTAAGGTCTTTCCACGTCCCCGACACATTCGGTACCGACGCCTGGCCACCAAGCTTACCCTCGACCCCTACTTCCCTTGCCACCTGCGTTACCTGCTCGGCAAATGTATTCAGTGAATGCTGTGTGCGGTTGATAACATCCGCCATGGCCCGAAAATCACCGGTAACGGTCAGACTGAATTTATCCTGCAAATTACCTGATGCAATGCTATTCAGAATGCGGCTAACTTCCAGTACCGGATTTGAAATCGCCTCAATAAGAATGTTGATATTATCGATTAGCTCTTTCCAAACCCCACTAGCAGCTTTAAAGTCTGCCCGGGCTTCTAAGTTACCCTCTATTCCGCCTACCCGTGAGATGCGCGAAACTTCGGTACTTACCCCACCGATCATTTCAACCATCGTATTATAGGCTTCCGCCAAATCTGCAAACTTGTCATTACGCTCTTTAGATAAACGGACTGACACATCCCCTTCCCGGAACGACTCTAGCGCGAAGATCAGTCTGTCGATTTGGTCGTGCACGTAGTCGGTGTCTTTGAACATGTCATCGTGAGAAACGCGGCGCGATTTTCTTGCCAAATTGCCACGGGATGTTTTTGATTGAGCACGCTTGCCGGTGCGTGATGAAGAGTCGGAATTATCGTTATTACCGGTGTCTCGGGGTGTCGAAGATGTCATGCGGAGATCTCTGTATTCGCCGCCAGGGCGAGGCTGGCTATATAAGTAATAATTATTAGCCGACCATTTTACCACCACTTTTATAATTTAGACTATAGTATTAGATGCATATAGCATAGGAATTTCAGGGGACGTGTAAAAAGACCTGAACGAGAATGCCGGGCGTTCAGGTCTTCTGAAAAGATATTATCGATTTTTACGTTAACGCTGTAGGCAATTATTTAGCTGGAGAAAGCTGAAGCAGCTTGCCTTTTGGTGCATCGGTAAGCACGTAGATAAGCCCGTCAGGACCCACCTCAACATCGCGAATACGCTCTCCCCGATCTTTTAAATATTCGTGCTGTTCTCCTGGCTTGTCACCATCCATTTCGATGCGTCTAAGATGGGTAAACTTAAGCGCACCGACCAACAGGTCACCCTGCCAGTCAGCAAATGCGGATTTATCGTAAAAGGCCATGCCGCTGGGCGCGATAGATGGATCCCAGTAAATAACGGGTTGCTCCATCCCTTCCTGCTTGGTCTTTTCAGAGATAATACTGTCGTCATAGTCAATACCGTAGGTAATGACCGGCCAGCCATAATTGGCGCCTTTGGACAGTTTGTTGACCTCATCGCCGCCTTGTGGGCCATGTTCCATCGCCCATACATCACCTGTCTCAGGATGCACTGTCAGTCCCTGCACGTTGCGGTGACCGTAAGTAAAGATTTCAGGTGCCTCACCATCGATAAACGGGTTATCTTGTGGCACCTCACCATCAGGGCGGATTCTAACGATTTTGCCCAGATGATTATCAGTATTTTGCGCTTCATCCATATACTTATAGCGATCACCTAACGTGATATATAAGTTTTTGTCAGCATCAAAAGCTAAGCGGCAACCAAAGTGAAAACCATTGTCCACCAATGGTTCTGCCACAAACAATGTCGTCACATTCTCAAGCGCATTGTCCTTCAGGGTCGCTTTGGCAACGGCGCTGCTGTTTCCACCTTCGCCTTTGCGGCTGTAGCAAAAATAGATGGTTTGATTGGATGCATAATCCGGATCTGCCAGCACATCCAGCATACCGCCCTGGTTAACCGCTTCAACCGCAGGCGTGTTGGCAACGGGCTCACCCAGGCCATTCTCAAAGGAGTAACGACGAATAGTGCCTTTGCGTTCAGTGAGCAGCAAGTCACCATCAGGTAAAAACGTCATTCCCCAGGGATTAGCCAGCTTGGTCGCAAGCTCTTTAACCTGGATATCATTTGATGCCTGCGCGTTGGCGCCGGCAGCCAAAAAAAGACCCGGCAGTAAGACTGCCAGGTTTTTTGCAATTGTTGTTTTTTTCATCATTATTATTATTCAATTAGCTAGAAGTTTGTGCACGTAACATCCACGCCGTTTTTTCATGGATGCGCATGCGATCTGAAATTAACGCGATGGACGATTCATCATCCGCGTCCTGCGCCATTTTTAACGCTTCGCGACTGGTTTTAACCACCTGCTCATGGCCGTGACACAGTAGTCGCACCATCTCAGTGGCTTCAGGTACACCCTCTACCTCTTCAATAGAGCTAAGCTCTGAAAACGCTTTATAGGTGCCTGGCGCAACAACGCCTAAGGTACGGATACGCTCAGCGATATCATCCACCGCTTCTGCCAGTTCAGTATAGTGCTCTTCAAACATCAGATGCAGGGTACGAAACTGCGGCCCCGATACGTTCCAGTGAAAGTTATGGGTTTGCAAATACAGTGTGTATGAGTCTGCCAGCAGCTTCTTCAGTCCTTCTGCTACACTGTTTCTGTCAGCTTCAGAAATACCAATATCAATCTTGCTCATCATGCGCTCCTTTATCAGTTTTTGCGATGAATTAAAGACTTTTACATCTATGTTCTAGATACTGATAAGAACAGATTTTGGATTACCAGCGTAAGTATACAGGTTCAGTGATGATTGTGCTGCGACATGGCCTCACTCTGGCCGGCAGGGCGTACCTCAAAGGCTTGAATGACAGCTGGATGATCAGCAAAAAGAAATGTCACTTCCACGGTCATTTGCTCTGTTAACGGCTTTTTAAGCCCGGTAAGCATGATATGTTTTGCGCCAGCCTGAAACCGAATCGTCTGACCTGCATCCAGTGAAAGTGTGTGGAGAGACCGCATACTAACCATGTCATCCTGCATGATGGTTTCATGCAAACTGGCCCCTTTGGCAATGGTACTGCTGACAGAGATTCCTGTCACCACTACACGTTCGCTACCATTATTCGTCAGCGTGAAATAGCCTGCGGCAGACGTTGCCATCGAGAATGTCGCTGAAAAATAACTGTCCGACAGCGAGACCGATGTCGACTGCTGTGCCTTACAGAAAAAGCTACTGCACAAGATGAACAAGAGAAAAAAGCGACGCCACATAAGCTTCGTTACGCTATGGATTTGATTATCCATACTACAACGGGCGAAAAAAGAAGCAAGAAAGAAAGGATGGTGCCGACTGCCGGAATCGAACTGGCGACCTACTGATTACAAGTCAGTTGCTCTACCAACTGAGCTAAGTCGGCACACAAAGGGTGCATCAACTGACCGGTTCAGGCCAGCTAACGGATGCGTATTTTAGTCAGGCGTGGCGACTTGTCAATACCTGACCGTCGCCATATGCCAATTATTTGAGCGTTAGCAGTCTGTCTGCTTCTTTTTCGAGCTCCGGGAAGTATTCAGTGGGTACATAGCCAGACAGTTTGTGCAGTTTTTCACCCAGCTGGGCATAGTTGTCTGCAGTAATATTGATGTGGCCCATTTTGCGCTTTTCCCTCACCGATTTCCCGTACCAGTGCAAATGGCAACCGGGAATGCTAAGCAAATCTCTGGAAAACGTGCTGCAGCCGATAACATTAATCATTGCCGACGGTGACAGCGCACGGGTATCGCCTAACGGAAGGCCCACTAATGCGCGCAGATGATTCTCAAACTGACTCGTATGAGCACCGCTTAAACTCCAGTGGCCGGAGTTATGAACCCGTGGCGCCAGCTCGTTAACTAACAGCTCTTCGCCGCACTGGAACATTTCAACTGCCAGCACACCTACGTACTGCATGCCCTCTGCCAGCGTGGTAAAAATATCCAGCGCCTGCTGTGATAATGCTTCACTAACCTGACTGGCTGGCGCAACAGACACATGCAACTGGCCTTTGTGGTGAAGATTTTCGGCCAGTGGATACACTTTAATTTCGCCACTACGACTGCGCACTCCGATTAGCGATAACTCGCGCTCAAACTGCAGCATTTTCTCAACCACCAGAGGAACTGCTTCCAAATCCTGACCTGATAACGCTTCTTTGACGCTGGCCAGTTGGCTGGCATCTTTGAGGCGCCACTGACCGTAGCCGTCATAACCATCACGGCTGGCTTTGATGATCAGTTTATCACCCAGCGTTTTAATGCAGTCATCAAGCTGGTCGAGATGTGTCACCACTTTGTGCGGGCAATTGGGAATACTGAATTTTTCAAGCAAATGCTTTTCCCGAACCCGATCAGCCCCAACCAGGATCGCGTTCATAGATGGCATTAACTTATCTGTTTTAGCAGCCTGTTCGAGCAAACGCTCAGGGACATGCTCAAATTCCACCGTCAGCGCATCGGAAGACTCGATGGCCTGAACCAGATTCTGCTCAAGGGGTCGCTTGCTGACCGGATGCACCACGGTATCGTCTTTGACATCCACCGCCTGTACATCGATGCCCAAGGGAACGCCCTCTAAATACATCATCTGCGCCAGCTGACCGGCGCCGTATACGAGAACTCTCATTCATCCAGCTCCAGATTCGCATTTTGCATCACAGTGTCTGTCTGGTTCTGACGAAACGCAATAATGGCTTCTTTCACGCTATCATCCTGCAACGCGACAACCTGCGCAGCGAGAAGCCCTGCATTTGCCGCACCTGCCTCACCGATTGCCAGCGTGCCCACAGCGACGCCTTTTGGCATTTGAACAATAGAAAGTAATGAATCCAGGCCGTTAAGCGCCTTTGATTTAACCGGACAACCAAATACCGGTAAGTGGGTATGCGCAGCAATCATACCGGGCAGGTGGGCCGCGCCACCGGCGCCAGCGATAATACAGCTAAACCCTTCGTCCGCCGCTGATTCAGCAAATTCTACCAGCAAATTAGGGGTGCGATGCGCAGAGACAACACGCGCCTCAAATTCCACACCAAACGCTTTTAACATCTTTGCAGCCTGCTGCATGGTAGGCCAATCTGATGTAGAGCCCATAACAATTGCGACTTTAGCCATGTAAATGCTTCTCCACTGGATTTTGAACATCGTGCGTAGACGTGCCGGCTTCAGATAACCGGTGTCTCAGAAGGCGCAAGATTGTAGCGTAAAAAGGCAACAATGCCCATAACCTTACCACGGTACAAACTGAACCATCTGCTTATAATTTTTATACAAAGCCATCAAAATTAGTCGTTTAGCGCGAAATAAAAAAACTGCTGCGATCGGGTGAGAAAACGTCATGTGATTATTCAACGCCGGTGTAAAAGTTCAGGTTTCTGTGAACGCCCATAGCACCTTCTGCGCAAAATAACGTAAGAGTAGTAAACACTATCATTTTACCGGAATTCCGGGGTATGAATGCAGTGTCGGACGCCAGAACTTGCCGGGCGGGTTTTGCGACATGTTTTGACTGAGGCGAACGATGAGTTTGAAAAAAACCGTACAACAGCTTAATTACGTTGTAACTAACTTCTATAAGAGTGAATCTTCTGCGGGTATCGTGTTAATGGCAGCCACCGCGCTGGCATTATTTGTGGCCAATTCTCCGCTTGAATATTGGTATAACCAACTAATTGAAGTACCAGTGGTTATCGCCGCCGGTGACTGGGGTATAGAAAAACCGCTGCTATTGTGGATTAACGATGGCCTGATGGCGGTGTTCTTCTTTCATGTCGGGCTTGAGCTAAAACGCGAGGTCTGTGAGGGAGAGTTATCCAACCCCAAAGAAATTGTTCTGCCTGCTGCCGGCGCAGTGGGAGGAATGGCGATACCGGCATTAATTTATGTGTGGATCAACTGGGGGGACAGTCAGGCCATGTCCGGCTGGGCTATTCCTGCCGCCACCGATATTGCCTTTGCTCTGGGTGTGCTGGCCCTGTTGGGCAGTCGCGTGCCGGCCAGTCTGAAAGTGTTTCTGGTAACCCTGGCCATCATTGATGACATTGGTGCTATTGTCATTATCGCGCTGTTTTATACCAGTAATATCACTGAAACCGCGCTTTACATTGCAGCGGGTTGCCTGATTGTGTTGTGGATGATGAACCGACGCAATGTCATTGACCTGCCGTCCTATATTCTGGTGGGTCTGGTGCTATGGGTAGCACTGCTTAAATCGGGTGTGCATGCCACCCTTGCCGGCGTCGTATTAGCAGCATTTATTCCAATGCGAAGCCAGAAGGATCCCTCCCATTCTCCGGTAACCAAACTTGAGCATGAACTCAGCGCCTCGGTAAGTTACGCTATTCTGCCCATTTTTGCTTTTGCCAACGCCGGTATTAATTTTGGTGCTATCAGGCCAGAGGGCATCTTTCACCCGGTCACCTTCGGTATTTTCCTGGGGCTGACGGTGGGTAAACAATTAGGCGTGTTTAGCTTTTGCTGGATTGTCGTAAAACTGGGGCTGGCAAAACTGCCGTCTGATCTGAAATTTCGCCACATATACGGCTGCTCACTGCTGTGCGGTATCGGTTTCACCATGAGCCTGTTTATCGGTGCGCTGGCCTTTGAGCAATCAGGTGTAAACCGCATGTTTGATGAAAGGGTCGGAATTCTGGCTGGCTCGCTGGTTTCGGCAATTGCGGGATATATCGTTCTGTATTTTATTGGTCGGGACAAAGCGCAGGAAGCGGCAGAGAGTGCGGAAAAAATAAGAGAATCAGAGACTGACACTACTCAGCAAGAAGCTGACCCAGCGCGGCAATAAGACGGTCTCGCTTGATGGGTTTGGATAAATGCAGATTCATGCCTGCGGCCAGGCAGGCATCCCTGTCTTCATTGAAAGCATTTGCAGTGAGCGCAATCACCGGGGTGTTTTGATTTGGTCCCTGCTCGCTGCGTAGGCAGCGAGTGGTTTCAAAACCGTCTTTTACCGGCATCTGACAATCCATCAGAATGACATCAAATTTGCGTTTAGCGAGCACGTTAAGCGCCGTTTCGCCCTCTGCCACCCGCATACTTTTTGCGCCAATATTGCTGAGCATATCAATAACAATCTGCGCATTCACATCATTATCTTCCACTACCAAAATCAATGCCCCGGCTTTAATTTTGGTGGTGGTCGGCATTGACTGGCGGGATTGTGGTTCGGCTGATACATTCAGTGGCAGATGTATCGTGAAAGTGGCGCCCTTGCCGGGTTTACTGTCAACGTTAATGACGCCGTTAAGCAATTTAACCAGTTTTTGCGTTATCGCTAATCCGAGCCCTGTCCCCCCGTAATGTCTGGTAGTGGACGCATCTGCCTGCTCAAATTCGTTGAAAATCTTTTGCTGATTTTCCTCACTTATCCCTATGCCGGTATCAGACACAGCCAGCGTCAGCATATTTTCAGCGTACGAGGCATCCAGCGTCACAGTCCCTTCACAGGTGAACTTAATTGCATTGCTCAACAGGTTGTTGAGGATCTGACTGATCTTGCTCGGGTCGCCGTTGACGTATTCAGGTAATTTGCCTAACCGCGCCTTTAGCTGGTTTGATTTTTGTCGGGCTGATTGCTGATAAGTGGACAGTGCATTGTTAAGTAATTCAGGAAGGTGGAAACTCACTGATTCGGCAGTCATTTTGCCCGCTTCAATTTTGGATAGATCCAGAATTGCATCCAGAATCATCAAAAGTTGTGATGCTGACTGGGCAATCGTATTGACCCGTCGGTGCGTGACTTCATCAAGAGGCTGCTCGAGCAAATTATCGCAATTCCCTATAATGCCGTTCATAGGCGTGCGAATCTCATGACTCATGTTGGCCAAAAACTCCGTCTTGGCTTTGCTTGCCTGGCGCGCATCCTGTAATGCACTTTCCAGTGAGACAGTTTTTTCTTTAACGCGACTTTCCAGTGATGTGTTTAACTCTTCAAGCTGGTTGTTAAGCTGCTGATGACGCTGGTTTGCAGACGCCAGCTTACCAAACGCATAACGCAGGCGTTCCTGGAGCTGAAAGAAAGCCTCATCCAACGCGCTGATTTCCTGCAGATAAAGGCGGCTATCGTGGTCAATGCCCAGCGTGCCATCCATCGCCGGATTCAGATTTTTAAAATGCTCAGCCAGGTTTTTCAGCGGACCCGCCAGCAACCAGGCAATGCCAAATCCGGCCATAATGCCCAGTAAACAAACCACAATGAGCAGCGCTAACGCCCGCAGTGTGTATTCACCAATCAGGCGCTCATACCAGATGACATCATAATAAAGACTTACCTTCCAGTCGTTGGTTGCCAGCGACTCGGTCTCATGCAACCAGGTTTTATTATTTAACTGAAACAGGCCTGCACAGTACTGCTCACGACACACATCAATTTGCGGTAAGCTCATCGGAGACAAGCCAAGAGCTGGTGATGCATAGATAACTTTATCGTTGCCATCCTGAATCAGCATGGCGAAGCCGGGAATATTCTGCGCATCAAAATAAGCAAAGCTTTGAAGCGACAATGACCCTTCCAGGATGCCCGAGAATTGCTTCTGTTCATTCAGTATTGGTGCGGAAATAGCAACGATTATATCCTCACCGAACCCCCGTCCTTTAAATGCTTCTGAGATAAATGGCGCATTGTTCGACGCGACCGCAGAAAAGTACTGGCGCTGTCTGACATTGGTCATTCCTTTATCTTTTGCCCGCTGCAATACACGAGGAGGAAATGCCTGTGTTATTTCCCCGGTGTCATCGGTAATTAACAGTGTGAGAAAGTCCGGATTCGCCCGGGCCAATAGTTGCAGAAACGTCGCTTTGTCATTTATTTGCGATGATAATACACCGGCATTTTGAACAATAGCTGCGCGATGCCTGATGATGAAGCTGTCTAATTGCTCCGACAACACCAGCGTGCGCTGGCGCATGTACAGTTCGATATCGCTCATCTGGTCGACCTGTACACTGTTGATGTGCAGATAGTTGACGACCAGATTGCCGGTAAAAAAGACAGCCGCAAAAAAGTAGGTAAGAAGTGGACTGAATGATACAGGCTGCGTACCTGCCAGCGGTCTGACAGCAAACACGGTAAGATAAATTAAATGACCGCAGACCACTGCAGTAATCCCGGAGAGCCAGGTAACGACCGCTGAGGTCAGCGCCACCACAAATATTTGCTCGTGTAATATATACTGAATAAAGAGCAGCGCCGGTAATGCAACCAGTGACCAGCAAAGACCTGCCACCATCAGTATTCGGAAGTGACCCTTTTTATAGCACGTCAGGGCCGCAATAAATGGCTGAGCACTTAGTACCAATAAAGCAAGGTAATTGTCATATCGCCACCATAATGGCGCAAAAATCACGAGTATAAGCGGGATTGAAATGCGTGGCGAAAACAGTAAAGACAGGGCAATGGCAAAAATACCACCGAAGGCCGCAAGACCTTCGGTGATGATAGGTTCAGGTAAAAAGTTTACCGCAACGCCGAGAATAGCAAATGCTACTGCAACTACAACTGACTGCACGCTATCCTCAAGTAAACTACGCCATATAAGCTAAACCTTAGTTGCTTTTATTCATATAGTCTATTGTCATTTTGGTTAATAGACTTACGCCTAGTTTCATGCCTTTATCATCGACATAAAACTCCGGCGTATGGTGCGCAGGCGAATCTTCAACTGACACATCCAGTGGTTTTCCACCAACCCAAAGGTACAAGCCAGGTACTTCTTCCTGGAAGAAGGAGAAATCCTCTGCGCCGGTGACCGGCTTAGACAGCAACACGTTTTCCTTTCCAGCCGCTTCCTGAATGGTAGGCAGCATGCGAGCAGTGAGCTCCGGATCATTAAAGGTAATTGGATAACTATAATCCAGAGGCAATGTCAGTTCGGCCTTTGCGCCCATGCTGTTGGCGATGCCCTGTACTTTTCGCTCCATGGCTTCGTAAATGTGCTCTCTGGCATCTTTACTTAGCGTACGGATAGTCCCCACCAGCTCAACTTCTTCAGGAATAATATTGGAACGGTTACCGCCGTGAATTGAGCCGACAGAAACGACTGCTGCACTATCAATTACTTTGATTTCGCGACTTACGATGGTCTGCAACGACATCACCATCTGAGCAGCCGTTACGATAGGATCCACACTTTTCCATGGATACGCGCCGTGCGCCTGTTTACCTTTAATCACAATTTTGAACGGGTCGACTGCTGCCATGGCTCCTTCGGGGGTATAACGCACTTTACCAATATCAGTATTAGCATTGATATGAAGACCGAAGATGACATCGACATCAGGTGATTTCAGCACGCCTTCTTTAACCATCACTTCCGCCCCGCCCTTTTCACCGGGAGGCGCGCCTTCTTCAGCAGGCTGGAAGATGAACTTCACCTTACCGCGCAACTGATCTTTCATCTGCGTAAGTACTTCGGCGGCGCCCATCAGCATCGCCATGTGGGTGTCATGACCACACGCATGCATTACCGGAACCGTATTGCCATCAAACTCGCCGGTTTTCGTCGATTTCCAGGCTAAATCATTTCGCTCTTTTACCGGTAGTCCGTCCATGTCGGCACGTAATGCCACCGTAGGGCCGGGTTTACCGCTGTCCAGGACAGCAACGACGCCGGTTTTGGCCACTTCTGTGGTAATTTCAACATCCAGGGTTTTAAGATATTCAGTGATATATTTAGCAGTCTCAAACTCGCGGTTTGAAAGTTCAGGATTTTCGTGAAGATGATGACGCCATTCAATCACCTGCGGCTCGACATTATTTACCAGCTCATCAACGCTCTGCGCAGAGGCGCTACCGAATGCCAGCCCAAGTGCCAGTCCCAGAAGTGTTTTTTTCATGTGCATTCCCCGTTTATTATTTTCTTTACAGTATCAAAAATAATCAGTTCCGGGGAATAAAGATCATTTACCTTAATTTTTAGCAGACATAAAAAAACGCACCGAAGTGCGCTTTTCTCTGTGTAAAGCTTTTTAGCTTTTCTGCCGTTTCATTGCACCAAAGAACTCATCATTGGTCTTGGTCATCGACAGCTTGTTAATGAGGAATTCCATCGCATCAATCTCAGACATCTCATGGACAATCTTACGCAGGATCCACATCTTCTGTAACTCATCCTGACTGGTCAGCAACTCTTCGCGGCGCGTACCAGAACGATTAAAGTCGATAGCCGGGAATACACGCTTTTCTGCAATCTTACGGTTAAGATGTAATTCCATGTTACCGGTACCTTTAAACTCTTCGTAGATAACTTCATCCATCTTAGAGCCGGTATCAATCAGTGCAGTTGCGATAATGGTCAGGCTGCCGCCTTCTTCAACATTACGTGCAGCACCGAAGAAGCGCTTGGGTTTGTGTAGTGCATTCGCATCCACACCACCTGTCAGTACCTTACCCGATGACGGGATCACGGTATTGTATGCACGTGCCAGACGTGTGATTGAGTCTAGCAGGATAACCACATCCTTTTTATGCTCAACCAGGCGCTTGGCTTTTTCAATTACCATTTCAGCAACCTGAACGTGACGGCTGGCTGGCTCGTCGAACGTCGATGCAACGACTTCACCCTGTACCAGACGGTGCATCTCGGTGACTTCTTCCGGACGCTCATCAATAAGCAAAACCATCAGTTCGCATTCGGGCTGGTTTGCCGCAATAGATTGCGCAATATTTTGCAGCAACAGCGTTTTACCTGCTTTAGGTGGTGCGACAATCAGACCGCGCTGGCCTTTACCAATGGGTGATGCCAGATCCAGAACACGTGCGGTAATATCTTCTGTCGACCCGTTACCACGTTCCATACGAAGACGTGATGCGGCATGCAATGGAGTAAGGTTTTCAAAAAGGATTTTATTGCGGGAGTTTTCAGGCTTATCGAAGTTTACTTCGCGAATTTTCAACAGGGCAAAATATCGCTCACTGTCTTTAGGAGGCCTGATTTTTCCGGCGATGGTATCACCGGTACGCAAATTAAAACGGCGTATCTGGCTGGGCGAGACATAAATGTCATCAGGACCGGCTAAATACGATGAGTCTGCCGAGCGAAGAAAGCCAAAACCATCCTGTAAAATCTCAAGGACGCCGTCACCAAAAATATCTTCACCGCTTTTGGCATGGGCTTTCAGAATTGAGAAAATGATGTCTTGTTTTCTGGCTCGCGCCATGTTTTCCAGGCCCATTTTTTCGGCCAGGTTAACCAACTCGCTGATTGGTTTGTTTTTTAGTTCAGTTAAATTCATACTGGTGGGTCTTTGTGTGTGCTTGGACTTCGCTTACAGACTACTCGGTCGCTTATTCATTATTGGAAAAGGTTTTGTATACCCAGATACGGGCTAGCAGAACGCTGCTCAGATGAGAGCTACCAAAACGTTAGCACCATAATGAAAGCTCGTCCAGCGTTTTACCGCTGAACGGTTAAAAAAGATCGAATTTTTTATCGGTCAGAGCTTGTGTTTCGCCAAAATGGCCCGGTTTTTTGCCACGCTATTGATAAAATTTCCCTGCATAACCGGTCGGCAACGATATTTTTTGCGTTCGCCAACACTCTTCGGCGGTGCCAGCGTAAAGCGATTCTTGCCCGCCCGTTTCGAGCTGTACATTGCCATATCTGCTTCATGAATCATTTCATCAAGCTCCTGGCCATTCATATTGTCCCGCCACGTGGCCCCCACGCTCACGGTAACGCGGCTTATAACATTGTCGCTGTAGGCAAGCTGAATTTTTGCCACGCTATTAACGATATCTTCTGCTATTCGGCGTACACCTTTTTCACCGGTACGCGGCAGCATTACAAGAAACTCTTCACCACCAAACCGAATGACTCTGTCACCCGGCCGCTTGCAGTTGATACTGACGGCCTGGGCAACCGCTTTCAGACAGCGGTCACCATGTTCATGACCAAATGTGTCATTGAGCTTTTTGAAATCATCAATGTCCAGCAATATAATGCCAAGCTCTCTTTCCTCACGAGCCAGCTCATCATTCAGATAGACAAAAGGCTCAATACCAACAACTAATGCCATGCTTTTGGCTTTACTGGAAAGTGCCATCATGTGGCGCTTCTGGTTTATGTCACTGGCAGTGCGAAGCATCGAACCACCTCCGAAGATAACGCGTTTACTGCGCGCTGCGCTGATATAGTGGGTCAGACGGTTTTGCCCTTTGAACGCTGGCTTTTCATATAACGTTGTAATGTCGGTACTAAAGCCACTTGGCAGGGTTTTATCGTAAGAAGAAACCAGCATCTTTTGGCAACCCAGCACAGACTGAGCCCCATACAGTGACGCCAGCAATAACGCATCGTCACCACAGTTTTGCATGCCGTAATGGCCAACCAGATAAGCATCATATTTTGAAATCATAGGGTTTCTCCGATATTCCCTGCGTGGTACACACTGATGATTACAGAAACCGATCCAACTTTTATGTTGCTGTTTTTAATACAATTAAATGAGTTCAGCGATAAAGTTTCGTAATTTGCAGAGGGCGCTTTTTTATTTTGCAACAGTTATGCAGAATGCGTTTAATGGATGCGGGAGAATGAAAGGACGCTGGCCTGCGCAGATAACAGGAACGTCAAAACGAAAGATAAACGCTAAAGCGAATTGTCAGGCTGGAAATGCGTGTAATAGTCAGGATAGTGCAGGCAAAAAAAAGCCCCTGGGAGAGGGGCGCAAAAGTGGGAGAACACACCTTATGAAGAAAACGTTTATTAATTTATAGGCCCCCTTGGCCGCTAACACTGCAGGTACGGTCAGCGCGAGTATTTTCACATCTGTCCACACTGATTGTTCGACGATATACTGTTTGTCCAGATTCAGCTGCTCTTCGAACGTCGTGTCAGCACGACCGGACACCTGCCACAGACCTGTCAGCCCGGGCTTACAATAAAGACGCGGCATGACCTGGCGATTGTACTGACAATATTCGCTGACCAGGTGTGGACGCGGACCAATCATCGCCATATCACCTTTAACCACATTGATAAGTTGCGGTAACTCATCCACCGAGTATTTACGCAGATATTTGCCAATACGCGTAATCCGCGGATCGTGATAAAACTTCTGGCAAATGCCGTCGCGATCGCTGTTACTGGCAACCGGCGTCTTGTATTGCGGCGATCCCGGTACATGCATTGAACGCAACTTATAGCAGCGAACTGTCGACCAAACTCTCCAACCCGCGTTTGTGAGAAAAGCACCGGGCCCTGGCTTTCCATCTTGATAAACAGCGCAATTAACAGAAGCACCGGTGACAGACACAGCAAGATGGTTAATGCTGCCGCTTGCTGCAATAACATTGGGATCCCCTTGTGGGTGTAATGCGCTTTGGCTTTTAACGCATCGTCTATGCTGATCGCAGGGGCAGTGACGATAGTGGCGTGAGCCTGATGTAAAAGACGTGCTGTATTCATGGCTTCATTCCCATTTCAACGTAAACTAAAAAGTATGTTCTGAATAACCACCCGGCGACTGCACTGGGTGACCATCCGCATAAAATCTGTGTGTCTGGCACAAATCGTGATAATCCTTCGGATGCCAGACTTAGTCATCTCCGCCATATCAGAAGTAGCGATGGTCAATGGAAAAATACCTTTGGTTACTTCCATATTTAATGACCTTTTTACTTCTCAAAACTGATATATCCGGTTATTGCCACATCTGTGCCAGTTGTTTAAGTAAAAATTAAAACATTGTTTAATATGACTATTTTCAATTAATGCAGGAAATGAACAAAGAAAACAAAACGTTGAAAGTGCGTTTTGAATTGCAATTTGCAAGGCGATTTTTATTTTGAAAAGTATTTGAGTGGCTGCTGCTGGTTTCCGCGCAGCTCACAGGTATACATCTACTGGGCTGATGTTTTCCCTCTCCATGCGATAGCCTCAACCGTGCGCTGGGTTTCCAAACACGTTTTTACAGCGGTTGCGGGCAGATTGCAGCAAGAGCTGGTACTATTCCCACCAAAGCGGCTCATCGATACTTTGCCTCGATGACGGATATCGCCCTTAAAGACTCAGGAAGCCTATGGCACTCAAAGCAACCATATTTAAATCTCATCTATCCATCAGCGATATGGATCGTAATTATTATCAGGATCATAACCTGACAATCGCCCGCCATCCGTCTGAAAACAACGAACGAATGATGCTCAGAATCATTGCGTTTATCGTCAATGCGCACGAGCGGTTGCAGTTCACTAAAGGGTTATCTGATGACGATGTGCCTGACTTGTGGCAGAAAAACTACAGCGATGACGTAGCGCTGTGGATAGAGCTGGGCCAACCCTCTGAGCAGCGAATTAAAAAAGGCTGCAACCAAAGTCAGCATATGATGATTTATGCTTACGCGGATAACAGTTTCGATGCCTGGTGGAAAAAAGAAAAGTCACGGTTACAAAGCAGAAGAAATCTGTCGGTACACACTGTGCCTGAAGCACTTGCTGCACCGCTGGCAAATGCTGTTCAGCGCGCGATGCAAATTCAGGTGACCATTCAGGACGGCCAGATGTGGCTGACGATTGAAGGCGCTGATATCACCGAAAGTGTTGAAGTAGTAATTGAGAAACACATGTAATGAAAAAGCTATCTGCCGTACAACTAAAACAACAGACTCTGGTTTTCAGCGTTGCAGATAACCTTGAAGCGCAGGGTCGTGAGGAATTGCCTGGCATGGTGCAATGCTGGTTCACGGTGGAATACCATCAATTCCCGGGGTCCTTATTACTGCGTTTTCAGTTTGAAAACGAAGAATTACTATCCGCTGCTGAGCCTGAACTTAGAAAATGGCAGCGATGTCTGAGCGCCGCCTTGCTTAAAAAAGGTGTCGTGCTTAAAGATATGCGCAGACATCTGGTTTTTACACTGCTGGGGCCTGAGGATTAACAACCAAACACTGGTCGGTGTGAACACTCGCTATATATCGAATAAATCCCTCATTAATTAGGCCAGACGCCGGCGCCTAAGCGCCGCCTTTCGAGTGTGTTTATCAACGGTGATACCACTCCCAGATGCCCGTGGAAAAGTCGCTTACCAAATCAATGCCCAGTGCAGATTTCAGCAAATACATCATAAATAACGTAAAGCCGGCCAGCAGGGTAAAGCTGATCACGACAAATATCAGCATTGAAAACAGCGCAAAGGCCTGCTCGGATTTGGATAAGCCCGCCGGTTCCGGCCCATCAGGAAAACCAGATAAAAACTGAACGGGACAAACGGAAGTTTGATGGTAGAGCGCATATCCACGGCATGAATACGGCCCCCCGGGCCCCATTACCGCCGCCAGTGCGCAAAGCGGTTCGGTAGTGAAACTGTTTGCAATGGCTGTAGGAAAACGTTTTAACAGCGCCTGCATAGCAGGATCTGCACTGGGATGAATAGTTGACTTACGGCTTTTCAATGGCTAACTCCTTATACAGCCAGTTGCTTCTGTGTTGAGGCTAAATCCTGACGCATTTTTTCCAGTACACTTTCACTTGATTCGCGGTAGTGCGTTTCTACTTGCCGGGCAACACCTAATCGCAAGTGTTCTATCGTTGTGTCCAGAATAAAAAGTTTCTCTTCATCAATAAATTCTGACTCAAGAAAAAAGACCAGCCAGCCTATTTCACTTGGTTCGGCATGAAAATTTGAACTTAACAGCCAGCCAGATACGCCGGCACGCTCATCTGCGACACTTTGAATACTCCAGGAATTCAGCAGCTCTGTATGGTGTGACGGAAAACTCCAGCTTTTGTAGTCCGCCAGGGCCGCGTTGCTGCCATCTTTGAACATTATAATCGGGGCCGGCGAGGTACTGATCTTCCCGGATTTACAAAAAAAACACGCACCGATTGAGGCGTCGCAAAAATTCATCGTGAGATCGATGGTCGCGGTGACCAGCGGTGTGACGCCATCATCATTGGCGATATAGCGGCTGGAACTTGACAGATACTCCAGTTCAGCCTGTTTTTTTTGCGCCAGCGAGACTGATTCTTTGAGCGCTTTATTAGAGTAATAAATGCGCTGTGAAAACTCTTCCAACTGTGCCTCGGCAGCCTTGCGGGCAAGTCGTTGACGATTTAATCGTCGCTCTAATAGCTGAATTTTCGAATTCAGTTCATCATTTTGAAAGTGATACTCCGGCCTGTTTACAGCGGCCCGACAACTGGCGTGGTGCGGTTGTTTTTAATAGTAGCAACAATTTTACATTTGAACAGACAGGCAACAACCAAATGTTTAAATATCCAGATACAAAAAAGGCACCCGAAGGTGCCTTTAACGATGCTTTGCTGCAGATTACAGGTTTTCGTTTAAGAACTCTGTAAGCTGTGCTTTTGACAATGCACCTACTTTAGTTGCTGCAACGTTACCGCCTTTGAAAAGCAACAGCGTTGGGATGCCGCGAATGCCATATTTTGGCGGCGTTTCATTATTTTCATCGACATTCAACTTACCAACTGTTAACTTGCCTTCGAACTCGGACGCAACTTCTTCCAGAATTGGCGCGATCATTTTACAAGGGCCGCACCATTCCGCCCAGAAGTCGACCAGCACAGGACCGTCAGCATTGATAACGTCTGCCTCAAATTTGTCGTCAGTTAACTGGATAATTTTGTCGCTCATTCTGTTCTCCATTGATTGGTCAGTCGCTGATTTGTTCAGCCACACCATAAGTGTTATAAGAAACTGTCTTTTTTAATGCAAGCACTGATAAGCTATAAGCTATGCAAACAACTCATTTAACCGAAACAAATTTTTCCGATTTGCCTATCAATGACAAGGTACTTTCGGCGCTTCAATCAGCGAATTTCACCCATTGTACACCGATTCAGGCTTTAGCTTTACCACCCTTACTGGATGGCCTTGATATTGCCGGGCAAGCCCAGACCGGAACCGGTAAAACCATTGCGTTTCTGGTCGCCACATTCCACTATCTGATGGCTAATGCTGCCAAAGATAACGCGGATCCGAAAGGACCGAAAGCAATTATTATGGCACCAACCCGTGAACTGGCCGTTCAAATTTACAATGACGCCAAACCCCTGAGTGAACACACTGGGTTATCACTTGGTTTGATATATGGGGGTGAAGGTTATCAAAGTCAACGCGAAAGTCTTGAAGAAGGCGTTGATATCATAATCGGTACTACCGGGCGTATTCTGGACTATTACAAACAGAATGTGTTTAGCCTCAACCACATCCAGGTCGCGGTACTGGATGAAGCCGACCGGATGTTTGATCTGGGCTTCATCAAGGACATCCGCTTTTTGTTCAAGCGCATGCCACCGGCCTCAGAGCGTTTGAGCATGTTGTTTTCTGCAACACTGAGTTATAGGGTTCAGGAACTGGCTTACGAGCACATGAATAATCCCACGCATGTTCAGGTTGAACCAGAAACCAGAACCGCCAAACGGGTCAGTGAAGAACTGTTTTATCCATCTGATGAAGATAAAATGCGTTTGTTGCTTACCCTGATGGAAGAGGAATGGCCAGAACGCGCCATCGTCTTTGCCAATACCAAGCATACCTGTGAAAAGGTGAATGACTGGCTTGAAGCTGACGGCCATCGTGTTGGCCTGCTTAGCGGCGATGTGCCGCAGAAAAAGCGTATGAGCATTCTGGATGACTTCACCAAAGGAAAGCTGGACATACTGGTCGCAACAGATGTTGCAGCCCGTGGATTGCATATAGATGCAGTCAGTCATGTTTTCAACTATGATTTACCAGATGATGCTGAAGATTATGTCCATCGAATCGGTCGAACCGGTCGGGCAGGCAAAAGTGGTATCGCGATCAGCTTTGCATGTGAAAAATATGCACTGAATTTGCCCGCCATTGAGCAGTACATTCACCATGCAATTCCGGTTACGGATTACGACCGCGCCGCCTTGCTTGATGATGTCAAACCGCCCCGGGCACGTCAGCGGAAACGGACACCCAACGCGCGTAATTCAAACCGTCGCGGCCGGAGTCGGGGAAAACCGTCAAACAAGAATAACTAACTATGCAGCCTGAAATCCAGCATGATACGTTGGTCCACAGTGAGCATTATGCCGCAGTAGACTTAGGATCGAACAGTTTTCATATGGTCGTTGTCCACGTCGTCAATGGCAATGTACAGATTATCGGTAAGGTGAAACAAAAAGTCCGCCTTGCCGCTGGTTTGAATGAAGACATGGAGTTGGATGAAATCAGCATGGAGCGGGGGTGGCAATGTTTGCAGACCTTCGCTGAACGCCTGCAGGATATTCCCCCGTCAAACATTCGCATCGTTGCCACTGCAACGTTGCGACTGGCCACCAACGCACAGACGTTTATCCGCAAAGCCGAACAAATTCTTCAGCACAAGCTGGATGTTATCAGCGGTGAGGAAGAGGCCCGGCAGATTTATCTGGGCGTAGCGTACACCTCTGCTAATCAGGGCAATTCACTGGTTATCGACATTGGTGGTGCCAGCACAGAAGTCATCATCGGTAATGACATGCAGCCTATCCACCTGAAAAGTCTGGATATGGGTTGCGTGACCTTTATGGAGCGTTATTTCCCAAGGGGCGAAATTACCCGACAACATTTTGATACTGCCAAGGCGAAGGCTGGCGCATTATTAGATGAAGTTAGCGATGCGTTTTTGTGTTTTGACTGGCAAAATTGCCTGGGCGCCTCCGGTACGCCGCAGGCTATCACCGAAATTCTTGTCGCTCAGCAAATCAGCGATGCGATTCGGCTCGATTATTTATACGAGCTGGAGAAACAGTGTATCGCCTGCGGCTCTATCGACAAGCTTGAGATAAAAGGCCTGGAAGAAAACCGGAAACCTATTTTCCCCAGTGGTCTGGCGATACTCATCTGCCTGTTTGAAAAACTGCACATTAAAGCCATGAATATTTCGGCAGGCGCACTGCGCGAAGGTCTTATTTACGGCATGCTGGATAATCTGCAGGAAAATGACCGGCGGGTGCAAACGCTTAATCACGCGATTCACCGCTACCATATTGAAAAGTCTCATGCAGACGCTGTCCGTGCGGTAGCTATCTCGCTCTGTCGTCAGTTATGTGCGCAGGCCGCTATCTGTCATCTGGATACTGAAGCTGTGCTGGGCGCCGCGGCCACGCTGCATGAAATCGGGCTGCATATTGAGTATAAGAAGCATCATGAGCACGGTGCGTACATCTTGTCGCACATTGACTTGCCCGGCTATACACGATTGCAACGCGAGGCCATTCGCGATTTGGTGCTGTCGCACCGTCTGACGATCAATACGGCTGTGTTCGACAACTATCATGAAGAAGTCCAGCCCATGCTATTGGCGCTGGTCAGAATTCTGCGTCTTGCCACCGTGCTGTGCTTACGCAGGCACAATAAGCACATTCCGGAAGCCACTTTGACTATCGATGGCGATCGCTGGACACTTACGCTGCCTGAAGGCTGGCTAAACAGTCACCCATTGATTAACGCGGAACTGGCCAATGAAACCTGGCTTCAGCACCGCGCCGGATGGGAATTACGCTGTCAGTAGTAAAGTGCTTAACGGCTGAGTAGTTCAGCCGCATCCGGGGCAAAGTAGGTGAGTATGCCATCTGCGCCTGCCCGCTTGAACGCCAGCAGAGATTCCAGAATCACGGCATCTTTGTTTAACCAGCCATTGGCAAATGCAGCCTGGTGCATCGCATATTCTCCGCTGACCTGATACGCAAAGGTGGGGACTTTCAGTTCCTGCTTGCAGCGGCGCACGATATCCAGATAAGGCATACCCGGCTTCACCATTACCATGTCGGCACCTTCCTGCAAATCCATGACAATTTCATGGATGGCCTCATCACTGTTGGCCGGATCCATCTGGTAAGATTTTTTATTACCGCCCTTGATATTCGCCGCCGAGCCCACTGCATCTCTAAAGGGCCCATAGTAGGCAGACGCGTATTTGGCCGAGTAAGCCATAATACAGGTATTCACATGCCCGGCATCTTCCAGCGTATTACGGATTGCGCCAATGCGCCCGTCCATCATATCCGATGGCGCCACCATATCAGCCCCGGCTTCGGCGTGTGACAACGCCTGCTTCTTTAATACTTCAACAGACTCATCATTGAGCACGTAGCCGTTGGTATCAATCAGTCCGTCCTGCCCGTGAGAGGTGAAGGGATCCAGTGCCACATCCGACATAATAACAATGTTATCAAAACGCGCTTTGATTTGACGGATGGCACTTTGCACCAGCCCTTCCGGATTAAAGGCTTCACTGGCACAGTCGGTTTTCAGCTCCGCCGGCGTTACCGGAAAGGGAGCGTAGGTGCGTATTCCCGATGCCACCAGCTTATCCAGATCTTTGAGCCACAAGTCAACCGACTGCCGGTAGACCCCTGGCATCGATGGCACAGCTTCTCGCTGATTACTGCCCGGCAAAATAAAGATGGGATAAATAAGATCGTTGGTACTCAGATGATTTTCAGCCACCATGTCGCGCAGCGCATCGTGTGAGCGTAAACGGCGCATCCGCCGTGATGGAAAAGTAGAGAACGTCATGATGTCTGTCCTGGTAATTGTTCAGCGATAACCTGATTACGGCCGGCAGCTTTTGCCGCATAGAGCAACTTATCAGCGTGATTAAACAGCTCAGCCTCCTGACCATCGCTGATTATCACACTGGTCACCACGCCCGCACTGATTGTGATATGCAGCTTATTGTCGTCAATATCAAGGGGCTGGGCTGCGATCGCCTGTCGCATAGACTCGGCCACCTGTTGCGCGCCCGTCAGTTCAGTATTGGGCAGCAGTACAACAAACTCTTCACCACCGTAGCGACACACATCGTCCCCGGGACGTTTAAGCTGCGCTTTTAACCGTTCAGCTACCTGACACAGACACGTATCACCGATTGTATGTCCGTAATCGTCATTAATCTGTTTAAAGTGGTCAATATCGATCAGTGCAATGGACAGCGGTGTTTGTTCGCGTCGGCTGCGACGACTTTCTGCCTGCAGACGTTTATCAAAGTGCCGCCGGTTGCGGATACCCGTGAGCGGATCGGTAGTATTTAGCGTCGATAATTCCTGATTGGCATCAGACAATTCCCTGAGCGCAACCTCCAGCTCCAGCGTGCGCTCCTGTACCTGATACTCCAGCTCTTCCTGGTACTGCTGCTGCACATTTAAAAGCTCTTCACGGGTTTTAAGCATCGCTTTTTCCTGCGACAGCGCCTGCTCTTTGATGGCAAATACCTGCTCGCGGTTATGACTATAGTTAATGGCCAGAACCAGCGCCAACAGCAGCGTTTCAATACTGGCACCCAGCATCAGCAAGAAATTAGACGGGACCGGAGAGGTAATAATCCCCAGATTATCCAGGCTGGCAGTAAAGGCGCTGAGTAACAGAATGAACCAGGCGAAGGCATAGTAGCGTGCGATGCGGACACCTTTTATCGCTATCCATATTCCGACTGTCAGGGTAAAAATCACAGTGAAACTCACCATGATTAAAAATGCTTTAATCAAAAAGCTATAGGGAAGGATAAAGCTGACCAGCAAGCTGATAAAAAACAATTCGGCCACAATTTTCAGCGCCCGGGACAAGCGCAAGCTGTACCGGGAAACATTCAGAATCCGGTCTGAAAACAGGACGGCGAACATAATGGTGGCATTGGCAAAAATAGCCACAGCTCGGCCCTGAAACCAGACCTGTTCAGGCCAGATGATCGCATACCCGATGCCATGCATAGCGGCAATGGTCAGTGCCAGCGAGAATACATAGCCTGAGTAAACAAAGAAGGTTGTGCTGCGATTGGTAATAAACAAAAAGAAGTTGCTCACACCGACCGCGAACAGCACGCCCAGAAATAAGCCCATCATCAGGTTATGGGACGCGGTATAGCTGACAAATCGTTCTTTTTCCCAGTATCGCAGCGGGACTTTGATAGAGCCGGAACTTTCAACCCGCAAGTAAACCTGCAGCGCACCGGATGTTGGCGGAAGCTCAAACGCCAGTGTTGGCACCAGCAAGCTGCGTTGAATATAGATGCGCTCATCACCGCTGACAAAATGCCGTAACAGTTTTTGTCCGGAGGAATCAAAAACGAATACATCGACGTTATCTAACAGCGGATAATTAATCTCAAGAATATGGTCGTGTTGAGAAGCCCGCGCCGGCAGTTTAAACCTGAACCAATGTCCGGCTTCATGCATCCCCAGGTTGACCGGGTTACTCACTGGCTTCCAGGTTTTTGACGGAATTTTCGTCACTTCCGCCAGCGATGTCCCCGTATCGCCTTCAACATAATAAGAAAGCGCGCTGACCGAAGCTTCATTGCCCTGATACGGCGTGAGTGTTTGGTAAATAAAAGCGAGAAAGCCAGCGACCAGTACAAACACCAGTAGAAGCCAGCCATCATAGATTCGTGGAGTGCTTGCATGTAACTGCATCATGTCAGGCCTGTATCAGAGTCCAAACAGGCGAAATGTGTTCTTCACACTCACCGCGGCGACATCCTCTATCGGTTTATCAAGAAGCGCTCCGACTTCCTCCCCGATTGCGCTTATGAACGCAGGTTCGTTATTTCGTTTGCGGGGGCGCTTGTTTTTGGGAAACAGATACGGCGCATCGGTTTCCAGAATCAGTTTGTCCAGAGGCAGATCCAACAATGCTTCTCTTAAAGCTTCGCCGCGTTTGGGATCGCACAGCCAACCGGTAATACCAATATACAACCCGTACGACAGATATGCCTGCATCTGGGCACGGGTGCCGGTAAAGCAATGAGCAATACCTTTTATCCCCTCGACTTTCGCTAAACACGCTACTTGCTGGTCAAACGCATCACGCTCATGCAAATAAACCGATTTGTTTAAGCGCTGCGCAATATCCAGCTGGGCTTCAAACACCGCGACTTGCGTATCCCGGGGAGAAAAATCCCGGTTAAAATCCAGCCCACATTCACCGACGGCCACAACACCCGGCGCAGTGGCCAGCTGTTCCAGCCGTTTTAAATCGTTGTCTGACACCAGTCGTGCATTGTGAGGATGAACGCCTACCGTATAACACAAGGTATCAGGATACTGCTCGTACAGCGCTGCAGCAGCATCCCATTCAGATGGCTGCGTGGTGATCAGACAAAGCCCGGTGACATTATTTTCCCGGGCTCGTGTGATCACTTCGTGAGAATCAAACCGACCATCCAGCAAATTGACACCGGCGTCAAACCATTGCATCTAATCAACCCGCTCGACTTTGATGCGCCGATTAGTACCTTCAACACCCAGATAAAAAACACCGAAAAAGCCACGTGACACCGTTGCCTCATCATTTATCTCAGCTTTGAAATAGTCGTCGTTCTTCTGTTGCCAGATCATGCCATTCTCAAGTTTTAGTATCAGCTTACCCCGTGGGCTTTTTTCCAGGCCAATAACCGTACTGGTTACTTCCTCTACTTCTTCTTTATCGGGTTTCTGCCGATTTTCTAAACCGAATTCTTTTACCGCATTCTGAGACTGACTGGCCGCTTGCCGGGCCGGCTGTTGCGAAGACTGGGACAGTTCAGCCGGGGCGTTTGCGCGACGCTTCTCTTGCTGCGCTTTTTCTTTCGCCTCGTCAGACGTTTGCTTTACCGTCTCTCTGACAGGTTTACTTTGTACCATGTCAGCCGCCAACGCATCGAAGCACGCCAGTCGCTCAGTATTACTGTCTATGCGGGCGCACTCTCCTAACCCGGAAAGGTCTTTGGCTTCAACACTGTTTGCACCTGTCAGCAAACCAAGTCCCGCGCAAACATAAGCGAACCATTTCATGTGATTTCTCCAATTTTCTCACTCAATTATCGGTCGCAGGATTATCTTCCTGCTCATCCGACTGATTATTTTTACTGTAAAAACCACCGACAATCACACCCACTTCAAACAATAACCACATGGGCAGTGCCAACAGGGTTTGAGAGATTACATCAGGCGGGGTCAGCAGCATGCCAATGACAAACACACCGACAATGACAAAAGGGCGTTTGGCACGCAGCGATTTAGCATCGGTCACGCCGGTCCAGCACATCAGGATAATCGCGATAGGGATTTCAAATGACACGCCGAAGGCAAAGAAGAGTTTTAAAACAAAATCCAGATAGGAGGAAATATCGGTACTCACAGTCACGCCACTTGGCGCGACACTGGTGAAAAATGCAAACGCCAGCGGAAACACCACGAAGTAGGCGAAAGCCATACCAGCATAAAAAAGCAACGTACTGGAAACCAGCAATGGCATCACCAGCTTTTTTTCCGTTTTGTATAATCCGGGAGCGATAAATGCCCACACCTGATAGAGCACATATGGTATGGCAATAAAAAATGATAAAACTAAGGTGAGTTTAAAGGGGGCGAAAAACGGTGACGCTACGTCCGTAGCAATCATCGAGGCATTTTCTGGTAAGACGGCCATGAGTGGTCGCGCCAGATAGTGATAGAGATCTTCCGCAAAATAAACCAGACAAAGAAATACCACCAGCACACTGAGCAAGGCACGAAGAATACGATTTCGCAACTCCACAAGATGCGAAATCAGATTATTAGCGTCGGTCATTGTTTTTTCTTATAAGGTTCCTGCACGGATTCCGCTGCATCTTTGAGCTCATCCACGCTTTTTTTCAGATCCGGCGAAATATCTTTCAGGCCCTGCTCTTCCGCTTTCTTCAGGTTTTCATGAAGCTCGTGCACCCTTAACTGGTGCTCGACTTCTTGCTTAAAACCGCTGGCAGCATTGCGCACGCCACGCACAGTGTTCATGGTGGAACGAATCGCACCAGGCAACCGTTCGGGCCCAAGCACCAGTAGTGCGAGGACACCTATCACAAGCAGTTCCCAAAAACCGATATCAAACATCAGGACTTTTCTTTAACGTCGCTCTGGGTCGAGGTGGCAGAAGATTTTTCTTTATTTTCCATTTGCTGGTTTTGCTCAAAATCAGCATCTTTTTTTGTTTCGTTCTGATCATCATCAACCGCTTTTTTAAAGCCCTTGATGGCACCGCCCAAGTCGGAGCCGATACTCTTCAATCGTTTTGTTCCGAACAACAGAACCACAATCGCAAGTATAATCAGCAATTGCCAGACGCTAATACCCATAACCATCTCCTTTATACATATAAATACAGTATGCCATTGCCTGTCTTTGCTTTCACCACAATATTTCGTCAGCGCGCACCTGTGCGTGTTAAATGATTACTACGTATAAAGGATCTATTTGACTTCACCTGCATATAACTTAATGCTTGATGTAGGAAGGATGAGTAGTAAGGCAGGGTATGGCGTGTTTAACTTTAGCAGTGTGTTCGTTACTGGCAATGCCCGGTGACGTATTACCTGCGCCCGAATCAGCCCCTCTTACAGTAGCCCGGAGCGCCCCGGTCACTCTTCATGATACGTGGATGGATTTGTGGCAGCAAAACCTGACTGAATCCATGAATTATACCGTGCAGCAAATTGACAGTTTTTTCGCGCTGCAGGGTTCCGAACGACATGAGGAAGCCCGTGCTGAGGGGCGAATCAGTCTCGGCTGGGAGCCCCGTACCCGGGATTTATCAGAATTTGATGTTCGGTTTAAAATCCGGGTGCAGCTACCCGCGCTGGAAAACCGTGTCGACCTGCTGTTAAGCGATGATGAAGACACCCAACAAAATGCCTCAATAAAAGCGGCACGCCAGCCTATCGAGCGTCAGCGCCGAAATACCACCATTGCACTGCGTTATCGGTCAAGTGAAAGCTCACACATGTCTTATAAGATCGGCACCGGCCGTCGTTATCAAGCCTATGTAAAAGCCCGCTTCGAGGATATGGCGGCGTATTCAAGCCAGCTTGCGCTATTTTACGATGCTGAGGCTTACGCCTTTACCCGCGATGAATTCGGGGCAGAGCTGGGTGCCACAGTGCAGTTTATCAGCAAAAAAGACCATGTCTTCCGGTTCAACAATCGCTTTTTCTACCGTGATCGAAGTGAAGACTGGATCTGGCGTCATGAAGCACAGTTTTTGCAGCCGGTAGATGACAAAACGGCCATGGTATATACCCTGTTTACCGAAGGCGAATCGCGCCCCAACTACAGAATGGGCGAGATTTATACCAGTGCCAAACTGCGCACCAACCCCACCCGTGACTGGCTGTTCTTTGAAGTCGAGCCGTTTGTGCTGTTCACCCGCGACGAAGACTTCAAGCCTTCGTACGGTGTAGCTCTGCGGGTAGAAGCCTATTATGGCAATCCTTAAGCGAAAAGCTTAAGGTCGAAGCGCACGCTCTCCCCGGGCCAGTCCACAGACACCGGTACGTGACGACTCTATAATTTCAGCGCATTGATTCATGGTGGTTGCAAACGCATCAAGCTTATCGGTCGTGCCGGTAATTTCTATGGTGTAATTGGAGGAATTGACATCCACAATACGCGCCCGAAAAATATCGGCATTGCGCTTTACCTCTGCCCGCATGGTCTCTGTGCGTGTGGCGACCTTTACCAGCATCAGCTCACGCTCTACGTGCGCATTTTCTGTCAGATCTACCACCTTCAGCACATCGATAAGCTTGTTGACCTGCTTGGTAATTTGTTCGATAACTCTGTCATCACCGTGGGTAGTAATAGTCAGCCGGGACAGTGATGCGTCATCGGTGGGTGCTACGCAAAGCGAGTCAACGTTATAACCACGCTGAGAGAAAACACCAACAATCCGTGATAGTGCGCCTGGGGCATTTTCCATCAATACTGAAATAATTCTTTTCATCAGGTGCGCTCCGTCTTGCTCAGGCGCATGTCATCCATGGCACCAAATTTAATCTGCATAGGATAAACATGTTCATTCTGATCCACCTGGATATCCATGAAAACCAACCGATCGGTATAACTAAAGCAGGTTTTCATTGCTTCATCCAATTCGTCCGGATGCGACACTTTAATCCCAACGTGACCATAAGCTTCAGCCAGTTTGACAAAATCAGGCATGGATTCCATATAAGAATGTGAGTGACGACCTTTATAAATCATGTCCTGCCACTGGCGCACCATTCCTAATGCCCGGTTATTCAATGAAATAATTTTCACCGGCAGGTTGTATTGCAAACACGTCGCAAGCTCCTGAATATTCATCTGAATACTGCCATCACCGGTGACCACCACCGACACCGCATCAGGATGCGCAAACTGTACACCCATTGCAGCCGGCAGCCCGAATCCCATCGTGCCCAGTCCACCTGAGTTAATCCACTGGCGGGGCTTTTTATAAGGATAATACAAGGCCGCAAACATCTGGTGTTGACCCACATCAGAGCTGATAAACGCATCGCCATTTGTATGCTTATACACAGACTCTATGACCGCTTGAGGCTTGATGCATTCAGTGGTTGTGTCATACCTTAAGCATTGTTTGCTGCGCCACTGATTGATCTGCTCCCACCATTCAGAGACTTTTGTCGATTGTTCACTGAAATCATAGGCTTCCAGTGCGGCGAGTAGTTGCTGCGCAACCTTATCTACACTTCCCACCACCGGAATGTGCGCATTGACCGTTTTGGAAATTGACGCCGGGTCGATATCCACATGGATAATATCTGCATGCGGACAAAATTTATCGACATTGTTTGTCACCCTATCATCAAAACGCGCTCCCAGAGCAAGAATGCAGTCAGCATTGTGCATTGATTTATTTGCTTCGAGCGTACCATGCATGCCCAGCATACCCACAAACTGATCATGGGTTCCGGAAATTGCGCCCAGCCCCATCAACGTGCAGGTCACCGGTGCATGTAGCAGCTCTGCCAGCTCAGTCACCAGCGATGAGGCATCACATGCAATGGCACCGCCGCCCACATACAACACCGGGCGCTTAGCTTTTGTTAAAGATTGCACCGCTTTTTTAATTTGCTTGGCGTGCCCTTTTTGCGTTGGGTTATAGGAACGCATGGTGACGTCGGTAGGAAATTCATAGGGATGAGATTCCTGCACGTTCACTATATCTTTGGGCAAATCAACAACCACCGGGCCAGGACGCCCCGTATTAGCAATGTAAAACGCTTTTGCAATCGCTTCAGGAATATCCACCGCGCGTTTAACCAAAAAGCTGTGTTTAACAATGGGGCGCGAGCAGCCCACCATATCCGTTTCCTGGAAGGCATCTTCGCCGATATGCATAGAAGGCACCTGGCCGGAGAGCACGACCATTGGAATAGAGTCCATGTAAGCCGTTGCGATACCGGTAATGGTATTAGTCGCTCCTGGTCCCGAGGTAACAAGCACAGTACCGGTTTTGCCGGTTGAACGCGCATAACCATCAGCCATATGCGCTGCCGCCTGCTCATGTCGCACTAGCACATGCTTTACGGCATCTTGTGCAAATAATGCATCATAAATATCAAGTACTGCCCCACCGGGATAACCAAATACGTGTGATACACCTACATCTTTTAGCGCTTCCACCACCATGGCGGCGCCCGACATCATTTTCACTGTCGTCTCTCCTTTGGTTGCCCGGAATCGAAATAACTCTATAGCCGGACTATATCGAAGGAGTGCAAAAGTTAAAACAGTAAAAACGCAAAAAAGTGAGACATATGTTCCTATATAGAAAATAAATAGGATGTATGTTTCTTATATCGATGATCAAGACGTTGAATTTAGAATAAATTAACACTTTGCTAACACAACGGGAGTCATTACAGGCATTGGCAACACACCATCAGATAGCGAATCCGCATCGTCGGGATCCTTATCTGACTCCGGCAGTGACCATCCGGTCCTTCTTCGTGAACGCATACGATGCATTCGCTTCAGCTATTTCAGTCATACGCGTTTCATAGAGGCCTGCGGTAAGACGCCGCCTGGACGTTGGAAAAATAGTGTTTTCTACGTCATCTGCCAAAGCAGCATAACCATCGGTAAGCGATCTTGGTCAGATCCTGCGTTTAGAAAGCGTACGACTTCGTACTATTACGAAAACCGCCGGCGCATAAGAACCTGTAGGAATAGTGGTGACGAGATTGAAACCGACGCTTTTTGCGACTTACTCCCCAGACGTGGCGTTGTCATTCCACATCCTGAGCATGTGCAAATAGATGCAGAGCCCGCAGCTCTATGTCAGTGTGGCCATCAAGCATGCATTGTCAAAAGACATACATGCTTCATGATTTTCCGATTTGCTGTGTAAGGATATCAACGTGATGAAAAGCGGGTTTCCCGAAAGATCACCCCACTGTCTTTAACAGCGTTGCTGTTAATGACGATGTGTCAGCGTTTTTTGGGTACCCATGCCCATAGCATTTCACAGGTAACAGGCTCTATACCCGCCGCATCGGTAACAGTAACCTCTACCATGACCTCTCCCTTATCCTGCGTATTCATCATCTGGATTTGCTCATCAGTTAATGATGCAACCGCGATCATATCTCCCGTTGCTCGTTTGACATAATTCAGCTTCATTGACTTTATCAGCGGTAGCTTGTCGCCCGGTAGATTGGTGCCCACGACAAAACCGGTGGCAGACTCTGCCAGCAGAGCCATACCTGCGGCATGCACACTACCAATATGATTTTGTACTTTTTTGTAGTTTTTTTGTCGGAATGTGACGGATTGCAGATCAGTACTTAAGATTTCAAGACTTACTGTGCGCGTCAGCTTAACCTTAAAGCGAAACATCCACGTTAATAGGCGGCGCGAAAGCCATGCAGGGTAGGTATTTACTTTCTTAGCGTAAGCACGAAGTGGGTTTGATTGAGGCATAAATACTTTTCATATTATCTGGTAAGACCAGAAAGATAAGTCGCAGAAAGAAAAATTGCAAATTACCTGTTGGATATTGCACATTAGTACTTGCGAGTGGCATCCACCTTATGGCGACTCCAACCACGGCAGTCACATCGTAAGGAGGTATGTACCCGACCCGCTGAGCTAATGAATATAGTTAACGATTTGAAGAAAATTGGAGCGGGAAAAGATTCGTAACTGCCAACCACGTTGTCGCGCCCCCAACCTTGGCAATCACGTCGTGACGAGGTGTGTACCCGACCCGCTGAGCTAATGAAAATAGTTAACGCTTCGAAGAAAATTGGAGCGGGAAAAGATTCGTAACTGCCAACCACGTTGTCGCGACCCCAACCCTGGCAATCACGTCGTGACGAGGAGGTATGTGCTCGACCAGCTGAGCTAATGAATATAGTTAACGCTTTGAAGAAAATTGGAGCGGGAAACGAGATTCGAACTCGCGACCCCAACCTTGGCAAGGTTGTGCTCTACCAGCTGAGCTATTCCCGCATTGTGTGCGTTCTTTGTTCCTCTGACCGATTTCTTCGTCACTTGCCAGGTCTTGGCAATCACTTCGTGACGAGGTATGTACTCGACCAGCTGAGCTATCCCGCATAGAGAAGACGTTGAAAAATTGGAGCGGGAAACGAGATTCGAACTCGCGACCCCAACCTTGGCAAGGTTGTGCTCTACCAGCTGAGCTATTCCCGCACTCTTTGCGTTCCTAATTTCATCTGACCTTGCACTTCGTCACTTGCCAAATTTGGCAATCACTTCGTGACGAGATATGCACTCGACCAGCTGAGCTATTCCCGCATACATCTTTCAAACCTTTTGCGAAACCGGGTGTCTCTCAAAAGTGGAGCGCATTGTACAAAATTTTTGGCGATGCGCAACACCTAATAGAAAGAAATCTGTAAAAAAGCCGTTTGAATGCCTAAATACTAAACACTTTCTCACGATAAAATTTTAATTCTTCGATAGATTCGCGAATATCGTCCAGTGCCAGATGTACGCCCTTTTTCGTGAATCCTTCCAGTGCTTCAGGTTTCCAGCGACGGGTCAGCTCCTTTATTGTGCTCACATCAATGCTGCGATAATGAAAATACGCTTCCAGCTCTGGCATGTATTTGACCATGAAGCGACGATCCTGTCCGATGGTATTGCCACATAATGGCGATTTGCCAGCATCGACATACTCTTGCAAAAACGCGATCGTCTGACGAGCAGCTTCATCCTCATTTATCCGACTTTCCCGGCATCGTGCTGTCAGGCCACTTTCACCATGGGTCTTTGTACACCACGCGTCCATGCCATCAAGAATACTGTCTGGCTGATGGACGGCAATCACTGGCCCTTCCGCCAGAATATTCAGCTGTGGATCGGTCACGATGGTGGCAATTTCCAGCACTTTGCAGGTTTCAGGATCCAGCCCGGTCATCTCCATGTCAATCCACACCAGGTTCAAATCATGCTTACTCATTTCTCTCTGTCCTTTTCTTTTACGTTTTTAACATGGCACCTGCGCCACAACAACGTTATGATTGGCATAGTATACGCTAACTTATCATGGAATCGTGGCGAAGAAACCTAAACTCACTCAGCGTCAAAAGCGTCAGGTTGCGGCCAATCGCAAGCGTCGTTTGAATGACAAACAAGACAACCTTTCAGCGGCAAGCACTGATACCTCGGCTTTGCAAAGCGGTACCGTAGTTGGCCGGTTTGGTAAACATGCCGATGTGGAAGATACGTCGGGTCAGGTCTCCCGTTGTCATATCCGTCGTACTATCGAATCGGTAGTCTGTGGCGACCATGTGTTATTTGATGCACCGGACGAGCAAAAAGAAGGCGTAAGTGGCGTTATTGAAATTGTAAAAGACAGGCAATCAGTACTCACCCGCCCCGACTTTTATGATGGCATCAAGCCTATTGCAGCCAATATTGATCAAATCATCATTGTCAGTGCGGTGATGCCCAGCTTATCGCTGAACATTATCGATCGTTATATTGTCGCCTGTGAAGATATTGGAATAACCCCGGTAATCGTGCTCAATAAAGTCGAACTGATGGACGAGGCAACATTGTCCGAAACCCGTCAGCAACTTGCTGAATATGAATCGCTGGGATACGAGGTCTATTTCACCAGTTGCAAAACGCAGCAGGGTATTGAAACGCTCAACAGCATTTTAAAGGATAAGGTCAGTATTTTTGTTGGCCAGTCAGGTGTCGGCAAGTCCAGTATTATCAACCAGGTATTACCCGATGCGCAGGAATTAGTCGGTGCGATATCTGATAATTCAGGGTTAGGCCAGCACACCACCACTGCCGCAAAGCTGTTACATCTGCCGGCAGGTGGCGATTTAATCGACTCTCCCGGTGTCAGAGAGTTTGGGCTGTGGCACATTCCCGTGGAAAGGGTGACATGGGGCTTCATTGAGTTTCGAGACTTTCTGGGAGGCTGTAAGTTTCGTGATTGTAAACACCTTAACGATCCCGGCTGCCTGATCCGTGAGGCTACCGAATCGGGTAAAATCAGTCCTGCCCGTTACGCCAGCTACCACAAAATCCTGACCTCAATGGAAGAAAACCGGCCCAGTCACAGTGGGCCATTTTAAAATAATGGCAACTTTGGTTGCCGTTATGCCTTCCAGCTTGTTCTCATAACCGTAAATTCCTTTTTATCCGCATCAGATACGGTACAATCGCGCTGTTCAATAAAGGAGAAGCACCGTGCTGGACTGGTTAAAAGTCAACCTGCAATATTTGTTACCTAAACATCTGGTTTCCAGGCTTATTGGAAAGCTTGCCTCGGCCCGTGCCGGTAAGCTGACGACCTGGTTAATCAAACTGTTTATCAGACATTACAAGGTTGATATGCATGAAGCGCTGTATTCACAGCCAGAACACTATAAAACCTTTAATGATTTCTTCACCCGTCCGTTACAGCCGGATGCGCGTCCCATCGAAGGCGATGAGAAAACATTGGTGCACCCGGTAGACGGCGCAGTCAGTCAGTTCGGCGATATTCTCGATGACAGTATTTTCCAGGCTAAAGGCCATAATTACAGTCTGACAACGCTGCTGGGCGGTAAACCCGAGCTGGCAAAGCCCTTCAAGGGCGGTAAGTTTGCCACAGTCTATCTTGCGCCCCGCGATTACCACCGTATTCATATGCCGGTTGATGGCACGCTGACGGACATGATTTATGTGCCCGGTGAACTGTTCTCTGTTAACCCGTTAACCGCCAGTAACATTCCCGGCCTGTTTGCCCGCAACGAGCGTGTCGTTGCACTGTTCGATACCCCGGTGGGCAAAATGGCCATGGTACTGGTAGGCGCAACCATCGTTGCAAGTATCGAAACCATCTGGGCAGGTACGGTTACCCCGCCAGCCGGCAAAAACGTACAGCACTGGCAGTACGACACAGACGGCGAGCACAGTGTGCATATTAAAAAAGGCGATGAATTGGGCCGATTCAAACTAGGCTCAACTGTCGTAGCCTGTTTTGAGCCCGGTGCCATTGAGTTTGAAGACTTAAGCGCCGGTCAGGTCACACGGCTGGGTGAGCACTTTGCCTATAGCGCTCAGGTAGCCAATGATGATACTGATTCACAAGAGCCTGAATCGGTCTAAATGGATCCGGTCAAACGCAGCCTGATTACGCTGCACCTCACGGTCGTTCTGTTAGGCGGAACGGCCCTGTTTTCTCAGATTATTCCGCTTTCGGCACGTGATATCACACTGGGTCGATCGGTATTTGCCTGCCTGGCGTTATTTGCGTTTATGGCAATTACCCGAACATCATTCCGCTTAAACAGCAAAAAAGATTACAGCATCGCCATCGCACTGGGTGTACTGATGGCAATGCACTGGGTGACTTATTTCGCGGCCATGCAATATGCCGGTGTTTCGGTGGGCATGATTGCCTTGTTTACCTTCCCGGTAATTACTGTATTAATTGAGCCTTTTTTTGAACGTACGCGGCTTTCCTGGCAGGACCTTCTCAGCGCCCTCGTCGTTTTTTTGGGCATAGCGCTAATTGTGCCGGAAACTACGTTAAATAATGATGTCACCCTGGGCGTGGTTGTGGGAATCATTTCTGCGGTGCTGTATGCCATCCGTAATCTGGTACACCGTCAGCATTTTTCGCAGTACTCTGGTGCCAAAGCGATGGCATGGCAGATACTGTTGGTATGCATATGTCTGGTTCCTCTCTCCACCAGCGGATTACCTGATGCATCATTGTCCACCTGGGGATTATTGCTGGCATTGGGGACGCTGTTCACTGCGCTTCCCCATGCATTTATCGCAGCGTCGCTGGCCCACCTCAAAGCAACCACATTTTCGCTTATTGCATGTATGCAGCCATTCTACGGCGTGATTCTGGCAGTGATTCTTCTGGGTGAATCCCCTGGGTGGAAAACAATACTCGGTGGGGTTTTGGTTACCTCAGCATCGGTATATGAGACGGTAAAAACACACAAGTTGGCTAAAGGAGCGCAGTAATGTGGATTCTGGCGCATCGTGGCGCAAGTAAACAAGCACCTGAAAATACCCGCAAAGCGTTTCGCCTGGCTATGGAGCAACAGGCAACCGGTATCGAGTTTGACACTTACCAGGTGGAAGACGAAATCATTGTTATCCACGATCGTCGTCTGGAAAGAACCACCAATGGCCATGGTCAGATTAATAACTCAAGCCTTGATTACCTGCGCTCGCTGGATGCCGGTGAGGGTGAGCACATTCCGTTTTTGACCGACGCTTTAGGTTGTTTGCCCGCCGATGCCATATGCAACATTGAAATCAAGTCACTGTATGACATCCCCCGCTGGCTTCAATCCTTGGATGCGTCTTTACGTCATATTGCCATGCCCCGGGAAAATATCATTGTGTCATCGTTTAATCACCGCTGGCTCAAACGTATTCATCAGCTTGAACCAGATTTGAAACTTGGTGCGCTGACCTCTTCCTACCCCGAGGAAGGTGTTGAGTTTGCCCGTAAGCTCAATGCTTATTCAGTCCACGTCAGCCTGGACGTGGTGGATGAGGAACTGGTCAGAATTGCGAAAGCCGAAGGCCTGCAGATTTTAGTGTTCACCGTGGATGACCCGATGGATATGCAAATGCTTCGGGACTGGGGTGTAGACGGTATTTTTACCAATGTACCCGACGAAGCCAGGCGCGCATTGTATTAGCCTGGCCGGACTTCTTTTTACTTGGGGACACTGGATAACGTGTGGGAATACGTCGGTTTACGCTGAAACCGGGCTTTCTTAATTAACCGCATGTTCAGCACGTGAGCAAGTACGATGAGCATAGCACCCGTCGCAATAGTAAATGGCTCAAACTGTTCACCCAGAAAATTCTTATGCCAGTAAATCAGACCACCAGCAGAGATAATTGCGACCGGATAATATTGGCCATGAAAACGGATTGCCCCTGAAATTAACGCAACAGCACCGATCAGCATAGAAATGAGCAGGATGGTGCGTTCAAACCAGGTTTGTGCAAAAAAGGTTGAGGAAACAAGCGGTAACAATGGCACCAGCACTGGTAGTGACAAACAATGAACCGCACACAGGCTTGAGATCCAGATTCCCAGTCTGTCGAGTTTTGATGGATTGTCGGTCGGTAATGCCACAGGCGCTATCCAGTCTGATCAAACAATGAACGTTATAATATAACATTAAACGTCATTTCAAAACACTTTGATCAAAATTTAATTTATTCGGGGGCGCTTATTAATGCCTCGGCCACCTGTGTTTCAGGCGCTTCCTCTTTTATCGCTGGCAATACCTCGCTGACGGGAACCAGTGTGACATCAAAAGCCTGACTCAGCGCATCGTTTAAAAAGGAAAGCGTTTGCGGATAAGGATGGGCAATTGCCACGGCAATACCATACTGATGAGCACGGTGGACCAGCCTGGCAAACTGAATTTTCATAAACGCAGTGGTGGGCTGATGATCTAAAAAGATGTGACGGCGCAGCGCTGGCACGCCCATTTTCTTGGCTATCCCCTCAGCCACTGACTGAGCAGTGGTGCGACTATCAACAAAAAATAAACCGCGCTCTTTGACCACCTGCATGACACTTTGCATAGCCAGTGGCTGCTCTGTCAGTTTGCTGCCCATATGATTGTTCACACCGATTGCCTGGGGCAGCGAATCCAGTGAACGCTTCAACATTGCAGAGATATCCTGCGGCAACATACTACTGGTGAGTGCGGCAGGCCCCAGGTTATTGTTGCCTAACGATTCCATCGGCATATGCAACATGATGTCACGGCCCTGCGCGCTGGCTTTGTCAGCCAGTTTGCGGCCCAATGGCGTAAAGGGCAGGACAGAAAATGTCACACCTTTGGGTAGTGAGAGCGCCTCCCAGTCCGTCTGCCGATATCCCAGGTCATCCATAATAACAACAATGCGGGGGGTCGGCACTGCACTCGCTCCTGTGCAAACCAGTAAAAGCAGCAGAAAGAGTAAACGCCGTGACTTAGTGCGTATTATCGCCACACTGTGTCGGAGTATATTCATCAGAAACATCTTACAAGGCTAACCACGAGGCAGGGTTCAGCGCCTTACCTTTGTGCCGGATTTCAAAATACAGGTTAGGATAACTCTGGCCACCGCTTTGACCAACCAGCGCAATTGCATCACCTTGCACAACTCTGTCACCGGCCTGCTTGAGCAGCGCCTGATTATGTCCGTAGACGCTCATGTATCCTTTACCATGATCGACGATAGTGACCAGACCAAAGCCTTTCAGCCAGTTGGCGTACAGTACCTGACCAGACGCGATTGATTTAACCTGGCGTCCCTCTGACGCCTCAATAACAATCCCTTTCCATCGCACCTGTCCCTGGCGACGCTCCCCGAACAGGCGACGAACCTTGCCATCAGCAGGGACCGGCAGACGACCTTTAGACTGGGCCAGGCCGGCCATTTTCTGCTTGGCACGCTCTGCAGCACGACGAGCCTGATCTATTGCTTCAATCAGTGACTGCTCAGAAGCCTGCAGCTCTCTCACCTGCTCCGCGTCGCTGGCTATTTTCTGGTTGAGTCTGGCCAGCGTCTGTTCACGATCCTGCTGACGGGCCTGCAGCGCCGATTTCTGATTTTCCTGTGTAGCAAGTAGTGCTTCTAACTCGCTGGCTTTTTGCTCAAGTTCGGCGTTGACCTGTTCAAGGCGTGCCACATTTTTTTTAAATTTATCAATCTCCGCCTTTCGCGCCTTACTGACATATTTGTAGTATGTCAGTACACGCTCAAATGATTTCGCTTCCTGCTGATAAAACATCATCTTGGCGTAATCATAGTGGCCAGCCATAAACGCGCTTCTCAATTGGCTGGCAAGCATTGATTGCTGGGCTACGATGGCCTCTTTTAGTGTCTGCTGCTCTTCTCGCAGTGCGGCTTGTTGTCGCTGATTTTCTGATAGTGACTGTTGGGTGTCGTTGAGCGCTTTGGCGGCCTGACCAATCTGTCTTTCTGATTCAGCCAGTATTTCCTGCAGCTCCTGCGCATTAGCCTGATTGGCTTTCAGCGTTTCCTGGCGCTGTTTCAGCTGGGCCTGAAGTTCAGCCAGTTTTTGCTGGTCGGAGGCCTGGGCAAATACATCGCTTGTGATCAGCATCAACATGCACAAAAGTATGTGCCTGAGCATAGCCATTCGTTGATACTGCTTGTTATTCATGTTTTACATCTGACCCGGTCATTCTGGTTACATTTCACCAGTTTTTAGACACCCCAGCAAGTAAAGCCGATATCTGCCGGCAGTAAAACAAGCTGCTAACCGGCTAAGAAGGACAGCGATAGTAGAATAGATCATCGTTCTGCGCTGGTTTCTGCGCCGATTTTCTATATACTTTGCTCTCATTTTTATGATCTGTAAGGTTAGAAGTCATGGATCAGCTCATCGAATTTGCGAGCAACAATATTATTCTGGCAGGCCTCTGGGTAGCCCTGGTTGTCATGTTGGTGTACAGCTTTGTGGCTGGATTTACATCACCGGTTAAAGAAGTAGGTACGCACGAACTCACACAACTGGTAAATAAAAGCGATGCGGTCGTACTGGATGTACGTTCGCCTAAAGAATTTAAATCGGGCCATATCCTGGGCGCCAGGCAGCTTAAGCAGGAAGAAGTCAAAAGCCGCGATTTTAAAAAGCTTGAAAACCAGAAGGACAAACCCATTATTGTTGTATGCGCAATGGGCAGCAATGCCCGTGCTATCGGAAACGCGATGGCCAAGGCCGGGTTCAACAATGTAAAAGTGTTAAAAGGTGGGATGAACGCCTGGCAGAATGCCAGCCTTCCTCTTGCCAAATAAGGGTGTTATGAGCAAGGTCGAAATTTATACAAAAGGTTACTGTCCTTTTTGTCATCGCGCCAAAGCGCTGTTGGAACAAAAGGGTGTCAGTTACACCGAAATTGAAATTGATGTGCAACCTGAACGTCGCGATGAAATGATCACGCGTGCAAATGGCGGCTATACGGTCCCGCAGATTTTCATTGGCGATCACCATATCGGTGGTTGTGATGAAATGTATGCACTGGAAGCACAAAATAAACTCGATGCACTGCTTGCTTGAACAGCAGGGTGCAATTTACAAAATATAAGTAGGAAGCAGCATGGCAGAAGAAAATCAACAAAACGGCGCCTCTAACGGACAACAGGCTCAGGGCCCACAGTTTAATATTCAGCGCATTTACACCAAAGACATCTCTTTTGAATCTCCTAATGCACCAGGCGTTTTCACTAAAGAGTGGAAGCCTGAAGTCAAACTGGATATTGATACCAAAACAGCGCAGCTTGAAGAAAATGTTTATGAAGTGACACTGTCGGTGACCGTCACCGCGTCTTTAGGCGAAGAAACTGCGTTCCTTTGTGAAGTACAGCAGGCAGGTATCTTCGCTATCGGTGAAATGCCAGAGGCGAACAAGGCACATACGCTTGGCTCATTCTGTCCGAACGTATTGTTCCCGTATGCACGTGAAACAATTTCCAACCTGGTAAACCGAGGCACATTCCCGCCACTGAACCTGGCGCCGGTAAACTTTGATGCGATCTTCTCTGCATATATGCAAAAGCGTGCGCAGCAACAGGGCCAGGAAGGTCAGCAGAACCTCGACGCCTGATTAATCATCATGCAGACAAACGAATCTATAACGGTTCTTGGGGCGGGGTCATACGGCACCGCCCTCGCTTTTTGCCTGGCCAGAAATGGTAATACAACGTATTTGTGGGGACGCGACCCAGAGCATATGCAGGCTTTGCAAACCCAGCGGGAAAATGCGCGATACCTGCCCGGTGCACGCTTTCCTGATGCCCTTGTGGCAGAGTCGGATCTGAGCAAAGTTGTCAGCGCCAGTCGCGATATTCTGGTTGTTGTTCCCAGCCATGCGTTTAAGGCAATGCTTACCACCCTCAAACCCCTGTTACGTCCTGACCATCGTATTATCTGGGCAACCAAAGGCCTTGAGCCCGGAACAGGCCGTTTGTTACGGGAAGTCGCGCTGGATATTCTGGGCGACAGTTACCCCTTGGCTGTACTTTCTGGTCCCACATTTGCCAAAGAAATGGCCGCAGGATTACCCACTGCCATATCGCTGTCTTCTACCAGTGAGGAACTGGTTGATGATTTTGCCTATAAGTTGCATTGCAGTAAGTCATTTCGGGTTTACAAAAACCCCGACTTTATCGGCGTCCAGCTTGGCGGTGCAGTAAAAAATGTCATTGCGATAGGCGCCGGGCTGGCTGATGGGCTTGGCTTTGGTGCGAATGCCCGAACCGCGCTTATTACCAGAGGACTGGCCGAGTTAACGCGCCTTGGCGTTAAGCTGGGAGCCAAACCGGAAACCTTTATGGGCATGGCCGGCCTGGGGGATCTTGTATTGACCTGTACCGACAACCAGTCGCGGAACCGCCGTTTCGGTCTCGCGTTAGGTCAGGGCAAAGAAGTCAATGACGCAATGAAGGAAATTGGTCAGGTCGTCGAAGGATTCAGAAATACTGAAGAAGTGCATACACTGGCTAAGCGAATGGGCGTGGAGATGCCGATTTGTGAGCAGATTTATGCTGTGCTTTATCAGGGTAAACCACCCAAAGAGGCAGCAATTTCGCTATTGGCAAGGGATCTTAAAACCGAGCTTTAATCGTGTTTGTATAACGTTATGTATTCATTGAAAAAAGGCCGCCGGGAACCGGGCGGCCTTTTTTTTATTATCTTCTGTATAGTACGTGGCCCGCGCGCCACCAGCACCATAACGCAAACACTATCAACAGACTGTTTATTTGTAATGAGGCCGGCGTCATCGCTGCCTGAAGATGCCGTAGACCATAGCCGATAATAAGTAGTGAAACACTCATCGCACAGATTTTTAGCCAGCGGCGTCTGCCGAATTCCGGCCGTACAAAGCTTATAACACAGCCCATACTAAGTAATAACCAGAACATGGCCGTCAACGGTATCGAGAAAACTAATCCCGCTGTGGCAGTCAGCGCCAACGCGCTCACGCTTCCCCAAACCAAAGCGCCCCACACAGCAGACAGACGCGGCGGATTACCCTGCTTGCTCAGCCAGATATCCATGCCAGATACGCATAATGCAGTGAGCATAATTCCCAGAATGAAATACAACACTTTTACGGGCACACCGGCAAAATCACCAAAGTGCAGCCGGTAAATAGAGTAAATAAGCTGTTTACCCCAGTGCCCGTCATCGTAGTGGGCAGTCTCAATAAAATCGCCGGCAGACGTAAAGCGGTAATTTTCAGAGTAAATCAGTTTGTTTGTTACCTGCGCATATATTTCAATGAACTGCTGTGGCGTTCCAACATCGTGTACGGTAAGAAAGATCGGTTTGTGGCCGGTTTCCATATCGTTAAACGCGGTAATTGCCTTTTCCACATCTGGAAAACCAGCCTGCTGGGTAAGCGCGGGCTCAGGCGTGAAAATGTCATTCATCACAGCCTGTTTGTCGCCATTGTGATCAAGCTGTGCCACCAGTGTCAGTATCAGTCCCGCCATGCCAAAATACACGCCGGTCATCCCAATGATCAGATGAAATGGTGATGCCCAGATACCGAAGCGATTATGAAGATCAATACGTCCGGCTTGGCCACTGCCGCCCCGGCGCCACTTCAAGGCATCTTTCACCAGCTTTTTATGTGCAAAAACCCCCGACACCACCAGCATACAAATCACAGCCCCCAGCGCACTGACGAAAATCATGCCAAAGGTAGACGGTAGATGCAGATAGTAATGCAGATCCAGTAACATTTTTGACCAGGGGAAGGCCTCTGTCTCCAGCAGCTTGCCCTGCTGATCAGCAAAGACAGCTTTGTGGTCGTTCTCAACGACCAGACGGGGAATGCCCGAGGTAGGAAAAACAATGTGGTAGTGTTCTGTCTCTTCCTTATTGTTTGATACAAACGTGGTAAGCGCCTGGCTCACAGCTTCCGCGCTGACCGATGCAAATTCAGCGATCTGCGGCTGCTCCCAGCGTTCAAACTCCTGGTTGAAGACCACCAGCGTGCCGGACAGACAGACCAAATACAAAAAGGCGCTGAGAAACACACCCATCCACTGGTGAGCGTGAAGGGCCGGTTTTCGGGAAAAAATCGTCATGCGTTACATTACCAGAGTTGCGCCAATAACGACTGACAGCGCACAATGCCAGCCAAGTATGACGAAGCGGTGCCTGTGAGCCAGATAGTGATACATCATCAGTGCCCAGATGACAGGCTGAAGTACCACACACAAGGCCAGTTGCCCTGCTTCGGCGATAGGAAAGAGCCGGCTTATGGCAACGGCAACCAGCAAACTCAGTGCTAACTGAACCACCAGCACTACGAGACCGGTGAGAAGATGCGAAAGACCTTTTTGCCAGGTAACAGTCAAAGTCTTTGCTGGTGGGGCCTTTTGTGTAAAAGGCTTGAACCTGCGTTCACAAAAGACCGCCGCCCAAATGAGCAAGCCGGGCAGAAACAGTGCGATAAAGATGCCCTGCTCCCAGCCCATGTCATGACTGAACAGATAACCTGACACCCCCATCAGTGCCAATGCTGCCAGACAGCCGCTGCGGCTTCTCAGTCGCCAGCTGATCCACACTGCGCCGACCGTCAGCACACTGGTGAATAGTGCCAGAAATATCATACAAGTGACCCCTTATCAGAATTGATAAGTCAGCGATGCATTAATATTGCGCTCAAGCCCCGGAAAACAATCTCCACGGGTCAGACACGATGTAACATAGGTTTTATCCGTCAGGTTACGCACGTTCAGTCGCGCAGTTAATCGGTCACTTAATAGCGTTTCAATCATCAGATCTGCCAGGGTGTAATCAGGGGTTTCGTACCGAATGGTGGCGTTTTCCGATACGCTTTGCCCTACGTAGCGTACTCCGGCACCCATACGCCAGTCTTCCAGCCTCTCAGGTTGCCAGGTGAGCCACAGGGATCCGTTACTATCAGGCTGTCCGGCCAGCTCGAACCCGTTAGGATCTTCGGCATCCATCACTGCAGCGTTAAGCTCAACCGTGAAATTGTTCAGCACCACACGACTTTCAAGCTCAATTCCTTTGATTGAGGACTTACCAAGTTGCTGCCCGGCTTCAGCAGGCAGTGCGTTCGGATTGGGCAAGTTTGAGATCTCAATGTCATACCAAGCAAGGGTAATAAAACCGGGCACGGCATCTAACGCGTATTTGACACCGGCTTCATACTGCTTGCCTTCTTCCGGCTTTAGCTGATTTCCATTTATATCCAGACCAACCACTGTTTCAAATGACTCTGCATAGCTCACATACGGTGACAGCCCATTATCGAACCGGTAAAGCACCCCTGCAGAGTACGAGGTTTGTGAATCTTCCTGGGTGCCTGTGCCGTTGTCATTATCGACGCGATCATGCCGTGCGCCCAGTGTCAGGCGCCATTGTCCTAATGAAATCTGATCTGAAAGATATAAACCAAGATCGCGCACCGTTTGCTCCGGCTGATCATTGTATATCGCATCAAATACACTCTGGTCAGGCGCCCCTGTATACTGTGGGTTTGCCAGATCTAACGCATAACTGAAGTCGCCCTCAAATGCGCCCCCGCCAGAATAATAGGCGGAATTGGTATCAGTGACGACATGCTGATACTGAACACCACCTAAAATATTGTGGGTGAGAGCCCCTGTTTGCAGTGTTTTTGCAAGACGTACATCTATCGCTTTTTGTTCAAAAGTATTATCAGCCTGATAAAAGGTTCTGGCAGCCGTGGTGTCTGTTGGCGCAACCGATGCACCCAGGTAATTATTGAGATAACGACTGACGCCGGCACCGGTAAATACCGGCCAGGCCTGATGATAATCAGCCTCACCATCGCGCCACAACGCTGTAAATGTCAGCGATGTCGAATCGTCAAACGCATGCTCACCTAACAGCGTGACCTGCTTAGACTCTGTGTCATAGCGATTGAATCCGGGCTCTCCTGCATACACGTTCTGGTCCGGCAGGTAACTGCCATCGGCTAACGGTTCAAGCGTACCTTCAATCGGAATAAACTGCGCTGCCGTGTCACTATCAGTATTCTGATACAAGCCGATGAGGGTAATTTTTGTTGCGGCGGTAGGTGCAAAGCTGACAGAGGGCATGAGTACCTGCGTATCATCGTTAACGTAATCTACCTGCGTATCAGCATCGCGATAGATACCCACCACCCGGCCCTCCCAGATTTCATCGTCGGTCAACGCGCCGTTTAGGTCTACATTCACCTGCTTTTTATCGAAGCTGCCGTACTCAAGCATGATTTCGCTGCCGGTACGCATGTTAGGTGTTTTAGACACATAGTTGACCAGACCACCCGGCGATCCCTGGCCGTACAAAACAGACGCAGGCCCCTTAAGTAGCTCTACCTGCTCAAGGGTGTAAACTTCAGCGCGGGTAGAATTGTAGCTGCCGAAAAGCTCCTGGATAGAATCACGATAGCGAGGAATTGCTAATCCTCTGCTGCTAATGGAATCGCCTCTGGTGGCATAACCATAGGTTTCCCCTGTCACACCTGCCATGTAAGTCACTGTCTGTGAAAGGTTAAAGGCCCCTTTATCTTCCAGATCTGCAGCAGTTTCAATCGACACTGAACGCGCCAGCTCAACAATAGGCACAGCAGACTTCGTGGCACCGAACGCACTGCGTGTACCTGTGACCTCAATTTTCTCTACATCGGATGTTGAGGTATCATTTTGCTGTGCGAAAGAGGAAAATGACTGAAGGGCACCGCAGATTGATAAAGCAAGAAGAGTAGGTTTGTCCATAAAATAAGAATTATCATCAACATGTGAAAGAATAGCGCTACTGTAGCGAGGTCTTTACAAAATGTAAATAGTAATAATTCTCATTTAAATTAGTATTCTTGAATTTATCTTGCACCGGGATACCCAAACTGACGCCAGCTTTCATACACAAAAACCGACACCGCGTTAGATAAATTCATACTCCGGCTATCCGGTAACATGGGGATACGCACACGCTGTTCAGGTGGTAATGATTGTATAAAATCATCTGGCAGCCCCCGGGTTTCAGGACCAAAAATCAGAGCATCACCTGTTTGATATTCGATATCAGAATGAAATGCCCGCCCCTTGGTTGTGCAAGCCAGTATGCGCTGGGGCTTGCGCGAGTCAATGTAGGCCTCAAGATCGGCGTGCCGCATAACATTGGCGAATTCATGATAATCTAATCCTGCGCGACGGACTCGCTTGTCATCCCACTCAAAGCCCAGTGGCTCAATAAGGTGCAATGCAAATCCGCTGTTAGCGCAAAGACGGATGATATTGCCGGTATTTGGCGGAATTTCAGGCTGGTATAAAACGATGTCAATCATGGCGGTACCTGTCAAGAAAAGCTAAACAGAAATTAAAGTGTCAGCCTTGCGGCTAGCGCGCGACATAGCATAAGCTGCGCCGCGTTTACTCACAAGCCTGGCTTATGCCCGTTAGTTAAAGGTTTGCAAAGAAAAAGCGTAAAATGGATTCCATGGCGGGTTGCCGGTAGGCATCGGCTTCAATAAACAGCTCGTGCTCAGCCCCGGGTATTTGAGTAAAAATACAGTGAGGGATCTTTGCTGCAATTTCTTCTTGGACGGTATTATCCACGACTTTATCGGCACCTGCACTTAATAACAAAACCGGCATGTCCAATTCCCGGGCTCTCAGGCGGATGGTTTTCATCGCTTCTCTGGCCGCGACAAGCCATTGGCCGGTAACACCACCAAGCTGGATTTCCGGGCTTTCATTGTATAATTTTCTGAACCAGTCATAGCGAATACGGCTATGAGTGAGCTTATTAAGGGCAAACGGCACCGGTTTATAGTCGCTTTGTCCGAAGAAAAAGTCACTTTTTTGTCCGCGTCTGACTGCGCGTTTTTCGCTCATCCACAACAGTATATTGGCAACGCTGTCGGGCAAGGCTGGACGAATACCAAACATGGGGGAGCAAAACGCAACACAACTGAACATACCGGGATGGCGAAGTAACGTCAGCGCGCCGATGGCGCTGCCCATGGAGTGACATAAAAGCGCCACTTGTCCTTGCTGGTTTGGTTTTACGACTTTTTCATAAAAACTGACCAGGTCGTCGACGTAGTCATCGAATGTACTGACATAGCCATGATGGGGATTATCGGTCATCCGCCCCGACAATCCTTGTCCGCGATGATCAAGTATGAATACAGCCAGTCCATGCTGATACAGGTCATACATCACTTCTTTATATTTTAATAAGGATTCTATACGCCCTGAGCTGATAACCACCGTGCCCTGACAATCGTCAGGTATTGTCCAGGCATAGCTGACACGCACACCATGTTGGCCGGAAAATGCGCCCTGTCTGACTTTATTTTTCCAAAACGGTAAAATACGTTGCTCGATGCAATCGGTTAGCTCAGTCTCAGCGATTAATTTTATTTTTTTCATTTTTTGGTTTAGCTGAAAAGTTGAGAGTGATCTGCAAACCGCCCAATTCGGACGGTTCAGCATATATATCACCATCATGCGTGCTCATAGCGGCATTTGCAATGGTCTGGCCAGATAGAGATTCGAAGGATAACCAATAATCGCCGGAACCGGCGTTGACGAGCCGTGCCACTCAGTACTTAACCACGGCAGATCCTATCAGTAGTCCGGTTTAAGCGGCTTGAAATCCTGACTTAAAAACAAAGGTGATGTCACTATCAAATCAGCTGTTGCACTGGTACAGGCCACTGGCACATTCCACACAGAACACAGCCGCAGCAGCGCCTTCACGTCCGGGTCATGGGGGGCCGGATTCAGCGGATCCCAGAAGAAAAACAGCGCATCCAGCTCACCTTCCGCTATCTTTGCACCGATTTGCTGGTCGCCGCCCAACGGACCGCTTTTTAAGCGCAATACCTCAAGTCCGGTTTGTTCAATAATGCGCTGGCCGGTCGTGCCAGTGGCAACAATGTCGCACTGCTGCATCACGCTCAGGTGCTTCTTAATCCATTCAAGCAATTCCGTTTTCTTATGGTCGTGTGCCACCAGTGCGATTCTTTTGGTCATAGTCATGTAGCCTGCATTAATCTGAGTAATGCTTAATGTTATATGCTGCTCGCTGATGGTTTTCAATATGGTAAGCAAAATAAGTAATTATCCAGTGACGCTTTTCGATTTTGGCTCAGGCAAATTATCGATAAATTAATACAATGGAGAGGATTTCCACTCCGACCACTTTAAATACTTATATAAAATTATTGAATAATTATTCTATTACGTTACCATGGCATTTCGTCAGGTTTATTTTATGTAACGCAGGACTATTTATGCACAATGCAAAAGCTGGCAACTGCTGGCACGGCATTGCCACTAAACCAGTTATCACTCCCCCGTCTCGCTATGTGATGCGGTGTGCCCGACGACGAATTACTGCGTAATACGTAGGGCATAGCACGCACGTACACTATAGCGCGCTTTTTACCTTTACTCGCAGCACGCGATAGCCCTCTGGCATCAGGCGGTAAAGGTAAAAGGTGTTTTTTTCCTTCTTTGTCTACACTGTTCATATGTTAAAAGTATCGATTATCGGCGCCAGCGGTTATGCCGGCGCACAATTAGTGGAGTTGGTAAACAATCATCCTGACATGGCGCTAAAGCGCATACTGGTGTCTGCGCAAAGCGAAGACGCCGGTAAGTCGCTCGGCCAGTTGCATGGCCGTCTGGCACATTTGCAGGTACTGGAGCTGGAGCCGGTGAGCGATGGCCTGATTGAGTTATTGGCTAATACCATGGATCTTATTTTTCTTGCCACGCCACATCAGGCAAGTCACAAGTGGGTCGAGCCATTAAGTGCGGGCCGGGCCAAAGTGTTGGATTTATCCGGTGCGTTCAGACTTAAAGACACCGATGTGTTCAAACATTTTTACGGCTTTACCCATACCGCCGACACCGGGCTGGCAAAAGCGGTTTACGGGCTTGCGGAGTGGTATCCCGAGCAAATCCAGCAGGCCTCTGTGGTAGCTGTTCCCGGCTGTTATCCCACCGCTTCGCTGTTTGCACTGAAACCGCTGATGGAAGCAGGATTGCTGGATGAACAGGCTCGTCCGGTGATTAATGCCGTTTCCGGTGTCAGTGGCGCAGGGCGAAAAGCTGCGCTTAATACCAGTTTTCAGGAAGTCAGTTTGCAGGCTTATGGTGTACTGGGCCATCGCCATACACCGGAAATAGAAGCTTACCTGGGTACGCCAGTCATCTTCACGCCGCATCTTGGCAACTTCAAACGCGGCATACTGGCAACGGTGACGGTCAAAACCAAGCCTGACGTTGACACTGCCGCATTTGCCCAAGCCTTTGAAGACGCTTACCGGGACAAACCCCTGGTGCGCTTAGTGCATCAGTTTCCGAAGATTGACGATGTCGCTCTGACCCCGTTTGTGGATGTGCATTACAAACTCGATGAAACCAGTGGCTATGCGGTAGTGGGTGTGGCCATTGATAATGTGATGAAAGGCGCCGCGTCGCAGGCCATACAGTGCGCTAACCTCATGGCCGGCTGGCCCTCAGAAAAAGGATTAACTTACCTATGATGCCACATCCGATTGTCATTAAGGTTGGTGGTGCGCTGCTTGATGATGAAAAAGCCGCGCGTCAGCTTATGACCCAAATAAAAGCGCTGCAAAAACGTCGCGCCGTGGCGGTGGTTCATGGCGGCGGTCCTCTGGTCGAAACCATGATGACGGGTATGGGGCTGACCAGCGAAAAAGTAGATGGACTGCGCGTGACACCAGATGCGCATATGCCGGTGGTATGTGGTGCACTTGCAGGCAGCGCCAATAAGCAATTGTGCGCGCTGGCGATTGGCGCAGGCATGACACCCACCGGCCTGTCTCTAATGGATGGCAACATGATCAGCTGCCAGGCCATTTCCAACCAGTTAGGCGCTGTTGGCCAGGCTACACCCAACAGTAGCGTACTGCTGGAACTTTTGATTAAAGAGCAGTTTCTGCCTGTGATCAGCTCCATTGGATGTGACGACAATGGCCGACTGCTAAATATTAACGCCGACCAGGCTGCTACCGCCATTGCTCAGCTGTTAGGCGCAGAACTGCTGTTCTTATCCAACGTCGAAGGTGTGCTGGATGAGCTGGGCCAGCGCTTTACCACCTTAGATGCCATGCAACTTGCGACATTGTCACAGTCCGGTGTAATCACCGATGGCATGAAAGTTAAAACAGATGCTGCTTTGCAGGCGGCCACTGAACTTCATCGTGCTGTGTTTATCGGCAGCTGGCATGCCGCGCCTGAAGATTTACTTAACGCCACCACCGGCACACAAATACAACCAGAGGCTACCAAGGCCGGAGAGATTTCATGAAACAGGATTTACTGACCTTTGCTGACTGGACGCCAGAAGACATGGCGCAATTGCTTGAGTTGGCGCAAACCATAAAGCAATCGCCCGGCCGTTACAGCAACGTGTTGGCGGGTAAGTCGATTGTGGCATTATTTGAAAAGCCCTCGCTACGTACCCGGGTCAGCTTTGATATCGGCATCAATAAACTGGGTGGCCACATGGTCTACCTGGATAGCCAGGCGGGGAAATTGGCGGGACGCGAGGATGCTGTAGATGTTGCGGCTAATCTGGCCTGCTGGGCAGACGGTATTGTGGCACGAGTCTTTTCGCACAGTACGCTGCAGCAGTTTGCCGATGCGGCTCACGTACCGGTAATCAACGCATTGTGCGATACCTATCACCCATGCCAGGCACTGGCAGATTACCTCACCCTGTATGAGGCTTACGGTAAGGTTAAAGGACTGACCCTTGCGTATATTGGTGACGGCAACAATGTCACCCACTCACTGTTAATTGTTGGCGCGTTGCTGGGTTGTCATCAAATTGTCATTACCCCCCCTAATCATGAGGTGGACCCGACAATTTTTGAAAAAGCCCAACAAATTGCGCGTGCCACAGGCGCAGATATAAAACAAAGTCATGATGTCAGCGCGGCAGAAGGTGCTGATGTTATTTATGCAGATACGTGGCTGTCGATGGGCGATGATACGCCTTTGACGGCTATCAAAGATACTTTTATGCCCTATCAGGTCAACGAAGCACTGATGCAGCAAACCGGTGCAAAATATGTCATGCACTGCCAGCCTGCACATCGTGATCTGGAGATTACCGGCTCGCTGATAGACAGCGACTGCGCCCTGTTAATGGCACAGGCCGAAAATCGCATGCATGGGCAAAACGCAATTTTAACGCACCTGTTGGGCGCGTAAGAGGAATTATTTATGTCAAAAGAAATTAAAAAAGTGGTTCTGGCCTACTCAGGCGGCTTGGATACCTCCGCCATCATTCCATGGCTGAAAGAAAACTATGGCTGTGAAGTTGTGGCCTTTGCCGCCGATGTTGGTCAGGGCGATGAAGAGCTGGAGGGATTGCACGACAAAGCCATTGCCTCAGGTGCCAGTGAATGTCACATCGTCGATCTTAAAGAAGAGTTTGTAAAAGACTACATTTACCCCACCATCAAAACAGGTGCGGTATATGAAGGTGAGTACTTGCTGGGCACATCAATGGCCCGGCCTGTCATTGCCAAAGCGCAGGTTGAAGTAGCACGCAAAGTCGGGGCTGATGCGCTCAGTCATGGTTGCACCGGCAAAGGCAACGACCAGGTACGGTTTGAAAGCACCTTTTCAGCGCTGGCGCCTGAACTTACCGTTATCGCGCCCTGGCGAGAATGGGACATGGTCTCCCGTGAAGACTTGCTGGATTATCTTGCGCAGCGCGATATTCCAACCAGCGCCTCTGCCACCAAAATCTACAGCCGCGATGCCAATGCCTGGCATATCTCCCATGAAGGCGGCGAGCTGGAAGATCCGTGGCAGGAGCCGTCAGAGCAGGTATGGACGATGACGGTGTCACCTGAAGACGCACCCGACAAGCCTGAGCGTGTGACCTTAAGCTTTGATAAGGGCGAACTGACCCATGTGAATGACGAAGCCCTGTCTCCGTATCAGGCATTGGTAACACTGAATAACCTTGCGGCAGCACACGGGGTGGGTCGTATTGATATTGTTGAAAACCGTCTGGTGGGCATGAAATCCCGGGGCTGTTACGAAACACCAGGGGGAACGGTGCTGATGAAAGCCTATAAAGCACTTGAGACCATGGTATTGGATAAGGCGGCGCTGAAATACCGCGAGCAGATTGGTCTGGAGTTTTCCCATGTCATGTATGACGGACGCTGGTTTACCGCACTCAACGATGCGTTGCTGGCAGGCGCTGAGTCGTTTGCGCAGAAGGTTACCGGAGATATCGTGGTCAAGCTTTACAAAGGTACGGCGACAGTTACCCAGCGCCGCTCACCCAACAGCCTGTATTCTGAGGACTTCGCAACCTTTGGTGCGGATGACGTATATGACCAGAAACACGCCGAAGGTTTCATTCGCTTGTTCAGCCTGTCCAGCCGGATAGCTGCCCTTAAAGACCAGCAGAAATAGGAGGCGCTCATGGCACTATGGGGAGGTCGGTTCAGCGCTGGTAGCAGCAGCATGTTTCGTCAGGTCAATGACTCATTGCCTTTTGACCAGGTAATGGCCGCGCAGGATCTGCAGGGCTCGGTAGTCTGGTCACGAGCCTTACACAAAGCAGGCGTACTGAGTGCCGATGAGCAACATCAGCTGGAATCTGCCCTGCTTGAGCTTAAAACGCAGGCCGAAGAGGGCACGCTTGATTTTGCTGGCAGCACAGAAGAGGACATTCACAGTTTTGTGGAAGCGGCACTGATTGAAAAATTAGGCGATGTGGGCAGAAAGCTGCACACAGGTCGTAGCAGAAATGATCAGGTTGCCACCGATTTTCGTCTGTGGGTACGTGAGCACGTCGATTCGCTTAAAGCCGATCTGACCACCCTCACCCAGTCATTGTTGCAGGTGGCTGACCGGCATCGCGATGCCATCATACCGGGCTACACACACCTGCAACGGGCTCAGCCTGTGCTTTTTGCTCACTGGTGTCTGGCATATGTTGAAATGTTCAAACGTGACCGTAGCCGCCTTGACGACTTATCTGCTCGACTTAATCAGTGTCCGTTAGGATGTGGTGCCTTGGCCGGCACCACCTACCCGGTGGATCGCCATGACATTGCCAAACAGCTCGGCTTTGACGGGCCATGTCTGAATAGCCTGGATGCCGTGTCCGATCGGGACTTTGTGCTGGAGCTTTTGTTTTGCGCCAGTACCAGCATGATGCACATTTCGCGTATGGCTGAAGATTTGATCTTTTATAACTCCGGCGAGGCGGGCTTTCTTCAGTTAGGTGACGCTGTAACATCAGGTTCATCCCTGATGCCGCAGAAGAAAAACCCGGATGCGCTGGAGTTGATGCGCGGAAAATGCGGACGTGTCTTCGGCGCACTGCAATCGCTGTTGGTGACCATGAAAGGATTGCCACTGGCCTACAACAAAGATATGCAGGAAGACAAGGAAGGTGCCATCGATACTGTAAATCAGTGGCATTGCTGTTTATGTATTGCCTCGGAGGTACTGGACTCACTCAGCCTGAACGAATCCCGTTGTCGCGAGGCCGCTGCTCAGGGCTTTGCCAATGCCACCGAGCTGGCTGATTATCTGGTAGGTAAAGGTATCCCGTTTCGAACGGGCCACGATATCGCCGGACAGGTGGTGTTAAAGGCACTGGAGGAAGGATGCGCAATTGAGGATATGTCGCTTACCAGCTTGCAGGCCATATGCGATAAGATTGATGAGGATGTGTATCCGGTGCTCCAGCTGGAGTATGGCATTAATAAACGCAACATTCTGGGTGGTACCAGCATGGAGACCGTGCACAAAGCACTGGATGACGCACTGACGGCTGTAGCCAGACAGGATAAGTAACTATGGTTTTGCAACATCAGGATGGCATAAAGCTGTTTCGAAGCTCTTTGCCTTATATTAATGCGCACAGGGGCAAAACGTTCGTCCTGATGTTCGGTGGCGAAGCCATCGAGGATACCAACTTTGCTAACATCATTCACGATATTGCCTTGTTGGCCAGCCTGGGCGTGCGACTGGTGCTGGTCCATGGCGCGCGTCCACAGATAGATGAACGCGTAGCATTGCGGGCTATTGAAAGCCGTTTTTCAAACGGTATTCGGATCACCGATAAGCCAACCCTTGAGTGCGTTAAAGACGCCGCAGGTTCAGTGCGTTCACAAATAGAAGCTCTCCTTACCATGGGGTTGCCTAACTCGCCGATGCATGGCGCGCAAATTCGGGTGTGTACCGGCAACCTCGTAGTTGCCAAACCAATGGGCGTGCGTGAAGGTGTGGATTTTGAAAATACCGGGCTGGTCCGGCGTATCGATACCACCGGTATTAATGACCATTTAAATGATGGCTCAATTGTGCTGCTCTCCCCGATGGGCTATTCAGCCACCGGCGAGGTGTTTAACCTGTCCCATGAGGATGTCGCCACCCAGGCGGCCATCGCCCTGGCTGCCGATAAAATCATCGTATTTTCTAACTATGACGGTGTGCATAATCAGTCAGGAAAACTGCTGCGTACCATTGAACGTCCGGTATTAGAAGATATGATGCGCCAGGGTGAAATCAATACCGAGGAAACGGTACTGCGGGCGCTGATAACCAGTGTGGCCGCTGGAATCCCGCGCGCCCACTGCATCAGTTACGAAAAAGACGGCGCATTGTTACAGGAGCTGTTTACCCGTGATGGTGCCGGTTCTCTGGTGCTGGAGCATCATTACGAACAGCTGCGCACCGCCACCATTGATGACGTAGGCGGTATTTTAAACCTCATTAAGCCGCTGGAAGAAAGTGGTGCGCTGGTCAAACGCTCCAGAGAGCGCCTGGAAAATGAAATCGATCAGTTTATCGTCATTGTTCGCGACGGTATGATCATAGGTTGTGCGGCGTTATATCTCTACCCTGAGGATAACTGCGCAGAGCTGGCTTGTGTAGCGACGCATGCGGATTATCGCGGTAAAAACCGAGGCGAGCGTATCCTTGAAGCGGTAAAGCAACGCGCGATGGAAAACGGCATCACTAACCTTTTTGTATTGACCACGCTTACCGCGCACTGGTTTTTAGAACAAGGCTTTCAGCCTGCTGATATTTCGGTATTGCCCGGTGCAAAAAAAGAGCTTTACAACTTTCAGCGAAATTCCAAAGTATTTACGCTTTCGCTTACCTGAACAGCGCTTGGCATTGCGGCCCCATCTCGCGTAAAATCGGCCTCTCGCAATTAAGAGTCTTAAGATTATGACATGTCGCATCGCAAGCGGACTGATCCTCTTCGCTTTATTACTTGGTGGCTGCAGTTACGTAAAGCAGCCAAATGATAAAAAAATGAAGAAGTTGCTGTCAGGTATGCCTGAATATGCAGCAGGTGAGGCATTCGGCAAACGTGATTTTCGATTCTTAATTGTGATTGACGGTGAACAAACCACGCAGCCGGACGTACCCGCTTGTCTGGTCACACGATTCGGAACCAAGCCGCTATCTAATAGCAGTTATGAAGCGGGTAGCTATGCATACGACAAATATGCGGCTGTCGCTAAGGTATATGCCAGGTATTTCAACGCTGCGCTGTTAGCCTCATTGAAAACGCGGGACTGGGATAAATGTGAGGGTAAATTACCTGCTGCTGGTTCCTGAAGTTAACATTTTCAGTAATTGCATTTATTTTATCCAAATAGATCCTGCAAATTGAATTATGCCGGTTTTCGACTGTCTATAGGAGGTTCGGGAGGTTGATTCTTCTCGCCGAATAGCTTTTACTGGTGAGATGATGGTATGAGGAAGATATATGCAAGAGCCTGTTACGCTCGAATGCGACGATGGCTATCGATTGTCTGCGACATTATTCAGACCGACTAAACCCCTGTGCGGAGCGATTGTTATAGCGCCGGCCACGGGCATCAGGCGTCAGTTTTACGCGCACTTTGCCACTTTTCTGGCAGATTATGGTTTTGCGGTACTGACTTTTGACAACCGTGGGATCGGTGAGTCAGTAAGTACATCCACAAGAAAAAGCGATGCTGATCTCATTGCGTGGGGCAAACTGGATATGCCAGCAGCACTTGATGCACTAGAAGAATTCTTTCCGGGTCAATCCTATTTCCTTGTCGGCCACAGTGCCGGCGGCCAGCTTATCGGTCTGATGAACAATGCTCATAAACTGAAAGCGTTTATTAATTTTGGCAGTTCCTCAGGCTCGCTGAGAAACATGCGTTTGCGCTACCGGCTGAAAGCGCATTTTTTCATGAATGTGTTTATTCCTGTTTCCAATTTTTTGTTTGGTCATACCAAATCAAACTGGGTCGGAATGGGTGAGCCCTTGCCCCGGGGTGTAGCACGCCAGTGGCGCCAGTGGTGTAACGGGCAGGGTTATGTGCAAACCAGTTTCGGGAAGGAAGTCACTGACCATTACTATTCCAGTCTTGCGGTTCCATCAAAATGGATCATTGCCAGTGACGACGCCATCGCCAATGAAGCCAACCTTAAGGAAATGATTTCAGTTTACGAAGGCAGTAATGCAAGATATTGCGTGCTGTATCCTGCTGCGTTTGGTTTAGATGACATCGGGCATATGCGCTTTTTCTCCAGAAGCTCACAGCGTCTGTGGCCGCTGGTAACCAACTTTTTCGATGAACACCTGCAGCCAGCCGGCGGCACATTCTAGCTTATCGCTTCGCGCTACCTCACGAGCGCGTCAATCATACGCTGTTACTTATAAACCCGATTCCATTGGCTTTTTAAATGCAGGCCAGCCTGTCGCGACCGATATAATACCAAACACCAGTAACATCATGGGATACCAACAATACGCTGTGATGGACAACGGTGAAATTCCGGCAATGGCGGCGGCGGTTAACAGTTGTGGACTATAGGGCACCATCCCCTGACAGGCGCAGGAAAAAATATCAAGTAAACTGGCTACACGTCGTGGATCAGCGTGATACTCTTCCCCCAGATCCTTGGCGATAGGCCCGGCTGTGACAATCGCAATGGTATTGTTGGCCGTGGTCAGGTCCAGAAATCCCACCAGAGACGCAATACTGAACTCTGCGCCACGCTTAGATTTTACCCTGCGCGTCAGCAGCTTGATTAGCCACGCTATACCGCCATATACAGTCATCAGGGCAACGATACCGCCAATCGTTATTGCGATAAGAGCCAGGTTTTGCATCCAGCCCATACCGGTTTGAATACTCGCAAACAGGCCAAATACATCAAAAGAACCATTGGTAAGTCCCACCAGCGCTGCAGCGCCAATACCGCTGGCCAGTACCAGTACGACATTCATTCCGGTCAGTGCGCACCCGATGATGATAACAAACGGTAACACGTTATACAGCGCATAACTTTTTTCATCCAGTGGTGGGGGCGTGCCTGTATCGACAAAAAACAGCAGCGCGGCAGTAATGATTGCTGCCGGCGTTACCACCAGTAAATTTGCCTTAAATTTATCAGTGAGTCTGACATTCTGACTGCGGGTTGCTGCAATTGTGGTATCTGAAACAAATGAAAGATTATCGCCAAACATGGCCCCGGAAATCACAACTCCCATCAGTAAATGCGCCGATAGCCCAAGTGACTCAGCCAGTCCAACCCCGATTGGCGATAATGCTGTGATGGTGCCCATGGACGTGCCCATGGCAAAAGAAATAAAACAGCAGATAACAAACAACCCCGGCAATAGCAGCGACTGCGGCACCCAGTTTAATGCCAGATTCACTGTCGCATCACGGGCACCAATATCAATGGTCAGGGAATAGAAAGCACCAGCCATTAAAAAAATGATTACCAGTAAGATAATATTACTGTTGCCACCGCCCTCGCAGAACAAATGTACTTTGTCGCTGATACTCAGTGATTTGCCTTTCGGCTGTAATAAGAGCGCGAAGCCTGCTGCCAGCATAAACCCCACCAATACAGGCATGGCTGTAATGTCGCTGGTAGCAACACCGGCGAAAATGATCAGGCCGACAAATACAAATATGGGTGTGATGCCCCAAACATTGGGGGCCGGTGAGGACTGCATGACGCGATTACCACATTAGAATGTAAAGACTTGGCGGGAGCGTAGCGCATTTAACTGGTGTTGCAAGCAAATACTTAGGCTAAAAAAGCGTAAAATATTCCTGAGAATCAGAGGGCAACCATCGGTTGCCCTGTTGCTATATTATTTTAGGGCTTTATCAATATCACTGGCTTTGTGGCGTTCTTTGAGTTGCGCCTCATCACCCCAGAAGCGATTGACGATAATGCCGTGCTTCACGGCTTTACGTTCTGCGATTTGTTTAGCCCAGCGCATCAGGTGTTCATATTCCTCGACCTGCAGGAATTCGGCCGCATTATACAGCTTGCCCAGCACAAGGTTGCCATACCATGGCCAGATCGCCATATCAGCAATAGAGTATTCATCACCAGCCATGTACTCATTAAAAGATAAATGCTTATCCAGCACATCTAACTGGCGCTTGGTTTCCATAGTAAAACGGTCAATAGGATACTTCATACTGTAAGGCGCATAGGCATAAAAGTGTCCGAACCCGCCACCAAGATAAGGCGCCGATCCAACCTGCCAGAATAACCAGTTATTGCATTCTGCGCGGGCAATAGGATCTTCTGGTACAAAGCGTTCAAATTTTTCAGCCAGGTATTGAAGAATCGAGCCTGACTCAAATAATCTGATAGGCGGATTTTGACTGTGGTCCATCAGGGCGGGAATTTTTGAATTAGGGTTAACATTTACAAACCCGGTAGAAAACTGATCGCCGTCGCCGATAGAAATTGGCCAGGCATCATAGTTGGCTTTTTTCTCACCGGCAGACAGTAATTCCTCCAGCATAATTGTGACTTTTTGCCCATTAGGTGTAGCCATTGAATAAAGCTGAAAGTCGTGGTCACCTACAGGTAAAGCCTGTTCATGGGTTGGACCGGAAGTGGGCCGGTTGGTTTTAGAAAACTGACTTCCGTCTTCCTTCTCCCATTTCCATACCTTCGGCGGTGTATAGCTCTCTTTTTCTTTGCTCATGATAGCTCCTGATAATTGCAAATCATGGAGCTAAATACGCAGAAGCATCACTTTTGGTTGTCACACAAAAAAGGCAGATGCCGATGCATCTGCCTTTGTAGAATAAAAGGCGAGCCTTCCGTTGCCCGCAAACTGGTAGGCTAGTTAAAAGTCACTTCTGTGGTTTCACCCACATTTACCTGTGTTTCTTCTACAGCCTGAAATTCAAAGTTTTCGTCTGTTTCTGGCTCATCCTGATAAGCCAGACAGCTGAATGCGACGGTATAGTTGCCAGCTGGCACATACCCGATGGTAAAGTCGTAGGTGTCTGCTGTTTCATCGTAAACAACATTGGCTACCGACAACGGGCGGATTTCTTCCGTTTGTGCATCAGCATCATCGCCCAGCAGCGCAGGATCCAATTCGTTGCCTTCATACAGATAGACCGCATTGCCCTTGTTGGCATCAGCTTTAACCGAACACGCCTCATCTGTGATGAGCGACATCGGGACACTGCCACTCAATGTGCCAACCGCATCATTACTGACCAAACGCACACCTCTTGGCTTTAAGAAAACCGCGTCTTTACCCTGAGGGTTGACCAGACTTTTGCGCAAATCGAATTCAACGGTAAAAATCTGACTGGTTTCAGGTTGCGCCTCAAAACCATCAAGTTTTAGTTTATTGCTGGGCACTTCAAGGGGATACGTGCCGTCATCCATTACAATGAAGGAGTCTTCATCAATGACTAACCGCATCTGACCATATTCACCAGAAGGGATTTCCACGTCATCTACCAGATTGGCAAACTTATCACCCTGCAGCTCCAATAGATCGAACATTCGCGGGTTGCCGGAAGGGTCGGTGACATCGATAACGACAGGCTCACCCTCGCCCACAAGTTCAACTTCGCTGAAATACACCACAACTTCAGACGCATTGTCGACAGGCGCATCAGAGACATTCAATGTAAAGTTAGTAATGAATTTCTCTTCTGGTGTAGCAGCATCATTATTCGCAGACCCTGTGTCATCGCTTCCGCCGCCTCCGCCGCACGCACTTAGCAGCGTGACTGAAGATAAACAGGCCAGCGTCAGTAATCCTTTTTTAAGGCGTGATGCAGTTGCAGACCGAACTGGTAATGGATACAGCAAATCAATTTCCTCTTGTCAGTTCAAAACAGCTATCTGTAGATACACGACAACGAGATAGCGAATATACGACCTAGGTAGCGATAACCATGCCAAAGAGTAATAGTTAAATTAAATCATGGACTTAACGAGTATTAGAGACATGCAGTTCCTCGCTCAACGGTTTAAACGTTGCTGACCGGCAACACATCAGCAGGTCGAAACGCTATTGATGCAGATTCGTTCAAAAAGCAGTCTGCATACCAAGGCAGCCCGCTGATAGTTGCGCATGCGTTCAAAGGATGTGGCATATATCAGGAGAGACGGGCAGCGCACAAATTGGTTAAAGTGGCCGTTGAAAAGCGTCAGTCTGCCAATGTTGCCAGATACAGACGACGAGAATAATGAAAGGTAGCAGAACTAAGAAGCGGCCTGAAAAGTAAGCGTGTGCTTACCAACCAATTCAGACCGCCAGGGGTTGAAGTTACAGCTTCTTAAATGCTTACACGTTTGTAGGGGCGATATTCAGGACGCCAGAAGTTACGCTCTATACTGGACATCAATGCTTCCTCGGTCATCTCAAGGGCCAGATCCTGCTCCATTGCCACTCTGGCAACCGCGTAAGCAATTTGTCTGCTTAAATCCGCAATTTGGGTAAGCGGAGGCAGCAATTCACCTGTTCCGGTGTTCGCCATCGGTGACGCTGAAGCCAGTGCATTACTGGCCGCCATCAGCATCTCATCGCTAATCAGGCGGGCTTTGCTTGCAATTACGCCCAGCCCAATCCCCGGGAAGATATAACTGTTGTTACATTGTGCGATGGGATAAGTCTTACCTTTATACTCAACAGGCTTAAACGGACTGCCTGTGGCAATTACCACTTCGCCCTCTGTCCACTCAATAACCTGCTCGGGTCTTGCTTCAACCTGACGTGAGGGATTACTCAGCGGAAAGATAATCGGCAGTTCGCAGTTGAGCTTCATCGCTCTGACAACCTGTTCAGTGAATAGGCCTGGCTGACCGGATACACCAATTAGGACATCAGGCTTTGCACAGTTGACCACATCAAGCAGCGAGGCATATTCACCTGAAAAGGTCCAGTCCCCAATCTGTGACATCGGCGTGGCAAGCTTTGCCTGGAAGTCCCGCAGGTTCTCCATGCCTTCTGTCACCAAACCGTAACGATCAACCATAAAGACCTGTCGTCTGGCCTGTTCATCAGATAAGCCTTCGTGGCGCATTTGCTGAATCAACATTTCAGCAATACCGCAACCTGCAGAGCCTGCGCCGACAAACACGACATTTAAATCGGATAACTTTTGCTCTTTCATCCGGCATGCAGCCAGTATGGTGCCCAGGGTCACTGCGGCAGTACCCTGAATATCATCGTTGAAGCAGCAAATTTCATCGCGATAACGGTTTAGTAGCGGCATCGCATTAGGCTGGGCAAAATCCTCGAACTGAATCATCACGTCGGGCCAGCGGCGTTTGACGGCCTTAATGAACATATCGATAAATTCATCATAATCCTGCTGTCCGATACGCGGGTGGCGAGCGCCCATGTACATAGGATCGTTAAGCAGTTTTTCGTTATTGGTACCCACATCCAGCATAACCGGCAATGTGTAAGCCGGGCTGATTCCGCCACAGGCGGTATAAAGCGATAGCTTACCAATGGGTATCCCCATACCACCAATACCCTGGTCGCCCAGACCAAGAATGCGCTCACCGTCGGTAACGACAATCACTTTCACTTTGCGTTTAGTGGCATTACGCACAATATCATCTAACTGATGACGCTCTTCCCAGGAGACAAACAAGCCGCGTGAAGAGCGGTAGATATCAGAGAACTGCTCGCACGCATCGCCTACGGTAGGCGTGTAAATGATAGGCATCATCTCATCAATGTGACGCTGAACAAGGCGATAAAACAACGTTTCGTTATTATCCTGAATCGCGCGCAGATAGATGTGTTTGTTAAGCGGGTCATCAAACGTATTATATTGCATATACGCACGCTCAACCTGCTCCTCAATGGTTTCAAAGCGTGGCGGCAGCAACCCGGTAAGGTTAAATGAAGCGCGCTCTCTGGCAGTAAATGCACTGCCCTTGTTCAGCAGTGGTGTTTCTAGCAATGAAGGCCCGGAATGGGGAATATAAAGATATCGGTTATCGTCTTGTGACATTTTCTTTCCGAATGTTAGTTCAGGCAACAACACATCTGAGCCAGCTCAGGTACAAAAGTGAATTAAAATATTTCTTCTGGCTCAGGCGCGTTTTTCGTATCTTCTTGTGCAGGATCTACCACATCGTCGTCCCTTACATAGGATGACGGCTCAGTCCCTTTTTCGAAATACTCGAATAGTGTCGTATGGTCAGTGCGCCGGGTCAACTTTCCACTGGTACGATCAATGCGAACCCGGACAATATCTTCTGGTACCGGCAGCGCTTCTTCAGGCTTTCCTTCCAAGACGACTTTCATAAAGCGGATCCAGGCTGGCTGGGCGGCATGGGAGCCGCTTTCGCTGCCAATCATGGCATTACCAATCCAGTTGAACCGCTCAGGATTGCGATTAATAAGATTCTGATTGCGCGTGGCACGCCCCAAATTACGGTTCATGTCATCAAAGCCGACCCAGGCTGTAACCACCATATCTTTCTGGAATCCCGAGAACCAGGCATCTCTGGAATCGTTGGTGGTACCGGTTTTTCCGGCAAGATCATCACGCTGCAGCAGATTTTTCGCGCGCCACCCGGTTCCCATCCAGTACGTTTTCTTATTCCAGTTACCATTCGCCTGCACACCTGTGCGCATCATGTCCGCTACCAAAAATGCATTTTGTGCGCTGATAACCCGTGGGGCTGAGCGTTTGGGTGTTTCCATTTCAGATGCCCGCTGACTGGCCTCCAGCGCCATCGCCAATTGTGATTCCACATCCTGCTGTACTGATTCAATGCTTGGCTCATCACATTCATCACACGCCCAGACGGGATCTGCCTGCCACAGAACAGTATTTTGTTCATCCAGTACTCTGTCAATAAAGTGCGGCTTAACCAGATACCCGCCGTTAGCGATGGTGGCAATGCCTCTGGCTACTTCCAGTGGAGTGTGTGAGCCGGAACCTAATGCCAGCGTCTCGTCACGGGGAATATCTTCACGCTGAAAGCCAAAGCGCTCCAGATAAGTGGCAGTGTTGTCTAGCCCTACCCCACGCAGCAAGCGTACCGAGACCACGTTCTTAGACTTACCCAGCGCCATACGCATGCGAATAGGACCGTCGTATTCCGGTGGTGAGTTCTTAGGACGCCAGGCTACGCCTGTCGCCTGATTCCATTGATTAATTGGCGCATCGTTAATGATTGACGCTGTGGTATAGCCATTATTGAGCGCTGCAGAATAAACAAAAGGTTTGATGTTCGAACCCACCTGACGCTTAGCCTGCGTTGCCCGGTTAAACTGGCTTTGATAGAAACTGTAACCGCCCACTACCGCCTGCACAGCGCCATTTTTTGGATTCAACGCTACCAGGGCACCGCTCACAGCAGGCATTTGCGCCAGACGCCACTGCCCTTCCTGCTTGCGAATATAAATCACGGCACCTTCACGCAGAATATCGGCAGCCGACTCTGGCTCATCCCCCTGACGTGAATCCGTAATATAGGGCCGGGCCCAATCAATATTTTCCCACGTAAGCGTGCGGTTAGTTGCATCTGCATCCAGCACATCAACAGATTGCTCATTGACCGCAAGTACGACAGCGGGAACCAGTGGCGCGATACGCTCTACATCGCCAAGCGCACTGAGCATTTGCTTGTCAGTCCAGTCGTCTCTGGTCTTCTGTGAGAGAGGCTCGGTTTCTTCCACATCAACTGTGACTTGTTGCTGCTCATCTGATGCAGCCATCTGTGAATCTGCTATCTCGTTTTTGTCAGGACGATTCCACAGGTAATCGATGGGTCCGCGATAGCCGTGGCGCTCATCATAATCGTGAAGGTTTCTTACCACTGCATCCTGGGCCGCCTGTTGAATATCTGAAGGCGCGGTGGCATACACCTGATAACCGCCAGTTTCCGCCTCCTCCTTACCATACACCTCGACCATTTCGCTGTAGATTAGATCGGCAAGATACGGCGCGCTTATCTCTATCTCTGCGCCGTGTTTTTTGGCCGTTATTCCCTCATTAACAGCCTGGTCAAATTGCTGACGCGTAATAAGCTGCTCATCCAGCATTCGCAGTAATACAACGCGACGACGCGCTTTAGCGCGGTCGGGACGACTGATGGGATTAAGCACAGAAGGCGCTTTGGGTAAGCCCGCAATTGTAGCGATCTGTGCCAGATTCAGGTCCTGCAGAGACTTTCCGTAATATACCTGAGCAGCGGCACCGACACCGAACGCCCGATGGCCCAGTTCGACTTTATTGAGATACAGCTCAAGGATTTCCTCTTTAGATAAAAGCTGCTCCATGTGCCAGGCAATGAAAATTTCTTTTATCTTTCGGATATAGGTTTTTTCTCTGGTCAGGAAGAAGCCACGCGCCAACTGCATGGTCAGTGTACTGGCACCTTGTTGTTTCTCTCCGGTAATGAGCAGATTCAGCGCGGCCCGACCGATCCCGATAGGATCAATGCCCGAATGCTGATAAAAACGGCTGTCCTCGGTGGCTAGCACCGCATCAATCATTTGCTGCGGAACGTCCTCAAGTTTTACCGGGATCCGCCGTTTAACACCATACTGAGAGATTAATTTGCCGTCCTGCGTGTAAATACGCATAGGCGTTTGCAACCGAACATCCTTCAGAACAGTGACGCTGGGCAAGTCTGGTTTGATATAAAAATAGATACCGATCAACGCGGCAGAGCCGACGATCGCACCGATAAAGATAAGAATTAACAGGGATTTTAGAAACTTCACGGAGACTTCATTACCAAGGCCAAAATGCCCAATTGATTAATATTCTATACGTACGTGCTTTTATGAGAACCAAAATATTCAAAAAAAGTGCGTAAGATTCTAAATTAAAGCAGACCCCAAACTTTGGATCACCGGTTACTACCATGAAATCGTTGTTTAGGAAAAAGATGCCGTCTATTGTGGGCCTTGATATAGGCACTCGTCAAATTAAAGCGGTACTAATTGAAAAATCCGGCGACCAGTACAAACTGGCCGGTTTTGCCTGTGAGCTCATCAATAAAGAAGCATTCCAGGAACGTGAAATTCGTGATTTTGATGCGGTCGGCCTGGCGCTGAAAAAAGTGCAGAAGGCATTGAAAGTGAAAGGCAAGCAGGTGGCTATCGCCGTTTCTGGCAGCTCTGTTATAACCAAAGTTGTGCAGATGGAGCCCGATCAAAGTGACCTTGAGTTAGAAGGCCAGATTGAGATTGAGGCAGATAGTCTGATTCCTTACCCACTGGACGAAGTTTACCTCGACTTTGAAGAACTCGGCCCCAGCCAGAGCCATGCCGGAAAGGTCAATGTACTGCTTTCTGCAGCGCATAAAGACATGGTAGACAATCGCATCACGCTGGTACGCGAAGTCCCGTTTGAACCTAAAGTGGTGGATATTGAAGGGTACGCGCTGGGCAATGCGCTGACGCACTTCTATCCTGCTGAAGAGGACGAGCGCGTATGCTGTATGAATATCGGTGCCACCCTCCTACAGATGTGTGTCTGGCAAAACGGTGATGTGATTTATGCTAAAGAGCATAGCTTTGGTATGGGCATGCTGGTACAGGACATTTCTGTTATCCAGATGATGGACAAAGAAGAAGCTGAGCGTCAGCTGCTGGATAAAACGCTGACCGGTAATTGGCAGGAAGAAACATTGCCTATTTTTACCGCTAATCTGGTACAGCAAATCAACCGTGCTTTGCAGATGTACATGAGTACTTCGCACACTGAACGCCCTAAAAAGCTCTTGTTGTCAGGTGGTGGCGCGACACTGACCTCGCTGACGGATGCTTTACAGCAAGACCTCGGGCTGGAAATAGAAGTTTTTGACCCTTTTGCAGGGATGCAGATCAGCGAAAAAATCGACCCACAACGTCTTAAGAGTGTCACCCCGCAGCTTGCAATTGCCGCAGGGTTGGCCAGCCGGAGTTTCGACACATGGCACATGTAAACCTGCTTCCCTGGCGTGAACAGCAGCGCCAGTTACAAAAAAAGAATTATTTAGGCTTCCTTGCTTTGGTAGCGCTTACTATCGGGCTCATCTTCTGGGTGGCCGGCCAGACCATTGAACAACAAACACAGCACCAGAATGCGCGTAATACTTTTCTGACCCAGGAAATCGCTAAGCTGGATGCGCAGATTACTGAAATTCAGAAAATCAAAGAGAAAAAGTCTGCCATTGAACAACGCATGGCGCTGATTGGCCAGTTGCAGGTCAGCAGGAATGTGGCGCCGCGGGTATTCCACGAGCTGGCGCAGATTGTGCCGCCGGGCGTGTCTTTTAAAACCATGCAGCGTTCTGGAAACAGCATCACGATTGAAGGTATCAGTGAGTCAAATAACCGCCTGTCAGATTTTATGCGTCGCATTGAAAATTCTGAGGTGTTTTCTCACGGTGATTTATCGTCAATTATTGCCGATACTTCCGCAGCTGATGCGGTGAGTGGCTTTACCTTAACCTTTCAGATCAGCCCTGACGTTGCCCCTGTCCCGGCTGATACTACTGCCAAGAAGAGTTAGCCATGAAGTTTGATGTTAATAAACTAAAAGAGCTGAATGACCTGGATTTCGAGCAGGTTGCGATCTGGCCTAAGGAAATAAAAATTGTTGTTGCCGTATTTGTAGCAATCATCATTGCCGGAGTAAGTTACTGGTTTGTGGTCAAGCCTAAACTGCCAGTGCTTGAAGCGGCACAGAAAAAAGAAGCAGAGCTGAAAATGCAATTTGAAGCGAAATACCGGATTGCGGTCAATCTGGACGCTTACGAATCGCAACTGGCAAAAATTAAGCAGGATTTCTCGTCCATGCTGCGCTCTTTGCCCACCAGCAACGAAACCCCGGGCTTGCTGGACGATGTCACCTATGTCGGCACGTCTGCAGGATTAACATTTAAAGTGTTGAACTGGCAGCAAGAGATTCCAAAAGAGTTTTATACCGAGCTTCCCATTGAGATGGAAGTCAGCGGCGACTATCACAGTTTTGGTCAGTTTGCCTCCAAAGTGGCTGACTTGCCCCGTATCGTGACACTGCATAATTTCCGGCTTGAGCAACAGGATGAGCGACTGCAACTGCGTTTGCAGGCGAAAACCTACCGTACCGCACTCACCGGTGTTCAGGAGACAGACAATGAAGCTGAGTAATGTCATTTTTCCGTCACTTTGTGTTGGCCTGCTATCTGCATGTGCGCCCCAACTGGATGATTTAACGGCATATACTAATAAGGTCAAACAAAACACTCAGGTCCATATTGAGCCCTATCCGGAGTTCTCATCGCAACCTGCGTTTCAATATGACTCAACAGACCGCAGAAGCCCTTTTAAACGGCCCGTTGACAGAAGTGAACCGCTGGTTGCTAAAACGCAGTCAAATTGTCTGCAGCCAGATTATGATCGTCGCAAAGAGTCTCTCGAACAATATGGCCTTGATGCGCTGGCATATACCGGCAGCTTTAAAAGTAAGGGAACTGAATGGGTGTTGTTTAAAACTGCGGATGGCTCGCTTCTGAAGGGGACCCGGGGCAGTCGTATCGGCTTATTTTACGGCACGATAAAGTCTATTAACCGCCAGTCTGTAAAAATAGAACAGTTGCTTCCCGACGGTGCGGGATGTTGGCAGAGGGAAGAAACCACGTTGTCGCTGAATTCGACAGCAGGAGAAAATAATAATGTCTGAGCGATATATTTTTAATAAACGGTTAAACAGTACGCATCGCAGAAAGTGGATGCTTTTCACAGGCCTGATGGCGTTTTTCTTTGTCATGAACGGTATGCCTCTGGCCGGCGCGCAGGAACAGCCTGTTCTGCTGGATCCTTATGAAGATAGCGAAGCAGGTTTTAACAATATCCTGACCAATATCGATTTTACCCGCGCCAAAAATAACACTGCCGTCACATTGGTGTCGTTCGAAAATGACAAAGTCAGCCCGCAACTGGTTGAGTCTCAGGGTCAACTGACTGTGACATTGCCTGGTGTTGCGCTGGCAGAAGAGCAATTTGTTGAACTTGATGTCACGCAGTTCGGCACTGCCGTAACGCATATCGAAAGTTTTCAGGATGAAGAGTCTGCTCGTCTGGTTATTGACTATGTTGACCCGGTATTCGCGCGTCACACGATGACCGATGAAGGTCTGCGTATCGAAATTGAACCTATGAGCGAAGAGCAACAGGAAGCGCTGAACGAAAAATCAAAGTATACCGGTAAGCCTATCTCACTGGACTTTCAGGATGTGCCTGTTCGTCAGGTGCTACAGATAATTGCACAGGTCAATGATTTCAATCTGGTAACAACCGATACTGTAACCGGCAATGTTACGATTCAGCTTTCCGGTGTGCCCTGGGATCAGGCGCTGGACATGATCTTGCGTATCAAGGGGCTGGATAAGCGCCTTGACGGTAATATCTTACTGGTCGCTCCTTCTGAAGAGCTGGCTGCCCGCGAGACACAGCAGCTGCAGTCTGAACAGCAGGTAAAAGAACTGGCACCGATGCAAACTGCGAATATCACAGTTAATTACGCAAAAGCTCAGGAAATGGCGGCCATTCTTAAGTCTGAAAGTGGCGGCATTCTAAGTGAGCGTGGCTCGGTCAGTGTTGATGAAAGAACGAATACATTGCTGGTAAGAGATACTCAGGAGTCTATCGATCAGGCCAGGGCAACGGTCAATGCGCTGGACATTCCGGTGAAGCAGGTCCTTATCGAATCTCGCATGGTAACGGTTCGTGACAATGTCGGTGAAGAACTGGGTGTTCGCTGGGGCATCACTGATCGCGGTTCTGATGCGGCTGTATCGGGGTCACTGGAAGGTGCTGATACTGCCATCGGTGGTGGCGTGCCTGGCATAGACAGCCGACTGAATGTCAACCTGCCCGTTGCGGCTGCAGGTGCCGGTCGTATCGGTTTTCAGGTAGCCAGTCTGGTAGATGGCACCATTTTGGATCTGGAGCTTTCGGCACTGGAATCTGAGAATAAAGGTGAAATTATTGCCAGCCCGCGTATTACCGTAGCGAACCAGCGTGAAGCCTATATTGAACAGGGTACGGAAATTCCGTATGTACAGGCTACCTCGTCTGGCGCAACCTCTGTAGAGTTCAAAAAAGCCGTATTAAGCTTAAAAGTAACGCCACATATCACACCAGATAACCGCGTTATCCTGGATCTAGTTGTTACTCAGGATACGCGGGGTGAAACCGTATCAACGTCTACAGGCCCAGCGGTGGCCATTGATACCCAGGAGATAAAAACACAGGTTCTGGTGGAAAACGGCGAAACGGTTGTGCTGGGTGGTATTTTCCAGCAACTGAATACCGATGATATATCGAAAGTCCCATTATTCGGCGACCTGCCAGTGGTAGGTAACCTGTTCAAGAAAAGTTCTGAGATTTATCAAAAGCGTGAACTGCTTATCTTCGTGACACCCAAAATCGTCACCGAGACACTTTAAAACACGATAATGATTAAAAAGGCGTCATGAGACGCCTTTTTTTATGAATAAACGCTCCCTAACCCGCTGTTTTTCAAGCCTGCCGATTAAAACAACAACAAAACTTGCATCAGGACAGATGAAACTGAGATAATCCCGCTCTCGAAAATTAAGCGAGGTTCTAGAGTGGTGCTTATAAATCGAGATTTTAAGCACGCGTAAATGGGTAGGCTGAGAAGGTAAGAGACGCGCCGCCCTTAACATAATGAAAGTTGTGATATAAGCAAATATGGCTGAAAAACGTAATATCTTTTTGGTTGGCCCAATGGGTGCTGGCAAAAGTACCATTGGCAGACATCTGGCAGACGAACTTCACCTTGAATTTTTTGACTCGGATCAGGAAATCGAACGCCGCACTGGCGCTGACATTGCGTGGATTTTCGATTTAGAGGGTGAGGAAGGCTTTCGCAAACGCGAAGAAAACGTCATTTACGATCTTACCGACAAGCAGGGTATTGTGCTGGCAACCGGTGGCGGTTCAGTGATGAATAAAGACGTACGTAACCGTCTTTCTGCACGGGGTATCGTTGTATACCTGCAGACCACAATTGATAAACAGGTTGCTCGTACACAGCGTGACAAGCGCAGACCGCTACTCCAGCATGGAGAGCCTGAGACTGTACTTCGCGAGCTGGCCGAAGTGCGCAATCCGCTTTATGAAGAAGTCGCGGATTATGTTATCGATACAGATGACCAGTCTGCACGTGCGGTAGCTAACCAGATTGTCAGTAAAATCGATTTGTTTTAATTAACATCAGGAGTTGCGCTCATGTCGACGTTAACGGTGGATTTAAACGAGCGTAGTTATCCCATTGAAATAAAAGCCGGTCTGCTTGCGCAGACTGGCTTTTTTATGCCCTATATAAAAGGGCCGATGGCAGTGATCGTCACCAACGAGACCGTAGCGCCTTTATATCTGGATAAGGTTATCGCTGCCTGCGGCGATAAACAGGTTGAAACCATCGTTATCCCTGATGGTGAGCAATACAAGTCGCTGGCGCAGTATGAACATATCATGACGCGCCTGCTTGAACTTAATGCAGCCCGTGATACGACACTTGTCGCGTTGGGCGGCGGTGTTGTGGGTGATTTGTGTGGCTTTGTTGCCAGTACCTATCAACGTGGCATTCCCTTTATTCAGGTTCCGACGACCCTGTTGTCGCAAGTAGACTCGTCCGTAGGCGGCAAAACAGCTGTTAATCACCCGTTGGGTAAGAATATGATTGGCGCGTTTTATCAACCAGTGCTGGTCGCGATTGACGTTAACACGCTGCAAAGTCTTCCCCCCAGAGAGTTTGCTGCGGGCATGGCAGAGGTCATCAAATACGGCATCATCTATGATGCTGACTTTTTCTCACATCTTGAGCAAAAGGTCAGTGCACTTCGCTCGCTCAATGAAGAAGCGCTTATAGAGGTCATCTACCGGTGCTGCGCAATAAAAGCCGAGGTCGTCGCGCAGGATGAGCGCGAGGGTGGTTTGCGCGCTATTTTGAATCTGGGTCATACATTCGGACATGCCATAGAGGCTGAGCAGGGTTATGGCAACTGGCTTCACGGCGAAGCTGTTGCAGCAGGCATGGTGATGGCCTGTCAGGCGGCAGAGCAATTAGACTGGCTGAACGCCGCACAAACGGAGCGCGTCAGACAATTAATCGCTGCTTTCTCCTTGCCTGTGAAAGGGCCTGATTCGATGCATATTGATGCCTATCTGCCTCATATGCGTAGAGATAAAAAGGTAGAGGCCGGTCAACTTCGCTTCGTTATTCCAACGACTATTGGAAAGGCAGTGGTGACGCAGCAAGTCACACAGCAAATGTTAGAAGACATACTGGGCCGTTAATCGTTGTCGATAATTCCCCTTCCTGGTAAATGCTGATTACATGCAACAGGAAACCGGGCAGTTATCGACAGGCAAGTCTTTAGGGAGCGCGCGTGCAATCACCACTGCATGAACGACTGGAGTATCTGGTAACCTATTCCTCTCAGCTGATTTTTGTCAGCGGAGACTCTGTTGCCCAGCAGCAAAAGACTCTCGATGCCTTCGTTTTTAATCAAAACGACGATACGGACATTGCCTACCTGACAGCAAAACCTACTCTCGAACTTCATGATTATCGTAGACTGCTGTGTCAGCAATTACTGGGGCAACAAGTGGGAAGTTACGTTCGCCCACTTAATGAGCTGATGGCCGATTTAAATCAGCATCATGGTCCTGTCCTGATTACCATTACTCAGGCCGAGCATATGCCAGATGCACTACTTCAGGAGTTATGGGATCTGGTTTTACAAAGCCGGTTTGCCAGCAACAAACAACACCTCAATGTTCTGTTGTTTGGTCAGTCGGACTGGGCAGAACAGGCAAAACAGTGGCTTCCGGCCAAGAACACCAATACGCCCTTACTTATCTCCAGTCAGTCAGTCATGGCCCAACAGGTGGGTTCTGAGCTGGACCAGCTTATCAGCCAGCGCCGCCAGGCATTTCAGGCCAGACTGGATGAACGTAGCGCCGCACAGCACACGGTTTCACAAAACCGGTTGAAGTCTCCCTGGTTCTGGGGCATTGCCGTTTTGCTTTTCTTATTGTGTTTCACTGCACTCATCGCCTGGCAATATTCCAGCGAGCTGGAAGCATTATTTTCACCGATAGAAAAGGAAGCCGCAGAGGATAAAGCCCCCTTACCCACACCCGGTAGTGCTTACCGCGAGTTGGTCGAACAACAACCGGCGGATGTAAATGATGAAACATTGAACAAAGCGGATTCATCCGAATCGATACCGGAAGCTGGCAAATCACAAGCTGACACGTCTTCGGCTACGACTGATGATGTCACAAGCGCGCAAGCCAGAATTACCGACTGGCAAAGTGCCGTGCAGCAGATGAACGAAAAGCGCATGAGCCGGGATAATGAGGTGTCCGCCGCCCAGGATAACACCGTCAAAGAAAAACCGAGCGATGTAGAGGCCGACGTTAAACCTGTGCCTGTTATCGATGCAGAGTTTGCCACATCAATGATTCAACGGGCTCGCGAAGCAAATACAGCGATTACTGCGAATACAGCGAATACAACTGCACCAGAATCGAAAACAGACGCGTCAGATACCCTGGATAACCAGACACTTTTATCACTGCTCACCCCTAAGGACTATGTTATTCAACTTGCTGGACTGAAAGATGCGCCGCTTCTGCGCGACTTTATCAATGACCACAAGCTTGAGGACAAAGTATGGATATATCAGACACAGCGATATGGTGGGCCCTGGTACGTACTGTTATTTAAACAGCCATTTGGCTCAGTTACCGAGGCACGTCAGGCGATGTCGCTGTTGCCGGAATATCCCGGAAAAAGTAATGCCTTTGTTAAAGCCGCAGACCAGGTACTTGCTGAAATAAAGGACAACTCCTAGCCTTTCCTTTTTCTTACTTTACAAATGCTTGCCCCCTCGTACGGTTTGATTTGCAGAAAACATGATCAAACAACAATAGCCTAATGTATAAGTACTATCTCATTAACCCGGCTATCTCACAGATGTTGAAAACATTGTTTGGGAAAATTCAGGAATGTCCCGATTTAGACAATTAACCTCATGCAAAAATATTCTCAATTAATTACACGCCCCGGTAAGATGCAATATGGCATCCTGATTATTCTGGCGATCACTGTGCTTGGTGGTTCGGCGTGGGCTTTGGTTAAGGCACAGCAGCCGGGTGCACAATCAATTGGTTTTCTTGGTGCTTACGGTACTGCAATTTTTATTCTGGAAGCTATCTCAGCCATTTTACTTTATGCACATTTTCGTCGCACGGGCATGCTGACATTTGGCATTTTATCTATGGCGTATTTGTGGGTCGCGTTACTGGCACCGTTTCAGGTCGGACTTCTCACCGATAACCTGGAAACATTTTCACTCATAACCGCTTCTACCGGTGATGCAGCATGGCTTTGGATTGCCTGGCACTTAGGCTTTCCCATCATTATTACGGCGGGTATGCTGGTCGATGGCTCCTACCCTATTGTTACCAAACGGGTCTGGCGATGGACACTTGCGCTTTTCGGCACAGAGCTCTTGGTTATTGGTGGTATCATTGCCGCCACGCTTCTGTCATGGGTTGAGCTCCCCCCGTTGATTTCAGAAAGTCGTGCTTATTCTGATTCTTTATCTCTTATCTATGGCCCGGCGGTGATGTTTTGTTGCGCACTGGCCCTCACCGTTGTTGTCGTAAAAGGTAAGTTCGAGAATGAGATTTATGCCTGGTTGTCGCTGGCTATGCTTGCTGCATTGTGCGAGGCCATCCTGTCAATATATTCCGGTGCCAGGTTTAGCTACGGCTGGTATGCCGCCAGGGTCCTGAGCCTTGTGTCATCGGCAGCCGTAGTCGTCAGCTTACTAATAGAAAATATTCACCTGCAACACAAGGTAGTTAAACAAAACCAGACACTGAAGCGAATGGCGACAATGGACGAATTGTCTGGCCTATCAAATCGCCGGGAACTGGATGAACGTCTCAAAGCTGAGATTAAACGGGCGATGCGCGACAGAACCACAATCAGTATGATTCTGCTGGATATCGATAAATTCAAACAGTTTAATGATACCCACGGCCATCTGATTGGGGATCTGTGTTTAAAGCATGTCGCTAAATGTTTACAAAGAAACATTCTGCGCCATACTGATTTAGCCGCGCGTTATGGTGGCGAAGAGTTTGCTATTCTGTTGCCTAATACCAGTGAGAATGACGCATTTGATTTGGCTGAACACATTCGCAAAACTATCGCCTACTCACCCATCGTGATGGAAGATGGCAAAATGTTATCCGTCACCGCCAGCTTCGGTATTGCGTCGCTCGTTCCCAGTCAGGCAGAAGATGTCACAGAACTGTTGAGCATTGCTGATGCTTCCTTGTACAGCGCAAAAAGAGCGGGACGAAATTGCGTACAGCGCCCTTCCCAGTCATGGCACGCCAGTCGCGATGCGCTGGAAAAGAAAGTCTCTTCCAACACCCACTACCTGCGTGGAAGAACCGTGCAATCAGGACATAAACGCTAGCATTACAATCACAAATAATGGCTATTTTGCTGATAGTTCGTATTGTTGGTTGTCGCGATCGATGATGCCGGATACAATCACTTAACTGGGTATTGTGTTGGTCTGCTTCGTCTGACTTTTTAGCGCTACACCTGCCAAATAATAACAGTCCATATCAAATTGAAGCACACCTGTAGCTTCGACTGCGTGTAGGTATTAATCAATCAGCATGACGCAAAAGAAAAACCGGGCCTTTTTGAAGTGGGCCGGGGGTAAGTACAGTCTGGTAGAGCACATTAATGCGAAGTTACCGCAAGCTAACAAACTCATAGAGCCTTTTGTTGGTGCTGGCTCGGTGTTTTTAAATACCGACTACAAGCGGTATCTGCTCAACGACATTAATCCTGATCTGATTAACCTGTATAACTTGCTCAAAGCCCAACCAGATGCACTGGTATTTGATACCCAGCGTTATTTCACTGCAGCTTACAATTGTGAAGATGCGTACTACGCTCTGCGGGAAGAATTTAACCATACCAGTGATGAATATCATCGCGCGGTACTCTTCGTCTACCTGAACCGTCACGGTTATAATGGGTTGTGTCGGTACAGCCTGGGCGGCAGGTTTAACGTTCCATTCGGACGCTACAAAAAACCTTATTTCCCGGCGGAAGAAATGTACCGGTTTGCTGAGAAAGCACAACAAGCCACCTTTACCTGTCTGCCCTTTGAAAAAGTGTTTTCCCGGGCACGCAAGGGCAATGTTATTTATTGCGACCCGCCCTATGCCCCCATCAGTAAGACAGCCGCATTCACAAGTTATGCTACCCGTGGGTTTGGCATGGATGCGCAATCAAAGCTGGCATCGCTGGCGCACAAAACCTCAACACGGCGGGGCATACCTGTTTTGATTTCCAATCATGACTTACCGGTTATCAGAACAATGTATCAGGGCGCATCAATCTCGATGCTGTCGGTAAAACGCTCTATCAGTCAAAAGGGTGCGTTACGCAAACCAGCAGCCGAGGTTCTGGCTTATTTTTCGCCCCCCGATATGGCTCGTGCACTCTGATCAATAACTATTCGCTGGTGATGAAGAGAACCAGCGCCATCAACCCTCCCACCAGCAACGCCGTAACGATAATACCGGTGATAATGTAAGGAAGGGGTGACTTTTCTGAGAAATCCCGTTGATAGTTTTGCTGACTTTGCACGCCAAAGGCGCTCGCCAGGACACTTAAAATCACTGAGATAATTCGTGGACGCGATTTGTCTGACTGACTAATTGCCCTGACCAGAAAAACGGCCATCTGATTCGCCGCCATAGAGAAGCTCCAACAAATCGAAGAAGTGGAACTGAAAAGAAAGTGATTTGCCGGAAGCCCAAGCTCGCCAGCTAATCTGCATTTGTGACCCGCACTCGCTATCAACCTGCTCAGTATTCATACCTGCGGTGATTTTCTGACGGCATTGCTCTGCCTGATCCAGCGCACTGACAGAGGCTAACATCCATAAACCTGCTGTTACACTTCCCAGAGCAGCCAGCGTTTTTACCTTTTCCCTGATAAACATGATGGGCTCGTAGACTAAAATTTAACCTCATTATAATACGCTGGCAAAAATGAACAAGCTGATCTTTTGTTCGAATACAAAAAAAGCCGGTGTGCAGAATCTCTGCTCACCGACTTGCTGGTAAAGCTTGGTTAAAGCTGGAAGTCTATCGCGTACGAGACAACAAATTTAATCTCGTCATTGTCATACGCGCCGCCTGCTGCCGGCTCATCAGAGTCCATATCGGTACCGGTAATGGCAAAGCCAAACCCATCTTTAGACAACGACACAGCCCAGTCAACATAGCTATCGGTTAAACCGTTGAATGCTTCAGCGAAATCACCTTGATGATGACCCACATGTAAGCCTAGTTCAGTACCGTTCATGATCGGCATCGCGTAATCCAATGAGACATAGGTAGCTTTACCAAATCCGAAATCCTGACCAGGCGCTTCATCAGCTTCTGTATTGGCCAGAACATAGAGACTCAGGCTCAGCGCATCGTAGCCGACTGTGCCGTAGATCTCCCCGAAATCAAATTCGGCTTCAGCATCATAATTGTAATAAAGATAACCGACATCATAAGTGAAGCCTTCTGCTTCACCTGCAAAGCCTGCATACAGATCGTGCTCGTAAGAATACACATCATCCGCACCATACTGGACATTCGATGCCCAAGTGCCGGCATAAAAGCCACTTTCATGCGCATAGTCGATACCGCCCTGCACTGCAGCCTCATTGGTTGTCTGAGTGAGACCGCGCCAAATGTAGTTATTAGTGACGCTGACATTCGCCGTCAGTTCATCTGCATGGCTGGGGGCGGCCACCAAACCTGCGGCAATAAGACTGGCAACGACTGGTGCTAGCAATGACTTTCTCATGTGTGTTCTCCAAATTTCGATAAGTCGATAATAATTAAGTTTTTTCTGTCTATTTTTATTGTTGGCATGACTCAACGCAAAAGCGGTGCCCGTGCGTCGCAGAGATGGAGATTCCACCAAAAGAAATGCATAACTAGTTGTTTAAAATGAATAAATATTTTATTTATTCAGGGAGGATTTTGAGTTTTCAGCATGTATAAAAAGATGCTTATGCACCATAAGAAAGCAAGCTTTGTGCAACTGCACAAATTGTGCGCAAACCACCCGATTGAAGTGAAAGATGTGGTAAATCTGCTTCTTACATGACGACATGGTGAAAATGCGGTAGTCTGTGACTCCTTTGCATGCCCCCTGAAAGCACGGCATCTGACCCCACTGTGCCGGTGCTGCGTATCAGGTCACGTTTGAGTACTGAGGAAAAAAGCATGTCTGACTTTTTGATTGCACCATCTATCCTTTCTGCCGATTTTGCGCGTCTTGGCGAAGAGGTAGATGCTGTGCTCGCAGCAGGGGCTGATATTGTCCACTTTGATGTGATGGATAATCATTATGTGCCCAACCTGACTATTGGCCCGATGGTCTGCAAAGCGTTGCGGGACTATGGCGTTACTGCGCCCATCGATGTGCATCTGATGGTTGAGCCGGTAGACGACATGATAGAAAAGTTCGCCGAAGCCGGTGCCAGTTATATCAGTTTTCATCCTGAGGCGTCAGCCCACGTGGATCGCTCAATTCAGGCGATTATCGATGCGGGCTGTCAGCCAGGATTAGTCCTTAATCCAGCGACGCCGTTGCACTATCTTGATTACACGTTGGAGAAGCTGCATCACGTACTGATTATGTCAGTGAATCCGGGGTTTGGTGGGCAGCAGTTTCTGGATTCAACTTATGATAAACTGCGCGACGTTAAACGCCGCATCGATCAAAGCGGCAAAAATATTCGAATTGAAATTGACGGTGGCGTAAAAGTGGATAACATTCGTGCCGTAGCTGAAGCTGGCGCAGACATGTTCGTCGCCGGTTCAGCCATTTTCAATGCGCCAGACTACAAGGCTGTTATCGATAAGATGCGCAACGAGCTAAGTCAGATAGCGCGATAAGTTTTATATTCTTTATTAGTGTCAGGAACCATCATGAGTCATAAACCTGTTGTTTTAAGCGGCTGCCAGCCTTCAGGGCAGTTAACCATCGGCAATTACATGGGCGCACTGAAACAGTGGGTATCAATGCAGGACGACTTTGAGTGCCTGTACATGCTGGTTGACCTGCACGCAATCACTGTTCGTCAGGATCCTAAAAATCTTTACGAGGCTTGTCTGGATGGGTTGGCTTTATACCTGGCCTGCGGCATTGACCCCGATAAAAGCACGCTGTTTATGCAGTCACATGTGCCTGAACATGCCCAGCTTTCCTGGGTGCTGAATTGTTATGCACAGATGGGCGAGCTCAACCGCATGACCCAGTTTAAAGACAAGTCAGCAAAGAATATAAACAATATCAATGTCGGCTTATACGCTTACCCGGTATTACAGGCAGCCGATATTTTATTGTATCAGGCAGATAAGGTTCCGGTGGGTGAGGACCAGAAGCAGCATCTCGAACTGACTCGTGACATCGCAACGCGGTTCAACAATTTATATAGCGGTGATGTTTTCACCCTGCCCGACCCGTATATTCCGGAATTTGGTGCCCGCATAATGAGCCTGCAGGAACCAGATCGTAAAATGTCTAAATCTGACACCAACCCGAACAATTTTATCGGGTTGCTGGAAGAGCCTAAAAAGCTGACCAAGAAAATTAAGCGGGCCGTGACGGATTCTGACGAGCAAGCCAGAATTTATTTTAATCCGGAAGAGAAGCCCGGCGTGTCAAACCTGCTTACGCTGCTTTCACTGGCAACGGGTAAGTCAATCGACGCGCTGGTACCCGAATACGAAGATAAGATGTACGGTCATTTAAAAGGCGATGTTGCGGACGCCGTTGTCGCACTGGTTGAGCCTATTCAACAGAAGTTCCACACGTTAAGAAATGACCGTGCCTATCTGGACAGTGTCATGAAAGACGGCGCGGCCAAAGCCTCTGAAAAAGCCAGTGTAACGTTGCAAAAGGTTTACGAAGCAGTAGGTTTTATCGCCAAACCATAGCGTGCCTTTCGTGTTACTACTTATTGATAATTTCGATTCGTTTACTCACAACCTTGCCCGGTATTTTGTCGAACTGGGCGAGGACGTGATGGTTGTGAGAAACAATCAACTTTCCCTGCGTGAAATCGAGGCGCTGGCCCCGCAAAAAATTGTGATATCACCGGGTCCCTGTACGCCAAATCAGTCAGGCATCAGTCTGAAAGTGATTGAGTATGCGTCCGGGCATGTGCCACTGCTTGGTGTCTGCCTTGGCCATCAGGCTATCGGTCAGGTATTTGGTGCCAGAGTGACCAATGCACGGCATATTCTGCATGGCAAAGTCTCCAGCGTGGACCATGCAGGTACGGGTCTGTTTACCAACCTGCCGACACCGTTCAGTGCCACCCGCTATCATTCATTAGTCATTGAGCCCTCGTCTCTGCCCGATGCTTTTCATATTGATGCGTGGGTAGAGGACAGCACCGGCTATCGGGAAATCATGGCCATATCCCATCAAACCCATCCCATCTGGGGAATTCAGTTTCATCCTGAATCATTGCTGACTGAGCACGGCCACACCATGCTCAACAATTTTTTGCTGAAGGCTCAAACCTTTACAGAATCTGCATGAGTTAACCTTTTTGTACTGCTGCCGATAAAAGGTAAGTTATCAACGCCAACTGTCGGGGCAAGACAATGTTAGCTACATGGTCGTCAGAAAATTCAGCCAGTCACTACCTTCCGAAAGGCCCGGAGTTTGCGACGACAAGCACCCGCTCAGGGCAACTCTCGCCAGCAGCGCCTGCTGGCATTGAAGCACAGTTTGAACTATTTATGCTTCAGCCCGACAGAGTTCGCATGACGCGGCGACGACCGGGCGAGGTGAAATTTGAAGATTCAGAGCAAAGCTATGCCCGGCGTCGTTTGCTTGAGATTGAACAGATTGCGCTTAACAGTAAGCTGCGAAATGCCCAAAACAGTGCATCTATCGGTGATAAAATCAGTCAGTCTTTGCACAAATCGGTTCATGATCAAGTCGAACACAGGCTTTCGCGCCCTGCAACGCTGTTTAGCGAGTATGTTGGCTGTACCACCACGATGGCCAGACTGTTTAGTCTGCTACATTCAGATGCTGGCTCAATCACGCAAATTACGCCGCTGATTGCTTCGATCCCCTGGATGGAACATGCGCTTATCAGCGTTGTAAACACGTCTGCTTTTCGCCGCAGGTATGCCCAGGGAAAGTCTGGAACAGTAAAGCAGCTGCGTACCGCGTTAAGTTATCTGGGAATGAATAATTTAGCCGTGCTTATCCCTAAGCTGCTATCTGAACATATTGCCCCAGCATCACGTGACCCATTTCCAAAGCTTTATGAGCAGCATCAGACCTTCACAAACGTTACTTGTGTAGCAGCCGTCCACCTGGCAAGGTACACCGGCCAGAGTGCTAATAGCGCAGCACTTCTGACAACGATGTACTTCATTGCCCGCTCTATTCTGAGCCACATGTTTTTTGCTGAATTTGATACAGCGCACAAGACTATGCTGAACGACGCACGTCTACGTGCTACAAAAAAGCAGTATGCAATTTTAAGCAGCATCGCTCCATCTGCGCATCACCTCCAAGCCCTTATTAAACAAAAAGCCGACATGCTTTGTGCCAGTCTGCTAGGGGTGATTAATATTCCTTCTCAAGCAATAAATGAGACTACACTGGCAATGGCCGGAAACGCTGAAACTTGTTCCCCTTTGACAAAGATTATTGTTCAGGCACGCCAGTATGCCAAAGTACGGATGCTGTTTCGCGCCAGATTGCTTAATAAGGAAACAGGTAAGTTTGCGTTACGATCGCAACATTACCCTGCCGGTTCTCTGGAAATGCTGAAATCTGCCGACATTTTCGAAAATCCGGCTGCGGTTATGTTAACGGCGTGAAAAAAATTTTGTGGATATTCATGCACAGTGAAGCGGCTACCGCTGAATCGTTGTGTATTACCATTACTCATCCCCTCTCCGGCTTTGCGCGTATTCACTCTGTTCTGCGGCCACATTAGATAGTTATTCACTTTTCCTGCAAAACAAGCCAAACCCCTTGAAAATAAAGGGCTTGCAGCTGCATACAGGAAGACAAACGCGGCTGACAATGACATAATATTGACCAAATTTATTTTCTAATTGTGTTTCATGCCTGCGCAAATACGCACCTGAAACGCCTGATAGAGAGGTAATGACCTATGAATGTAACTCGAGCAACGTTTGATGAAGTGATGGTTCCCAACTACAACCCGGCTGGAATGGTACCGGTGCGGGGCGAGGGTTCTCGTGTATGGGATCAGGACGGTGCGGAGTACATCGACTTTGCTGGCGGAATCGCGGTGAATGTACTGGGTCACTGTCACCCTGAGCTGGTTAAAGCATTAACCGAGCAAGGCAACAAGCTGTGGCACCTGAGTAATGTATTTACCAACGAGCCAGCCCTTCGTCTGGCTACTAAGCTAACGGAAGCGACTTTTGCTGATCGCGTTTATTTCGCGAACTCCGGCGCTGAAGCCAATGAAGCGGCGCTGAAACTTGCGCGTCGCTGGGCACTGGACAAATTTGGCGAAGAAAAAAATCAGATTATTGCATTTAACAAAGGTTTCCATGGCCGTACTTTTTTCACGGTTACCGTGGGTGGTCAGTCTGCTTACTCGGATGGCTTTGGTCCGAAGCCGGGTGCGGTCGACCATTGCGAATACAATAACCTTGAAGCATTTGAAAAGCTGATTTCTGACAAAACATGTGCGGTAATGATGGAACCGCTACAAGGTGAAGGCGGTATTATTTCTCCTGATCCGGAGTTTGTTAAAGGCGTCCGTGAGTTGTGTAATAAGCACAATGCGCTACTTATCTTTGATGAAGTGCAGTCTGGCGTAGGCCGTACAGGTCACCTCTATGCCTATATGGGCCTGGACGTCACACCTGACATTCTGACATCGGCCAAATCATTGGGCGGTGGCTTCCCCATTGGCGCCATGCTGACAACAACGGCAATTGCTGAGCATCTGAAACCAGGCACACACGGTAGTACTTATGGCGGCAACCCATTAGCCTGCGCAGTTGCTGAAAAAGCATTAGATATTGTCAATACCCGTGAGGTACTTAGCGGTGTTGAAGCCAAAGAAGCCCTGTACCGTGAGCTTTTAGGCAAAATTAACGACAAATACAATGTCTTTGAAGAAATTCGCGGTAAAGGCATGTTGTTAGGCTGTGCACTGAACAAAGACTACGAAGGCCGTGCCCGCGACTTCCTGGTTGCGTCAGCTAACGAACACCTGATGGTACTGGTAGCCGGTGCCAATGTTGTACGTTTTGCGCCGTCTCTGATCATTCCGGAAGAAGATATCCGTGAAGGTCTGGCGCGTTTTGAGCGTGCGGTTGCCGCTGTTGTTGAAGCCAAGTAAATAACCAGTTGAGTAAGCGAACATGAATATCATTCGCCCAATCAGACAAAGCGATTATTCGTCGTTGCACGAAATTGCCGTGGAATCTGGCATCGGCTTTACTTCATTGCCGGTCAATGAAGAGCTGCTGAAAAATAAAATTGAGCGCGCAGAAGCCGGCTTTACCAGTCAGGTTAGCCAACCTGGCTGCGAGTCCTATTTGTTTGTGATGGAAGATACCCAGACGGGTAAAGTGGTAGGAACGACGGGTATCGAGGCAGCGGTAGGCCTGGACGATGCATTCTACCATTACCATCTGGGTAAGGTTGTTCACGCGTCCCGGGAACTGAATATTCACAACACAGTGGATATTCTGACATTTTGCAATGATTACACCGGCGTGACTGAGATCTGTACGCTATTTTTGCGAGAATGCGCACGAGGCGGCATCAATGGTCGTTTTCTGTCAAAAGTCAGATTTTTGTTCATGATGGAACATCGGGAACGTTTTTCCGAAACCATCATTGCCGAAATGCGCGGTGTTAGTGACGAAGAAGGGCGTTCTCCGTTCTGGCAATGGTTGGAAGAGCACTTTTTCTCGATGGATTTCCCCACCGCGGATTATTTATCAGGAATTGGCAATAAGGTCTTTATTGCAGAGCTTATGCCCAAATATCCTATTTATGTCAGCTTACTGAGTCAGCGCGCCCAGGAAGTGATTGGTCAGGTTCACGAAAAAACACGGCCGGCGCTGCAGCTTCTGCAAGAGGAAGGCTTTAGCTGTCGAGGCTACGTCGATATTTTCGATGCCGGCCCGACGGTTGAGGCTAATCTGACACATATTCGTACTGCGCAGGAAAGCCGCAAATTGCCCATCATTATTGATGACCAGACAGCGGCTCAGGGACGTAGCTATTATATTATCAATACATCGGTAGATGATTTCAGAGCGGTTGCTACAGAGATGGTAGTCAGTGAAGAACAGCAGGTCGCCGTTATTTCGCGCCAGGCAGCCGCCGCATTAAATATCAATGCCGGCGAGTACGTGCGCTTTGCGCCCGTACATTCAAGAAATTAATACAGGATAACTACATGCAAACGACACACTTTATCAATGGTGAATGGGTCGCAGGTGAAGGACACGACATCACGTCCACCGATCCGGCAAAGAACGCAGTTATCTGGGAAGGTAAATCTGCCTCCGCCCAGCAGGTCGACAGTGCCATTTCAGCAGCGCGACAGGCATCCCCGGAATGGGCCAGAAAAACCGTTGATGAGCGGTTGGCTATCATCAAAAAGTTCGGTGAACTGTTAGAGCAGAATAAAGACGCACTGGCTAAAGTCATTGCCAGAGAAACCGGCAAACCTGAGTGGGAAACTGCCACTGAGGTGGGTGCCATGATGGGTAAGATCGGCATCTCTGAAAAAGCATATAATGAGCGTACCGGTACGGTTGAAAACGCGATGCCCGTCGGCAAAGCTTTTATCCGTCATAAACCGCATGGTGTAGTTGCGGTGTTCGGGCCTTATAACTTCCCGGGCCACCTGCCAAACGGACATATCGTTCCGGCTTTACTGGCGGGTAATACGGTTATCTTTAAGCCCAGCGACCTGACTCCCATGGTCGCTCAGGAAACCATCAAGCTATGGGAACAAGCTGGTTTGCCTAAGGGTGTTCTGAACCTGGTACAGGGTGAAGTAGAAACAGGCAAGGCGCTGGCTTCACACGCTGGGATTGATGGCTTGTTTTTCACTGGCAGCTCGCGCACTGGAAAAATGCTGCACGAACAGTTTGCCGGTCATCCGGGTAAAATTCTGGCCCTGGAAATGGGCGGTAATAACCCGCTTATTGTTAAGGAAGTCGAAGATACTGAAGCAGCAGTGCACGATATTGTGCAATCTGCGTATATAACGTCAGGGCAACGCTGCACTTGTGCACGTCGGGTCTTCATTCCGGCAACCGAACAGGGTGATACCATTCTGTCACGGTTGATCGAAGTGACTAAAGATATCCATGTTGACGAATATGATGCGCAGGAACAACCGTTCATGGGCGCCATGATTTCGGCACACGCTGCGAAACTTATGGTTGATGCACAGCAACAACTGGTAGATATGGGCGCTAAAGTACTGCTTCCGCTGGAACAGCGCGATCCTAAAAAGGGTTTTGCGACGCCCGGGATTATCGATGTAACGGACATGCTGGATAAGCTCCCGGACGAAGAGCATTTTGGCCCCTTAATCAAAGTCATTCGCTACACCGACTTTGATAGTGCCATTGAAGAAGCGAACAACACCAGCTTTGGCTTGTCAGCGGGTCTGATCAGCGACAGTGCCGATGACTGGCAGTACTTTTTCGAGCGTATCCGCGCGGGCATCGTTAACTGGAACCGTCCTATCACCGGCGCAAGCAGTGCAGCCCCCTTCGGCGGCGTAGGCGAAAGTGGTAACCATCGCGCCAGCGCATTTTATGCAGCAGACTACTGTGCGTATCCGGTAGCATCTGTTGAGCTTGAAAAGGTGACACTACCAGGCAAATTGAGTCCTGGCCTGACCATGTAAGAGGGAGTTTTTATGCATTCTAATGTCGATACCCTGTTCGAAAATTTGTGGGAAGACTATGTAGATATCACCCCATCTGCTTACAAGATTCATGAATTGTTGGCAGATAGTGAAAATGACGACGAGATTGTGAATGATCATGTCGCGTTTCGTACCTTTAATTTGCCAAAAACGTCGCTGGACAAACTCGCGGCACATTTTCTGGCATTAGGTTACGAAGAAAAAGGTAATTACGATTTTGAGGCGAAAAAGCTGGATGCCAAGCATTTTGAGCATCCCGACGAAACTAAGCCCAAAGTTTTTATCAGCGAGCTTCGTGTTCAGGATCTCTCTGAAAAAGCTCAGAAAATCATTCACCATCTCGTAGAGCAAATGGATGACGACGCTGTAAAAGCGGACAACTTTTTGTATTCAGGCAAGCACTGGACAGTGTCTAAAGCGGAATACGATATGTTGCTGGAAGAGTCTGAGTATGCGGCCTGGCTGGCGGCGTGGGGCTTTCGCGCAAACCACTTTACAGTGAGCGTGAACTTCCTGAAAAAGACGCAGGAGCTCACTGACGTTAACCAGATGCTTAAAGACGCGGGCTTCACCCTGAACGACTCAGGCGGTGAGATCAAAGGCGGCGAATCTGTTTATCTGGCACAGTCCTCTACCATGGCTGACCACGCCTACGTGAAATTTGAAGCGGAATCTAAAATGATTCCAAGCTGTTTTTACGAGTTTGCTCAGCGCTACAAGATGCCGGATGGTAAATACTACAAGGGATTTGTTGCCGCTTCGGCCGATAAAATCTTTGAAAGTACCAATGCTAAGTAACAGATAAATAGCATTAAAAAAGCCTTAACAGTTACTGTTAAGGCTTTTTTGTATGTCTGTCGTCAACTTAGCTGACGGACAGGCTGAATTCATAGGTATGTGGTGTTGACGTTTTAAATGTCTCACGCTTAAGTGCATCACCAAAATGATCGGCTGCAGCATCCATCAGCCCTTCTGCCAGCGCATACAAATCTCTGGTGGAAAAATAGCGTAACCGCATCGCCTTCTCGGTACGTGACAACACGGTAAACTGGGGCAGATCGGCATCCGGATACAGCTTCTTTACCTGAACATGAATATCATCATCCAGTACCTCAAGTGCATCGAGCAGGCTCTCACGCCCAGCCATTACCTGTCCGTGAGACTGCGCAAGCCGCCCAAATAGATAATAGCCGAAATCATGCTGAAGCGCTTCCTGCGTTTTGCCCGTCTTTTTTTCAAGCACATTCAGGATTTTAACCAGTTCTGCGAATGGATAACGCCCCACTGCGGTGTAAGCGCCCTGACTGTCTAACCCTGCTTCGGTAATCACTTCATCAGCAAATTCCGGAGATACCTTTTCTTCGAGCATTTCAATAAGCGATGTAAACACAATACCTAACATCAGATGATACTCAGACGGTTAATTTTAAGAGTGTAGTTCAGTGATGTCAGAACCACCACTGAGTACGCGCACATACCACTTATTCCGGCTCATCCGGCACATCATTGCTTTGAGCAGGGATGATTTGAATCTCGTCGACCCGCTGTAATCCGCGAGGCAGTTTATTGCCTCTGCGCCCGCGCTCACCACGATAATGCTCCAGGTCGGAGGGCGTCAGCGTCATGTTGCGCTTTCCAGCGTGTACCTTCACAGAGGCCCCTTGTGGGACTACCGTAAGCACTTTGACAAACTCCTCGCGGCTTTGCGCCTTGGCAGAGGGAATATTAATAATTTTGTTGCCTTTACCCTTGCCCAAACTAGGCAGGTCCGTTAACGGGAAGAGCAGCATCCTGCCTTCGTTAGAGATTGCCATACACAAATCAGTATCGGGTTGAGTAACTGTTACCGGCGCAAGTACTTTGGCAGCTTTAGGAAGGCTCAGGTAAGCTTTGCCCGCTTTATTTTTACTGACCATGTCAGCAAACGTGCCGACAAAGCCGTAGCCGGCATCCGACGCCATCAAGAAGCGCTGTTCATCCGCGCCCATCAGGACGTGGGTAAATTGCTCGCCGCCAACAATGTTGAATCGTCCGGTCAGGGGCTCTCCCTGACTCCTGGCTGATGGCAGCGCATGGGCGTCGCACGCAAAGGTGCGACCGGATGAATCCAGGAACACGGCAGGCTGGTTACTGCGCCCCTTGGCGCTGGCCTGATAGGCGTCGCCCGCCTTGTAATTTAGCCCTTCCACGTCAACATCATGACCTTTGGCTGCACGTGCCCAGCCTTTTTCGGACAAGACTACCGTTACCGCCTCACTCGGAATAAGCTCTTTTTCAGATAAGGCTTTGGCTTCCACCCGCTCAACCAGCGGTGAACGACGATCATCACCGTAGGTTTCAGCATCAGATAAAATCTCTTTCTTAACCAGTGTTTTCAGGCGCCGATCTGATCCCAGAATCAGCTCCAGTTTATCGCGCTCTGCTTCAAGCTCTGACTGTTCACCGCGGATTTTCATCTCTTCAAGTTTGGCAAGATGACGAAGTTTCAGCTCCAGAATGGCTTCGGCTTGTTTGTCCGACAAAGAAAAACGCTGGATCAGCTCTGGCTTGGGCTTGTCATAGGTACGAATGATCTCAATCACTTCGTCAATGTTTAAGAACGCAACCAGTAAACCTTCAAGGATGTGCAGTCTTGCCAGCACCTTTTCCAGCCGATAGGAAAGACGCCGCGTCACCGTATCCTTCCGGTACTCCAGCCATTCAGTCAAAATCGTGCGCAGATCTTTGACCTGAGGCCGGCCATCCAGCCCAATCATATTCAGGTTAACCCGGTAATTCTTTTCGAGGTCGGTCGTTGCAAACAGGTGCTGCATCAACTGCTGTACGTCTACCCGGTTGGAGCGCGGAGTGATAACCAGGCGCGTCGGATTCTCATGGTCGGATTCATCACGCAAATCACTGACCATCGGCAGTTTCTTCGTCTGCATCTGTGCGGCAATCTGCTCCAGTACCTTGGCACCGGAAGCCTGATGCGGCAATGCTGTAATGATAATGTCACCAGCTTCTTCGCGATACACAGCTCGCATTTTAATGCTGCCGCGGCCGGTTTCGTACAGTTTGGTAATATCATCACGCGGCGTGATTATTTCCGCTTCAGTTGGATAGTCAGGCCCCTGAACCAGTGCCAGAATTTCTTCCATACTGGTTTTGCTGTTATCCAGCAGCGCCGCACAGGCCTGGGCCAGTTCGCGCACATTGTGTGGCGGAATATCGGTGGCCATCCCTACCGCAATGCCGCTTACTCCGTTTAACAGAATATGGGGCAAACGTGCAGGCAGTACTTTGGGCTCGTTAAGTGTGCCGTCGAAGTTGGGCATCCAGTCAACGGTACCCTGCCCCAACTCATTAAGCAGCACTTCGGAGAAGCGTGACAACCGCGCTTCGGTATAACGCATTGCAGCAAATGACTTGGGATCATCCGGCGCGCCCCAGTTGCCCTGACCATCCACCAGCGGGTAGCGATAGGAAAATGACTGCGCCATTAACACCATGGCTTCATAACAGGCAGAGTCGCCATGGGGATGAAATTTACCCAGCACGTCCCCGACCGTTCTGGCCGACTTCTTATATTTCGCGGCGGCGTTAAGCCCCAAGTCGGACATCGCATAGATAATTCGCCGCTGAACCGGCTTAAGGCCATCGGCAATATTGGGAAGCGCCCTGTCCATGATGACGTACATGGAATAGTTTAGGTAAGCATCTTCTGTAAAACGGCGTAACGGGAGTTGTTCGACCCCGTCCTGACTAATCGTGATCTGGTCGCTCATGGAATATATCGTTATTGTTTAATACCACTGCATCTAGCGCCATTGTGGGGCAAAGCGGGGGGTAACGCAACTGGCTGTGCATGGCACGTGATAATTCACTATACGTGATGTACCGTTCATCTAAGTTTTGATATCCACCCTGAAGTGGTGTTTTAATAGACGCTTCGATGTTTACTGATTCTGGCCCCATGCGCGTTGCACCTATAATCTGGTTTTTATTCATTTTTTTATCTGCGGTCTTTCCGGCGCAGGCACAGACAACCATCCAATTGTTTGACGAAGATGCCAGCGTTGATCTGTCTGGTAATTATGCGATTTACAGCGAGGGCGATACGCCACTGACCATTGGCGAGATTCTGGAAAATAAAAAAGAGTTTCAGTGGTATACCGAAAATAATCCTAATTTCGGTTTTCGTGAGAACGGTATTTGGTTATCAAATCGCATCAGTAATGTCAGCAACTTATCCAACTGGGTTTTCAGTATTAACTTTAGTCAGTTAGATAAGGTTGATTTTTATCTGGTCGCTGATGATGAGGTAATCCTGCAAAGTCATCAGGGTAAATTACAGTCAGAGCAACGCTTCAGAGTGCCTACATTACGGGCTGATTTACCGGTTGCTACTCCATTGGAATTGTACATCCGGGTGCAAAGTCACTCATCCAGTCTCATTGTCCCGCTTAATGTCACACCTGAGCCAATCCATAGTGCCCAATGGCAAATCGACAGCACCATGTGGGGGCTGTTCTATGGCGGACTGTTTATTCTTGCCATTTACAACCTGGTGCTTTTTTTCCAGGTCAGGGAAGCCAGCCTGCTTGCCTATGTGGGGTATATTATGGCGGTTATTATCTGGCAGATTGTCTGGGGCGGTCATATTCAGGTCTTTACCGCCGGCCCTTCGCCTGCCTGGCTAGCCAGTCATACTGAGTTAATCTTTACCATCATCGGTATGAGCTCGGGCATCTTCTCTGTGTTATTTCTCAATACTAAGAAGAACGCGTCTACCGCGCACCCCATTGTGATGTCGCTGCTAGGAGCGCAGGCGCTAGTCGCGCTTATTTGCCTGCTGGGAGTGCTACCCATGACCTGGAAACATAACCTGGTTTATGGGGTGGGAATGGCAGCCATTTGTAGTTACATCTATGCCGGTTTTGAGGCCTTTTTTAACCGCTTCGAGCCTGCCCGTTATTTTATTTTTGCCTGGACGATGCTGGCAGCCGGCGCAGTTACAGGAATGCTGAGCCTGGTTGGGCTTTTACCCTCCAACCAGTTCACAACCTACTGCTTTCAGGTGGGCGTATTTCTGGAATCGGCGCTGTTTTCTGTCGCGCTGATGGAAAAAAGTCGCGGTCAGCTTGAATCAGAAGTGCAACAGGCTACCGATGATCTGCGCAATAATATGGAGCTGATTGAGGAGCAGAACGCACGTCTGGATATTGCCCGCAAAGACGCCATTAAAGCCAGTAACGTCAAATCGCAGTTTCTGGCCAATATGAGTCACGAGATTCGTACCCCCCTCAACGCCATCCTGGGCTTCAGCCGGGAACTGGGTAATGCGACGTTGCCGGCCGACCAGCAGGAGCAGGTACGTATTGTTAATACCGCTGCAGACAACCTGCTTAGCATCGTGAACGATGTGTTGGATTTTTCTAAAATTGAAGCTGGCAAACTGCAAATTAACAATCAGCCCTTTTCACCGATTAAGGAGCTGGAAGAGCTGGTTACTATCATGTCCAAATCGGCTCACTCCAAACGGCTGGAGTTTGTTTTTGACATGGATCCGTTGCCTGAAAAGCTCATCGGGGATCTGTTCAGAATTAAGCAGGTACTCAATAACCTGCTGAGCAACGCACTGAAATTCACCTCCAGTGGCTCAGTGGCGCTGAGAGTCAAAAACAAAGCGCTGGCGCACGGGCTACAAGAGATTGAGTTTATTATCGAAGACACGGGTATAGGTATTAGCCGTGAAGGTCGTAAAAAGCTGTTCAGCGCCTTTTCCCAGTTGGATGACTCTACCAACCGCAGCTATCAGGGCACCGGTTTGGGACTGGTGATTTGTCGCGAGCTGGTGAGACTGATGCGCGGTAACATGAACCTGCGCAGTGAGCCCGGACTAGGCAGCACCTTCACCATCACGCTGAAAATGAACCGCCTCAGTCATAAATATTCCATGATGCCTAACAGTCGCTGGCAGGATAAACGCGTGGTGGTTTTTGACCCGATACCGGAAACGCGTCGGGCAACTGCCACCATGCTTTACAACTTAGGCGCCCGGGTAACCAGTGTCGAAAGTCTGGACTTTCTTAAATCCCTGTCTTTCACCCCGGACTATCTGTTTGCCACGTTACCGGTCAGTAAGCTGGATTGTCGCGATGCCATGCTGGGAGAGCTGGTCCAGATTCGCGCCATGCAACGCGTTTTATGGTATTCCGGCTCCGAGCCGTTTAATCAGTACCCCAGCCTGACCCAGCATTTCCACTCGCAGATACGAATGCCGGTCACCCTGACAAAACTCGAAGATTTGCTTCATCATAAAACCACGCAGCATAAAAACCCGCTGCAATCGAAGCTGGACAGTCTGCCAAGAGCGCGGGTGCTGGCCGTGGATGATATGGAGATGAATCTGAAATTACTGCAAACGTGGCTTCGTAGCAGCCCACTTGAGTTAACGGTATGCACCAGCGGGCTGGAGGCGGCTAACCGTTGTCAGTCGAACGAATATGATATCATTTTGATGGATGTTCAGATGCCGGGCATGGATGGTTTGCAGGCAACAAAACGCATCCGTAAAACAGCATTAAATATGGGTACGCCGATTATTGCGGTGACGGCCCACGCGTTCAAAGAGGAACAAGAGCGTCTGCTTGCATCAGGCATGGATGACTATCTGCCCAAACCCATTGACCAGTCCAGCCTGGTAGAGCTAATCCGGCGCTGGTGTCAGTCCAATGCGCAGCCGTGTAACAGCAAACCCACACTGGACTGGAATCTGGCAGTAGAGCGTACTGAGCGCGATGATGCCACCGCCAGGGAGTTGCTCAGCGATTTTATCCGTTTGCTGCCTGACTCAATAGAAACCATCAAGGCAGGCTGGGAGGATTCGGATTTTCTGGCGATGCAAAAAGAAGTACACCGCCTGCATGGCGCATGCTGTTACACCGGCGTACCGAAATTACAGCAAATCGCCAATGATCTGGAAAGCGCTCTTAAGCGCGATAAGAAAATGCTGGTAGCCGAACTGTTACCGGTCTTTCTGGAAGAGGCCGAGGATGTAGAGGTGGAAGCAACAGAGTGGCTGGGCAAAGCCGCCGGACGCTGAGTCAGGAGCCGACGGAGTCTGTACGTGCCTGCTGACAATCCCGCATAAGGTGAACAAAGTCCACTGGCGGTCTGTCAAGATCCGATGCCGAGACGTAAATATCATAACCGAGGCGGCTGCGAAGCTGCGTCATCCGATTAGCCAGCATTGCTTTTATACCGGTAAGTACTTCACCGGTTTCCAGCGTAAAATGCTTATCGTCGAAAAGTTCCTGATTAAAGCAGTCGCCCGATGCGCAGCTTTTATCGAAGTTATGCAATAACAATGGCCGTTGTTCCATCAGCAGGTGCGTGGCCAGCCGGGGCGAAACGGTATTTAGAAAGGGCGCATACTGCTTAAGGCGAATGCCCACCGCTTCAATGTTTACGTGATCCAGCCCCTGTCTTACCCGGGGGCAGTCCACCCGCTGAACATTGTCCCAGTCAATTACCCAGTTCCCTCGCCGGTGGTGGTAAAGAATGCGCTCAGGAGAGATTTCAATGCTGTGGTCAGGCTCACGTAGCTTGAACCACCCCACCAGCAACGTTACCAGTGACGCACTGGTAAAAAATATGCCTGCAAGGAATAACCAGTCAGGGGCAAAGCTAAGCCAAAGCGCAGAAATCATGAGCGCGACACCACCGATAAATAACGTGGTGATACCGTTGCGCTTTGAGGTAGCCCTTATCAGGATAGGGCCGGTTTCATTCGAAGACATAAAAATAGACTACCAACATTAGAATCGCCCACACGATATACAAACGTATCCGCCGACATTTTTCACACTCAGTATGCCACAGACTGTCAGTCCGTGAGCGGGATTTGTTCTTCTTTTGCACCATTAAGGCTACGTACGCTGGGTTAAGTACTAAAGTTTAGCGTGTCAGGCGGCCTGAAACAAAATGAAGTGAATGTAATTCGACGCAACAGCATCATCCCTAGCAATCCTCTACACATCGCCAACTTTTTGGTATTCTATCGGCGTTTTCGTTTAATGATGAGACTCTCAATGACAGCGTTTACCGGTAACCATATTCTTTCGGTCGATCAGTTTGACCGCGAGGCGATTGAGAAAGTGTTTGAGGTGGCTGCCACCATGCAGCCCTACGCCAAACGTCAAAAGCGCACCACCGTGCTCGACGGTGCAATTCTGGGTAATTTATTCTTTGAGCCAAGCACACGTACCCGCGTAAGTTTTGGTACAGCATTTAACCTGCTGGGCGGAGAAGTGCGCGAGACCACCGGCATGTCCAGCTCGGCACTGGCTAAAGGCGAGTCACTGTATGATACAGCACGCGTGTTGAGCGGCTATTCAGACATTATCGCCATGCGTCACCCAGCGGCCGGCTCGGTAGCAGAATTTGCCCAGGGCAGCCGGGTGCCCGTCATTAACGGCGGCGATGGTGCCAATGAGCACCCCACTCAGGCATTGCTTGACCTGTATACAATCCAGCGTGAACGAGAGTATCAGGGTAAAGGGATTGATGGCTTGCATATCGCCATGATTGGTGACTTGCGGTATGGAAGAACCGTTCATTCACTCTCTCGTTTGCTGAGTCTGTTCAACAACATTCGCTTTACCCTGATATCGCCAAAAGAACTGGCGATGCCTGCACCAATCATTGATGCTATTGAAAATGCCGGCCATCAGCTGACCATTACTGAGCAGCTGGAAGGCAATATGGATGCGGATATTTGTTATCAGACACGCATTCAGGAGGAGCGCTTTCCCTCGCAGGAGGAGGCCAATAAATACCGCGGTAAATTCAGGCTTAACCAGTCAATCTATACCCGTCACTTTCAGTCTAATACCGTCATTATGCACCCGCTTCCCCGCGACTCCCGCGCCGAAGCCAATGAGCTGGATAATGATCTGAACTTAAATCCGAACCTCGCCATATTCAGACAAACTGATAACGGCGTCCTGGTCAGAATGGCGTTGTTTGCCCTGACATTGGGCATTGAAGATAAAGTCGCGCACTACGAGCGTGATGTGGTGTGGTTTAGCAACAAGAGTAGCGAATAATATGCAAAAATCTGAAGCACTGTTTGCCCGAGCGCAAAAAACCATTCCCGGTGGCGTAAACTCGCCGGTCAGAGCGTTTAAAGCGGTGGGCGGAACGCCACGTTTTATCACCAAAGCCGACGGGCCTTATATGTGGGATGCCGATGGCAAGCGCTATATCGACTATGTATTGTCATGGGGCCCGATGGTGCTTGGTCACAATAATGCTAAAATTCGTGAAGCGGTCATCGAAGCCGCCGGCAGCGGATTAAGCTTTGGCGCACCGACCGAAGCTGAAATTCTGATGGCTGAGAAGGTTATCGAAATGGTGCCTTCGATGGAAATGGTGCGAATGGTGAACTCCGGTACCGAGGCGACCATGTCATCAATTCGGATTGCCCGCGGCTATACCGGACGCAACAAAATCGTTAAATTCGAGGGCTGTTATCACGGCCATGCTGATTCATTACTGGTCAAAGCAGGTTCAGGTGCATTGACTATGGGTGTGCCCAGCTCTCCGGGCGTGCCTGCAGAAGTTGCTCAGCATACTCTCACCGTTGAGTTTAATAACCTTGAAAGCGTAGAGGCCGTATTCAGAGAGCACGGCGACGATATTGCCTGTATTATTGTTGAGCCTGTAGCCGGAAATATGAACTGCATTCCGCCGGTAGAAGGCTTTTTAGAGGGCTTGCGTGCTATCTGCGATCATCATGGCACTGTGCTGATATTTGACGAGGTCATGACCGGATTCAGAGTGTCCCGTGGCGGTGCGCAGGAACGCTACGGCGTTACACCTGATATCACCTGTTTGGGTAAGGTTATTGGCGGGGGAATGCCGGTCGGCGCATTTGGCGGCAAGCGCGACATCATTACGCATGTTTCACCAACCGGACCGGTTTATCAGGCCGGTACCTTGTCGGGTAACCCGGTAGCAATGGCAGCTGGCATTGCGGCCCTGACACAATTGCAGCAAGACGACTTGTACGACGGCATTTACCGCAGTACTGAACAACTGGTGGAAGGTATGCAGAAGCTGGCAGACAAGCATGGTGTGCCCATGACCACCAACCATGCAGGCAGTATGTTCGGCCTGTTTTTCACCGATGTTGAAAAAGTCGTCAATTACCAGCAAGCTATAAACTGCAACACAGAACAATTTAAGCAGTTTTATCATGGCATGCTGGAACAAGGCGTTTATCTGGCGCCGGCATCCTACGAAGCGGGATTTGTCTCCAGCCAGCATGACAGCGCTGTAATTGAAGAAACACTGCATGCAGCTGATAAGGTATTGGCTGCGTTGTAAATTTGCAGTAAAACGAGAATGGACGTGACCAACGACACCCTGATGTTAATCATTGCAGTAACGATTCTGGCTATCTACGGTGTCGTTGTCACAGTATTGCTGTATCGTCAACGCGCTGCAGCGGGTAAAACTGCCGAAGTACCAGCCCCGGGCCGTCAGCGTCCGGTTGCCGCCAGTGAGCAGGACAAAGAGCGATTATTCGCCCAGCGAGCAGATGATGCACTGAAGCTGACCACGACCTTTCAAAAATTTATTCCCCGGCAGTTTGTCGACCATTTTGCCAAGCATGGCAAAACTGAACTCGCCCTGGGTTATGCGGATGAAGACGAGGTTGCCATCCTGTTTTGTGATATTCGCGGTTTCACCGGTTTATCAGAGCAGATGGTGCCGCAACAGCTTATGAGTTTTTTAAACTCTTACTTTTTGCGCATGAATGAGCCCATCCATCAGAACCGTGGCTTTATTGATAAGTTCATCGGCGATGCGATTATGGCATTGTTTGACCACCCCGGTGGCAATGCGTCACAAAAAGCCACTGATGCACTTAACGCGGCGCTGGATTTGCGCAAAGCGCTGGCCCTTTACAATGAACATCGTAAAAAAAGTGGTTATGAGCCGGTAGATATAGGCATCGGCATTCATTTCGGACCTGTGATCATCGGTACGGTGGGATCAGAAGACAGAATGGATACGACGGTTATTGGCGATAGCGTAAATATTGCTTACCGGCTTGAAACCCTGTCCCCGATTTACCACGCCGATATTATTGTCAGTGCCACTACACTGAATGTTATCGATAGTGCCAACTCCCGCGCAACACGATTACTTGACTGGGTGAGGGTGAAGGGCAGACAGGCGCCCATTGAAATTTATGAGGTGCTGAATCATCTGCCAGACGAGCAACAGCAGGAAAAGATAGCCGCCGATGCCGCGATTCGCGCCGGCATTAAAATGCGATGTAAGCAGCAATGGCAGGAGGCTATCGACCTGTTTGAAGAAGCCCGGGCACTTAGCTCGCATGATAATCTGGCATCATTGCACATTGCTGCCATTCATCAGCTAAAAGAAACAACGCTCGGTCCGGACTGGGACGGCGCAATAGTGGTAGAAACCATCCACCCGCGCTGATTATTGCACGCCCCGCTTGCGGATAAACGGCACCGAGGGAGCAAAATACGCCCCGCCCGTCTGTGCACTGGTAAAGTCCAGCCATCGATCGTAATCGCCTTCACTGTTTCCATATATCTGACTATGTAGCATTGCCTTGAAAGGTTGGGATGACGCGGCGCAGCTGACAAATACCAGTCCCTGTTCATTTAAATCGCCATAGGGCATTCCCTGCTTGACCAGCGAGGGCAAGTCGCTGTGCGGACCGAGGGTCGAGGCGCGCACGCAGTGCGAAGAATCAGACTGCTCAGCGCTGGGCAGGTTGTGTTCCTGCGTCAGGCCCATGACCTGCTCTTTTTGTCGGGCAGACAAGGTTTGCCACCGTCTTAAATCGTGGCGGTATCGTTGCACGTGCAGATAACTGCCGCCGGCAAACTCAGGCACGTCATCGCCTACCACCGCCACCTCCCGGCGTTTCATGCCCCGGGGATTATCGGCGCCATAGATATAGCCGTTTAGGTCCCGGCCATCTAAATAGCGAAACCCCCGAGTCTGCTCCACCAGCTCGACGTGCAGATGAAGCAAATCCATGATCTCTATACCAATTGCATGACAAATATCCAGTCGGTCGGCGCGTATCTGGATAAACAGATCGGTGGTGGTATCCGGCGCAGAACGATCCTCACACTGCATTTGCGGAAAAGGCGTGAGCGCTTCGGGAATAAGACCGGGGTACAGCTCTGTCCAGTACCCTGCACCGACCGCCACGACACCTGTGACCATCGCCTCAAAGTGTTCATTTTCGTAATGCTCAAAAATATCCAGGACCCGGGCCAGCTTTTCTCTGATTACGTCACTTTCGTCATCCACGACATTCAGCAACAAATACTGCGCATGCAGGTTTGGCTCGGCACATACCCCTTTTTGCGGTTGGCTCACGCGTTTTTCCCTCGCCACCTTCAGGTGGTTGTTTTCGTTATTATTTAAGTGTGGCTAATAGCCAGCCGCTTGTCCATCTTTACGACTTTCTGAGGCGCCAATATAAATCTTCCTGTCACCATCCCACTGTATAGCCTGATAACCGCCATACAACCCAACTGCAGGTTGCAGGGTGTGACCCATTTTCATCAGCTGACGCTGGGTTTTCATCGAAAATCCGGTCTCCAGATGGACCTGTCCGCCATCTGTCATGCGCTCGCCGGTAGGACTTGATGAGCCGGTATGCACGATGCGTGGTGCATCGCCTGCTTCTTGCAGATTCATACCAAAATCAATCAGATTCATCACGATCTGGGCGTGCATCTGGGGTTGCGTTGCTCCACCCATCACACCAAAGCTAAGCCAGGGTTTAGCATTTCGCGTGACGAAAGCCGGAATAATAGTATGAAAAGGACGTTTACCCGGCGCATACTCATTGAAATGTCCCGTTTGCAGGGTAAACAGTTCGCCGCGATTTTGCAGAATAAACCCCAGACCTGGCGGCGTCATGCCAGATCCCATACCGCGATAATTAGATTGAATAAGCGAGACCATATTACCTTTTTCATCGGCAACAGTAAGATAGATCGTATCGCCTTCATTAAGCCCGGCATCAACGCGTTTCGCAGCCTGTTCAGGGTCGATCTCTTTTTGGCGTTGTCTGGCGTAAGGCTTTGAAATCAGACGCTCTACCGGAATATCGTTAAACTCAGGATCAGCATAAAACTTCGCTCTGTCGGCAAACGCCAGTTTTTTTGCCTCAACAAAGGTATGCACGTATTCGGCTGAGCCAAATCCCATGCCTTCGACATCAAACTGCTCCATAATGTTAAGTATCTGCAGCGCTGCAATGCCCTGACCATTTGGTGGTAGCTCCCAGACGTCGTAACCGCGATAGTTAGTTGAAACCGGCTCTACCCAGGTTGAACTGTGGGCAGCAAGATCGTCATAGGTCAGATAGCCACCCTGCGCTTTCATATAAGCGGCAATAGTTCTGGCAATATCTCCTTTGTAAAACGCATCGCGCCCACCAGTAGCGATTTTTTCATAGGTCGTCGCCAGCCCGGGATTTTTAAAAATATCCCCTTTAGCCGGCGGCTTTCCCCCAGGTAGGAAAGTGTCTGCAAACCCTTCATACTGGCCAATACGCTTAGTGTTGACCTGCCAGTAATAGGCAATAAGTTCACTGACCGGAAAACCGTCTTTGGCATAGTTAATCGCGGGGGTCAGGATCTTTTGCATAGGCAACGAACCAAACTTTCCGTGCAGCTCAAACCAACCGTCTACTGCACCGGGGACTGACACCGGCAGCGGCCCGAATGAGGGGATCTGACTAAGTCCTTTTTGCGCAAACACATCTTTGGTTAAAGACTGGGGTGAGCGCCCGGATGCGTTCAACCCGTATAATTGCTGTGACTCAGCATCCCAGACAATGGCAAATAAATCGCCCCCAATGCCAGAACCTGTAGGCTCTACCAGGCCCAGTACCGCATTTGCAGCGATTGCAGCATCAATGGCATTGCCCCCTTGCTTAAGAATATCCAGCGCGGCCTGTGTCGCCAGTGGCTGACTGGTTGCAGCCATACCGTGCTGTGACAGTACTTCAGAGCGGCTTGCAAAAGGTTCGCCGGTCACTCTGTCATAGGCTATCGCTGATACCGCCACGGTCATACTGATTAAACCTGCAAGCATGCGTTTGAACGCCATGATTTCTCCTCATCCGGTCAATTTTTTACATTCACTGATTAAATACTGCACTATCAGGGATACAGTTTTACTGTAATTCTTACTGAAAGTCTTGCGACCATTCTCACATACTTGCAGCAAAAACCCTATTATCAGCAACTTAGTAATCTCAACAGCTGGCGCTATTTTTGCTGCCGTTAGCACAGGCGGTTTTTGCACAACAAGGACAGACACAATGAAAACCTCTTGCCCCTCACTTCTGTTCTGGCGAGCCCGAACAGGTCTTCTACACTGTGTGGTAATGAACGATATTTCGATTGATATAGCACGCGTATGAATACCCAATTCAGTATCGTAACGATTGTAAAAAACAGAGTGCGGCAGCTGACAAATCTGATACGCAGCATAGAGCAATCCTCCGTGATGCCGCAGGAAATGATTGTCGTGTGGATGGGTGCCCCTTGCACTGAGTCACTGATTAAAAGCGACGCTTTTCATATTCAGCATCGTTTTTTTGTCGACGAAACGTTGCCCATCCCACAGGCGCGCAATAAAGGGTTCAGCAGCTGTTCTCACGACATTATTTTTTATCTTGATGTGGACTGTATCTGCGCTGAGGATCTGTTTGCTCAGTTTTTGGAGGTCGTGCGTCCTGGGGTGGTCGTTACTTCCGTGATTAAATATTTGCGGGAAACACCAGCGCGTGTAGATTTTTCCGCTCTTGAATCACAAGCCATGCCGGCAAGCGGTGGCAATGCACCCAAAGCGCCCCGACGGCTGGACATGATCCGGGACTTCACAACCAACCTGTTTGGTATCTGCAAACAGGATTACGACATGGTAAATGGGTTTGACGAGCATTATTCAGGCTATGGCGTCGGCGATATTGATTTTGCTACCCGCTGCCACAAACAGGGGATTGTACTAGAACAGGTACCCGCTACGGTGCTTCATCAGTATCATCCCTATTGCGATCCGCCTATCAATCATCTGTTCGATATTGTGTCCAACGCCACGCGCTACAAAGAAAAATGGGGCATTTATCCGCTTACGCCCTATCTGGAACAATTTGCAGAAGAAGGTCTAATACATCCGGACTATCAAACATCAGGATTGCGAGTGAGGCGGTTGCCTACTGATGAGGAAATTAAGTCGCATATCAAGCTGCAACCATCCTGAAAGTGCGCGAATTTCACTTATTTCAGGCACTATAAAAAAACACCCGCGACTTAGCGTCAGCGGGTGTTGTTTGTAACTGCAATTTCAGACTATTGGTCATCCATTGGCGTATCTTCGGTTACCGGTACCGCATTGACATCCGTATCCAGTGACTCCACCGCTTTACGCACACCGGCTGCATAATCCGGGTGCACTTTTTCAAGTACAGCGTACCAGCGCTGTTTCACGCCATCTGAGCACGGTCCCATCGCGGCAGCATAGTTCTTATACAAACGTTCTTTCTGATCATCAGAGAACATTTCGTACAACTTACGCGGCTGTTTATAATCAATATCAGATTCTTCCTGATAATAGCGATCCGCATCACCATCAATGCGCAAAGGTGGTTCCTTGACGGTTTCATCCGCTACGGGCCCCTCATACTGATTCGGCTCGTAATAGGCGTCAGGGTTGCCAAAATCATTTGTGAAGAAGCGCATGGCGCCGTCTTTGTGATAATGATTAACCTTGGCATTTTTCGGCGCATTAGCAGGCAGCGCTTCATAATGTGTTCCCAGACGATACCGGTGCGCGTCAGCATAGGAGAATACACGTGACTGCAGCATCTTATCCGGACTAAAGCCGATACCCGGCACTACGTTAGATGGGCTGTATGCCGCATTTTCAATCATCTGGAAGTAGTTTTCCGGCACCTTATTCATCTCAAGCTCACCCACTTCAATCAGCGGGTAATCATCATGTGGCCAGACTTTCGTAATATCGAACGGATTGTATTCCTGCTGACCCGCCTCTTCTTCTGGCATGACCTGAATATAAAGCGTCCACTTAGGGAACTTACCCTCTTCCACCGCATTAATCAGATCTTCCTGATAAGATTCACGGGTTTTACCAATCAGCTTTTCTGCTTCTTCATTGGTATAGTGTTCGTGGCCCTGCTGAGTTTTAAAGTGAAACTTCACCCAAAAACGTTCGCCGCTGGCATTCCACATACTGAATGTGTGCGAGCCATAACCGTTCATGTACATAGGGTTTTTAGGAATACCACGGTCAGACATCAGAATGGTTACCTGATGCACTGACTCTGGCTGCGCCGCCCAGAAGTCGAACATGGCTTCGGGACTACGCAGATTGGTTTTAGGATGACGCTTCTGCGTGCGGATAAAGTCAGGGAATTTATACCCGTCGCGGATGAAGAAAATGGGGGTATTGTTGCCCACCATGTCCCAGTTGCCCTGCTCGGTATAAAACTTCAGACTGAAGCCACGTACATCGCGTTCAGCATCGGCTGCGCCGGATTCACCGGCAACGGTAGACCAGCGACTTAATACATCGGTTTTCTTACCTATTTCTGAAAACAGGTCGGCGCAAGTATATTTGGTAATATCGTGGGTAACAGTAAAGGTACCCTCAAGCCCCCAGCCTTTAGCATGAACCGTACGTTCTGGAATACGTTCTCTGTTTTGATGAGCCAGCTTCTCGATCAGTTGATAATCATCGAGGAGCAGCGGACCACGGGGACCGGCTGTTTTTGATGTTTCGTTAGTAGGTACCGGCGTGCCCGCCGAAGTGGTAAGCGTTGGCTTTTTCATGATGCCTCCAGCATGTTTAGAATTAATATCCTTACCCCGTTCAAGGCCATTTCGATTAATCGCTTTTCTATGCATAGTGCTTTTGAAAATCAGATTAGTCGCTGGCCGCGTGATGCCAACGCGTCTGCAGCTCACTGTCTCTTTGGTTTTACAAATAAAAAAGCCCCGCTGAGCGGGGCTAACTGAAGTGACCTGGGCTTATAAATATTATTATTTTGCCCGGTTAGTTATCTGAGGAGCTATTTGCGGCTTCCCACAAAATCCGGATAGGCTTCCAGGCCACATTCGCTGACATCGACGCCATCAAACTCTTCTTCAGCTGAAACCCGGACACCCATAACCGCTTTAATGATAAGCCAGGCGATGAGACTGGTAACAAATACCCAGATGAAAATAGTAAGGGCACCTAACAACTGACCACCCACACTGGCGCCATCGTTAGTCAGTGGTACCAACAGAAGGCCAAGTAAGCCAACCACACCGTGCACTGAAATTGCACCGACAGGGTCATCAATCTTCATTTTGTCCAGCGTAACGATGCTGAAGACCACCAAAAGACCACCGATAGCACCAAATACCGTTGCCAGTAGTGGAGTAGGTGTTGACGGCTCTGCCGTAATTGCAACCAGTCCGGCCAGCGCACCGTTTAGCGCCATGGTCAGATCCGCTTTGCCAAACATCACCCGCGCCAGTAACAGAGCAGCGATAGTACCGCCGGCAGCAGCTGCATTAGTATTCATAAACACAACAGCCACGGAATTTGCACTTTCTACTGTCGCTGTAGCCAGTACAGACCCGCCGTTGAAACCAAACCAGCCCATCCAAAGAATGAATGTACCCAGTGTCGCCAGTGGCAGGTTGGCACCCGGGATTGCATGAATTTTTCCATCAGCGGTGTATTTACCTTTACGCGGACCAAGGATTAACACTCCTGCCAATGCTGCAGCAGCACCCGCCATGTGCACAATGCCTGAGCCAGCAAAATCAGAAAAACCGTTATCGCCAAGACTGTAAAGGCCGAATACCGATTCGCCGCCCCATGTCCAGGCACCTTCCATCGGATAAATAAAGCCCGTCATCACGACAGAAAAAGTCAAAAATGCCCATAGTTTCATTCGCTCAGCGACTGCGCCTGATACGATAGACATCGCTGTTGCAACAAAGACAACCTGGAAGAAAAAGTCAGCCGATGGTGCATAGGTCGCCGCATCGCCTTCCACGTCGGTGGCACCGTCGCCCATAATGCCACTTAAAAACCAGCTAAAATCGTCGCCGCCGTACATGATGCCGTAGCCGCAAACCATGTACATGGTGCAGGCAATGGCAAACAGTGAAATGTTTTTGGTCAGAATTTCTGTCGTGTTTTTTGCCCGAACCAGACCGGCTTCAAGCATGGCAAAGCCGGCAGCCATCCACATGACCAGCGCACCACAGATTAAGAAATAAAAGGTATCTAGTGCATACCCAAGCTCAAAGGTGATTTCCATTATACTCTCTCCGCAATTTTTATAGTGGCTTACAACGCGTCAACATCTGACTCGCCGGTCCGTATCCGAACGGCTTGCTCGAGATTGTAAACAAAGACTTTCCCGTCACCGATTTTGCCTGTTTTCGCTGCATCAACGATGACTTCTACAAGACGATCAACCTGATCGTCCATCACGGCGATTTCCAGTTTTACCTTAGGCAGAAAATCTACCTGATACTCTGCGCCCCGATATAGTTCGGTGTGTCCTTTTTGACGTCCGAAACCTTTTACTTCGGTCACGGTCAAACCTTCTATGCCGATTTCCGATATGGCTTCGCGAACATCATCAAGCTTGAATGGCTTGATTATCGCTGTGACTAGTTTCATGTGCAGCTCCAATTTTCGATGAGGATGTTATTGCACGTTGCGTGCGTTTTACTGCAACAATACAAAAGCCAAGCCACAAATTATTATTCATTTAAATCAAATACTTATTCATTTTTGACTTACACAACATGTAGTTTTTTGCACAATTATGGTGCGCTATGATTGTAGTGCGTTATTTTTGTGCACTACGACAGCACGGTAATAGTTTGCGCTAAAAGGAATTAGAAAATCATATGGACATTCAGTGGGATCGCATCGATATTCCGGAAGATGCGGATGATAAAAAGGCAGGCAGCACTGCGTGGATTGCAACTAACGACCGCCTGCTTACCTTTGCCATTGCTTTCGTGCTGCATGGCATTATTGTGATTAGCGCCGCCCTGTTTGTCACCCTGCCGACCAGTGAAAAAACACAATCTGTCTCTCAGCCTGTTCGTGCCCGTCTCGTCGTGGCGCCACCGGCTGTGCGGGATAGCGTGCAACCAGAGCCGATAAAGGTTGACCCGAAGACGCCTGCCGAAAAGATTGTCACCGAGCAAAACAAGACACCGAACACGGATAAGCGTTTGGACAATGCCCCTGACGCGGACAACCTTCCTGAAAAAACGTTGTCCAAACCCGAGCCCACACCGCCGCCATCTTCCCCAACGTCATCGGTCAGCACGAGCAACGTTCACCAGCGTGGCACGTCGGTCAGTTCTGCTGCTGCACTGAATAACTATTTCTCACAACATAACGAGTCACAGATATCCGAGCTGGGAAAAACAGAGTCGCGACAGGCCCGACACCAACAACGACATCCTTCGCTGACCGATGCCCGCAAGGGAGCGCCTGAAAAGGACAAATCTGCCCCAAAAATTAGGCGTTTACGGTGTGACAGGGTGGCAGGCGAGGTAGTTGCCACTCTTAGCACAATTACAGGAGGGACATTACGCTGCTCGTCAGAAGCGCAGCTTGCACCACACATCAATAAGCGATTGGAAGAGGCCGGCGCAAAGCGCTGAATATTATGCTGCTTTTAAATACCTGCATACACATTTACCGCGAGTCATATTGACCATGTCCGAACTATAAATGTGATCGTGAGGTATTACTTAACGATATAGTCATAACGGCTATTCAAACGTCTATTGTCAACTTACCTGAGTCGGCGATATGCTAAATAAAATATGTATTTGAGGAATTGCTTTGGCTGCTGCAAATTTACTGGCCCTAATCGATGATATTGCGACACTGCTCGACGATGTCTCTGTCATGTCTAAAGTGGCCGCGAAGAAAACAGCCGGTGTGCTGGGTGATGACCTGGCCCTGAATGCTGACCAGGTACGCGGCGTAAAGCCTGAACGCGAATTGCCGGTGGTGTGGGCCGTTGCGAAAGGTTCGCTACTCAATAAGGTGATTCTGGTACCCGCAGCCTTACTAATCAGCGCTTTTGTGCCGGTGCTAATTGCAGTTTTACTGGTTATCGGCGGGCTTTATCTGTGCTTTGAAGGGGCCGAAAAGGTGTTGCACCGATTTTTTCCCCATCATGACGCTGAAGAACGCGACGCGCGACTTGCTCAACTTGCTGATGCCAACGTTGATTTGGTGGCCATGGAAAAAGAGAAAATAAAGGGGGCCATTCGCACCGACTTTATTCTATCAGCAGAAATTATTGTCATCGCGCTGGGTAGCATAGCCGGTGCAGACTTTATCACGCAGGTCGGTGTGCTTGTGGCGTTAAGTCTGGCAATTACTGCGGGCGTTTATGGCCTGGTCGCAGCCATTGTTAAAATGGATGATCTGGGTTTGTATCTGCTGCGCAAATCGCTGACCGGTAATTTTAATCGTTTTCAGAAGGTCACCGGCAGAGGATTGCTGATTACCGCGCCCCTGCTAATGAAGTTTCTGGCTATCGTCGGCACCATTGCTATGTTCCTGGTTGGTGGTGGGATTCTTACCCACAATATTGGTTTTATTCATCACGCTGCCGAGGTAGTGATTCATGCCATACCCCTCCCAGAATTGCTTGTCAGTATAATTGTAGACGGCATAGCAGGTTTCATTGCTGGTGCGCTTATTGTCGCATTAATGTCTGTTGTCAGTCGTATTCGAAAATAAAGCATTCCAGCCCCCTATCAAAACGCGATCCGGTAAGCTGTAATGGTGCAGCCTGCCGGACAGCACTTTAGCATTTTAATCAAATTCACTTCCCCTGCAGCTCATCCGCCTGTTAGGTGATAAACGCTTCGCTGCATCATCCTTCACGCCTTTTTTTAGCAATCAAACAATATTTGCAAAAACGCGGCCTTACCGAGTTGGCGTAATCCACCAATACTGGTGTGAAAATCACAACATTTTAGCCACTCTCTTTTTTGAACTGTTTAACTACGTTTTCGCAAAACCCTGCAAACCTCTATCTTTCATGCACTTATAAATTATTTTTGCATTGGCACAACTATCGCTATAGCTATTGCGACTTAACAATAACTGGCTGCCAGACGTGCCGAGCAGTGTTTAACATGAATTAAGGAATGAAGATGAAAACTGTTTATAAAATCAGCTGTATGGTCGCTTTTGCAATGGGTGTTGGTAATGCACAGGCTTGTGAGAAAAATACAATTGAGCTGGAAGCCGATCAGATGATCGCCAGCAGTGCACAACAGACGAAGACAGAAATTCGTCATGCTATCCGACAGGATCTGAGTCAGGAATGGTTATTGGCCCCTGCGCCACTGCAACGCAAAGAAGTCTTAACAGCCAAAACAAATAACGCCAGCGATAACGGCGACAACGACGCTTAAGTGAGTTAGTCATGATTATCAGCCACACTGCCGTATTTTTTGCTGCGATGGCACCGCTTGCAGCTTATATTGCAAGCGCCGTCATCTTCTCAGGTTTGCGTAAGCTGTTCGCGCCCCGTTAACGAATTTACCCTGGATGATCCTCCCGCTTTCGGATCCCCCTGACGGAAATTGTGTTGAGTATTACAGCCTTGCCTGTTTGCTAAAATTCTTCCCGACACAATTTTCCTTCAGGGCTTTTTTTTTAAAACCAGCGTTCCCACCAGCTTTTATCCTCATCATCCTCTGTATCGCTTTCGACCGGTTTGCCTGCACAGTCATTTCGTGGCGGTGGCAGTACCTCCAGTATCGCAGGCACGCTGAGTGAATATGGACAGCCAGGCACCGTGACCGCGCCTGTGGTAGCGTTAAAATGTGCAATACCCAGCCCGTCAGGGAAGCGGCGTGATAACGACTTGGGGCTTTGCAACCGCTGGTAATTGATAAATACCGGTAACGCCCCACTGGCACCGGTCAGATTAATCGTTTGATTATCATCATTACCCACCCAGACTGTGCTGACATTATTGCGATCAAAACCACTGAACCAGGCATCACGGTAGTCATCCGTTGTGCCCGTTTTACCCGCCATATTAATATTGGGAAATACTGTACCAAGGCGCTTTGCCGTGCCTTCACGAGTGACTTTAAACAACCCGTAGTTAAGCAGATACGTCGCCGCTTCATCAGCGCGTTGAGAGTAAAAATCAGCATGCTTCCACAGCAGATTATTTTTTGCTGACATAACTGCTGTGACCGTATGCAGGGGTACGTAACGACCATTATTCGAAATAGTCTGGTACATCTGGTTGGTTTGTGCCGGCGTCATGCTCAGTGCACCCAGTGTCATTGCTGGTACTTCTTTAATCCGCGTTTCCACACCAAGACGCTTGACCGTGTTCGCCACTTTATCCAGCCCCAGCGCCATTCCCAGGTTCACAGTTGGTACGTTTAACGACTCCACCAGCCCGGTAATAAGCGGTACATGATCTCTGAATTCTTTATCGTAGTTACGCGGCGACCACAGCTCTCCATCGGTGCTTTTCAGGGTGATGGGTTTGTCGTCCAAAGGTGTGGCCAGATTATATTCTGTGGGATCTTCCAGTGCCGTCAGATATACCGCAGGCTTAACCAGCGAGCCTATTTGGCGTTTGGCATCCAGCGCGCGGTTGAAGCCACTGTAACCGGCGTCTTTTGAACCCACGATAGCGCGGATTCCGCCTGTTTTAATATCCGACACCACCATCGCACCTTCAAGTTCCGCCTTGCGGTTCTTCTGTAAGCTGGCCAGCGTAGAAGTTAGTGCCTTTTCGGCTCTGCGCTGCGCGTAGATGTCCAGCGTTGTAAACACCTTCACTCCTGAGTCGCGCAAGCTGGGGTCTGCCAGAATATCTTTAAGCTCTGACCGAACCCTTTGCATGTACGCAGGGTGCTTGCCACTGGCCAGGCTGGCACCGGAGGCCAGATCCAACGGCGCATTAAGGTATTGCTCGTATTGTTTGGCGGTTATTTCGTTAGCTTCGAATAACAGACGCAGAATAAGATTTCTGCGCTCGGTCACACGCTCAGGGTAGCGGCGTGGATTGTAATAAGACGGCCCCTTGATCATCGCCACCAGCGTGGCGATTTCTGGCACATTCAGCTCAGTGGCCGGCCTGTCGAAAAAGTAATAACTGGCCAAACCAAAACCGTGCACAGCCATATCCCCGTCCTGGGCCAGAAACACCTCGTTCATGTAGGCCTGCAGAATTTCGGTTTTGCTGTAACGGGCATCGATAATGATTGCCATCATGGCTTCTTTGGCTTTTCTGATTATCGATTTTTCGCGGGTCAGATACAGGTTTTTAACCAACTGCTGCGTTAAGGTGCTGCCGCCCTGAACGGTACGGCCCGCCTTTAGATTGGCGATCAACGCCCTTAATATTGATAAAGGCGCGACGCCGTGGTGATCATAAAAATCTCTGTCCTCAACGAGGGTTAAGGTTTTAGGCAGCATATCTGGTACAGAATCAAGGGTGACCAGCATACGATCTTCGCGGGAACTGCTCACCAGTCTGGTCACAAGCCAAGGCTCCAGCCGGATACTGTTTATCTGCCGGCCCGCGCTATCATCGGTAATAGAGGCAATGCGATTACCGTCCCAGGTAACCGTAATTCTGCGTAATGGCTCGGGCCCGTTTGCAAACTGAAACGCCCGTCTCATGACGATCAGTTTTCGATTCCAATACGCGTACTCACCGCTTCCCTCGGGGCGGGAAACTTTGCGGTAGCCTAATAATTCAAGTTCATCAAGCACTTCCTGGGGCGTTATTTCCAGACGCTCGTTGAGGATCAGCGGACGCGCGAATATCTGCGCCGGCACTTCCCACTTATTCCCCGTAAACGTATGTTTAATTTGCGCGTCCAGATAAATCGTATACCCGGCAACAACGATGAATGCGACGAGAATCAGCTTGAAGAAAAAGCCGTAGAAACCTTTACGATTTTTTTTCGCTTTAGTTTGTTTTTTAGCCACTTATCATGCCATGATGAGAAAACACTGCGTGAATTCTGCGTGTTTCACACCGCAATTTCCAGTGTATTGACTGTCAGATTGGCCACGGTAGTGTCAGCGAGTTGTATGCACTTGCTTAACCGTCTGATCAATAGGCATTTTATTCGTGAGGAATGAATCATGAAGATTTCCATTGATGTGGATATTTCCCCCCAGGAGGCCCGCGAACTTTTCGGCTGGCCAGATTTAAGCCAGCTCCACGAAACCACGCTTTCAGCGCTCAACGAGCAGCTTGCAAACGGCAATCAGGAAGCCTTAATGGCAATGCTTAAGCCCTATCTGGCAAGTAGTCAGAACGCGTTTTCCATGTATCAGAAATTTTTCGAAAACATGGCCACTCAAGGCCAGAAAAAATAAGCATCAGGACGTTTTATGCAACAGCAAGATTACAGTGATGTGATGGCGATGCTCAATCAGTACGCCACCCAATTCAACACCATGGTGCATGATATCCTGGCCAAACGTGACGCGACAAATGGCGCGCCAGGCGTGTTTGATCCGGAGCACTTTTCGTCACTACTGAGCGATAAGGTGGAAGTGGATACGGCCAGCCTGATGCAGCATCACATGGATTTCATGCGAGAGCAGAACGCTTTGTGGCAGCAAGCAACCAAAGCGATGATGGGTGAAAAGATGCAGCCGGTTGTCCAGGAAGAAAGTAGTGACAAACGATTTGGCCATCCTGACTGGCAGGAAAATCCGGTTTTCAGTTATCTCAGGCAATCATATTTAATTAATGCAAAAATGTTCCAGGGCATGCTTGATTCGATGCACTTTAAGGATCCCAAAGCCGCGGAGCAGGTACGATTTTATACCCGACAGTATATAAATTCGGTATGCCCCACAAACTACTTACTTTCCAACCCGGAAGTATGCGAGGAAATTCTTAAAACAAAAGGCGAAAACCTGGCTAATGGCTTAAAAAACTTTCTTCGGGATTTAGAGCACAGCCCGCTTGAGGCGTTCAAAATAACGCAAACGCCGGCTGATGCATTCACTATTGGTGAAGATCTTGCGACGACGCCCGGCAAAGTCATTTACCAGAATGAATTGATTCAGCTTATTCATTATACGCCCACTCAGGAAAAACAATACGCCCGACCGGTTTTGTTTGTCCCGCCGTTTATTAATAAATACTATATATTGGATCTCAACGAGAAAAAGTCTGCCGTGAAAGGCCTGTTAGATGAAGGCTTTTCCGTGTACATGATTTCCTGGGTAAATCCGGATGCAACGCTGGCAAACCAGGATTTTGCCGACTACATGCACAAGGGGCCCATCGCCGCTATGGATGTGGTCTGCACTGTTTCAGGGCAGAAAAAAATCAATATGGTCGGATTTTGCGTCGGCGGTACGCTGCTAAGCATGACCGCGGCTTATTTGCGAGCCAAAAAGGATACCCGGATCGGTTCGCTCACGCTGCTCACCACGTTACTCGATTTCACTGAGCAGGGTGAAATTGGCAATTATTTGACTGAAACGACGCTACCTGTGATGGAGCAAAACGCAGACATCAAGGGGGTGTATGATGGCAGAATTCTCGGTCTGAGCTTCTCGCTGCTTAGAGAGAACAATCTTTTCTGGTCCTATTTCATTAATAACTATCTCAAAGGGCAGGATCCCGCTCCGTTCGATATTCTGTATTGGAACAGTGATGCAACCAATATTACCGCTGCGTGCTTCAAACAATACGTAAGAACCACCTACTGGGAGAATAAACTCAAAGAACCCGGCGGCGTGAATGTAGATGGTATAGACATCGACCTGGGTAAAATTGACATGCCCGTGTATTTTCTTGCCACTATGGCTGATCACATTGTTTTGTGGCAGGGGGCATATCGGGGTACACAATTGGTGAAAGGAAAAACCCGTTTTGTGCTGGCCGGATCGGGTCACCTGGCGGGAGTGATCAACCCTGTTAAGGGCGGAAAATATCCCCACTGGCTGAATGAAGAATTACCGCCCACCGCTGAACAATGGTTTGAAGATGCTGACAAAGTCGAAGGCTCATGGTGGCCGGACTGGTATCAGTGGATGCAGGGACAAAGTAAGCAAAAGGTGGCAGCCATTGCGCCAGGAGAGCATAAAGACTATCCCGCTATTGAAGATGCGCCCGGCAATTATGTAAAAAAGCGACTTTAATCACTCACAGACAATAAAAAAGGCAGCCAACCGGCTGCCTTTTTTTAAAACTCTTAAAGAATGCTAATTAGCTGTTTTCCTGCTGTTTTTCGCGCGCGATAGTTAATACGCGCTCGCGCAATGTTTCATCCGTTTGTACACGCTGTGCAATCGTGGTGTACTTTTCAACAGTCAGACCGGTTTTTTCAATTTCATCAACCATTTCAGCCTGCGCCTGCTTTTGAATTTTTTGCGCTTTTTCCGGGCTCTCTACTTCTTTGAACTTCGGATCGTACTTGTTCGCGACATTACTTACCGCTTCCATCGCCATTGTAAACTTAAGCAGCGTTGCGTCATCGTATTTAGCCATTTGCTGCTGTTCAGAAGACTGTTGCATTGACTGCGAGGATGCTTCCTGAGCTTGCGCAGTGAAAGAGGCACATGCAATAACAGCGCTTGCGGCGAATGTTTTAACAAATTTATTCATACTTTGACTCCAGGTCAGTGTAAATTTGCCCCCTTCAGAGGGCGCGCACTAAAGGTAGAAGCCAGAACCATACCAACTTCCTTTTAGGTGCTGTGAATCATAGGTTTACCTTTTGGTCGCACGCTAACATAGACAAACGCCGCTACGAAAGGGGGCAATTGTGTCGCTTCACGGACACACTTTTTAACCAGTTTAAGTGCTTATTGTGGTACTTCTTGCCCTTACAGGCGCTATTAGCTACTCTGGTCGCTGCTCTTTTTCTGTACATGGTGCAAAATGATAACCATAAAAAAGTATCCTAACCGTCGTCTCTACGACACATCACAAAGTCAGTATGTGAATCTGGACTATATTAAGCATCTGATCGATGAGCGCACCGAATTCACGGTTATTGACTCCAAATCGGAAGAAGACATTACCAAAACCATCTTGCTTCAGATAATCAGTGAATCCGAAACCAACGAAAACCAGTCACTGTTAACCAATACATTGCTTAAGCAGCTTATCCGCTATTACGATACCGATATGGAAGTATTCGTCAGGCAATATCTAGAGCAAAGCCTGGTTCATTTTATTGAGCAGCAGGACCAGATGCAGGGCATGATGAAAAACATGATGGATAATAATCCGTTCAACGTTTTTAATAAGATGGTCGAGCAGAACATGAATATGTGGACTGATAAATCGAAGAAGAAATAACAATGCTGCATCGCAGCATTTAAACCCTCCTCTTTATAGCAAATCGATATAACAAAACATGCTGCAGTGCAGCAAAACCATTTGACGACACCCCTTTCACTGTTTATTATTTAAACATGTTTGCTGCAACGCAGCATTTTAATGATTGAGGGAGAACACTATGTTTGGCTTTTTTTCAGAATCACTGAAATCGACAACCAACCCTGTGCAAACCTTATTCGCACTAAACGCGAAGACGTTTGAGACACTTGCACAACAACAGACTGAGTTATGGACAGGCATGCTGTCTGATGGCGTCAAATATGTTGAGACGGTCAGTGTTCAACCTGAAATCAAAACAATTCTTTCAGCCAACAGTGAATATGCGACCTCAGTACGTGAGCGCTGGGTATCAGCCTCGCGGGCAACATTTGAAACACTCAGTTCACTGGGCGAACAGGCTTCAGACTCTGTTGAGAATATGGCAACAGAAGCAGCAGACACTGCAAAGGCTAAAACAGAGGAAGCAAAACGCGCGACATCTGCGTCTGTTCAGGAAATGAAAAAACAGGCTGAATCAATGACAGAGGCCGTCACTCAGTCGGCGAAGCAGGCCACCAAAGCGACCACTGAAGCCAGTGAGAAGGTCACTGAGGCCACAGCCAAATCAGTGGAAAAAGCTAGCGAAAAAGCGACCGACTCGGTAAGCAAGGCTGCTGAAAAAGCAACAGAGACGGCGCAGAGCACTGCTTCAACAGCGAAAAAGTCTGCATCCGGTTCTCGTCGCAGCACCTCGACATCAAAGTCGACGACTGCGGCCAAAACCACATCGTCTAAATCAACCCGTTAATTATCTGTCACCTATTGGAGAATGACTATGTTTGAACAAATGAACGAGCAATTTAAAACTGCAATGAAGCCTATGACAGACCTTGCCAGTCTGAATATGAATACCATGCAGAGCCTGGCTGAAAAGCAAAGCGAACTGTACTCAACAATGATGTCTGAAAGCATGAATTATGTTGAGCAGGTTAGCGGCAAAAAAGACCTGATGGCGGTTGCTGAAACGCAAAAAGCGTATCTTGAAACCATGCAGGAAAAAATGTCTGAAACGGCAAAAAGCTCGTACTCAATCATGAGTGAAGCACAACAGAAAGCCGGCGAAATGTTCAAAGGCATGAGCGATTCAATGACCTCATCATTTTCTGCTGCTACCAAGAAGTAACATGTTAGGGCTGGCCGCTCGGCCAGCCTGCTTTGCTATCAGTCAGCACACCATCTTAACGCAATGGTCGCACTGCCCCACCCTTTGTTTTTCGGAGATTTGCGATGAATTATCAGGCTTATGATTATCTCACCCGTACTGCCAATATTATGCATGAAGGCTTCAGCCTGATGAATGCAGTGGTAAGTAATCCTGCCAACCTGTATTCACACACTTTACCTGGAAAAATCACGCGCGCGTCATTAGAAACCGCGATGCGCCTTACCCAGCGGTACGAAAAACTGGGCTTTAACATCAATGAGGTGACGGTTGACGGCAAACGTCATATGGTGCGCGAAGAAGTATCCCTGAGCTACCCGTTTTGCGATCTTATTCATTTTAATCGCAAAGGTGTAAAGGACAACCATAAGGTTTTACTGGTCGCCCCATTATCAGGGCATTTTGCCACCTTGCTAAAAGGGACGGTTGGAGCCTTGCTGCCTGACCACGAAGTGTATGTAACCGACTGGGCGGATGCCAAAGAGGTTCCTGTGGATGAGGGCCCGTTTACCTTCGACTGCTACGTAGAATATCTGATCAATTTTCAGGAGTTTCTGGGGCCGGATACTCACCTTATTGCGATTTGTCAGCCTACTGTGCAGGCGCTGATTGCAACAGCGGTGTTGGCCGAGAAAGGCAGCCAGGGCGTGCCTAAAACACTGACTCTGATGGCAGGTCCCCTGGATACGACGAAAAACCCCACACGGGTGAATGAATTTGCCCAGCAACACTCTATGTCGTGGTTTAGAAACGTTGCCATTATGAAAGTGCCTCACGGGTATCCCGGAGAAGGCAGAGAAGTCTATCCCGGCTTTATGCAGCTGGGTGGCTTTATCAGTATGAATCAACAATCGCATATGCGTAAATACGTTAACTTCTTCCAGAACCTGGTCTATGGCGAAGAAGAAGATGCCGATCGTTTTCGCGCATTTTATGACGAATATATGGCTGTGTTGGATATCCCTGCAGAGTTTTATCTGGAAACCATCGAACGTGTATTTAAGAACAACGAGCTGGTAAACGGTGCGATTACCTATAAAGGTGAGCCGGTAAATTTTGAAGCGATTACTGATACACCGCTGCTGACGGTAGAAGGTGCTGATGATGATATTTGCGGGCTTGGGCAGACCGAGGCGGCTCATAAGATTTGCCGCAGCTTACCGGCCAGTAAGCGTCAGCATTATATCCAGCAAGGTGCCGGTCATTACGGTATCTTCAGTGGTTCAAAATTTCGTAAGCACGTTCGCCCGCTTATTTCAGAGTTTATTCATAAAAACGACTGATTCTTAGCAATTTAATTCGCCTCAGGAAGCCGCTTTAAGATAGCATGGTGGCTTCCGGATTCGAGGTGAATGTATGAAACGTGTTTTAGCTATTGTGTCCGCACTGGCCACAACCACCTTATTTTCTCCATTGTCTGCCGCCCAGGCAGAGAGTGAATTTGAACAATGCAAAACCCGGCTTTCCGCTCAGGCGAAAGATGAAGGTGTATCAGGCAAGGTTATCGACGATGCCTTTGCCAGCATCGCCTTTCAGCCACGGGTTATTGAGCTTGACCGCAGTCAGCCTGAATTTGTCACCACATTTCCTTCCTATTACAGCAAGCGGGTAACAGACTGGCGCGTATCCAAAGGTCGTGAGTTGGTTAGCGAGCACCGTGATCTGCTTAACGAGCTGGAAAAGGAATACGGCATTCCGCCTCATTATCTCGTTGCCTTTTGGGGTCTGGAAACCAACTATGGTGGCTACAAAGGTAAGATGCCGGTGTTAAGTTCTCTGGCCACCCTGGCATGCGACAAACGCCGAAGCAGCTATTTCACCCAGGAGCTGATGACTGCCCTTAAGTTGATGGAGCGTGAGTCATTAAGCGCTGACGCGATGGTCGGCTCGTGGGCTGGCGCAATGGGTCACACGCAGTTTATGCCTTCTGCTTATTTTAAATATGCCACCGATGGCGACGATAACGGCCAGGTCAATTTATGGGACAGTGAAGCGGATGCACTGACCAGCGCGGCAAACTTTCTGGCCAATCTTGGCTGGGAGCCCGGTTTTCGCTGGGGACGTGAGGTTAAATTGCCAGATACCTTTGACTATCGCCTGTCAGGTTATAAACAGCGCAGACCGGTAAATGAATGGGCCGATCAGAATGTCACTTTGCCTGGCGGTGGGACACTCCCGGACAGTGATATTGATGCCTACATTGTGGTGCCAGCGGGTCATGAGGGGCCTGCTTTTCTCGCGTATCAGAATTTCCGCGTGATCATGCGTTGGAATAACTCAGAGTTTTATGCCATTGCTGTTGGCGAGCTGGCCAGCCAGATCTCAGGCGGTAAGGGATTAATGCAGTCGCTACCGGAACTGCCTGCCTACAGTCGCGATGACATCATGCAAATGCAGAAAAAACTCAATCAAAAAGGTTTTGATGTTGGCAAGCCTGATGGCATTTTAGGCCCTGCAACGCGCTCGGGTATCAGAGAATACCAGTTGGCGAATTCGCTCATCGGTGACGGGTTTCCGTCATTGGAAGTAATGAAGTCATTGGGCGTGGAACTTCAGGCAGACGCTAACAGCTAACTGGTCTGCCTGATAATACCTCAAGCGGGCGGTTAGTACATGTGCTGGCCGCCGTTGACGGAAATCGTCGACCCGGTAATAAACGTCGCGTCATCATCAACCAGAAATAGTACTGTTCTGGCGATATCCTTCGGCGAGCCTAAGCGACCGACGGGGATTTTTGCGATGATCTTCTCCAGTACTTCCTCTGGTACAGCGCGTACCATATCGGTATCGACATACCCGGGCGCTATCGCGTTAACCGTAATTCCTTTGCCTGCACCTTCCTGCGCCAGTGCTTTAGTAAAACCATGAATACCTGATTTGGCTGCTGCGTAGTTGACCTGACCATATTGTCCGGCTTGTCCGTTGATAGACCCTACGTTGACGATGCGACCGAACTTGCGATCACGCATCCCTTCAATAGCAGCGCGGGACGTATTAAAACACGAACCCAGATTAGTTTTAATGACCGCATCCCATTGGTCGGCGTCCATACGATGCATTGTTCCGTCGCGGGTGATACCGGCATTATTTACCAGCACATCTACCGGGCCATAATCGCTTTCAATTTGCGAGATAGCTTCTTTTGTTTTTTCAAAATCTGACACGTCGAATTTGATTGCTGCAATCCCGGTTTTATCCATAAATGCTTTTGCAGCATCATCATTACCGCAATAGTTCGCTACGACTTTATATCCAGCATCTTTCAGCGCCACGCTGATAGCTTCACCAATACCGCGTGTCCCTCCGGTAACCAGTGCTACTCTGCTCATATTATCTATCCTTTTTTAAGTTGTTTAAGATCTATGCGATCAGTCCAGTATATGCACGAATAATGACCGCTGGATAGACTAATAAATGAACTTTTTTAGACTAAGCATTAATTCTGTGAAAACATATTTTTATAAAAATGTTAAAACAGCTATGTTTCAGTAAGTTGCAAAGCGCTTTTCTGGTGCATTTTTTCACTGTTCACTCCTCTGTCCACATGCAAAGTGAGCAAGTGTAAGCACCGAAGAAGCGCAATCTAGCTGGAAGCGTGCAGGCGCTCCCAAGCTGCCAGCGAGCCTTGAAAAACGTCTACATTGCTAAACCCGCGATTTTTCAGGTAACTGGCGGCTATCGTGGCACGCATGCCGGAGCCGCAAAAACAGGTATAACGCACGTTGCTGTTAAGGTCGGAGTATTTACTAAACAAATGCCCCAAATATAGGTGCTTCGAATGCGGTAGTTTTTTTTCATCCACTTCTTCGTGCTTTCGCACATCAAGAATTAGCCAGTTTTCAGGTGGATCGTCTAACCGTTCAGCAACCATTTGCGCACTTACCCGAGGAATCGAGTCGACGTGATCGTCAACGCGGCTATTGCCGGTGGCAACCGGTATTTCTGTTATGTAGCCGGGTAACCAGCTATAACCCATGCGCTGCAGCTGTAGTGCAGCGTCATCTGTTTGTGAGGGGGAATCACAGACAATAATCACCGGTTTGTCATACTGCAGGAACCATCCACCGTAGGCTGAAATCAATCCATTCGGCAGAAAGATACTGCCCGCGCGATGACCGGCACAAAAGGCGTCGACAGTGCGTATGTCCAGTAACTGGACCTCGTTCTGCTGAATTTGTTCTGGCAACGCGGCTATTTCACTTTGTGGTAACCGGGGCATCGCGATGGGAGCAATGCGTTTGCTTTGACCAACCGAGTTAAACTTCTCCATTTGCTCAAAATATGGCGCATAGTAATGGGTTTCGTTGAGTTTTTTCTCGATAAAGGCGTCTTTATCTTTGATTTGCCATGCCGGGTTGTGGCGTTTTTCATATCCCAGCGTTGTAAACTCCCGTGCGGCCATCCCTGATCCGCATACAGAGCCAGCACCGTGTGCCGGGTAGACAATCGTGGTATCGGGCAGGTCTGACAGCGCCTGCAGACTGTCAAAGAGCATCCCCGCCACCTGCTCTTTTTCATCAGGATAAAAATCCGTTCTGCCAACTTCATTGACGAACAGGGTATCGCCGGTAAAGACCACCACAGGCTCCTGTGACACAGAGGTATCACTCACATGTGCACAAATACTGTCTTTTGTGTGTCCGGGTGTTTCCAGTATCGTTATAAGTAGATCGCCAACAGAAATCGTGTCGTTTGTCTGCACGCTCTGTGCATACTCTATTTTCGCATCGGCATTGATGCCGTGATAAACAGGTATGTCTAAATCTTCACCCAGCGCCGCGCCGCCGGAGATGAAATCTTCATTTCGATGCGTTTCAATCACACACCGGATACTCACATTCTGGCTTGCTGCTTCACGAAGATACTGGTCAATATCCCGCTGGGGGTCGATAACGCAGGCCTCTCCGGCACTGGATATAAGATAGGATAACTGCGCAAGACCATTGGCCTTGAAACTGACAACTCGCATGAGCATTACCTCAACATTCAACTTGTACATTATTTAACCCGGTTCACCTGCAATCAGATCACTTTATCCATTCATGTGTTTTTTCGTACGTGTGGTTGGCTCTGCGTTTGCCGGATCGTCGGGCCAAAAATGTTTCGGGTAGCGGCCTTTCATTTCCTTTTTTATTTCCTGATAGCTGCCCTGCCAGAACGCCGCCAGATTATTCGTTTTCTGCAGGGGCCGGCCTGCCGGAGACAGCAGTGACAGGGTGACGGGCACAGCATTATTACCCACGATTATCTGCGTACAACTGCCGTACATCTCCTGCATTTTGACTGACAGTATGACCTGGCCATCAGGCAGATACTCCAGGTAACGCATATTTCCGGTAGGAACGGCCACTGACAGAGGTAAAAAGTGTTCAAGCGCGTGTTGCTGTGGCCACGAGAGTGACTGCTGCAGCAGCGTTTGCCATGGCAGATTAATTAAATCCTCCCGTTTTTTGCATTTTTTAAGATGCGTCAACAGGCTTTTCTCATCAATGATTGACAGAACTGATTCACTTACTTCCGGCCAGGGATCGGCCTGGTCAAAGGCCTGAGGCTGTGCCAGATTCAGTCGGGCGGCCAGTGCAATCCGGTTAAGCCACTGCCATGCGTTATCAGGTAACGGAAATTCTGACATTGGCTGTTCTTTTAAATAGTCCAACCAGGCCTGAGCCATTTCATCGGCCGAGGCTGCTGCCACCGGCTCACTGGCCAGTATTATCTGGTTGAAACGCGTGACCTGCCGAGCTTGTATTTGCCCCGAGTCACGATGAAAAGTGACCTGTTTTGCGGTTATGAGATGTTTTGAAAACCATGTTTTTATGACAGCAAATGTCAGTGGCTCTGCCAGTCGAATATTGACTTCGCTTCCAACTTGCTGGCCACTTAACACAGCCAGCCAGTCACTTTTCACGGGCACTCCCAGCCATCTGGCACCGCGCCCGTTAGCCAGCTTCCACTGTTCTTTCTGCCAAAAAGCGATTCTGTCCTGCCAGGCCAGCGCTATGGCCAGGGCAATTGAAGCGGGCTCCAGCTCATGACAGGGCGTGAGTGGCAGATGTTTATCTGGCGGTGATAACAATGACAGATACCGCTTCGCCTGTCGGGAAAGGCGCGCGACCGTTGTTTTATCGGCGTTTGACAGCGCTTCACTGACCAGGCCGTCAGACATCCTGCCGCTATCTTCGGCCAGCGCGGCGATCCACAGCGCCGCCTGACATAACTGAGAATCGACAGTTTTTGTTTTATCCCGCGCTGTCAGCAGCATATGCGCCAGTCGCGGGTGACAGGGAAAGCGCGCAAGCTGCTGACCATAGGCTGTAAGCGTTACTACACCTGTTGTACTGGTCGCGACCGCATCCATTGCTATCAGCGCAGACATCGCGCTATTTAGTTGCGCTTTTGAAGGCTGGTCCAGCAATCGTAGCTCATCTGGCGTGGTTCCCCATGCCAGTGTATCTAACAGCAACGGGGTAATATCTTCTCTGAGAATCTGGGCGACAGTATACCCTGCCAGCCTGTCCTGTTGCTCTTTACTCCATAGCCGGATGCAAATGCCCGGCTTGAGCCGCCCGGCCCGCCCCTTACGCTGTGTTGCTGAAGCTTTGGATATCATCTGCTGATTTAACTGGGTCAATCCGGTTGCGGGATTAAACACCGCAATATTTTCCAGACCGCTGTCGACCACAGCTTCAATGTTGTCGATGGTCAGTGAGGTTTCCGCGATATTGGTCGCCAGTATGACTTTTTGGCGGCCCTGCGAATCTGCTTTCAGCGCGTTGCTCTGCTGCTCTTTTCCCAGTGCGCCATAAAGATGATGGATAATTGGTTTGGTGTGAGGGGGCGCGGTCGCCAGCAGCTGGCTGACTTTTTTTATCGCACCAGCGCCGGGTAAAAATACCAGTACATCACCATCCACTTGCTCACAGGCCTGACGTGTAAACCGCGCTACCGCCTCATGAAGCTGATGCGCTGCAATCTGGCCGCTGTAAATCTCCTTCACATCGAACATTCGGCCTTCTGATACACAGATAGCCGCATCAGGTAACAGCGAGGTCAGCGAGTCCGTATCCAACGTGGCTGACATTACCAGCAGACGTAAATCGTCGCGCAGTCCGTCCTGCACATCCAGCGCCAGAGCCAGTCCAAAATCACTGTGGATACTACGCTCATGGAATTCATCAAAAATGATTAAACCGACATCGGCAAGTTCAGGGTCCTGCGCAATCCGACGCGCCAGAATTCCCTCGGTGATGATCTCAAGTCGTGTTTGTTCGCTGACTCTGGCTTCACCGCGAATGCGATACCCGACACGTTGACCTACCGGTTCGTTCAGCTGTTCAGCCAAATAGGCCGCCAGGCTTCTTACCACCACCCGCCGCGGCTGCATCAGCAAAATCTTTTTATGGGGAAAAGCAGACAGCAACGCCAACGGAATAACGGTGGACTTCCCCGCGCCCGGTGGCGCGGCCACAATTGCATTGCGGGATTTAAGTGCATCGGTCAGGGCATCAACAACGGTAGACGCGGGAAAGCGCTCAGCATCATATGGCATAAGGAAGTGTATTAATCAGGTAAATCTCTGTTTATCCTATTGTACGTACTCAACAGGTAATTGCATGTGAATTGGTTTGTACATGAGGAGGGCAATATGAAAATGCGCTGTTTTATCGGCCTGGATTTACCAGCTGCCACCAAGCTGGCGCTGGAAAGCTGGCGGCAAAAGGCATTGCCAGAGGTAAAGGAAAAAACGCAGACGAAACGTCCGGCTAAACCTAATACGCCGGCTGAACCAGCTGCAGTGCCCACAGCAAATTTTCATATCACGCTGGCATTTCTGGGCCAGATTGACGCGCGCCAGCACGAAGCCCTGCTGCAGGAAATGAATCACGTAAAAGGGCAGCCCTTTTCGCTCACGCTTAACACCACCGCATTGTGGGAGGGGCCTAAGATTCTGCTGGCGGCACCCGGCGAGCCTGATAACGCGTTAATGGATCTGGCCCGCCAGGTGCGTAAAGCCGCTCGTGCAGCGGGTGTTCAAGTCGATAACCGGCCTTACCGGCCTCATGTGACGCTGGTCAGAAAAGCCACCGACACCCTTCCTGCGCCATTGTTTACGCCTGACATCAGCGCTGACTTTTCGCAATTTCACCTGTTCGAGTCATTTAGTAATGCCCAGGGCGTGCGCTATCCTATCCGACATTCCTGGCCGCTGATTCCGCAAATGTCGGTGCGCGAACGCTTACGGCAGGGCCTGACTGACAATTAAGCACGCTGTCTTCTTTACTTTACGCGGGTGCATCGGTAAAAAGAAATAAGTGTAGTTAACAGCAGAGTATTATGAAGCAAACATTCAGACTGGTTATTGATTGTCCGGACCAGATTGGCCTGGTCGCCAGCGTATCGCAATTTCTGGCCGATCACGGCGCAACAATAGTAGAGGCCAGCCACCACACCGATCTGCAAACCGGTCGGTTTTTTATGCGACATGAAATTGGTACTGAACATCTTTCACTGGATTTTCAAACGTTTGTCTCTGAATTCACACCGCTGGCCAACGAGTATCAGATGCAATGGAAATTGAGCGACTCAACGCAGCGCCAACGCGTTGCATTACTGGGCAGCGTTGAGTCCCATTGCCTGGTCGACTTACTGCATCGCTGGCATACCGGCGAGCTTTATTGCGACATCCCCTGCGTGATTTCCAACCACCCACAGCTTAAAGAGTTTGCGGACTGGTATCAGGTCCCTTTTCACTGGATAGATTTTTCAACATTAGGGAAAGAGGAGGGCTTTGCCCGGATAAGAACATTACTGCATGAGTATGATATCGATTTGACCGTCCTTGCCCGGTTTATGCAGATCCTGCCGCAATCGTTATGTCAGGAACTGGAAGGCCGCGCCATCAATATTCATCATTCCTTTTTGCCCTCCTTTGCCGGTGCCAGACCCTACCAGCAAGCTTACGATCGTGGTGTTAAGTTAATCGGGGCGACATGCCATTACGTCACACAGGACCTGGACGAAGGGCCAATCATTGAACAAAGTGTAAAGCGCATCAGTCACAGCGACAGCGCACCGGACATGGTCCGAAAAGGCAAAGACTGCGAGGTGACCGCCCTTGCCCATGGCGTGCGGTATCATCTGGAAGACCGCGTGCTTATTCATCATAACAAGACCGTCGTCTTTGCCTGATCCCTTTTGCTGTTAGCTGTTAAAGCGGCAGGCTTCGCGCCTGCCGCCATAGCCGCAGATAAAACCAGCTATTTGATATGGCGAACAGCAGCTCAGTAACGGCCACACCCCAGGTCTGGTTGATCAGGGCGTAAACCGCAAATACCAGCGAGCCACTTATCATGCTCAGGCGCAGTCCTGCCTCTTTGCAATATAGCTCGCCAAAGCGGTACAGAATAAAGGTGACCAAAGGCATAATTTCCAGCCAGCCTGTTTTACCGGTTTTCATGTTGATAAAACCAATCAGCGCTGACATCAGGATAATCAGTACTACAGTGAGAGACTGAGCCAGTAGCTTATTGGTCACCAGCCGGTAAGTTGTGCTGAGTCCAGCCACTGTCATTACCAGTGTACCTGCCCAGGCCTGTTGCACGGCCAGCAATGAACCAATGGTTATACACAATCCCAGGTTCAGAAATAACAGCTTTCTTTCGGTATTAGACCAGAACGACAAAACAGCAATGATTACAGGGACGCTGTGCATGAGTAGTTCGGTCATATGCCTTCTCCTGGGTAGAAACGGTTAAAAATCGCGCGCAGTGTAATCCCGTGACAGCCTTGGCTTCAAGCAGATTTTTTTGATGATTTTGTGACGTGTTGAAAAGACACTAAAAACAGGAAAAACCGATGAGTTTACACGTACACACGGTGGTGGCGCGGCGATCCTATTTAACTTAGCTTAGGTATCCTCTAGTATAAAAAACCTAATAAAACGATAACGACAGGAAAAGAAATGGGAAAATTCAAAGCCTCAATGACAGCGGCTGCAGTGGTACTTGGGCTCAGCGCCTGCAGCAACCAGACGGAAACGACCGCGATGGACACTCAACCTGCAGTAGAACAAGCTAAATTTGACAACGTATTGTTACAACAGTATCAGGGTCCTTATGGTGGTGTACCTGCTTTTGACAAGATGAAGCTGGAAGATTTGAAGCCAGCTCTGGAAAAAGGCATGGCCCTGAATATGGCTGAAATAGAAGATATTGCCAACAATCCGAATCCGCCAACATTCGAAAATACCATTGCCGCCATGGAGCGCGCCGGCAAACCTTTAGAGCGCGTGTTCACTTATTGGGGCATCTGGGGCTCAAACAATTCCAGCCCTGAGTTTCGTGAAATACAAACAGAAATGTCGCCGAAAATCTCTGCCTTTTTCACTCAAATCACGCAAAACGAAAAATTGTTCCAGCGTGTAAAGGAAGTTTATGAGAGTGACGAGCTGGAAAATCTTTCTGACGAAGAGCAGCGCATTACCTGGTTAACTTACAACAGCTTTGCACGCAATGGCGCTACCCTTGATGGCGAGAAAAAGGCGCGTTATGCAGAAATTAATCAGGAACTGGCAAAACTGCAGACTAAATTTTCAAACAATATTCTGGCCGATGAAGAAAACTATGTGACCTATATCGGCGATGATGAGCTAAGCGGCCTGCCTGATTCTTTTGTTAAAGCAGCAGCGGCGGCGGCCGAGGCACGTGGTCGCGACGGCGAATATGCTATCACTAACACCCGCTCGTCCATGGATCCGTTCCTGACCTATTCAGATAATCGCGAGTTACGGGAAAAAGTCTGGCGTACTTACTACAACCGTGGCGATAACGGTGACGCCAACGACAATAATGAGATCATCAAACAAGTTCTGAAGCTTCGCGATGAACGTGTCGAGCTTCTGGGTTATGAAGATTATGCGACCTGGCGTCTTGAAGATCGTATGGCGAAAACGCCGGAACAAGCGATGGACCTGATGATGAAAGTCTGGCCAGCGGCAATTGCCCGGGTTGAGGAAGAAGTCGCTGATATGCAGGCCATCGCCGATAAAGAAGGCGCAGATATTGATATCAAACCCTGGGACTATCGCTATTACGCAGAAAAAGTGCGCAAAGCAAAATATGATCTTGATTCAAACGAGGTAAAACAGTATCTGCAGCTGGATAAGCTTCGCGAAGCGATGTTCTATGTGGCAGGTCGTCTGTTTAATTTCGAGTTTACGCCGGTTGAAGAAGGCACGGTCCCTGTTTTCAATCCTGACGTAAAAGTGTGGGAAGTTACCGATAAAACATCCGGTGAACACGTTGGCCTGTGGTATCTTGACCCATTCGCGCGTAAAGGTAAGCGCTCTGGTGCATGGGCAACCACGTATCGTGATTACACCACCTTTAATGGCAAGCAAACTGCCCTGGCGTCAAACAATTCAAACTTTGTAAAAGGCGCAGAAGGCGAGCCTACACTGATTTCATGGGATGATGCAGAAACGTATTTCCATGAGTTTGGTCACGCGCTGCATTTCTTATCGGCAGACGTTGCCTACCCCACATCGCACTCGGGCGTCCGTGACTATACCGAGTTTCAGTCTCAGTTACTGGAGCGCTGGCTGACCACCGATGAGGTTATTGATAATTATCTGGTGCATTATAAAACCGGCGAACCGATTCCAGACGAACTGGTAGAAAAAATCAATCGCGCCTCAACCTTTAATGAAGGTTTTAAAACGACAGAGTATATGGCATCCGCAATCATGGATCTGAAATACCACACGACAGATCCTAAAGACATCGACCCGGACAAGTTTGAGAAAGAAGAGCTTGAAAAACTGGGCATGCCTGAAGAGATTGTAATGCGTCACCGTAGTCCTCACTTCGGCCACATCTTCTCCAGCGAAGGCTATGCAGCAGCTTACTACGGTTACATGTGGGCAGAAGTGCTAACAGCTGACGCAGCAGAAGCCTTCGCCGAAGCACCAGGTGGTTTTTACGACGAAGAGATGGCCGACAAGCTGGTCAAATATCTTTTCTCTGTCAGAAACGCGATGGATCCGGCAGAGGCGTATCGTAAATTCCGTGGACGCGATGCACAAGTTGATGCATTGATGCGAGACCGTGGTTTCCCTGTTCCCGAAGAGAATAACTAACGCTGAGGTATCCGGCCCGTAGCATTTGCTACGGGCTTTTTTTTAATCTTTCTGACTTTCTGTTTTCGCTAGTTTCTAATCCGCTATACTTCCACCACTGTAGTTTTTGCCCTGACCGGCTCAACAAATTGTCAGGTTTGCCGATAAACTAACCATCTGCATCAATTCCCGCGCATCAGTGTATCCGCTGTGCTTTATTTTTTTCCGGGATAGGTGCCAATCGCTTTGTAGTCAAAATTTGTGGTAGTAGTATGAATTTAAGCGCCTTCAGTATTAAACAAAAACTTATCTTTATTCTTGTTGTTGCCGTGCTCGCTGCCACCATACTGGTTAGCTCATTAAATCAAATGGTAACCCGTGAGTTGATTCGCGGCTCGGTGGAAGAGTCTGAACTTCCTAATATCGTTAAACGCCTGGCCAATCGGGTGGATAAAGAGGTTACCGTGATGTCTGCAGTGGCACACAGTATCGCCACAAATCCTGACATTCTTGCCTGGTCTGCCAGTGGAACCCCCAAACAGGACGAGGCAAAGGTGGTCAATTACCTGTCGCGTCTTGCCGCTTACAATAACCTGAGCGTTGCCTCATTCGCAGACCGTCAGACCTACAATTACTGGAACCAGGAAGGCTTTCTGCGCACATTGAAAAATGACGATCAGGACGGCTGGTTTTTTGCCTATAAAGACAGTGGCCAGGAAACATCACTGAGTTTGTATAACGACCCGGTGCGTGGTTATCAGCTTTATGCAAATTATCAGCAAGTCGACGGTCGCGGTATGTCCGGCGTGGCCAAATCAGTGGATGAACTGGTCACAATACTCAATCAGGTGAAAATCGCGCAGACGGGCATGGTTTTCATGGTGGATGCCACCGGTAAAGTTATCGCCCACCCGGATGCCAGTAAGCTTGGAAGCAGCACCCTGGCTGATCTCACCTCTGACACAGCCAGTCAAACAATATTGTCTGAGAACAACTTCGCGCTGGCTGAGTATGATAACAGCACTTCAGAGTATTTATTGGCGGGAAGTTATATCCCCAGCGCACAGTGGTATGTGATTGCGCAAGTACCTGAAAACGAATTATACGCAGAGCTTAATAATGCGACCCGCGAAACGTTGATTTGGTCCTTAATTGTTGCTGCCGTTTTTGCGTTGGTGGGAGTATTTTTTGCAGCCTCCATCACCCGGCCGTTGGAGCGTCTGGCCGATGCCTTTCAGACACTGGGACAAGGTGGCGGTGATTTGACGACCCGGCTTCCGGCTCCTCCACAAAAAGAAATGCATCGTCTGGTGGATGGATTCAATAACTTTATTGGTTCACTGCACGCTACGATGTCATCAATTGTGAGCGACAGTAGTCAGGTTCGACAAGCAGCCAGCCAGGTAGCGGAAAATACACGCACGACGCGCGCCAACAGTCAGGATCAGCACGACCGCACGCTTCAGGTGGCAACGGCGATGACACAAATGGCCAGCTCAGTGCAGGAGATTGCCCGCTCTGCGCAATCTGCGGCATCCAGCGCGCACGCGTCCACCCAAACTACCCACCAGGGCCATGTATTGACTAAAAGCGCTGTGTCGCAGATAGACGCATTATCTAACCAGATTGCTGAAGTCGCGGCGACAATCGCTTCGTTAAACACTCACACGAATACCATTGGTGGTATTTTGGATACCATCAGAGGGATATCAGAACAAACAAATCTGCTTGCGCTTAATGCGGCTATTGAAGCGGCGCGCGCAGGCGATCACGGCAGAGGCTTCTCGGTGGTTGCCGATGAAGTTCGCACGCTGGCGCAACGCGCCGCTCAGGCCACTGATGAAATTCAGCAAAAGATAGATAGTTTCCAGAAAGACAGTCAGCAAGCCGTAGGTCAGATGCAAAATAGTCAGGCGCAGACATCAAGCGTGGTTGAAAGCGCACGTCAGATTGATGCGTTACTGGAAGCCATTGCCGATAATATTAATCAGATAAACGATATGAACACACACATCGCAACCGCCACCGAGCAGCAGGCCAGTGTGGTTGAGGATGTCAGTAAGAATATTAACGAAATAAGCGGGCGTAACGAGGACAATGTCGAAAATTCAACACAGCTTGTTACCGCCAGTGAGCAATTGGACCGGGCGGCTGAAAACCTGTCCCGTCAGGTTGGACACTTCAGACTTTAAGCCAACACCTCCGGCGTAGCCTTCTGCGCCGGTATCACTTTATCTTTAAGCGAATCAGTCTGGCATCCTGCAGTGGTGATTTTTCCTGCGTAAGCCATACCTCGCCATCAGCTCTTGCACACACACCTTCAACCTGACCGAACCGTTCAAGCGGACTGACAGATACGACCTGATAATCGCTGTCTACTATCGCGATAAAAGGTCGCAAAACGCCTAACAGATTACTGTTATAGCCCACCACGAGAAAACGTTGGTTCAGCGTATCCCAGTCGGCACCTGTGATGATGCCAGGAAGCCCTTTTATCGTCGCAATTGCAGTCAGTTTCTGAGATTTAGGCGCTGGTGCAATCTCATACACCCTGGCGTCTCCCGAATCCCAACTTTTAGAAAATAAGACAAGCTTATCATCTTTAGCCGTCAACGCTTCGCCATCATAGTCGTGGTTATACGGGGTGTTGGCCGACGGTGTATTACCCGCATAAGTAAGACGCAATGTTTTGGTTTTCTTATAGGCGTGTCTGTCGACCTCTCGCACCGATACATAGTTTCGGTTGCCCCGGTTATTACCAATATCAGCGACATAGAAAAAGTCGGCATTGGCAGTTAATGCCTCAATATCTTTGTTTGGAAAGTCCAGACGGACGTTGCGGTCAATGCGCCCGGTTTCATTAAGAAAATATAAGATTGTGTCGTTCCCAGAATCGTTGATGGTCACCGCTCCCTCTGGGGTACAAAAAAGCCCAGATGACTCTTTGATAACATTGGGCAAAACGCGGCTATCTACGATATCTAGTTTCATCAACGGATAGTCTGAAGAGGCAGCGCAGCCGGCTGCGCAACAGGTAACCAGTATAAAAGCTAGCATGCGGGTCAAAAGTTTTCTGGTAATAAAACTGAGCATTCAGGAACCTCGGGGGCGAAAAAGTGTAGCGCTGAAAGATAATGATTCAGGTGGTATCAAGACGAGAAAGCAACGCGTGTAGATCACAACAGTTTGCGCCGACAACTCATCCGTACTTCCTGAATTTCAGTACAAACAAACAATCTAAAAAATAATATTGTACTCAGCGCTTTAAACAGAAAGCGCGTAGTCTTTGTAAGGGAATTCAACTTGTCAGAGTCGCTCATCAGTCTTGTCGGTGTTGGTCTGCTTTCTATTGCGTGCCAGTTTCTGGCCTATAAAATCCGGTTACCAGCCATTCTCCCACTACTTATCGTCGGTATCGTGGTGGGGCCAGTTCTTAATTTGCTTGATGCAGATAAGCTATTTGGCGATTTACTGTTTCCAGTAGTTTCACTCTCGGTAGCCATCATTTTGTTTGAAGGCGCTTTAACATTGCGATTCAAGGATATCCGCGGTCACAGCAATATGGTCAGGAACCTGTGCAGCGTGGGCGTGGTTGTCACCTGGATTGTATCCACGCTGGCTGCGCACTATGCGCTCTCTATCCCCTGGCAGCTGGCGTTTCTGTTTGGCGCTATCGTCACTGTTACCGGCCCTACGGTCATCATTCCTATGCTGCGAACAGTCCGCCCCAAGAGCAATGTAGCAAATATTCTCAGGTGGGAAGGGATTATCATCGACCCAATTGGTGCGCTGTTAGCGGTGCTGGTCTTTGAATATATTGTCGCATCGCAGGCAGAGGCGCTGAACCACACGCTAATCGCTTTCGGTAAAACCGTCGGTATTGGTATCGCGCTGGGTTTAGTTGGTGGGTACTCTCTGGGTTATTGCCTGCGCAAAAAATGGATCCCGCATTACCTGCAAAATACCGCCGTCCTGACACTGGTACTTGGTGCGTTTGCTGCGTCCAATTATGTCGCCCATGAGTCAGGCTTGCTGACCGTAACCATAATGGGAATGGTGCTGGCCAACATGAAAAATGTCGAAGTTGAGGATATTCTTGAATTTAAGGAGACACTGAGTGTATTACTTATTTCAGGCTTATTTATTCTGCTTGCCACGCGTCTTGAGTTGCAGGCTATAGCCAATGTTGGTGCGGGCATCGTCATTGTACTGCTGGCGGTCATATTTATTGCGCGTCCGCTTTCTGTGCTCATCTCATCTATAGGCACCGGGCTAAACTGGCGTGAATTGGCACTAATTAGCTGGATTGCCCCCCGAGGCATCGTTGCAGCTGCTGTTTCAGCGTTGTTTTCAATTAAGCTGCAAGAGATAGGCTATGATGGCGCTGACGTCATCGTCCCGATCGTATTTTTAGTCATTATCACAACCGTGGTCGTTCAGAGTCTCACCGCTAAACCTGTTGCCGCGTTACTGAAGATGCGCGCGCCACCACCAAACGGCTACCTGATTTTTGGCGGCAGTCAGTTTAACCGTATGCTGGCCAAGGAGATGATCAATCAGGATATTCCGGTAACACTGGCCGATACTAACTGGGATGCAGTTAAAAAAGCCCGTATGCAGGAAATACCGACTTATTTTGGTAACCCTGCATCTGATCACGCTGCTCGCCATATGGACATGGACAGACTTGGCAGAGTGCTGGTGATGTCTCCTTATCAGCAGTTGAACCCGGTTATCGCCTATCACTTTGAATACACCATCGGTAAAGACAAGGTGTGGGGATTAACCAATAACGAACAGACGGCGCGCCCCAGTCATCAGGTGGGTAAGCATTATGCTAAGCGCATGACGCTGTTTGATGAGGGTGTGACTTACGGTTACCTGGCATCGTCTGTCGCCCATGGCGCTACGATAAAAACAACCCGCATCACTGAGGAATTTACCTATGCTGATTATCTTGAGCAGTATGGTGGCCGGGTCATCCCATTGATTGCAATTGATGAGGAAGACAAATCTCATGTGATCTTGTTGGGTGAAGACTTAGAAGTTGCTGCAGGCTGGCGACTGATTAGCCTGATACGTGCTGAGGATGAACCTGTTTGAAGAAAATGCACCCTGTCGGCTGACAGGGTGCCACTCCCTGGAATGTGAATAGACGGCGTCTTTTTTTATTCTTGGTATGTATTGTTATTGTTTTACCTGTTCTATCGCACAGGCTGAATATAGCAACTCACAGGCCAACTTTTAAAGCACTGTTTTATAAAGCCTTTTAATGTTTCAATCTTATAAACTCACAAATTAAAGAGCATAATGGTGCACTGAAATACTAAATACGCACAAACCCTGGGCTCACTTTTTGTACAATAATCAGTTATTTAAAAGACTCGAGTACGTGCAGTGTTTTATTTAGCGCACCACTGTTTTTCGTAAGGACAGTTTTCGCGGCATCGCCAGCCTGATGACGCATCGCCGGATTGCTAAGCCATAATAAAAGCTGTTCTGAAATCTGGGCGGCACTATGCTTTATATGCAGTCCGCCACTTGCCACCATATACTCACAGATTACCGGATTGTTGTAGGTATTAGGCCCCATGATAACCGGGATGCCGAAAGCGGCTGGTTCCAGCGCATTGTGACCGCCTTTATCAGCCAGCGAGCCACCGACAAAAGCAACATCTGCCACCGCGTACGCTTCATTCAGGCGCCCCATCTCATCAAGCAGAATGACATTCGTGTGCTCGTTAACAGCGCTAACATGCGAGGTTCGGACATACGTCTCATTACGTGACGAGAGTAAGTCAGAAACACTTTCAAAACGTTCCGGATGCCGGGGAACGATTATTAACAAAGGTTTTGGTCTTTTGGCAGAATCTTGTAGACGCTGAACGGCATCTAACAGTATTTGCTCTTCTGGTTCGTGGGTACTGCCCGCTACCACAATGTAGCGTTCAGTATTGCTCAGGCCCATAAAGTCACTATTCTGGCTATTGTCCAAAGAGACTGCCTGGTCAAATTTAATATTGTTCGTCAGTGTCAGCTTTTCGCTTTGGATGCCCAGAGCCTTATAATTTTCATAATCACGTTGTCCCTGTGCACAAACCATCGACACCTTTCTTAGCATCGGAGCGAAAAGTGCGCTTATTTTCTGGTAGCGAGCCGCTGAACGATCAGTCATTCGCGCATTGATAACCACCGTTGGAATTTTCTTTTTCCAGCAAGCATGAATCAGATTTGGCCACAGCTCAACCTCAGTGATACAAACCAAGCAGGGTTTTACCCTGCTCAGCATCCAGCGCATCGAAAACGGAAAATCAAAAGGTAGATAAAAGTGATGGACCTGATCACCAAATATTGCGCGTACTCTCGCTGAGCCTGTGGGCGTTGTGGTGGTAATGGTGATAGTCACGCCGGGTTCGGTTTGTAAAAGGGCTTTGATCACACATGATGCCGCCACGACTTCACCAACGGAAACGCAATGAAAAAAATACCCGCCAGAATGTGCAGACCTGGCCACACAACCAAACCGTGATAGAAAGTGCCGCGTGTCGTGACGCTGCTTTCTCACACCGCGTTTGAGCAGCCCTGCGTAAGCAAATGGTGCAGCCAGCATCAGTATAGCGCTATATGCCCACCTGACGAGGCGCTCGCCGATTGTTTCAGTTGAGTGTTGCAATGCCACGTTCTTTCCGTCGAAATCCAGTAAAAATTTACGTTATAACTGCTCCGCCTTGGGGATGGAACAGCGTCACATACAAAAGTAACAGATACAAAAATGTATGGTCCGCCTCGTTATTGCAATGATTAATTTCGATAACGGGGCTGGTTATGCGCTAATGTATTCGG
>NZ_JABBXD010000009.1 GCF_014750655.1 Salinimonas profundi
CTTAACGAGTGCCCACACAGATTGTCTTGTTATAAATTGTTAAAGAACATTTTGCTTCGTTTCTCCCCGAAGCGGGATGCGCATTCTACGCAATCGGCAGTTAATGTCAACACTTAATTTAATTTATTTTCAAAAAAAGTATTTAGATTTTGCCGGCTCCGATTTGGCTGCTGCCCTCTCGAAACGTGGGGCGCATTCTACATGACAAACGCATACCGTCAACCCCTTTTTTATGTTTTCAGCCTACTTCGTTGCATAAGTCGCTCAAACGGTCGTTTTCAATACAAAACCCGCTCATAAAAAAGTCTTTCGTGCATAAGTTACACATAAAGTTGTTCTAATTGTTTCAAGTGAGTAAACTATGTACAGCCTCCAAGTATTATCAATAACAATTTTAAGGAAGGTTTATGAAAGTTGGCTTTATCCATTGCGCTGTTATCAGCGTAGTATTTGCTGCAGCCGGGTATTTTGTTATCTCGTCTTCTGACATGGAAATCAGTTTACCTTTGTCTGTTGCAGCATCCTTGCTTATTAGTGGCATCGTTACGCCATGGCTGGCATCACTAATAAGCGGAACATCTTCTTCTCAAGAGGCCCCCGGGGCCGTTTCAAAAGAAACAGCAACCTTATATGTGGGAAATCTGCCTTATAAGGCAAATGAGGAAGCCGTAAAGGATTACTTTAAAAGTTTTATTAATGTGCAATCTGTCAGATTAATGAAAGATCGTCGAACCGGTAAACGTAAAGGTTACGGTTTTATTGAAGTCATTACTGATGATGTCGACTCCGCCATTGATGAGCTTAATGATAAGGTATTTCTTGAGCGAACACTGAAAGTGAGGCATGCCAAGGAAAAAGGCGACGCTGAATAGCAGTTTCAAAGACCCGGCCCAGTCCGGGTTTTTTATTGCGTACTGATCGCTGTTATCAATTCATACACCATTTTCTATACTTGCTACCTGTATAGATGCAAACTCATTGCAGTCACGAATAATCCAACTACAATGCGCGACCTTAATCCTTTACCGGCATAATGCGGAGACGTTTCATGGCGAACCAGTCACAACCATCAGCACAGATGACTTATCATCAGCAACTAAATGAAAAGACTGAGCGACTGCAATCACTGCTATCAGACTTTGACGCACCAGAGGTTCACGTGTTTGCGTCTGATGAAGTGCACTATCGCATGCGCGCGGAATTCAGGGTATGGCATGATGGAGATGACCTGTACCACATCATGTTCAATCAACAGACTAAAGAAAAGTATCGTGTTGATAATTTTCCTGCTGCCAGTGAAACCATCAATGAAGCAATGACGGTGCTCATTGAAAAGTTGAAGTGCAATGCTGTTTTGAGAAAGAAGCTTTTCCAGATTGACTATTTAAGCGGCCTGAGTGGAGAGCTGGTCATTAGCCTGCTTTACCACAAACCTATTGATGAGCAATGGCATGAAGAGGCTAAAAAGCTCAGAGATACCTTATCGGAGCACTTTACTGTCAGTTTGATTGGGCGGGCACGCAAGCAAAAAACCGTTGTTGGTGATGACTTCATTATTGAAGCGTTACCCGTTAACGGCACCACGTATTACTTTAAACATATCGAAAACAGCTTTACGCAACCCAATGCGAAGGTCAATTGCAAAATGATTGAGTGGGCACTGGAAGTGTGCGGTAACAATCAGCGTGATTTACTGGAATTGTATTGTGGCGCGGGCAATTTCTCTATTCCCATGGCTAACCAGTTTCGTCACGTCATCGGTACAGAAATCGCAAAGCCGTCGGTGGCTGCGGCGCAGTACAATATTGAGCGCAACAATCTGGACAATGTAAAAATTGTGCGCCTGTCAGCAGAAGATTTTACCAGCGCAATGCGCAAAACGCGTACTTTCAGTCGTCTGGAAGGTGTAGATTTGGATAGCTATGATTTCGGCACTGTGCTGGTAGATCCGCCCCGTGCAGGTTTGGATGACGAGTCACTTGCCATGATCCAGGATTATGACGATATCATCTATATCTCATGTAACCCTGAAACGCTGGCAGATAATTTGAAGATTCTCACGCAAACACACAAAATTACTGATGCAGCACTATTTGATCAGTTTCCTTTCACCCACCATATTGAGGCGGGAGTAAGGCTGACGCGCCGTTAAGATAGAGAAGCGCTATTTAGCCTGATAGGCGCGCGCGCCCATCTGAACAAAGCGCAATTGTGCTTTTACACGTTCGCCTATTTCTGTTCTGGCGTTGCCCTCTGCTTCAAGGGTGTCAGCGCCAGCACTGAAAACCAACCGCACCATCGCTTCTGCCTGCAGACCCGCAATATTGTGTTCCAGCTTTTGCTGGTCGGCGATGTAATCTGTTAACTCTTCAACAAAATGCTGGATTTCCCGGAGCACGGCCAGACGGTAAGCCGGTGATGTGCCCGTATGTTCACGTAACAGTAACCGGAATACGTTGCTGTTAGCGCAAATAAACTCAATAAAGGTATCAACCGATGTGTCAATGACACCACCACCTGATGCGATTCGGCTACGGGCTTGTCTCATTAGTTGGCGTAAGGCCAGACCGGCCTCGTCTACCAGCGTTAAACCTAACTCGTCCATGTCTTTGAAGTGTCGATAAAATGAGGTAGGTGCGATACCGGCTGCACGGGCGACTTCTCTTAAACTGATAGCAGACAAACTCCGGTTCTCATCCAGCAAAGAAAATGCGGCCTGAATAATACTCTGACGCGTTTTTTGTTTTTGCTCCTGGCGACTCACACTTTTCTCCTTCCTCGTGACGCCCTTGCATTCTAATCGAATACAGTCATTTCGTCGCCGTTACTTTGCCAAAATCCCATCGGTATGCAACCCACCTGCTCCAAACATTAAATCTCTTATACTTTTTACCGAAATTATGCTCACTGACTTTACTAACGCGCGCTAAGGATATAAATTAGCGTACACTTGTAAGCTGAGTTGTTGTTGATGAAAAAACCACCTTTAATTATCACAAATATTCTTGTATTCATTGTAACCGGCGCTATTGCGTTTATCGGTGTGCCTCTCTGGGCGGCCTATATCGGTTTCGATACAGCGGAAATTGTGACCGCTATTGTCTTGTTCTATTTTACCGGCATGTCTATCACGGCTGGCTACCATCGTCTGTGGTCTCATAAAACCTACGATGCGAATATTGTCGTCAGAGTAGTGCTCGCGGTTGGCGGCGCGATGGCATTACAAAACAGTATTTTGCATTGGTGTTCCGACCATCGTATTCATCATCGCCATGTTGATGATACAGAAAAAGACCCTTATTCTGCCAAGCGCGGTCTTTGGTTTGCGCACATCGGCTGGATGCTTCGTGAATACCAGTCGCACCGTTATGATGATTACCGCAATTGCAAAGACCTGAAGAAAGACCCGGTGGTGATGTGGCAGCATAAGTATTATTTGCCTATTGTATTGGCGAGTAACTTTGGCATTACCGGGTTACTTGGCTGGCTGAACGGCGACATTCTTGGCATGATCCTGATTGCAGGCGTGTTTCGACTGGTTATGGTTCATCACGTCACGTTTTTTATCAATTCCCTGGCGCACTTCTGGGGCAAACAGCCGTACACCGATGGCAATACGGCAAAAGATAACGGCATTCTGGCATTCTTCACCTTTGGCGAGGGCTACCATAATTACCATCATATTTTTGAATACGATTACAGAAATGGTATTCGCTGGTGGCAATTTGATCCTACAAAATGGTTAATTCGGGGTCTCTCATTTGTCGGCCTGACACATAATTTGCGACGTGTACCCGAGGAGCGTATTCGTAAAGCCCGCGCTGCAATGCAGTTTCAAAAAGCCAGCGCCAGAGTGTCTCAGTTGCCTAATGCTGATGAAGTATTGCAAAAAATTCAGTCCGAATACGATTTGTTGATTCAGAAAATGTCTGAATACTATGCCGCTAAAAAGCGCTTAATGCGTGTCAGACAAAAATGCCTCAAGCGCAGTGTAGAAAGACTTGAACTCGACTACACCTACAAGGAGCTGAAAGCTGCCTTTTCTCTCCAGCAAGAGAAATGGCTGCGAGTGCAGCAGCTCAACTTTTCCCTTTGTTAAATAAAAAACGCAGCCACTGGCTGCGTTTTTTTGTACCGACTTGATTTATCTTATTGCGCGTACTTAAAATTCATGGAACCGCTGCGGTTCGTTCTAATCTCTACATTAATGATTAATAATTTGATATTTTTTACTTTTCAACGAAACTTATGAATATCGGATATCACCCGAATTTGTAGTGTTTCCACTGCAAGTGAAGCACGGACGAAATTTTTAGGCAGGGTTATCAATGAGTGAAGAGCAATTATTCGAATTTGTTGATGAACAAATTGAATTATCGACAAATCAGAGTGATGCGGCCCCCTGGATTGTTTTGAGTGTAGAGGATGATCCCGGCTATCAACAGTCATTACTCAATGGCTTAACAGCACTGAGTGTCAGAGGGCGGCCCGTAAAGTGTATTACCGCCAACTCCGCAACGTCCGCTGCAGCGATTATTGCTGAGAGAAATGACATTGCTGTTATTCTGCTGGATGTAGTGATGGAGCGGGACGATGCAGGCCTCTTCCTGATTAGTACTACCCGCAATGTACTTGGCAATAATGAAGTCCGTATTATTTTGCTGACCGGACAGCCGGGAATGGCGCACGCATCGATACAATGCGTGACTTCGATGTTGATGAGTACTGGAACAAGGTTGATCTTACCGAAGACAAATTACGCACTATCGTTAGCAGCAATATCCGCACATGGCAGTCAATGACGGAACTAAATGTTGCTCGTCGTGGCCTGCAGATGATCGTTGATGCGTCAAAGGCCATTACCTCACGGCATAATATTGATGGGTTTACAAAAACGGTACTGGCAGAAATATCTCGTCTGATTGGTGTGCCTGAAAGTGGTGGCGTGGCGTGTGCCTATCGCAAAGCACAGCAGACTCCTGAAGAGAGCGTTATCCTCGCCGCCACTGGCGATTTCGTACGCCATGAGCAACGCTCAATCAAAGAATTGTTAGAACACTATCCCAGTGAAAAAAACGCCATCCATTCCTTATTTAGCGAAGCTGTTAGCACTACCGAACATAAGTTTGACGGCAGCTGGTCTGCACTGTATTTCAACACACAGGATGTCAACGACCATCACTATCTGTTTTTGGTGAAATCTCCGAAAAAGCTATTGCCCAGCCATATTTCGCTGCTTATGGTTTTTAGCGAGAATATCAGCAATGGGTTTATGAACATTGCATTGATGGACAAGCTATCCTCACTGGCTTTTTTTGATACTGAACTCAATGTCGCTAACAGGAACTGGCTGCAACGCCAGTTTCAGAACTCCTCCACGTTTGATCGAAAAGAAACCGTGATGGTGCTGGTAAAGGTAGATGATTTTTATACCTGCGAGATTTTACTCGGCGCAGACTATGCGCTGGAAATGCTAAAGCAGGCACTGGAGCAGTTAAGAAAAAGGCTTTCTCCGCATTTTGCGGTAGCCCGTTTAGAGGATGATACGTTTGCCTTTTTAATGCACCGTTCCAACCTGCCTGATACTGTACAGTTAGAAAATGCGACAGAGTTATCGCTGGAACTGGAGGAGATAACGCACAAATCAGAATGCTTCATTGCGGTGCTAGATGTGGCCGATATCGACGACCAGGAATCCGACAAAGCAATAAGGCTAGCGGAAGCAACATTACATGCGGGTCATCACGCGGGCTCTGCCCTGCAATACTATTCTCCGACTTTACGCGAAGAGTTGGGCGCACGCTATCTGTTGTTAAAAGAGCTTCACAGTGCGTTAAACGAAAAATCTGGTCTGAAACTTAAATATCAACCAAAACACGATTTAGAGACGGGCAAAATTATTGGGGCAGAAGCATTGTTACGCTGGCAGCATCCATTTCGCGGCGAACTCTCCCCTGGCATCTTCATTCCTGTTGCAGAAACGTCTGGTCTGATAAATAAAATCGACATGTTTGTTATGCAACAGGTTTTTAAAGATATCAAAACCCTAATCAACAGCGATATAGCAATTCCTGTTTCCTTTAATGTGTCCAGTCGTGATTTTGACTCACCATTGTTCATGGAAGCTTTCAGAGTTCTGCTTAGCGAAAAAACCATTGACCCTGCTTTACTTGAAATAGAAATCACTGAAACACAAGCCATTGAAAACTATAACATTGTAATGGATGTGCTTAAGGTTATTTCAGATAGCGGAGTTAAAGTAAGTATCGACGATTTTGGTACGGGATATTCTTCACTGGCTCATATTTCGAAACTTTCCGCCCATACGCTCAAGGTTGATCAAACATTCGTTCAACAACTTACCGGCACTGAACCTGACAATGCGCTGGCGGTTATTCGCATGATAAAAAAACTTAGTGACGAATTCAGTACTGATATTATTGCAGAGGGTGTTGAAAACGAGCGGCAACGTGACGTGCTGCTGGAAAACGGCTATCGCGCCGGACAGGGTTATCTATTTTCAAAACCCATGCCTCTGACTGAATTAAGGACGCAATTACAGCATCAGCAGAGTCACTAGCCACCGGGAATGAGCAAATTCAAGCAACTTCTCACATCACATCCTCAGATCTGGTGGTGGGTGGCAACGGTCTTTATTCTGGCATTTGTGGCAGGACTTTTTCAATTCGAAAGAAGAATAAGTACTGCCCTCACCTCGCTCAATAATGAGCATCTTAATTTACTTTCTCTGGGTAACAGCGAATTCAATCGTCAGTTAGGTGATATCAGAAACAGTACGCGGTTATTAGACACGCACATTCAAGACTTGCTAAATGAAAAGTCATCTATGCAAGCTCCACAGGCTTTACGCCGTGTGGGCGCTACGCTCGATAATATTTCACAGTTACGGTGGGTCGATCTCAATGGTCAGGAAAAAATTCGTATAAACTTTAACGACTTCTCTGCTCATCAGGTTAGTGAGCAAGAGCTGCAAAACAAATCTCACCGACCTTATATACAGGCAATTCAACAAACTTTGCCCGGCACCCTGTTATTATCCAGAATGACACTTAACATCGAGAACGGCAAAGTAGTAATACCCCGGGAACCGACCATCAGAGCCATGCTGCATACTGTACCGTCTCACCCGATGGGCGAAGGTTTTCTGGTGGTAAACTTTCGGCTGACCGAGCTGATGAGCTTTCTTAAAGGCTTATCTTCACCTAACTCCACCCTGCTTATGGCCGATGATACGCCGCAGTGGCTTATTCACCCCGCCCCTCAAAAGCTTTGGTCTGGTGATGTCGGCGGCCCACGAACCGATATCAAGGATACATGGGCAAGACTGGCCTCAAGCAACGCAGTGGCAACTTATATCGCCGACGACCAGCGAATTTTCAGTATCAGTAAACTTACTATACACCTTAGCGAGGACGAGCAACGCGTTCAGAAATTATTTTTTGTGGCGCAAACTCCCTCTCAGTTTTACCACAATCTGCGCCAACATGCGTTAGTCCCTGCGTTAATCATCGCCGCAATCATTTTGCTGATTGGCGCGATTGCACTATATCGTGAGCTGATAACATCTTATAGAATTCGCCAGTTGGGCAAAAAACTAACACACGAGAAGACCGAACTACAGCAAGCATTGGCACTTCAGGAGCGATTACGCGACGAGTTGGTGGAAATTGAAAAAATGGCATCACTGGGTATGTTGGTTTCCGGCGTGGCACATGAGCTCAATACACCACTGGGAGCTGCGATTATGTCAGTAAGCAGTCAGCAAAGTCGATTGCATGAACTTAAAACGAAAATTGAAGCCGGTTTAAAGAAATCCGCGCTGGATGACTTCCTTAAGCAAAGTGATGCATCAGCGCAACTGGCACTGACTAACCTGGAGCGGGCCAGTCAACTGATTAAGCGGTTTAAGCGACTCTCTGTAGATCGCAGCAGTGAGCACATCACGCACTTTCACCTGCTTCAAAATGCCAACGATATCATTAATGCTATGTCGCCACAGCTGAAACAAACCCCGGTCGAGATAAAGCTTGATATACCGAAAAGTATCTACCTGACCAGTTATCCGGGTATCGTGTCCCAGGTGTTGCAAAACCTGATAAATAACTGCCTTACCCATGCTTTTTCGCCAGGTCAGCATGGCATTGTTACTATCAGTGCGACAAAACATGATGATCACGTGGTTCTTACTGTGCAGGATAATGGTAACGGTATAGATCCCTTAGTTGCAGATACAATGTTTGAACCCTTCGTAACGTCGGGACGGCACAAAGGTAATACGGGACTGGGTCTTCATCTGATTCATCAGTGGGTCACACAGGTATTAGGTGGCCATATCAAAGTTGATGCGGCCGATGGCGGTGGCACACTTTTCACACTGATTCTTGCAACCAGGGTTAAGGAAGCAAGCGATAGCACGTCAGAGGCAGTAAATAGTTGATCTGGCGATACTGTAGTGCGTAAATCATGCAGTAACGTTAATAAAAGAGTGAGCGGTATGACAAAAAAAGCAGCCAGTACCAAAAAGAAGCCAACCAGCTTTAATTACGATGCGGTCGTTATTGGCACAGGCCCCGGTGGTGAGGGTGCCGCGATGCAACTTGCCAAGGCTGGCAAACGCGTTGCCGTAGTAGAACGCTATAAATCTGTAGGTGGTGGCTGTACACACTGGGGAACCATTCCATCTAAGGCGCTGCGTCACTCCGTCAGCCGGCTTATTGAATACAACAACACGCCACTATTTTCAGAGAATAATCTTAATCAACAGGTTAAGTTTGAAGATATTATGCGCCATGCCAGCGGGGTGATTCAAAGCCAGACCAAATTGCGCTCTTCATTCTATGACCGGAATCGCGTTGACTTGTTTTACGGTGTAGCCAGCTTTGAAGATAAAAATACTCTGAAGATTGCTAATAACGATGGTTCTGAGGAGCGCTTAACCACAGCGCAGGTGTTACTCGCCACAGGTTCACGACCTTATTGCCCCAGTGATATCGATTTTGACCATCCACGAATCTACAACTCTGACAGTATCCTTTCACTTAAGCATCAGCCACGCTCTATCATTATCTATGGTGCGGGTGTTGTCGGATCGGAGTACGCCAGTATCTTTCGTGGTATGGGTGTAAAAGTTGATTTGGTCAACATGCGTGACCGACTGTTATCATTTCTGGATGCAGAAATCTCTGATGCGCTCAGTTATCACCTGTGGAATAACGGCGTGGTTATTCGTAATAATGAAACCTATAAATCGGTGGAAGGCAAAGAAGACAGCGTTATTCTGAATCTGGAATCAGGCAAGCGAATGCGTGCTGATTGCTTATTGTTCGCAAACGGCAGAACCGGTAACACCGACTTGCTGAATCTGGACGCGGTGGGATTAAAAGCAAACAGCCGGGGGCAGCTTAACGTTAATGAGAATTATCAAACTGATGTCGATACCATCTTCGCCGTCGGTGATGTGATTGGCTACCCAAGCTTGGCATCAGCAGCTTATAATCAAGGCCGGTTTGCAGCCGAGGCTATGCTTGAGGGCAAGGCAAATACCGGCTTGGTTGAAGATATCCCTACAGGTATCTATACCATTCCCGAGATAAGCTCAGTGGGAAAGACTGAACAGGAATTGACCGAGCAGAAAGTGCCCTATGAAGTTGGCCGTGCACAGTTTAAACATCTGGCCAGAGCACAGATTGCATCAACTACTGTTGGCAGCCTTAAAATCCTTTTCCATCGGGAAACAAAAAAGATTCTGGGCATCCATTGCTTTGGTGAACGTGCTTCAGAGATAGTGCACATCGGTCAGGCTATCATGCAGCAGAAAGGTGATGGTAATACGCTGGATTATTTTGTGAATACCACATTTAACTACCCCACAATGGCCGAGGCTTATCGGGTAGCAGCGTTAAACGGACTCAACCGGATTTTTTGATTAACGTAAAAGCACAAAAAAACCGGTCACTTGGCCGGTTTTTTTGTAATGCGGAATAAATTAGTTTTTCGTTGTGACCCGGTTCATTGCCTGAAGTGCATCACGGTGCGCAACGATATCAATCTGCATTTTACGCGGATCGAATGTCATCGTAGCAATAGCATAATCACCACGAGATTCGCTCGCCATAGTCACGACTTTCTGTTCGGCCTCTTTGAAGCGAATATTGCTGGTGATCTGATTGGACATACACTCGCTATTTACTTCAAACGTCGTACGGTCCATGCAATCAAAAAGCTGATTTTCGTTGGATTCCGCATGCGCAATGCCTGTTGTTGTAAGCAGTGCTAGACCTAATAATGATTTACGCATGTTTATCTCCTGACTTCGTAATAACTATTTATTACTGTATGAAACAGCATACTCTGTTAACGACAAGAGATCAAACCAAGATCATAGTTTTATGACAACTTTGTGACAGCAGGTGAAATATTTGAAATACGATAAAGAAAGTTTTGAAGCCTTAATGCGTCGGGTAAGGGCCTGCACATTGTGTGAGGCTGATTTGCCTCAATCACCCCGCCCCGTGCTTGCTGCTTCAGAGCATAGCCGAATCGTTATTATCGGCCAGGCGCCAGGCATTCTTGCCCATGACAGCGCGACACCGTGGAATGATCGCAGTGGCGACCGTTTACGCCGCTGGATGGGTATCGACACAAATACGTTTTATAATGAAAAGCTTATCTCACTTATCCCTATGGGCTTTTGCTTTCCCGGCTATAAAAATGGTGCTGATGCGCCTCCCCGGAAGGAATGTGCACCGGCGTGGCATCATCAGCTACTTAGCCGCATCAACCCTTCCCTTACGGTACTTGTGGGTCGATACGCCCAGCAATTTTATTGCCCCAAATATAAAACGCTTACCGAGGCGGTGCAAAGCGAAGCACATGCCTCGCAAAGCATCATTATTACGCCCCACCCTTCCGGAAGGAACAACCGCTGGTTAGGTAAAAACCCGTGGTTCGAGTCATCGCTTGTTCCAGCGCTGCAACAGCGGGTGCAAGCATTGCTCGAAAACTAGCCTTGACGGCCTGATAAAAACTGCATCAGGTCGTCAAAAGGCATAGGACGGGCGTATAAATATCCCTGCGCCTCATCACACCCCAGCTCGGTCATATAGCGAGCCTGCTCCTGGGTTTCGACACCTTCAGCGATGGTCACCAAACCTAATTTGTTGCCAAGACTGACAATAGTCTCAGCAATAACCGCATTTTTACCCGGTACGATATCGTTGACAAACGAACGGTCTACTTTTAAGCGATCTAACGGCAAACGTTGTAAATAACTCATTGATGAAAAGCCCGTTCCGAAATCGTCAATTGCAATAGCCACGCCGTGGGCTTTAAGTGCAGCCAATGCATCTATGACAATTTGCGGTTCATCCATAACGACGCTTTCGGTAATTTCTAATTCCAGACTGCCTGACGGACAGTTATACCGGTCTAGTGCGGTTTTTACTTTTTCAACAAAGTATCTGTCGCGAAACTGTGGAATTGAGATGTTTACCGCAACCCTTAACTGTTCATAACCATTTTCACGCAGTTGACTAATGCGTCGACAGGCTTCTTCGAGCACCCACCTGCCAATATCAACAATAAGCCCGGAATATTCTGCAAGAGGTATGAATTCAGATGGGGGAATATATCCGCCTTTTCCGTCAGGCCAGCGTAACAATCCTTCCAGCCCGGCCACCCTTCCACTACGCAAGTCAATTTGGGGCTGAAACCATAACTGAAGCTTCGTATCAGCAAAATCGCTGCGCAATTTTCTGATCATACCAAGTTGAGTCGTGGTGCTTTCTTCAATCTCCGGGGCATAAAAAGCAAAGTTTTCTGTATGGTGTCGCTTAGCGCGATTTAATGCGATATTCGTTCGCTTTAAAACTTCCAGACCATGAAAACAATCGTCCTGAATTTCGCTCATACCAATAGTCACATTCAGCGGAATGCTATGGTCCAGCGCCTGAACAGATGACTGGAAAATACGATTGATGTTTTCTGGATTCACCTCATCGATGGGGCCCACAAGTGCGAAAACATCACCGCCAATACGGGCTTTGATGACTCTGTCGGTGGTCATGGATTCAAGTCGGTTGGCGACAGCCTGAAGCACCGCATTACCGATTTCCTGGCCTAAACCATCATTGATATCAGAAAAGTGACTGATATCAATTAAGGCTGCGCTGGACTCATGGTGCTCCGGAGGGTGTTGGTCCAATACATTGATGAGTTCATTGCGGTTGGGTAATCTGGTTAGCCAATCCCGAAATGCCGCGTTTCTAAGCTGATGAAACAAATGTACATTTTCATAACCAACTGAAATGCTGGAAAGAAACACCTCTAACAGCTGGCGATCGACCTCATTGAGCTCTTTTTCCATATTGACATAAACAGCGGCCTCAAAACCGGCTCGATGCAGATACAATACCGAAGTGCCATCTTCAAAGATATGCCGCTTGTAGCGCAAACATCGTTCGATATTTTCGCTTATCCCCGGATTATTCAATTGGCTAACCGGCTGATTAATCAATCTGGCGTAATTTCCGGCGGCACCGATGACAAAAATTTCCTCGCTGTCTTTGTCCCGCATCGAACCAGCTTTGGCACATACCAACCCTTCCTCATCCAACCCGATAAGTGAGCTGAGTTGCGTAACGACACCTTCGCAAAACGACTTTACAGAATGCTCTTCAAGTAAGTTCGAGGCAGAATCAATGATTTTTTGCAGCCCGATACGGCTTTGATTAATCGTAAGAATCTGCTGATAAGATCGTAACGACGCGATAACCGTTGTCACCAATTTACTGCGGGTGAGTTCTGTTTTCGTTTTGTAATCGTTGATGTCGTAATCTTTGATGATGGTTTCTTCAGGCGCGTAGCCAGGCTGGCCAGTGCGAAGAACAATCCGCGGCTCCTGTAAAGACAGCGACTCGCGCAAGTATTTGACGAGATTCAGACCTGCACTATCGGTCTCCATAACCACATCAAGCAAAATGATGGCTATTTGCGCGCCATATTCATTGAGCACATCTTTTGCCTGCTCTGCGGTGTAAGCATGCAAGAAATTCAGCTTGCGATCGTTAACAATTAAGTCCGCTAAAGCTAATCGGGTAACCGTGTGGATTTCCTCGTCGTCATCCACCACAAGTATGTTCCAGTACTGATAACTTTTGACCGGAATCGTATTATTTGTATCTTCGTCCAGGAAGACTAACTCGTCATTTTCGTAAGATTGCGTCATTATCGGAGAAATCCTTACTACCGCATTTTTTAATCCTACTCTTTGCTCAGTAAATTGCAAAGCCTTGTAAGCAATGCAATAGTGTTTACCGCGTCAAGTCGCATCTCACAGATATCAGGATTACTCGGCAAATCCCTTATAAACCGGATAAAATTATACGCTAATGTTTTCGAAACCCACTTCTGATAATTTATCTGATAAGACCAGTAACTTTACGAAACCTGGCGAAAAAACAGGCACTTCTGATTTTGTTAGTGCTGGCGCTGAAAAATTAGACAACTGGTTTATGCAATCTGGCATCGATATCAATGCGCACTCGCGCGACGTTAATCATGATGTGAATGCTGTGGAAAAAAGATTGCGGGCACAGGCGCTCAATCGCATAAATAATCTTAAACGCATAGGAAATATCGCAAAAAACGTAAGCATCAATGCTTCTTCACACAAAGAGCTGGACCCTGACTGGTTTTTCGCTTTTTTATCGCTTGCCGAAAACGTTTACAGTCCAGCAATGCAGGAATTGTGGGGGAAAATACTGGCAGTAGAGCTAAGTGCACCCGGCAGTTTTTCACTTCGAAGCTTAGAAACTATTCGGCTGTTAACTGAACGTGACGCGCAACTTTTTCGGCGTGCGGTCAGCATTGCCAGTTGGCCTGCACGCTCTGCAATCCCCAGGATACTGGTGGGCTACTACCGTCGCAGAGCGGTACTGGAAATCTTACGTTCGCAACCGCCCGGGCAACTAAACCTGTCTTCGTTTGGTTTGTCATACCCGGATTTGCTGGCATTGATTGATTTGAAGCTTATTTTTGCCAGTGAAATTGAAAGCTCGGAGCTTAAACCTGACGCGCCGGTGACTTGGCGTTGCGGCAGGCAGTCCTATTCTTTACAAGCAAAAAAGGCAGGAACAGCACTGGTTTATTACAAACTTACTTCGGTGGGAGCTGAGCTGTTTCGACTTTTTGAGAAAAAACAAACCGACGACTATTTAACCGCGCTTTTTCAGTTAATGTCGCCGGCTTTTCACGTTGAACATGATAACTAGAAAATCAGATACCATCGCCAAATTCGTGTAATCCGCATTCACGTTTGAGTCCGAAGAAGCGCGTATCCTGTTCACTCATGCCTTCCTGCAGCGATTGGGTAGTATGCCAGTCACCGATTGAGACATAACCTTGCTCCCATAACGGATGATAGGGCAGATCGTGCTCTTTGAGATAGTAATGCAGGTCTTTGTTGGACCAGTCTATAATCGGATAAAGCTTGAATTGGTCACCCACTTTTTGCAGCACCGGTAGCTTTTCCCGGCTGTCAGACTGACTACGACGCAACCCGGCAAACCAGGTGCCGGCGTTAAGCTCACTCAGCGCGCGCTGCATCGGTTCGACCTTATTCATCTGATTGTACTGCTCAAGGCCTTCCATGCCCTGCTCCCACAGCCTGCCATAACGCGCTTCCTGCCACGCTGCAGACATTGGTGCACTGTACACATGAAGGTTGAGGTTAAGACGTTTGGTCATATCATCAACAAACTGATACGTTTCGGGAAACAGATAGCCTGTATCGGTCAGTACCACCGGAATATCCGGCTGCTGCTGTGTGAGTAAGTGCAACATAACAGCTGACTGGGCACCGAAGCTCGACGATACTATCTGGGTAGCGGGCAAATTATCCATAGCCCAGGCTACCCGCTGTGCAGCAGTCAATGTTTCCAGATGCGCATTGATTGCATCCAGCTGTGTGCTGTCAGCATCCAATGTCAGCGGCTGTTGTAAAATGGGATCTGCGTTACTCATAAAAGTCTCTTGCTGAATCCACGACGGGTTTAATAATGCCGGCACGAATAACAAAGTCGCCGAACGACTCGTTTGCCTGACGTTCTTCAGACCACTGCGTAACCAGCGTATCGATTTCGGCAAATATTTCATCTTCGCCGATGTTTTCGCGATACATACGCGGTATGCGAGTACCTTCGCGATTACCACCCAAATGCAGGTTATATTTGCCCGGCCCTTTTCCGACCAGACCAATTTCCGCCAGCATCGCGCGACCACAGCCATTCGGGCAACCGGTAATCCGGAAAATAATACTTTCATCAGCAAGATCGTGTGCCGTAAGAATATCTTCCATCCGTCTGACAGCTTCCGGCAGATAGCGCTCAGCTTCTGCCATAGCAAGCGGGCAGGTAGGCAATGATACGCACGCCATTGAGTCCAGCATTTGCTGTGATGTATCAGCCTCAATCAGACCATGTTCACGGGCAAGCTTTTCGATGACGTCTTTCTGATCAGCTGGCACACCCGCAATGATCAAATTCTGATTGGCGGTTAAGCGGAAATCACCCTGATGAATTTTAGCAATTTCAAGACAGCCGGTTTTTAATGTTCGATTGGGAAAATCGAGAATACGACCGTTTTCAATAAATACCGTCAGGTGATATTTGCCATCAATGCCTTCTACCCAACCAAAGCGATCACCACGACTGGTGAAGGTATAAGGGCGGCTTTCCCCGAAAGCAACGCCAGCACGCTTTTCAACTTCAGCTTTAAAGTTCTCAACCCCTACCCGCTCAAGCGTGTACTTGGTTTTAGCATTTTTGCGGTTAACCCGGTTACCCCAGTCGCGCTGCGTCGTCACCACTGCTTCTGCGACCGCCAACGTATCTTTTAACGAAATAAAGCCAAAATCATCGGCTTTGCGCGGATAGGTTGAGGTGTCACCATGAGTCATGGCAAGGCCACCACCCACCAGCACATTAAAGCCGACCAGCTTGCCGTTTTCTTCAATCGCGACAAAGTTTAAGTCGTTAGCATGCACATCGACATCGTTTTGCGGCGGTATAACCACTGTCGTCTTAAATTTCCGCGGCAGGTAGTTATCGCCCAGAATCGGCTCTACTTCATCTTCAGTGCTTTCAACTTTTTCGCCATCCAGCCAGATTTCTGCGTAAGCGCGTGTTTTAGGAAGTAAGTGCTCGCTAATTTTCTTCGCCCACTCATACGCTTCCAAGTGCAGCTCTGACTCAATAGGATTAGAGGTACACAAGACATTACGATTTACATCACCTGCAGTGGCAATAGAATCGATACCGGCCTTGTTCAGTGTCTGGTGCATCAATTTTATTTCAGGTTTAAGCACACCATGAAACTGGAATGTTTGCCGGGTCGTCAGACGAATGCTGCCATATAAGGTGTGTTCTTCTGCAAACTTGTCAATGACCTGCCACTGATCCGGAGTAATGATACCGCCGGGCAACCGGGCGCGTAACATAACATTGTGCAGTGGCTCTAATTTTTGTTTAGCGCGCTCCGGACGGATATCACGGTCGTCCTGCTGATACATACCGTGAAAGCGAATCAGCTGAAAATTATCTGCGGTAAAGCCGCCGGTCAGATCGTCTTTCAGATCCTGCTCAATCGTGCCGCGTAAATGGCGGCTTTCTGCTTTTAATCGCTCGTTGTCAGACAGTTTGCCTTCAACGACAAATGGTTTTTTCTCATTGCTCATTAATAGACATCCTTCTGATAACGTTTGGCTTTACGTAAAGCCACCAGATAAGCCTTGGCATCTTGCTCGGACTTACCACCATGCTCCTGAATAATACTTATCAGCGCAGCTTCGACATCTTTGGCCATATACGTCGCATCACCACACACATAAAAATGTGCACCCTGCTCCAGCCATTCAAAAACCTGCGCGCCATGTTCGAGCAAGCGATGCTGAACATAGACTTTTTCTTTCTGATCCCGAGAGAAGGCCAGCGTAATTTTATCCAGTAAGCCACTTTTGACGTAACCCTGCCACTCAACCTGGTACAGGAAATCCTGGGTGAAATGCGGATTGCCGAAAAATAACCAGTTTTTACCCTGCGCGTCCTGTGCATCCCGCTCTTGCATAAACGCTCTGAAAGGCGCTATGCCGGTACCCGGGCCCACCATGATTACTGGCGTATCTGGTGATTCAGGCAATCTGAAATTATCGTTCTTTTCAACAAATACGTTAACTTCACCGCCTTCAGCCAATCGATCACATAAGTAACCGGATGCGCCACCCTGGTGACGGACACCAAACGCCTCATAATCGACATGAGCTACCGTCAGGTGTACTTCATCTTCAACTTCGCTCTGACTAGACGCGATAGAATAAAGTCGTGGCGTGAGCGTACGTAATGCCTCAACCAATGTTTGCGCGTCAATGTCGCCGGGATGATCACGAACGATATCCACAATCTGACGATCAGCCATATAGGTACGTAACGTCGCTTTATCTTCCATCAGTTCGGCCAGCGAGTCTGATTTCGTTGCCTGCTGATAGGCTTTGATGAAATTAGGGTAACTCAGCGTTAACTCAAGTTTATTGATCAACGCCTCCCGCAAAATCATCTGCGTATCAGCAACAGAAACCTCTTCGGTCCCTTCCAGCTTGGTCAGTGACAGCAACTCATCAACCAATGCTTCGCTATTGGCAAACCAAACGCCTAATGCATCACCGGGCTGATACGTTATGCCAGACTCTTCCAGGCTGATTTCTATATGCTGGATATCTTTAACAGAGTCGCGGCCAGTAATCTTTTGCGCTTCCAGCAAGGTGGCTGCAAAAGGTGCCTTCTTCGTGTAGGTCGGCTTGTCGGGCTGCGCTGCCATGCCGGTCTGTGCAGCAACTGCTTGCGCCGGCGCAGCTGCAACCAGCTCATCTTTTAGCGAAGCCACCAGCTTATCTGCAAAGCTTTCCGCCTGCGCATCATAATCGACGTCGCAATCTTCTCTGGGAATGATTGCAGTGCCACCCAGTGCCGACAAGCGACTGTCAAAGTCTTTGCCTGTCTGACAGAAAAATTCGTAGCTGCTATCCCCTAAGCCCAGCACCGCATATTTAAGATTAGGTAATTTTGGCGCTTTTTTGCCACCTAAAAATTCATGCAGTTCAATGGCATCGTCTGGCGCATCGCCTTCTCCATGCGTACTGACAAATACGACAACATGCGTTTCGCTTTTCAGCTGACGAGGCTTGTAATCTGCCATACTGACCAGCTTACTGTTAAAGCCGGCTTCTTCTGCTTTACCCTGAAAACTTTCGGCCAGCCCTTTTGCATTTCCGGTCTGTGAGCCAAAAAGAATCGTTAACGTGGGCGCTTCGCTCTGACCCGCCGGTACCGATGGCGCACTTGCCACCCCTGCGGGTGCACCCGCTATTCCGGCAATATAGCCACTAAGCCAGGTCAACTGGTCTCGGTTCAGCCCTTGCAGAGCCTGCGTAATTGCATTTACCTGTTGCTCGTTTAAAACGGCAGGGGGCGCAAAATTTTGATTGGAATCGTTTGACATAACTCGTTAGCCTTAATTTGATATGCTAAGGCTAACGAGGTTTTCGATGAAGAGAAAAGAATTATTCTTACTTTTTTATTACTGAATGTGCTTAAAACGTTACATTTTAATCTAGAAGTGCAATTCTAACCCGAAAAATGCACCGTCGTAAGACATATCCATATACACATCATCAAGATCTTCGATGTCCAGTTCAACATTGCGATACCCTAGTTGTACCGTCATATCTACCGCCAGGCTTTCGATAAATGAGTAGGTCAGAGCCAGTTGATAATCACTGAACGTGTGATCATCAAAGGACAAATAGCTGCCTTCTGCATAAGCACCTAATCCGGAGAACGGTAAGCCAAACTGAACCCTTGAGTAAGCCATAGGGATAAGGCCAGAGAAATCTGCACTGCCCTGGGTACTGCTGGCGGCATCATCTACCAGTAGCGAACCATCTACATATTTACCGTTTACACCCAGATCGAAACTGACGATGTCATTGTCGAACAATTCGTAATAAAGAATAAAATCGGTGGAGGTTAAATCAACACTGGTAAACACATTGCTATCAGCGGTGTACAAGTCACCATCAAACGTGTAGTTGGCGTCTAACTGTGTATTGCCATCGGTATCCAGTGTAGAGTGAATGACCTTTACATTGGGTACAAACGGAACCGGATGCTCAACCGCAATATATGCAGTGCCCTGCATGTCATCATCAAAATTAAAGTTGGCTGTATTCTGCGAGTCAGCAAAGCCGCCTTCCGGCTCTGCCTGCCATCCCTGGGCCCCGATATAAACGCCGGCTATCGTGTCAGCATACACCGGCGTTACTGCAAATACGCCTAAAACTGCTAAGGCTGAAATGCACTTTTTCATTGATTATCCTTGATTCATTAATTCTGTAAGTTCGATAAGCGCAGCATTAGCGCGCGAGATATAGTTTGCCATGACCAGTGAGTGATTAGCCAGCATTCCAAAGCCATCACCATTTAAAATCATCGGACTCCAGACAATTTGCTGCGTCGCTTCAAGTTCTCTGATAATCTGACGCAGGCTTACCAACGCATTTTTATCCTCCAGTACGTCGGCAAATTCAATCTCAACAGCACGCAAGTAGTGTAACAGTGCCCATGTTGCGCCTTTTGATTCATAAAAGACATCATCCAGTTTCCACCAGCTCGTGCGGATATGCTTTTCCTGCATATTCGGCGATGACTGACGTGCGCCGCGCTGCCCTGCAAGATCGGTATTCACTCTTGATGAACCAACACTGGCACTTAGCCGCTGCGAATAACTCCCCAGGCGCTTTTCAACCAGCTTTAACCATTCTCTGAGATTATCTGCACGGGTGTAGAACTGACTTTCTCCGCGCGAAGTATTCACAAGTTCAGCGCGGTACTTATAAAGCAAGTCAATGCCCTTTTGATAGCTGGATTCAGCAGCAGGGAACATCCAGGCTTCATTATCCATATTCAACTGGGGAACGGCCTTGGCGATGTAGCGGTTTTCGATGGACTGAGACTGAGAGCGGGAAAAGTCTTTGCGCATTGCCAGAGCAAGGTCACGGGTCATTTCCAGCACGCCAAACTCCCAGCTTGGCATATTATCCAGAAACACACCCGGCGGCATCATATCGTTGGACAGGTAGCCTCCCGGTTTATCGAGCAGCGTTTCGGTGACCATTATCAGACTGGTGGTCATGGTATAGCCGGGTATCTCAACGTGTGCCGCTTTTTCCGCCTGTGCGGTCACCCTTTTTTTAACATTAAAGGTGTCAGGCGACAGGCTCCAGTACCACCCCACCAGCCAAAATAATACAAACAGCAATACCGCTGCTGCCCCAATCCACTTTGCGTTAAGATACTGTTTGATAGCCAATGTTATATTCCTTATATATCAGTGATGCCCGTAGCAATAACGTCAATTCAACGTTGTTGTTACGGGCATTGCGACTGTATTGATTACTCCTGCATATATGGTGAATTGCCATAAGCGCGGACTGAAGCGCGTTTTTGATAATGTCGCCATACGCCAATAGCGGCTAACACGACCAATACCGGCCAGAAAACACTTAGCCCAAGGGTAAACAATGCAGCAGCGGCTGCCACTAACCCGATGACAATTGCACCGAACATACTGATTGCAATAATAAAGCCTACTATAACAAAGAGTACCGCCAGTGCTAAAAACAATATCAGGTTGTCAAAGGGTGACAGCAGCTCGTCACTGAAGTAGATATTAATATCCATCCACTCCCAGATCGCAGCACCCAGCCCACTGGCTAGCAATAAAGCAATGGCGACCGCAAGAAAGAAATTTTTCATACTGACCACCGGGGTAAAAGAATAACCGCCGCCAGGTAGGCCAGCACAGTAATACCGGGTAGCAAAAACACGCTAAGCACTGCTGCGGCTCTAACCCATACCGCATCAACACTCAGCCAGCGCGCAAGGCCGGCGCATACGCCGCTAATTACCGACTCATGCATTATGCGATAAATTCGTTTGTGTGAATTAACAGTCTTCATCATCTGACTCCTGATTACTAAGGATACTATTTACGCGGCTCTGGATTTTTTCATGCGAGCCAGCTCTTCCTCGATGCTCTCATCTTGCTCAAGCTGAGCAAACTGCGCCTCCAGTGATGCAGAGCCTGAGCCTAAATCATAGGCCTCCACCTGCGCTTCTAACTGGTCAACCTTCTGCTGATAGACTTCAAATTTATTCATTGCGCGCTGAACACTTTCCTGCTGCGCCTGATTACGTAATTTAAGCTGTGTTGCTACCGTATGCTCACGTTGAGATAGCATGCGTGCTTTTTGACGGGCTTCACCTAACTTGTGACCCAACTGCTCAATATCGCTTGTGAGCTTTTCCAGCTGAATATCAATCTGCGCAATTTCTTCTTCCAGTATTTCCAGCTGGCGGGTCTGGGTCTGTTTCTCTTTGAGGGCAGCCCTTGCCAGCGTGTCATTATCTTTTTCAATCGCGCGCTGTGCTTTTTCCTGCCAGCGTTGTGCGCTGCGTTTGAACGCATCGGCGTTGCGATTGAGCTGCTTTTTTTGTGCAATGTATTGTGCAGAGACACAGCGAGCGTGTGCTAATGCTTCTTCCATCTCCTGTACCATGAGACGAATAAGCTTTTGAGGATCTTCCGCCTTATCCAGCATCGCATTGATATTGGCGTGAACGATATCAGTCATTCTTGAAAACATGCCCATGGCAATCTCCTTTTAAAATAATCGGTATACAATTCAGTGCTTCTTAAAAAGAATTGCAGTTACACAAAAGATAGTTCAATTGCCATACCAACTATATAAATATGTGTTTTATAAGGAATTTACGAATTTCTCATACTGAAGACATGTTCACCATGACAACTTTTATTAAATAAGTAGTTAAATTGACCATCGCAGTAGCGTTTTCGACCACACCTTTTCCTCAGACACAAAAAAAGCAGCGATTCGCTGCTTTTTCTCTAACCTCGACGGATTACTGTATCTGGGTGTCCTGCTCGTCGTCACGGTCAGCTTTTTTGGATGCTGTCAGTTCTGTCACGTTTACTGCACCTTTGCGTGTACCAGAGTTTTCAGGTTCAAACATGTAAACTGCATTGGCTACTGCCTCAGTGACTTCCAGTTTTAGCTCGTAAGCGGTATTGGCAACCAGCTTATCTACCATGTGACTAACAGCGCGCTCGATGGGCATAGTGTTGGCAGAAGCAGGCGTACTGACAAGTGCTGCGGTCATAAGGGTTGATACTACAATTGCTGGGGCTTTCATAACGATTTCCTTGCTATTACTTTAAAGGTTAAGTGCAAATGTGCGAACACTTTAAAGATAGCGAAAGCTGTGCCAGACCAGTATTTTATTTAAAAATCAATAGGTTAAAATTTAACGGTGCTAAAACTCTGCGAGCGGACTAATGGCACTGGTCACCAAATAGTCAAATTGACTAATACCAATAGTCTATTTAACCAACCTTACTTTCATTGAATACTGCTACATTGGCCTGCGCTGTTTCTACACTGTCCAGCGCATTGAGTAACAATGCAGGATCCGGTGATTTACCGGTGCCATTTTGGCTCAGATAACGTCGCCAGATACGTCCGCCAGCTTCACCGGCAAACAGACCTAACATGTGTCGTGCAACATGCCACGGCTTGAAGCCTGGCTCATCGATAGTTTCGATGTACTGCTGCATCTTCAGCACAATCTCCCTGCGCGGCAACGGTGTGCTATTCTGGCCGAATATTTCTTTATCTACTGACGCCATCAAATACGGATTCGCGTAGACTTCACGGCCCATCATAACGCCATCCACATGCATTAACTGCTCTTTTACCGCATCCAGGGTTTTTACTCCCCCATTAATGCTGATATTAAGCTGGGGCCAGTCAGCCTTGAGCTGGTGAACACGCGGATAATTTAAGGGCGGCACCTCGCGGTTTTCTTTCGGACTCAACCCCTGCAACCACGCCTTTCTCGCATGGACAATAAAGGTGTCACAGCCAGCATTTGCTACTGTTTCAACAAACTTTGCAAATCCACGGTATTCATCCATATCATCAATACCGATACGGCACTTTACCGTTACTGGAATATCAACCGCTGCCTGCATGGCCTTCACTGATGCCGCGACCACGTCAGGCTGTGCCATCAGACAGGCACCGAAGCTGCCATTTTTCACACGATCTGAGGGACACCCGACATTGATATTAACCTCATCATAGCCACGCTCCTGCGCCATTACTGCGCAACGCGCCATATCACTGGCATCTGATCCACCAAGCTGCAAAGCAACGGGGTGCTCCTGTTCGTTAAAGGCCAGGTAATCACCTTTACCGTAAATTAGCGCACCAGTGGTCACCATCTCGGTATACAGCAGCGCATTGTCAGACAACAAACGCAAAAAATACCGGCAGTGACGGTCAGTCCAATCCAGCATAGGAGCGACAGAAAATTTACGGTGTTGTGCGAGTGACTGCATCATATCGGGTGCCTGTTAACATATTGGATAAAGCGAGGTAATGGATCAGGATAGCTATCGCCTGGCAAACTTTTAGTATATTGCCTATTACAGCATTCTAAGCCTGAGCGTTAGTTTATCACAGCAGCAGGCCAGAAAACCAAGATCTTAGCCCCCCCTGAACAGTGAAAAACAGGTCGCGCCCACATTTACAGGGTACCAGCGACACGGCCAGGATATGTTGAACCGGATCCGGATTTACAGATTTACCCTTTTATCCGGTATCCCTCTTGCACCGGTTTTAAACACAAAGGTATTGCCACTGTCAGGCGCATTGCGGCATGCCTTTTCATCCAGTCCGGTGCGGGCTGAGGTCACGAAAATATGGTCAAGGTCCGGGCCGGCAAAGGTAACACTGGTAACGCGAGGTACCGGCAGTCGGATAGTTTGTATCAGGTCACCGTCAGGATTGAATCGTAATACTGCATGACCATCCCAGGCGCAGACCCACAGACAGCCGTTTGTATCTACGGTAATGCCATCCGGATGCCCCTGCGAGGGACGAAGTTGAATGTGTATTCGTTTACTGGTTACCGTTTGCGCCTGGTCAACGTTAATGGCGTATATGATGCGTTCTTTGGAAGATACTGAATAAATGATACTTCCGGCAGGATTAAAAGCCGGTCCGTTGCTCACCACATAACCAGCGTCTACTATTTGTGCTGACTGTGTACCACACAGGCGGTAGAGGTTGCCTGAATTACGCTGTTCGAGCCTGTCCATCGTACCGAAATAGAGATTCCCGTGCCGGTCGACTTTTGCATCGTTTAGCCGGTTGTGTTTTTCTGATTGTGGTAATTGCCACAGCAGCGATTGTGGTTGCAGGTACTTATCCAACGTATAAATACCCGAAGCAAAGCCTGCAATAAGCAACCCGCTATCCGTTTCCTTTATCCAGCAAACCGGCTCAGGAACAGCAGTGACTTTTATCTGTTGAGACTGCCAATCCAAGGCGTAAATCTTACAGCCGTAGATATCTACCCAGAACACGCATTGCAACAACTGGCTGTAGTATGCTCCCTCACCCAGCTCACACTGACTGTTAAATACTGTGACTAAATCTACGTTTACCATAATGCTATGCTAGCATGGTTGCCCTGCGCCTATCCGTTAACATTGCTTACAGCAGCCATAATCAATACTAAGGCGGAACCACTGGCAACCAGCAAAATCAACTGCCTGATGCGATCTTCGTTAATATTTTTACTGATAAAATAGGACAATGCCCACCCAATCAAAATGGCAGGAATACATTTAAGAAAAAGCATGAAATCATTTTGGGTGGCGCGGCCCGTCCACCACAACACAAAAATACCAAAAAGATTGATATAAACAAAAAAAACACTCAGATTTGCTTTTATTTTGCTCTGCTCTGCTGACTGGTAAAGCAATCCCATCGGGGCCCCACCGGCTGAGGTCGTCGTGCCTAAAAAGCCAGAAAGCGAGGAGGCGATGATATTGGTCAGCGCGGACACTCTTGGTGTCATACCCAACACTGACAGTCCCACAGCAATCAAAATGGAGACCCCGAACAGAAGCTGATATTGCGCCGCATCTAGGTAATACATAACGGTACCAGCCACCAGCACACCAATCGTGCCGCCAAACACAGAAAAGCCAGTATGGCGGATATCTATTTCAGCGCGATATTTTACAGAGAGCAGTGACGTCAGAAGAAGGGCATTGAGGATCATTGGCGCAGGAACAAGCTCAGGCATCAGAAAATAGACCAGGGGCGCCGATAACAAGCCCAGTCCGAAACCTATCACACCCTGTAAACATGCCCCTGTGATCAGGATGAGGTAAATACAAAAAAAACTCAGCAAGCAGTCTATATCCTCTGCGGTAGATTTAACGTCAACGACTTCAATTTAACTATTATATTACATATATAGTTTTCTATCGTTAACGAAATTTACCAATACGTCAATAGAGGAGATTAAGTCCAGCCCGCATCAATGGTGAGTGTTTGCGCTGTCATCATACTGCTGTCATCAGCGGCTAAGAATAAAGCAGCATTGACGATATGTGACGGTTCAAGCGTTTGATGTATACACTGTTGTTGCTTCACAGTTTCTACGACGTCCGGATCGAGCCAGTGACTCATTTGCCGCTGCGTCATCACCCAGCCTGGCACCAATGTGTTCACCCGAATATTATGCTGGCCATAGGCACTGGCCAGTGAACGCGACATCCCCTCAATGGCTGCTTTGGCTGAGGTATAAGCCGGCATACAACTTTGCTTGATTCGCCAACTGGCAGAGCCCATATTAATGATCGAGCCACCATTGATTTCTTTCATCTGCTGACTGACTGCCTGAGCGGCGAAAAAACTGGGGCGCAAGTTGACGGCCAAACGATCATCCCAGTACTCAACAGTGACCTCATCAATGTTATGCCGGGTGTCATCGGCAGCATTGTTAATCAATACTCCTATCGGGCCACGCTCACGACCGGTTTTCTCAATAATCTGCTGTAAATGCGCAATGTCACGTAAATCACATTGCTCAAACCGAATATCGTACCTGGATAACTCGCCAACAAGCTCAACGCTGGGTGTTTTTGCCATATCTACAAACGTAACCAGTGCGCCCTGCATGGCAAACCTACGTACCATTTCGGCGCCAATGCCAGTACCGCCCCCTGTGATAAAAACGGTTTTACCAACTAGACTGGGATAATGTGTAGTTTGCTGACAATGCTCAGTCATTACTTACCTCGTGCCTGACCTGACGACAGTTACTTATATTGCGGCGATTGATTACGCTTCAGCGATTTCTCGTTCGATGACCGTCATCGCTTCGTCGATAAGGTAGGTCATCATATTTTTTGCCCGCTCTGCTTGCCCCTGGGCAATCGCATTGTAGACCTTTTCGTGTTCTTCAACGATGGCACTGTTATTACTCTTGGCCGGCGTTGTATGTTGAATACTGACATTCAGGGCTGTGGTAATAAATTCGCGCAGTTGATAAAAAAAGCGGTTGCCGGAAGCTTGCAAAATGGCAGTGTGAAATTGTAAATCGGCATCGTGCATGCTGCCTTCGCCATACTCAACCGCACGTCGCATTTTCTCAAGGGCAATGCTGATATTCTCAATTGCCTCGCTGTTCTGCGCGTTTGCAGCCAATGCTGCTGCCTGCGGCTCGATAGCCAGACGCATTTGCAAAAACTCTTTTAAGACCAATAATGATGGACTGCTTTCCAGCATCCAACTTAACACATTGGTATCGTATAGATTCCAGCGATCGGGCGATTCCACGCGAATTCCCTGTCGCGGACGCGATGAAATCAGACCTTTTGCGGCAAGCATTTTGACGGCTTCGCGTACTGCAGTCCGACTGATACCATATTCATCACATAATTTTGCTTCTGTAGGAAATCCGGTATCCGGACTATATACACCTTTTACAATCGCCTTTCCCAATTCATTGGTCATACGTTGTGAAAGGTTCATGTTTTCAATTCGAGCCATATTTTTCCCCTAACGCCTCTTCGCTCACTATACTACGATAATAAGATTGCGTCATTGATTCAGTGAATGCTCAACGCTGGCCTAAAGCGCATGATTTTACACTACTTTTCCATTACCGTTTAACTATCTGTTAACACCCCCTTTTCTTTGACACTTTTGTAATATAATATTTCAATAACAATTCACCGCTGCTAAGCCAAACTTATAGTTGAAAAGAAATGGTTGATTTAAGCATACTGGACTGGCTCGTTTTAGCCGGTTTTTTCCTTCTTTTGCTGGGCGTTGTCGTCATGTCTATGCGACAAAAAGAAGAAGACACCGCCGATTACTTTCTTGCCGGTCGAAATGCAAGCTGGGTCGTTATCGGCGCCTCAATATTTGCCTCTAACATTGGCTCTGAACACCTTGTCGGATTGTCAGGATCCGGCGCACAGTCGGGCATGGCACTGGCGCACTGGGAGTTGCAATCCTGGATAATATTGCTTTTGGGTTGGGTGTTTGTGCCTTTCTATTGGAGCAGTAAAGTCTATACGATGCCCGAGTTTCTTGAGCGTCGCTATAATTCTTCTTCACGCACATTTTTATCGGTTATTTCGCTGGTCAGTTATGTATTAACCAAAGTCGCCGTGACGGTTTATGCCGGCGGAGTGGCGTTTAAAACCATTCTGGGTATTGAAAGTATCTGGGGCATCGACTTTTTCTGGATATCTGCACTGGGTCTGGTCATTATTACTGGTATCTACACCGTGATCGGTGGGATGAAAGCGATTATGTGGACCTCTGTATTACAAACGCCAGTGCTTATTATTGGCTCACTTGTCATTCTGGTAGTGGGCTTAGATAAAGTAGGTGGTTGGTCTGAGGTAGAACGGCTCAATGCCGAACAAATGCATCTGATCCGTTCGGCATCTGATTCAGAATTCCCCTGGCCGGGTATTATCTTCGGCTCGTTTATTATCGGTTTCTGGTATTGGTGTACCGATCAGTACATTGTACAGCGGGTGTTATCAGCCAAAGGCATTAAAGAGGCCCGCCGCGGGACGATGTTTGCCGGCTACCTGAAGCTGCTGCCGGTCTTTATCTTTCTGGTACCTGGCATGATCGCCTACGCGCTTAACGCAAAAGGCATTGTTACCTATGATAGCCCTGACCAGGCATTTCCTATGCTGGTCTCAGAGTTACTACCATCTGGGGTAAAAGGCATTGTGATAGGCGGTTTGGTTGCGGCTTTAATGAGCTCCCTTGCATCACTGTTCAATTCATCGGCCACACTTTTTACCATCGACTTTTATAAGAAATTCAAGCCTGAGTCCAGTGAGAAACATCTGCTTCGGGTTGGCCGAATTGCCACTATCGTGATTGTAGTACTGGGCATATTGTGGATCCCGGTGATGAGTCTTATTGCCGATGTGCTTTATGAATACCTGCAAAGTGTTCAGTCACTCATCGCACCTGGAATCGCCGCGGTATTTTTACTGGGGCTGGTCAGTACTCGTATTACACCAACAGCTGGATTTGTTGGCCTGGTATCAGGCTTTGTCATGGGCATGTTTCGTCTGGCGCTACTGCCGTTTAAAGACAATATTGCGGGTACCCCACTGGAATGGGTGGTGACGATGAACTGGTTGTACTACTGTATTCTGCTGTTTGTTCTGGTAGTCATTATCATGATTGGCACCAGCATGGTGACCAAAGCGCATTCACGTGAGCGTCTTGACGGCCTGACATTTTCAACTCTGAGCAATAACACCTTTAAAGAGGTGGTTGCAGGATTGGATAAATGGGATTACATCCATACGGTTGGCATTTTAGGCATTACCGCTTTTATCTACATCCGTTTTTGGTAAACCGGTTAATGAAAACGAAAAAGCCGCCTTCTGGCGGCTTTTTATTTGTTCATTCTTTCCCATTGATTAATCTTGAAGCGAGGATTTGAACACGGGGAAGCTGTTGTTGTCCCAATGCAGAACACGGACGCGTGCATGCCGGTTGGGATCGGTAAGTGGTGTGCCCTTCAGGGCTTTGTAATCCCGACTATGATAGACCATCAGATCTGTGTTGCCATCCGGCCCTTTAACAAAGCTGTTATGCCCCGGCCCATAGCGCCCTAAAGTTGCATCCGTTTCAAATACCGGCTGCGCCTTTTTGTGCCACTGGCTGGCGTCAAGCAAGTCCGCATCAGCGTCGGCCCATAATAACCCCATGGCATAGCGATGATCAGTCGCGCTGGCAGAGTACGTTAAAAACACTTTGTCTTTGTGTTTAATAAAGGCTGCGCCTTCATTTACCTTGTATCCCTGCATCTCCCAGTCAAGGGTTGGCTCTGAAAGGAGCGTTGCCGGCAAAACCAATTCAGTTGGCGAGCGCATTTGCGCAATCCATAAAGCGGAGTTATAGGATTTATCTTTATCCTGCTGTGCCCAGACATAATAACGTTTACCGTTATGTTCAAACGTTGTGCCATCCAGCGCAAACGAATCCCATCCGCTTTCTATCTGACCGACTTCTTCCCATTTCCCCTCCATGGGGTTGTCACTGTCATTTTTAAGCGCATACATGCGAATACTGAACGGCGTGCTGACCTCTCCGGCGGCAAAATAGATATACCAGGCTCCGTCGACCCGATGCAGTTCAGGCGCCCAGATATTTGCACTCATTGGCCCGGTTTCACGCTTTTCCCAAATCGTTTTGGGTTCGACAAGTTTAAGATCATTGATATTGCATGCCTGACGCAGTTCAATGCTATCAAACTGCGGAGACGTGCCGATGAAGGTGTAACATCCGGTTTGTGGGTGACGCACCAGCATCGGGTCCGCGCGCTGCAACACGATGGGGTTATCGATGGGTGCGAAGCTTTGTGTCATAGTGGTCTGATTCGCTAAGGCCTGTCCACCCGATACCGCACAAAACCACGATGCTGCCAGTGTCGAAAATACCGCCTTTTTGTTCATTTGCTCCCTCCTGCTGTCTGCTTATACTAGGTTGGTCAATGCCGACGCAATTGTTAATATTGTATTACATATTTAACACAATCCCTGTTAAACTGTGAATTGAAATTGAATAAAAAAGAGTAAATGGCGATGCTGAAGAGTTTTAAAAAACAGGTTCTGACATCTTTATTTATGGCTGCTGCTGCGTCTTCAGCGTGGGCCAAGCAGGTAGAAGTACATGATCCGGTGATGACGAAAGAAGGCGATACGTTTTACGTTTTCAGCACCGGACCAGGTATTACCTATTATGAGTCAAAAAACCTGACCGACTGGACACTCACCGGGCGTGTGTTTCCGGATGAACCAAGCTGGGCGCGTCGCGTCGCCCCTGGCTTCGGGGGGCATCTCTGGGCGCCTGATGTTTATGAAAAGGACGGCAAGTTCTATCTTTATTATTCAGTGTCGGCCTTTGGTAAAAACACGTCAGGTATCGGCGTAACAGTGAATGAGACGCTTGATCCGGATGCCGAGAATTACCGCTGGATTGACCAGGGCATCGTATTGCAATCTGTCCCGGAACGGGATTTCTGGAATGCCATCGACCCCGCCATTGTAGAAGACGATGAAGGCACCCCGTGGATGAGCTTTGGCTCCTTCTGGGGCGGGCTTAAGCTGGTCAAACTGGATGATGATATGACGCGCCTGGCAGAGCCACAGGAGTGGCACACCATTGCCAAACGTCCCGGCAGGAAGACCAACGACGATGCCGACCCTGGCGAGGGCGCTATAGAAGCTCCTTATATCTTTAAAAAGAATGGCTATTACTATCTTTTCGTTTCGTTTGATAAATGCTGCCGCGGGATGGACAGTACCTACAATATTCGCGTAGGACGAAGCAAAAAGGTTGAGGGACCATATACTGATCGTAATGGGAAATCGCTGAATGAAGGTGGCGGCACCCTTGTGCTTGAAGGCAATGACAACTGGGTCGCTCTTGGCCACAATGCAGCATACACCTTTGATGGCAAAGATTATCTGGTATTCCATGCCTACGAAACGGCGGATAATGCAATACAGAAACTGCGTATTTTGCCCATGAGTTGGGACGATAACTGGCCACAGGTTAATCCCGATGATCTCGACAGGCTTACCACAAACTTAAAAAAGCAGAAATAAGCATGTTCGGCCCGGCGACATAACGCCGGGCTTTCCAATCATAGTCATTCATCATAAACTGCTGTAAATACTAACCTTTTCTGCGCTTATTGATACTGATGCCTGATGCCCATCCTTTCTTTGCACTGCCGTCTTCTGCACAACATATATTCATTGGTAAATTAGTCGCAGTCAGTGGGGTAATTGTAGTTGCCGCTGGCACGCTGTTTTATTGGGCCGGTGTCCTGCCGCTATTGCTTCCTTTACTTGCCATATTGTTATCTATCATCGCCCCGTTTTTCGACGTTCCCTCGCTGGTGAAGAATAAAAAGCTGACCTACGTGTCAAACTTTTTGCTCATTGAGCACACAAGAGGCACGGTTTTAACGTTACATACCGCTACATTGTTTGATTACTATTTCTTGTTCACAGCAGATATGAACGCGCGAGAGAGAAAAAAGCGCGCCCTAACCGGTATTCTCGACGGTCTTATCACACTCTGTAACGACCAGATTTTATCAGCGACCCCAGAACAAACTGTGCGACTTACCACCTTTGTGCTCAACGAGCGCACCGCTAATAAGCTCGGAATGCGTGAAGTGTCTAAAGATTATTTGCAGACATTCATTCTTTATTACAACTACATAAACCTGACAATGTGTCAGTCACTACTGAATAAACGGTTGAGCCTGCCGTCTGTTAAAAATATAAAAACCTATGAGGGAAGCACCCGTTTGCTTGCAGAGAACAAAGCGTATTTGATGCAGTTGAAAACGAGAATAGCCTGATTAGCGTTAAGGTGTGCCTGTGTCAATTAATCGCACATCGACGATCATCACAGCATGGGGACCAATCTTACTACCATTACCTTTTTTCCCCCAGGCCAGTTCCGGGGGAATAACAAACTCATAGCGCGCGCCCACCGGCATCAAAAGCAATGCTTCACGAAGGCCTTCAATAGCTTCATTGAGCATAAAGCTCTCCGGCGGGCCTTTTTTGTAAGTATCATCAACCACACTGCCATCAGCCAGTAAAATCCGTTGATGGACTTTTACAATATGATCGCTGGCTGGCCGTTCGCCCTGCGCATCATCGATTACCCGATACATAAGACCAGAGGCCGTTATTCTGACATCGTCCTGCCTGAGATACCGGGCTATAAAATCCGCCGTCAAATTTCGATTGTGACCTGTTGAGCCTTTCGCTTTTGTCCGCTGCTTATTTCTTGCCATATCATTGATTTACACTATCTTTCACACAGTCATATCACTCTGACAACAAACGGATACCATAGATACCGCCTGCCACTGAACCGCTGTTAGCATCAAACCGCACCCTCAGCGTTGGTTGTTTTTGCATCGCCTCTGTCAGCGCATAGTCTACGGTATAAAAATCTTGTGCGCCGGCTTTAGCAGGTAGCGTGACCGCAGCCAGTCGTTGTCCGTTTACCAGAATTGAAAATTCTCGGCCAGTATCACCGCTGAAGTAGGTTAGCCTGAGTGTTTTGGCGCGCCCGTCCTCATTATTAAGCGCATAACTAAACCAACCTGTCGCATCACGCCAGTGAGTGCCATTGTTAACGCCAGCGCGGGTGCCCTCGCCTTCAAAGTCATGCTCAACTTCCGGCTGTTGTTGACCAGGGCTAACCATATCTACCGTAATATTACGCAGCTTTTCAGCTGACGCGGCTTCTGCCTGCGCCTGCTCAACAAAAGAAGAAAAATCACTTTCGCTCAATTGCGGCCAGTATACTTCGTAGCGACTGTCATGCAGACGGAAAAAAGGAATCAGCGTCGATGTTGTAAGGTCTGGCTGATTGGCCACCGCCACGTTAGTTGATGCGACAAAGGCCAGCTTATCACCCGGTACGCGCTCAAGCCCTTCAAGAAACGATGCCGGTTCTCCTAACATAACGGGCAGCGCTTCTGGCGGACACACCGGGCCTGCCGCGATGTGCCCCATGCGGCTATCATCCGCGATAAAATTCAGCTTTTCATTTTCAAAAGCCTGAACCTTTGTCGCCAGAACGACCGGGCCGTACAGCACAGAATAATAATCCTGCCCATCAGGGAGCTGTTCTACCGCAGGCTTAGCGGGAAGCTGGAATCGAATGGTGTCGTTATCATGCCACTGTCGTTGCAAAGTGATAAAACCCGCGTCTGTTGTAGCGATTTGTGCAGGCTGCCCGTTAACGGTAATGTTCATTTTACCGGACAGCCAGTCAGGCTTTCTCAAATGCAGCGTGAATGATGAGGCTGCAGGATTTGTTTTTTTAAGCCTGACCGTTACGTCACTGCTATCGGGGAAGGCAGTTTGCGTTTCAACACGCCAGCCTTGTTTCTGCCAGTTCAGTGCCGCTGGCATATATAAGTTAACCCACAAATCACTGTTATTATGGGTATAGGCTAACTCGCCATATTTACTGTGATTCTCAATGCCTGAGCCAACACAACACCACATCGAGTCCTGTATAGATGAATACATCCGATAATGGCCTGGGCGCATCGACGTAAAATATACCAGTCCCCCATGCTCAGGGTGCTGAGAAGACAGGATGTGGTTGTACATTGCCCGTTCATAGAAAGCGAGGTAACGCGGCTCGCCGGTACGCAGATAAAGCATCTTGCTCAGCTTCATCATATTGTAAGTGTTGCAGGTTTCCGGCCCTTCTACATCTTCCACCATTGGGGTAAAGTCATCTTTTTCGTGAAAATGCTCTTTCACACTGTTACCGCCAATGGATACGCTTCGTTCCTGGGTAACAGTTTGCCAGAAAAATTCAGCGGCAGATTCCCATGCCTCGTCATCCGCCGTTTTGGCCACCTTTAAAAAACCTATGACTTTGGGGATCTGTGTATTGGCGTGAAGACCGGTTAATTTATCTTTATTTTTCGTTAATGGTGTCAGCACCGTGCGATGGGAAAACTGACGAGCAAGATTCAAATACCGCGCGTCCTGGCTAATCAGCGCCATATCGGCAAATACTTCATTCAGGCCACCGTGCTCCGAATAAAGCATTTGTTGAATTTGCTCATCACTGAGATTCTCAGTTACTGACAGCATCCACTGGCCCAAATCAAGCAACATTTCCTTTGCCTGATTGCTACCAGCAATCTGGTATGCATCCCGCAGCCCGTGAAATAACTTATCGATGTTATACAGCGGCACCCAGCGATCATTTAACGAAAACAAATCAGCGTTTATATTGCCGTTTCGTATCTCTTGCCACATGGCCTGGCCGTTCGGTATACCACCTAAGTAGCCGCCGTTGGCTTTCTGGGCCCGGGCAAGCTCATCAAGCATATAATCAAGACGCTCTTTAAGCGCAGGCTGCCCGCTTGCCGCCCATGCCAGCGATAAAGCAGACAGATAATGGCCACCAATGTGTCCGTCGAGGCCGGAACTTTCCCAGTTTCCATAGCTATCTGCCGCTGTTTTAAGGCCAGCCTCTCGTAAGTATGGTGCCAGTAAACGATCCGGCTTCATCGCCAGTAAGTAATCGATATTCGTTTGCTGTGCATGCCAGAAAGGTCCGCCGGTAAGCGAAACCTGATCTAACGAAAATGCTTGCTGCGCTTGCGAAACCGGGTTGATGGCAGCCTGCTGCTGGACCGTCGGGTCCTGATTATTGGTCGTCGTCGGTGTTGCGCTTTGCTGGCATCCGGTGAGCATTGCACTGGTTATCACGACAGATAGCAAACGACGTTTAGTAACCATTCGCAGAATCTTGTTTCTCATTACTGATGCCCTTTCGCCATGGCCGCTGAACTTTGCAAATCATCAACTACTTCCGGGTGCTCATTGATTGCATCCAGTGTCAGCGCAAGTCGCTGATATTCTTCATCGGTAATGCGATAGCGCTTCATCAGCATGCCTACTAGAAAGTGAAACAAACCCGGTATGATGGTAAGCATCAGTGCGATACCAGTTAACGTAAATTCGCTTTGCACCTGCTCCGCTTCATAGTTGAAATAGGTAAGCAACCAGCCGACCATCGCGCCTGCCAAACCCATACCGGCTTTCTGACAAAAAGAGATGCCACCAAATGATAAACCTGCTACCCGCTTGCCGGTTTTACTCTGGCCATAATCAACGGCTTCGGCAATCGCAGACCAGAAAATCGGGGCGTGTAAATCCACCACAAAGGAGATCAAAAAGTACAGAACAAAGGCCAGAAGCACATCCTGTTGACCAACGCTGAAAAACATAATGGCACTTAAAATACCCACCGCCATCTGACTGAAGCGAAACAGTTTGACCTTACACCAGCGTTTAGTAATCCAGGTGGACGCCACCATCGCCAGAATGGCTGCTACCACACCGGTCGCCATAAAGTTGGCCTGCATGTCGGGTCCGCCGCCCAGATAATATTTGGCGTAGTAAATAGCCACGGAACCGCGTACCACATACCCAATAGTTCCAAGCACACACACGCCACACAATGTCATCCACTGATCATTTTTCAACAATAGTTTCAGCTGTTCCTTAAAAGGTTTTTCGTCAACCTTGTGCTCAAGTCGCTCGGTGGTAGTGAAAAAGCAAAACAGCAGCATAAATACAGCAAGTACAGCCATAAGCCCCATCGCTGCGCGGTAGCCCTCGGCCATATTACCTTCCCAGTAATCTGCTCCCGCCAGTTTTGGCACGATAATCGTAACCAGAAAGGCAGCAACCTTGGCGAAGAATAACCGATAACCATTGGCAGACAGCTTTTCCTTCGGATCGGCTGTCATAACGCCAATCAGCGAAATGTAGGGGATTGTCACTGCTGTAAACATCAGGGTAACGAAGATATACGTGGAATATGCCCAGACCAGCTTGGCGTTGTAATCAACATCCGGGGTGCTGAAAGTAAGAAAAACAGAGATACCAAACGGCACACATAAGAATAGAAAGTATGGACGGTAGCGTCCCCAGCGTGTCGTGAACTTATCGGTAATCGTTCCCATTAATGGATCACTGACCGCATCAATGAATCGCACCAACAAAAACATGATGGCCAAATCTGAAGGCTTTAGACCAAAAATATCGGTATAGAAAAATGTGATAATCAACATCATTGATGAGATCACAACATTAACGGCCATATCGCCGGCACCAAATCCGATTTTTTCTAACTTTGATAATTTCTGTGTGGTCATACAGCCTGTTCCGATTGGTGAACCACCTGCTTACGCATCATGGTTCATAGAAAATGAGGAGTTACCTCTTCATGCAGGTAACGACGGATTACAACAAATTGCAAACCAAATGTTAATTTAAATATACTATTATCATACCAATGTAAACGCAATGGTTATGTCCGATTCTTTTCTTATCAAGACGCATCAGGCTTTTTAATTACTGATAATAATAAAAAACCCGGCGCGTGGCCGGGTTTTTTCGATAACAGGGATGCTACATACGGTAGCGGAAACCCAGTGCAAAGGTTCTGCTATACAATGCGCTGCCGAAATTATGTGTACTGGGGTACTCATAATAACTCTGATAGATTTCTTCTGTCAGGTTAGTGGCATCGAAGGTAACGGTCAGATCTTCGGTAGCATCATAGCTTAACTGGAAGTCCATAGACTTTTCAGGCTCTCTGTAGACGCCCAGCGGGTTAGCAAACAGACGATCTTCGTAGTTATTCAGGAAGTCATCACGCCATACATAAGAAAGACGCATGCTCAGTTCTTCATTATCGTAGATAAGTATTGCTGAGTAAGATGTATCTGACACACCAAAAATTGGGCGAGTGTCATAGCCGTCAATTCCACCCTCTTCATTAAACAGAGGAATGTCCTGTTCAGAATCAAGGATGGTATAGCTGGCCTGCACACCTAAACCATCAAGCACACCTGGTAGATTTTCCGGGAAGTATACGGTACCCAATTCCCAACCATCTAACTTGCCGTTAGACGTATTGGCCGGTTTTGAAACGATGTAAGTGCCAGGCGCGTCATCAGTCGGTCCCTGATACTGCTCAGCAACAATAGAGTCAAACACGATGCCTTCAATATCGCGTGTGAAGTACGTTGCATACACTGAACTTTCTGGCGCGAAATACCATTCCAGCGCGAAATCCCAGTTCTGCGATTCAACCGGCTCCAGATTTGGATTTCCGCCCGTACCAGTACCGTAGCCAACGTCTGTCAAATCGGGCTGATAGCTGGTGTAGGCATTCAACTGCTCAAATGCAGGACGACGAATCGTTTCTGTGTACGCCACCCGCGCCATCAAATCATCGGTCAGATGATAACGGGCAACCAGGCTTGGTAACAATGTATTATCATCGCGTTCCGCCGTGCTTTGCGGTGGCAAAGTCGGGTCAAGGGTAAAGAAGGTCATGTCGGCTTCGTTCATTTCATAACGTAAGCCAATCTCGCCATCTAATACTTTGCCAAATAGCTCGGTATTGTATTCTGCTTCGGCATAAAGCGCGATGGTGGTTTCTTCGATATCAAAATTCGTTCTTATCCGCGGCGCATCTTGCCCGAACTGATCCTGATACACACCCGTTAATCCTGACAATTCACGGTATCTGTCACGGTTAGCAAAAGCATAGTAGCCATCGGCTGCTACCCAGGATTCTGGGAATGTCGCGTTACCGTCGAAAAAGTTTTCATTACGATATTGCAGATTTTCATCATAGTCGCTTAACAGACCACCGATAACACCGCCGGTGAAGTCATAGTTGCCCTGCTCCGCGGTTCTGCGGTCTACAAAGCTACCAAACTGTACTTTTGTGAAAAATGCATTATCAACAAAATATTCGGCATCTACCGTCCATGTTATTGAGTCACCTTCTGAGGATGACCCATTCTCAAAGGTTTCACCAACATTATAAAGTGACGCATTTGTCGGATCGGAATTGTCGTACACTAATGAAGGAATATCGTTGCCATCATTCGTTTCAACATAGAGGCGAGGCTGTGATGTTGTCCCACGAACAGCGAAAAACTCCGTGGTAAACTCAGACTTTTGGTAATAAACCTCAGACTTTACATTTAAAAAGTCGTTGATTTGCCAGTCACCACCTAATGAGAGCAAATAGCTGTCAGTTTCACTCTTAGTTACATCGCCAGATGTAAAGTTGAACGCATTGTTTACATAGCGAGACTCAATGATGTTAGTGCCATCAATCAGACCGACTGGATCATTAGGATCGACATCACCCCACCAATCTACGAACTGAAAAAATAGTGAGTTGAATGACTCTTGTTCATAGCCGTTATAAAAGCCTTCGAAGGTATAAGTCGAATAGTCGTTAGGCGCCCATTGCAGTGACAAATTGACCGCGGGACGTTCACGTTCGCCTTGAAAATCTGAACCAAAAATGGCATCACGGCTTAGGTAATAGGGCTCATCAGTGCCATTGATATTCAATGTGGAGCCTGCAGCAAATGGCAAACCATTTTCCAAGCCCGGCGACCAGCATTGCGGAGAACATTGGTCTGGGAAAATACGCTCTAATGGCCCATAGCCAGAACCATCCAGTTTTTGCGCAGAAGGGTTTTCTGTCGCAAATGGCAACATAGCGCCTGCAGTGATGCTTTGGTCACGGAAATTAGTGCGCGTATATGACACGTTAAGCAGCGCGCCGAAATCACCACCATCAACTTCCCAGGTATCCGTTGCAAGAAAGCTTAACTGCGGATCCGTTTTATCTGCCTGTTCCTGATGTATAGCGCGACCAGCCAGTACAAAAGTACGATCATCAAAGTCAAAAGGACGTTGCGTCTTGACATCAATTTGACCGGCAATACCACTACCAATCTGCGACGCTGAGCGTGTTTTGTATACATTAACGGTTTTAAGCAGTGCAGCCGGGATATCTGCCAGCGCCACTGCACGACCTGAAGCGGTAAACACGTTTCGGCCGTTTATTGTGGTTGTAACGTCAGTCAAGCCGCGGACCGTTACTGTGTTTACTTCACCAGAAGCACGGTCTGTTACCTGAATACCCGTAACACGCTGAAGGGCTTCAACTACGTTATTGTCTGGAAATTCGCCGATGTCTTCTGCAACGATGGAATCAACAATCTGAACGTTCTGACGTTTGATGTTTATTGCTTTACTAAGACTGGCGCGCACGCCAGAAACTTCAATAACTTCAACGTCCGAGCCGTCCTGGGTCGGGGTTGTCTGAGCATCCTGATCTTCCTGCGCAATGGCAAATTGACAGGACATAGCAACGAGGACAGCACTGGCAAGGTGTGTTCGTTTAAACATACGTTTCTACTCCGGTTTTTATGGTCTTAGTCAACATCGTTCTTAACACCTGAGCATGGCTTCAGTAGTGAACTGACTTTTCATTACTTTGAGGCGAATCGCCCCTACTGTTAATTATTTGTTATCCTGTCTTGATATTATTGTATTACATTTGGACTGTCAATAATAAAACGTTAACGAATTTGTTAATTTCGTAACGTATTAATTTGCATTGCTTATGTGCGTTTCAATGCTAGACGAACCCCAAATCGATTCTGTCAGTGTGCCACATGTCAGTTTACTTGCGGATGACTACCCATATAGGTTGCAGGATTAAAAAAAGCCTGCCGCATTAGGTTTATATACCCAGCGACATAACTGTTTTCGACGTGTGCTGTGTTGCAGTTCGGATAATTGCGCTTAATGAATGGAAGTCGCCACCTGCCAATTATTAATACAATAGTATATAAAAGAGTTTACAGTGGAATAGTTAGTACAATACTATTAAAGATAAATTTACATTTGACTGATAAAAGTGAGATCGCTCTGGTCTTGCCTTTAAGACAGCGGGGAAAAAGAGATGAAGAAGCAATGGTTATGTGCAGCGGGAATATTGCTGAGCAGTCAGGCGCTGGCGGACAATCCAATCGTTACAGAGGTATTTACCGCTGATCCCGCTGCGTTGGTCCATGATGATACGGTTTATCTGTACACCGGTCACGACGAGGCGCCCAACAATGATGTCTTTTTCGAAATGCACGACTGGCTCGCTTTTTCATCCAAAGACATGGTGAGCTGGACAGCGCACGGTCCGATCATGAAAGCGACTGATTTCAAATGGGCGAAAGGTGATGCCTGGGCGTCCCATATGATTGAAAAAGATGGCAAATTTTACTTTTTCACTACGGTGAGACATAACGAAGAAAAACCCGGTTTTGCCATTGGTGTTGCAGTATCAGACTCCCCCACCGGTCCATTTAAAGATGCCATCGGCCATGCGCTTGTCACTAATGATATGACCACACAGACACCCAACGACTGGGATGATATTGACCCGGCTATCTTTACCGAGGATAACGGCGATACCTACATGTTTTTTGGCAATCTGGTCCCTAAATACGTCAAGCTAACAGACAGTCTGACTGAGCTTGATGGTGAGATTAAAGTCATTGATGTCCCTAATTTTACAGAAGCAGCATGGGTACACAAAAAAGGTGAGAATTATTACTTATCTTACGCCTGTGAATTTCCTGAGAAAATTTGCTACGCCATGAGCAAAAGCATTCATGGACCATGGGAATACAAAGGTATTTTAAATGAAGTAGCTGGCAACTCAGAAACAAATCACCAATCAATTATTGATTATAAAGGTAAGGATTATTTCATTTACCACACCGGCGCCCTGCCACCTAAGGGCGATCAACCAAGTGGTGGTCGCTTTCGCCGCTCGGTGGCCGTAGACCCGCTTATTTATAACGACGATGGCACGCTCAAACGCGTTGTCATGAGTACGGAAGGTATTACAGAACCCGCACAGGAGAAATAACATGCGCTTTTCATTAATAAAAGCTTCGTTACTGAGCGTGGCGTTGTCGACGGGGGCTGCTGGTGCAGCTACTCATCAGGTCACCGTTTCAGCTGATTTAAGCCAGCAAGGCCCGGTTATAAACAAAGACATTTACGGCCAGTTTGCCGAGCACCTGGGCCGTGGTATTTACGAAGGATTATGGGTCGGCCCGGATTCTTCCATTCCCAATACCAAAGGCTTTCGTAACGATGTCATTGAAGCATTAAAAGCGATGGAAGTGCCGCTCGTGCGCTGGCCTGGCGGCTGTTTTGCCGACGAATATCACTGGCGCGATGGCATTGGCCCTAAAGATGAAAGACCTGTCAAAGTGAATACGCACTGGGGCGGTGTTGAGGAAACCAATGCAGTCGGCACCCATGAATTTTTTGATTTGGCCGAGTTACTTGGCGCCGAGGTTTATATCAACGGCAACCTGGGCAGTGGGACCGTCAGAGAAATGGCTGAGTGGATGGAGTACATGACCTCAGACAAAAACTCTACACTGGCCAATCAGCGACGTGCCAATGGTCGCGAAAAGCCCTGGGATATTAAATATTTTGGTATTGGTAATGAGTCCTGGGGCTGTGGCGGTCACATGGAGCCTGACTACTATACGGACCTATATCGTCAGTATGCGACCTTTCTAAAAACACCACCGGGCAAAAAACCCTTGTTAGTGGGCAGTGGTGGGCATACTGAAGATACGCAATGGACGGACGTGCTGAGTAAAAATATTGAACGCGACATGGATGGTATCAGTTACCACTTTTACACGTTGCCCAACGATGAATGGGAAACCAAAGGTCACGCCACCAAGTTTGATGAGAAAATGTGGTTTGCCACCCTTGAGCGCACTTACAGAATGGATGAATACCTGAAAAATAATATCGCCATCCTGGATAAAAATGACCCCGAGGGCGAATTGGGCTTTTACGTGGATGAATGGGGTACCTGGTATGATGCTGAAGAAGGCCGTGAACCCGGCTTTTTATATCAGCAGAACACGCTTCGCGACGCGGTTGTGGCAGCAGTAAACCTGAATTTATTTCATGCGTATGCCAAACGTGTGCACATGACCAACATTGCACAGATGGTTAACGTTCTGCAGGCCATGATCCTGACCGACGGTCCGGAGATGCTCAAAACACCGACCTATCATATTTATGATATGTACAGCGTGTTTCAGGATGCCACCTCGATTCCTTTAACGTTAGAGGCACCTGACTATGCCATGGGTGATAAAGCAGTCCCTGCTGTCACCGGCTCGCTGGCAAAAGGTAAAGATGGCCGCACCTATCTGGCGCTGGTAAATCTCGACCCGAACAACAGTGCAAGTATCAAGCTGGACGTTTCAGGTGGTTTAGATAAAACACTTAAAGGTGAGATTCTGACCGCTGAGAAAATGACGGCTAAAAATACCTTCGACGATAAGGATGCTGTAACGCCGAAGGCATTTAAGACCACTGCAGATGACTTTACGCTACCGGCCAAATCGATTGTAGTCGTAGCGCTGAACTGATTTCCCGCCAAGGCTGGAATGGTTTTCATGTGACCATTTCAGCCTTTTATTTGCTTAGAAATAATAGATACTTTAACCCGCTCTGCGTTTTTTACACCGCAAAAATCAGTAATTGTAAATCATGGACGCACTCCCCCCTGCACCTAGAAGCCGGTGTATTTTTTCGCTGTCCATGCTAAATATCTTCATTACTTTTCTTCACGTTAATGACCAAACTCAATTGTTTATGTCGGCAGTTACAGAAGCGTAAATTTAATTTTATATTTATTGCACAATAAACAGACATCACATATTTTTATGCCCGCATGAAGCCGAACGGGTCGGCGCAGTATCATTAAAACAGGGAACAGGGATGCAATTTAATAACATTCGTATCTGCCTTTTAAGCTTTCTTACACTTCCGGCACTTCTCACCGCGTGCGGTGGTGGCGGTGACAGTTCTTCATCATCACCAGAGCCAGTAGTGACACCACCGGCCAATACGCCGCCATCTATCGTCGCTTCTCAAAGCAAAACGTTGGTTAATCCAGAACAAACCGTAACGATTGATGCGTCCGGGTCGAGCGATAAAGATGGCAGCATTAGTAGCTATAACTGGGTACAGGTTTCTGGACCGGAGGTTACGTTGTCAGGTGTTGATTCTGACACCGTGCAGTTCAGTGCGCCGAATGCAGAGGGCGCTCAGCTTGAAATAGAGCTTACAGTCACTGACGACGACGGGGATACCAGTAGCAAGACGTTTACGCTTTCAGTTAATAGTGCGCCGCAGCTTGTAATGTCGACACCGATTGCTGACTCACGCTTTTATGATGAAAAAATTCACATTGCCGGCACGGTAACTGATGATGGTGCCCTTGAGCAAACCACAGTATTGGTAACCGTGGGGAGTGATGAGTATGACGTTGAGGTTTCTGCAGACGGCAGCTGGATCACAGAAGCGCCGCTCGCACTGGAATCGGGTGAGCTGCAGATTACAGCTATTGCTACAGATAGCCTTGGCGCACAGTCCGTATCGCAGTCCGTTTCTCTTGAATATCGAAGTACGTATAGTGATACAAAATTAATCGTCGATCCTCTCAAAAATAATATTGCGTATATCATTGAGCAAAAAGGTGTCACGTGGCAGCCATTAATTTTCGAGCATAATTTAGATACAGGGTATCAAAAGCTTTTAGTAGACACGACAAAGCTGGAAAACGTATCAATTTCTTTCCCCGAACATGTCATCTTTGATCGCGCAAACAATCGCATTATATTCTCAACTGGCAATGACAAGTTGCTGACAGCCTTCAATCTCAATGATTACACATTCTCTGTTTTTGATATCGACAGAAACCTGTTTTCATTTCCAGGTGCATTTGCATTGTCTAACGATGGTACCCGCGCTTATCTTTTAGATATAGTAGATAAAACAATTTCAGAGTTAAATTTGACGACAGCTGAGAGTCATATTATCTCCGGTCCAGCTAAAGGCAGTGGAAGTGCATTTCGTTTTGCCGGCTACAGCAATGTTTTTGTCAACGATGATGGTCAAATCTTTGTTTACGACGATGGCAATAATGCTGTTTTTTCTGTTGATGTAGCAACCGGTGATCGTAATGTTATCTCTGGTTCTCTCTATGGTAAGGGTAGCGGTGAGGCGTTAGACTACACACTTTCAAGTATCAATCTGGCCAACGAAAAGTTAGGTGGAATCAATCAACAGAATCAACTGGTGGAAGTTGATCTGATAAGTGGTGATCGCACAGTGTTGGCGGACTTGATCGACTTCGGTGCTGTTAGTTATGCCTCTGATATTCAATGGAGTCCATCTACACAAGAATATGTGGTTAACCTGCTTTCGCCTTATAACTCTGACCTGCCTCCTAAAATGATAAGCGTTAAGTCTGACGGTGTGGCTACTACACTTTTATCAGACACCGTAGGCGGAGGCGAATCGCTAAAAACAGGCTATTCGCTGACAACAGATATAGCCAACAATCGTCTATTTACTATCGCGCAGCAAGTAACGGGCCCAACACAACGCTCTTATATTGCTGAAATAGATACGAACTCCCATGAAATACGTGCCATCACTGCTGAAAACGAGGCACTTTCAAACGTTGGTGGTTTAGTTTATAACGCTGAAAATGGTTTGCTTTACTTCTTTACCTATCAGGAAAGGGCCATTTATTCTGCTGACCCGGAATCAGGAAACATCACCAGGATTGCTGATATAGTGACCGATAAACATGGTGCGTTGTTACCGCGTGATATGGCTGTGCATCCTTCGGGAAGCGCATTGTTTCTGGTAACCAATGATTCTTATGGACCTACATATGAAGAGCCTACTGTTTTAAAACTTGCTTTAGAAACGAATCAGATAAGCATTGTTACCGATAACAGTACCGGACTTAACAGTATGCTTATCTCGCCGGAGACCATCGTCAGTGCTGATGATAGTTTGTATATTGGAGATGAGGGCAACGGCGGCACCACATCTATCACCCTGCAAAAAATAGATATCGCCACTGGGGATACAACAGTATTCTCTGATAATAATGATAGTGGTGAATATTACTTTAATAGTGCGTACGACTTATGGCTGGATACTACTAACGAGCAACTGATGCTAGTGCATGATAGCAATATTTCACAGTTTGATATTAAAACCGGAGAACGAAAATTGCTGTCAGCTGCGAACCTCTATAGCGGTGAGCAAGTAGGAAATGGCGAGGGTACTTTCACCCGGCTAACACAGGCTTCTCACAAAGGGTATGTATATGCACTTGATACTAATTTGAAAGGCCTCTTCCTGATAAACACACAGACCGGCGACCGGTTCCTGGTGCAGCGACAGTAAACTTTCTTTAAAAAAGCACCTTCGGGTGCTTTTTTTAGCCGTATTATGTTAACCCTGCCCCCCCGAGTAATGAAGTATCAGGTTACGCTGAACCCTTACTCCCCCTATACTTACTGCTACTATTGATGCGCACGCCACCAAATAAGAAAACTGCCTGTCAAATTCTCATCGACGCCTGAGGGCGTTAACTGCTGCTCATCCTATGTCTTTGTAGACTCGCCATTTTTTTGCCCGTTACGCCTATACACACACTTTAATCATACAATTAAAAGTTATAATATAACATTTCATTTCAATTAAAGGTGGTCGTAGGTCAAGAATATGTGTGATGTGGTTATTAAAGCTTGCAACCTGAACGTTGAGGTTCAGTCAAAAAAAATACTAAAAGACGTTTCTTTTTCTGCCAGAAAAGGCGAGGTAATGGCACTTCTTGGGGGAAATGGTGCAGGAAAGTCGACCACGCTCAAAACATTTCTTGGGTTAATGAAAGCGACCTCAGGTCAGGCAATTTTAATGGGGCAGGATGTACACAGTTCACCTGAAATTGTTCGTCAGAAAGTGGCCTACCTCCCCGAATCAGTCATGCTCTACGGGCACCTGAGCGCATTTGAGAACCTCCGCTATTTTCTCTCTCTGTCCGGAAATCCCAAAAGTGATGATGTGATCGCCTCATCACTTGAGCGGGTAGCCTTACAAGAAGCCGCCTGGCACGCATAATTTGTTGGTTACTCTAAAGGAATGCGTCAGAAAACAGCCATAGCACTGGCGCTCTTACGTGACGCGCCAATTTTATTGCTGGATGAACCAACGTCGGGTCTTGATCCGGTCGCCATTGATGAATTCAACCGCCTGATAGGTCAGCTCTCTGCACAAGGCTCTACAATCCTCATGGTCACTCATGATGTTTATGGCGCATGCCATGTCGCAAATAAAATAGGCCTTCTGCGCGATGGGCAGATTGTTGGTAAATTTGATGCACCGCCCAATGGTTATATCGACTCAGAGACTGTTCACAACGCATTTGTGCGGGATGCCGGATTATGAGCAAGACGATTCTGATTATTGCACGTGATGAATGGCGCTATTGGCAGCGATCCCGGTTATCTTTGGCGGTACTTATTATTGCGCTTTCATTGGTTGCTGCCTCTGTTTGGGTAACCAAAGTATCGAATACGGATAACGCTCATCAGCGCGCTCATATGCAGTCTCAGGCTGAGCATAGTTTTAAAGATCAGCCCGACCGTCACCCTCACAGAATGGTCCACTATGGTCACTATGTATTTCGAAGCTTGCCACCATTGGGAGCCCTGGATCCTGGAATCGATGCGCTGACCGGCAACGCAATATTTTTAGAAGGCCATCGGCAAAACTCGGCAACATTAGCGGATAAAAAGCAAAGTAGCGGTTTAACCTGGATAAGCTCCCTCACTCCGGCCTTTGTTATGCAAATTATAGCGCCGCTGTTATTAATCATTCTCGGCTTCAGTATGGTAACCAGAGAGCGGGAAGCGGGGACACTGGATTTTCTTAAAGTTCAGGGAGTATCGCTCCTTGCTCTGCTTGCCGGTAAAGGTCTTGCACTTGTAACCGCTGCCGTATTGATAAGCACCCCGCTGATAATAGGCGTAATGATCAGTGTGATTAATGGCGCAGGGTTACTTTCTGCGACTGCATTTATCGCCAGCTACTGGCTTTACCTGATTATCTGGTCTGCGATAGTACTCTTGATATCGACCCTTGTGCGCACCAACGCGTCGAGCTTTAGTGGATTGATTGCGATATGGATCCTCACATGCCTGATTATTCCGAGGGTTGCTAGCAACACTGCCGGAGTAATTGTGCACGCACCGGGCAAGCTAGAAACCGACTTGGCTATTTTGAGACAATTACGCGAAATCGGTGATGGTCATAACATGAGCAGTCGAGCAAATAGTGCCATGCGGGACAGCTTACTGGCTAAATACAATGTAAAGTCTGTTGATGCGCTGCCGGTAAATTTTAAAGGTATTGTTGCCCAACAGTCAGAGGCAGATCTGACAAAAGTGCTTAACAAGTTTGCCCGACAACAAATGCATCAGCAAACCGGCCAGGCTGAGATTTTCCGCTATTTTGGCTGGCTCTCTCCCATGATCGCTATTCAGAATGCTTCAATGAAACTGGCTGCAACAGATCTTGAAAATTATCACGAATTTCTGCAACAGGCCGAAACCGCACGATATGATTTTGTGCAGTCGCTGAACAGACTCCACGCTGAAAATATGACGCTGGAACAGGACTCGAATAAATACCGGAATGATGTCGCTAAAAAAGCCGCAACCGTAAGCGCTGATAATTGGCAAATCCTCTCTGATTTTTCATTTTCCCCTCTTTCCGAAAAACAGCGAATTACGAACAGCCTTTTCGCCATATCTCAATTGCTTTTGATGTTAGGCGCATTACTGGCAACGCTTTCATTTGCAGGTAAACGACTATGAACTGGATAGATATTCGCCGCGAAGCGCTATTTTTAATTAGTAAAAAAAGCATCGTTGCTTTATTAATTATCGCGACGCTATTGTCCATATTTTCAGTATGGACAGGAAGTGTTGAAATTGCCCAGCAGCGGGCGACCATTCAAAGGCTGATTGACGCTGACGAACTGGACAGAAAAGCCGTTACCGAGCAATACCATGATTACGGTTATATTGCTTATTACACATTCCACCTAACCTATGCACCGCCCTCCCCCCTTGCATTTGCCGCGTTGGGCGTCAGAGATGTGTATCCGTGGAAGCATCGGATCAGAATGCTTGCTCTGGAGGGTCAGATTCACGAGTCTGATACACAGAATCCGGAGTTGGCACTGGCGGGAAAAATTGACTTCACGTTTGTCGTTGCCGTGTTTTCTCCTTTACTTTTGCTCTTATTACTACACGACATGCGCGCGAGCGAACGGGCAGCATCTCGCTATGATTTTTTAATGGTTACCCGTAGACATCGTTATAACTTATGGCCACTACGGGCCGGGATTACGGTGGCGCTGTTATGGTTGGCGTTGATTATACCGTTTATTGCAGGCGCTTTATTTAACGGTGTAACCGTTGGTTTAATTATCCTGGTTTCTCTGACCGTAGCGGCTTACCTGTCGGGCTGGGCGGTATTGTGCTATTGGGTTTCACGTATACATGCGTCTGCACCTGTCCTGGCATCCCTCATATTGGGTGCGTGGCTGCTGACAACATTCATTATCCCCTCCGCAGGCAATGTCATTATTGACAAGTACTATAATGGACCTCACGGCGGCGCTGTGCTGATGACGCAGCGCGAAGCAGTTAACGATGCCTGGGATTTACCCCATGAGACAACGATGGCGGCATTTTTGGAAAATCATCCTCAATGGGCAGGAAAAACTGATACCAACAGCCTGTTTGAATGGAAATGGTATTACGCGTTTCAACAAGTCGGCGATGAAAAAGTCCAGCCTCTGGCAGAGGCATACCAGCAAACCGCAAAAGATAGATATGAGACAGCGGGCTGGGTAGCATTGTTATCGCCGGCAACATTGCTTCAGCGACAGTTGACTCAATGGGCCGACACCGACGCTACGGCAGCCTGGCAATACAACGATAAAGTCAGGTCGTTTCACGCAGAATTACGCCACTTTTATTACCCACTGTTATTTAACGATAAAGACTTTGAAAAAGCAGCATTACAAAAGCGACCTGAATTCGACACCGTCAAGAAGTCGGATGAATAATCAGGATGTTGCATTTTAAATTTGTTCAGTCAGGTGTAGCCACCTGCCTGGACGTCAATCGAAAACATCAGTGTGCCCGAACATTTACGCTTTTTGTTTTACACGATCATTGCCGGCAACTGTCGCTTTGCTCTTTACCATCATAAGTAAGGTTTACTATTCATGCGAAACATCCCTTCAATCCGTATAGTGAAAAAATACGCCCTCTTCATGCTATGTACTTTGTGTTCACAGGTAGACGCTAAAGATACATTTGAACTTATGGGTGAGAAAACTGCAGTCGGCGAGAAGCACGCCTTCATGGCCAGACAGGATGATATAAAATTACCGGTAACGGTAGTAAATGGTGCAGAATCAGGCCCCACCTTATTACTGGCAGCGGGGACGCATGGCGATGAGTTCCCTTCAATATTTGCACTGCAAAGACTGGCTCAGGAACTCGATGCGCAAACGGTGAAAGGCACAGTCATTTTTTTGCATCTTGCTAATCTGGATGGCTTCCACGGACGCCGGCTAGCATTAAATCCTAAGGATGAGAAAAACCTCAACCGAGAATTTCCCGGGAGCCCCACCGGCACAGCAACCGAGCAACTGGCTAATTTGTTAACCCGAGAATTTATCAGCAAGATAGATTATTTTGTTGATATGCATTCGGGCAGCTCGAATCAGAAGTTACTCAACCATGTATATTCACCGTTTGTTGGCGATGAAAAGCTGGATGCACTGACGTTTGAGTTTGCTAAAGCTACAGGTATGCAGCATATCGTGATGTATGGTGACAGACCGAGAGATCCTGCCAATTCGGTGTCGTTTCCCAATACCGCTATGACCCGTGGCATCCCCGGACTGACTACTGAAGTCGGGCACCTTGCTGAGCGCGATGAAAAATCCATCGAATTTGCTTTTGATATAGCTAAAAACACAATGATATTTCTGGATATGCTTCCCGGAGAACACGCTGTTCATCCAAATCCGGTCATTTATGAGAACGTAAAATATTTAAACAGTGCGCACGATGGTTTTTTCACACCACTGACAATAATTGGTCAGAAGGTGAAAGCCGGGGCCAGACTGGGAACGATCTCAGATTATTTTGGCAAAGTTCAGCAAACGATTACTGCCCCTACCGACGGCACCATTTTAATGATTAACGAGACCCCTCCCATCCAAAGTGGCGAATCGCCAGTTGCCATCGGCATCGTCCGGTAATCACTTTTATCGTCGCCGGATATCCTGTTCAGGTGATATCCGGCCATTCTTTACCTTTAGCCTTCACGGGCAAATATCAATGTTGTTTCTCACGATGGTGAAAAAGCGATATCACCACGAGTATAAGCAATTGGTCCGCGTCGTTACTTAATTGTTTTGGCTATCCATGTCACACATACCGAACTGCCTTGAGATGAAACCTATAATCTGAGAGATAGTAGTGAATACCAAATAATTGCTGAATGAAATGTTATATTATATCATTTTTAAATTACTCCTAATATTTTAAGTAGTTATGAAAGCTTTCATTCTCTATCCACTTCTTTTCGTCAGCCCTCTTGCCAGCGCCCAAAATGAAAGCGCTGTAAATAGTGAGACTGATAAAGACATCGAGCACATTGAAGTCCGGCAGCATTGGCAACCATTTCGCGGCAATGTTCCTTTATTTGAAACGCCGCAGGCGGTAGATCGCATAAACGCTGAAACCCTGGATAATGAGGGAATTACCCAATTTATTGATGCGCTGAACTTTTCACCCAGTATTGTCAGGCAAAACAATTCCGGCGGAATGTTCGACAGCTTCGCAATTCGAGGGTTTTCGGGCGATGAAAATAACCCGACAGGCTATCTAATCAATGGTTTTAATGTGCGCGGGTACAGTGGTAACAGAGGCACGGTAAATATTGAAACCGTTGAAGTTATGAAGGGACCAGGCTCTGCGCTTTATGGCCAGGGAGAGCCGGGCGGAACAATCAATATTATTACCAAGAAACCACGCTTTGATGAGCAGGGATATATTCAGGGAACCGTTGGTAACTTCGATAAAAAGATTCTCGAATTCGATTATACCAACGGACTGAACAGACAGAGCGCTTATCGCCTTACCGGCTCCTATGAGGATTCAGACACCTATCGTGACCATGTTTATTTTAAGAACCTGACGCTGAATCCCTCTTTTTTGTGGAATATCTCTGATTCGACGAATGTGTCCTACGAAATGGAGGTTCTGGAACAGGAAAAACCATTAGACCGTGGCGTATTTATTCTTAATGACAACTTTGATGATGTAGCGCCAGAAAGCTTTTACGGCGATGTTCGCGATGGTGCGCATGAGGTTAAAGCCTGGGGCCATCAGTTAGTTGCCAATCATGCGCTTAACCGTGACTGGCACCTGTTGGCAGGGCTTTCCTACCGCGACTCATCGTTTGAAGGGCAATCATCAGACACTGAGCTTTCTGATGGTCGGCAGTTATTGTATACCGACCCAACCGTGCTTTCCCGTCAAAGGCGAACCCGCGATTATCAGGCGCGCGATTTGTCTGTGCGTTTTGAACTTAGCGGCGAAGTTACCTTAGGCTCCATTGTCAATAATGTACTAATGGGCGTAGATTATTACAATTATCACCTGGATACCGATTACAGAAGGTGGCGTACCGACTGGGGGTCACAAGACACCACATACAGCATCGACCCTCAACGCCCCGATTACACAATTGCACGACCCGACGTAACGCCAACAACGTTGACGGCAGAAAAGCAAACCGGACAGGGCTTTTACGCCCAGGATCTGGCCGAGCTAACTGACAATACAAAATTTCTTATCGGCTTTCGTGTAGATAAGTTCGAGCAGGAAATTCTTAACAAGCTGAGTGGTTTGCCACAAGAACAGGATCAAACACAGTTTTCTCCTCGGTTAGGCCTTGTTTACGACATCAACGATAACCTCAATATCTATTCCAGTTATGCACAAGGATTCAGACCTAACCCAGGATTGGATGCAGACAGAAATGCCTTTGATCCTGAAGAAACTGTTTCCTACGAAGTAGGTGCAAAATGGCAAAATATCGGCGGGCGTTTTTCAGGAAGCATTGCTGTGTTTAGTGCAGAAAAAGAAAATATGCTTACCGCCGAGCCAAATACCGGCTTTTCAGCAACCTTGGGCGAAGTTGAAAGTCAGGGGCTTGAGCTGCAACTCACTGCCGATGTGACTGACAACACCCGGCTTGAGCTTGGCTACGCGTACACCGATGCAAAAACTGCCAATCAAGCGATAGATTCTGATTTTGGTGTAACCATCCCAAAAGGTGCAAGGCTGATCAATGTGGCCAAAAATGCAGGATATGTATCCTTGCGGCATTACGCGACTATCATGTCTAAAGAAGTATATCTGGGTGCTATGGCTCATTATGTGGGCGACCGGCTGGGCGAGACCACCGACCCTGACTATATTCTTCCTTCCTATTCGCTGGTCAATATCTCAGCCTCTATGGCTATGACAACAAACCTGAGTTTGAACGTAGATGTGAACAATCTTTTTGATGAAACATACTTCGAGAACTCGTACCACAAGTTGTGGACAATGCCAGGCTCGCCACTTAATTACACCGCCAGTGTTAAATATCAGTTCTAATCGTTTGATAATTTAATCCAGTCTGCTTTCAGCGCGCTGGATTAAATCATGTCTGCACTAAGTCAGATGTCATCCTCAAATTATGGTGCGCTTAGCGAGCAAAATTCCGGTACCGAAAACTATAGCCGGTTAAGGATGCGCATAAAAAAACCGCCGGGAGGCGGTTTTTTTGTTCTATCAGATATTATTGTGGAGACCTGAAATGAAACACCTGACATTTCGTTTTCATATCGGGTTGCTGGGCGATGTTTGTACCATCAGCCAGGCCACAGTCAGACACGCCCATAGCCTGATTGTTATAGCGGTTGATTAACATCACTCCCCCACCCTCAGAAGGACGAATTTTCCACTGCGCAGTGGCCGACTCGCACTGGGTCATTGCCAGGTTGGCACCCGGTACAACCGCATTATCTTCTGTCGCGATACACAGGTTACTATCTGCATCCGTCTTTAAACTGACATAGCCGGTGTCTGTTGGTACGATCGACCAGTGCTGATTCTCCTCATAATCAAAAGCCCGTTGCTCTACGTTATTACCATCCTGCGCCACGCTTACGGCTTTACCACTTTGCTGACTCAAGATGACCACGTCGCCCACAGGGCGAAGTTGCCACTGCGTACAGGCGCTGTCTTTGTTTTGTTGTAACACAGCCTGATTGGCCGCTGCCGAGCAGCCAGCAATAGCGAGAGGCTTTTCTGAATAGCGGTTGGTAATAGTAATATTGCCATCGGTGCCGCTTTCCAGCTTCCATTGCTGGCAAAAATTATTGCGCCACGCTGCGGTCTGAACACGCGCATTATCGGCAGTGGCACAGTCCGCCACACCCAGGAATTTACTGTCTTCGCGATTTGCCAGTCTGACAAAACCATCGGTAGTAGGATCCAACACCCACTGGCCATTGGTCGCTGAACACTGGCGCTGTATTGCGCGGTTGTCCTGTGGATCAGGCGAAATATCAAGACACAGTTCACTGGTTGCATTAACCAGGTGATAGCGCTGACCCTGTACGCGTGTTACCAATGGGCCGTTCTCACCGGAAGGCGGTGGTACTTCAACACCCGGCGTTAACGGCTTCCCAAAGTCAGGCGTCCCATCATCGTTCCAGCCAAATTTTTGCGCCCGCAGCGAACGCGTTGCTGAACAGCCGTGTTCAACGGAATCATTGCCATGATAGACCAACCAGTCTTCACTGCCATCCGGGGAGGTGAAAAAGCCGTTGTGGCCAGGCCCGAAAACCTCTTCCGTGCGCTCGAATACGGGTTCGTCGAATTTTTTCCAGGCGCTGGCTTTCATAGGATCATCCCCCACCAGCTCCAGCAGACCAAGCTTGTAGTCAGGCGTGTTACAAAAACTCGCCGAATACGTCATAAAGGTGCGACCGTTATGCTGCAGAATTTCAGCGCCTTCTGTGACCTTGCGACCACTGATCTCCCAGTCCAACTCCGGACGGGTGATGACGGTATGGTCCTGATCTTTTTTCAGTGTCCAGGGATTCTCCATCTCAGCAATAATGTTTAGCTGTTGGTCGCCCTGCCACTGGGAGTAAATGACATACAATTTCCCATCATGCTCAAGATAGTTACCGTCGATATTCCACACATCCGGCATCAAAGCACCTTTGTACTGATAAGGTCCCATAGGATCGTCGCCGGCACTTTCCAGAACATTAAGGTGCTGATTGTCCAGCGTGCCGTCCTTTCCGGCGGTATACATCATGTACCAGCGATAACCATCAGGCCCTTTGAGACGATGAAATTCAAACGCCCAGAAGTTACAACAACGCTCGGGATCGGTGGATGACCATACATTAACGGGTGTCGCATCCGCCAGTCCTGCCAGCGTGGGTGCTTTGCGCATCACCAGCTCTGACGTCCAGGTGGTGGTGGTCAGGTAGTAATTACCGTCCCAGTACTCCAGCCAGGGATCGGCGCCGTTGGGAAATAAGGGATTGGTAAACGTACCGCTTTTGCGAATATCCGGCTTCATCGCGCTCTGGTCAGTATCGACGTTGGTTGCCTTGCCGTCTGACGCAGACTGGCACGCACTAAGGCCAGATACCAACAGCAGCGCCGCGATTGCCTGAAAAAAATAGGTTTTCATGAGTCTTTTTCTGCCTTTACAAGCTTATTCGTACCATTAGCGCGTGCCAAAGGCATAAACAATGCGGGTTGAATAAACCTCCCCAGGATTCAGCGTTGTGCTGGCAAAATCTGGCTGATTGGGCGAATCAGGATTGTGCTGCGGCTCTAAGCAAAATGCACTACGCTTGTTATGTACCATCCCCCTTTGCTTTGTGCTGCCATCCAGAAAGTTGCCTGAATAAAACTGTACTGCCGGCTCTTCCGTCAACACGGTGAGTGTGCGGCCGGAGTCCGGCTCATACACATTGGCAGCTTCTACTAACTCCCCATCCGGCGAGTCCTTGAGCACAAAATTATGATCATACCCTTTGCCGCGAGACAATTGTGTATTGTCAGCGTCAATCTCTTTGCCCATTGCTTTTGGCTGCGTAAAATCAAAGGGCGTGCCTTTCACCGACGCAATTTCACCAGTGGGGATTAAGCCTTCATCGACCGGTGTATAGGTATCGCCGTTAATTTGCAGCACGTGATCCAAGATGCTTCCTTCGCCCTGCAGATTAAAGTAGGTATGCTGTGTGAGGTTCACGATCGTCGGTTTATCCGTGGTCGCCACAAAAGCCATATCCAGCTTATTATCATTGGTCAGCGTATAGGTGACCTGGGTGTTTAGTGTACCCGGATATCCCTGGTCGCCATCCGGGCTAATCAGTGTAAGGGTAACACCGGCCGACGTTTTGGTAACAAATGGCTCCATCTGCCAGACTTTTTTATCAAAGCCTTGTATACCGCCGTGCAGGTGGTTGTCTCCATCATTGGTGGCAAGCTGGTATTCCGTGCCATTTAACCGGAATTTTCCGTTGGCGATACGATTTCCGTAACGACCAATAATGGCGCCAAAATAAGGGTTGGCATCAACATAATCCTGCAGGTTGTCCATACCCAGAACGATATTGCCGGCTTTGCCGTCTGCATCAGGCGTGACCAGACGGCTAATGATGCCGCCATAGCTGATGACATCAGCTTCGATACCCCGGCCATTTTTTAACGTTACTTTATAAACCGGCGTGCTGTCGGGCATATCACCGTAATGTGTCATCTGTGCAGATGGTTGATTATTCATTGATTCGGCTCCGTGAGCATAACTCTGGCTGGAAAAAAATGTCAGTGTCAGTGTTGCAGCAACGAGGCTGCCGGTTAGACAACGTGATAATAAAGACTGGGGCCGTTGTGGCGCGAGTGCAGATAACACCATGACTTACAATTCCCTAAAAAAATTTATACTTTTATATTACAAAATAAAGGTACATTGCAAGTGCAGTCAGACTTAACGCTTAACTTTTCCGTCCACAACAAGAAAATATGCCATGCCGGCACGCTCAGCCGCTTGCTTACCAATATCGGTATCCTCAAATACCACACATTCTTCAGGCTTAACATTCATGAGCCGGGCTGCTGTTAAGAAAGTTTCAGGATGCGGTTTACCGTGAGTGACATCAGAGGCGGTAACCATCGCATCAAGTTTGTTCAACAAATCGTGATGATTCAACAAATGTTCCGCATGGGCCCGTTCCGATCCGGTGCCAATCGCTACCTGCATTTTGGGGCGGTAATGATGAAAAATCTCAGTGGTTTCAGCAATGAGCGAAGGTATGAAATCCATTGTTTCCCAGACTTCTCTTTTACGACGCGCAACTTCATCAGGACTGTGGCTACTGCCGTGTTTTTCGTTAAGAATTTCTACTGTTTTGCGGGTAGGTACCCCGCCTAAACCGTACATATAATCCCGATCAAAGGGTATTTTGAAGCTTTCACAGGTCTGTTTCCAGGCTTCCATGTGCGCGCCCATCGAATCAATCAGGGTGCCATCCATATCAAAGATAATGGCCTTGTAAGCGCTCAGGTCTATCAAAGTTGTTGTCATCGTTACCCACCTTCGGTCCGGCAGGCGGTACGTGCCGGAAATTGTATTGAATCAGAAACAACAAAACTGACCACCAGGGCCAGCTTTGTTAGATAAAACAAGTCAGTAACAACATCAGGTATTGATGCGTCAGTGTGACTTATACGCCTTGTCTGAGCATATAATATGCTGCGTTGTTGCGCAGTTCTGATTTTAACCCACGGATTGTTGTATCCTGGTCTATCACGACTGTTTCAACGCCAGCCATCTCTGCATAGTCCACAATCATATCAGTGGTAACCGCCTGACTGTACGCAGTGTGGTGCGCACCGCCGGCATGAATCCACGCTGCAGCTGCAACAGACAGATTCGGTTTTGGCTCCCACAGTGCAGACGCTACCGGTAAGTGTGGCAACTCAGCAGGCGGTGCAACCGTTTCCACTTCGTTAATCAAAATCCGGAAACGATTGCCCATATCAATAGGTGATACGTTGATTGCCGGACCTGGTGTTGCAGTGAAAAGCAGTCGACCCACATCACACTTTACACCGATTGTATGGTGATGGACTTCAAGTCTGGGTTTGGCTGACGAAATACTGGGACAAATTTCCAGCATGTGCGCGCCCAATACCTGATCCGGATCGCCCAGATTATAGGTGTAATCTTCCATGAAAGAACAACCACCCTGACGCCCTTCGCCCATGGCTTTCATAATGCGAACCATAGCAGCGGTTTTCCAGTCACCCTCGCCGCCATAGCCGTAACCTTTCGACATCAGACGCTGGGTAGCCAGTCCCGGCAGACCTGACAGCCCCGCCAGATTTTCAAAGCAATTAGTAAATGCCTTGAAGTTGCCATCATCTAAAAAGCGCTGCATGCCCAGTTCCAGGCGAGCTTCGTTCTCAATCATCGCTTTATGATGGCTGTCTTTCCATGTGTCATTACTGATGATGTAATCATTATGATATTCATCTAACTGCGCAGACACATCTGCATCGGATACGGCATCAACGCGTTCAGCAAGTTCAGCCGTACCAAAGGCATGAACCTCGTAGCCGAACTGGATTTGCGCTGCCACCTTATCGCCTTCGGTTACCGCTACCTGACGCATGTTATCGCCAAAGCGCGCTACTTTCAGAGTCTGGCTCTCATGCCAGCCAATTGCCGCCCGGCACCAGTCATCAATCTGGGCCAGCACATCTGAACGCTCCCAATGCCCGACAACCACTTTACGCTCTTTACGCATGCGGGTGCCGATAAAGCCAAACTCACGGTCGCCGTGAGCGCTTTGGTGCGTGTTCATGTAATTCATGTTGATAGAATCCCATGGCAGCGCAGCATTAAATTGCGTGTGCAGGTGCATCCACGGCTTATTAAGTTCGTTAAGCCCTGCAATCCACATTTTGGCTGGCGAGAATGTGTGCATCCACAAAATCAGGCCCACACAGTTCTTATCAGCATTTGCCTGCTGACAGACTGCATAAATTTCATCAGGCGATTTAACAATGGGTTTAAAGACAATGTTGACCGGCAGTTTGCTAGTGCCATTCAGGCCTTTGACAATGCCTTCACTGTCGCTGGCTACATTTTCCAATACTTTCGGGCCGTACAGGTGCTGTGAGCCTGTGACAAACCAAACTTCTTTCGTCATCGTCGTCATAAGTAAATCCTCTTCAATTCTGCACGGTGCTTAGCTTTGCCCGTAATAGGCGTCTTTACCGTGTTTACGTAAATAATGTTTGTCCATCACAGCTTGCTTGAGCACAGCTGCGTGCGGATCCAACGTTCTTGTCAGGTACGCCATCCGGGCAATTTCTTCCAGTAATGCTGCGTGGTAAACCGATTGCGCAGCATCGTTACCCCATGTGAAAGGTGCATGGCCGGCTACGATGACCATGGGAGCGGCTTTTGGATCACGCTCTGCATAGGCATCGGTTATCTGCACCCCGGTTTCTTCTTCGTAATCCCCGTTTACCTGTTCATCCGTTAAATCGCGCGTGCAGGTGATTTCGCCGTGAACATAATCGGCGTGGGTAGTCCCCAAACAGGGAATGCTCTGACGTGCCTGCGCCCATGCTGTGGCATAGGTGCTGTGGGTGTGGGTAACACCGCCGATACTGTCAAAGGCTCGATATAAGTGCGTATGCGTTTTAGTATCAGAAGACGGGCGCATCTTGCCTTCCACCACCGTGTTTTCCAGATCGACGATCACGATGTCTTCCGGCTTCATGTCTTCGTAGGCAACGCCACTTGGCTTTATTGCCACCACGCCCTTGTCGCGGTCTATCTGCGACACATTGCCAAAGGTATAGATCACCAGGTTTCTGCGCTGAAGCTCCATATTGGCTTCAAATACTTCACGCTTTAATTCTTTGTAACTCATGGATTACCTCCATCGACAAATTGCCCCAGTTGCGTGTACTTGTGATAAAGCACATCATAAACAGCCGCTCGCTTCGCATCTGGCGTATATTGTTTGGCCACAGGCGATGCCATTACCTGTTGAGCCGCTTCCACCGTATCGAACTCCCCGGCCGCAACTGCAGCCATAATTGCAGCGCCCAAAGCACAACTTTGCTCGCTTTCAAGCACATCAATGGGGCAATTCCAGACATCCGCACAGGTTTGCATGACATAGTCTGACTTTTTGGAAATACCACCAATGGTTACCACTGAGCTAATCGGCACGCCCTGTTGCTCAAACCGTTCGGTAATCGCGCGGGCACCAAATGCGGTAGCTTCGACCAGCGCCTTAAACAGCTGAGGTGCGTCGGCGCCCATCTTTATTCCGGCCATTGCCATAGCAACACTTTGATCAGCATCAGGTGTGCGACGTCCATTGACCCAGTCAAGCGCAACGATGTCGCTTTCTTTAACCGGCAACAAGGATGCTGCATCAGACAAACGGACCAGGGCAGACTCTTCAATTTTTTCCACCAGCTCACGCTGACCTGATTCAGTCAGTTCGCTCATTAATTGGCGGGTGGGCCATAGCACCACATCTTTAAACCAGGCATAAAGATCCCCAAAGGCAGACTGCCCGGCTTCAAGTCCAATCATGTCTGGCACCACTGAACCATCTACCTGACCACAGATGCCTTTAACACAGGTATCGCCTAGCTGAGACTTGGAGGTCACGGTGATATCACAGGTCGAGGTGCCCATCACTTTGGTCAACACGCCTTGTCTGACATTGGCTGCTACCGCGCCCATATGGCAATCAAAAGCACCATATCCAATCGCAATGCCTTCAGGTAACCCAAGTTTTTCCGCCCATTCAGCGGTCAGTTCGCCGGCTTTTTCGTGGCTGGATTTCGTTTCAGCGTTGATGTGGTCCACCATGCCGTCCAGCAGCGGATCGATACCAGTGAAAAAATCATTAGGCGGGAAGCCGCCCCACTGCTCATTCCACATCATTTTGTGACCACTGGCACAGCGGCCGAAAGTCATTTGTGAAGGATGGGTTTTTCCACACATCAGTGCAGTCATCCAGTCACAATGTTCAACCCACGCATAGGTGGCCGCTTTAACGTCAGCATCGTTTCTGAAAATATGCAGCGCTTTGGCCCAATACCACTCAGAGGAATAAATGCCACCCATGTAAGCCAGATAGTTGATATCGTTACTGTTGGCCGCTTCGGTGATTTCTTTAGCTTCTTTGAGCGCGGTATGATCTTTCCACAACACAAACATGGCGTTCGGGTTTTCAGCAAACGCGTCCGTCAGCGCAAGAGGCGTACCGCTGTCATTTATCGCAACGGGCGTGGAACCTGTAGTGTCGAAACTCATGCCAATAACATTATCGGCCGTACCGGCTGGCACTTTTTCCCAGAGTCCACGAACAACAGCAATAAGACTGTCGATATAATCCTGCGGATGCTGACGATACTGATCTTCTGCAGGTACACAGTAGCGCCCCTGCGACCAGCGCGGATAGTTTATTTGATGACTGGCTAGTTCGGCGCCGGTGCTCACGTCCACCAGAAGTGCACGTACTGAGTCCGAACCATAATCCAATCCCAGCGAATAGCGAGACATAGAGACCCTTTTCGATGAACTGTTAACAAAATTAGTCACAACATTTATTTGTATGATAATATCAACAATACCGAATTGTAAAGGTAATATAAAAAGATTATTAACAGGATGCGCTGGCTTTTGCTCCGTATCCGGCAAGCCTGCCTGCAGTTCGTCGTTTTGGGGCACTTAAGTAAGTAGCCTGTCATTTAACCCTGACACGTTTTATGGAATGCGTATGCCAACACAGTTAGAACAGTTAAAAACCATGACTACCGTAGTTGCAGATACCGGTGATTTTAATGCGATTGAGCATTATCAGCCGCAAGACGCTACGACGAATCCTTCTTTACTATTAAAAGCGATGCAGTCAGAGGCTTTCCGGCCGCTGGGTGTAGAAGCGATGGACTGGGCGCGTCAGCAAAACCCTGCCGATGAGGTGGTCGCGCTGGCAGCAGATAAACTGGCGGTGATGATTGGATGTAAATTACTGGAGCAGGTACCAGGCCTGGTCTCAACGGAAGTCGATGCACGCTTGTCATTTGATACCATGGCGACGGTTGAAAAAGCCCTCACGCTCATTGCATTGTATGAAGAGGCTGGCGTGGATACCTCCCGGGTTCTGATTAAAATTGCTGCAACATGGGAAGGCATTCAGGCTGCGCACATTCTCGAATCCAAAGGTATACGCTGCAACGTCACACTGGTGTTTTCCTTTGCCCAGGCCCGCGCCAGTGCTGAGGCGGGTGCCTACCTCATCTCACCTTTTGTAGGTCGTATCCTGGACTGGTATAAAGCCAATGTGCCGGATCAGGACTACAACGGTGCCAATGACCCGGGTGTGGTTTCAGTAAAAACCATCTATAACTACTTTAAAGAACATGATTTCCAGACGATTGTGATGGGTGCCAGTTTCAGAAATACCAGCGAAATACAGGAACTGGCCGGGTGCGACCGCCTGACCATCGGTCCGGCTCTGCTAGAAGAACTGGCGCAGTCTGAAGCGGCACTTGAACAGAAATTGTTTGCAGCCAAACAGGTTTCACCACGCGACCCGGTACTCAGTGAACAGACTTTCCGCTGGCAGATGAATCAGGACAAAATGGCCAGTGACAAACTGGGTGAAGGGATCCGTCAGTTTGCCGTTGATCAGGAAAAACTGGAAGATTTACTCAACGCACTTGGTTAACTGCGCTTCTCAACAAATACAAAAAACCCGGCATGCGCCGGGTTTTTTATTCATCAAAAATCGTTGCAACGCTACTTAAGTAACGCTTTGGCTTTTGTTACCACATTCTCAGTCGTAAACCCAAAGTGCTCCATCAGTACTGCACCGGGTGCGGACTCTCCAAAGGTTGTCATCCCGACGATGTCGCCGTTGCTACCAACATACTTGTACCAGAAGTCGCTGTGCGCAGCCTCAATAGCAAGCTTAGGAATATCGGCTGGCAGTACACTGTCGCGGTACGCTTTGTCCTGCTGGTCAAAATAAGAAGTTGAAGGCATAGACACCACCCGCACGGCAATCCCCTCTTCTTCCAACTGCTGTGCCGCATTCATCGCCAAATTCACTTCCGAACCGGTTGCGATAAGAATCAGTTTTGCGTCATCCGTCTCTTTCAGGATGTAGCCACCTTTGGCGATATTCTCGACCTGAGACGCATCACGCGCTATTGACTGTGTACCCTGACGAGTGAAGACCAGCGCGCTGGGTCCACTTTTTATCAACGCCTGACGCCACGCCTGCGCAGTTTCCGTTGCATCGCAAGGACGCCATGTTGATAAGTTAGGGGTCATGCGCAGATTAGCTAATTGCTCAACAGGCTGGTGCGTCGGACCATCTTCACCCTGGCCGATAGAATCATGGGTATACACAAAAATATCTTTGGCTTTCATCAGAGATGCCATTCGCACCGCATTTCGTGCGTATTCCATGAACATCAGGAAGGTGGCACCAAACGGTACAAAACCACCATGCAGCGCAATACCATTCATGATCGCGCTCATACCGAATTCGCGGACGCCATAGTAAATATAGTTACCGGCGGGATCGTCCTGTAATCCTTTTACTTCAGGCCACAGCGTCAGATTTGATCCAGCCAGATCTGCTGAACCACCCAGCAATTCAGGCAACTGCGAAGCAAAATAGCCAATCGCATTTTGTGAGGCTTTGCGTGTGGCCATGTCTGACATCTCCTGCTGACAAGCCTGCACATATTCAGCTGATGTTTGCGCAAAGTTTTCCGGTAACGCCCGATCAATGACCCGACGCTTAAATTCTCTGGCTTCTTCCGGATAAGCATTCTCATAGTCAGAAAACAGCACGTTCCAGTCTTTCTCGCGTTGTGCACCCGCCTCTTTTGCATCCCACTGCGCATAGACATCATCAGGAATGCTGAATGCTTCGTCCTTCCAATTTAGAAATTCACGCATCAGAGTGACTTCATCAGCACCTAATGGCGCGCCATGGCTTGAGTGACTGCCGCCTTTGTTCGGTGAGCCAAAACCAATGACCGTTTTACAGCTGATCAGGGTCGGTTTATCAGACTGACTTTTTGCCTTTTCGATGGCGGCGGCAATAGCGTCACTGTCATGACCATCTACATCAGCGATAACCTGCCAGCCATATGATTCAAACCGTTTAGCGGTATCGTCGGTAAACCATCCCTCAACTTCACCATCAATAGAAATACCATTATCGTCATAAAAGGCGATAAGTTTGCCCAGACCCAGGGTACCCGCCAAAGAACAGGACTCATGGGAAATCCCCTCCATCAGGCAGCCATCACCTAAAAAGCAGTAGGTGAAATGGTCCACCAGCGCATAATCGGGTTTGTTGAACTGAGCGGCCAGTGTTTTTTCTGCTATCGCCATGCCCACTGCATTAGCAATACCCGCGCCCAGCGGGCCCGTGGTAGTTTCTACTCCGGGGGTATAGCCGTATTCGGGATGCCCCGGTGTTTTTGAGTGTAGCTGACGAAAGTTACTCAACTCTTCGATAGGCAGGTCGTAACCGGACAGATGTAGCAAGGCATATTGCAGCATCGAGCCGTGACCGTTGGATAACACAAATCGGTCCCGGTTTGGCCATTCCGGGTTGGACGGATTATGGCTCAGATGTTGCTGCCACAGTACTGTGGCGATATCAGCCATTCCCATTGGTGCGCCAGGATGCCCTGACTTTGCTTTTTCCACCGCATCAGCGGCTAACACGCGAATCGCGGCAGCGGACTTAGAACCGGTATATTTCATGAAACCTCACAAACGTAGTATTGTATTATAATTAATTGAGCCAGAATTCCCCGCTCTATTCAAGTACCCTGTGCGTAAAATGTAAGAAAAGTGTGAACGATTGTCTTTATCTTACAGTCAAAAAATCATCGTCGCAGATGAAGAAGCCCGTTGATTTATAACTTTTATTCTATTGATAGCTCGTGTATAAATTACGCAGTTACGGGAACGTAAAAACACATAATTAATACCCGTACCGCTTTATGGATGAAGCCTTTGTATACACTTGTTCAGGTTTGGTTAAGCCGTTTGAAGGCACGCTATTCACAAATCGCCCGTTGGCCAGTTAACCAACCGGTATTGTTTTTAATGTTTTCGCCCCTACCGGTGGCGGAATCTGACAGAAACAGGAAAAAAATGATGCAAGTGTTTTCCCGACATCTCGCTTTACTTCTTACTCTGGGTGCAGCCATCGCATCCCTCCCCGCGTTTTCAACCGATGCTGAGCCTATTTATTACAGCGATTGTGCCTATATCGAGTTTGAGGATATTGATAACGCTCAAATGACCCGGGAAGAACAGTTAGCCGCGATGGACGCCGATTTCGAAGAAAGCCTGAACGCCAGTGAGGAATGTATGTCAGAGGCACTGGATAGCGGCGCACAGAAACTTGCGGATGCGGGTGCTGGTTCAGAGACCGGTGATCAGCAGAGCGAGTCTGCTGATAATAGTGTTGCTGCACAGGCCTCTGCAGCCACTGAATACCAGACAACGCAATCGCAACAACAGCATACCACCACCGACCAAACCCGCTCTCACGCCGGCGGCCAGGGGCAGCAAGGCAGTTCTGCGGTCTGTGATGCAGTCAAACAAGGCCTGGAAGCAGCAACCACAGACAGTGAAAAAGCTCACTTTCAGTCATTAATGAACGAATACGGATGTAGTTAACAGTTTATGGGAGATACTCACGTGACGCTGAATAAAAAACTCAAAGGAATGACACGTAAACTTGGTGTGGCGCTGGCCACCGCAACCATTGCTCTGGCTGGTTGCCAGAGCACACAAACCAATGTCACCAGCGTTGGCCCGACACTGGGCGGTCCGCAATCAGGTGGTGAGCTGGGCAATGCAAAGCGAAAATACAATTATTCATCCAATATTTTCCTGGATGTTGCCATTCCCGTTTTTGATCCGGGTATTCCGACCGACAAATATGGCAATATCGATGATGAAGAAGTGGTTGAGCAGGATATCTGGCCGCAGGTCCGGCGCTTAGAGGCAAATCGCTTTGCCATCAATACCAAAAAAGCCCTGCAGGAGACTAACGCTTTCGGCTCAATCAATGTAACACCTGATGCCAATGCCAGCGCCGATATCTATGTGCTGGGCAAAATCAATTACTCTGATACCGAGACCGTTGAAATTGGTATTCGCATCATGGATGCGGCCAACCGGGTATGGGATGAAGAAGAATTTGAATACCGGGTCAGTGAAGGCTTCTACCGCGATGCATTTCGTAAAGGCGGCAACCCTTACGAACCCATATTTAATCAAATCGCGGCCCATATCTATGACGTGCTAATGAAAAAGTCAGAAAGCGACAAACGTGAGATTGAGCAAATTGCAGACTTACGTTATGCCGCGATGTACTCGCCAGAAGCATTCAGCCCGTATCTGGAAAAAGAGAAAAGCTGGGGCTCCTCTCAGGCGCATTTTGAGTTAAAAGGTGCGCCATCAGCCCAGGACCCAATGTATCAGCGCATTCAGCGAATCCAGGCAAAAGATAACCAGTTTGTTGATTCCCTGCAGGATAGCTACGAAACGTTCTATGCCGAAACGCATGATGTGTATCGTACTTATCAAAAAGAAACCCTGCCTATTGCAGCGGATATCCGCCGTAAAAAAGAAGAACGGACGCAGGCGCAGGCGATAGCCGGAATTGGCCTGGTAGCGGCAGTACTGCTGGGCAAAAATTCAGGCTCAACAGCCGGTCAGGTAGGGGCAGCTGTGGCTGGTGTTGCAGCAGCGGTCTCGCTGGCTGATGCGGTCAAAACTAATAAGGAAATTCAGGGCGTCCGGGATATTCTTGAAGAGAAAGGTGAAAACCTGGATATCAAAGTTACTCCGCAAGTGGTTGAATTTAAAGACCAGAGTATTGAGTTAACCGGGACGGCAGCAGAGCAGCATACCCAGCTTCGTCAGCGCCTGTACGAAATCTATCAGCTTGAAGCAACGCCTGATCAGCAGTTGTAACGACAGGTAAATAACGTGAGCAGTATAGACAAGGATATCGATCAGGATAAAAAGCATCACAAATCTACGCTGATAAAGCTTGTAGCGGTGACCATTGCAACAGCAGTGATTGCCGTAGCACTTTACCTGCTCGTGCCGCTATTGTCAGACAAGCCTGATGCTTCCGCTTCCACCGACAGTGACATGACCACGGATGGTCAACCGACACAGCAAGCTGAAGGGTTGAGTGATGAGGAAAAACGCGCACTACAGGAGCGTTTGAGTCTGACAAAAGCACAGCTTTCAGCCATAAGTGACGCTAAACGTAACTGGCAGCCTGAGACGGTTGAATCTCTGAGCAACAATTTGCAGGATGTTTACGCTCAGTATGGGCAAAGCCGCTTTAGCGCAGCGTCAGACGCACTTGATAAGATTGATGCGTCGCTGCTGCAGTTTAATACTGCGTATGAACAAGCTTTCGATTCTGCCCTGGAAACAGCCCGCCTTGCCTACAAGAACGGCCATATCCATGATGCGCGCTCAGCCGTGACTACGGCGCTTGAAGTAAAACCCGAAGACGATAAGGCGCTGGCATTAAAAGCCCGCATTGATGTTTTTGATAAGGTCCAGGCGCTTTATGAACAGGCCAGGGTTGGCAAAGTAGAAAACAATCTGCAAAAACAGTATCGGGCGCTACAGGAGATTGTCTCGCTGGACCCTGAACAGTTGAATGCCAAACAGGCACTTGCACAGGTTGAACGCCAGATGGGTGAGGCCGCGTTCAGTACGCTTTTGGCTCAGGCCTTAAAAGCGGTGGAAGCAAAAGATTATGACCGGGCCAGACAGCTGTTAACCCAGGCGTCGAAACGCAAACCAGACAATGCGCAGATAGCGACCTTAACCGCCAGAATCGAACAGGAGCAGCATGCGGCTGGGCAGGCTGACGCTGAAGCGCAGATTCGGATATTTGCGCAGGCCGATGAGTGGAAGACGGTAAGCATTCTCGCTGAAAAAAGCATACAGTCCTATCCGCAAAGTCAGGTATTGCAACTAGCCAGAACGAACGCTGACAAGGTGCTGGCGGCGCGTCAGAGCATAGCGCAATATTTAGCGCGTCCTGAACGTTTGGCGGATCCGCGGATCCGCGAAAATGCACAGCGCACTATCGAACAGGCCACAGAGATATCTGTATTAAGCCCGTCGTTAAAAACATCCGTCGGTGAGCTGGAATCTGCGCTGTCAGCTTTTAACGCGCCGCTACCGGTGACGGTGTATTCAGACAACAAAACCTACATAAAAGTCATGGGCGTTGGGGTGGTGGGCCAGGTGGATGAAAAGCAAATTTCACTAAAGCCCGGCACCTATCGCTTTGAAGGTAGTCGTGAGGGCTTTCGTTCAAAGATCATTTCGGTAACCGTCAGTGCGAGCACGTCTCCTCTGTCAGTTCGCCTGGTTTGTGATGAGAAAATCTGATGATGAATGTATATTCGGACAAGAAGGAAGTATGCCGGTGAGTCGTATAGATGCATCCATTAAATCCGACCGGAATAAAAACCGGGTTGTGGTTCTGACCAGTGTTTGCCTGTTGGTCGCAGCATTGGGGAGCTATCTGATATGGCTGTTTTTGATAAAAGGCTACACGTTTACCGTGACGCCAGAGCGTGCAGCGCAAAGCCCACAGTTTCAGGTACATAGCGGCAGCGGCTTTTTTATAGAAAATAAGCTGTATGTACTTGGGTTGCCCGCGTCGGTGACTGTCAGCGCGCCCAAGTTTGCAGCGAAAACCGTAAACATTGATGACGACTCCCCTTCTACTATCAACGTCGAATTATCACCACTGCCAGCCACGGTGACCCTTTCGACCAATACCAACAACAACGACATTCAGTGGTTTGTTAATCAAAAGCCGCACGCGACGGCCAAACAGCTTACTCTGACTGTGCCTGCCGGAACCTACACAGTCACTGCCAGGCATCCGGCTTATGAAAGCGCCTCAGTAGATATCAAGGCAGATATTGCCGAAACCATCGAAAAAACCCTCTCTCTGACACCTGTTTCAGGTTCCGTGGATATCAACTCACAACCCTCAGGGGCCAGTGTGCAGATAGATGGTGAAACAGTGGGGAAAACGCCTTTAACCCTGCCTCAGTCCGGTGGCAGTCATAAGATCACCGTCTCGCTAAGCGGTTACGAACCAATAACCGATGAAATCATGATTACCGCGGATGCCAACGCGGTGAGCCGGGACTACCGTTTAATTCCTGAACAGGCGATATTAAACGTACAAACATCCCCCTCACAGGGCTTACTGACCATTGACGGCAATCCGGTTTCCGGCCGCGAAGTGAGCGTAGAGGCAAATACAGAACACACTGTCAGCTACAGCGCCCCCGGTTTTGCGGCCCAAAAGCAATCGGTTAATCTTCCCCCCGGCCAAACCTCCTCTCTACGTTTCAATCTGTCTCCGGTCAATGGCGAGGTGGTTATTAAAGCCAATTTACCCGCTGAGGTATTTATTGATGGTAAGAAGGCGGGCAGCACACCATTAACGACACAACTGCAGACGCTTACCCACACCATTGAGATTAGAAAGCCCGGCTATCGTACAGTCAGCAAATCAGTCACACCCTCAGCCAATAAACTCACATCCGTCAATGCCGAGCTGCTGACCGAATTTGATGCACGACGCCGTGAGGGACAGCCGCTGTTTGCACAAACCATCGGCATCGAGTTTGAAACGCTTAAGCCAGATACATTTGTCATGGGCTCGGCACCGAATGAAGCTGGACGCCAGCGAAATGAACATCAGTATCCGGTGACGTTTACCCGCGCTTTCTGGCTGTCCAAACACGAGATTACCGAAGCCCAGTACGCTCGCTTTAAAGGGAGTAATGACAGCTCAAAAAAACCGGTATCCGATGTGAGCTGGCTGGACGCGGCCAGATTTACCAACTGGCTGAGTGAACAGGAAGGCCTTGCACCATTTTATATCATTGAAAAAGGCGGGCTGCGCGGTATTGACCCGGCATCCACAGGGTATCGATTGCCCACCGAAGCTGAGTGGGAGTATGCCGCCAAGAAGCACCGTCGTGCAGCAACCACCAAATATGTCTGGGGCAGTCAGGACAGGCTGCGCGATAAGCAGGGCAATTTTGCTGATGCCTCGCTAAAGGGTAAGCAAACGTTCACCTTAAAAGATTATAACGACGGCTTTGAAGGAAAGGCGCCGGTAGGAAGCTTTGACCCCGAACGCGGCGGCTTGTTTGATTTGGATGGTAATGTGAGAGAATGGGTTCATGATTTTTATACCCTGTCGCCACCTGATAATGGTGCCGCGAAAGAAGACTACCTGGGCAGTGCGCCAAGTTCGTCCCACGTTGTAAAAGGGGGCTCATTCAAAACAGGCAGGCTGAAACGTCTGCGTGCCAGCATGCGTACCGGAGAGTCAGACGCACAGGACGATATTGGCTTTCGGATTGCTCGGTACCTGAATTAAAGGAAGTGCCATGAAAAAGAAAATACTCATCGCTGCAATTCTTATTGCCATCACAGGAACCGCTGCGGCGTACTTTGTTTCACTGGACGCACCGCAGGATTTCCCCACCAACATTTAAATGCATACTACGGCCGTAATTATGACTAAAAACAATAATGCATCTATGAACCCTAACCTTGTCACCAGTATCATCGTGCTGGTTGCAAGCTTTACGCTGGTTCATCTGTTTTACGCGAGCGTGGTACGCCCGGCTGCTGAGTCGATTCTGGCCACACAGGGGACGTCTTCGCTGAGTTCCATCTGGGTCATTCTTAAAGACCTGGAACAGCAAATATGCCTCTCACTCATGTTCTTTTGCATCTTTTTAATGCTGTTCAAATTGTGGCGCCTGGTGGATGAAGAACCGCTTTATACCCGCGACTTTTTAAAAGATCATGATAAGTCACAACCGCTGAATGTTGATGAAGCCCTCACTGAACTGAACGCCTCGTCTTATAGTGAGAATCCGGCAATGGCCACCTGGATAAACTGTATCCGACGCTTTCGTAACACCCGCAATGTGCAGCATGCGGCCGATGCCATTGAGTCGTCTGTCGATAACCTTTCTGCGCAACTTGAAAGCGGCAATAACATGATTCGTTATATCATTTGGGCGATTCCGTCCATTGGCTTTGTGGGCACGGTGCGGGGGATCGGACAGGCGCTGGCTCAGGCAGACGCTGCGCTGGCTGGTGATATTTCAGGTATGACTGCCTCACTGGGCGTCGCGTTTAACTCCACGCTGGTGGCATTATTTATCTCCCTGATACTGATGTTTTTTATGCATCTGCTTAATGCCCGGCAGGACGCCATGGTGCTGCGCACCCAGGAATCCTGTGAAAAGCACTTGCTGTCGCACCTGCATAACTAGGCCGTTATGAAATATAAGCGGCGTACCGAAGATGGCTTTAACCTGTCCTTCCTGGATGTAATGGCATGCGGGTTAGGCGCTGTCATTCTGATATTCATTCTGGTGGACTTTAACGCTTTCAGCGACACCGCAGCACCTGAAAAGAAGAAGCTGGAGTCTGAACTGGCCGCAGCGCAGGATGCGCAGGTTCAACTGCAAAAATCCATTGATGAAATCAATGATAAAATCGCCATGGAAGCGGGCAAACAGGATGCATCACAGCAAAATCAGAATGAAACCACCCAGCAACAGAAAAAGCTGCTGCAGGATATTTCCTCTCAGTTAGCGGTGGTTGCTGATTTAGAGAACCAGTTAGCAGCCGTTGCCAGTATCCCTACACCGGATGCCAATATCGCGATGAGCGGCACCGGTGAACAAAACTACATCACAGGTATGCGGGTTGAAGGCAAACATATTGGTATTCTGATTGATAAAAGTGCTTCAATGATGGGCGATAATCTCATTGAGGTACTGAGTAAGCTGGCTTTACCCGATAACAAAAAAGTCGCCAGTGCTAAATGGCGCCGGACGCGACGGGTCGCCAACTGGCTGCTGGCCCGTTTGCCGCCGACCTCAAAAGTCTCTGTGGTGGCGTTTTCCGACACGGCGTCGGTTCTGGGTATGCGACCGGTTAACACCGCCGGAGCCAGCGGTTCGCTCAAAGCGATTGCTAAACAGATTGGCGAGATTGTGCCTGACGGCGGGACGAACCTACAGGACGGGCTGGCAACCATGATGAGCGCAAATCCCGATCTTACGGATCTTTATCTGATAACAGATGGCTTACCAACACTGGGGGAGGGCCTGCCGCTTAAATGCAAAAACTTCATCAGTAGCAAAAAATCAATTTCATCAGACTGTCGGCAGCTACTATTTCTGGAAACCGTCAAGCGAGGCCCCCGTGGCGTCACCGTCAATGTGATTTTACTGCCCATCGAAGGTGACCCTTTCGCGCCCTCTCTATACTGGAGCTGGACCAACAGTAATGGCGGTACATTCTTATCCCCTGCTCCGGAGTGGCCCTGATGCGACGTATAAAACGGCCTCCCATTGAAGTATTCAATCTGTCCTTTCTGGATATTATCTCCTGCGCATTCGGCGCGGTCATCATGCTTGTATTGCTGGCGAAGAATGGCGAGCAGGATACTGAGCAGGGTTCTGCTGATTTGTCGGTACTGATTGAAAATGTGCTGGCTGCCCAGCAGTCGGTGGAATCACTAAAGGGCGCGCTATCTGACAAGCAACAGGAACTGGCCGCGGCACAGGCGCAGTCAGCTTCGGTGACCGAGCAACAGAAAAACCTGGAAACTTCTATTCCCCGTGCGCAGCAAACGCTGGCTCAGCTCCAGGACAAAGCAAAATCGCTACGCGAGGAAATCCGTCAGGCCAATGCGCGTCTAAACGTTGAAAACAGCGCGCAGGAACCTGACGAAGAAGTTGGCGGCATCCCCACCGATGCAGATTATGTTGTTTTTGTGATTGATAACTCCGGCTCAATGTCATCGGGTAGCAGCTGGATGAAGGTCACCCAGGTCGTCAAAGACATTATAAAATCTCACCCGCAAATGAAGGGATTTCAGATAATGGCAGCGGATGGTACGCATATGTACTCATCGCAGCGCGGAAAGTGGCTTAGCGACAGTCAGTCGATGCGAGACAAAGCGATTTCACGTCTTGCCGGTTTCAGAGGCGGGGCAAGTGCCCCTGAAGTGGGTATCAATGACGCGCTGGATTTGTACGGAAGCACCCAGGGCAAAGTCAGTCTTTATGTATTTGGTGACGACTATCGTCCCGCTGACCTGGACAGTGTAGTATCACAAATAACCAGTAAAAATGCCGACCAGAGCGGGCGCGCAAAAGTGCGAATACATGGGATCGGGTTCAACCGGCCCAGAAACGGGAACGCCCAGCAGTTCGCTGCCTTTATGCAGGCCGTAGCCAAACGCAACCGGGGAGCCTTTGTCGGGTTGTATTTTTAGCGCTGGCTTATAGAGGTACATGCAAATTATCGCATAGTACATACTACCATCGGATCCGCGTTGCACTGATCCTGCGAACAACGATAGCATACGGGTGTATCTGATCAGCGAACATCATTATGACTGAACTAGAAAGTGCTATTAGCGACCGTGAAAAAGCAATACGGCTGATTCTTGCGGTTATCCTTATCAGCTTCGGACTCATTGCAGCAATGGGTGTATCGACCTACAACAATTTTGATGCTGTCTATGCGCAGCGACTGAGCGCCTACCCCACGGTGAGTGCGATCGCTACGTTACCCAATGTTGCCGCTATGGTGTGTTTGATTCTGGTGAATGTAGCAGCAGTCTCAAAACTGCGCAGAGCCAACCAGGCGCTAACGCTTAAGGCGTACTCGCTGTTAATGGATTCAGGTTTCAGCGAGCAGGATCCCCAGCAGCAGGTCATGAAACAACGGTTTCTGAGTGCGGCAGGTCTGCCTTCAGACTACTCCCTCAATCGTTTGGCCAAAATGAAGACCTTTCACTTTATGAATGTGGCCAGCCCGGTAAGTCGCGCCATACAAAAACAACGCGCATCCTGGATTGCCGTGAGCAGAAAAATCGAAAAGCGTGCGGCACAGTGACCGATACAGTTGAGAGTAAAAAAGGCGGCCATAGCCGCCTTTTTGATTAAATCAGCCCTAAGTGACTGGCGTGAAATTGCAGATGGTCATCGATAAATGACGCAATAAAGAAGTAGCTGTGATCGTACCCCTCGTGCATATTTAACGTAAGTTGTGTATCAGATTGCTGCGCGGCATTAACCAGCGCTTCAGGCTTAAGCTGCTCATTTAAAAACTGATCGGCATGCCCCTGTTCCACCAGCAACGGAACGTAATGTTGCTTTTGAGCCAGTAAGCAGGCGGCATCATATTCTTTCCACAGCTCCCTGTCTTCGCCCAGATACTGGCTGAACGCTTTCTCGCCCCACGGGCACTGCGTGGGGTTAGCAACCGGACTAAACGCAGAGACTGACACATAACGCTCTGGTGCTCTTAAGCCAATTACCAGCGCACCATGTCCGCCCATAGAGTGTCCACTGATAGCCCGCTCACCGGTGACCGGAAAAGAGGATTCAATAAGCTCGGGAAGCTCTTTGGTGACATAATCATACATCTGATAATGGGTTTTCCACGGCGCCTGGGTGGCATTCACGTAGAAGCCGGCGCCAAGCCCCATGTCGTAAGCGCCGTCACTGTCATCTGGTACATCATCGCCCCGCGGGCTGGTATCCGGCGCTACGATCGCCATGCCTAATTCTGCCGCCAGCTTCATTGCACCGGCCTTTTGCATGAAGTTTTCATCTGTACAGGTGAGACCCGACAACCAGTACAGCACCGGCACCGGATTATCTTCAGACGCAAACGGCGGCAGAAAGATAGCAAACGTCATCTCACAGTTTACCGTCGAAGCAGCATGCTTATAGCGGCAGTGTCTGCCACCGAATGCCCGGTTTTCAGCAATCAACTCCATTAGCTGGCCTCCGTTTTATCAAAGTAAACCACCGAACGAATACTTTTTCCTTCGTGCATTAAATCAAACGCATCATTGATATCAACCAGTTGCATTTTGTGCGTGATAAAAGTTTTCAGCGGAATTTCACCGTTCAGGTACTGCTCTACCATACCGGGAAGTTCCGAGCGGCCCTTCACACCACCAAAAGCAGAACCGCGCCAGACCCGACCGGTCACTAACTGAAACGGGCGCGTGGAGATTTCCTGACCGGCACCTGCTACGCCAATGATCACCGACTCGCCCCAGCCTTTGTGACAACATTCCAGCGCCGAACGCATGACATCAACATTACCAATACACTCAAAGGAATAGTCCACACCGCCGTCAGTCAGCTCAACAATGACTTCCTGAATTGGCTTATCATATTTTTTAGGGTTAATAACGTCTGTGGCGCCCAGTTGTTTTGCTAAATCAAACTTATCTTCATTGATATCAATGGCAATGATGCGACCCGCTTTAGCCATGGTTGCACCGATAATGGCTGATAAGCCGATACCACCCAGCCCGAAAATGGCAATGGTTGCGCCCTCTTCTACCTTGGCAGTATTAAGCACAGCGCCAATACCGGTAGTCACACCACACCCAAGCAGACAAACTTCGTCCAGCGGAGCTTCTTTATTCACCTTGGCCAGGGAGATTTCAGGCAGTACCGTGTATTCACTGAACGTTGATGTGCCCATGTAGTGGTAAATGGTTTGTCCGTCTTTAGAAAAGCGCGTGGTGCCATCAGGCATCAGACCTTTGCCCTGTGTCTCACGAATTTTACCGCACAGATTGGTTTTACCTGATTTACAGAACTTACATTCGCCACATTCGGGGGTATACAGTGGAATAACGTGGTCGCCGGGCTCAACAGAAGTCACTCCCTCGCCCACTGACTCGACAATGCCGCCCCCTTCATGTCCCATGATTGACGGGAATGTTCCTTCCGGATCGTCGCCAGACAGAGTAAAGGCATCGGTATGGCACACACCGCTTGCCAATACTTTAATTCTTACTTCCCCGGCTTTAGGTGGTGCCACTTCAATTTCTTCAATCGACAACGGTTTGCCTGCTTCCCAGGCGACCGCAGCGTTACATTTTATAGGTTGACCTTCCATCGTTCTCTCCGGTGTTCGTTAATTTATCTATTACCAGTAAACGGTCTATCGGCTTTTGGTTCAAGTTCGTTTACACTAAGCGCCAAATATAAAAGGTGAATGTCATGCTTAAAAACCTTTGCCATCATTTACTTGGCGTAGTTTCGGTTACAATTTATTTTATCAACACGGTCATCTGGGCCACACCCATTATTTTGTTATCCGTGTGCAAACTTATTCCCGTCCAACCGTGGCGAACGTTCATTACCTATTTTCTTGATAGCTGCGCCACCGCCTGGATCGGCGTCAATAATTTAAATCAGCGTGTGTTGAGTAATACCACCTGGCACGTCAACGGCCTTAATCAACTGACACCGCGGGACTGGTACCTGGTCATGGCCAATCACCAGTCATGGGTAGACATTCTGGTGCTTCAGCGTATCTTCAACCGTCGCATTCCGTTTCTGAAGTTTTTTCTGAAAAAAGAGCTTATCTGGGTGCCGATCCTTGGTCTGGCATGGTGGGCGCTGGATTTTCCGTTTATGCGCCGGTACACCAAAGCGTTTCTGGCGAAAAATCCGCACATGAAAGGCAAAGATATGGAAACCACCCGCCGGGCCTGTGAAAAGTTTCAGCATAAGCCGGTCAGTATTATGAATTTTGTTGAGGGCACCCGATTTACCACCGCTAAACATGACGCGCAAGACTCGCCGTTTGTACATCTACTTAAGCCGCGGGCTGGTGGTATTGCCTTTGTGCTCTCAGCAATGGGTGGCCAGTTGCATAAATTGATTGATGTCACTATTGATTATCCCAACGGCGTTCCTTCATTCTGGGATTTTGTTAGTGGTAAAGTCAAAGATATACGGGTTGAGGTGATGGTTACACCCATCAAAGATATTATCGACGGTGGCTTTTTCAGTGATACCTATTTTTCTGATCCCGAGCAGCGTGAGCGCTTTCAGCAATGGCTGAACAGCCGCTGGACCGAAAAAGACCAGTTACTGACCACGTTAAGATCGTAAAGCGCCATGTTAAGAGTAGTACTTGCCCCTTTAATATTTCTCATCCACACCCCTTTGCAGATTGCTAATTTAGCGTTGTGGGCATCGCTTATTATCGGGCTGGGGTTCATCAAACTGATTATCCCCATCAAGGGTTTTCGTCGGATGCTGGCCAGCGTGATGCATTTTTGTATGTTCGCATTTGGAAAAATCAGCGTGGCAATGATTTGTCTTTTTAACCCGATAAAAATTGAAAGACAATTCAGTGCCCCCGTGTCTTTGCAAAGCTGGTATCTGATTGTGGCAAATCACCTCAGTTATCTGGATATTATCTTACTTATTGAGCTTGCTGCTGGCCGTATTCCGGCACCGAAATTTTTTCTTAAAAAAGAGCTTATCTGGCTTCCGTTTGTCGGCCTTGGTGCCTGGGCACTGGACATGCCATTTATGCGGCGTTATTCACGGGCGTTTGTGGCTAAAAATCCGCACCTGGCAGGTAAAGATATTGAAACTACCAAGCGCTATTGTCAGCGCTTTACTGAGACGCCCACCACAGTAATTAATTTTGTGGAAGGCACCCGGTTCACGCCCGCTAAACACGCAGCCAAAAAAAGTGACTATGTTGCACTGCTGCCGCCAAAGGCAGGCGGTATCGCTTTTACCATGGCTACGATGGGTGATCTATTTACCAATATTCTTGATATTTCACTGCTGTACCCGGATAACCGCAAGCATCCGATGATGGCTATGTTAAGTGGTCAAATGCGGCGCATTATTGTGGATGTCAACGTACTGGAGCTACCACCACAGTCTAAAGGCGATTATTTCCGGGACGAGCAATTCAGAACCGGCTTTCAACACTGGCTGAATGCGTTATGGCGGTCCAAAGACCAGCGTATCAGACACTTTTTGGAGAAATAGTTTGGATTTTAGTGAATCAGCCAGAGAGCTATTCCTTACCATAGTACATAAACTGCTGCCGACGGTAACCCCTGACGACGCGCTTTTTAACGTGATTGCGGTGGGTACTATTTTCGTTACCGCTGCGGTCATCTACGTACCCATTCGTGTACTTTTTCGTCTCTATATAGAACGTCTGGTTAAACGCACCCGCAGCGGCTGGGATGATGCGCTACTCAACCACGGCTTTTTTCGCCGGCTGGTACATCTTGTACCTGCATTGGTCATCTTCCTGCTCACCCCGGTGCTTATCCAACAGGATGGCTTACTTTACGGGGTCGTCATCAAGGTGTCATTGCTTTACATGATGGCTGTCGCCCTGCTCACGATTTTTGCGGTGTTATCCACACTCGAAGACATGTATAACGCCTCTTATCTGGCCAACCGGACACCCATCACCGGTTTTATTCAGGTGGCCAAGTTAATCTTTACCATTATTGTTTTGTTGTTATGCATCTCAATCATCATTGAGCGCAACCCACTGTTTATATTATCCGGTGTCACCGCCCTGGCGGCGGTACTGTTACTGATTTTCAGAGATACCATTCTGGGTTTTGTCGCTGGTATACAGATAGCAGCAAACCGAATGTTCAAAAACGGGGACTGGATCCAAATCACCAAATTTGAAGTGGATGGGGAGATCCGGGAAATTGGCCTGACCAACGTTAAGGTGCAAAACTGGGATATGACAATATCTACTCTGCCCACCTACTCGCTAACTAATGAGGCGGTAAAAAACTGGCGTGGGATGCAGGAATCGGGCGGACGTCGCATTAAGCGTGCTATTCATATCGACATACATTCTATACGTCTGTGCGATAAGGCGATGCTCGACCGCTTTTCAAAAATTCGCCGACTGACAGACTACATAGATGGAAAATTAACGGAGCTTCGTGAATATCATCAGGATGAAAAAATCGACGAGACGGACTTGCTCAATAGTCGTAAACTGACCAATATCGGGACGTTTCGCGCCTATCTCTCCAAATATCTGACCCAACATCCGAAGATAAACCAGACGATGTCGGTCATGGTGCGCCAGCTTCCTCCCAACGAACTTGGAATTCCCCTTGAGCTGTATTGCTTTTCTACTGAGAAAACATGGGTCGAATTTGAAGCTGTGCAGGCTGACATTTTTGACCACGTGATGGCCATGCTGGATGTGTTCGATTTACGTGCTTATCAGCGTGACAGCCATTTACTGGCCTGGAATGCTAATCGCGCAATGCCAGCTAAGCAATATGAAACGATGCCAGCATTGGCATCCCAAAGCAGCGACGCTGATACCTGAGCGTCGCCTGACAGCGTATCAGGCCAGTGCGTAGCTCATGAGCAGGCATACCACCAGGCCTGATACACCAAAAAAGCCATATTCTATTTTGTGCTGCATGCCCCTGGCCCCGGTATCACTTCCCATAAAGCCCATAATTATGCTGGTCATACCGAGTACAAACGCCAGCAAACCAATGCCAAAACCCAGGGCGCCCATCCATTCACTCATCGTTTAAGCCTTATAAGTACCTCAGCACGCATTCACTCAGTAATAGGATTACTGCACTACTGCGCGCTGCTAAGATGTTCAATTTGATGCTTTATTATGCATCATCAGACATCATTTTAGTAATTTTGATTAAACATTTTTCTGTTTTATTGCGCTGGCTCAAAAAGCCATAATTTAGCGAAATAAACCAAACAATCGTTACAGACAGTGCGGTGCTTTCGCACAAAAAACGTATACTATTGATTATTAAAAATAAAAACTACTGGCACATCCTGTGCTGTAGCTAGTCAGTTATCGTATTAATTAAACCTCAGATTTGTAAAAAGGAAATGCAATGAAATTACGCGCGTTAGCTCTGGCTGTATCGACACTACTGACCACGTCTGTCATGGCGCATGACAATGAATGTGACGTAAACCTGCAGGGAAATCTTGAATACAATAAGAAAATGATCACGGTTGAGATGGAAAATGGCAGTGTCATGACCATCACACCGGATAATTTTCTGACGATAGATGGTGAAGCCGTTTCCCTGAACGATGATCAGCAGCAACATGTTGAAGATTACCGCACTGCAATAGATGAGGCGGTACCGATGACAGTTAGCCTGGTCTCGGACAGCATTGATTTGGCCGGTACCGCAGTAGGCGAAGTCTTCGGAGAATTGCTTGGGCCTGATGATGAGCTGGTGCGTGATTTTCAGGGCACGCTAAAAGAAATGCGTGGTGAAATGGAGCAACATTTTTACACCAAAGACGGCAGTATTCGTGTGACTGGCAACGACTTTGAGGACGACGGCTGGTTCGACAGTGCCTGGGAAGATAAGTTTGAAGACCGTATTGAGGATATGGTGAGCGAAGCGACCGGTAAGCTGCTGGTGGCCATTGGCTCACAAATTGTTAGTGGTGATGGCGATATGGATGAGTTTGCTGACCGGATGGAAAACTTCGGCGAAAATCTTGAGGAGCGCCTCGAGAGCCAGGCCGAATCCATTGAGCACCGGGCTGAAGATCTGTGCGACGTCCTTCGCGACGCCGATGTGGCAGAAAGCAAAATGCAAAAATCCATTCCGGGGCTGGATGAGCTGGATTTAATCAACATTGAGCGCCATAGCAATCGTATGTAAGAGTCTGTGCTAGGATAGGTGTCACGATTCTTTCAGGCGCTTATTTGAATGACAGCACTTACACTTTGTGGTTGTGGCTGGCTGGGAAAACAGCTGGCTGCAACGGCCTCCACCACCGATATTATCGGCACAACACAACGTGCAGACAATGTGTCCGCGTTACGCCAGTTAGGTGTCACGCCGTTTACCTTTCAGCTTGGCGATGACGTATCGCAGCTCACACAAGCCGCAAAACACAGTACCGTGGTGTTAAATATTCCGCCGGGTGCGCGCAAAAAGCCGCTCGATCCTGAATTTGTTCCGCAGATGTGCGCGCTCATCGACGAGTTTTTTGCCAACGACGCGTCAGCACTGATATTTATCAGCACAACCGCCGTTTACGGCGATAGCGAAAACACAGTGACAGAGAAAACGCCTGTTGCACCAACGACGCCATCAGGCAAAGCGCATGTTGAAATCGAACAGCATCTGCTCAGGCAGTATTCTCATAAAGCGGCAGTGTTCAGATTAGCAGGACTGGTCGGCGCCGATCGTCATCCGGTTAATTTTCTGGCGGGCAGACAGCTTGATAAGGGCGAACAGGTGGTTAATCTTGTGCACGGCGAAGATGTTTGCTCGGCAATACATCAGTGGCTATCCAACCCTGAGTTTGGAATCACCTATCATTTATGCAGTCTGGAACACCCCAAACGAGGGGATTATTATCCGGCCTGCGCACGACAGCGGTCGCTGGCAGAGCCTGAATTTAATGAGGGGTATGAAATGCTCAGCCCAGCAGGTAAACGTATAGATGCAACCGCAAGCTGGCAACGTCTGGGGCTGACGCCAACGTATGCCAGCCCCTATGACATGATTTAACTAGAACGCCGCCGAGATGCTGGCGTAAAGCGAAATATCAAAGTATTTCAGAAGCACCGTATTAATGAAAATGACCAGCAGTATGACCGGTATAAACGTGCCCAGCGAAATATCGACATATCGCTCGAACAGACTTCCCTTATAGTTTGGTGCCCCCTCATGAAGCGCTTCGTTAAAGTTGTGGCGCTTCCAGCGGTAGATAACAAAGATACAAATCAAAAATCCATTGAGCGGCAATATGGTGTCGTAAAACACATCATAGATGACGTCAAAAAAGGATTTTGACGCGCCTGCGTAACTGGTAAATGAGGTAAAGAAATCTACAAAACCAAATGACAAAGCGCAAAAACAGCCCAGAATCACCAACAACACGCCCAGAATCCCCAGCGCTTTTTTACGGCTTACGCCCTTTTCATCCATCAGTGCCGCCACCGGAACTTCGAAGATAGAGACCAGAGAGGTAATCGCGGCAAAGAACACCAGCAAAAAGAATATGCTGGCTACAATCGAAGCCCCCAGGTAACCGATACTGGTCTGTAATGCCAGGAAGATTTTTGGCAGGAAGGTGAAAATCATGCCAATGGAAGAATCACTTAATTCAGCAGGATTAGTATCCGGATTAAACGAGAAGATGGCAGGCAAAATCATCAGACCGGCAGTAAATGCCACAGCCGTATCGGTAATCGCCACCAGCTTTGCCGAATTAGGGACATCAGCCTCTTTGGCGATATAACTTCCATAGGTAATCATGATGCCCATACCCAGCGACAGCGAGAAAAACGCCTGGGCCAGCGCACCGTTGATAACCGAGGCGGTAATTTTGCTAAAATCAGGAATCAAATAAAACTCGACACCCGCCATCGCGTTATCGCGGGTCAGCACGAAAATAACCAATAGCAAAAGCATAATGAACAGCGACGGCATCAGCAGCTTCGCGGCCTTTTCAATGCCCTCTTTGACACCACCCTGCAGAATTAAATAAACCACAGTCGCCACACCGGCCATGTAGAGAAAAATTTTCGGGGAATTAATGAAATTACCAAAGGTATCAGGATTTGCCAGAACATCGAGGTCGCCGGTGACAGCCTCAAACAGGTAGCCAAAGATCCACACGGTGATGACGAGATAGAACACCGCAATCATAAACGGTGTAAGAATGGACAGCCATCCGGCTATTTTCCAGCCAGGCTTATCACCACTCAGCTGATTGTAACTGCCCAGCGGGTCTTTTCTAGCGTGACGACCAACGGTCATCTCAGCCAACATGACCGGTAAACATATAGCAAAAACAAATATGGCGTACATTAATAAGAATGCACCGCCGCCGTTTTTCGCTGCTCCTACCGGAAACCCTACAAGATTACCAATGCCAACGGCCGATCCTGCTGCAGCAAGAATAAAACCGAGGCGCGATCCGAACTGTTCTCTGGCGCCGCTCATATACAGCTTCCCCTCAACGTTTGTTATTTGTTGTTTTGGTCGCCTGACTTATTATTTTATTGTACAGGGCCCACAGCCTCGGTGTCAGTGCACCTCTTGCTCGGGTCCTCAGTCAGACGGTTCAAAATGGTAACAGCAGTCAATACAAAAGTCTTGAGTTATAGCGCATTCAGACAAGGGATAAGCGTATCACCAGGTTACCACTTCGTGTTCCCAGTCCAGGAAGTAAGGACTCTGGTCAGCACGAAGCTCTGGCAGGAGCGCTAAAAGCTGTGAAACGATGAATTCGGGCGTAAACAACTTTTCAGGTTTTACGTTACGCTGGAAGGGTTCGGATAACCCGGTATCAACGGTGCCGGGGTGATAACTAAGCAGTGTTGTCGACTTTGCTCTGCGGCCGTACTCTACCGCTGCGGTTTTCAGCAGCATGTTCAGTGCAGCTTTAGATGCCCGATACCCGTACCAGCCGCCTAAACGATTATCACTGATACTACCCACCCGGGCACTGAAACAGACAATCTGGCTGGGCTGGTCGCTCATGCGGTCCACCAGATGCTTCAGCCATAATGCGGGGACCACACTGTTGACATGAAAATAACGCAGTAGCTGGCCGTTGCTGAGATCTTCCAATCGCTTTTCCGGTGCTATCTGCAAGCCGTCTACTTCACCGTGCAGTATTCCTACCGTACTGATTGCCAGCCGCACTTTTTGATCGCTGGCATCCAGTGATTTGCAAAATTCGTGAATAGCTTTTTCATCGTCAGTGCGAATATTCATACACCTGACGTTGTCTGAAAATGATGCGGTTTGCGACTTACGCGACAGGGCATAAATTATGTTATCAGGGTAGCGTTCTGACAACTGATGCACTAACTCCTGCCCTATTCCTCCGGACGCGCCGATGACTATAATGACATCACTCATGCTTACCTCCGCACTCAGGGCCGCGTTTCTGGCCGGTTAGCCAATAGGAAATTTTGTAACGATGTTTGGCGAAGGCCAGGTAGGCTTTATCGGCCACGTGACGGACCACCGGCCATCTAAGTGGCGCATAGAGCCAGCCTTTGCCGACTTTTTTCCATGCTGCATGAGTAGCATCAAGGCCCTCAAGAAACGTCCCGTCAGGCAATTTCACGTGAATGCGGTTATTCAGGTCATCCCAGTTCAAATCCGGGTACCGTGTAGCAAAATCTTCTTGCTGGATATCCTCGTACGTAATCTGGTTATCGTCATCATGTTTGCGCAGGTGACGCATTTCAGCACGGCATAAAGGACAGTGCCCGTCGTAAAAAATAATCATATCCGGCACGATTTTCGAGAAATTGAACCATGTTATACGAATTAATTATTTGCCCGGATGACTTGTGAAGGATTAGCTTAGCCTCCACGTTATGCGTAGAGAAAACAGGAGGGACAAAAATGGCAAATATTCAACAGGCAACCTTAGGCGGCGGCTGTTTTTGGTGTATTGAGTCAGCGTTCAACAGTGTTGAGGGTGTAGAGAGCGCACTGTCAGGCTATGCCGGCGGTGAGACCGACGATCCTACCTACAAATCGGTATGCTCCGGTACCACTGGCCATGCCGAAGTTGTGCGGGTAACGTACGATGCTGATAAGCTAAGTTATCGTGAAGTATTAGAAATCTTTTTTGCACTGCACGATCCGACTCAGATAAACCGTCAGGGCAACGATGTGGGACCACAGTATCGCAGCGTGATTTTTTACCATGACGATGCGCAAAAACAGCAGGCAGAAGCCATTATTGATGAAATCAATCATGAGGAAATCTGGCCTGACCCGGTGGTGACGGAAGTTGTTGAGCTTAACAACTATCATCAGGCAGAGGATTATCATCAGGACTATTTCAAAAATAATCCTCAAAACCAATATTGCGCGATGGTGGTAGCACCCAAGCTGGCAAAATTTAAAAAAACGTTTGCCGAAAAACTGCGCAAATAGCAGGTTACTGCCTGGCCGGCTCGCCGAACCAGTCGGCCTTCAACGGCGTTGAAAACAGCAGTGGTGCCATTGCTTCATATCGATTCTGATTGCTTTGGCACTGCACATTTTTCATGTAGTTAACCTTCCAGGGATCGTTGATCAGCCAAAGCGTTCCTTCCATCACGGTAATTCCCTCTATAGAGGCATTGTCCATCACCTCATCTGCCTCACACTCCTGGCTACCTGTTTCAGCGTAGAATCGCATGGGTACTCTGCGCGGCGCTTTCTTGCCACTCGGATCAAGGATCCATAACACATCATCGTTACGCGCCATGGCCAGTAAATAGCCTTTGTTGTGTGCCTCGTGATGATAGTATTCCAATGCATTAAAAGGGTGGTTACCGTTTTTCCACTGCGGCATCCGGATGTCCGGCTCGTTCACTGCGATAAAATCTGTGGTTTCCCAAAAGCCGTCATTCATTGTAACGCTGAAAATACGCGGCATGCCCCTGGCATCCTTTTCCAGTGCAAGATAGAGGGTGTTATCAGGGCCCAGCGCCATGCCCTCAATACCATCATTGGGAAAATCGCCCACTTTCATTTCGCGACTAAATTGCAACGGCCGCACCCGCGACATGTACAAATCCCCTTCGCTGGTACGCTCTATTCGCACCAACAGAGTCGGATAATCGGTAGAACCGGTATCTTTATATCGCTGCTGGCAGCGCGCTGAGAGCGCCCCGGTGCGAGTAGCATCTTCGGTGACGGTATAAAAAAGATTCGGATCCTGTGGATCGGCGACCAGAGCTTCAAGATCGGGCTCATCAGCCAGATAATTAGAAAAGCAGCTTCGTCGTACCTGAGTCCCGATACGCATTTCTTCTTTTTTTGCCATCAGCGTAGCACTGGCAGGGTCTATTACGTGAAGTCTGCGCTGCTGGTCGGCCTGAGCGCTGCCATCGGAAATCGACACCAATTTGCCCTGCCAGACCGATAAACCCGATGTTTGAGGATCCTGCATAATTTGCCCGTCAGCTTCACGAATCCAGCGCCCCTTTGCTGAAACTCTGTTATCGCCAGACGACTGTACAACGGTCTGTGCATTATCGATGTCAGGCTCGGAACACGCAGAAAGAACAAAAAGGCAGGCAAGAATAACTAATGCGCGAATCTTCATAAAAACCTTAAAAAACTGAACCGCTGGAAAACTGTGATCATCGCTTTTTTCTTCAGAACACACAAGTCAGTCACACAAATGTCATGAATCTACACCGCCTGCCGTCCTTTCTTATTGAAATTTAGTAACAATATTAACGTTATTGTCAGGTGACAGCACTGCTGTTCTGACGGTAAGCTTTCCAACACAATTTTATATGGTATTCAGGAGCCTGCTATCAGCGACACGAGTCTTCCCTGCATTGTGGCCGGACCCATTTTGCGCCAAGTGACTGAACGGTCAGTGACGGTGTGGATGATCACAACCCATGACCAGCCAGCGGACCTGACGGTTTCAGCCGAGGCGCCACTAAGTGGCCGGACTGAATCGCAGATAGTTCAGGTTGGCAGCAATGCTTTCGTACAATTGATAACCCTTGCTCTGGAAACTGACCTTACACCGGGTGAGCTCTATCGGTACCGCATCAACTTTGCTGATGAACAGATAAATGCCAGGTGGGACCAAGAGCGAACCGCATTACTGTACACTGATGATGAACAACTGAACTTTCGCTTTGACACTGAATTATCCGATGTACTGCACGGATCCTGCCGCAAACCCCACCATCCGGTGGATGATGCCCTGCTGCGGGTTGACCAGCTTATTGAACAGGAAAGACAGGGGCAAACTAAGCGCCCGGATATGCTCCTGATGACAGGGGATCAGGTCTATTGTGACGATGTGGCCGGCCCGATGCTTCAGGCCATCGAGCAGGTCGTCGACAAGCTTGGACTGTTTCACGAAGATCTTGACGGCGCCGTGATCGACAATACGTCACAACTGTCTGGTCACGAATTCAACTTTTATCAACGCGAAAACATTTTACCTCAGATAGAACTAAACACAGCACTGTCGAAATTGTTTTTCGGGGCAAAGAAAAAACCGGTTTTCACCTCAGTTAATGCACATAACCATCTGATTTCTTTATCAGAAGTCATCGCAATGTATATTCTGGTGTGGTCGGATGTACTGTGGCGTGATGTTAGTTTTGATAAAGATCGCGTACCTGATGCCTATCAGGACCAGTTTGCACAGGAGCAGGAGCAGATAGAAAAATTCGCTGCCGGCCTGCCACGGGTCAGACGCGCGCTGGCACATCTGCCGGTGTATATGATCTTTGATGATCATGATGTCACTGACGACTGGAATCTTACGCGCGGCTGGGAAGAACAGGTCTATGGTAATCCACTTTCTAAAAGAATGGTGGGTAATGCGTTGATTGGTTACTGGCTTTGCCAGGGCTGGGGGAATCAGCCTGCTGCGTTTGATGATATTGTCAGTAAGGCGGCTGAGCAGTTCACAGCAAATGGACTGATGGAACATGATGCATTTATCGACACCTTGTTTGAGTTTGAGCAGTGGCATTACACGCTGGCGACTTCACCGCCGGTGTGTGTTCTGGATACCCGCACCCGGCGCTGGCGCTCAGAATCCAGCCTGGATAAACCTTCCGGCTTGATGGACTGGGAAGCATTATGTGAATTTCAGCAGGAAATCATCGGTAAACAGTCTGTGATTGTGGTGTCAGCCGCCCCGATCTATGGGGTGAAATTTATAGAAGCCATTCAAAAGGTCTTTACGTTTTTCGGCAAAGCGCTGACAGTGGACGCTGAAAACTGGATGGCCCATAAAGGCACCGCCAATGTTATCCTGAATATTTTCAGGCATTATAAAACGCCACCGTCCTTTATTATTCTTTCAGGCGATGTGCATTATTCGTTTGTGTACGATGTCCGTTTGCGATTCCGGCGAAACAGTCCGCATATCACCCAGTTTACCTGCAGTGGCCTGAAAAATACGTTTCCTGACAAATTATTGAAGAAGTTAGAAACACTGAACCGGTGGCTGTATAGCCGCCACTCGCCGCTGAATGTATTTACCCGGCGCAGAAAGATGTCGGTCCGGGCACGGGAAATTGATACCAAAGGAGCTGATACATTGCTCAATCACAGCGCGGTGGGGCAGCTTATTCTCAACCAGGATGATGAACCCGCGGTATGCAGGGCTTTGTGCGCAGACCAAGACACGATAGAATTTCCGCCACACCATGACGATGATTAAATTAAATAAGGTATCACAATGAGCGAACCTGCCCTTTCCATCGGCTTATTTTACGGGTCGACTACCTGTTACACAGAGATGGCAGCGGAGAAAATACAGGCACAACTTAATTCGCTTTTCGATGAGCAGATTGTCAGTATTCACAACATTCAGGATGTAAATCTTAAACATTGTGAAGACTACGATATCATCATTTTTGGCATATCCACCTGGGATTTTGGCGAACTACAGGAAGACTGGGAATCTCATTGGGAGGATGTGTATAAACTGGCATTGCAGGATAAAATTGTCGCGCTGTATGGCTTAGGTGATCAAATCGGCTACGCTGACTGGTTTCAGGATGCACTGGGCATGTTGCATGACGCGATTGCGCCAAGTGGGTGTAATATCATTGGCTACTGGCCGAATCAGGGCTACGACTTTGCCGAGTCAAAAGCGCTCACAGCAGACAAAAGTCAGTTTGTGGGACTGAGTCTGGATGATGAGAATCAATATGATCTGACAGATGAGCGCATTCACAACTGGTGCCACCAGCTACTTGAGGAAATGGGTCAGTAGTGCACCAGCCAGGCCGACTTCATCGTGAATATTTTCGCAACGGGCCTTCACACCGCGATGGTGCTGATGTCAGTTTTAATGACATTCGTAAGCTGTTTAACTTTTCCAGCATCACCATAGGGCGCTGGGTTACCGCCGCTGAGCAACAACTGGCCGCGAATCTGTTTTTTGATGCACTGTATGACCTTGCTGATATTCTGCAGGTCCGGGAGCCGGTTATTTCGTTAAACGGCACGCTGGCGCTGGCCTTTGGCAGTGGCGGGCAAAAACACAGCAGTGCACACTATAACAGCCAGAAGCGGCAACTGGCGTTGGCTAAGAATGCCGGCGGTGGCGCGCTCGCCCACGAATGGTTTCATGCATTTGATCACTATATCGCAGGCAAAGTATTTCCCGGCCTGGATCACGGCCATTTTGCCTCTCAGGCGTGGGTGGACGATGCCCCCCATACCGCACACCCACTGAATAATCAGTTGTGTGCCTGCTTTGAAACCCTGTTTTTAGATCCCCACGGATCGCCCAGTGCCTATCTTAAACGATCTATAGAAGCTGATCGTGCGTTAAAAATGTATTATTATGCTATGCCGCAGGAGATGGCAGCACGCGCGTTTGAAGCCTGCATCCAGGATCAGCAAATTAAAAACGCCTTTCTGGTGCAGGGCACAAAAATGTCCACTGAGGCTAGACTTGGCATTTATCCTCATGGTAATTTGCGAGCTGAGGCGAACCAGCGCTTAATGACATACTTTTATCAGCTGGGAATGGCGACAGCCAGAAAGCCTACCTGACGGCGCGAAGATAACAAAAAGTGGCTGCAGGCCAGGAACGAGTGTTAAACAGACACACAAGTTTTGACAAAAAGGTTAAAATCTTTGGTCACAAGCAGTATACTAGTGTGTTCAAACTGTAGAGAAGAAAGAATACAAGATGAAAAGAAAAAAGCATACATCTGCTGAGGACGAGGCTCAGGTTGACATGACGCCCATGTTGGACATTGTGTTCATCATGTTGATCTTCTTCATTGTTACCACGTCTTTCGTTAAAGAGAAGAGCCTTGATGTTAACCGTCCTGAAGACAATCAGTCGAATAACAACAAGCCTTCTAAGTCGCTTTCAATTCGTATTGACGAAACTGGTCAGATTCTGATGGGTGGCCGTCAGGTTGACGTTCGCCGCGTTGTTGCTAACGCGCAAACCTTTCTGGCTGAAAATAACACTGATACAGCGGCTATTCAGGCCCATGAAGATACCGAGGAAGGTATCGTAGTTGAAGTGATGAACCAGGTTAAAATAGCAGGCATAGACAAAGTGTCTGTATTGGTTAAGAAAGACTAACCCCGTCTTTTAGTTAAATAAGCGAAAAAGCGCAGCATTGGCTGCGCTTTTTTTTTGGTCAGTATGCAGGTTCATCTAGTATTTCATCAGCTTAACGCTTAAAATCAAAGCAGTTTATATTTTAAACACTCTTACAATTACGACGAAAACATTGAGTGTCACGGAGCAGTTATGAAAGCAGTTAAGCAAGGGATTATCTCTGCCACACTTATACTAACCTCAATTCCAGCTGTGGCGGGCCCGTTTTACATTGGTCAGGCCGCCGATTTCAACGCCTATATCATGGAAGATATGCAGGGTACTCACTCTGATGTCGAAGGCCGTCTTGCTGTTGGCGGAAACCTTACGCTCGATAATTATGGTTTGGGCCTGCAGCTTAACAATCAGGGCAGCAAACCGGTTCTCGTCGGTGGCGGTGATGCAAAAATGCGTAATTCGCGCGTGTATAACGGCGATGCGGTTGCCGCGGGCAATATTGATATTGATGAAACCGTCGGGCTCTACAACGATCCTGACACGCACAATACCAATGCGTTCTATCAGGAAGATAGCTTTGATTTTGCTGCAACCAACGCAGAGGTCCTGTTCAAGTCCTCATTATGGGGCGCTTACAGCACTAACGCAGAGGTAGAACTTGGTATTAACGATGCAAACGAGCTATGGGGACTGAATTTCAGCGGCACAAACGATATCAATGTGTTTTCAATCGATGCGCAAACCCTATCGTCTCCGAATAAGAAAATCACCATTGATATCCCTGATACCAGTTACGCCATTATCAATGTGATGGGTGAGGCTGTAGAGCTATTTAATACAGGCTTCCACCTGCCGGATGACCAGAAATTCCCTGACAATGACTCTAATGGCGAGCAAGAAGATCGCCATGCGGGATTATATAACGAACGGGTATTATTCAACTTTGTTGATGCGACATCGCTGGTGATGAATGGCATTGGCTTCAAGGGCAGTATTCTTGCGCCGTTAGCTGATGTTACCTTTTCAGATGGGCACATAGATGGCAATTTGATTGTTAAGAGCCTGCGTTCTGCAGACAACGAAAATACCGGTCAGATTAACAACTATGGTTTTGCCGGATTTACCTCAGTGAGCGAGCCTGCCACCGGTTTGATCCTGGCGTTTGCCGCCCTCTTTTTGGTGCGCCGCAGCAAACGAGCAGGCTGATAAAACGTTAGAAAACATATCCTGATACAGCGGCATCATTTAATAACAGGGTGTCGCTGGTCACGCCTGCGGCATGCCCCGCATGCCAGCGAAGTTCCAATCCCGCCCAAACTGCCTGATATTCTACGGCATATGCTTTTTGTACGTAGCCAGCCACCAGCCAGTGGGGCGACACTTTGTACTGCCCTTCAAGGGTAAACTGACCGGCCAGACCGCTACTGGTCGAAGCGGGAATAGTGGTACTGGCAGTATATGAAAGTGATGCAGGAAAGCGCTCTGCACGCTGTTCGCGGATCCAATTATAGCCTGCGTTCACCGAAGCTTTTACCTGCCAGTGCGCACCTTCGTTTGTCAGCAGTTCGGTATGTATTCCTGTGGACCACAGATCCTGGGGACTGAAATATCCACCATGACCGCGGGTAAAACCGGAACGGTTTTTCGCAAACCCTTCCCAGCTTACAAACGGACCGATACGCCAGTAATCAATTCTGTCAGATGCCGCATCAGCAATATCGTAACTCAGATCCAGCCGCACACCGCTATGCTGATTACTGGTGGTAAAGGTGCCTTCATAAGTATCTGCGACACCACTTACCGACAGCGCAGTATTATCGGCAAGCAATCTGGAATAAAGCCCCCGCACCCCACGCTTATGCACACCGCCGAATGCCTCATCACTATATTCAAAAAAGGCAGAGCCCATACTTAACAGGCTATCTTCGACACGCAATTTATAAACATTAATGGCGCTCACTGCACGGTCAGAAAACCAGGTACCGGACAACTGCCCCGTGGGTTTGGCCTCAACGGGCTGTGAAAAAAGCGCATAGTTGAGCTCGCCGTAAAGGGTTAGTGCCCTGGCCTCGTACTGAATACTGCTATGCAGACCGGTATCCTCGAACCCCGTGATCCCTCCAAAAACATCCGATACCTGTCCATCACCGAACCAGCTGTCTGCAGCAGGCGCCCCGCTGTAAAGCTGCTCATAATCCAACCTTATATCCCAACGCAGTCGGTCAATGACGTCGGTGATCCCAATGTTGCCGCGTAAAATATCAAAATTCCCCAACCCTTGCGCACCGGAGCGCTGGCGACCACTGCTACCGGCGTACACAGATAGCCCATAATCGTGTGGTGTGGCATTAGCGTCATCGTCATCCATTGCTGCCAGCAGAAATTGCTTTCGCTGCCAGGCTTGTTGATGATGCGTTGCCTCGAGCAGCGTTTTGACTGCGGAAAAGCGTTGCATCAGCGAGTCGTGTTCACTCTCTGGCGCCGCCGACAATAACGCATAAGCGAAATCCTGATTATCGGGCTGCGACGTCAACAACGCTTTAAAAGACGCTACCGCTTGTGCATGTTGCCCACTTTTTAATTGTGCCCACGCCCGAAGCTCTGTTTCTCCCGGGGTGAGTGCTCGGATTTGCTCAATGCTGTTGGCTGCGTTAAGACTTTGCTCAAATGCATTACGCTGATAACGTTCTGATTGCTGCAGTGACCAGTAACTGGCGCAATGCTCCCGCAGGGATTGATGCTGGTCTTGTGAACAGGCAATTTCTGCCGCTTTGTCAGTCTTGCCGAGTCGTGAAAGTGCCAGCACCTGGCCTTTGGTAAAATTACTGAGTGTAAAATAAGTCAGAGCCTGGTCGAATTTCTGCGCATTATAAAATTCCCAGCCCGCATTTGTTATTTGCTCATTCAGGGGAATATCTGAATAGCTTTCTCGTATTTTTTTTATCCGGGGGATATCGCCTTTACGCAAAGCTGCATCAAGCAGACCGGTGACAGCCAGAGTACGTCCCTGCATGTTTGAATCTGACGGCGATAACCGTTGCGCACGGGCAAACTCACTGACCGCTGAAAAATAGCGTTGCTGCAACAGAAATGTCCAGCCCAGTAAGGCGTGAAAATCTGCATTTTTTGCTTCGTTTGCTTCTGCCACTGCGCGCTGTAAAAAGCTGGTATCGACCTGCTTTCGCTGCGCTTCGCTCATCGACGCCAGCTGAGAAAACAGGGTTGCTGCAGGCTTGACTGATGTGTCATTGTCAGCGACCACTGCATCGGTGTTCGGTTTGCTTTGCAAGGCGGCCAACGCCTCAACAAGTGCCTTTGAAGGCTGCCAGTCCGGATGTTCTGCCTGCAAACGAGCAAAGGCCTGATTTGCATAGTTCACTTCTTGCTGGCTAATGTGGTACCACACGCCAGTAGTGTCAGGCGCATCCACGGGTGTTACCTGCGGTGCGTTGGTCACCTCTTTTGGACCAACATTGTCATGCTGATAGTCAGTGACCACCTGGGCGCCGGTTGATGTGCTCAGAAACCCGACAAACACGGTCGTCGCATATCTTTTTATCATTAACGCTGAGTATCCAGCAAAGCCAGTTCACTGAGCATTATCAGGCTGGCAGAATAATAGTCCTGCTCGTTACCCAAAGCATAAGCAGGGCGTCTCGGTGCCTGACCAGCACGGTACGCCACTACACCAGCAACGGCCTGCATACCAGCCGACCACTCATATTGCGCTGTTTCTCCGGTCTTTACATCTACCGTTGCAGGCACTGACGCCTGATCGTAAAACGCTAAAAACGGGGATAATACCCCGGCATCAAAGTCGTTTTGCCACACCAGATATAACGGGATCCGGCAAGCATTGTAGCCATATAATGTGTGCTGCGAATTATCGGGGGTTAACTTACTTTGCGAAAAGGTCATCCAGTCTGTAGGTAGCTTGTGCTCGCCCCACCGGGCCTGACGAACCAGCCTTTCACCCTGCGCCTGCAATGATTGCCAGATGGGTTGTCCTGTTAATGTATAAAAATCATTAAAGGCCGGAAATACCCAGTAGCTCAGATTAAGCTCCACATGTTCGCTGTGCAGAAAGCCCTTCTCACCGGGTAACAGCAGAAGTGTGTTGTGTCGCTTTACTACCAGCTTATCTTCAATAGCATTGAGAATCGTAATGGCCCGCTGGCGATAGGTCTGGCTGTCCCATACCTGAGCGGCTCGAAGCAGCGCCCACGCAATCAGAATATCACCGTCAGTGGCGTTATTCGGGTCATCCACACAGGCTGCGTTATGTTCAGGACATGGCCGGTAACGCCAGCTGAACAAACCATCATCTCGCTGCAACGTCTGCTGGGTCCAACGCCACATCTCATCGAAGCGCATTTTATCACCCGCTGCTGCCGCAAACAGCATGCCGTAGCCCTGCCCTTCACTGTGTGAGACATCATCATTGCCCGTATCAACAATTCTGCCTCGTTCGTAAAAGCGTTCGGCAAATACTTCCCAGTCTTTGCTAAATGGCGTCTGCTGTTTTTCGCTACAACCGAAAGACAAGAGCATCACAGTTAAGGCAAAGACAGAAATAAGCTTTTTCATTACCACTGCTCCGTCATCGCTTTATTTCTGCGGCGCAATAACAAAACAGCAATGAATGTACTGATAATAACAATCAATGCAACGACCACCAGCCAGTACCAGGGATTATTAGATAGCCACATACGTAACGATAGCCAGCTATTTCCTGCTTCACCTATTTCAAACTGCTCTGCCACCTGCATAGCCAGTAGCGGCTCCTGCGCATCCTGCCAGCTGAAAAAGTCCCCGGCCAATTGCCCCCAAAGACTCAGGCTTACCAGTTCATTAATACGGGCAGCCATCAGCTCTGGCGTTTGGGTGGCGATGATGTAGACATTGCCGGTGTTCTCAGCGGCCGGGTTTTTCTCTGCAATCAATACCGCCATGTTTTCCAGCCCGCTTTGCTGGGTAGTTGCGCCTTTCGTAAGAAGCGGTGCATGATTTTTATCATCTGCCACCTTGCGAATACGGTTGTGTAATTCGTTTTGTAGCCGGTAAGGCCAGCGCTTCGTAGCAGTCAGAGATGTCGAATAATCCGTTGCGAATCTTTCCGGTAAGGCGTCAGGTGTACTTAGGATTATTGCGTTATCAGTCAGGTTCTCCTGAAGACCTTGCTCGATGCTGATGGCAGGCAGTGGTACACCGGCAACCTGCGCTAATTTCGCCGCCAAAGTGAGCGCTGCACCGGTCATGCCTTTGTCATTCACGTAAATAGAAACAGGCATAGTGTTATCGCCTCTGGCAAACGGGAAAGCCGTATCTCTGAATAACGCCAAATCCGGTTGCGTGGCCACCTGTCCGGCTTCTGGCAATGCAATAGCCGAGCTGTTTCTGAGCTGAAAAATCAGGTGAGAGCCGCTGATATCATCACAGGCCTGACCGGTAACGGGCGCCCTCATCACGACGTCGAAATCGATGCGGTTTATGCCGCCGCGCAGGTGCCGCGCGGGAATTTCCAGCTCATAATTGCGAAAAAACTCGCCATTGGGATTCGCCAGCGTTAAACCGTGAACCAGCTCTCCGTTAACCAGTATATTCATCATTGAGCCGGGCCCGAATGCAGCGCCATAACCAAAATCCAGATTAAGTGAAACGCTGGCATTTTCAGGGACATAAAAATCTGCCGGCAAATAAAAAGTAAGCGGTTGAGAAAAACTGTCCTCACCGCGCATCACGATATCGCTGTGGCCGATCTGCGCAAACGTATATTCCTGACCAGGGCGAAGTGACCGGTCAGAAACCGTTACCAGACTGCTATCATTTACCCGCATTGCAAGTGCGGCTCCCGGATTCAGCGCATCATCCATCACCCCCAGTGTCAGTGCTGCCTGCCTGACCTGCTCTGCTGTTTCGCCAGTTACAATTAATCGGGTAGCCTTAGCTACAATTGTTGATTGCCCACTGTTTACGGCGGGCGTCTGATCCATCGCAATGAACGGACCAGAAATACGCTGATATAACGCTTTACTGAGAAACGGCTCCAGCGCTGTATTTGTGCCGATTAACACATGAAGCTGATGGGGCTTAGCATCAGATATATACCAGCTACTTTCACGATAGCGCTGTTTTAATGCGTCATTCCATTGTTCGTTTTCTGAGAGGTCAGGAAATGAGACCTGTTTGTCTGCCTGCTGATAAGAAACGCTCAGCGGTTTGTACTGATTGCGCAATGCCAGTGCCTGCGCCACGCCGGGTAAACTGTGTGTGAAAACATCCTTGTCATCGTCTTCAACAGTCACCAGAGTGACAGTTTGCTGGGCCCCGATGCCCGGAGAAAAATAGCCTGATAAGTCCTGTAAAACCGGCACTGTCTGCGCACTCTCAGTTTTAACTGACAGCATTGAATTATAAAGGTTTATTTCACTCCATAATTCAGGCGCCCCACCATCCACACACTGATTGGCATAATGCTGACTGACTGCGAATGTTAGATTGTTGAAGCCGGCTCGCCACAGGCTGGCCGGAATATTAACCTGTGAGTTGATAGCAGGCCGCTCTGGATCCAAATGAATTTGGCCGATGGTGGCATTGTTGAACCGGACATTTAGAATTGACCGGGACTTAATTAATGCTTTGGAGTTAACCGCATCAATACTGATAGTGGCACTTTGTACCGTCTGACCAGCGGCCAGGGGCACTGATAACGTTGCGGTCGCCTGCTTACCCTGCAAGCGTAACGTACTGTCTCCGGGGTAAAAAGAAGAGAGCCGCGCCTCTGAAGTTTGTTGCGCGTGCGCTGTAAAGGCCAATAGTAGGGCTACCAGAGCGCCTGTCAGAATTGTTTTCATTTTTATTCCTTAACTGCTTTTTCCTGGGCCCATATACGCTTTAACTGCATCCAGCCATGCTGGAGCACCGGTCTGAAACTTACATTCAATACATGTGTAAAGCCGTACCAATAGGAAACAGGCCGCATACGGCGACGCTGAAAACTTTGCCAGCGACGGCTGTCGCCCATGGTATAGGCAATAATATCGTCCCATATTTTATCTGATTCGCGAATAAAGCGGAATCGAACCATGCCGGTAGACGGGTCGTAGAACAATAGCTTACAGGGTAACACCACATTGCGTCCGGCTGACGCAGACCAGCTGATCAGCGACACATGTTCAGGCAGCTGCTGCCATTTCGCCTGTAACCTCACACGCGCTCCGCCCAGCGACATGTCGCTGACCTGTCCGACCCAGGCGCGGCCATCCTCCCCCTGTAATGTCACCTCATCACTGGCCGGAAGCCGGGACTGCTCACGCACCTGGCGTCGCTCAATTAACACGCCCAGCACACTGACAAGCAGGACCAGGTTAAATACATTCCAGAACAGCACCACAATAGTAAGGTCGCGGGTCAGAGTATCGCTAACCAGTTTTTCCAGACCCGCCACCGTTCCCGCCAGAGTCAGCGCAATTAAGGCATAAAACACACCGGATAACGGCGAGATAAAACTTTTTTCCAGACTCTTTCCTTTTGGCGTCACAATAAAAGAAGGGGCGGTACGATTGCGAAACACCTTGAGCAGGGCGCGAAAAGTAAACACACATTGCAGGATTTCGTACAGCTCAGAAACAAGTGGCCAGCGTGTTCGCCCGAATAAGAGTGTTGAAAGCTGATAGGTTGCAATAACATGCGGCAGGGTAAAAGCGATGATTTCAATTAATGACGCCCGGTATATCTGTAAACCAAACACCAGATAAGCCAGCGGCATAAATAAAAAAACAATGCGGGCAAAGGGAAACAGCCAGAATAAAATTGAGCTTAGGTAGCCAAAGCGCTGAAACCACGACAAGCCCTGCGCATTATGCGGCTTTTTCAGCAGCAGAATTTGCGTCATACCCTGTGCCCAGCGCATTCTTTGCTGAATAAAAGCATCCAGGGTTTCGGGCGCCAGACCACTTACCATCGGTCGGTTCACATACACTGACTCATAACCCAGGGCATGCAGGTCAAAGGCAGTTTCAGCATCCTCTGTGACCGACTGACCAGACAAGCCTTCTACCTGTGCCAGATGTGAACGGCGCAGTACCGCTGCAGAGCCGCAAAAAAACGAGGCATTCCAGAAATCCAGTCCACGCTGAATGGTCCCGTAAAACATATCATTTTCAGAAGGCATCCGCGTGAAGGCAGAAAAATAGTTTCGCTCGACCGGATCAGGATTGGCCATAAAATGCGGCGTTTGGACCAGAAAGGTTTTTGGATTGGATATCATCCATGGCACGGTGTAGTTAAGAAAATCAGCAGTAGGCACGTGATCAGCATCAAGAATGACCACCAGGTCACCTTGTGTTTCGCCCAGTGCATGATTAACGTTGCCCGCTTTTGCCCGTTCGTTTTTATCCCGGCTGATATAGCCGGCGCCCACACGACGACACAGTGCTTTAAGCGCTTTCGCCCGATGAATTGCTGCCTGCGCGGCCACTTCGTCGTTCTGAGTGCGCTTTTGCAGTGTGCCGCCGTCGTCCAACAGATAGACACGCAACTTATCTGCCGGATAATGCATTTGCCGCGCGGCACGCAGCGTCACTTCTACAATATCCTGAGGCTCATTATAAGAGGGAACCAAAATATCCACCGTGGGCAACGAGGCCGGGGGATATTCAGCGAGGGTCTTTTCCGGGCGCGTCAGTGGCGATACGTTAACCAGGCAGCTGATTATATGTGTGATACCAGCATAGATCTCTGCCAGAAAAAGCATCCACATAGCGATGAGTGAGATAACATCCGCCGTACCTAATGTATACAATCCGCGCCAGAGCAGATAGCGGACAGTAAGGGCAAGACCCACCAGCAGTGCGAACAGACGGAAGTAGTGGCGATAGCGATGAAAGTGTGTGGCTTCGCGCGCGCTGATATGAATTAACATGATCAGACTATAAGACGCCACAATTTGACCTGCCGAATCCATAGGGATTAGCAACGCGATACTTAATATTGTCAGACAGAACAGAAAGAAGACGTTAAAGCTAACAAAAGCACGCCTTCCTGCGTGGCTTTTTACCAAATCAGATGTCCGTAAATAACACCTTTGTCACTGCCGTGTACGTACTGCGATTAATAAGAACCAGCGCATCATCCTGGTATTCGACCTCATGATTGCTCTGATAAAACTTACGAGACAACTGATCGCGATGGCCACGGCACTCTTTGGAAAACCAGAGACATGCCGGTAACATGATGCAGCCCAACCCAATGATACTGACTTCTGCAATAAACACCCACGGCAAAACAACAGGCGCTGTGTAGAGTGAAAAACCTAACGTTAACGCGGCTAACACTATAAGGGTGAGGGAAAATGCGCGCAAGCGATTCGCCCTTTGCAGAGCAATTTCAGCCTTTAGTAGTAGTTGGAGTCGATGATTCCAGCGCCTTTCAAGCGCTTTACTGGTTGTCTGTCCATCATGCAGGCGCACACGCTCCCGCCTGAATAATGGCGTAACATTACTGGGCTTAACAGGTTGTGAGGAAGAAGAAGTGCCGTCCAGTTGCATTACGATAAACCTTAAATCGATCTATCGTAAGGGTAGGCAAGTCGGCGCTGCTCATAAATTACGCAAACGATACTCAGTTATAAATTTTAATACCTTTACACTGAATATCGCGTTCAGATTATTTGTCTTCCCGGTACAATTTGAGCACGATACTGGTGAGGTTACTGAGATTGAAAATCGTCCCGAAGACGCTTCCAACCAGTACAGCATATATCAGCCCAAGCGTCTCTGCCAATAAAAACCATTGGCGAATACGTTTAACATCTTCAATGACAATTGAGCCTACAGTAAAGATGAGCGACGAGGTGTAGGCAATAAAGATGACCGCATCGTGTTCAAGAACAAACCACTCAATAAGAAGAAAAATAATATTAAGCGCTACAAACAGATACAAGATAAACGTGCTGCGATATTTCAGTGCAACTATATTTCGGATACTGGCGATAAGGCACCCTACCCCGGCCGCCATGGCATCCAGCATAAAGAAATGTATGCTGACACATAACAAAGCGACCGCCGAAATAGCGCGGTAATGGTTCACCTCATTTTGTCGATAGCCGATAAAATTAAAGATGACCGCCAGTGCACCAAATCCTTCAGCAATAACCGTAGTCACAGATTCCATGTAAATACTCTCTGGGTATTATCAGGGCTAAAAGGCCAGATAAAAATCTTTGCACAACGCTTTGTAGTGGTCTGTGTACGAATTTTTTTCATCTCTTATAATCAATGTTTCTTTTCGTCTGCGGCCATGTTGCTTTGAAAATTCAAACGCGGAGACGTGAGACCGCCCGCCTTGCTTATTAAATACGGTCAACTCCCGGTCAAGCTGCCAGTCATGCTGCGTTGCATGCGCAATTATTATGTCGCGTTGTGATGTTGGATACAGGCAAGCGAGCCGGGCTGTTGATGACGTAACGTTTGTAGCGTGCATGAACAAATCCTGCGAAGACAGACAGCCCTGATGGCGGGCAGCCTGGCGCGATGCGCTTTGCGCAAGATGAGCCGCATTGCCTACATTGGTATCGCTGAAGTACGGCGGGTTACAGATTATCGTATCAATTGGTTGTGAAGGTGTCAGCGCGGCAAGTCCACAGTGCCTGACCTGTATTCTGTCTGACCAGGGACTGTTATCGGCATTTATCCGGGTTTGCACAATGGCATCCTGTGCGATATCAATGGCGAGTACTTGCGCATCGTCAGCACTGCGCTGACACATCATTAACGATAAAATACCGGAGCCGCACCCCACATCCAAAATCTGCTGAGCCCCCTTTGACGTCGCCCAGCTACCCAAAATCAGACTGTCGGTATTGACCTTCATCGCACAAAGATCATGCGCAATAAAAAACTGCTTACACTGAAATCCTCTGGCCATCAGGTGAATCGTTGCAACTGAATCATTTTGGTCGCCACCTCAGAGGCATAGGCAGGCCGGTACTTTTTAAACCGGCCGACCAGGAGCTTTCTAAGCAGCGGAGCCAGTTTCTGCCCCACGTCTTCTAATAAGCGGGACTCGTTACGTTCGCCCAGCAGCAGCGAAGGTCTGACCGCCACAGCATGCTGTAATTGCGGCATGCGCATAATGGCGTTTTCCAGCTCCCCTTTTACACGCAGGTAAAATTGACGGCTATTGGCGTTGGCCCCTACCGATGAAATCCATACAAAGCTTTTAACTCGCTGCGCACGGGCAAGCTGGGCAGCAATATGCACATATTCAAAGTCAACTTTTCTGAACGCCGCACGGCTTCCAGCAGCTTTAATGGTGGTACCTAAACAACAGTAAACATGGTCAACGCTGAAGTATCCCTGATAGTCCTGGAAATCAGAAAAATCGATAACGATGGGCGACAATTTTTTTTCCGGATCGTCAAAGTAGCGCTCGGGCAAGGGGCGGCGCACCAGACAGACAATAGATTCGTAGCGATTGTCTGCCAGCAGTTTTTTGACCAGCGCCTGTCCGACCAAACCGGTAGCGCCCAAGACTAAAGCGGTTTTATTGCCACTCACGTTATGTCATCCTGTATTGCATCAGATAACCATCCACAGCGTAAAGCGTAGATAATAATGAAAAAAGCGTTAATGATTGGAGCCATTATGCTCAGCAGCGCCGTTTCGGCCAACACGCTCACCATTGAGCGAATTTTTGAGTCACCGTCCCTGGACGGTAACGCCCCCCGTGATCTTAAAGTATCTCCTGATGGACAGCGAGTAACTTTTTTGAAAGGTAAAGCATCTGACTACGACCAGCTGGATTTGTGGGAATACCATGTTGCGTCAGGAAAGACGCAGATGCTGTTCGATTCGCAGGAACTGTTACCCGGTGATCAGGCCTTATCCGACGAGGAAAAAGCGCGACGCGAGAGAATGCGCCTGTCAGGCTCAGGGATCGTGAGTTATGAATGGTCTGCAGACGGCACTGCGCTGTTATTTCCGTTAGGCGGCGACGTGTACTACCACCGTTTGGGTGAAAAGGGAGCCCGGCAGCTTCTTGATACCGACACTTTCGAAACGGATATTAAACTGTCTCCGAAAGGCACATATATCTCATTTATCCGCGACCAGAACCTGTTTATTAAGAATATTTCGACCGGTGAAGAACGCGCCATCACCAAAGAAGGCGACGGTAACATCAAAATGGGCATGGCCGAATTTGTCGCGCAGGAAGAAATGGGCAGGATGACAGGCTACTGGTGGGCCCCGGATGAAAGTTATATTGCGTTTGCCAAAGTCGATGAAAGCCCGGTTGAGGTGATCACCCGGTCAGAAATCTACGCAGACGATATTAAGATGATTGAGCAGCGTTATCCTAAGGCTGGTACTGCCAATGTGAATATCGAGCTGGCCATAGAAAATATAAAAACCAAAGAACGCCAGTGGGTCGATTTAGGCAAAGAGAAAGACATTTATCTGGCGCGCGGGAAATGGATGCCGGATAGTCAGACTTTTACCTATCAATGGCAAAGCCGAGACCAGCAAAAACTGGAACTTCGCGCTTACAATGTGCAATCTGAATCACAGAAAACGCTGTTAACTGAGACCAGCGATACCTGGGTGAATCTGCACGATGATTTGCACTTTTTAAAGCAGTGTAATCAGTTTATCTGGGCATCTGAGAAAGACGGCTTTAAACATCTGTACCTGTTTGGTCAGGATGGCAAGCTGGCTCGCCAGTTAACCAGTGGCAATTGGGTCGTGGAAAAAGTACGCGCCATCGATGAAGATAAAGGTGTTATCTATTTTACTGGTCGTAAAGATACGCCACTGGAAAGCCATTTATATTCCGTCACGCTTGATGGTGGCGAAATCACCCGTATTTCCGAGCGCGAGGGTTTTCACGAGATAAACTTTGCCGCTGACGGCTCTATTTATGTCGATGAGTTCTCGACAGCAAACCGGCCTCCCCAGGTCAGCTTGCATGATGCCAGCGGCAAGCAGATTACCTGGCTGGAGGAAAACAAGCTGGATAACGACCATCCGCTGACGCCCTATCTTGATAGCTGGAACAAGCCAGAATTTGGTACGATTACGACCCCTGATGATGCCACGCTGTATTATCGATTATATAAACCTGAAGACACCAGCACCAAGCGTCCGGCGATTGTATTTTTATACGGCGGTCCACATGCACAGGTCGTGACCAATAAATGGGGCGGTAATCGCGGCTTGCTGATGCAATACTGGGTTGATCAAGGCTACGTTGTTTTCTCCATTGATAATCGCGGCTCTAACTATCGTGGTAAGGGATTTGAAGATCCTATCTACAAAAAGATGGGGACGGTTGAGGTAGACGATCAGGTAGAAGGCGTTAAATTCTTGCGCTCACTGGATTACGTTGATCCGCAGCGTATCGGTGTTCACGGCCACAGTTATGGCGGCTATATGACACTCATGACAATGTTCAAAGCAGGTGAATATTTCAAGGCAGGCGTGTCGGGTGCGCCGGTGACCGACTGGCGTCTGTACGATACGCACTATACGGAACGTTACATGGGCAATCCCACAAAGGATGATGATGCTTATACTAACTCTTCCGTGTTTCCGTATGCTGACGGGTTAAAAGGTCCGCTTTTGATTTATCACGGAATGGCTGACGATAACGTGTTATTCACCCACAGTACCCGCTTGTATAAACACTTACAGGATATGGCTAAGCCCTTTGAAACCATGGATTATCCGGGTAAAAAGCACAGTATCCGCGGTAAGCAGACAGGCACGCATTTGTACAAGACAATCACGAACTTCTTTAACAGAAACTTACACCCAGAGAAATAAACATTTCTCTTTTTGTTAAAAAAAGGCAAAGGCATCACAACCTTTGCCTTTTTTTTGTTCTAAACAATGCACTTATCATTACATTAGCTTTTTTCTACTTGCAAAGCGATCAAGAACTCCTTTATGTTGGTTATGGGATTCACCCATCGAAGTCATTCGGAAACACACAATAAGATTGGTTTAAACCGACACCCGTTTGACGCAATTCAACAAGTGAAGAAGAAAAATATATGTTTAATAAAACAATCAAACCCACCCTTGCAGCATCATTAGTTGCGCTTAGTTTTTCAGCTCTGGCAAATAATAGTGAAAGCGAAAGCCGCTATATCATCCAGGTTGATAATAACGGTAAGGGTATAGTAAAAGCGCTGGCCAGGCAGGCCGGTGGAGACATCAAGGTTGATGCAGACGGCTTCATTGCAGCTTCATTTTCCGGCAAGTCTCTCGCTGAGGTAAAAGGATTATTAAACAACCCTCATGTTAAATTGGTAGAACAGGATCAGGTTCGTCGTCCTATGGCATTGTACAATGACGATGCTGGCGATCCGTCCACAACACAAATTACGCCTTACGCAGTTTATCAGGCGCAGGCTGATCAGGTGACGTTCAATCCAAGTGCAGGCATGAAAGTCTGTGTTATCGACTCTGGTCTGGACAGCTCTAACTCTGACTTTGTCTGGTCTGCCATTACCGGTGACAACGATCCGGGCACAGGCAACTGGTATGACAATGGTGGCCCTCATGGTACCCACGTTGCTGGTACCATCGGTGCAGCAGACAACGGCTATGGTGTAGTAGGTATGGCACCTGGCGTTGATATGCACATTATCAAAGTATTCAACGAAAGCGGCTGGGGATACTCTTCAGATCTGGCTTATGCAGCACAAAAATGTTCACAAGCCGGCGCAAATATCATCAACATGAGTCTTGGTGGCGGCGGTGCTAACAGCACTGAAGAAAATGCCTTCATCGACTTTGTTCAAAATGGTGGTTTTGTTGTTGCCGCAGCGGGTAACGATGGCAACAATGTTCGTTCGTATCCAGCCGGTTACCCTGCGGTAATGATGATTGGTGCCAACGATGCCGATGATAACATTGCAGATTTTTCTCAGTATCCAAGCTGTGAATCAGGCCGTGGCAAGAACGTCACTTCTGATGAGACTATCTGTGTGGAAGCAACCGCTGGCGGCGTAGATACACTATCTACTTATCCTGCAGGTGGCGCGACAATGGCTTCACTGACGGCAGATGGCGCAGGCGTTGCGGCGTCTTCGATGGAAAACAGCGGTGATGCATCAGGCAGCACGTACTTTATGGGTATCGGTGACAGCGTTGATGCCAATGCTGCCGGTAAAGTCTGTGTAATCGACCGTGGTAGCATCAGCTTCTACGATAAGGTAAATAACTGTGAAAGCTCAGGTGGTATCGGTGCGGTTGTGATCAACAACGAACCGGGCATGCTATACGGCACGCTGGGTGAAACCAATGATACAACTATTCCTGCAGTAGGTGCGGCGTTTGAAGATCGTGATGCGCTACTTGCTGCAAGCACGATGGATATCAGCATCGGCGCCAGCGACTACGGCTTCATGAGCGGTACGTCTATGGCTACACCAGCAGTAGCAGGTGTTGCGGCACTGGTATGGTCTAACCATCCTCAGTGTACCGGTGAAGACATCCGTGGCGCGCTTAAAGCGACAGCACGTGATGCGGGCGCTGCTGGTAAAGATGTTTACTTCGGTCACGGTATCGTTCAGGCTGCTGACGCAAGTGCTTATCTGACAGCGAATGGCTGTTCAGGTGGTTCTGGCGGCGGTACAGGTGAAGAGCCTACCGGTGGTGATCTGACACTGTCTGCAACAGGCTATAAGTCTAAAGGCACACAGCTTGTAGACCTTGCCTGGGGTGATGCAACAACCAGCAATGTTGATGTTTATCGCAACGGCGCGGTAATCACTACAACAGCAAACGATGGTGCATATACTGACACAATCAACACCAAAGGTGGTGGTACTTATCAGTATCAGGTGTGTGAAGCATCAAGCACTGTATGTTCTGCAACAGTCACCGTTACTTTTTAAATAAAAAGGTAATGACAAAAAGGCCAGCGTTACGCTGGCCTTTTTTTTATCTGAACAGCTGGTTTGCCAGAGTATGCTGAACCCCGGCAGCGGCTTTTTTGTTCAGCTCAATAGTCACCGGCCCATCCTGACCCGATACCCACACCCGAAGCTCTGAGTCCATGTCAAAATGCCCCGCGGTTTCAACACTGAACTGCGTGATAGATTTGTAAGGAATGGAGTGATAATTAACTTTACGCCCGCTTATCCCCTGTTTATCAATAAGCACAATCCGGCTGGTAGTAAAGACGATAAGGTCCCGCACTAACCTGTAGGCAGTTGAAACGGATTCGTTATCAGCCAGCATCGGCGCCAGTTGCTCTTGCACATCATCAATGCTGACTTCACTGGCATTCCCCATCAGCGCATCTAGTAATCCCATTGGTCCCTTCCTTTTATTGGCAAACAAAGCTACGAATTACTACGAAACATTTTCCATAAACAGTCACACCAGAATTAAAACGTAACGTGTGGCGGGATCAGCGTTGCGGCACGTTAAGTTTACCTGGTAAAGCGGTAAGTCATTCGCTGCGCGACCCGTACAGTGTTATGGTAGGGTTATTATCCATTTATATTTTTACTCTATGAATCAACCCACTTTTGACGATGTACTGAATGCCGCCAGGCGCATTCAGGGAAAAGTGCATAAAACGCCCTTGTTCGAATCAGCGCTTCTTAATAAATGGTTGGGACACCGAATTATTTTTAAAGCCGAATGTCTGCAGAAAATAGGCGCTTTTAAGTTGCGGGGCGCAGTGAATGTGCTGGCTCACCATGCTCAGTGCGGTACGCTGCCGCAACGTGTGGTTGCCAACAGTTCAGGCAATCACGCACAAGCCGTTGCCTATGCAGCATCACTTTATAATATCCCGGTGACTATCTTTGCAGCCAAAAGTATTTCCCCCATCAAGGCGGCGGCGACAAAAAGCTATGGCGCAGAACTGAAGCTGTATGATATCCGACCCGAGGCCGACGAGGCGGTCGCAGAAGCGTCGCAAGTACCCGGAACACTCTGGATACCTCCCTTTAATGACAAAGATGTGATTGCCGGACAGGGCACTGCTGCGCTTGAAGCGATTGAACAGGCTGGTACCGTAGATGCTGTTTTTGCGCCCTGCGGCGGTGGTGGACTGCTAAGCGGTAGTTTTCTGGCCACACGAGGAATGTTGCCCAACGCCAAGGTCATTGGTGCTGAGCCTGCTAATGCTAATGATGCCGCAAAGTCTTTGCAAAGTGGAATCATAGAAACACTTTCCGGCCCTGCCCAAACACTGGCAGATGGTGCCGCCACGCCCAGTGTCGGTGAGCATACCTTTGCTTTTTTGCAGGAACTTGATGATTTTTATGAAGTTGATGAAATTCAGATTGCCTACTGGACGCAATGGCTACAACATTTGTTAAAACTTCACATTGAGCCTACCAGCGCCATGACGATGGCAGCGGTTGCGGCATGGGCCGTCGAGAACAAGACACCTAAAACCGCGTTGGTTATGTTATCTGGCGGTAATATCAGCGCCACCAGTATGCAGAAAATTTGGCAACAGGATTACCTGTTACAGCCGCCCATGATATGTCCTGAGGAAGAACCACACCATGAGCAAACTCTATAAAAAACTGTCTTTAGCTGTAGCCTTAGTTATAGGTACATCCCCGGTATTGGCAGATACATTGTTGATAAAGAATGTAAAGGGATACACCCTTGATGAAAGCGGTGAAATAGTAAAATTTCAGGCTATGGCGGTGGACGACGGTAAGATTGCAGGTCTGAACCCTGATACAACACAGCAGTATGACCGCACTGTCGATGGCGGCGGGAAAACCCTGTTGCCCGGTATGATTGATGCGCATGGTCACTTACTGGGCCTGGGCAGTAACCTGCTGGAAGTTGATTTGCGGGATACCAGCAGTGTTCAGCAAGCAGTATCAAAAGTTGCTGAATATGCATTGGCAAATCCAGCCGGCGAATGGATCACAGGACGCGGCTGGAATCAGGAGTTGTGGTCAGATCGCGCCTATCCGCGAGCCAGTGATCTCGATACGAAAATTGATGATCGGCCGGTATGGCTTACCCGTGTCGATGGTCATGCAGGTTGGGCCAACAGCCGGGGCTTAGAACTGGCCGGCATCGACAAGGATACCCAGTCCCCGAAGGGTGGGCAGATTGTTAAGGATGAGCAAGGCAATCCTACAGGCGTACTGATAGATAACGCGATGGGTTTGCTCGATAAACATATTCCGGAAACTGGCAATGAGCAGCTGAATGCGCAGCTTGATGCTGCAGGTGAGCACTTACTATCTAACGGTGTGACAGCGATGCATGATGCCGGCATTCCCCATTCCGTTTATGACTTTTATTTACGACGCGCGGTTGAACAAACACTGCCAGTGCGTATTTATGCCATGATAAGCGCCACCGACGACCAGCTGGAAACGATGCTGGAAAATGGCCCAATCCGTGATGCTGATGACTTTTTATTTATTAACAGCGTCAAAGCCTACGGTGACGGCGCGCTGGGCAGCCGTGGTGCTGCGCTGCTTGAACCTTATAGCGATGCGCCCCATCAAAAAGGGTTAATGGTAACCCAGCCTGAAGACTTTCCTGATCTGTTCAATCAGGTCATCAATGCTGGCTTTCAGCTAAACTTTCACGCCATCGGCGACCGCGCGAACCGACTGGCGCTTGACCAGTTCGAGGCCACGTTCAAAAAGCATGGCGGACAATCTTTGCGAAATCGTATCGAGCATGCTCAGGTCGTTGCCCCGTCAGATTTAGCGCGCTTTTCTTCACTGCAGGTACTGCCGTCAATGCAGCCTACCCATGCCACCAGTGATAAAAATATGGCTGAAGACCGTATCGGGGAAGACCGCATGGAGGGCGCTTATGCCTGGCAATCATTGCTTAAATCAGGAATTGCCGTGCCTTTGGGTTCTGATTTTCCGGTCGAACTGGCCAACCCGTTTTATGGGATCCATGCCGCTGTTACCCGACAGGATCGCGATAACAACCCGGTAAAAGGCTGGTATGCACATGAGGCATTAAGTCTTAAACAGGCATTTAAAGGCTTCACGCTGGATGCCGCTTATGCTGCGCATATGGAAGATAGTCTGGGTACGCTGACGCCAGGCAAGTGGGCAGATTTCATCATCGTTGATCAGGATATCTTTTCTGTTAAGCCTGAAGCGCTATGGAAAACGTCTGTAGAGCAAACCTGGGTGGCCGGAGAGAAGGTCTTTGAGAAGTAAGAATCACCGATAGCGGGGCTGCATAACCTCGCGCCACCATTTATCAAAGCTGGCCGGTTGCGCCACATTGATGATTTGACCGAAACGTGGGGTGAGCAGCCTTACCTGGGCTTTGCTCGCCTCCCTTGTAATCTGCTCCAGAGGTTCAAACCAGAGGTGAAAGGCCAGGTCGAATGTACTGTTGTGCACTGGCACCAGATACGTAGTCTTAATATCCAGCGCAGCCTGCACCGTCTGTGCGGGTGTCATATGTACATCCGGCCAGTATGGTGCGTAGGCGCCGTTTTCTATAAATGCCATATCGAACGGTCCGTAGCGGTGACCAATTTCCTTAAAACCGTCAAAGTACCCCGAATCTCCACTGATGAACAGGCGCCTGTCATTAGTATTAATCACCCAGGCCCCCCACAACGATTTATTGCGATCAGTTAATCCCCGACCTGAAAAATGTTGCGTTGGTGTCAGTATCACTTCCCCGTCGTCCACGGTATTTGCATCCCACCAGCCCAGCTCCGTTACTCTGTCAGCGCTGATCCCCCAGGAAACCAGCTCTGCGCGCACACCAAGGGGCACGACATATTGCAGATTGTCATTATCAAGCTGGCGTATGGCCGCTTCATCGAGATGATCGTAGTGATTATGGGATAGCAAAATTCGCGAAATCGGCGGTAACGCTTGCAATGATATAGGTGGAGGATGAAAACGCTTGGGGCCCATAAAAGAAAATGGCGACGCGCGTTGTGCAAATATCGGGTCCACCAGCCAGTATTCCTTACCCACTTTCAGCAAAAGCCCCGAGTGACCGAGCTTAACGACATACACACCGTTATCAGGCAGTCGCGCTAACTGCTCACGCGTGAGAGTCTGCACAGGAATTGCGGCTTCAGGACGGGCTGCCTCACGCTTCTGGGTAAAGCGACGATAGAGAATACTGAAAAATTTAAAAGGTGAATCTTCAGCCCGCCGAGGCTGATTTATAAACTTACCGTCGTCATAATAATCAACGTTGTAAGCTTGCTGCGATACGGTAACCAGCGTCTGATTGATAGCAAACGCGGCTACGAGCAAAACGCAGATAACCAGCACCACCGCGATACTGACTTTTTTGAGAATATTCAGCATTCAATCACATCAAATGTTAGAAACATTGCAAATTGACTAGCCGTTGTACAGCGTACGTATCCATTTTTCTTCATTAATGAAGCCCCAGCTCCATGATGAAAACTCATCCCCCAGACCGACCTCAATAATCTCATCAACCGTCAGGCCATCTTCTTTGTGTTTGTTAACGATTTCCAGCGTACGTTCAATCATCGTCAAAAACGCTTCATAATCCGCCTTATTCGCAAGCGGACCATGTCCGGGGATAATGACTGTGTCTTCATCAATTTTCTCCAGCAGGGACTTTACTGACGAAATATAGCCGTCTACCGAGCCACCGGATTTCAAGTCAATGAAAGGAAACCGTTCATTAAAAAATAAATCACCTGTATGAAGTACATCTGGTTCTTCAAACCAAATGACAGAATCACCATCAGTATGCCCGTTTTCCAGGTGCCAGATGTGAAGGGTCTCATTGTTGAAGTGAATCTTTATGCCATCCTGGTAGGTGATCACAGGCAATGCAGCCTGTTCTGACTTATCATCCTTCGCCAGTCGCACCCGGACATTTTCGTGTGCCAGGATGGTACTTTGTTTGTTGGAATGAAACCACGCGTTGGCGCCAGTGTGATCCCCATGAAAGTGAGTATTAACAATGAACTGCGGTTTATCAGAGCCGAGCTTACCCAACGCCGCGGTGATTTTTTCTGCTAGGGGTTCGAACTGATCATCAATGATTAACACACCATCATCGCCGGCAGAAACACCAATATTGCCCCCCTGCCCTGTGAGCATGTGTACGGAGCCTTTCAACGCTTTGGTTTGGATAGTTACATCGGCGAACCGGTCCTGAGCGATAGCCAGTCCACTGACAGAAAGTGTGGCGGCACATATCGCTGTTGCTAATTTATTCATGGTTCTGGCTACTCTGTTCAGTGAAATCTAGTAACCTTTATGTGCAGAAACTTTGAACAGATCAGTTTGTTATACCAATCGTCAACACAGATTTGCGTGCCTGGCGCAAACACAGTGCGGCGTTTGACAGTTCAGCTCATCAGCGTATTGATTAGAGAAAAGCCGACACTATAGCGCGCTTCTTTATCATCCTGTCTTTTTAGCCGTACGCCTTCGTTCCGTGTCGCTTATGCAGCATTCCAAATGGGTATCAGCTTTCCTCTAGCGGCTTTACGTAAGAAAAGCGCGGCATGCGCTCACCATTTACTTCAACGGTCTCACAGAACATGCTCAGCGGTCTTACCCAGAGTGACTTCTCTCCATATTCAGGACGATAGACAACATACAGGCTTTCGTCTTCAGAATGGCGGGCGACCTCATAAACGCGATAGTATTGCCCTTTATAGTGCAGGTAAATTCCAGGTTTTATCGTTGGTTCCATTTATTCATCCAGTGGTAATATCAATTGCTCGACGGGGGTTGCCTCTGCAAGTCCGATATGCAGGCCAACCAGTCTGATGCCTCTGTTACCGGCGCGTTGATAAGCCTGCTGAAGCAAGTCGTCAAAAAATGTCTCATCCAGCTTATGATGCCGGTTTTCTACAGTAGTAAGCTGAAAGTCGCTGAACTTTAGTTTCACGCCCTGTGTGCGGATACGAATAGGATTGCCCCTGGTATGCTTCGCTTCATGGTTTTTCACCCGTTCGTGAAGCTTTTCCAAAAGCCTGGGCAACATTTCTCTGCATTCCTCCAGCGTATGAATATCTTCATGCAACGTACGCTCCACTCCGATAGACTTGCGCTTCCGGGTCACATTCACGGGACGTTCATCCACGCCGTGCGCACGATCCCACAACACAGAGCCGAATTTACCCAGCTCTTTTTGGATGCGTTCAAACGGATACTTTCGTACATCCTCACAGGTGCTCAGTCCCATTCGATGTAACTTTTGCAGGGTGACCTTGCCTACGCCCGGAATTTTCCCTAATGGCATCGTCTTAACAAAGTCATCAAGCTTATCCGGTGTGATCACACAGATACCATCAGGCTTATTCTCGTCGCTGGCCACCTTTGCCACAAACTTGCATGAAGCTACCCCTGCTGACGCGGTCAGGCCTAACTCATTATGTATTCGTTTACGAATCGTTTCGGCAATCAGCGTAGCGCTGCCATTGCAGTGGGCAGACCCGGAAACGTCAAGATACGCTTCGTCTAAAGAAAGGGGCTCTATCAAATCGGTATAATCAGAGAAGATAGCGCGTATTCGTTGGGATTCCTGCACATACACGTCCATTCTTCCCTTTACCAAAACCAAATCGGGGCACAAACGCATGGCGTAAGCGGTAGCCATAGCAGAGCGCACACCATACTTGCGTGCAGGATAGTTACAGGTGGAAATCACTCCACGACGATCAGAACTGCCGCCTATTGCGATAGGCACATTGCGAAGCGCCGGATTATCCCGCATCTCAACGGCGGCATAGAAACAGTCCATGTCGACATGAATGATTTTACGCAATTGGGCATACCAACCTGTATGAATAGACAGGTATTGTACAATGGCTGATGCGGGTTTGCATCCTTCGTCAGATTAAATATTGATTTGAAGACAGGCATGCGCAATTGCTTTTGCGAAGCGACTAGGCTGAATCAGCGTCCGCCAAACTCAGGATTAGCGATCATTTCAAGCTCGACAATCCGGGCATACTGCTTAAGACGCTTTATCTGCGCTTCCGAATAGTGTTTTACCTCATCATGTATAAGGCAAAATGTCCCGATTTCATAGCCATCCGGCGAGTGCAGAATCATTCCTGCATACGAGCGGATAAAAGGCTCTCCCCTGACCAGCTTATTATTTTTAAACCGAAAGTCTGCATGAGTATCAGGGACAATTAGATATTCTTCTTCTGCAATAGCATAAGTACAAAATGACACATTACGAGGCGTTTCATTGACAGTAAGCCCCTGACGCGACTTAAACCATTGACGATCTTCTGCTACCAGGCTAATTAAACAGGTTTTGCACGCAAACTCTTGCTGTGCCTGATGTGTTATCACGTCAAAACGGGCTTCTGGAGGGGTATCCAGAATATTTAGCTTTCGTAACGCCTCAATGCGTTCAGCCTCGTTACTCATTTGCGGAATATCAGACATGTGTCCACTCTATTAAAAATGAAACCTGATGGAATTAGCATATACGTAACGTGAATAAAAAAGTGTTCACGTCATACACAGCTGCGCGCATTTCGTAAAGCCGCTAACGCTAGCATGCCGAAAATCAAACTTTAAATCTAAGATGGATAATGATTGTGACACAGGACAGATGCGCTGAAAATAGCTTGCAGAAATGAAAACAGCGGGTCACCCCGCCGTTTTGTTTTAAAGAATTTGATTATCTTTCCATTCCTTGAGCTTTCTCTCTCTGGCTTCCTGCTTTTCCTGTCGCGCTTTTTTGCGGTCACAGGGTTCAGGGCAATCGCACGCTTTTTCGATACCCAGTGCGCCAAGCCCACCGCAACTACCTGAAATCGTTTTTTTCTGAACCAGATAGCCTACCGCCATGGCAAGCACCATCGCCAGGAAAAAAACAAAAGCTAAAATGAAGGTACTCATGAATACACCTTTTACCTGATATTAATTTCGTATATCGACCACCTGCTCAAAGGCAGGTGATACAAACTCTTCGAATCCATCGTCTGTTTTTCTTATCAACAGCACGGCCAAGTCCTCTTTCTCAGAAAGCGTTTTGGCTTCATCCCACCCCATTACGATAAGGGCAGTAGCAAGGCCATCTGCTGTCATCGAGGAAGGTGATACCACTGTCACCGCCACGAGATTATGCGTTATCGGTTTGCCTGTTCGCGGATCGATAAGATGAGAATACCGTTTTCCGTTCTGCTCATAGTAGTTACGATAATCCCCCGAGGTGGCAATGGCGTTCTCACCTACTGACAGAATTTTTTGCACTGCGCGCTCTGACGTAACAGGCTTTTCTATAGCAACCAGCCATTCATCACCATTGCCGCGATGTCCTCTTAACCGCATCTCACCACCAATCTCGACCAGAAAATTAGTGATTTTCTGCTGCTCCAGCAGCTCAGCCACCTGGTCAACCCCGTAGCCCTTTGCAATGGTTGATAAGTCGACATAAACCATAGGATGAGATTTAACGAGTGCGTTGTCTGTTGTGCTTATTTTATCAAGACCGACATACTCTCGTACATCGTTTATTTGTTGTTCAGTTGGAACGGTTTCAGGGCGCTTATTGGGTCCGAAGCCCCACAAATTGACCAGTGGCCCCACCGTAATATCCAGTACTCCATGACTCATTTCGCCTAAACGCAATGCTTCGTTGACCACGGTTAATGTTTCCGCCGAGACCGGATAAGGCTTGGTATAACGATTCTGATTAAATCGCGAAAGCTCTGAGCCCGTGTCGTAGGTAGACATCAATGCGTTTATTTCATTCAGTCTTTCATCGATTTTTTTCTTAAGGTCCTGTTGTGGCTCGCCTCCTTTTGGTACCACGTACTTAACATTGTAAGTCGTCCCCATGGTTTCACCCTGCAAATGGACAACAGGCATCTTGTCGTCACTACAGGCGCTGAGCATGATGCTGACAGATACCAACATCGCCAAATACACTGATTTTAACACTACCACTTCCTTACATAAAAAAAGGGGCGTCGCCGCCCCTTTATTATTCTGTTAATTTGATTTAGCCACCGAAGTCATCAAGCATGATATTGTCATCCTCAACACCCAGGTCTTTAAGCATATTGATTACTGCAGCGTTCATCATAGGTGGTCCACACATGTAGAACTCACAATCTTCAGGCGCCGGATGGTCCTTCAGGTAGTTCTCAAGTAACACTTGGTGGATAAAGCCGGTATACCCTTCCCAGTTATCTTCCGGTTGCGGATCAGACAAGGCCACATGCCATTCAAAGTTGTCATTTTCTTCCGCCAGTTCGTCGAAATCTTCTGTGTAGAACATTTCACGAAGTGAACGTGCACCGTACCAAAAAGAGATCTTACGATCTGTTTTAATGCGGCGAAGCTGGTCAAAAATGTGTGAACGCATGGGTGCCATACCAGCACCACCACCCACAAAAATCATTTCGTTATCTGTTTCCTTGGCGAAGAATTCACCGAACGGACCAGAGATTGTGGCTTTATCACCCTCTTTCAGGCTCCAGATGTACGAAGACATCTTACCGGCTGGCAAGCTCAGGTTATTAGGCGGCGGCGTAGCGATACGCACGTTAAGCATAATAATCCCTTCTTCCTCTGGGTAGTTAGCCATTGAGTAGGCACGAATGACTTCTTCATCAACTTTGGATTCGATATCAAAGAAGCCAAAACGTTCCCAGTCGCCATGATATTCATCTGGAATATCATAGTCTTTATATTTAACGTGATGCGGTGGCGCCTCAATCTGAATATAACCACCGGCGCGGAACGGAACGCTCTCGCCGTTAGGAATTTTCAGTTTAAGTTCTTTGATGAAGGTAGCCTGGTTTTCATTCGAGATAACCTCACAGTCCCACTTCTTAATACCAAACACTTCTTCAGGTAGCTCTATCTCCATGTCCTGCTTAACAGCAACCTGGCACGACAAACGACAACCTTCACGCGCTTCACGCTTAGTGATGTGATCAAGTTCAGTAGGCAGAATCTCACCACCACCTGACTTAATATCTACACGACACTGGCCACATGAGCCACCACCGCCACAGGCAGATGATACGAAAATACCCGCTTCAGCAAGCGCACCCAGCAGTTTACCACCTGGCTGCGTTGTTATTGCTTTGTCAGGATCATCGTTGATCAGAATTTGAACATCACCCGTGGGTACCAATTTAGATTTGGCAAACATGATGATGAATACCAGCGCCAGTACGATGACAATAAACATGCCGACGCCAAGGAATACTTCAACACTCATTTCTATGCTCCTTAGCTAATTACAGCGCGATGCCGGTGAACGACTGGAAACCCAGTGCCATCAAACCCGCGATCATAAATACAGAACCCAAGCCGCGCACACCATCAGGCATGTCAGCGTATTTAAGCTTCTCACGAACCGCCGCCAACAATACGATAGCAAGTGCCCAGCCTATTCCGGAGCCAACGCCATATACAATACTTTCACCGAAGTTGTATTCACGCTGAACGGCAAATGCAACACCACCGAAGATTGCACAGTTAACTGTTATCAGCGGCAGAAAGATACCAAGCGCGTTATACAGCGCAGGGAAAAACTTATCCAGACTCATTTCCAGAATCTGTACCAGCGCGGCGATAACACCGATAAATGTCAGGAAGTTAAGGAAGCTCAAATCAGCATCCGGAAAACCTGCCCATGCCAACGCGCCAGGCGCAAGTACATTAACGTAAATGACCTGGTTAACAGGTACAGATATACCTAACACTACGATAACCGCTGCACCCAGGCCCATCGCCGTTTTAATTTTTTTAGAAACAGCCAGGAAGGTACACATCCCCAGAAACAGGGAAAGCGCCATGTTTTCAATAAAAATTGAGCGAACAAATAGAGAAATATAATGTTCCACGTCTTACTCCTTAGGCTCTACTTGCTCTGGACGGATAGTACGAATTAACCACACCATACCGCCAATCAGGAAGAATGAACTAAACGGCAGAATCAACAGACCGTTACCCTGATACCAGCCACCGTTTTGTACGACTGGCAGAATTTCAAAACCTAAAATCGTACCAAAACCAAACAGTTCTTTGATTACACCGATACAGATCAGGATGAAGGAGTAGCCAAGACCATTACCAATACCGTCAAGGAAGCTCAATAAAGGCGGGCTCTTCATCGCATAGGCTTCTGCACGTCCCATCACGATACAGTTCGTGATAATCAGTCCTACGAAGACCGATAGCTGCTTCGAAACCTCATAGGTATACGCACGCAGAATCTGGTCAACAACGATAACCAGCGATGCAATAATCGTCATCTGGATAATGATTCGAACACTTGATGGAATCTGGTTACGAATCATCGAAATAAACAAGTTAGAGAAAGCCACAACGCTGGTAAGCGCCAGTGACATAACCAAAGCTGTTTCCAGCTTGGTCGTTATAGCCAGTGCTGAACAAATCCCCAATACCTGTAAGGCAATCGGGTTGTTGTCCAGAATCGGTCCAAAGAGGACCTTTTTCATTTCTTTTGCGTCTGCCACGATAATACCCCTTATGACCGCCAGGCTTGGTTTTTCAGAAACTCACCAAAGCCCTGCTTACCAGCCCAATAACGAATTGTATTTTCAACACCGTTACTGGTCAGAGTCGCACCAGATAACGCGTCAATTTCGTATGGGTCGCTTGGGTTAGCACCTTTAGTAACATCAATGGCTACGTCGCCATCTTTATACAGTTTTTTACCGTCCCACTTTTCCTGCCAGTTCGGGTTTTGCACTTCGCCACCCAGTCCTGGTGTTTCAGCTTGCTGGTAATAAATCAGTTCTCTGATTGTTTCGCCATCTGCATCAACCGCTAAAAAGCCATACATCAGGTCCCACAGTCCACTGCCATGAACAGGCATAATGATGCGGGTAACGGTATCGCTTTCGTCTTTAACCAGCCAAACGCTGGCGACGTTTGCACGGCGCTGAAAGCCAACATTGCTGTTTTCGACTTTCTTGCTCATTTCAGTTTGTTTGGCCGCTTTGTACATATCGTACTCTGCACCATCACCGCCTGGCTTATTGGTGAACTCGCCTGAATCCAAATCAACATAACGGCGCTCTACCTTTTCTTCATAGGTTGAACGTATAACATCGCTGCTCATGCCTGCTTCATACAGACCTGCCGCAGTAAGAATGTTGGTTTGCTTATCCAGTTCTTTATTTGCTTGCTGAATCTGACGCAGGCCTACTGCCGCGCCGGATACAACAACTGAACATACCAGACAGACGGCGACAACAACGCCAACCGTCTTTCCAAAAGAGTCTTTCTTAGCTGACACGAGCAACCCTCCGCTTGATATTGCTTTGTGCGACAAAGTAGTCGAACAGTGGCGCCCACAGGTTAGCAAACAGAATTGCCAACATTACACCTTCCGGGAAGGCTGGGTTCAGCACACGAATCAAAACTGTCATAAATCCAATGAAGATACCGAACGCCCACTTACCGGTATTAGTAAATGCGGCAGAAACAGGGTCGGTAGCCATGAAGAACATCGCAAACGCAAGTCCGCCGATAACAAAGTGATAATGCGCAGGCATTGCGAACATTGCGTTAGTGTCACTGCCGATCATGTTAAGTAACGTTGCAAAGAAGGCAACACCAATCGCCACACCTGAGACAATTCTCCAGCTAGCAATTCGCATGTACAGAATGAACAGACCACCAATCAGAATAGCCAGTGTCGACACCTCACCCGCTGATCCAGGAATCGCGCCGAAGAATGAATCCCACCATAGCTCCATGTTGGTGTAATCCATCTCACCAGATGCTGCTTTACTTAACCAGGTCGCGCCAGAATAACCATCAGCTGCAACCCAAACCTGATCACCCGAAATCTGTGCAGGATAGGCAAAGTACAAGAACGCGCGGCCTGACAGCGCCGGGTTCAGGAAGTTACGTCCGGTTCCGCCAAAGACTTCTTTAGCGATAACCACACCAAAGGTAATGCCTAATGCAACCTGCCAAAGCGGGATGGTTGCAGGCAGCGTCAGTGCGAAAAGTACAGACGTTACGAAGAAGCCTTCGTTTACTTCGTGCTTACGCACGGAGGCAAACAAGACTTCCCAGAAACCACCGACGATAAACGTCGTGGCATAAATAGGTAGCCAGAAGCAGGCACCGTAGAACATCATTGTGCCCCACCCTGCGTCTGCGCCGAACTCACCACCTAACGCAGTGAACAGAGCAGCCTGCCAGGAATCTGGCAGTGTACCGGCACCAGCAGCAATGGCTTCAGAAGCCTGAAAACCGATGTTGTACATGCCGTAAAACATGGCCGGGAATGTCGCCATCCACACCATAATCATAATACGCTTCAGGTCGATACTGTCGCGAACATGGGTGCTGGCTTTATTTACTTTACCTGGCGTATAAAAAATGGTCGCTGCAGCTTCATAAAGCGCATACCATTTTTCATGTTTTCCACCCGGCTCAAAGTTCGGTTCGATTTTTTCTAAATACGCTTTCAAACCCATGACTTAACCCTCTTTCTCAATAGTGGTCAATACATTGCGCAGAATCGGACCGTAATTGTATTTGCCGGGGCATACGTACGTACACAGCGCCAAATCTTCTTCATCCAACTCAAGGCAACCTAACGTCTGAGCACTGTCTGTATCACCTGAAATCAGGTCCCTTAGCAATAGCGTAGGAATGATATCCAGAGGCATAACGCGTTCATAGTTACCAATTGGAACCATAGACCGCTCGGAACCATTGGTTGTTGTTGTCATATCAAATTTTTTGCTACCGCTGAGGTGGCCAAGATAAGCCCGGGTAACGGAGTGCTTGTCTGAGCCTGGCGTAATCCAGCCAAACAGCTTTTTCTCACGCCCTTCTTTAAGCGCGCACACTTGTGTGTGGAAGCGGCCAAGAAACGCATGAACGCCCTGAGCAGTAGTACCATTAAGCACTGAGCCGGAAATAACACGAACCTCGCCGCCGTCAATTTCATTAGCGGTTAGCTCATCAATGTCAGCACCAATTAACGTGCGAACAAGACGTGGCTGTTTTGCTGCTGGTCCACCCAATGCGATTACACGGCGGTTATCCAGCTCACCGGTCGTTAGTAATGCACCAATGGCCATGACGTCCTGGTAATTGATGTGCCATACCGTTTTAGCATTACCCACAGCATCTAAATGATGGATATGGGTACCAGCAAGACCCGCCGGATGCGGTCCGCCAAACTCTTCAACGTCTACTTTGGCATTGCCAGTGGCAACACTTGCGCCAGGCGCTTTACACACAAACACTTTACCACCCGACAGGGCTGTCAGTGCGTTAAGACCATTGATGAAATCCTCTTCACGCTCTTTGATAATTACTGCAGGGTCAGCAGCCAATGGACTGGTATCCATCGCAGTAACAAAGATTGAATGAGGCGTTGAATCTAAGGCAGGCGCCTTACTGAACGGACGGGTTCTGAACGCTGTCCACATCCCTGAATCTACCAGCACCTGCTGCAGATCTTCACGTGATGTATCGGCCAGTTTGTCAGCTGCAATTTTGGTAAAAGTAACGGCTTCGTTACCCTCAACCTTGATCACAACAGACTGAAGAACACGTTTGGCACCGCGGTTTACTTCCACCACTTCACCGGCAGCAGGTGCAGTGAATTTCACGCCAGTATTCTTTTTGTCTTCAAAAAGAAGCTGACCTTTCTTCACTTTATCACCCACCTGGATGTGCATGGTAGGACGCATGCCTACATATTCTTCGCCCAGAATGGCAACGCGCGTCGCAGAATTTCCATCGGAAATTTTCTGCTCAGGCGCCCCCTTTATCGGGAGGTCGAGACCTTTCTTGATTTTTATCATATGTAATCGCACTACTCTAATAGAAGAACTCTTTTGCATGACCGCACAATGCTGCGCCTGTCAGCATGCAAAAAAACTCTGTACTTACCGTTAATTGAACGCGCTCACGTTCAGCTTGCACTTTAGCAAGCTATCTCAGCACTGTTAGCAATGCTGATAACCGTCTATTTAAAAGATATTTTTATTGTAGAGCCGGCGTCAGACAGCGGGTTTAGCGAAATCCGCACCACATTCCCACACTCTGGCCGTGAAGTAAGGGTAGAATAACCCCCACCTAATTTCGGGATTTTAACATTATCCACCCGTGTTTCGCTATGCAAATAATGGATAAACCACAAATTTTGTTCAAATTCGCTGTAAACCTTATGCTGAACGATTATACAACAATTGCTTAGCATCAAAAAAGCCGACAAACATGTCGGCTTTTTAATGATTACCAGCTTAGCTGAGGATCAACATCCTGCTCATAATCAACCTGTTTCATATCAAACCCGAACAGACGCAAGAACTCGTGATGATAGCCCTCGTAATCACTGATATCGTGAAAGTTTTCCTGCGTAACATCGTCCCACAGCGCTTTAATCTTCGCCTGGGTTTGCTCGTTCGTTTCCTTGGTGTCCATGCGGTATCGGTTTGCTTCATCCAGAGTCGGCTGATTGCCGTACAGACACTGCGTGAACAACCCGTTTATCTGTTCAATACAACCTTCATGGGTGCCTTCTTCCTTCATCACCTGATACATCAGTGAGATATATAATGGCATGACCGGGATTGCAGAACTGGCTTGCGTCACCAGTGCTTTAAGGGAGGATACGTGTGCATCCACCAGCAAATCAGAATGCTTGCCATTAATAGAAGACGCCGCGCGGTCAAGATCCTCTTTGGCTTTGCCGATAGTCGCCTGTCCATAGATGGGCCAGGTCAGCTCTTTACCGATATAAGTATAAGCTGTTGTCTTACAGCCTTCAGCAAGTACACCAGCCTCAGACAATGCGTCAATCCACATTTCCCAGTCTTCGCCGCCCATGACCTTAATCGTGTTGAAAATTTCCTCATCCGTAGCGGCTTCCAGGGTTACGTCATGCACTTTATCTTTGTCAGTATCATACGTTTTTGTGGTGTATGCCTCACCCACTGGTTTCAGCGTTGATTTATAAGTTACACCACTTTTCGGGTCAGTACGGCGGGGGGACGCCAGACTGTAAATAACCAAGTCGATTTTGCCCATCTCACTTTTGATGCGCGAAATGACATCATTTTTCATTTCATGGGAGAACGCATCGCCATTCAGGGTTTGAGCGTATAGCCCTTCCTCTTCGGCGTATTTATGGAATGCAGCAGTATTATACCAACCGGCGGTTGCCGTTTTACGCTCAGTCGGCGCTTTTTCAAAGCAAACACCCAGTGTTTTGGCACCGTAACCAAATGCGGCAGTAATTCTGGATGCCAGTCCGTACCCCGTTGAGCAACCAATGACCAACACATTTTTCGGGCCCTGACCGTAGTCGCCCTGCTGTTTCACATAATCAATTTGTTCTGCCACGGAAGCGTCGCAACCTACCGGATGGGCATTAGTACAAATAAAGCCTCTGACTTTTGGCTTGATGATCATAATTTACGTCCTTTACTCAATGTGAGGGTATTGTAAACACGTGCTGCTGTTTAACAACTCGGAGCACCTGACTGATTCAATAGTGAAAATTATAAATGTATGGGGAGGGAATATAACAGAGGAATGAAAGTGGCACACAAAAATGCGCTTAGCATTTCCATGTACCACCATCGAGCGTTAAGACAATACGTCAAGCAGCTCAACATCAAAAACCAGCGTGCTGTATGGGGCGATCGCACCACCGGCACCTTGTTCGCCGTATGCCAGTTCGTGCGGCACATAAAGACGCCATTTTGAACCTTCCTGCATCATCTGAAGTGCTTCAGTCCAGCCTTTGATTACACCATTAACCGGAAACTCTGCCGGCTGGCCGCGCTCGTAAGAGCTATCGAACATTTTGCCGTCCAGCAATGTACCGTGGTAGTGAACACGCACTGTGCTATCAGCGTTTGGCGAGCTGCCTTCGCCTTTCTCGATAACTTCGTACTGCAGGCCGGTTTCTGTCACTGTGATTTCTTCACGCTGGGCATTCTCTGCCAGGAATTTCTCGCCTTCTTCAATCAGCGCTTTGCTCTGTTCTGCTTTAGCAGCCTGCATGCGCTGATGAATTTCTCCGAACGCGTTGCGTAACGTGTTGTTATCAACTTGCGCTGTTTCACCAGAGAATGCATCACGCAAACCTTCAGCCACAGCATCAATGTTCAGTCCGTCGAAAGGATTCGACTTAAGCTGCTCACCCATCTGAAAACCAACACCGTAACTGGCCTGAGTTTCTATCGTTGTATATTTATCGGACACAATCTCTCCTGAAATTAAATTACATTTTATGACTAATTTTTGTTCGCCGGGAAAATTTTCCCATATGCAAAAATTGCTAACTGCGCAAGTGTACCATACCGTATATCTACTTGCCTCCGGGCAGGGTTTTCAAATTATGATCGCTTTACGTGATTCCCCTTTATAACCCTTAGACGTTAGACAAGAGTGTCGCTAAGAAGTAAGGTGACAGGCATGCAAGCAGGAGGATGCCATGCAATCACACTATGATTCAGAACTTAAAGATACAGTGAGATACCTGGGAACAGTCCTGGGGGATACCATTAAAAATGAGCTTGGACAGGAATGGCTTGACCGTATCGAGCAGATACGTAAAGACGGCCGCTCATCCTATCAGGGCGAAACATCGTGCAGCGAGAATCTGAAAGAAACTTTCAAAGAGCTTGCTGATAAAGATCTGCTCACCGTAGGCAGAGCGTTCGCACAATTCTTGAACCTGGGCAATATTGCTGAACAGGAATTCAACAGTGCTATGAATGTGGATGCCTCCATTGACGCACTCTTCGAGCACCTGGACAAAGCGCAATTAACCGCTGAGAATGTCCACAAGGCAGTGAGTAAACTGAATATTGATTTAGTGTTGACGGCCCACCCCACCGAAGTCACTCGCCGTACACTCATTCATAAACATAAAGAGCTGGCCAGCTGTCTGCAAAGTATTCATCAGGAAAACCTGAATGACCATGACCGCCAGCGCGTAGAAACACGTATTGCCGATCTCATCAGTCAGGCCTGGCATACGGAAGAAATTCGTTCAGAGCGCCCCACGCCGGTGGACGAGGCGCGCTGGGGCTTTTCTGTCATCGAAAATTCGTTGTGGGAAGCCGTACCTGAGTTTCTGCGCGAGTTAGATGAGCGTCTGCAAAAAGATTATGACGTCCAGTTGCCTCTGGATTCAGCGCCTGTCAAATTCGGCTCCTGGATGGGTGGCGACCGCGATGGTAACCCTTTTGTTACGGCTAAACTGACCGAGCAGGTACTTTATCTTGCACGCAAACGCGCCGCGAAACTATTCGCTCAGGACTTCGATCGCCTGCAGGTTGAACTGTCAATGTTCGACTGCAGCGATGAGATGCGCGAAGTGGTTGGCGACGCCAACGAACCCTATCGTGCGCTATTACGTCCTTTGGTAAGCCGCCTTACTGCGACCCGCGACGGGATCAGTGATTTTCTGGCCGGCAAAAATGTTGATCAGAGCAACTGGATTACAGATAACAGCGAACTGCTCGACCCGCTTCTGCTGAGTTATGACTCCTTATGCAAATGCGGCATGAAGGTGACTGCGGACGGTTTATTGCTTGATACGATCCGTCGCATTCGTTGCTTCGGTGTGCACCTGTTGCGCCTGGATGTACGTCAGGACTCCGAGCGCCATGCCGATGTCCTTAGTGAAATTACCCGCTATCTGGGTCTGGGCGATTATGCACAGTGGAGTGAAGATGATAAGCAGGCGTTTTTGCTGCGTGAATTATCTTCTAAGCGCCCCTTATTCCCGGCCCAGTGGAATGCATCTGATGACGTCAAGGAAGTACTCGACACATGTAAGGTCATTGCCAAGCACAGCAAAAATGGCTTTGGCATCTATATCATTTCAATGGCCAGTGAGCCGTCAGATGTTATGGCTGTGCAGCTGTTACTGCAGGAGTCTGGCGTTGACTGGCCAATGCCGGTAGCACCATTGTTCGAAACGCTGGACGATTTGAACAATTCGCCGGATGTCATGCGTAAATTGCTGTCTATCGACTGGTACCGTGGCTACGTTAAGGGTCGTCAGTACATCATGATTGGCTACTCGGATTCTGCGAAGGATGCAGGAGCACTGGCTGCGGGCTGGGCGCAGTACGAGTCGCAGGAAGCACTGGTTAAGCTGTCCGAAGAGTTTGATGTGCAACTGACATTATTCCATGGGCGTGGCGGCACAATCGGCCGTGGTGGGTTACCGGCGCATGCCGCTATCCACTCGCAACCTCCGGGTTCTTTGGAAGGTGGCTTCCGCGTAACTGAACAGGGTGAGACCATTCGCTATAAGTTTGGTATGCCCCGCCTTGCCAAACGCAGTCTTGGAATTTACGCCAGTGCCATTATCGAAGCGATGCTGTTTCCGCCACCGGAGCCTAAGCCAGAATGGCGTGAGCTAATCACAAAGATGGCGGCGAAAGGACGCGATAATTATCGTGGTACCGTCAGACAGGATGAGAACTTTGTCCCCTACTTCCGTGTGGCGACACCGGAACAGGAGCTGGGCAAATTGCCGTTAGGTAGCCGTCCCTCTAAGCGTAAGCCTCAGGGAGGCATCGAAAGTCTGCGTGCTATACCGTGGATCTTTGCATGGGCGCAAACGCGCCTTGTATTACCGTCGTGGCTTGGCGTCATGCGCGCTATCGACGAGGTGAAAGCCGAGTCTGATGAAAGTGTCGTGGCTGAGATGTTCAGCGAATGGCCATTTTATCGTTCACGCCTTTCCATGCTGGACATGGTATTTCATAAAGCTGATCCACGGATTAGCGAAGCGTATGATGAACGCCTTGTACCTAAAGAGCTGGCACATTTCGGTAAAGCGCTTCGCGATGAACTGACCCAGAGTATTGATTCATTACTGAGCCTGACCGGTCAGCCTGACATTATGTATCAGGACCCGGAAGGTAAAGAGTCGATGAACATCCGTGCGGCTTATCTGCAGCCGTTGCATTATCTGCAAATCGAGTTACTGGATCGTATTCGTAAGGCAGGTGATGATGCGCACAATACTGAACTGGAACAGGCGATGATGGTTACCATCGCAGGTATCGCTATTGGTATGCGCAATACGGGTTAACATCTTTTCCTGTGCGATTGTTGAAAGCCGGCTTCATTGCCGGCTTTTTTATGAGCAGAAACTTATATATTACATGCAATGGTGAACTGATAGGCCAACTGTGGGTGTAAACACTCATACCCTTACAAATGGAGAGAACCTATGATTAACGCCTACGCTGCAAAAGAACCTGGCGGTAAGCTTGAGTCATTTGAGTATGATCCCGGTGAACTTGGCCAGGACGAAGTTGAAATTGAGGTTGAGTCATGTGGCCTGTGCCACAGCGATTTGAGTATGCTCGATAACGAATGGGGCATGACCGAATATCCGTTTGTCCCTGGTCACGAAGTTGTTGGCCGTATATCGAAGCTGGGTAGTCAGGTTTCCACATTGAAAGAAGGTCAGCGTGTGGGACTGGGCTGGCACTCCAGCTATTGCGATAAGTGCAATACCTGCCTGGAGGGTGACCACAACCTGTGTGGTTCAGCGCAAATGACCATCGCCGGCCGCCATGGTGGTTTTGCCGACCGTGTCCGGGCGCAATCTACCGCCGTAATTCCGCTTCCTGAAAACATCAATCCGGATGTTGCCGGCCCACTATTTTGTGGTGGTATTACCGTCTTTAATCCTCTGACCCAGTTTGACATCCCACCGACGGCCAAAGTTGGCGTGATCGGTATTGGTGGTTTAGGCCATATTGCCCTGCAGTTTCTCAATGCCTGGGGCTGTGAGGTAACGGCATTCACCTCCAGTGAGGAAAAGCAAAAAGAAGCAAAAGAGTTAGGTGCCCATCATGTCCTGGATAGCAAAAGCGATCAGGCGCTGAAAGATGCACAGGGTCGGTTTGATCTGATTATCTCAACTGTGAATGTAAAGCTGGAATGGGACAAATACATCGCCACGCTTGCGCCCAAAGGTCGCCTGCACTTTGTCGGCGCAACACTTGAGCCGTTAGATATTGGGGTGTTCGGCCTGATAATGGGTCAACGGTCGGTGTCAGGCTCACCGGTTGGTAGCCCAGCCACGATTAAAAAGATGCTGGATTTTGCAGCGCTGCACAATATCGAGCCGGTGACAGAGACCTTTGCGTTTGATGATATCAACGATGCCATCGCACGATTAAGAGACGGCAAAGCCCATTACCGTATTGTGCTCAAGCACAATAAGTAAGAGGTTCAGGCATAAAAAAACCGGGGTGATGGCCCGGTTTTTTATTCGTTAAAACGACTTAGCCGTTCACGAAATCAACACCCGTTTTGATGTCGCCACGCAGACCTTCAAGCATATCGTCTTTCGCTTTTTGCTCGAAGTCGCTCAGCTCACCGTATGGCAGAATTTCCTGTACGCCATTCGCACCTAAACGAACAGGGTGGGCAAAGAATGCGGCATCGTCGCTGTCATCAGTTTGTACATACGTGTACTCGACAACGTTTTCACCTTGCATTGCTGCAACCAACGACAGACAGAAGCGTGCAGCCGCCTGACCCATCGACAATGTTGCAGAACCGCCACCGGCTTTAGCTTCAACAACCTCGGTACCTGCATTCTGAATACGCTTAGTCAGGCTGGCAACTTCATCATCAGTAAAGCTGACGCCTTCAACCTGAGACAGCAGTGGCAGAATTGTGGTGCCTGAGTGACCGCCAATGACCGGCACGTGAACATTCGCCGGATCCAGATCTTTAAGTTCGGCAACAAACGTTTCTGCGCGAATTACATCAAGCGTGGTAACACCAAACAGCTTGTTTTTATCGTAAACGCCCTTTTCTTTCAGCGTTTCAGCAGCAATGGCAACCGTCGTGTTAACAGGGTTTGTGATAACACCGACACACGCATCTGGACAATGCTCAGCAACACCTTCAACCAGCGTCTTCACGATGCCCGCATTCATGTTGAACAAATCAGAGCGGTCCATACCTGGCTTACGAGGTACACCAGCAGGAATCAACACAACGTCACAGCCTGTCAGCGCATCGCCCAACTCTTCTTTACCGTGACCGGTAACTTTTACATCAGTCGGAATGTGGCTTAAGTCTACAGCTACACCAGGAACAACCGGAGCAACATCGTACAGCGCAAGTTCAGAACCGGCCGGAAGTTGCGTTTTCAACAACAGCGACAGCGCCTGACCAATACCACCGGCAGCACCTAACACGGCTACTTTCATTTGATTTCTCCTATGGAAATGTATGTTAATCAACGACAGCGCAGCCTATAGCAACGCCGTTAGAAAGACAATTACCTGATGGTATTACTCCACCTGGCAGCAAATTGTCTATGTCGTATGCAATTGGTTGCATGATTATGCAATTAAATTGCCTAAAGTCCAGCTCTACGGCACAATAATAACTCTTTGTTACTCTTCTACCAAATGACAGCAGGCGCTATGGCAAATCAAAAACAAGAACAACTCATCAAAGCGTTTAAAGAAATTCTCAAAGCTGAAAGCTATGGCTCACAGGGTGAAATCGTCGAGGCCCTGAAAGCACAGGGTTTTGATAATATCAGCCAGTCAAAAATTTCAAGAATGCTTAGCAAATTCGGCGCAGTGCGAACCCGTAATGCACGGGGAGACATGGTCTACTGCCTTCCACCAGAGCTGGGCATGCCGACAGCCAAAAGCCCACTTAAACAACTGGTTCTGGACATTGTACACAACAACGTCATGGTGATCATAAGAACCAGCCCGGGCGCTGCACAACTTATCGCCCGACTACTTGACTCATTAAGCGCCAAAGATGGCGTTTTAGGCACTATTGCCGGCGATGATACCATCTTTATTGCTCCTGCTGATGTCAGCAAAATAGAAACGTTACGTCAGCGTGTAGAAGACTTATTCGATAATGTATAAAAGGCCACCCGGGGTGGCCTTTTAATTAGATATTACCCCAGCTTTTTAATCATCGCTTCAGCAGCTGGCCGTGAGGAAGGTGGATTCTGGCCGGTAATCAGATGTCCCGATTCAACGACATACGGTTCAAAGTCACCTTTTTTTGAAAACTCGCCCCCGTTCTTAACCAGCTCGTCTTCAACCAGATAAGGTACAACGTCAGTCAGGCCTACTGCCTCTTCTTCGGTGTTCGAAAAGCCGGTTACCGGGCGCCCCTTGATGTAATAGTCACCATTGGTGTCTTTCACATCTTTTAACACGATTGGCGCATGACACACCGCTGCAACAGGCTTACCGGTTTGCAATGCTGCCTCAATCAGCGCTTTAGAATCGGCGTTATCGGACAGGTCCCATAGCGGCCCGTGACCACCGGGATAAAATACACCGTCAAACTCATCGGCTTTCACGTCTTTCAGTGGAATGGTAGAAGCTAACGCTGAGGCAGCATTTTTATCCTCTGAAAATCGCTCTGTATCATCGGTCAGCGCGTCTTTTTCCAGACTCATCGGATCGATAGGTACCTCACCCCCCATCGGGGATGCCAGTGTGATGGTGTAGCCTGCATCCACAAACGCATAATACGGAGAAGCAAACTCTTCCAGCCAGATTCCCGTTTTCTTGCCAGAATCCCCCATAATATCGTGGGATGTCATTACCATTAAGATTCGCTTAGACATAAACACTTTCTCCTGATTTGAAGTTACAGTGTTCATACTCCTGCAACGGGCTGTGAGTTTATTTCTGCTTACTGAATCATGATTAAGGCTTATGAGAACAAAAGACGTGTAGGGACATTTTTCTCTTATATGCTTATCAATTGAGCATCAGCTTTATGTGCATATCGGTACAAATAAAAAAGGCCACCCTAAGGTGGCCTTTTGATTTCTATCGCTTTACAGCATTTAGAAGTCGTAGCTGATACCTACACGGATTTCCCACAGTGAAGGTCCGCGTTGCAGGTTCTGCTCTGGCGCTCCAAATGCACTGTATTCGTATTGGCCTTGCTCGTTGAAGTCTGCTTCAACAACAGTATCACCAACGAAAGAGCCCTGACGGAAATCACCCCAGTCGTCATTCAACAGGTTAGTCAGGTTTTCTACCATGATGAAAGCACTGGCTTTGTGATCATCCATAAAGCCTGGCAGTTCCTGAGAAATACGCAGGTCAGCTTTTACCCACCAGTCAGCGGTTTCGCTGTTGCGATCCAGTATCTGACCACGAGTAAAGCCGTTGCTTTCAACCCACTCATTAAAGCCGTTCTGGGCTTCTTCTGCGGTTTGAACAACATTGCCGTCACGGTCTACGCTATCCACGAAAACAACATTTGCGTCGTTTACTTCAGGTATGTAAAGCAATTGACGTGAGCGCGCTTCATCCCAAGGGAATGCTCTGTTATTGCCATAAACATACGAGAAAGGCTTACCTTCGTTCGCTGTCGCGAACAGATTAAAGCGCGTGTTGTAACCATCAAAGAACTCATGGGTATAGCTCAGAGACAGGTTAAAGCGGTTACCTACAGCATAATCTGATGTTGCGGCTGCCGGGTTATTTGGATCACTGGTTGCAAAGTTTGTGTAGTTAGAGAATGCAACTGCACTGGTCATCGGGTTAGCATCTTCTGCATCAACATATGCATAAGACAATGAGCCCTGCAGACCATTCTGCCAGTCTTTATTTACACCCAGTGAGAAGATGATTGAATCACCATCGCCCTGGTTAACATTACCCAGAATAAAGTCTTCACCCACATCGCGCTCAGGATCTACCTGCTCGTAAATCGGACGGCCATCAAAACGTGTTTCGCCGCTGTACTGGATATTTGCATCGCGAACAATTGCTGAATCCTGACGATCAGTGTAAATGACATCCGCGGTAACTACATAATCGTAAGGCGCAAGGTAGGTAGCACCAAATGCATATTTCCACTCTGACGGAATGTCAAAGTCAGGGTCTGTTGCGTTAGTCTGGCCATCGCCATCTGTTAAGCTGGTGTTGGCAACTTCGTCAAACAGCGCCTGTGGGATATCGTAAATAGGTTGGCCATTACCTGACAACGGTGTGTCAAACAACGAGCTTTCGCCGCTTACCCAACCTGGGATATCGCTTTCGCGTGTTCCAATATTGGTAACACCGTCATTTGAATAGGCGTTTGAAATCCAGACATTCGGGTTACCACCTGAGTACAGACCTACACCACCACGCAGCTCAAGATCATTATTAACCGTATAAGTCAGACCTAAACGTGGCTGCAGCAGGCTGATACCGTCAACGTTCGCTGTGTTAGCGAATCCATAACGCTCCTGGAAGTTTTCATTCAGGCGCGGTGTGTCATCAGAGCCATACGTGTCATAACGAAGACCCACTTTTACTTTTAAGTCGTCCGTTGCATAAAACTCGTCCTGAACATAAAACGTAGTGACGTCATATGAGAAAGATGCACCGGCATCATCAGGGTTGTTGGTACCTGCAGAGTTGTTGTAATAAATACGGTCTGGACGGCCGGCTTCAAAATCAGCCAAATCGTTAAAGCGATACTCACCTACCGTGTGCTGCATGAACAGATTGAATACATCAGTCTTCTCATACTCAACACCCGCTGTCAGCGTGTGCTCGCCCAGGTAGTAAGTACCAGCAAGTTTAGCGGTAGTCACATCGTAATTCAGATCGTTTGACTGGCGAGAGTCATCCGGGCCAAGGTAGATTGTACCGCCATCAACGGTATCAATTTGAACTTCTGCAAAACCAGACGCTTCATCAAGAGACTGCTGACGGTTATCCAGCTTAGTGTGGCCAACGCGCAGTTCAGTTACAAAATCAGGTGTCCAGTCAGAGAACACAGATGCCACATAAGACTCTAGCTCTGCGCCACGCTCATAAAAGTGGTTGCTGAACGGCAGTTCATCAGAGTCTGCATCAGATTGACTGATGCTGCCACCGTCATTCCAGTTGTATACCAAAGAGGCACGATGGTTTGCGTTGATGTTCCAGTCTAATTTGATTAGCAGTTTTTCATCTTCAATAGGCGCTGAACCTGGCAGACCACCCACATCGTAACCGTAAACGCGCTGTGCAATTTCAGCTGCTGCGTCTGCATCTTCCTGAGAAATGCGTGTGTTCAGACCGTTATAATTGAACAGTTGGACGCCTTCCAGCTTTTCATAAGTGGTGAACAGGAACAGTTTGTCTTCAAGAAGCGGCAGGCCAACATTGAAACCGTAACGACGCTCATTGTAGTTGCCGTTGTCCTGCTCAACACCACCAGCAGTGTCACCACGCATAGAATCGTTGGTATAGTCGAAGAATACACCGCCGTGAACTTCGTTCGTACCTGATTTAGTAACCGCGTTGATATTACAGGCTGTAAAACCACCGTACTCAACATCAAAAGGCGCGAGCTCTACAGCGACCTGTTGAATGGCATCATAAGGGAAAGGCATACGTTCAGTTGGGTAACCATTGCTGTTCAGACCGAACGCATCGTTCATACGAATACCGTCAAGCGTCAGACTGTTAAAGCGTGGGCTTGAACCACCACAGCTGATAGCGTCGTTGAAGCTTTCATCAACAAAAACACGAGGGTCGGCACGTACGATATCGGTAATGCTACGGTTGATAGCAGGCGCATTTTCCAGGTCCTCAAGACCAAAAACAGTTTGTGGGCCAGTACTTCCGAAATACTGCGCGCTCATTGCGCTACCGCTTACTGAGATGACTTCGATGTCAGATGACTCTTCCAGAGTCAAATCCAGGCCGTAGGGGTCGCCCAGATTGATATAGATATCATCAATTGTGGTGTCCTGGTAAGTATCAGAATCAACAACAATTTGATAAGGACCGCCAACACGCAAACCACGCAAATTAAATGTGCCGTTTTCACCAACAGTCACTTCTCGAGTGGTACCAGAAGGAACGTGAATTACTGTAACTGATGTACCCGCTGCAGGTGTACCAGTTGGCGTAGTAATTCTTCCCTTCATCGCTGAGGAGGTTTCCTGTGCCATTGCAGTAGAGGCCATGCCTACTGACAACGCCACCGCAACCGCGACGCGACTGAACTTAGATTTGGAGATCATGTGTGTTTCCCTTATTTCTTATATAAAAGGTATTTACAATCAGCTGACTGATTTAATAACCAATGTGTTGAATGTGTTCGCGGCAGATTGTTAAGTAGAAATGTTGCAAAAACATGACGCTTTTTTCTTTTTATCGCGTACATATATCTTATGGTATGTGGTAGTTCGAGCACTTGCGCGATTACACACACCTTATTCCCGCTTACAACCGATAGCCCGTTCAACCTCATTTAAGGCGGGGCATATTTTTAACGCATGTACATCTAATAAACAGCGTTTGTTATCATTCAAATTTATTAATAAAATAACACCATTTAACAACAACTTACTTTACTAAAGTAAGATTACCTGTTGCATCAAATAAGCTTAACTGGTCAAATCCCCTCTACAAATAAAACTAGAAATCACCTTCTGCATTTTTGCTTCGCCTATGTTCAGAATTGGAAAGACAGTACTAATCATTGTTGTCGCCGGACTTTGTCTGGCTGCTGGTTTTTTCAAAAAACTTTCTGCCTTTGATTCTATACCACCGCAAATCGGGCAATTTTTAACCTGCGAGACATCACTTTCTACGAATAAAGACTTACTGAATATTTATCTGACTGAGAATGCTGTTGCCAAATCCCTACGGGACAACTTGTGCGAGAATCCTGTTGTGGCACGCCAGTTCGGCACTGTCAGATTGGTAGTGGGTCACAATGATTACGATACCTTCCGCTATATTAATCATGGAGTCGCCGATCTCGCCCTGGTGAAGAGCAACGTGATTGAAGCCTTTGGTGCAAATCTTATTTATGATTACGAGGTAATTGCAGCGCACGAAGATTACAGTGCTTACTTTATTGCGCTTAGAGAGAAGCCTGAATTATCGAAGGAGTACCTCATTGGCAAACGGATAGGTATTCTGGATTACCCAAGTAGTCGCTCAGGCTATATTGTGCCCAAAACAACACTCCAGACACTGGGCCTCAATGATGAGAATCTTTCGCTACACCAATACAGCTCGCACAGCGCATTACGCAGCGCGCTTTTAGCCGGAGAAGTGGATGTTATTTCCTCTTACTGGAGCGAGGATGACGATCGCTCGCTATCAAAAAATTACGCCACGCCATTGGAAGATAATGTAAGCGGCATGCGCTGGTACTTAAAAATGCAGACACGTAACACCGATTTACGTTGCGCATTGCAACGAGCGATAGCGAAAACAGCGGCTGCCAGCGAAAAAAGTTATTATCAGAATGTTGATATTGCCAAAGGATGCCAGCGTGAAAAGACTTGAGACGTTTACCAACAACGCGCAATGGCTGAAAGTAGCCGGGATCGCTGTTGCGTTATTCATTATCTTTCAGGTCGCCACAGGGACCGGCCAGGCGATAGGTACGTATGTGTCTACACATAAGGCCATAGACCAGATAGAAAGGCGCATTGGCCTGGACTCCGCTTATCTGGATGTGGGCAATAAGATGCTGGGTACGCCCGTGGATGAGGTGGAAGTTAAAGGCTATATAAGCCGGATAAATACCACACTTGAAGACGCAGGCACGCCCGTGTCGGTTATTTCATTGCAAAATGTCATGGCCAGCGCCCCGTTTAAGCAGTACGGTCACATTACTGCGATAAATATGGATACTGCTGAACAAACATTGGCGGTGAAGCTCTCTGTCATTCCCTGGTGGCATGCATTTTCTTTCACCCCTCTGGCACTGCTTGCTACTGTCGCAGTGACACCTGTTATTGTCAGAATCCGGCAAAACAAGAAACGCCTTATCGCCAGTGAATCTGCTGAGTCAGTGCCCGAGGCAATACCCCACCTTGTTATTGACCTGAAAAGCAAAACCATACGCAATGGTGTAGATGACAGAGAAGCCACCATGCAAAACAAACCTTTTTGCTTCTATGTTGCATTGGTTAAGTACTGTGTGGAACACCCCGATGCGCAGCTTGTGCATCATACCGACATACCGCAGGAGCTGACCCTCATGGCAAACACTGTATTTGCCAGACTCATAGAACTGGGTCATACCAAACGTAAACGTCCGGACTTCAATGCCAATCTCGACAAAACGCTGAGCGAAATTCGCTCAGCGCTTGAAGATGTTTTCGCCCCATTTGCTGAAGCAAAAGATAAATTTTATCCGCCACGCGCTCAGGGTGAGGGCTCCCGCTCTAAGCAACATTCATTTGCCCTGACCAATATCAGTACGCAAGATATTGAAATTATTGGTAACTAACAATGGGATTGCCGGTTCAAGCAGATACTCGCATGCATTTGTCCGGATAACCTGACACGCAAAAAACGCTCCACTAATAGATAAATACGAACTTAAGATTGATTCATACGGTGCAATTGCGTATCTTTGCGTCAGGAAAATCAGCCCCCTATTGTTATGCAATCTCCATTAATTATTGCGATATCCGGTGCTTCAGGCTCTGGAAAGTCACTTTTTACCGAAAATTTGCTCAAAGCGTTTGCGGTGCAGGGTAAACCTGTCCAGATTTTGCGCGAAGACCATTATTACCGCGCCCAGGATCATCTTCCTATGGAAGCCCGGGAACAAAATAACTATGACCACCCCAATGCGTTTGAGCATGAGCTGTTAAAGGCACACCTGCAAACGCTTCGCGAGGGTGAAGCTATAGAATACCCGCACTATTGTTTTAAAACTCACACCCGCCTGCCGGAAACTGAGCGTCTTTTACCCGCGCCGGTTATTATTCTGGAAGGCATCATGCTTTTGGCTCGCCCGGAATTATTACCGCTTTTTGATGTGAAAATTTTCATTGATACGCCACTGGATATCTGTCTGATGCGTCGCATGATGCGTGATGTTAAAGAGCGTGGACGTACGTTGGAGTCTGTCGCCAAACAGTACGAGAAAACGGTCAAACCCATGTATCATCAGTTTATTGAGCCAAGCAGGTTTACTGCTGATGTGGTGGTCACTCAGGGTGGTAAAAACCAGATTGCGCTGGACGTAATCAAGTCTCATATACAGCAAGCGCTATTATAATAAGAAAGGGACCCTACTATGGTAAGTTTACTGGGCATGATATGTCTGCTTGGCGTCGCATTTTTAATGTCGTCTGCCAAAGGAAGCATCAGCTGGCGTACCGTAGGTGGTGCTTTTGCTGTTCAGGCAGCCATTGGCGCGTTCATTCTTTATTTTGAACCGGGCATACAGTTTCTGCACGGTATGACCATATTTGTCGGTAACATCATTGGTTACAGCCAGCAAGGAATCGACTTTATATTCGGGCCGGTCGGCGATAAAAGCCTTGGCTTTATCTTTGCCTTTAACGTGCTGCCCGTTATCGTATTTTTCTCTTCGCTGATTGCCGTCTTATACTACCTTGGCATTATGAGCTGGGTGATCAGATTAATTGGTGGGCTGTTACAAAAGCTGCTTAGCACCAGCCGTCCTGAGTCGATGTCGGCTGCCGCCAATATTTTTGTCGGGCAGACAGAGGCGCCCCTGGTTGTTCGCCCCTTTATCCCTCACATGACCCGTTCTGAGTTATTCGCCATCATGGTGGGAGGACTGGCATCAATCGCCGGCTCCGTTATGGCAGGCTATGCCAGTATGGGGGTTGAGCTAAAATACTTGCTGGCAGCCAGTTTCATGGCCGCACCCGGTGGCTTACTAATGGCAAAAATTATGTTGCCGGAAACCCAGAAAGCCAATGATGAATTGACCGACATCAAAGCGGAAGATACTGATTATGCTAATGTCTTTGATGCGGCGGCCAGTGGCGCAGCGTCAGGCTTACAGCTGGCATTGAATGTAGGTGCGATGCTCCTGGCTTTTGTTGCTCTGATTGCCATGCTAAACGGGATTATTGGCTGGGCTGGCGCATTGTTCGGCTACGAAGCACTGTCTTTCCAGGCAATACTGGGTTTTCTGTTACAGCCTTTAGCGTGGGTGCTGGGCGTACCATGGAGTGAAGCGCAACTGGTAGGTAGTTTTATCGGTCAGAAAATAGTCGTGAATGAATTTGTTGCATACCTGGATTATGTGGCAAATCAGGATGCGCTGTCACCAATCTCGCAGGCGATTGTTACGTTCTCACTGTGTGGGTTTGCGAACTTCTCCTCCATCGCCATTCTGATGGGCGGTATTGGTGCGATGGCACCGACCCGTCGCAAAGAAATTGCCGCATTAGGCCTTAAAGCCGTTATTGCTGCGACATTGTCTAACTTAATGAGTGCAGCCCTGGCGGGCTTCTACCTCTCCCTGGGGTAGCCATTCACAGGGGAAAAAACTGGACTAAACAGTCAGGTTTTAATACATTAGCCTTATTATAGACGGCGACACTGGTCGCCGTTTTTGTATATTGGGGTAAACTTAGTGCATTACCCCCGAGTTTTACAGGACACCGTTATGCAATTAGTTGCTGTTGACTATACATCAGAAAACGCGAAAAAAGAGTTTGTCGAATCGCTTCGCGAGACCGGCTTTGGCGTACTAAAAAACCATCCTATTCAGCAGTCGATGGTTACGGATATTTACGACGCCTGGCAAGCATTTTTCGACAGTGAAGTAAAGCACGAGTATGTTTACAATAAAGGTACTCAGGATGGCTTTTTTCCACAAAGTGTATCTGAAACGGCGAAAGGATTTACCAAAAAAGATATCAAGGAATATTTTCATTTTTATCCCTGGGGACAATGTCCTGAACATCTTCGTCAGCAGCTGGCAGACTATTACAAAGCGGCCAATGAGCTTGCCCGTGAGTTGCTTTCCTGGATAGAAGAGTACTCACCGGAAGATGTAAGCAAACACTACAGTCAGGCGCTGTCAAAAATGATCGAAGACAGTGACCAGACCTTATTACGGGTGTTGCATTACCCTCCCCTTAGCGGTGATGAAGAACCTGAGGCGATACGCGCAGCGGCGCATGAAGATATTAACCTGATCACTATCTTACCAGCTGCAAATGAGCCAGGATTACAGGTCCAGCTTAAAGATGGTAGTTGGTTAGACGTACCCTGTGACTTTGGTAATTTAATTGTGAATATCGGCGATATGCTTCAGGAAGCGTCAGGTCATTACTTCCCGTCAACGTCGCACCGGGTCATCAACCCTGAAAACGCCGATATGACCAAGTCGCGCATCTCGCTGCCGTTATTCTTACACCCGCGGCCTGATGTGCAATTGTCTGAACGACATACAGCAGGTTCTTATCTTCAGGAACGTCTGAAAGAGCTTGGTGTTATCTGATTCTCAACAGGCCCTTAAACGGGCCTTTTTTGTTGATAAGCGTGGTTTGACTGGTTCTCAGGATGACTGAAGCGCAAATAACTTGCTTTGATACCTGGCTTTTATATTTTCATCAGGGACTAATCTTGCAGCCTTGACAAGCTGAGTGCGCGCTTTCGCGGTGTTCCCCAATGCAGCGTATGCCTTGGCCAGCCCGAAATAAATCACATGCTGATGACGGTCGAGTCTGAGCGCCGTCCGAAAATGGCTTAATGCCTTATCGGGAGCCCCTGCAGCTAATGCATCTTCACCCAACATCGTATGGTAAAACGGATTCTCCTGACGCTCTCGTGCCAGCCGGTTCTGAATTGCTTGAGCCTCATCCTTTCGCCCGGTAGCAGCATAAAGAATCGAGAGGTTTTCCCATGCAGTCAGATGTTGCGGATTTTCTTTAAGCGCCCGTTGATAGCTGGCCAATGCTGAATCATTCGCATCGAGTCTACGATATAGCACACCAAGATTAACCCATGCCTGTGACAGGGACGAATCAGTCTGAACTGCCGCCTTAAAGTACCGGTATGCGTCGCTGTAACTATTTGCCAGAAGCGCATCCGCTCCCTTATTGTTATAAAACATGGCGATCACACGCGTGCGGGAAATGGGCTCACGAACGAAGTTGTTACGAACTTCCTGCGGATCAAAATCAACGTCAGCATACGCTTCGGAAAACACAATATCATTGGGTGCTTTATAAGGGCTGATCCTCAGGTTGATGTGCCCGTTCAACAGGTTTACGCCCTCTCTTCTGGTCCAGTATTCAGGAATATTAACCTGATAGAATTGCGGCGACAATCCAGCATACTTTGCCATGGCATAGGTCATGATAGAAAGTGAAAGACAATTCGCCTGACTGCGCTCAAACGTTGCACTGGCAATGGTGTTGGCAGCACTTTGATAGCTCAGGCCTAAGGCCGCATGGTCAAAGATTTGATTGACGAGATTACGAATATTTTCCCGCGGTGTACGTACTTCAGACTGAGTTTGGTTAACGAATGCCTGCGCATCGCTGTCGAGCGCAAAAATCGTCTGCGGCTCTTCTACTGACGATAGCATGTACGCGGGGAATAAGTCGTCTCTGAACACACTGGCTGATGGCGCTGCGTCGGCATTGCGATCACCCTGCGTGGCACAGCCTCCGCAGACCAGCACGCCGGTAATAAACCAAAGCTTTATCCATAGGCTCATAACGACCTCCTGAGCCAGCCCTGGCATTGAAAAAGTTCACAACCTTTTTAGTATAGACGCTATTGGTTAATAAATGTTCATAAACTTAACGTCTATCCATGCCGTAGATATGTGTGCATTACATCTAATGTATTCTATTTCAGGAGAATGAAATGAAAACTTCGTATATTGCGAGCGCAGCACTATCCGCGGTTGCGCTGACACTAAGTGCTTCTGCGTTTGCCAATCATCATAAAGACAAAGACATGATGGACATTGTGGCCACAGCACAATCCAACCCACAATTTTCAACACTGGTTACCGCTATTCAGGCAGCGGGCATTACCGACACGTTGAAAGATTCCGGTGACCTGACTGTATTTGCGCCAACCAATGAAGCCTTTGAGGCGCTACCGGCGGATAAGCTGGATATGCTGTTAAAGCCGGAAAATAAGGAAAAATTGATAGACGTACTGACTTATCACGTCGTTGAAGGAAAAGTCATGGCCAGTGATGTAATGGACATGGACGCCGCAACGTCTTTAGAGGGAAGTGACATTGAAATTACGGTGGATGGCGATACAGTGATGGTAAATGATGCCACCGTTATCAAAGCAGATGTTAAAGCCTCCAACGGTGTGATTCACGCCATCGATAAAGTTATCATGCCGAAGAAAAGTTACTAAGTTTTCCAGGCTGCCTTCTCTCACTGCGCCATTTTTCATGCATTGTCTCACGCTGGTGGAACAACAAAATGGAATATGATGCAGTGAGGGGCCTGTATCAATTATTGCATAACAAAATACAATTCATTTATTACTATAAATATTCCCAGTCCGGCCAGCACAAATCCTGCCAGCAAATCTTGCCAGAATTTTAACTGATTATTGGTTTTGAGCAGTGTCGAGAACCCTTTCGCCACCGTGACCACGAAGAGATCAGAGCCAAAAGCGAGCAACGTATAAAGTCCCCCGAGCACCAAAAACTGAAGCTGAATATCCGAAGCGCCGGCTTGTGTAAACTGCGGCAAAAACGCGATGAAAAAGAGCACCGTTTTTGGATTAGTCAACTCGACGACCAGACTTTGAAGCAGCAGGTTCTCTCTGGTGTTTTCATCATTGTAACCGGTCGTAATCGCATCGGTTTTACCCTTATTGGCCTGGCGAATGGTTACCCAGCCCAATCCTATCAGATAAAGCGCGCCACATACCTTGATCAGCAAAAAGGTCTTTGGGAAGCTCAGTACTAACGCTGACATTCCTGCAGCCGAAAGCATGACATAAATGCAGCTTCCGATTGCCATTCCAAGCGCTGCCGAAACGCCAGCCTGCCAGCCGCGGCTTAAGGTGCTGGCGACGATATACAAATTCGACGGCCCTGGCGAAAGCGTTAATGTGAGCGTTGCAATGATGAACACGGTCAGCAGATGCGCATCAGGCATGAAGTTTTCCCATGAAGTGTACTAATAACCGTTTCGCTGCGTAGGCACTATATTCGATACATTTCTTTTTTTGTCACTTCGACCGGCTCATCAGGAGCAATTATGATTACCCTTTATCAATATCAGCACTGCCCGTTTTGTCTGCGTGCAGATATGGTCGCGAATTATCTTGATATCAGACACCAGAAAGTTTACCTGCTTAACAATGATGAAGAAACGTCAATGCGGCTGATCAACAAAAAGTCAGTCCCAATTCTGGAGCTGGAAGACGGCACAGCAATCAGTGACAGCGAGCAAATTGTTAATCGGCTACAGGCCTTTAGCGATAAAAAGTTTATCTCAGACCAGGTTAATCATGATGAGCAGCTTGAAGCGCTGCATAAAATTAAAAATGACATCGATGCCATGTTATTTCCTCGAACAATTTTGATAAAGCAGCCGGAGTTTTCCACGCAGTCCGCGAGAAACTATTATCAAAGTGAGAAGGAAGCCTTATTAGGCATGAGCTTTGACACCGCAATGGATAATTCAAAAACGTATCAGGCAGAAATTGAAAAAACACTTTCGAAGATGACTGATATCGTCTTGCCTTCTCAACACGATGACAGTCTGAGCTGGGCCGATCTGTATCTTTACCCATGGTTACGAAATCTGACTATGATTAAAAACATCAAAATGAGGGAAAATCAGCGAAATTATCTTGAAGAGATTTCAGTGCTAACCAATACCATTGGTTACTCCCATAGAGCACAATAACCCCACTTATGAACGCGTTTGAATAGTGATGGACAAAAAGTAAAAAGAGGCAATGATGATAGAAAGTTATTGGTGGACCATGACCGGGCTATGGGTCATCTTATTGACGGTATTTGTACAAAACTTTATTGCGGCAGCTGCTCATGGGAAGTCAGACCACGCCGTGCCCGGCAAACTCGACGATGGATTAAGCCATGAGTCTTTTGTCTTTCGCTCTCACCGCACCTTTCATAACTCACTGGAAAACCTTTCAGTCTTTGTACTACCCGCCTTGCTCGCTATATTTGTGGGCGTTGAAGCCGCCCTGCTAGCAGCGCTGGTCTGGACCTATGCATCGGCTCGACTGATTCACATGGTACTTTACTACGTGATTGCCACGGAGAAGAACCCCAGTCCGCGCAGCTACTTTTTTCTGGCTGGCTGGCTAGCTACAGCAGCACTTTATGTGGTGGTCGCAATGCAGCTGTTCTGAGCAGTGCAACGCTACTGTTAAATATCAAACGAACTACAATAAATACCTGGTTTTTATTTAAAAAGTGGTTCGTTTTATTTAAAGTGGAATGACGATGTAACTAGCGCGCTCAGTTGTAACGATTTCCCGCTTACGCTGGCGTGGCAGAAAAGGAAGCTACGTTGATTTTAAAACAAGATACTGGGCGCACGCTAAATGCCTGCACCGTTCTCATCGTAGATGATCAACCCACCAGCCGCCTAATTATGACCTCCTTACTGGAAGACATAACCCAGTGTCATGCGGTTGCCGGTGCCACAGAGGCGCTGGACTATTGCGCGGCGCAATTACCTGACCTGATTATCAGTGATGTCAGCATGCCTGAAATGAGTGGCCGGGAATTATGTGAAGCCCTGCGCAGTAACCAGTCAACCGCTAACATTCCGGTGATGTTTGTCACCGGTTCAGACAGTGATGAAGAACAGGAAAAATGTTGGGAAGCCGGTGGCGTTGACTTTGTCACCAAACCCATTAACGCAACCACCTTTCGAAACCGCGTTAAAACGCAGCTCAATCATAAAATTAAGGCCGACCTGCTGGAACAGCTTATTTATACTGACCGACTGACCGGTGCCTTCAATCGGCATTATATGGAAGAGCGTCTGCCTTTTATTGTAAAAGAGTGCGAGCGGGAATCTCTGCCACTGTCGATAGCATTGCTTGATATCGATTTTTTCAAACAGTACAACGACGAATACGGTCACCTGACTGGCGACGAATGTCTCTGCCGGCTCACCAGGGCGGTAAATGACGCCCTGCTTCGTCCCATGGACAGAGTTGTCAGAGTAGGCGGTGAAGAATTTCTGCTGCTGCTACCAAACACGGATATCGACGGTGCCAAAATCGTTTGTAACCGTGTGCTGGAAACGGTGCGACGCTTACACATCCCTCATATTGGCTCACCCTTTCGTGAAATTACGGTAAGCATCGGTCTTGCGATGTATCAGTCGGGTATCAGTGAATCCGCGACAGTTGTTATCGCCGAAGCAGACAAGCTTTTGTACAAAGCCAAAAATGCCGGCCGCAATCAATTAGCTTATGAATAACGGAGTACAGGTCTGATGTCAGACGCTCTCATTACGTTTAACCGCGATGGCGCCCTGCGGCGTCTAATGAATAACGAGACACTGTTGAACCGCATTCTGGAAATCTTCTTTAGTCAGGCTGAAGAGCGCTTTTCGCAGATACGTCAGGATATACAACTGGGACGTTACACAGAGGCGCGGGCAACCGCCCACGGTCTTAAAGGGAGCGCAGGAGAGGTCGGCGCAGAACGACTTCATCGTTGCCTTGGCGACCTCGAGAAGGCCCTTACAGATAACAGTACTCAGGCAGAAGAATTGTATAAAGTCGCGGTAGTGGAATATCAGCAATTCAGCCAGCAGGCGAGACAGCCCGCCAGCAATTAGTGCTGGCCGACCATGTCAAAAGACTGCGTGCGCTGAGGCGCTGAAGGCTGGATATTAAAAACAATAAAAAAGATAAATGTTGAATACAGCGTCGCGGCCAGTAAAAACACAGCACTGATGTCTATCTGTAACATCATCCCTACCGGAATAACCTGTGCTATGGGTAGAAATGCCAAAAATGCTTTGTGGTTAAATAGCAATTTAAGCCAGATTTTTTCGCCCTGCTGGCGTGAAAGGCTGAGCCCGTGACAGAAATAAGCCAGTACCAGTGGCAGAACCTGACTGACACAAATAGCGCTTGCCGTCATAATGATGCCACCAATCGCTACGGCATCCATCGACGACACGTTACCGGAGGCATCAGTTAACTGAGAAAGCTGAGCCGCTTCCAACAGAAAACCGGCCGCCGCGTAACCTGCCCAGCTCAAAACAGTGATACCCAGTGTAGCCGGCAGAATGATTTTTTGCTGGAATGCCAGTTCGCTCAATAAGCCTTGCAGTGAGCCCGTTCTGTACTGTGTTGTGATGACAGCGACAGACAGCCAGATTAATAACGAGTAGGCGCCCATCTTCAACGGGAATGCGGCAAAGGGTACAACAGATACACCCACGCATAACAATGCGATGACGCCTGCAACGACTGGATGTTTGAAAAGAAAGGCTACTAACTCCCTGTAGGCATCGATGTAATCCTGCTTCTTAAGATTTGTGTTGATCTGCATACTGCTACCCCGTGTGTTTACGCCTGTAAATATATCGGGCACACAGAAAAATTGAAGCGAGTTAGATTAAACATGGGTATGGCATCAGACAAGGGTGTATGCGAGAAAATACGCGCATTTTTTAACCATAATAGTGTTTTCAGACCTAACCTTCTGAAGGGTCTGTGAAAATCAGACTCCGCGCGTCTCTCAATCGTTTGTCTATCAAGTGAGCGCGCTTTTTCGAAAATGATTCGGGCTGCTTCTCAACAGATAACAGCAGCGCAATATTCCCGCCAAGTCTTATTTTTTTACAACAACCCCTGTGAAATGGCGTCATCGCCAAAATAGCAGAGTCAATGGATTTGCTGTAGCAATTAGAAAAAGCAATCCTGAAAAGGTATTACACAGAGGCGGGTGAAGCAAGCGAGGTAGGCAAAGCATACGCTTTGCGCGCAGCTGAACGACAAAAATCTGTGATTTTTGGCTGGATTAGTCCGCCGGGCTCATACTTCTGACGTGATTTTATTTTTAAACTTAAGGGAAAATCTGAGAAAGGATGGTGCCCAGGGGCGGGTGAAGCAAGCGAAGTAGGCAAAGCACCGCTTTGCGCGCAGCTGAACGACAAAAATCTGTGATTTTTGGCTGGATTAGTCCGCCGAGCTTATACTTCTGGCGTGATTTTATTTTTAAACTTAAGGGAAAAATCTGAGAAAGGATGGTGCCCAGGGGCGGACTTGAACCGCCACGACCGTGAGGTCACTAGCACCTGAAGCTAGCGTGTCTACCAATTTCACCACCTGGGCCAACTACAACAGAATCTGAATGTCTGTCTCGCTGTGGGTGCGCAATTTACGCAAGCATCGTCTTCTTGTCAATCACTTATACGCGTTTTTTACCAATTTTTTTCACCGTCAGCGCGCCAGTGTGCGACAACGCAGTTACAGGCGCATCCACCGGAACCCCTAATTCACTTAACTGTGCCAGCCATAGCTCGTAGCAAGCCTGCGCATCACACAGCGCGTCATGTAATGGCGTATCGGGTAACTTATAGCGCTTTCGACACTTATCCAGAGTAAGCATCGTTTGAGGATGCGTGCTTCCCTGCTTTTTTAATAAATATCTGGCTAACTGCATGGTGTCGACAACCACCAGCGTGGTTTCACAAAGCTGAAACCGACGCGTAAGACGATTCAGTAAACCGACTTCCAGCGATGCGTGATGACATAGCAAAATATGCACTCCAAGCAACGGGAAAAGCCGCTTCGTAACATCGCTGACCTTGCTACCGCTTTCCAGCACAGCGTCTGTCAGGCCATGAATCACCGGACTCTGTTCCAATGATTGATCAGTTTTAACTGTTGTGTAAAAGCTGGTACGCGGTTCGATTCGCCCCCCGGTCCCGGCAACCCATCCCACAGAGGTAATGTGGGCGCGCTCGGTGTTCAGGCTGGTCAGCTCAAAATCAAGGGCAAGCATTTTAGCGGTTAAAAGCGGCGATATTATCCGCTCGTCATCACTGTGCTCATGATTGCCCAGGTGAAGCATTTCTCGTATCCAGTTTATCATCCCATGCCACCGCTAAAGTGCATAATAGCTGCCTGCTGCGCTCTGCTTATTGTTTTAAACGCTGCTTTTAACTGATGCTTTTCAATTGAGGATAATTGACTGACCCGAACAAAATTATCTGTCGCATTATTGGTAAGCTGATGGCGCCAGCGTAGCCGTCCCAGAAACAGCCAGATATCCTTTAAATTTCTGGCATCACGCTGTGACAGGTAGCTGTTAGCCGGGAGTGCATTGAATCGCGACGCGGTGCCACTAATAGAAAGCTGCGCAGCAAGCGCGTAAAGCCTGGCCAGATTATTAATGATTGCCACTGCCCCGGTTTTAATGTCGATAGCACCATCGACAGGTGCCTTTTTGGAAAAGACAAATTTCTGGAACATCGAAAGCGGCACTGCCATGTCTGCGGTACTGCGCGCCAGCGCAGCCAGAAAAATGCTGTCACTGAACATCGGCAGTCGCGCTTTTTGCAGGGCCTCAAATAGCTGACGATCGCCGGCCACCGCCCGCACATCTAAAAATATATTGAATTCGAGAATAGCGGCGGGCGTAGGCTGCGAGACCCATTGCTGCGCTTCTTGAACTGCCTGAGATAACGATAACCGCAATGTCGGGTTGCTGGCCATAATATTGCCATCACACAGCTTTATCCCGCATTTAGCCAATCCCCTACATACATACTCAGTCATACCTGCAAACCAGGCGCTTTGGGCATCATCCGGCGTCTTCGCCAGTAACAAACCATTATCCTGATCTGAGCCCATGGTCTGATCCTCCCTTGCCTGAGAGCCATACACCAGCCAGCACCAGTTTATCGGTGCCTCACCATGTTCACGGCAATAAAAGTTAATTAACTTTCGGGTCATTATGTCTGTTGCCTGCGATAACACTTTACCTGCAATATCGAAATCGCCGGGCCGCTTCGCGTGCGATGCAAAGTAGTGAGGTATCTGCCAGGCCAGACGAGATAATTCGTACAAGCTGGACGCTTTTACCAGTTCTCCGATGATGAACAGCACATTCGCCCTTTGCAAACGAATGACGTCAGAGGCGGTAATAATACCTACTGGCTCACGGCTATCCTTTCGTGTGACTGGCAGATGATGAATATTTCGCTCCGTCATCAGTGTCATCGCATCAAACAACGTTTGCTGCTCGTCAATCATAGCGGGCGCGGGTGTCATTACCTCGCTGACTGGCAGCGATACATCAAGTGCTGCCGCCACTACGCGATTTCTCAGGTCTCTATCGGTCACAATCCCTGCCAGCTTATTGTTGTTCACAATCAAAAGTGACGACACGCCGTGCCCGGACATAATTTGCGCTGCATCATGGATAGTCGTGTCCACCGTCGTGGTAACGGGCGATTGCGTTATCGCCTCGTGAAGTGGCTTGTAAAGCCACATTGAATTAGAGCTTTGTAATGCGTGACTTTGTAGCGTGTCACTTTCCAGTGTTCTGAAAAAAACTTCTACATCTGCATTTTGTCGTGCTTCATTAAAGCCTTCTGCGCTGATGATATAAACAAGCCCGGCTTCATCAACACTGATGCTAAGTGGATCGCGGTTGTCATCAATTTGCGCCGAGTAATTAAAAAAGTCGCCATCGGACAAATGCTGTGCACTGCCCTGCCCTTTTTTTACCGTGAACTGCCCGTTCTCAATCAGATACAAATCTGTGCTGTCACCAGGGATAAGCGATGACACATTTTGCGCGGAGAGATAAATAATACTGGTGTGACTCACTAATGCATTAAGCGCATCGGCTGAAAGGTTTTCAAATGGAGCAGCATGGGAAAGAAAATCAATCAGCTGCGGTGAAGCTGTTTCCATCATTTTCGTCCTGCCTTAAGGAAAAAAGCCCACCTGACGGCGGGCTTTGCGTGTTAATGTGCGGAAGCCTGTCCTGCCCCTTTCGGGTAGCGTATGCTTTCCACCAGCTCCTGAATATCTTCAGGTGCCTCTTTGGTTGATTTAAAGACCAGGAATGCCACTACAAAGTTTACCAGCATCCCTAATGTACCAATCCCTTCAGGTGAGATACCGAACCACCAGTTCTCTGGCGTACTCGCCTCAGGGTTAACAAATTTAAAGTAAATAATGTAAACCGCTGTAAAGGTAATCCCCGCTAACATTCCGGCCACAGCCCCTTTATCATTCATGCGCTTACTGAATATGCCCATGATGATAGCCGGGAAGAAGCTGGACGCTGCAAGGCCAAAGGCAAAGGCGACCACCTGCGCCACAAATCCGGGAGGGTTGATACCAAAGTAGCCGGCGATGAGTATCGCAATGGCGGCGGCCATCCTTGCATAAAGCAATTCTGCTTTATCAGAAATATTCGGCGCAAAGTTTCGCTTGAGTAAGTCGTGCGAAACCGATGTCGAGATAACCAGCAGCAGCCCGGCCGATGTTGATAGTGCGGCAGCCACACCACCAGCGGCAACCAGTGCAATTACCCATGCTGGCAAATTCGCAATTTCAGGGTTTGCCAACACCATAATATCGCGGTCGACAACCATCTCATTACGCTCATCACCGGAATAGAACATTTTGCCGTCGTTGTTTTGATCGTTCCACTCGATCAGGCCGGTTTTCTCCCAGTTCTTAATCCACATTGGCGCTTCGGCATACTCTGTACCCTGCATTTCAGGCCCGTTGATAGTCTCTATCATGTTGGTACGGGCGAATGCTGCCAGTGAAGGTGCTGTCGTATAGACGATGGCGATGAACGCCAGTGCCCAACCCGCACTTTTACGGGCGTCACTCACTTTGGGGACAGTGAAGAAACGAACGATAACGTGAGGCAGGCCTGCTGTACCGACCATCAGAGCAAAGGTAATAAAGAACACGTCGATGGTACTTTTGGTTCCGGAAGTATATTCCGTAAACCCGAGATCGACGGATAGCTGATCAAGCTTTTCCAGCAGGAACATTCCCGACCCGTCAGCGAGTGTGGCCCCAAACCCGGTTTGTGGCAGGATATGACCGGTTAACATAATTGAGATGAAAACCGCCGGTACTACATAGGCGAACACCATCACACAGAATTGCGCCACCTGGGTGTACGTTATCCCTTTCATGCCGCCCAGTACGGTATAAAAGAAAACAATCGCCATACCGATAAGTACACCGGTCATAATATCCACTTCCAGGAAGCGGCTGAATACTACGCCCACACCACGCATCTGTCCGGCTACGTAGGTAAAGCAGACAAAAATGGCACAGAATACCGCTACGGTTCGAGCTGTCTGGGAATAGTAACGGTCGCCAATGAAATCCGGCACAGTAAATTTGCCGAACTTGCGCAGGTATGGCGCCAGACATAACGCCAGCAATACATAGCCACCGGTCCAGCCCATCAGATATACTGCACCGTCGTAACCCATAAACGAGATAAGCCCGGCCATTGATATAAAGGATGCTGCAGACATCCAGTCAGCTGCAGTTGCCATACCGTTTAAAACCGGAGGTACGCCACCGCCCGCAACGTAAAAGTCGTTCGTCGAGCCCGCGCGTGCCCATATCGCAATGGCAATGTATAGTGCGAAAGTACCGCCAACTATCAAGAATGTTAATGTTTGAATATCCATGGTCTTATTCCTCGTTTACGCCATACTTCCTGTCCAGCGCATTCATTTTTGCCATGTAGACAAAAATCAGTGCCACGAACACATAAATCGCGCCTTGCTGCGCAAACCAAAAACCAAGCTTAAATCCGAAAAACTGAATCTGATTAAGCACGTCTACAAACAGGATCCCCGCACCAAACGATACGACGAACCATATAATAAGCAGCTTCACCAGAAGAGAGAGGTTCTCTTTCCAGTAAGCGACTTTGTCTTCGTCACTTCTAAATGCCATTATATTTCCCCTCTTACCAGGTTAATTAATTGTTTCTTTTTTACATCTCGCCAACCAATGGTTTTTTCTGTGGTCTGTCGTTTCTGCGACAACGCTCAGAAAACAGAAAAAACCTTTGCTATAGCGGCTTTTATTTACTCTAGACCTGGTCAGGGAATCTACAAATGCGACGATGGTCGTAGGCGCATCCGTAGCAATAAAGGATAGAATTTAAACCATGATGTTAAACAGGTGTAAACAACGATGACTTTTGGCTGGATTGCGCTGGCGCTAATTTATCTGGTGGGGCTGTTTTATATTGCACGCTGGGGCGATCGCAATTCCCCCACGGCAAGGTGGCTGACGTCTCATCCGGCCATTTATTCGCTGGCACTGGCAATATATTGCACAGCCTGGACCTTCTTTGGCGCTGTGGGACAGGCCAGCCAGTACTCCTGGGATTATCTGCCGATTCTGCTGGGGCCCATTCTGGTTTACCTGTTTGGCTACCGGTTCATCAAAAAGCTGATACTGGTAAGTAAAAAACAGCATATCACTACCGTGGCAGACTTTATCGCCTCCCGCTACGGCAAGCGTCAGACAGTCGCTTTACTGGTTACATTAATTGCTTTGTTGGCAACCATTCCTTACATCGCTTTGCAGTTAAAAGCGATTGGTTCAATGTTTCAGCTGCTTACCCAGCAGCCGGATACCCACATGATTATTATCGTGGCGACGCTGTTTATTGCAGTATTTGCGATTTATTTTGGTACCAAACAAACCGATGTCACTGAATACCGGCGTGGTCTGATGCTGGCAATCTCTTTTGAGTCGTCCATTAAACTGCTGGCGCTGGTACTGGTGGCTATTGTTGGCTACACCGCCTGGGACAAGGCAGGTTCGCAATCCATCTCTGATGCCTTTTTTGCCAGAGCGGCTGCTGAGCAGCTCGGCTCGTTCAGCTTTATCTCTCAGACGATTATGGCCGCAGCGGCTGTCATTTGTCTGCCTAGACAATTCCACGTTGCCATTATTGACAATTTGAACCTGAGTCACCTGAAGACGGCGCGCTGGTTATTTCCGCTTTATCTGGCCATTATCGCCACTGTTATTCCGGTAATAGCAGTGGCTGGCAATATTCTTTTTGACCAGAGTACTGTAGAGCCGGATACCTATGTATTGTCACTTGCGATGTATTCCGAATCGCTTTTTCTGCAGATAATTGTTTTTATCGGGGGGCTGTCCGCGGCCACTGCGATGATCATTGTTGCCACCCTCACCTTAAGCACAATGCTAACCAATGATGTCGTTTTACCCCGCATATTTGCGCTAAAGGACCACACGCAAAGTAACCGGGATTACACGCGCCATATCCGCCTGATAAGAAGACTGGTTATTGGCTTAATTCTTTTACTGGCATTTATATATCATCAGCAAATGACCTATAGCCGGTCATTACACTCTATCGGTCTTATCGCCTTTTCACTGGTCATACAGCTTTTACCGGCAGTTGCCGGAGGGCTTTACTGGAAGCGGGGACACGCTCATGGCGTATATGCGGGGTTGTTGGTGGGCCTGACAACCTGGATACTTTGGCTGGTACTGCCGATACTTAATACAGACGCCCCGGCTCAGGCGCAAAACGAACTACACAGCCAGGGCGCCATGATTAGTCTGGCAGCCAATATTATCACCTACATTGGCTTTAGCGTCTTCGCGCCCGCGCGACTGATTGATAAAATTCAGGCTGAAGCCTTTGTTTCGCCGGCAGACGCCAGCCTGACCACTCGTGGCAAGCACCCCATCACGACCACGGCGGATGATCTCATCACACTGTTATCTACTTTTATGGGCAGCGGGCGCTGCGAGCAGCTCATTGCCGATTTCGAGCAACTCAACAATGTCCAGATACCCCGTAATACTATCCCTGATGAAGAATTCATGTCGTTTTGCGAACGCGCATTGGGCGGGGTAATCGGGGCAGCCAGCGCGAAGGTGCTTATCGACAGTATCACCCGGGGTAAAAAGCTCGACTTTGCTGAGGTTATCAACTTTTTCGATGACACCACTCAGGCCATGCAGTTTAATATGACAGCGCTGCTCACCTCGCTGGAAAATATTGATCAGGGCATCAGTGTTGTTGATAAACATCTCAACATGGTGGCCTGGAATAAAAAGTACACCACCTTATACCCTTATCCTCAGGGAATGTTGACAGTAGGCACGCCGGTAGAAAAACTGGTGCAATATAATGCTGAGCAGGGGGAGTTTGGCGCCGGAGATATCGACGAACAGGTGGAAAAGCGCATGGAGCACCTGCGTGCCGGCACCCAACACCGCTTTACGCGTCAGCGCGGCGATGGCAGGGTCATCGAAATGGTAGGTAATCCGCTCCCTGGAGGTGGCTTTGTTACCAGTTTTACCGATATCACTGGCCACATTGAGATTCAGCAGGCGCTGGAAGAATCTAATATCGATCTTGAAGCCAGAATTAAAAAACGTACTGAGGAAGTGCACTCGATTAATGCCGAGCTTCGTCTGGAAATTGAGCGACGCTCCGAGGCTGAAAAAGAGCTGATCCGCGCCCGCAAAGCAGCTGAAGATGCCAACGCCAGTAAAACCCGCTTTCTCGCCCTGGCCAGCCATGATGTACTCCAACCATTGAATGCTGCCAAGCTATACGTCAGCGCACTGGAGGAAGCGAACCTGTCAGGCGCCATGCAGGATATCGTTAAAAAACTGTCCCATAGCGTCTCGTCCAGTGAAACACTGATTGCGACCTTGCTGGACATTGCCCGACTCGACCAGGGGGAATTAAAGCCCAGTCTGGAACCTGTTAAGCTGCGTGATTTACTGACACCGCTGGCGGATGAAATGAAGATGCGGGCCAGTGAAAAACAGTTATATCTGCGAGCGAGTATCAATGATTGCTGGGCAATGGCAGATAAGACATACCTTTATCGCGTGGTACAAAACTTACTGTCCAATGCGGTGAAATATACACAGTCCGGGCGGGTCTTACTGCATGTGTACGCTTATGATAAGCAGGTCATTATCAAGGTATATGATTCGGGCGTAGGCATATCAAAAGAACACCAGGGCCTGATATTCAGTGACTTTTATCGAACCAATGACACGCAGGGACAGGGCGTAGGGCTGGGTCTTGGCGTTGTCCGACGCCTGAGCACACAAATGAAGGGCACTATCGGTGTCAGCTCCATTCCCGGAAAAGGCAGTTGCTTCTCCCTGTCACTGCCGCAGGCCTCTCAACGACAGAAAAACCTGCCCAACCGCATCGGCCGGCCTGCGCAGTTTCAGGGCTTACGGGTACTCTGTGTCGATGACCAACAGGAAAATCTTGATGCGCTGCGCACGTTATTGGAAAAATGGGGCGTGAAGGTCGTCACCGCCGATAACTGGGATGACGCATTAACTCAGGCTGAAATATTCTCACCACAGATTTTATTAATGGACTATCAGTTAAGTGAACATCACAATGGTCTGGAGCTGATAGACGCCATTCGTCAGCACTTAAATATTGTCCTTCCGGCAACGCTGATTACTGCTAATCAGGAACAGTCACTGCTCGATACTGCAAGGCAGCAAGGGGTAAATTATTTGAGCAAGCCGATTAAACCAGCAAAGTTACGCGCTTTACTACAGAGTATGACCCGCTATATTAAAGAGGCATCGGTAAAAAATTAAGAATATGTTTGTTATCACAAAAGTTTACATTCGTTACCATGAATTTATTTTAGTTACTGGTAGCGACGCTACGTGATACCTTCAAACTTTTGTGTTGCGCAATCAGTACAAAAGTAAGACAACAACACTGATATTAAGGAACCTTGCGATGCGTATCGCAATACTCTCTAGAAACCCGAAACTTTATTCTACTAAACGACTTCAGGAAGCAGGTCAACAACGCGGCCATGAAATAGATATCATTGACACCATGCATTGCTACATGGACATTACCAGTGCGCGACCTTCCGTGCGTTATAAAGGTAAAAGACTGCCTAAATACGATGCTGTTATTCCGCGTATAGGCGCATCGGTAAGTTTTTATGGTACGTCTGTGGTCAGACAGTTTGAAATGATGGGAACGTACAGTATCAACGAGTCAGTCGCTATCAGCCGCTCAAGAGATAAGCTACGTTCATTGCAACTATTGTCTCGTAAAGGTATCGGCATGCCCCGAACCGGGTTTGCTCACCATCCGGATAAAATTGATGATCTGATTAAAAATGTTGGTGGTGCGCCGGTTGTTATCAAGTTGCTGGAAGGAACCCAGGGTATCGGTGTGGTACTGGCCGATACCGCAAAAGCGGCCGAATCAATTATCGAGGCCTTCATGGGACTCAACGCCAGCATTCTGGTTCAGGAATACATCAAAGAAGCCGGTGGCTCGGATATTCGCTGCTTTGTAGTAGGTGGTAAAGTTGTTGCTGCTATGAAGCGACAGGCTGCACCTGGCGAATTTCGCTCTAACCTGCATCGCGGAGGTTCCGCCAGCCTGACACGCCTGTCACCGGATGAGCGTAAATGCGCGATAGATGCCGCCAGAACAATGGGGCTGAATTGCTGCGGTGTCGATATTCTGCGGTCCAACAATGGCCCGGTGGTGATGGAAGTTAACTCGTCACCCGGTTTGGAAGGCATTGAAAATGCCACCGGCAAAGATGTAGCCGGTATCATTATTGAGTTCCTTGAAAAGAATGCGACACCTAACAAAACCAAAACGCGAGGGAAAGGCTAGTGGCAGATGCTGATTTAGTCATCGGGGATGTTGCTGTCTCTCCCGGGCAAACGACCAAAATTCAGCTAGAAATGCCGCCGTTATACACGGCGACAAATATGAGTATTCCGGTTTATGTTAAGCGCGGTAAGCGCCCCGGCCCAACGATGTTTGTCAGTGCGGCCATTCATGGTGACGAGCTCAATGGTATTGAGATTGTAGCTCGCCTGATTCGTTCTAAATCGATAGAACGTATGCGCGGAACGTTGATCGCTGTGCCAATGGTGAACGTGTATGGGGTGCTCAACCAATCACGTTATTTGCCGGATCGTCGTGACTTAAACCGATGCTTTCCCGGCAGTAAAAAAGGCTCGCTGGCCGCCAGGCTGGCGCATCTGTTTTTTACAGAAGTCGTTTGCAAATGTGATGTGGGCATCGACCTGCATACCGGCGCCATTCATCGCAGCAACATTCCACAGATTCGGGCGAATCTGGATGACGAAGAAGTCATGGAAATGGGCAAAGCATTCGGTGTACCCGTTGTTTTAAATGCGGATATACGCGATGGTTCGCTACGCCAGGCTGCCAGTGAAGCCGGCGTAAAAATGCTGCTTTATGAAGCCGGCCAGGCCCTGCGCTATGACGAATTTTCAGTCAGAGCCGGCGTGAAAGGTGTCATCAACACCATGCGTCATTTGGGCATGCTGAATAAACGCAAAACGAAGGGGCATGATATACAACGCTTTATTGCTCATCAGAGCGGTTGGGTGCGTGCGCCTGAAAGTGGATTTGTCACGCATCTGGCGCAGTTAGGTGATCATGTTGAAAAAGGTGACAGACTGGCCGTCATTGCAGACCCGTTCGGTGAGCCCCAGGCCACCATCATCTGTCCGGCTGAAGGTGTGGTGATAGGAAAACAAAACATCCCCCTGGCACAGGAGGGTGAGGCCATTTATCATGTTGCCTACTTCAGCCGCGCCGAAGCGGTTGCAGAGCATGTGGAGTTACTCCAGGATAGCCTGGTACCCACAGAGCAGGCCGTTTCTGAATAAAGGAACTGAGTAGTGAGTACATCAGATACACAACAAAAAACCATTGTCGGCGCACTTGAGTTATGCAACTTGCCGGATTTAGCAATTACATCACTTCATGTGCGTGTTGATAGCGGCGCCGCTACCTCATCGCTGCACGTCGACAATATTGAAGAGTTCGAAAAGGACGGTGATTTGTGGGTAAGTTTTGATATTCACCCTGATATTCATAATGTTGAAACCGTAACCCGCCGACAGGCAAAGGTGCAGGCCCAGAAACGGGTAAAGAGTTCAACTGCAACCCGCGAGCGCCGTTATGCGATACAGACTCCCATCGAAATGGCCGGGCAACGCTGGCAAATCCAGCTAACCCTTACCGACCGCTCAGAAATGACGTACCTGATGCTATTGGGCCGTGAGGCTATGGCTGGTCGGCTCATTGTCGATCCGGAGTTTGATTACCTGCTGGCTAAAGAATCAGACTAGTAACCTAAATACTATCGACTCTGGCGTTTCAACCGGAACATCAAACGCGCTGCTCTGGCGGCTCCAGTTCCAGTTGAGACGCAATCAGAACGGCCTGTGTGCGATTGTTAATTCCTAACTTCTTAAATATAGCGGTGACATGGGCCTTTACCGTCGCCTCCGCGATATCAAGGTTGTAACCAATCTGCTTGTTAAGCAATCCGTCACGCATGTAACAGAGGACCTTATATTGCGAGGGTGTCAGGCTTGACACCTTATCGGCTAACTCACTGAAACTCTCATCAACCTCTTCAAGATGATCTGTGACCGACTCCGGCACCCAGATATCTCCGTCCAGAATGACCTGCACAGCTTCCGCAATATCGGCAGAGCTCGCGGTTTTAGGAATAAAACCCAGGGCGCCTACACCAACAATTTTAGAAATGATAGTCGCATCTTCCGTTCCGGACACGACGGCTACCGGCAGACCGGGAAAAAGTTTTCTGATATGAAGCAATCCGAATAAATCATTGCTGCCGGGCATATGCAGATCCAGCAGCAATAAATCGATATCTTCGTGTTGCAACAGCGAAACGGTGTGGTTGAGATCGCCGGCCTCGAGCATCCTCAAGTCCGGCAGGTTCAGCGATAACGCGCCTTTCAGCGCATCCCGATACAACGGATGATCATCTGCAATAAGCAGCGTTATCATGATGTTCCCTTATTTATTCAGCCTCTGCTCAATGAGTGTATCAACAACTGAAGGATCCGCCAATGTGGATGTATCGCCAAGCTGGTCATGCTCATTAGCCGCAATTTTACGCAGGATTCGACGCATAATCTTTCCTGAACGCGTTTTGGGCAGCCCCACCGACCATTGGATCATATCAGGTGTCGCAATCGGGCTAAGTTCCTGTCTTACCCAGTCACGAAGCTCTTTAGTCAGCGCCTCATCAGGTTCTACGCCTTCATTGGGGGTAACATACACATAGATACCCTGCCCTTTGATGTCATGGGGGTATCCTACAACAGCGGCTTCGGCGACCTTGCTATGCGCCACCAGGGCACTTTCAATTTCAGCGGTGCCCAGACGGTGGCCGGATACGTTAAGGACATCATCGACCCTGCCGGTGATCCAGTAATAGCCGTCTTCATCACGACGTGCACCATCACCGGTGAAATAGACTCCCTGGTAGGCACTGAAATACGTATTGATAAAGCGCTCATGATCACCATACACCGTTCGGGCCTGGCTAGGCCAGCTATCCTTAATGACCAAATTACCCTCGGCCTCACCGTCCAGTTCATTACCATCAGCATCAAACAGCGCGGGTTGAATACCGAAGAAAGGTCGCGTGGCGGAGCCCGGTTTGAGTGCGGTGGCACCTGGTAGTGGCGTAATCATATGACCGCCCGTTTCAGTTTGCCACCAGGTATCCATGATAGGACAGCGACTTTGTCCAAGTACGCGGTAGTACCACTCCCAGGCTTCCGGGTTAATCGGCTCACCCACTGTGCCCAGAATTCTCAGGGAAGATAAATCACAGCCTTCAGCCGGCTTATCGCCGTGTGCCATCAGCGCTCTGATTGCAGTAGGCGCAGTATAGAAACTATTAACCTTATACTTCTCAATGACCTGCGCGATACGGGTAACATCCGGATAAGTAGGCACACCCTCAAAGAAAACCTGCGAGGCGCCATTGATCATCGGCCCGTATACCATGTAGCTGTGTCCCGTGATCCAGCCAACATCGGCTGAACACCAGTAAACATCATCCTGCTGGTAATCGAAGGCATATTTAAATGTAAGGGCGGTGTACAACAGGTAACCCCCGGTCGTGTGAACGACACCTTTAGGGGTTCCGGTGGAGCCGGATGTGTACAGAATAAAAAGCGGGTCTTCCGCATTCATCACTTCCGGCTCACATTGTGCTGAGCAGTCATCCACAAGCGCTTCCCAGACGACATCCACATCATCATTCCAGGCCACGTCGCCACCGGTCAGCTTGTGACAAATAACATTGGTGATAGACGGACATGCGCCATTGGACAGCGCCTTATCAACATTCTGTTTTAACGGTACGCTGCGGCCGCCGCGACGCCCTTCGTCACAGGTTATAACCACTTTGGCAGCGCTGTCATTGATGCGGTCGGCGATAGCATTAGGTGAGAAGCCGCCGAAAATCACCGAGTGAACCGCGCCGATTCTGGCGCAAGCCAGCATTGCATAAGCTGCATGAGGAACCATCGGCATATAGATAGCAACACGGTCGCCTTTACCTACCCCGAGCTTTTTTAAGCCATTGGCCAGCTTGCACACTTCGTAGTGAAGCTGCTGGTAGGTGATCTCTTCGCTGTCTTCGGGGGAATCTCCCTCCCAATACAGTGCGACCTTTTTGGCATTTTTTGCCAGATGCCGGTCAATACAGTTATAACTGGCATTAATCTCACCGTCTTCAAACCACTTGATAGACACATCATCTTTACCGAAATGTGTATTTTTAACTTTGGAAGGCTTGGTATACCAATCAAGAAATTCGGCATGTTTTCCCCAAAATCCTGACGGATCCTCTACCGATTCTTTGTACATTTGCGTATATTGCGCTTCGTCCAAATGGGTGGTTTGCTTAATTTGTTCGGGAACAGGATACGTCTTACTGGCAGTCATAATGTGCGCCTCCGGTTTTAAAATTCGATTTCACCATATAGATACATCAATGTAGCCGGTATTGATTAAAGCAAAATGAGACTTTGGTCTTACCGCAAACAGCCTGTATATCAACTGACTAAGTTTTATACTTGCGACTTTGGTCTTATGCGACCATCCGCTTATTTCCAATACATCGTTAATGGTCCACCCTAACAGACATTCACGATATTTTAACATAATTGTAACCAATCACATGTAGACGGGACAGACTGATGAAACACACAATGAAAAAAACCGCCGTCGTTTGCGCATTGTCTTCGCTGGGATTTTGTGCAAGTGCAGCCACATTGGGCAATACCGATGTGGCCTTCTCTGGCTATATCAAAGCCGATGCGATGGTATCAGACTACTCAGACGGCTCCCTGCCTTCTGGGAGCATTGGACGCGACTTTTACATTCCCTCGTTAACGCCCGTAGGCGGGCCGGATGAAGATGTGCAGTTTGATGCGCACATCAGACAGTCTCGCTTTCGGTTTGCGACAGAAACCCCTACTGAAAGCGGTGATAGCATAAAAGGCGTACTGGAACTTGATTTCATTGTAACCAGTGGCGGTGACGAGCGTATCAGCAACTCTTATTTGCCGCGGGTTCGCCACGCCTACCTGCAATACAAAAACTGGCTCGTAGGTCAAACCTGGACCACCTTTATGGATGTATCCATATTGCCTGACTCTTTGGATTTTATCGGCGTCACCGACGGGGTGACATTTGGTCGTCAGACCATGGTCCGGTATACCAACGGCGGACTGGAAGTCGCGCTTGAAAACCCTGAAACCACTGTCACACCATTTGGTGGTGGTGGCCGCATTGTAGCTGATGATAACTCGGTTCCCGATCTCATCGCAGCCTATACAGTTCGCGATGACTGGGGACATGTCAAAGTCGCTGGGTTAATGCGCCAGCTGTCTTACAATGATGGTGCGTTGGTGGATGCAGATGAGACCGGATACGGCATCGCTATTTCAAGTAAAATCAATCTGGGCGCTGATGATTTACGCATGATGTTTAATACAGGCGCAGGTATGGGCCGTTATTCTTCGCTGAACTCAGCAAATGGCGCGGTTATCACCCAGAACAATGATTTGGAGACAATTGATTCATATGGCTACTCCATTGCCTATCGACATGTATGGAGCGAACGCTCAGCCTCATCAATTATGTTTTCAGCGTTAAATGTCGACAACGATACCAGTCTTACCGGCATGGGTGTTACCGAAAGTTCATACAGCACTCGGGTTAATTACCTGTACTCTCCGGTAAGTGCACTGACGCTGGGGGCGGAATACGCATTCGCTAAACGCGAGATAGAATCAGGGCTTGAGGGTGATATGAATCGCATTCAGGTGTCAGCAAAATACGCGTTCTAACACATCGTTGCTTAAGGGCGTCGGGTACGCCCTTATTCTTCTTTGCACCGCGCCTCCTGCTTGAGTGCTAACGCCATCTGGATATCGCATCGGGCATAAGGTGACGCCGCGCCCTTTACCTCGGTAAACCCCAGCTTCTTATACAGATTAATGGCTGCAGTCAACTGACGGTTACTCTCAAGATAGAGCTGTGAAGCACCTTTATCAAGCGCAGCATCAATGACTGCCTGCCCCAACATATATCCTATTCCCATCCCCTGACATACCGGCGATACCGCCATTTTCGCCAGCTCGAACTGACTGTCGTTCATTTTAATCATCGCACAGGTTCCTATAACGTCTTTATTGACCATGGCAAGCAGGATGCTTCCACCTTGCTCAATAATCTTGTCGGGATCCTCAAGGGACGCATAGTCAGACGGTTCCATCACAAAAAACTGTTCTATCCACTGTTTATTGAGGTCATAAAACGCTTTAGCGTGCTGCCTGTGATAGGGGACGATCTGAACAGATTGCTGATTAAAACGTTGCGCGCTTATCTGTGTCCGTTGTGATAGCGATTTTCTGCGCAGTGCTGTTTCGAACGCATCGACCAATGCCATAAATTCAGGATGAACACTGTTTGTCAGTAACTGCATGGCATTGCCCACATCCCGCGTTTGTGCACTTAAGGCTGGCAGCATTTGCTTTGCCGTAGGCGTCAAGCTAATAAGCGTTGAGCGCTTGTCCTGTTCGCTGGGTGTCACAGTCACGAGCGCCCGGACTCGCATTTGCTTAACAATTTTGCTGACAAATACATGCGAATGACCGGTCTGTTCGGCAAGCGCCTTTATACTTGATTGTGGCGTCTGCGACAGCACCATAATAATCGGGAACCAGCTTGGTTCTATGTCGACGTTATATGATTGATATATTGAACCCGCGTCGGAAGAGAGCATTTCAGCCAAACGACGTAAGCGACTACCCAGGGCCGCTTCAGCTAATTGTTTCAGAAGATCAGGCATCACAACTCCACATTTATGTAACTAGTTACATAGTTATTCAGATTGGTTATTCTGTCAATGTTGGTTCGCAACATTTGTGTTGATCAGAGGCTGGGTTTTGAGGCAGGTTTGAAGCTGCAAGGTCACATGCAAGATGCGACTGAGAATATCAGTGCAAAGCCACAAAGGCGGCCGTAACCGCCTTTATAATTAGCTAGCCTTTAGAAAGCGATGGGATAACGCCGCATGGTTTCGTCAACAGATTGCAGCGTTTCTGCTGACAGTGTGATGCTGAACGCTTCAATATTTTCTTTTAACTGAGCCGTTGATGTAGCTCCGATAATCGTTGACGTAACACCCGGTACTTGCTGACACCACGCAAGAGCCAGCTGAGAGGGCGTGATACCGGCATTCTTCGCGATGTTGATATATTCGTCGGTAGCCTCTCGTGCCAGAGGTGTATCCCTGAACAACCCTTGTCGCTGAACAAAGGTCCAGCGAGAGCCTTCTGGCCGCGCGCCACCCTGGTATTTTCCACTGAGTAATCCAGTGGCCAGCGGTGACCACGGAAGGTATGCAATATCTTCAAGGTGGCACATTTCGATAAGATAAGGCCAGTCTTTAGCATGCAGCAGATTAAATTCATTTTGAATGGATACCGGACGCGGCACACCCGTTTCACCGCAAAGCTTCAGAAAGGTATGGATCCCCCACGGCGTGTCATCAGATAACCCCCAATGGCGGATTTTGCCACTTTTTATAGCCTCACCGAGTGCCAGAACGATGCTTCGCATTTCCTCAACATTCTGTTTTTTGTTTAGCTGCGTTGGGTCTGTCATGCCAATCCACTGCTTGCCAAAGTGCGGGGAAGTCCGGTTAGGCCAATGCAGTTGATACACATCGATAACATCGGTTTGCAGACGTGTCAGCGATGCTTCTATCGCAGGCATGATGGCATCGCCGGTGATATTTTTTGCTTCACGGATCCACTCAATACCGCCCCCGGCGATTTTTGTCATGACGATGAGGTCCTGACGTTTGTGCTGGTTTCGGGAAAGCCAGTCGCCGATACACCGCTCTGTATCCGCGTAGGTGGGCGCATTAGGCGGTACAGGATACATCTCTGCGGTGTCCAGTACATTAATACCTGCGTCCAGCGCCATACCTATTTGCTCATCAGCATCCTTCTGCGTATTCTGGATGCCCCAGGTCATGGTGCCTAAACAAATTTCTGAAACAGAAAGCTCACTGCTTCCTAACTGGTGATATTTCATTGTTCTCCCGAAGATGACTGCTGTCATTCTGCTGATTGTCGCGATGTTGCTGTCTCAGCGCTGCCTGTGTTTCCGCCAGTTCCAGTTCCATATTACGTCGTGACTCGACCATTTCGTTGGCCAGCTCAGCTAATGACTTAAATTCTGCGAAACCGAGTTGTTTTGGATCAATTCTTTGATACTGGCGCTTACAGCGGTAAAAAAACATAACAAAATTAGCAAACGCGCTGTGAAAAGTCGCGAAGCTTTTGACCAACAACAGAATCAGTACGACTGAAGTGGTCAAAGCGATACTCAGGCTATAAACACGAACCTGCTCAGTTTGATTGTTGATCAGAGGCTGAAAGGCAGTATCAATATGTTCCAGCTGCGCTTCAACATCATGAGCCTGCTGCCGGAACTGCCCTCTCAGCCCTTCGTTATGCGTTATGCCCATGGCTTTGTTTGCGGTAGCAAGCCGTGTGAAAAGCTGTATGTAAGCGTCCAGGAGTATCTTTTCATCACCAGAGTCAGACCGGCGCACCAGTTTGTCTGTTAAAACATAAAAGCGCTTGGACGATTGCTGATCATTAAACAACATATACTCACGAGCTGCCACCCGTGCTTCAGCAAGCACTTCATCACTGCCAACGACAGGAGTCAGCTGTTGTTCCACGCTCGCCAGCTCACCCTTAAGTCCCAGTGTTTTTGTCAGCCCTATTTCTGTCTGAAGCTGCACCACCTGATTAAACAGCCGCTGATAATCAAATATACTTTGTGCTAACTGACCGGCCTGCTCGTCCGGATAATCGTGTTCTTTCATCATTGGCACAAAACGGGCTAAACGCTGATTAAATATTTCTGCGCGACGAGTAAACCGGTGGTAATAGTCGATTTCGTGTCGTAACAAAAAATCTTTTTCATGCCTACGCATCTGCAATAAGTCTTGCCCCAGCCGAAGCAGTAACTCACGTTGTTGATGCAGAGAAACAAGTTTTTGCGTAAAGAAATGCTGGCTGATAACCAGTAAAGCCATTCCCAACACGCAAATTAAAAGCATTAGCAGCAGTCGGGACTTTATCGAGTCAAACTTCATAATCGCTCATCGCCTGGTAAAAGTGTGACAACTGTACTCACGAAATATGAACAAAGCATTGCAGCGACAATCAAACCAGCTGATATCGAACTTCTCCTGTTAGCCCAATACGCTACTTTTTACTATCAGTTTGAACGGTTGTGTTACGAAAGAAATAGGATGATGGGTGTTACAGAATCATTTTGCAGATACAAAAAAAGGCCGCTTGCGCGACCTTTTTCAAGTGACTGTGTGTCAGCTTAGATTATTCAAAAATCTTCGCTACGACCGACATGAATGTCGGAAGTGCAGAAAATGCAGGAGCAATGTTTTGTCAGCACCAGCACCTACTGTACGACCACGTGACTGCGGGCTTCCTGCCCTTCGCCCTTCGGGCCATCCTTTTCGGGATGTTCAACATCGCTCCAGGCGATGTTGTCACGCCAATC
>NZ_JABBXD010000010.1:0-28080 GCF_014750655.1 Salinimonas profundi
TTGAACATCCCGAAAAGGATGGCCCGAAGGGCGAAGGGCAGGAAGCCCGCAGTCACGTGGTCGTACAGTAGGTGCTGATGTCGTAGCGAAGATTTTTGAATAATCTAAGCTGACACATAGTCACTTGAAAAAAGGTCGCGCAAGCGGCCTTTTTTTACTTAGTCGTTATAAATAGCATAATTCTTTTTGGTAAAGCGCCTTAATGTTCACAGATTTCAATATTCGTTAACCGTCTCAACAAAGTTACATGTTGAGCATGATTTAACATATAAAATCAAATATTAAGACCAGTACTGCTAACCAGACTATGTTAGTAGCATTAAATCACTGTAGAGACAGTTGTACTTAACTATCTCTAAAGTGCTTTTATTTATTTCGGGTATATATTTGAAGGAAACTATAAAATGGACATACTAAATACTTCAGAGGTACATCAAGTTACTGGCGGTACTATATCATTTGGCGAAGCAGTTGCTATGGGCGGCTTTGCAGGTGGGGCTGGCGCAGCTGCAGCCGGTGCTGGCATAGGCGTAGTTGGAAGCGCTTCTGTGGCTGGTGGCCTTTTGGTAGGCGCTGGCTATGCGGGCTATTCTTTTGGTACTGCTATCGGTTTGGGCGGTCTGGGGAGTCGTTTGGGAGGCTGGCTCTATGATGTGACTCATAAAAAACATTAAGTACACTTGATGACTGCTAAAAAAACGCTTTTTATATGCAGCCTTAAAAGGTTAATGATACTGGGTCTGAGTGTAATCGGCGGATTGATGATTTATCCAGCGGTAACAGCTGAGTATGCTTTAGAAGCTCATCTTGTCTGGGGATTGCTGCCGATGGCAAGTGTTGTGGGGATATTGGTTGCTCGCGATATGAATCCAAAATAAGGGTTCTACCCCGTTTTCACGGACAGTTTATTAAGGACGTAGACTTGCTCTATTAATTAGCAAGTCTGCGTCGCATTCTAAAGTGATGGAGCCGTTGAAAATAATCAAATATATCTGCTCTGGGTTAATCTCCTAGCGCGGTACCGGCGATAATTGATACGCTCCCGTTTCAACACGCCGAAGAACCTTCAGGTTGCGTTATCTGCACAATAACCAACGGCGCTCACGCTGCTGGTCAAACTTTGATTCTTCAGCAACCGCTGATAATCGCCAAAGATTAATTGTGTTTCGCGATGAGAGTTCAGGATTACTCTTGTCTCTGGCGTTGCCTTCGGCCATTACAGAGGCCGGCATTACTAAACGACGCCCATTACGATGCATCGAATAGCCAGGCATAAGTTTACTGAACAGATTCGACACGAAAGACAAACAGAGCTTCCCTCCCAGCGTGTCGATGTCAGTGATATCTGTCGCCCACTTGGTTTCTGGATCACTGTTCTAAAAGTCACGTTTTGAATAGTTGGATCGTCCAGCTGGTCGCCGATTTGCACCCTGCACCTCGGTCCCGTATAAGCGGCTAATCATAAAATCCCGTCATCGCCAGCTGATTCTAGCTTGCTTGCGTTAGCCGAAACGCGTCACGCGCATCTGCCATTAGTGTCAGCGGTACTAAGCCGGTGCTCCGATCAATATTTTCTCTTACGCTACTTAAAGGCGAATAGCTATAAACACATCGCAGAGCAGGAATCTATTTCGATGACTGTCTATAGTATATAGATGGTTTATCATTACTCAGCCAGCCATCGATGCACTTTCAATCTCCAGATGCATGCAAAACACTATGTTTGATGTTGTCTTTAATGGTGATTGGTTATTTAACACCATCATACGCAGAGCAACGGTCAGATGCTGCGGAGTCTGATCCTACAGTATTGAAATGGATGCAGGGCTTTCCACCTGAACCCGAGTATTTAATCACACAGCCGCAGAGTAACTTTTTCAGTTTTCCTAAAATGCGCTGGAGTGTTTGTCATATCCGTGAGCTCATGCCTACCAGGCAGGTGAGTAAAGGTATAGCCGGACCGGGCTCATGGAAAATGCGTATCGACCCTGACATCAATAATATTACGTTCAAAGTCAGTGGTAGTGATGAGCAGCTCACCTGGCAGCAGTCCCTGGCACTCAATTATACCGATGGGATTCTCGTACTTCACCGGGGAGCCATTGTTTACGAACAGTATTTTGGTTGTCTTGAACGCTATAAAAAGCATGCAGCAATGTCTATGACCAAATCGCTCGTTGGTTTGCTGGCGGAGATGTTGATCGCTGAAAAAAGGCTCGATGATAAACAGCTAGTCAAATCCGTTATTCCGGAACTTGCTGAAAGCGGCTTTGGTGATGCCAGTATCCGCGAAGTGATGGATATGACAACGGCAATAGCGTTCAGTGAGGATTACAATGATCCGAATGCTGACATCTGGCAATACTCCTATGCCTCTGACCCGTTTGCGCACCATTCTGCTAACGACCCCGTAGGCTATTATGACTACTTGTCAGGTATCAAAAAGCAGGGGGAGCACGGCGAAATATTTGGTTACCGCACCGTAAACACCGATGTGCTGGGATGGATTATCGCCCGAACCACCGGCAAAGACGTTGCGACATTGCTCAGTGAAAAAGTGTGGCAACAGTTTGGCGCAGAACAGGATGCGTATATAACCGTGGATAGTGTGGGTACGCCATTCGCTGGCGGCGGGCTTAGCGCTGGATTGCGCGATCTGGGGCGGGTGGGTCAGATTCTGCTTAACAGGGGACGATACAACGACCAGCAAATTATTCCGGCTGCAGCTATCGCCAATATTGAGAAGGGGGGCGATAAAACTGCGTTTGCCAGAGCCGACTATCAGACACTTCCGGGGGCAAGTTATCGAAGTATGTGGTGGATACTACATAATAAGAACAATGCCTATGCGGTCAGAGGCGTACACGGTCAAACTATTTATATCGACCCTGCGGCTGAAATGGTGATAGTTCGTTTAGCATCTTTCCCCCAGGCTAAGAACCATTATATTGATCCAACTTCCTTACCCGCCTATCAGGCACTGGCAGATTATCTTATTTCTAAAAAAAGCACAGGCCGTTAGCTACAGGCGCTGAATGTAAGATGCTCTTGTCAGCTAATGATGATAATCTGATTTTACATACATCAGGGATAAGTATTCATGGAAGGATTTCTGATTTCGCTAGGGCTGGTCATCGCCGCGCTTTTATTTACTCTGTTGAACCGCATTAAAAAACTGGAAGCTCGCCTGTCTCATCTTGAGCATAAGTCGACCTTAAAAAGTGATACGCATGCGGCTGAATTAGCAGCACCAGCAGCGCCGCTAAAAGAAGAATCGGCGACCCCAACTTTTACACCTCGTCCTGCCCGTAAACGCGAGGCACCGCCACTCACGTCTCTCATCATTCATCAGCTGCAACATTACGGATTGCTTTGGCTAGGCGGTATAGCGCTGGCGCTGGGTGGGGTATTTCTGGCACTTTACGCGATTGATGCGGGCATATTATCGCCGGCAATACGGCTGCTTTTAGGTGGGGTGTTCGGTATCGGCTTGGTGGCGGGTGCTGAATATCTTACCCGGCACCGGCAGAGATTTAATATCCATACCCCTTATATTCCGGCCGCTATCGCTTGTGGCGGTATCATTTGCTGTTATGCAGTGATTATGGTGGCGTTTGATGCCTTTGCGCTGCTTAGTGCTGCAACGGCATTTATTTTACTTGCCATCTTGTCACTCCTGTCTACGTGGCTAACCCTGCGTTATGGAATGTTACTGGCGGTGGTGGGAGTTGCGGGTGCCTATCTGGTGCCGCTGCTGATACCCGCACAGAGCAGCTCACTTTTACTTCTGACAGCGTACCTGAGTTTGGTCACTGCTTCAGCAACATATATCAGTCAGCGAACCTCACAGCCTTTGCTTGGAATTGGCGCGCTGGTAGCACATGCATTACTGTCGTTGGGTGCCTTGCTCTCAGCTGATTTTGTTCAGATGAGTGCGGTCCTGCTAAATGCCGCGATATTACTTTATCTGTACGGCGTTGCGCCGATAACCGGTTGGCTTATACGTCGGAATGAAAATACAACAGCATGGTATCCATCCAGACAGGCGCTGGCCGCCGCCGTTTTGACCTGCTGTTATATGACCACAGCGATGTGGTTAGTCGACGATAAAAACGAGATATATTTATTAAGCGCGATCTTCAGTGGTCTTCTGTTACTGATAAGCGTTAAAGTTCGCCAGTTTGTTTTGCTATCGCCAGTCGCACTGTTCATGACAGGTATTGCGATTATTCTGGCAGCGCAATCATCAGCTGCGTCATTAACGTTAACATCGCCTCTCGCGCTGTTCGCACAGTGTGCTGCATTGGTGTTCAGCGTGTTTGGTATTGTTATGAGCAGGCAGCACAATACGCACGCTGTCTTTCATAGCTTATATACTCTCAGCGCGCCCATACTCACGCTCTTGTTAGTAACCGTAACGGGACCTGACAATCAAAGCGGCGAAGTGATTACCGGCCTGACTGTGATACTTGCCATGTACGGACTCGTTGCCGCGGTTGTGTTGACCCGTTGTTCGCGCACACTGTCACAGATTCATGTCACACTGACACTGCACTCGTGTTTGCTTGTGATTGCCATTTTGCAGCTTTCAGGCAGCTTACTGTCTGTTTTTCTTGCCTGGCAAGTTGGTTTACTTGTTTTTCAGTCGCTCAGACTGCAGATAAACATACCGGCATGGATTTATAAGGTCGTGGCAGCAGTCCTTATCCTCAGATTAACAACGCTACTTTGGGGCTGGTCATTACTCTCTCCAGGCGGTCCAACCGCATATACACCTTTGATTACCTATTCACTCGTGCTGGTCCCACTGGTATTCAGTTGCTGGTACGCGCCAGGTCAGGGTGTCAGACGCTGGTTTACAGGTGTTTTATTGCATGTGCTGGCGCTGATGACGACCAGCCTTTCGGTTTGGTGGCTGACAGGTGACACGTTCATCAGTGATATTGATTATAAAACTGCAACACTGCTGTCGTGCAACTGGTTACTGCTGGCAGCGGTGTATCGCTGGCGCAGCATACATGCCACAGTACCCAGAGTATTCAACGCATTTTCGGCGATTCTCGTTACCCTGGCACTGATGTTCCACTGGGGTTTATCTGTTGGCGATAATCCGTTTTTTGCACGCCAGTTATTTAGTCTCGACCACCCAGCTGTCTGGCTAACTGTTTTGTGGGGGCTACCGGGCATCGCGCTTTGCTGGCTCGCTTATGCGTGGCGACATACTCTGGCTTTCAGAAATATACAGCTTGTCAGCGGCAGTGTTTTCATTGTGTTGTGGATTAATGCGCTAATACGCTTAGCCTTTCACACTAAAAGCCTGCACTTATTGCAAGGCTTTTCTCAGTCAGAGTTGTATACCTACTCTGTAATCTGGCTGATGCTCGCCACCGCATTACTTTTCATTGCCCAGCGACTTAACATGATGGCACTTAAGAAGGCAGGTTTTGGTGTTCTGCTGGTCGTGGTGTGTAAAGTGTTTGTCATAGATATGAGTCATCTGACAGGATTGTGGCGTGCGATTTCGTTTCTGGGCCTTGGCGGATCGCTGGTGCTTTTAGGCTGGTTGTTCCAACGCTTTAATCAACCTGCACCATCGCTCGACACGTCCCCATAGTGCTGGTCTGATTTGCGTATTGAAGATTTATTGTTCAGATAGTACAAAGATTAAATTAAGTGTCTTAGACTTTAGTCGCAAAGGTGGCGAAGTTTTGACTGACTGCAACGTATAATCAATGCAACGGCAGTCAGTTTGCCTGCGACCGTTTAATCTTTTATCGCCTGGCGATTAATAACAACGTTCTACAAACGAAAACAACATGACGCATTTCAGCGCTACCAGGACTACACTATGCAATCAATTACCATAGTCTTACTGGGTATTGTCGGTATGATTATCGGGTGGTTTTTCTACTCAAAATTCATAGCGACTAAAATATTCAGGCTCGACGACAATAACGTCACACCCGCTCACGAACTTAATGACGGTAAAGATTTTGTGCCGACCAATAAGGTTGTATTGTGGGGGCATCACTTTACCTCGGTGGCCGGCGCCGCGCCTATTGTTGGCCCTGCAATTGCGGTGTATTGGGGCTGGGTGCCCGCGGTACTTTGGGTTGTCTTCGGTACCATCCTTTTTGCCGGGGTGCACGACATGGGCGCATTGTGGGCAAGCGCACGCCACAAAGGTAAGTCAATGGGCGCATTATCGGAATCGGTCATTGGTAAACGCACCCGATCCTTATTCATGATTGTAATATTTCTAGTTCTGCTCATGGTCAACGCGGTATTTGGTGTGGTTATTGCCAATTCGTTTGTGGATCAGCCCAACGCGGTTTTCCCCGCCTGGACAGCCATTGCGGTAGCCCTGGTTATCGGTCAGTTACTGAAAAGAAACTTCAGCCTTATCCCAATGTGTATAGTTGGGATTATTGTGCTTTATGCCTCGGTATACGCCGGAAGCTACATCCCTATTGAGTTGCCTGAAACCATGTTTGGGCTGGCGGACACCGCTAACTGGATTATCATTCTGTTTATCTATGCCGCTATCGCCTCATTGTTACCGGTATGGATGCTGCTTCAGCCGCGCGACTTTATCAATGGTATGCAGCTGATTGTGGGTCTGCTTTTACTTTACGGGGCGGTCTTCTTCGCCATGCCGGATATCACAGCGCCGGCGTTTAATTCGCAGACCGCAGAAAGCACGCCAAGTATCATTCCATTGTTGTTCGTCACTATTGCCTGCGGTGCCGTCTCCGGGTTTCACGGCATCGTTGCTTCTGGCACCAGTTCAAAACAGCTTAATAAAGAATCTGACGCGCGCTTTGTAGGCTATCTGGGCGCGGTAGGTGAAGGCAGTCTGGCGTTGATCACCATCGTTGCAGTTTCCGGTGTAGCTCTGGCAGCCTCGCCCGAGGAGTGGCATGAAGTATACAGCCACCTGGGCGCAGGAAGCGTATCTGCCTTTATCAATGGTGGTGCTAACCTTATCGCCTCGGGCTGGGGATTACCGGTGGACTTCTCCTCTACAATCCTTGCCACCATGGTTGTTTTGTTTGCCGGAACCACCATGGATTCAGGTGTCAGATTACAGCGCTATATCATTCAGGAATGGGGCGAAATTTACAGTCTCAGCGCCCTCAAAAACGGCGCTGTAGCAACGCTTCTGGCGGTAGGAACCTGCTTATTGTTAGCGTTTGGCGCGGGCGGTTCATCAGGTAGCGGTGGTATGATCATCTGGCCGTTATTCGGGTCAACCAACCAGATTCTGGCCAGCCTGACGCTGCTGGTTATCTCGGTTATGTTAATCAAACTTGGTCGGCCGGCAAAGTATACGCTGATACCTATGTTTTTTGTGCTCGTCATGGCGTTCTTTGCCGGGGTAATAAAGCTGAAGGAATATTATCTGGCTGAAAACTATCTGCTTGTCTTCTTAGATGCAGTGGTTCTGATTGTCAGTATTCTGGTTATGCTGGAGGCCTGGTCGGTCATTTCACGCTTTAAAAAGAGCGAGGCGACCACGACCGGGTAGCGACTGGTTTGTTCCGTTCAAGAGTTTCAGGCGTATGCACCCCAGAAGGGGCTGACGTTTGATACCATTAAGTTAAAAACACCGTCGTCAGACGGTGTTTTTGTGTGCGCTGTCAATCAGTCTGCTTGACTTGTAACTTTCGCTGACTTGCTCATAATGGGCGTTGTTGTAACTAAAATTTCGGAATCCACGGATGTTTCTACTTATTGTCTACGTGTTTATTGCACTAGGCTTTTCATTTCTTTGCAGTATTGCTGAAGCGGTGATTCTCAGCGTATCGTCAGCGTATATATCAGTGTTGGAGAAAGAGGGACGCCCCAGTGGTAGTTTACTGCGCAGTCTGACAGAGAATATTAATAAACCTCTTTCGGGGATTCTGAGTCTTAATACCATTGCTCATACCATGGGCGCAGCAGGCGCAGGCGCGCAGGCAGCAGTTGTTTTTGGCGAGGCATATCTGGGCGTTATTTCCGCTGTGCTCACGCTATTGATCCTTATCTTTTCTGAAATCATTCCCAAAACGGTCGGTGCGACCTATTGGCGTGCGCTGGCACCCGCCACAGCGTATTTTCTGAAATACCTCACCGTCGTCATGTATCCGTTTGTGGTGATGTCTGAAAAACTGACGAAAGGCTTTAAAGAGGACAGTCCGCTTAGGGGCCTAAGCCGCAACGAATTACAGGCCATGGCAGAGCTGTCTGGCCAGGAAGGTCAGCTGGCACAGCAAGAGGCGGCATTGATGCAGAGCTTGCTTAGCATGCACGAACTCAAGGTCAAGGATGCCATGACCCATCGCACGGCGATGTTTTCGGTCAGTGAAGAGCTGACCGTCGAGGCGTTTTTCAATCAGCATGCAAAAATAGAGTATTCACGCATACCGATTTATGAAGAAGATGACTCTGAAAATATCGCCGGATTCGTGATGCGCTCAGATCTGCTGGTCGCTCAGGCCAAAGGGGAAAGTGAGAAGCCGTTAAAAAACTATGCGATATCCATGGTCACTGTCCTTAACACCATGCCCCTGCCTAGTATTTTTGACCAGTTTTTACAAAAACGGGTTCATATTCTGCTGGTGGTTGATGAGTACGGGGGCCTGGAAGGTATTGTGACCCTTGAGGATTTGCTGGAGAACTTACTGGGCATCGATATCATTGATGAAAAAGACACGACGGTGAGTATGCGCCGCTTTGCCAACATGATGGCTAAGCGACGTCAGCGAATGATGATGAAACACGCCAGTAGCGATTCTGATGAGGATATCAAGCCATCCTGACGGGGATGGATACGGTGACGGTCACGCCTTGCTTATCCGGGGTGTCTGCAATATCAATACTGCCTTTATGGTACTGACAAATCATTGATGCGATGTAAAGCCCAAGGCCAAGATGGGGCGTCGTATTATCAGCGGTAGCTGCCGACTGGCGCACAGAAACCATGGACTGCATCAACTGACTTTTCATATTGGGCGGTAATCCCGGGCCCTGATTTGTCACCGTTAACACCAGATGTTTTGCTTGCTTGTGTGCGTTAATCGCAATGGTGCTGTGTAATGCGCTGAACTCAACCGCATTCGTGATAATTTTATCCAGCATCTGAGCAAAAAGTTCAGGCGAGCCCGTTGCCATCATTTCTGACTGCGGCAGGGTTAATGCAAAACTACGTTCGCTATAGGTATGGCGATAGCTCTCCACACATCCGTTAATTACGTCAATAATCGGATAGTCTTCTTTACTCTCCTGTGCAATCGCATGCTCCAGGCGAGTTGCTTCACTCATGCTGTTTAAGATGTTGCTCAGGCGCGCCAGTCCGGATTGCGCTCTGGTGGTAAATACCTGTTGCTGGTCTTTATCCGATGCCTGCTCCAACATGTCCAGCGAGCTGCGTACTACCGCAACGGGAGTCCGTAGCTCGTGAGATAATCGAGACGCCATATTTTCAAGATACGAATTGTATTGTTGAAGACGGCCCAGCACATCGGCAAATGCATGATGAAGATCGCCAATCTCGTCGAACCGGCGGGCAGCCGGAAGTTGCCCGACAATTTTGCCGTTATCATCAATGACGGCTTCTGTATCGTCACGCAACTTCCTGACTCTGCCGGACAAGCGATTTGCAAATAGCGCCAGGGCAGTGATGCCTAACAGCATGACGGCCAGTATGACGTTAAACAGCTCTTCAAGCGCCTGGTTTCGCAGGGTGCGGATCCCATTGGTGGTTTGCTCAACCACCACAGCGCCCATCACCTGTTTATTAATAAAAATAGGATAGGCTGCTGATAAGATGACCGCCTTATTGTCCGGTGTGAGACGCCAGAGTGTTTCAGAATCGCCGGCTAACGCTCCATTGATGTCCTGACCGGCAAGGGCATAAGCATTTTCAAGTTCATCAACAAAATCTGCTGGCGGACGGGTGAGTATCCGGTAATAAAGCGGGACCAGCCATTGCTGTTCGATATATTCCCACCACGAATCGCCTGTAGCAGTATCAGGTGCATTGAGTCCACCGGCGGACTGGATATTGCCGGCGCGGGCTAATACGCGTTTGTGCTTATCGACAACCCAGACCCGTGAATCAGCGTATTCAAGGCCAGCCAGAATACGCTCAATTTCAGGTGAGGGCGTTACCACCGTGCCCAGGGCTGTTAATTCATTAGGGTTGGCTGTGCCAATGGCGTAGCACTTCACGCGCGTGTCGGGATCATCAACATCAACCAGCGCAAAGGCCAGCGAGCCGGAAGTCATTGATAATGGAAAGCGAAGCTCAATGTTATAACCGGTCGAGGTTTGTTGCCAATACCCCTGAATTTGTAATGCATTTTCCTGAGCCCGGTAATTATCGGCTTCATCAGGCAGATGATAGGCGTTGACCCAGCCGGGTCCATAAGGTGCGATGATATAGCGCTGAAGTTCACCACTTTTATTGGTCAGACCGATAAGTAAGTGGTCACTTCTGTCAACAGAAAGACTGTTTTCAGCACGCCAGATGACATTATCATCGGTGACATTGAAATGGGCATAAAGGTAATTTCCATGACGTCCTACCATATGAGAAAACAACATTGAGACTGACGGGTAGGGCGGTGCCTGGCCAAAGCGGGTAACAATCTGCGCTTCGCCATATTGTCTGGCAAGGTGGGTCACACTCTGCCAGTCACCAAGCGCACCATCGAGGCGAACCGGACCGGGGATAGGTGGTGCATACAGGTCCGTACCCGGTCTTACGTTTTTCAGGTAGGCTGACTGACTGTCAAACAGCGCGGGTCGCTCGTGCAGTGCTGTTGCCACGGCCCGTGCGGTGCCCAGCAACGTTTGCTCCTGACCGGCGCGAAGATACTGCTCCAGTTCCCACACATATTTGTACCCGAGCCACGGGATTGCCAGAAGTAACAGCGAGACAATCAGTAGTTGTAACCGAATAGAAAAGCGAATACGCACGGTGTTTTTGCTACTCCTGCCAGCGGTAACCCATACCGTAAACCGTATCAATATGGTCAAAGGTATCGTCTGTCTGGATAAACTTTTTCCTGATGCGCTTAATGTGAGAAGTGATTGTCGTATCGTCCACCACCATCCTTGACTCATCCATCAGTTGTTGTCGGCTTTTTACATGACCGGGATGGCGGATCAGGGCATGCAGCATCCAGAACTCTGTTACCGTCAGCGCGACCGGCTGCTGCTTCCAAGTCACCGTCATCCGGCTGGCATCGACAAGCAGGTGACCGAGGCGATATTGATCAGACTGAACTTTTGGCGTTGAAAGTAAGTCCGTGCGCCGGAACAATGTCGCTATCCGCGCCAGCAGGTGCGCCATGCTGATATCTTTGGTCAGGTAATCATCTGCGCCCATACGAAGTCCGCTGATTGTATCTACGTCATTATCTCTGGCAGTGAAGAAAATGATAGGCAGCGAGCCAGATAGCTGGCGAAGCTGCTGACACAGCATAAAGCCGCCTTCTGACTCATCATTCAGCCCGATATCGATAATTGCCAGGTCCGGCAGCTTGTCGCTAAAAGCCTGAGAGGCCGCAGGGCGATCCTGATAGGCGTTGACCTGATAGCCTTGTGCTTCCAGCGCCAGTTTATAATTGTCGCGAATTACAGCGTCGTCTTCTACCAAAGCGATGATGCGAGGCATAACACAGTCCAATTTCATTAATTAATATAAACCGGGAGCTACTATACACAACAAATTCAGGGGCAATCCAACTTCGGCAAAAAATCCATAACTCCGCCACAATTGTGACACATTTTCTCGGGATATCAGTCCTGAAGCGAATAATCTTGCCGGCAACATACTTTTCATCATTTTTCTTCCCCGGTTTGCCATTTTTAATGCCGAAGTTTGCCTGAGTCAGGTGGTTAACTTGTTGTCGTCAAATACACCTGAAAGGAAAAAAAATGAAAACGCGTATAGCACACTCAATAGTATTGATTTTAGCCCTTAGTGGGACTGCGCATGCAGCGCAAGATAGCTATTCAAATGAAGCGCTCAAGGCAAAGCAGGATAAAGCAGTGGGTATTGGTCTGGGCACAGGCGTACTTGTCGGGGCTATCATCGCAGGGCCAATTGGTGCGGCTGCCGCCGGTATGTTCGGCGCTGTGATGGGCGATAATATTGTAAAGACCGACGCCCTTGAGGATACGCAAAAAACCTTAGCGAAATCGCAGTCAGATCTTACCTTATCAGAGGAGGCGCTGCTCAGCGCAGACGCAAGTGTGGAGCAGATGCAAAACAAACAGCGGGTCTGGCAGAATATTCAAAGCGCGATACAGTTTAAAACAGGCTCCGATAGTTTAGAGCCGGCCTATCAGGCGCAGCTTGACCGTATTGCCGCTGTCCTTGAACAGCATCCCGAATTAGCTTTGGAGTTAACCGGCTATGCAGACCGTCGGGGGGATGAAACCTATAATCTGGCGTTATCGCACCAGCGGGCGAACAGCGTTAAGGCTTATCTTATCGAAAAGGGTGTCGATAGTAAGCAGTTACTTACTTCCGCTAAAGGTGAAACGCCACGAGGTTCAGATCCTATTAGCCGGGAAATGCTGTTTTTCGACAGAAAGGTGGTAATGACCCTGCGCGGTGAACAAGACGCGCTTACCGCAGCGCAGTAGGCAGACAGAATAAAGCCCGGGGCACGCCGCCATCCCCGGGCTGACTGCTTTGCCTTTCTGTTCTTCGCTCACTATCGCCTGCTACCGTGCACTCCCAACGCAAAAAAGCGCAATTTATCTGTTTACGACAAATTTCTTCTTGAAAATATGCTTTTCAAACACATCTGTGTACGATTCTGTATATTAGTATCACGCAAAATCTATTCTTTCAGGCAGATGTACAACATCAGGCCGAAATAAACTCCTTTCAACAGGCTGTAATATGAATGCATTAGATATATCCGGGTTGAAAAAGACCTATAAGGGCGGCGTGGAAGCGCTTAAAGGCCTGGACCTGACCGTTCGCGACGGTGATTTTTTCGCATTACTTGGCCCAAACGGCGCCGGCAAGTCGACGACAATTGGCATTATCAGTTCGCTGGTCAACCCCAGCGCCGGACAAGTCAGCGTTTTCGGCTATGATCTGCACACACAAAAAGAGGCGGCGAAAGCCTGTATTGGCCTGGTGCCCCAGGAATTTAACTTCAATCAATTTGAAACGGTGCTGCAGATTGTGCTCAATCAGGCTGGCTATTACGGTGTGCCGCGCAATACAGCCAAAGAGCGTGCAAAAAAATACCTTGGCCAGCTGGATTTGTGGGAAAAGCGAAACGCTCGCGCCCGTGAGCTTTCAGGCGGTATGAAACGACGTCTGATGATTGCCCGTGCGCTGATGCACGAGCCTAAATTATTGATTCTGGACGAGCCAACCGCCGGTGTGGATATTGAAATACGTCGTTCAATGTGGACGTTTTTAAAACAAATCAATGAACAGGGTATTACCATAATTCTTACCACACACTATCTGGAAGAAGCCGAGAGTCTGTGCCGCAATATCGCCATTATTGATAAGGGCACCATCGTTGAAAACACTACAATGCGAGCATTGCTTTCAACGCTCAGTACAGAAACCTTTATTCTGGATTTGGCCGAAACAGACAAAAAACCAACCTTAAGCGGTTTTGAATTTCGTGTGGTAGATGACCACACGCTTGAAGTGGATGTTGAAAAGCAGGAAGGTCTTAATCCGGTGTTTGCGCAATTGACCGAGCAGGGATTTCAGGTGCTGAGTATGAGAAACAAGGCCAACAGATTAGAAGAACTCTTCGTCAGACTGGTGGAGTCGGGCAGACAGCAGCAGGGGGAAGCACGTGCATAAACAAAATAATTGGGTGGCGCTTAATACAATCTGGATTAAAGAATGTACCCGTTTTCTGCGCATCTGGGTGCAAACACTGGTGCCGCCAGCGATCACCATGAGCTTATACTTTGTCATTTTTGGTAATCTGATTGGTGATCGCATCGGGCGCATGGATGGGTTCACGTACATGGAGTTTATCGTACCGGGCTTGATTATGATGTCGGTGATTACAAACTCGTATTCGAATGTCAGTTCGTCATTTTTCAGTGCTAAATTCCAGCGAAATGTCGAGGAATTACTGGTTGCTCCAGTGCCCACCTCCGTCATTATTGCCGGCTATGTGGGCGGTGGTGTCGCCCGCTCGATTTTGATCGGTATTATTGTGACGCTGGTGTCCCTGTTTTTTGTTGATGTGCAGATCCACAATCCGCTGGTGATAGTGACCGTGGTACTACTGACATCAATATTGTTTTCTACAGCAGGATTAATTAATGCGGTATTTGCCAAGAGCTTTGATGATATCAGTGTGGTACCGACCTTTGTACTGACACCACTGACCTACCTGGGCGGCGTGTTTTACTCACTATCGCTATTACCCGAGTTCTGGCAAATTGTCAGCAAAGCCAATCCGGTAGTTTATATGGTCAACGGGTTCCGGTACGGCTTTTTGGGGGTATCCGATGTCGGGATAACCACATCACTGACCTTACTGGTAGGGTTTAATATCTTACTCTTTGGGGTGGCGTATTATCTGTTAAAAACCGGCAAAGGTATCCGAAGCTGATGAGTAACATCACCGGAAATTCCCGTAGCATTGAGACCGCGCAGACCGGGCCACACGAGAAGCTGGATGAGCTGGTAAGACGTTACCAGCAAAGTCAGAGCAGACGGCCTGTGAGCGCGCACACGCAGCAGGCTTTCGATGAAGTGATGGCATGGCTGGATGGCTGGCAGGGGCCGCTGATTGTGGACTCGTGCTGTGGCGTGGGCGAGAGTACAGCCAGACTGGCAGTGGCTAATCCACAGGCGAAAGTTATCGGGCTGGACAAGTCAGCAGCGCGGGTCTCAAAGCACGCGCATTATCAGCAACAAGCTGCTAACTACCGCGTGCAGCGCGCCGATGTGATCGATTTCTGGCGTTTGCTGAACCAGCACAATATCACGGTAGCGCAGCACTGCCTGTTTTATCCTAATCCTTATCCTAAGAGTTCACAGGTTCAAAAGCGGTGGCACGGGAGCGCTGCCTTTGCTGATTTGATGGCGCTCACGGGGCACATTGAAGTGCGGAGTAACTGGCTGATTTATCTGCTGGAGTTTGCGCAGGCAGCAGCACATTATGGGATAAAAGGAGACTTACAGCAGGTGCCAGAGGGCGATGATTTTACGCCATTTGAGCGTAAATACCGCGCCAGTGGGCAGGTTTGCTGGCAGCTGAGCTGCCAGCCTGAGGAAGACAATTAAATACTGTCCAGGGAAGGCTTTGGCGTACTGAAGACAAATCCCTGGGCGTAATGGATGGGCAGGCGCTCAACAATCTCAAGCGTTGTGGTATCTTCCACCTGCTCGGCAATTACACTGACTTTATGAGCAGCAGCCTGCTCACAGACATAGTCGACATACTCCTGGACCGCCGGATTGGTGTCGTATTGCCTGATAAGCCCGCCATCCAATTTAATGCCGCGTAGTGGCATCGCGAGCAAACTTTTAATGTTGCCCGGAACACGCCCGACATTATCCACAAAAACGCCAACACCTAAGGCCTGAACCTGACCGACCACTTCGGCAAGAAGGGGAATATTTTGCATCGCCGTTTTTGCGCTGACCTCGATACTAACTTTTGTCGCGGCAGCCGGATCACTCAGGTGGGCCTTGAGCAGATTAACCAGTGACGGACTTTTCAAATCGGATAAATCCACGTTGATATTCCAGCATACGTGTTTATCTGCAAAGTAGCGGGCACTTTGATGAAACATTGTCTCAGTAAGCTGCTGAACGTGGTTGTGTCGCTCAATTAAGTATAAAAACTCATTGGGCAAATACACTTTTTCACTGGGAGTGACTAACCGGGCAAGGCATTCATAACGCCAGACTCTGTCGTGCTGCAAATCGACAATCGGTTGAAAATAAGGGACAATATCTTCGAGCCGAAAAGGATCTGTAATTTCGCGTATCGGCATGACCGTTTTCCTTTCTTATCATCTACTCACTATAGCAAAGCCAACAATAAAACCAATTCTTTATGTGGGTAACAAGAAAATACGAATTACATAATAAAGATAACTTATTGTACGAATAAAGAGAATAAAAGGCTGAACACGACGCGACGGCTTGGCGTGAATGCTAATATGGGGTAAAGTTCGGCTCCTTTGAAAGTCATTATTAAACTTTCAGCGGTAAGAACAAATATCGTAAGGCGGGCAGGTAATTGTACCGGAATACAACTGTCCGTCAGGTCCGGTTTCGGATAAACAGAGGTGTGTTGAGTGGTGGGTGAAGCACAGGTTAGTCTTAAGCACTTGTTTCGGGTCTTTACTAAACCTGAACACAAAGACTCAAAATTAGCGCAAATTGAGCAGCACTTGTCCGACAACATCATGGACTTTCTGTCTCAGCATGTGGTGACCAAAAAGACCTCGCTGGAAGAAATCGAGCAGGATTTTTCGCTGCCCGCCGTTCCTGAGTCACCTGAATTTGTTTCCTCTCACGCAGAGTCGCTGCTCGAAAAGCTGGTGGCGCACTCGGTAAATACATACTCACCCACTTTTATCGGTCATATGACCTCCGCGCTGCCTTATTTTCATCTGCCGCTATCTAAGCTTTTGGTGGGGCTGAATCAGAATCTGGTTAAGATCGAGACCTCAAAGGCATTCACGCCCCTTGAGCGTCAGGTGCTGGGTATGATGCACAACCTGATTTATGACCGCGATGATTCGTTTTACAAAGAGTATCTGCATAGCGCCCGCCATGCACTGGGCGCGTTTTGCTCAGGCGGCACCATTGCCAATATCACCGCATTATGGGTGGCTCGCAATAAATTACTGGGGCCGCAACCGGGGTTTTCTGGTGTCGCCAGAGCAGGGCTGGCCGCTGCATACCGGCACTATGACATTGGTAATCTGGGTGTAATTTGCTCTAAGCGGGGGCATTATTCGTTATCCAAAGCCGTGGATGCACTGGGTCTGGGCAGAGAGCAGCTACTCAGCCTGCCGTGTCCTGCGCAAACGCTTGATCCGGAAGATGCACTGCGTGAAGGCAAGCGTTATCAGGAAGCCGGTAATAAAGTGCTGGCCATTGTGGGCATTGGTGGCACCACGGAAACCGGTCACGTCGACCCGTTGGATGAGCTTGCTGATGTGGCCAAAGAACTGGGCTGCTGGTTTCACGTGGACGCTGCCTGGGGTGGCGCCACCTTATTCTCGTCAAACAACCGCTCAAAGTTAAATGGTATTGCCAAAGCAGACTCTGTCACCATTGATGCGCATAAACAAATGTATGTGCCGATGGGCGCGGGAATGGCCATCTTTAAAGATCCCGAGGATGCCAATGCGGTACGTCATCACGCGCAATACATTCTGCGGGAAGGCTCAAAAGACCTGGGGGCCACCACGCTGGAAGGTTCCAGAAATGGTATGGCGATGATGGTGTATTCCACCCTTCATATTCTGGGACGCCGTGGCTATGAGCTGATTATTGACCAGAATATTGAAAAAGCGCAGTCATTTGCGGCGATGATCGATGCACACGTCGATTTCGCGCTGACGACGACGCCGACACTCTCCTTGCTGACTTACCGCGTATGTCCGCCGCAGGTTCAGGAGGCGCTTAAGATCGCCAGTGACGCTGATAAGGTGCGTCTGAATCAAAAGATAGACCGCCTTGTGGTAGGTGTACAAAAAGCGCAACGCGAAGCCGGCAAGTCGTTTGTTTCGCGAACGCGTCTGGAATGTCCAAATACCAACTCACAGGCGATAACAGTGTTTCGTGTCGTGCTGGCTAATCCACTGACCACCAAAACCGATTTGCAGAACATTCTGGCTGAGCAGGTGGAAATAGCTAAAGGAATGCGGATCTGGAAAGAGTTGGTAAAGCTGGCTGACCAGGTCTTACGAACGTCAGCCAGTGTCTGATCTGCGCTAGCGAAATACTTCCAGATTATCAATCAGGCGGGTGGTACCCAGATAAGCTGCCGCCAGAATAACCAGGTGTTTATCATCGCTGGCAGCAGCCTGCAGCGTCTTGCCATTACGAATCTCAATATAGTCGGGTTTAAACCCGTATTGCGACAGCTTATCAACCGCTGACTTGGATAACTGCATCAGGTTAGTGTCGCCCTGGTGCAGTTTATCTGCCACGTCCTGCATCGTTTTATACAGCATAGGTGCCAGTTTGCGCTGTTCGTCATTTAGGTAGCCGTTACGCGAGCTTAATGCCAGGCCGTCGGACGCCCTTTGTGTCGCCACACCGCAGATATCAAGGTCCATGGAAAGGTCTTGGGCCATGAGACGAATAACCTGCAACTGCTGGTAATCTTTTTGCCCGAAAAACGCGCAATCCGGTTGTACCATATTAAATAGTTTGCACACCACTGTCGCGACGCCGCGAAAGTGGCCCGGTCGGCTGGCACCACAAATAATCGAGGATATGCCCGGCACTTCAACAAAAGTTTGTTGCTCCAGACCGCGCGGATACATCTCCTCAATGGTCGGCAGAAACAGCAAGTCTGCACCCTGTGCGGTCAGTTTCTTCTTATCCTCAGCAAGGGTACGAGGGTAGGTCGCCAGGTCCTCATTCTGACCAAACTGCAAGGGATTAACAAAGATTGAGGCGATCACCACATCACATGTTTCTGCCGCTTTTTTTACCAGTTTCAGGTGACCATCGTGCAGATTTCCCATCGTCGGCACAAAGCCAACACGCTTTCCCTCATCTCGCCACTCATGACGACGTTCCCGTAACGCTTTTATAGATTCTACCGTTTGCATAACTTACTCGAAACTGTGCTCGGCAGATGGAAAGGCGCCGCGCTGAACTTCATCAATATAGGTACTGACTGCTTTGCGCAGATCACCGGTTTCGGCCAGATAATTCTTGGAAAATTTTGGCATATAATTGGCGCTGACACCCAGCATATCGTGCATCACCAATATTTGGCCGTCGGTGTCGCTACCCGCACCAATGCCGATAACAGGAATCGATAATTGCTCAGTGATAGTTTTAGCCAGCGATGAGGGGACACACTCAAGAACCAGAAGCTGGATACCGGCTTTTTCCAGTGCCAGCGCATCGTCAATAATTTGCTGTGCCTGATCGCTGTTGCGACCCTGAACCTTGAAGCCGCCAAAAACGTGAACAGACTGAGGTGTGAGGCCAATATGACCACACACAGGCACACTGCGCTGAACCAGACCGCGGATGGTGTCTGTAAGCCAGGTGCCACCTTCCAGTTTCACCATACTGGCGCCGGCAGCCATAAGCGTAGCGGCATTTTTGAAGGCGGTTTCTGGCGTGGAATAGGACATAAACGGCATGTCTGCAAGCACGAACGCGCGCGTTACACCACGTCTTACAGCTCGCGTATGATAAGCAATATCATCGACTGTAACATTCAATGTGTCGTCCTGGCCCAGCAGCACCATTCCCAATGAATCGCCGATAAGAAGCGCATCAATCTGCTCGTCATCAAACAGCTTGGCAAAGCTCGCATCGTAAGCGGTAAGGGCAGTAATTTTCTCACCAGCCTGCTTCTTTTTGAGCAGCCCAGACACAGTGACTTTTTTCATAACGTGAACTGACCGTTGCAAAAGTAGAAAGGCGAACTATACGGATTTTATTGCTGAATGGAAGTCCTGAGGCGACGTAGTCCATCCAGATTACATCGGGCCACCCAGGCCGCCAGCGGCTGACCATCGGGCATCACCATGCCGGGGGCAATTTCGAAAAGCGGAACAAGCACAAATTCTCTGTCAGCCATACCATAGTGTGGAATGGTCAGTTCTTCACTCTGTAATTCCTGATTACCATAAATCAGGATATCTAAATCCAGCGTGCGGGGGCCCCAGCGCTCACCCTGACGGACACGCCCATGCTGATTTTCAATATCTTGTAAAGCATGAAGCAGAGCCAGTGGCGCCTGCGACGTTTCAACAAGCACCACGGCATTCACAAAGTCAGGCTGGTCTTGCGGTCCCATCGGACTACTGGCATAAAATGATGAAGGTTTTAATACCCGCGTGTCGTCCAGTTGGTTGATGGCGTCAATGGCAGAACCAAGCAATGCATCAGAGTCGCCCTGATTACTGCCAAGACCAATATAGCAATGTTCCTTATGCATCAGTGTTGCCTTTGGCCTTCGGCGCTCTGCGACGGCGAGGTTTTCCCTGACCGCCCTCTTTCTTGCGCAACGCTGACAACATACGTTTTTGCTTACCGTTATCGGCAGACTGAAATTCCGTCCACCAGTCCGCCAGTTCAAGCAAATCCCCACCTTCGACCTGACCACGTACTAACAGAAAATCATAGCCTGCGCGAAACTTAGGATGTGACAGCATCTGGAAGGCACGACGACCAAAGCGGCGAGGCAGACGTTGCTGCAATATCCAAATATCCCGAATCACTGTTGAGAATCGTTTGGGGATCATGATGCGCTGAGTCTGGCGGTGGATAACATCGCCGGCAGCAATATTGAAGGCGTCATGATTATTCAGTCCGGCTTCTGCCTGAACTTTCTGGGCATGCTCTTCCAGTGGATACCATAACAGGGCAGCATACAGAAAAGCCGGGGTGACGCGCTGATTGTTATTAATGCGATCGTCAGTGTTCTCTAACACTCGCAGAATAAACTGCAGCTCTTTGCTGTTATCGTCTTTTATCAGCGGGGTGACCTGCGGAAACAATGGCTCAAGCAGGTTATATTCGCGCAACTTTAGGAAGGTGGCTTTACCCTGCCCGGATAAAAACAGTTTCAGTGTTTCTTCGAACAAACGCGCTGGAGGAATATTATTAAGCAGGCTCGCCATGGATTTGATAGGCGCCGCAGTGTGCTCAGCGATGACCATGTTGAGTTTAACGGCAAACCGCACGGCTCTGAGCATGCGTACCGGGTCTTCACGAAAACGAACTTCCGGATCGCCAATCAGGGCGACTTCACCTTTTTGTATCGCTTCGCGGCCGTTGGCAAAGTCGGTAACTGTGAAGTCGGCGACGTTATAATACATGGCATTGAAGGTGAAATCGCGACGCTCAGCATCTTCCTCGATGCTGCCAAATACGTTGTCTCTGAGTAGTTGGCCGTGTTCGCTGGCTTTGCCCAGTGTCTGGTTATCCGTATCGCTGTGATGGCCGCGAAAGGTTGCAACTTCGATAATATCGCGACCGAATACGATGTGGGCTAGTCGAAAACGACGGCCTATGAGGCGACAGTTTTTAAACAACCCTTTAATTTGCTCAGGGGTAGCATTGGTCACCACATCAAAATCTTTTGGGATAATCCCCAGCATAAGATCGCGGACACAACCGCCTACCAGGTAGGACTCAAACCCTGCATTATTAAGCCGGTACAATACTTTCAAGGCATTATCGGAGATATCTTCCCGCGAAATACCATGTTCAGCGCGAGGGAGTACATATCCCTTCACAGATGACTCAGTATCGTCTGACTTTTTAAATACCCGTTTTACGGAATCAAACACACGCGTAATAATAATGAACTCTCCGAACTGCTAACTCTGGCTATAATAAGTGGATTCGCTTTTATCGACAATCACTTCACGGGTTTTAGGTAGTAGGTCACAATCCCACTGCTTGATTGCCCAGCCTAATATTTTATCACAGTTATCAGCGACGAGGGTGGCTGGCACGGCGATATTCAAAAATTTTAAGGCCTGGACCAGGTTTTCACCGGCGCGGGAATTATCCAGCCCAATCGCTTTATTTTGCTTACTGAGTTTATACCCAGGCTCTGTCGCAGCCACCGGGATATGGGCATAGCGAGGTGCGGGCTTGCCAAGTAAGCGGTAAAGGCTCAGGTGTGCGGCCGTCGTTTCCAGCAAATCACTGCCTCTGACAACATGGGTAACATCTTGAAAAATATCGTCTGCTACCACCGCCAGGTTGTAGGCAAACAGGCCGTCTTTCCGTTGAACGATGAAATCTTCGGTTGCGTGGCCTGACGGAATTTTCTGATAACCTAATATACGGTCAGCAAAGTCGGTTACCGGGTTATCCAGTTTGAGGCGAACCGATACTGCCGGTCGATCGGTGTTGTTCAGATCATGATGAGCATTGCGACAGGTGCCCGGATAGACACCGCCAGATTCACGAATCATTTTTCTGGTGCAGGTACACAAATAGGCCTGGTGCGCGGCAAGAAAATTATCAACGATTGTCTGATAAGCATCGGTGCGTGCAGACTGATAAATCACCTCTTTATCCCATTTCAGGCCGTGAGCGTGCAACGAATCAAGAATCCATTTATCCGCATTTGGTACGCTGCGCGAGATATCAACATCTTCAATACGCACACGCCATATGCCATTGTTGGAACGCGCATCCAGAAAACTTGCCAGAGCGGCCAGCAGCGAGCCAAAGTGCATTGGACCAGAAGGGGAGGGAGCGAAGCGGCCGATATAATCGGCAGAGGTAGGTGCAATCATAAAATAGTGTCATGCATTGCTTATAAATGCATTGAACGAAACCGGAACAGCATCACGCGCTGCTCCGATTCGTGAAGAAAAACCGCCGGCAGGTTATCCCTGCATCTGTTTTTCTTTAATCTCTGCCATGGTTTTGCAATCAACACACAAATCGGCAGTAGGACGTGCCTCAAGGCGACGAATACCGATCTCGATGCCACACTGATCGCAGAAACCAAAATCGTCTTCTTCGATACGCTTCAGGGTTTTTTCAATCTTTTTGATCAGCTTACGTTCACGGTCGCGTGTACGCAGCTCAAGGCTGAACTCTTCTTCCTGCGCCGCCCGGTCTACCGGATCAGGAAAATTAGCCGCTTCATCCTTCATGTGCGTAACGGTTCTGTCCACTTCCTGGCGAAGCTGGTCACGCCATGCTTTCAACAGCAAACGAAAATGTTCCGTTTGCGGCTCATTCATATATTCTTCATCAGGCTTGGGCTGATACGGTTGCAACCCGGCTAATGCTAAAAGTCCTAACGATTTCTGTTCTTTTCCTGTTGGCATGTGCCACATCTCCTACACTACGACATCCACAATGTCCCGGATAACCGATTATCTATAGCAAAATAAGCGACAACGGGCAATGTATGATGTCAAAGTAAGCTTTGCCTTGGTGTATCGGCACAGAACGCTACACCACGAAATTGATGTCCTGACAGACATACGAAAGCTAAAATTAAGGCGCAAATATGGCGTCGTGACAGAAAAAATCAACCCATTTTTCAAACTATCACCGGGAGTGACTGATTTATCTCCACTTTTTGTTGATTTATCAGGCACCCAAACGCCACAATATTCACACCTTTACGGTGCGCTTCAAGTACGGCCTCGGCGTACTGAGGATCAATGTGAGATGCGATACTGACTGTTTTAATGCCAGTGTGTTGCACACAAAACGCCAGCGTGGTGGGAATACCCTGTTCGGCCAGTGCGGCCAGCTCCAGACAATGCCGTGTTCCCCGGGTTGTGACCGCATCAGGAAAGAAGCCCTGACCTGCATCACACAGAGTGACCGATTTCACCTCCATATATTCTGTTTTATCCTGACGCTCAAAGGCAAAATCAAAGCGCGATGAAGCACCTGGCGGCGTGACTTCTCTTTTTATCTTCTCAACCGGATTAAATGCATCCAGGGACTTGTTATTTAGTGCTTCCGCTACCAGCTTATTGGCATTGTGCGTATTTATGCCGATGAAGTTTTCGTCAAAGTCCTGCGCCAGCTCCCAGGTATAGGGCAGCTTTCGCTTAGGATTGTCCGATTGACTCAGCCACACTGTATAGCCTGGCTCTGCACATCCGGTCATTGCACCGGTATTGGGGCAGTGCGCAGTGATGGTTTGACCATCGGGTAAACTGACATCGGCCAGAAACCGTTTATAACGACGAATAAGCGTTCCGCGGAGTAAAGACGTAGTGAACTGCATAAGGTTGTTGTTTAGACATTTTCTCTAGTGTAACAAGCGATAAAGGAATTGTGATGACAGATTTTCAGGTATCTCTTTCTACCGATGCGGCAGCAAAACACTGGGGCGATAAAGCGCCTCTAAGTATGCATGAGGATGGGGCTGTGATTCATATCGGTGATGCCAGTGACGTGCATGCGACCATCGGCCAGGCGGCACGGACCATTGACACTCTCAACATTAAGCGTGTAACGCTGACCGGTGAATGGGATTTTGAACAGCAATGGGCATTTGCGATGAGCTATACGCGGGCCCGTGACGCGGGTCAGATTACCTGGGCAGATAATGATGACAAATCACGTCTGGAGCAGCATTATCAGGCAATGCGCTTCACCCGTAAGCTGGTCAACGATACACCGGAGGATCTGTCTCCGGAAAACCTGGCTACCCGCGCGGCTGAATGGATAAAGGAACTGGGTGGCGATAACGTCAGCGTTGACATGATTGTCGGTGAAGATTTACAGAAGGCTGGCTGGACAGGCATTTACAATGTTGGGCGCGGTAGCGAACGCCCCCCGGTCATGTTAGAGGTGGATTACAACCCCACGGGTAATGCTGATGCACCAGTCGATGCGGTACTTGTCGGTAAAGGTATTACGTTTGACAGCGGCGGTTATTCCATCAAATCCAGTGAGGGAATGCTGGATATGAAATGCGACATGGGTGGTGCGGCAACGGTTACCGGCGCATTAGGGCTGGGCATAATGCAAGGCTTGAAAAAGCGCGTGAAGCTGCTGCTTTGCTGTGCCGAAAATCTGATTAGTGGTCATGCCTATAAGCTTGGTGACGTGCTGACATACAAAAATGGCGAAACCGTGGAAATCGTCAATACCGATGCTGAAGGTCGTTTAGTTCTGGCGGATGGACTCATCCGTGCAGAAGAAACCGGCGCTCCGCTGATTATCGATGCGGCCACACTAACCGGCGCAGCCATGGTGGCCATGGGCAAAGATTATCATGCTGTATTTAGCATGGATGATGACGCCCGGGATAAAATGCTGGCCAGTGCCAAAGCGGAAAATGAGCGTTTCTGGCCGCTACCGCTTGAGCCATTCCATAAATCGCGCTGCCCGTCTTCTTTTGCCAGCACGGCAAACAGTACATCACAAAAAGGAGGCGGTGCGGGTGGTGCATCAAATGCGGCCGGGTTTTTGTCGCGTTTCGTGAATCCGCAAGGCAAAGGCTGGGTGCACCTGGATCTTGCCGCGGCTTACCATGGCACTGCATCTGCGCAGATGCCGGTAGGTGCCACAGCGAAAGGAATAAGAAGTATCGCGCGTATGTTAGCGGATTTCTAAGTTAGCAATGTTATCGCGCCCGTTATGGGTGATAACAAATAACATTAAAAAAGGCGCGCATGCGCCTTTTTTATGAAGAAACTGGACAGTTTTTGGGTTATTGACCCAGCAGCGCACAGTGAACAGGCATTACCTATAAGCCGCCTAATCGCTCAGCCAGAGATTTGTAACTTTCCACCTGACTTCGGTCAAACAGTGGCCGGCCCTGTTCATCTTTCTCCTTCGCGGTCAGCAAACTTTCACGCTCCAATCGTTCCACACGACTTTCCTGCACACCCAAAAACGTGGCGACTTCTTCAACATTCATCAAAGACATTGGTAATACCCTTTTATTAGAGATAGTAAAACTTAAGCGTAAATGAGACAATTTGCCAGATGAATTAACCGTTTTTAAGAAATTGCCCTGAGGCCCGCGATGGCCTCAATTGGCCTGCTATTGAGGAGAGTGCATAACATGGATACCTGGTCGGCCGCGGTCATGCTGTTTTTAATCATGGACCCTCTGGGCAATCTGCCGGTATTTATGTCGGTGCTTAAAACCATTGAGCCCAGGCGCAGACGTTTTATTCTGGTGCGCGAACTGTTGCTGGCGCTATTCATTCTGTTTGTGTTTCTATTCAGTGGTCAGGCTGTGCTCGACTTTTTGAATGTGCAGCAGGAGACCGTCAGTATTGCAGGCGGCATAATATTGTTTCTCATTGCACTGAGAATGATTTTTCCACAGTCGGGTAATCCCTTAGGACTGGCCGTTGGCGAGGAGCCATTTCTGGTGCCCTTGGCAATCCCCATGATTGCCGGTCCCTCCACGTTGGCTGCACTGATTTTACTGTCGAATCAAAACCCCGATCGCATGATAGACTGGTCACTGGCACTGGGGGCCGCGTGGTCTATCAGCGCTATCATATTGCTGTTCTCAGGCTTGTTCCATCGTTTACTTGGCGAGCGTGGGTTAACAGCAATGGAAAGATTAATGGGCATGATTTTGGTAATGATCGCCATTCAGATGTTTTTGGACGGCATTGGTCAATACTTTACACATACATCGGGAATGCTTTAAATGTCGCAGACAAAGCTGAACACATTTGGTCGGGTACGTACCCTGGAAGGCTGGAAAGCCATTGCGTTTAGTGCTGCATTGCTTGAGCGCATGCTGCCTAACTATCAGTTATTCTGCGAAACGACTGGTTTTGATGACGAAGGTGCCTGCCGCCACTGCCTGGATCTGATATGGGAATCGCTGCGAAGTCCTAAAAGCCGGATTAATTTTGGTTTGCAGCTGGACAAAGTGGAAGAGGCGACACCGGACACACAGCACTTTGATTTTTATGGTGTGTACCCGGCCATTGATGCAGCGGTCGGTCTGGCTGCTGCTGTCAATTTAATTATCGGACAGGACGAGCAGGGCGCCGTGGTTGTCAGCAAGTTATCGCAAGGCTCGGTAGAAGCCTATCTGCTGTTGACCGGTGAGGCCACAGACGAAACCGTTAAAACGCATCCGTTAATGACCTTTGAAATAGAAGTTCAACAAGAGCTTTTGGATATACTCAGCGATTGTCGGCAAAACGCCGCCACGGCTGAGAAATTACGTCAACTTGCCGTTGAAGCCGGTATTTCGAACATCGGGCTGGAGCTTTAAGCCTGAAGCACTTCAATGAGCAGGTATTGCAGTCCTGAGGATTGTTTGTGCTTTATAATCTGCCAGTGGCCTGGTAGCGCTGGTAACGCCGCATCAGGCTCCTGTTCAACATAGATGAGACTGCCTGTCTGCACCAGGCCGTGCTGAAGAATAAGCGAAATGGCAGGCCTGACCAGATCAGCATTAAAGGGCGGGTCGACAAAAATAATATCGAATGGCTCGGATTGCTGGCCCAACAGTGCCAGCGCGTCACCCTGAACCACCTTACCATTTGCATTAAGGGTCGCCAGATTACCCTCTAACTGGCGAGCCGCGGTCTTGTCTTTTTCAAAAAACAAGCAGAAGCCGGCATAGCGGGATAAAGCCTCAATACCCAGTCCGCCGCTGCCAGCAAACACATCCAGACAACGTGCATCCGTAGTATGGTGCATCAACCAGTTGAAAAGTGTTTCTTTATTGCGGTCGGTAGTGGGACGCAAACCCTGGGCATCGGAGACCGGTAACTTACGCCCGCGCCACTGCCCGCCAATGATGCGAACCTGCCCGGTGGGTGACCTGCCAGAATGAGATTTTTTACGCACTCGCTTCATACGTCCTGAGGATGCTATCATACCGGTTATTACTGGCTGGCAAGTGTAGCCGAATTTATAGTGAATTAATAAGGGTTTGTCCGCGCAATGTCGAAACTTTTTGGCTGGTTCCGTAAGAACAAGCAGCAAGATAAAAAAACTGAAAAACAACAGTCTGAACAGCAGAATGACGCTCATCGCTCGCCGCAAGAACAGGTGGACAGCCTTGAGCGGGGAGACAGCCCCGAGGGTGAAAGCAGCCTTGAGCGCGATAACAGCTCTGAGCAGACAAAGAAGTCTGAGCAGGACGCGAGTGCGGAGCAGGTAACGGCTCCAGAGCGCAAACAAAGCGCAGAGGATATTCTGACTTCCGATGAGGAAGCGTTCACGGGTGATACACAAAGCGCGACCCAGGATGTAGCTTCAGACAGTGAAACGCCGTCTGAGAAACTGCCAGAAACCGCGTTTGCGCACACCGAGACGGATGCCGAATCGGATCAACTGGACGATGCACCAGGCAAGCGGCCAGTACAGTCAGATGTGCAGGAAGATACTAAGGACGAAAAACCGGTTGATTCAACCAGCGCACCTTCACACACTGCGCA
>NZ_JABBXD010000010.1:28180-120681 GCF_014750655.1 Salinimonas profundi
GCCAGAGCCAGAGCCAGAGCCAGAGCCAGAGCCAGAGCCAGAGCCAGAGCCAGAGCCAGAGCCAGAGCCAGAGCCAGAGCCAGTCAAAGAGCCAGAGCCAGTCAAAGAGCCTGCCCCTAAAGAGAAGCCGAAGAAAGTGTCGCTGTTTGCGCGCCTTAAAGAAAGCTTATCGCGCACACGGGTAAACCTGGGCAGCGGTTTTGTCAGCCTGTTCAAAGGCAAGGCCATTGATGATGACCTTTACGAAGAGTTGGAAACCCAGCTGCTGGTAGCCGATGTGGGGATGAACACCACCCAAACCATTATCGATAAGCTCACCGACAGTGCCAAACGTTCTCAGCTTAAAGATGCCGAAGCGTTGCTGGATATTTTAAAAGAGCAAATGCGCGGTATGCTTCATGAAGTACAGGCTCCACTTAGCGAAAAAATGGCAGCGCATGACTCTGCGCAGGGACCTTTTGTAATTTTAATGGTTGGTGTAAACGGTGTGGGGAAAACCACCACAATCGGCAAGCTGGCCAAACAATTTCAACAGGATGGCAAGCGTGTCATGCTGGCTGCCGGTGATACGTTCCGCGCTGCGGCCGTGGAGCAGCTTCAGGTGTGGGGAGAGCGAAACTCAATACCGGTCATTGCTCAGCCTACCGGCTCCGACAGTGCTTCTGTTCTGTATGACGCGCTGGAGGCTGCTAAATCACGTAAGATGGACGTTCTTATTGCTGACACCGCCGGCCGTCTTCAGAATAAAAACAACCTGATGGAAGAGCTCAAAAAGGTCGTCAGGGTAATGAAAAAACTAAACCCGGAAGCGCCCCATGAGGTGATGCTGACACTGGATGCCGGTACGGGCCAAAACGCAGTCAGTCAGGCGAAATTATTCAACGAAGCGGTGGGTCTGACAGGGATAACGCTGACGAAGCTTGACGGCACGGCGAAAGGTGGTGTCATATTCTCTATTGCCGACCAGTTTAAAATTCCAATTCGTTATATTGGTGTCGGCGAAGGTATTGATGATTTGCGTACATTCAACGGCGATGAGTTTATCGACGCGTTATTCAGTGAGGCAGAAGGCCGCGAGCAACCCTGATTTATGCTGTAGGGTGAGGACAATACATGATTAAATTTGAACAGGTGAGTAAAACCTACCCGGGCGGGCAGCGTGCATTAAGTAAAGTAAACTTTCATATCGCGCCTGGCGAAATGGCGTTTCTGACCGGCCACTCCGGGGCAGGTAAAAGCACCCTGTTAAAGTTAATCAGTATTATGGAGCGCCCTACGGTCGGCAGAGTGCTTATCAACGGGCACGATCTCAACGTCATAAAGCGGCGTCAGATTGCCTATATCCGGCGCGATATCGGCATGATCTTTCAAAGCCATCAGTTATTAATGGATAAGTCCGTTTTTGACAATGTCGCGTTGCCGCTGATTATTGAAGGTTACACCCATAAAGAGACAACCCGACGCGTTCACGCTGCGCTAGATATGGTGGGCTTGCGCAACAAAGCCAAAGATTTGCCAATTATGCTTTCCGGCGGTGAACAGCAACGGGTAGGTATTGCCCGCGCCGTCGTCAACAAGCCGCCGCTGTTGCTGGCTGACGAACCTACCGGTAATCTGGATCCGAAACTGTCGATGGAAATTGTCAGGTTGTTTGAAGATTTTAATCAGGCAGGCGTGTCCGTGCTAATTGCAACCCACGACTTGGGTTTGATCGCCAGAATGCGTTATCGCACACTGACCCTCAAAGATGGGCGTATGATTACCGATGGGTTAAATGATGACCCGGAGGAGCTTTATTCATGAGCTTGTTATTTAAAGGCCGTCCGCAGGGCGCCAGTGATTCCCGGGTAGGCATCGTGCAGACGCTGGTGATGATATGCGTAGCGCATCTTCGCCAGGGGTTGTCATCGCTGGGCGAGTTATGGCGCCAGCCTGCCGCTTCCATTATGACGGTGGCTGTTTTAGGGCTTAGCATTACCCTGCCCAGTACCCTATATATACTGGTAAAAAATACCGAGAAAATCAGTGCAGGGTGGGAGCAGGCCTCAGAGATATCTTTGTTTTTGAAACAGGGCACCAATGCTGCCAGTTCCCAGCAACTGCTCACCCGGCTCAAAACCTGGCCGGAGATAGAAAGTGTGACCTATATTCCTGCTGACGAAGCGCTTAAGGAGTTTCAGCAGTTATCCGGTCTTGGCGATGCCATGGCCTACCTTGAAGCCAACCCGTTACCCGATGTTGTACTGGTCACACCGGCCGAAAAATTTGTTGCGCCTGCTGCTGCACAGCGCTTGCTGGAGAAGCTAAAACAGCAGCGTGAAGTGGATGTGGGTAAACTGGATATCGAGTGGCTGGAGCGTCTTTATGGCTTACTGGACATAGCCCGGGAACTGGTCACATTAATCGGAGGTTTGCTGTTTATCTCGGTGGTATTGATCATCGGCAACACGATCAGGCTGAACATTCTCAATAAAAAAGACGAAATCCTGGTAATGAAGCTGGTGGGGGCGACAGATGCATTCATTCATCGCCCCTTCTTATATACCGGCTTTTGGTACGGACTGCTGGGTGGTTTGATAGCATGGATGGCTGTGATTATTATTTTATGGTGGATGGACAGCAGCATTCAGGCCTTTGCCTCGTTGTATCAAAAAGAGTTCAACATTACCGGTCTGACGGGTACGGCCTTATTTACCATGCTTGGGCTGTCAATCGGCCTCGGCTTAGTCGGCTCTTTGATTTCTGTGCAGCGACATGTCAGGGAAATAGAGCCTAAGTAGTAGGCTCTACAATCGCCTCCTCCTAATTAAGCTGGGGGCGAGGGTAATGTGAGGAAATAGTTGCCCGAACACTGTTGCCCCAGACAATCGCCTGATTGTAGAGACTGTGAAGCAACTTTTGATCGATATCCAGCGCTTTAGATTGCTTTATAACATTCATCCACAATGCGCTTTCAAATGCTCTGACTAACGTCAGATAATGATTAAACTCACTGGATTTTCCCAACAGGGCATCATTCACTGTATCGGTGAGCGGTAGTTGTTTGACAATATCGAGCATGTCCCGATCTAACAGCGCGTCCAGTAATGAGAACAGTCCGACTAAAAAGCCGATAGGCGGGTTTGTTTGTCGTTTACGATGCTGCGACAGCAGATCAAAGAATTTTGCTCTGACCAGCGACATATGAATCAGCTCGAGAGGTTTATCACTGCCAAGATGCGTGAGGGAAAGCAGCGCGATAAATTTTTTAATCTCAACCTCACCCATGTACGTCAGTGCATGTTTCAGTGACGTAATTTTGTAGCGCTTATTCACGGTCGGATTATTGATAAACTTAAGCAGCAGATAACTCAGTGCTGCGTCACGCTCGATGATGCCGTTAATACGGTTTAGATCGAACTTCTCACTGCTACTTTCACCCATCAGCTCTACCAGACTCATTTTTGAGGCGGGTATCTGGCGTGCGATTCTCGCGGTAGGGGATGCGAAGAAATAGCCCTGGAAAAAGTCAAAGCCTAGATCTCTGCAGTCCTTAAAAACCTCATAATCGTTGACGTTATTTGCCACGAGCTGAACGTTTGCATCAGTAAATTGGCTGATACGCTTATGCGCCTGCTCTAAACGGATCTTGCTAATATCCACTTTGACAATATCCACCAGGGGTAATGCTTCATGATTACCGCTTAACATCATCGGATCGTCGAGGGCCAGTTTGAAACCAAGTTGTTTGATGTGTTCGCAGGCTTCACGCAAACCCGTTTCCTTGTATGGATTTTCGCCCAGCTCAACAACGACCTGCTCGGGATTAAGATTGGTGGGAAAGCGCGAGACCAGGGTTTCAGCACTGAAACTGATGAATGACTTTTTCTCGGCGCTCAAATCATCCAGTCCAAGTGGATTAAACTGTTCTATCAGATCTCTGGCTTTTTCAGAGGGCGGCTCTGGAAATGTACCGCCTTTGCCATCGCGGAACAGCAGTTCATAGGCAAACACATCCTTGTCCCGATCCAGAATGGGCTGTCGAGCTATAAACGCAAACATTTTTTTCCCCAACAATGAGCACGCGTTGCACGTCTCAGTTTTTTCAACATGATTTTTTCAACGGTTTACTCTACCTCACAGACTGTGCCGAATCCAGCACAAGCGTCTCAGGCGATGACCGGTGTATGAACGTGGTTCACCCAATTTAGCGCATCACTATAATAGCGGTGTAACTCAGACTGGCTCAGCTTGTAATGCGCAGCAAATTGCTTAACGCCGGCCCACTGCGCCTGCTCAAAGTAACTTATCAGTTGTACGCAATGACGCAGCCAGCCCGGCTTTTTGCAAAGCGCCTGCTGAACGTCCTCATCCAGCGGGATCTTTTCAACTAATTCTTCCATTGGCTGACTGATTAATGCATCAAGCAGAGAGAGTAGTCCCACCAGGAAGCCCGCATTCACATCAGCGTTGCTGGTACTGGCACATAATTGCTCGCAGAACTTAGCCCGTACTAATGACATCGTGAGCAGCTCATTCGGCTCATCTTTACACATGTTGGAAAGCGCCAGCAAAGCGATAAACTTTCTAAGTTCCTGTTCTCCCATGTATGTCAGAGCATGCTGAAGAGAGGAAATTTTATTTCGTTTATTGACCAGCGGGTTGTTGATATACCGCAATAGCTGAAAAGTCAGGGCCGGGTCGCGCTCAATAATGGTCTTTATTTTCTGCATACTCAGCGCGGCAGACGCAGACTCACTCATAAGCTCCATCATCGTCAGTTGTCCGGCGGTAAACTGCTTGTGGCGAACAATTTCCGGCTTGGCCAGGTAATACCCCTGAAAATAGTCAAATCCCAGCGCCTGGTATTGATTAAATTCAGCGCGGGTCTCGACTTTCTCTGCCAATAGTTTAATACCGTTTTCCTTCAGGCCGGGCACCAATGCTGCAATTTTTTCATAGGGCGTTTCACGAATATCAAACTTTATAATACTGACGAAGGGCAGGAAGGGGGCCCACTTTTCGTCCAAATCGTAATCGTCCAGTGCGATTTGATAGCCCAGTTTTTTTAATTGGCGGCAGGCTTCAATTAACTCTACATTTATGTCCACGGATTCGAGGATTTCAACCACTGTATGAGCAGGATCAAGCGAACGGGGAAAGTGGTTAATCAACGTATCCTGATGAAAGTTGATAAATGCCAGGTGTTTTCCGATAACTGCTTCAAGTCCAAGACTTAAATGCGTGGATGAGATAACCCGGGAGGTGGCCTCATCAGGGGATATATCCGGATAACTGTTTGACCTGCCGTCCCGAAAAAGTAGCTCGTAGGCGTACAGTTCATGATGAGCATTGAAGATTGGCTGACGTGCTACATAAGCAAACATCTTATAGCTCCTTGTTGAGTCAGCATGCTTTTATTTACCGTGACTGTCATTGTTCAGTCATGGTGTAGTGGTACAGGCTTTGCTGTTTGATTACTATCATAAGGTAGAACCTGAAGCGGGGTATACCTTTTTGGCAGAGTTTTGTATTAAAATCTTCAGCGTGTGGTGTAACGGAAGATTTTGAAGGCTGCCCCATGGCAAAATAGCGTTGGGTACTTCAATACAGCAAAGGAACTTTTCTTTATTTTTTCTGTCTTGATTATTGTCGTTTAGACACTATAACTATACATTGCGTTAAATACAGGTGCGGGATTCGCAATACAACGCTTATTTTGGTACGATAAAGTGCTTAAATAACTGAGGTGATTATGAGCAACACAATGCAATCAATGGCCCTTTCGGTTCCTCAAAACGGTAGCATCGAAGGCTACATTCAGGCCGTCAGTTCTATCAATATGCTGACAGCGGAAGAGGAGCGGTCTCTGGCGTTGAAACTTCGCGAAGAGGACGATCTTGAGTCCGCGCGCAAGCTGGTTATGTCGCACCTGCGTTTCGTTGTGCATATTGCAAAATCCTATTCAGGCTATGGTTTGCCGCAGGCTGATTTAATTCAGGAAGGTAATATTGGTCTGATGAAAGCGGTTAAGCGTTTCGACCCGTCGGTGGGTGTGCGTCTGGTTTCTTTCGCAGTTCACTGGATTAAAGCTGAGATTCACGAGTTTGTACTGAAGAACTGGCGAATCGTTAAAGTTGCGACCACAAAAGCGCAGCGTAAATTGTTCTTCAATCTGCGTAAAGCGAAAAAGCGTCTGGGTTGGTTCACGCACGACGAAGTACAGACGGTTGCCAGCGAGCTGGGTGTCAGTACAAAAGAAGTGCTTCAGATGGAAGCGCGAATGAGTAGTCAGGATCAGGCATTCGATTTGAGCGCCGATGATGATGAAAGCGGTAGCTTTGCGCCGGTTCAGTTTTTGGAAGACAAAAGCGCTGATGTAGAAACTGATGTCATTAATCAGGACTGGGACATGAACGCGAGTAAGCGTTTATACAGTGCAATTAAAATGCTGGATGACCGCAGTCAGGACATTATTGAAACGCGCTGGTTGGCTGATAATAAGATTACATTGCAGGATCTGGCTGATAAGTATCAGGTGTCTGCAGAGCGTGTTCGTCAGATTGAGAAGAACGCGATGAAAAAACTGCAGGCAGCAATGGTTGCTTAGTTTTTTCAACAGATAAAAAAAGCGCCGTAGGCGCTTTTTTTGTGTCTGAAATTTAATTCAGTTTTACTGAGATAGCATCAACAATATGGAGCGCCTTTGCTTTAGCATCGTCAACGCTCATGGCTTTGGCCAACGCAACGCCCATTCTGCGCTTACCTGCCACGGCTGGTTTACCAAATAATCTGAGATCGCTGTGGGGCTGAGTCAGTGCAGAAGCTAAATTCGAATAGCTAACATTCTGACTATTGCCCTCTACTACTAATGCGGCAGACGCAGCGGGCCCATCACAGGTGATCATAGGAATGGGGAGTCCCAAAAAGGCTCTGGCATGCAGCGCGAACTCCGACAGATTCTGGGAAATTAACGTCACCAGACCGGTATCGTGAGGTCGGGGTGAGACTTCACTAAATATGACATCATTCCCTCTAACAAAAAGCTCTACTCCGAATAAACCATTGCCGCCCAAAGCTTCGGTGATAGTCGCTGCTATAAAATGTGCCTTTTCCAGCGCATCAGCGGACATCATCTGAGGCTGCCAGGAAACCTGATAATCACCGTCTTTCTGGGTATGGCCTATAGGCACACAAAACTGTGTTGAACCCTGGGATCGAACGGTCAGTAATGTGACTTCATAATCAAATGCTATCGCACCTTCGACAATCACTTTGCCGTTTCCTGCCCGACCACCTTCCTGAGCGTAATGCCAGGCCGCCTCTAACTGGCTTTGGTCAGTGATATAGGACTGGCCTTTGCCTGATGAGCTCATGATTGGTTTTACAAAACATGGGTAGCCAATACTGTTAACGGCATGCCTGAAGTTTTCCCAGTTTTCAGCAAATTCAAACGGGGAGGTTGGCAAACCCAGAGTTTCCGCAGCGAGTCGGCGAATTCCTTCACGATTCATCGTCAAATGTGCGGCGTTTGCACTGGGAACAACGTTAAATCCCTTGGCTTCAAGTTCAAGCAGGGTGGCGGTGGCAATGGCTTCTACTTCAGGAACAATAAAGTCAGGCTGGTGTTGTTCAACGGCTTGCTTTAATGCGTCGGCATCCAGCATGGAGAAGATTTCACATTGCTGAGCAACCTGCATCGCCGGTGCATCAGCATAGCTGTCACACGCAATGACCTGACAACCAAGGCGAATGCATTCAATAGCAACCTCTTTGCCCAGCTCACCACTGCCCAATAGCATGACTTTTGTCGCTGATGTGGTAAACGGTGTGCCGATGGCAGTCATGGTTTTTCTCCAGCTGGTGGTGGTATTACGTAATATACCCCTTTAAATTCAGCAACTGGATTATCACCATCAAGAATATCGACATGCAGAATAAAGCGCGTTTTTTTGTTTTTTTCCAGATTGACATATTTGCCGGCTAACGATTCGACGTTGCATATTCCTCTTGGCTTCATCGTCACGGGCTTGTGGTAGTGAATATCCCCGTCACCCAGTACAATATCTCCGTCTAGCTGTCTTTCCTTCAATTGCAGATAAAGCAAACCCCAGCCGGTCAGGGTCGCCAGTGAAAAAATGCTGCCAGCGAACATGGTGCCATGCACGTTAATATTTTTGTTGAGTGAAGCGCGGGTTTCCAGGGTATTACCGCTGTACATGTGCAGTTTTATGCCCATATGCTCGGTAATAGGAATCGTGTCTGTCCAGGTTTTCTGTAATTCTTTACACCATTTGGGGTGCAGAATTAATGAACTGGGATCAGACAGCTTTTTAACCATCTGTTGACGTTTCAGCATGCCCAACTCGTTAGGCGCTTCCCGCTCGATTACGAACCCGCAGGACGAGAAAAATTCGATAGAGGTTTCCCGGCTGTTGGTCACCGCACGCACCGCGCCCATCTCCCGCGCCACGTTTTCAAGAGCACCAAGCATCATCTGACCTAAGCCGCGACGATGATAATCTGAATGAACCGCGATATGCCGGATTTGCGCTTCCTCTGCGGTGTTTAAGTGAACGCGTCCACAGGCGACGATGTCGCCCCGACCGTTCACCAGCATCCGGTGTTCAGCAACCTGCTCATATTCGTCTTTCTCTGAACCGGGAGGGAAATTCCACGGCTGACGAAGATACGTCCAGCGAAAAGTAAAGTACCTCTCAAGCTGCTCTTCGGTTTCTGGTGTCACAACTCTGAACACATATACCCCGACATTTGTTGAAGTGCGTCAGCCATTTAACCTTATGGTTGGGCTGGTAACAAGCTTTTATGAATAATGGGTGCCTGGCGTCTGACATGAATCTGGCGCAAAAGTGGCAGGGCTAGAACGTAAACTGAAAAGTAACCGGGCCGTCATTGATCAACGCAACCTGCATATCGGCCCCGAATTGACCGGTTTCAACCTGCAGGCCTGCTTGCGTTAAGGCAGTAACCGTTTCATTATAAATTGCTTCACCATGCGCAGGAGAAGCACCGCGGGAAAAGCCCGGGCGATTACCTTTTTGCGTATCAGCCACCAGGGTAAATTGGGAAACCAGCAGAATTTTTCCCTGTGCCTGCTGAATATCAAGGTTCATTTTGCCTTCTTCATCACTGAAAAGGCGGTAGTTAGCCAGCTTTCTGACCAGTTTCTGAATCTGCGTATGGTCGTCGTCTTTTTCAACGCCCAGTAGCACCAGCATACCGCGGTCGATTTCACCAATTGTCTTGTCTTCAACCGTCACGCTGGCTTGCGAGACCCTTTGTATCAGTGCAATCATAATGTCCCCTGTAATGCTCTGGACATATCCCGGGTGGCGCTGCACAGTTTGAGCGCTATGCCACCTTCACTGGTACTGTGACCGGCGCCAGAAACGATATGCAAATCACTTTGTGACCAGGCTTTATGTAATTGCCAGGCGGCTTCGGTTTTACAAATAACATCGTACCGGCCATGCACAATAGCACCGGGGATATGCGCTATTTTGTGAATATTATCAAGAATGTAGTTTTCTTCAATGAAGCACCGGTTGAGCAAATAGTGGCACTCCAGTTTAGCCAGGCACGTTACCAGCGACAGCGGATAATGTGTAGTAAAGTCACCGGTTCCCGGTGGCAGGTAGAGCCGCGATAAGCGCTCCTCCCAGATATACCAGCGTTTCAGTGCAGCAAGGCGTATCGCCTCATTTTCATCATCAAATTGCTGCTGATAACGCTGACAGATTGTCTCTACGGTAAGCGGTTCATCAATGCCCTCAACAAATACCTCGTAGTGTTCAGGGTAAAGCTGTGCACCACCGCCACAAGGCTCCAGATACCACTTACGGTCCGCTTCACGGCCCAGAAACACGCCTCGCACTATAATCCCAAGTATGCTCTGCGGGTTTTTAATGGCCGCAAGCAGGGCAAGCGTAGCACCCCAGGACCCCCCAAACAGAACCCAGCGCTCAATGTTAAGTTTCTTGCGTAATATTTCGATGTCGTTGAGGGTATTTTGTGTGGTATTTCCTTTAAGACTGCCAAACGGACGAGAGCGGCCGCACCCACGTTGCTCAAAGGCGATAATATGATAGCGATTCGCATCGAAAAAGCGTCGGTAATTCGGCGATAACCCAGCACCAGGGCCGCCGTGCAGATAAAGCACCGGAATACCATCCGGATTCCCACTCTGTTCGTAGTAAAGCTCACAGTCATCGGCAGTTTTGACGTAACCACTGGTGTAACTTCCGATGTCGGGATAAAGTCGTTTCATTTTGTTACAGCGTATTGTTCTACTGTCGAATTTGGTTTAGTTTTTCAGTTAACCATACGTATTAGGTAGTGAAAAGCTAACATCATGCTATTTCTCTACTATACGCATCTTTAATTTTTGTATGCAAACTATTTCATGAGGGTCGTTATGTCAGGACAAGGTTCGGGCGGGAATGTAATTGCTGCGTTGTGCAATTTTTTTATACCGGGACTAGGCCATTTATTACAGGGCAGAGTATTAAAAGCACTCATGTTTTTTCTGGTAACCGGCGCGTGTTACGCACTGGCTGCCACAGTAATTTTTATCTTCCTATGGCCGGTCGGCGCAATCTTCCACCTGTGGGCTATCATTGACGCCGCTGTCTATAAGGGACCAGATGCGAGGTTATAATGCTTAAGAATTTACTCGTTGCCAGCTCACTGGCATTGACGGTTAGTCTGGCAGGGTGCCAGTCTGCTTACTATTCTGCCTGGGAGCAGGTCGGTGTTGAAAAGCGGGATATCATGGTAGATCGCGTTGAAGATGCCAAAGAATCCCAGGAAGAAGCGCAGGAACAATTCAGTTCAGCGCTGGAAGAGTTCAGCGCGTTGGTAAACTTCGACGGTGGTGACTTGGAAGATGTCTACAACTCATTGAACGATGAGTATGAAGACAGCAAATCCGCGGCTGAAGATGTCAGCAATCGCATTAATAAAGTGCAGAGCGTGGCAGAAGCGCTGTTTGATGAATGGGAAGAAGAACTGGACGAGTACGAAAACACCACGCTGCGCCGTGAGAGCGAAAGCAAGCTGCGCCAGACCCGCCAGCGCTACGAAGATATGCTACGCGCGATGCGCAACGCCGAAGGCAAAATGGATCCCGTATTGCAGCGTTTGCAGGATAACGTGTTGTACCTGAAGCATAATCTGAATGCTAATGCGATTGGCGCGTTGCAGGGTGAGCTAACAACCATCCGCGGTGATGTGGATACACTTCTTGCCGAAATGAGTAAAGCCATCTCTGAATCAGATGCGTTTATCGCCTCTATGCGATAGCACACTATACTCCCCGCTGTTACTCAGTGGGGAGTTCTCTGGGCTCCTTCGTGGCCCGGGTTCTTTCAAAGGTATCATTCAAACTACAAGTGAATTCTGCGCCCAGCAAAATCACCATCCACGATAAGTAAACCCACAGCAACAGCACCGGCAAGGTGGCCAGTGCGCCGTAAATAACCTGATAAGCCGCAAAGTCTGTCACGTAAAACGCAAAACCTTTCTTCGTTACCTCAAAACACAGCGTAGCGACCAGTGCTCCGGGGATTGCATAGCGCGCCTTGACCTGACGATTAGGCACTAACATATAAAGAATAATGAAGGTCAGTAGCGTGGCCAGGCTGGGCACAAGTTCCAGTAAAAAGGTTCCGAGCCCGGGCGTATAGGTTTCGGCAAATGCAGCGATACCTGCCAGATAAGAGCTGACAACCACACTGGTGCCAATAAGCATCGGCCCCAACGTGATCACCATCCAGTAAATCGCAAAGGTGTACACCATCGGCCGTTCACTGGGTGTTTTCCAGATACGGTTAAGGGTTTTATCAACGTTTGAAATAAGCAGAAGAGCGACCACCAGCAGCGAGATAATACCAATCGCGCCCATTTGTGATGCATTGCTGACAAAATCCGTCATATGCTGATGGACTACATCGCTGGCAGTCGGCACAAAATTAGTAAAAACAAACTGTTCTATTTTACTGCGCACTGACTTGAACGCGGGAAATGCGCTCATTACGGTAAAGGTTACCATCACAAATGGCACCAGCGATAAAAGTGTCACATATGCCAGGTGACCAGCAGATATGGTGATACTGTCACGTTTGCAGCGGGCGATGAAAACCAGCACAAAACGTTTCAGGTGTGGATAGCCTTTTTCCCATACGGCCGATAAATTTTGCAGACGCAAAAGTCACTCCTGACCCAAAAGATGAAAGTATCAGTTTAACGCGGTATGCCAACACCTTACAGCAAAAGTTGCAGCAAAACTGACCGCTAGCCCCGCGCCCCAAGCATATGGCAGATTGCGTAGCTTAATTCACTGCGGTTTAGGGTGTAAAAGTGAAAGTGCTTTATACCTTCCTGCGCTAACACCTTCACCTGCTCCATAGCGATGTTTGCGCCAAGCAGATTACGGGTTGTATGATCATCTTCGTGCAGTCCCTCAAATTGCTTGTGCAGCCAGCCAGGCACGTGCACATTGGTGAATCCGGCAAATTTGACCAGGGTCTGATAATTGGTCACCGGCAAAATGCCCGGTACAATGTCCAGGTCAATACCCGCGGCGGCAGCACGGTCTCTGAAACGCAGAAATAAACTGGTGTCGAAGAAAAATTGCGTAATTGCCTCGCTGGCACCGGCTTCCGCTTTTCGCTTCAGGTTAAGTAAATCGAACTGCGCATTGGGTGCTTCCGGATGCTTTTCCGGATAGGCGGCCACTGAAACATCAAAATCTGCGACATCTTTTAACAATGCAACCAGATCGGATGCATACATTTCTGTTTTATCCACGCCCTTAGGTAAATCACCACGCAGTGCCACAATACGACGAATGCCGGTATCCCAGTAATCCTGCGCTATCTGACGAAGCTCTTCTTTAGACGCATCAACGCAGGTCAAATGCGGTACCGCGGCAACGCCGGTTTGCTGGTGGATACGTTTTACCACGTCATGGGTTCTGTCGCGCTCGCCACTGTTCGCGCCGTAGGTTACCGACATATAGGCCGGTTTAAGCGGCGCAAGACGTTCCACAGACTTCCACAGGGTTTCTTCCATCTGCTGGGACTTTGGGGGAAAAAACTCAAAAGAGACATCAATATCCCGTAATTCAGACAGTGACTGATTAAGGGCGTCTATCCCTTGTGCAAAAGAAACCATAAAACACTCTCGTTGTGGACGTTTAGACGTCTAAACTAAGTAATATATGTCTAGACGTCAAGCGGTTTACACTGCTCAATTGACCTTTTCTGCACATTGTTTAGAATTTCTGCTCATAATAAATAACAGCTAACCTGAGAGCGACTAATGGCAGAATGGAATGGTAAGTATATACACCCTTACGCAGAACACGGAAAAAAGAGTGAGCAGGTAAAAAAGGTCACAGTATCTATTCCCATCAACGTGCTCAAAGAGCTCACTGATGAACGCACCCGCCGGCAGATTAATAATCTTCGCCATGCCACCAACTCGGAATTACTGTGCGAGGCGTTTTTACATGCGTTTACCGGTCAGCCGCTTCCTGATGACGACGATCTCAGAAAAGATAATCCAAACCGTGTACCGGCAGAAGCGCGCAGAATAATGGAAGAAATGGGGATCGATCCGTCCTACGAGAACGAGGCATAAAAAAGGCCGCATTTAGCGACCTTATCAAAACGCCCATTATTTGTAGTGTGAGGGTAGCGTATCCAGTCGCGCAACACCCGATGAAATGGCCGCTTTTGCCACCGCCGTAGCGATGCGGGAACAGAGCCGCGGGTCCATGGGTTTCGGAATGATGTAATCCCGGCCAAAGGTCAGCGATTTTGAATTGCTGGCCTTCAGGACTTCTTCCGGTACCGCTTCCTTAGAAATTTGACGAATAGCCTCCACCGCGGCAACTTTCATCTCATCGTTAATGGCGCTGGCTCTGACATCAAGCGCGCCACGGAAAATAAAAGGAAAGCAAAGCACATTGTTAACCTGGTTGGGATAATCTGAACGTCCTGTGGCCATGATAAGGTCAGAACGTACATCATGCGCCAGATCGGGCTTAATTTCCGGATCCGGATTGGAGCAGGCAAACACAATGGGATCAGCGGCCATCAGGGCAAGAGCTTCAGGTGGCAGTAAGTCCGGGCCCGATACACCGACAAAGATGTCCGCGCCATCCATCACATCTTCTAAGGTGCGCTTATCGGTGTTATTGGCAAACAGTTTTTTATGCTCGGTAAGGTCATCCCTGCGAGTATGGATTACCCCTTTCCGATCCAGCATATAAATTTTTTCGCGTTGGGCACCACAGGTAATTAATAGCTCCATACAGGCTACTGCAGCAGCACCTGCACCCATACAAACGATAGTCGCGTCTTCGATATTTTTCTGCTGAATTTCCAGCGCATTTAACATGCCCGCAGCGGTGACGATGGCGGTGCCATGTTGATCATCATGAAAGACCGGTATTTTGCATCGCTTGATCAGCTCCTGTTCTATTTCAAAACACTCAGGGGCCTTGATATCTTCTAAATTGATACCGCCGAAAGAATCAGCGATATTGGCAACGGTATTGATAAACTCTTCAGTCGTGCGGTGTTTCACTTCAATATCAATGGCATCTAGCCCGGCAAAGCGTTTGAAAAGCAACGCTTTGCCCTCCATTACCGGCTTTGAGGCCAGCGGTCCCAGGTTGCCTAAACCCAGTATCGCTGTACCGTTACTGATAACGGCCACAGTATTGCCTTTGCCGGTATATAAATAGGCATCATCAGGGTTGTTCGCAATTTCACGCACAGGCTCGGCCACGCCGGGACTGTAAGCCAGCGATAAGTCATCCACGGTTTCCGCGGGCTTGGAAAGTTCGACGCGGATCTTTCCAGGGGTAGGTTTAGCGTGATAATCAAGCGCACGTTGTCTGAAATCTGACATTATAAGTGATGTCCTCTAAGTGTAGGGTTAGGTTACCGGTACAGAAACTGTCGTTGTCCGGTTTTATAACGTTTCAGGTCTTTGCCTGATTTCCGGCGCCACTTTAGCATAGCAGCGATTACTTACATATCTGATGACGTGACATGTCTGGGTCTACTTTAGGGGATTTATTAACCAGCGACCACCTGTCTGCGTAAATAATCCTCATTCATATAATTTATGCCAAGTGAATAATTCATAAAAATTATGACTGGTAGGAGTTGGGCGAGGTTGTCAATTGCAGAAGATGGTCAGGGTAGGTGTCGGACTACCAGACAGGCATAAAAAAAGCGCCGGAAGGCGCTTTTTTTGAAGACAAATACTGTCTTATTTTCTGCCCAGGGCACCGAAACGCTTTTTGAAGCGATCAACACGGCCGCCGGTATCAACGTTACGCTGCTTACCAGTGTAGAAAGGATGGCAGTTTGAACAAACATCAAGGTTCAAATCTTTGCCTACAGTAGAGCGTACTTTGATTTCGTTACCACAAGAACAAGTTGCAGTAATTTCAGAGTATTCTGGATGGATATCGTTTTTCATGGGTTACCTCAAAAAAAGGCCGTATCGCAATCCAGCCCGAAGCTGAACACCATACGCTACTTAAAATATTTACAAAGTCAAAACGACCTTGCCGTAAAGAGGCGCGCATATTAATGTAAGTGGCGTCGCTTATCAAGTATGTGATGTAAAAATACACAAGTGCTGCGCGTTAGCAGTTTACGTTAAAAAAACTAAAATAAGTTCTTCATGCCATTAATTGATGTCGCTGTCCCTGTTCCGCTCAGACAGACTTTTACCTATTCACACGAACAAAGCCTGTCGCCGGGCGTGCGGGTGACCGTTCCGTTTGGTAATCGAAAGCTGACCGGGGTGGTGGTAAAAAGCGATGTTCAGACTGAACATCCGGATAAGGTAAAAGCGATCGACGCGGTGCTGGATACGTTGCCGGTCCTTGATGAGCATCAGCTGACTTTATGTCGCTGGTTATGGCAGTACTATCATCATGCCCCCGGAGAGGTTATTCACACCGCTTTACCCGTGCTACTTCGCAAGGGTGCCAGCGCAGTGCCAGAACCAGAGTTATGGTATCGGGTGTCATCATCAGCCAGTGAAGCAGACAGCGCTGAGCTGTCGCGAGCTCCAAAACAACGCGACTGTTTTGAGGCGCTGCTTCAGGCGCCGCTTTCAGCTGATGTACTAAAACAAACCTTTTCCGGACCGGTTATTAAGGCGCTGACTGAGCGAAATCTGATTGAAGCATTCAACAGAGTACCTCAAACCGCAGCCAACCAGTGGGCCTCGCAGCTTTCAATCAGCAGCAAGCCGGTGCCGGATCGGGAGCAGGCTGTGGCCATTTCAGCCATTGTGCAAAAACAACAATGCTTCGCCCCGTTTCTGCTGGAGGGCGTCACAGGAAGCGGCAAAACAGAAGTGTATCTGCAGGCGATTGAATCGGTTCTCAAAGCCGGCCGACAGGTATTAATCCTGGTGCCTGAGATAGGCCTGACCCCGCAGACTGTTTCACGTTTCACATCGCGGTTTGGCATTGAGGTTGGCGTGCTACACTCCCAAATCACGGACAAAGCACGTTTACGAGTCTGGCAACAGGCCAGGAATGGCGCGCTGGGTATCATTATAGGGACGCGCTCGGCAATTTTTACGCCGCTTAAATGTCCGGGCATGCTCATCGTTGATGAAGAACATGATGAATCCTTTAAACAGCAGGACGGGCTAAGGTACCACGCCCGAGATCTTGCAGTGATGCGCGCCAATCAGGAAAGCATCCCGCTTGTACTGGGGTCAGCAACCCCGTCGCTGGAATCGCTGAACAACGCGATAACGAAGCGGTATCAGCATCTGCAACTGACCAAACGCGCCGCAGGCGCTCAGGCTACAGTGCAGCACGTGCTGGATGTGACCGATCAGCCAATGCGATTTGGTCTGGCCGAAGGCACTCTGTCACTTATGCGCCAACACCTGGGACAAGGCAATCAGGTGCTGGTATTCGTCAACCGCCGGGGGTATGCGCCGGCGTTATTGTGTCATCACTGCGGCCACACCGAGTCTTGCCAGCGTTGTGAGCGCCCGTTCACCGTACATAAAGCACATCGTCGCTTACATTGTCATCATTGCGGGGCCACCCGACCGTTGCCAGCCAGTTGTACGCAGTGCGGGAAAGCAGACATGGTCACAGAGGGCGTGGGCACCGAACAGCTGGAACAGGGCCTGAGTCAGTTGTTCCCTGATGCGCCACAGGTCAGAATTGACAGCGACTCAGTGCGCGGGAAGGACAAGCTGCAGGGCATACTTGATGCAATCAATCAGCAAAAGTATCAGCTGCTCGTCGGTACACAAATTCTGTCTAAAGGGCATCACTTTCCCCACGTCACGCTGGTGGTGGTGCTCGATTGCGACGGCGCGTTATTCAGCGGTGATTACCGCGCGCCTGAGAAACTTGCTCAGCTTGTTACACAACTGGCCGGGCGGGCAGGGCGAGCCAGCAAACCCGGGCAAATGTGGTTGCAAACCCATAATCCACAGCATCCGCTGTTACAGGATCTGATTAACAATGGTTACGGGCACTTCGCCCGACATGCGCTACTGGAGCGCAAAATGGCTGTGCAGCCGCCGTTCGGTGTGCAAATATTATTGCGCGCTGAAGCACAGGATGGTCAGCTTGCCTTTCAATTTTTGGCCGAAGCGGCGACACGGTTTGAGCACGTGCAACTTATCGGGCCTATGCCGGGGCTGATTGAAAAGCGGCAGGGCAGGTTCAGATTTATTCTGGTACTTCAGTCCGATAAGCGCAAACACCTGCACGAGCAGTTGCGCCTGGCATTACCCGCAATCACCGCGCTGCCGCTGGCCGCTAAAGTCCGGTGGTCGGTGGATGTGGATCCCACGGATTTCAGCTAATCGAATAAAATCAGCAAATGATTAAATAACAGGCAGCAATCGCCCTGCCTTTTGGTTAAACTAGCCGTGATACAGACACTCTGTGTTGAAGTACAATAAGAGGAATGAGTGCCGTTTATGGCTCAACGCGATTATGTTTCTCGCGGTCGTGGATCGCAGAATAAAAAGAAAAACAACAATAAACGTACGACGCGACAACCCAAGCGTCCCGTTCAGGGACAGGCGCAGCTTCCCAAAGTGAAACTGGCTATTGTTGTGCTGCTACTGGCTGGATTTGTGTGGTTTTTATGGTCTATCAGCGGTGCAGCGCCAGAAGATGTTGATGGTCCGGTTTCATCCCCTGTGTCGGTGCAGCCTGAAGAAGCACTGCCTGAAATGCCTGAAGAAGAGTGGGAGTATATTAAATCTCTGCCAGGTTATGAGGTAGAAGTGGAAGTGGCTGAGCAGCAAAAATCTGACAAGCTGTATCTTTTGCAGTGCGGCTCATTCAGAACTCGCGCTCAGGCTGAAGAAATGAAAGCCAATATCGCGTTTCAGGGACTTGAGGCGCAAATCAGAGATACCAATGGCAGCAACGGGCAATGGTTTCGGGTCATCTTAGGTCCTTTGCAAACCAAACGTGACGCCGAACGGGCCAAGCACACCCTGCGCAAGATCAATATCACAACCTGCATGATTCTGACCTGGTCATTATAAATACAACGCAGCCTGGCACTGTCGCCAGGCTGTCCTGTCAGTATTTTTCAGCGCAACTAATTACGGTATAGCTGACACTCCCGATGATTTGTCAGCGTTGCGTTATCGCCGAATCACTGCCTTCCCGGATTCGCTTTGCGCCAAGCCTTGAAAATCATATGACGTCCCCCACTTATCTATCATCATTCTTAATCACAATGTCATCGACGATGACATGTAACCCAACGAACGGGGAAGACAAGTGACAACAATCGTATCGGTAAGACGAGATAATCAGGTCGTAATGGCCGGAGATGGGCAGGTATCGCTGGGCAATACCGTCATGAAAGGTAATGCACGCAAAGTGCGTCGTTTATATCACGATAAAGTGCTGGCAGGCTTTGCCGGTGGTACCGCAGATGCTTTCACTCTGTTCGAGCGTTTTGAAGCCAAGTTGGAGGCCCACCAGGGACACCTGACCCGTGCGGCTGTGGAGCTTGCCAAAGACTGGCGTACCGATCGCGCCTTACGCCGACTCGAAGCACTGTTAGCCGTGGCTGATGAAACCGCTTCTTTTATCATTACCGGAAATGGTGATGTCGTGCAGCCGGAAAATGATTTGATTGCTATTGGTTCAGGCGGAAATTATGCGCAGGCCGCTGCCATCGCGATGCTGGAAAATACTGAGCTCACCGCAAAAGAAATTGCAGAAAAGAGTCTGACCATAGCGGGCGACATCTGCGTATTTACCAATCATAGCCAGTCTGTCGAAGTGCTCGACTATTAACAAACGTATTTATCGGGTGTGTGCTGATGACAGACCCGTTTTGAAAAGAAGGTTTTATATATGTCTGAAATGACACCCAGAGAAATTGTTCACGAGCTGGACCGTCACATTATTGGTCAGCAAGATGCCAAACGTGCTGTTTCTATCGCGTTGAGAAATCGCTGGCGTCGGATGCAGTTGCCCGATGAGCTGCGTCAGGAAGTGACACCTAAGAATATTCTGATGATTGGCCCTACCGGGGTAGGTAAAACAGAAATTGCCCGTCGACTGGCCAAGCTGGCAAACGCGCCGTTTATCAAAGTGGAAGCCACCAAGTTTACCGAGGTAGGTTATGTCGGTAAGGAAGTGGAGACAATCATCCGCGACCTGGCTGATATTGCCGTGAAGATGACAAAAGAGCGCGAGATGACCAAGGTTCGCTATCGCGCTGAAGAAGCGGCTGAAGACCGTATCCTGGACGTGCTGTTGCCGGCCCCAGAAAATGCGTGGGGCAAAAAAGAAGAGGTTGAAGATCGCGGCACCCGCCAGAATTTCCGCAAAAAATTGCGCGAAGGCGAGCTTGACGACAAAGAAATAGAAATTGACGTCGCGCAGCAGCAAATGGGTGTTGAAATAATGGCGCCGCCTGGCATGGAAGAAATGACCAACCAGTTGCAGGGTATGTTTCAAAACCTTAGCGGTGACCAGAAAAAGAAGAAAAAGCTTAAAATAAAAGAAGCGTTTAAGCTGCTGATTGAAGAAGAAGCAGCGCGTCTGGTTAACCAGGAAGATTTAAAAGAAAAGGCGATAGAATCTGTTGAGCAACACGGCATTGTGTTTGTTGATGAGATTGACAAAATTTGTAAGCGTGAAGGCAACCAGTCCGGTGATGTTTCCCGTGAGGGCGTGCAGCGTGACTTGCTGCCGTTGGTGGAAGGTTCTACGGTGTCCACTAAACACGGCATGATTAAGACAGATCATATTCTGTTTATTGCCTCTGGCGCTTTTCAAATGAGCAAGCCGTCGGATCTTATTCCTGAATTGCAGGGCAGATTACCAATTCGTGTGGAACTATCAGCGTTAAAAGTTGAAGACTTCAAGCGCATTCTGACCGAGCCCAGTGCTTCGCTATGTGAGCAATATCGGGCGCTTATGGCTACGGAAGGCGTTACTATTGATTTTGACGAGTCGGGTATTCAGCGAATCGCAGAAGCAGCGTGGCAGGTCAACGAACGTATCGAAAATATCGGTGCGCGCCGCCTGCATACGGTGCTGGAACGCCTGATGGAAGATATTTCCTATGATGCGTCTGAAAAATCTGGTGAATCGTTCACCATTGATGCTTCTTACGTTGACTCACATCTGGAAACGCTGGTGGATAACGAAGACTTGAGCCGCTTTATTCTGTAGTTCAACAGCGATTTAGAAAAGCCGCCTTCTGGCGGCTTTTTTGTTGGCTGTCTTTTATTTCAGCGCCCTTAGCCTTTTGCTCGTAACAGCATCCTGGCTAACAGCTTTGAAACCGGATGACCGCTGTGACGTTCAAACTTTGCAAAACAAGGGGCTGGATTCGCCTCAAGAAAGACGTATCCCTCGTTTGGTGTATAACGCCAGTCTATTGCGGTCCACCGCATATTAAATGCATGACAAAGCGCGATAGATTGTTGCGCGACATCATCGGGCAGGGTGTGCGCAAGCAGCCGGGCATGGCTATCGCTGCGAAAGTCAGTAGCGCTTGACTGTATCTCTGCGCTTATGACGGTATCTTGTATTACATATGTGCGAATGTTGGTGCCTTCAATGAAGCGTTGAAAGGTCATTGGAGACTGCGCTAGTGTTCGCTCTATGTCAGTTTTCGTTGTGTCTGTGCTGCTGATTCGAAATGTGTGCTGTCCACCGTGGACCGGTTTGCAAATGACATGCTGATGCGATTGCATGAACGCCCAGGCCTGCTCAACGTGGTTTCCGATATAAGTGGGAGGGATAGTAAGCCCCAGTTTTGTAGCATGTCCCAGTTGCACCGGCTTTTGTTGATGATAACGAATGGCTTCAACAGAATTGCACCATTCAATCGATTGACAGGCCAGCAATGTGTTTAGGGTACTTTGGTAATCTTTTAGCGAGTTTGGCGAAAGCGCGGTAACGGCCGGCAGCGAAAAGCGAAACCAGAATGCGGCGTCAATGTCGTTGAAAGCGAATTGGCCTTGCGGACAATGTAGCACACCTGCACTATCCGTCGCTGACCAGCTTAGCTGAAACTGCTGACCGAACTGTGTGGTATCGATAATAAGAGGGATGGTGCCTGCATCAAGAAGATGCTGTTGCACAAGCTGGATTTCCGGTTGCGTACTATTACCCAGCAACAGAACTGTTGTTTGCATAACGGTATCTCATAAAAAGCCCTGCCAGCCCGGAGGCTGGCAGGTTGTGCTCACTGCGTTAACAAATCTGGCAGATCGCCACCATCTTCGCCGATCGCCTGTGTGTAGTAGCGAATAGGTTTTTTAGGCAGTGTCAGTCGTTCTTTGTCCGGCGTCGTAAAGATGTTGCCACCCTTGACTTCGGTTGTTTCTGCCTGGGTCATTTGATTTAGTACTTGTTGGTTTTTTTTCATAATCATTCCTTGATCATTAATGCTTAATTGCTTAGTCAGTTTAGCTGAGTCTTACTGCTTTGCAGCTATACCGATGCCCGGTTCTAACTGGCCTTCGGTAATGTATTACTCATAGCGTAAAACTGGTGGAAGTACTGCGCCATCAGCGCGGCCCGATTACGAATTTCAAGCTTGCGATAGATATTGGCGCAATGAAATTTTACCGTACGTTCGCTGATAAACAGCCTGGCGGCGATGGTTTTGTTCGGCAGGCCTTCCAGAATCTTTTGTGCGACCTGAAGTTCACGTTTAGATAGCACACTCAGACAAAGCGTTTGTTGCTGTGAAAATGTGGGGTGATTAAGCATATGTTTCTCCTTGAGGGGTTAGTACGGGTACAGCCTGATGCTGTGGGTTATTTATGCGGTTAAGTCCGCCGTTTTGCAGCAGATAAACCTCATCTGCCATAGCAATCGTTTCGGGCCGGTGGGCCACAATAATCCGGGTTACTGAGAGAGACTTCAGGTTATGATTGATTTTTGCTTCATTGATCACATCCAGGTGACTGCTGGCTTCATCAAGAAACAGAACCTCGGGTTGCCGGTACAGCGCTCTGGCCAATAGCAAGCGCTGTTGCTGGCCACCGCTGAGCGCGCTCCCCATGTCACCGATCAGCGTTTGATACTGCATTGGCATGGCGGCGATTTCATCTTCCAGACAAGCCATCCGCGCCGCCCACTGCATGCGCTGATGGCAGGGGGTATCATCAAAGCCGGTGAGGTTATCAAACACAGTACCACTGAGGCAGGCATCATCTTGTAGTACTGAGGCAGAATGTTCTCTGAACCAGGCCGACTGGTTAATGGCATGCCCCTGGTAGGTGACGCTTCCGGTGTCAGGCGTTAACAAACCCATCAGGCACTTTAACAGTGTGCTTTTGCCTGCGCCGCTTGCCCCGACAATGGCTATCGTCGCGCCTTTAGGTACGGTCAGGTTGATCTTTTCAAATACAGGGGCTGATGTGCTTGAAAAACGGTAACCCAGCTGAGAAACCACCAGGCCCTGACCAGACATATTTTGCGACGGGGCTGGCAATGTTGTGGAAAGTGTTTCACCAGGAGTAAAAACAATGTCGGCCAATCTGGCCAGATGCACTCGTAGCAAGCGCAGTTGAATAAGATGATTAATGAGGTTAGCTGCCGCGCCGGTGAATTTGGTTTTGTAACTGATGAATGCGTAAAGCATACCCACTGTCATTGCTGTATCCATAACGGATTGCGCAGCAAAGTAAATAACCAGAATATTCTCAATACCGAAAATGAGCTGATTAAACACTGAGATACTCATCTGGCGCTTGCCAATGCGAATGGAGGTATTTAATGAGCGCGCCAGGTGGTTGCTCCACTGGTTGTGGCGCTGAGACTGATAGTTGAGCTGCTTTATCGTTTGAATAGAGCGCATCGACTCCATAAAGTGGGATTGCTCTTTTGCCTGATTCTGTAACTCCTCAGTGCTCAACGCTTTCAGCGTGCGGTAAGTCACCACTCTGACCAGTGTGAAAGCCAACACACTTAACAGCACTACAACGGTCAGTGTTGGCGAATATAACCACATGACCAGAATCATCAGTACGGTCATTACGCCATCAAGTAACGCTGTCACAAGCCCTGTGGTCAGCTGCTCTCTGATCTGCGCCAGTGAGCCAAACCGTGAGACAATGTCACCCAGATGCCGCTTAGCAAAAAAATCACTGGGTAATCTCAGTAGATGATGAAACAGGTTGCCGGATATCTGTAACTGCAATGTTGAGGACAGTCCCAGAATGACCCACTCTCTGAGCAAACTGGTGGCACTTTCGATTATCAATAGCAGAAAGAACCCCAGCGCCAGCACCATTAGAAGATCCTCTGCGCCACGCAGTATTACATCGTCTATCACAGTCTGCATGTAATAGGGCGATGCCAGGGCAAACAGCTGTAATAGCACTGACAGCGCTAGAACCAGCGTCAGACTGCGTTTAAGTCCAGTAGCTTTTTCCCAGAAGTGAGACAGGGTCAGGGAAGGGCCCGGTGCTGACTGCTCGAAGCTGGCACCTGGGCTCACTTCAAGCGCGATCCCGGTAACATGGTCACTGGCCTGAGCGAAAGTAAGCGTACGTTCACCGACCGCCGGGTCATTAACGGTGATTGTGCTTTTGGTAACCCGGGTCAAGACAACAAAGTGTTGCATGTCCCAATGTAAGATAGCAGGTAAGCGAAGCTGGTGAAGATCGTCCAGTTCCAGTTTTAGCGCACGGGTAGTGAAGTGACTTTCATCCGCTATTTTCATTAGCGACTGTAACGTCAGGCCGCGAGTAGAAAGCCCGAACTTCTGACGATAGTACGAGAGCTCTTGGCGGTTACCATGATACTGACTGATCATGCACAGACACGCCAGACCGCATTCGGAAAGCTCTGCCTGGTGAATCATCGGTACCTTTTTGCGCCCGAATAATGATAATGAGGATAACTTGAGCATTACGCCATCCTCCCGGTTATCGAATACAGCGGTTCAAGTAACCATTCAAGCAATGTTCGCTCGCTCAGGTTTACGTCGGCAGAAAATGTCATGCCTGATCGCAGCGAAATTTTCTTACCATAGGCAACAAGCGCGTCACTGGTCAGCGTTGCTTTGGCCAGATATACAGGTTCATTGACCGACACCGGTAAATAATCAAACTCAGCGGGTAACAGCGCTGTATCGGAAACTCTGTGGACGGTTGCCTGATGCATACCAAATTTCTGATACGGAAACGCATCGTAACGGATATCCAGTTTCTGACCATTGCGAATGAAGCCCGCCGAGCGCACAGGCACGACAAAGTGCGCTTCAATCTGCGCGTCAGGCGCAAGTAGTGTCAGCAACGGCTCTCTGGTGCTGATGTGCTGACCACGCCGGGCATTCAGGTTGGCAATAATCCCCTCGTCGCGCGCAGTCACAACATATTGAGACTGACTCTCTAACTGCGTAATTTTTTGTTTCACCTCACTGATGCGACTGGTCAGTACTGACAGAGACTCATCACGGTTAATTTGCTGTGCGGTGAATGCCGTTTGTTTTTGCTCCAGGCTAAGCTGCAGACTACTCAATTGACGCTCAAGCTCCTGCTTAGACTGCTTCACCTGCAGCAGCTCTGCATAGACGGTTTCAATCTCTGTAGTCGAAATATGCGTACCAGCCAGTGGTAAAAGCTTGTCATAGCGGCGACTTACAAGCACCAGTCTGTCACCGGCCGTGGCCACCAGTGCTGATAATTGTCTGATATCTTCAGTAATCGCGTACACGGACTGTTGATGGCTTTGCCGCTCGTGCTCATACCGGGTACGGGCATGAGCAACCTGTTGTTCGAGCATTAGCTGCTGGGTCTTATACTCAGCTGCCAGACTTGCCTGCGCCGACACCCCCGAGCTCAGTGATGTTTGTGTATCAATAATAACCAGTGGCTGACCGCGCGCTACGCGCTCTCCGTCACTGACCAAAACCTGACTTACGATACCTGCAGTCTGACCGGCAAAGACCCGGACTACGCCGCTGTCTGGCTCCAGCCAGCCGGTTACTGTAGCCTGGCGGCTGTATGATTGTGACGAAAGGTAGATAAATACCAGCGCTACCCATACCCCCACGACGACACAACACACAAATACCTTTACAGAGGGCGTCATCATGACCTCTCCGTGCAGACGCAATCCTTGCGCGGCTATCGCCTCTTGTCGGAATAATCCTTTTCTCATTGCAGTACTCTCAACGCTAATTGATGGGGCAGGTCAGAGTGAGAGCATCACATCCATGCTGATTTCCGGTCTCCCTGGCAGTGTCCTTACTGCCTCCCTGACCAATCTCTCACTCCGCCTTACCGTAAATCTCCGGGCTGATAAATAAACGTCCATGTTTGTGCCAGTCAGCACTATCAGTCCGGACATTGTCGATATCACCTCGACAGCCAAAACTTTAGCAAAGGCTGCTGTTCAGTGATTATGTCAGGCGGTCCAGTTAGTGCTGCAGACCAGTATCTGCGCATAATGGCCTGAAATTAAAAGGTGGTGTCCGTATAGTGAAAATAGAGTCAAAACTACGTTTCAACGGGGAGGCCTCGATAAGTAGAAATGCGGTAAGCAAAAAAAGAAAACGCGGATTGCAGAAAAGAAAAAAGGCCACCGTGAGGTGACCTTTTCATTATGCACATTCAATTAAAAAGTAAATTGATGCTAGTGATGTTGCCAGTGATATTTATGTGACTTCACATTAATTTCTTCGGCGGTTTGCTCTGGCATAAAGGCTTTATTGTCTTCTTCAAAGAAGAACTTCTGGCGCGTCGTTTTACTGCCAAGTTCATTCATCGTGGCGGCTTCAAACACACGGCCGTTTAGCACGGTATAATCAACGAACTCACTGCGGTGAATATCATTTAATACGTTACCGTCGATAACAACCATATCAGCCAGCTTACCTTTTTCAATGCTACCGATATCCTTGCCCATACCAAGGTGGGTGGCACCATCGATTGTCGCTGCACGAAGTGCTTCAAATGGCGTAAACCCGCCCTGGCTCATCAGCCACATCTCCCAGTGTGCAGCCAGACCTTCACGCTGGCCGTGCGCACCGATGTGGACACTGACCCCATTTTCACGCAGCGTTTTGGCGTACTCCGCCACCTGGACGTGGTTGTACTGGTTATCCGGCGCGGTAGGACGACGAATCGCCCGCCCATCTAACAGGAATGACGGCGTGTAACGAAGCAGGCGAGGGTTTTTCCAGACTTCGGTACGGTCATACATGTATTCCTCGCCCATCATACCGCCGTAAGACACGACAAAGGTGGGCGTATAACCGAATTCAGAGGCCTTCCATAACTGCGTTACATCACTGTAGCCCTTAGGAATAGGCAGGCTATGCTCAAGGCCGGTATGGCCGTCGGTGAGCATGCTCAGATTCTGTTGTAGCTTACCGCCACCTTCGGGAACGACCATCATTTTCTGCTTATTCGCTGCCCAAAGGATTTGCTGGCGCTGAGAACGCGCTGGCTGATTGTAGCTTTTTACTGAAATAGCACCGGCATCTTTTAAGCGCTGAACATGAAAATATGCATCTTCATAATCATTCACAATCGCTTTATAACCCAACGCTTCAGCGCCGTACAGAATCGCCCCGGTAGAGTAAATACGTGGGGCAACAATTTTACCGGCACGCTGCATTTCTGAAGCGGCGAACACTTCCGTGGTGTCATTAGAGGGATCATGAATAGTGGTTACACCAAAGGCGACATTGGAGAATTGCCCCCAGTTTTGCTGAGGGATAATCTCATTGCGCCCCTGGGCACCGTGAGCATGGGCATCTACCAGCCCCGGAATAATGGTCTTGCCAGTGGTATCCACCCGCATGGCATCATCAGGGATGCTGATTTCGCCCTTACGACCGACGGCTTTAATACGGTTGCCTTCAATAAGCACAACGCCGTCTTTGATTACTTCCTGACGATTGTCGGCATCACGCATGGTAACAATATCACCACCCACAAGTGCCTTAATGCCCTTAGGCTTATCCGCTTTCACACTGAATGCCAGGTTGGTACGTTTGGCCTCGGCATCTTCATCGGCTTTCTTACCCGTTACAAAATCAAAGGCATTGGCCATTTCATATTCATAGTAATGCGGGCCGTGGAACCAGCCGACCGCTGTGTTATCTGGTCGCCATGTCAGGTATTCGCCTGCTCGTTTAGAGATTTGTTTCACCGGCAGTGACGTCATGTCCGGCGACAGTGTTACCTTTTTACCGTTGGTCACATAGGGTGCCACATAGGTTCTGAACTGATGAACAAAGGCGACCCATTTTTTGTCGTGTGAGATACGATATTCACTGACCTTATCCGCACCGTACAGATGAACCTGCTTATCATTGCCCTGCAGGTTAACGCTGGCAAGTTGCGTCTCAGGATAGGGCGTGCCGCCCACTGATTCGGTAAAGAATACCCGTTCATTGTCTCCTGCGAAGTGCGGCTGAGTGCCGGACGATGACACTTTCGTGGCGTCACCGCCATCCAATGCTTTTACGTAAAGGCCAGGCTCAAGTGAATACTTGGGATCCAGCAGGTAGCCACCTGAAAACTTACGCCACGCAGCGTAGCTGCCGTCGGCAGAAAAACTGGGCTCTACATAATGGCCGGGCTGCGCGGTGACCACCTTACTTTCACCGCCTGAAGCCGGAATGATACGTACATCACCCAGTTTTTTGTCGTGCCAGGTGGTGTAAATAATACGCTTACCGTCATTAGAATAGCGCGGGTAGTACTCATCGTGCTCATTTTGCTGCGTCAGGCGGCGTGTATCGCCTGATTTGAGATCTTTTACATACAGCTTGCCAAGCGCCTGAAACAGCATGGTTTTTCCGTCAGGTGATTTCTGTGACCAGCGAATCATTTTTACATCGAAATTATCCGGTGCCACATCAACATCAAAACGCAGCGCATCAGCCAGTTGCTTGGTGGCAGATACAGACACACCAATATCGGCAATCTCTTTCGAGTTGATATCAATTTTATGGAAGGTTCCGCCGGTCCAGTAAACGATGGATTCAGAGTCTGGCATCCAGTCGAAATAGGCGTAGTAGCCTTCCGAGCCAAAGCCTTCCTGCATGTCACGCTCAAGCGTCAGTGTCAGTGGTTTTTCTTCACCGGTTTTCAGGTCTTTTAAAAATAAGCCTGTTTTATTTTTTACCCGGCGAATAAACGCCACGTATTTACCATCCGGCGAGGGCGTCGGCACAATGGCACCGCCGGTACCACTGATAAACCGGGTTTCTTCGCCGGTTTCCCGATCGTACCGTGTAATGGCAAAGATGCCTTCCAGGGGATCGCGGTTATATTCAAACTGTGCACCGGCTACCGTGTTCTGGGTGTAATAGATGTACTTGCCGTCGTGCGAGAATGTCGGATCGGCGATGTTTTGCTGGTCGCTTTTACCATTCACCCGACCTTTAATTTTAAGGCCATCACCGCCGTTGATGTGGTACATCCAGATTTCACCGGCAGGAATACTGCGGCTGGACATAATCCCTTTTGTCGCTACCAGATAATTGCCGTCCGGGCTCCATTTGGGAGAGTGGATCAGATTGTTTTTTTCCTGCGAAACCTGTCTTAAATTCTCGCCGTTACTGTCCATTACCCAGATGTTTGAAATACCACCGCGATCAGAAATAAACGCTATCTGGCTGCCATCGGGTGAGATAGCCGGTTCAATATTCCAGCCAAAATCGGCGGTCAGTGCAGTGGCTTTTCCACCGTCCATGCCAACCTTGTATAAGTCGCCCAACATGTCGAATACCATATAGGTGCCGTCCGGTGATATCGACAGACTGGACCAGGTTGTCTGCTCAGTGTTGATGATGACTTCGTTTAAAGAAAATGGCGGGTTGAGCACATCCCATTCTTCTTTCTTTTTATCATCCTGTGCATTGGCCGATAAGCTCAGTGTCGCGCCAAGGGCAAGCGCCAGAACTGAACGACGAGAAGTAGTTATCATTGTTATATCCCAGACTTTTCGAGTGTAAAGTCTTAAGGTATCGGGTATTTTTCGCCATTGCAAAAAATGCCGGTGAGGGGCGGGACAGATGGTATATAAAAGACGGTTAATGTAAAAAGGGCAGTGATGATACTGCCCTTCTTATTGATGCGGGTGCATCACGTCATCGTAACAAATTCTTCTGCGCTGGTGGGGTGGATAGCAACACACGCATCAAAATCCGCTTTAGTGGCTCCCATCTTCATGGCCACGGCGAATCCTTGCAGAATTTCGTCCATGCCGTGACCAATACCATGCAAGCCGATCACTTTCTGCTCATCGCCAACACAAACGAGTTTCATCTTAGTAGGCTGACGGTGGCGTGTAACAGCAGTATACATGGCTGAAAATGATGATGAGTACACGGTTATCTTCTCCTCACCGTGTGCATCTTTTGCCTCATCTTCAGTCATGCCGATAGTGCCGATTGGCGGATGACTGAACACCACGGTAGGGATCAGGGAGTAATCCAGATGAGCATCTTTCTGACCATTAAAGAGGCGCTCGCTGAGTAATCGTCCAGCTTTAATGGCGACAGGGGTCAGTTCAACATGTCCGGTGATATCACCAACAGCGTACACTCCGTCGGCCGAGGTATTCTGGAATTTATCTACAGTAATGTAACCTTTTTCGTCCGTCTTAACGCCAGCCGCATCCAGTCCAAGTTTCGCTGACGACGGCTCGCGCCCGATGGCCCATATCAGACAATCGGTTTTTAAGGTCTCTCCGTTTTTTAAGTGTACGGTCAGTTCGCCATTTTCTGCTTTTTCTACCTTCTCAACACCGGACTGTTTATGCAGGGTGGGGCCTTCGTTTTCGATAACATCAACCAGGGTCTCATGGATAATCGGGTCGAAATGTCTTAAAGGTGCATGATGGCGAACTACCAGGTCGGTCTTGGTTCCCAAACTGTGGAGAACACCGGCTAACTCAACCGCAATGTAGCCGGCACCAACAACGACCGCGCGTTTGGGTTGCTGGTCCAGTGCAAAGAAGCCATCAGAGTCGATACCATGCTCGGCACCGGGTACATCGGGGAGTCTGGGATGGCCGCCGGTGGCAATCATAATGTGTGGCGCAGTGTATTTTTCACCGTTAACTTCAATGGTCTGCTTATCGACAAACGAGGCGTAGCCGTTGATAACGGTAATCTCGTTTTTGGCCATCATCTTGCCGTAAGAAGCATGAATGCGCTCGATGTATGCACGGCGGTTAGCCACCAGCACTGACCAGTCAAAATGATTGACCGATACATCAAAGCCATAATCTTCGCCATAGCGATTAATGGCTTCAGCAACATTGGCACCAAACCACATCGCCTTTTTAGGCACGCACCCTACATTCACGCAGGTACCACCAATTAAATTCGCTTCGACAATTGCCACTTTTTTGCCGTGCTTGGCCGCGCGGTTCGCCGAGGCGATCCCGCCACTGCCGCCGCCAATACAGATATAATCGAATTCTTGCATAATTCCCTACCAGGTCAGTTGAGTGAGGCTATTCTGGCACGATACCAAACCACGCTCAAAATTTACGGATAGAAAATATACCTGATCCTCCGCTTTGAGGATTACTCTGCGACAGCGTCGTCTATCGACTCACCGGCGCTAATTAACAATGCAAAGGGAGTGCGGCGCTCTGTCTCAATCTGGCGCAGTTTACTGATTGTGGTTGTGGTAAATACGTGGCCCCGGGGCAGAATCAGCAGGTGGTTGTCGTTAGATAGATTCGCCTCCAACTGGATGCCCGGCTGCAACTGACTGGCCGCTGTTTGCCAGCAGCACATTGACATCGGTTTTGTGTAATACACGACGAATCGATCTGAGGATATTGGCTTCATCATCAACGAAAAGCACCGTATAACGATTCGTTGGGGAAACAGGGTCCGGCTGCATCAAAACTCCTGAGTGCAATAGGCGGGCAATTTACTGGTAGTTTTACTATAGCCAGTAAAATAAAAAGTGCGAACTCTGTACATCGGTTTAAGCTGTTTGTTTATATGGCCACTATTAATAAAAGAATGCGCACTAATAAGGCGTCGGGTACCGATAGCCTGCCTGCTTGTTCAGGGCAGACCTTGTTTTAGAAAATAGCGTCCCTACATCCAATGCATGAATGATGAAAAAAGTGAGATATCAATGACACAACCAGCCATCAAATTGGTCGACGGCCTTCCTGTTTTTTCTCAGATCACGCCGGAGCAGATAAAACCGGCCATTGAAGAAGCCATTGAAACGTGCAAGACGACTATCGATGAGGTTGTTGCATCAGGTGACTACAGCTACAAAAATGTTGTTGGAAAAATCGAGGAGGTAGACGACAGACTGGGTAAAATGTGGTCGCCGGTATCTCATATGAATTCTGTCGTCAGTAGTGATGCACTGAGGCAGGCGCATGACAGTTGTTTGCCGCTGTTGTCTGACTACGGCACGTGGGTAGGCCAGCATGAAGGGCTGTACAAGGCTTATACCACATTGCGTCAAAGTGATGAATTCAAGACGCTGGATGAGCAGCGCCAGAAGTATATAGAAGATACCATTCGTGATTTTACCTTATCAGGTGTGGCGCTACCCCAGGATAAAAAGACCCGGTATGCGCAGATCAGCGCACGCCTGTCGGAGCTGTCCTCAACATTCAGCAATAATGTGATGGATGCCACCATGGGGTGGACAAAACATGTTACCGACAAAAGTGAACTGGCAGGTCTGCCTGAATCGGCGCTGGATGCTGCCCGACTGGCGGCAAGCGAAAAAGAGTTGGAAGGCTGGCTGTTCACGTTAGACATTCCATCATACTTGCCGGTCATGCTGTATGCTGAGAACCGCGAATTGCGCGAGGAAATGTATCGCGCCTACGCTACGCGCGCGTCTGCAGAAGGTCCCAATGCAGGAAAGTGGGATAATACTGAGATTATTGACGAAATTCTGGCTCTGCGCACAGAAGCATCTAAAATGCTCGGCTTTGATAATTATGCCGAGCGCTCGCTGGCGACCAAAATGGCCAGCTCTACCGACCAGGTTGTCGGATTTATCCGCGATCTGGCCGAAAAGTCTATGCCCCAGGCCCGACAGGACCTGGAGGAAGTCAAAGCATTTGCCAAAGAACATGGCGTAGACACGTTAAATGCCTGGGATATCCCTTATTACAGCGAACAGTTAAAACAGAAAAAGTACACCATTTCTGATGAAATGCTGCGTCCGTATTTTCCTGAGGAGACGGTGCTCAGAGGCCTGTTCGAGGTAGTCCATCGTCTTTACGGACTGAAGATTGTTGAGCAGCCCGGTGTCGATATCTGGCACAAAGATGTTCGCTATTTTACCATCACAGATGAGGCTGATGCGCTGCGTGGCAGCTTCTACTTCGACTTGTACGCGCGCGCCAACAAGCGCGGCGGCGCGTGGATGGATGAGTGTCGCGTGCGCCGTGAATTACCAGACGGTGAAATCCAGTTGCCGGTAGCTTACCTTACCTGCAACTTCAATGGCCCGGTCGGTGGTAAACCTGCCTTATTCACCCATGATGAAGTGCTAACCCTGTTCCATGAATTTGGCCACGGGTTGCATCACATGCTGACAAAAATGTCGGTGGCGGGTGTATCGGGTATTAACGGTGTGCCGTGGGATGCGGTAGAACTGCCCAGTCAGTTTCTGGAAAACTGGTGCTGGGAAGAAGAGGCGCTCAGCTTTATCTCTGGTCATTACGAAACTGAGGAGCCACTACCCAACGACCTGCTGGATAGAATGCTCGCTGCGCGTGACTATCAGTCAGCGATGCAGATGGTAAGACAGCTTGAATTCAGCCTGTTTGATTTTCTGCTGCACCAACAGGATGGCGAGAGTGTCGATGTGCAAGCGCTGCTGGATGAAGTCAGAAAAGAAGTGGCTGTTATTACACCGCCAGCCTTTAATCGTTTTCAGCACAGCTTTGGTCATATCTTTGCTGGTGGTTACGCGGCGGGTTATTACAGTTACAAATGGGCAGAAGTGCTCTCCGCAGATGCATTCAGTAAATTTGAGGAAGACGGCATCTTCAATCGTGAAACCGGCAAATCCTTTTTACACAATATTCTGGAAATGGGCGGTAGTCGTGAACCTATGGATCTGTTTGTCGCATTTCGCGGCCGCGAGCCGAATGTCGACGCCCTGCTGCGCCATAGCGGAATAGGCCAGTAATGGCGGCAGAACGATTCGACGCGATATACCGTCGGGCATGTGAAAGAAAAGGTGGTGAAGCAGGGCTAAATGCCCTGTTGCGCCAACCGTTAAGTCCGCAGCAGGTTGCCGAAATTCCGGATGATCGGTTTTTGGCAGCAATGACCCGTCAGGTTTTTAAATCAGGCTTTGTCTGGCGGGTGATTGAGCAGAAATGGCCGGCATTTGAAGAGGTGTTTTTTAACTTTGATATAGAAAAAATTCTCTTAATGCCTGACGAAATGCTTGAGCGCAAAGCCAGTGATGCGCGTATAGTGCGCAACTACAAGAAAGTCATGACGGTCAGGGACAACGCGATGATGGTGGCAGATATCAGCCGTCAGCACGGAAGCTTCGGACAATATATTGCGCAAACCCAAAAGGCCGACATTACCGGGTTGTGGCAAACACTCAAAAAGCGTGGCGCGCGGTTGGGGGGAAACACCGGCCCTTATATGCTTCGCGCACTGGGTGTCGATACCTTTATCGTTTCAGCAGACAACGAAGATTATCTGAGAAAGCATGACGTAATTGACGGCACACTGCAAAGTCAGAAAAGTCTTAGAGCAATGAATGAGCAGTTCGTGCAATGGCATGAACAAAGTGGTTTGTCGCTGAGTGAGCTCAGCCAGATTCTGTCGTATAGCTGGGGCAGTAATAACCGACAGGGCTGAGTAAATACAATGCCGGCGTTATGCGGCGGGGAGGCTGTGACCGGATAACCCGTTAATTGCGCTATTTTCACCGTAAATGGCTGTTGCTGGTTTGCGATATTGGGTACACTTCCTTTCCAACAGATGACAGGTACAGGAATGGTATGAGCGATACAGATAGCCGGGAGCAAGCCTCACAACGCACCCCTAACGCGTCGACAGAGCAAACCGATTTCGGATTTCAGCAAGTCGAAAAGTCACAGAAAGCGTCGCTGGTTGCTAATGTGTTTGATTCTGTTGCTGCCAAATACGATGTGATGAACGACCTGATGTCGTTTGGCGTGCATCGTTTATGGAAGCGCTATACGATAGACTGCGCGGGTGTGCGTGCCGGTCACAAAGTACTGGATATTGCAGGTGGAACCGGTGATCTGACCGCGAAATTCTCACGGTTGGTCGGTCCGACAGGGTCAGTCACCCTGGCTGATATCAATTTGTCGATGCTCAAAGTAGGCCGCGACAAGCTTCGCGACCAGGGGCTGGTGAACAATATTGATTATGTGCAGGCCGATGCAGAAGCGCTGCCCTTTCCTGATAACTCGTTTGATGTCGTGACCATGGCATTCGGCCTGCGTAATGTGACAGAAAAACAAAATGCGCTGAATTCTATTTACCGGGTATTGAAGCCGGGTGGACGTTTATTGGTGCTGGAGTTTTCCAAGCCCGCCTCAGAGCACCTTTCAAAAATTTACGATATGTATTCATTTCATATCTTGCCCAGAATGGGACAGGTTGTCGCCAATGATGCTGACAGCTATCGCTATCTGGCTGAAAGTATTCGTATGCACCCTGACCAGGAAACGCTGAAAGGCATGTTTGAAAGTGCCGGCTTTGAGCAGTGTGATTATACCAATCTCACTGGTGGTATTGTCGCGCTCCATCGCGGATACAAATTTTAATGCCGGCATCGTCTTTGTTTACCGCCTCAGCGGAAGCGCTCATCAACAAGGTCATCGCGCTGGACGAAGACAGTGAGAAACGACTGGCGTTGCTAAATGGCAAACGACTCACCGTGTTTTTAGACGGCTTCCCCTGGGGGGTAACGCTGGCGTTTTCATCAAAAGTGGATATTCTTCTGGAGCATCATCCTTACGAGGATGTGTCGGTTCACGTAGACGAAAACACCTGTTATATCAAAACACATTTTGATGTGTTGCCCCGACTTACCCAGACCAGTCAGATCACGCAACTTATCCGTGAAGGCAAACTGCATTTGCAGGGCGAGCCGGGTATTGCCCAGCAGGTGGCTGCATTATTTCAACAGCTGGACATCGATTGGGAAGAGCAGCTTTCAACCTATACCGGTGACGTTCCCGCCCACCAGATTTTCAGCAGTGCCTCGGCGGTTAAAGCGCAGGTTTTGGCTTTTTCGGAACGCCTTACCCGCGGTCTGAGTAATGCCATTACAGAGGAAAAGGATATCGCTGTGGGAAAATTAGCAGTGATGCATTTTAATGACGAGGTTGATGCGCTGCGGGATGATGCCCAGCGATTTGAAGCGCGCCTGCGTCTTTTAGAGAACAGTTTGTAGTATTCCTCTCCATGCAAATATTTCGCTTGTATCAAATTAACAAGGTGCTGCTCCAGCACGGCCTGGATGAACTTATTCCGGACCGGTGGATGCCCTGGTATGCGCGTCTCATGCGCAAAACCATTTTCTGGATTCGCAATAAGCATAAAGGGCAGCCTGCTGGTGTGCGTATCACCATGGCACTGCAATCTTTGGGGCCTGTTTTTATTAAGTTCGGGCAGATGCTGTCGACCCGCCGGGATCTGTTGCATCCGGACATTGCCAACGAGCTGGCTCGTTTGCAAGACAAAGTCGCGCCTTTTCCTTCTGACATCGCCCAGCAAATCATTAAAGATGCACTGGAGCTCAATGATTTAAGTGAATTGTTCAAAGAGTTTCATATCGAGCCTCTGGCATCTGCATCTATTGCGCAGGTGCACGCAGCGCGGTTACATGACAACCAGGATGTGGTTGTCAAAGTGTTGCGTCCTGATATTCGCAAGACCATCGATGCGGACATGGAGCTGTTGTTCTCACTGGCGCAGGTGGTGCAGCGCTGGCTGCCGGATGGTAAGCGGTTAAGACCGGTAGAAGTGGTCACCGAGTATCAGAAGACGCTGGTGGACGAACTGGATTTATTGCGTGAATCAGCCAACGGAATTCAGCTCAGGCGAAATTTTGAGGGCTCAGATGCGCTGTATATACCGCGGATCTACAGCGATTATTGCCGCCATAATGTACTGATTATGGAACGTATCTATGGCATCCCTGTGTCTAATGTGGATGCGCTGCTTGCCCAGAATACCAATATGAAAAAGTTGGCTGAGCGAGGTGTGGAGGTGTTTTTTACGCAGGTGTTCCGCGACAGCTTTTTTCACGCAGACATGCATCCGGGGAATATTTTTGTTGGCACGCAAACGCCGTCAGAGCCGCGTTACATCGCTATTGATTTTGGTATTGTCGGCACGCTCAATAAAGAAGATAAGCGGTATCTGGCGGAAAATTTCGTGGCATTTTTCAATCGCGATTACCGCAAAGTAGCACAATTGCATGCTGATTCTGGCTGGGTCCCAAGGGATACCAATATCGACGAATTTGAAATGGCTATCCGCACCGTGTGCGAACCGATTTTTCAAAAGCCGCTGGCTGAAATTTCATTTGGCAACGTTTTGCTGCAGCTTTTTAATACGGCGCGACGTTTCAATATGGTGGTACAGCCTCAACTGGTATTGTTACAAAAAACGCTGCTTTATATTGAAGGGCTTGGCCGGCAGTTATATCCCCAGCTCGACTTGTGGAAAACCGCAAAACCGTTTCTTGAAAACTGGATGGAAGAGCAGGTTGGCCTGCGTGCCATGATGACTAAAGTGAAGGCGAATCTGCCCTTTTGGTCTGAGAAATTGCCGGATATGCCAGACTTACTGCATGACAGTTTACAGCAGATGAAGGCGCTACCGCTGCAACAGCAACAGGAGCATCAGCAGTTGATGGCCCTGCAGGTAAATAACATGCGCGCCACGCACTATGGCATCGTTGGCGCAACGTTAATTATTGTCGCGGCGTTACTTCCTGTTTATGGTTTACACTGGGCGATTCCAGGCGCTACCGGGCTGGCTGGCATAACGTGCTGGTGGCAATCCTGGCGCAAAGGTCACAAGAAAATTAAGTCATAAAATAGAGGCACATGACATTTTTGTGATAAATGTTAATTGCTTCCTATTTTTCTATGAATTTCCTGAATACCTGCTATAGTACTTAAAGCCATTGGGCTAAGTCTTTAAGAGACGTGTTTATTTTGTTTTTTGCGTTGATGTATAAATACTCAAGTTACACCTGTGATTTGCTGTTAGTGGTTTGTTCATTCCAAAGTAAGACCCAAATAACTCGTCCACGGTTAAAGACGAATTGAAGAGATACGCGAAAGCGAAGTTTTAAGAGAGATTTGAGGTCTACATGTCTAAAGTTACAGGTACCGTTAAATGGTTTAACGCTGACAAAGGTTATGGTTTTCTGACACAAGATAGCGGTGATAAGGACGTTTTCGTTCATTTCCGTGCTATCGTTTCAGAAGGTTATAAATCCTTAAACGAAGGTCAGCGCGTAGAATTTGAAGTCGAGCAGGGCCAAAAAGGCTTGCAGGCAGCTAACGTTCAAGCACTGTAAAACGTTAAGACGGCAGCATCAGCTGCCGTTTTTCTTTTCTCCCATATCAATGGGAATATACTCACATCGCGGCTTCTCTGCCGAAAAATACTTCTGATAGTGCTCCCAGTTTTCCAGTTTCTCTCTGTCTCTCGGATTTCCACGCCTTTCCATTTGCTTTTTCAACTGAGCCGCAGGGGCATGCAACCAGTAAACAATGATATCGCATTCAAAGCGGTGCTTTAGTTGTTGTGTCCACTCGGGGTTAGTCAGTTCCCGGGTAAAGGGTGCACACAGCACAACGGGCACATGGGTAAGGTTGGCACGTGCGGCGGCAAACATAGCTTCATAAACAGGCTCTCTGAAAGCCTGCTTATAGGCAGCGCTTTCACGGTCATCCGCGTTCATGCCCGAAAGCGTTAAACCGGCTTTTATGACAGGTTCAAAAACGTCATCGATATCAATCAGACAGGCGCGTAGATTTGCAGCCTGACGTGTTGCCCATGTCGTTTTGCCCACTGCAGGCTGGCCGGTAACGATGTAAAGCATTCGCTCCACCTCTGATGCTGTAAGTTGATTAGCGGTGACAGTATGACGGTTTTTACTTTATGCTGACGATTATCGCCGTGCAAGGTTATTAATGGAGTTTATACCGATGAGCCACTTTCAGGTTTTCATAAAATCTATTGTTTTTATCGCAGGTTGTCTGGTTTTCAGTACGGCGTGGGCGCAGGAAAAAACGCTGGCAGTGATAGATGAGAAGCCGCTGATGTTATCTGACATTTCTCCTACCAAAGCAGAGCTGACAGAAACGGCCGAAGCGATGCAGGTAAGCCGGCAACTTGCCTTATCGCGAATTCGCCATAACCGGTTTGCTGAGCAACTTATTGACAAAGTGATGGACACCTTTGCAAAACAGCGGCAAATACAACCAGACGACACACTAGTTGATGCATTTGCATCGCGTTTTGGGGATCAGTTAAACGCCAATGCAGAAAATAGTCGTTCGGTGAAAGAAATTGCCAATGAACAGGTGCGTATCTGGCAAATAGAAAAAGCGTTGTATGATGAGTTTGGCGGCACAGTGATATTCACCCAACAAAATCCGCAATATCCTATCGAAGCATATAACATGTTGCTGAAGCGGTATGAAGAAACGGGTGTGCTGGTTTTTAAAAGTAAAGAGTACGAATCTGTACTCAAGCGTATTTTCGCGCCACCTTATGAAATGAAAATAGCGCCTGAGCAAATCTCTTTTGTAAAGCCCTGGTGGGCCGAAGGTCAAATCATAGACAGTGCTTCTTCCGGCGAGGCGAAAAGCGAGGTTGAGAAATAACGCTCAGCACCATCGGGCAGAATAGTAACAATATGCTTATCGGCATAATCGGGTGACTGAGCCAGTTGCCCGGTTGCCCACATTGCTGCGCCTGACGAGATCCCTACCGCCAGTCCCTCAACCCGGGCCAGCTTGCGGGCAAAATCTACTGCATCCTCGTCGCTTACGGTAATAATCTGATTGTAACAAGAGGTATCAAGAATCTCCGGGATATGGCCGGAACTGAGCCCCTGAATATTGTGTACGCCGCTTCTGCTTTCGCTCAGCACCGGGCATCGGGCGGGTTCCACCGCAATTATCTCAATATCAGGATTTTTTGCGCGAAGTGCGCCGGATAGTCCGGTGATCGTCCCACCGGTACCAATGCCTGCTACAACGGTATCAACCTTTCCCTGTGTATCGTGCCAGATTTCAGGCGCGGTATGCATCTGATGTGCATATACATTTGCCCGGTTAGAAAACTGATTCAGCGATACAGCATCAGGACGGGCTGCAACCAGTTTGGTCGCATGGTCGATAGCGCCTTTTGTACCCAGTTCCCTGGACGTTGTTATCACATTCGCCCCGTAATGCCTGATAAGATGCTGACGCTCAACAGACATGTGCTCAGGAATGACGATGGTGACCGGAACGTCAAGCATTGCACCTAACCAGGCGCACGCGACACCGTTGTTGCCGGATGAGGCCTCAATAATTTCAAGCTTTTCTATCGCTTTTGTGTGTTGCAGTAGTGCCTCAAACATTGCCAGTGCGCTGCGATCTTTGATTGAGCCGGCTGGGTTGAAAAATTCTACTTTGCCCATTGGCGTCGTGTGCCACTTAAGCTGTCGCGCCAGGCGATGCATTCTGATTAATGGTGTGCGGCCAATCGTCTGGGTAATACTGTCGTATATAACCGCCGGTTGCGTAAGTTGTGTGTGTGGCGTTGCCAGCATACTTCGTCCCATTATTGCGTGTTGTTCTACCAACAGTGTGGCCTGAATGGGGTGGGGAATGTTGCTATTTACCGCACTAAAATTTATTGTGATGAGCAATATATACTTTTAACTGGTGTTTATTTGGAAAATTATTCTGTGGATGCGGTGGATAGGAAGATTCTGGCTCTTCTTCAACAAAATGCCGATATCAGTATTTCAGACTTGGCTGAGGAAATTGGCCTGACCGCTACGCCATGTTGGCGACGCATGCAGCGTCTGCAGCAAGCCGGGCTGATTACGCGTAAAGTTGCATTGCTGGATGCACAGAAGCTGGGCCTGTCGATGACTGTATTTGTGCAGGTGAAAGCTGCACAGCATGATGGAAAGTGGCTGGATAGGTTTGCCCGTCATGCATCCTCATTCGATGAAGTGGTAGAGTTTTATCGTATGAGTGGAGAGTACGACTACCTGTTAAAGGTGATGGTAAAGGACATGCAATGCTTTGATCATTTTTATAAGCGACTGGTCAACGGCATCGACCTTAATGACGTTACCTCCAGCTTTGCCATGGAACAGATAAAGTATTCAACAGCAATGCCATTGCAGCATTTATGATGACGCTTTGCCACTGTCTGATGCAAATCAAACCGGTTTGTCACGTAACGTGATACGCTAACACTTTGCACATGACGTTAATCATCGATCATAAGGAAAACTATTATGGCGTCGCCCTTAACCAACTGGGATGATTTGTTACTTCTGAATGAGCAGCTTAGTGACGAAGAGCGCATGATCAGTGAATCAGCCCGCGCTTTTTGTCAGGAAAATCTGCAACCGGGCATTTTGCAGGCTAACCGTAACGGCACGTTTGATCGTGACATCATGCGCCGCTTTGGTGAAATGGGAATGCTGGGTGCCACAATTGAAGGATATGGCTGCCCCGGGGTTAACTATGTGACCTATGGATTGATTGCCCGCGAAGTCGAGCGGGTTGACAGTGGCTACCGAAGTGCAATGAGTGTGCAATCATCGCTGGTGATGCATCCTATTAACGCGTTTGGCTCGCCGGCTCAAAAGGAAAAATATCTGCCTAAGCTTGCCAGCGGTGAATGGGTAGGGTGTTTTGGTCTGACCGAGCCGGATGCGGGCTCCGACCCGGCGTCTATGAAAACGCGCGCTAACACCGTGGATGGCGGCTATCAGTTATCAGGCAGTAAAATGTGGATTACAAACTCGCCCATTGCCGATGTCTTCGTGGTGTGGGCAAAGTGCAGTGACGAAAATGATGCCATACGCGGATTTATTCTGGAACGAGGCATGGACGGACTTTCTACGCCCGCTATTGAAGGAAAACTGTCTTTAAAAGCATCTGTTACTGGTGAAATTGTGATGGATGAGGTGTTTGTTCCTGCAGAAAGTCGTCTGGAAGGCGTGCATGGTTTAAAAGGCCCGTTTAGCTGCCTGAACATGGCTCGCTACGGCATTTCATGGGGTGCGATGGGCGCTGCAGAGTTTTGCTGGCATGCAGCGCGCCAGTATGGACTCGACCGTCACCAGTTCGGCCGTCCGCTGGCGCAAACACAATTATTCCAGACCAAGCTGGCAGATATGCAAACTGAAATTACGCTTGGCCTGCAGGCATCGCTCAGAGTGGGCAGATTAATTGATAATCGTCAGTTTGACCCTGCCATGATATCGCTGGTCAAAAGGAATAACTGCGCCAAAGCGCTGGATATCGCCAGAAAGTCCAGAGATATGCATGGTGGTAATGGTATTGCTGATGAATATCACATCATGCGACATATGGTTAACTTAGAAACGGTTAATACGTATGAAGGTACCTATGATGTGCACGGCCTGATTTTAGGCCGGGCACAGACCGGATTACAGGCTTTCTTCTGATATTGCGACAGAGGCTTGCGACCAAAGGTCCGCAAGCCTGCTGAAATTGTTTATTAATAATACGTGAGCTTCTCTGATTTGCCGGCAAATATCCGGTAAACCATAAAAGTGTATGCCAGAATACACGGCACCACGATGCTGGCGCCAACCAATAAGAAGCGCAACGAATTTGCATCACTGATTGCATCAGCAATAGTCATTTTTCCCGGTACCACATAGGGATAATAACTCAGTCCGAATGCGGCAAAGCATAAGACATAAACTGTCATCGCAATAATAAAGGGTAGCTTTTCACCCCGGCCGTCAGTTTCCGGCATCTTTTTAAGTATAACGCCGCAAAAGCTTAGCAAGCCAAAGCATGCCACCGGGATCGCCATCAGCAAAAAGCCCCAGTTTGAGCTTAGCCACAGCTGACGCACATCATCATGTAAAGTGAGATTGGCAATACTGACGGCAACAATACCTACCGATAATACAATCAGGCCCCGTCGTGCCCAGTAAATTGCCTTCTCCTGTAGTGCAGATTCTGACTTTAAAATCAGCCAGCAAGCGCCGATGAAGGCGTAAGCAGCAGTCAGACCAAACGCAGAGAGCAGGGCGAACCCCTGCGCCCACAAATCGGTGCGCAAGCCGGTGACCCAAATACCCAGCATATACCCCTGGGACAACGTGGTAAGCAACGAGCCATACTTAAATGAGAGATCCCATCTGCGTTTTTTGACCTGAGCAACCTTAGCTCTGAAGTCAAAGGACACCCCACGCAATATGAGACCCAATAACATCAGCGTGGCAGGGATGTACAGCGTCTGTAAGATTTCACTGTGGGCATCAGGAAAGGCAAAAAGCAGCAGGCCCACCGCCAGCACCAACCAGGTTTCGTTAGCATCCCAGTAAGGTCCGATCGACGCGATCATATCGTCACGAAAACGTTCCTCGCGAGGGGGCAGCAATACGCCGACGCCCAGGTCATAACCGTCGAGGATGGCATACAACAAAATTGCCAACGCGAGCAAGCCGATGTAAATATCACCCAGCACTTCTATAGATAAACCTTCAAATGGCATAGTGTTCTCCTAGGCGCTCAGCGGTGAAATTTTAGAGGCTTTCGCTTTTTCGCGCTCTTCGCTGGTAATTTCTTCAATTTCGACCGAGCGTCGGCACATCAGCGTTAAGGTTCCCATATAGGCGATAAGCAGTACCGCATAAATCGTGGCATAAAGGGTAAATGAAAATGCCACATTGGCCGCAGGCAGACCGGTCACCGCCTCTTTGGTTTGCAGTACGCCATAGACCAGATAGGGCTGACGGCCAACTTCGGTGACATACCATCCGGCTAATGTTGCAATCCAGCCGCTGAAGCTCATGGCCATAAATACTTTATTCAGCCAACCGGGCAATGTGCCCTTGCGATAAAGATAGAAGCTACCCAGCCAGGCACAAACCAGCATTAGCATACCCATACCCACCATGATTCTGAATGAATAGAAGACCGGGGCCACGGGAGGGTGCTCGCCTTCGAACTCATTCAGCCCCTTAATTTCACCATCCAGAGAATGGGTAAGAATGAGACTGGCACCCCGTGGGATACCAATTTCGAAATGGTTGGTTTTATTGTCTTCATCGGGGATAGCGAACAGTAATAACGGGGCTCCCCGCTCAGTTTCCCAGACGCCCTCCATCGCTGCCACTTTTTGTGGCTGATGCTCCAGCGTATTTAAACCGTGCAAATCACCAGCATAGATTTGTAAAGGTATTAAAACCGCTGCGGTATAGGTCGCTGTTTTAAGTGCCAGTTTTGGCGCCATTTTGTCATCGCCACGGAATATACGATAAGCAGACAAGCCGGCGATCAGAAAACTGGCTGTCAGACCGGACGCCAACAACATGTGCGCAAAGCGATAGGGGAACGATGGATTGAATATAATTTCGCTCCAGTCTTTAGCGTATATCACCCCATCGATGATTTCGTGTCCCTGCGGTGTATGCATCCAGCTGTTTAAAGACAGTATCCAGAACGCTGAGACGGTCGTGCCGAATGCCACAATCAGTGTGGATAGTGTATGTAGCCAGTTAGGGACGCGGCGGATACCGAATAGCATGATGCCCAGAAACGTGGCTTCCAGGAAAAACGCGGTGAGCACTTCGTAGCCCAGCAACGGGCCGGCTACGTTACCGGCTTTTTCCATAAACCCGGGCCAGTTTGTGCCAAACTGAAAGGACATCGTCACACCACTTACTACGCCCAGGGCAAAAGTCAGTGCAAATACCCTGACCCAGAAACGATACATGCGCATCCAGACCGGGTGACCGGAGAGGTTGGAGCGCAATTTAAAATAAAAAAGATACCAGCCTAATGCGATGGTAATGGTGGGAAAAAGAATATGAAAACTGATATTCAGCGCAAACTGAAGACGCGATAATATGAAAGCGTCCATTGCGACCTCCTAACGTTATGATTGAGCCTTAGCGGGTAAGATTCTGTCTTTTAACTCCAGGATCCGTCCTACGCCAGAGCCAAGTTTCATTAGCGTTGCTAACTTTTCAGGCCCTAAGTTTTGTAGCTCCTGTGACCAGGCTGTCACCGACTCCAGCAGGTCATGAATTTCATTCAGCTTTTCCTGTACGTTTGCATCTTCCTCGTGAGCAGGGTTGTCCAGCATTAAATCCCGAAGCAGTGACATAGTCGGATCAATTTCCCGCTTGCGTCGTTCTTCAAACACGCGATTGGCCAGAACCCAGATAGAACCGGCCGGAACAAAAAACTCTTTTCGTTCGCCGGGGACTGACTGTTGTTTGATCAGGCGCCAGGACTGAAGCTCTTTAAGCCCCATACTGGTATTGCCCCGTGAGATATTTAGCGCATCGGCTATCTCCTGGGCCGCCAGAGGCTTTTCACTTAATACAATTAGAGCCAGCATTTGGCCGACAGTTCGATTAAATCCCCAGCGACTGCCCATCTCGCCAAAATGCATTACTGCTGATGTCACAATTGGTGTCATAACTTTTATACTGAAGTTTCAGAAATTATTGAAAGTTTAGATCGAATGTTGATGCAGATCAATATTTGTTAGTTATTTGAGGCCAATATTCATCCTCAATCGATACTTTGCTTTGTGAAAATCGCATTGCATTTTGCGAAACGTAAGTCGTGCCGGCCATTGTTTTTTATTTAATCTGTTGATCTAACTGGCAATTAATAAATGGCACGTATGTCGCTCTGCATACATGGATGTATTTCAAAGTAAGGATTAACGATGAAAATGAAGCGTGCCGTTTGCACCGCACTGACACTGGCTGCTTTGACGCCATGGGTAAGCGCGGTAGAAGTCGTCGATGGACAGTATGTCTGGCGTTTTAACTCACAGCAGGCCTGGCCCTCTGGTTATGACAGGCTACCGGTAAGCCTGACGCTCTCTCTTACATTAATAATTATCCGGATGCGTTCTTTCAGCGAATTGCCAATGCGTTGCCTGAAAGTGAGCTGAACGAGGCATTCATTACCGATGATGCAGGCTCTACGGTTTATCTTAAAGAAGAGGGTGAGGTATTTGTGACGTTTCTGCACGAGGGAGCGGATTATCAGAACGCTTTTGGCTATTTTATCTTTGATAAAGACAATCCACCGGCCACCATTTCTGAGGTAAGAGAAACCATCATTTTTCCGAATTTGTCCTATCCACACTTGCGTCATGGAGACAGAGTCAGTATCGGGCGTTTTCCTGCAGGGACCAGTATCGTTTTTTCCTCGCGGCAAATGGGTTTTCAAGCACTACGGGTGTTAAAAGCAATGCAGTTCCTTACTATTACTCGCTTAAACACCTGAATCCCGAGTCCAGTGACGATCTGCGCCAACATATGGCCGCTCTATACGATCCGCATGTGCAGGAGGTTGTTCTGGGATTTGAGGACTTACCGCGTACTTGGGGAGACAACGACTTCAATGATGCCGACGGCATATCGGACACCCTCGATGAATTTCCCAATGATTACGATCGTGCTTTCAGTAGTTTTTTCCCCTCGGACAAAGATTATGTTTTGCTGGCTTATGAAGATAAATGGCCACAGCTGGGCGACTACGACATGAATGATCTGGTCATTCGGGAGCGCCTGCAAACCATTTTCAATGCGCAAGGTGCTATTACCGGTTTCAGGCTGGAAGGTTTTATTGATGCGCGGGGCGCCGGCTTCAAAAATGGCTTTGCACTTCGCTTGATGGACATGCCGACATCGCTGTTCAAGGCTGGCAGTATTTCTATTGATGGCACGACTTTTCCCCTTCGCGCTGAACAGGGTCAAAGTGATGCTGTGATAATTTTGTGGAATAACACGCACGATTTCACCACCACGGGAGATGCTGATGGCTGTCAGTTCTTCAACACGGTGAAAGAATGCCCCGAATACGCGCCCGTTCCATTTACTGTGGATGTGACGTTCACGTCCGGGGTAACGTCGTTGCTGCATTCTGATTTTGATTTTTTTATTTTCCGCACCAATAAGCGGGGGCATGAGATTCATTTTGCAGACTACCCGCCTACCGACAAAATGGATACTTCACTGTTTGGTAGGCATGCTGATACGTCAGATCCGTCATCGGGGCGTTATTACCGCAGCGCTGACAATCTGTCCTGGGGTTTAAAAGTCAGCGGTGCCTGGCATTACCCCAGAGAGTACAAAGATATTGTCTGGTGCTACGCCGACTATGAAACATGGGTGGAAAGTGCTGGCGAACAGGCCAGAGACTGGTTTGAGACCAGTAATCGCAACCACCTGTATTATGTGCCGAACCGGTAAGAGGAATTTATCATGTTTAATTTAGTCAGAGCTTCTTTGTTTCAGGCAATGGTAGTGTGTTTGAGCATAATCTTAGTCAGTGCCTGCGGTGGTGGAGGCGACAGTTCCCCGGCTGACAATTCTTCTGCGACACCGGCTCCGGTATCTGCAACCACAGCGCCAGCGGCACCACCTCCCACATCGCAGGAAAGTACCGATGATGAGAATTACACTCCCGATACCGCTGCGCTGGATAGTGAAGCAAATAAATCCACCCAGCTTTATGTAGAGCCTGACTTTACCTTTGATACCCATAAAGTCATAACTTTGGATATCACTGCAACCGGCGCCAATGGGCAGGCGCTTGCCAATACAATGGTGCTGGTATCTGTAGTAGATAATGATATTGAGGCAATGGATGATGAAAAACTACAAAATAAAGCGTTGCTGACCGTGGCAAAAACAAATAGCAATGGCACTATTTATCGTAAAGTTGAGATTGCCAGCATACAGAAGAAGTTGCTGATAGAACTTAATGCCCTTGGTATTGAAAACGAAGTACTCGTGGCCATCGCAGAAGATAACTATGTCACTCATCAATTCAGATAGCCCTTTATCTGTCAGCGGCTGTTTTAGCGGATAAACCAGGTAACAGGTCACCAAAGTAGCTGGTGGCCTGTTATTACGCAGTTAATGACAGGTTCGCGAAACTAAATTATTCGCTAATGGCCAGGGTACTTCAGAAGTGTGAAATGACCGGCTATCTAAATGGAATCATTCACGGTGACTGACCCCCTGCAATAGTTTTTGAGAGCACGATGCGCCGTGCAATACAGAAATATCTCCGGTTGTTTCCAGTACCACCGCTCGTACCTCAGACATCTCCAGAACATTGGCCTCCCGAAGCTTTGCCATAAGATCACTTTTGGCAACCCGAGTCTGTCGTAGCGCTTGTTCAATAATTTCACCATCACGCATCAACAGCACGGGCTGGTTCTGCATCACAGATTCAAAAGTATCTGATGCTTTACGTGCGCGTGCTGTGGAGTATTGCACAACAAACAATGTCATCATTGCCACCGCAGACTGACCAAAAGACAACCAGCTCTGTGACTGGCTTGCGCCTGCCAGAAGCGACCCGACGGCAACGGTCATAACAAAATCAAAATTGGTCATTTTTGAAAATGAGCGCAAGCCATTTATCCGAACCAATACAACGACCCAGCACATTGCCAGCGAGGTCAGTAGCAATCCTTTCAAAAGCATGTCGAGCACAGAATTATCTGTAAACACTTAGTAGTATCCTTAAACGTGTATTGATGAGGTTAGTGACATGGTAAATTTTTTGTGCGGATAGAATCAGGGGAGGTGCTCACCGCCTGTCACACCCATAATCTCTGCGGTAATATAACTGGATTCCTGTGATGCTAAAAAGACATAAACAGGCGCAAGTTCTGCCGGCTGACCTGGTCGGCCCATTGGCACATGCTCCCCAAATCCTTCGACTTTTTCCGGTGGCTGACCACCGCTTTGCTGGATCGGCGTCCAAACCGGGCCCGGTGCGACGCCGTTCACACGGATACCTTTCTCTATGAGCATTTTCGCGCAAGCTTTAGTGAAAGAGGTGATCGCACCTTTTGTAGACGCGTAGTCAAGCAGCCCCGCTGAAGGCTGATACGATTGAATCGAGGTAGAGTTAATAATGCTGGCTCCCGCAGGCATATGTCTGGCGGCAGCTTTGGTAATCCAAAACATACCAAATACGTTAGTTTCAAAAGTACTGGTGAACTGTTCCGATGATAAATCTTCAAGCGTTTCAGCAAAGATCTGCTTTCCTGCATTATTCACTAATATATCAAGGCCGCCTAAAAATTCGACAGCGTTGTCTACCAGCGACTCGCAAAACGTCTCTTTTCGGATATCTCCAATGATTGCTTCGCCCCTGACGCCGGCGTTTCTAATCATGGCCAGCGTGGTATCGCCGTCTTCCTTTTCACTTTCAAGAAAATTGATAACCACGTCAGCACCTTCTCTGGCAAAAGCGAGCGCCACAGCGCGACCGATACCTGAATCGCCGCCAGTTATGAGGGCTTTACGGCCCTGCAGACGCTTGTTGCCCTGATAGCTGTCTTCGCCGTGATCAGCCTTTGGGTAAAGCTTGCTATCTAAAGCGGGATCGGGTTGATTTTCATTATGTTGTGTTTTACCAGGTGGATACTGATGACGAGGATCCTGCATCGAATACTGATTAGTCTGACTCATTGAATAATCTCTCTAAAAAAGAAATGAAAAGAATTAAGTGCAGATTCCGTTCCTGATAACACACATATGGCAGTAACAAACCAATTGTCCAAAGCATGGGGGCTGGAGGATAAAGCGCGTGTGCAAAGGTAGTGATAGTTAATGACAACAGTATGGTGCTCACAAGAATACAGTAGGAAAACCTTCTAAAGGTGCGACATAAATTTCATACTTAAAGGCGAAATGTAGAACTCCTCTTTTCCCTCGTGCGTACTTTCTACTTAGGTAAGCACAATGCATGACACGTAAACGAAATTTGAATGGGGTTTATAAAATGGCAAAAGATCACGGTAAGCAGATCAAAAATGACGATACTTACGAAGAGCTCAGAGATCAGGGCTATAGCAAGGAAAAATCAGCAAGAATTGCCAATGCGCAGGCTAACTCAGACCAGCATCCTTCAGAAAAAGGCGGCAAAGGCAAAAAATACGAAAAGCGTACGAAACAGGCGCTTTATGACAAAGCGAAAGAAGTCGGTATAGAAGGACGGTCAAAAATGTCTAAAGATGAGCTTATCGACGCCCTGCGAAATCATTAAGGGTGTAGGTTTACCAGCGCGATAAAATTTGTTGATAAACCTCTTCATCCAGCAAACTCGGACGCAGAACAGGTGTGACGTCGCTCATCAGACCGAGAGCCCCCTGCCAGTCTGATGCAGTTTCACCATTGATATAAAAGGTGGACGCATCAGAGACGCTACTCGTATCGAGCGGATAGGCCAGCGTCAGAGCGCTCGCTTCAAGCTTGGGGTGAGTAACAGCGCGACTGGTGATGAACTCAGCAGTTCCATCACCGTCTATATCTTTAGTCAACCAGGCGACGTTAAGCAGTTCATTGAAGGTACCATCATTTTGCATTTCATCAATTGTTGAATTAAATGCTTCAACTACTGCCTGATTACCTTCCCCTGATGACATTGCCAGGCGAAAGCCAGCTGTAATCAAAGGTACTTTTGAAAAGTGCAGAAGTTGCTCGCCTTCGCTTCTTAATAAACGATTAAATTCATCCACTAACAAGCGTGACGACATCAGATAATAAGAGCGATCATCTGCAAGTTGCTTGAAAGCATCAAAGGTAGAGGGATTTCTGGCCCATTTGATATCTTTAATCAGGCGGACTTTATCGGTATTGGCAAACCGGTTTTCTATAGCAACACGACGGTCCATCAGGTGCTCAATTTCAGCAACGGAGATGACCGCTTCATGCTTACTGATTGCGAACAGATAAAGCGGCAGATAGGGCTTTGAATACAGGAATGCAGACTTTTTCTCGTCAAGATCGACAAATGCATAATGACCATCGATTTTCCCACTGAGCAGACCGCTACCCAAAAATGCCGGTCGCATTACCTCAAGTGTCACATCCTGCTCCATGCGAGAAAAAGCTTCGCGCATGATCGCATTAATCCGAGCGGGCTTGTCACCGTCATCAATAAAGGTGGGCAATTGCGCTGCGCCCAGCTTGATCTCAGCACCTGCCACGGAACTGAACAAGCCCAGTATCATACACATACATACCGTTAAACCACGCACAGACTCACCTTTATCGTTATTTGTGTTAATTCTTACACTCATGTTCAGTGTAGCGGTTTTCGATGACCGATAGCAAAAAAGACGAGTTAAAAGAATGAAATAAAAAAGCCGCCTCTAAGGGCGGCTTCGTCGTTATTCGCCGAAACTGCCGGCTGCGCCGGGAAATACCACCGGACTTTCATAGCCGTCTTTACTGACGCTTGCTACGCCGAAGAAGTAGTTGTCGATAACCACATTCTCGAGCGTGAACTCGTTGACGTTACCTACAAACTTACTGTACTGCCATTGCGGAGCATCCGTATAGCGCCAGTATATCTTGTAGCCGGCCAGTTGCGGGTTTTGGTTACTATCAAGGCCGTTCCATCGCAGTGTCGTAGAGGGTTTTACTGCGCCTTCAATCTGTACGTCAGCGGGTGGTGCAGGGGCCCAGGACATGGCGGCCAGGCTCACCGCATTTAATGAAGTCAGTTTCGCGGCATACTCAAAATTGACACCATCAAGCGTATCACCGTACTCAACGCCGTTTTCCGTGCGAAGATCCTGATGCTGGCGCTCGTAATTTTCGTTGGTTTCCATGATACGAATACCCGGATAACCAAGGTCATTGAACGGGCGGTGATGACCGCCACGACCATAGCGGTCCAGGCGATAAACAACCATTGTATCTAAGTTGGGGATGAACTGATCGGCAAGCTTATCGATATAACGAGCCAGATTACGTGACGGTGAGTCAACCTCACCTCCGGTAAATCGGCGAGTCGTGGCTTCCTCGTCAGTTTCGGTCACGCGTGTGCCTTCAGCAAACAGACGGGCGGTTGTATTATTGATGACGCCATTGACCCCTTCAATATTGCCAATCATATCGTTGTTTAAAACCGCTTTAAGACGCCAGTTCTCTTCCTGCGCTTTCTTTGCCAGAATTTTGCCACCAAACAGGCCCTGCTCTTCACCGGAAAGAGCCGCATAAACAATACTGCCATTAAATTTATACTGGCTCAGTACTCTGGCAGCTTCCAGTGTACCAGCCACACCAGAGGCATTATCATTGGCACCAGGCGAATCAGAGGTTGCGTCCATCACGTCAGATACCCGTGAGTCAATATCACCTGACATCAGCACGTAGCGATCAGGATCGGTAGTGCCACGCTGAATCGCCACAACATTGACGACCTCAGTGGCTTCGGGAATGCGCTTTTCACCGCTGATGGTGTCACCTACGAACATGACTTCAAGACAGCCGCCACATTCTTTTGATATGGCTTCAAATTCCTGTTTGATCCAGCGGCGGGCTGCACCGATGCCGCGGGTGTCAGACTCAGTTTCAGATAAGGTATGACGGGTACCAAAGCCCACCAGTTTTTCAATGTCCTGCTCAATCCGATCAGCGGATACATCCGCAACAATGTCATGAAGCTTGTCAGTATCTTTTGCCTGGGCAGAAGATAGAGTGAGAGGCAAGGTAAGTAGTGCTGCAGCGGTTACGCTGAGGCGTGGTTTCATGAGTGCTCCTTCAAAGCTTGTTATGTCACCACGCCTTATAATTATTGAGGTGGCGTGGTGTTAGATAAAGGCGTATGCATCACCGAATAACTGATCATCAGGCAGCTTTCGCTCATAGAAATCATCTCTGGCCGCTTTGGCCATTTCAAATCTGCCGGCGATGTATACCTGCTTGTCCGATAAATCGGTATAGTCTGCTAATACGGCATGATGTACCCAACCGGTTCTTCCCTGCCAGTTTTCATCGGCGTATTCCACGACCGGGATAAACGAAAACTGTTCGTTTTCTTCAGCCATACTGGTCAATTCGTCGAACAAGTACAAATCTTCTTTATTTCTGCCGCCCCAGTAAAGGGTAACCGGCGTGTGCGGATGGTCCTTCAACGATTGCTGCAATATCGAGTAAGCATAGGAAAAACCTGTTCCGCCGGCGATCAGGATCATCGGCTTACCATTTGACTGCAGGTGTGCCTCACCATGACCACCGCTTATCGTAATTTCACCTTCACTTTTCATACGCTCAAGCACTTCACTGGCGTAAGCGTTATTCTCATCAGCCCCGATATGCAATTCTATCTGCTGATTATTGTATGCCGCATTGGCAATTGAGAAGGGGCGCTTGTCGGTTTCTCCCATATGCACCAGTACATACTGACCTGCATAAAAGTCGACCGGGCTGGCGGGCGTTAACACAACTTTGTAAACCGCTTCGGTCAACGGCGTGATGGCGTCAACCTGACATAAAATATCTGACATGTACTCTCTTCTTAACTGAATTCGCTTAACGATGGCGAGCTAGTCCATGATACCAAGCTCATTCCAGATGTCATCCACGCGCTGTTTGACATCATCGTCCATGAGAATGGGTTCGCCCCATTCGCGATTGGTTTCACCGGGCATTTTATTCGTTGCATCCATGCCCATCTTAGAACCTAAGCCTGAAACCGGCGATGCAAAATCAAGATAGTCGATGGGGGTGTTCTCCACCATCACCGTATCACGAGCAGGATCCATACGAGTAGTAATGGCCCAGATCACGTCGTTCCAATCACGGGCATTCACATCGTCATCGCATACAATGACAAACTTGGTGTACATGAACTGACGTAAAAAAGACCACACGCCCATCATGACGCGTTTGGCGTGCCCGGGGTATTGCTTCTTCATCGTGACTACCGCCATACGATAGGAACAGCCTTCTGGCGGCAGATAAAAGTCGACAATTTCCGGAAACTGTTTTTGCAGAATGGGCACAAACACCTCATTCAGGGCAACGCCCAGAATGGCGGGCTCATCCGGCGGACGGCCTGTGTAGGTAGAATGATAAATAGGCTGTTTGCGATGCGTGATATGGGTAACGGTGAATACCGGAAAGGTGTCTACCTCATTATAGTAGCCGGTATGATCGCCGTAGGGTCCTTCGGGCGCTGTCTCGTTCTGGTCGATGTAGCCCTCAAGAACAATCTCGGCACTGGCCGGAACCTGCAGGTCATTACTGACTGATTTTACTACCTCGGTTTTGTCACCCCGCAGTAAACCGGCAAATGCATATTCTGACAAGGTGTCAGGCACCGGTGTCACCGCCCCCAGTATGGTGGCCGGATCGGCGCCAAGAGCAACCGAAACCGGGTAGGGCTCGCCGGGATGTTCCTGACACCACTCGCGAAAATCCAGCGCGCCGCCGCGATGAGAAAGCCAGCGCATGATAAGCTTATTTTTACCCAGCAGCTGTTGGCGGTAAATACCCAGGTTCTGGCGCTTTTTATGCGGCCCCCGGGTGATGGTCAGGCCCCACGTAATAAGCGGTGCTGCATCGCCCGGCCAGCAGCGCTGAATGGGCAAACTGGTTAAATCCACCTCATCACCGCTGACTACAACTTCCTGACAAGGGGCCTTTCGCACTTCCTTGGCAGGCATATTTAACACCTGTTTGAAAACCGGCAGTTTGCTCCACAAATCCTTTATGCCTTTAGGCGGCTCAGGCTCTTTCAGATACGCCAGCAGCTTACCTACCTCGCGCAGTGCATGAACACTGTCCTGCCCCATGCCCAGCGCAACCCGCTCGGGTGTACCAAACAGGTTAGCCAATACCGGTATGTTGCTACCCTTAGGATTTTCAAATAACAGGGCAGGGCCCCCGGCACGTAATGTGCGATCAGCAATTTCGGTCATTTCCAGGTTGGTATCTATTTCCCGGGAGATCCGCTTTAACTGCCCCTGAGCTTCCAGTTTGGCAATAAAGTCACGCAGGTCTTTGTATTTCATGAGTATCAAACGGTCTTTTTGTTCTTTAAGGTTGGCTGCAGTATACATCATACTTTGCATAAGATTCAGTGCGAACCAGCGTGGGCAAAAAAACGAATTGCACAGTATTTTCGCTGGACACCGATACAGAAAGGGTGTGAGATAGGCGATGCGTGGTATTTTGCTGATACCGCTTTAATGACTGTCTTACCGAGGAGACGCTATGAGTACTTTTGATAATGCCATGACCGAAGAACTCAATCTGTTATTAAAATTTCCCAGCGACAGCTTTATGCAAGGGTTGAAAATACATCACGACGCCAGCAATGCTATCGTTAATGCTGCTCAGCGCTTGTATACCAAGGGGCTTATCACCCAGCCTGATGGTGGCTACCTGACAGATCTGGGTATTGATGTGGCAGATCATGCCCGCAAAGTTTTCAGCGCGCTGTTTTCAAAACTTAATTAACGGCTAATTTCCTGCTTCAGATTTACCCGCTATTGCCGATAGCAATAAGGCAAAACGTTCAGATTTCGGGTCAGCTATGATAAAGCAGTTAATCATTCTTACGTTCGCCCTGCTGTGTGCAGGGTCGGTACATGCTCAGCAGTTAAAAGCCGTTCAGCTTTATACGCAAAATGAGCTGATAACACTGATCAATGCTAATGCGCATCTTGATCGTGTTGTTGCTGACCGCTGTCAGTTAGTGCAGGACATAGAAGCGCACGCTGAGGTGTTAAAAGAACCTGCTTATCAGTTCCTGTGGGGAGACATGCTGGCCTGGGGCGTTTGTGTAGACGCTGAGCCCGAGCGTGGCATTAAATTCATGCGCAGTGCCGCGCAGCAGGGCTTGCCCGCCGCACTTGAACAACTGGGCCGTTACTATGCCACCGGTAAGCTGGTGCAGCAGGATAATCAGCGGGCTGTAATTTACCTCAGAGAAGCCGCTGCACTGGGCAATTTAAATGCGCAGTTGCAATTAGTGAAGCTGTTCATTGACGGGCATGGCAGCCCGTATGATTATGAAGATGCCTATCGCTGGCTATTTAATGCAGTGACTGACAATAAAAACACGCACGCCAAAATTGACCGCTATCTCGACCGGCTGGAACAGCTCATGCACCCTAAAGCGGTACGAAACGCCCGCCAGGTTGTCTATTAAGCGTATCGATCTTCCCCGCTTCGCCCTCAGTAAAAGCCAGATAAGTCGGTAAAGACAGAATTTTGTGACGGCGTATCGTTAACGATGCGCCGGATAAGCCGTGTTTTCACGCTGATAACTGTTATACTGGCGCCATACTTTATTTATTGAACTACATCAAGGGCGAAAGACGAACTGCATGAGTGACGACCCCCATTACCAGCGCGAGAAAGAAAAATATGAAAACCCGGTAGCCAGTCGGGAGTTTCTTATGTCGGTTATCAAAGAACATGGCAAGCCGATTTCCTTTCTTGAAATTTGCGCAGCGGTTGGTGCGCAAAGTGAGGAAAGCCACATTGGCGTGCAACGCCGGCTTCGCGCCATGGAACGGGAAGGTCAGGTTCAGTTCACAAAAAGCAAACGCTACATCCTGCAGGATAAAGATGAGCTGATCCGGGGACGAATCATTGGTCACCGCGACGGCTTTGGTTTTCTGCGCCCTGAGGACAACAGCGGCGACCTGTATATTAGCGGTGGTCAGATGCAGCTTTTCCTGCATGATGATGTGGTTGATGCCCGCGTCAGCGGCACGGACAGAAAAGGGCGTAAGGAAGGATATATCGTGGCTGTCTTTGAGCCACGGGAAGAGCCTATTGTTGGCCGCTATTTTACTGAACAGGGTTTTGGTGTAGTGATTCCTGACGATAGCCGCATTAATCACGAAATTGTCATTCCGCCGGAAAGTGTCAATGGCGCCAGAATGGGGCAGGTGGTAGTCGTTGAGCTGACTCAGCGACCTCGCCGGCGCGTAAGCCCGGTAGGTAAAATCACTGAAATCCTCGGTGAACATATGGCGCCGGGTATGGAAATTGAAATGGCGTTACGCACATTTGATATTCCCCACCAGTGGCCACAAGGCGTAGAACGCGCAGTAAGCAGTTTAACTGAACAGGTTCCGGAAGATGCTAAACAGGGCAGAATTGATTTAAGACAATTACCTCTGGTGACCATTGATGGCGAAGATGCCAGAGACTTTGATGATGCGGTGTTCTGTGAACCACTGGATGATGGTGGTTGGCAATTGTGGGTCGCCATAGCTGATGTCAGTCATTATGTGCGACCGGGTACGGCGCTGGATACAGAAGCGGTAAATCGTGGTAATTCAGTGTATTTTCCCGAGCAGGTTATCCCCATGCTCCCCGAAGTGCTGTCCAATGGCTTATGCTCGCTGAACCCCGAAGTAGACCGCTTGTGCATGGTCTGCGAAATGACAATCTCTGCAGAAGGCAAGCTACAGGCTTATCAGTTCTATGAAGCAGTGATGAACTCTCATGCCAGACTTACTTACAATAAGGTCTGGCACATTTTGCAGGGCGATAAAGATCTGCACCAGCGTTATGAGTCGCACGTCGGCCATCTACGTAACCTGCATGATCTTTACCGGGTATTGAGAAAGGCACGGCAGCAGCGTGGCGCAATCGAGTTTGAAACACAGGAAAGTAAGTTCGTATTCAATGCGCAGCGAAAAATTGAGGATATCGTCCCGGTTGAACGTAATGATGCGCATAAGATGATTGAAGAGTGTATGATTCTGGCAAATGTCAGCGCGGCGCAAATGCTGGAATCGCACAGCGCGCCAGCACTCTACCGGGTTCATGACAAACCGGATGCTGACCGGCTTACTGCATTTACCTCTTATCTGGCAGAAATTGGTGTGCCACACCATATAACTGAAGATGCCTCGCCATCTGATTTTACCGCCGTGGTCAACAAAACCCGTAATCGTCCCGATCAGGAACTGATTCAGACCATGCTCCTGCGTTCAATGAAGCAAGCCGTGTATGACGGCGACAATGTTGGCCACTTCGGCCTGGCACTTGCGCAATATGCGCACTTCACCTCTCCGATTCGCCGCTACCCCGACCTCGTAGTGCACCGGGCTATTAAAGGCATCTTGTCTAAAAAGCCGTTTAATCAGAAGGTAGCGGGTGCCAAAGCGTATACTGAAGAGGAAATTGAGCAACTCGGCGAACAATGTTCAATGACAGAGCGACGCGCTGATGATGCAACCCGGGATGTTGCCGATTGGCTCAAATGTGAGTTCATGCAAGATCACGTGGGCAGCAGCTTCGATGGTGTAGTTAGCTCGGTGACAACATTTGGTTTGTTTATCCGGTTGGTGGATTATCATATTGACGGGTTGGTACACATCACGTCATTGAAAGATGACTTTTACCACTATGATGCGGTGAAACAATCACTGTCAGGCGAATCGGGCGCACGTCAGTTCCGTTTAGGTGACACTGTTTCTGTGCAGGTGGCCGCGGTAAATCTGGATGAGCGAAAAATTGACCTGGTACTGGATGATTCCCTGCTTAAGAGCCGTACCGGAAAAAAAGTAAAGGTGAAATCTGCGGGTAAGAAGTCTTCAGACAAACCTGGCAAACGGGCACCTAAAGATAAGCCTCGCAAAGGGGCGGGTAGTAACAGACCCAATAAAGGCAAGAAGAAGTAAATGGCACAAAATGAGTGGTTGTATGGTCTGCACGCAATAGATGCAGTATTGTCGACAGAACCTGAGCGAATCATCGAAATATTTGCGCTCAAAGGCAGAACCGATGAGCGGCTGAACGATGCTGTGAATCAGGCCCGACGGTTTGGCATCAGCGTTCAGTTTTGTCATCGCAAGGTGCTGGATGAGAAAGTCAATGGCGAGCAACATCAGGGTATCGTTGCAAAAGCTAAACCGGCCAGGGTACTCGATGAAAGTGACCTGGATAGACTTGTCGGGCAACACCCGTCACCATTATTTCTGGTACTTGATGGTGTTACCGACCCGCACAATCTGGGGGCTTGCCTGCGAACGGCTAATGCAGCAGGTGCACATGCGGTTATCGTACCCAAGGATAAGTCAGCTGGCCTCACCGGAACGGCACGTAAAGTTGCATGCGGCGCTGCTGAAACAACACCTTTCATTCAGGTCACCAATCTTTCCCGCACCCTTAAAGCACTACAGGCTCAGGGTGTGTGGATCATTGGAACAGCCGGTGAGGCAACCCAGGAGATTTATGATGTTGCGCTTAAAGGGCCTATGGCACTGGTGATGGGAGCTGAAGGTAAGGGCATGCGCAGGCTGACACGTGAGACGTGTGATGAACTGATAAAACTTCCCATGGCAGGCAGTGTTTCAAGCCTGAATGTGTCGGTAGCTACCGGTATTTGCCTTTACGAAATGGTGCGTCAGCGCCGCTAACTCCTTCTCAATGATACCTTTTAAGGCTGTAAGTGAATAAATCTTTACAGCCTTTTTTGTTTAAAATTTATCCTCCCTCTTTAATCCGCTCAAAAAATACCCTAGCTTAGCCATGTGGTCATTTGTTAACGGTTTGTTGCAAATCGAAATGTCCATGCAAATCGTGCGGTTTTATTACTTACTTCATCGTTTTTCTAAAAGATGACATGGGGTATGAAGCATGATAAGTATGTAATAAGTCTTATACATAAACCAACTTCGGCTTTTGTATAGTGGCTATGTCGAATCAGACATCTGATTTGAACGCAATGTAGTTTTTCACGGTGTTTAGTAATTCTGAGAGAGGCATGGAAAAGCGTCTTTTTCCGATAAAATGAAATCACTGGCAAGCTACAGCAGTAAGTTAAAACCCTTTTGTAACGCTACATTGAAGAGCGAGGGAGAAGTAACACCAAAACAATAAAATAAGATAAAAGGACAGCAAATGTTGAATAATAAACACACATTTTGTGGTAAAGCAGTAGTTGCATCGTTAACGCTTTTGAGTGCATCTGTCACGGCAGCCGTTAACAATGGTCCGGTAAAGGTCACAGAACCCGCGACAGCATCGCAAGCCGGCCAGCTACAAAATGTACTTTCCCAGAAGTTATCGCTGGTTCAAGACGAACAGCGTTATATTGTGAAGTTCAAGCAGACAGGATCTGCTGCATTGAAGGGCAAGGATAAAGCAAACAAAGGCCCGAATGAAAACGCTGCTGATGCCGCGTTTGATGCGATTGCAGCTAAAAATATCCTGAAAAATGCTGGCGCCAAGCCGCACAAAGTACTGGGCAAACACAAGATGGTTGCCGCTTCAATGAGCAAGTCAGTACTTAACAAGCTTCGCAAAAACCCCAATATCGAAGAAATTTCAGACGATCCTAAGCGTCGCCTGATGGCACAAACCACGCCTTATGGCATCAACATGGTACAGGCTAGCCAGTTCGCCCAGAGCGATACCAGTGCGCGCCGTGTGTGTATTATCGATACCGGTTACAATCTGGGTCACAGTGATCTGCCAGGCACAAATAACGGCCTGACGGGAAATGCCAATAACTCTGCAGTGGGTAACTGGTACAATGACGGTAATGGTCACGGTACGCACGTTGCCGGTACCATTGCAGCATACGACAATACACAGGGTGTAGTGGGTGTTTACCCCGGCGTTAACATGCACATCGTTAAGATCTTTAACGATAATGGTGACTGGACTTACGCCTCTGATATTATCGATGGCATCACACAGTGTCAGAACGCAGGTTCAAACGTTGTTAATATGAGCTTGGGTGGTGGTGGTTCATCATCTGCTGAAGGTGCTGCTATGCAGGGCTTTGTTGATGATGGCATGCTTTTGGTTGCTGCTGCAGGTAACGATGGTAACAGCACTAAGTCGTATCCAGCGTCTTACAGCGCAGTTATGTCGGTAGCAGCGGTTGATTCAAACGAGAATCATGCAAGTTACTCACAGTATAACTCTGCAGTTGAAATTGCAGCGCCGGGTTCTTCTGTTTATTCAACCTATCCTGACAACTCGTATGCGACCCTGAATGGTACATCCATGGCGACGCCTCACGTTGCAGGTGCCGCGGCATTGGTATGGAGCTACTTCCCGCAATGTACGAATACGCAAATTCGTAACGCGCTAAATACTACAGCAAAAGATCGTGGTGCTTCTGGTCGTGATAACTATTATGGCTACGGTATTATCAAGGTCGCTAATGCTGTTGATTATCTGAATACCAATGGCTGTGATGGCACAGGTTCTGGTGGTGGCACAGGCGGTGGCGGTGTTGAGCCGGTATCTGGCCAACTGTCTAACCTGTCAGGCACAAGTGGTGCGTGGGACCGTTATACCTGGAATATTCCTACTGGCGTATCGACGATGACGGTACGTATCTCTGGTGGTTCTGGCGATGCTGACCTGTATGTAAGATATGGCGCGCAGCCGTCTACGTCTACCTATGATTGCCGTCCTTATAAAAACGGCAACGATGAAGTATGTACATTCAGCAATCCTTCATCAGGCACATGGCACATCGGTCTGCGTGGATATTCCTCGTACTCTGGCGTGACCATGAACTATAGCTACGAATAAGTGATGTAATCGTTAACAAAAGGCCGCACCCGCGGCCTTTTTTTGTTTAGCAAATACAGTAATAATTCTGACCCTTGCCATTAGTTGTGACAGTTGTTAGTGTGCGCGCCTGAGATCGACACCCTTTTAAATAAATAGACCGTTTCTTAGCGCAAATTCCGCGCATGTTACTGATGTTTTCTTCAGCTCGGGCCAGGCGTAAAAAATACACGGCATCGCCTAAAAATAATTCAAAATTGGCCTATCGTTGCCCTATCTTTTCTGTTATCATTTCGCGCCCTTTTTATGGGGGTATGTACATAAAAGCAGCAATAGTTGTTGCTTTTAGCAGCTAAACGACTCGAGAGAGTCTTAATTTATCAGCGGAGCACTAACATGATCCAAATGCAAACTAACCTGGACGTTGCAGATAACAGCGGCGCTCGCAGGGTTCAGTGTATTAAGGTTCTGGGTGGCTCGCATCGCCGTTATGCAGGTATCGGTGACATCATCAAAGTTACCGTCAAGGAAGCAATTCCTCGCGGTAAAGTTAAAAAAGGTGACGTACTGAGCGCAGTGGTGGTGCGTACTAGAAAAGGCGTTCGTCGTGCAGATGGTTCTACCATCCGTTTCGATAATAACGCGGCTGTTTTGTTGAATGCCAACAAACAACCAATTGGTACGCGTATCTTTGGACCGGTTACCCGTGAGTTGAGAAGTGAAAACTTCATGAAAATCATCTCATTGGCCCCAGAGGTACTATAAGGAGTCACGATAATGGCTAGAAAAATTCGTCGTGATGATGAAGTAGTCGTATTAGCGGGTAAAGATAAAGGTAAACAAGGCAAAGTCCTTAAAGTACTGGTATCTGATGACCGTGTAGTTGTAGAAGGCGTAAATCTTTCTAAGAAACACCAAAAGCCTAACCCTCAACTGGGTGAGCCAGGTGGCATCGTAGAAAAAGAAGCTTCTATTCACATTTCTAATGTTGCGATTGTTAACCCGGCAACGGGTAAAGCGGATCGTATTGGTTTCCGTACTGAAGACGAGAAGAAAGTACGTTTCTTCAAGTCGAACGGTGAACTTGTTTAATTAATTGGAGAGTACGATGGCGAAACTGCATGATTTCTATAAAGAAACAGTAGTAGCTGAACTTGCGAAGCAGTTCGGGTACAAAAGCGTCATGCAAGTCCCTCGGATTGAAAAGATCACCCTGAACATGGGTCTGGGTGAAGCAGTTGCTGACAAGAAGGTGCTTGAAGCTGCGACCGCCGATATGGCGTCTATCGCAGGTCAAAAGCCGGTTGTTACAGTTGCTAGAAAATCAGTAGCGGGTTTCAAAATCCGTGAAGGTTATCCGATTGGCTGTAAAGTAACCCTGCGCGGCGAACGTATGTGGGAATTTCTTGAGCGTTTGGTATCAATCGCTATCCCGCGTATTCGCGACTTCCGTGGTCTGAATCCTAAGTCATTCGACGGACGTGGTAACTACAGTATGGGCGTGCGTGAGCAAATCATTTTCCCTGAAATCGATTTCGATAAAGTGGATAAGGTTCGCGGTATGGATATTACTATCACTACCAGTGCGGACAATAATGAAGAAGCACGTGCTCTGCTGGACGCGTTTAACTTCCCATTCAAAAAGTAAGGGGTGTAGGGTTATGGCAAAAGAATCAATGAAGGCTCGTGAAGCTAAGCGTGAAAAGCTTGTCGCTAAGTACGCTGAAAAGCGCGCCGCACTTAAAGCGATTATCAGCGATGTTAACGCTTCTGAAGAAGAGCGTTGGGACGCTGTTCTGAAGCTACAACAACTACCACGTGATTCATCCAGAGTTCGTCAGCAAAACCGCTGCCGCATCACTGGTCGTCCACATGGTTACCTACGCAAATTCGGTCTTAGCCGTATCAAGCTGCGTGAAGCAGCAATGCGCGGTGAAGTCCCTGGCTTGAAAAAAGCCAGCTGGTAAGGAGTAGCTGATAATGAGCATGCAAGATCCTATCGCGGATATGTTTACCCGCATCCGTAACGGCCAGATGGCACAGAAAGTCTCTGTAGCTATGCCATCTTCTAAACTGCGCACTGCAATCTGTGGTGTTCTGAAAGAAGAAGGTTATATCACTGACTTCGCTGTTTCTGGTGACGTTAAGCCTGTTTTGGAAGTAGAACTTAAGTACTTCGAAGGCAAGCAAGTAATTGACACTATTGAACGTGTAAGCCGTCCTGGTCTGCGCATCTATAAGAAAAAAGATGAGCTGCCAAAAGTAATGGGTGGTCTAGGCGTAGCTATCGTGTCGACTTCTAAAGGTGTGATGACTGACCGTGCTGCGCGTAAAGCAGGCATGGGCGGTGAGATCATCGGTTATGTTGCGTAATCGGAGGAGTTGAAATGTCACGAGTAGCAAAAGCCCCGGTAGACATCGCATCAGGTGTAGAAATTTCTATCTCTGGTCAGGATGTTTCCGTTAAAGGTAAAAATGGCACTTTGACACGCACTTTCAACGATGCAGTTGAAGTGGTTCAGGAAGAAAACCAGCTTAAAGCACTACCTCGCGAAGGTTTTGCTGATGCATGGGCACAAGCAGGTACTGTACGTGCACTTCTGAACAGCATGATTCAAGGTGTTACACAAGGTTTTGAGAAAAAGCTTCAGTTAAACGGTGTTGGTTACCGTGCGCAAGCACAAGGTAGCAAACTTAACCTGACACTGGGTTTCTCTCACCCTGTTGCGTACGAAATGCCTGAAGGCATTACGGTTGAAACTCCTAGCCAAACTGAAATCGTCGTTAAAGGCGCCGATAAGCAGGTGGTAGGACAGGTTGCGGCGAACATCCGTGCATATCGTCCACCAGAGCCTTACAAAGGCAAAGGTATTCGTTATGCCGATGAGCATGTACGTCGTAAAGAAGCTAAGAAAAAGTAGGTGGGTGATACGATGGATAAGAAAGCAGCTCGCTTGCGTCGCGCAACTCGCGCACGCGCAAAATTTCGTGAACTGGCCGCGCATCGCTTGGTTGTAAACCGTACACCTCGCCACATTTATGCTCAGCTTATCGCCGCTGGCGGTGCTGAAGTATTGGCGGCAGCTTCTACCGTTGAAAAAGATCTTGCAAAAGATCTGAAATCAACAGGCAATGCTGAAGCAGCGGCAGTTGTTGGTAAAGTCATCGCAGAGCGTGCAAAAGAGAAAGGCATTGAACAAGTGGCTTTCGATCGCAGCGGTTTCAAATACCACGGTCGTGTTAAAGCATTAGCTGATGCAGCTCGCGAAGCTGGCCTTCAGTTCTAGGAGTTTATAATGGCTAAACAAGATGTTCAAAACGGTGATATGCTGGAAAAATTGATTGCTGTAAACCGCGTTTCTAAAGTGGTTAAAGGTGGTCGAATCTTCAGTTTCACTGCATTGACGGTAGTGGGTGACGGCAATGGTCGCGTTGGTTTTGGTTACGGTAAAGCACGTGAAGTGCCAGCCGCAATCCAAAAAGCAATGGAAAAGGCTCGCCGTAACATGGTAACTGTTGACCTTAAAGGTCACACGTTGCAGCACCCAATCAAAGGTCGTCACTCTGGCTCTAAAGTTTACATGCAGCCTGCATCAGAAGGTACTGGTATTATCGCCGGTGGTGCAATGCGTGCAGTACTTGAAGTAGCTGGTGTACAAAACGTACTTTCAAAATGTTACGGCTCGACTAACCCAATGAACGTTGTTCGCGCAACGATCAATGCACTAACAGAGATGAATTCTCCTGCTGGTGTTGCTGCCAAGCGTGGGTTGTCAGTAGAAGAGATTTTGGGGTAAGCAAACATGGCAACGATTAAAGTAAAGCAAACAAAAAGTGCGATTGGCCGTCTGCCAAAGCACAAAGCAACGCTTAAAGGCTTAGGCCTTCGTAAAATCAACCATGTTCGCGAGTTGGAAGACACCCCAGCTGTTCGTGGCATGATCAACCGTGTTAATTACATGGTTGAAATCGTCGAGGAGTAAGACATGCGTTTGAATGATATTTCTCCTGCTCCAGGAGCAAAAAGTTCTGGTAAGCGTGTTGGCCGTGGTATCGGCTCAGGTCTTGGTAAAACCGGTGGCCGTGGTCACAAAGGTCAGAAAAGCCGTTCAGGCGGTTCTGTGAAGCCAGGATTTGAAGGTGGTCAGATGCCAATTCAGCGCCGTCTGCCTAAATTTGGTTTCACGTCTCGTAAGAGCATGGTCACAGACCAGGTAACGTTGACTGAAATCGCGAAGGTAGAAGGTGACACTGCATCTCTTGAGACTTTAAAAGCAGCGGGTATTGTGAAAAAGCATATCCAGTTTGTTAAAGTCGTTAAGAGCGGTGAAGCGTCACGTGCTGTAACGGTCAGCGGGTTGAAGGTGACAAAAGGCGCTCGCGAAGCGATTGAAGCTGCCGGCGGTAAAGTAGAGGAATAAGCTAGATGGCTAAACCAGGATTGGATTCGGGCGCGAAAAGCGGCCTTAGTGAGCTTAAGGCGAGATTGTTGTTCGTATTCGGTGCGATCGTAGTATTCCGGTTAGGGTCTTATGTCCCGATTCCTGGAATAGATCCTGCGGTCCTGGCCGACTTGTTCGAGCAGCAGAAAGGTACCATCGTTGAAATGTTTAACATGTTCTCCGGTGGAGCTCTTGAGCGTGCATCCGTTCTGGCTTTGGGCATTATGCCATACATTACTGCGTCCATTATTATGCAGTTGCTCACAGTGGTTCATCCACCGATGATGGAGCTTAAAAAAGAAGGTGAGGCGGGGCGTCGCAAAATCAGCCAGTACACGCGTTATTTAACGTTGATACTGGCCACGTTCCAGGCAATTGGAATCGCGACAAACCTGCCAAACCTGATTAATGGATTGGTGATAAGTCCTGGCTTCGGATTCTACTTTACGGCGGTAGTGAGCTTGGTCACAGGAACAATGTTCCTGATGTGGCTGGGTGAGCAAATTACCGAAAGAGGTATCGGTAACGGTATTTCTATACTGATATTTGCTGGTATTGTTGCCGGTCTGCCAACAGCGATAGGTCAGACTGCGGAACAAGCGAGACAGGGCGATATTAATTTATTATTCCTGTTGTTGATTGGCGCCATCATCATTGGCCTTATCTATCTTGTTGTGTTCGTTGAACGCGCACAGCGTCGGATTGTGGTAAACTACGCTAAGCGTCAGCAGGGCCGTAAGGTTTATGCTGCGCAAAGTACACATTTACCATTAAAGGTTAATATGGCTGGGGTTATCCCACCAATCTTTGCTTCCAGCATCATTCTGTTTCCCGGAACTATCGCAGGATGGTTCGGTCAGAATGAATCAACAGCTTGGTTGCAGGACGTTGCATTAATGCTTTCGCCTGGTCAGCCGCTGTACGTGATGCTTTATGCAGCAGCGATTATTTTCTTCTGTTTCTTCTATACCGCGCTGGTATTCAATCCTCGCGATACAGCTGACAATCTGAAGAAGTCTGGTGCATTTATCCCTGGTATCCGTCCGGGTGAACAAACATCACGTTATATCGATAAGGTAATGACTCGCCTGACACTGGCTGGCGCTCTTTACATAACCTTTATTTGTTTGGTGCCTGAATTCATGCTAATTGCCTGGAATGTGCCGTTCTACTTCGGTGGTACGTCACTACTCATTATCGTGGTAGTTATCATGGACTTTATGGCGCAGGTACAGACGCATCTGATGTCTAGTCAGTATGAGTCTGTTCTGAAGAAAGCTAATCTGAAAGGCTACGGCCGCTAAGATTAGTGCACTACGGAGTGATGTAATGAAAGTTCGTGCATCAGTAAAGAAGATTTGCCGTAACTGTAAAGTCATTAAGCGCAACGGTGTTGTGCGTGTGATTTGTACAGAGCCAAAGCATAAGCAAAGGCAAGGCTAATCATAAAAACGCGGTAAATTCTTTTTGAATAGATTTTAAGCTGAGCCTGACAGGTTCAGCTTAGTCTGTTACGTTAGAATGAACCTAATGTTGCAATTTAGTCGACGGGTAAGTATCCTATCGGGCTTTTTAGGCTGTCGACCAATATTAATATAGAGGAGTGCTGTTAATGGCCCGTATCGCTGGCATTAACATTCCTGAACACAAGCACACTGTAATCGCGCTTCAAGCGATTTACGGTGTAGGCGCAACTCGTGCTAAAGAGATCTGTGCTAACGCTGGTGTTGCAGAATCAACAAAAATCAAAGACCTTGACGAAGCGACTGTAGAGAAGCTGCGTGAAGAAGTCGGTAAATTCATGGTTGAAGGTGATCTTCGCCGTGATATCTCCATGAGCATCAAACGTTTGATGGACCTGGGTTGCTTCCGTGGTATACGCCACCGTCGTAGCTTGCCTCTACGTGGTCAGCGCACTAAAACAAATGCGCGTACCCGTAAAGGTCCTCGTAAGCCAATCAAGAAGTAAGCGGGGGAGTATAAGTTATGGCTAAACAACCAACTCGTACAACGCGTAAACGCGCTAAACGTCAGGTTGCAGACGGAATGGCTCATATCCATGCGTCTTTCAACAACACAATTGTGACTATTACTGACCGTTCTGGTAACGCTCTGGCATGGGCAACATCTGGTGGTTCAGGTTTCCGTGGTTCACGTAAATCTACCCCTTTTGCTGCACAGGTTGCTGCTGAGCGTGCAGGTGTTGCTGCACAAGAATACGGTCTGAAAAACCTTGAAGTATTTGTTAAAGGTCCAGGTCCAGGCCGTGAGTCTGCGATCCGTGCACTTAACGCTACTGGTTATAAGATCACAAACATTACCGATGTGACCCCTATTCCTCACAACGGTTGTCGTCCACCGAAAAAACGTCGCGTTTAATCGACGGACAGTTGGAGAAAGAACATGGCAAGATATTTGGGTCCAAAACTCAAACTTAGCCGTCGCGAAGGAACCGACCTGTTCCTGAAAAGCGGCGTTCGCGCAATCGATTCAAAATGTAAAATCGATACAGCGCCTGGTCAACACGGTGCCCGTCGTGGCCGTTTGTCTGACTACGGTGTTCAGCTGCGTGAAAAGCAAAAAGTTCGTCGTATGTATGGCGTTCTGGAAAAACAATTCCGCAACTACTATAAAGAAGCTGCACGTATTAAAGGCAACACAGGTGAAAACCTGCTTCAGCTTTTAGAGCAGCGTCTGGATAACGTAGTTTATCGTATGGGATTCGCCAGCACTCGTGCGGAAGCACGTCAGCTGGTTAGCCACAAAGCGATCATGGTAAATGGCCGTTGTGTGAACATTCCATCATTTAACGTTTCTGCCGAAGACGTGGTTTCTGTTCGTGAAAAAGCTAAAAAGCAAGCGCGTATCTTTGCTGCTTTAGAATTGGCTGACCAACGTGAGAAGCCAACCTGGATAGAAGTTGACAGCAATAAAATGGAAGGCACGTTCAAACGCGTTCCTGAAAGAACTGACCTGTCTGCTGATATTAACGAACAGTTGATCGTCGAACTTTACTCTAAGTAAAGCTAACTAAAGAGGAAGCATTGTGGGTTCTGTGACTGAATTCCTAAAACCGAGATTAGTTGAGATCGAGAACGTTTCTCCTACTCGTGCCAAAGTAACTTTGGAACCGCTGGAGCGTGGCTTCGGTCATACTCTGGGTAACGCCCTGCGTCGCATTTTACTGTCATCCATGCCTGGATGTGCAGTAACCGAAGTTGAAATTGATGGCGTACTACACGAGTACAGCACCAAAGAAGGTGTGCAAGAAGACGTCATCGAAATCTTGCTGAATCTGAAGGGTTTAGCAGTTCGTCTTGAAGGCAAAGACGAAGCTACGTTAACGATAGTGAAGTCTGGCGCTGGCCCTGTTGTTGCTGGTGATATTCAGCATGATGGTGATGTAGAGATTGTGAATCCTGACCACGTGATTTGTACGTTGACTGGCGAAACTGAAATCAGTATGCGCATCAAAGTAGAAATGGGCCGTGGTTACATTCCAGCTTCTACCCGTCGCTCCTCAGAAGATGATGATCGTCCAATTGGTCGTTTGTTAGTTGATGCTTCATTCAGCCCCGTAGAGCGTATTGCATATACTGTTGAGTCTGCCCGTGTTGAACAGCGCACAGACTTAGACAAGCTAATCATCGACATGGAAACAAATGGTACTCTGGATCCTGAAGAAGCGATCCGCCGCTCAGCAACGATTCTTGCTGAGCAGTTAGATGCCTTTGTTGACCTGCGCGATGTATCAGAGCCAGTACAGAAAGAAGAGAAGCCGGAGTTCGATCCGATTCTACTTCGCCCTGTAGATGATCTGGAACTGACAGTACGTTCTGCAAACTGCTTGAAAGCGGAAGCTATCCAGTACATTGGTGACCTGGTTCAGCGCACTGAGGTAGAGCTACTTAAAACGCCAAACCTTGGTAAGAAATCGCTAACTGAAATCAAAGACGTGTTAGCCTCTCGTGGTCTATCTCTGGGTATGCGCCTGGAAAACTGGCCACCAGAGAGCATCGCTGACAAAGATTAATCAGGTTTTTATCAAACTGATTTGTAGAGAAGGATAAAACTATGCGCCATCGTAAGAGTGGTCGTCAGTTGAATCGCAACAGCAGCCATCGTCAAGCTATGTTCAAAAACATGGCCGGCTCTTTGGTCAAGCACGAAGTGATCAAAACGACGTTACCCAAAGCGAAAGAATTACGTCGCGTAATCGAGCCTCTAATCACACTTGCTAAGCAAGACAGTGTAGCAAACCGCCGTCTGGCCTTTGCACGTACTGGTGATAAAGAGGTTGTAGGTAAACTGTTTAACGACCTAGGTCCTCGTTACGAGGCCCGCCCAGGCGGTTACACACGCATTCTTAAGTGTGGCTACCGCGCAGGCGACAATGCCCCAATGGCATTCGTTGAGCTAGTAGACCGCCCTGAAGTTGAAGTTGCTGAAGAAGCTGCGGAAGCTGAAGAGTAAGCTATAAAAAGCTTTCAATAAAAAAACCCGGCTCCGGCCGGGTTTTTTGTGAGTACTACAATTTTACTTTTAGTACTTATTTTTTACCGATATAGGCGAGAATATAAACATCTGGAGAGATGGTCGACTATGAGGGCCTATTTGGTTATAAGATAATTTGATATAGCAATATTTAACATTCAAGGATTCAAGTACATAAACTTTCCTTTTTTAGTGGAGAAAAGGAAAGAGTTCACTTAAAGCTTTTAATAATCCTCTGATTATTTCTCTAACTTTCTTTGTAATATTCTTCAAAATTTTTCATTGGCGAATTGTATAACTTAGAAATTGAAAAGATGTTTATTTGCGAAATGGAATTTTTTCAATTGAAGCAGTTATGCTAATCCGGCTATCCGCATATAACAAGAAACTATATTTCTTATTCTATTTATTTGATAAAATCTACCTATAACCAAGATGAAAATGCATTCAGGGTGAGTTGTTTAACGAATCATACAAACTGACTCAGCCGCCAAGGAGAACAAGATGGTTGTTTATTGCACAGTTGATACTTCATATAGCTGGCAAGAATTTTGTGATGGTTTAGATCAAGGCACAGTTTTTGAAACGCTAGATGACGTAGTATTTGACGATAAAAAAAATATTATCATCAGAGAGCCGGTAGATATATTTGAATTAGTTGAGATAGAAAACCTTGATAGAACTATAGAAATTAATGTCGTTCTACTGCCAATCTTAGTCCTTATTTTAGAAACCCTTTATAAAGATTCATATTTCAATGAAACTAAAAATGCGTTAGTTGCAAACAGACGTTGGATCCTGAAATATTTGAAAAAATCAAGTGCTAAAATATCGATATCTAATGCTATTACAACTTACAGTAACTTTAGCTGTAATACAGTGTTCTCTGCGTTTGATATATATGAAAAAACGATAAGCCTGAAGTGTGACGACTGTACCTATTTACTTGGATTTTTTGAGTATCATGATGATATATCCCTTTCCGCACTTGAATCTGCATTGGAACCCTATGGTTATAACCCGGTTGAATTCAGTCAAAGGAAAATAGATATAGAGCAATTTAAAAAGTTGCGAAATCATACCGTTTCTGCCTTAGAGTTTAACAATACTCTTAAGCAGCTATTCGTAGTACAAGAAGCATTCGAGTGTACGATAGATAATCAAATCGAAAACGAAAAAGAACTAAAGGACTCACTTGAAAAACTTGAAAAGAGAAAAACTAAGGAAGTTCTCAGTTTAGAGAGAAAGCTGTTAAAAAAACAGTCTGAGGAACAAGAGCTAAGAAGTCAGGTTGCAGAATTTAATATTTACAAGAGATCTTTTCTATGGAAGATCTATAATCTTTCCTCCCCACTTTTAGTCAGGTTAATTAAAAGACACGATAAAAATTCCAAGCTTCTAACAGAAATAAAGTCGCTTTACAGTAGTGCTTACTTCGATCCTGATTGGTACATTAATACTTACCCCGATGTTGCTTCTTCTTTCGTAGATCCTGCTGAGCATTATCTGAGATTTGGTGCGTCAGAAGGTAGGAATCCATCGCCTAAGTTTAATACAAATTGGTACATGTCTACCTATCCAGATGTTCTTCAATCAAAGATTAACCCTCTGATACATTTTATTGAATTCGGCGAGAATGAAAAAAGAATGCCTAGGCCATTAAATACTATTTAATCTATTTAGGAATACTTTATGGAAGATAATGAAAATGTTTTCGTTGCGAGGGCAAATTATTTTTTCGCTAATGCTGATTACGTTAACGCAGAAAAGTATTACGAATTAGCACAAGAAAAAATAGGGAAGAAATATTTCTCTACAAACATCTGGCTTTGTCAACAGCGTCTGTTGATGGAGAGCAAAGATGAAAATTCTTTCCTGAATGAGATAATATCTCCTTCATTTAATGATGACACTAATTGTACTAATTCAGAATTAAGTGCGCAGCTCGAAGAAACACAGAATTTATTAGAGAAATATTACAAAGAAGCTTTAGATTTAAAAACGAAATTAACTGAATTGAGAAAAAAATGAAAGTCTTAACTGTATTTGGAACAAGGCCGGAAGCCATAAAAATGGCCCCATTAGCGTTAAAGCTAGCAACTACAGATGGTATTAATTCTAAAGTATGCGTGACTGCCCAGCATCGAGAAATGCTGGACCAGGTACTCGACTTGTTTAAGCTAACACCAGACTTTGATTTAAACTTGATGAAACCTGGTCAGGATTTAACTGATATAACTGCAGGTATACTTCAAGGCATGAAGCGGGTCTTTTCAGAATTCAAACCTGATATTGTATTGGTACATGGTGATACAGCGACAACATTTGCAACGAGTTTAGCAGCGTATTATCAACAGATCCCTGTTGGGCATGTTGAAGCTGGTTTGCGAACAGGTAATATTTATTCACCATGGCCAGAAGAGGCAAATAGAAAGTTGACCGGCGCCATAACCTCATTACATTTTGCGCCAACGAAAAAGTCTGAGTCTAATCTTCTTAATGAAGGAATACAGCTGGCTGCGGTACATGTAACGGGTAATACTGTAATTGATGCTTTGCTTGAAGTGTCTGCAAAGTTCGACAGTGACGAGAGATTGTTATCTGAAATGCAACGCAAATTTGACTTTTTAGATAGCGAAAAAAAATTGATTCTTGTTACCGGTCACCGCAGAGAGAGCTTTGGTGGCGGATTTGAACGCATATGCTCTGCGCTTGCCCGCACTGCCGAGGCACATCCAGAGTGTCAAATTCTTTATCCCGTTCATCTTAATCCGAATGTGCAGGAGCCGGTCAAAAGATTATTGAGCGGTGTTTCCAATATTAAATTAATTGAGCCCCAGGATTATCTGCCGTTTGTTTATCTGATGAATCAAGCCTATATCATTTTGACTGACTCAGGTGGTATTCAGGAAGAAGCGCCCTCTTTAGGTAAGCCTGTCCTAGTGATGCGTGACACTACAGAGCGCCCGGAAGCAGTTGACGCAGGCACAGTTCAGTTAGTAGGAACTGATATAGACAAAATCTCAAATAGCCTAACTCGTCTGTTGACCGACAAACAGGCTTACAAAGATATGAGCTTTGCGCATAACCCGTACGGTGATGGTAAAGCTTGCGATAGAATTATTCAGATTTTAAAGGATCATCATGGAAATCAATAAAACAGTCTGTGTTATAGGACTTGGTTACATAGGCCTTCCAACTGCAGCGTTATTGGCAAACAGAGGGTTTAAAGTTCACGGCGTCGATGTAGACAAACATGCTGTAGACACAATTAACGAAGGCAAGATTCACATTGTTGAGCCTGACCTTGACACCTTTGTTAATTCCGCAGTTAACAGTGGCATGCTGACAGCACATTTAGAGCCGGCTCCAGCCGATATTTTCCTGGTTGCTGTACCAACGCCATTTCACCACGACCAACTAAATCCAATTACCAATTCACCAGTTCCCAATGTAGATTACGTGGTAAAAGCAACTCAGGCTATCGCTCCCCATGTTAAGCCGGGCAATCTTGTTTTGCTTGAGTCTACATCTCCTGTTGGTACAACGCAGATGATGGCAGATGAACTTGAAAAAGCAGGTGTAGATCTTTCTCAGATTCATGTTGCCCACTCGCCTGAAAGGGTACTACCCGGTCACATCATGCGTGAGCTGATAGAAAATGACCGTGTAGTAGGCGGTATCAACCAAGCTTCAACCGACGCCGCAGCAGATTTTTATCGTAGTTTTGTACAGGGCGAGGTATTGGAAACCACAGCAAAGACTGCAGAAATGGCAAAACTAACGGAAAATGCGTTTAGGGACGTCAATATTGCCTTCGCTAATGAACTGTCTATGTTGAGTGATGATATGGACATTGATGTGTATGAACTGATATCACTGGCGAATCACCATCCACGAGTCAATATTCTACAGCCTGGCTGTGGAGTAGGTGGCCATTGTATATCCGTTGACCCATGGTTTATTGTCAATTCAGCCAACGGCAAAGCTAAAATGGTTGAGCAAGCGCGGCGAACGAATGATTATAAATCAGATTGGGTAATCGAAAAAGTCAAAAACGCAGCGCTGCAGTTTGAAAATCAACATGGGAAACAGCCTATAATAGCTTGCATGGGGTTAGCTTTTAAACCTGACATTGATGATTTAAGAGAATCTCCTGCATTACGCATAGCTATAGCCCTCGATAAAGAATTAAATATAATTTCTGTTGAACCAAACGTAGATAAAGTAGACGGATTAGAACTCGTCGATGAGTCAGTGGCGTTAGATGCAGATATTGTCGTCTACCTTGTAGCCCATAAGCAATTTAAGTCGCATTCTAATACTGAAGCAACATTAGACTTCGCAGGTTTGTTTAAATAAAAATTCAGCTACGAATGCCCCTTCTTTTATGAGGGGGCGAGTTTTCTACTATTTAGGATTTAAGTTTCACGCTATGAATAATGAAAAAGCAACTCTTCTTGAGAAAGCTGAAAGTTTGTTACTCGAAGATACAAAAAAAATTAAAGTTCCAGTGCACAAGCGTGTTGCTTATATCGTAAGTCATGGCGCTTCTTATGCAAGTAATGGTTATGCAATAAGAACACAAACAGTAGCAAAAGGTCTTCAGGAAGCAGGCTTCGAAATAGTATGTTTTGTTAAACCAGGTAGGCCATGGGTATTAGATGAACAAATAGATATAAGTATTGAAGAAACGATTGACAAAGTTAGGTATGTTCATTCTGAGAAGCATAGAAGCTATGTTTTTTCATCAGCAGATGAAGAGCTTGAAAGAAATGTAGAATACTACCTTAAAATGTTTAAAATTTATCGACCCGAAATTATTTTAGCTGCTTCAGATTATAAGGTAGGCCTACCATCTCTTATAGCTGCAAGAATTCTTGATATACCTTTCATAAATGAAGTTAGAGGATTTTGGGAGCTGACCCGGTTAAGTAAAAATCAGTGTTATATGGATTCAGAGGAATATTTTCAACAAATAGAAATAGATACCTATGTTGCAAAAAATTCCGACAAAGTTCTTACCTTAAATAATCAAATGAAGTCATATTTGGAGCAACGTGGCGTCGAGTCAAATAATATAAAACTGTTACCAAACAGTGTCAATAAATTACCTCCAGTTGAGCTAAAAAAGAGAAAAGTAAAATCAGACCAATTCACCATTGGTTTTATTGGTAGTACTAACGAATACGAGGGTATATCCGACCTCATTGATGCCTGCCAATTATTGAATGATGAAGGGTATGAAGTAAAATTACTTATAGTTGGTAGCTCTAAAGCCTATAAAAATAAAGCTGAAACTACAAAAACGAAATTCTCCTGGCTTGAAGAAGTTGGCCGAGTTGGCCATTGTGAAGTTCCGGCCTATTACGCTGCTATAGATTTGATCGTAATACCGAGGAGGAATGAACGAGTTTGTAACATCGTGCCTCCGTTGAAAATAGTAGAAGCACTTTCTTATAATAAAAATGTAGTAGCAGCCGATATTCCTCCACTAGCAGAGTATGCATCTGACTTTGATTCGATAACACTATTTAAGTCTGGTGATGTACTTGATTTAAAAAATACAATCAAAAGTGCTTTTAAAAACCAAAAGTCTATTAAAAGAAAGAAGTTATTAACTACATCTAATATAAATGAAGCAATAGATGTTTTGAATTCTTATATAAAGAAGACAACCTCAAAAACTATAACCGCAGATGCACAAAAACTACCTGAATTACAATTTACACGTCAAACTGCGATTTTTTCTATTCTGCTAGACTGCGAAAACATAAATAGTAAAAGCTTAGATTATTTTCTTTCATTGGTGGATGTTGAACAAAATAAAAGATTACGTATTTCTATATCTGCAACTAATGTAAAAGATCCTCAATTAATCAAAAGATTTCAAAATTTAGGCATCTTAAATACTGGGCTAGCTGATAACTTACAAATAAAAAATAGTAGCTACGATATTGTTATCACTAATAATAGAAATGGTCGGATTCCAGAAGATGACTCCTATGAACTCGATTCGGGTCTTGGGATATTTGAATCAGTTATATCATTGGCAAAGAATGTATCTAGAAACAAAATTTTATACGTCGTTAATACTGATGATTCGAATCTGTCAGCTGGTTACCATAAAAGGTCTCTTCACCTTGCGGAAGGTTTCTTAGACAATGAAATAACTATACCGCTAGTTTCTTTAAAATCTAAGAAATTTGGAATTCGAAACAATATAAATTTTATCCCAAAAGAAAGTAAATTACTACGACGAATTATTGAATGGCTGCAACCTGCAACGATAATAGCAGCTTCAAACCACGAAAATGCAAGACCGTTTTTGGAATTAAAGGATTCTTTATCTTTCGACTTTGTCTACGAAATGCGCGGGTTATGGCATGAAACCTATGCAGCTAAAATGCTTGAAAAAAATAAGAATTACAATATATCTGGCGATAAATATTATCTTCAAGAGTTGCGGGAAGAGTTAAAAACAGTCACTCAATCAGACAAAATTGTTTTCATATGCGAAGAAATGAAAGCCTATGTTGAAAATAAATTAGGCAGAACGATCTCAAATTATGCAGTGGTTGGGAATGGATTTAAAATTGATAAGTCAAGACCAAGAGAAACCAAGCCGATCAAAACTGCAGATTTATTAACGATTGGCTACTTCGGGGCAATAACCTATTACGAAGGAATAACCTTCTTATTAGACGCAGTCTACGATTTAGTATCTCAAGGCTATAATATTAGAGTATTGCTACTCGGCAAGAACTCGATTAAAGAAAAATGGGTTCTCGATTTATCTAAATATGATTTTGTAGAATTTGGTGGATTTGTAAATAATATTGACGAACAGTATGAAAAAATAGATTTGTTCGTGATACCGAGGCTACCCTATTCGGTGTGTCATAATGTAGAGCCACTAAAACCTTTTGACTGTTTCTCACGTCAAGTTCCGCTTTTGGTATCTGATTGTGACGCTTTGAAGCGCTTAGCTGCTGATGGTGAAAGAGCTATGTTGTTTCGCGCTGGAGATAAGCAAAGCCTGAAAGATGCTATAGTTGATTTGTATACAAGCGGATACCCGGAAGAAATGCTGAAAAGAGCAAGGTTATGGGTTGAAAATAATACATCCTGGTCAGATCTGACATCAAAATATTCTAAGTTAGTACAGAAACAAAAAAAGAAGATCTATTACTTGTATGCTGACAAGTGGTGTGTTTCATATAAATGGAGTGGCGCATCAATCAATACAATTAATGAAATGGCTGTAATGATTGAAGATAACGATGTTTATTATAATAATATATACGTCAATGATCTTTTTGAAGACGGATTGTTTGATGAACAGGCCTTTGTAGATAGATTCAACTCTACACCTTCTTCAAAATTTAAACGCTCGAAATTTTTAAAGAACGTATATATACCTGATAAAGTTTACGATATATGTTTTTTCAGAAGTAGCGATGAAGAAAAATACATTCAGTTTTTCAAACATGAGCTACCTGAACCTAAGGTATTTAGTCACAACTACGTAAAGTCTATTTGGGAACGTTATGTAGTAGGATTTCAAACTGAATCTTCTTACAATTTTGCAGGACAACTGAAACTTAAAGACTTCGACGACGATGGCACCTTAGGTTATAGAAATTGTAACATGATACCAAGAGCTGGTTTCATTCGTTATCAGTCTAGTGTGCAAAATGCAAATAATGGAATTGTATACGACGAATCCCTCGAGTTTAGAAAATCACTTAATTCCGAATTTGTTATTGGTGTAATAGGTACAATTTACGAAGGAACAAACCCGAACTTACTAATTGAAGCAGTTAGCGAATTGCGCAAAATTTACCCACAAAAAAATATTACGCTAGTTATATATACAATTAATGTTCTCATTGAATTACCAAAGGAAGATTGGATTATAATATCCAATTTTTCAAAGGATAAAAAGTTCTCGTCACTTTCTCAGCTTGATATTATGGTTAATACTTGGAATTCAACTGCCCAGCTATATAGCGGATCTAACAAAAATATTGATGCGATAGAGCACGAGATTCCACTAATTGCAGCTAAGACGCCTGCTTATGAGGAGCAATTGGGAGAAGACTATCCGCTATTTTATAAATTTGATTCTAAGGTATCTGTTTCTAAAATTAGTATTGTCTCAAGCTTTAAAAGTTTAATTGAAAAATGTTTTGATGAAGATTTTTTGCTTGATGTAAGATCCTATCTTCGCTGGAGAAAGACATATATTTCCAAAGAAGCATCTTCTTTTTTGTATGCAAAGCAAATTAGCGCACTCTGTGAAAAACATGTTTTAATCGTAACACAAAATCTCGGTGTCGGTGGTGTACAAAAATATACAAGACAGTTAGTTAAATCGCTTCCAACTTGTAAGATAACAATTCTTATCGATGATGAGGTTAGTCGTTCTGACTATACACAATTTGGTTATGGGTCAAGATCTATAAAAATAGAAAGCTTGGCTAATTTCGATAAACTTGATTTGTATAGATTTGATACCGTATTTTTGAATTCTTATCCAGTTGATGAGGCTCGCTTAGAAAATATATTGTCGAAGCTAGATGTCGCTGGCTGCAGGGTATTTCCAATACTACATTCAGATATACATCCTTTCACGGTAGCGATCTCTCGTTTTCTGAGTAAAGTCAACAAGTTGATTACAATTAATAGAAAAATAATAGACAAGTTGAAATTTAATTGTCATACAGATTTTTCTCGTGATTTTTATCATATTACACCATCTTTGGATGATTTCGATTTCTCCACCAGTTTACCAAAAACTGAAAGAACCAAAAAAATCGCTTTTTTTGGTCGAATTGCGAGACTAAAATGTGTTGATTTTCTATGCGAAGCCTTCTGTGAGTATAGCTTAAATTATAATAGTGACTATGAGTTACATATCTGCGGGCCTCTCGCTCATAAAGGTTTAGATAAGGTTATTGACCTTTGCAATAAGAAAGCAGGAAAGAAAATTATCTATTTGCACGATAAGGAGTTCTCTGCAACAGAAAGAATGGAGTTGTTTTCAAGCATTGATGCTTTAATTTATACAACTGCAACTGAAGGTTTACCGTACACTTTTCTTGAAGCTAATGCGAATGGCGTACCTGTAATCAGCACGAATGTCGGGGCAGTTTCTACGCTCGTAAAGGATGGCATCAATGGTTTCCTAATTGACCTTAAAGGGTTATACCTCGAAAATCTTTACGAAGAAAAGCCATATAACAGGTTAGCTGAAATAATGAAAGAGAATAAGGAGTCTTATATCGAGACTTTTAGTTCGACTTTGCATAAATTTGAGTTCGGCGAAGTTTCACTTGATGAATTGAGTTTCAATTCTATCTATTTAGCTAAAGAAAATTTCCTTTTTGACAAGATGCGAAACGCATTTCGTGAAGTTGTGTATTCAAAGGATTCTAAATGAATACTTACGGTTATGTTTTTAAAAATCTATCTTCAAGCTCTGAATTCGCTTCGCTAGTCAGCTCGGGTCAGCGTAGCTTTCACTTTCGATATAAAAACTTTGATTTTTACTATCTTCATAGAAGTAGAAGCTTAAACACCTTAGTTTCTTTTCATGCCGCGGTTTCTCCGAGTATCGATCTACCTGTTTTTCGCGGGCATAATTGGAACATAGATAATGCGAATATTCTTTGTGTTAGCGATTATACTCTAGCTCGTTATAGGGATTTTAATAAAAGTAAAATACCCTTTGATTCTACTTTTTTTCAGCCTACGAAAAATATCAATACTGAGAAAGTGCTAACAGATGTTATCCGCTTTGTTGTAGATTATAATTCTGGTGACTCAATTATGTTTGGGACAAGTGCGGGAGGCTTAGCCGCCTTGAAATATAGCTGTTATTTCGACTCAGTTGCACTAATCGGTAACGCAGAATTTTTCCTAGAGAGTTGGTGGAATTTTCCTAATACTGCAAATATAATCAAACAGCAAAATGATGAGATTTTTTATCCAGACATATTTCAATGGATAAAAGAATTCGGCCCTCCAAAGAGATTGGTTTTGTCATCTAACGTCTTTGATGAGATGACATATGACAAACACCATGCTCCTCTTATTTCTTTTTTTAAGAATTTTTATCCTGATCAAATTTTTGAAATAAGACATTGTGAGAAACATACTGGTAAGTTCCACACTTCACATTTCCCGGGAAATACACCTCATAAGGGCCTAATAAAAAACTTACTATACAAATCCAAAGAAGTTGTAATTTCAACGTACTTTCCTAACAGAGTCCTTGACGACTTTTCAGATTATAGAAACTTCATAAAGGTAATCGATCTAAATAATCTATCATCTTTGCATGATGATGACTTGAGATCATTTAATTATATGTCTTCTCTTTTAGTATTATATGGAGAAGAGAAGGAGTCACCTCTTTCTGACTTACCATTGAAGTTTGACTGGGTCTTTAGGAAAAAAGACGCCATTAATCTCACTCCGAGTAAGCACGGAGTTTTTACTATTTCACTGCCTTTCAAAGATTTTGTAATTAAGACAAATTCTTTTAGGATCGAAAAGAATTCTTAAGACGATAACTAGTGATGTTAAAGTTTGATAAAGATTGGTATTTATCTACTAATCCAGATGTTCAAAGAAATAATATTAATGCATTCCATCATTACATGCGTTTTGGTAGAGCTGAGGGGCGACTTCCATTTGCTCTAGATTCGTTTGATTTAGAGCAAAAACTGTGGGCATCTGATTTTCAAAAAACATACTTGAGTAAGCTCACTTATAATGCATCAAATTCCGAGTTAGGCATCGAATGTTCATACTCCAATTGGGCTCTGTGTAGATGGTACGCGAGTTTTGGGCAGTGGTCGTACGCTTATAATTTTCTTAAAGGTTTTTTTTACGATTATGAGCTGTATAGCTTGGTCAATGTAAACTCAATTCATCTTTTAGCATTTTCTTGTTGCTTCAATGTCGCGGATTATGAATTTGCAAGAAAAATAATATACTCTCCTTGTTGGATAAACTCTAGCGAAAGACTCCTCGCTGAATCGATGTTGCTTAATGGTAATAAGAAACTCGAGTGTATAAATCGACTTTTTGAAATTTATGATTTATCACCGCTTTGTAGTGATAAAGCTCCCTTCCTTGAGAGTATTAGTTCCCTTGTGGTTACCGAAAACAGGTTGTTAGACCCGTTGGTTACGATCATTATCCCCTGCTACAACGCTGAAAAAACAATAGCTACCGCACTTCGCAGTCTCTTAAATCAGTCATATCAACGTATTGAGATTATCGTGTCTGATGACTGTTCGACGGATAATTCGAAAGAGATAATTAGTGAATTTAGTAGAAAAGATAGCCGTGTAAAGCTTTTATCGCTACCGAAGAACCGGGGTGCATATGCAGCTCGTAACAAGGCGTTGAATATTGCAAAAGGAAGTTTGATTATGACTCACGATGCGGATGACTGGTCGCATCCGCAAAAGATTCGACTTCAAGTTGATGCATTAAAGTGGAATCCAAAACTGGTGGCTTCAGTCTCTCATTGGGTTCGCACAACTCCTGATATGACATTTCAACGCTGGCGCATGGAAGAAGGCTGGATTTATCGAAATGTATCATCTCTGATGTTTCGGCGAAAAGTGTTCAAAAAGCTAGGCTATTGGGATCTTGTATCAGTCAATGCTGATACTGAATACTACCATCGCATTAGAAAAGTGTTTGGTGATAAAAGCATCGTTGAAGTAAAGCCTGGTGTCCCACTTTCCTTCGGCCGAGCAGACGACGCATCATTAAGCCAAACTAAAGCAACCCATCTACGAACTCAATTTCGCGGTGTAAGAAAAGACTATCATGATGCAGCTATTAATTGGCATGCAACCGCAAAAAAGCTGTATATGGAAGAAGATCCTGATAAGCGGCCATTTCCTGTACCAATTCTCATCTTTAGAGGATCACCTTCAGCGCGTAAAAGCAACTTAATGCTCAAGTTGCAAGCGGCTTCGGCGTTTGACTGTGACTGGTATCTCAAGAGATACCAGGATTTGCGTGTGGCAAAGGTCGATCCTATAAAGCATTTTATTCAATTTGGTTTAGATGAAGGTCGAGACCCATCTCCACACTGTTCTATTTCTGGTCTTGCTCTTCTTGAACGCTCAGACTATATCACTGCGGTTGAAAACTATGTAGAAAACATCAAAGACAAGTCGGGACCGGTTTTTTTGCCTGGCAACAATAAATGGTATGAAGATAAAAATACCATAATCGCAATTGGTCATCAGGTCACGAACGAGTTATTCGGCGCAGAACGAAGCTTTTTAGATTCTTTGGAAATACTTCACAAACTAGGATTCAACTTGGTTGTAGTGCTGCCGTTTGCAAATGAAGAGTATATTAAGGCTGTTTCTTCCTGGGCGTGTTCGGTCGTTGTAACTCCGTATGGTTGGTGGGATAAAACAACGGAGCCTGTCGAAGAAACAATTACGGCTTTCAAATCCATTTTTGCCAGATACCATGATGCACAAGTATACATAAATACATTAGTTCTTTGTGAGCCTGTTATCGCAGCAGCTCAGATGGAACTGCCTACGACGATTCATGTAAGGGAGCTTCTTGAGTATGATAGCGATCTTTGCAATATTCTTAACGCCTCCCATGAGGACTTGAGGACTTGGTTAGGTAACACAACTTGCTCTTTTCTCGCTAACTCTCAGATTGTTGCCAGTTGGTTACCCTACAAGCAAGACATTTCGGTTATACCTAATTTTGTTCGTTCGAATACGTTAGCGTATAAAAAGCTTCCCGAAAGTAATCAGTTTAAGGTTGTGGTGTTAAGTAGCAATCTGCCCAAAAAAGGCATCGAGGACATCATTGCAGTAGCTCGGCTTTGTAATGAAAAAGATTCTCGTGTTGTTTTTGAACTACATGGTCCTGAAAATTCCTTCGTACAAAGCTGGCGTAAGAAGGGCTTGCCAGAGAATCTAAACTTTTGCGGCTATGCAGAGGATGCCAGGCAGGTAATTGATGGTGCACACTGTGTCCTAAACCTTTCACATTTTAAAGAATCGTTCGGACGTACGGTGTTAGAGGCGATGGCTTCCGGTAGGCCTGTCGTGGCTTATCGCTGGGGAGCATTGCCTGAATTGATTGATGATACCTGTGGTATACTAGAAGACTTTGGCGATATTCAGGGAGTTGCAGATTCACTGATTAATCTCGCAAATAATCGAGAAAAACTTACCTCACTGGGTATTGGCGGTTTTATCAAAGCCAAGCGTAATTACACAGAAGACGCTGTTAGCAAGTCCTACCAGGCACATTTTAATTTCTCTGACTAAACAGCTACAAGATAAAAATTGGAAACATCAATGAGCAGTAAATATTTTGGTACGGATGGTATTCGAGGGAAAGTTGGGCAACTTCCAATGACTCCAGAGTTTGTGATGAAGCTTGGTTGGGCTGCAGGAGTAATTTTGTCCGCATCTGGAACAAAAGAAGTACTAATCGGAAAAGATACTCGTGCTAGCGGATACATGCTTGAGTCTGCGTTAGAATCAGGATTATCTGCCGCCGGCGTTAATATAGCCTTGGCGGGACCTATTCCAACCCCTGCAGTTGCTTACCTCACATCAACATTCCATGCTGATGCCGGAGTAGTAATTAGTGCCTCTCATAATCCTTACTATGATAACGGCATTAAATTCTTTTCTCAGGCGGGAACAAAACTGTCTGATGAACAACAACAGCAGGTAGAAGAAAAGCTGGCGTACGCGCTTAGCAATGGTATCGACTGTGTCAGCTCAGATAAGTTAGGCAAAGCAAGAAGAATCGAGGATGCAGCAGGCCGTTATATTGAGTATTGCAAAGGGACATTTCCTTCTAACTTAAGTCTTCAAGGTATGAAAATTGTTGTGGACAGTGCCAATGGCGCTGCTTACAAAGTTGCACCGTATGTACTTTCAGAGCTTGGCGCCGAAATAATATCTATTAACGATAAGCCCAATGGGGTCAATATAAATCAAGAGTGTGGCGCCACTTCACTACGTATGTTGCAACAGGAAGTAATAGCTCAATCAGCGGATGTCGGTATAGCGGTCGATGGTGATGCAGATCGCATTATTATGGTTGATAACGTGGGAGACATAGTTGACGGTGATGAAATTTTGTTTTTGCTTGCGCTTGCTGCTAAGCAAGAAGGCTACGAAGGGGGCGTTGCTGGAACCTTGATGTCCAACCTTGGCCTTGAGAAAACCTTAAAGTCGCTAAATATTCCATTTACGAGAACAAAGGTGGGCGATCGCTATGTTATGCAAGCACTTGAAGAAAATGGGTGGAAAATTGGTGGTGAAACATCGGGCCACATATTGCATTTGGATCATGCTGCGACAGGAGATGCAATTGTAGCAGCGCTTCAGGTATTAGCTATTCTAGCCTCCACTAAGGAATCATTGCACTCTCTTAAGCAAGGCATGGAAAAGTTTCCGCAAGCGCTAGTCAATATCAGGACTTCGCCAAGAGCAAATCCATTAGAAACTGAAGCCGTAACACAAGCGATTCAGTCCCTGAATAAAACGCTTTCAGGTAATGGTCGTTTGGTTTTGCGCAAATCAGGAACCGAACCTTTGATCCGTGTGATGGTCGAGTCTTCATGTAACAATACGGCGACTAGGTTAGCAGAAGATTTGGCAGCTGTGATCGAATCTCAGTTAGACTAAACAGTGAAACAATCGCTCGTCTTAGTCATAGAAAAAGTTAAATACAGGTCAATAAATAGTAGTTTTCATGCGGATAATTTTTCATTTCGGTCCTCCTAAAACCGGAACATCAGCGATACAAAAATGGCTTTCTTCCAATACTAAGTGGCTAGTTTCACAGGGTGTTCATTATCCACTGCATGGCCTAGACCAAAATGGCGTAAGCTCTGGTAATTTGAGGTCTGTTTTTTCTGGTGACAAGGGGGATTTTGAATTCTCTCCCAACTTATATCAGCGCGAAATTGAGAAAGCACAACAAAACAAGTGCCATACTTTGCTATTTTCTTCGGAATTCTTTTTTCGAAATATTGAGCTGATAAGCAAAAACGTTCCAGCAGCAGAGTTTGTTGGTTATATTCGTTTCGGGCTAGAGACGCTTCAGTCCTCATATAACCAAGCAGTGAAAAGGCATGGTCGTACAGCGCTTTTTGCTCCAGCAAGCCACACCCAATCCACATTGACTACGCTATCGAGCAAGATTGATGTAGTAGGTGAAGGTCGATTCATTTTGCGGCCTTATCATAAGTCCCTTTTTGTTAAGGGCAGTCTGGTCCCTGACTTTCTGGAAGCCATCGGTGTAGATGCTTCAGAGGTAGATACGTCTGTTGGCAGGGTAAATCCGTCTTACTCAATTGAAGCCATTGAAGTAAAGCGCTGGTTTAATCAGCTGCCTTCTGCAAGTTTACAGACTCGCTTAGACCTTGCGTTACAAGGCTACGGGAGTGGTGAGCCATTTTCTTTGTTAAATGATAAAGAATTTGAAACGGCTAAAAAGCGTTATGTGGTGCAGTTAAATAGTTTTATTGATAAACACGAGATTCATCACGGGAAAGAGTTTTTGACTTTCTGCAAAACGCAGGCCAATCATCCCTATAAAGCGCAGGAGTTGAGTAATGCGCAATTCGAAACTGTGCTTAAAACTATAGTGGCAGATAAAAAGCTAACTTACACCGCGCTCTATACTGCATATAGACTTGCCCAAAAACAGCAAGACAACCTAACTAATCCGGAAAGAATCGCTAGTTTGAATAAAGTAGTGCCAGGTTGGGTAAAACTAGTTGCAAAATGTAAGGCAGCACTCGCGTCAAAATCATCAGGGGATAGCATATGAAAGATCTTCTGATTAGGTCGGTGAAGGGAGCTTATGGTCTGCTTCCTGAATCTACCAAAAACAAACTACGGCGTCATCATCATCTTCGCGAGTGGTATGGTAGCAAACTGCGTAAATCCAGTATTGCTTATGAAGTCCCGTCGCAAAAGAAAACTCGGCAATTACACCGTGTTCATCTCGCTCATCAACAAACTAAATTCGAACGCGCGAAGCTTCCTGAGAATATCAATATTGTTATTCTAGGAGAAGGGGATGTATCAGCCACGTTGGCGTCAATTGAAGGCATAAGTAAACTATGCAATGCCGTTTATTGTGAGCTGGCTGATGAGACTTTATGTGAGCAAAGTAACCTCGATGTTTTGAATTTGAATAAAGTGGCAGAAATACTTGGCCAACGTGCCGTGCTTTTTGTCCAGGCGGGCAACGAGGTCATCCACGCGGCTCTTACTCACGCCCTACTAAACCTAAACGAGTCAGACGCTTGGTACTTCGACAGCTACGTAGATAACAGTGCCGGAGTGTTAGAGAAATACGAGCTTTTACCGGACTGGAGTCCCGAGTTACTTTTATCCACGGGTTATGTAAAGCGGGCTTTATTGGTCGCGCCACATGCTATTCAATTAGCTGAATCGCTTGTTGAGTGCAATGATGTAGCCCTGGGTTTAATTGGCGAATATCTTCGAACACCAACCCTCTTGCTCAATCGTATCCCGCTGAGCGCTATTTTTGCTAAACAGCCGCAGCAAAAAGCACAGGTCAAAAGCTACTTTCACCGCACCGAGCACCTGTTCAAAGCCTACAAATTCGACGTCGAAGCCAAGGGCAAGGACGTTGTCTCGGTAAGGTGGCCTTTGCCAACCTCGCCGTTAGTATCGTTAGTCATACCAACCTTCAATGGTCTCTCATTAGTTAAAGCTTGCATAGAGTCAATTCTGGAAAAGACCACTTACAAAAACTACGAAATTCTTTTGGTGGATAACAACTCTAATGATCCGGAATGCCTGGCTTATTTTGATGAACTGGACAGACATCCTAAAGTTCGGTTATTGAAATACCCACACCCTTTCAACTACTCAGCCATCAATAATTTTGCCGTAAAACAGGCCAATGGCGAAGTGGTTGGTTTGGTGAATAATGATATCGAAGTTATTTCACCGCAATGGCTTGAATACATGGCTGGCCACGCGATGCGTGGTGATATCGGCTGTGTAGGTGCAAAGCTGCTCTACTCAGACGACCGAATTCAGCATGCCGGGGTAGTTTTAGGGTATGGCGGTGGTGCAGGACATGCACACAAATATTTTCCAAGATATCATCCCGGTTATATGAATCGCTTGATTGCGACACAAAATTACAGTGCAGTGACAGCTGCTTGTTTGCTGGTTAAAAAGTCAAAATATGAAGAAGTTGGTGGCTTAAACGAAAAGGATCTGCATGTTGCCTTTAATGACGTTGATTTTTGTCTGAAAGTGCTGGAAACAGGCGTTCGCAATGTCTACTGCGCCGAGGCCGAGCTCTATCACCACGAATCTGTGTCTCGGGGGTTAGATATCTCGGAAGAAAAAGCGGCACGGTTCAATCGTGAGCTGACCTATCTTCGCACTAAATGGAAAAAATATATCGACCATGATCCGGCTTACAATCCGAACCTGACGCTGAAACGGGAGAATTTCGCTATCAAAGGTAAGGAAGAGTATTAAACAAGTTGCTGTGAAGTCTGCCTATAGTATTTTTGCGTTAAGGACGCGCTTGGTGTACTTTTGCGGCGCGAAACAACAGATGCTCAAAGCTACTGCATATTGTTAGTCTAGGTGCTTAACACTACACAGGGGATCTCTGCATAATGAGAAAGGGAATAATCTTAGCGGGCGGTTCTGGCACGCGTCTTCACCCATTGACTAAAGTGGTTAGTAAACAGCTCATGCCTGTTTACGACAAGCCAATGATCTTTTACCCGCTGACTACGCTCATGATGTCAGGCATCCGGGATATTTTGATAATCACCACGCCAGATGAACAATCCCGTTTCATTGAACTAATTGGTGACGGGGCAGGCCTCGGACTTAATATTCAATATGCTGTTCAGGCTAGCCCTGATGGACTTGCTCAGGCATTTTTAATCGGTGAAGAGTTCATCGGCAGCGACAGCTGCACATTGGTGCTGGGCGACAATATTTATTACGGCCATGATCTGCGCCTTTCCTTGCAAAACGCTTTCCGGCAGGAACATGGTGCCACAGTATTCGGTTATCATGTAAATGACCCTGAGCGTTACGGCGTTGTGGATTTTGATGATAACTGGAATGCTATTTCTATTGAAGAAAAACCTTCAAATCCTAAATCTAGCTACGCCGTAACCGGCCTTTATTATTACGATAACCGCGTGGTGGATTTTGCCAAGGAAGTGAAACCATCTTCACGTGGAGAATTGGAAATTACAGATTTAAACAATCTGTATCTTCAAGACGGTTCACTGAAAGTAGAGCTGATGGGGCGTGGTTCTGCATGGCTGGATACAGGTACACTTGATAGTTTGCTGGATGCCGCCAACTTTGTCGCCGCAATTGAAAAACGCCAGGGGCTAAAAGTGTGTTGCCCTGAAGAGGTCGCTTACAGAATGGGTTACATCGATGCAGAGCAACTTGAAAGATTAGCGGCCCCTCTGAAAAAAAGTGGATACGGCGACTATTTACTGAAAGTTATTCACGACCGCGTTAAGTAGCTAGAGTTTAAAACAAGAGTTTATTCATGCAAGTAGTTGAGACATCTATCGCAGATGTAAAAATCATCGAACCTAAAGTTTTCGGCGATGAGCGCGGTTTCTTCATGGAAACCTTTCGAAATGATTGGTTCAAAGAACATTGTGCTGACGTTGAGTTCGTACAGGATAATCATTCAAAATCACGGCAGGGTATACTGCGCGGTCTGCACTATCAGTTGAAACATACTCAGGGTAAATTAGTTCGGGCCACAAGTGGTGAAGTATATGACGTTGCCGTAGATATGCGAAAGAGTTCAAGCACCTTTGGCCAGTGGGTGGGGGCTTATTTATCGGCGCAGAATCAGCGCCAGTTATGGGTACCGGCAGGGTTCGCGCACGGATTTTATGTAACCAGCGAATCAGCCGAATTTGTCTATAAATGCACGGACTATTACCATCCCGAATCTGAAGTTTCAGTGAAGTATGACGATCCGATATTAGGCATTGAATGGCCTCTGGTAAATGGTGGTTCGCCTTCTTTATCAGCAAAAGATACTGATGGTCTGTCATTTCAAAAAGCACCAACTTTCTGAGGCATAAATATGAAAATTGTAGTGATTGGGAAGTCTGGTCAGCTTGCTTCTGAGCTTAAAGCAATACTAGGTGATGAAGCAGTTTTTTTAGGGCGAAATGATGTCGATATCAGTGATCGCGATCAGTTAGAAAGTAGCTTATCGAAACATGCGCCGGATGCCGTTATTAATAGCTCAGCCTACACCGCTGTTGATAAAGCAGAAAATGAGCTAGAAGAGGCTTATCGAGTAAATGCCTCCGGCGTTGCTAATCTCGCTGAAGTATGTCGGAAGGCGGGTTACTTTTTAGTGCATGTCTCTACGGATTACGTATTTAACGGCACGAAGGGCAGTCCTTATCAGTCAGATGATACGATCGACCCGCAGGGAGAATATGGCAAAAGTAAAGCTGAGGGTGAAAAAGCGTTATTGTCCACATTGCCCGGCGGCAGCTGCTTGCTCCGTACAGCCTGGGTTTACTCTGAGTTTGGCAATAATTTTGTAAAAACCATGCTTCGCCTGATGGCAGAAAAACCGGCATTGAATGTTATCGACGATCAAATTGGTTCGCCTACCTGGGCCAAAGGATTAGCAGAAGCCTGCTTATTTGCTGCTCGCCACCGAGTAGTGGGCACTTATCATTGGACAGACGAAGGGGTGGCAAGCTGGTATGATTTCGCACTCGCTATTCAGGAAGTAGGCGTAAATGCAGGTCTTTTAAATAGAAAAATACCTGTTCACCCTATTCCATCTTCACAGTATCCCACGCCAGCTAAACGCCCGCACTATAGCGTTCTTGATAAAGTAGCTACACGAGAAGCATTTGCGGAGATTGGGCTTCAGCATTGGCGTCAGCAATTGGCAGATATGATGTCATCTTTTCAAAGTGAGAAGCAATAATGAGAAGAACTATTTTAGTTACCGGGGGCGCTGGTTTTATTGGTTCAGCAGTGATTCGACATCTTATCAACGATACTAACCATACTGTTATCAACCTGGATAAGCTGACCTACGCTGGAAATCTCGAGTCTCTAGCATCTGTTTCAAGCAACGAGAGGTATACGTTTGAAAAAGTGGATATCTGTGATGCAGAAGAAGTGAAGCGGGTGTTAAGCACGCATCAGCCCGACCTCATTATGCATCTTGCTGCTGAATCTCATGTCGACCGTTCAATTGACGGTCCGGGCGAATTTATCCAGACCAATGTGGTTGGCACTTATACCTTACTTGAACAAGCACGTGCTTATTACGCTCAGCTAGATGACACTAAACGCCAGGCATTCAAGTTTCACCATATCTCCACCGATGAGGTGTATGGGGACTTGCCCCATCCTGACGATTTCGAAGACGATACAAACTTGCCATTGTTTACAGAGGAAACGCCGTATGCGCCAAGCTCTCCATATTCAGCATCAAAAGCATCATCTGATCAGTTAGTAAGATCATGGCACCGCACCTACAAGTTGCCGGTGGTCATTACTAATTGCTCTAATAATTATGGCCCTTACCATTTCCCGGAAAAGCTCATTCCACTGGTGGTCCTTAATGCACTTGCCGGAAAGCCGCTCCCGATTTATGGAAAGGGAAATCAGATAAGAGACTGGCTATACGTTGAAGACCACGCTCGTGCACTGGTGTTGGTAGCGCTGAAAGGAAAAGTGGGTGAAACATTTAATATCGGCGGGCACAATGAAAAACAGAATCTGGAAGTCGTAAATACGATTTGCTGTATTTTAGATGAGCTTATGCCAGGAAAATCCTCATACGCAGATCAAATCACTTATGTGGAAGACCGCCCTGGTCATGATATGCGTTATGCCATAGATGCATCAAAAATTGAAAAAGAATTGGGATGGAAGCCCAAGGAATCTTTTGAATCGGGGATCCGCAAAACTGTGCAATGGTATATTGACAACAAAGCATGGTGGCAATCAGTACAGGACGGGTCTTATCAGGGAGAGAGACTGGGAACCGGTAAATAAAAGTATTTTATTTTCTCGCTAAGATGGTAATTCAATATATTCAACAATTCTGCCGCTGAGAAACGTTGAATAGAGAAATACGTCAAACTTAGATTTTTTCAACGCGGACTGACGTGATACTTGTTCAGATTGATCCACAATAAAGCCGCTGCAAAGCGTCTTTTTTATCAAGAAAGCTTTCTTAGAATCCAATAAACACTACTTATCGCTTAGTACACCCGCTAACTCTTCATCAGAAAATCCGGCATCAATGCCGTATTGACGAATCTTATCATCAGCGACGCCAGCGTCCTGCGCTGATTCCAGAATCCGGAGTACCTGTTCACGCTGAGATGACGATCCCTTAATCGCTGTTGAAACAACTTCATCTGCCTGAGCGGGGAAAATAGCCAACAACGAATCCACCATGTATTCGCCCACATAAGGAACGGCGTCTAACGCAGTACTTAAAATCTGCACCAGCTTACTAGGGTGTTCCCGCGATAAGGTTTGCACAATGTAATCTGCTGAATTGGGCTCTGTTAGTACGGCCACACGGACAATCTCATCCAATTCATCCGGGGTCGCATTCGCTGCTGCCTGAACAACAAAGTCTACGTAACTGGGTTCAGCTTTTATCGCGAGTTTGACGATAGAAGGGCAGGAGCCTACTTCTTTATTTAAGGCTAGCTCGACTATTTCTTGCGTGGAGGCGGGCTGGGCTGAAATGGCTGCGTAAATAATTTCACGATATTTATCAGGGTAGGTATCCAGAGCTATATCAACGATAGGGACCACATCCTGGGGATAGTGACTGGCAATAGAGCGTATTGCTGTACCCACAGACATGTTTTGTGCAACCTGACGTTTTAAGAATTTTACCTGATAGGGATCTGCGACCTTCGGTTCCGGCTGACTAAATTCGGTTCCCTGTACCGACCAACTGGCAACAGCCAGTAAAGCAACGATGTACATCTTTCGCATAAACCTGATCTCCCCTGGTATTCAAACCTGAAATTTTTGTAATAAGGTGATTCACAATTTAGAACGACGTATATTCGAAAAAGTTCAAATTGGTCAGTTTTTACTATGAATGACTATAAAGTAACCGGTTGAACGCGATTTTACAATTTTATTAGTTATGACTATTGACCTAAAGTTATTTATCACTAAAATGCGCACCACTTCGACGGGACAGGCCAACAGGCAGGACAGTTGAAGGGCTTTATCAGACAGGCGCAAGCCGACATGAAAAGCGGTTTTCCAAGGCCTTCGAAATTAAGTTTCAAAAAGGTGTTGACAACGAAAACTAAACGCGTAGAATTCGCGTCCCGCTTCGGGGAGAAACGAAGCAAAATGTTCTTTAACAATTTATAACAAGACAATCTGTGTGGGCACTCGT
>NZ_JABBXD010000011.1:0-109971 GCF_014750655.1 Salinimonas profundi
AATTAGAGTTTAAAAATTAGGCAGGTGATGCTGCGGCTTAACTAAGCGTTAAACTGCGGGACTTATTCGCAGTTTCCTTAGACAAGGTTTCGCCGTGTATATAGTGAATATCCATAGTCACCATATACACGCCTGTAATAGACCAGAAGAGGAATTGTATTCCGACAAATGCCATTAGCCATTTGTGATATTTTCTAGCCGTGCTAAGCATTATTCTCAGGCTCCACGTTAGAAAGCTCTTTGTTAAAGGCATTTACTTCAGGCTTTTTAATGATTGAGTAAATTGCAGGGAGTACAATAAGCGTGAGCAGCACAGCACTTGTCATTCCGCCTACCATAGGAGCAGCAATGCGGCTCATGACCTCAGAACCTGTACCAGTACCATATAAAATAGGCATTAAACCTATAATGATTGTAGCTACCGTCATCATTACTGGACGAACTCGTAAGCCAGCACCGTGCAATAATGCATCTTGATATGCATCATCTGAGATGAGTTCTGCTCGCTCCAGCGCTTTTTCCTTAAGCTCAGCAAGTGCTTGATTAAGATAAACCAGCATTATCCCGCCAATCTCAACCGCAACACCAGCTAGAGCGATAAAGCCCACACCAACAGCTACTGAGAAATTAAACCCTTCTAGATACATCAACCATAAGCCACCGATCATTGAGGTCCGGCCGGTAAAAGCGTTGGATTTAGCCACTTTGAGCATAAGCGGCTGATATTATTCAACATTATGGCGCCTTGCCTAACCGGCCGTTGGCTGTATAACGATGATGGTAACCCCTACCAATGCGACCAAAGCCCCCGCGATGTCCCAACGGGTGAGCGCCACTCCGTCAACAATACGCAACCAGAGGAGAGCAACGCCCAGATATATGCCCGCATAGGCAGCATAAGTGCGACCTGCCGCCGTTGGGTGAAGCGTCAACAGCCACGCAAATAACGCCAGCGAAAGCGCAGCAGGAATTAACAACCATACCGACTTGTTCTGTTTCAGTACCAGCCACGGCAGATAACAACCTACAATTTCGGCAACCGCAGTAATTACAAATATTGTGAAAATTGACAGCAGATTCATTGGCAAAAGATCCTTGATGTGAAGAAGCACAGAAGCTTCAAGTGGAAGAACCGACAAATTTGATGAGCTACGACGATTCCACCATTAAGCTGCCGGGCGCTCAAAATACATCCATCCGGCTACAGCGAACTTTGGAGCTGTTTAAATTGACCTTGGATCACGGCTTTTTCCTGAAGAATGACTTTATTCTCGTCGATCAGAAGCGCCGCTTTATCCTGGGTGGTTTTCAATTCGGTTTTTGTGGTCTCCAGTGTTTGGGATAAGACGGCCACTTGCTTATCAACATCAGCTTTCTGAGTGGTGAGCACGGCCATGTTTTGCGCCAAATGATCATTTTGATGCTGGTATTCCCGGCACTTTGCCACGGCTTCTTCAAGCTCGTGTTTCAGGTTCTGGACATCTTCTATCTTTCCCTTCACGTCGCTATTTAGCGCCCCATTGGCCCGTTTTAATTCATCGGCATGTCGTTGTAACTGCACATTGGCGTCAAACAGCTCTGACGCTCTCGACTCAGCCTGGGCGAGCCGGTGTTGCAGATTCTGGATCTGATCGTTCAGCCCCTGGTTAACTGAACGGAATTGTTCGCGCTCCTGCTGGCGGTCTTCGGCAGTACGCTGCTGGTAATGTTCGAAATGATCGCGGATATCCTTATTTTCTTGTTTGAGTTCCGCAACGCTCTCCTTCAATTCAACAATCCGTGCAGCAGCTTCGTCCCGCTGGGACTCGGCCTTGGCCAGGCTGACACGCGCGTCTTCCAGGGACCGACTTTGCTCGCTTTTTTCTTTGCTCAGCCGTTCGGTCTGGTTCTCCAGGTCCCGTTGTCGGGCAGTTAGTTGCGCCATGGTGTTGTCGGCATGGGTCAACTCTTTGCGGAGTTCTTCCTTTAAAGTCTCGAATTCCTGGCGAGCTTGTTCGATACGGTGGTCGGCCATCTGCTGTACCCGCTCATGCAGGGACTTTACCACCTCGACGAGGTCGTTCGGCAGCCCACTGACATCGGCCGCCTCCCCATTGTCTGACCGCCAACGCTTGAGCAATGGCGCGATGGTGCTTTTGCTGCCGGTGCCCAGGTGTTCGCGCACCCGATCCACCGTGGGTTCCTGGCCTTGCGTTTTAATGGCTTCAGCGGCTTTAGCGATATCGTGATAAGTGACTCCGGCACGGGCCATGGTGATTCCTCTCGGATTATTTAGTAACATATTACATAACACGTAATATAACATTATATTGGTTCGTTTCAAGATTGCTTGAATTCATGATACTAACCACTGATAATCATCCTTATCGTGGGCTAGTTGATCTTGACGTAAATTTTCGACTTGTAACGCCGGTACATAGCCGCCTTTTGAGCGACATCGAAGGAAATCCTATTCATGAACAACAAACCGCCAATACAGGCTAGCAACTTGTTGTTACGTAATAAGGATGCGACCCTGGTTGAACGCCAGGGGCCCGAACCACTACGGCAATACCTCCAGGCAGCGACATCCGACAACACACGTAAAGCCTACCGTTCGGCCATTCGACAATTTGAAAAATGGGGTGGTCGCCTGCCCTCGGATCGGGATACTGTCGTGCGTTACCTGCTGGCCAGAGCCGAATCGCTTAATCCCCGAACCCTGGATCTGCACCTGACCGCTATTAGCCAATGGCACCATTATCAAGGGCTCATCGATCCAGTAAGTGATCCGTTGGTCCGCAAAACCATGGAAGGCGTTCGTCGTACCCATGGCCAACCCAAGCGCAAAGCCAAGGCATTGCGCTTGGAGCACGTCGCCCAAATGGTGAATCATTTGCGGCAACTACCAACCACCAAAAAGAAACTGAGGGATATCGCGCTGGTGTTGACCGGCTTTTTCGGTGCCTTTCGCCGTAGCGAATTGGTGGCCATTCGCTACGGTGATCTGGTGTGGGAACCTGAAGGACTTCTCATCCGGCTGTCTAGTTCCAAGACCGATCAACAAGCCTCCGGCTTAGTGCGAGCATTACCTTTCGGTGCACCAGACTGCTGTCCTGCTACGGCCATGAAAAACTGGATAGAACTGGGTGGCATTAATGAAGGTCCGGTTTTTCGCCCCATTAACCGGTGGGATAAGATTCAGCCTAAAGCGTTGAATCCCAGTGCCATTAATGAATTACTCAAGACTTTGGGTAACGCCTGCCAGTTCGATTTTGTACCGGAATTGAGCAGCCATAGCTTCCGGCGCGGCCTCTCTACATCGGCAGCCCGAGAACGAGTTGATTTTGAGTTGATTAAAAAGCAAGGCGGATGGAAGAGCGATGCCACCGTCTGGGAGTACATTGAAGAAGGACAGCAGCTCTCCAATAACGCTACCCATATATTGATGGAGAAAATGGCGGTTCTTATAGATACCGTTCGGGTAAAAGAGATATGAACATGACAAGAACTATCAGTAAAGTTGCCAAAGAACTGGCTATCAATATAGAAACCGTTCGCTTCTATGAGCGTCGTGGATTAATAGAGCAACCGCCAAAACCCGAGTTGGGCTACCGCCATTATCCCGATGAAACGGTTAATCGCATCCGGTTCATTAAGCGGGCGCAAGAATTGGGGTTTACCCTGGAAGAGATCGCCAACCTGCTAAGCTTGAATGACCGCCCATGTGCTCAGGTGCAGGAGCTGGCCGAGTATAAACTCAGCGCCGTCATGGAAAAAATTGCCGATCTGAAGCGGCTCGAAAGCGCACTCAAGGCATTATTGACGCAATGTCAGAGTAATAACGATGACTCACATTGTCCCATTATCGACTCCCTGCAACCTTAATTAGTTTTACACGGGCATCACAAAAACGTTTGACTCCGTACATCGGTACGGAGATTACACTTGCTCCATACACTGAAATCAGAGGAGTAAGTCGTGTCACAGAAAGAATCCAATCTACCTATTATTGGCGGCGTTATCGCGGCTGTTGGCGCTGGCCTGTGCTGCGCTGGTCCTTTCGTGTTGTTGCTGCTAGGCGTGAGTGGCTCCTGGATTGGTAATTTAACCTTGTTAGAACCTTATCGTCCCATTTTTATCCTGCTGGTTTTAGCCTTATTTGGCTTCGCAGGCTGGAAGGTCTATCGCCCCGTTGAGGACTGTGAGCCAGGCACCGCCTGTGCAGTTCCTCAAGTGCGAAAACGCCGGCAGGTGATCTTTTGGTTAACGGCACTGACTGCGTTGGTGCTAGTCACCAGCAATTATTGGATTGTCTGGTTTGCCTGAATACTTTCTTACCGCTCACTTTTATTAATGACTTAATACGTTACTGGAGAAAATGATGAAGAAAATTGCCTTGTTGTCTTTGCTAGCCTTGACCAGCCTGACCGCTTTTGCTGCGCCGAAAACAGTTACTTTGGAAGTTCCAACCATGAACTGTGTGACCTGCCCCTTTACGGTCAAAAATGCCTTAAAAAATGTTGAGGGTGTGAGTAAAGCTGAAGTCACCTTTGAAACCAAATTGGCAGTTGTCACATTCGACGACGAAAAAACCACAGTAAAAGCACTGACCGAAGCCACCACTAATGCGGGTTATCCATCAACGCTCAAGGAGTAAAGCATGGAAATGCTAATACAGTTACTGACCCGTTTCGGCGATAAGATTAGCTCATTGGGCGCGCTGGTTTCTGCTATGGGATGCGCCATGTGTTTCCCGGCCATCGCCAGCCTGGGCGCTGCGGTCGGGTTGGGTTTTCTCAGCCAATGGGAAGGTTTGTTTGTTAATACCCTGTTACCGTTGTTTGCCTGGATTGCCCTGGTACTCAACGGACTTGGCTGGTTCAGCCACCGGCAATGGCACCGTAGTGCGCTGGGTGTGGTCGGCCCCATTTTATTGCTGTTATCGCTCTATCCGTTTTTCCAATACGGCTGGAGCAGCTATGTCACCTATTCAGCGTTAGGCCTGATGGTTGCCGTATCGCTTTGGGATATTTTTTCACCCGCGAATAAACGCTGTGATGATGACAGCTGTGCTGTTTAACACGACGCAATGCCTGACTACTATTTGAGGAAAACGAATGATCTTACTATCGATAGAAGGGATGACCTGTCCAAGTTGCGTCGCTCACGTTAAAGAAGCGCTCGATGCGATCGAAGGCGTGAATAAGGTTGAAATATCTTATGAAAACGCCAGCGCAACGATCACCACAAACGGTGGGGTCAGCGTAACCGATCTCATTGGAGCGATTGAAGCCCTGGGTTATACCGCAAAAGAAAACCCCTTAGCGGAAAACACAGCACCGAACGCCTACTGTGACAACGAAAATACCAGCAACACAGAAAGCAACCGAACTCAACATGTGGCGATTATCGGTACGGGTTCCGGCGCTTTTGCCTGTGCTATCAAAGCCGCTGAAGGTGGTGCCAAGGTCACTCTTATTGAGGGAGCCGATGTGATTGGCGGCTGTTGCGTGAATGTCGGCTGCGTACCCTCAAAAATTTTGATCCGCGCCGCTCAATTGGCACAGCAGCAACGCAATAATCCCTTTGCCGGACTGGAAAATCATGCGCCCCAATTGAGTCGAGCCTTGTTGGCTCAGCAGCAGACCGCTCGAGTCGAAGAGCTGCGCGCTGCAAAGTATCAGAATATTCTAGAGACAAATCCTGCGCTTAGTTTACTTAAAGGTTGGGCGCAATTTAAAAATGCAAACACCCTGATAGTCAGAAAAAATGATGGCACTGAGCAGGAAATCTTTGCTGATAAAATCCTGATCGCCACTGGCTCCACGCCAACCATTCCTCCCATCGAGGGGCTGGCCGAAACGCCTTACTGGACCTCTACCGAAGCGCTGTTTGCCGAGGAATTGCCGCAGCACCTGGTGGTGATTGGTTCATCGGTCGTGGCGCTAGAAATTGCCCAGGCTTACCGACGATTGGGCAGTGAAGTCACCGTGTTGGCAAGACACTCACTACTTTACAGTGAAGACCCCATAATCGGTGAAAAACTGGCAGGCTGTTTTGAAAAAGAAGGCATTCGAGTTTTAAACAACACGCAAGCCACCCAAGTGACCCACGATGGAAATCAATTCACCCTGAACACTAATGCAGGCGAGCTCAGTTGTGATCGTTTGCTGGTAAGCACCGGGCGACACGCCAATACCAGCCAACTCAATCTGGACGCGGTGGGTGTCACCACCAACAAAAAGGGCGAAATCGTTGTTAACGAACGCATGGAAACCAATGTTGCTGGTATTTACGCTGCCGGTGACTGCTCTAACATGCCGCAATTTGTCTATGTCGCCGCGGCCGCCGGTAGCCGTGCTGGTATCAATATGACGGGCGGCGACGCCAAACTGGATCTGTCCACCATGCCCGCCGTGATCTTTACCGATCCACAGGTGGCTACCGTCGGACTGACCGAGGAGCAAGCCAGGGCTCAGGATATTGAGACCGACAGCCGCGTACTGGGTATGGAAAATGTCCCACGTGCGTTAGCCAACTTTGAAACCGACGGTTTTATCAAACTGGTCACAGAGAAGGAAACGGGGTTGTTGCTAGGCGCGCAGATCCTGGCTCACGAAGGCGGCGAACTGATCCAGAGTGCGGCTTTAGCCATCCGCAACCGTATGACGGTGACGGAATTAGCCGACCAGCTTTTCCCTTACCTCACCATGGTGGAAGGTTTGAAGCTCTGCGCGCAAACCTTTAACAAGGATGTCAAAGAACTGTCCTGTTGTGCAGGATAAGAGAGGGCAGTATGGGAACGGCACCCGCCACGCATTCACTGACAGCCCCAACGGTCAATGCGTTGGCGGATGGATTGAACAAGGGTGAATTCGTTCCTTTTTACCAGCCTCTATGGGATGTTCAACACCAATGCTGGGAAGGCGCTGAAACGCTCATTCGCTGGCAACATCCAACTGAAGGATTGATCCAGTCAGACACCTTTATTCCCGTTGCCGAACAAAGCGGATTAATTCTGGAACTGGGCGCGTTTGTCTTACGGGCGGCCTGTCAACAGATGATGCATTGGCGTCAACGCGGTTTACCCGAGGGTATCATCGCGGTCAACGTCTCTGCCTTACAAATCCACCAACCTGACTTTGTCGAAGACCTTGCCAGGATATTGCGTGATACGGGACTGCCTGCTCCGGCATTGGAACTGGAATTAACCGAAACACTGGCCCTGGAGGATACGCCAATCCTGATCGAAAACCTGCATCGCTGCCAGGCGCTGGGCATTCGCCTGTCCATCGACGATTTTGGTACCGGGAGTTCGTCGCTGGCACGCTTGCAATGCTGCCCAGTGACCCGCCTAAAAATCGACAAAACCTTTGTCACGCATATGACAACCGAGCCAAAGGATCGCGCCATTACCGAAAGCGTCATCACCCTTGGCCATAACCTGAATTTATCCATCGTCGCGGAAGGGGTTGAGACGGCCACTCAACAACAACTTTTAGAGAAGCTTGGCTGTGATGTATTACAGGGCTATCGGCTGGCGCGGCCAGCCGATGCCGAAACGACTGAAGCGTTGTGGCCAGGCCGCAGTGTTTGAAACGAACGGAGACAAACCCATGTCAAAAGCCGCCGTGTCAAAAGATGTGTCACGATACTTTGAGGTGATCCCCGACTTTGCGGCATTCATGGATGCCGATGGGCAGGCACTCGAATTTCCCCTGACGATCTCGCAACTGGCGAAAGCCGCGCAAACCACAGTGCATACCGTCAGGAATTACGTCTTGGAAAATTTGGTACTTTGCCCAGAGCATTCCGCGGGTGGTTTCGGTTTATACAATCAATGCGCTTTAAACCGGCTGCGCTTCATTCGCGCAGCGCGTGCGGCGGGCCTGCTGATCCTGGATATAAAACCCTTGCTCTACGCCATCAACGAAGGCGACCAGCAAGCCTGTGAAGCCGCCATGCGCGAACTGCAAACCAAAATTGATGAACGCCAGGCTTACTTGCAGGCATTGGATTCACAGCTGTCGGAGCTGCGCCAACTGGCCTGATCGCCATAACAAAGGAGTATACGATGTCAGAAAAATGTGAAACCGGCCCCCACGACTGGGTAGCCAATAAAGGCCGATTTATTCTCACCTGGGTATTGCCAGCGATACTCATAGTGATTACCGGCATGATGCAACTTGCACCGTGGATGACCGGCAGTATCTGGGCGATCGCTTTAAGTTGGATGGGATATGCCTGTTTAAGAAATGCGCGTCAATGTGGGCGAATGCATTGTTTTTTCAGCGGGCCATTTTTTCTGGGTTCTGCCATGTTGGCATTAGGCATTGGGATGCAGTGGATACAATGGCTCACCTTTAACGGATTAGGACTCTTTTTACTGATCGGTACACCACTGGTTTGCGTGTTACCGGAGATGTTCTGGGGAACTTACAAAGTTGCGACAAACGGCAAAGAAGAATGAATGCGATAGTGAAGCGCGCTACAAACTCTATAAAACGCCTCTGGTCACTTGTAGTGTATGCATTTCAATCGCCGGTTCAGGATTCTCACTCAAAACGGCGTACCGCGATCCTCTTTAGTCTGGTGCTGGTCGTCCACTTGGTTGTCCTGCCAGCGCATGAACTGGGTTCCGATATTGGCTTGCGTTCTTTTGCACATCTTAATCTGAGAATCGCGCTATTTGCGTTTTTGTTCGCAACGCTGGAGAGCGTTCTCATCAATTTATGGGTTCAACTGATACGCAAGAAGACCCATTGCAGAACGGCACCAGCGGCGGGCGGCATAGTTATCGGGATTGTAAGCCCCCTGTTGTGTTGTACCCCGCTGCTGCCGACCATCTTAAGTTTTATCGCCATTTTGTTTCCTTCCGCTGTTTCTGGTATGGGTCTCAAAATTCAGTATGCGGTCAATGTGTATCAAACCGAACTGTTGCTGTTGGCGTTGGTATTACTGTTGTTTGCGATTGTTCAAAATGCTTGGCATCTCAATTCAGGCGACGTAATGGCAGGCCATCACAAGGAATAAAGCAATGAAAGCCACTTGCGAGTAATCTAGGCATATCCAAATGACGACTAGAAACCTGATAACTATAACGCGATGCTTTTACACAATAATGCATCTATCAGAGAAAATTTAAGTCGATGGCCGCTATCTATCAGACAGCTTATCCACGAATTAAATCTGATATCACCGAAGATGAGTTAGGGGATGTCTATACACCTACGCCGGAAGATCAGAAGTTTGCACTGCGTCACTGTAAACGAACCAGCGCATTCTTTTTGGGGCTCCTGATTCAGCTAAAAATCACGCAGCGATTGGGCCGGTTCGTAAACCTGGGTGAAATACCAAAGGTGATCATCACGCACATTAAAAATCAGTGCCGTTCGCGGGTGACACTGAAGGATCCCCAAACCTATTACACATCGGGCGCGAAGGATCGTCACGTAAAGCTGATTCGGCGCCATCTTAATATAAAAGCCTACGATGCGGCCAAGACCTCTGAATTGGCACAGATTTGGGCACTTGAGGCAGCGACTACCAAAGAAGCATTACCGGATATCATCAATGTCACGTTGGAATATTTGGTCAAAGAGCGATACGAGTTACCGGCGTTCAGTGTACTTGAGCGGATATGTCAGGCGGCCAGGGCCGAAGTCAACACTCGGTATTACGATCAATTGTGTGGCTTTTTAGAGTCTGAAAGTCGCCAATGCATCAACGATATTCTTCGATCTAGCACAGGACTGAATGGTTTTGGTTGGAGCACGCTGAAAAATGAACCCAAACGCCCGACCCCTCGCAATATCCATGCGTACATCCAATACCTGGAATGGCTTACATCCCTGCAAACACTTTTGCCCACGGATTTGGGGTTGCCGCCAGTTAAACACCAGCAGTTTATCAACGAGGCCAAGGTCCTGGATTACGCCGAATTGATGAAACTAAAGCTGAACAAGCGACTCGCACTCGTCATCGTTTTAATCCGGCACCAATACGCACAAACACTGGATAACGCCGCCGATATTTTTATCAAGATGTTGTTAAAAATGGATCGCTCGGCGCAGAAGCTGTTGGAGAAGTACCTTGCAGACCATCAAAAGCAAACCGATCATTTGATTTCTGTGTTGTCTGGGACGGTCAAGGTGTATCTTGATAAACCCGATTCGGTGGCAGCTTTTGATCCGATACTGGGAAAGAACAGTGATCAGCTAATGCAAATGTGCGAACAATATATGGCATTCGCAGGCAACAACTATTTGCCGTTTATGGTTCGACTCTATAAAAAGCAACGATCCACCTTGTTTCGTACGATTGAAATACTCAACCTGGCATCGGCCACGGAAGACAAGGACTTGCTCAATGCGTTCCAGTTTATTTTGACGCACAAAAAGCGTCGCACGGAGTTCCTGTCAATTCAAAGCGATCCGAACGATCCCTCTTCCAGAAATGTCATTAATATTCGCTGGATTCGCGAAAGCTGGTGGAAATTAGTCACGGGAAAATCAACCAAATCAGCACAGGTGTCGGAGGTTAATAAAACCTGTTTTGAGCTGTGTGTGTTTGAACGGATCGCTGAAGAACTAAGTACCGGTGACTTGTTCATTCCCTACAGTGAAACCTTCGATGATTACCGGGAGCAGATGATCACCTGGGAAGAATACGAAGCGCAGTTGCCTACCTATTGCGAGGAGGTAGGGCTCGTCGCCGGTGATACTGAATTTACAACAACGCTGAAGAAGTCCATGGAAACGAGCTGCCGGAAAGCTGACAGCCAATTCCCGGAGGACGAACTGGTTCGTATTGAAAACGGGAATCTGATTATCGGTAAACCAAAACCTGATCAACCCTTACCTGAAGTCGAAGAAATTGGAGCGCTTTTGCGCGATCGGTTGGACAAAATCAACCTGCTTGATGTGATTATCAATGTCGAAAAGTGGCTGAACCTGAATAAACATTTTGGCCCGTTGTCGGGCTTCGAATCACGTATCAGCGACCCGGAGTTACGTTTTGTCCTGACCGTGTTTTGTTACGGTACCAACATTGGTCCCACCGAAACCGTGCGATCTGTGCAGGGCGTTTCTCGCAAGCAAGTCGCCTGGCTTAACTTAAAACGCACGACGGAAGCGCGTCTCGATAAAGCTATTGCGAAGATCAATAGCGAGTATAAGAAATACCGGCTCATTGAGTGTTGGGGAACAGGCAGCAGTGTGTCCGCTGATGGAAAGCTTTGGGATCTCTACGAAGATAATTTGCTATCTGAATACCATATTCGGTATGGCAGCTATGGCGGCATTGCCTATTACCACGTCTCGGACACCTATATTGCATTGTTCAGCCGGTTTATTCCCTGCGGTGTCTACGAGGCGATTTATATCTTGGACGGCCTACTCAACGATGAATCTGATTTTAATCCGGACACCGTTCACGGCGATACACAGGCGCAATCCACACCCGTCTTTGGCCTGGCGTACTTGCTGGGCATAAAGCTCATGCCCCGTATCCGAAATATCAAAGATCTCAGCTTTTATAAGCCTGATCGCTCCATGGTACTCAAGCATATTCAGTCTTTGTTCAAGGAGCCGATCAAGTGGGATCTCATTGAAAAGCACTATGCGGATATGATGCGAACGGCCATGTCAGTTAAAGCAGGGAAAATCACCGCTTCGACAATCCTGCGCCGGTTCGGCACCAAGAACCGGAAAAACAAGCTGTACTTTGCGTTCCGTGAACTCGGGCGCGTGGTCAGAACCATGTTTTTGCTGGAATACATTACCGACGTTGATCTGCGCAAAACAATCCAGGCAGCGACCTGTAAGAGCGAAGAGTTCAATGAGTTTGCCCGGTGGTTGTTTTTTGCTAATGGCGGGAAAATTCCTGCAAACTTGAGACACGAACAAAGCAAAATCGTTAAATACAATCATTTGCTGGCCAACTTCGCGATCTTATACAACGTAAACGCGATGACCGAAGTGTTCAATCAATTGAAGTCGGAAGGGTACAATATTACCCGCGACATTATGGCCGAATTCTCACCGTATCATACCGAGCATTTGGGGCGGCTAGGAAGTTTTGAGCTGGATCTAACCAAGCAGGTTAAGCCCATGACTTTTGAACTGCTGGTTGATTAATTCATAATATTCAATCGGTTACGTTAGAAGTGGCTAAATTCAATGCTTTTACCGGCCGGACCTCAATATGATTGAAATGCAAAATGTCCAGCCAAATACTGCGGTCCAGATTTCGTATTTGGGGGAATCATGACTCCCGCCAGCCAAATTTGCGAGCATAACTATTACAGCGGGTACAATCTGTGTCATGAAGTCCATATCTCTTTCTCTCCATATTTCATCACTGCTCTTATTCTGCCGTTAATGAGTCGATCTTCTTTTTGAAGAAATGTGTCAGCAACTGCTGAGAACCATCAAATATGACTTTAAAAGGAGCCTCTTTAAATCCATCTTTCAATTTCGCTAAGACTTCTCGATTGTTTAATGCTTTTGCGAAATCATGACCTTGCTGTGTAAGTCTTAGTTGAGCATCAAAAATAGTTATGTCAGAAGGTGATGAATAATGCAGACCAAGACTGCTAATAGGTCTTGAAATCATGTCGTGTCTGCTTATCAGTCCATTTTCGACTAACAGCCTAAAGTGAAAGACAAACTCGTTGCTGTCCTCTTGAAGCACAAAACTGTTCCACAGTTCAACAAAGCTGAGTTGGGGTTGCTCACAACTTTCGAACTTGTCTAATATCTGCGCTGTATACTCGATATTTGGTTTCATCCCTATTACCTTTATGACTAAATTAGGCCATCGCACTCGGGCGCTGATTATCAGTAACGATCTGAACATCCATAGTAAGTTGCTCGTTTTCGTAATGGGGCTTGAAGCGGAAACCTATTTTATATAGGCAGGTCATCAGCTTATCGATAGAAAATTTCTCTATCCGGCCATTTACAAGGTCACTTACTCTTGGCTGAGTAATACCCATTGCCGCCGCCGCTTGCTTCTGATCCCACCCTTTAGCATTCACTATGTCTCGAATGGCTATCATGAGGTCAGAGCGAGTTTGTAGCTCTGACGCTTCTGCTGCATCTTCCGTGATGGCGTCAAAAATATTGCTGTATTCTAATGCCATGATTAGACCTCTTTGATTAACTAATGAGCAGCATATATCAACACTGATATTTATACAAGTATTGATATATCACTTTTTAATTTCTTTCATCATCAGCTTGTAGCGTTTCTTGGCAGTATCCATAGCCTTCCGGTCAACGCCGTTGGTAGTTTTGGTGAATGAGTGAAGTATGAACACTGTATCAGCGAATTTAGCGACATAGACAGTTCGGTAAGCTGGCCTGCCATTTTCAACTAGTTCTACAGCCCCAATCCCTACGCTGTCTTTCAAATGCTTGAATTTACTGAACGGCTCTCTATCCTGACAAATAGCGTTTAGGTCGTTCGCAAAGCGTTTTTGAATGACATCCGGCAACGCAAGAAATTCTTTCTTTGACTGGTTATTGATGAATTTAAACTTCTTCGTCATAACATAAATCTTCTTCTTTTTTTGAAGCTCTCAAGTCGCTTTTGCTTTCGGCCTGCACGTTGCTCAAACCAATCATATATTGGACTTAGCTGCATATAATCCATTGTTAAGATTTGTTTTATTGACTCTTCACTGAAGCCAGTAATGATCATTATATCAGTTGTGCATGCCCCATTGCGGTACAGCTCAATAACGCACGTTCGTACCAGTGAAATTCGTCTAACGCCGTTATCCCAAAGCCCTGCATTCCGAATCAGTGAATCGAGTTTTTTATTCATGGCATAGGGGCTTATTGCTTTCCCCCTGCTTTGCGTGGTGAAAGGCTCCAGATTATCAGCAATAAGTAATGCCGAATTGGGATCTAATCCTCTGTAATGCTTATGCGGATAGCTATTTATTTTGCGCGTGATAAGCCATTCAAAATAGGATTCAAACGCTCTTTTAAGCTCTGGATGACTCAAGACAATTGGACGTTCGTAACCATCGCGGGTAATCGACGTAGGGAGCACTACAACTTCATTTAACAGCCCTTCTGGTGTCATGAAGAGCCGGTTAGTGATCAACGTTAACTCAATCTCTCTTAAACCTGCCAGGGTAGCCAAGAGAATGAGCAACTTGTTTCTGTGTCTTAGCTCACTCTGCCTGCCGCAGTTTCGAGGGATTAGCTGTTCCCACAGTTCAGAGTTTATTATCGGTCTGCCTTCCATTTCCACGCATTTTTATAGGTATTATTGCGTTTATTGTGCCGACCTATTTATCAAATAGCAATCAGCGCACTGGGAATGTCTTGGATATAGTAAGGTCGGCAGCGATGAATAGGAAACGTTCTGGCGCAGTGCGAATCTATATTGCTCAGTGTGACAGTTAGATACTTTGTATAAATCTTTATTACTCTCCTACAGAAAAGACTAATGTTTCGCTTTTCCGATTTATGTCAGTAGCACATTGCCGAATACTGGGATTGGTGTCTGTTTGATAATCTTATTGAACGTTGAATGAGTGGGTGAGCTGAGGGCGATATTGATGACAGACCTTTCTCCAGCGGCATTCACTGATACAACAGGTAGTGCACACCTATCTAAGAGCTTGAGCACAGCGTTTAGCTGAGTCTTATTCGCCACCAGCACTTCCAAACTATGTTGGTTTTGCGGATTGTCTTTCTCTGGAGCAACAGAAACCACTCCCACTTTATGCGCCCGGCGCACCTCATCGCCCTCAAATGTTTTTTCGCCATCACTTTGAAAGTAAAAGACACCGCCTTGCGCTATCCACTTTTTCCCAAAAGATGCTAACCATTCTTTGTCAGACTTACTTTCATGTGTTTGTATGAATGACTGACGCGCCTGATATTGCACTAACCACTGTTTAAGCGCTAAAGCAAAGCCCTTATTCTTCACCCCCAGCTCATTAAAGAAAGTGGCGCATTCCTGAGACATTGACTTACGGTTAGCGGCCAGCCACTTCCTGACATCTGCAGTAGGCTGTGACGAGCCATTAACCAAACCACTTAAGTACGCATTATCAATCACTTCAAATATTTCAGCGATAGGGGCCTGGGTTCTTTTCACTTTTGCACCAATAATTGTTTATAAATACATGCCAACGATATATTGACCGTTCATTGTGTCATGGCGGTTATAACGAAGTTGGCCCGTACTGTCTTTGTTATCGACTGCATCGCCGTCAAGCTCTTGCTCAAGTCTCTTCACCACGCTCTTTCGAACGGGACCAAAGAATATCGCTATATCCTCGCTGCCTTCTATTGCTTCTATGCCTAAAAGAGGATAACCACCAACAACATAGCTCATGCCGGCGTCATGTTTGTGAACATGCATCATCGGTTCCAGATTTTTTAACGAGGGGGTGCTTGAAGCATATTCCTGGGCCATTTCTTTTCTAACTGCCGTTTCATCCAATATCAACAAGTCTGTGACTGTATAGCCATCTTTAACCACAGCTTGCTCTAAAGCTTTATAAAAATGCGGTACAGACCCAAAAGATTGATGTAGTCGGGCAAATTTTTGAGTTAATGCTTTGCCCGTAGATATCATTGTATTACTGGCATACTTTTCACTTTGCTTGCCCATCAGCACTAAGGCGCTCGATAGTGAAACGAATATAATAAAAAAGGGAGTAATGCGTTTGATGCGACTCATACTACTGGCCTTAGACAAAATGGACTTAATCATTTAATAGTGTCTTTACTAACTGGTATGACTCTTCAAAAAAGTCATTTCTTATGGTGGAGGTATCCATGCCCACACTCACCACCTGGTCATAGACCTTCTCCATAAGCGGAAGCACCGTTTCTTTTCTGGCACGATAGAGTGGATCTTCCCATTTCCCCATCACTTCAACCGCGATGTGTTGTTTATCTTTTTGAATTACAAAGTCGACGAGAACAGGTTTGCCATCGACCTGAACCGGTATAAGCGGCTTTAAGATACGCCCTCCCCCTTCCATTTCAATAATCACCCGGGTGGCTACTCTGGCGAAGGTGCGTTCAAGATCGCTATCCACCAGCATGAAATTATGGGTATTGACGATAGGAGAGATAAAGCACCGGGTTACACCATATATCATGGCATCATTAGTTGACCGGTCGGCGATAATCATTGCCACCATCAACGGTCCTTTGGCCAAAGAAAATGCACCATTTAGGCGAGTCACTTTGGCATCTATGGGTAAGGTCACTTCCCAATCATCTTTGACCTTGACCGTCGTTTCACCATTTTCGATTTTAACTGACTCGACCTGAGCGATGACCAGCGACTGCGGTTTGTTCTTACCGACCCACAAACGCTCGTTTGACTGCATTTTTTCGATGGCTTTTTTTATACTGCCGAACCCAAAATACATGTATTCGAGCAAAGACTTGCCCCCGATACTGTATTTCTTTGCAGCCGCGCGAATTTTCCTGGACTGGGTCTCAAACGTAGGGGCTTCACCGTAAGAAATAGTGTTGGTGCCAGCATCGGTCAACAGTGACGCCATGAGCGAATAGAGCTTATCTGCGCGGCCTATAACCTGCCCTGTTGGGTTTTCAACGACCGATTGCTTAGCATTCCCCTCTTCTGCTGCATAAGCACTGAACGAAAAGCGCGTGCCTACCTTTTCAGGTAGCTGTCCTTCACCCGCCCCACCCTGTTCCAGACGGTATAGCGGGCATGAAGTCTTATGGCTTGCACGCCCTGACATAGTGGCAAGAAAGTAAGTATTGGTCTCAGTAAATCGCTTAATAGTCGTGGGGGTGCAACAGTCACAATAAATCCATCTACCATATACCGAAGCTAGTAATTGCTGAGAAGCATGATCACTGCCAAGCAGAGTCTTTACCTCTTGGTCATTCAGCCTTCGAAATTCGCGTATTTCATCGCCATCAAGGTACTTCTCAACAATCTTCATCTCACATCTCCCTTTATCGTTCCTTTATAACTGTCACGACCTTTTCTTTTTCATCAAAGCAGGTGTAAACCGGATAATCAGACGCCAGGCTCATGATCGCACCAGTGACATTTTCCTCCTCAAGAACCTTCATATCCTTGACAAAGTAGTCAGGCCCATCGAAATATAAAGCTTCCCAACGATTTTCTTTAACAATCCTGCTGAGGTTATCTTCCAATGAGCCACGTCTTATAAATGTTGATACCGCTTCATCAGTGTTCGCTTCTCCTACTAAGCTAAACAACGCTTCATCATTGGTTTTGACCATTTCGTATTCAGCTTCAGTGAGCTTTACATTGGGAAACAGACCCCGAACAAATTTAGCTTCTTCTGATTTTGTAATGGCAGATATTTCTTCTTGTGTCATCACAACAGTTCCGTCGGCGTCGGGTGTGTATTTTTTGTTTCCAAACTCAATCTCGTTAGTACTTGCACAGCCAGATAGCGCGAGCAGGCCACAGGTTGTGAGGGTTAAAAGCAAATGACTTTTTGGCATTTTCCGATTTCTCGCAGTTAATTAATTGCCCTGTGTTATACCCTGCAGGCATAGTGTCTTCATCCAGAAATCCGATTAATTGTGATTATTATGTTCAGTTCGTCACTATTAACAGTAATTGCTTTGCAATCTGCCAGTGCAGGAAGCTTTTCTAGTGAAGTAAAACAAGCACAGGACAGGGTCGCACGGGCCCAGCAAGAGATAGTGCGAGCAGCAGAGCATTCAAAAGAGATTAAAAGTAGAACCCAGGGACTTATTGGTCGGTATAGGAATGACGAGGCCCCTGAAAAAGAAGGTTCGGTTGAGTATCAACTAAAGCCGGCCTATCACAACTGGCCTAAACCAAAAAAATATAGTACTTACCGGGATTATGATATTTACCTCGATTTTAGCGACGAAGCACATGTTACAAAGCTACAGAAGCAGATTAATAATTGGATAAAAGGTGGTTATTACATTATTCGTAGTGAGATTACAGATATTGAGGGTAGTGGTAGAAAAGGTTCACTTGAGAAGCTACGATTAGTTAAATAGCGAGGATAGATGATGTTAAAATATAATAAAAAGAAAGGGGCAAAAAAGAGCTCCCTTTCTATACTTCACTATTCGTTTTTCAGTTTTGTCTTTTCAATTCTCGATCTGCATGTTTCATCACCTTACATAGTTTTGCTGTGGCAGTCCAATTAGCTATATTTTCGATATCCTCACCATGCTTTTGCGATTCTTCAAGGATTCTTTCAAATCTAACCATATATTGTCGAATCATCAGACCGCCCGGACCGTCCGCATGGTTAAAGAGCTTGTCCAATTCTTCCAGATCTTTTGAAATAACGAGATATCTTTTTAAGTAATTTATGAATACATTGCAAGCGCCACGAGAATACTCATCAAGCAATTTAAAATATTTTCTTTCTCCATCCTCTTCTTCGTTTTCCTGTGAACGGATATCAACAAGAAGAGCTTTAACAGTATCTAAGGCTAAACTTTGCAAGTTCTTCTCTTCTAATTCAAACCGACGAAGAAAGTCAGCTCTAGCATTGGATCTATTATTTGCTTCCACCTCGGCTTTATTTGCTTCCATCTCTGCTCTTGCTGCTTGCAACGAAATATACTGAACACGTAATGTGGCGATTACAGCCAGCAATGACAGAAAAGCCACGATTGGTCCGACAACCCCACCATAGTAGCTACCGAAAGCTCCCCAATCAGCAGGTAAAGCTGAAGGCTTGAAGTCAGCGAAATTTAAATAATATGCTAACCCCGCTCCAATTATAGTGATACCGCCTACTAAGGCAGGCCATATTACACCAAGGTTTTTCTCATTTTTTTCATTGTTATTTCTCATAGCTAATACTCCTATAATTTTAATTTGCTATAAATTTACTTTAATTTTAGTTTTTATCGAAATTTATAATATAGATATTTGAGCATTTGCTAAGATAAACTCTTAACTTTACACTAAAACCCAATTATATTAATTCATTCAATTAATGCCTTTTAAAGTGAAACTTATACATTTTAAATAATTGCAACAAAAATTTTAATTATTTTTTATATTTTCCTGGCCATGAAAAAATATATATTTAAAAATCAAAGAATTTTAATTTTGTTTAGACCTTAAATCTGAAGCTGCCTTATGACGGTCAAAAATCATTTTCAAATCCCAATTATTTAAATTCAATGAATATTGCCTTATCCCCAAGTTACATAAATATTTTGTTAATGTGCGTGGTTCTCTAAAACGTTTTATTTGACCATTACCTTTGTTTGTAACAAAGTGTCGAAACTGTCCCTGTATCACGATAACTAATAAATCACCGTTTGCGTCACCAATTACCTCAACTTCAGCATTTCGTGAATGAATGCGTGGGATAACATCACATAAATTCACTCCTTCACCCCCACAAATTTTGAGTCTTCGATGGAATAGAAACCACCAAGTACATATAGATAGTGGCGCTCTCTTACTCGAATAATATCTAAATGGGCTGTAGAGCGCTCTGAAGGTTCATTGACATCTATGTTTCGTGCCCCATTCAAGAACCATTGCATATTGATGGAAGTAGACAGTCGAACTGCTTCGACTGCAGAATCACATGTGATTATTGCTACGTGGGTATACCAGTTATTACAAAGTAGGTCTTTCGCCGCGTTGCCAATCTCTTTCCATGACTCTTTCAATAAACGAGGATCGTTTTCTCTGGCGGCCCTACGTATATCTCGCTTGTTTATAAGACGCCTAAAGGAACTAGATATCTGTTGATATTTATCTACAAGATGTTCAGGCACCTGGGTTTTTGTATCTTTAGACAGACGAAGTAACACTTCATATTTCAAATGGTAAATATCATAGGCTTCTGACATCTTTTGACCCGATGTTAAGTTTTCGCCAAATTATTATGAAAAATAATGATGCTTTGAACCTAATAATGTTGATAAATCGGGTTTCATATTTATAGCAGACCGCTACTGCTGCACTCTCTGTCCATTCAAGACAAAATCTACCTCCTATGGACTTTTCAGACGAACAACTCGAATTTATCGGTGCTCCTTTTGATAAAAGTACGCTTGTTATAGCTCCCCCTGGCTCAGGAAAGTCAATGACCACCCGTGCACGTGTTGCCTACATGATTATGAGTGGCGTTCCTGCAGAGAGCATACTGGTCACTATGTTTAATAAGCCTGCGGCAAAAGAATTTCGCCATGATTATAATAAGCTTAATGTAGAAGGCACCCCTACCATCCGGCACTATCATTCTTTGGGTTATAAGCTTTGTGAAGGCTTTATGAAGAAAGGCGTTCTGCCAACATGGAAGTTAGAAGTTCGTGAATTCATATGGCAAAAATTAGCGGTGGATGCTTTACGAAAAGCAATTGCCGAATTTGGTTCCACTGACATAGATATTTACGATAGCTCTGTTATCGATTCCTTCACAAGCTTCCTGGACTACTGCAAAAGTGACACTCAACCCAGCTCAGTGATGTTTGAGCGCCTTGGGCTGTCATCACATTTAGCGCCATTTAAGTTGGGTTTTGATATTTTCGAACAGACCAGAGCACATAACCAGATGCGCTCTTTTAACGACTTACTTTACGATGTTGTAAGGCTCATCAAACAGGACTCCCGTTGCAGTAACCTGATTGCTAACAGGCTAGACCAAATCATTATCGATGAGTATCAGGACATCAACCCTATTGTTCAGGACTTGTTTACTATCATGGCTGGCGAACGAGCAAAAACCACCGGCATTGGGGATGATGATCAAACAATCTTTGAGTGGCGGGGGAGCAATCCTCTCGTGATGAGTGAACATTGGGACCACAAATATCCTGACTCACAAAAGTTTACGTTAAAAACCACTTTCCGCTATGGCCACTCACTAGCAATGGCTGCAAATAACTGTATTTTTAATAACTCTAAACGGGCGATGAAAATGTGTTTGTCAGCACCATCTACCCCGAAGACTGAAATCAACATCGGTTATTATGCTCCCCCTTCTTTTGGTGCCGAGCCTTATACCGATACAAAGCAGGTTGCATTAGTAGATTCAATTAGGATGTTTATCAGCGAGGGAAACGCCTACTCTGATATCGCGATTCTACCGAGGCTGTATCAAGTAAGCCCTTTTATTGAATTGGCACTCTTTAGAGCCGGGATCCCCTACCAACTTTCGTCGGGTAAATCGATTTCTACACTGCCTGCATTTTCAGCATTCGAAGCACTGGCTAACTTATGCAAAGGTGGGAGCGAAATCGACGCCGCGGGTTTATTCTCTAAAGTATTGATGACACCAAACCCTGGGGTCAAAACTAATGTGGCCACGGCTTTCTTTGATTTATTCCGCAATGTGCAAACCGCCACTCCGGATGATGTCAAAGCTGTTATTCCAAACACAAAACCTTTCATTCACAAACGCGTTGCCAATAAAATTAACGCAATAAAAGAGTCTATCGAAAAAGCTACTCCATCTGAGGCCTTTCATGCCTACATCAATGATTACTTGATTGAAGAGCTTGAAAAGTCTTTGTCTCAGAAACAGTCTCGGTCGACTTCCCATACCATGGCATTAGCTCATGGATTTTTTGATTTAGCGCGGCAGGCCCCGACTTTTGATAATTTGCTTACGTCACTTGAATCTTTAAAGGCCGAAAGCAACAAATCAAATAATGCGGTTCGTATTATGTCTCAACATATGGCTAAAGGAATTACTGTGGGCATGGCAGTGATTCCCGCATGCTGTGAAACAATTAGCCCTGCAACAGTCTCTGGAAAAACCACAGACATCCAAGCTGAACGGCGCTTATTTTATGTGGCCATAACAAGACCAACCAAAAAGCTACTTCTGTTACTACCAAAAGATAAGGCATATCAAAAGGCTTACGAAAAAGAGTCAAGTCAGCCTCCCGATGGCAGCTTAGAAGAGTCAGAAAGTACCTCTCGATTCGTGTATGAAATGAATATAAAGGGGTCCCTTAGAGTGGCAAAAGAAATCCACCCAGATGCGGCCGGCCATCTGCCCACAACCAGTTCAGCTAAGAACTTTAATCAATATCTATCAAGCTTAAACCTATTTTTAAGAGTCAAAAACGATGCATGAAACTGAGCAAAGAAAAATTCCAAAATATGTTTCACCTGATTCTTCAATGGGCTTGTACCTCATTACCCGTAAACCTCGGTATTTGTGGAGCTTCATATTCGCACTGATAACATTTTTATGCCTCTTATTTGGTGGCATGCATTTTTTAATGGATGACGGTGATATGTCTGCTCAAGAAACTACGCAGTTAATGCTCAAATTTGTCATCGCTGGTTCCGGGACCATGAGTTTATCGAGTCTTTTTTACGGTGACATGAGAGGCTTCATCGGACTGGTCTTAGCCTGTTTTGCAGCAATCTTCATTTTTCAATTAGCGTAGGTCCCGAATTCAGATAATAAGTGCACCACTCATGGTTAAACGGTGAGAAGAGATCAACTGCCTGTTGGTGGTACTCTGTAATCGCCAAAAAACATGAGTAGTTACCATGAGATACAAGCAGTTGATCGAAGGGCAACGATACCAGATCGAAGCCTACTTACGCGAGGGTTTCAGCTATCGGGAGATTGGGAAGCGGTTGCAAGTTAGTCACAGCACCATTAGTCGAGAAGTCCGGCGCAACAGAATAAGGGACAATCACTATCTGCCCGAAGTCGCTCACGCTAAGACAGTAAAACGACGAGGTCAGGCTGCGAAATACAGTGTACCAGCGCTGACTATCACTTTCGTCGAGTTCGGGTTGAGCCAGAAATGGAGTCCTGAGCAAATCGCTGGCGTAGGTAAAATCATAGGGCATAGCGTCAGTCATGAATGGATTTATGGCTATATACAGCGCGATAAATTGCGCGGTGGAAAGCTCTTCAAGCAGTTGCGACATGGTCATCGGAAATACCGCAAAGGCAGCCGCGCGAAGCGCGTTATAATTCCGAACCGGATTGGCATTGAGTGCCGCCCTGCCATTGTTAATAAGAAGAAACGATTCGGTGACTGGGAAGCCGATACTGTACTAGGCAAGAACGGTACAGGTGCCATCGTGAGCCTGGTTGAACGAAAAAGTAAGCTGTACCTGATACGCAAAGTGCCAGCGAAAACCGCGGCTGACGTGAGTCGCGCTATGGTTAGTATTTTATGGCGCTACCGCGGCCATGTTCGCACGATTACCGCCGACAATGGTGCTGAGTTAGCCGCCCATGAGCTGGTAGCGGATAAACTAAAAACGGACATCTATTTCGCTAACCCATACTCATCATGGGAATGCGGACTGAACGAAAACTTCAACGGGTTGCTGCGGCAATATATCCGTAAAGGTACAGACTTGCGGACGGTGACAGACAAGCAGATTGCTGCCGTTGAGCGTGCGCTGAATGCGAGACCAAGGAAATGCCTTGGGTTTAAACAGCCATCAGTCGTGTTCAACGAATTACGAAGAGCGGCTTAATTTAGCGAGTGGTGCACTTCGCAGTTGAATTCGCGTGATCATAACTTCCAGAAATAAATTCACTCAGCTTTTCTGATGTAACTATCTTTTGTCTATTGAGGAACATACATTCAACAATTTTGTATCTACTTGGGGTTAATCTGATAGAGCTATTATTGTATGAAAGCGTTTTGATCTGGATATTCAAAGTCAAATTGTTGATGGTAATTTGATCATTTGGAGAATTTGCAGCTCCTCTGACCTTTCCCCCGAACGTTAATATGGTTTAAGCCCTCTCTTGACCTTTGGCAGTACACTTGATAAATAAGCAATTATTCGGACATGCAAATTCATATCGATTACTGCCTGCCTAAATACAGGTATTAAAATTAAAAAAGTAATCTGATTATTGATCTAAATCAGAACATGTTTCTTTCCTTCAGACTATTATTGATGATCAGGGAGGGCGCATGTTCACCAAGCGTAATTGGCTAGAATTCGTTGTTATTTTTATGCTGCTAGTGCCGCATGGGCAGGCTGGTGCTTATACGTGTGAGTGTCCAGGTGATGATTCCCTCACAACTCAAGATAGTCTGTCTCACGCTCCTTCCGAAACGAATCCAATGTCTCCCCGTCAGCAGCATCTGAAAGCCGACAGCGATCATTGTGAAATGTGTGAGCCTGACAAATGTTTGTGCTGTGAAGGTTTGTATGCAGGCTGTCATATCTTAGTACTGACTCCAATTCATAATGACATTTGTTTCAAGGACGACTTTTACCTTTCACCGATAGCGACTGACGCTCAGTCACTTGCTTCTGGTTTTTCTGTCCCACCATTTCACCCTCCAATTACTTGTTAGCCACAGAATAGTTGCGCCTGAAACGCCTCAAAATAGGCTATCGGTAAAGAAAATAGCACCATTTCATTTTTACGCGCCAGGTAGTCAGGTAAGACTTGACCTGTGTGTAAGACATAGGTCTACGCTGTAAATCAAGATTATCGAATTAGAATAGCTGTGGAGCAAATATGATAGTTAATGATATCGCAAAATCACTGACAACAACCGCAGGTACCGTGCGCTACTACACGCGCTTAGGGCTGATAAAACCAGACAAATCAAACAACGGCTATAAATTTTATTCGAGTAAGGACCAATCAAGACTCAGATTTATTCTCAGTGCCAGACAACTGGGTTTTACCGTGAAAGATATTCAACAAATTCTGGAAGAGGCTGATCATGGTAAGAGCGCCTGTCCACTGGTTCGCAAACTCATCAAGAAGCGATTGGATGAAACTGAAAAACAGTTTAGCAAATGTTGCAGTTGAGAGAAAAAATGGAAGGTGCTCTGAAGCAGTGGGACTCGATGGCAGATAAAGCGCCAACGTCCCACATGGTGTGTCACCTTATTGAAAACATCAACAGTGAAGGTGCCGAGGAGGCGCAAAATGGGTAAGACGGCTTCCGAACAACAATTGATTATCGAAGGTGCAGGGTGCGCAAGTTGCGTTGGAAAAATTGAGACCACGCTCAAAAATACTCACGGCGTTGACCGTGCAGAAATGAACTTTGCAGACCGAACCGTGCTGGTCTCAGGCACTGCAGAGACAGAAGCGCTCATTACCGCAGTTGAGTCTGCTGGTTATAACGCGAAAGCACTGAATGATTCACATGGAAGTGACGGATTGGACGAGAAGGATGCCGCCGACTGGGCGTATTATAAAAAACTGATTAGAGACACAGTTATTGCTCTGTCGCTTGGCATACCTTTAATGATTTACAGCGTTCTGATAGGCGAAATGACCGTCGAAACGACTACGCAACGCATCGTCTGGCTTCTGGTTGGACTGCTGACGCTCGGAGTAATGTACTTTTCTGGCAGACACTTTTTCGTGGGTGCATGGAACAGCCTGAAGAACCATTCTGCCAATATGGACACGCTGATTGCGCTGGGTACTGGCACGGCCTGGGTGTATTCCATGCTCGTGGTCTTTATTCCTGACGTTTTTCCATTGATGGCAAGGCATGTCTATTTTGAAGCCACCGCTATGATCATTGGTCTGATTGATTTGGGGCTTGCGTTGGAACTGAAAGCACGTGGCAAAACCTCGGAAGCGATTAAGCGTTTGATTGGGTTACAAGCGAAAACAGCCACGGTCATTCGGGACAATAAAGAGGTCCATATTGCTATCGACCAGGTGCTTCTTAATGATGTCATCAAAGTCAGGCCCGGAGACAAAGTGCCGGTAGATGGTGTCGTCATCGAAGGCCACACGTCAATCGACGAATCCATGCTTACGGGGGAACCCATGCCGGTAGGAAAAGCACAAGATGATGAAGTCGTCGCCGGAACCCTCAATAAGTCAGGCATGATTTTGTTCAAAGCAACGCGAGTAGGCAAAGACACCGCGCTGGCGCAAATCATATCCATGGTTAAACGGGCCCAAAATTCCAAGCCCCCCATCGGGCGCCTGGCCGACGTGATCTCCTCTTATTTTGTTCCTGTTGTCATGATTATTTCGGTACTCAGTGCCCTGGCATGGTTGAATTTTGGACCTGAGCCAGCTCTGGCATTTGCTATCGTTTCAGCCACCACGGTATTAATAATTGCCTGCCCATGTGCGTTAGGGTTGGCCACACCTATGTCAGTAATGGTAGGGGTTGGCAAGGCCGCGGAAGCAGGTGTACTTATTCGCAACGGTGAAGCGTTGCAAACGGCTTCAAAGATCACCGCTATGGTACTGGATAAAACCGGGACCATTACGGAAGGTACACCAAAAGTCACCGACATAATTTTAGCCAATGCCAGTGATGAAAAGCCCGTGTTGCAATTGGCAGCCAGCCTGGAAAGTGGTTCGGAGCACCCCTTGGCAATGGCGATAGTAGAAAGTGCCCTCGACCAGGACGTTGAGCTGCTTAAAATTGAGGGATTTAACGCAATTACCGGGATGGGTGTTGAAGCCAGTTGTGAAGGGAAGGCTTTACTGTTTGGTAATAGTAAGCTCATGGCTAAAAACGAGGTGGGCATTGGTGAATACGCCGAGAAAGCACAAACACTGGCCAAAGAAGCCAAGACTCCGATGTATTTTGCTGTAGATGGACAACTGACTGCCATCATAGCGGTTGCCGACCCGATAAAATCAGACTCTGTCTCTGCCATCAAACGCCTGCAAGCCAATGGGACCCGGGTCATCATGTTAACGGGGGATAATAAGGAAACTGCCGCTGCCGTTGCAAATAAAGCGGGGATAAGCGAATTTTTTGCTGATGTATTGCCCGAAGAAAAAGCCAACAAAGTGCAGGAACTACAGGAGCAAGGAGAAGAAGTGGGCATGACTGGCGATGGAATTAATGATGCCCCTGCACTTGCGCTAGCTGATGTTGGCTTTGCCATCGGTACAGGAACAGACGTAGCGATTGAAAGTGCAGATATCACCTTAATGCGCGGTTCGCTTCATGGCCTGGCAGATGCAATAGCTGTTAGTAAGGCTACGTTGCGCAACATTAAGCAAAACCTGTTTGGTGCCTTTGTTTATAACGTAGCAGGCATACCTTTCGCGGCTGGCGCGCTCTATCCATTTTTCGGTGTGTTGTTAAGCCCGGTTATTGCTGGTGCGGCTATGGCATTTTCTTCGTTGACGGTGGTGTCGAATGCGAATCGGCTTCGCCTATTCAAGGCAAAAGACCACTAAGGAGATTTCTTATGATGATGATTAATATTGTCGGACTTGCGGTGATCGCACTGATTATTTGGTGGTTTTGGCTATACAAGCCTGAGCAAACAATAACTGACAGCAATGAAGTACTCATAGAAGTAAAAAATGGTGTGTACTCACCTGCTGCAATTCAGGTAAACGCCAACCAGTCGGTTACATTGAAGTTTTTGCGGAAGGACGAATCTCCCTGCTCTGAGATTTTACTGATCCCTACGTTAGATATTAGTGAGCAATTAAAGCTTAATGGTGTAACACAAATACACCTCTCAAGCATTCCACAGGGCGAACACGTCTTTCACTGCCAGATGCAGATGTATCGTGGTGTTCTAACGGTGGTAAAGGAGGAGTCATGAAAAACAGTCACCCCCGATTTTGGTCAACCCCCACGGGTTGGACGGCACTAGCGATTATCGCTGCCGCTACTTATTTTTTAATCTTCGAACATGGTCATCATGTCCTTCAGTTTCTTCCTTATCTGATATTACTGCTGTGCCCGTTCATGCACATCTTCATGCACCGTAGCCATGGTAAACATGGTCACGACCACGAACATTCTCCGGACAGTGAAAACAGGCGGCAGAGTTTTCAGGAATTGAGTGATAAGAACGCGGCTTATCGTGATGGATACATTGAAGGGGTAGAAGAAGGCCGCAAGGAAATGCATAAAAAGGACGATGGTGATGAATGACACATACGATTATGGCTTATGGTCAATGGTGATACTGAACTCAGCTATTTTTATCTTTTTTGCATTTAGTTTTGTGAAGCCCAAAACGTCCACCGATTGGCGAAGTCTGGGCATTTTTTCTGCTTTTGTTGTGGCCCTCTTTACCGAAATGTACGGATTTCCATTAACTATCTATTTCTTGTCAGGGTGGCTTACTGATACCTACCCGAAGGTGAACTTCTTCGCGCACGAAAACGGACACCTGTTACACACCTTCTTTGGTTTTGACGGTGATGCCCATTGGGACCCGTTTCATATCACCAGTATGGTGTTTATTGTTGCAGGCTTCTTTATGTTGTCTTCAGCGTGGAATGTACTGCACCACGCTCAGAAGAACCATCAGTTAGCTAAAGCTGGATGGTATGCGCGTTGTCGCCATCCTCAATATGTAGCCTTCATTCTGATCATGTTTGGCTTTTTGTTGCAATGGCCAACCATTCCCACATTGGTCATGTTCCCTATTTTAGTTGTTGTGTATGTACAGCTGGCTAAGCATGAAGAAGCTTTAGCTATTTCTGAATTTGGCGAGGAGTATGTGAATTATATCAACACGACACCACGCTGGATCCCAAACCTGAACGTTAAATTAAAAGGTGAAAACCATGAAAAAACTCACTAAATCAATCATTTTTTCAACGTCATTACTAATGGCGGCAACTGCACCAGCGCAAAGCATGAAAGGGCATGAGCACCAGGGCTCAGACAAGCAAGACATGCAAATGGGAATGAATATGTCTGGCAAAGATATGCATATGATGCATGCGAAAATGAAAGCGATGAAGGAAGAAGTTCATGCTATCAAAGAAGAAAAGGACCCCGTTAAGCAGCGTGAGATGATGAAAAGCCATATGCAATCCATAATGGGAATGATGCATATGATGCATGAGAAAATGAAAAAACAACCCATGCAAACCCAGGTTAATATGGCAGAAAAGCATCTCAAAATGATGGAAATGATGATGTCAAAAATGGAGGACAATCATTCGCCTATGTCAGAAAAAAGTCAAACTAACACTTTAGGGGGAGACCATGAGTGATTTAGATCACAGAGTAGGTGTCAGAGAAGCTAATTTAGTCATTCGCAATTTACGGCTCAGCAATGTCAATGAGGCAAATTGCGATGCACTAATTGGAGAAGTTGATAAGCTCTTTGGCATCGATGATGTGAGTTACAACATCAAAGAGGGTGTTATTCACTTGGCATATGATGCGACACATATAAATTTGGATGGTATTGAAGAAGTCATTCGAAGACATGGTGCCGACCTTCACAATGATTGGTGGACACACACGAAAGAAGGTTACTATCAATTTGTCGACCAGAATATCAAAGACAATTCAACACACAAAGCGTGGAGTTGTCATGCAGTGCCGCCGGGATCCCACAATAAGCGTAAATGAACTCAATGCGCTATATGCTCTCTCGGAATCAACATAGGGGGAGCCCAGTTAAAGGAGATAAATGATGAAAATTCAAGAAAATGCCTTTGTCATAGCTTGTGCGGCAGCGTTTGCGATTATTTGGATTGTGTGTTCCTTATTCGTCATGGCGTTACCGAACATGATGTCTGATATGACAGGCAAAATGTTACACACAGACTGGCAAGCCATGAGGTGGCACATGTCGGTATTGGGTGTATTGATAGGAGGCGTTCTTTGGGCGTTTCTGGCCGGTATATTGGGTTGGTTTATTGCCAAAATTTATAATATGCAGCTTCAGAATTCATGACTAAATAAATGCACCGCTTTTGAAATATTAAGTCCGGAACAGTATTTGCTCTTTTATGCTTTTAAGTAAACAGTGAGGCACTATGATCACCAGCAATACAGAAAACGGACTGCAGAAAGCCACGCAATTACTCAATCAGCCAAGTACGGATAAACAGGTCTGTAAGCAACCATCTGAGTCACAGAAGCAAGGGCAAGAGTTTACTGAAATAATGGGTAAAATGAAGCTGCAACAAGGCGGTTAAAGGGTGCCACGTGAAGAAATAACCGGCAATAAAATGCCGGTTACTTCCGTTCTGGCCTAGCCCTCTCAGGACTAGATCCTGGCTCCGATTACCACGCCAGTTTCACTGGTTGACTCGCCATCAGCTTTTAACGCGTTAGCCACTTTAGCCAAGGCTTTGCTGTAATAAACGCCGATATAGAGCGCTGTTTCCCGTGTAATCTCATGGCGGTAACACAAGCCGATACGAATGTTACTCAGCCCGCTTTGACGGTTGTATTTTTCCGAGTCAGTGAGGTTCGCTACAACTTCCAGGCGTGGTTGCAGACAGGAAACCTGACTTAACTGCCATTCATACTCGGTTTCATTGATAAACTGCATGCCACCGTCTTCGTTAATACGAAGTGAGTTTTCCATTCTTAATCGGTAGGGGCTAGTTCAGGAGGAGAGGACATCAGGGCTAAAGAGTGATGCCCTGACGTCCTGATGTTCTGATGTTCTGATGTTCTGATGTTCTGATGTTCTGAAGGAAAAGATTAGCCGCTAAAAATTCACAACTTTCTATTAAAAGGAAAACTTATCCTTATTAGAAACCTGCTAACCTTCCAACTCAATGACTCACATCAGTTATAATTTTTGTCATGTTCTTCATACACATGTAGTTTTAAAAACCATTTCTCAGCCGCGAATACAATAAGAAGTCCGGCCACAGAAACCCATACAATGAAGATATCTGACTTTGCTTTCACCCACAAAAATGAAAAGAGTACAACAATATCCAGAATAATTGCGCTCACTAACACCCAGGCTTTAGCGTGCACTTCATCGCGTAAATGCTTAAATACCCCCCAATGGATGAAAATATCCATTACGAGATAAAAAACGACTCCGATCGAGGCTATACGGCTTAAATCAAAGAATATGGTCAGAAATATCGCGATTACCAACGTATAAATTAGGGAATGTCTTCTTAAATCTCCCGGTAATGAAAAATGACGGTGAGGCACAAGCTGCATCGATGTAAGCATTGATAGCATGCGAGATACTGCAAATACGCTCGCAACGACGCCAGAAGATGTGGCTATGATAGCAAACGCTATAGTGAACCATGCGCCATACTGACCGAAGGCGGGTCGTGATGCTTCAGCAAGAGAGTAGTCTTTTGCCTTTATGATTTCGTCAATTGATAGGTTTGCACCTACTGCAACCGCCACAAAAACATAAAGGACCACACAGATCGAAATAGAAATGATTATGGCCCTTCCTACATTTTTTTCCGGTTGCTTTAGCTCTCCGCCGCTGTTAGTGATTGTCGTGAATCCTTTGTAGCCCAAAATACCCAGTGCCACTGCTCCTAGAAATCCTGTTGCGCTGGTTTCCTGCGGTTGAGCCGATACACTTTCAAACGACAAACCGGTTGCCCAAAGCCCACCTATTGCCAAAATCGCTAGCCCTGCGATTTTTATAAAGGCCATAATGAATGAAAGCGTCTGAATGAATTGGTTGCTTAGAATATTGGCAATGAATGCAACAATAAGAAGACTCACGCCAAGCGCGGGAATGAGCCACTCAACTTCCTGGGAGTCAAACAATTGCAGGACATAGGTGCCAAAAGTACGGGCAACCAGACTTTCATTGATAACCATGGAAAAAAACATCAGCAAAGCACAGGCACCGGTCATTAATCCTCTTCCATATGCTTTTTGTAAGAACATAGCTATACCACCTGCTGAGGGGTATTTTTGTGCCATTTTGACGTAACTGTATGAGCTAAACCCTGTGATTATTGCTGCTACAAGAAATGCAAAAGGAAACCATGTGCCAGCCAGTTCAGCAATTTGACCGGTTAAGGCAAATATACCTGCGCCAATCATCACACCGGTTCCCATTGACACCGCGCCCCAGAGACTTAACGAATCTTTATTGCTTGAATGCTCGTGATCATTCATTGTTGGTTACCCCTTGTGTCATCTGAACCAAAGCAGTCGCAGAAGTAGTTTGCTGCGGTCACGGAAAAATTTGCCCAGCAAAATAGAAGTTCGACGGTGTTACATGAAGAAATAACCGGCAATGCAATGCCGGTTATTTCCCTTCTAGCGTAGGCCACTTAAAACCAAATTCTTGCACCTAACACTACGCCAGTCTCACTGGTTGGCTCGCCATCTGCATTTAACGCATCAGCCGTATTACCTAAGGCTTCGCTGTAATAAACGCCGACATAGGGCGCTATTTCCCGTGTAATCTCGTGACGGTAGCGTAAGCCGATACGAATATTACTCAGCCCACTTTGACGGTTATATTTTTCCGATTCGGTGAGGTTCGCAACAATTTCTAGGCGTGGTTGCAGATAGGAAACCTGACTTAACTGCCAGTCATACTCGGTTTCATTGATAAATTGCATGTCACCGTCTTCGTTAATACGAAGTGAGTTTTCCATTTCAAACCAATAGGGGGCTAACCCCTGATAACTGATCACTGCATAGTTTTCCATGTCAGCATCTGATGCCAGTTCGCCTTTCGTTCCCAAACCAACCTGCACAGACCAGAATGCAGAGACCAGATAGCCATACAGTACTTCGGCGCGTTCCAAATCCGTCGGCATTCCATCGTTTTGTGTATTTTCGCCTTCGCTTTTAAACACGAGTCGGTGATAATCGCCGCCGTACCAAGCCTGCATGTCCCATACAGCTATGTTTTGTTGCTCATCATTACGGGTATACTCAAGTCGATCAAACAGTACCTGCCCAAAATTTTCATCCGGAATGGGAGATGGCCAGTTGTCTTTTGATTGAGCCAGAGCGGTGTCACTAAAACCAAGAGTAGAGGCTATAAGCCCTGCTGCTAATACCTGTTTCATATTCACCTCCTATGCGACCTGAACAACACGAAACATCCCTGCTTCCATGTGGTAAAGCAGGTGACAATGAAAGGCCCACTCCCCGGGAGCATCTGCGCTGATTTGCAACGATACTTTCTCACCGGGCTTGAGGCTTATAGTGTGTTTTCTGGGCCTCGGATACTGGCCGTTTTCCAGTTCCATCCACATACCGTGCAAATGAATGGGGTGATCCATCATAGTGTCGTTAACCAGAATCAGACGAAGCCGCTCTCCGTAGTTAAAACGGACATACCCATCTACTTCACTGAACTTCTTGCCATCGAACGACCACATGTACCGTTCCATGTTGCCGGTTAAATGAAGCTCGATTTGGCGCTCAGGCTCTCGCTCGTCAGGCCATGCATGCTCACCTACCAAATCAGCATAAACCAACACACGATGAGAGCTGTTTTCGAGACCTATGCCCGGCTCGTCTAAACGCGGTCGTGGATTTTGTGCGATCATGGCGGCGCCTGGCCCGTGGCCCTCTTCACTATGGACAATGTCTATCTTTTCTACTGGCAGAACTCGTGAAGATTTCATATCGCCCTTCATCATGTCACTGTGCATTGTATGCTCGCCATGCTGGCCCATCTTCTTCATGTCCATTTCTGAAGAAGCCATACCCTTTTTCATGTCTCCAGACTGTTGCATGTCCATACCATCCATTCCCATCGCAGCCATGCCGCGCTCGGTGATGGTTCGTTGTGGAGGCACCGCTGCGGTCAGACCTAAGGATGGTGTGAGCGTGCCACGAGTATAGCCACTTCTGTCAAAGCTCTCGGCGAAGAAGGTATAAGCCTTTCGCTCTTGTGGTTGGACAATGACATCGTACGTTTCTGCTACTGCAATTCGGAATTCATCCACATTGACCGGCTTAACCGGCTGACCGTCAGCGGCAACTACCGTCATCTCCAGCCCTGGAATACGAAAATCAAAATAGGTCATTGCAGAGCCGTTGATGATCCGCAAACGAACTTTCTCACCAACATTAAACAGCGCCTGCCAGTTATCCTCTGGGGTGCGGCCATTCATAAGGTAGGTGTAGGTGCTGCCCGTCACATCCGCGATATCACGAGGACTCATGCGCATCGCGCCCCACATGGCGCGCTCCCTCCATGTCTCGGCAAGTCCTTCTTTCTCAACATCTTTCAATGTGTCGAAGATAGTTCGCTTTTGATAATTGTAATAACCCTCAGCCACTTTCAGTTTTCTCATCACATCGTGAGGGTCTGCGAAGGTCCAGTCGCTAAGGATGATAGTGTGTTCCCGATCCGCGCCGATATCGCCATCGGCAGGCTCAACAATCAGCGGACCTAGGTGGCCCCGCTGCTCCTGAAGACCGGAATGACTGTGATACCAGTACGTTCCGTTTTGCTCTACATCAAATGCATAATTAAATGTTTGACCGGGCTTGATCCCGGCAAACGAAACGCCTGGCACACCATCCATTCCAGCGGGCAAAATAATGCCGTGCCAGTGTATTGAAGTGTCCTGCTCCAACTGGTTAGTGACATTCAGTTGAGCACGTTGACCTTCCTTTAGCCTTATTAACGGCCCCGGCATCTGGCCATTTATAGTGATCGGTAAACCGGTTTGTGAGCCTATGGCTAAATTGGCCTCAGAAATTGTCAGGTGTTTGATGTCGCCGGTCAGTACCTGGTCTTTAAAGTGACGTCCTGCTGGCGCAGCCCAGAGTGGACTGACGTTAGTCAGGGCCGTCGCTGCGCTCGCAGTCATTGCGCCAAGCACGAATCTGCGACGACCATCATTAAATGAATTACTCATAATGTTAACCTTCAAAAGTGAATATACGCAGGCTGATAAGCTTCAACCTGAGAAAAATATCTTGTTGGAGATATCCGAAGGTCAGGCTATTGGTGGTCGATATGGAGGTGTAGAAATGCTTACAGGAACGGACAGAGCAATAAACTCATATTGCTCTGAATATTTTACCGCTAATTCGTCTTGTGAAGAATAAATCGACGCTGAGCCATGCTGACAATTTGCCATAAAACATAGGCAACCGTCCTCGCAACAATCTGAACTGCCTTTACGCGACGTGTGCATATGTGCTTTTTTCTCTGACAGCGGTTTATTTGTTACCCCGATGGTATGCTTATCTGCATGACTGGCGTTTTGTAGTAACATTTCCACCGAGACGGTCTGTTGACCTGATTCTTCATCACACGCACTTACCGGCAACGCTAGCGCTGCCAGGGAAATGACAATACATGTGAAAAGAATCTTTATACTCATGGGTAGGAAGCCTACTCCTCTGATTTTCGTAGCGTTTTATTAACGATGTAGTTTAAAGTATAGAGACAGATTTTCTGCTTTCAACACTTATATGAACTTTTGTTCATATACGCAAAACTATCAAAACAGATCTCAAAAAATCGATAACGAATTTCAAATTCCAACTGTAATAAGGTTGTAATTTAGTATTTGAAGCCTCTATTTATCCAAGTGAAAAATTCCAGCATGCTTTTCACGCAAAATCACTGTTGACTAAGTTGAAGCGACGGGGCTGCCATATCTTTAAAAACAGGAAGAAATAGTAATAAAATTTGCGTACCCTAGTCAGGGTGGGGATTAAACGGTGGTGATACCGAGAAAATACTCGCACCTATCGCTAGATTTTAGTCCACAAGACAGTGGACTAAAGAGCAATAAATAGAGAAGAGGTAGATATGCAAAACATTCTTAAAATTGGGTTAGCCCTTATGCTCATGTTCAGTGCAGGGGCAATTGCTCACGGTGATGTGATGCTTGAAAGCAGCTCACCATCAGACAATGCAATGTTGATGAGTGCCCCTGAGCAACTGACGTTAACCTATTCCAAACCATTGCGATTAATGAAAGTAAGCATTACGGGCAATGAGGCCGGTGAGGTCGACTTTGCTTTCACACCAGCATCAGGAAAGCAGGCTGCTTACACCTGGCAATTACCTGTTTTGAAACCAGATACTTACACTGTTGAGTGGATAGCAATGGGCGGGGACGGCCATAAAATGAAAGCGACATTCTCTTTCATGGTTCACTAAGCGAAACCTATGGAATTAATTCTTTGGAATGCAGCCATTGTTGTTTCTAAAGCCGTATTCTACGTAGGTTTTGCCAGTGTAGTCGGTTTTGCTTTCTTTATGCACAGGCCAGCCCAAAACCGCGCTTTTTGCAAAAATGTTGTATATCACGTGGTGCCTTTACTGGCGCTCTCTTTTTTCGCTTCTGCGCTGTGGTTTTTTGCCAAAACCGGCGCATTTTCTGAAAGTGGTCTGCAAGGGGCGTTTGACCCCATAATGCTTGAAGTAATGTGGGACTCTCCTGTGGGAGATGTCACTCTGGTCAGAATGCTGATGTCTGCACTGGCGATACCTCCATTGCTTCTGGCGTTAGTCAAGCGAGTCAACTTTGTTGCTGTTAGAGCGATGCTGTCTGTACTGATAATATACGGCCTGTATAGTTTTACGCTTATCGGACACATTGCAGAAAAAGGACTCATCGATAAACTCATTTTGGCAACGCACGTCGCTATTATGGGTTGGTGGTTTGGCGCTTTGTTACCGCTGAGAATGTCATGTAAGAGCTTCTCGGTAGAGGACACAAAAAGTATCATGACTGACTTTGGCAGGATGGCAGGGTTCCTCGTGACCACACTACTCCTTATTGGTGTCTACATGGCGATAAAGCTATTTACGTCACCAGGAGATCTGATTCAATCTCAGTATGGTCTTATCTTTTTGGGCAAGATGTTAGTAGTAGGTTTATTGCTATTACTTGCTGCACGTCACCGCTTTATTCTGGTGCCCGCAATGGAGGATGCCGACGACAAAGCGCAACTGAAACGCTCCATAAATATTGAAATAGTTTTAGCCTCCGCACTGCTGTTAATTACTTCGGTATTAACCAGTGTGGTTGGGCCCCAGTTTAATTAGGAAAATAATAATGCGAAATCTGTTAGTGGCATTCATCTTAGCAGCCGCCTCACCATCCCTTTTCGCCCATGGCAACAAACCCGATGAGCACCAGTCTAAACTATCAGGCAGCGAGACCGTGCCGGGCCAGGTCGTATTGGCTTTTCATAAAGCCTTGCGAGAGCAGAATGAAGTCACAGCGAAATCATTGCTATCAGATGACGTCATAATTGTTGAAGGTGGTGGTATCGAGCGCAGCGCTCAGGAATACGCGTCACATCATATGCTGTCTGATATGAAGTTTGTCAGCACGTTGTCTTCAGAGCTTCGGGAGCACAAGGTGACAGAGTATGGCGATTCAGCCACATCACTCTCGGTGTCTAAAAACACCACGGAGTCGGGTAAAACATACCGCTCGTATGAAACAGCGATTCTGACGAAGCGTAATGGAAAGTGGAAAATAGCACACTTGCACTGGTCAACGGCAAAATAAGTGAGTGGCTGTTTGAGGTCTAAGCGTTACTCGGCAGCCTCTGAGCATGAATTCAGAGGCGCGCCGAAAAGACCAGCGTTATTACAACAGCGACATAATTAACGCGCCAACAATCATAAACAGGTTTTCAGAGAGCGATACAAATCCCAGCGGGACATTACTGTCACCGCCTACACAGGCACATTTTAGTTCACGCTTATCAACATAAACCGCTTTAAAAACGGATATAGCACCAACCGTTCCGATGAACAAAGAGAATGGTGCAACAGCGAGAGCGGGCAACTGCGCGACCATTCCAATTCCTGCGTAAGCCTCGATAAATGGATAGATGTAGCCATAGCGCAACCACTTCATCGCCAATAGGTCATAGGTGATAAATGAGTTAGTAAAGCTATACAAATCCTGAAGCTTTTGTACCGCGAGCAGTGTCATGGAAAAGGCAATAAACAGCATAAGGGTTCTTATCGAGATGAAATCGCCTGAAACAGCGAACTGAAATGCCAGAGACAGCAGGGCAGCCACAGAAAAAATAGCAACAACCGGCGTGTAGGTTGTCCCTGTCTGACCTGCCTCGCCCTTATCGAAATGCTCCCGAAGCTCGTCATATCCCCCAACACGTTCATTATTAATAAACGTTTGAGGTGTAGTCTCGACGCCATGTTTCTCTTTAAATTTATCGGTTTCTTTACGAGAGGTAAGGTGGTGATCTTCTACTGAGAAGCCCTCACGCTCCAGCAAATCTTTCGATCTTAATCCGTAAGGGCATATATGTTCGTCAGTTACCATGCGATACAGGATTGCTGTCTTACTCATTTTGCTCTCCTTTACTCAGTTTACCCTGAAATTCTGGGAGCGGACGTTGCTCGGCCTCGGCCTGAGACGTTACTTTCCCATTTTCAGAAATATCTTTAATCAGCCATTCCATTTCTTTAATTTCTTTTCGTTGCGCTTTGATGATTCCGTCCGCCAGTTCACGCACACGCACATCCTTTAATTTCGAGCGCTCACTGGTAAGAATGGCGATGGAATGGTGAGGGATCATCGCTTTCATGTAAGCAGTATCAGAAACTGTACTTTGGGAACGAACAAGGTAGAGACAAACGGCGAAGAGTACTGCTGCCAGCAAGAAAATCGCGACGTTAAGCTTTTTGTTATTGTACATACCAAGCATAAACGCCAGCATGACGATTGCCATGCCCGCCCCCATATACAGCGCCATATAGGTTCTCGTTTCACTGAACCATACATGGGAGACTGCGTAAGTGTTCAGATACATCATAATGAACATCGCAATCGTTGATGTAATGATCATCGCAGCAAATTTTGAGTATTTCATCTGTAATCCTTACTTAAGAAGAAACTAATTTGTGTAATATCCTCTCACCTTAAGACAAAAAGGGAGCGAATGTAGGATAGTTCAAAATCCGTACCATCGAAGGGAATGTTATGATTACAGCAATAATTATTAGTGCGCTAACTCTTTTAGTGAGTGTGGCTTTGCACGTTTTTAATATATCGGTAGTTGCCGATAGCGCTATCAGGAAACTGGACAAAGTTTGGATAAAAACACAGGTCGTGGTTTTTATTGCCATCTGCAGCCAGCTTCTACTCGCGATCATTTTTGCACTGGCCTATGAAATTGGACTTGGTCTTGAGTTAGGAGGCTTTAAGCAGCCAGCTACGACGGTCGATATTTTTTATTTTTCGTTGACGACGATTACTACACTGGGCCTCGGAAGTATTGAGCCGACTGGACATTTACGAATGCTTGCAGGAGTCGAATCAGCTACAGGATTTCTCTTAATAAGCTGTTCGGCATCGAAAGTGTTCAGGCTCATGTAGCAACTGTAATTTATTTCAATTCAACATAGAGCAACTTACCCGACCAGCACAGACATAAGCTCGACTCGCTTTTCACTGGGACAACCAACACCAATGGAATTTACAAAACTCCATAGGTGTTAACTGGTTTAATGAGCGGTGTGGTCGACAGTGATTGTAGTCTTCACGCCATTGCTCAATTCGTTGGCGAGCCTCCGCCAAATTGCGGAACCAGTGCTGGTTCAGACACTCATTCCTCAGTTTACCGTTATAACTTTCTATAAACGCATTTTCCGTAGGCTTTCCCGGCCGGATATATCTAACGTCCAGATTATGTTGCTGTGACCAGGCTAAAAATGCCCGGCTGGTTAACTCACTGCCATGGCAGATCAGTTGTTCGGGTAACCCGCGCGCTTCTCTGATCCGTTCAAACAGGCGAATAATACGCTCACTGCTTAAGCTGTTATCGACTTCTACGGCAATGGCCTCGCGAGTATACTCATCAACCAGATTAAACACGAGGAACTGGTTGCCGTTGAACAACGCATCGTGTACGAAGTCCATGGACCAGCGCTGCATCGGTTTCGTCGCCCGTTCAAAGGGGACTTCGCGCTGAGGGCCAACCCGACTTCGCCTTTTACGGCGTGGGATCTGAAGTCCCAGTTCTGCGTAAAGGTGCTCGACGCGCTTGTGGTTAACTGCCCCAAATTCGCGCCGAATAAGGACCGTTAGGCGTGGACTGCCGAAGCGCAGACGCTGCTTCGCCAGCGCACACAGACGCTCGCTGATGGCCTGATTGAAGCTACTGGGCTTAGTCTGATAGCGCCACGTCATACGGTTCAATCCGGCTAAATGGCATGCCCGGCGTTCGCTAATCTGAGTATAGGTAAGCATATGAGCCACTGCCTGGCGACGATGCGCGCGACTCAGTGATAGTTTCCCGCGAGGGCTGCCTTCAGTGCCTGAATATCCAGTTCTTTTTCACCAAGCAACTGCTTAAGCTTACGGTTTTCCTCTTCCATCAGCTTGAGTCGCTTGATATCACCTGATTCCATACCACTGTATTTGGACTGCCAGCGATAAAACGTCTGCTCACTGATCCCATACTGACGACAGATATCAGCGACTTTCATACCCGACTCTTTGGTTTTCAGGATCTTGACGATCTGTGTCTCGTTGTATTTTGACTTTTGCATTGTCGTTTCCTCTTTCTTTCAGTTTAGAGAAAACTCACATCATCGGTGGATTAAATTAGTGGGGAAACGTCACAGGGTCTATATGATCACGACTAGGACTGATCGTCAAATCGATCCATTATTTAACTGCTTAATAACTGTTCACGATCTCGCCCTGGGGGAAAGGTCAGTTAAACTATTTCTTTTTATGACTTTTCCCCGGTGGAACGGGATGGCAGCTCCACGGTTTATGTTTCGCATTTTCCCTAATATTTTCGTCAACGAATTGGTAGTAGCCTTCTTTCATCTTTGTCCAAAAATCATCAGAAATGTCTGCACCGTGTGCACGAATGATTGTCTCAATGCGATCTAAATTGCAGTGGGTCGCGTCATAGCCGATATGCAAAGTGTTTTTGGCTTCTTCAAATGAAACGGCATCAATACCAAAGGTCCCATCAATTTCAGCAACAATTGCTAATAAATTACCGTCGGTAATGCCGGTTAACTTCAAATGCCGTACCACTAAATTAGCCTCAGAAACGCCCACTCTGTGATCTAAATCGCTCATACTTTTCTCCTATAAATTAATTTCCTACACAGTTATGTCAGTCACGTCTCTAATTACTTAAAACGCTATTGGCATTAACCACTTGCTGCATTAACGATCGTAAAACTGTCATTCTTTGTTCTATTAACAACAAATGTTCATCTATCGAGTTCCCCATCACAACAATGTCGCTTGCTGATATGCCGCTTTCGATAAGAACAAGACTTCTTTGCAGGCCTTTTCTATATGTCTCTTTTAATCGTATCTTTTGTTCAGTATTAGATTCACTTTGGATCCTCTTCTCAATACTCGTTAAGTAGGTATCCATCATCTTCATATGCTCAACAATCAACGTTTGCCTCTCAGAAACGTCATTGATCCGTTGGATGCGTTGCATTAATGCATCCATGACGCGCTCGTTACTGCGTAACATCTCATCGGCACTCATGGATGTCTGAGCACTCGTAAAGGTAGCGGATAAAACGCCTGCGACAAACAATATTGAAACTAATGCTTTCTTCATTTTGAAATCCTTACACGGGGCTTGAAACGTTTGAATTGAGAAATCGTGGGAACCAACCTGGCGTGGCTTGCTTATATTGCCTATAGGTATCACCAAACTCAGTTTCGGCGTGCTGCTCTTCGCGTTTGGCCAGTCGAACATAGACAACAATGAGAATGGGAAACATGAGCAAAGTGGGTAGTGTTGGCCATTGCAGTAAAAAGCCAAACATGATCACAATGAAGGCAACATATTGGGGATGCCGACAACGTGCGTACCAACCGCTGGTCGCTAATCTGCTCGTTTTTTGCGCGTGATGCAGGACATTCCACGAAGCAGATAAAACAAAGAATCCTAAAACGATGAGAACATTACTCAAGATGTGCAGTACATCCCAATGCGCATCGCCAGATAACCCCAACAGTGTATGCCACAAGTGACCATTTTCGTGACTTAAAAAATCTACGCCTGGGTAACTTTCGGCTAACCAACCGGACAAAAAATAGATGGTAAGCGGGAAACCATACATTTCAGTAAATAACGCCACGATAAAAGCGGAAAATACGCCTAAGCTTCGCCAGTCTGTTTTTGACTTCGGCTTGACGAAACTAAACGCAAAAAAGATAAATATTGCGGAGTTAATGATGACTAACGTCCAAAGCCCATAATCTGATTCACCGTGCATTGTCGCTCTCCGTTTTACGTCTTTCCTTGCGTGCCTGCTCTAACCCTTCGATATAACCTTGTCTGTATTGATCATTGTCTTCGGTTTGCTCTTTAAATGTTTGCTCGTCGTTAGTATGTGTCTCATGCCCTTTACCATGACTTCCGTGCATAAAGATATGCATCACTGGGCATAGCAGCAGGATCAAGTATGGTAAATAAGGGAAAACATGTTCACCATGCTCGACAAACAAGAAATAGCTTGCCGCCGCTATAAGTCCGATGGCGGACCAACCACTGGGGGTGCGCCAAAAAGGTAATTTTTGTTTATTCACAATACACCTCGCTTTTGTGTCTTTTAAGTTTTCAGAAAACGGTAAATCACTTGATCACCAAAGTGCCACGGTACATTTGCATCTGACAATGAAACGGATAGCGACCTGCCTTTTTGGGGGGAATAGTGACCATCACACGCTTGTTAAGCACTAATGTTTCACTGATCTCCAACTCGGGTATTAGTAGTGTTTCCGCACAGGGGGTCGCATCTTCTCTGTAGAACATCAGTTGTACAGACTCATTCGCGGGCACTGTGATATTGGCAGGTTGATATACGCCATCTTTCACGCGGACTTCGATGCTGCCGTCTCGTACTTCAGTTGACTTTGTTTGGTAAAGCCAAAACCACCATACAATAAGCCCAATCACGACTAACCCTATCAAATTAATCCACATCATCTTTAGGTTCTCCTAGTGCTCTTTAGCTTTGAATAAACGTAATCGATTCGCGTTGGTCACTACCGTTAACGACGAGAATGCCATCGCTGCACCGGCAATTACTGGGCTTAGTAGTAAGCCTAAAAATGGATAAAAAACACCTGCAGCAAATGGGATCCCCGCGACGTTATAGATAAATGCTCCGAAGAGATTCTGCTTTATGTTTCTCAGCGTTGCCTTACTCACTGCAATCGCATCCGCTAACCCATGTAAGGAGCCTCGCATCAACGTGATATCTGCACTTTCTATTGCGACATCAGTGCCTGTTCCGATAGCAAATCCGACGTTGGCATGGGCTAAGGCGGGCGCATCATTGATCCCATCGCCGGTCATTCCGACGATTTCACCCTCACGTTGAAGTTCGAGCACTTTGTTTGCTTTATCTTCTGGCATCACTTCAGCAACGTAATCAACAATCCCCGCTTTTCGAGCAACGGCTTTTGCAGTCATACGATTGTCCCCCGTCAACATCACCACACGTATTCCGTTGTGCTGTAGGCGGTTAATCGCATCTATTGAGTCTGATTTTATGGGATCGGCAACAGCAATGACGGCAACTAATTTTGAATCAATCGCGAAATACATTGGGGTTTTAGCCTCTGCGGCCAGCCTCTGCGCTTTATCAACGTAATGATGAAGTTCTATTGATTTTTCTTTCATCAATTTTTCATTGCCAAATAGCAAACGCTGAGAATTCAGTGTTGCCGCTACGCCCTTCCCTGCAATGGACTCAAAATCAGTCACCGAGTGGATCGGCACACCTTGCTCTTTCGCTGATTCAACGATCGCCATTGCGAGTGGGTGTTCGGAACCCGACTCCAGGCTTGCAGCTAACGAAAGCACGTCATCTTGATTGTGAGCTGACGCAATAACAACGTCGGTAACTTTAGGCGCCCCCTCTGTTATGGTGCCGGTCTTATCTAATACCATTGTGGTAATTTTCGAAGCAGATTGCAGCGCTTCACCGTTGCGGATAAGTACGCCTGCTTCAGCCGCCTTGCCAACCCCGACCATGACCGACATCGGCGTGGCTAAACCTAATGCGCAAGGACATGCAATAATCAGTACCGTGGTTGCTGACACGATTGCGAAGGCAACCTCGGGAGCCGGACCAAAATTGAGCCACGCTAGTGCGCTCATTACGGCAATGATCATAACAACCGGCACGAAATAGGCAGAAATAACATCTGCCAATCGACCAATAGGTGGTTTTGAATTTTGTGCACGTTTTACCATGTTGATGATCTGAGCTAGCGCGGTGTCTTTTCCCACGCGTTCTGCCCGAAAGACGATAGAGCCTGATTTGTTGATGGTACCGGCCACAACCTCATCGTCTTTTCGCTTCTCAATTGGCATAGGCTCACCCGTTAGCATTGATTCATCAATACTGGTTTGGCCCTCGACGACTACACCATCTACAGAAATGCGTTCTCCGGGTCGAACTCGGATAAGATCATTGAGCAAAACATCTTCAATAGGAATATCAATATCATCGCCATCTCGAATGACACGTGCAGTCTTGGCTTGCAAGCCTATCAGCCTTTTAATGGCCTCTGAGGTTTTACCGCGTGCTTTGATCTCAAGGGCCAGGCCCAAATTAATTAGGCCGATGATCATGGCGGTTGCCTCAAAATAAACATGTCGTGCCATTTCAGGGACATACCCCGGAAAGAACACAACTGTCATCGAGTACAACCAGGCGGTTCCTGTACCCAAGGCTATCAAAGTATCCATATTGGCCGAATGATTTTTAAACGAATTCCATGCACCCACATAAAAATGACGACCAGAGAACACCATGACACCTAATGTCATGAGCCCAATAATCAACCATACAATTCGCTCCGTGGTCGTGTTGACGCTCATTTCCCCGGTTACCAAACCATAGATCATGAGCGGTACTCCAAGCGACAATGCAATGACCATATGTCGCATTAGCTTTTTATAATATGCCCAATCCGCTTGCTCTTTTTCTTCAATGGCAGCCTCATCAGAATCGGCATTTGCCAGCGTTGCGTTATACCCAGCTTCTTCTACCGCACGAACCAGTTCGCTTGGCGAGGCATTACTATTGATAAGCACTGTACGCTGTGCAAAGTTCATTTCTGCGCTGGTGACGCCTGCGACTTGTTTTAAGGCTGTTTCAATTTTAGTGACGCAACTGGCACAACTCGCCCCTTGAATATTAAGTTGTATCTCGCCTGCATCGGAAGACACCTGTCTGGTCTGCGTTTTAGTGTCAACCGCTTCGTTCGCGGTTGATGTTTTATCGCCGCCACTACAACACCCATGTGCTTTCGCACTGTCTGTTTTAGAATTCATAAACCACTCCCTATTTAAACCTTGTTATGACTTAAGCGCTGTGAAACCTTCAATTAAATGGCATATCGTATCGGCCGTTGGAGGTTGATCGGGTTTGTTTTGCCACTCTGAAGTGGCTAAGCGCATGCGCTCTCTAAGTTCATGCATGTCCTGATACCGCTGTTCAGTCTCTTTCAACCTCTTTTCAATAAGACGCCTTACCGTTGGACACGGCGCATTGGTTTGTGGAGATGTAACTAGGATCTCTTTAATATCATTGACCGAAAAACCTAGTGACCGAGCACTTAAAATGAATCGTAGTCGCGTCACATCCGCTGGCCGATAATACTTGTATCCATTGTGGGATCTATTTGGGACCAAAAGTCCAATGCGCGTATAATAGCGTACGGTATCAACGCTAATATCTAGTGCATCTGCTATTTGTTTTACCCGCATTTTAAACCCCCTTCTTTATCAACATAGTTGTGCTGCTACAACACGCCTTTAATCCTATGTTTTACTCTCACCTTCATACGATAAACCTGTGAGCCGCTCACAGGTCAACACCTAAACCTTCAACAGATCCGTGGAAGTGGCTCATCTTCAAGTTCACTCATGAAGCGTCGCCCTCCCATTGGCGTAATAATCGACACGCGGCCCTTTAAGTCTGTATTTTTTGATATAACACCAATATGTTGGGCATTTTCACCGTTTTTTATACCCCGCCAATGAGTGAGTACTTCGCTGCTAATATCGGGACTGACAATTGCAATAACGCGTCCCTCACAAGCCAAAACGAAAGGATCAAAGCCTAGAATGTCACACACGCTTGCGACCTCTGGACGCACCGGAATGTTATTTTCAATTAGCTCGATATTGAAACCCGTTTCAGTTGCCACGTCATGGAGTAACACTGATAGTCCTCCACGCGTTGGGTCTCGGACAAAACGAACGCCTTCTAAGTCTCTGATTGCATTGACTAACGGGAAAACGCTGGCACAGTCGGACTTTAATTGGCCATGCAACCCATAGTCCTCACGCGCCAGTAATACGCAAGCACCGTGATCGCCAACAGAGCCACTGACAAGTACATGATCGCCCGGCCTTATAAGACTCGTATCCCAAATTGGTGTTTCTTGGCTGTCACCCACACCCGTTGTATTGATATAAACGCCACCACCGAATCCCTTTGGAACGACTTTAGTATCTCCCGTTATTATGGACACATTGGTTTCTACAGCAGCTTGATGCATTTTATGGACAACCTCCTTGAGAGCCGTCATCGAAAAGCCTTCTTCAATAATGAATGCAGTACTGATATACCGAGGGGTCGCGCCAACGACAGCCAGATCATTCACGGTACCGTAAATACTTAATGCCCCCACATTGCCACCTGGAAATGTGTAAGGTGAGACAACGAAGCTATCGGTTGTCATACTCAGAAAGGGACCGGCGAAGGTTACCGAAGCCGCGTCGTGTAACAGATCTAGTTCTTTATTGGCAGTATTTTTAAACACATCATTAATAAGTTTTTTGGTCAATATTCCACCATTGCCTTGCGCTAACCGAATAGTATCGGTGTCCAACGGTTCTGATGATGCTCGATTATTACGCTCTATGCCTTTCGTGATGATCTCCTTGAGCAATATTCGTGAATTTGCCCGACACTTATTGCTGCATCGTTTAAAGGTAAACTGCTTGGAATAACAACAGGAATGTCTGATTGTGCAAAACGTTCAGCTAGGCCATCGCATAAAATGCGGTTTTGGAAGACGCCTCCGGCCAAACCAATATGTTTGAAATCATACTTTTTGCGACAACGCTGGGTTAACTCCCACGCAGTTTCAATGAGTGATGCGTGAAAATTTGCGACGCGAACTGCTGGCGAACATGTTTTTGCGGATTGCATTAGCCTCTGTCCTCTATTAACTGTGCGGTGCTGGTATCGACCAGCCAATCACAAAGGATAAGGAAACAACAATCGCGGAAATACCAAGCAATTGAAGCGATTTGAAGCGTTGTTCTTTGGGGCGCAGTAGTACTAGCTTGAATGCGATGAGTGTTTGTATAAGGTAATAAAGTGCAAATCCCTTTGACGCGAGATTAATGATTTCAAATACGTTGGATGACCAAACTAATATGCCGGCAATCGCGATGACAAGAACATAATAAAACTGAGGAGATATAGATAAATGGAAGAGCTCTTTTAGCAAACCACCGCCACCTATGGTATCGGCTAATGCGGCACTTAACTGGCTTGCCGTCGCGGCCACAAGTAATAATATCGGCAATACCCAAATGGCTTGACCCAGGGTATAGCTAATGGTTGTTTCATTCAGTTCGGTTATCGGAAAATCGAGAAAAATGGGACAGGTTAAACCAATAAAAACAACGTAAAGGAAAATGGCAATCCACTGGGCATATCGTCCCGCTTTAATACGCTGCTCTGCATTATAGCTATTGCCCATAAAACGCGTGGTTTCGAACCCTTGTGTCACCATGAGCATACCGGCAAGCATGCTAAGGGTTTCAAAATGGCTGAGGGATTGTATCGCCTCATGTTTAAACCACGCACTTTTTACTTGTATATCGTAAGTTGCTAGTGCTGTTAGTACACCAATAATAATCGCCAACTTAATTGTGACTGCGAATAACTCGATGGTTTCCAATCCTCTTGCACCACGAAGCCAAGCGACCAACATAATGATGACAAGCAGCCCACTGGTAAACAATTTGATGAGCGTTGTATCGTCAATAGCAAAGCGGTCAAAGACAAACGCGGCAAACAAGCTAATGTAAAACGCCACAGAAATTGCGTATGCAGCACCGAGGGCCCATTGACTGGCTTTCTCAAGCGTTGCGATACTGCCGTGTGAATTGCGAGCAAGCTCAGGCTCTGCATGACGTATATTGAAGCGAATGACTGAACCCAACAAATATGCCAGAGTCGACAATAAAATAATGCCCAGTAGCGCCCATTTACCCATTACCGAATGCAGCAGTGGTGCAATGATCAAAAAGCCACTGCCAATAATTGAAGCCAGCGGTGTTACTGTCGCTCGCCATTGGACAGATTGTCGTAGGCGAGGCAGAAACAATACTATTGCTACCAACAGTGAGGTTGCCAGCGCAATGGAATTTGTGATCACAGTTTCTCCCCCTTAATGATGCTTGTACCAGCCGGCACGCTTAATATCGTTCCAGGAAGTCGATTGATGACAGGCATAACACGCCTCCACTTTGGCTTTTGGCTCGCCAGCGACTTTGGCGGAAATCATTTTAAAATGTTGCATGTAGTGACTGGGCGGCGCTTCATGACATTGATTGCAATCACGAGATTGACTCGAGGGGTGAATAAACGTCGGCAGTGACCACTTGTCTGTACTGTGGCATTGCACGCAATCCTCTCCGAACAACGTAAAGTGGCGATCATCGTTGCTGTGGCACTGTGAACAATTCAATAATGCTTCTTTATCACTGACGTCGGGATGCACAAATAGGGGATCAGCCGTTTGCTTATTCGCTAGAACATTTTCTAAAAAAGCCATCGTGGCTGCGCCTTCGTCAAACGGCACGTTTGGGTTGGGGAGCATATTGAACCCAATATCGACCAATGCAATATGGTTCATCAGTGAAATCTTAGCATCTTCACCTTGATGCTCAGTATGACAACTAGCACATTCTGTTATGTCGGCGTGAAACGCAGTAGGTTGACGCGCGACGATATGCGTATCATTTGCATGACAGGCCACACACTTGTCGCGCTCAACGCCTTCTACTGGCGTGTGACAACTCAAGCAGTCATCCGCCAAAAACGCATGCGCTTTGCTCAGTGAACCAGGCTCTACCATTTGTTCCCATGGAATTTTTGAAAGATCCTCTGGTGTGTGAAAAAAATGGCTAACACCAAAGCCCGCTGCGACTAAGCCCAGAATGACTATTATCCACTTGATCATAACCAGCGTAGTCCAAAGTAAACTTCACTGAAAATGTGAAAGAACAATACGCCATAGAGCGTTATCGAAATCACGATATGAAATTTCAACCAACGAGCAAACCAAGTTTTCGCAGTGTCGTGAATCAGAATGCTGTATTCAACATCAGAAATGGCATCGATAATAGATAGAACCTTACTCTCTTGTCGAAACAGCTTACTTTGCGCTGAAGTAGGTACACTTAAAGCAATGTATGGAATATGTCTCGCTGATGTTTGGGCGAAAGTCGAATATCTTACGTCGCAGACCGCGTCTTTTAGAGATTGTTTGGCGCTTGAAAGTGCACCTTGGAGTTCGGTCACTTGACGCTTTTTCTCTTTCACATTTGAGGAAATAAGTCCTAGTACATACCGACCAACAAATCCACTGATCACAACGACCATCATAAAGATGATGATGGAGACTCCAGTAGCACTATCAAAACGATGGGCGCTATGGATGAGTGCAAGAATAGGTCCCAATACTCCAGCATAAATATGAATGCGCAGTAGCGTAGGCATGGCTATTTGCTTGGTCACGACTTTCTTAAGTGCTTTGTTGCGTTTAATGATCATGTAAAGCAACGGAATAAACATCAATACCAGCGCAGTCAAACCAACGACAAATCCAGCAAAGCTGCCAGGGAATGCTGGGTCACGGTGCCACACAAACCCTAGCCAAAGTAAGATCATTAAGACCACCAAGCTGCCTACAATGGTTCGTTCTTGACTATTCACTATGCTTCCACCTCCACATCAGTTTTAGGGATGGCTTGACAGGCTAAAATATAACCACTGACCCTATCTTCTGCCTCCAACCCATCATCAACCTCCATATCAACATCGCCGCGCAGTAATTTCACTTTGCAACTGCCGCAAGAGCCTGCCCGGCACGAATTCTCAATATCAACATCAAGTCCATCAGCAACGTCCAATACGGTTTCATCTGTGCCGGCTTGTGCCTGTGCATTTGATAAACTAAATCGCACTTGGCGCGTATTGTTTACAGGCGTGTTTGGGGCGACCTCCGTTTTAGTGGCCGTTTTCTTCGGACTCGCACCACCGAAAGCTTCTGTTTTAATATTCGCTTCAGGCATACCCAATTCAGATAAAATATCCTTGGTTGCATCCATCATTGCCGGCGGCCCACAAATGTGTGCTGTTTTTAATGCTATGTCCGGCACGAATTCATTTATCAATGCCGATGAAAAACGCCCCTGAGGTCCCATCCAAGATGTGCCATCCGCCTGTGTCATACTGACGAGTACTTTCAACCTTGGGTGACGTGCTTGTAGATATTTTAATTCCTGTTCAAAAATAAAATCGTTAGACGTTCGCGTACAAAACAGAAAATAAATGTCACCGTCCCAGCACGTCGTGGTTAAATAACGTACCGCGCTCATCATGGGCGTGATCCCAACCCCCCCTGAAATCAATACAACACTACTTGCATCTTGACCATTGAAGTAAAACTTGCCGCCAGGCGCTTTAATTGAAAGCGTATCTCCCACATTTACGACGTCATGCATATGACGAGAAACAACACCGAATTCCTCGCGTTTGATGGTGACTTCAAAGTAATACTGCTCAGTGGGTGATGATGCGATGGTGTAAGACCGCTTCACCGGTTTTTCAACACCATCAATCGTGAGCGTAAAAGTCACAAATTGTCCAGGTTCAAAACTAAATGGGATGACTTGACCATCGGCGCTGGCAAGTCGAAACGTTTTAACATCATGGGTCTCATGAAAAATACCGGTGACTTGCATACTGCCACTATAGACACCTTTACGCGGTGACATAGTCGTAGAAGGTAATACATGCGCTGTAGCGGGTATTAAAACAGCGTCAGTCCCTACAGGTGCGTTAGTAGGTATCTCGTTAGGTGATGTTTGCTTAGTGGGCGCAGAAGCGCTTGCGGTCTCAGTGGACCTAAGCTCTTCTAGCAATGCGGCAGCTCTGCGCATTTTAAATCCATAAACATACACCATGACGACAGTGAAGATCAGCAGAACAAGCATCACTGCAGTATGAAACGGCGTCATGCCAAATAGTGTTGAGGAATCATTCACTGGTGAACTGGGTAGCAAATTCATTTGCGATTTAAACCAGGTTAATGCCACTCTTCTGGGATCTTGCCCATCTTGTATTGCCCGTTTTGCCGCAAGACCACTATCAAAATGCGCGATCCCTTCTTTAACGGTCTCAACAGCTACTTGCATTTGGGTATAGTCATCAACGGCTGCGGCACGGGCGAGCGATTCAAACCCGGTAGTCAGTTGTTCACTTCCTTGTTGCATACGCGCCGACGCTTTGCCTAAGATACTATCTCTTTGTTCCGGCGTGGTTGATTGCATCCGCATTAAAGTTGGATAGAGATCTTTAGGTTTAGGCGCTCCCATTTTCTCCATCATTTTATCCATGCCTTTTGCCATACCTGGCCCCATCATTGCGTTGGCATTGCCCGGCTGACCTTTAACTTGGTTGGCTAAAGGCGGAGAATCTGTGCTTGCCGCAACAATCGGCCCATTCGCTGCCTCAGGATGATGACTGGCATGCTCACTATCCTCAGTCTGTTGCTGTGCGTGCGCATTTATAATCACGAAAAAAAGAACGACGTTTAGAATGACACAATAGCGGTGAATGATTGATGCGCGTTTACTCCCCCTAGTCATGACGCATCCTTTTGTTCAGCCGCCCATAGCGCATTTATTTTCGCAATCTGCGGGGGTGTTAATACTGAGACGGCTTTCCCCACCGAAGCAATAAACTGTAGGCGTAGGGTGCTGTTTATGGCCTCTATTTCACTAATGGTGTCTTTAATATTGTCGTATTGAGGCAATCCTTGGGCTGTCAATTCCCACAATAATGCCTCTAATGCACTACGCTGCTGCGCAAGGCTTTTTTGGGAAGACTCCCACTCAGATTGAATCGATAACAACGTTTGATACTGCGTATCTGTTAGTTCTAATGTTGTTGTGTGGTTTAAGAAAAAGGCTTGTTCACCAAGGTGGTAAATATGAGGTGCACTACTCGCACCTGGCAAGCTTATCGTTGATGAAGGTTTGGATATCTCCGGTGTATTTTGTTCAGGAGGCATACCCATCATCGAACTATTTTTCATCATCATCTTACACATCATCCCCATGCAAGACTTTCCGTTCATTGTCATCTTCTTTTTCCCTTTTCCCATGCCCATCTTCATCTTGCTCGTCGCTTTAGGGGGCGTAGATGATTCGTTGAGTTGAGGGCTGGCATCGCTTTGTTTAACGCCGATATTGCTTTTTGATCGCGCTGCCAGTGAGTTGTCTAATGAGCGCAAAGCTGATTGGATCTTTGCAAAGTCAGCCGGTGCTAACTCGGGCGCAGTGTCTGAAGATTGTGTTTCTTGAGATTTTTCTTTCGAACTAGTTTGTTGTGTTATCGCTGAACACGCGGTTGTGAATAAGACACTAGATAATACCAGACTCACAATAGCCGCTAAACGGTAGGTTTGGTGACACTCTCTAATCTTCACAACGGCATGCTCCTATTCAAAAATATCGATTAAAACCCACGATCAAACTCAACCATGTCATAACGTGCAAGTTCGCCATCAAGTACAGTAGCCTCTGCAAAATGCTCATCCTTCGTCTTACCTAATCGAATTTTGCCCACAAATTCGCGCGAGTAGCCGTCTTCCCCTTCAGAAATTGCTGTCGCATCAAAATCGGTGCGATAAACATTAAAGACTTGATGTTCTTTGAGACCATCGGTGTCAGAGACACACACAACTACTTGTTTATCATCGACGGTAACAACCTGCCCACTCATGATGTAGTCATGGTATATCTGGCTTGCACAGCCCCCTAGTAGCCCAACAGACAAGATTGCAATTGATAAAAGCTTGATTAATTTGTTCATGTAAAACTCCCGCGATTATTAAAAGAAAAGAGGCAGTCGCTTTTCCTGCCTCATAACGCATTGATTAGTTCTTTTTATGCTTGTGTATTGGCTTCGCTTTTTCAGCCGTATGTCCCATCATTTGCCCCATCATGTCTTCCATCATGGCCATACGCTGTTCCATCATTTTCATTTTGTCATCAGTCGACATATCACTGTGTTTATGCTTCATGCCCATGCCGCCTTTCATTCCTTTTCCATCTTTCATTCCCATCGAATCTTTGCCTTCCATCATGCCCATCATGTCTTGCATCTTTTGGGCATGCTCATGCAACATGGCTTCGCGCTTTTCAGGATCAGATTCACTTTTTACTTCATCTAAAACTGCTTGCATTTCTTCCATATGTGTTTGCATTTTCTTCATCATCTGACTGTCCATCATCGGCATGTCAGATTTATCAGTGTGTTGATGCGCGTAAGAAGTCGCAATTGGCGCAGCGACAAGGGCGCTGGCCAGTAATAATGACGTTAATGTTTTCATAATTTTTCCTTTAATTGTGCTCACATGAGCGGTTTAGGTTTGAAATAGACGACTTGTCACCTTAATTCTATGTCTTAGACTCAGGTCAAGGTGCTATTTGGGCGATAAAAATTCGGCCAAAACCTCAAGCTCTTCATCTGTTATAGGCATTTGTGGCATTGCAGATTAGTGCTATCGTAATTTTTTGCACCCGATTTATCCTTTGCTTTTGATGAAATCCATCCTATAAATCACACGATAAATGTAATTGATTTAGATCAATCCTTCACGACAATCGGATTACAGAATCATTACATTTCCGTAATCAAATCATCGATTTATTTATCCTTGGTTCAAAATTATCTATGCTCAAGCTGCGTCAACAGGTCTCCTCATAGCTACTTTGCAGCGGCATATGCTGAATACCAGATGCAATTTTTAATTGGGTGAGCGGATAATAAGAAATGACGAAACACAAAATTGCGGTAATTACCGGTGCAGGATCAGGGATTGGATTAGCATTGACTAATGAATTCTTATCAAGGGATCCAAATATGCTTGTTGTTGCACTGTGTCGTGATAGCTCAGAACTAGGAGCGTTCAATGAAAAATTTGAACCCCGCCTCATCATAGAACACGTTGATTTTAATAACGAAGCGGCAACGATTGAAATTCAAGAAACGCTTAGCCAATACGAACAGATTGATTACTTAGTGCATTGTGCAGGTATTGTCACACCGCTTAAACCTATTCAATCAATAGGCTACAAAGAATGGCGCACGGCACAAAGAATCAACTGCGATATCCCCTTTTTGATAACACAACTGTGCCTGGATAAGTTTAAACATAGCCGCGTACTGTATTTGACAAGCGAGCAACCCGTTAGTGCAGTGAAAGGCGCATCAGCATACTGTGTGAGTAAAACGGCTTTAAATATGGTGTGTAGTTGTTTTAGACAAGAAGTTAATGAAGATGTAGCTGTTTTTGCCACCGCAGCTCCCGGAAATGTTGATACAGCGATGCAAAAAAAAATCCGGCAAGTGCCAAGCGATGTACTGCCGATGTCGGCCTTTTTAAGAGGCTTACATGAAGAGAACAAGCTACTACCGCCGCGCCTTGTTGCACAATACCTTTGGCAATTGTTAAATCGTATAGACCCAAAGACATTTAGCAGAACAAATTGGGATTTATTGCAAAGCATTGACGAAGCGCCGCTCAACCCAATTGATACCAATAAAACTATTTCAACGAAGCCAACTGAATCTGACTTACTGTCGTTGCGAAACAAGTTAAGCGGCAGTGTCTGGGACGTTGGAAGTACAGGCTATTCAGCGCGGCGTCATGTTTTTAATCGAGCCATTTCACATTTTCCATATGCGATAGTCGTGCCTGAGTCAGACGTCGATATCATTAATACAATTGACTATGCCAATCGCCTTAATTTACAAATATCAGTTAAAGGCGGCGGCCATGGGGTAACGGGTGCGGCCGTTATTGACGGTGGCATTGTCCTTGATATGTCTGCCTTTCAAAGTATAGAACTTTGCGCAGTTGGTCAGTCAGTAAGAGTGGGCGCGGGTGTGAAAAATCATAATTTGGATCTGTTCTTATCGAAATATAAGAAAGTGATCCCATTAGGCACCTGCCCGGATGTCGGTGTTGTAGGAGCAACGTTAGGCGGCGGGATCGGTTTTTTGTCACGCAAACATGGGTTAAGTTGCGACAATGTCTTGGCGTTTAATCTGATCACAGCAGATGGTCAGCAAAGAGTTATAAACACTTTGGAACACTCTGATCTTTTTTGGGCACTACGCGGCAGTGGCGGCTCTCAATTTGGCGTTATCACCCACATAACATTTAGGCTGCACCCGGCTCCAGCTTATGTTCAAGGAGGTATCATTGAATGGCCAATTCAAAAGGCAAAGCCTATTTTAAAGCAATACAGCGATGCTGTACTGCAGGGGCCGAGAACGCAATTCTTATATGCATACATCGCTCGTTCAGCGTTACAAAATGCAAAAATATCAATTATGGGGTTTAGTGAAGACCCTGACTCCAACCTAAATAACATAGCAAAATGGGAAACGGATGCCGATATCTCTGTTACGCATAAACAATACATAGAGTGCCAGTCAAATGAATATGAACAAGGGCACGCACTTTATTGGCGCAATGGGATCATTGAAGGTGAACTTACGGAACAGTTTATTGATGCGCTTTTGCAATGCTATCAGTCTTGCCCAGACAACGCAGCGGGCATTATGCTCGATCCGTTATGTGGCGCGATCCAGGATATCGAGACCCATGAAACCGCATTTATTCATCGCGATGCCTCATTTGTATGTAGCATCACGGGTGTGACTCTGCCCGATCAAGACAATACCAAGGTTATAGACTGGGTTAATCAAACCTATGAACGATTATCCCCATTTTTTAATGGCCATGCCTACCAAAATTATGACATGGGCAACGACTGTCCATTGACCAGTTATTTCGGTCACCATGTAGAGCGTTTGATTGCTTTAAAAAAGAAATACGACCCTCAACTTAGGTTTGCAGGCTCTTTGCAGCGGGATTTACAATAAACCGTTAAGCTGGTGTAATACTTACTCAAGCGCTATGGCGATCAACCGTCAGTTGCAGTAATTAGGATATATACAGTGTTTAAATGGATGTTAGTTTTTACTCTACTTCTTCCCACCATTTGCTTTGCCGATACCGATGACTATGTTCACGCAGACTTCTATCGCGGATTAGTTGGCCTTAAAAAACAGGTTGATGAGATTAATCGAGATTTACGACTATTGGAAAATGCTACGCTTTCCAATGCAGAAGTTAATCGTCGACTTGCGCGTATTGAACAAGATATTGATGCGGTGAAAACGTTATATAATGAAGCGACACGCAATTTGGCCAACACAGTATTAACATTAACAGCCATCCTAGTTGCCGTTATTTCTGCGGTTATTGCTTGGATGAACCCACACTATTACTGATATACAAGTGCTAGAAACGCCGAGACTACTTGTAAAACAAACAACGCTCTACTTTTGTCAAAGGTCCCTTATTATCATTGTCTCATCTTCAACTTAGACTCACATAACCGAATGCGAAAGCCAATACACGCTGCCTAATGTTACAAAAAACAGAGGTTGATGTAACACATACACAGCAAGACTGTGACGTCCTAAAAACGTGATTTTAGTTGATAATTTCAGTGAAGCACAGGGATCTATACCCTTAATAAACATATGGCCAACGCCAATGCCCAGCAATACAACGCCAACCCAAGGAAATAGTGCAACATAATCGTTGGGTGATGACGGCAGCCCCAATTCCCATAAGTTAAACGGCCATTTACTTGTAACCACATTCGTTAAGAACAGTGTAATAATCCCTATCCCAATAAAACAAGCCATGACTGGATAACGTGCGAAGGGAAGGCATAGTACACTGGCCACGGCGATAAAGTGTAAAACACCAAAAAATATCCAATGACTATTGAAAAACCAATAAGTAAATAGTGATATAACGCATGCCCATACCACTATCCACATTATTCGCTTCGCAAAGGATTTCAAATCCACGCGTTGGTGATGAGCGAACACCAATGATGCACCCACACTTAAGAAAAAGAGTGATAAAATGACATACCGAAATTGTTTCCAGCCAGGACCATTTGGCACACTCCAATCTACCCAGCCAAAGAACCGCAAGTCATACGCGAAGTGAAAGATCACCATTAATACAATGGCGACCGTGCGCATGATGTCTAGGGTAACGTTGCGAGTGATGGGCATACTGACGTCGCTTAATGATGCTTGTGGGGCTTTTTATCGCGGGTAGACGAATGTGAATGTATGACTTTCCATCCATTACTCGTTCGTTTAAACAAGTACGTTTGGTAGCCCTTTTTGTCAAATGTTGAGCCAGTTTTTCTTACTTCACCAGACACATTTACGGTCGTAATCGCCCATGCCATATCGTCATCAATTGTAATATCCATATCCAATATATCGATGGTGAGGCGTTTGAGTACTTCTTTCTCTGGCTCCACATGATTTTCGACGAGATCACTTAATCCTGTGTTTTGGCCGCCTGATTCAATGTATCGAGCACCTTTATGGTCGAGATAGTGTTCATAAAAAGGCCGTCCTTGGCCCGACTCCCAACCGTTTTCAATAGCAATGATAATTTCTTCAATCGTCGCTTTGTCTTCATCTGCCTGTGATGCAAAGACGCCCAGTGTAGTTGTGCTTAACATCAGGACGAGTGAGATTCGTATAAGTAACGTCATTTAAAGTTTTCCTATAAATTAAAGTGTTAATGGGACCAATGGATATGACTTATTTTCCAATGACCATTGATAAGGTTAAGTACCAGTGTTTCATTTCCTTGCTTATCAATTTGTTTACCTTTGTATGTGCCAAGGGTGTGGCTTCTGGCAATTGAGACCGCCGTATCCCCATAAACGCGAACATGATGTTCAATTGTTGTGGTTTTGACAGCCGCAGAAAATCGCATATCAGCGTGTAAATGATGTTGCCGATATTCTTCGGCACTGCGTTCTATTCGCGATCCCTCTAAAATAATGACTTCGGATGTCAATGCACTCATGACGTCATCCGCTTGGCCATTAGATAATGCTTCGTGATAAGCGAGCACACTGCGACCCGCTGCAGTATCCAAACCACTGAAGTGAGTTGCAGAGCGCTCTATTGATTTGGGTGGCTCATGGGCAAACGTACTAAATGAAAGCAGCGCAATAGATAAAACAGTCGTTAAAACGTAATTAATTTTCATATAAATCCAAAGTTAAGATTGAGGACCAAGAACAGTAGTCAAAGCAACGGTGATCAGAAAAATGCATAGTCCAATGAGCATTTCAATTTGAATCGAACGGCGCATGTCTATCGCTGCGTTACTGTGCGTTAAAAGCTTGGGCGTTAATTTTAATTTATGCCATGCGGCAAGCAGCAGGATCGCATTGACAAAGCCCAGCTTTAACAGCAGGCTTTGTCCATAGATTTGATTGAATAAATTACCTACAGAACCAACTAGCTCCCATGCTAGCAGAGTGCCGGCAAGGATCAGCAGGCTCACCAGTCCTATAGCAAGATGACCAAATTGCCGCATCAGAGTGTAAAGCGGTGTAGGCGATAGGTGTAGGCATGCTGCTGACAACGGCCAAAGAGCGCCCATCCAGCTTAGCGCGATGATCACATGCACAGCTAATGCATAACCATATGAACGTTCCAGTTGCACGGTATGCCCGGAAAGCATGAATACATATCCAACGCTCCCCCAAAGAATTATTGCACCAAGAAGAGTCACGATAAAATGAGGCGTTTTTTTGCGAGCGAGTTGCCAATAAAACAATCCACAAAGAGCAATGCCGACGATGAATATGCACAGCCGACTTATTGCAATAGTCCCTAAAGTAGATTGTGCAACCATACGTTGCATGACCGGATCAAACATGCCTGTGAAACCCGTTTGAGACAGCGACCCCACTTGGAAAAAGAAATCCAACGTAGTCGCGAAAACACCAACTAAAGCAAACATAGCCATATACTTAATAATATGAGCTTGCAGAAGCAGACGAGCGTGAGATTGTTTTTCCAGGCTAAATGGCACTAAAAGAAGGATAAGAAATCCGCCCAAAAGCGCCGACAGTCCTAGATAGACAGTAAGCTTGGTGGATAGGATCAATACTTCCCAAATTGCCATTTTAATCTTCCTCTTTAATGGTCTTTGTGTTGACTATGGGCTTTTTTGTCATCTTGCATGGACTTGCTTCCGTGAACCATGAAGTCAAATGAACCGTCCATTTTGTGCCCATCCTCACCAAGTAACATCCACTGTGCGGTATAGTTACCCGGCGATAACGTCGGTAAGTCGTAATTAAAGAAAGTGCTAGACTCCATCGATGGAGAAAAATTAAAGTCGACAGGCTCGCCGTTTTGAGAATTTAACGTCAATTTGGCCAAACGAACTGGCTCAGTAAAAACAACGGACAATTGTGGAGGCGATGACATTAACATCGCATTGTTTTTTGGCATGGACGTTTTCAACGATGTGTGAGCATAACTGCTTGTGCTCAAGAAAAGAGCGGTCAGTAAGAACGTTGACAATAGTGTTTTCATAAATAAACCTCGGTAGTTTTAAGTAGTAGTAAATGGTGAAAATGAATCGATTTGTATAGCATTTTCATTGACGGAGTAGCGTAATAGTAATTGGGTTACATCGTTCATCATTGCCGGAGGACCGCAGAGGAAAAACAAACATCGATGGAGGCTACGGTGCGCAGACACAAATGCATTCAACGGCGTTTGTACGCGGCCCACCTGTCCATACCAAACAGAAGACGCGTTAGACACGATAGGTTGATAGGAGAAATTGGAATGCTGTGTTTCAACCGCTTTTAACCAGCAATGATTTGCCAATTCAACAGGGTGTTTGGCGCCATAAAAGAGGGTTATAGGCAGTGTCGAATGCAAGCCAAATATTAGTTCATCGATTAGAGCTTTTAGAGGTGCTATACCCGAGCCCCCACCGACCAACACAATTTCTCGTACACCAAGGTCATCAAGTAAGTTAACCCCCCCTCGAGGCGCAACTATATCAACCACCGTGCCGATGCTTAAATTACCAAGGTGAAAAGAACCGATGCCAGGTCTTTGGTTGTTAGATTGTGCCGGTTGCATTTTTATATTGAATGTAAGCACGCCACTACCATCATTTCGGTTTGCAACTGAATAATGCCTGACAGTGTTTGGATGGGAAAATGTAGCTGATTCAAAACGCGGCCAATAAGGCTGATAGCGTCTCGGTAAGTCTTTCGGAAACGCTAAAGATTGACCTTCTTTAATCGTGAATTGAACAAAACTGCCAGGCTTAAAATCCAGTGGAACACTGCCTTGATATTTAAATCTTAATTCTTTGATAAAGGGTGTAATGAATGTGTTTGAGAGCAACTCGCATGATACTGTTTTGGGGTTTGGAGACTCTACAAGCTGAACGTTGCCTTTCAAATCAGTGTTTTGCTGACAAGCTAAACGATAACCGGACAACAACCTGTCTTGAGATAAGCGGTATCGTTCTGCAACTGAAATGGCAGCCGATGGATCAAGACGCACAATACATTGGCCGCATGTTCCCCCTCCCCCACATACTGACTCAATAGAAAGGGCGTTATGCTGTAGGCAATCCAGAAGTGATTCATTGTCCTTAGCAACGACGTTTTGGAGGTAACCTTGCTGATCTCGTACCACTAAGTCTTGCTTTCTATACCACCACCCAATGAATACTTGCTTATTTTTAACGAGGCTAACCAGCCACGTAATTCCTGAAATACTCAACAGCACAGTCAGTAACGCGAGAGCCTTGATCCACCAGTGATTAAATGAGCCGGTGTTCTGATAATCCATAAAGTGCAATAGCATCAACAAGTTTGTCCATTCCCTGTTGCTATCGACGACGCCGGCTAATTCCCCTGTTGATGCTCGGACATAAATGTGTGTCGTTTCTCTGTCTGATAAACGAACATGCCAAACCGATTGTCGCTCTCTGGGTAGATGCTCTATCGGCGGATCAACACGGCGCAAATCTTGAATAGGCGAAGTTAACCGGAACTGATTGTTGACCAGATCACGGATATCGTTCGCTGTTAGTTCTATTTTATTTCCCTTTATCGCGTCTATTAACTCATACTCTCTTTCATGGGCATGTCTTGCATAGTGCGTCATAACCTTATAGGTCGGGTTTCCCAATAAGCTAAGCAGCTCAATAGAGAGCGCATTGGGTGAGCGTATAAGGACGTTCTCGACGGATATTAGGTTTTGCGTTAATACACTTCCTGCAATAGCGTCACTTGCGATTCTGGAGAGCGGTTTACTGTGCTCAGCCTGTCCGAGTAAAAAACCCGTAGCGAGCCAAACCATTAATTGTGAAAACACAATCAATGCAAGGTATTTGTGAATGATCCGCCAGAACATTTCAGTCAGCTGCCTTTCGCGATGACGAAAAGGAATAAGGCAGCAATAGCAAGCCTGCTAATGCGGCCAACAGCCCTATGATAGTCATGCTCACTAATAGTGTATTACTAACGTCTTCACCGTCTTGGTAATCCATAATATGGAGGCGCCATAACCAATCAAATACTTGCCAAGGGGCATGTCGAATATATTCAACCGTACCTGTGTCTTGACTGACGTAAAATGTTGGCGCAAGTGCGCCTTTAAATTCAACTCGCCATAATGGACGTCCTCGTTGCCCAACCGCACTATCCTCTTCGTTTTCACCCAGCAAGGTCACATTGTCGACCTCATACGACCGACTTGACCTGGACATTGCGATGGCGGCGGCTTGTTTGTCTGACAACGGTTGGATGATGTCTCCAGATAAGCCGCTGATCAGGTGCGTCTTACTGGTGAGGGTTAATCGGTAAACCGGCATCTCCCCCACACTGCCCAAAACGATTGACTTAGCATCAGGGTAGCGAGCGACTATCTCATCAAAGCCAACGTTTACCGTTGACAATGATGAAAGCGCGGGCGAGCTTTTCATGAAATGATCGCCATGAATATAGTGGATATCAAACCAGACCATGTAGAGTCCACTCACTGACCAGAGGAGCATCTGCACACCGACAATCAACAGTAGGTATCGGTGTAACCGACGAGCAAGGCGACGCATAACTACCAATTACTCATCGTTTTGAGCTGCTGTTTTCGCCATATTAAATAAATGGCTGGTAAAATAAGTAGCGTCAATAAAATCGCACTGACCATCCCGCCCACCATGGGCGCAGCGATACGACTCATCACTTCAGACCCCGTACCTGAGCCATAAAGTACCGGTAATAGTCCGAATATAATGGTTGCGGTCGTCATCATGACTGGCCGGACACGCAAACCCGCGCCATGCAATACGGCTTCGGTTAGCATTCCTACGGTGGGTTTAATACCGTCCATTTTGCATTTGTCGATTAACGCCTGGTACTCATGATTCAAGTACACCAGCATAATGACGCCAATCTCGACAGCGACCCCGGCCAATGCAATGAAGCCAACGCCCACTGCCACTGAAAAGTTAAACCCTTCTAAGTACATAAGCCAAATACTACCGACCATCGATAAAGGCAACGTTCCCATGATGATCGCTACTTCAATAAAATTGCGGAAGTTGAGGTATAACAAGATCACGATAATGGCTAAAGTCAATGGCACTACATAGGTTAATTTTTCTTTTGCCCGCAACATATATTCATATTGTCCCGACCACGTTATGGAGTATCCTGCAGGCAATACCAGCTCCTCACTGACGACCTGCTGCGCTGCGACGACATAAGAGCCAATGTCTACACCATCAATATCCACATACACCCAGCCATTAAGGCGTGCATTTTCACTTTTAATGCCTGGGGGACCATCTTCAATATACACATCCGCGACATCAGCCAACGCAATGCGTTTGCCTTGTGGTGTGACAATAGGCAACAATGACAATGATTCAGGTGATGAGCGATATGATTGTGGATATCGAATATTCACTGGGTAGCGCTCTAATCCTTCGACGCTTTGTGTAACATTCATTCCTCCAATCGCACTAGAAACAACTTGTTGAACGTCTGCTATGTTAAGACCATAGCGAGCGGCCCTTTCACGTTGGATATCGACTTTGACATAACGCCCACCAGCAACACGCTCCGAATAAACGGATGCCGTGCCCTCAACATCTGAAAGTATCGTTTCAATTTGTTGACCAATCTTTTGAATTTCCATGAGATCTGGACCTCCAATCTTGATGCCCACAGGTGTCTTAATACCGGTAGCCAACATATCAATCCGCGTTTTAATCGGCATAACCCATGCATTCGTTAACCCCGGTAAATTAACCACAGCATCAAATTCTTTGATCAGATCCTGGGTCGTCATGCCTTCACGCCATTGATCTTGAGGTTTTAATTGAATAAACGTTTCTATCATTGTCAATGGTGCAGGATCGGTTGCCGTATCAGCTCGCCCGACCTTGCCAAACACCGTTTCGACCTCAGGAACAGTCTTGATCAGTTTATTGGTTTGTTGTAATAACTCGCGAGCTTTACCTATCGAAATACCGGCATAAGTCGTCGGCATGTACATCAAGTCACCTTCATCAAGCGGCGGGATAAATTCGCTACCGATCTTATCAATTGGCCAAAGGCCAATACCCAATACAATTACGGCGACCAGCATGGTCAACTTGGGAAAACGTAATACCGCTTTAAGTGTTGGCATGTATAAAAACGTCAGGAACCGATTAACAGGATTCTTATGCTCCGCAAGTACCTTACCGCGTACAAAGTACCCCATCAAAACTGGCACTAGTGTGATCGCGAGCGCTGCAGAAGCGGCCATCGCATATGTTTTGGTGAATGCAAGCGGCGAGAACATCCGGCCTTCTTGCGCTTCTAGCGTAAAGACAGGTACAAAACTAACTGTGATAATCAACAAACTGAAAAACAGCGCAGGACCGACTTCAGACGCTGAATCTATCACTACCCGCCATCGATTTTCTTTTGTCAGCGGGGTTCGCTCCATATGCTTATGCATATTTTCGATCATGACAATGGCCCCATCGCTCATTGCACCAATAGCAATTGCTATCCCCCCCAAGGACATGATGTTCGCATTGATACCTTGCATATACATCACGATAATTGCCGTGATGATCCCGACAGGAATACTTATAATTGCAACCAGCGAGGAACGCACATGGAATAAGAACGCGATACACACTAGGGCAACGACGATAAATTCTTCTACCAATTTAGAGGCCAAGTTATCTACCGCACGTTCAATCAATGCGGAACGATCGTAAACCGTGACAATTTCGACGCCATCCGGCAATCCTTTTTTGAGATCTTCGAGTTTAGCTTTGACTCCGTTAATGGTTGTTTGAGCATTTTCACCAAATCGCATGACAACGATGCCGCCTACGGTTTCCCCTTCGCCATTAAGCTCGGCCACCCCTCTGCGCATTTGAGGACCTAACTGCACATCCGCGATATCCCTTACCAACAGCGGCGTGCCATTTTCATTAACTCCGAGTGGAATCGTTTCGATATCTTGTTTGCTTGAAATATACCCTGTCGCCCTGACCATATATTCAGCCTCAGCCATTTCAATAACAGATGCGCCAACTTCTTGGTTGCCTCTTTTGATGGCCATTTGAATATGTGATAGCGGGATCCCATAGGCACGCAGTTTTTCAGGATCAACTTTAACTTGATATTGCTTGACCATACCGCCTAAAGCAGACACTTCGGACACACCAGGAACGGTTTGCAATTCGTATTTAAGAAACCAATCTTGGAGACTGCGTAATTGTGATATGTCATTTTTGCCGGTGCGGTCAACCAATGCATACAAGTAAACCCAACCCACTCCGGTTGCATCTGGACCTAATTGTGGCCGAGCATTTTCAGGTAAATTGGGAGCAACTTGAGACAGATATTCCAGTACACGGCTACGAGCCCAATAGAGATCTGTGCTGTCATCAAAAATGATGTAGACATATGAGTCGCCAAAGAAAGAGAAGCCCCTGACCGTTTTAGCACCTGGCACCGACAACATCGCCGTTGTAAGCGGGTAAGTCACCTGATCTTCAACCACCTGAGGTGCTTGTCCAGGATAACTGGTCTTAATGATGACCTGAACATCAGACAGGTCGGGCAATGCGTCAATTGGTGTATTCTTCACCGTAAATAAACCGCCCCCGATAATAATTAAGGTCATCAGCAATACGAAGAAGCGGTTGGCAACTGACCAGCGAATAATAGCAGCGATCATTCGTATACTCCTCCATGGTTACTATGATCTATCGAAGTATCTTGGCTTTCGGACTCAATACTGAGGATCCTAAAGTTGCCATCAGTGATTTCAAACGTAAATGTAATGTCAGCACCGACCGTAAATTGGCTGATATCGATAGCGTCGCTCATGGTAAAGTCAAGAGTTGCCGCAGGCCTATCCCACTTTGGGATCGCTTCACGTGAAATATTGACTACACGTGACTGAGTATTGATGGCATTAATGGTGCCTGTCACCATTGCCCTTTGCGCTGAACCTGGCTCTGCTGGTTTGACATGGATGGTTGTTACCAGATAGTCGCTATCACCGGTTTTGGTGATTTCAATATGCAAATCCATACCAGCTTCCAACTGCGATAAATCGATAGTGTCAGCAACAAAGAAATCCATTGTCATCGCGGGCCAATCCCACGCTTCAATTGCTCCGTGGTCAAGATTTAACATTTTGTGTGAGGACATAACCGAATTAATCGTTGCTTCAGTCCATATGCTGCGTCCATTTATCGTCTGTGTATCAGCATTGTCGTCAATGATATGCACCGTCGTTACCACATACTGACCATCGTTTTCTTTACTAATTTCAATATGCGCACGCATACCTTGCCGCAAACTCGTTAGTTCTACTTGGTTGGCGACAGTAAAATCCATTGTCATTTCTGGCCAATCCCATTCACTGATGGCGCCATGGTTCACTGTTATCATGTTATGTGAGGCCATAACATCGGTGATGGTGGCTTCGGTAAAAACCGACGACGGGAGTGCATCAGGTGCTTCCATCCGTTTAAAATCTGAACTTATACTGCTTTCTGAATCGAGCAAAAAGTGTGCAGAGGTGACAATCTGATCCCCTTCGATGAGACCTGCTGTAATCTCAGTGTAGTCCTCTACCACTCGACCTACATCTACGGCTATGGACTTGAATTGCCCGTCACCGAACGCCAAGACAACACGATCTTGCGTACCGGTTCTGATAACCGCTTCCGATGGCACAAGAACGCTGTCAGAGTCAAAGTCTGAATGTATCGTAATCTGGGCAAACATGTTCGGTTTAAGCGCGTAATCTGCATTTTTAAATCGTAAGCGAACCCGCAGCGTTCGAGTGCTCTGTTCAAGTGTGGGGTAGACGTAATCAACCTCACCCTCCCATGTTTTGCCGGGTAAAAAATCCAACGTCATTGTGACGGGAAGTCCAACGGTGACTTGCGCGGATTGTCGTTCAAAGATTTCAGCATCAACCCACACCTCATCCAACGCCCCAATGGACAGGAGGGTATTGCCTGGCTTGATAAAGAATCCTTCGCGGATATTTAAATTGTCAACAAACCCGGTTTGCGGTGCCGAAAATGTGATCGATTGACGGACTTTTTGGCTCGACATTAAGGACTGAATCGCTTCATTAGGCATTTGCAACGCATCTAATCGCGACCGAGCAGCATTGATCAAATCGTCACTCCCGCGGCGCATCGCGATCAGCAGCTCTTCTTGCGCATTGACCAACTCAGGGGAATAGAGCGAATACAAAGGTTCGCCTTTTTTTACATACTCACCCGAGGCTTTCACATGCAGTGTATCTACCCAGCCTTCAACGCGTGGGTGTATATGTATCAAGGTGTCTTCATTGTATTGCACATAGCCAACCGTACGAATAGGGACATGCAGAGATCGGCGTTGAGCCGATGCTGTTCTTACCCCTAAATTATTGACTACATTGGGTGATATGCTAATGGTTCCAGGACCTTCATTGCCTCCCGTGCTCTCTTCATAAACAGGAACAAGATCCATTCCCATCGGAGATTTACCCGGTTCATCACGACGGTAATTGGGATCCATCGGTGCGACCCAATAAAGTGGCTGCGGTTCAGCGCTTTGCTCTGCTTCTGTAGGTGTTGCATCAGAAGGAAGAAGGAATGTATATGCCAACGCAGTCATTGCACCGCCGATAACACATCCTAAAATAATGGCTTTCGTGTTATGCATTATTGTTCTCCGAATTGAGTCATGGAAATACCTGCGGTGGTATTAAAGTAATAATTAAGTCGAATGTTTGTTTTGACGAAATCCACATTGATATCCAATGCATCAATACGCGCATTCAAAATCGCGATACGCGCGCGAACAACTTCGGCGAAATCGCCATCATCATTGGTGTAGGCATTCAAGGACGCGTCAGCTTGTTCTTGCATTTGCGCTAATAACTCGTCGTTGTATAACGATTGCCTGTCAGTTAAACGTTCTCGCTCAGCGTATAACGACTGGATCGCAGACATCATTTCGCGCAGTGCGAGTAACTTGTCAGTCTTTATGGCTTCTGATTGGCTTACGGCTGCAGAGACTTCTTTGTCTTGACGGTTTTCAGTAAAAATAGGTAAATCAAAACTAACACCGACTGACAAGAAATCAGCCCGACTTGCACCTGCTAGTGTATCATCGCGAAAAGCATAACTGGCATTTACGCCCCATTGGGGTTTGTATTTTTCTTTAGCTAACTCAACCCCGGTTTGACTCGCTCTGATACGTTGATTAATGGATAAAATATAAGGGTGATCTGCGAGTAGTTCCGCGAGCTGTTGTTGATTTTTTCTTTCTACAATTAACAACGTGTTGTCAGTGATTTTTGCAATGGCAGGTAATGTATTAGGCAACTGCAACGCGCTAAACGCATCAAAGCCAAGTTGGCGTGCAGATTGCTGGTTTTTTAGGATCCATTCCAATAACTTACCTGTTGAGCGTTCTTCCAGTGCTTGTAGTTTTATTAATCTGTCTTCTAACCGCGTCAATTCGAGCTTTGCCCTAATGATGTCTTCCTGGCGCACGCGCCCAATGGCGGTCGCATAATTCGCTTTGGCAATGTCACTGAGTTGCTCAAACAATGCCCTATCTTGATGGATTAGCTTAATACTCTGCTGCGCGCGATAAATTTCAAGCCAAATATCAGAGACCTGCACACGTGTGCGGGCGATGCGATCAGCACGCATTATTGGGTGCTCGGCGGCTTGCTCTCTTAGTTGACGAGATCGAATATCTAACGAATCCCCTCTGGGGAACATCTGTGAAACCCCTGCCTTAAGTTGCGTCATGGGTTCTTGATCGAATGCAAATCCATCCGTTGGTAAGTTCGCTAAACCAATATTAACTACCGGGTCCGGCAAACTAGCGGCTGCCACGCTACTTGAAACAATGGCTTGCTCGCGATACTCACTGCCTACAAGCCAAGGGTCGTTGTTAATCGCGATTTCAACAGCCTGCTCCAATGTCAACACGGGGTTTGTTTGACTTTGGGCAAGTCCAGTATTCAAAAGTGTCATCAGTGTAATGACATAAAATGAAAAGCGTCTCATTAGAATTGCTCTTCATACGAGTTAACTTCGGCATAAGTGGTTGCGCTGCCATCGTCATTGAGTTGCAGAATAAGATAAGGACGAAATTGATCACCGACTTCCATACCAGGTGACCCAATTGGCATAGCCGGCACACTGAGTCCGATGGCGCCTTCAGGTATATTGTCTAAAAATTGCTGAATGAATTTTGCTGGAATGTGACCTTCAAAAACAAAACCGTCTGGGGACAATGCCGTATGACACGAACGGTAATTAGGCGCAACACCATATTTGTCTTTAATTCGAGACATTAATGTAACATTGGATACGTCCGTGTCGAACCCGTGCTCTTCAATGTGGTTCACCCACTTTTGGCAACACTTACAAGAACGGCTTTTGTAGACTGTTAAGGAAGCTACCGGGGATTCAGCAACTGCATCCGAATCATTATTTATCTGTATTGAGTCGGTACATGCTGATAAAAACAGTGCAAACACCAACGCTATCCACATCGAGCGATGCGTAATAATTGACATAATTACTTTCTCATTTCTATTGTTTAAATAAATGGCTTGCTATGATCATTCGACCAACAAGCGATATCATTGCCCGGATTCTAGACGGACTTATCCTGCTGAAATGAGAGAGTGTTTCGGAGGGCGCTGCAATCCACCTAAAAAGATTTGGTTTAGGTTTGAATTAAGAGACTGAATACTCAGCGACACGCCTTCGGGTGACGAATGAGTTTGACTAGAGAGAAGACCAATATGAAACATCGCCATTGGACAACAGCAATCTTGCTGACAACAATCATTCATATCATCGCTTTGCGAGTGTTTCATCATGTCATGAACGCTGTGCAAATCGTGAAATCCGAGATCCATCTCCGCTGCCATTTCGTCACTGCATGGCATTTGCGCGAATGCAAATGACTCACTCATTTGCACACTGAGCAATGCAATAACAATAATTAAGTGAATGAAGGCGCTTTTCACGTTCTCGTCGTTCCTTGGTGTTTGACAAACAGCAGTCAATGACTGTTTATTAATTGTTGCTGATGTTAGCACCCTCGCCTGACAACCAGATTACCTCTACATTACAATTCAGTAATAAATGCAATTAGACGGATTATCCTAGATCAAAGGCAAGGATTTCGTTGCATAATCAGCGACCTAAGGGCTAACATCTTGATAGCACTCAGCATTAAGATTACGAGACATTAGCGAAATTACAAAGCTACATAGTAGGTGTTTCGTTTCACGGTTTCGTTACGTACATTAATATTGTAAGCGGGCTTATCATAAGTAACACGGGCGGAACATCGCATGAAAATATTAGTCGTTGAAGACGAAACAAAAACTGGAGACTACATCAAACAAGGCCTTGCCGAATCGGGCTTTGTTGTTGAGTTAGTTCGGACCGGCCTCGATGGCCATCACAAAGCCATGCTCGGTGAATATGAGTTGATCATCTTAGACGTCATGCTGCCTGATATCGATGGTTGGAAAATATTGTCATCGTTACGAGAGTCTAACAATCATACACCGGTTCTTTTTCTTACTGCTCGTGATCATGTGAATGACCGTGTTAAAGGTTTAGAGCTCGGCGCAGATGATTACTTAGTGAAGCCGTTTGCATTTGCTGAGCTGCTAGCGCGTGTGCGTACGTTGATCCGCCGCGGCACGTCCGTGCCCAATAATATTTTACACATAGCCGATTTGGAGCTCGACATTCCTTCGCGTATTGCCACGCGAAGTGGGCGCACAATAAACCTGACAACTAAAGAGTTCACCTTATTAGAATTAATGGTGAGACGCCAAGGCGAAATATTGCCGCGTTCTCTTATTGCTTCGCAAGTATGGGATATGAATTTTGATAGCGATACCAATGTGATTGATGTCGCCATTCGCCGTCTTCGAGCAAAAATCGATGATGACTTTTCACTAAAGCTCATTCAGACTGTGCGAGGGATGGGATATAAAATGTGCAGTAATGAATCTTAAGGATCTATCAAAGCGACCAAGCTCTCTCGCCTTTCGGGTCACTATACTTGTTGGGCTCACTATCTTTGTGTGCCTAACGTTTATAAGTCTTATGGTGCAGCAATCGATTGCTCAGCATTTTGAAGAGCAGGATGCAGATGAGCTGAATGAGGTGTTTCTAGCCGTGAAACGCAAGCTTAATACAGCGTATAATGAAGGGGTCGCACCGTCTAGCATATTATTCCAAGCTATCTCTGGGCATCACGGTGTCTATTATTTAGTTAAAAATAAAGACAACGAAGTTATTTTTAGCAGTGAGAGCGCGGTGCTAGAAAAATACCCTGGGGATACGTATGAACTAGAACAAATAACGCCATCCATGTTAAGCCTCTTTTTCGACGGCGAACATATGTTACGGGCAACGGAAATAACCGTGCGTATTGAAGACGGCAACAGCCAAACACATTATCAAGTCATCGTTGCCTCGAACATGGAATTTCATATGAACTATATGGAAGACTTCGAGACAACATTGTGGGGGATCATTGTATTGTCTGGGGCTATTACGATCTTAGCCGCGCGGTTTGCTGTTTATCGTGGTCACTCCCCCTTACGACGTCTCAGTCGCAAAATCGGTTCCATCACCGCGGATAAATTGGATATCAGGTTGGAACCCACCGAAGTCCCAGTGGAGCTTGCTAATCTGGTGGAGTCCTTTAATGCGATGATTGAGAGACTTGAAAGCGGGTTTGAGCAGCTGTCCCATTTTTCCGCTGACATAGCTCATGAACTAAGAACGCCTATCACCAACCTGACTACACAGACCCAAGTCATACTCAATCAACCACGATCGACGAGTGAATATACTAACATCTTATATTCTAACTTAGAAGAGTACGAGCGAATGTCGAAAATGGTCAGTGACATGTTGTTACTAGCACAAACGGAGCATGGCTTGATCAAACCCAACGCTGAGCGTATAGACTGTCATAAAGAAATCGGTGAATTAATCGAATACTTTGAGCTCTTGGCCGAAGAGAAGCACATCAGCATTCAACTTATTGGTCACAAAATAACGTTAATGTGCGACAAATCGATGTTTCGACAAGCACTGAGCAACTTGTTGTCTAATGCCATTCGGTACACTCCCGATAATGCAGAAGTAACCGTATCTACTCAAATACAGGATAACGAAGCATTGATATCGATTTCAAACCCAGGTAATAAGATCCCTGACATTCAACTTTCTCGCCTTTTCGATCGTTTCTACCGCGCGGATCCATCTCGAAAACGTGACGGGCAAGGTGCTGGATTAGGATTAACCATCGCCCGCTCGGTATTGGAAGTGAACAGAGGCCGTATACGAGTGGAGTCAAGCGAGCAGAAGACGACCTTCACAGCCATATTGCCATTAAGTCGTTAACGGGAAGTGGACAATGCCAATACGGAACTAGCGACAAGCGATGAGCCGTTTTATGATTGAATTTGAAGAACGGCTCACCGATCATTTAACACTGGCAGTTACACAGAATCTGTTTGTAGTGGTCAATAAAACCCGGACACCTTTTTAGCTAATTCTTCCGCTTTTGCCGGTGGTAGCCCATCGTTAAATTGATGCGGTCTTTCCCAGTTGTAATAATTCATCAGGTAATATCCCACATCTCGTTTTGCTTCATTAGGCGAACAGTAGCCGGTTGATGGCATCCATTCTGATTTCAGACTTCTGAACACGCGTTCCATTGGGCTATTGTCCCAGCAGTTCCCTCGGCGACTCATGCTCTGGCTCATCTTGTAACGCCACAGCCTTTGTCTGAATTTACGAGCGCCGTACTGAGAGCCCTGATCGCTGTGGAACATCACGCCTTTTGGCTTACCTCTCAGCTCGTACGCCATATCTAAAGCTCTTGCGGCAAGCTCCGCGTCCGGTCGGTGTGACATACTCCAGCCGATAACTCTGCGGGTATGCAGGTCAATCACGACGGCTGCGTAATACCATGCTGAGCCTGTCCAGATGTAGGTGATATCGCCGCACCAGGCCTGGTTGGGTTGCTCCACATTGAACTTCCTGTCCAGTAAATTAGGGATATCTGGCCGCTCAACCTGCACGTTTTTATAAGCGTGCTTACCCGGCTGCTTGCTCATCAGCCCTTGCTCTTTCATCAGCCGACCTACTTTGAATCGGCCCATGACGATGCCTTCATCGCGAAGCATATCAACAAGCGTTCGTGTGCCAGCAGACTGACGACTCTTATCGAACAGACGCTTCACTCTGGCGCGCAGAATACGCCGTTTAGCACCAATCAGCCGCTGTCGCTTTCGTCGTTCGTAATAACTACTGACACCAAAACCTAAAGCTGAACAGACCAATTCTGTTGATTCATGACCCTCAACCGGTCTATCAGCGCGTGGACTTCAGGTCGTCGGACATTAAGAGTGCGGTAGCCTTTTTTAGAATGGTCTTTTCTCGTTCCAGACGGTTCACGCGAGCCTCCAGGTCCTGAATACGCTGCTGCTCTTGCGACAGAGCTTTGGACTTCGGTGTGCTACCGCCGCGTTCAGACTTAAGTTGCTGAACCCATTTGCGCAGGGTATTTTCATGAACGTCTACAGCGCGACTTGCTTCGGGTAAGCTATATCCCTAATCGAGCACCAGGCTGGCCGCATAAAGTTTGAATTCCGGACTGAATGACCGTCTTTGTCTTCTCATTGAACACCTCGTTATTAAGTGTAATGCTACCACTTAAAACGGTGTTCGGGTTTAGTCTGCCACTACAGTATTTCTATTACTGGCCTTTGCTACCGCTAAGGAAGGCACGAATAAGTCTCGCATTTTAGCGCTGAATTAAACCGCTGCACCACCTGTGTGATTTTTAAACTTCAATTTTGCGACTTAGACCGCATTCATACAACGGTGGTTTAACGCCGAATGAATCGGAGAAACGTTACTGGAATAGCTACAACGGTGTGGCCAAAATGACTTGACCACTACAGACCACTATTATCTCTGAACGCCGAAGTCCGCTCAAAGGACACCACCGCCTTCGCGGTGGTGTTGGTTCAAATTGATCAATGCGGTATGAAACTATATTACCAAGTATGACACTTTAATACTGTGTATGAGACTTTATTACTATCCCACAACCGCATTCGTTCAAGCGGTACAAGCAAGCTTGCCTGGCACAGCTTCATTTAATGACGCTGTAAGCATAATTATCGACACCGTCGCGCACTTTTCTATGCATCCGTTCCCAGAAGTTCCTTTAGGAAGGGCTCGTTTACTTGGGCTGTTTGCTCAGCACGGCATCCCAGGAGTACATATAAACAAGGTTATGGAAAAAATTGGTATCCCGAAGGCACAACTGGGTGCGCTGTCTAGTCCGGATTTATTTGCAGAACATTGCTCAAATGATGACGCATATAAGTTGGCTGATTTTTTTTGTATCACCCGGCCCTACGTGGACGGAACTCGAAATACCCCTTATCTGGTGCGGGATATTAATGATCTGTCGGATTTAAGTGCTATTGAGTCGTGGATAGATAGCTGTTCAGAGGAGCTACAGCCTCATTTTACGCTAATTATCTATAAGTGTAATGGACCTGGCTCTTCAGGAACTGTGGTCTACCTGAAGAAAGAACAGTCTCTCGATATGCACTTTGTATTTAGTACATACCTATCCGTTGGCTATTTCACCAAGCAAACTGAACATGTGATTAATGAGCTGCATGAAAATCTGCGTTTAAAGCGTCACATACGAAAGTTCGAACTGACAGACTCGGCTGAAGCTATATATTCAATGAGAAAGGGAAGATTTGTAAACACGACGGGAACTCGGTTTCAAAGCTGATAGCAATGGATTTTCGATACAAAAAAGCCCGCGTAATGCGGGCTTTTAAGCATAACTGTCTTAATTACTTTTGCTCATTAGAGAATGGTAATCATTTTTGTATCGAGAGTAACTTAAGTCGTCGCCAGCTTCATCAATGAATATTTCTTCATCCCAAGCTTTTATAAACGCTGCATTCTCCAGACCCCCAGTCTCTCCTGGCGTAAAGTCGTAACTTTCCGGCAGCTGTTCTTGAGTATAAACTGCTGGATCGTTAGCAATGACATCTAAGATTGCAAAAACTCGATCACGATTAGCTACGCGCAAAGCTTCCTCAATATATTGATAGGCCAGCGCATAATGTGATTTCAATAACTGGTCGTCAAAACCGTATTCATCCTGTTCTTCCACGTACATTGTAGCATCAATTGCATCATGCTCGCTTCTTAGTGCAGAGTTTTTACCTGCCCTATAAAGTGATTGACCTTTTGAGAACCACACAGGTAAGGGGTTACCGTGAACTGAATGCGTCAAAGCTTCTTGGGCCATTCTAATAAGGCCTGCTCGCAAATATAGGAAATAATCATCCGGTATAGTTGCACTTGGCTTAGCGATCGCTACGCCAGTATAATAAGAGCTGAAATAGTCACTGTTAGCACCTTCATCATGTAAACAAATCTTAATTTTATCGTTATGAGAAACATCTTCTGCGGTCCAGCCATATCCAGCGTATTCGGATGTCTCGAGAATTAAACTCAAACGCTCAGCCTTGTCGCTTTCAATGTATGTTTTCCATGCTACAGATTTTTTTTCTATTTCACTTAGGTCAGTGAATTCGACGCCTAATGAATCCTTAATTGATGCTAAATCGGCATAGTTTTCAATATAAGCATCTATAGCAAATTTCGCTATATTTCTTCTTTTTGCTAAATACTCTGTCCAAGTTATTCCTAAAATTCCTGCAATTCCGTCCTTAGCAGACTCGACCCATCCAGCCACTAATCTGTAGTCTTCGACTGTGGTGGAGGCATCACCGAATACCATCACATTATCACTCTCGTAATAATGAGAGCTCTCATTAACACATCGAGATGCCAATCTACCCATATCTTCAAACTGGCCCGTGAGAGATACCTTACTAAAGCTATTTAAAGCCCCATCTTTTACAATATTGCCTTCAGCCTTTTCAGTTATAATTTCTTTTCCGCCATCAGTCACCATTACTACTTCATTCTCGGCTAGCTCTGGTTCGGAGCTTTCACTATCACCACCCCCGCCACATGCAGTCAAAAGCGAGCTTAAACCAAAAATTAAAAAGGTTTTTTTACTTTGAAGCTTTTTCATAAAATAATCTCCTACTTCTAGCTTATGAAAGTTTGAATTCAATTAACTGTATCTTTGATACGAAGGAATGCAATTATCACGGAAGCCTATTTATAAGTGAGCCCAAATACTTGGTAGAGTACTGAGTTCTCGTGTTGTGTACTAAAGTGAGTGTTGGATGCAAAATGACCATTCCAGTAATAGTTTGCATCTTTGACCATTTGAAATCTAAAGTCGGAAAGCCTTCCCCCACCACTGCGCCACAAATCATAGGCGAGGTCATATTCTTGCTCTGTAAATTTAAACATATAAATAGAGCTTTTTTTGTCATTACCACCTAGTACCAATATTTCATCGTAACCACGCCAGGAACTATTGAGGTAAAAGTCACCAGAATTAAGTCCGGAAATGTTAGAATACAGTACCCGGTAGTCCTTTGTGCCTCCTCGAACTGCTGCATGGTAGGCATCATTTAGAGCCTTTTGAGTAACGTAGCGCTGAGTTGAAGCGCCAGTATAACTGTTCGTCGCACCATAGTTCCTAACATTACTCAATCCAACATCACTTTTTGTGATTGTTATATTGCTAGTTAAAGATTTACCGTTAATACGTCGGCTGGTTCTCACAAAACCTGAGCTATCAATGCCATCTAATTTATCAGAATCCGCTGCTTTTTCTTTTTTTCCGAGTTTGGAGCTATTCAACGCATTATAAGCCCGGGTTACAGCCCTTTGGCTGGCGTAGACGTTTGAGCTTCCGCCTGTGTAGCTGTCCGAAATACTGAAGTTCATCACTCGGCCCAGGTCTACATAGTCTTTGCTAATCTTTTGGCCATTTACTTTAAGGTCGCCACTAGTGACGTTCATATCACCTGAAACTCTTACGCCATTTGACTCGGTATAAAGTTTAGATGAGCCGTTATACATCAATCTGGCCCTAACGTATGAGCTTGAATCAACCATGACCGCAGTGTGCCTTTGACCGCCTGATGTGGTTCCTTGTAGATAGATCTCTCTCCCACCAGAAAGGTTGCGCAGATACAAGTTTCCGGTGTAGTTGTCGATGATGGAATTAGAGCCATCATGCTTCAGTCTCATATCAGAGCTGCTGCCTAAGCGAATTTCTCGATTATCTTCCCAACGGGTATTTGCATTTACCGCGTCATAAGCATTACTTCGGATAAATGATGATGAATCAAGATTATCAAGCCTGTCCGCATTTACCGCAGTTGCATTTTTGTCGAGCTTAAGGTTCTTCAAATATACGTGAGAGTTATATACCGCACTCTGAGTTGCATAGAGCGTTGTGCTATTGCCGGTGTAGCTGTTGGTAGCACCATAATTTTGCACATTTGACAGCCCTACGTCGGCTTTAGTTGGTAGATTTGCGGGTGAAAATACCCGGGTACCATTATCATAGACACCTACACTCGCGTAGATTCTGTCAGAATTGACAACGTCTGAATTTACTGTAGTGGAATTTACTGTCGTTAAATTCGCCAGTGGGGCATTTATCAGCTGCGCATAAATATTTTCAATGTAACCATTTTGAATATCTGCCCGCTGCGCTACCAGTGCTCTGGCAGTAACAGTATCAATGTCGGTAATACTGTAGCCACCCATGTGTAGGTCTGTTTCCATGGTGTTTCGAGCTACATCACCATCATCAACTCGAGATAAAGTGCTATGTAAAACTGGAACCTGGGAAGGTAACCCAAACTGAACGTTAACAGTACTGTCTGTCGTCGTTCCGTTCATAAATGATGCGACATAATTTGCCACGCTATCTTTTAGGACATCAACAGATAGAATGTAACTATTACCGTCCTCAACACCGGATACGGTAGTGCCATACATGGTGTCATAACTACCGTAATAAAAACCATCAACAGCTAGGTCTGTAATATCAGTTGGCCATGCACCATTCTCGGAATAGTAATTCAGCGCTGAGGCTTTGAGATCAAGAAGCTTATTAGCTGTAATTTCGCCATTTTCGTAAAGCTTGTCATATCCCTCTGCGACAACTTTTGCAGGATCATCAGCCCACACTACAGTGTTGAATCCAGCAGTCATCAACAGTAAAGCGACTTTCATTTTGAGGTGCTTTCGCATAATTTCTCCGTTTCTCAGATACAACTCACTGAAAATTATTCCGCTCAACAATGGTTTGCTGAGTACAGGTTGATATCCGCCATAATCATCCGTTGCATAGGAGTACTTCTGTCAGAGATAGAGCGCACATACTTTACACGGTCACCCGAAACTGACGCTCCTAATGGCATAATTTCTGACAAAACCGCCAGGTTTTGAGGTTTCTCAGCGTCAATGACAGCAGCGGCACTGTAGCCGCTTTTTTCAATTTTTAGATGAATATCGTTTAACTGTGGCAAATTAACAGGTTTCTGGAGGAACCCGCCTTCCTGAAGTGTGTCTTGGGTAACTATGCCTATTTGGCAGGTCGCCCTATGATAGGCCGTTATAGCAACGATCAGTCTTTCTGTTCTGTCTTTAACAAGAACCTGAGCTTCTTTATCAGACGCTGACAATTGCATAAGTTGAGGTGCTTTGGTCATAAAAAACAAAGCACCAGCTGACATCAGAAGCATGAAGATGACAATTAAAGCCATCCCCGATTGCTTTTTTACTGATCTCATCAGTTAGCAGAAACTGAAATTGTTCCACTGGAGCAACTGGCCGTGGTTTCCAGTGCATACTTTTTAGCTACACGCTCACAAACAGATTGTTGCGTTCCAGTAGCACGAACAATAAGTTGATTCACAGTACTTTGTGACAAATCCCAATCGCCACCATCTGGGTTTGTGCCAGAGCCATCGCCAAATGATAATGGCAGATATTCTTCATCAACCATTTCCTGGATTGTTAAAGAAGCGTATCCGTCTGATTCGCCTTGCGCCTTAGAACGCGCCTTACTTATGATGATGGAAATAGCAGTTGAATATTGATTTTCTTTACTATCAGCCATTGCCGGCTGTGTATTACCAGCCACAATGGTGATGCCAATAAAGATAATTGCCAGTACTACAAAGACCTCAATAAGGGTAAAGCCTTTTTGATTATTGTTGGGTTTTAACGTTTTCATCTATCTCTCCGGGTTTATAAAAATGACTTGCTAAAAATTTGAATAATGGCTGACATGCTTAGCATGATTAGAAAAAAGCCTGATGCGAAAAGAAGTAGCCAGACTTTAGTCACCGCCTGACGCGTTTGCATTTTGATATCTTTTTCTGCGTCTTCGCTTACCTCAATAAGACCACGAGCGAATGTTTCATTATCTACGTTGATAAAGTAGCGTTGAAGCCTAACCATAAGGGCCGGACTAATTAGCCCCTTAGCGAAGTACTCACTCTTATCCGTGCCGATTCCGGCACCTCTAATCATGTGCTCCAAAAAGTAATGAATGGCTGGTGGCGCATACCCTTTAATTACTCTTAAGGCCTCAATGTCCTCGGTCTGAGCCAGTTTCATATGACCCAGTAGCCTTAAAACTCTTACTGACCAAAATTCCCTGAATAATGCGAAGGGCCAGATATTGTCGATTTTGGCTCTCGCACGGCCCAAAAAAATGGAAATATTGTTTGTAAACCCATTGTCGCCAAGCACATCCTCTAACATCCGCTTTTTATGCCCGAATTTTCCATCTCGGCGCCAGTTAGCCTGGCCATGCGTAAAAACCAGAACTACAAATCCAGCGAGCAAAGCAATGAAAGGCCAGTTTGATTGCAAAAGTTCAGAAGTGTTGAGTGCCAAATTTATTTCGAACGTTGATGGTGGTTCGGGGTTGATCATAGGAATGATGAAGCCACCAGCTACTACCTGAGAGACGATACCAAAAACAAAGAACATCAATGGCAGGGCCAGCTTCATTAGCGCATCAAGTTTTATGTCAGCTTCATCTTTTAAAAGTCTAACTACGTTCAAAACACCGCTTTTATCACCAGATACTTGCTTAGCTAACTCAAAACCAAGCCCTATAACCGGGTTGAAGTATTTTCTTAGCAATTCATCAAAACCTTGACCGGCAACAACCGCGTCTCTTAATTGATTAGCTATTTCTGGTACAACATGTTTATCACCGTAAATTGACGAGTACTGCTTACTAACACACTCCAAAGACTCTTTTAATCCGATATCTCTGGCTAAATAGCTATTCAGCTGCTCTATAAACTCAATCTGCTGAGTTTTACCAAAATTATTTTTTCTTTTGAGCCAAAATAATCCACTATTCAGATGACCGACTAACTCGCTTTGCGCAATCATCACTCCTCACCTACTAGCAGTTCGGCGCAGCGGTCAATATCTATTACACCGGCTTTAACCAATTGTTTAGCTTGTTGCTGAACAGTGATATATCCATTCTCTAAAAGATAGGCTTCCCAACCGCTCCAATCTTCTGCCAGGATAAATTGTCTGTCCTTACGCTTAACATCAATCAACTCCAAAAGGGGGCGACGCCCCTTCTCACCAGTGTGTAAGCATTCGTCGCAACCATCTGGGTTTCGAATGTATAAACCAGTCTCAGTGCCAGTAATGCCAACCTCAGAAAAATATCTTTGGCGATCAGTAAACTCTGCCTCAATCAGAGTTTTTGACTCATCAAGTGGAACTTTGCATTTGCTACATAGCATGCGAATCAGGACTTGGTACATCAATAGGCTCAATCCCTGCGGCATAGCCATGTCAGAATAGCTGACACCAAGATCATTAAACCTTTTCGGGATAGCTATAGCTGAAGGGGCATGGGTACTGGTTAAGGCAAAAAGACCTGTATTTCCGACTTCAAGAGTGAAGCGCGCAGTTTCTTCATCCCGGGATTCTTGTACGAATACACCATTTGGTGTTTGTCGAAGTATGCTTTTGAGTTGAAACTTTGTACCAACTTTCAAATCCATACTGTTTTGGATAATGTTGGGATAACCAGGTGGTTTTTCAGTTTCAATAGGATCTTCGAAAGTTTGATAATTCTTATCTTTCGGTAAACCTAAGAGAATTGCGAAGTTAGTTGTGCTCTTGCCGCTACCTGTGGGGCCGGCGGTTATAACTACACCTCTTGCTTTGCTGGTTTTACGGTGTATTAGTTCAAGTTGGTCTTTAGGATAACCAAGTTCAGATAGTTTCTTCGCCTTCTTTGTCAGACGCATATCAATGTAAAGTTCACCGGGACGACTTGTTTTAGTTTTGGTAAAACGAAGGTCTAAACGCTGCCTAATTCCCCCACGGCCATCATAAACCTTATAGGGTATCTGTTTTTCTTGGGGAGTAGTTACCTCATCGAACGTACCCGCTGTCATGCCTATACCACCAATCCCATCATAAACTGCAGCACACATAGAGCGGCCAAATCTATAATTTTTCAACGGGTATTGTTCTGGTATTAATCGGCCGTCCACCTTAAAATTGGCAAATGCAGTATCGTTTGCTTGGGACAGGGTTATATAAACGTCCTCAGCATTTACATCCAAAGCTCGCGTCACTAGCCCCTGGAACTGCTGTAACGTTTCTTCCTTATCAATCTCTCTGCTTACATCTGTATCACTAAATGTCCTTTCCCGTCGCTGCTCCGCGATATCTTCAGTTTTCGCAACTTGAACACTACGAACCGGCTTGTTTTTCATCGATAACAAAGAAATAAGCCGGTAAACTTCTTCGCGTTTATTCAGACTTGAGTAATCGTCAATCAGAAGGGTTCCGCCCTCATAATATAGCGCATTAATACCACCAGCCTCTTCACTTAGCTGATCGATTAAGCCAGTGTTGTTGTCCAGATTTAAATGATGTACACCCTTCAAACTTGGAATTTTCTCAAAGAATTCAGTCTCATTGTTAACAAACGAAAGCATGCTATTCCTTAAATGCAGACTTTAGAGTTAGAGTTAGGCCGGCTATTTGTATCAACCAATGTCACACACCGACTATTGTCATCCAGACCTGTCACACTCATGCCTGCCACAATCACACCTTTCTGTACGGCCTTATACATTTCACCATTGATTTCTAATGTCGCTGATGAGGGGCGTCCTCTGTACCCTTGCTTATATCCTTTGAGTTGTACTATTACTTTTTCTATTTCTTGCAGCTCATCATTAGCATCAAGATGACGCGTTGCACCTGGCATCTCTTGAGTAGAGGCGATTTGATGACCATTTCGTACTGCCTCCGCTTGTTGAAGATATTTTTCTCTTTCTAAATTTTCTAAAGCCTCTTGCTTGGCCAGTGTTGCACGTGTGGTAATTTGCCGCTGCGCTCTCGTGGCCATGCGTGCTTTGAGCCACTCTTCTTCCTGCTTTGGGTTTAGTGCATATTCAAAAATCTTCGCGATTGCAGTAGCTGTCTTATAGTCAGGTGCAGTAACAAATTCAGGGTTAGCTTCTTTCTTTTCTTTTTGTGCCAAGCGGTTAACGTCAGACTCGGCACCAGAAACTTTAGAAGTGGGAACATCTTTGTTCGCAAATAGTTTCTGGATTGATTCGATATCCGCTTGCTCGGCTTTTTTGTCCGTTAAGTATCCGTAGGTGACAAAACTCAAGCCGCAACAAACTGCCGCAGCCCCATAAATAGTTTTCCAATTAAATTTTTTCTTAGGCATTGTTTTCTACTCCTGCAATTTCAATTTTAAGCGTTGCTTCCCAAGTCTTTGCATGCCGGTCACGAAGCTTCATTTCCAAATAATCGAAACTGTAGGGAAAGCCTTTCATTAGAGAGCCGATAGATTCGAGATCATCAGTAAATATTTCTGGAAAAGTGATTTCACCCTGGCTTATAAACCAATGGTCATTCCCTATCTGCTCTTTCTTTGATATGCCATAGTCAACGTCAATCCAAAGGTCATCTAAGCCCTGACTTAACCAGTTGTGCCAAGTGCCGACATGAAAGCGGGCAAAATCTGAGTACAGCTCTTTTTTGATAACATTTTTCGCAAGGTAAGCTGTTCTGCCCGAAACATTCATCTCGTATTGATTATCTTGGGCGAATTTAGCTAACTCAGAAACTTCTCCATAAACTGAATCCAATACAAAATACTGCTCAATTATCCCTTTTTTATTTTTGACGACTTTTATTTCGGTTAACGACCACCCTCTCAGTAGTTTTGCAGCGTTAGCTTGTCGATAGATGTCTCGCAATATAGGCTTTGGTGCTGCACTTCTCTTAACGTAAAAATCCTTTAGCCCTGCATATGGGGAGACTTTTTGAGTTTTATTAGCGCTTTTGACGTCAGTTTTTTCTGGGATTTCAGGCTGTATATAAAAGAACACCGCTGCAGCAAGCGCGGCGGCTAGCCCGGTTATGGCAAGAGGATTTGTCTTTTTGGATGTACGATTTAATTCTTTTTCGATTTCAACAGCTAGAATAGGCTTAATTTGCCTAATTTCACTGAAGTCTTCCTGTTTTGCCGGATCTAAAGGAAGTTGCAATTTATCTGCGACAACAACACTTTCAGCACCCTTGGGCTTAATAGCAACATTGCAATACCATGGTGCGTCATGCAGTTCATTTTGATGTAGCGCACAAAAGGCTATAAGCCTTTGAACATCAGTAGAGTCGTCAGAACTGTCGACGCCAAATTCAAACTCATCGCTAAAATTACCTTGAATTTTTGCGAAGATATAAACGCTGTCACTTTTTAAAACCACTACAACGAATGTTGGTCTCTGCACTTTGCTTAAGAGCGCGGGCCCATAAAGTTTGGCACCTTCTTCAGCACCAAAAATTACGATGTTTTCATCCGTACGGTATATTGCCCCATGAAACAATTTTTCGTTTTCTAAATTAGCGACAGCCTCTTTCAGTTCAGAGCGTCGATTAGCAGGAACATGCCCATTCTTAGTGGCTTTAAGCATATTCATAGATAAACAGCCTCAACCACCATGACAAGCTCAACATCCGTACCGCTTGATGAGCGAGTAAAACCCGAGGTTCCATTCAAAGACTTGAGTGTCTGTGTTTCTTTTACGCTGAAGCCACCGACAAGAACCGGTCTACCAGGCTTCATTTGAACGATAGCTTCAATTTCTCTATCGCTGATCTCCGGGCTTTCGACTTGATTGCCTTCCTCACCCTTTGTATCCAGTCCAAGTAGTGATGATAAGCTCGTTGAGAGTTTGACAAGTACGTCGCTGGGCCCAATATTAGGGACTGCGTACAGTACCCTGCCAGACTCAACAACTTCCTGTTCGATTGATGTGGTTGTACCTACGTCTGCAGTCTGGGCGAGCCGTCTGTCGGCTATATAACTTCTTTTTTTCACATCAGTGATTTTCATCAGTCTGTGATTAGCCGCCACACCACGCAACACCGTTTTATCAAGAATAGTGCCTTGTTCACTCAATGCCTGAAGTGCCAAATTGGTGCCAGAGGTATGAGAAAGAACAGCGCTGCCCAGGTTACCCATGCCGCCTAAAAGGCTAGTACCAGTATTAGGCTGAGTCATAATTCCAAAATCAGAATTACCTAAGACAGAATCTTTAAGTGATAAATCTAAACTGAGAGCAGTATCTTCTTTCAATTCAACTGCGACTAACGTCACATCAAGCCTTACCTGCCGCAGTTCTCTTTCTGTTTTCTCTGCAATGAATTTATCAACCTTTTGCATTTGTGATGGTAAAGCGCGAACTAGTAGAGAATTATCGCTTTCAAGTTTTTCTACTTTCGATCCGCTGTCACACAGATCATTTTGAGTCAGCTGAAATTCGATGTCTTCATTTAAGGTCTGAGCTACTGAGCTAGTACCACTTAAAGAGCCCAAAGCGCTGGCAGCACTTTGTTGGGCCTTACAGCCTAAAATTATTTCAACACCCTTTTTGAAGCTATCCAGTGGATCGAATTCGCCAGTTAAAGTGCCGTATTCCTCTCCATGCGACTTAACTGCCTCTGATGTAGCGTTTTGTGAGCTTTGGCTTTGGGAATCAAGGCTTGTTTCTCCTTTTTTACCAATTGCGAACTCATAATTTCCGGTAATAGACCTGATTGGAAATACGCGCTCTACATATTTACTAAAAATAATAGCGTTACCATTAGGCTCTACTTGGTACCCGGTTGCAGATGCCAAAGCTTCTAAATATCCACCAATGGTTGAATGCTCGCCGGCAATTGAAACTTTCTTTTGTTCAAGAACCCCTGGTCGATATTCAACGCGTAAATCTTTGCCTTCTAAAAGCATGCTCAAAACTTGTTGTAGCTCCAAACCGTCCACAGCAACCGAAGCAAAATCGTCATACCATTTAGGTAAGCTTGCTTCCTCGGCGGTTAGTTCAGGCACGTACATCGCACTAAAACTATGTACATTAGGCAAATTATCAACATAGTCTCTTTTGCCTTTGGCGATGAGTAGCTCTTGGTTTGTATCCTCTGCTTTTTCAGTAGGAGTGGTAATCGCCGAACACGCACAAACGGATATCGCCACTCCAATAGCGGATAAGGGCTTTAGAAAATTTGTCATTTCCCAACCCCTGCAAAATACCGATGAAATTCCGCATCACCTTCATAAAACAACACGTGGATATCATTGGCGAACTGACCATATGCTACTGCACGTCTATCTACCTCATAGGCCTCTACAATCTTTTGGATAACAGCTTTTTTATTTGATTTAAGTATGCACATATCAGCAGGCACTACATGTCTGCCTACTTTTGACACTAATCCTTGATTATTGGGATAGAACTCGTCTATGAGGGCCTCAACATTCTCTACCAGCGTCCCCTTTTTGAGCATAAAACCATAAAAACGATGCTCGTTATCCACCAAGGCTCTTTCGTCTTCAGTTCTGTTTTCACACCATAGTTGTGGATCTGGTTTATAGGTAGCTTCCGGATGATTAGCTGCGCTCAAGTTATCAACTTTGTAGACCTGCTTGTTTAGGCTTGTTTGAGTTGATGCTTCCGCTTTGTCGTTAGTAATCGATGCGTGATCTACCAGGCTATTTCTTTGCCCGACCACCTGATCTGAAGGTTGACTCACAAGCGATGCATACATTTCAGATTTGCATTGCTCAACATAGTCCTGTTCAGCGCCAGCATCAGCACATGCGCTGAAGCTTATGACGCCTGCGATTGCTATTAATTTTAATTTCATCTAACGACAACTTATTGTTCCGAATTTGAAAACAATATAAACACTCAATTCGTTAGACAAAACCGGAATCCCGATTTATTGACATTATTCACAAATGCTTTATCTGCGGGGGTTGAGAGTGATTCTGTGGAAACTTTAAATAGGAAAGTGATTCGTATCTTTGTCAAAGCTAATTTGTCTAGCAAGCTACCTACACTGGTTTGTTTTGCAGTTCATCGAGCCATTGGTAAATAGAGGTAAGTTCGCTGCACATAACCTCCCAAAAAGGTTCAAGCTCTTCAACACGAGATTGGGGATCTTCTATCTCAGCAACATCTGCAATTAGGTCATCAGACAACTTAATACCTTTCAGTTGGCATGTAGACGTTAATCTAAATGATACTCGCTGCAAGTAGCTGATAGAGAGTTCGAGACATTTCTTACCATGATTTATGAGCGTGGCAACTTCGTCTGACTGCAAGTTCTGTTTTTCAAGGTCGCTTTTGCTGACTGCTCTGACTGTAACGAAGCTGAATCTTCGAGATCGATTTCTTCTGGTAAGGACTCATCAGGATTATAAAGCCAGCTAGTAAGGTGCAAATCAATTCCCTGTGTGCAAAATTCACTAACACGGAATGAGGAATAATGCTTCTGCATAAGCCCTGTGAACTTTTTAATCGTTCTGGTTGAGCTATCACTAAAAAACAGCCAGCGATTATCAGTATCGATGATTATGTTGAGATAGTTTTCATCAGCTTCTTGCTCACTGAGCATCTCACCTAATACTTTATCTCTTACCTGCTGTGATTCCTGCTTAGATAAAGCACTTAATTCGATACTCTTAGCTTTAGCAAGTTCACGTTTCTTTTCTGCAACACGCCGGTCTAATTTATTCTTTTTAATCTTCTTATCTTCAACGGTTAGGCTCAGTAGATACCAGGTACCCACCTTGTGAAAAAAACGTTCTGGGTCATGATATCCAACGACACTTGAGAACCCGAATGATTCTTTCTGCGCAGGTTTTATATCTACATGTTTTAGAAGAGGCACGAATTGTTTCAATTTGTGCTCAGTAATAGTCTCTCCATCCCCAAGTTCGTATTTGTAGGCAACTGCACTTTTTAAGAAATGACCGAACATTAGTTACCACCCGGCACAGGATTTAGCAATTTCATAATTACCGCGCCACTTGGCCCACATGCCACGGTAGTTGCAACGAGCTTCTTGCTCTGCCTCTAATAAAGCATGAGAGCGATTATGATCAGTATCAACTTGATAATACCCTTCACGAATGAGAGACAGGCTAAGAGCCTTACGGTTTACTACAATATCACCGTACATAGTCTCACCTTCAACTTCCTCGACTATTATCCCAAGCTGGTTTCCTGCTAACTTCTCCCTTAACAGTTCGCAGGCGCTTTCATTTGAGCGATTCGTTTCACACGTTTCTTCTCTGCTTTTACCAAAATCTGGACCAAGCAATTTGAGTCGCATAAGATTGCCGCTCTCCAGCTTTAGTACAACTTCACCTGGATTTTCCACATCATGTAGTTCTCCAAAAAACTCATTGCCATAGGCTGAGAGAAAAGGAATAAAACACATCGCAATCACTATCGATTTTGTCCGATTAAACAATTTTCTCTCTCCCTGGCGCCGGTAATAATCCAATGAATTCCGTCAATGGCATAGGCCTGGCGTATAAAAACCCCTGAACATTCAACACACCCCATTCTTCGAGGTCTATTACGTCGTCAGGATCTTCTACCCCTTCAACTACAAGTGATTTATTCATCGCAAGGGTCATACCTACAAGGCTTTTTACTATTGCTTCTCGCTTGACACTATCTGCACTCATAACCGACTTATCTGCTTTCAGCTTATCAAATGGAAAGTTTAATAAAGCTTCTAAACCATTACTTCCGATACCGAAGTCATCAATTGATATTGAAATCCCTAACTTCTGTATTTGGTTAAGTAAATTGGCTGTAATGTTGACTGGAGTAGTCCTCAGATACTCAGTGACCTCAATCTCAATGTTTTTAAAAGTGTTTTGACATGAATGCCTATTTTGCAAGTAGGACAGTGTTTGTTCATTGAGTTGTTCTCCATCCATATTGATCGCAACCTTACCTTTGAAGCCTGCAGAACAGAGTTTGGCAGAGATTTCTAATGCTTGGTTTATAGTCCAGTTTGTAAATTCCTGGCCTATATTTGAGCGCCTTACCATTGGTAAGAAGCGATCCGGTGTAAGAACTTCACCATTATCGCGTTTAAACCGAACCAGCAGCTCAACATCTGTAAACCTTTGCTCTTTGAGGTTGAACTGCGGCTGCAGGTACATCACCAGCTTAGTATTGTGACCAGCTCCATGGCTGAACTTCGCGCAGTTCACTATATGCCCCCGCCCACTTCGCAACCTAATCTATCATTGTTGCCGGCAGTCCATACGTGAGGAGTGAATGCAAAATCATTGTATGTTTCAGCGACCAAGTTACTCTGGCCGTTAAATATAGATTCATCAATTGTTTGCTCAATACATTGCATTGACGAAATATGAGATTGGATACTGCCTTCCCCATAGTTACCAGGGATAAGGAAGGAAGCAGTTGTTTGATGCTCACTTATATATATTTTGAAATAGTAATGCTGCTTACTATCATTGTTGTATGAGTAGCCTGCAAGTACCTTCAAAGGTCCAAGTTCCTTAGCCATTTTGATTTCGTACTTTTCCAGCTCATTCCAAACACCTCCCGAACGATTCAATGTTGGAGGCATGGGTACTCTATTGAAGCTTAAAAACCTACTTTTTATATCTGCAGATGTTATTTTTTCATTGGCCAAATGCCCATAATCCCAATGCAGACTCTTGGCTTGGGTGAGAGCTTCATTTTTTTTAAGCCCTACTTCGCTATCATAATCTCTGTATCTTGGGTTCCCCCAAGTATGAAAGGGAGAAACTTCATAAGCAGAAATAGTTATACTGCTGTTTTTGAAGTCTCTAAACGTAAGATAATCTCCCACGCACTGGCCTTTAAACTTTTCACTGACTAGGTCAGATAGTTCGGGACAGCCGGCATCAATGGCACACGCTTGGCCTGTAGCTAAGAAAACACCAAGAGCCGCTATTTCTTTAAACCCCATTTAGCAGTTCCCTCATACCCCGGGCATACCCTTTTTCGAAAAGTTCATGCGCTTGCGATTCTTCAGTGAATGGGTTTTCTATAGCATATAACTCCAACGCCGCTTCATATCCTAGATCTTTAAGCTTTTCTCCTATAGGTTCAGATATCACAGAGCTGTAATGAAGTTGGTTCTCTATCTCTTTCAACCTGACGGTGAATGGCTTATCTTTTTGCAAAGGTTCAACCATTACATTCCCATCATCAGTGCGCGCCGATATATGCTTTTGTGTACATCTGATATAAAGCACATTGGGTTCATCTACATTCAAACCTTCTGTGATATAAGATTCTTCTGATCGTGTAAGGGATATTTCACCTGCTATTATTTTCTGACAGAGAATGTTTTCAGGACGTAAAGACCGTGCAGCTTTTTGTAGCTCGGTGATATCCAGAAAACCTTCAATATGTATATGATTCACGCCTGAATCTGAATAATTCTCCAATAATTTGGATATCTGCTCGATCATGATTCGCTCACAAAGTTGCTTTCTTTTGCAACGACATTGTTTCTACCGTTATGTTTTGCCTCGTACAGGAGTTCGTCGGCTCTGCTCTGCACTTTTTCAAATTTTTCATGCTGATAAGATGGAGAGGTGGCCCCAATACTTACCGTCACCTGCACTATTTGTGCTGGAGATTCCGTCGTGTTGCGATCTTCCTCAGTGCTCTTTTTTCGCTGAGCGGTATTTCTTATTCTGAATGGGTACTGTTCTATCTCTAAACGAACTTCTTCTAAATACTGCTTCGCTTCTTCAGGTGATTTGCCTGGGAACAAAAGGGTAAATTCTTCGCCCCCATACCGATAAGCCTTCCCTCCCCCGCCAATTCGATTGAATTTTTGGGCAACCATTTTGAGCACCTGATCACCTACCTCGTGACCGTGAGTGTCATTGAATTTCTTAAAGTGATCGACATCGGCCATGGCAACTGTGTAATCGGTGCCAAGGTTGGATGAATCCATGCTTAGACCTCGCCGACCTTTTATTCCTGTTAGCTCATCGTAGTAAGCCATGTTGTGCGAGTCTGCTATTTGCAGGCAGATGCACAGACATGCGAGGAAGGTTAAAGTTAGATTGGTAGCAACCAAGTGGTTGTAGATTAAGATTATATGAGAAATAGCAATTACTGAGATGATGAAATTATTGTTTGTAGGTTTTTCCAGCATTCGATAAATGCAGTACATAATAACTGCGCTGTAGATAACCAGTTCAATTAACTGTCTTTTTGAGCTTAGGAAGTGTTCTATTGCCATACCGATAAGCATCCAGACCACGGTCATGAAAGCGAGCAATAAAAAGCCATCAAATATGCCTTTGATGGTCACACTTCTATCCTTTCCTTTTAAAGTAATTGCTAGAGCCATGACCATCCCAGTTACCAAGCTAATTTGGTATATGTCTGTAAACAGAAGCGATGGCTTAATAAACAATATGACTTGGCTTAGTAATAGGTAAAGAGCCGCATTGAGGATTCGCTGCTGGTTTAACTTTAAAGATAACGCTACGGCTCCCAAAGTTGCAGCGACTGGTAGCCACGGCAACGTTGCAAGTGGCTGCACTAACGCTGGTGGGGAATTAAGGTAAACTCCCCCTCCAATCAGGATAATTACAAGAAGCGAGAACTTTGTTATCGCGCTTTGTATATCTTTGTTTAAGTACATCTTGAATCTGACTCAACTGCTCTACAACTTTCGATGGGTCAGACCCTACCCTGTTTGAATTTGAACGTAACGCGATTTCCCGATTTATTAACATTATCTCGTTTTACTTTAAGTCAAAGCTCAGTACTGTTGCAGCCTCGGAACAGATAGAGTAAGTAGGTTATCAAAATCACTTCTTCAGGATTAAATAGCAAGCAATTGAAGGAGCTTGCAGGACAAGGAAAAGTCTCCCAGCTCATAGCCATAGGGAACCGGGATACTGGCTGGCTCATAAGTGTTACATTTCGTGATGATATTTGGTTCCTACAAGCAGCCGGCACGAACTCACCGCGAGTGATTAAAACTGAGCTAGCGCTTTACAAATTAATAAAAAAGGTAGGTTGTGCAGCTACACTTACGGACTTGGAATTTACAATGAAAAATACTGCTATCGATATGGCTGCAATGTTTGCAGTCGCTCAATTGAACTTGGACGCAAATAATCTCTCATTACTGTCAAAAGACGTCGTCATGCTTTACACAAATTCAATAATGGAAAAATGCGATTTACGCGTATCTGAAGATGACTTAATCAGCGCTATAAAAGAGTACATTGTTGATACAGCCCTGTTCACTTCCAAATTGAACACGCAATGTCTAAGCGCAGGAAACTCCGAAGTAAAGCCTCTTAGCCTGCTTTGGACTCATCTGCATAGCCTGGGAAATATTCATTCTGCCTACCAGAACCAGGTAGAAAGTGTTTTGGCTAATTTGAAAAGTGAACATCTGCAGTAGATATGTATGAAAGAGTCTAACGGGAAGCCAGTAGGGCTGTTGAACGAAGATCCATCTCCGGAGTCTCGCCACATCGTAAATTATCTTCAATGTATTGGAGATTTCTGTCGGCGTTACCGTAATCTGCAAGATGAAAACACACGATCCCGGGAGAACTTCGCTAAGATTGTGCTTCAACCGTATTTAGGAACTGTTCCGGCCAGAACTACGCTTGAGAGATGCGAGCAAGGCTCTGCAGCGACTAATTGGGGGATCGTCGCTTCATACATTTATGAAATGGGTGCTTTCCCCGATCTCATAAGAGTTCTTTCCCAAGGCCAGGCACCAACCCTACGAATAATGCAACTCATACAAAAACAACAAAAAGACGCTTTAAGTGAGTCAAAGCATAGAGCCACCTCCTCGTTAAATGGATCCGACGAAAAAGAGCGCTTGGTCAGGGCTTTGCGTAAATGAAAAATTTCATACATGTTCACCGCTGGAGTAACAGCATTCAAGACTATCAATATGTCGGTCACCTGTTATATGAAAACGAGCTTACTGGGGGAGCTGTTTCATTTTTTTATGACCGTGATTACATCAATGCTGGTGGTCCTTCATTAGAGCCTAGAAACCTGGCAACAAATAAAAATCATGGTAAGCATGTCGTAACAGCTGGAAATGGGGTTTTGCCATTATATTTCCAACAATTTTTGCCGGGAGCGTACGGGCAGGTAATGCTGAAAAATGAGTTTTCGCACTTCGAACGATTAAACCAGTTCCAGAAGCTATCTATTTGTGCAGAGCTGTTTGGTGACCATATTGCTATACGACTAAATGCACAAAACAATCAAAGTAATCTCAGTGCTGACTCCCATACAGATCTGACTAAGCTGACACTTGCTATTCAAGAATCAAAGCCTGATAACCTACGCAGTCCCATTGGCTCAGATAAGTTGTCTGCGACGTGTTCACTCCCAGGGAGCCGCAGCAAAATTGAATATACATCCACTGACGATGGACAGCGATACGTTTTAAAACCAAATGCATCTAGCCAATTCAATGAAAGTCAGGTTCGTCACTTCGTGCATCTAATGGAAGCAAAGGCTGGAATAGACTCTGCCCCAATAAAAATGCTTAGCCTTCATGAAGGAGGTATTGAAGTCGCTTTGCAAAAGAACTTTAAACATCACTTTGAAATGGCTGATGACAATGCGTTATTGCTTAAATTTAATTCCGTCAGTTTTGATGTTTTGCATGGGGAAAACTCTTTGCTATCGCCCTCCCCTGCTTTCAGTTACAAAGATGCAGCTGCTATAGTCGATACCTATAGCGTATCGCCTCAGGAAGACAAGGAGCAGTTGCTTTTAAGGGCGCTTTTCAGTGCTGCCATCAATCACACGACAAATGGCCTAGACAACTTAAACCTAGTTGACCTGGGGTCTAATCATTGGCGCCTGGCGCCAGCTTACAATACCCTTCCGAATCCTCTTCAGGAATCGACGTTTGCTTTAAGGTTCAGCGATCATCAAGTATCTCGGATGCACTTTGATATAAACGATAGTTTTGCTGTTGATTTGGCTTTATCTATGAATTTACAGCCTGAGTCTGGTAATTCAGCGCTCGACAAAGTAAATACTGCTTTGGCTAACAGGCATGAGCTATATGAACAAGCGAATATCGATTCCTCTACTCAATCAGTAATTGAGTTGGCAATTGGCTCAGGAAAAGGCATTTATACTTATTCACACCCTCAAGATACTGAACAACTATCGCCTGGAATGCGGTGAACCCACCGGTAGAGTTGGGTAGCTGAAAGCATAGTCTATGAGTACTTCCCTCTAATTTGCGCAGCATCTAACGACAATTACATTCGTCTTAAATCAAAGTATTAAGATGAGGTATCGTAATGAATGCACCTGACTTTTACCAACCTGGCCTTTTGACTATTACGCCTAACACTCGGCTTAGAGACGCTGTAATTGCAAAGGCTACTGATGCAAAAATTTTAGAAGAGAGCGTACAGTCCGTCAAAGTCCCTTCAGTGCTGTCTTTGGCTGATTATATAGAAAAGGCTTGGAGAAACCTTCAATCGCAAGATTTCCACAAAGCTACCAACTGCGCATTATTGAGCGACACCACTTTGTTTTATCGGTGGGTAGATGTAATTCGCAAAGATAAAAATATCGAAACAATTCTTAATCCAACTGAACTTGCTAACCAAGCTGTTGCTGCCAACAAGAGACTGGCACAGTGGTGTGTGGGTTACTTTGATGCTGACTCGGCGGAATCAGAAGTGTTTAAGAATTGGCAGAAGGAGGTAAAGCGCTCCACTTACGGAGTAGTTTCTACTGAAGAAGCGCTGCTCATAATCATAGAGGCAATTGAACGTGGCGTTTTAGCTGTTCCGGAATGTGTTTGCGTATTTTCGTTTGACGATCTGCCACCACTCCATGAAAAGTTATTCCAGGCCTTTGCGAAACATTCGGATGTCTTTCACAGTGATTTTTCAGATATAAATCAAGCGAAACCCTTTTCGCTGAGTAACTATGATGATGATGAACAATTATCGAATATGGCCAAATGGGCTCATCACTCTCATTTGAAAGATCCAAAAGCACGAATAGCTATCGTAGTACCCGACTTACCTGCAAAACGTGAAGCTATTGTTAGTGCTTTAAATGAAGTTTTTGAACCGCAGGTGATATTGCCTAATGTTCCCAGTTACACCCAGCCTTACAACATAACTGCTGGTACACCTCTTTCCAGTCAGCCACTGATAAAAACGGCCTTAAGAATTCTTCGCACTGGACTAGAGGAAGTTGCAGCAGAAGAAATTTTTAAAATTGTTAACTCTCCTTTTATCGCTCATTCAACAATCGAAAGAAGCAGACGCGCCCGGTTTGATTTACAACTTAGAGAGAGGGGAAACACTACATATTCTTTGCTGAATTTGACCGGAGACCCAGCTTGCCCTCGAAAACTTTCTTATGCCATTGGCAGGTTTGCTAACACACTGAATAACCGGAGTAGCGCTACTTCATTAGCTCAATGGTTGACGTTGTTCGATGACTCTCTTGAAGCGATCGGCTGGCCTGGGGAACGCAACCTTAACTCCGAGGAGTTTCAAGCGCTGAAGCAGTTTAAGGAGCTGCTTTTAGAGCTCAGTGGCAATTTTACGTTTGAGGCTGATATTTCAGTTGATGATGCTTTGTTTTATTTACTAACAGCTTGCAATAACACTTTATATTCACCTGAAACAAAAGAAACGCCTATTCAGGTTATGGGGTTACTCGAAGCTGCCGGTCTTCGGTTTGACAAGATGCTTGTGCTAGATATGAATATGGGTACCGTCCCAGCTAAAGCTTCTCCAAATACTTTTTTACCACTGCAGCTACAGATTGACCACAAAATGCCTCATGCAGATGCTAATCGTGAACTTTCATTTTTTGAATCCATTTTGAGTAGATACAGTAGAAACTGTACAGAAATTGTTTACTCGTACTGCCAATATCAACATGAATCTGAGTTAACGCCGAGTTATTTTGTTTCTGGAGACGTTGCACCAGTAGAATGGTTCAACGCGCCTTCAATTGACTATCAGTCATACCTCCTTCACCGAATACCGGTGCAGACCGAATTTGATGACCCGGCTCCAATAGATACTTCCAGAAAGGCCCGGGGGGGTGTCTCAATTCTGCAGAAAGAGACTTTATGTCCTTTTATGAACTTCATGGACAACAGGCTGCGCGTAAAAGATTTCCCCAAGGTTAGAGATGGACTGAGCGCCTCTGTAAGAGGCCAGTTACTCCACGACATTATGGCTCGCATCTGGAAAGTTCTAAGGGCTCAGGCAGACCTACTCGAATTAAATGAAGAGCAACAGCACCTCCTTGTATCACAAAAGATAGATGAATCTTTTATAGCCTTAAGAGGCCGTCATGATATTGATGAAAGTTTGTTAAAAATGGAAAAATCCAGTTTTAATCTTATCGTTAACCAGTGGCTAGATTTTGAGAAAACACGACCGCCATTTATGGTTGAAGCTATTGAGGAGGACCGAACAGTCATACTTGGCGACAAACTACGCAACGAGGATAAAGAAAGCGCTGGCTCGGGCAGTATCTCAATTTCTATACGACTTGACCGGATAGACTGTGTACAGGATGAAAAAAAACAGTTCACCCCTAAAGTTCCAATTGATTATAAGTCTGGCAGTTTATCAATGAAGATTTCACCTACTGCCTTACGCGATGTGCAACTTCCGCTTGCAGCTATTTCAGAGCCCTCTGATGTCTGTGGAGTGGCCTATGCGGGTATCAAAAAGAATGCAATCAAAATGCTTGGAGTGAGTGACGGCACAGATGTGGGCAAGGGGGTGGTACCCACTGAAAAAGCGAGATTAAGCCTTTCAAGTGACTTCAAAGAGGCACTGGACCATTGGAAGAGCCAGCTGAATCTCATAGCTAAGCGCTTTATTGCCGGTGCAGCACAGGTCACCCCTAGTACAGATGCTTGTAGATATTGTAAGAAAAATATCATTTGCCGTAGCTAACACGATGTAAAATGGCGCCCAGCTCCAGTCTTAATATCAATTCTAAATCTGGGCCTTGTAATCATCGTATTTAATCTGAAACTTAATACTTTTAGCCTTAATGATTGGCCTTTCAATCCATCTATAGCTAACCAAACCAATAAGGTAAGAGGTCGCTAATGTGGCCACACCGGCTAAAAGTGTTTCTATTCCCCATGGTAAGGAAAATGTATTAACTATAGGCACGGCTAACACCCCCAAAAGTGGATAGTGAAATAGATAAATACCGAAACTCGACTTTCCTAGAGACTGTAGACTTTTATTGTTGAGCGCATTCTGCAGAACAGGCAAATGCAATAAGCCCAGTAATAAGCCACCCCAAGCAATACCGTACAAGGTATAAGCTATATTAGAAGCGTGTTCACTGCCCTTTCCAACCAGAAAAGGATTAGATGCTCCTCCTTTCAGGTTAATCAGGAGCATGGCGGCACCTACTGCAAAAAATCCTAAAGCTACCAGCCGATGATTTCGAGTTAAGCGGCGCCACAGTAAATCTACGCCAAATATCAGTGCTCCAATCCATATACCTACAAAGAGGTAGCCGCTTACAACGAAATAGGAAATACTCAAAAAGACCGACAGACACATGGCTCTGGTAACCTGGCTCGATGCCAAATTATTTAGGATGCAGCCAAAGACGCCGAACGTGATCACCGCAAACATTTCCGGCGTCATCATCCATAATACAGGGTTATGACGATAGTCAAAGGCAAACAAAGAAGAGCCGAACCCCTGCACTAACACGTCGCAAAATATCATAGGTTCTTGGCTTTGATAGATGTTCTTCAGTTTCGAGCCTGTTTCTTGAATAAAAGCATCGTTATTAAGTAAACCCAATTGACCTGATATGAGCACGAAGAGCAACGAAGCTGTGATAGGTACTGCGAAACGCAAATATCTTCGCCCTATCTGTTGAATATGGAAGGTTCTCTCTCTGTTGTCTGCATACCAGACCGATCGCATTAGCAAATAGCCTGACAATACAAAAAATCCAGATACAGCGAAGGCCCCATTGTAAATATATGTGAGCGGAGAAAATATAAAAGTTAAGTCAAAGTATGAGCCATTGTGCCATACAGTCTCGTGCGTCATAGCTGTTGGATAAAAGACTTTCAAAAAGTGTTCGCCAAAGACAATTAACGCCAATAAGCCACGCAGGCCATCAAGATAACCTAATCGCTTCATTTAATAGCTCCAGTTTTCTGACTCGCCAGGTCGGCTTTTGCTTGTAGCAGCGTGTCTCTGAACATTAGGGGGATACTATCGCTCACTGGTTTGCCATCTATTGAAAAATATCTACTTTTCTTTGTAATGTGGCCAGCACTTGTCAGAAAAAGGCCTTGGTCATTCCAATACAGTTCATCGCCATCAATAGTCAGAATAGGGCTACCATCCTTGAACACTATTTTTCCATAACGGTTCATGTAAACAGCCTTTGCTATGGCAAATGTTTCACCATTTTCAAACTTAACCACTTCCCTCTCGAGGCGTTTTTCATCGTAGGTAATAAGTTGCCAGGGACCTTCGCTTCCAAAAGGTGGGGACATACTAATAGTTGAAATTGAATTTTCAGGCACGCAGCCTAAAGCAGTGACAGCTAAAAAGAGAGTAAGAACGAAACGTATGTTTTGCATGGTTATGACCTTGCCAACTAAGGTTCGGTCATCTTACGGAGATGCTGGTGACGTCGATATACAATAAGTTCAATAAATAGGGATTTAAAAAATGGACAAATGCCAATATGTTGCCCTGACTTCATACAGGCACTATGTAAGGAAAACAGCTAGTTTATTTTTTTAATCGTGGCTGGGTTATGTTCAGACTCTACTTTTGTCGGATCTTCGGGTTCTATCAAATGTTTCTCAATCGATGGATCCAGCTTATCAGGGTCTTCGACAACCTCGGGGGAAACCATATTAATACCATCAAAGCTTTTCTCAGCGTCTACACCACTCAATACCATGTGCGCCGAAAGTTGCATTACACCGTCCCTGGTACCGGCTAACTTAACCAGTTCTTCAAAATCTTTATTTGAGAGTTTTCCTTTAAATTTCATATTGAGAATATAGTTTTGAGCCAGCAGACCATGCATCAAGAATTGCGTGTACTCCTTGCCTTCTGGTGACTCTAAGGCAGCCTGTACCTTCTCGCTAGCTTGTGGTTTATATATTCCTTTAGAAACCTTTTTTAACAGGTCTAACATTTCTCTGCCTTCAGATAATTCTTGAAAATGACCGCATCAAGAATGCTACATAATCGTGTACAAAAAACGTAGTATACAGATTGAATATATGGTTAAAAGGAAAGCCCCAACTTTTGATTGCAAAAATACGAGCCATATTCTTCTGAACACCTTCATTGGCTGGATTCTAGCGCAAAAAAAAATTTTTTCCATTCATCTAAAGAAGTATTACCAATACTCCTTTTCCGATAAAGATACTATACCTCCCTTAAGAGGCTAAATGAGCTCATGCCCATTAGGCTGCTTTTAATGCTTTTCTGTCATACCAAGCAAGTAGGTTTATTGAAGTCAAATAGAGGCCGCCTCTGACATATTTCTCATTGGGAAAGCATTGGCGATACTGTTTCATCTTCCTCTCGTATTGAGAAAGCATCCTTGCTACGAACTTGCTTGTTCCTTCACCTGGATTTGGCTCACTGGTCTTAAAATCAAAAAAATAACGCACTCCATCATCCACAAAGGTATGATCGATTCGCTTGAGTTTCCGTTTGCCACCATCCTTCAAAATAAAACCGACTTCAGTTTCTGAGGATGGTCTTGGTTGTAACAACCAATAAATTGTGTCGTCTTTTTGCAAATAAGATAGTTGATGTTCTAGCTTTTGAATCGCTTTATGAATGAGTCTTACGTTTAAGCCTAACTGCTTAAATTGAGATGAGTATTTAGCTCTTTTGTGTTCGATACCGCCTTTAAAATACGAGTCAATTCCGTGCTTTGCCATATCCTCAAGAGCTTGATGAAGGACAACCCCTGTACACCGGTTAATGTCCCGGCACCAGTCAAATTCAGGAAGCACTTCATTGCAAACGTTTGTTAGGCCTCTATATTGTGCTAACACATTATTTTCGGGTAAAGGGGGTGTAATCACATTAGCTATAATTGTACGTTTGGGTCGTGTATCGGATGAAGACATTTCCCCTCCCTGCCCTACAGTCAAGCCCTCAGGAAGTCGATTATTGATTATTGCTAAAATAGAGGTACCAGCAAAACGTAGTTCCTCTTTTTTGGGATCAGCGAGACCTGTGATGAACATTTTTTTCTTAGCACGCGTTAAAGCAACGTATGCAGTCCTTACTGCCTCTAGAGATTTTTTTACTTTAGAAAAACCGCGGATCATCTCATTTATTCGAGACTCCTTTACTCCAGTCTCAGTAGACGGTGCAACAACTGGGGTAGGAAGTCCATTGCTAGATAGTAATGTATCGCTATCTATAAGGCGCGCTGTATCACCACGAATAGACTTATGCGAGCCAGGCACAAACACATAATCAAATTCAAGGCCTTTGGCTTTATGGATGGTCATTATACTTACGGACCCTGTTGATTTTTGGTCTATGGCATATAGTCGATCAATTTCATTTTCAAATAGCTCCAGCTCGAAGCCGTTGCTGTCAAACTTTCTAAGCATTTTGAAGAAAGCGTCGATATTTTTGAGCTCCGCTTCAGATTTAAGTGTGCTGAGTCCATTAAGTTCGTAGTAAGCCCCTTTAACTATGTCGCTAAGGGTTTTTCTTTCAAGCTGCCCAATTGACTGCTCAATAACGCGTAACAGTTTTTTTATTCTTGTTTGTGACCCCTTTTGTAACTGGCTTATTATTGTGTCGTTTTGAAGAAGGTCGATTATTAGCTCCCCCGGCGTCACATATCCCCTCTCTCCTTTAACTACCAACTCTAGTTCACCAATAGACAATCCGACCATAGGGCTACGAAGAAGTCCTATCCAGGCTGTCCTATCCGCTACGTGTGAAACTGAGCGAGTAAGCACTGTTAAGTCAATAATTGATGCTTGTCGAGATAACTTATGAATGTCTACAGCACGATGACCAACATCATTGTCCCGAAATGCTTCAGTAATTGCGGATAGGTCGTTTCTGGTTCGAGCTAAGACAGCGATGCTGGCCGCTGGGTCCATTTCTTTGATTAGGTCTATCTGTTGGCAGATATAGCTTGCTTCTGTTACAAGTCCGCCACGCTCATCAAACAATTCAACTTCGACAGGGCTGCCTTCAAGCGGTGCTTTTCTGGCGAAAGAAGGGTGAAATCTAGTGGCCCCCGTGACAATATCCTCACAACATCCAAAAGCTGGTTCGAAAACATCGTTTATCCAACCCACAAGGCAAGCCTGTGAACGGAAGTTGTTTTCTAATCTTCTGACATTGAACTTTATTTCGTTAATCCCGTTAATCGCAACCAGTGAGAATACCGAGACGTTGGAGCCGCGAAACATATAGATACTTTGTTTTTTATCTCCCACTAAAAACATGCTTCTTCCATCACCCTTTTCCCAACCAAAGGTTAGCTTAGTTAGCAACTCAACCTGGGTGAGGTTACAGTCCTGAAACTCATCAACTAGAATATGCTTATACTTGTTATCTAGTTTAAGTGCCAAATTGGTTGGACTATCTATCTCCCCCAGTGCGGCACTAGCCGAAGCGGCCATTTGAACAAAGTCTATTCGCCCAGTATTTTTGAAAACCAATAACAGACGCGCTGCAAGTAAGGGCAGAAGAGAAATCAGTGAGTCAAGCAACTCCCACTCCTGCTCACAAAAGCGATAGTCGTTTGCTTTGCACATCGCCGGCAACCACATTTGCAGGTTAGAATCTTGAAGATACTGAATGACTTCCTTTGCATTTTCATTGTGCATTTCTGCTATGGATTTTTGCTCTGACTCTTTAAATGCTGTTATGGCTGGAAACCCTTTTGTCTTGTTGAGTTTTTTATAAAAGCTCGGCCGGCCAGATTTGCTCACGAAGTAATCAAGCAAACTTTGGTAAATGGTCAAATCAGAATGATTACTTACCGTTTCAGGCAGTATTGATACTCCAACTAGCGGCTTGAGAGCTTCTCTAAGCGGCTCAACTGCATTTGAATAGGCATATTCAATTACTTGAATTATCTCACTCTCAATTTCCTTACAGGCTCGAATGAATGGGGTGAAAATAACATTTAGCAATTTCAGATTATTCTTTTCTAATGCAGCTCTTCGTTCTGCAGTGTTTTTAGCTTCCAGAATTATAGGCAACCATTGATCCCTGGAACCTAATAGCTCTACGAGCATAGAACTTGCGGTCTCAAAATTATGGTTTACGTGCTGTAACAGCCTTCGAACATTACTGCTCCATGCGCAATCTTTTTTATAATCTCGAAGTAATTCATCAGCGGCTAGTTTATATATAGAGGTAGGGTTATCAGCAACTACTGCAGCGCCACCAACTTTCGAAGTCAATGGGACCTGTGACACGATACTGGAACACAGTGAGTCGAATGTTTTGATCTCAAGCTGATTGGGGTTTTTGAGGATGTCCCAACCTAAAGCCTTGTCACGAGCCAACACCTTTGTTGCCAGGCTGCGCATTTCCTTTTCGTGTGTCGACTCAACAAAGGTTTCCAAATCAGCGTTCTTAAGTTCGCTAATAATCCTTTGACGCATTTCTGACGCTGCTTTGTTTGTAAAGGTTAAATCAAGTACCTGGTCAGGCGTCGATACTGCCAGATAAGCTTGCAATGTGCGCTTAACCAACTCACTTGTTTTCCCCGTTCCGGCGCTAGCGTCCAAAAGCGTGTGTTGAAGCTGCACGATACTGTCTTTCGAAGTTCTGTCGGTCATCTATATATCCAATAAAATTAAGATTTAAAGACAACGTGCATGCTTTTCCTATAACGTCAAAATAGATGGAACATGAATGAACAAGCTTATTAATTGTCCGCAAAAAGCCTGATAAATCGGGAAATAACAATCAGTGAATATTGATGATTGATAGTATGCATGGGGTAAATCAAAAAGGACCGACTATGAGCAAACTGACTTCACTACTGAACAAACTTGGCACTATAGAGCGGCATGGTGCTATCTATGTTGCGATATTCATTTTTTTGGCAGTTCTTCAATTTTCAATGTTCCAGGCTTTGCTAGGTGCGGCTATTATTTTCGTTATCATGCTCCCCCACCCTGCAAAAAAGCAGTTTCTCGATGATATTCGTTTTGGTGATTTTGAAGACACCTCAAAAGGTAATCAGTAGATAAAACTGATGTGTCTATATCAGGCCAAAGAAACAGAGAATTGTTGGGGGATAGGACTTATGCTGCACAAATTGTCGAAACTACTAAAAACGAAAGATAGAACTGCAAAGCCCGCTTCAGAAAATCTGCCGTACGTATGGGATATCTACTGCATGAACGGTGTTAATGCGATGTTCCCAAACGCGCCTGAGAATATGGTTCTGTGCCCACCCTTTTTCAGAGCCAAAGAACTTCCTACAATGAAAAATCGGATAAAAGAAGCCGTACACTATTACTCTCCAGTAATGCTGTATAACACTTTGGTTTTTGAGGGGGCCCCAAAAGACGAGGAACTATTCAGTGCACTTACAACATTTGAAAGTACTCTTAGGCAAGCTGATAGGGTTAATCCTTGGATAAATCACTTAAGAACCGCCAGCTCGGCCAAGTCAAAACTCGGGGACTACACACAAGAGCTACCAGAGATGACAAAGGTTGAGCTAAATTTAGCAAGACCGATGTATGAGGAGCTGGTTGGGGAACCAATCAAGAATATAAGCGCGTGGTTTTACAAAAACTGGGATAAACACAAGGATTGGGCACTTACCCAATAAAAAAACCAGCACATATGTGCTGTTTCCTCTTATTAACTTGCTGAGCCGACCAAGAACCTTTGTGCAGGCATCAGTTCTGCAGTAACCACTCTTTGTAGTGTTTCCATCCAACTGGGTGCAGTTAATTCAGTGATAAGCGGTTTTTGATGTTTGTATTCACTTTCGACAAAAACTGGGTTCTTTTTGTGCATCCAGCCAATTTCTTTAGTCTTTTCATATTCATCAAAAATGAAGCGGGGGCGCCGGGTTGTCCAGTACCATACACCGTTTGGCTCCTGCATCACGAATTTAGCATCGTCTGGCAAAGGAATATGTATCCCATCGATACAGAGCACATTCCCTTTATTTTTCTTTGTGGTATCAACCATGATTTTCCCCAGTCTTCAAATTACTTCGTTTTTGACGTACATATGTCGGTAGCTGACATCAAAAACTTTAATACTCATACTATTTCTTTGGACTCAATACTCGCCGCAGTCAAACTCTTAGAAATCTAAACTGGTGATTTGAAAAGTTCATCCAAAGCTTTATTGAACGTATGAAAACGTATTACTTATAGAATTCCGCACTGATTGGCGCATAAGCATCCGTTAATTAGGCAGAAAATATTCCAATATAAGAATGATCTTTTTCTGACCTGAATGCGTTGGAAGGATCGTATATGCAAAATTTGGGGGAAAAAAGGTCAACTGGCGACCAAATTGAGATTATTACGCCAATCAAGGTATTAACATCTATACCTAAGTATTATTTAACCCTGCTAAAAGCTGTTTTCTTACTCAGTTCGAAAACTTCAAGCTTTCAGTGCTATTAAATCGAAATTTAATCTTTCACTTTTGTGGTTTTAATGAGATTGAATTGTCGTGACCTTGAATTGGCGACATTCATCAGGCTTAAGTATTATCTGGGATACTTTTTCAATTAAGCTACTATACACATCATTCAGACCTTCATAGGTAGAGGCTCTCTCCACTAAAGCCATCGCATCCTTATTATTAATACTGCCTTGCAACAGTGCTACGACTATATAATTCACAACGATTCTGTTTTTTGTTACTTCAGTAGCATATTGATGAACCACCGTCTTAGTTTTTGGGTCGCCTAGAGAATCATCAAGTTGTGGTTGGTACACTTGGGATCCAATATCATCGACTAAACTCTTGATCTTTTGCATTACTTAACTTCATTTCCAATTTGGTTCTGATGTTAAGCCATTAAACAACGATATCTACCTTTTCCCGGATTAAGGTCAGGTAGATAGTATGATTATGAGTCGTCGCGATTGATATTTGCCCAGAAAATACGTTTGGGAGCACCAATAAATTTTTATCGCTTGATGAGCTCCTCTAACTTCTCTAGCAAGTCTTGGTCTACGTTTTCTGTATTAAACTTGATGGATATATCATTCCCTTTCACATCAACTTTAAACCCTTTTAAGGGTGTAAGCTTATCCCAAGCTTTATTTTTTTCGGCCTCGACCTTAGGTTCTTGAAGCAATGACTTGATATGTAAGAACGCTACCTCAGCAGACTTCTCAGCATCTTGAACAGAATCAAATGCCTCCTCTTCTTGGACTTGGGGCAAATGACCTTCCAGCTTTGAAAGTTTATCTTCTTCTTTTTTAAGGTAACGCAGCCATTTATAGCGAATATATCGAAGTCCCGGGAAAGCCCCATATATGTATGGAGGGAATTTCGTAAATGCTATTGCCTCGGACACTTTGCCGAGAGCAATCCCCTCTTGCTCAGCTAATTCGCCCATTCTGACTCCCTCACCTCTTCCCTGGTACCTTTCAGCTAAGCGAAAACCGATATCTAATATATTCGGGCTATCGTAAATATCTCCTGTCCGTGCTCGTTCAAACTGATCCTGTTTGGTCATGTTTTTAGAAACGAGAACTCTGAAAACACAATCTCCAGGCGTATGTGTGACACAATATAGCCTGCGCAAGCCTTTTATAATGTGCAGCTTACTATCAATCTCAACAGCCTCGGCCACCTCAGAGTTAAACCCAGCTTTAGAGATAGATGGATATATATCAGCCACAGCCCCCATAGTTAACATATTCCAACAGCGTTGATTGTCTTCATGGGGCAAGCATAATTCTTTAGCTTCTTCTTTAGATAATTCTTTATACTCGAATTCAATAGGCGCTTGCTGGGGAACTACAGAAGGGGCTTTAACCTTCGGTTGTTGATTGAGCATCGCCCCCAATTTTGACTTGTTCTTTGAACCGCCATACATCTGTGATGGACTTTTCATACCTGTACCTTACTTAGTTCTTGCAAAATGGCTGGTCAGTCGTAGCTTTACCTCTCGAACAAAGCTATTAATTGCCATTGTAGATTTATCCAACTGCCGTGTTGAAACCAGCTTTTCTGATTTTCTTATATCGAGGGGGGTTCGGTGAATGCTAACAGCCACTTCAAAAGCGTTAGATTTGGGAATAGTGGTGTTAAACATCTTATCGCCAACGTGACGCTTCATTCTCATAAGCACATCATCACTGGCCGGTTTATCGTCTTCAAACATTGTAGCTACAACGTGAACACCTTTTATCTGCTTGCCTTCAGCTGGAAGTTGTTCGAACTTATCAGGGAGGTCTATTAAATACTCTTTAACAGCAGACCAATCTAAGCTTCGTGTAGCACAGGGCACAATAACAAAGTTACAAGCCTCATAACCAGACCAAACTAACGGGTTAATGCTTGGAGCTGAATCAAAAATTACAATATCAAAGTCATCTTTAACAACATCAATAACTTTTTGTTTAAGTAACTCAGTAACATCCGCCCCACCCTGCTTGGAACCATCTATAATTTCCTGCCAAGCAAATGCGTTGAAGCGTTCGTCTGAAGGGTGAGCAGGCAGCAGTTTTAAATTTGGAATATGCGTATCAAAAAGTGAAGCTTTAACTATTTCTTCATGACTATGCCCGGCACTGATCAGACTTTGATAATCACTATCAGGCTCCTTATCACCAAGCATTAAGTCTACAGCTGTGAGCATCAATTCATCGTTTTCATCGATTTGCATGATATTCCGCTGAGAACCTTGCGGATCTAGGTCTACAAGCAATACTCTCTTTGCTTCGGATACATTAAGTGCCAACCCTACAGCGAGTGATGTTGCAGTCTGCGTTTTTCCGGTTCCTCCTTTTAAAGAGGCAACCATGATTGAAGCTAAACCTTCATGCTCATCTCGCCATAGCTTTTTCTTCATTTTGATTTCGCCGGAACTGTGCAATAGATCTGTAATCATATGGCAGTGCTCTAACGTAAATAAATGACGTTTATTTGCTGCTTGCAGGACGGGAGGTATAAGTCCTTTTTCAATAGCATCGTTCACAAATGATTTAAGTACATTGGTCTGCAGGCCAAGTGCCCTACTTAATTCACTTAATGACAGACTATGATTCTTAACAACGGTATCAATATCTTGATCTATGTTTTCTTCCTGAATAGTTTTTAACCGTGTTTCACTATCCTCCTGGAGCTTTGCCCCAAGTACTCTCAATTCCCCAATGATGTCTGACATCTGCTATTCCTTAAAAGTTTGCCTGAGCGTAAACCTATCGAATAATTATCCGAAATAAATCACTTGCAACAATATTATTCAATTTATCGTAATATTGCCACAAAAATCATGCTGGCTTTACTGGCAAGGCCTAGAGAAAGGTTACGCAGTTTTTGCAATTGTAATTTACTCTGGTACTATCTGGGTCACTGAATAGCGAGGAGCCATTATGGCTAGTGAAATTTTGAGACTTGTACCCGATTACTATCGTGTTAGTGATTTACACTCACATAGCGGTGAGCAACAGATTACTGAACAAGAGCTTAGAATAAGAGCAACCCGACATTTCGAACTTAGTGAGTCTGATTTAGAAAAGTTGCTAAATGGCGAAGTAGTCGAGTCTTCACCTTACCGGATAGAACCGGGTTTTGTTGATACGTTTAATTTAACTGCTGATTAGTTCGTAAAATTTTATAAGGAAATTTCCAAGCATTCGATCGCGCTTTTGATTAAAACTTACAGCTCAATCTATTGGCCTCTTGTGGTGATAAAGTCACAGCATATCGGAATCATGACTATGACTTTTTCAACCGTTGAAAATTATCTTAGCGAGCATCCTTTTGGAAGCCACCACGTTTTAGAGATTTTGTGACTTGCTAGACCCTCAAGACCAGGCACTTGATAGTTAACTGTATCTAGTATTTTCTGCACAGAAACCTCATATCTGGCTGCATTGTATTGAGTTGCTTGTCTATTGTTAGGAATAATCCAGGCATTAATCTCTCCATCACTTCTAACTAATACTTTCCACATGAAATCAGGCGTAGTGACTCCATGGCTTAATACGAAATGATCGTTTGTCTCATCATTTCCCCATACGTTACCCAGCCAAACATTTACAGTTCCTAAATTTCTATAACACTCAGTAAGTTTCTCAGTATAACGCCAAAGTCCATGAACATTTTGATACGCTTCATGAGGGACAACATTTGCCATGGTATTGGTTGCGCGCATCATTTTTACGCTATGATCCCAAAGATTACTATGCACACCGTGACCGCGGTGATACTGCGTGGTTCCGGCCGGGCGCTTGAATGTTGAGGTACTTTTCTTCCTGCAGTGTTCAGGTAGCTTATCCTCACGATGGAATCCTTTATAACGCTTTAATTCGCCATTATCAGGGACAGTTTCATACTGAATCCAATTGAACCCCTTATGTTCACAACTGTATTCCATTTGGTAAAAGCCGAAATCTAATAACTCATTTTCAGATGCCTTCACCCCGCTAGCGTACAAGTACATACCTAATACAATCACTAACTCAATAATTTTTTTCATAGCTCACCTATATATTCTTTTCATTCAAGGGTTATAACTTCAGTTGAACTGTGACCGAGACTAACGTTGTGTCCAATTCAGGAGAACCAATTCATAACTGGCTTTTTTCAACGGTTGAAAATTGGGTCATCAAAATAATGTGGCAACACACTGTTAGTCTGAATCTAATAAAAGTATGAAGAATAATTCTTCCTGTTAGCAGCGCAAAGGTCTGATATTGCACTTCTTTGCAGCGTAGATGATGCAAAAGTCTATACAGTCTATATAACTAGCGTTATCGACCGCTTATTCTTGATGGAGGTTAATTGGTAAGAGTTAAGTCATGTTTTTAAAAGGCCCTATGAGATTCCAGGTTTCCAAACAAAAATTAGATGTGAAACTAAACTGCGGTCCAATCAGAATCAGGAATTCTGGTTTTAGTGATCAAATAAGCAGCCTTTATTTTGTTGTAGAAAGCAAAAACTATCTTTATCACATCAACGGAACATTTTTGGGGATAGAACTGACAGACGATATTATCAAGGTGGCTACGTTGATTAAGTGTTTATTTAATGACCCTCAAGAGGTTCTTATGTGGGCTCAATCACATTGTGAGTGTAAGCAAAGGATATGTAATGAACCTAATGGTGATATGGTAAATTGTGTACCCGTCAAAAATGCTTCAATATTAGCATCAGGTATAACGGTTCCTCTTTTAGAAGTAGCTAACGGTCGCTTTGAGATACGCTGCTAATAGCGGGGCAAACCTGTTTGCCCTACTCCACTTTAGATGTCCCAGCTTTACAACACTCCCTACTTTTTCAACCGTTGAAAATATACGGCAGTAAACGCTAAATTTAGCTTTATCCATGAGTTAGAAGACTCTCTTCTCTCCTTCAAACGGGCGGTTCCCTCAAATTCGACTTAAGCCTTTAACTCAATACGTTGACCTAGAATCCAACAAACTGAGAGTACGAATGAAACAGTCAACGCTAAAACATATTTCTTTTGAATCAAAATCTTTGCTTGAGGTATTAAGGGGCGAACCGGGCAACTATGGGGTTTTTTTACCAGTAGCTGACGACGACGGTAGCTACCGTCAATCGATTAAAAAATTTTCTAGTCAAATAAAGTCTCGCTCAACAAAACTCAAGGTGAAGTGCTCGATTGAAACTTTTTATATAATAACAAATGGCGAAATACCAAAAGTCATTAAAGTCGTTAAGGTTACACGTCAGTAAAGTATTGACTTAGTTTGTCTCATACTCAGAAAGGAGAACCTTCATGAATTGTAAAATGGATAGCGTGTTGCCGGGAGCTACATATGGCGAGATCTTAACTATCGATATGCAGCATATTCTCGGTATACACAACGAAACTGAAGCTTTCGAAGAGTGGCGTTTTATAAGTCAAGTATCAAGCTATGCAAATTTAAACAATGATATGGGTCATATTTATGAGCTTATTGTCAGCATGGCTAAAAATCATTCTGGTGTACCGGACTTGTTGAGGCCAGCATTCAGGAGAGCGAGAGAATTTGGCTACAAGTATATTAAGTTTAAAAAATGAAAGGTACCGTTGACTCGCTAACGCTTCAGCCTCATGAGTAAAAATCACGCTAAATGCACATTAGTACCACCAGCTAAATCATGGACCTTCTTAATGACTTGTTTTAAAAAACCTTTGAATGAACTATCTGAACAAACTTTTTGCGGATAGATAATGGGTCACCATGTCCGTATTGCCAATCACATTCAGCAGAAAATTGAAGATAGATGTATGCTTGACCTTCTTACTTATCAGGCACTGAATTCACCTAATAAACAATTCAATATTAGTGGAGTCCAACAACTTATAGGCCAGTGCAGCGATACACACAATCTAACATCATTATTTGACCTAGCAGTTTTTATAAAGCACCCACCGGATACCCAATTTATCCTGGAGACTGTATTTGCTGACCCGGACTGGGAATACTCAACCGATGTTGCGCAGTATCTAAACGATACAGCTTAATTTGAAAGAACCTTTATCGCACTAAGGGATTGGCTTCTGACTTGATGATTGTGAAGCCGTTCACAAGCAACAATGACATTTTAAAAGATATGACCTTGTAAGCCGCAGGCCTGTAACACCTTGAACGTTTCATTTTTCACCAGTTGAAACTTCACATGAAACACATTTTCAACCGTTGAAATTTCTGCCTCAACACTTCAAATCTGCAAGCTTATACTTTTTTCAACGATTGAAACTTCACTTTAAGCACATTTTCAACCGTTGAAACTTCTGTCTTAACATTTCAAATCTGCAAGCTTATCTTTTTTCACCAGTTGAAACTTCACATAAAACACATTTTCAACCGTTGAAATTTCTGCCTCAGCACTTCAAATCTGCAAGCTTATACTTTTTTCAACGATTGAAACTTCACTTTAAGCACATTTTCAACCGTTGAAACTT
>NZ_JABBXD010000011.1:110071-116718 GCF_014750655.1 Salinimonas profundi
CTGTCTTAACATTTCAAATCTGCAAGCTTATCTTTTTTCAACCGTTGAAACTTCACAATAAGCACATTTTCAACCGTTGAAATTTCAGTCTTAACATTTCAAATCTGCAAGCTTATCTTTTTTCAACCGTTGAAACTTCACATTAAGCACATTTTCAACCGTTGAAATTTCTGTCTCGGAATTTCAAACTGCAAGCTTATCCTTATTTCAATATCAGTATTGCAAATATGCAGTCACGCCATTGTTTATCTTCCACAGGTTTTGCCTTGTCTACCAACTTCTTCACTTTATAAGTTCTTACTTTAGGAGAACAGCGAATGGAAGAAAAATTTGTGGATCGATTGAATATCATTAGTGATAGATCTACCTGTAAAGTAGATAGTAGTGCTATGGGGCAGGGTGCTAATGATACCCCTTGTTTTGAAGTCTCTACCTGCATCAGATTACCTACACAGTCTCTATGTGACAGCATAACCAGCAGAGACATAGAAGAAATCTTAACTCGCGTAGCAACAAAAAGTGAATTTAAAAGATATTTATTTGACCGCGCTGTATGCAATCGGGATTCAATACTTTCAGAGATTGAAAACGAACTGGCTATAGGAATTAATATTCAATATTTCTCAGGTAAGGAAGCTTTCATAGTGGCCGGTCAGCATGATTGGTTGATTGTGCTAGAAAGGTTAAGAGAAGTATTTACTCATATATCTTTGGGCAAACAGTTTAGCGGTTACCATACTTATAACTTGTCAGCAGGTGGCGCCACACATCATTGAGAGTGGGGGAGTAGTATTAAATAATGCTGAAGTGCTGCTCCTATGACCATAAAGTTCGATGTTAGGCATCGACATTCCGTATAAATTGCACGATATCCACCAGCTGCAACATTACTTCCATTGAAATATTGGAGGTAACATGAATTATCTAAAGCTAACCACCGAAAACCGTCACGTTCTCTATGTAAAATCTATGAGCAAGTTGCACCGGATAACCCACTTGGCCTTTAATGAAGTAGGTCATACTATCCTGTTTAAGAATAAGGACAAAATAGCGGTATCAACCTTGCCAGGTTTTCCAGAGATTCAGCTGATGGCCGATTTATATTCAGGGTCAAATAAATATGACCTTGAAAATTTGTCGTCGAACTCACTCCTTTTTGCTGACATGTATATGTATACCTATGGAGGTTATTTTCAAATAGCAGGGGTTTTTGACAGAGTTACATCTGCAAATGCATTCCTACTTCAACGCCCAGACACAGCACCATTAGACTCAACAACATTTAAAAAAGGTGATGTACAACTTCATTTCATCTGCGCTATGAAAAAGTCTCGGATAATAACCAAATAGTCGATAAATCGGGAATCTGTTTCACACTTGACTTAGACTCCCGTATTTTAACTTAAGCGCCTGCTATCGCTGGCGCTTACCACCAATCTTAAATATATAAAGGACTTTCAATGCTAATTTTGACACGCCGGGCGGGTGAATCACTAAGAATTGATGATGACAAAACAATCACAGTGCTTGGTATAAAAGGGAACCAAGTTAGAATAGGTATTTCTGCTCCCCAACATGTAGATGTCCATCGTGAAGAGATCTATAAGAAAATTCAGAATGAGAAATCTTCTGCTCAATAACTAGTGGGACCCAACAGCCCGATTTTTCGACCACCTTATCATCTATATGAACTAAACGTTTTTTATTTTGGTTCCAGAGGTTAGCTGCCCTCTGAGTTGCCACCGCCGCCTCACGTGACACATTAACCCTATATTATTCAAAGGGTTAAAATCATGCAGCTGTCAAAACTCAATCGAACCGTTGATACATTTACCAATCTTTTCTCAAATAACTGGGTAGTCACTGTAGGTTTATCAGGCAAAGACAGCATTTGTGTAGCGCACTGCGCTGTTGAAGGGCTCAAGCAGGCTATCAAAGAAAACCCTATGGCAGGTCCACTATATATCGTGACAACCAACACCACGATAGACAACTTTGAACTTCATAACTTTATCCTTGATGTACACGATGCTGCGACCAGGTTCGGTCGCGAACATGGACTTCCAATTTATACCAAAGAGATCACCCCCTCACTATCTAACCTACCGATGGTTGAGTATTTGGGACGTGGAAAGCTGCTCAGAACACCTATGACGAGCAACAATGGACGTGATTGCACCATAGATTGGAAAATTGAGCCAATGAAGCGCTTTTTGAGAGAGGTTAAGGCAACGCACCAGACTGAAAAGGTTGTTTCCGCCAGCGGTACTCGCAGCCAAGAGTCTGTCATCCGGGCAGCCAATATAGAAAAGCGCGGTGAGACTGCAGATAGTGTTGTGCGCACAGATATGGGCTTTACGATTGCTCCAATCAAAGACTGGAGTCTTACAGATGTATGGTCGCTGGCCAACGCAATCGAGCAAGACGATATCGAGTCTATTATAGAAGACCATGCTAAAGGGCTTAGAAAGCACTATGCTGCAGGCAACTCTGGTACTTGCGATCTTTTCGCAGGTACTAATAAGCAAACAGACAAGGCCTGTGGGGCACGATTTGGCTGTATGTTGTGCGCCATGGTCGAAAATGACAAAAGCTTGCAGGCTCAGATAGATACAAGCCAGGAGACATACGGGTATATGGCTCCGATGGTCAAACTTCGTGAATTTATGGTTAATACTCTCTATGACTACCAGTATTCGCGCTCCATGATGGGCCGTGAGCTTAAAGCTGGTGGCTTCGTGAAGGTTGGCTACAATCAGTATTCTCTTGCATACAGACAAGATCTGCTTCGTTACGTCCTTACCATTGATGCACTTGAAGAAGAAGCATTTTACGATCGGTATGGATATGAGGCTCACAGGTTCCAGCTAATAGGCTACAAAGAGTTATTGATGATTCAATATCACTGGGCACGAGAGGGTGGTGAGCAGCTCGCAGGAGAGGCAATTCGCATTTGGCATGAAGTTCATACTGATGGATTGCGTTATCCAATACCTAATACTCAATATGCTGAACCAGCCAAATTACCTGAATACAGATACTTCGACATCAATGGCTATGTATCACTCCATGAGTGCACAGGCTTGCATGAAGATGACCGCCATAGCGTCGTCACTGGCCGACTTCACCGAGTAGCGAAGCTGGGGACAGAAATTGACCTGGTGCCATTCGAGGAAGCAAATAGTGCTGAAATCAGAAGCGAGTGCGGGATGGCCATGAGCTTTGTAGAAGAGTGGTTCCCGGATTCACTCAACATGGGACACTGGGGTAAAGGTAAGTGTCCAACTACGATTATCAAAGCCATGTTGGAATGTGGCCTTTTGAAGCTTCGCAAAGGTTCGATCCCACGGTTACATGCAGAGACACAACGTGCCCAAGTATATAACGCTCTTAGTACGACGTACGGCAAATCTTTTGAACATATCTGTACGGGGGCGTCAATTTCAAAAGAAGAGTATACAGCACATTTATTATTGGCCAGTCAGAAACAGACGAAGACTCAGCCACAGGCAGTCATGGATTTTTAGTCAGCTTCAGGCTGACTGCCTCCCCCTTGTCGCTATCGCTTCAGGGGTTGGCTTAAACAGCTTTCAAATTATCCCCATGAGCATCCCTTATTATTTTTTTAGGTGGGGTAGGGCGGGGGCTGCTGCATAATTTGACCAAGACTTTCCTCAAGCTACGTTGCACTGTATTCAAATCAAGGTGCAATTTATGAAGATCACAGAAGAAATCATACAGGCTGAATTATCAAGGTGCTTGGCTAAAGCAAGGAAAGCATTTCTCGAAGCGCATTGGGCTCATCCATTTTCAAAGCTTACTGTTGAAATGCTTGCTACAAAGTATGGTGAAGCGTCGAGGGACGGTACGATCAAAATAAGCTCGGCATTTTTAAATACTCCAGCATTGGCACAATTAACCATCACTTTGCTGCATGAGATTGCGCATTTGATAGTAGGCCTAAAGCAGGGACACAACAAGCAGTTTAGGCATGCCTTGGGAATGTTGTTGGAAAGTGAAAGTCTACCGTCTGAAGCTTTAAAGCAGTCAATTAAAAACAATACCCCTTACAAATATCGTCTGCTTGCATATACAAGCGCAGGCGAGGTGCTTGATTTAGGTGGGGCTTATAGAAGGACCAAGCGTTATCTTCAGTATAAAGGCAACCACAGCTTTAAAGGCGCACGTATTATGAAGTATGAGTATATTGCCTTCTCTTGTTCTGTTCCTGAAGATTTAATACGTGATGAAAGTTTAAGTAAATGACGAGAATTAAAAAAGCGCCTTAAAGCGCTTTCTTATACTTCACGGATAGCTAACTCTGATTCACTCGCTCTGTAAGTGACTGAAGTAGTTCTTTACGCATGAATACATAGCCTTCCGCGAAATCTCGAAATTTTGTTACAAGTTCATGTCCTTCCCAATCTCCTTCTAGGAACTGCTTCAGAGCAGTATCGTCAGCCAACGAGGATTTTTTCAGTCCATTTAAACTGGTCTTAAATGACTTGTGGAAAAGCTCCTTGATCTTGCCAGCCTCTTCACTGGTAAGTAGTGGGCTGAACTCATCGTATTTCAGTTTTTCAAGCGAACCATTAGATGCTGTTAATGATGGCATGGCTTCTTCAGCTTTAATCTTAGGCCTAGCAGCATTGTCCTCATAACCATCCTTGAAAGCAGCGAACGCAAAAGCGGCACGATTTCGAATGCTATCGTCTGTTCGGAACTTTTTATCCAACCATTTCAGCTTTCCTTCTATATGATCGTTGGTGAAGGCATTAAAAATGTCACGTATCTGTGCTTTAGTGAATCCAATGATTGCAAGCTTAGACTCAATGTCTGATTGCTCAGGAAGAACATCTTGCTCGATAAGAAAATCTGTCTGCTTGGCTTTCCTTACAAAAAACCTCATAGACTTGATTGGCCGGCCAGTGGTTTCCATATCAAGCTCAATACCAGCGACCATCTTAATTTGCTCAATAGCTTGTCTGAGTTTGCGGTTAAAGTATTTAGTTGCTTTATAGGCGTCCTTATCTACACCTAGAAGATTTTTAAGAACATCTATCTTTAACCATGGAGTTTGCCCTATATCAACGTATCTTATTGTATTTTCATACAATGCGAATGCTATATCACTCTGTATCTGATTTGTTATCTGAGAGTTAATCTTAGCGTATACTTCAGGGTCCAGCAGCGCACTTCGTATTTCGCTTGGGAAGCGCCATGTAATATGGCCATTGTGGATTTTGACATAGCTTAAAATGGGCATGATTTCCCAACTACGTTTGCCCTCGATAAGGTCAAATTCTATAGATATTTGGGAAAGCTCTCTCCAAATAGACTTCAAGTAATCATAGTCATTACTATTGTATTCAACGTACTGTCTAAACTCATGGATAGAAACTGTGTGATTTAACTCGGTTCCTTCTTGCTCTTTGAGATAATCGTGCAATTGGCCAGCTGAAGCCATTCGAACTTCGCGTTGAGCAAACCAAAGTGCAGCGTTAATGCTTTTTCGGTGCATTAAGCTTAGCCCGACACTACCAATATGAACAGCAGCAACGTGCTTCCTTAGCGGTACAACCTCCGTTTTTCCGCGAACTGCTATTGACTTCATTTTTATTATTCTCCGCAAGGTGACTTAGCGTTTATCACCTTGCAGATTTTGGCCGCGGATCACAGATCGTGTCAACAGCAAATCGGGTTTATTTTTAATCATTTCCAATATGTTCATCCAAAGGTGATCATTTACAGGAAATATCTTTGTCAAAGGTGATCAGTTACAGGAAGCAGGTCACTTTAACGAAGGTGACCGTTTACAGGAAACAGGTCATTTATACGAAGGTGACCATTTACAGGAAGCAGGTCACTTTAGCGAAGGTGACCATCTACAGGAAGCAAATCACTCTAGCGAAGGTGACCATCTACAGGAAGCAGGTCACTTTAGCGAAGGTGACCATCTACAGGAAGCAGGTCACTTTAGCGAAGGTGACCATCTACAGGAAGCAAATCACTCTAGTGAAGGTGACCATCTACAGGAAGCAGGTCACTTTAGCGAAGGTGACCATCTACAGGAAGCAGGTCACTCTAGCGAAGGTGATCATCTACAGGAAGCAGGTCACTTTAGCGAAGGTGACCATCTACAGGAAGCAAATCACTTAAGCGAAGGTGACTATCTACAGGAAGCAGGTCACTCTACCAAAGGTGACCACTTACAGGAAGCAGGTCACTTTAGCGAAGGTGACCATCTACAGGAAGCAAATCACTTAAGCAAAAGTGATAATTTAAGGTGTATCCTATTAAGCTCATGATTTTTGGGTAATTATCTTGCAGTTCATAAGCTTGTAACTTAACACGAAGGCTTGATGTACCAAGTAATGGCTGCATGGACTTCCCGCAAACGACCACTTTTAAAGTAAAGTAAATAATCCTGATAAATCGGATTTCCTGTAGATGGTCACCTTAGCGCGTCCAGCAATACTGCTTCGCATTTCCTGTAACTGATCACCTTGTGAAGTAAAGAAAATAATACTGATAAATCGGATTTCCTGTAAATGGTCACTTTAGGGTGTACCAGCAATACTGCTTCGCATTTCCTGTAACTGATCACCTTGTGAAGTAAAGAAAATAATACTGATAAATCGGATTTC
>NZ_JABBXD010000011.1:116818-120105 GCF_014750655.1 Salinimonas profundi
CTGTGAATGGTCACTTTAGGGTGTACCAGCAGTACTGCTTCGCATTTCCTGTAACTGATCACCTTATGAAGTAAAGAAAATAATCCTGATAAATCGGATTTCCTGTAAATGATCACCTTTGTATTGGTTTGCTATTTCAGCTACTTTGATAATAGACACTCATTTAACGAAGCGAAGAAATCAGGCTTACCCAATTAATCTTCCTGTAAGAGGTCACCTTCAAACTGTGTGAAGGTGACCTCTTACAGGGAATAAAGTGACTGTCTACAGGATGAAAGTGATCACTTACAGTATCATTTGAACAAAGTATCGCCACAAGGTGATCATTTGCAGGACCTGTATCAGATCACCTTTATCCCTGTATCAGATCACCTTTCTTCCTGTAAGCGATCACCAAACTTCCCGTAAATGATCACTCCCCTTCCTGTAAACGATCACCTTTGAGCGCGGCAGCCCTTTATTGACGGGGGCTCTAGCCTCCCTAAACGTTAAAGATCTAAAGATCTAAAGATCTAAAAGATCGTCGACGTATTTATAATTTTATAAAAATGTTCACTGAGCAGTGTTTGATGCTAGCTATGAAAAACAGGTTCCTTAAAGAAAAGATATACAACACAACGTCTCTATTGAATAGGGCTAGGGGGTAGGGGTTCTACTTCTGCCAGATTTGCAAAAATCCTATCACTTGAGAAATTCTCCCTATCTTCAAAGACTCAAGGATTAAAATGAGTGCACTAGACGTTGGCTTAGCGCTGACATGCGATGACAATAGGTCGGTTGTGTTCGGTATCACCCTTACATTTCCAAATGTATTTAAAACAGGTACCGAGGCACGAAGATTCTTCAATAAGACATACTTTGAAAATCTCGGTGCAGATGGTTTATGTAGATTGGTAGCCAAGGGCCGGGCCGACCTTTTTTCAATATCGTACTTTTTCGGTGAAAAAGAGCCTGAGATTAAATTGGCTGGACTACATAGCCATTATGTTCATCCTGGAAAGACTGATGCTTGCTTACGAATTGTTGATGGCAAAAGCCACTTAGACATTCTTCTAGGGAATTCTCACGCTGGTTCTTTCCAGGCAGAAGCAGACTTTATAACGAAAGAGCTCAATACATATGCTGAAGAGGGCTTCGTTCTAATGTGGGAACAATTCAGTCTACTAACAGATGTCTGATCCAGTAATAGCAATCACAACAAATTTCCCCTAAAGCGAATCTACTTAGTAATGAATTAAAAAATTTAAGGAGACGAGATGAGCCAACAAGATGATCTTGAGATGTTTGATGAAGAGTTTAGAGTCGATGTTAAAGGGGGAATTAACCGTGCTCAACAAGTAGTGGACAGGCCCTTTGGTTACTATGCGAATATTTTGAATGTGCAATTCAATGAGATTCAAGATTATTTGAAGCCAGGCTTTAGGACAGAATCAGGTCAGTCACTGGGTTCTAGCGGGCGCAGAGATTTGATAGCTGCATTCTGTGTTTCTGACAATGACCGGTTCAATACTATTTTGAGATAACCGTCCTGGATTGCTGGTGGGTAAATGTTGCAATGTTAAATTGGCGAAACTGTTGCCAGTAGGGTAGGGTTCCACGCAAGTTGTGGGAAGCTATTTCTCTGACACACTTTGCTTATCAAAAACTTTCGCAGTAACCAACATGATTAACTTCAAAACCACCAGCAGTCATTCTCCATTTAACGTATCAAAAAAGCTCTTATGTGCATGCGCTATATATTTTACTGTCTTTAATGTATCAGGACAGTCCCAGTTACAAGGCTCCCATAGCTTCGAATATGCATATTATTCAGTAACTGGTGTATCTGGATTAGATTCGATAAAAAGTGTTGTATCTCGCACGGCCAGAGAGCACGAAATGACCACTGATGCGCTGACATCAACCTCTTACAAGTGGAAACATCTACAAGCACCGGCTAAAAAAAATGGCATTTGTACCCCGAGCCAGGTCGAGCTAAAGGCCCATACTGTGATCACTCTGCCCCGTTTAGTTAATGCTAAACTGACAAAGGATGAATTAGCGGTCTGGGCCAAGAGCTTAAAAAAACTTTTGAGCCATGAAAACCTTCATTACGCCAACCACCAACAAGCGTTTTTGGAAATTACTCAAGAAGCAAACAGTTTTGAAGCTCCATGTAATGGTTTCAGAGCGGCCTTTTCAAAGGCTATGAAAGTAGTTATCCATGGTCATATAGAGACTGATGAAGCTATTGATAAGAAGCAATCTACCAGTAGTTAGCGCCGTTCATCCTCAAAGTTATCGTCGCTATCGTCACTTTCCCTCAGATTTGAAATTTAACACTGACCAATCACATTACCTTTTTCAACATAAACAAAAGGTTTGAGATGATTACTTTAAGAGAGCTTTCAACAAACAGCTTCAGAGCAGCAAACACAAAGACAAAGTTTCGTATCACTAAGCTGAGAGAAAAACTCATCTCTAAGCTCGCTAAATCAGATGTTATATGCCTTCAAGACGTGAATTCACTCGATAGAATTGGCCGTTTCACAGTGGCGCAATCACTTTATAACCAGTGTGACGATAGTACAAAGCAGTATCTCTTACATGATGAGCATGCCCATGTGCGTTCAGCAGCAGCAATCTCACAACAGACATTAGGCAAATAGGGTAGAGACTATGAAATTAAGTGATATTCGCTCAATTGGTTGGCTAAATTGTGCTGATGGGAGCATAAATCTCACCCCCTGTATAAATGGAAGCTCTCAACCGCGACTGATCAATATTTCTCGACAAGAGTTCAATGCCTTTGGCGGGGATTTGGAAATGATGAAGCAAAAAGCTATGGAAGTAATCAATAGTCAAAATTTTGAGGACTCTCTGCTACTGAGTGAGCTTGAACATTCTGAAGACAGCTATAGGACTATTGGGATCAGTAATTATCACCTGAGTGGTGCTGATACTGTTGTCTTGGATGACTTAGCATCTGATCCCGAGTGTAACATGGTCCTAAAACTTGATACTGGATGGTTCGTAAAGCTATATGAGAGTCCTGATGCAAACACTCATGCGTCTATGGTCTATGTCACTAAATCTAAATTCGATTTTAAGCGCTTATCTGAGCGCTGGTTATCGAATGATTGAATTTGACGCAGATGCAACTCTGTATCAAAAGCTTCAGACATTTGAGGTATAGCTTACCCAAAACATTCAGCCGCTCAGTAGAGCGGTTTAATTAGATGGTCCGCCTCACCTCTGAGCTTCTACGCTTAGAGTTAGGCAAACAAAGAGGCGAACCATCATGTCTT
>NZ_JABBXD010000012.1 GCF_014750655.1 Salinimonas profundi
TGCGGTGCTATTTTCCCGGGCAGATTGGCACTGCTGTCTTGCGATGGGTTCCGCAGGGAGTGCAGAGGGCGTTGCGCCACGCCCTCTGCTTGCTGGCCGTCAACACGGCCAGGGCTTTTAAGTCATGAAAGGTAGCATTCAAGTATGAGCCTTAATAAAGACTGTCCGACAAAATATCCTTCTGATTGAAGGTCATCAGTGAAAAATGTAGCCGAGGGGCCTTCGCTTAAATACGCCGTGTTCCTATCACCTGACTAACAATTTCACCATCAGTGACCCGTGTTGTAAGCGTCTCATCCCGATGCACCTGCTCTACAGATGTAACCGGGGCCTTGTCGCGAAAGGTAATGCTATATCCCCGCGCCAGGGTCGATAAAGGACTGACTGACTGCAGTAATTGCGCTGTGCTGGCCAACCGTTGTCTTTCGTTACGCAATTGCTTTTGCATCGCGCTGGTCAGCCGGTAATGCAGATTTTCTCGTTTATCGGTCAGCCTATTGAGAATGGTACTTGGATCGTTAAGGTACAGACGGCTGGTTAACTGGTCATGTTGTCTGCGTTTGCCGCTTATGATTGTATCCATGCGATGCGCCAGCGACAGATGCAGGCGGTCGACATGCTGAGATTGTGTCTGTAAACGATTGGACGGGTGGCAGGCTTTTAGCCGCTGCTGGAGCACACTGAGTTTGTTATGTTGCTGTCGGAAATTTGCCAGCCATGCACGATTAAGTGCATTTATTCTCTGGCCAATCGTATCCAGTATCGTGGTGCTGTCCATGCTGAGTAGCTCAGCCCCGGCTGAGGGGGTAGGCGCGCGCAGGTCGGCAACAAAATCAGCAATGGTCACGTCTATTTCATGGCCAACCGCACTCACGACAGGAAGCTTGCTTTGCCAGATTGCATACGCCAGGCGCTCATCGTTAAAACACCACAAATCTTCCAGCGATCCACCGCCGCGGGTTAAGAGTATGACATCAACCTCTTGTCGTGCGTTAGCTTTATCAAGTGCAGTGATCAACTGTGATGCTGCGGTTTCTCCCTGCACCATACTGGGATAAACAATAATCTGTGTCGCTGGACTGCGTCGCTTAAGCACCGTAAGTGCATCGTGCAGGGCCGCGCCGGTTGATGAGGTAATAATACCGATGCGGCGAATAAATGGCGGCAGGGCTTGTTTGGTATCACTGCTGAAGAGCCCTTCTGCACTAAGCTTTTGCTTCAGTGCCTCAAATTGTTGTTTAAGCTGGCCCTCACCATCACTTTCCAGGTGCTCTACGATGAGCTGATAGTCGCCACGAGGTTCGTACAATCCAACTGAGGCGCGAACCAGAACCTTGTCTCCCTCTTTAGGACGTTGGCGAACCGTGCGATTTGTATTTTTAAACATGGCAGCGCGCACCTGCGCTTTATTGTCTTTGAGGGTAAAGTACCAGTGACCGGATGCTGCGCAGACAAAATTTGACACTTCCGCCGAGAGCCATATCAGACCTATTTCGCCTTCCAGGATGGTTCTTGCCAGACGATTGAGCTTCGTCACAGAGAGAATTTGACGGCTTGTAGATGGGGTGGTGAATAGCATGAAAAAAATTTCTTATTGATTGAAGGCAAATACAGTTTACCTGAAAGTGAAAAAACACTACAATTGCGCCGCAATTAACCCTCGACTAAAAGGTGTTGTTGCATGCTCCGAATCGTTCAAGAAGCCCTGACTTTCGATGATGTGTTGCTGGTTCCCGGCCACTCAGAGGTTCTTCCACACACTGCGAACCTGCAGACTAAACTTACGCGCGATATCTCGCTCAATATCCCGATGATTTCTGCTGCCATGGATACGGTAACTGAAGCGCGTCTGGCTATAGCGCTGGCGCAAGAGGGTGGTATGGGGTTCATCCATAAAAATATGCAGGCTGAAGAGCAGGCCCGTCACGTTCGTGAAGTTAAAAAATACGAAAGTGGTGTGGTTTCTGACCCTGTAACTGTTTCTAAAGATACGCCCCTTGGCGAAGTTATTGGCCTGAGTAAGCAACTCGGGTATTCCGGCTTCCCCGTTACAGATGATCAGAACAACCTTATCGGCATCGTTACCGGCCGTGACATTCGTTTTGAAAACCGTCTGGAGCTGCCTGTTCATAAAGTGATGACCGGTAAAGACAAACTCGTCACTGTAAAAGAAGGCGCAAGCTCTGAGCAGGTACTGGAGCTGATGCATCACAACCGCATTGAGAAAATACTGGTCGTCGATGATGCATTTAAACTGACGGGCCTGATCACAGTAAAAGATTTCCAGAAAGCTGAAAGCAAGCCGAACGCCTGTAAAGATTCTTTGGGGCGTTTGCGCGTCGGTGCGGCTGTTGGTGTTGGCCCGGGTACCGATGAGCGTATTTCGCTATTGGTCGAGGCCGGTGTTGACGTGCTGTTGATTGATACCTCTCATGGTCATTCACAGGGCGTTATCGACCAGGTTAAAAAGGTGCGCCAGACCTATCCTGAGCTGCAGATTATTGCTGGTAACGTCGCCACGGCTGCCGGTGCCAAGGCCCTGGTCGAAGCGGGCGTTGATGGTGTGAAAGTGGGTATCGGTCCGGGCTCAATTTGTACCACTCGCATCGTTACCGGTGTGGGCGTGCCACAGATCAGTGCAGTATCTGATGCGGTAGACGCCTTAGAAGGTACAGGTGTTCCTATTATCGCCGATGGCGGTATTCGTTTTTCCGGTGATATTGCCAAAGCACTGGCTGCCGGCGCCAGCTGCGTTATGGTGGGCAGCATGTTGGCGGGGACTGAAGAGGCACCCGGTGAAGTTGAACTTTATCAGGGCCGTTATTTCAAATCCTATCGAGGCATGGGCTCGCTGGGCGCGATGAACCAGAAAAATGGCTCTTCAGATCGTTATTTCCAGGACCCGGCTAACGCTGAAAAATTGGTGCCTGAGGGTATTGAAGGCCGTGTGGCATATAAGGGTCCTATCGCTAACATCATCCATCAGCAAATGGGTGGCTTGCGCTCAGCAATGGGCCTGACTGGTTGTGCAACGATTGATATTTTGCGCAATGAAGCCAAATTCGTGAAAGTCACCTCTGCCGGTATGGGTGAATCACACGTGCATGATGTCAGCATCACTAAAGAAGCGCCTAACTACCGGTTAGGCTAACACTCTCTCGCTGTTTCTCAGGCTGGTTTCACCAGCCTGATTCATTTCTATTACGGGTAAAAATATGAGCAAAAATATTCATGACCAACGCATTCTAATACTGGATTTCGGTTCTCAGTATACGCAGCTGATAGCGCGCAGGGTGCGGGAGATTGGTGTTTATTGTGAGCTCTGGGCGTGGGACGTTACTGAAGAGCAAATTCGTGAATTTAATCCGCAGGGGATCATCCTGTCTGGCGGGCCTGAATCCGTTACCGAACTGGATTCACCCCGCGCACCAGATTATGTGTTTAATGCCGGTGTACCAGTACTTGGCGTATGCTACGGCATGCAGACAATGGCTGCTCAGTTAGGTGGCAGCGTGTTTGGCTCTAACAAACGCGAATTTGGTTACGCCCAGGTAGAAGTGCTTAAACCGTGCCCGCTGCTGGACAAAATTGAAGATCATATTGGTGCAAATGGTAATGCGCTGATGGATGTCTGGATGAGTCACGGCGATAAGGTAGAGTCTATTCCGCCAGGTTTCATCACGACTGCACATACACCTTCGTGTCCGCATGCAGCGATGTATAACGAAGAAAAGCAGTTCTACGGTGTGCAATTCCACCCTGAGGTCACACATACTCGTCAGGGCATGCGTTTGCTGACGCATTTCATCACAGACATCTGTCAGTGCGAAAAATTGTGGACCGCCGAGGCCATTATTGAAGATGCGGTGAGCCGCATCAAAGAAACAGTAGGCAAAGATCGGGTGATCCTGGGTCTGTCAGGTGGCGTTGACTCGTCGGTTGTGGCCATGCTGGTACACCGTGCTGTGGGTGAACAGCTTACCTGTGTATTTGTCGATAATGGTTTACTGCGCCTGAATGAAGGTCAACAGGTTATGGACATGTTTGGTGACCACTTCGGCCTGAATATCATCAAAGTGGATGCCGAAGATCGCTTTTTAGACGCACTGGAAGGCGTTGATGATCCGGAAGCAAAACGTAAGATTATCGGTAACCAGTTTGTTTACGTTTTTGATGAGGAAGCCAGCAAACAGGTAGACGCCAAATGGCTGGCACAGGGAACGATTTATCCGGATGTGATTGAGTCAGCCGGCTCGGCAACCGGTAAAGCGCATGTGATCAAGTCTCATCACAATGTGGGAGGACTGCCAGAAGACATGAAGATGGGGCTGGTTGAGCCGTTGCGTGAACTGTTCAAAGATGAAGTACGCAAAATTGGTCTTGAGCTGGGCTTGCCCTACGATATGCTTTATCGCCACCCGTTCCCTGGTCCGGGTCTGGGCGTGCGTGTTCTGGGTGAAGTGAAAAAGGAATATTGCGATCTGCTGCGTAAAGCAGATGCAATCTTTATTGAGGAGCTTCATGCCGCTGACTTGTATCATAAGGTCAGTCAGGCGTTTACCGTATTTCTACCGGTACGTTCTGTCGGGGTAATGGGCGATGCGCGTAAGTATGACTGGGTGGTATCACTGCGCGCGGTTGAGACCATCGACTTTATGACGGCGCACTGGGCGAACCTGCCTTACGACTTTTTAGGCCGGGTTTCGAACCGTATTATCAACGAGATAGATGGTATTTCACGTGTGGTTTACGATATTTCCGGTAAGCCGCCTGCGACGATTGAGTGGGAATAATCCGCTAACCCAAAGATTAGTAAATTCGGTCAATATGATGTGACCATGAAAAAAAAGCGCCTTATCGGCGCTTTTTTTATGCGATCAAACGTAACTGCACTGCGTAGAACATAGAGTATGTCATGATATTTACGCGTTGTTTTCATCATCTGAATTCCTCTATATCAACAAAGGACCCTATTTATGCTGGCTATTGGATACAAACAGGCTTCTCCTGAACTTCACGACAATGCACTGTCACTGATTAATATCGCTAAACCGACACCCGCCGGGCGCGACTTGCTGGTCAGGGTCTCAGCCGTGTCCGTTAATCCGGTGGATACCAAGATACGCAGTACGGCAGAACCTGAGGCCGATGAGTTTAAAATTCTTGGCTGGGATGCCGTGGGTATCGTAGAGGAAGTGGGGAGCGACTGTGATTTATTTAAACCCGGTGACCGCGTCTATTATGCCGGAGATATATCGCGTCCCGGTAGTAATGCTGAATATCAGTTGGTCGACGAGAGAATTGTTGGCCATGCCCCTTCCACGCTCACTGATGCACAGGCCGCAGCAATCCCCCTTACGGCACTTACCGCATGGGAGCTGTTGTTTAGCCGACTGGAGGTGCCAGCCAAAACCACTGATAAGGTGTTACTCATCGTAGGGGGCGCCGGCGGCGTGGGCTCGATGATGACCCAACTGGCCAAACAGCTGACGTCGCTGACTATTGTCAGTACCGCCTCAAGAGAAGAAACCATCGAGTGGGCGCAAAAAATGGGCGCCGATCATGTCATCAACCACCACAAACCACTTGCTGATGAGCTTAAGCGGATAGGGATTGCGCAGGTGGATTACGTAGCGAGTCTTACCCATACCGATTCACACTTTTCATCGCTCGTCGACATTCTGAAACCGCAAGGCAAGCTTGGATTGATAGATGATCCGCAGAGTCTGGATGTTACGGCGCTGAAGAAAAAAAGCCTCTCTTTGCACTGGGAGTTTATGTACACCCGGTCGTTGTTTAATACTGAGGATATCGCGCAGCAGCATCACATACTTAATCGGGTGGCGCGCCTGCTTGATGATAAAACATTGCAGACCACACTTGGTGAGCACCTGGGAAGTATCAGCGTCGAAAATCTTATTCACGCGCATAAGATACTTGAGTCGCATAAGGCCAGAGGAAAACTGGTACTGGAAGGTTTTGAAGAGGCCAAAGGGTAACAACAAAGCGCACTGGTTGAAGGCGCTCGTTGGCAGCGTCTTCAACATAGAGTGTCATTTTCTCCCACTGTAAAAAAATTGACATAAAAATAGCATTTAATACGGGTCTTGCTGTTTTTTTTACAGGGAAAACGCTGTGCAATATACCAGTATAAGTCGTCTGGTTATGACGCCCGTGTTAATGGCACTGATTATATTGGTGCTGCTAAACGCCGCCTCCATTTATAAATCCTTTTCGCTGCTGTCTCACTTCGACGATTTGGAAAATACGCTGGTCACATCAGAGCGCAGAGTAAATACCGCACTGTCCGCTTTTAAAACACAGGTTCAGGAGTGGAAGAACGTACTTCTGCGTGGTAGTGACGAAAAAGATCGCAAGAAATACTGGATCCGTTTTCAGCAACGTGAAGCGCAAATTACCCAAATACTTAGCGAGCTTCAGCGCAGCGACGCGATCAGTGACAAAGCAAAATCACATATAGCACGCTTTCTTGATGCTCACTCAACCATGGCGCAGAAATATCGCGAAGGGTATGCATTGTTCGTTGAGTCAGACTTCAACCCTCAGATCGGGGACATTGCAGTAAGGGGTATCGACCGTGAGCCGGCCCAGTTATTGGCCGAAATCGCGCAGGATATTGCAGTACAATCCCAATATGCCTACGGCAACCTCAAAACCAGCACCTCGCAAACCCTGTGGATGATTCTCATCGGAACAGTACTACTGAGTCTGGTTTGTGTTTTTTACGTGGTATATCGGTTAAGAAATCAGGTCATAAGGCCGGTTAAAAATATGGCTCAGTGTTTATCAGCCCTGGCCGGAAGTCGCTATGATTATCAGCTTGATTATCACAGTGAACACGAACTGGGCGTACTGGCGGACTCAACGCGCGCGCTGCAACAGAAACTGAGAACTTCCGTAGCCAGCCTTCAGGCTGCAGAGCAACAAATGGATGAGGCATTAGTAACCCTGACTGGCGTTAGTGAAGCGATTAAGCATGGCGCTGATGAGCAGCATGATTCCAGCCGCTCTCTTGAATCCAGCACTGATGCATTGCGCGGTATTGCGCAGAATCTGGTGACCATAACCAGTCAGGTTGCCATAGCCACAGAGCAGTCACAGCAGCTTGTTGGCCAGTGCTATAAAACGTTTGAGAAGGCCAATGAGGGTTTTCATCAACTGGCCCGAACGGTCAGCCACTCTGCCGCTACAGTCAATCAGTTACAAAGCCGCAGTGCTAATATCCTAAAAGTGGTGAATGTGATTAATGAAATCGCTGATCAAACCAACCTGCTAGCGCTCAATGCTGCTATTGAAGCGGCCCGGGCCGGTGAGCATGGCCGGGGGTTTGCCGTTGTGGCTGATGAGGTCCGTGCATTGGCAGCCAAAACGCAACAGTCGACGCGGGAAATTAACGATATTCTTAGCGCATTTGAGAGTGAATCACACAAAGCGGTGAATGTGATGGAGCAGGGTAAGGCGCTTTCAGACGCCAATGCTGAGGAGTCATCTGACGCGCTGCGCACACTCAACGAGGTGGTTGGGCACATCCGCGAAACCGCCAGTGTGGTTGAAGCGCTCAACAGTACTGCTGATGAGCAGGGCAGGGTACTTGCTGATGTCGAACGGGTTATTGCGCAGGTGGTGCGCTCTTCTGAGCATTATCATGCCCTCTCTCAGCGCAATGATATATCGACCAGCATGCAGGCGATGTCAGCGAATGTTGAAAAAGTCGTGGCAGCGTTGACCCGCTAGGCGGTTAGTGTCATCGTGTCAATATTCGTCTGATATGTCATTGGAGAGGATTTGACTGCTACGATCCCACTCATCTTTCATCCGGTTTACAGTCAGCTTTCATTGCCTGCCAGGCACCGGTTTCCTATCGATAAATATCAGGGGATATATGATGCGCTGCGCCTGCGCGGCGTATCGCAACAGGCATTCATTACCCCTGAACCGGTGACACCAGACATCCTCAATGATCATTTTTGTAACGAATACGTTTCGGCCCTCATTCACGGACAGCTTGATGCCAAAGCGATGCGGCGGATTGGCTTTCCCTGGTCACAGCAGCTGATTCGCCGTACGTTGCGAGCTGTGGGAGGCACTTGCGAAACAGCCAGACAAGCACTGCAACATGGCGTTGCGCTGAATTTAACCGGCGGCTATCACCATGCGTTTTTTGATGCAGGCTCGGGGTTTTGTCTATTTAACGATCTGTATGTTGCTGCGCGTCAGATGCAACAAAATCCGCAGGTGGATAATGTGCTTATCATTGATTGCGACGTGCACCAGGGCGATGGCACTGCGGCGCTGGCTGCACACAATCCGTCTATTTTTACCTTATCGCTTCATGGTGAGAAAAACTTTCCTTATCGCAAGCAAATCTCCGATCTGGATATCGGTTTACCCAAACACTGCAAAGACGATGAATATCTGACAACGCTGGAAGAAGCGCTACAGGTCGCTTTTCGCTGCTTTAATCCTGATGCGGTCATTTACGATGCGGGCGTCGATGTGCATATCAATGATGATTTAGGGCTATTGGATATTTCAACCGAAGGGGTGCTGGCCCGCGATTCGTTTGTATTTGAACTGTGTCGCGAAAAGGGGCTACCTGTGGCGGCTGTGATCGGGGGCGGTTATCAGCGCGATATTGCCGCTCTGGTAGATGTTCATCTCCAGTTGTACAAAGCCGCTGGCGTTATCAACCAGCCATCGGCTTACAGGAACATCAGCTGAAAGCCGATACCGACTCTTTCCTGAGAGCGATCGTAATCAATCAGCGAGTCACCGTAGCCGTTAAAGTACTGCACCAGCAATTCGTAGCGATCAGAGAGTGGATAGGTCAGGTTCAGCTCAATACTGCCGCGGTTAGTGTCAAAACTAAGATTATTGCGCAGACGGGCCAGAAGTTTGAAATTGGCAATCTTTGTGCCGTAGCCAAACTCAGCCCGGCCGTAATAGTCTTGGATATTAGGATTGTCATCACCGGAGGGGTCTTCAGGGCTGGCTTTTTCGTCCTCGGGAATTCGATACCAGGTTTTCAGATAATAGATGTCTTCGTAATCGGAAAATAGCATGGTGGCGTAGATGCGATTCCAACTGCGAGAGCGCAGTCCGCTCTGGCCGTTTGACATGTGGTTGAATCCAACCTGAAATGCATTGAAATCATAGCCAAGAAAAGTAATGTCAGCTTCCTGCTGATAAAAAACCTCCGGCTCGTAATTGGTTTCCCTGAACGGTTTAGAGACTTCACTGTTATAAAGTTGCCAAAACGAGGTCAGCGTAAAGCCAACATAAACGCCGTCGACGGATTCTTCCTCCAGATAAACCGGTAACTTAACGCTGACCTGAAATTTCGCTTCCTTATTGTCGACGTTATCAATGGTGAGCTCTTCATTACCCAGCGCGTTTGGATTAGTGACATACGTAAGCGGTAAAACAAAGTTGGGGTGATGCTGTGTTATTACGAACAGGTTATCCAGCGCTTTTCGGTCGGCTTTGAAGCGCGTACTCAGAATGCTGGGCGCATCCTTAGCCACTTCAGTTTCTTCGGTAGTGCCCGAATTTTTTTGTTGGGCGTGAGTCAACGCAGCACTTAAACTCAGTGCAACGCACAACCAGGTGCGCAGAGCAAATTTCACAGTCGTTATCCTTTAGCTTTACAGCGACAGGGCGAGTCCTTCAGCAGAAGCAAAGAGGCGCAGTTCAGATTCGGCCGCTTCAATGTAGGTCTGGCAATGCGAGACGACTTCGTCTATATCATCATCAGTCCGCTCGGGATCATGACTATACAATGCCACACTTTTAGCGTTGCACGCCATAGCAAGCTTCACCGCTTCTTCAGCCACCGAGTGTCCCCACCCCAATTTTCCCGGCATATCGGAAATCATATATTGCGCATCGTGAATGATGAGATCGGCGTTTCGGGAAAACTCCACAAAAGATAAAAAATCCGTCTCTTTTTTGTAAGGGGGATACAGTTCATTATCTGTCATGTAAACCACCTTCGCGCCATCGGCAACGATAGCATAAGCGCTGCCTTTACCTGGGTGATTCATCGGCAGCCGTGAGATAGTGGCTGACCCGATGTTCCAGGTTTCAGTGGTGTCATCCAATATGTTTAGCGAAATACTCGATTTTAGCGCTGCTGCGGGGACCGGAAAAACCGACCCTTCCATCTGACGCAGAATCTGGTCATGTTCAGGCAGGTTAGTTTGTCCGGGCGTAATGATAATCTCACGACCTTCCTGATAAATTGGCGCAAAGAAAGGAAAACCCTGAATGTGGTCCCAGTGATTATGCGTCAGTAAAAGGTGGACCGGTGAGGTTTTGTCAGCAAGCTGATTGCCCAGGGCGCGAATGCCGGTGCCTGCATCCAGCACGATGTCGGTGCCATCAGCCAGTTGCACGTGGACACATGCGGTATTGCCGCCATAGCGAACAAAGTCTTTTCCTGGTGTGGGAATTGAGCCTCGCACACCATAAAAAGTTACCTGCATGTCTCCTCCTGCCTGCGTCAGTGTATGACGCACCTTTGTATTAAGCGCCGGCTATCTGTTACAGCGCCGCAATAAAATCGGCAGCGGCGTCGATATCCAATAGTTGCTTTTCACCGGTACGGCGATGTTTGTATTCGATTTGCTGATTGTCCAGATTTCTCTCACCAATCACAATACTGTGAGGTATGCCAATCAATTCCATGTCATTAAACATCACACCCGGACGCTCCTTACGATCGTCAAACAGCACATCAATACCCATGCCTGTCAGTTTGTCGTAAAGTGCCTCTGCGGTCTCTTTGATGCGCTGAGACTTATGCATATTCATTGGGATAAGAGCAACCTTAAATGGCGCAATAGGATCTGGCCAGATCACACCAAACTTGTCGTGATTCTGTTCAATGGCTGCAGCCACAATACGTGAAACGCCAATGCCGTAACAGCCCATGGTAAGCAACTGATGCTTGCCGCTCTCACTCAGCACACCGCAATTCATCGCCTTTGAATATTTGTCGCCCAATTGGAAAATGTGGCCGACTTCAATGCCTCGTTTAATTTCAAGCACGCCCTGGCCGTCCGGAGAGGGATCGCCGGCTACAACATTTCTGATGTCCGCTTGCTCCGGTACACGTGACCAGTTAGCAAACGTTTTCAGTTTGCCACTTTCGCCCGCGCCGGTAACAAAATCAGCCATGGCCGCAGCGCTGTAATCAACAAATGTAGTGACAGGCAAATTGGTCGCATCAGCAAACTGTGCAGCGCAACCCAGTATTGCTTTCGCTTTTTCATCACTGGCCTTAACCAAAGGCACGGCAACGCCGGGCAGTTTCTCTGCTTTTACATCATTAAGCGCATGATCGGCGCGAAGCACCAAGGCTACCCAGGATTCAGCCGATGATTCTTCTTCCTGATGTCCCTGAACCAATGTCACACGAAGCATCTGTGCTTCTGATAACGCGGCTGAGGCAGCCAGTTCGCTAACTGTTTCTCCCTTCACGGCGAGGGTTTCACCGGTTTCGCCAGACGGGGAAGCTGCTGTTTCGGGTTTTGCAGCAGGCGCCATCTCTACGTTTGCCGCATAATCAGATTCTGTAGAGAACGCGATATCATCTTCACCTGAGGCTGCAAGCACATGGAACTCATGCGATACGCTGCCCCCGATTGCACCGGAGTCCGCGATAACGGCACGAAAATCCAGACCCAGGCGAGTAAAGATCGCAGAGTAAGCGGTATACATTTTCTCATAGGTTGCCGCTAAACTTTCTTCATCCAAATGAAAGCTGTAGGCATCCTTCATCGTAAACTCGCGTCCGCGCATAATGCCGAAGCGGGGGCGAACCTCATCACGGAATTTAGTCTGAATTTGATAAAGGTTGATAGGTAGCTGCTTATAGCTACTGATTTCGTTGCGAACCAGCGCTGTAATAACCTCTTCATGCGTAGGACCAAGCACAAAATCACGGGAGTGACGATCTTTAACCCGCAACAATTCAGGGCCGTACTCTTCCCAGCGGCCTGACTCTTCCCATAAGTCAGCGGGCTGAACGACAGGCATAAGCACTTCCACAGCACCGGCCTTATCCATTTCTTCACGCACAATAGCGGCGACTTTGTTTAATACCTTCAACCCGGACGGCAGCCAGGTATACAGCCCAGAGGCAAGCTTTCTGATCATGCCTGCTCGGATCATAAGCTGGTGGCTGATAACTTCTGCCTCGGCAGGGGTTTCTTTCTGAGTGGAAAGTAGGTATTGGCTTGTGCGCATTGTTAGGCGTTTCATCCTTTGAGATTTTCAAAACGCGCGTAGTTTAGCAGTATAGAAATAAGCAAAAAAGCAAATTCTCCGACGTACCGCCTCAAAGCAGCGACAGAACCTCAATCTGCCCATTTTTCACCTGCCAGGAAACGTCAAAATCGTACAGCTTTACTTTGTAAATTTTATCGTCATTCTCGGTAGATTGCCGGTACGCAGGGCGGGGATCCTGATGCAAGACCGCCTCAATGAGATCAGCGGCATCGGGATGTTTTTTCATTACCGGTATTAACTGGTCGCGTGCAGTAGGGCAAAAACACACCGGTCGACGGGGAATGGGGGCATAGGCATCAAGGTTATCCCGCGCACCGTCAATGCTGTCCGCGTATCGTATATACGGTTTGATATCGATAATCGGGGTACCATCCAGCAAATCTACGCCGCTGACATGTAATTGCAAGTGACCGTCGCTTTGACTAACTCCTCTGTTTTTGACCACAGACATGCCAATTGAATTAGGCCGATGGGTGCTGCGCGACGCAAAAACGCCCAGTGTTGCATTGCCACCCAGACGCGGTGCTTTAACCGCGGGTTTCCAGCCCCGCGCGGCGGTTTCGTGAAAAATAAATAACAGCCACAGGTGACTGTAATTTTCCAACCCCTTGAACGACCGCGGGTCATCAAAGTCGTTGGCAAGTGTAATCTTCCCTTTAGCATCAGCCAGGTTTGGCTGGCGGGGAATTGCGAATTTTTGCTTAAAAGGCGTTGAAATTGTCGCAATCGGAGAGATGCAATAACCGGAATTCATGGCGTACTGTTACTGACTGTCATCAAATTTACATAATTATACAGTACGTTATGCATCGCGGGTGTGCCAGTTAATATCATTGACTGTCCCTGGAATCCCATCACTTGTTTTCGCCTGCCCTGTCCGGGCAGGCATTTTTCCTTTTGAATTCCTCTTTAGCACGTTTGCCTCATCTGTTAATGCACGTAAATAAAATGCTAGGATTGATTTTTTTTGATTAAGCCTTATTAATAGTGCGCCGCATAACTTTGAGGCTGCGCAAAAGTGATGGTAGCAGGACAACCATGATCTCAGTGAAAAATCTCTGTAAGTCGTTTGGCAACTTTGTTGCGGTTAACGATTTATCCTTCGACGTCAATCCGGGTGACATTGTCGGGTTTCTGGGCCCGAATGGTGCGGGTAAGTCGACTACCATGAAGATGCTGACCGGGTTTCTGACACCCACCTCCGGGCACGTTCGCATCGATGGGCGGCGGGTGTCGAAAAATACCACGCAGCTACAAAAACTGATTGGTTATTTGCCAGAAGGAGCGCCGGCATATGATGAAATGACGGTGTATCAGTTTTTGCACTTTATTGCCGATGTGCGCGGCATGACGAAAAAAGAAAAAATGGCGGGGTTAAGCCAGGTCATTGATCAAATTGAATTACATGATGTGCTGGATCAGCCTATAGAAACCTTGTCGAAAGGTTTTAAACGACGGGTAGGTCTGGCGCAGGCAATCATTCATAACCCGCAAATACTGATTCTGGATGAGCCAACAGATGGCTTGGATCCAAACCAGAAACAGCATGTCAGAAACCTGATTACCAGCTTATCGAAAGATAAAATTGTTGTCATTTCCACACATATTCTTGAAGAGGTCAGTGCCGTTTGTAATCGGGTGATGATCATTGCTGCAGGCAGCAAAAGATTCGACGGAACGCCGCTGGAATTGCAGCAGCAGTCACGCTACTACCAGTCGGTCACCATTAAATTCAGTTATGCGGCGGATATTACCGGGTTGCTGGAAATCGACGGTGTTGACGACATGAAGGTCAATAAGCACACCGGTGAAGTGACCCTGTTTCCGGCAAAGGGACAGTTTATTCTGGGACCGGTCACCGAGTATATACATCATTACAAACTGCCGGTTGACAGACTGCACGTTGACCAGGGCCGACTTGATGATGTCTTCATGCAAATAACGTCTTAGGGGGCAGAATGAACGCTATATTCTTTATCGCCCGCCGTGAATTTGCTGCATTTTTTGCAACACCCATTGCATATGTTTTTATTGCAATATTTTTGATTCTCAGCGGTATTTTTACTTTCTTTGTCGGTGACTTTTACGAACGAAGTCAGGCCGACTTAACGCCTTTTTTCAATTACCATCCCTGGTTGTACTTATTTTTAGTACCGGCCATCGCCATGAGAAGCTGGGCCGAAGAGCGTCGCTCCGGCACCATTGAGCTTTTAATGACGTTACCCGTTACTTCTGTGCAAGTCACACTGGGTAAGTTTTTTGCTGCATGGCTGGTGCTCTTACTGGCGCTGTTGCTGACATTTCCAATCTGGTGGACAGTCAATTACCTGGGGGAGCCGGACAACGGCATCATTCTGGCCGCCTACACAGGCAGTTGGTTGATGGCGGGGGCGTTTTTAGCCATCAGCATGTGCATGTCAGCGTTAACAAAGAATCAGGTGATTGCATTTGTACTGGCGATTCTGGTGTGCTTCCTGTTTGTGGTAAGCGGGTCCGGCATCGTGCTGGATGCCTTTGAAAAATGGGCTGCCCCCGGCGTTCTGGATACCATCGCGTCTTTCAGTTTTCTGAATCACTTCGACACCATGGCCAAAGGGGTGCTGGCCTTAAACGATATTCTCTTTTTTATGGTTGTGATTGGTATCTGGCTTTATGCCGGATTACTGATTATTGAGCAAAAAAAGGCGGTGTGAGAATAATGAAAAAAATCACTGCAATATACACATTTGCCTTACTGATGGTTCTGTTTGTCGCGCTGGTTATCATCAATGATAAGCTTTTTGACAGTACCCGCATCGATTTAACTGAACAAAAAGTGTTTACCTTATCTGACGGCAGTCATCAGATTATTGATGAAATAGAGGAGCCGGTAACCCTGTATTATTTCTTCTCAGATGACGCTACGAAGGGGATGACAGCGCTGAGAAATTACGCCGACAGAGTAAAAAGCTTGCTGCGCGAATATGAAAAAGCGGCCAACGGTAAAATTCGTCTGCGCTTTATCGATCCCGAACCGTTTTCTGAAGCAGAAGACAAGGCGGCCCGGTTCGGCCTGACAGGTGCGACGCTGGGAAATAATAATGACACGGTATATTTTGGTCTGGCCGGCACCAACACCCTGGATGATCAGATCACCATTGAGTTTTTTGATCCGCAAAAAGCCAACTTTTTAGAATACGACATCAGCAAAATGCTGCACCAGCTCAGTATTGGCAGTTCACCCAAACTTGCGCTTATTACTGACTTGCCGGTTCAGGGAGGCCAGAATCCGATCACCGGGCAGAATGAATCCTCCATGGTTTTTTATGAACAGCTCAGTCAGCTTTTTGATGTTCATCTGATCTCACCGGATGACACCCAGTTACCTGAAGAAACTGCTGTCGTCATGCTGGCTCATCCGCCCAAAATGAGTGAGGCATTAAAATATGCCGTTGATCAGTACGCCATGGCGCAGGGGCAGGTCATTGCTTTTATTGATCCGCATTATGAGTCAGACATGCTGAGCCTGATGGGCAATCAGCAGGCTAACCGCTCAGATATGAGCTTACTTAAAAGCTGGGGTATAGATATTCCGGCTGACCGCATTGTGCTGGATGGAGTACTGGGGCTTGAGGTGCAAAGTGCTTCTGGTAGTGTCGTTAAGCACCCGGGTTATCTGGGCTTGGGTAAAGGCCAGCTGCATAATGACGATGTTATTACAGCAAATCTCGACTCACTGAATATTGCCTCAGCAGGTGAAATTACATTGCTGCCATCCTCGACGCTGGATATGGATGTGTTAATGCAGACCTCGGATGATGGCTTTGTCACAGACACTGAATATTATTTGAGCCATCCTGACCCTGAGGATTTACAACAAAAGCTTGGCTCGTCAGGACAGGCAAAAGTGCTGGCGGCACATATTACCGGCACAACCATCTCAGCATTCGGTCAGCCGCCGGAGGGCGCCGACAAAACACAGTTTAAAGCCACTACTGATAAACTTAATCTGTTAGTCATCTCCGATGCTGACATGCTGGCCGACCGCTTCTGGGTGCAGCAAAACCAGTTCTTCGGTCAGACACTTTACAGCCCGTTTGCCAATAACGGTGATTTTGTGGTGAATGCTGCAGAGAATCTGGCCGGCAGTAATGCATTAATTGATGTGCGAAGTCGCGGCCAGTTCGCCCGGCCATTCTCTCGCGTGGCCTCGCTGGAGCGCAAAGCACAGAAGCAATATCGTGAACACGAGCAGAAGCTGCGGGATGAGCTGGCTCAAACCGAGTCACAGCTGGCACAGTTACAGAATCAACAGGGGCAGGGCACTTCGCTGGTACTTACTGATGAACAGCAGCGAACCATCGATGCGTTTGTGGAAAAGCGGGTGGCTGTCAGAAAGCAGCTCCGTGATGTGCAATACGAGCTGAGGAGCGATATCGACAAATTGGGTAACTGGCTGAAGTTCGTGAATATTGCCGCAGCGCCCCTGGTATTGGTGATGACCTTGTATTTATTAACCCTGGTACTGCGTAGACGTGCAGGAAGCAGGTTCAACAGGAACTGAAAATGAACATACGTGTTGTATTGCTTAGCGTACTGGTTGCCGCCTCAAGCGCTTCAGCGTGGTATTTAACCCGCAATGAGCAAAGTGTTGTTACAACACCTTCCTCTTCGGTATTAGACGGCCTGTCGCAACACAGTGATGCGATTGAATATGTAAAAATAGAAAATGCCTCCAGCGTGATCTTTGAGGCCAAACGTGATGAAGGTAAGTGGAAAGCCACGCATCTTGATTCGTCACAACGTTTCCCGGTGGACACCAAAGCATTATCAACACTTATTCGAAAACTGTCTCAGGCTGATATTGTTGAGAAGAAAACTGAAAATGAAAAGCTGTATGCACGATTGGGTGTAGAGGACCCGGACAGTGACGGCGCCGAGTCAATGCTACTTACCCTTGAAGGGGCGGACCAACAATGGCAGATTATTGTCGGTAACGCGTCTGAAAGCCGACGGGGGCATTTTATCCGGCATCCTGAGCAACCTGCCAGCTACCTGATAAATCAGGTTATTTCATTGCCACTCTCTTCATCTGAATGGCTGAATAAGACTATTTTGCCTGCAACGTTGCAGGAGCTTAGCGAAGCGCGCTTCTGGCAGCCTGAAAAGCAGGAGTTAGTGATAAGCCAGTCATCAGATAATTCAGCGACCTGGCAGGCGGCGATCATAAACGGTGAACGGACTCAAATGGTCTCAACTGCTTCACTGAGCTATCCAGGAGTCCTGGCACAAGCGTTGGAAGACATTTTTTCATTTAACTATCTGCAGGTCCGCCCCTTTAGTCAGGCAGAGTGGGAGGCGCAGAGACTGGCGGGTAAAGTTGATATGACACTGCTGGATGGTGAGCGAGTACTTGTTGAGGTCAGCGCAGCCAATGATCTTGATCAGTATCAGGTTCGTTTCGATATGCCTGATAATCCTTCCTGGGTCAGTGACTGGATTTTTACTGTATCGGGCTATCAGGGACGGGCGTTTTTACTTTCCCTGGAGTCGATAACCAGTGCTGGTGGGCAATAGCCTGACCAGGGAGTTAGATAAAGCTCAGGCCTTGTCCTGAGCTTTTTTTATGCAGTGGTTTAACTGCGCTTGCAGGTGTTTGCACCCCAGTGCTTCTGCACGTGAAATATTGGCTTCAAATATAGCGTCCGGATTGGCATAGTCTTTCAGTGCCCGGGTAATATCCGCCTCTCGGATTAAGTGGAATGTAGGGTAGGGAGCCCGATTGGTAAAGTGGGAGGGGGAGCTTTCTGCTTCGCCCTCAAATTCATATTCAGGATGAAAACTGGCAAGTTGATAGATGCCCTCGTACTGCCATTGGGCTAACATTGCCTGTGCCAGCGAGAGTGCATCCAGATAGTCATCAAAACGGCGTAACGCAGGCACCATCAATAACGTTGTCGCTATCTCAGCAGTCTCATCCAGTTGAACGCATGCACTGTGTAGTGCAACCATGATGTCTGCCACATTATCATGAGTACAAACCTGATAGTGAATGGTCTCAGGATGGCGCACAAAGCGCGCAAACGGGCAGAAGTTATGGTGAATGACCACATCGTCCACCCAAAAGCGCATGGCGTTAATAACAACCTTTTCGCTCATGAGTGAAACTTTACGTAGGCTTCCAGGGTATTTTCAATCAGGCTGGCAACGGTCATTGGGCCAACACCGCCGGGCACCGGCGTGATCCATCCCGCACGCTCTTTGGCGCTGTCAAACTCCACATCACCGACAAGGGATCCATCAGCATTTCTGTTGATGCCAACATCCACCACAATCGCGCCGGGTTTTACCCAGTCACCGGGAATGAAGTTAGACTTGCCTACCGCCACTACCAGCAAGTCGGCGCGGCTGACATGGGTGCGCAGCTCCTTGGTAAACTTATGACAGGTTGTCACCGTACAGCCAGCCAGTAACAACTCCAGCGCCATTGGTCTGCCCACAATATTTGATGCACCCACAATGACCGCATCCAGGCCTTTGATCCGACGTTTTGTCGACTCAATCATTGTCATAATGCCCTTGGGGGTACAGGGGCGAAGCGCTGGAATACGCTGTGCAAGACGGCCTATATTGTAGGGGTGGAATCCGTCGACGTCTTTGTGCGGACGAATACGCTCAAGAATTTCCTCTGAATTCAGGCCTGCAGGTAAAGGAAGCTGTACCAGTATGCCATCGATCTCATCATCATTATTGAGCTCATCAATCAAGGACTCTAAAGAAGCCTGATCGGTATTTGCCGGTAAATCGAAGGAACGGGAAATGAAGCCTACTTCTTCGCACGCCTTACGCTTATTTGCCACGTACACCTGGGAAGCGGCATCGTTTCCAACAAGTACGACGGCAAGACCTGGCTGCCGCTTTCCTGCCGCTTTCAGCGACTCGACATAAGAAGAAACATGTTGGCGTACTTGCTTGGCAATCAATTTGCCATCAATAATATGCGCGGTCATAAAGGATAATGCTCTTTGTATATAGTGGAGATAAATGTGACGCGCGATATTGTTTCATAAAATCCGCGGCACCAGTAGATCCTTTTTTATTCAGGGTAAGTTATTACTTTTGGTTGCAGTCAGTGACACCGATATCCGATAACGCGTATTTCGTGAAACAAAAGGATGACTTGAGGCGGGTAACTGAATGAAATTCCCGCAAATTGTAGGATTTCTCCTCGCTTTGTTTGCTTTGTGAGCGGTTAGTATTTTTATTTGAAAAAGTGTTTGACGAGGTAGGGGCAAGTCAGTAATATGCGCAACCCGTAACGGCGAGTAACGAAATCGCCGGAACGGTATCGGTGAGTGGCGCAGTTTGGTAGCGCACTTGGTTTGGGTCCAAGGGGTCGCAGGTTCAAATCCTGTCTCACCGACCACTTAGCTAGCGATGATTCGCCGGGCGCCCGTAGCTCAGCTGGATAGAGCAACGGCCTTCTAAGCCGTGGGTCGCAGGTTCGAATCCTGCCGGGCGCGCCATTTTTAACGCGGGTCAGGTAGCAGGCAAAAGTAGATTTAATACTGACATTATTCAGTTTTTAATGATACACTTGCCGCACGTTAGCAAGCACCATCTATGGTGGGCGTAGCTCAGTTGGTAGAGCCCCGGATTGTGATTCCGGTTGTCGTGGGTTCAAGTCCCATCGTCCACCCCACTTTTTCGCGGGAGTGGTGGAATTGGTAGACACGCTGGATTTAGGTTCCAGTGCTTCACGGCGTGAGAGTTCAAGTCTCTCCTTCCGCACCATCGTTTTACATCATATATGCCGGTGAGTGGCGCAGTTTGGTAGCGCACTTGGTTTGGGTCCAAGGGGTCGCAGGTTCAAATCCTGTCTCACCGACCATTATTATCCCATAATGAATCATTCTTTCTTCAGATGTAACGCGTCATCCGCGACGTTATTCCTACATTTATCTAGTAAAATCTATCGAATAATCCAAATTGTAGGCTTTGCCTCTCGACTCAATTCGCCTCTGGCTGTATACTACCGCGTCTTTTTTTAACCAACGTGTTTTACCAGCGGTTTAATCAGCGGTTAAACAATCGTTAGTAGAGAACCTCTGACCCGACGTAATTTTGCCTGCAAAGCAGTCAAGGGAAGGGGGCACGAAAACAAAGCGTCAGACAGACGTACAGTTGAGGTAACATAATGCAAGTTTCAGTCGAGACGACCCAGGGTTTAGAACGCCGTCTTACTATTACCGTACCAGCAGACTCTGTTGATTCTGCGGTAAAGTCACGCCTACAGCAATTAGCGAAAACTCAGCGCATCAATGGCTTCCGTCCAGGTAAAGTGCCGGTCAGCGTAATCCAAAAGCGTTTTGGTCAAGCTGTTCGTCAGGAAGTTGCTGGCGATGTGATGCAACAAAACTTCTATCAGGCCGTTATGCAGGAAAACATTACCCCTGCCGGTATGCCTAAATTTGAACTGACAAAAGACCAGCGTGGCGAAGACCTTGAGTTTGTTGCGTCATTTGAAGTTTATCCTGAAGTAGAAGTTAAAGGCGTTGACGAGATCGAAATTGAGAAGCCAGTGGTTGAAATCACTGACGAAGACCTCGATAACATGATGGAAACGCTGCAAAAGCAACACGCGACGTGGAAAGAAGTAAAGCGTAAAGCGCGTAAAGATGACCGCGTTGTTATCGATTTTGTTGGTAAGATCGATGGTGAAGAGTTTGACGGCGGTAAAGCCGAAGACTTCACGCTGGAGCTTGGCAAAGGCCGTATGATTCCAGGTTTTGAGAAGCCGCTGGTAGGTGCCAAAGCGGGTGAAGATGTGACCGTTGAAGTAACGTTCCCTGAAGATTACCACGCCGAAGCGTTGAAAGGGAAAGATGCGGTATTTGATGTTCACGTGAAAAACGTTGAAGGTCAGCAGCTTCCAGACGTCGATGATGAATTTGCTAAGCTGTTTGGTGTCGAAGAAGGCGGTGTTGACGCGCTAAAGGACGAAGTTCGCAAAAATATGCAGCGTGAGCTAGACCAAACGCTAAAAGCGAATGTAAAAGAAGATGTGATTGCTAAACTTCTTGAGAAAAATGAGATTGACGTGCCACAGGCAATGGTTGATCAGGAAGTAAATGCACTGCGTGAGCAGGCGAAGCAACGCTTCAGTCAGCAAGGTGGTGGTCAGAATATGCCAGAGCTGCCAGCAGAACTTTTCACCGACAATGCAAAGCGTCGTGTGTCTATTGGTCTGATTCTTGGCGAGATCATCAAAAAGAACGAGCTGAAAGCTGACGAAGAAAAAGTAAATGCATTAATCGAAACATCTGCATCTGCATATGAAGATCCGCAGGAAGTTATCGATTACTACAAAAACAACGATGAACTGATGCAGCAAATGCAAAATGTTGCATTAGAAGAGCAGGCAATTGAGTGGGTATTGGACAAAGCCAAAACCCAGGAAGTTACCAAAGCTTTTGATGAGGTTATGAACAAACAGGCGTAAATTTACTCGCACTGTTTGACTTAACCTGTCAGCAACTGCTTAAATGCTCGGAGCCTTCCGAGCATTTTTGTTTTTAACGCTAACAAATCAAGGTAGATATGATTAACCCATTAGAACCACAAAACGCACTGGTGCCTATGGTTGTCGAACAGACATCTAAAGGTGAACGCTCATACGATATTTATTCTCGTCTGCTTAAAGAAAACGTTATTTTTCTGGTGGGTCAGGTAGAAGATCACATGGCTAACCTGATTGTGGCCCAGATGTTATTTCTGGAAGCGGAAAACCCGGAAAAGGACATCTACCTGTATATCAACTCACCCGGTGGCTCAGTCACTGCCGGTATGGCGATTTACGATACAATGAATTTTATTAAACCTGATGTCAGCACAGTGTGTGTTGGTCAGGCAGCCAGCATGGGAGCTTTCCTTCTGTCTGGTGGTGCGAAGGGTAAACGTTATTGTTTGCCAAACTCTCGTGTCATGATTCACCAACCTCTCGGCGGTTTTCAGGGGCAGGCATCTGACTTTGAAATACATGCGAAGGAAATTCTTTCTATTAAAGAAAAGTTAAACCGATTATTGTCACAACACACGGGTCAGGATTATGAGACCGTGGCGCGTGATACTGATCGCGACAATTTCTTAAGCGCAACCGAAGCCAAAGAGTATGGTCTGATCGATCAGGTTTTAACAAATCGATCTGACGCCGCTACGACAAAGTAGTATATTATTAAGTAGCCCGGACTCCCTCGATATTTTATTTTTTTGAGTCCGGCTAAGGCAGAGGCATAACGTAATGAGTGACAAACAGAACTCTGACGGTGACAACAAATTACTTTACTGCTCGTTTTGCGGCAAAAGCCAGCACGAGGTGAGAAAGCTGATTGCCGGGCCGTCCGTTTTTATCTGTGATGAATGTGTCGAATTATGTAACGACATTATTCGTGAAGAAATTAAAGAAATTGCACCTAAGCAAAAGCAGGACGCGCTACCGCGGCCCCATGAGATTCACTCTCATCTTGATGACTATGTCATTGGGCAGGAGCATGCGAAAAAAGTCTTGTCAGTCGCTGTATATAACCACTATAAGCGCTTACGTCACGGAGACGTGCATGAAGGCGTGGAACTGGGCAAAAGCAACATTCTGTTAATCGGTCCTACCGGTAGTGGTAAGACACTGCTTGCTGAGACCCTGGCAAGATTGTTGGATGTACCCTTTACGATGGCCGATGCGACCACCCTGACCGAAGCCGGTTACGTGGGTGAAGATGTTGAAAATATCATACAGAAGCTTTTGCAAAAATGTGATTACGACGTCGAAAAGGCACAGCGCGGTATCGTTTATATCGACGAGATTGATAAGATTTCACGTAAATCTGACAATCCTTCAATTACTCGTGATGTATCCGGTGAAGGTGTTCAACAGGCATTGCTGAAGCTTATTGAGGGTACGGTTGCATCTGTGCCACCTCAGGGCGGAAGAAAGCACCCTCAACAGGAGTTTTTGCAGGTAGATACCTCTAAAATTCTGTTTATCTGTGGTGGTGCGTTCGCAGGCCTGGATAAGGTGATCGAACAGCGTGCAGCAACTGGTAGTGGTATTGGTTTTGGCGCGAAGGTCAAGTCGAAAGAAAATCAGCAGGCGGTAAGTGAGCTGTTCAAACAGGTAGAGCCTGAAGACCTGGTCAAGTACGGGCTGATTCCTGAATTTATCGGTCGCCTGCCTGTTGTTACCAGTTTAGAAGAACTCAACGAAGAAGCCTTGATTCAGATTCTGCGCGAACCTAAAAACGCTATTACTAAACAGTATGGTGCGTTGTTCGCGTTGGAAGATGTTGAGCTTGAATTCAGAGACGACGCGCTTCACGCGATTGCTAAAAAAGCAATGAACCGTAAAACGGGCGCCCGTGGTCTGCGTTCCATCGTCGAAGGTGTTTTACTTGATACGATGTACGATCTGCCATCGACGAACGATGTGAAAAAGGTCGTGATTGACGAGACGGTGATTCGGGGCGAGTCCAAACCGATTCTTATTTATGAGAATTCAGACAATAAGAAAGCTGCATCTGAATAAATGTATGTGATTAAAAAAACCGGCTAAGGCCGGTTTTTTTATGTCCGGTAATAATACAGAGCGCGTTCAGAATAAAGCTGCCAGGCAAGATTGATTAAAGTGAGTATTGTGAATCACTTCTGTTTTTTTATTCGATAAGTAAAGTCTTAAGCAACATTCGGTGTGTTCGTGCTTAAAGTGATAACTTGTGCTGACAAACCGGCAGTGGTCAAAGAGGGGATTAATACGGTAAGTGACCTGAGATTCGCATAGTATCAGCATGTTATGTCATACCTGTTAGCAATTGCTTCTTGTATCGCTGCTCATGGGTTCGTGAGGCAGTTGTCTCACTTCACCACCGCACAATATGCTTTTCTTTATGCAAAGTTACTCCGCTAATTCATTGCGTTGTTTTAATTTTAATCATGCGATATTCATATCTGAACAAATAGGCACAATTGTATTGCCTTTAGGTTTCAAATAGTTAAAAGTGAATATGCAAAGTACGCAAAAGCGTTTTGGCGCTTATAGATTATAAAAATGACAATAAATGATATTTATTGTGCCAATCTCGCCGCCTGGGTTTGAACTTTGCTGTTGTAACCCCATATAAATCGACATTAGTAACCAATAGAGTATTCGTATGACAGCTGAGCGTGAAAATCGCATTGAGATCCCCGTACTGGCGTTACGGGACGTCGTGGTCTATCCACATATGGTCATACCCCTATTTGTTGGTCGTGAAAAATCTATCCGCTGCCTGGAAGCGGCGATGGAAAACGACAAACAAATCTTTCTGGTAGCCCAAAAGGATGCCAGTGTAGATGAGCCTGAAACGGATGACATTTATAGCGTTGGCACCATTGCCACTATTCTGCAACTTTTGAAATTACCCGACGGTACGGTAAAGGTACTGGTTGAGGGTAATGTTCGCGGCGAAATTAACGAGTATACCCAGTCTGAGCCTTACTACACAGCAAGTGTGGATAAGGTAGCTGATGAAGCCATTGCTGAAAATGAGCAGGAAGTATTGATTCGCTCGGCAGTCTCGCAGTTTGAAGGCTACGTAAAACTCAACAAAAAAATCCCGCCTGAAGTATTAACCTCGCTTAACGGTATCGATGATGCTGCGCGCCTGGCCGATACGATGGCAGCGCATATGCCGCTAAAGCTGACCGAAAAACAAAAAGTGCTGGAGATGAAAGGGGTGAACGAACGCCTTGAATATCTGATGGCATTGATGGAAGGCGAAATCGACCTGCTGCAGGTAGAAAAGAAAATTCGTACCCGCGTCAAAAAGCAAATGGAAAAAAGTCAGCGCGAGTATTATCTGAACGAGCAAATGAAAGCGATTCAGAAAGAACTGGGCGAAATGGACGATGCCCCGGACGAATTTGAGGCGCTCAGCAACAAAATTACTGAATCGAAGATGCCCAAAGAGGCCGAAGAAAAAGCCCGGGCAGAACTGCAGAAGCTTAAAATGATGTCGCCGATGTCAGCTGAAGCGACCGTTGTGCGCAGCTACATTGAGTGGCTAACTGGCGTACCGTGGCAAAAACGCAGCCCCGTCAAGCGTGACCTTGAGCGGGCTGAAAAAGTTTTGAATGCAGACCATTATGGGCTTGAAAAGGTCAAAGAGCGCATTATCGAATATCTTGCTGTTCAACAGCGGGTTAAGAAACTCAAAGGTCCGATTCTATGTCTCGTCGGTCCACCCGGGGTGGGCAAAACCTCACTGGGCCAGTCTGTTGCCAAGGCAACCGGCAGAAAATATGTGCGTATGGCTCTGGGCGGCGTGCGCGATGAGGCTGAAATCCGTGGTCACCGCCGTACCTACATTGGCTCAATGCCCGGTAAGCTGATTCAGAATATGACAAAAGTCGGGGTCAAAAACCCGCTGTTTCTGTTAGATGAAATCGACAAAATGTCTGCCGATATGCGCGGTGATCCTGCTTCAGCGTTGCTGGAGGTACTGGATCCTGAACAGAACAATAGTTTTTCAGACCATTATCTGGAAGTCGATTATGATCTGTCTGATGTGATGTTTGTTGCAACGTCAAACAGTATGAACATTCCCGGTCCCCTGTTAGACAGAATGGAGGTTATCCGCCTGTCAGGGTATACCGAAGATGAGAAGCTTAATATTGCAACTGGCCATTTAATTGGCAAACAAATGGAGCGCAACGGGCTTAAAGAAGATGAGCTGGAGATTACTGAGTCAGCCATTATCGGTATTATCCGTTACTACACGCGTGAAGCCGGTGTTCGTAATCTTGAGCGGGAGATATCAAAAGTTTGTCGCAAAGCGGTAAAAGATATTTTGTTATCAAAGAGCAAGGATAAGGTCGTTGTCACACAGGATAACCTTAAAGACTACCTTGGTGTGCAGCGCCATGACTACGGCAAAGCAGACAAAGAAAATCAAATTGGACAGGTGACCGGCCTGGCCTGGACACAGGTGGGTGGAGATTTACTGACAATCGAAACCAGCACCGTGCCCGGTAAGGGAAAGATGACGTCGACCGGTTCGCTTGGCGACGTCATGCAGGAATCAATTAAAGCTGCAATGACCGTCGTCAGAAGTCGTGCTAAAAAACTTCGTATTAATGAAGATTTTTATGAAAAACGGGATATTCACGTTCATGTGCCTGAAGGTGCGACGCCTAAAGATGGGCCAAGTGCAGGTATTGCAATGTGCACTGCGCTGGTTTCATCGTTAACCGGTAACCCGGTCAAGTGCGATGTCGCCATGACGGGGGAGATTACGCTTCGTGGTGAAGTCCTGGCAATTGGTGGTTTAAAAGAGAAGCTACTTGCTGCACATCGCGGCGGTATCAAAACGGTTGTTATCCCACAGGAGAACGAGCGCGACCTGGAAGAGATTCCGGATAATGTTAAAGAAGCCTTATCTATTCACCCGGTTAAATGGATTGATGAGGTACTCGACATTGCGTTACAGGAACCCGTGGAATCTTTCGAAGTGGTAACACAAAATTAAGGTTGCAATGGCTGAAACGCTTGCCAGGCAAGGTGAGGCAGCTATTTCGCTGTAATTTTTGGTTAAAAAGTGAACGATATGGCCAATTTCCTTCACTTTTTTTCAAAATAGGGCTTTCAAGCGCCATAAGTTGTGATACCTTTACTTTGTACTCGCTTGAAGCCTTGTCTCTAAAGGGATGCAGCGACTCACTAAAAATTAACTATCTGTAACACAGTGCTTGATTATCGTTATCAAGCTTGTTTAAACGTTCCGATAATTAATTCGATAATTGTTTCGGACAAACAGTATAATAACAAACGAAGGGGATCATAATTGTGAACAAGTCTCAACTCATCGACCAAATCGCTGCTGGTGCGGACATCTCTAAAGCGGCTGCTGGCCGTGCTCTTGACGCATTCACTGATGCAGTAACTGCAGCGCTTAAAGACGGTGACCAAGTTGCACTAGTCGGTTTCGGTACATTTGCTGTTCGTGAACGTTCAGCGCGCAGTGGCCGTAACCCTCAAACTGGTGAGACTATTCAAATCGCAGCAGCTAAAGTTCCTTCTTTCAAAGCAGGTAAAGCTTTAAAAGACGCGTGTAACTAAGCGCACAAAATTTTAAAAAGGCGATGGTTTTTACCATCGCCTTTTTTATTTCTGCATTTCGAAAGGCAGGCAATAATACAAACGGTATTCGCATGTTACGCAGTCGCATACACATTTTTGTCAAAGGAAAACCATCGCGTTTTTGTGTGTAATCGCGCTATAATCCTGCCTTATTTGTTGGCGTTCTAAACATAATGCTGCGACAAGCGGCTAACGCTGACATAAGTGGTAAGCAACGGAGTTGAAATAAAATCATGCTAGAAAGAATCAGAGAAGGTTCTCAAAGCCCGTGGGCAATGATTATCATCGGCCTGGTGGTATTGAGTTTCGTCTTTGCCGGTGTAGGCAGCTACCTGAGCTCTTCTGGTGGCACGGCAGTCGCTACCGTCAATGGCGATGAAATTGGCCAAAACGAATTAGAGCGTGCCTATCAAAGTCAGCGCGCTCAGATGGAAAGCCAATACGGTGAAGATATTGCGGCGATGTTCGCAGATGAAAATTACCTTAAACAATTTCGCAGTAATGTTTTACAAAGCCTGATCAATAACAAGCTGGTAGAGCAGAAAGCTGAAGAGATGGGGCTGCGTGTAGGTGATGACCAGATACGTCAGACCATCAAAGACATGCAGGGCTTTCAGACAGCCGGGCAGTTTGATAACGAGCGCTATCTTGCTGTGTTACGGCAGAACGGTTTCAGCCCGGCGCAATTTCGGGATTATTTACGCGTAGAATTAACCCGCGAACAGCTTACCCGTGCACTTCAGGCCTCGTCATTTGCCCTGGATGGTGAGACGCAGCGTGCCTGGCAGCTGCAATCACAGATTCGCGGTGGCCGCTACTTTATTGTGGATGCCAAAAACTTTGCTGACAGCGTCACTATCTCAGATGAAGATATCAACAATTTTTACGAGCAGAATATCGCTGCATTTGATACGCAGGAAAAAGTCAATATCGCGTATGTCACGCTTTCTGTTGATGATGTGATGAAAGACGTAGATGTAAGCGATGAAGAAGTTGAAACATTCTACGAAGACAATAAAGACCAGTACCACACAGAAGAAGAACGTCGCGTTTCGCACATTCTCATCGAAGTCGGTGAGGACAAAGAAGCTGCAGAACAACAGGCAGAGAAGCTCAGACAGTCAATCGAAGATGGTGCTGACTTTGCTGAGGTAGCCAAGCAAAGCTCTGCTGATACATTTTCTGCAGAAAATGGTGGCGATTTGGATTACATCACGCGCGATATGATGGAGCCTGCATTTGAAGAAGCAGCTTTCAATCTTGAGGAAGGTGAGGTGTCTGATGTGGTTGAAACAGAGTTTGGCTACCACATCATCAAGCTTACCGATATCAAGCCAGAGCAAGTAACAGAATTGGCAGACGTTGAGGAAAAGGTTCGCGAGACATTGCTTAATGACAAGGCAATGGAGCGTTTCTATGAGTTGCGTAGTCGCATGGACGAAGTAGCCTTCGAGATGCCAGAGACATTGGATGATGTAGCAGGTATCGCTAATCAACCTGTCGAAGAAACAGGCCTGTTTACACGCTCAGATGCACCAGAGGTAATGAGTAATCCTGCGGTGCTGAACGCTGCGTTTTCTGCCGAGCAGATTGAAGATCGTATGAACAGTGAAGTGATCGAACTGGATAACGAAACGGTCATGGTGCTGAGAGTCAAAGCACACGAACCACAGCGTACGCGTGAGCTGGCTGAGGTGAAGGCGCAGATTGAACGCCAGCTGCAGGCAGAACGTTTACAGGAGGCAGCGGCTGCCTGGGCTCAGGATGCTGTGGCGAAACTTAATGCCGGCGAAGATATTTCATCAATGCTGGAGCAATATGGATTATCATGGCAGGACGCTGAGTCTGTTAGCCGAGGACAAAGCGAGCTTCCTCGTAATTTGGTTCAGACGCTATTTTCTTTGTCTGAGCAGGAAGGTGAGAAAGCCGGTTCTGCGAAGCTGGCTTCAGGTAATGTGGGTGTTATAGAGCTACAGAGTATTCAACAGGCTGAAGCACCTGATGAAGAGCTGGCAAGCACCATTCGTCAGCGTCTGGGCGCTGCGTATGGTCAAAGCACTTACCAAAGCTTTATTAATGGATTACGTGAAAACGCTGAAATAGAAGTGCTTACCCAGTAAGCACGATCGGCGAATAAGAAAGGTGTGCTTAGGCACACCTTTTTTTTGCTAGTGTGTGAGAAAAAGCATCAGCGAATAAAAAGCAGCGATCACAGAAGATACTATCAGAATATACAAGAAACCCTGTTTACCCTGTTCAAAGGTAAATTTGTTAAGCCGCAGATATATAATCCACAGTACACAAAGAATAAGTGGCACCAATACAATAATCTTAAGCACAACAAGTATTTCTCTTAAAAGCCATAGACAAATAATGCGTAATTTTTCTGCCTCCGTCCAGTAAATCGATTCGATTGTCCGGTGTTCGGGCTATATCAGACAAGCAGTGGCAACTGACGCAGACCATCAGCCTGATATGCATCAATCTGGTAAATCTACGAAGCGGGGATACAGCATAAAGTACCAGTTTGCCCGTCCGTGTGTGTGGCTTTGGCAACACTTTAATCATGTCACTATGACAGCATTGCTTGTTTGTTCTCCAGGTCATGGCCTTTATAACCGGGGAAGCGGTTTAAAACTTTTGGAAAACAGACAGTTGCCAATTCTCACAGGCTTTTTTATAAAGTAGGTACACTAAATGCTATCTATGGGGTGTGCGTTTCTTTGAGGGCTATGTAGTTATGAAGTTTTCGGCGTTGATTTCCCCAGCCATATTTAGTCTGGTCATTCTAAGTACCTGTTTTACAGCAAATGCTGCTGATCGTGGACATTTCGCTCCCCAAAGCATTGATAAGAACCGATCTGATAAAGCTTTACCTGATGGCTGGCGTAACGAGTTGTCTAAAGGCAACGTACTCGATTACGATGTCTATAAAAAGGGAAAGGTGGTTTACCGGGACCCATCGAAAGGTACCGTCGCTTTGCGCCTGGAAAACAAAGTTGTCCGGCTTGTTGAAAGTACCCGGGAAATTGTGGATGTTCTTCATCCGTTTTAGTTAATTTCATGGTAATGTCGTAAAAGCGTTACCTGCTTGTCATATCTCTGATATCAACTGGAAAGCCTGTTTTATCGTTGCGGATTCAATAGGTATGGAAAAAGTATCAGCCAGTTTTTGTCACTCTCTGAGTAGTCTTAACTACGCTCGTGAGCTTATCGCGTGTAAATCAGTGACACCCGACGACAATGGGTGTCAGTCATTAATCGCCAGGCACCTGTCTCAGGCTGGTTTTCTCTGTCAGCGATACGTTGTTAACGGCGTTTCAAACCTTATCGCACGGTGGGGAACAGGGTCTGAACATTTTGCGTTTTGTGGCCATACCGATGTCGTCGCCCCCGGTCCGCTTGAACAATGGCATACCGAACCATTTACGCCGGTCTGTCGCGATAATATATTATTTGGTCGCGGTGCAGCGGATATGAAAAGCGGTATTGCGGCAATGCTGGCCGCTACCGAACGCGCAATACCTGAAATGAATCCTGACGCGTATTCATTTTGGTGGCTGGTCACCAGTGATGAGGAAGGAGAAGCGTTGTGCGGAACACAATGGATGAAGGCACAGCTTGATAAGCAAAATATACAGCTTTCAGCCTGTCTCATTGGTGAACCTTCTGCATCAAAGGCAAGCGGTGATACAATAAAAGTCGGGCGGCGTGGCGCATTGTCCGGAACTATTGATGTTGCTGGCAAGCAAGGGCATGTTGCTTACCCTCACAGCTGCCATAATGCAATTCATACTGCCAGTGATATTATTCAGGCACTGACCGGCTATACTTGGAGCACCGGATCTGCTGATTTTCCTGGCACTACAGTTCAGATTACCCACCTGGATACTGGCACATTTGTCGATAATCTGGTGCCAGGCACCGCGCGCATAGAATTTAATGTTCGTTACGATGCTACTTTTACCAATGACAGCCTGATTCAGCTTTTGACAAAGCTGATTAAGGGCGTATCGAATAACACTGACATTCACTGGTCCCGACCTTGCTCCCCCTACCTGACAGAACCTAAAAACAACGGGTGCTGGCTTGGGCGTTGTGAACGCGCAATTGTAAATACTACGGGTAAATACCCCCTGCTTAGCACCGCTGGCGGCACATCTGATGGGCGTTTTTTTGACGCGTCAACACAGGTCATCGAGTTGGGAGTCCCCAATCACACCATCCACCAAGCGAATGAAAGCGTCCACGTGTCTGACATTATAACGCTTGAAGATATATATACAGACCTGTTGTTGGCGCTTTAGCAGAACGGACCAATAGCAGACGCATCAGCACGGGGCGCAATGGCCCCGTCTTGATGCGTCGTTAAGCGGACGCTTTCACATCATGTTGCACAAGATAACGTTTACGCTTTTTTTCGGTTAACAACTGCAAGTCCACCACAATGAGTCCGTCAACACAGTCAGCAAAATCCGGATCGATGTTGAAATCAAGAAAACCTACACCTTCAGGCTCACATATTTCTGTATATTGCTTATAAAGGGTAGGGACATTGACGCCCATATTGGCCAGCAGGCTTTTCAGTTCAGCAAATGCAGCCTTATAGGGCAATGCGCTAAACCTTTCCAGCAAATCTGTGCGCACGGGGTAGGGCAAGGTTGATCTGGCCTGTCCAAAGCGAGCTGGAAACCGGGCCTTATAAAAAGCAACCAGCAAGTCGCGGGCGGGTTTCGGATACGCATTGCTGATACTGACAGCACCAAATAAATACCGGTATTGCGGATAGCGCTGCAAAAATGCGCCTATGCCATACCATAAGTAGTCAAGGCTGCGCTTTCCCCAGTACCGTGGCTGCACAAAGCTACGTCCAAGCTCCAGGCCTTCTGAAAATAATGCGCTATTATCGTCCTCATAATCAAACAGGGTGGCTGAATACAAGCCGGTTGGATGAGCTGGTGCCGAGAGTGTTGTGGCATCACCAAAGCGATAGGCGCCGACGATTTCCAGTTCGGCGCTGTCCCACAGAATTAGATGAAAATAATGCGAGTCATACCGATCAATATCTCTGCGCGTGTTCGTGCCTTCACCAACTGCGCGAAAGGTCAGTTCACGTAATCTGCCAATCTCCCGCATAATGGCAGAACAGCCATTGTGTTGATAAAGATAAATAGTCTTACCATCTGCAGTATGCCCGAGGTGCTCACATTCACGCGCTATAGCCCGCGACAATGTCTGTTTTTCTTCGGGAAGGGCAATCGCAGATTGTGTGGGTAAAATGCCTGTTTTATCATTACCAATTCGGTATAAGTGTTGTTTGAATAGTTTTACCTGCTCTTTTACCCCTAATGACAACGACTGGTAAGCAGTATGCGGTATGAGCTCGCCGATGCGAATCGGCAGGTGCTTTTGACGTTGCCGGAACATTTCCTTAACCAGCAAAGTAGTTGCCAGGGGTTTGTACAGCATCGATACGCTATAAAAAACCGGTGAGTTTCGTGCCTCAATATAGGCAGGCAATATGGGTGCCTCTGCTTGTCTGGCGATGCGCAAAAAGCCGCTGTGCCAATGGGTGTCCCTGATCCCTTGCGGACGTAAACGTGATACTTCACCGGCCGGAAATATCAGTAGCGCCCCTTCCGCATTCAGATGTGAGTGGATAGTTTGCAGGCTTTGTCGGGGCGTGCCACCTTGCATGTTATTGACCGGCACCAGCATGTTATTCAGTGGCGCTATCGCCATAAGCATTTGGTTAGCAACGACCTTTACGTCGCGCCTGACTTCACTGAGTAACTTTATCAGCGCCAGCGCATCCAGCGAGCCAATGGGATGGTTGGCGATGATAACCACCCGTCCTTCACTGGGTATGCGCTCTTTTTCGTTATTGCGAGTGGAGTAGCTGACAGTAAAATAGGCCAGGACCTGCTCGACAAAATCGATGTCCTGATAGTGCGGATACATTTCACCAAATTCTTTTATTTCACGTTCATGCAGCAAATGTCGCAAAATGAATGATGCCGGGCGGGATAGCCAGGGCTTATTAGCAATCTGGGGGTAATGTTTATTAATAACTTCATCGACAGTGAACATACCTGTAGCTTCCTATTTTGCTATTTTTTATGCTGCTTTGGAGGAATGGACTTGATTGGCCGGCGTGTTTTGTACACTGTCCGTGGTCAGATAGTGGATGAGTGACAAGTTACCGTGTTCATCTTCAGCAAGGGCTGTGCAGTTTTCTACCCAGTCGCCATCATTAATGTAATGGATACCGTTAAGGTAACGCTGTTCGGGATGATGAATATGGCCGCAAATGATCCCGTCCAGCGCATGTGCTTTTGCATAGTTGCAACACGCCTGCCGGTAGCGTGCAATGGCAAGGTTGGCGCTTCTGATGTGTTGTTTAATATAGCCAGCCAATGACCAGTATTCGCGTTTTCGCCAGACTCGGTAGCGGTTGTACCAGCGATTTACGAATAACAACAGATCGTACGCTTTATCGCCTAACCATGCATGGAACTGACCCAGAGTCACCTCGTCGTCAAACTGATCACCGTGTAACACTACATAGCGCTTGCCGGCAGCGGTGGTATGAATACAGTGCCGGGCAATCTCAATGTCACCCAATGCCATGCCGGTATAACTTTGTACCGGCGCATCGTGGTTACCAGGAAGATAAATCACCCGCGTGCCTGATTCTGAAAGTGATAAGATTTTCTTTACAACCTGATTATGCGCATCGGGCCATCGAAACTGGCGGGTCATTTCCCACATGTCGATGATATCGCCCACCAGGTAAAGGGTGTCCACGGACACATTGTTAAGAAAGTTCAGAAGGTGTTCGGCTTTGCAGTCGCGGTTGCCCAGGTGTAAATCAGACATCCAGAGGGTTTTATAGTGTCTGTGAGACATGACAGCGTCCAATAATTGCCAGCTTTCAAACCGATAATAGAAAGAGGAGGTGACAGATTGGTGACGCTATGTTGACGTTCGTGTGACAGTCAAAGAGGGAAGTATTGGTATTATCGGGTTTAAGCGCTGAATTTAAACAGGCAAAAAAAAAGCGCCTTGCGGCGCTTTTTTACTACACATCACAAAGATGTCTTACATAGCTTTGATTTTAGCAGCAAGACGGCTCTTATGACGAGCAGCTTTGTTCTTGTGAATCAAACCTTTGGTAGCCATTCTGTCAAGAATCGGAGTCGCAGAGGCAAGTGCTGCTTGAGCACCTTCTTTATCGCCTTTAGCGATAGCCGCTACAACTTTTTTGATGCTTGTACGAGTCATGGAGCGGCGGCTGGCATTATGCTGACGACGCTTTTCGGCTTGAATTGCACGTTTCTTAGCAGACTTAATGTTAGCCAAGGTGTAACTCCCAAAATAAATTCATGTCAAAAACGAGGGTGCGGATTGTGCCTAGCAATCGCTTATTTGTCAAACTATTTCGCATAAACAGCAAAACGGCTGAAAATACGGGGCTGACGCGGCTACCTGCACATCCGTAGAAGGGGCGGAGTATACCAGCAGGAACACGCGATTTCACCCATCTATGCCATTTTAATTGTTCAGCGGGGACATTTAATGACGCCCGTATGCAGAAGATTTCTAAAACCGCTGCATTCGGCTATAGTGTGGCCCCTTTATTTGTGCTCAATAACGTATTGGTTGAAGCTCTGTGTCGAGTAAATTATTAAAATCCGGGTTAGTGGTGTCTGTAATGACACTTATTTCACGTATTCTGGGCTTGGCCAGAGATGTTGTTGTCGCGCGGCTAATGGGTGATGGGGCTGCCGCAGATGTGTTCTTCTTTGCCAACAAAATCCCCAATTTTCTGCGACGTTTGTTTGCCGAGGGCGCGTTTGCACAGGCATTTATTCCCGTACTGACAGAAGTGCATCACCTTGACGATAAAAAAGCATTGCGGGAATTTGTTGCCAAAATCTCTGGTACCCTGGGTGCAATCGTGTTTATCGTTTCGCTCATCGGCGTCATTGCTTCGCCGGTGCTGGCCGCACTGTTCGGCACGGGCTGGTTCATTGATTATCTCAATGATGAGCCTGGTGGTGATAAATTTACTTTGGCATCCACCATGCTCAAGATAACGTTTCCGTATCTGGCGTTTATTTCTTTGACCGGTTTATCCGGGGCAATCCTCAATACGCTTAACAAGTTTGCCGTTGCCGCATTTACACCGGTATTACTCAACGTCTGTATTATCGGCTTTGCGGTCTGGCTGGCGCCGTCGATGTCACAACCGGCCTACGCGTTGGCGTGGGGTGTTTTTGTCGGAGGCATTGTGCAACTGGCATTTCAGCTTCCCTTCTTATACCGAGCCGGACTTCTGGTAAAGCCACGGTGGGGCTGGCATGACGAAAACGTGGTCAAAGTAAGAAAGTTGATGATTCCTGCCCTTTTCGGTGTATCAGTGGGCCAATTGAACTTACTGTTTGATACATTTATTGCCAGCTTTCTGGTAACAGGCTCGATTAGCTGGCTCTATTACTCTGATCGATTGCTTGAGTTTCCTTTAGGCTTATTCGGTATTGCTATTGCTACTGTTATTTTGCCGACGTTGTCACGCAATCACGTGACTAAAGATCCCACTTCGTTTTCCAGTAACATGGACTGGGCAGTGAGAATGGTCACTGCGCTGGGGCTGCCCGCCGCTGTTGGCCTGGCCCTGATGGCAGAACCTATTCTTACGGTTATCTTTCAGCGTGGCGAGTTTACCCCGCAAACCGCTGAATTTGCGTCTTACTCGCTGACCGCTTACGCTTTTGGATTGTGGTTTTTCATGTTGGTTAAAGTTTTTGCTCCGGGGTTTTATTCCAGACAGGATACCAAAACACCGGTTAAATTCGGTATCTGGTGTATGGTTGCCAATATGGTTTTTAACCTTATATTTGCGATTCCTTACGGGTATATCGGGCTGGCCATCGCAACCAGCTTGTCTGCGGCGTTGAATGCAGGCTTGTTGTACACCCGGTTGCATTCAACGGATGTTTATAAGTTTTCCGTTCAGACGATGTTGTTTCTTTTACGCACATTTATAGCCTGTGGTGCCATGGGGGCCGTTATCCTGTATTTTGATCTTGGCGACGCGTTTTACTTGCTGGATTTATGGCCACAGATACTGCATGTGAGCAAAACTATTGGGGCAGCCGTGCTCACGTTTGTGGTGGTGATGCTGGTATTAGGCACGCGACCTTCGCACCTGAGTTCATCAGGTAGCTAAAACTGCATGGACAGTCATTGGTATTACGCGTTGTGTCGTTTATAATCGCGTGTTTTGTGTCAAAGAGTTTACTTTAAAAAAGGTACCGGCAAGTTGTGGAATTAATCAGAGGCCTGCACAACCTTAGGGACAGGCACCGTGGCTGCGTGCTCACCATCGGTAAATTCGATGGTGTCCATGAGGGTCACAAAGCGGTATTGAAAAATGTACTGGAGAAAGCCAGAGCGCTTAACTTGCCCGCCACGGTGATGGTTTTTGAACCACAACCCGAAGAAGTTTTCGCGCCCGACAAAGCCCCCGCCAGGTTAAGTACGCTGGCTGAAAAATATCGTTTGCTGAAAGCGCAGGGGGTCGATCGCCTGCTGTGTGTTCGATTTAATGAGGCATTTGCCAGTCAGCATGCCGACACGTTTGTCGAAGAATTGCTGGTTGATAAGCTCGGTGTGAAATTTCTCGTGGTTGGTGATGATTTTCGTTTTGGTAAAGGCCGCCAGGGTGACTTTACCATGCTCAGGGAAGCCGGCCAGAAAAGCGGCTTTGACGTTGTCAGCACACAAAGCTTTCGCGTGGATGACCGACGTATCAGCTCAACCGCTGTCAGACAGGCGCTGGGCGAAGGGGCGTTTGATAAAGCGGCGTCAATGTTGGGCAGGCCGTTTAGTATCCCGGGACGCGTTGTCCACGGTGAAAAAAATGGCCGTACCATCGGGTTTCCTACCGCTAACGTGTTGCTAAAACGCTTCCGTACACCGCTCAGAGGTGTCTTTGCGGTCACTGTTAATTACCGTCAGTCAGTGTGGCAGGGGGTGGCAAATGTCGGGACGCGACCAACCCTCAATGGCGAACAGGTGCAGCTTGAGGTTCACATCTTCAACGTGAATGCGGATTTGTATGGGCAGACGATTGAAGTAATACCACGCTTAAAGATTCGGGATGAACAAAAGTTCGACTCTTTCGATGCGTTAAAACAACAGATACAAGATGATGCGCAGGTTGCGCGTGATTTTTTTAAAGATTAATTCGTAAGTTGTCAATTTGGCAGCAATTATTCGGGTACGCTAAGAGCGCGTACAGTTCAGGTGGATGGAAAAAACAAGTTTATGAGTGATTATAAGGCCACATTAAACCTCCCGGAAACACCGTTTCCGATGCGCGGTAATCTTGCGCAGCGCGAACCTAAGATGCTTAAAACCTGGCAGGAAAAAGGCATTTATAAAAAGATTCGCGAAGCCAAGGCGGGCAAAGCACCGTTTGTATTACACGATGGCCCTCCTTATGCCAACGGTAATATTCATATTGGCCATGCGGTAAATAAAATCCTCAAAGATATTATTGTAAAAGCAAAAACGCTATCTGATTTTGACGCGCCATACGTTCCTGGTTGGGATTGCCACGGTCTGCCTATCGAATTGATGGTAGAGAAGAAAGTCGGAAAGCCGGGTAAAAAAGTCTCTGAGGCCGAGTTTCGCGAAAAATGTCGTCAATATGCGCAAAAGCAAATTGATGGGCAAATGGCAGATTTTATTCGTCTTGGCGTATTTGGCGAGTGGGATAAGCCTTATAAAACCATGGATTTCAGCTCAGAAGCTGACATCATTCGGGCGCTGAGTAAAGTCGTCGACTCCGGCCATCTGGAGAAAGGCTTCAAGCCCGTACACTGGTGTACAGATTGTGGCTCAGCGCTGGCTGAGGCCGAGGTTGAGTACAAAGATAAAGTGTCGCCTGCCATCGATGTCAAGTTTCCGGTAGCAGATACGGCGCAGATTGCCAGCGCATTTGGCGTGGCTGAAGCCGATCTGACAGCGCACAATACTGGCGTTGTCATATGGACAACCACACCCTGGACACTGCCGGCCAACCGGGCGATTACCCTACATCCTGAATACACCTATTCACTGGTAGAAAATAAGTCAACCGACGATTGGTTAATAATCGCTCACGATCTTATCGAAAGCTGTATGCAGCGCTACGGTATTGATGAGTATGAGGAAAAAGCGACGTGTCTGGGAGAAGCACTGGACAAATTAATGGTCCATCATCCCTTTATCGATGATTTGCAGGTTCCTTTGATTAACGGCCTGCATGTCACAACCGATTCCGGTACCGGGTGCGTGCATACTGCACCTGCTCACGGTGTGGATGACTTTAATGTCGGCAAACAATACGGTATTGAAGTTTACAACCCGGTAGGCAGTAACGGCGTGTATAACGAAAATGTGCCGCTGTTTGCCAATCAGTTCGTGTTCAAAGCTAATGACGCCATCATCGAAACGGTAGAGGCGCGCGGTAATCTGGTTCTGAACGTGAAGTACGAGCACAGCTATCCGCATTGCTGGCGCCACAAAACCCCCATTATTTTCCGTGCTACGCCGCAGTGGTTTATCAGCATGGATAAAAAAGGGTTACGAGCGCAGTCAATCGAACAAATTAAAAAAACACAGTGGATCCCGGAATGGGGCGAGAGTCGCATCGAAAAAATGGTCGAGGGCCGTCCTGACTGGTGTATCTCAAGACAACGTACCTGGGGTGTTCCGATTCCTCTGTATGTGCATAAAACCACCGGTGATATTCATCCTCAAAGCACCGCATTGATGGAAAAGGTTGCGCAGCAGGTTGAGCAGAAAGGCATCCAGGCATGGTGGGATATCAATGACGCTGATCTACTGGGTGACGATGTAGAGCATTATGACAAGGTGACCGATACGCTGGATGTATGGTTTGATTCAGGCGTCACGCACCATTTTGTGGTGGATCGTCGTGATGATATCCCAGCCAGTGCAGACCTTTATCTGGAAGGCTCGGATCAGCATCGTGGCTGGTTTATGTCCTCATTGATGACGTCTACCGCGATGTATGGTCATGCGCCTTACAAGCAGGTACTGACACACGGTTTCACGGTAGATGCGCACGGCCGTAAAATGTCAAAATCTGTCGGCAATGTCGTTGCTCCGCAGGAAGTGACCAACAAGCTTGGCGCTGATATTTTGCGTTTGTGGGTGGCTTCGACTGACTATCGCGGTGAGATTGCGGTATCGGATGAAATACTCAAACGCGCTGCTGACAGCTATCGGCGGGTACGCAACACGGCACGCTTCTTATTGGCTAACCTGAATGGCTTTACCCCCGAGACGGACCTGGTACAACCTGACAATATGGTCGCTCTTGATCGGTGGATTGTCAGTCGAACACGCCAGCTGCAGCAGGAACTGGTTGACGCGTATGAGAAATACGATTTGTTGGTAGTCAGTCAGAAACTCATGCACTTCTGCTCTATTGAGCTGGGCAGCTTCTATCTGGATATCATTAAAGATCGTCAGTATACCGCTAAAGCCAACAGCAATGCCCGTCGGTCGTGCCAGAGCGCGCTATACCATATCATTGAAGCGCTGGTTCGCTGGATGGCACCGGTAATGAGCTTTACCGCGCAGGAAATCTGGCAGGAAATTCCCGGCAAGCGCGAAGAATTTGTTTTCACTCAAAGCTGGTACGAAGGTCTAGAAGCATTTACTGATAACGATACGTTAGGTAATAGCTTCTGGCATGAGATCATGGAAGTGAAGGATGCTGCTAACCAGGCTATGGAGCAGGCGCGTAAGGACGGTCAGTTAGGCGGTTCCCTGGAAGCAGAAGTCCACCTGTATGCCGATGCCGCGCTTAAACAGCGACTGGCCCAGCTAGAAGATGAATTACGCTTTGTTCTGATCACTTCAAAGGTGGTGCTGCATGATATGGCAGCGCGCACTGATGAAGCCAAAGATACTGACGTTAATGGGCTTGCCATAGCGGTAACCCGAACGCAGGGCGAGAAATGTGTGCGTTGCTGGCACCATCGTGAAGATGTGGGCAGCAGTGTGCAGCATCCCGAGTTGTGTCAGCGCTGTGTGACTAACGTTGATGGCGAAGGGGAAGCGCGTCAGTATGCTTAAACCTTTTTCGCAAACCGGTCTGCGCTTTTTATGGATAAGCGTAGTAGTGTTTGCGCTGGATCTGTGGAGCAAGTACCAGATACTGGGAAGCATGCGGCTGTTTCAGTCTATTGAAGTGGCCCCGTTTTTCAATCTGACGTATGTTCACAATTACGGCGCAGCGTTTAGTTTTTTAGCAGATGCTGATGGTTGGCAGCGGTGGTTTTTCACCGCTATCGCCCTCGTCGTCAGTATTATTATCCTAAGCTGGCTGTATAAGTCGCCGCGTTCTGAAAAATGTCTGCCTGTTGCCTTTTGTTTTATACTGGGTGGGGCACTTGGCAACGTGTATGATCGCCTGGTGCACGGCTATGTTATCGACTTTCTGGACTTTTACGTTGGACAGTGGCACTGGCCGGCGTTTAACCTTGCAGACAGTGCAATATTTATCGGGGCGGTATTGTTGATTATTGATATGCTGATCTCAGATAAACATAAGTCTGAGTCAAAACCTTCATCCACATCGAAGCAGTAGAGAGTAGAAATGACCGAACCTGTCATAGGCCCCAGCAGCGAAGTGTTAATGCATTTCGACCTTAAACTTGAGGACGGATCCGCAGCAGATAGTACCCGCGTCAACAAAAAGCCCGCTAAACTGGTGATGGGGGACGGCAGTCTTACGCCCAATTTTGAAGCGTGCTTGCTGGGATTGAAAGAGGGCGATAAAAAGTCTTTCACACTGGCACCGGAAGATGCGTTCGGTCAGCCCAACCCGGATAATGTCCATCATATGGACCGCAGTCGGTTTTCTCAGGATATAGAAGAAGGCATGATCATGGCTTTCGCACAACCTGACGGTAGTGAGGTTCCGGGTATCATTCGCAGCACAGCGGGTACCTCTGTGACTGTTGATTTCAATCACCCCCTGGCAGGTCAGACGGTTATCTTTGATGTTGAAATTCTGTCGGTAACCGAGCCGCAGGCGTAAGGAGCGATATATGCAAATTCACTTAGCTAACCCCCGTGGCTTCTGCGCAGGTGTGGACAGAGCAATCACTATTGTGGAACGAGCGCTTGAAATGTTCAAACCGCCTATTTATGTCCGTCACGAGGTTGTGCATAACAAGTTTGTGGTAGACGGCTTGCGCGAACGCGGTGCGCTGTTCGTCGATGAGCTTCACGAGGTGCCGGACGACAGTATTGTGATCTTTTCAGCCCACGGCGTTTCTCAGGCGGTCCGCAATAAAGCAAAAGATCGAGGGTTGAAGGTGTTTGATGCAACCTGTCCATTGGTAACAAAAGTGCATATGGAAGTGACCCGGGCCAGTAAAACCGGTACCGAATGTATTCTTATTGGTCATGCCGGACACCCGGAAGTTGAAGGAACCATGGGACAGTACGATAACGCTGAAGGAGGGATTTATCTGGTTGAGTCAACAGCAGATGTTGAGTCGCTGACTGTGAAGGATCCCTCGCAACTGTATTACTGCAGCCAGACAACGTTATCGGTGGACGATACCGCTGATGTGATTGATGCACTTCGCGCACGATTCCCGGCGATTCAGGGGCCCCGTAAAGATGATATCTGTTACGCCACGCAGAACCGGCAGGATGCTGTCAGAGAGCTTGCAACTGACTGCGAAGTATTGCTGGTAGTGGGTGCCCAAAATAGTTCCAACTCGAACCGCCTGCGGGAGCTGGCTGAGAAAGTCGGTGCCCGGGCTTATCTGATTGCTGATGCTGATTGCATCCAGCAATCGTGGCTGGAAGGCATCGAACACATTGGTGTGACAGCTGGTGCTTCAGCCCCGGAGGTGTTGGTAAAAGGCGTGGTAGACAGATTACTTTCCTGGGGAGCCGTGAAGGCGTCTGAGCGTCAGGGCCGTGAGGAAAATGTTGAATTCGCGGTACCCAAAGAACTGCGTGTTAAACAGGTCGGTTAACGGCTTTTTCACCCAACACTGCCCGAAGCTACTGTGATGTTAACGATGAGCCGCTGTTCCGGTAAGAGGGAACGGCGGCTTTTTTTGTTATGTGTGTCTGCAAAACCGGATGGCTGACTATTCACATTATCTGCAACCTTCACAACACTTTATCCAGCCGACATTTTATTGCTCGTTCAATGAACAGGATGCAGATACCATAGATTATTATGTTACGGCGATACGGGCAGGGGAATCGTATCCGGTAGTGGAAATGAGCGGGGCCTGCTCACTTGCACAGTAATTCTGACAGGCGCTTTCCCGCCGGATTGCACGGACATTTCAATCGTCGAATAATCAGACTCGTCCAGGTCAGTTGTGTGGAAAGAAAATGGTGTCGTGGTTATTTTGCGGGCGCTGACTAAAACGTTTTCCACTGGCTGCCCTAATGTCTGCTCTGACAGCGTTCTGGCTTCGCTGGTCAATGTCAGGTAAACAGGTAAATTGATAGTGTCCAGTTTTGCCGTAAGCCATAACTGTTTGTCGGTCAAATTTTCATACGTTATAGCGCGCTTAACATGAACGTGCCACCGGTATGTCACTGATAACAACGCAGTGGCACAGCTAACAAACAGCAGGGTCGCTATCATACACTCGACCAGACCCAGCCCGCGACTAACCAGCCTCACTGAAAATCCCTCCAGGAACCCGCTACATAATGATGAAGTTGCAGTGACGGCAGAGTGCGTAAGCTGGCAAGTACGCCGGGCGCATAATTGATATTCAATGTGGAACCGGGCGCTAACTTATGATCAATCAGCACCGCACCGGATATTGCGGCAGTGGCAGGAACGTCGATGCGACTCAGGTCGTTCTCACTGGATGCGGTATGATACAAGATGCCCCATAGCTGGCTGTTGTCCTGCATTGAAAAGTGACTTTGACGTACGATAAGCAATACGGGCTGAGTGGGGCTGCCCACAACCTGTTCCTCACTGATAGTACACTCCCCATCAACGATGAACGCGCCCTGAGAAGATGCATCCAATTCTGTACAATCAGCAATTGTCTGAGGCAATGTGTTAAGTGCATCCGGCGCACTCAGCAGCCAGGATTTCAGATTTTGCGGATAAGCGACGGGGGTTGAAGCTACTTGCGATAGTGAATGCGCGTGCATACTGAGGGCCGGGTCTGACTGGCTGGTGCTGACGATTGGCTGGGAGGGAAGCTGCTTAATCCAGGGGTAGCGGACATACTGAGCAGCAACGCTGGTCAGTTGATTATCCTGATGGCCGATAACAACACTGGTCAGAACTATGCTGCCCTGACTGATAGGTAAGATTTGCTGTTCAGTAATATGTGAAACCACATCTGAAGGGAGGATACTGACATCATGGCCGGTTTCTTTGAGCAAACTGCTGACAGACTTCAGGTCATTGTCTGTACTGGTGCGTGATGCAAGGTATGTGCGCAGCCCCAGCGCTTGTTGACTGTTTACTGAAATAAGATGCGTGACATACGCTGTACCACCAGCACAGATAATCATCAGGATCAGAAGCGGAATCAGTACACTGCCTGTGTTACGTTTCACGTTAAAAGTTTCTCACTGTCACGGGCCAGTGCAATTTTGCCGACACTGATGGCGCGCGGACAAGTGTGGCGCTGATTTCAACGGACAACAAGGCACCTGAGCCGCTGATATTTACCGGCGAGATACGGAACGTATCAACCTTTATATAGGTAGGATCGGTAAGGTCTTGCCATCCCGGCTGATCACAGTCTTTGGCATCCATCCTCGATTCAATGGCGCCATCTTTGAGTCTGAACCCCAAATACTCCGAAAGAGGCTCCTTTTCAATTGTACCGTTGTGATTTTTGTCATAGTGAAATACTACGCAGCTCCCCTGAGAGTAGCCGCCTGACACTCCCAGCTCAAAAGCGGGATAAAAGGGAGATGCGTCTCGTGGTATACCACTGATAAAACGTATCCCCGCCATGCCATCATAACCGGCACGGCTAAGTTCGTTCATAATTAGCAGTCCTGTTCGCTTAACATGGTTTTGCAATTCAAGCTTTTGAGATATCACTAGCTGTTGCTGTGACAGGTTCATGGCAAAGGTTGCACCGGCTGCCAATAGTGATACACCAATACCCATTGACATCAGTAAGCCGGTTAACGTGTAGCCGCGACTCAACATAACGGAATACCTGCTATCCCTGCGTCAGGTGTGCATGTTCTGATCCGACCCAAACGACTGACAATTAACTTTATGCGAAAATCATTCGCGCGCAGCGTGAATGTGCCGGCCATCCCATCGGCGAGTCCGGTAGAGGGCGCAAAACGAATATAGGTGTGGGGAAAGCTAATGGCCTCGATTTCTACAGGCTCACTGATCAGAAGTTGTTTGCTTATCTGCGATGTCGGACAGTTTTGCTGGCTGACACAGTCGACAAACGTCGTCAGCGTCATACGGGCGTTATTAACACCGCTGAATATCACATATGCCGGCTGATTTTCAGTTACCGCCGTGCGCTGCGCCTGGTGAAGCAGCAGTGTGAGCTCACTGACAGTGTTTTTTAATTTGGTTTGTTGGTACCACTTGATATAGGATGGCGGAGCATTGATTAACAGTATCGCCAGAATTGCGATGCTGATAAGTAATTCAATCAGTGAAAACCCACCCGGACAAGTAAAACTGTTTTTGTGCACCGCGTACCTGCAATTGATAGTAAACGAGTGCGCATAGTAAATGATTAAAGCTGGTGGGTAAGCTGTACGTTAGATAGGTATTTTAATATGGGTAAGCAAACTGGCCTTACCATCACAGACTCGGTGATCGCGTTAGCGTTAGTCGGCATACTCGCAGCGCTGAGTGTTCCTGCTTATAATTATTTTTCCAATCAGAGCGAGCTAGCCATTATTCAGGCCAGGCTGATGGAACTGCAAAATGAGCAACAGGCATACCGGATAAAACATGACGCCTACCAGATCATTGATGGCGTTTACGAAGTCGAAAACGGCGTCGAATACAAAATCAACACGCAGGATATAACGACAGACTCGTTTCGCTTGGTTGCGACCAGTGAAGATGCACAGACCGGATGTCAGACCTTGTCTATCGATGATAAATTTAACAAACTGCCGGAAAAATGCTGGCGATAATCAGCCTGCTCCGGCGGCTTCCTGATTTTTTTCGTACCATCGAAACAGTATTCCACTGACACACCAATCATTACATCAGGCCATCTATTACCCTCTGGCAAGATATGCTGACAGCGATTTTCGGATAGCGTACACTATTTACCATCGCTACAACCGATCAACGTGGAATACAGATGCATAAACAAGCAGTTATCGACGAAATGAAAGTGTTGCCGCACATTAATGTGGAAGAGGAGATTCGTCGCCGGGTAGACTTTATAAAAGGTCAGTTGAGCGCATCAGGTTTGCGTGCACTCGTACTCGGGATCTCTGGCGGCATTGATTCGTGTACATTGGGAAAGCTTGCACAGATGGCAGTAGATGAGCTTAATCAGGACAACGAGCACTATCAGTTTGTTGCAGTCAGGCTCCCTTATCAGACGCAGGCAGACGAACAGGACGCCCAGCAGGTTATCTCATTTATTTCACCTGATAAAAGTCTTGCTGTTAACGTGCAGCCCGGGGCTGATGCTATCCACAATGAGACGGTCAAAGCGCTCGGTGAAATCGGTTTGCTGCCTGACAGTGCTGCCAAGCAGGACTTCGTTAAAGGTAACGTGAAAGCCCGTACGCGCATGGTTATACAATATGAAATTGCGGGCATGGTCGACGGATTGGTGCTGGGGACGGACCACTCCGCCGAGAACATCACCGGTTTTTATACTAAATACGGCGATGGCGCGTGTGATCTTGCCCCGCTGTTTGGTCTGAATAAAAGACAAGTCAGGCAAATTGCTGAGCATCTTGGAGCACCCGCCGGGATTATTGCTAAGGCGCCTACCGCCGACCTTGAAACGCTCGCGCCTCAAAAGGCGGATGAAGCAGCGCTGGGACTGACATATGATGAAATTGATGATTTTCTGGAAGGAAAGTCAGTGGATGAAAGCGTCAGTGATAAACTCCTGCAGATTTACCAACGTACTCAACACAAACGGGTTCCCATTCCTACTATTTATGATGAAGAGTAAGCGGCATGAAAAAGATTGAAGCAATAATTAAACCTTTCAAGATGGACGATGTGAGAGAGGCCCTTGCAGACGTCGGTATTGCCGGGATGACAGTAACAGAAGTTAAAGGCTTTGGGCGTCAGAAAGGACATACCGAACTCTATCGGGGCGCAGAGTATCAGGTAGACTTTCTGCCTAAGATAAAAATTGACATTATTATCGACGATGACCGGGTAGAGCAGGCGGTTGAAGCCATTGAACAGGCTGCCAAGACTGGAAAAATCGGCGACGGTAAGATATTTGTTTATAACGTGGAAAGTGCGTTACGCATCCGTACCGGTGAAACGGATCAAGATGCAATCTAAATAAAAAAAAGGGCGTTTTAACGCCCTTTTTATTTCACTGCAATATTCTTAGTGGTCGTTGCCGCTACCAGGGCCATGGGCATGACCATGCTCAATCTCTTCCTGCGTCGGCTCGCGAACTTCGATCACTTCGACTTCAAATTTCAGTGGCACGCCAGCAAGTGGATGGTTACCATCTACCACAACGTGATCGTCAGCCACATCAATAATCATTACTGATTGTTCGCCCTGTTCAGTGGTTGCTCTGAAGGACATGCCAACCTCAACGTCCATGCCATCGAACATATCTTTTGGCACTTGCTGTACCAGTTCGTCCATACGCTGACCATATGCCTGTTCTGGCGCAATATCGACTTCAAATTTTTCGCCTTGCTCTTTATTCTGCAAAGCATCTTCTAACCCTTCAATTAAGAAGCGCTTACCTAACATTACCGTCAATGGCTGCTTACCTTCAGAAGAGTCAAGCTGGGTGCCATCTTCTGCTGATACGGTGTAGTGGATAGATACTACGCTCTCGGGTGTAATTGTCATAAATATACCTAATCAATGTTGACAGCCAGGCTGTCGTGAATTTTGCGCGTTCACCCGATTAGGAGCGGCCACGCACGTTATTTGTTTCCTGTTCGACAGAATAGGGCAGAGACTGGCACGAGAATGTTGGCGACGTGGTGTCCTTGATTCTGAACACATCTTCGTCGCGGGTATCGTTATTCAGCACTGCCATTAACCAGGTTTCGTCGCCCAGTACAGCGCGACGTATAATCGAACCGCCGCGGCGCCAGTTTTCACCAAGCTGTTTCTCCACCAATGAATCTGCTTTCACAGACAACGATTCCGGTACGCAAAATACATAGGCAGCCCGTTTGTTCTTGCCCAGGTAGCGTGTCCGAGCAACGACTTCCTGCCCCATGTAACAGCCTTTGCCAAAATCAATCGCATTCAAAGCCTGAACATTCATCATTTGGGGCACAAACTCATTCACATTGTCATCGGATACGTCCGGAATACCGGCGCGAATATGTAATGCCTCGCTGACATTTTCATCGTAGTGATGAATGTCAGCATCCGCTAATGATTTGCTCAGAGACGCTGCGGCCTCATTGGTCAGAATCAGATGATAGACTGCATCGTCAAAATCTGTCGATATCACCGCGCCATCGTCGTTACTTACACAGTTTAACGAAGAAGAAGGTACACTATCAAACCGGCCGGCTATCCACGCCTCTACAGCTTGCCCACGGGCGATAAATTGCCGGAAGCTATCACTGCTATCAACAATATCTGTTTTGGAAAAAACACCGTATTTATTCAGCTGCGCCAGCGTCATTGCCAGCGATGACTTATTGAGTGACAAGCCGATGCCATCCTGTAAACGCAGGACTAGTGGCAAAGACCAGGCTTTCCCCTTGAAATCACAGTGGGCCGCTCGTCTGGCCTGGCTGGATTGTAAGGATGGAATGTCAATGGTCAGTTGCCCCTGTAAAAAGGTATCACTGTCTGGTCCATTGAGGGTAATGAGCCCGGATCGGGTCAGCTCACAGTAAAAATCAGTTTCTATATCGCCGATTGTCGCCGGTAAAGTCATAGCTACCCTGTATTCACTAAATCTGATGAGAATTAAGGTTGGGTCTGAATTGCAATTCCCAAGGGTAAATCTCTTAAAATCAGTAAAAAGGTCAGTGCTTCGGGCTAATTCACCATGTTATGATACGCCGCAGTATTTAATCAGTTACTGGTCGTTTATGTTTTCACCTAAAAGATATGCCCGCCTGAAATGGGCGTGCCGCCGCGGCATGCTAGAACTGGACGTATTGTTTCTGCCTTTCGTTGAAACCGGATTTCATGATCTGAGTGAAGAGGAAAAGGAAACCTTTGAGAAACTGCTTACCTGTGATGACCCTGATTTATTCGCCTGGTTCATGGGACATCAGTCTTGTCCTGAGCCGGAACTGGCAAACATGGTCGAGCACATTCTGGGCCGTGTCAAAGTATAAGGCACAAATCAGACCCGGGCGCTTGCGGCGCCTGCGACCAGTGGGAATTGCACTGGTTGCACTGCTAGTATTGTGCAGTGCCAGTGATATGTTCTGGTCCTATTTCAGCAACACTGCGCCGATTATTTTCACCAGTGTGATTGTGCTAATTGCCGTTTGCTTTTCTCTTTTTAACGGCGGCCGACGAACTGCACAGAAAACGGTGCCTGCGTTTATTTTGTTCGATGATACCGGGAAGTGGTATCAGGGCGAGCAGGAAGCGGAGCTGGCCGACCAGTCTCCCTGGCAATTAACGCGGGAGGCAAGGATAACGCCATGGGGTGTCTACCTGCATTTAATTGATGCTGACGGTCAGCATCACAATCAATGGATTCTTCACGATGAGCTGCCTGAACGAGATTATCGCCGGCTGGTACGTACCATCGGTTTACTCGCGCAGCACCAGCCGGATTTTCAACTATGAGCTTTCTAAAACTTATTTCTTCGGCGATTCTGCAACGCGCTGATCGCGTTCGTCTGACCCAGTTTAAACCGCCAGCATTACCAAGCTGTGAGTATTCTCAGGAACATCAGATTAGTAAACGACATTATCAGCAATACTGTGAGCAAATCGGGTGGGGTGATCAGGGAACCCTTCACCCATGCTACATTCAGATGCTCAGCACCCCATTACAAATAAAATGTCTGACAACACCGAACAGTCCTTTTCCGTTAATGGGGTTGGTACATAAAGCAAACAGCATTGAGCAATCCCGGTTACTTGATGTAGAGAGCCCCTTTACTGCGTATGCCAGTTACGTTGCCATCAGAGCGCATGCCCGCGGGTGGGAATTCGATATCGTTGTCACGGCCAGACAGCAGCGACAGCAGGTGTATAAAGCCGTGGCGACTTACCTTGTCAAAGCCAAAGCGCCTCATGTTGAACCCAGAAAACGAAAGTCCGGGCGTCAGCCATTTGCGCTGCCTGAAACGGCGGCCAAGCAAGCTGATTTTACTGCAGGGGCGGCACAGGGACGTCAGTATGCCCGGCTATCTGGTGACTACAATCCCATCCACCTGAGCCACTCAACAGCCGCCATTTTCGGCTTTAAGCGTGCCATAGCACATGGTATGTGGACGCTGGCCAGGTCAGTAAGCCAGTGCGCGCAGTTGTCTAATGCGGCAACAGGTCTACAGGTAGATGCCTCATTCTTGCGTCCGGTAACGCTCCCGTCAACGGTCAGTTGTTATCTTGCAGACCATGAAAATGACAACAATTTTTATGTGGTCAGTGAAAAAAAGGATACGCCGCATTTAATCGGGCGCATCCGAATTTCAGACGATTAAAGCCCCAGATCGCCCGGTAAGTGTTGGGTCTGACTTTTAGATGGGGCCAATACTGTCGGCGTGGGATGGTCGGCGGTTTCCGGGTAATCGAGGTTAAAATGAAGACCACGACTTTCCTTGCGCTGCATCGCGCAGCGGACGATGAGCTCAGCCACCGTGACCAGATTTCGTAGCTCCAGAAGATTGTTGGATACCCTGAAATGGGCATAGTATTCCTGAATTTCCTGCTCTAGCAGCGTGATGCGGCGCAGCGCGCGCTCCAGCCGTTTGTTAGTGCGCACAATACCCACGTAGTCCCACATGAAAAGCCGCAGCTCGTGCCAGTTGTGCTGGATAATAACTTCTTCATCCGAATTGCTGACCTGACTTTCATCCCAGGGCGCGATAGCTTCCTGTTCGCTGAAGTCGTCCAGCCGGCTTAAAATATGCTCAGCAGCAGATGAGGCATATACCACACATTCAAGTAACGAGTTTGATGCCATGCGATTAGCACCGTGCAGTCCGGTGTAAGCTACCTCGCCGATGGCGTACACGTTGTCCAAATCCGTTTTCGCATTGAAGTCTGTCATTACCCCACCACAACTATAATGTGCAGCAGGAACAACGGGAATTGGCTCACGCGTGATATCGATGCCCAGGGCCCGGCAGCGCCGATAAATATTAGGGAAATGCTTAACAATGAAGTCGGCAGGCTTGTGGCTGATGTCAAGATACATGCAGTCCTCACCCAGGCGCTTCATCTCAAAGTCGATGGCACGTGCCACAATATCTCGTGGTGCTAAATCCCCGCGCTCATCAAAATTGTGCATAAACCGGGTGCCATTGGCATGACACAGTTGCGCACCTTCGCCACGTAACGCTTCGCTGATCAGAAAGTTGCGCGCCTGTGGATGATATAAACAGGTAGGATGAAACTGATTGAATTCCATATTGGCGACACGACAGCCGGCGCGCCATGCCATAGCAATGCCATCGCCACTGGACACATCAGGGTTAGACGTGTACTGATACACTTTACTTCCGCCGCCGGTGGCCAGTGCGATATAGCGGGCGCGAATCACTTCCACGTGTTCACGCTGACGATTCCACACGTAGCACCCTGTACAATGATCATCCTGCTGAGATGACTTTATCAGGTCTATTGCGTTGTATCGTTCAAAAAAATGAATGTTGGGATGATTGGAAACGGCATCATTCAGGGTAATCTGCAGTGCTTCACCCGTCGCATCAGCGGCGTGAAGGATGCGACGATGGCTGTGACCGCCTTCGCGGGTGAGGTGAAAGCGCTCCTCACCTTTGTCATTTTGTTCTTTATCAAACGGTACGCCGTAACCGATAAGCCAGGTCAGCGCGTCTTTCGCGCGGGACGTGGTAAAGCGTACTGCGGCTTCATCGCACAAGCCCGCACCGGCATCTAACGTATCGGCAACATGAGCATCAACTGAATCCTGCTCATCAAAAACGGCCGCAATACCCCCTTGCGCATATCGGGTAGACCCTTCATTGCGATCGCTTTTGCTCAAAACGATAACATTACAGTGGTCCGCAAGGCGCAGGGCGAGGCTTAATCCGGCGGCGCCGCTTCCGATAATAAGTACATCACACTGATGCTCAATAGCCTGAGAATCTGTGGAAGGTAGTGAAGATGTCACTGATTTCATGTATTTTAGCGGGTAATAATAGTGCTAAGGTCCGGCAAGTCTAAAGGATAGGCGGTAAAACACAATGCCCTTATCCGCAATGAAACGGTGAATATCGCAAAAATTCATCGATGAACCGAACTTTTACAGGCAGCCATAGTCTACTTTGTGCTTGTGTGAGCTATGACGTGGTTGAAGTTAAGGAGAAATGGCTCGGATGAGCGAGCAGATAACCGATCAGCAGATTGTGGAAAAAGTACAGAGCGGCGATAAGAACGCTTTTAATCTTTTGGTAACCCGGTATCAGCATAAGGTGATGCACTTAGTGTCGCGCTATGTGAAAAATACCGGAGATGTGGCTGACGTCACGCAGGATGCATTTATTAAAGCATACCGTGCACTTCCCAATTTTCGGGGAGATAGTGCATTTTATACCTGGCTTTACCGAATTGCCGTTAACAGCGCCAAGAATTATTTAGTGGCGCAGGGCAGAAAGCCGCCTGCAAATGATGTCGACGCAGAAGAAGCAGACTATTATGAAGGAAGTGACGCGCTTAAAGAGCAATCCACGCCTGAGCGTAGCCTGCTGTCCAGTGAGATTGAAAGTACCTTATTCAAAGTGGTGGAAAAACTTCCCGATGACTTAAGAATGGCGATTACCCTGCGCGAAATCGAAGGAATGAGCTATGAAGAAATAGCCAATGTGATGGATTGTCCGGTGGGTACGGTTCGTTCCAGAATATTCCGGGCGCGTGAGGCAATAGACAAAGTAATAAAACCCTTGTTAGAAAATTGAACTTTCGTAAAATGAGTCGGACTAACAAGCTGTGGTAGAGTGTTACTCGATCATCAATTGATCAGGATTTTAAATATGACGCAACAGCAAGAAAAAGTGTCAGCCTTTATGGATGGCGAGATAGACAGCAGTGAAATTCTGGATGCGCTGAAAAACGATCCCGAACTTCAGGGTCAGTGGCAGCGTTATCATGTCATTCGCAGTGGACTTCGTAAGGAAGCCTCGGTTGCGCCACAGCTTGATATCACCAGCCAGGTTGCCGCCGCACTAGACAACGAGCCTACGGTGATGGCACCTAAGCGCTCTGGTTGGCGCAAAATGTTTTCCGGCAGTGTTACGCCGTTTGCGCGTCAGTCTGGCCAGTTAGCGGTTGCAGCATCAGTGGCGATGGCAGTAATTTTGGGTGTGCAGCAGTTCAATCAGCCCGATCAGGTTAATTCGCCGACGGGTGGGGCAACGCCGTTAATTGGTACGCCTGGTGGCCTGGCGCCAGTTAGTCTGGAGCAGTCCAGACCGGTATCGCGCACTGACATGGCGACCATGATGGAGAAAAAGCGGAAAATTAACGCGCTAATCTCTGATCATGAACAGCAGGTTAAATTGAAACAGGCTAAGCAGGATGATAATCAGGCGAAGCGTGAGCAACAGTAATTAGAATTAATGATAAAAATGTTGAATAACAGGGTAGCTGTGCAGGATGTGCAGCTACCCTTTGTATTTAAGCGGTGTCTGTTAGCCGGTTTAATCTCCGCTTTCGTTATTTCCTCAGGCGCATATGCTCAGCAGGCCTCCGACGGCACTATTGATCAAGAAGAGTCTGAATCAGCCGCACAATCACTGGAAAGACAAAGCGAAGAAGTCAAACAGGATGAAGAAGCGGCCAGAACAGCCACGCATTGGCTTAAGCAGCTTGCCGAAACGGTTTCTGAGCAGAATTTTCAGGTATCTTTTGTGGTAACCCGAATGGGTCAGGAAACCACTCCCTATTTATGGCGCCATGCTGTGATGGATGATGGCACCAGCATGGAACAACTGAATTTACAAAACGGGCCGGGTCAGGAACAAATTCGGGTGGGTAACACCGTCAGTGTATTTGAACCTGACTCACAGCCTTACAGTGTAAACTCCGGTGCGATTCATGGTCCTATCCCCTCAGCGTTACTGTATAATCCTGAGTCACTAAAAGCGGCTTACAAATTTGTTACGGTGGGGCGTGCCAGGGTGTCAGGGCGCACTGCGCAACAGCTTCGGGTAATCAGCCGGGATAACTCGCGCTTCAGCTATCAGATGTGGCTGGATGAAAGCAGCGGGATGTTACTTAAGTTCAATACACTGGATTTGCAAGGCAGTGTACTGGAGCAAATACAGGTCACGTCACTGACGTTGTCCGAAGCGCCTCACCCGTATTTTGCCAAGGTTAATAAGGCCAGTCTGCCACAACCAATGGCGACCCGCGATGGTGAAACGCCTACCCACAACTGGGAGCTGGGCTATCTGCCACAGGGAATGAAAAAGGTGAAGCAGGATGTTCGTCGCTTGCCCGGTACAGGACAGGTTGTAGAATATAAAATGCTAAGTGATGGCCTCGTGGACGTGTCTGTGTACGTGCAAAGTGCCAGACAGGCGTTGGGCAGCGATGTTGCATTGCGGCACGAGCTGAATACATTTTTAAGCGTAAATAATGGCAATGTGCAGATAACCGTGGTGGGTGAAATTCCGCTACCTACGGCTACCGCCATCGCACAATCGCTAACGGTGACAAATCCATAGTCATGATTACTGAAACTGCAACAGTGCTTGCTGTCGATGGCGATAAAGTGACGCTTGAGGCAGCCATTAAATCAACCTGCTCAACGTGTCAGGCCCAGTCTGATTGCGGTTCGGGTGTGATTTCTCGTGCGCTGGCTCCCAGAATGCAACAGATTACGCTTACCAGCCCCGTGCCGGTGAAAGTGGGTGACCAAGTGAAGGTAGGGATCCCCGAGGCGGGTATTTTGGGGGCATCGCTATGGTTGTATCTCATGCCACTGTTATTGTTTGTGATATCGGCGGGGGTGCTTCACAGTGTCTTTTCATCATCTTCTACCTGGGGTGAGCTGATTACTATTGCAGGCAGTGTTGCTACAACGAGCGTCGGATTTGTGATGATATCAGGGCATTTGAAGCGCGGTGATCAGACCCGTTTTACCCCTGTGTTGCTCTCTGTCATTACACCGGCATCTGTGAAAAACGCCGCCAGCTAACGGTGCCGATGGTATTTTCGTCGGTTCGCTTTCCGACTTATTCGCTTTTCCCCGCAGAAATAGGTAAAATCCGCTCGCTTTGCGTCTTTCCTTGCACTTATCCGTAAAGGCCACGACGCCCGATCCGTTTTGCTCAGGCAAAGTATTTATAACGTTTTGACTTATTGCAGGTAACTTCCAGCATTATGCAACATTCGCACATACGTAATTTCAGTATCATCGCCCACATTGACCATGGTAAATCTACGCTTTCTGACCGTCTTATTCAGGTTTGTGGCGGCCTGACCAACCGTGAAATGGCCGAACAGGTTCTGGACTCAATGGATTTGGAGCGGGAACGGGGCATTACCATAAAGGCACAGAGTGTAACGCTGAACTACACGGCTAAAAACGGCGAAACGTATCAGCTGAATTTCATCGATACGCCCGGACACGTTGATTTTTCCTATGAGGTTTCTCGCTCACTGAAGGCGTGTGAAGGCGCATTATTGGTGGTCGATGCAGGCCAGGGCGTTGAGGCACAGACGCTGGCTAATTGTTACACCGCTTTTGATATGGATCTGGAAGTGGTACCTATCCTGAACAAGATAGATCTGCCACAGGCTGAACCTGACCGCGTCGCTGAAGAGATTGAAGATATTGTTGGCATTGATGCGATTGATGCGGTGCGCTGCTCTGCAAAAACCGGGATTGGCGTTGAGGATGTACTGGAAGAGATTGTCAAACGTATTCCCCCTCCTGTCGGCGATCGCGACAAACCGTTAAAAGCATTGATTGTCGATTCCTGGTTCGATAATTATCAGGGCGTGGTGTCACTGGTAAGAATTATGGAAGGTGAGTTAAACGCCAAAGAAAAAATCCAGATTATGTCTAACGGTCAGACACACCAGGTCGACAAAATTGGCATATTCACGCCCAAGCAGACCGAAACCGGTGTGCTCAGAGCGGGGGAAGTTGGCTATATCATCGCAGGTATTAAAGACATTCAGGGTGCGCCGGTAGGCGATACCATTACCACGGCGAAGAACCCGGCCAAAGAAATGCTGACTGGATTTAAAAAAGTGAAACCACAGGTGTATGCCGGTGTTTTCCCTGTCAGTTCGGATGACTATGAAGATTTTCGCGATGCGTTGAGTAAGCTGAGCCTGAACGATGCGTCACTGTTCTACGAACCAGAAAGCTCTGCCGCTTTAGGATTTGGCTTTCGTATCGGTTTTCTGGGTATGCTCCACATGGAGATTGTCCAGGAGCGACTTGAACGTGAATACGATCTGGATTTGATCACTACCGCACCAACGGTAATCTATGAAGTGCTGACAACAAAAGGTGAAACCATCACCGTTGACAGCCCATCAAAATTGCCGGCGGTTAATGATATTGAAGAGATTCGCGAGCCAATCGTGGAGGCCAATATCCTGGTGCCGCAGGAGTATCTGGGTAACGTAATTACATTATGTGTAGAAAAGCGCGGTACGCAGACCAACATGGGCTATCACGGCAACCAGGTCGCGTTAACCTATGAGCTGCCGATGGCCGAAGTGGTGCTGGATTTCTTTGACAGATTAAAATCCACCAGTCGCGGATTTGCCTCACTGGACTACAACTTTAAGCGATTCCATGGCTCAGATATGGTGCGTGTGGATATCTTAATAAACGGTGAGAAAGTTGACGCCCTGGCGATTATTACGCACCGCGAGAACAGCCAGGGACGTGGGCGAGAGCTGGTTGAGAAGCTGCGCGAACTTATTCCACGCCAGATGTTTGATATTGCGATTCAGGCGGCTATTGGTAATCATGTGATTGCTCGTAGCACGGTGAAGCAAATGCGTAAAAACGTTATTGCAAAATGTTACGGCGGCGACGTAAGTCGTAAGAAGAAGCTGTTGCAGAAGCAAAAAGAAGGTAAGAAAAGGATGAAGCAGGTAGGCAATGTGGAACTGCCTCAGGATGCCTTCCTTGCAGTACTGAAGGTTGGTAAATAATGGCGAACTACTTCTCGATTTTGCTGGTGGTACTGACGATTGTCACCGGTATTGTCTGGCTCCTGGATAAATTAATCTGGGCACCAAAACGAAAGGCGAAAAAAGGCGTTGCTGAAGATGATATTCCCTATTGGGTGGATACCTCTCAGCAGATTTTCCCGGTTATCGCGTTTGTATTGGTGCTTCGCTCGTTAATTTATGAACCATTTCAGATTCCATCCGGATCAATGATGCCAACCTTGCTGGTTGGGGATTTTATCCTTGTCGAGAAGTTTTCCTACGGATTGAAAGACCCGGTCTTACGTCATAAATTCCTGGAAACCGGAAAGCCTGAACGTGGCGATATCGTGGTTTTTAAATATCCACAAAATCCGAATATCGACTATATCAAGCGCGTCATCGGCCTGCCTGGTGATACTGTGGTTTATCAAAATAAGCAACTGTATATCAGGCCCAAATGCACCGGCGAGAATGCGCAGGCATGTGAAAAGTTACAGCCTGTTCCGACAGAATTTGTCAGCCGCGGTGAGTTTGTACAAAACATGGCGCAGCTTCTACGCTATGAAGAGGACCTGGGCACGGTTACGCATGATGTACTGCGTCATCCTACGCGTAATGAATTAGCATCTCGCTTTTATACGCAGCCGGGAACACGAAGTAACGAATGGCTGGTGCCTGAAGGCGAATATTTCGTGATGGGCGATAACCGCGATAATAGTCGTGACAGCCGATACTGGGGCTTTGTGCCTGATGCTAACCTGGTGGGTAAAGCAGTCGCTATCTGGATCAGTTTCGAGTTCGAACGTAGTGCTGAAGATATCATTCCAACCTGGGTTCCTACGGGCGTGCGTTTTGATCGTATAGGTGGAATTGAATAATGCAGGGCATCGACAAATATATACATTTGTCACGCGCACTGGGACATACGTTTGCTGATGAGGCGTTACTTGAACAGGCGCTCACGCACCGAAGTGCAGCCAAAACGCACAACGAGCGGTTAGAGTTTCTTGGCGATGCTATTTTAGGAATGGTGATCGCCGATACGCTTTATAAAGCGTTTCCAACTGTACCTGAAGGAAAGCTGACCCGAATGCGCTCCACACTTGTTAAGGGTGAAACCCTGGCTGAGTTGGCGAAGGAAGCGAACGTGGGTGAATTATTGCGTCTGGGGCAGGGGGAGCTGAAAAGTGGCGGGCATCGCCGAAGTTCAATCCTGGCCGATGCCATGGAAGCGATTCTGGGCGCGATTTACCTGGATGCCGGGCTGCCAAAAGTCCAGCAAGTTATTGCCAGCTTATGGGATTCCCGTATTAAAAGCCTGGATCCTAATGAACATCCAAAAGACAATAAAACCCGGTTGCAGGAATTTCTGCAGTCGCGTCGCTTGTCATTACCCGTCTATGAAGTGGTAGATATTACCGGACAGGATCACGCGCAAACATTTAATGTTAGTTGCGCCGTTGAAGAATTTAACCTGACTGTGAGCGCGACAGGTAACAGTCGCCGTAAAGCTGAGCAGCAGGCGGCCAGGCTTATGCTGGAGAAAGTTGAACATGCAGCCAAATGATATTGATACACGTTGTGGCCTGGTAGCGATTGTCGGTCGCCCGAATGTGGGTAAGTCTACGTTGCTTAACCGGTTGCTTGGTCAAAAGGTCAGTATCACATCCCGCAAGCCACAAACCACACGCCATCGGATCCTGGGCATCGACACCGAGGACGAGTATCAGGCAATTTACGTCGACACGCCGGGGCTGCACAAAGAAGAAAAACGTGCAATTAACCGTTTCATGAACCGTGCTGCGTCAAGTTCACTTGCAGAGGTCGGACTGATTCTTTTTGTGGTTGAAGGCACCCGCTGGACCGATGATGATGAGATGGTACTTAATAAAGTCAGACAGGCCGGATTGCCAGTGTTTCTGGTGATCAATAAAGTCGATAAAGTTCCTGATAAAGAGGCGCTATTTGCACAGCTGCAGCAATTATCTGAAAAGTTCGCGTTTGAACATATTGTGCCTGTAAGTGCCAAACAGGGTAAGCAGGTCGACGCGCTGCGTGATCTGGTGAAACAGAGCCTGCCGCCAAGCGAGTTTTTCTTTCCCGAAGATTATATCACTGACCGCTCCAGTCGCTTTATGGCGGCTGAAATCATCCGGGAAAAGCTCATGCGCTACACCGGTGATGAGCTGCCTTATGCCACAACGGTCGAGATTGAACAATTCAAGATGACTGATAATGGTGTGTACCGCATCAATGGCCTTATTCTGGTAGAGCGGGAAAGTCAGAAGCGTATGGTGATCGGTAAAGGTGGTCAGCATATTAAAACAATTGGCGAACAGGCTCGTATAGATATGGAGCACCTTTTTGATACTAAGGTGTTTCTTGAGTTATGGGTAAAAGTTAAACAAGGCTGGGCAGACGATGAGCGGGCGTTGCGTTCATTGGGCTATGGCGACGACAACTAAATCAAAGGAGCGATAATGGCTATTTCTGATATGCGCAGACAATATTCTGCTGGTAGCCTGAGTGAAAGTGATTTAACACCTACGCCTTTACCGCTATTTAAGCAGTGGCTGGATGATGCGATTAATGCAAGCATTCCTGATCCAACGGCGATGACCGTGGCAACCGTCAACGCTGACGGTCAGCCGTCGCAGCGGATTGTGTTATTAAAAGATGTCAGCCCCTCCGGATTTACCTTTTTTACAAATCTGGGCAGCCGCAAAGCGTCAGAGATAGAAAATAATCCCAATGTATCTTTGCATTTTCCCTGGTTCTTTATGGAGCGCCAGGTCCGTGTCAGTGGCGTGGCACATAAACTGAGTGTAAAGGAAAATGCTGCCTACTTTTTCAGCAGGCCGAAAGATTCCCAGTTAGCGGCTTATGCGTCCAGACAAAGTCAGCCGTTATCATCAAAGCAGCTATTGTTAACCCAGTTTCAACAGCTCAAGGAAAAGTTTGCAGAAAAGTCTTTGCCCATTCCTGATTTTTGGGGCGGTTTTCGGGTTGCGCCCACGCAAGTTGAATTCTGGCAAGGCGGGGAAAACCGCTTACATGATCGCTTTGAATATACCCGGCTTGAAGAGGATAACTGGCAGATTCAACGCCTGATGCCATGATTGATAGCCACTGCCACCTGGACTTCGATATTTTTGACAGTGACCTGCATCAGATCATCGAAGATGCAAAAGCAGCAGGGGTGTCGCGATTTTTGATACCCGGTACTACGCCTGACGGCTGGCAACGGCAACTCACGCTAAAGCAAAAGTATCCCTACATTGATATCGCACTGGGGTTGCACCCGTACTTTCCTGACACGCTTATCGACAGACATATTGATACCCTTGAAGCGGTGCTGGCTGACAACCAGCAGCAGGTCGTCGCGTTGGGAGAGATAGGGCTGGACAGCACTGTCGAAATCGCAATGGCGCAACAGGAGCGTATGTTGTGTGCGCAACTTGAGCTGGCTCAAACGTTACATCTGCCTGTTATCCTTCACCACAGAAAGACACATCACCTGTTGCTCAAACATATCAATGCGCTTAATTTTAAAGAAGGCGGCGTAATCCACGCATTTTCCGGCAGTGAGCAGGTTGCCAGAGATTATATCGATCGCGGTTTTTATCTGGGGATCGGCGGCACCATAACCTATTCGCGAGCCAGTAAAACCAGAGAGGCAGTCGCATCACTGCCGTTAAGCAGCTTGTTGCTGGAAACAGATGCGCCGGATATGCCCTTGTGCGGCTATCAGGGCGAGCGAAATACGCCAGCGAAGGTGAGCCTGGTCGCGCAGACACTTGCGCAGCTTCACGATACCAGTATTGACCACATTAGTGAGATCACCGACGGTAATTATCGACGCCTGTTTTGCTCTGAGGGGAATGAAGGAGAGCGGCCCAGCGCATGATAGCGGGCTTTGATTACCGGGCGAAGTTTGTAAAATGATCGGGCAAGATAAATACCGACGACAAATCCAACGATGCAGATTGTCAGCATAAGAAGCCATTGTGCTGAGTGAAGCATGCCTGGTCCCCGCTCATCAGTCTTGTGATGGGTCAATACCCGGATATAACCTAATACAGAGCCCGCATCATTTCGTATATCCTGAACATGGGTTACTGCCGGACCAGTCTGAGACACCAGAGAACTTAACCTGTCCTGCGGGGCAATCTGAACGCCCCGACTATCAAAGACGCCTGCCTGCAGAACCCGATCGTCTGAGGTAAGTACGTTAAGTGCCGCGTTCAGTGCAGCATTATCTTCATTTTGCATGACCGGACTGAGCAGTCGCGCGTACTGCTGCGTCAGCAGCTCACCCGGAGAGCGTTGCTGATCCCTGATCCATGCTTGCTGGAAATCCCGGTACTCTAATGCAGTGAATACGCATAACGCTATAAGGCTCAATACAATCATGATATGCATGAACCGCTTTACCGCATGATAGCCACTGATTGCTTCTGGCTGCGCCCGACGACTTTGAGGGGCAGGACTCTGGCTAATAATAGTTTCACCCTATACAACAAATATCTTTTCATTCTATGTCATTAAATGAAAATTCCAACATTATTTCCCTTCTAATCACCTTAATGTACGATAGCGCTCTGTTTACTATCAATCAGGACACGCCGTGACCACATTGGTTATCAATGCTTCGCAGCACTATCAGAGCCAGTTTTTACTTGAGAGTTTTCAAAATCGTGCATTTCTCACCTACTGTGATGGCCTTTGGCAGCGGGATAATCAGCCGCAGTGTCAGCACAATGCCAGCGTGCTTACAATATGGGGACAGGCACTTACCTTTTATCAACTGGAGGGGGTGATCCGCGACCTCAGTGATGTCGCAACTGTGGGCGACCTGTCTCGCCATCTTTTTTGTACCACCTTTGGTGAAACAGTATTACACGGTAAGGTAACTGTGAAAGATGCCAGCCTGCTGTCACAGCGTCTGGATGAAATCTCCCGCGCTTATCACGTCGACATTGCCGTGCAGAATGAACAGCCACGTCTTGAGGAGCCGGGACTTCTGGTCATGGATATGGACAGTACGGTCATTCAGATTGAGTGTATTGATGAAATAGCCAAGCTTGCCGGTAAGGGCGAGGCGGTTCAGGCTGTCACCGCTAAAGCAATGCGCGGTGAACTGGATTTTAACGAAAGTCTGATCAGTCGCGTGGACTGTCTTAAAGGTGTGCCTGTTGCGCAACTGGAGCAAATCAGAAATAACATTCCGCTTATGCCGGGCGTCCAGTTATTGATTCGCGAACTGAAGCTTCGCAACTGGCACATCGCCATTGCTTCTGGCGGATTCACTTACTTTGCTGATTATCTGAAAACACGGTTGGGCCTGAGTGCTGCGTTTTCTAACGTGCTGGAGACAGCGGATGGTCAACTGACCGGTAAAGTCATTGGCGACATCGTCAATGCCGAGGTAAAAGCACAAAAAGTCATTGAGCTGGCATCGCAGTATCACATTGATACGCCGCAATGTGTTGCGATGGGAGATGGCGCAAACGATTTAAAAATGATGGAAAAAGCCGGATTGGGTGTCGCCTGTCATGCTAAGCCCGTTGTTAACGAAAAGGCAGATACCGCCATCCGTTTTGGTGGTCTCCATAGCTTGCTTTATCTGCTAGCTCAATAAAGAAGCGGTGTCAGCAAAGTTACCAGCATTATGACTGTTAGCGCTTTGCTGGCGGTTTTTGCGAATAAGGGCAGGTTCAATATTGTACCTGCTGAGCACTTCATCGGTGACATCTACCAGGTGCGCACAGGCCACAATATCCCACATGAATTCTTCCAGCTCTCTGGCACGGTGAATGGCGTACATGCTGACGTAATTCATCTCAGCCTGTAGCATTTCCATATCGGGTTTTCCGGTGGTGGTTAACAGTATGTGCAGCGCGATAAACTGGCCGCGACCGATTGCTTCGTTGATAAATTTGATGCGACTTTCGTCCGTAGTGAATTTATCATCAAAACGCGGCAAAATGGCCATGCGGCTTAGCTTTTGATTGGGATCAAAGGCAATAAATAATTCCTGGCGTAATGGCAGGTGCTCAAGCTTGATTTGCTTTATGCCATGCTGGATAAACGGTGACTCCAGGTTACGGTCGCGGAACATAAACTCAAAGTTCAGCTTATCCTCAGGCGCATAGTGTGCTGCAATTTGATGGATACGATGATTATTACGTGAAGCGATTGCCGCTTGTGGCAAATAACGCACGCCTTCTTTGTTCATCGCAAAAGCCAGATTTGGGGTGTTTTTGGCGTTGATACAGCGCAGAGCATGACCAATGCCTGGTATATCTTCCTGCTCATCGTAAGTTTTCAGCGACGACTTATTCTGTTTAATGAGATCATCGAAAAAGTCCCGCGCTACTGCACCGGCCTCGCCATCGGCGGCTTTCAGGTGAATAATATTCTGTTCGCTATTTTTTGCGACTACGCGGTAACGCAAATGCATTAAATCGTAGCTTTCGGTCAGGGTCTGAAGCTTCGGAAAGGCGACGTCGATCATCGTATCCACATCACCTTCAAACGGTTGGTTGAGTTCAACGCGAAGTCCGCGTACCGAGATATCCTCACTGATACCCTTAAAAGCGGTCGCACCATCGGTAGTTGTCAGAGTGATATTCGTTCTGACCAGATAACGCTTTTCCATGCGCTGCTCGTGGTAGCGGTAGCGATAAGTGTCGATAGGCGTGGGTGGGCGATTTCGCGCATGTCCGAAAACACGAAGGTGCGGTAAATTACTTCGGTTAAATTTATACTGACTGTAATGGTGTTGCCCGCTATCGCTGGTGACATCTGTAATGTGAACAACATAGCTGAGATTTTTCAGTCGCGACATCAGGCGTGCGGAAGGCGCCTGATTCTGCCGCTTGATTTTATCACTGACATTATCGGGAATAGATAACGGCGCATGGGCCTGGTCGGGTGACATTTCCCTCATGACCAGTTTAAAGACCCGCCAGCTTACCTTTCTTGCGCCGAAGCCTAAAAACGTCGTTTTGATAACGTCCTTTGCATCCAGTTCCTGCGATGAGGCCGAATAGAAGTAGATCTTATCCTGCTGTAAATGGGTGAATGCATAGACATACAGTTCACGTTCATTTGCCTCGCGGCTGGCCAGCCATTTAAGTCTTGATGCACTGAGCAGGTAGCCAAGACGCAATGAACGCTTTTCATCAGACCAGTAGTCGGTGATATCCGTATTGATTTCATTCAGCATGGCGTATCTGGGCAGCAGTTTATCGCCGATGCTATCGATGAAAACGGGCAGGGAAGGACTGCGGGGGGATAAGAACTGCTCTGCAATTTTACTGTATACCGCGTCAATCGTATTGCTCATATTCACTTTATACCGGCGTTTATTGCCGTGGATAAAGTTTTCCAGAAACTGATCAAATGGCGTGTTCTGGATCTCTGCTGAACGTCTGAGCATCAGATACTGATGATCATTTTTATAGATCATCTTTAACACGCGATAGGTCACGCCATGCTTTTTATCCATAGCAAATTCTTCTTCCAGTCCGCGGAAGAATATTTCAATATCATCATCGACCTGAAGCGTGGTGTCTTTGCTCAGTTTAATCTGCAGCCCTTCGGTTGAAATGTCCACGCTGTTTCCGCGCCACACGCTGCCATCTTTTGCAAACACTTCAATGGTCACCGCGAAGTTCATTCGCTCCTGATTACGGCGCGCATAAGATAACAGGTTGACGACGGGGACCGTGTATTTCTCCAGTGCCATGGTTTGAGGCTGGCTCAGGCGCTGATGGGTGACCTGGCGCTGCTGTTCCTCACGTTCGCGAATGACCCTGAAATTGTTCTCAGTTTCCATCACCGATTCGTAGACACCGAAAGTGAAGCCGCCAAAGATATTCAGTTGCTCCTCAAAGGTGTCTATTGCCACTTCGTCAAGATAGTGCCGGATGCCTCTGTACTCATACAGACGACACTCACCTTTGACCTGACCGCGTAAATCAATGGAGCGCATGCACGGACGGGCCAGACGCTTCATCTCCATTTTTATCAGGAACCGACGTTCTTTAGGCAGGTGTGCTGTCAGCTCGTTTAGCCGTTTTATAAAACCAGGCTTGGTGATTACCGGCTTTAGAGCGTCGATTATGTGGGCGTATTGGCGCAGGTCTTCATTCATGGGCAGTTACAACAGTGATGTCCATCCATTTATTATCGGCAGCGCATGGAGTTTCTACAGTGATAAAATGTGTACCAGTGTTCGGCATGCAGGCGCTTTGTTATCCGTGTAGAATACTCTGAATTGTTCGTTGTGAAAATAGTTTATGGCAAAACGAAAGACCGCTTACGTATGTTCCCAGTGTGGCGCAGACTATCCACGCTGGCAGGGACAGTGCAGTGCCTGCAAAGAATGGAATACGATTACTGAATATGTTGTCTCCGCGGCGAAGACCAGTAGTGCATCGCACTCGGGCTATGCCGGCCAAACGGCGGCGCGCATTGAGAAACTCAATGAAATTGACCTGGCGGCATTGCCCCGCATTACCTCAACCTTTAAAGAACTCGACAGAGTGCTGGGTGGCGGCATTGTGCCCGGGTCTGCGATCTTAATTGGCGGATCCCCGGGCGCCGGTAAAAGTACACTGCTGCTGCAGGTAATGTGTCAGATGGCGAAGGAGCATAACGCGCTGTATGTCACCGGAGAGGAGTCATTGCAACAGGTGGCGATGCGGGCAAGCCGGCTGAACCTGCCGGATGACAAACTGATGATGCTGGCAGAAACCAATGTTGAGACTATTTGCCGGCTGGCTATCGAGCAAAAACCGAGAATCATGGTCATTGACTCTATTCAGGTCATGCATGTTGCAGATATTCAGTCAGCCCCTGGTAGTGTGTCGCAGGTACGCGAAAGTGCTGCGTATCTCACTCGCTTTGCCAAGCAAAATCATATTGCGATGTTCATTGTCGGGCACGTAACCAAAGACGGCAATCTGGCAGGCCCTAAAGTCCTGGAGCACTGTATTGACTGCTCAATGATGCTGGAAGGTGAGAGTGACGGGCGATTCAGAACGCTACGCAGCAATAAAAACCGCTTTGGCGCGGTGAATGAGCTGGGGGTTTTTGGAATGACAGAGCGTGGCTTAAAAGAAGTCAGCAATCCCTCAGCCATTTTTTTAAGCCGCGGGGAAAACCCGGCACCGGGTTCCAGTGTGATGGTTATTTGGGAAGGCACTCGTCCTTTGCTGGTGGAAATACAGGCGCTGGTGGATTATTCGCAGATGGCGAACCCGCGGCGAATTGCAGTCGGTCTTGAACAAAATCGTCTGGCTATGTTGCTGGCTGTTTTGCATCGCCACGGCAATGTTCAGATGAATGATCAGGATGTCTTTGTCAATGTGGTCGGCGGTGTGAAGGTGTCTGAAACCAGCGCGGATTTGGCGTTGCTTCTGGCAATGGTTTCCAGCTTCAGAAACCGCATTTTGCCGCGCGAATTAATCGTATTTGGCGAGGTAGGGCTGGCTGGTGAGATAAGGCCGGTGCCAAACGGAACAGAGCGCATTGCAGAGGCCGCCAAACATGGCTTCAAGCGCGCGATTGTTCCAAAAGGTAACATGCCAAAAAACCGGCTTGAAGGCATTGACGTGGTACCTGTATCACAGCTGTCTCAGGCGCTGGATGCGTTGGAATAAACGGCGTCGATAAATGCGTCCAGATCGTGCTCGTCAAATTGTGCGTCCCCGCTGTTCAGGAGCAGCAGGCGACGCAAATCTGCCAGAGACTGAAGATCAATATGATGTACTTTACAGCCCATGGCAATGGTGGGCTGGCGACTATCGGCATGCCGGTAGAGCTGCTCGATATATATTTCAATTAACGGATGATTATCGTGAGCGAGAAACTGAATAAGATAAGGTTCATGAGAATCAAAAGGCAGGGTGTTGAGCTCAGTTTCAGGGGCGCGCAAACGCAGCCCCTGCAATGAAATGTCTTCAATGATGACCGGCACACTTTCATTGCTGTGACTCAGTGTGCCATTTATATTTAATTTTATTCGCTGAAACTGCCGCTTGTCTGACATGGCATTCTCCGAGTTCTCTTCTTTTTACCTTTGTAAATCACCGTGCTACGCGGGTCAATACGAATTTTCCGGCAACTTCTCAGTAAGCGGTTTCCATTTTCATCTGCATGTTGCTGTTAAGGAAAACTCGTGACGAACGCGAACGCGAACGCGAACGGATTGCGGTTAAGCTGTTTTAGATACGGGCAGGGAGGAGTTAACGTATAAAAAAACCGGGCCATCGCCCGGTTTTTATTGTTACTTTTTCGACATCCGCTTGTATTTGAGGCGGTGCGGTTCAACCACGTCCTGACCATACGTCTCTTTCAGCCAGGTCTCATAATCGTTGTAGTTACCTTCAAAGAAATTAATCTTGCCCTCATCCCGGTAATCCAGAATGTGGGTGGCCACACGGTCGAGAAACCAGCGATCGTGCGAGATAACCATTGCACAGCCCGGAAATTCTAATAATGCATCTTCCAGGGCCCGTAATGTCTCTACATCAAGATCGTTGGTCGGCTCATCCAGTAGCAACACGTTACCACCTGCTTTAAGTAACTTGGCAAGGTGAACCCGGTTACGCTCACCACCTGACAAATCCTTGATGTATTTCTGCTGTGTGGTGCCTTTGAAATTAAAACGACTGCAGTAAGCGCGGGCATTAATCTCAAAATTACCGATACGGATAATATCCTGATCATCAGATATTTCTTTATAGACCGTATTGTTTTCATTCATATGATCGCGGAACTGATCCACACTGGCAATTTGTACGGTTTCACCAATATCAATAGTGCCTGCGTCAGGTTGCTCCTGACCGGTCAGCATCCGAAACAGCGTTGATTTTCCAGCGCCGTTAGGCCCGATAATTCCCACAATGGCACCTTTAGGCACCGAGAATGTCATATCGTCGATAAGAACACGCTCACCGTAGGATTTATGCAAATTCTCAACATCAATGACCTTATCCCCCAGTCGCTCGCCAGGCGGGATAAACAACTCGTTGGTTTCATTACGCTTCTGATAGTCTGATGTCGATAGCTCTTCAAACCGGTTCATTCGTGCTTTAGATTTAGCATGACGACCTTTCGGGTTTGAGCGAACCCATTCCAGTTCCTGCTTAATCGACTTCTGACGAGCATTTTCAGTGCGCTCTTCCTGCTCAAGACGCTTATCTTTTTGCTCAAGCCAGGAGGTATAGTTACCTTCCCACGGAATACCTTCACCACGGTCAAGCTCCAGAATCCAGCCAGCCACATTGTCCAGGAAGTAGCGATCGTGGGTTATGGCAACAACGGTACCTTCATAATCGTGGAGGAAACGTTCCAGCCAGGCAACAGACTCTGCATCAAGGTGGTTGGTAGGCTCGTCAAGCAGCAGCATATCCGGTTTTTCCAACAGCAGGCGACATAGCGCAACACGGCGTCGCTCACCACCTGATAACTTGCTGACATCCGCGTCCCAGGGCGGCAGACGAAGTGCATCAGCGGCGCGTTCCAGCGTGTTTTCAATATTGTGCCCGTCTTTGGCCTGAATAACCGCTTCCAGTTCGCCCTGTTCTTTAGCCAGTGCGTCAAAGTCAGCATCTTCAGCAGCATATTCTGCATAAACTTCATCCAGACGTTTGAGCGCATGGGTGACGTCAGCAACAGCTTCTTCAATGTTACCCCGGACATCTTTTGACTCGTCTAGCTGAGGCTCCTGAGGTAAGTAACCAATATTGATGCCCGGCATGGGTCTGGCTTCACCCTCAATTTCCGTGTCGACACCTGCCATGATTCGAAGCAGAGTGGATTTACCGGCGCCATTGAGACCCAGCACACCAATTTTTGCGCCTGGGAAAAAGCTTAAGGAAATATCTTTTAAGATTTGACGGTTAGGCGGTACAACTTTGCCTACCCGATGCATGGAATAAACGTATTGTGACATGCTTTGTCCTTGCCCTGAAGAAAGGGGGGTATTGTAGCGTTTTTGTCGGCATAATCACCAGCAAAGTCCGATGATAGCGCGTAATTGATGAAGATTTAGTCATCTTTGAGGTGAAACGCCGGATTTGTCTGTAAAGCGGGACGACGAAAAGGCGGTTTTACAGTACTATAGCGTCATTTACTATTTGAATCAGGTATGAGGGGCGTTGCATGGCAGGTGCAGGTAAAAATCAGTACACGCTGGCTGAATTGGCAGAGCATGTAGGTGCGCAGGTGGAAGGCGATGCGTCGATTCAACTTTCCGGCGTGGGGACACTGGCCGGGGCGCAGGCGCATCAGATATCGTTTTTAACCAACACAAAATACAAGCCGCAGCTGGCATCAACCCGTGCTGGTGCTGTTATTCTGCATGAAAAAATGCGCAGCGACAGTCCGGTGCCTGCATTGGTGGTGAGTAACCCACATGCTGCTTTTGCCCTCATTGCACAATTATTTGATACCACACCTGCCGTGGCCTCAGGTATCGCTGAAAGTGCTGTTATTGCAGACTCGGCGCAGGTGGGCGCGAATGTTGCCCTGGGGCATCATGTCATCATCGAAGACGATGTCGTTATCGAAGATAATGTTGTAATCGGTGCCAACACAGTTATCGGTAAAGGCGCACGAATTGGTAAAGACACTATCATCAATCCCAACGTCACTATTTACCATGAGGTGAACATTGGCGAGCGGGTCACGATCCACAGTCAAACCGTTATTGGCGCGTCTGGCTTTGGGTATGCCAATGACAAGGGCCGCTGGATACCCATCCCGCAAACCGGGTCTGTACAAATTGGCGATGACAGTCAAATCGGCGCATCCAGTAGTATCGATCGCGGCGCCATGGAAGATACGGTTATTGGTAAAAATGTTATTATCGATAATCAGGTTCAGGTAGGGCACAACTGTATCATTGAGGACCATTCCTGTATTTGCGGCGCCACGGGGATTGCCGGCTCAGTCCATATTGGTAAGCATGTGATTATCGGTGGTGGCGTTGGTATCAACGGGCACATTCAGATCTGTGACAATGTGCAGGTGACAGGCTACACCATGATAGTACAGGATATTACCGAACCGGGCGTGTATTCATCCGGCCAACCGGCGATGAAAAATCGTGACTGGCGCAGAACGACGGTACGCCTGAATCAGATTGGCAGCCTGTATGATCGCGTAAAAGCGCTGGAAAAAATGCAGGGTAGCGATAATCGCTAGTGTCAACTGATCTTACCACGGCCGTTTATGGTTGAAGGGCCACAAACCAGTATACATACAGGATAAAATCACTAGAATAGGCGTTCATTTTAATGCCATTTCAAATGCTGTTAAGGAGCCTCCATGTTACCTCGCGAAATGACAATTGCGGATTTCGATCCCGAACTGGCTGACGCCATGAAAAAAGAGACTGCGCGTCAGGAACATCATATTGAACTGATCGCATCAGAAAATTATTGCAGCCCCCGTGTAATGGAAGCGCAGGGTTCACAGCTAACCAACAAGTATGCAGAAGGTTATCCTGGCAAGCGATATTATGGAGGCTGTGAGCATGTTGATGTGGTAGAGCAGCTGGCTATCGACAGAGCAAAAGCACTGTTCGGGGCTGACTTTGCAAACGTTCAGCCACACTCAGGCTCTCAGGCAAACTCAGCAGCCTTCATGGCATTATTGGATGCCGGTGATACCGTGCTGGGCATGAGCCTATCTGATGGCGGCCACCTGACTCACGGCTCTCACGTGAATTTTTCAGGTAAGACCTACAATGCTGTTCAGTACGGCCTGAATCATGACACCGGCGAAATTGATTACGCGCAGGTCGAGGCACTGGCTGAAGAACACAAACCGAAAATGATTATCGGTGGTTTCTCTGCTTACTCTGGCATTGTGGATTGGGCAAAGTTTCGTGAAATTGCAGACAAAGTTGGTGCATATCTGCTGGTCGATATGGCGCACGTTGCTGGTCTGGTCGCTGCCGGTGTTTATCCCAACCCGCTGCCGCACGCTCATGTTGTTACAACAACAACGCATAAGACCCTGGCGGGTCCGCGTAGCGGTCTGATTTTGTCATCGTGCGGTGACGAAACTATCTATAAAAAGCTGAACAGTTCAGTTTTTCCGGGTAACCAGGGTGGCCCGTTGTGCCATGTTATTGCGGCGAAAGCTGTGGCGTTTAAAGAAGCACTTGAGCCGGAGTTTAAGACATACCAGCAGCAGGTAGTGACAAACGCTAAAGCGATGGTAAGTGTGCTACAGGAACGTGGTTATAAAGTAGTTTCTGGTGGTACAGAAAATCATTTATTCCTGCTGGACTTAATTGACAAAGACATTACCGGTAAAGATGCTGATGCGGCGCTGGGTAATGCTAATATTACCGTTAATAAAAACTCTGTTCCCAATGACCCGCGTTCACCGTTCGTGACCAGTGGTCTGCGTATCGGTAGTCCTGCCATTACCCGTCGTGGCTTTAAAGAAGAAGAAGCAAAACAGGTAGCAAACTGGATTTGTGATATTCTTGACAACATGGGTGATGACAGTGTCATTGACCGCGTTAAATCAGAAGTTATTGAACTTTGCGATAAATTTCCGGTTTACGCATAAGTAATTGATTGGTGTTGTTCTGAGATGTCGGGGCAACACCGCCGACGATAAGGACGAGCCATGTTTTGCCCGTTTTGCTCCGAGCAGGAAACAAAAGTAATTGATTCCAGATTGGTCGCCGAAGGGCATCAGGTTCGTCGTCGTCGTGAATGCATGGTGTGCCACGAGCGCTTCACGACATTTGAAAGTGCTGAGTTGGTTATGCCGCGGGTAATCAAACGAGATGGCTCCCGCGAGCCTTTTAATGAAGATAAGCTTCGGGCCGGTCTTCAGCGCGCTTTGGAGAAGCGCCCGGTAAGTACTGAAAAGGTTGAGCAATGCGTGCTGTCATTAAAATCCAAGTTACGGGCAACCGGTGAACGGGAAGTGTCCAGCGAACTGCTGGGTAATCTGATTATGACCGCATTGCGTGAACTTGATAAAGTCGCTTATGTTCGATTTGCATCGGTATACCGCTCGTTTGAAGATATCCGTGAATTTGGCGAGGAAATCGCACGTCTTGGTGATTAGGTGATTAATGACCACATCTTCTGAACCATCCGAGTCAATAGAAAATGATTATTTCTGGATGGCGAAGGCACTTCGTCTGGCTGAAAAAGGCCGCTACACAACCTCTCCCAACCCCAATGTGGGTTGCATCATTGTCAATCGCAATAATCAGCAAGTGGGTCAAGGCTATCATCTAAAAGCCGGATCGCCTCATGCAGAAGTTCACGCACTTGAAGAGGCCGGTGAACAGGCACAAGGTGCTACGGCGTATGTAACACTTGAGCCTTGCAGTCATTATGGTCGCACGCCACCGTGTGCAAAAGCGCTTGTTAAGGCGCAGGTCGCCAGAGTAGTGGTAGCGATGACGGATCCCAACCCCAAAGTTAGTGGGCGGGGCATTGCTATGCTGCAAAATGCGGGGATACAGGTGAGCAGCGGCGTCATGGCAGCACAGGCTGCAGCGCTTAACACCGGGTTCATCAAGCGAATGGTAACTGGCAAACCCTGGGTAAGTCTCAAGCTGGCGATTAGCCTGGATGGTAAGATAGCGTTATCTAACGGCCAGAGTCAGTGGATCACAGGTGCAGATGCACGCAGAGATGTACAACGGTATCGCGCGTTAAGTTGCGCCGTTATGACTGGCAGCGGGACCGCCATCGCGGATGATCCGAGTCTGCTGGTACGTCCGGCGCAGGCGGCGCTGGCGTCCTATCCGCTCAAAAGAATACGCCAGCCTGTTCGCGTGGTTATCGACAGAGACAAAACATTACCGGACAACCTGCAGCTTTTTACTGATGGGTTTCCCACCTGGCGCGTTGTCAGCGATGAGCAGACTCCCTCTGCCGATGATTTGCCGTTTGCCGTGACCGACAAGAAAATTAACCTGAGTGACGTGTTGCAGACACTGGCTAAGAAAAATATAAACCGACTATTTGTTGAGGCAGGTCCCGGGTTGGCCGGCGCGTTGCTTGAAGCGGGGGAAGTCGACGAGTTAATCATCTATCAGGCTCCCAAGATTTTGGGCGATAAGGCTCGTAGCATGGTCAGGATGCCTGATTTTGCCTCACTGGATCAGGTAGTGAATTTAACGTTACATCAACAGACTCAGGTGGGAGATGACCTGAAACTGGTATTTCGTGTAGCACCGAGCGAGAAAAGTTGAGAACAGTATGTTTACAGGAATTGTAGCGGCATTGGGAACTATCAGCCGGCTTGACCGCCGCGGAAATGATATCCGGCTGACCGTGTCTACCGGCGAACTTGATATGTCGGATGTGGCATTAGGTGACAGTATTGCCACAAACGGGGTTTGCCTGACCGTTGTTGAATTCGGCAGTGACTTCTACAGCGCCGATGTATCTGCAGAAACGATAAAATATACCGGATTTGCGCACTACAACAGTGGCTCGCGCGTCAATTTGGAAAAGGCGATGCGTCCGACAGACAGGTTCGGCGGGCATATTGTGTCAGGACACGTGGATGGGGTAGGCACCATTGCCAGCATCACCGATCATGGCAAGTATGTTGAAATCTGGGTGGAAGCCCCCATTGATCTCGCCAGATATATTGCGCATAAAGGCAGCATTACTGTGGATGGCGTTAGCCTGACAGTCAATGAGGTTGACGGCGCAAAATTCATGCTGTGGATCATACCGCACACATTACAGGAAACCGTCATTGGTCAGTACCGGTCAGGCACCCGGGTCAATCTGGAAGTTGATGTGGTGGCCCGCTATATAGAGCGGCTAATGCTTGGCGATAAAGCCGCTGAGCCCTCCCGCTCTAAAATCGATATGGCGTTTTTGGCTGAAAACGGATTTCTGAAAAAATAACAGACCCTACAAAAAGCGAAGGTTATGGCACTGAATAAAACAGAAGATATCATTGAAGATATCAGACAGGGTAAAATGGTTATCCTGATGGATGATGAAGATCGCGAAAATGAAGGCGATATCATCATGGCTGCAGAGCATGTTACACCAGAAGCAATTAATTTCATGGTAACGCACGCCCGCGGGCTGGTTTGCCTGCCGATGACCGCAGATCGTTGTAAGCGCCTGAACTTACCGCTAATGGTCGATAAAAACGGGGCGCAGTTTACCACTAACTTCACCGTCTCCATTGAAGCGGCCCGTGGTGTCACCACTGGCATTTCTGCGGCTGATCGGGCGACCACAGTGCGTGCCGCGGTGCATCGCGATGCCAGTGCACAGGACATTGTGCAGCCGGGGCACATTTTCCCGCTGATAGCCAAAGAAGGTGGAGTATTGAATCGGGCCGGACATACTGAGGCTGGTGTGGACCTGGCCCGTCTTGCCGGCTGTGAACCTGCAGCGGTAATTGTTGAAATTCTTAATGAAGACGGCACCATGGCGCGTCGTCCCCAGTTGGAAAAGTTTGCCCAAAAGCATGATTTAAAAATTGGCACCATCGCCGATTTGATTGAGTATCGTAATCTGAATGAAACGACCATCGAAAAGGTCGCCCAGTGCAACTTGCCTACCGAATATGGCGAGTTTGAACTACATACCTATAAAGATATTATTGATAATCAGGTCCACTTTGCTTTGAAAAAAGGCGAGATAACAGCTGAAAATCCTACTCTGGTAAGGGTGCATTTGCATAATACGCTGAGCGATTTGCTTGGCTCGACCCGTTCTATCAACCGGTCCCTGACGCTGCCTGAAGGTATGCGCCAGATTGCCCGAGAGGGTGGAGTATTGGTCGTGCTTGGCAAAGAAGAGGATTTGGTCAGTCAGGTTCAGCGCTTTGCTGCAGAAGACAGAGGCGAGCAACCGGCCGGAAAGACCTGGGAAGGCTCATCCAGAACCATCGGTGTGGGCAGTCAGATTCTGGCATCACTGGGTGTGGAGAAAATGCGTTTGCTCAGCAAGCCAATTAAGTATCATGCGCTGTCAGGTTATGGTCTTGAAGTGGTGGAATATATTCACCCCGACGACGAATAAGAGCTGCTGAGCGAGTCAGCAAAAAAATCATTCCATTTTGTTTATGCGCAGTTGTGCTATACTGCGCGCCGTTTTTTAGCAAGGGTAAACTGCCATGCAGGTAATCGAAGGTAATATCAGAGCAACCGGTAAAAAATTTGCCATTATCGTGTCGCGTTTCAATAGTTTTGTTGTTGAAAGTCTTCTTGAAGGTGCGCTTGACACGCTGGAGCGTCATGGTGAAGTGAGTGATAATGATATTACACTTGTGCGTGTACCGGGTGCGTATGAACTGCCTGTTGCAGCGAAGAAAATTGCTGAAAAAGGTCAATTTGATGCCATTATCGCGTTAGGCGCGGTGATTCGTGGTGGTACACCGCACTTCGACTTTGTTGCTGGTGAATGCAATAAAGGCCTTGCTCAGGTATCTCTTGAATTTGGTATTCCGGTATCTTTTGGCGTTATCACCACTGACTCGATTGAGCAGGCGATTGAACGTTCAGGCACAAAGGCCGGAAACAAAGGTGCAGAAGCAGCTTTGGGTGCACTTGAAATGGTTAATGTCGTTAACGCTTTGGACAGTCTGTAAGGATTAATTGTGAAAGTTTCAGCAAGACGTAAAGCACGCGAACTCGCGGTTCAGGGGATTTACTCCTGGCAGATGAGCAAAAACGACATCGCTCAGGTAGAGCTTGCACTGGCGACCAGTAACAACATGCATCAGGTAGATATGGTGTACTTTCAGGCCATTCTTCGTGGTGTGTCGCAGGACGCTGAACGCCTTGACGGAATTATCAAACCTTACCTGGGACGTTTACCTGAAGAACTCGATCCTATCGAAAAAGCCATTTTGCGAGTTGCTACCTTTGAGTTGGTGGAGCGAATTGATGTGCCATATCGGGTCATTATCAACGAGGCGATCGAGCTGGCCAAAATATTTGGTGCAGAAGACAGCCACAAATTTATTAATGGTGCATTAGATAAAGCGGTCAGAAAGTTGCGCGAAGACGAGCGTAAATGATCTGGCGCTCGAGCGCCCGTCGTAGTGTTACATTCCAGTCTGCACGCATAAGAATATTGTGAAAGAATTTGATTTAATCGGCCGTTATTTTGTAGATGGCGGCTACCAACGTAAAGATGTCGTGGTCGGTATTGGCGATGATTGTGCGGTTACCACCGTCGCGTCTCATCAGCAGTTAGCAATTACTACTGACACACTGGTCGCAGGGGTGCATTTTTTAAAGGATGCGCCGGCTAAATCTGTGGCTTATAAAGCGGTTGCGGTTAATCTTAGTGACCTTGCTGCGATGGGCGCTGAGCCTGCCTGGATAAGCCTTTCTCTTTCAATATCTGATGTAGATGAAGCCTGGATGGTGGATTTTGCCGATGGCATGTATGAGCTAACGCGCTATTATTCCGTACAGTTGATTGGCGGCGATACTGTTCGTGGGCCACTCTCCATGACCATCACAGCGCAGGGGTTCATCCCGCCCGACAACGCGTTAAAGCGGTCGACAGCAAAACCCGGCGACTGGATTTATGTGACCGGTCACCTGGGCGATGCGGCTGCCGGTCTGGATATTCTCACTCATAAACTTGATGCCGGCGATGGGGTAAAAGAGTATCTGGTGAATCGCCATCTTTTCCCCACACCGCGTGTAGCAGCAGGTACCTCGTTGCGACGTGTGGCCAGTTCCTGCATTGATGTATCAGATGGTTTCTTATCTGACCTTAAACATATCCTGAGAGCCTCTGGCTGTGGTGCTGTCGTTCAGGTGGATAAATTACCTGTCTCAAGTCAGTTGCGTGATACGGTGGCTCTGCAACAAGCGATTGATTATGCGCTGACAGGCGGTGATGACTACGAGCTGATTTTTACGGTCAATGAAGAACAGCGAGGTAACCTGGAGACTGCGCTGGCCAGTACGGGTATCAAAATCACGTGTGTCGGACAGATAACCGGTCAGGAGAATAAAATCGATCTTAAAGATCATAAAGATAAATATCCCATGCCGGAAGTGACCGGCTTTGAGCATCAGTTGTAATGCAGCGCCAGTATCGCGAGCGCGTGTCGATGAAAAACCCGGTGCATTTTTGTGCGCTCGGGTTCGGTAGCGGTCTCATTCCGGTTATGCCCGGTACCTTTGGCTCCGCAGCCGCCTTACCTTTACTTGCCGCCACAATATCAGCCCCCTCATGGATGTTTATCAGCCTGACATTGCTTTTTGCGTTTATCGGCGTGTATTTTTGCGGCCGAACCGCTGATGATATGCAGGTGCATGATCATGGCTCTATCGTGTGGGACGAAATTGCCGGCATGTTCTGCACCTTTTTATTTATACCGCTTACGCCATTACACCTGGTGGCCGGATTCGTTCTTTTCAGGCTATTTGATATTTTAAAACCCTGGCCAATTATTGTGGTAGATAAACGCATGCACGGTGGCGCAGGTATTATGCTGGATGATGTTCTGGCCGGATTAATGGCTTGCATGTCGTTACACGCTATTTTGCTTCTCTGGCCATTCTAAAGTGATGGGATAAAAAAACCGGCGTAACGCCGGTTTTTTTAACTTTCCAGAAAGGCGTTAACTTGCCGGATAATGCCTTGTGCATCAAGACCGAGCTCGGTATACATCTCTTGCTGGGTGCCTTGCTCGATGAATTTATCGGGCAAACCAAGCAGAAGGGTGTGAACCAGACGTTTGTCCTGCTGTAAGAACTCAACCACACCGGCACCGGCGCCGCCTGCAATACAGCCATCTTCCAGCGTGACCAGTAATTCGTGCTCATCAGCAAGTTCACGGATAAGCGCTACATCAAGTGGCTTTACAAAGCGCATGTCAGCCAGCGACGCATCCAGAGCCTCAGCAGCCTGCTCAGCAAATGGCATCAGGGTACCAAAGTTCAGGATAGCGACGCGTTTTCCTTTTCGTACTTTGCGGCCTTCTCCGATAGGCAGTGCCTGCATCGATGACTCAGGAGTGACGCCTTTACCAGCACCACGCGGGTAGCGCACCGCTGCTGGTAACTTAGCCAGATGACCGGTATACAACATTTGACGACATTCATTCTCATCTGAAGGCGCCATAATGATCATGTTGGGAATACAGCGTAAGAACGCTAAATCAAATGCGCCCTGATGTGTTTGTCCGTCAGCCCCGACAATTCCGGCACGATCAATAGCAAAGAGAACCGGCAACTCCTGAAGCGCCACATCGTGGATCAATTGGTCATAAGCGCGCTGCAAAAATGTCGAATAAATAGCGACAACCGGGTTCATCCCCTCTTTGGCCAGGCCCGCGGCATATGTCACACTATGCTGCTCAGCGATAGCGACATCGCTGTACTGATCAGGATACTGCTGAGAAAACGTGACCATACCGGAACCCTCACGCATAGCCGGTGTAATTGCCATCAGCTTGGGATCCTTGGCTGCCATGTCGCAAAGCCATTGTCCGAAGACGGCTGAGAAACTTGGTGCACTAGGCTTGGCAGTAGGAAGGGCGTTGTCGGCCGGGTTGAACTTAGGCACCGCGTGAAACTTGATAGGGTCCTTTTCAGCCTGCGGGTAGCCTTTACCTTTTCGGGTAACGACATGAAGCAGTTGCGGGCCTTTAAAGTTACGCATATTACGTAAGGCATCCACCACGGTATTGACATCGTGGCCATCAATCGGCCCGATATAATTAAAACCAAGCTCTTCAAAAATGGTTCCGGGTACAACCATGCCCTTCAGATGCTCTTCTGCACGACTGGCAAACTCTTTAATAGGCGGAACGTTACTTAACAGTTTCTTCCCGCCATCACGAATTTTATTAAAGAAATTACCCGTCAGTAATCGCGCCAGATGCGAATTCAGTGCACCGACATTTTCTGAAATCGACATCTCATTGTCGTTCAGTACAACTACCATATCCTTGTTGATATCACCGGCGTGATTCATCGCCTCAAACGCCATACCGGCGGTCATCGCGCCATCGCCGATGACCGAAACGACTTTTCGGCCTTTGCCTTCTTTTTCTGCGGCAACAGCCATACCCAAACCGGCACTGATGGAGGTCGAGGAGTGGCCAACTGCGAAGGTGTCATAGTCGCTTTCACCCGGCCAGGGGAAAGGGTGAAGTCCGCCTTTTTGGCGAATGGTTGACATGCGACCAGCACGCCCGGTGACAATCTTGTGGGGGTAGGCCTGATGGCCAACATCCCAGATCAATCGATCAAACGGGGTATTGTAGACGTAATGCAGGGCGACGGTCAGCTCAACAGTACCAAGGCCTGAAGCAAAGTGGCCGCTGCTCTGACTGACGCAGGTCAGCAAATACTGTCTGAGCTCATCAGACAGTGTCTTAAGCTTATCCTGAGGCAATGTGCGTAATTGCTCAGGCGTCTGGGCTTTTGCCAGTGTTGGATAATGGGTTAAATCTAAACTCATTGGTTATTATTCTGTCTTTTGCATAGCAGCATTGATTAATGGTTACGATTTACCATTAAATCGGTAAATGCTGTCAGGTATTCGGTATTGTAGGGCAAACTGGCCAGCGCTTGAAGCGCCTCAGCATGCAAATCATTCAGAACCTGTTTTGCCTGCTCCATGCCAAGCAATGCCGGAAACGTATTTTTTCCTAGCGCCTGGTCTGAGCCCTGCGGTTTGCCCAGCATCTGAGCATCACCTTCGACATCAAGAATATCGTCCTGAACCTGGAAGGCCAAACCGATAATACGTGAAAATGTAATGAAGTGTTGCCTGTCTGACTCGCTGATATCAGCAACCTGAGTGATCATTTGCGCACACGCGCTCAGTAAAGCCCCTGTTTTTAACTGATGCAGACGGGTCAGGGCGTCGACGTCGATACTGTTTCCGGTGGTAGCCAGATCAATCGCTTGTCCACCGCACATGCCTTGATAGCCAGACGCTGTCGCAAGGATACTGACCAGTTTTGCTCTGTGCGGGGCTGATTGCTCGGATACCGGTTGCTCCGTTAAAATCGAGAACGCCAGCGTTTGCAAGGCATCGCCCGCTAAAATTGCTGTTGCCTCATCAAATTTAACATGGCAGGTCGGCTGGCCCCGGCGGAGCGCATCGTCATCCATTGCCGGCAGATCATCATGAACCAGAGAATAGGCATGAATGCATTCTATTGCCATACTGATCACATTCTGGTCCTGCTTAGGCACATCCAGCGCGTTGCCTATCAGATGCGTCAGCACCGGTCGCATTCTTTTTCCGCCTACCAGCAACGCATGTTGCATTGCCGCTTTTAAACGGGGAGCATGATCGGGCAGTGACTCAATAAGTGTTAAAAGGCTCTCGTCGGTTTGCTTTTTTATTTGCTGACGAAGCGCATCAAAATTCATAATCTTGCCTGTAAAGGTGCGTAATATGCGGGATAATCTGAAGGGCTATTCGTTATCGTCAGTGAGTTCTGATAACGTGTCCTGACCTTGCTCAGACAACAGTATTTTCACTTTTTGTTCGGCCTGCTCCAGCGCTTGCTGGCTGGCACGGGATAACTTAATCCCACGCTCAAACTTTTCCAACGCTTCGTTAAGCGGCAGGTCGCCATTTTCCATCTGCGTGACGATTGCCTCTAATTCAGTCAGGCTTTCTTCAAATGAAGGGGATTTATCAGTCTCAGTCACAGCTATTTCCATGGTTGGATGAATACGCGCACATTAACCGACAGGGGGGTGGCGGTCAAATGGTTTGTCCAGCTGTGCGACACGCAGTATACGAGGGCGGTGTGCTGATAAAAGTTTGTCATTAGATACGTGAGTTACACAAATCAAACAGCAATTAGTGGAATTTGGTTATAGAATTTTCACGCAATGCCGATAGTATACATGACACTATTTTTGCGGCTTTGTAAGCAGCTAATTTATAAGCATATTAGAAATCATAATCCCGTCGCAAACAACGTATTCATATAGTGAGGATTAACGAGTGGATTTAGCAACCGTCATAGGCATGTTGGGTGGTATTGGTTTTATAGTCATGGCCATGATTCTCGGGGGCGATTTGGTGATCTTCATCGATGTCCCCTCGGTGCTGATTGTATTTGGAGGAACACTGTTTGTAGTGCTTTCTCAATTTACACTGGGGCAGTTTTTTGGTGCAGGGAAAATTGCCGGTAAAGCCTTTATGTTTAAAATCGATACGCCGGACGAGCTGATTGAGAAGATTGTTGAGATGGCCGACTCGGCGCGTAAGGGCGGATTTCTTGCGCTGGAAGAAGCTGAGATAGGTAATTCGTTTATGCAAAAAGGCGTGGATATGCTGGTGGATGGCCACGACATCGAAGTGGTGCGTGAAACGCTGATCAAAGACATTTCCATGACCACTGAGCGGCACGAATTCGGGGTCTCGATTTTCAAAGGGATGGGAGACGTGGCCCCGGCCATGGGCATGATCGGTACGCTTATCGGTCTGGTTGCCATGCTTTCCAATATGGATGATCCCAAAGCCATTGGCCCGGCTATGGCAGTGGCATTGCTGACCACTCTCTACGGTGCATTTTTAGCCAATGTTATCTGTTTGCCCATCGCCTCAAAATTGAAAAACCGCGTAGAGGAAGAAAAGCTGAATCAGAAGCTTATTCTCGATGGTATTGTCGGTATTGCAGATGGCCAGAACCCGCGGGTAATAGAAGGTATTCTTAAAAACTACCTGGCCTCAAGTAAGCGCGGCGCAGCGGACGAGGAGTAAGACTCATGGCGCAGGAAGAAGAATGTCCTAAATGCCCTCCTGAAGGGCTCCCCGCCTGGATGGGAACGTTTGCTGACCTGATGTCGCTGTTAATGTGCTTTTTCGTATTGCTGCTGGCCTTTTCAGAAATGGACGTGCTTAAGTTCAAGCAAATTGCCGGCTCAATGAAGTTTGCATTCGGCGTGCAAAATAAAATTGAAGTCAAAGATATTCCTAAAGGTACGTCTGTAATTGCCATGGAATTTCGTCCCGGTAAACCTGATCCGACACCGATTGAAACCATCCAGCAGCAGACGATTGAAGTCACGCAGCAAATGCTTGAGTTTCAGGCGGGTAATGAGGACTCTGCGGGCGGACGTCAGAAGCAACGTGGCGAACAGCGCGGCGGTCAGGCACAGACAACCTCGACAGAGCAATCTTCATCTGCCCAGCAAAGCGCGGAAAAGGATGAAGTGAATGAAATGATGAAGAAGGTGGCCGAACAGCTGCAAAAAGAAATACTCGATGGCTCTATTGAGTTGGAGAGCCTGGGTCAGCAACTTACCATCCGTATTCGGGAAAATGGCTCGTTTTCCGCCGGATCTGCATTTTTACAGCCGCAGTTTAAACCCATTCTGCGAAAAGTAGGGCGGTTGTTGGCCGACATGCCCGGAGAAATAGAAATTTCCGGACACAGCGACGGCCAGCATATTGCCAATGAGCTTTATCGTTCCAACTGGGATTTATCTGCACAGCGCGCTGTTGCTGTGGCTGAAGAGGTCAGGCTGGCAGATGGCTTTGACGAACGCAGAATGAAAGTGGTGGGTAAAGCAGATACCCAGCCAGTGGTAGAAAAGCCTGCCACGCAGGAGGAGCGTGCCAAAAACCGCCGTGTTGAAATTAATATTAATCAGGGCAAACCGATGGTCTCCAAACCTATCTCGGTACTTGATGACTAGAGACGCAGTGGCAGGGGGCCTGCTATTTAGCTGACCCTCTCACCCTGATAGTGGTATAACAAGCAGAACGCTTAGCTTCATGCGAAGGCCTGATGCGACATCTGATCAACAAAAGCGCCCGTCTTATTTTCTATGCTTGCTGACATTACCTGCCTATTTAGACGTTTCGTCGCACAATCGTCGTACCAGCAAGTGAAAACATTGAAAATGTAAATAAGAATGATTATCATGCGCGGCAGTATTAATCATTCTTGCTTACAGAATTTTCTATGACTTTCAGACGTGCCCTTCTAAGCGCCTCAGTGTGTGCTGTCTTATCCATGCCGACGGTGGCTCAGCAAACCGCTTCGGACCCTTCACAGAACAACAATATTGAGCGCATTGAAGTGCAGGGCTCACAGGTCACATTAAATGGTGAGTACCCTGGGGGGCAGGTTGCCCGTGGCGGGCGTGCCGGTATCCTGGGCAATCTTGATTTTATGGATTCGCCATTTATGGCTACGAATTTCACAGATGAAATTGTGCGAAATCAGCAATCGAAAAGTATCGCCGATGTTCTGCAAAATGATCCTGTAGTGCGGGTAGCACGTGGCTTTGGTAACTTTCAGGAAGTCTATATTATTCGTGGTTTCCCGGTTTACTCGGATGATATGACCTATAACGGTCTGTATGGCATTTTACCGCGTCAGTACGTGGCCGCTGAGTTACTGGAGCGTGTTGAGGTATTTCGCGGAGCCAGTACATTTTTAAATGGCGCGGCGCCCGGAGGCAGTGGCCTGGGTGGCCTGGTCAACGTAGTACCCAAACGAGCACCAGAAACTGCTTTGAATCGAATCCGGGTAGGTGTCGAGGGGCAGGGGCACACCTATATTGCAGCTGATGTTGGCCGGCGCTATGGTGATGAGAACGAAAATACCGGTATTCGGGTGAATCTGGTAAAACGTGATGGTGAGACTGCTGTTGATGAACAGGACCGCGAGGTATCTGTCGCTTCATTTGGCGTGGATTATCAGAGTGATGCACTTCGTTTGTCTGCCGATCTTGGATTTCAGGAGCATGACGTCGACGCCCCGCGTCCCAGCGTAACGCCATTTGGGGCTATTCCCTCCGCGCCAGAGGCAGATAATAACTTTGCGCAGCCATGGACGTTCACCAGTGAAGAGCAGCTTTTTGGTGCTGTTCGCGCCGAATACGATGTACTTGAAAATACCTCGACGTGGCTGGCAATGGGATTCAGAAGTGGCGAGGAAGAAAACGTGCTGGCCAACCCCACGGCATCTGCCGACGGAGATTTCAGTGCTTATCGCTTTGATAACACCAGAGAAGATAATGTCCGCTCCTATGAGGCCGGAATCCGCAGTCGCTTCTCAATTGCCGGCGTAGCACATAACCTGATTGTGTCTGCGTCATCGTTTTCAATGGATTCAAAAAATGCGTATGCTTTTTCTGATTTCAGTGGATTTGTCGGTAATCTGTATAACCCAGTGCCGGCTATGCAGCCGAGTGCCGATTTCTTCACAGGCGGTAACCTTTCACAGCCGCTGGTTACCCTGACCAATGAAAATGAAAGTGTGGCCCTGGCGGATATGATGTCTTTCTTTAATGACAGTGTCATGGTAACGCTGGGCGCGCGTTTTCAGGCCATCGAAACGTCGAGTTTCGACTATAACACCGGCGAGGTACTGTCCAGGTATGATGAATCAAGAGTCACCCCTGTGGCGGGCGTGGTTTATAAGCCGCGTGAAACAATTTCCCTTTATGCCAATTACAGTGAAGGATTAGTTCCCGGCGAGGTTGCACCTTCACAATCAGGTGGTCAGCCGGTCAACAACGCCGGTGAAGTGCTTGATCCTTTCCGCTCTCAGCAGTTTGAAGCCGGTGTAAAAGTTGATGTAGGTAAAATCGGTGGAGTTATCAGTGTCTATTCCACCGAAAAACCAAGTGCCATTGTAAATGAGAATATATTTAGTAGTGATGGCGAGCAACGTAATCGCGGCGTAGAGATATCGGTATTCGGGCTGCCACATCCTGATGTGAAACTGCTGGGGGGATTAACGCTGGTTCAGGCGGAACAGACGAACACTCAGGATGGTCTTAACGAAGGAAAAGATGTAGTGGGGATACCCGATTTTCAGGCCAATATCAATGTGGAGTGGGATGTTGCCGCCGCACCAGGCCTGACGCTGGATACACGCGGCATTTATACCAGTGAGCAATACGCCGATGCCGCCAATATCTACGAAGTCGACAGTAGTCACAGAGTGGACATTGGTGCACGTTACTCAATGATGCTGGGCAACACAGATCTGACCTTGCAGGCTCGTCTGGAAAATGTGTTTGATAATAATTATTGGGCTTCTGTGGGCGGCTTCCCGGGTGCAAATTATCTTGTGCTTAGCGAGCCACGGACCGCTAAACTCACGGCCTCATTTGCATTCTGACAGACGGCGAACAACAGATGATTTTTACCATGGCAGGCATTTTACTGACAAACATTGCGACAATTTGTCTGTATCGTGGATGGCTGGCTGAAGGCGCAAACAAAAGTAAAGCGAGTCAGGGTTTTACCTTTGCAGGCTGGCTGCTGATACCTGTCAGCATCTACGTGTCAGGTCTTGAATCCGGGATAAGATTCGCGGTTGCGTTTGCCATTATTACAGTTTGCTTTTCAGCCTGGTTACTTATTGTCAGAGCACGAACACAGCGTCACACTGGTCGTGAGCGCGCGAAGCATCGAAAGGCGCTGAACTGGCGCGCTGCAGCACAAGGTCTTATCCCACAGCTCCTGACCGCCATTGCACTTATACCGGTGTGTGGCACACTTGCCGCATTCGTAACCGTGGGAATCACACATTTGCTACCGTTTGAACGCGTGAACAATCTTGCGCTGGGCATCTTCACGATGCCGCTGATTTGGGCCGGATTAGCGCTATGGTATATGGCTGAGACTAATCGCATGCGCCTGTACCTGTGTGGAAGCTTACTTGCTGCGTGTTCAGCGTTCTCTGTCTACGCGTAACAAGGAACTGATTTGGCTTTTGGTATCTCACGGAAATTAAGTAAACGGGCTCTTCAGGGACATAGCTGGCTGGGTCTTGCTGTGGGCGTGTTGCTGTACTGGGTATGTTTGTCCGGCACTGTTGCGGTATTAGGCAACGAGCTTGTTCGGTGGGAGCAGCCGAATGTAGCAGAAACACTTGAGTACAGCCCGGCAGCGTTACAACGCGCTTATCGTCAGATGTTACAGGAGCAGGGCGACATCTCCACACTGGTCACCATGCGTTTGCCTACACCGGACATGCCCCGGGCCTTTTTGTCAGCAAACGGCAATGCCTGGTACATTGATGATGCGGGTACTCTCAGCCAGACAAAATCTCATCCAATTACAGATTTTATTGCCGAGTTTCATGCACAGCTGCATTTGCCGCACACCTTCGGAGAGTTATTTGTCAGCATACTGGGTGCATTGCTGACGGTATTGATTGTAAGCGGGGTTGTCGCACACAGACGTATTTTCAAAGATGCGTTTACATTTCGCGGGGGAGCAGACAGCTCGCTTAAGCAGGCCGATTTGCATAATCGTCTAAGTGTTTGGGGATTGCCATTTCATCTGATGATCGCGCTTACCGGGGCTTATTTCGGTTTGGGTGGGCCGCTCAACACTTTATATGCTGAAGCAATGTATGAGGGCGATAAAGGGGCGTTGTTCGGCGAGGTGTTTGGTGAAGTCCCTGATGCACCTGCCTATTATGGCAAGATGGATCTGGGGCATGCTCTGGCTTCTTTAGACACTGTTGCTCCTGACGCCCGACCGCTGTTTATTACCTTCGAGCGGCCCGGCGAAGATGACGAGTTTTTATTACTGGGTGCACAGCACACCGACATGTTTATTTATTCAGAACAGTACCGGTTTGATGCGATGGGTAACTATCTGGATGCCGTCGGCTTTGCACAAGGTCATGCAGGGCAGGAAGCCATTTTTTCAGTATACCGTTTGCACTTCGGCCATTTTGGTAGTGTCTGGATCCTACTGAGTTACCTTGTGTTGGGAATGGCTCTTACGGTGATTTGTGTCAGCGGTATTAATTTGTGGTTTAAGAAAAGACAAATTACCGATGCGCTCAACGACTACTGGGCGGCCGTTGTGTGGGGTACGCCGGCTTCCTTTCTGTCAGCGGCTCTGGCTGGTTTTGCTATTCCGTCAATGATAGTGCCCTTGTTCTGGGGCGCATTTGTAATGAGCTGCAGTTATGCAGTATATAAGCGGGATCCACATAGGGTTAGTCAGCAGTTACGCATCATGACCGCATTACTGCTTCTTGCTTTAGCATTAACAAGTATTGTCTTGCACGGTTGGAAAGATACGTCCCCAGCCTTTATTGCGATAAATAGCGGTATCATTTCTCTCGCTGTGTGTTTATTGAGCTATTTCGCGTTCAAAAAAGCTTCAAGACAGGCAACGTCCAATCTTAAGTAAAAAATTTAATATTATTTACAAACCCTTACAGCGCCTGTTCTGAATACATTTTAGAGCTTAAGAAAAACTTACATTATTAGTTAATTTTTATTACAAGCTGTTTACATTAGTGTTGGAAGCGCTTACATTGACCTCGAGTTCGGCCGATTATTTTTAGTGCTGGGACGCCAACAACTGTAAAAAAGGTATGACTATGTTGATGAATCAAAAGCGTGCTATGCAAGCTTTAGTCATGGTGTCTGGTGGTTTAGTAAGCCACGCTGCGATGGCAGCGGTCTGTCAAAACCCTACACCGGTCTGGCAAGACGAGTTCAATGGAACAGAACTTGATACCAGTAAATGGGAAGTGATGCTGGGAGATGGTTGTAGCTACGGAATTTGTGGCTGGGGAAACAATGAACTGCAGAGCTACCAGGCAGAAAACCTGACAGTTGCTGACGGTAAACTCACAATTACGGCTAAAAAACAACGCGTCAAAGGTAGCCAGTATACCTCTGGTCGTATTCGTACGGCGAATATGCCAAATGGTGGTGAATGGACCTATGGCCGTTTTGAAGCCAGTATCAAACTTCCCACCGGAACAGGTATGTGGCCTGCATTCTGGATGTTGCCAACAGAACCCGCCGAAGGCTGGCCAATGAGTGGTGAAATCGATATTCTCGAGGCCACCGGTCAGGCAGATATGATTGCATTTGGAACCATCCACTACGGTAACGCATACCCTGATAATGAATGGACCAGTGGTCGTATTATCAAGCAACCAGATCGCTGGTCTGACGGATTCCATGAATACGCTGTTGAGTGGGAACCCAATGAAATTCGCTGGTATGTGGATGACATCCTTTATTCAGTGAAAACCCCTGACGATTTGAGCGATCCGGCGTTCTGGACGTTCGATAATTACAACTATCATTTCCTGCTTAACATGGCTGTTGGTGGCAGTATCGGTGGCGTGGTCGACGATACCCAGCTACCTCAGACTATGGAAGTGGATTACGTTCGCGTTTATGATTTTGGACAGCCGTCACTTGAAGGCCCGCACATCGTGGATGCTAATTCACAGGCAACCTATCAAATCGTAGATGAAGCCGGCACCGGTAGCAATTACAGCTGGAACGCGCCAACGCAGCAGACCTCGTCAACAAATAGTCTGACTGTTGACTGGGCAGAGCAGGGCGGCACGGTGACAGCCGATATTACTAATAGTTGCGGTACCAGTCGTGTTGCCATGGACGTACATGTTTTGCCAGTGCTGAGCACCGACCACGTGCTGGACAACTTTGAAGCCGATGGTGAGCTGACTATCACAAGTTGGGAAGGGCAGTATAACGAGGTACCTAACCCTGCCTCAGATGCCGTAAATAGCTCAGCAACTGCACTGGAATATGTCAGAAGCAGTGCGTCTCTGTATGACGTCATTGCCGGCACCACATCAGTTATCACCGATGCAGGTCCGCTAATCGCTGGTAATGAAGCCTTCTATATGGATGTTTATATGCCGGTGCCCTCTAAGCAGGAGATCTTAATCCAGCTTGAGGACAGCAGCCAGGCAACGCCGGATAATTATCCTACTGGCCGCCACTCTAAGTTTATTGCTCATACAGAAGCGGTGGCAGGATGGCAACGTTTGAAGTTTGTGCTTGAAGATCGCGTAGATGGTGGTACTACAGACGTTGACGTAGATACAATTGTGATTCTCATCGCGCCAAACTCCAATAATGGCGATACTTATTATCTGGACAACATGGCGATATATGGTGCAGATGGCGGCGGTCAGGAGACAACAGCGACAACAGCCGTTGTAAGTGATGTCACCACGACTACCGTTAGTGCTGGAAAGGGGCTTAAAAAGGCTCAGTCAACGGTGACAGTAATGGATAATACCGGTGCGCCAGTTGAATGTGCTACAGTGACCGGTCAGTTTACCGGCGACTGGAGCGAGTCTGCCAATGGCGTAACAGATGCGAACGGTGTCGTGGTATTCACTTCATCAACTGCACTGTCGGGTAACGTTAGCGCAAACTTCTGTGTCGACGGTGTACAAAGTAGCCTGACATTTGATTCGGCAAACAGCACAGGAATGTGTACTCAATAAACGGTTCTTTGAAAGTGTCTCCCATGACATAACAAAAAGGCTTACCAATCTTTGGTAAGCCTTTTCTTTATTAACTACCTGTGAAGATAGATTGGAGTACGAGACTACCCACGCACAATTGGCAGCTTGCAACCAGGCTTCGTTATTACTAATTGAACAGCACTGATGGCCCGTTCTAAAAAACCACCCTCGCAGTATTTCAGATAGTATGTCCACATCCGTGCGAATCGCTCATCGTAACCATCCGCCATCAACGCCTCTTTTGCACTGATAAAACCTTCATACCAATCATCCAGTGTTTTCGCATAATCCAGGCCGATATCCTGTAAATCGCGTACCATCAAATCACTGTAGCGTTTCAAATGATCACTGATCACCAGTTGAGAAGGTAAAAAACCGCCGGGGAAAATGTATTTCTGAATAAAATCGACGCTATCCGCATAGCTGTCAAAGCGTCTGTCATCAATGGTGATTGACTGCAACGCCATTATTCCGTCTTCTTTTAACAGGCTGCTACACTTGTTGAAAAAATTGCCAAGGTACTTTTTACCCACAGCCTCAATCATCTCCACAGAGACGAGCTTGTCATAGGTCCCCGTAAGCTCACGATAGTCTTTTTTCAGCAATGTTATCTTATCTGTCAGCCCTTCTCGTTCTACCCAGGCCTGGGCATAAGCATATTGTTCTTCAGAGATAGTCGTTGTCGTCACGCGACAACCATAATGCTTTGCGGCAAAAACAGCCATACCGCCCCAGCCAGTGCCAATCTCCAATAAGTGATCGGTCTCTTTTAACTGCAGCTTATTGCAAAGCGCCCGTAATTTGTAATGTTGGGCATCAGCCAGACTGGTATTCGGGTCCGGATAGATTGCCGAAGAATACATCATGGTTTCGTCAAGAAACCGGGTGTAAAGCTTATTACCTAAATCGTAATGCGCCTCGATGTTTTTCTTTGCCTGCGCGGCGTGATTGCGGCGCATGAAGTGCTGGACCTTATGCAGCGGCATAGTCAGCCATTTAAATTTATTTTCCCAGGCATCCAGAAAGGGCAGGTTTCGTGCAAAAATCCGAATGACTGATGTAAGGTCCGGCGTTTCCCAAAGCCCGTTCATGTACGTCTCACCAGCAGCAATACTGCCGCCGAAAAGAAGTTGGCGGTATGCTTCAATAGACTGGATATCAATAGTGGCTTGTAGTGCATCCCAGGGGTCGCCGAATTGGGCGATAGTATGCCCTTGTTCAGCAATTTTCATATGCCCCTGTGGCAAGGCTGACATAACTTTTAGAAATGCGGTACGGCTCGCTCTGTCAATCAGCGACCCTGCTGGTAGCATCGTTACTGCAGATTCTCCATGCGACATAATATTTCCTAACTATCTGGGTGCGAATAAACAGGCGTGCGCTTGAGCCAGAGCTTAAGCGCCTGCCAGTAAATCCCAAGCACCGTTTTAACGGTCATACTTGGTGTTTTTAAAAGCGCCTGACGCAGGGTCTTCGAGTTTAAGGGAACCCGGGACATTGCCAGTCCGGCACTGAAATCTTTTTTCGTCTGATGACAATCCATCCGCATAGCGAATGTTTTGTCAGGTTGCTCAATTTGCCATTTGTACTGCATATCCATAGGGTTAAACGGCGACACATGAAATGCCTTTTGTGTGTCTTGCTGCGTCGTTAAATCTACCCAGTAATAATGGCGTTCATTCCAGGGTGTGTTAGAAACCTCTGCCAGCATATGGGTAAAGGTATTATCACCTTCGCAACGGACAAAGTAGAAGTTTACCGGACTGAAATACAGGCCGAGCATTCGTAACTGCCCGAGCAAATAAACTTCTCCGTCTAACTGCGGGCCACCCAGTGATACAATTTTTTGTATCACTGCTTCAGAAACATCCTGGCTATTATCACCAACGTAATCTGATCTACGAAATTGAACAAGAGACCGATGCGTTGATGAAAAATGTTTAACCTTTTCATCAAGTTGGTCCAGCTCATTTAAGTTCAGCCAGAATAAAAAGATGGAGTAGCTGAACCGGTGCTGCGTAGGCGAGAACCGTTCGTGGTAGACGGTGCCATGGTAAATACCACTGGTCGTCACAGCGATTCACCGAACCGTTTAGCCACATCCAACGCGCTTTTAACACCGTCTTCATGGAACCCGTTGTACCAGTACGCCCCGCAAAAATGCAGATTATCCTGTCCGCATATTTCATCGCGCCGACGCTGTGCATCAACCATTTTTTGGCTGTATTGCGGATGGGCATATTGGTATCTGCCCAGAATTTTGTCAGAACGTATCGCGGGTGTATTATTCAATGTGACACAAAATGTAGTATCGCTTTCGAGCTGTTGCAATATATTCATATCGTAGGTCACTGTGGCAGGTGCCCGCGCTTCATCCTTGTTTTCAGTTAGCCGGTAGTTCCAGCTCGCCCAGGCTCGTTTTCGCTGGGGCAGTTGGCTGGTATCGGTGTGCAAGACAACATCATTGTTGGCGTAAGGAATGTTGCCCAGAATCTCCTGATGAGCTGCACTAGGGTGAGCCAGCATTTTCAGCGCCTGGTCACTGTGGCAGGCAAATATCACCTGATCATAATAACGTTCGTCAGCCTGCGTCTTGACTGCCCAGCGATGATCGCGTCTTTCTACCCGTCTTACCGCAGAAGAGAGCCTGATATGATCGCTAAACCCTTTCGTCAGCGGCGCTATATACGATGATGACCCACCCCTGAGGGTATACCACTGAGGCCGGTTGGTTATATTGAGCAGACCGTGGTTATTGAAAAACTGAAGAAAAAACTTCAGTGGAAAGGCGCGTGTCTGTTCCAGGCTTGCCGACCAGATGGCTGCACACATCGGTAGAATGTAAAAGTTAGCAAAGTCATCGCTCAGCTTTAACTCAGTGATAAAGCCGAACAATGTCTTATCTGCAGTATCCCTGCCTTCTTTCAGATGCTTTTTACAGGCTTTGTTAAACGCAACAATGTCTTTAACAATACGCCAGAACCTGGGGCGAACAAGGTTACGTCGCTGGGCAAACAAGGTATTGAGTGTATTACCGTTATATTCAATGTTTGATTTGGGGGCATGTACGGAAAAGCTCATTTCCGTTGGCTGCGTTTCCACACCAAGACGTTCCATTAGCTTTATGAAGTTAGGATAGGTCCAGTCATTAAACACAATAAAGCCAGTATCAATAGCATATTGTTTTTCATCAACGGTGACATTTTTAGTTGCAGTATGCCCACCGATATAGTCGTTAGCCTCGTACACGGTGATATCATAGTTTCGCTGGAGCAGATAGGCACAGGTTAGACCGGAAATTCCTGTTCCGATAATGGCAACCTTTTGATTCATTCTTTATTCTCTTTATTTATTGCGCATAGAAAGTGACAATCTTCGCTGAACGGCAGTGGGCAGAATGTGCATAAATCGCATAATCCAGCCAAATAACGTCGGGAAAAAAATTGTCTGATGATTTTTTTCAATACCGTGTAGTAAATCTTTAGCGGCACGGTCAACTTTTATCATCATCGGCATATCAAAATCGTTTTTGTCTGTTAGTGGCGTTTCAACAAACCCCGGTGAAACTGCCTGAACTTTTACACCCTTATCCCACAGGTCGGTTTCCAGCGACTTGGTAAAATAATGCAGGGCGGCTTTCGATGAACCGTATGCTTCTGTTCGGGTGAAGGGAAGCAGTCTGGCCATGCTATCTACTATCACCAGTTTTTTACCTTTATTCAGGTTGGGCAGTAAACCATTTACACAATTGACCACACCAAAAAAATTGGCCTCAAATACGCGCCGGAACATATCGGTTTCAAATTCTTCGATATCAACATACTCACAAGTTCCGGCATTAAGCACGGCAATGTCAAAGTGACACGTACTAAGTGCCTCGAAAGTGGCATCTTTATCACTGACGTCAAACTGTAACGGACTGATATTGTCGTGCTTGCTCAGTGCATCCAGTTTTTCCTGGTTCCGTCCGCATGCTATTACCTGATACCCCTGCGACGCTGCATGCTGAGCCAGCGCTTCACCGATACCTGATGTGGCGCCTGTAATTAACATAGCGGTCATTGTGCCAGCTTCCTCTTTATTTTCTTCACTATCCAGCCGACCAGAGGGACATGCTCATAAACCATTTCGCCAAGGTCATAATAATCACGATGGTAATAAAAGCCCGATGCATTCTCTTTTAACAGCGTAGTACCATCCAGATGAATCGTTTTATCAGGCTTCTTCAGCTGTAACGTCATATGCCAGGTCAGTACCCTAGTTACATCATCCTTATTATTGTTACAGGGAATGATATTGGTGATATCGAACTTGCAAGACCGGGCACTATCATTAAGTTTTGAAAAATAGGCCTCGACGTTATCCCTTCCTTTATGTCGCTGAATTGGGTCAATGAATTCTACATCGTCAGTATAAATGGTCCTTAAATCATTAGATGAAATTTTTGTAAGGTCCCGATAAATCGAGCAAAATCGTTCGATAAGCGTCATAGGCATCATTTTGTAAAATGTATAAAAAGACTACCCAAATTTTCATACCCAAGATCAGATTTGCGCTAATTTTACTCACCACCGTATCAAGTGAACGCCGATCCAATTAGATATTGGTGGCGTAATCAGCCACAAATCTTCACAACTTTATAATGCGAAATGTCGAGCACAACCGTTCCACTGTTTCCGCTTTCCGCACATCTTATGCCGCAAGGCAGGATGTCGCTGCGTATCTTTGAGCCCCGCTATACAAGGATGGTGAAGCAAGTATGTGCTAACGACACGGGTTTTATATTGTGCATGCTTAACGCTGAAGGGGATAAAAATACTAACGAACATATCTTTCCAATTGGTACATTCGCAAAAGTAATTGACTTTGAATTACTCGAAGATGGGTTGCTTGGCATAAAGGTTGCTGGTCTATATAACGTCGAGGTACGAAACATTGAAACAGAGTCTGACGGATTGCGAGTTGGACAGTACTCAGAGCAAGAAGTCTGGGAGTGTAATGTTTCTACCCAACAAATTTCACCTATGGTGAAAAGGTTAAAGGAAGTTTTTGAGCGTTATACTGAAATAAGCAGCTTATATGATAACGCACAATTTGAAGATCCTCAGTGGGTACTCTTTCGGTGGCTAGAACTTCTGCCGATTGATGCTAAACAAAAACAGTATTTTCTGGCACAAAAAAATTGTAAGCCGCTATTAAATTATCTCAGCGCACTGATGCAGTAAAAAAGTCGTAGTGTGTAAAGATTACATATAGCATGTAAGAAGAGAAATACTGGTAACACTGGGCAACGGATCATTTAACTTTTCACTGTAGATACTCATCACCAAACAGGAAATGCGGACGAAGCTTATGTTAGTTGGAATTCCATTAGAACAAAGCAACAGTGTAGTTAAACCGAAAGATTGTGCGGGAGAAATGTCAGGCTATATCGTGTCTGTGGCAGAGAGCCGTTGTAAAAGATCATTCGCGAGAATTTTCAGTTACTTTGCACCTCGATTACGCTCCTATGCATTGAAACAGATGGGTAATGAAGCATTAGCCATGGAGCTGGTTCAAGACACAATGTCGAATGTCTGGCAAAAAGCGCATCTGTTTAATGCAGAGAAAGGCAGCCCATCCACCTGGATTTTCACCATCGCTCGTAATATTCGATTTGATATGCTTCGCAAGCTTCAGAATCGTAAAGAAGATGTATGTTCCGATGACTTATGGCCAGTGCTCTGCGAACAAACCGCTGATGCCAATGAGACTTCGCTTGATGAGCAAATCACTCTTGAACAAATTGGTTTCATGTTTGAAGCACTACCTGTCAAACAAAAAGCTGTTATTGAAGCGATTTACATCGATGGTAAATCTCAGCAGGAAGTTGCTGACGAATTAAGTATTCCATTAGGTACAGTCAAATCGAGAACACGTCTGGCGTTGCAACGTTTAAAGGTTATGCTACAAGACCATGATTAAGTTTCATCCCGACCCTGAACTGCTTTCGGAATATGTTCAGGGTGGGTTGTCTCCTATTAATTCTATAATGATCGCTGCACATTGTGACATGTGCGAACGTTGCGAGAAAATTGCGCATCAGCAAACATTGATTCATGCTGAGAAGTTTGAAAGCGATATCGGTAATTTATCCGAATTCAAGGAAAATGCCTCATCCGACCGTAAATTTGATGAGATGCTCGAGAGCATCTTAAATTTACCCGCTGACAAACGCGCGTTGAAACGGGCGCAGGGACTTTCAGCCTCCGTTGAGCTAGATGGCCGACGATTTATCTTACCCAAAACCCTTCGAAAATTTATTCCCTCCACCGGTAACTGGACAAGTATGGTGGGGCGTTTATGGCAGGCGCCGGTGGATATCGGAAATGATTCAATAGCCGCGAATCTGATCTACATAGGTCAGGGAGGAGGCATTCCAGAGCATTCTCACCGCGGTATAGAAACTACGCTTGTGCTTAAAGGCACGTTTGAAGATGGAATTAACCAGTATCAGGCTGGTGATTACGTGTATATGGACAGCAACGACACACATACGCCGGTGTGTCATTCGCCGCAAGGTTGTTTGCTATTTACTGTACTGGATCAGCCATTACACTTTACGTCAGGTGTTGCTCGGTACACTAATCCATTCAGTCATATTTTCTTCAGATAAAAAAAGACCTGCTAACGCAGGCCATTTTCAATCAACCAATATACCGACTATCCGGATAGTTTAATTTGAGGGTTTTCATGGCGTTATCTCGCAATTCTGTCAGACCCAGTTCCTCATAACTTGAAACCATAATTTCCAGTGCTCGCTGCACCTGGTCAGAATCAGGAAAATGTTCAATCACATAACGTCCACGGTTTGCGGCAGCGACATACGCTTCCCGACGCATATAAAATTTTGCAATAGCAATTTCATAGCTCGCTAAACGATTTTTGATAAACATCATCCGCTTACGCGCATCTGCAGCATATTTACTGTCAGGATATTGCTGAATCAGCCGTCTGAAATCATCAAACGCCTGGCGGGACTTCGCAGGATCCCGATCATCGCGGTCGATATTCATCAGTTCCTGAAAAAGATTACTGTCTGCTTCCATATTTACCAGACCACGCATATAAAATGCATAATCGATATCGGAATGATTCGGGTTTAACCGAATGAAACGATCGATAGTCGCAATGGTTTCGTCAATTTTGCCAGACTTGTAATAACTATAAATAAGATCAAGTTGCACCTGATGCGACAAAGGCCCGAACGGATAGCGCGAGTCCAATGCACTTAACGTGTTTGACGCTGCACTGAAGTTACCGGCCTGCATATTTTGCTGCGCTTGCTGATACATTTGCTGCGCGCCCATATTTGCCAGTGCGGCTTGTTCTTCTGCGTCGTCAGAGGAGCTACATCCTGCAACAGACACCATGACACCAACTACCAGCGGCGCCATATAACGGAATGTCTTCATATTTTTTTCTCGTACCCCAATTCGTCGTTTTGGTGTGGCAATTTTGCATTTATTAATGGCATTCTAACGTACTCATTCTGTGAATGACCACAGAATACTGCAAAGATCGTCTCAAGAAATCCTAAAGCTTGTTATAATGCGACTTTTCATTTAACGAATTGGCGCTCTATGTCCCAGTCACAAAATACCGTGAATCTTGAGGCGGTAACACAGCCCCACCACTTTGGTCAGAGATTAGATCAGGTTTTGGCTGATTTGTTCCCTGAATATTCACGTTCGAAGCTAAAAAGCTGGATTCTGGATGGTAATGTTACTATCAATGGTGAAGTAAATACCACTCCCAGACACAAGATGGCGATGGATGAGGCCGTCAGAGTCAATGCGGTTATGGAAGTTCAAACGCAAAGTAAGCCTCAGGATATTCAACTGGATATCATCTATGAAGATGACGCTATTCTAGTGATCAATAAGCCAGCAGATCTTGTCGTCCATCCGGGGGCCGGAAATCAGGATGGAACGTTGCTTAACGCACTGCTAAACCATGTTCCTGATATTGACAAAGTGCCGCGCGCAGGCATCGTGCATCGATTGGATAAAGATACCACCGGGCTTATGGTGGTAGCTAAAACCATCCCTGCCCAGACACACCTGGTCGAGCAATTACAGGAACGCACGATGAGTCGTGAGTATGAAGCTCTTGCTATAGGCACCATGGTCGGGGGCGGGGAAGTAGATGCCCCAATCGGACGCCATGCGACAAAACGTACGCTTATGGCTGTGCGCGAAACCGGCAAGCCGGCCGTCACGCACTATCGGGTGAAAGAAAAGTTCCGTGCCCATACTTATATTCGGCTTAAACTTGAATCGGGCAGAACGCACCAGATTCGTGTACACATGACCCATATCAAACATCCGTTGGTAGGTGACCCGGTATACGGAGGCCGGCCGCGTTTGCCGCGCGAAGCTTCAGAGACGTTTATCGAGACGTTGCGCCAGTTCAAACGTCAGGCGCTTCATGCGGCACAGTTATCCCTGTTTCATCCTGAAACCGAAGAATGGATGACCTGGCAGGCGCCGCTTCCGGAAGATATGGTGAATCTTCTGGATGTTGTACGTCAGGACACCAAAGAGCATGGTTTTGACGATTACTGATTCAGCACTGATAACGCCGCGTTGGGCGGCCCCTGAATCTATAATGGCTTACTGCACCACACGTGTAGGTGGAGTCAGTCAGGGGCCTTTCGCGTCGTTGAATGTGGGTTTGCATGTACATGATGACCCGTCATTGGTGTTACAAAACCGTTCAAGATTACCTGGTAATGACAAGCTTCACTGGCTGGAGCAGGTGCATGGCAACGACGTGCTAACGTTACCATCCTCTCAGATTAAGGCTGACGCCAGTATAAGCCGCCATCGGGCGAATTGGTGTGCGGTCATGACCGCCGATTGTGTACCAGTATTGATATGTAACAATGCGGGAACAGAGGTTGCAGCGGTTCACGCAGGATGGCAGGGGCTTTATAAAAATATCATAGCCAAAACTATTATGGCTATGCAGTCCCCGGTCTCTGAGTTGATGGCCTGGATTGGACCTGCCATTTGCCAACAGCATTATCAGGTTGATACGCAAATCGCTGACCACTTTACCCAGTACAAAGCTGCGCTGATGAAGGACATTGAAGCAGACAAGTGGCGTATCGATCTGCCGCGTATTGCGGCATTGCAATTATTTAGTGCGGGGATCGCTAACGTCACTCATGCTGGTTTGTGTACCTATAGCAATAATAAACGCTTTTTTTCACATCGCCGCGCGTCTCATCAGCAGATTCCAGATACAGGCCGAATGGTCAGTGTTATCGGCATCCTTTGACATATATCAATAACCTGACTCAAATTTAATCTGTCATCTTGAATCGCAGCGCATATGTACCCATAAATTACACAGGGTTTTTGCTAGAGACTTTAACTATGCGTTTAGACAGATTTACCAGTAAATTTCAGATAGCCATCTCGGATGCGCAGTCGCTCGCACTGGGCAGAGACCATCAGTTCATCGAGCCCGTTCACTTAATGACAGCCATGCTGAACCAGCAGGGCGGCTCTGTACGTCCGCTGCTTGATCAGGCCAGTATCAATGTTAATGCACTACGCTCAGCACTTAGCGAAGCTATCGAACGCCTTCCCAGAGTAGAAGGGGTTGGGGGCGATATTCAGTTAAGTAAGGAAACCGGCATCCTGTTGAATCTTTGCGATAAGATTGCACAGCAGCGCAAGGATGAATACATCACTTCAGAAATGTTTGTGCTGGCTGCACTGGATGATAAAGGGCGTCTGGGCAGTATTCTCAAAGAGCTGAACCTCACAAAGGCAAAAATAGAAAAAGCCATTGATACGATGCGCGGCGGACAGAAAGTCACTGACCCGAATGCCGAAGATGTCCGCCAGGCCCTTGAAAAATACACCACGGATCTAACCGAAAGAGCAGAGCAGGGTAAGCTTGATCCGGTTATCGGTCGTGATGATGAGATCCGTCGGACTGTACAGGTCCTGCAGCGCCGTACCAAAAATAATCCGGTATTAATTGGTGAGCCGGGTGTAGGTAAAACCGCTATTGTTGAGGGGCTTGCGCAGCGAATTATCAACGGTGAGGTCCCTGAGGGACTAAAAGATAAGCGTGTGTTATCCCTGGATATGGGCGCGCTGGTGGCCGGCGCCAAATATCGCGGCGAGTTTGAGGAACGATTAAAAGCGGTCCTGAATGAACTGGCTAAAGAAGAAGGCCGGGTGATTCTGTTTATTGATGAGCTGCATACCATGGTTGGGGCCGGTAAATCCGATGGCGCAATGGATGCCGGAAATATGCTCAAGCCTGCGCTGGCTCGCGGTGAGTTGCATTGCGTCGGGGCAACGACGCTGGATGAATACCGTCAGTACATCGAAAAGGATGCAGCTTTAGAGCGTCGGTTCCAGAAAGTGCTGGTGGATGAGCCTTCTGTTGAGGATACCATCGCCATCTTACGTGGGCTGAAAGAACGCTATGAGCTGCATCATTCGGTAGATATTACTGATCCTGCGATCGTTGCTGCCGCAAGTTTATCGCATCGCTATATCAGTGACCGCCAGTTGCCCGATAAGGCCATTGATCTTATTGACGAAGCGGCATCAAGTATACGCCTGCAGATAGATTCAAAGCCAGAGGATATGGACAGGTTAGAGCGCAGAATTATACAGCTTAAACTTGAAGAGCAGGCACTTGCCAAGGAAACGGACGATGCCAGTCATAAGCGCCTTGAAATGATCGAACTGGAGCGCGAGCAGGCCGAACAGAAGTACGCTGAACTTGATAGCATCTGGAAAGAAGAAAAAGAAGCAATGCAGGGTACCCAGAGCATAAAGTCAGAGCTGGAACAGGCGAAGCTTGATTTGGAAATTGCGCGCAGAGCATCAGACTTAAACCGAATGTCTGAACTGCAATACGGTCGCATTCCTGAGCTTGAAATGAAGTTGGAAAAAGCATCAGAAAATGAGACGCGCGAAACATCGCTGCTAAAAAATAAAGTGACTGACGCTGAGATTGCGGATGTATTGTCTCGCTGGACGGGCATTCCGGTATCCAGAATGCTCGAAGGCGAGCGTGAAAAACTCCTGCGTATGGAGGATGCTCTGCATAAACGTGTAGTGGGTCAAAGCGAAGCTGTGACCGCGGTGTCCAATGCTATCAGGCGTTCACGGGCAGGGCTTGCCGATCCCGACAGACCCATTGGCTCATTCCTGTTCTTAGGGCCGACGGGTGTAGGTAAGACCGAGTTGTGCAAAGCACTGGCGGGATTTATGTTCGATACCGAAAATGCCATGGTGCGTATCGACATGTCTGAGTTTATGGAGAAGCACTCGGTGTCCAGACTGGTGGGCGCACCACCCGGATATGTGGGTTATGAGGAGGGGGGCTATCTGACTGAAGCGGTCAGACGCAAACCTTATTCGGTCATTCTGCTGGATGAGGTGGAAAAGGCGCATCCGGATGTATTTAACATTCTGCTTCAGGTTTTAGACGATGGCAGACTCACCGATGGTCAGGGGCGCACTGTTGATTTCAAAAACACGGTTGTCATCATGACCTCGAATCTGGGCTCGGACATCATTCAGGATAAACATTCACAAAGTCAGTATGACGAGATGAAATCAATGGTGATGAATGTGGTGGGTCAGCATTTCAGGCCTGAGTTTATTAACCGTGTCGATGATATTGTGGTGTTTCATCCGTTGGGCAAAGAGGAAATCAAGTCGATTGCCAAAATTCAGCTGGCGTCATTGCGTGCCCGGTTAGCAGATAAAGGGTTTAAACTGGAATTGTCCGGTTCGGCAATGGACAAGCTAGCCGAGGCAGGATTCGATCCGGTATTCGGCGCGCGACCACTGAAAAGGGCTATTCAGACACAGATTGAAAACCCGCTGGCGCAGGAGCTGTTATCTGGAAACATGGTTCCGGATTCGACCATTCGAATTGACGAGGATGATGGCCAAATTGTTATTCTGAAACCAGAGTCAAACATACATTAGTTATGATGTTAAAAAAGGAGGCGGGCGCCTCCTTTCTTATAATGACTGCATTAAAGCCTGCGCATCCGGTTGTTCCCTGAACGACTTATCCAATGTTTGGTGTTTAGTCAGAATTGCGCGCGCTTCCTCTGGTCGGCCAAGTTTATTAAGGGTGTAGGCAATGTGATATTGCACGCTTGGATCTGAGGCGTCCAGTGTATATGCCTGACGAAGCAGACTCAGGCCTTCTTGATAATCCTCACCCAGAGACAGAAGCCAGCCTTTTGTATCCATCAATGCTGCAGAACGCGGTGCTTTTTCAAGGGCAGTATCAATCAGTTTCAGTGCTTTAGGGAGGTCGTTGACTGCGTAAATATTAGCTAAATTGTTCAGTACAAAAGGTCTGTTTTCAAATTCATCATCGCTCAGCAACTGGTTATAGACTTTCTCAGCACGGGTAAAGTCTGTATCAATATAATAAAGATCGGCCAGTAGGTGTCGCTGAAAGGTATCTCCGCTTTCTTCAAAGGCAGTCAGGTATTCTATCAATTCGCCACGGCCTGTACCGGTGCGGGCCAGTTCAAAGGCTTTAATTAATGCCATCCTGAAAGATGGCGCTCGATCTAACGCTGTCATGTAATGTGAGAATCCCTGTTGCAGCTGATTATCAGCCACGGCAAGATCCCCTCGAAGCATCGCCAGATTCGCTGTTTTACCAAATTGATTAGCAAATTCTGTAATAGCCGGCTGAGCTTGCTCAAGATGATTTTGCCGAATCAGAAATGAAATGTATTCCAGGTGAGGGCGGGGGGCCTTAGGCGCAAGCTTCATTGCCTGTTGCAAGGACTTTTCCGCGCCTGGGGCATCTCCCGCCTGCTCCTGTTGCTCCGCTAACTGCAATAATTTTTCAGGTTGTTGTGCCCACAGCGCGTAAACCATATTCAATTGTGACTGCGCCTCGTTCACTTTCCCCATTTCGTTGAGCACAGACGCTTTTTGTAAATGAAAGTCCGGTGATAAACGGTCAATGCTGAGCAATGCGTTAATTTCACTCAGTGCAGCGTTTAACTTACCCTGTCGCGAATATAGTGACGCAAGTAATTGTCTGGGGGTGGGGTTACGACTTTCCAGCGTTTTAGCTGCCAACAAATGATCCGTCGCACTCTCTATGTTGTCATGAGCGATGTAGATTTGTGCGGCCAGGATACGGGCGGGGACGTTTGTTTTGTCGATCTTTACAGCTTGCTCAATGGCTTCTGTGCTGGATGACCAATCCTCTTTAAACAAACTTATTCTGGCTTTGGCAATCAGGCCGGCAACATTGTCAGGATCAGCACGAAGCAGTTTATCAACAGCTTTATCTGCCTCATCCATACTATTATTGCGAATCAATAAATCGCTGACCAGGGCCTGATGCGCGAGGCTTTCAGGGTGTTTTTGAAGAAGCGACTTAGCAAGTCCAAGTGCTTTTGCATATTCTTCCTGCTCACTGAATAACGCAATATTAAGGCGTACCACTTCTTCGTTGTCAGAGCCGGCAAGCTCGGTCGCCAGCATTTTGCGAGCCTGGTCTAATTCTTTATCGTGTAATAACAGTTTAACTTTTAAAATTGCAAAGTTTTCCTGACCTTTATACCTGGCGGCCAGTGCGGGTAAAATCTGATTACACTTAAAAGGCTTATCCATAGCCAGGTTCAGTTCACAATACAACCGCGCCAGAGGAAGATGCGAGATGACGGTTTCCTCATACTTGTCGAGTAAGTTAGAGGCATCCTTATAATTGCTGTTTTTTATCATTGCATCAGCCAGCATACTGAGCTGTTCCGGCGATGCGTCGCGTTTACCCACATATCGGTAAAGTTCCGTGCTCGCCAGACTGTAATTTTTATTGAGATAAGCCACGATTCCGGCAATCAGGCTTAGCTCTATGCGCTCATTCAATTGCTTCTCTGTTAGCAAACTGAGTTTATCAGTGAGCGACTTCAGTATTTTATCTGCTTCAGAATGGTGTTGGGTCAGCGCCAGTATGCGAGCTTTGATTAACTGGTTTTGAATATCGCCGGGGGTCTGCTTTTCAATTTCATCGATAATGGTAGATGCTTCGTCGAACTGGCCATTTTCCGCCAGAGCGCCAGCATACGCTCGCATGGCTGCCGGATTTTCAGGTGCCTGTTCATAGGCTTTAGCGAATAGGGAGAGTGCATCTTTGCCCTGTGCAGCATAAAGTTTGGCCTGGGTAATCAATGTCAGTGGCTCACTATCGCTAATGGATAACGAGCGCCGGACTAGTTTGTGGGCGGCTGCAAGTTCGTTCTGATCCAGTAATAAGTTGGCCTGCGCATTTAATAGTGGCACTACATGCGGATAAGTCCTGAGTGCTTGTGTATACAGTGACCGTGCTTTATCTAATTGATTAAGTCTTATATAGGCAGTACCGGCTGCCAGTGTTACCGATATTTCCGCATCCCCGGATAATTTGTGACGCTTCAGCATCACAAAAATTTTCTCATACAAGCCTTCGCGCAAATAAGCGCGGGATAAAGCCGGCAGCACGAGGTTTTTGTCACCGCCAGCAAGTAACACTTCTTCGAATTCTTCAATGGCTTCTTTGGTGTAACCGTCCAGAAGCAGAATACGGCCCATCAGCAGTTTAGCGGGCAGGTGATCAGGGGCTGCTTTAAGTACGTGCTTTAGCGTCAGGTATGCGCTTTGAACCTCGCCGGTGTTAAAGGCAGTTAAGGCCTTATCATACGAAGCGGACTGCGGTGTGGCATTGGCTATCGAGCCACCTAAAAGCAACATACTAAGAATACTGGCTTTGACTGATGATTTCACAATGCTCTCGTTTTACTGATTAATAGATATAACAGATAGTCTACACAAAAAAGCCCCTGCGACGAGGGGCTTTCTTACTGATTTTATTCGTTAATGACGACGTTTCAATGCTACCAGCCCTAACAGCGCAAAAAGAAAGGCGGATGCGGGTGCCGGAACATTAGCTGACGGTGCGTAATGCGTCGTCAGACTAACCAGCTTCATGTAGTCTCGATGTTGAGTCCATGCGCTGTCACCACCAAAATTCGCGTTGTATGCACCGATGAGCCAGTACTTGGCTTCTGTCGCAACGCTGGAAAAGCTTAACGTATTCGAATTACTGAACTCAGTATTAGAAAAGCTTTTGGTGAAGATCGCCTGGCTGGCAACATTCGCCCATGTATTACCCGTTAATAATGGGATAGAGTGAAATGCCGCGATCGATAGGTCGTGATCGTTTTGTGTATAACCCAGGCTTAGTCCACTTACGCTAACCGAATCGTCAAAAGAAAACAGCAGCATATCGGTGCTATAAGCATTGTCGATATAGTGACTGTCTTTATTCCGACCTTTCTGAATTTTATTGCTGTTTAATAATCCCCATTCATTGGCGCCTATCTTCGAGGCTTCAATTTCGCCGGTATCAGTGCCTGACCAGGCAGTAATGTTTAGCGTCTGATTATTTTGAGTGGTGGTTATCTGATTTCCGAAACCTTGATTATCATAGGATAACTCTGATTTGTAAGGGTTGAAGTTCCAGATGGTATCTGCGGCCATAACCTGTGAGGGTACAAAGGTGACTGAGCAAATCAGAGCAACGTTTTTTATAAATTTATTCATCGTTTTTTTCCGAACATAAGCGCGCAAATAGTGTGGGTGACTTCCCGAATTAAATGTCATTCAACTACCGGTATACCAAAATGATGAAGTTTACTGCTGATATCCCAGTGTGGCAGGTTTTATCTTAAGTTACCTTTTGAGCTAATACAGCAAATTGAGTGTATGTACTGTTATACCTGGTTATAAAATAACAGGGCGGACATTTCACTATCCCGAGTGCCCTGATATATGAAATACTATGTATATTAGTCTTTTGAATAATGAGGAAATATGTCCCAAAGCAAGCGTAAGGGAATTTATCTGCTTCCCAACTTACTGACAACAGCTGGTTTATTTTCTGGCTTTTTCGCTGTTGTGTCTTCAATGAACGGACGCTTCGAAGCAGCCGCTGTAGCAATATTTGTTGCGATGATTTTTGATGGCCTGGATGGGCGTGTAGCACGGATGACAAACACGCAGAGTGACTTTGGTGCAGAGTACGATTCCATGGCTGACATGGTTTCCTTCGGTATGGCGCCTGCTTTGGTTGCCTATAACTGGGGACTAAGCGGCATGGGTAAACTGGGTTGGCTGGCTGCATTTATTTACGTTGCAGGTGCAGCGCTGCGTCTGGCCCGGTTCAATACTCAGGTCGGTATTGCTGATAAGCGTTTCTTTCAGGGCTTAGCAAGTCCTTCCGCTGCCGCTCTGGTGTCTGGACTTGTATGGGTAGGCGTTGAATACGGCGCTAACGGAGACGATTACGGTTTAGTGGTTGCTTTTATTACCTCTGCTGCGGGTCTGTTGATGGTCAGTAACTTTAAGTATAACTCCTTCAAAGAGGTAAACTGGCACGGCAAAGTCCCTTTTGTAGCGATTTTGATTATTCTCATGGTGTTTGTCATTGTTGCAACCGAGCCGGCCCTGGTCTTGTTTATTGTATTTGCGCTTTACGCATTGGCCGGTCCGATTAATACATTCAGGACGGTGGATAAGATGACATTGGATGATGTTGTCGGTGATCACGAAGAGGCCGATGCGGATTTTAACGAAGACAGCGAAGACGAGACGAGCAGAAAACGCACTGATAAACAGGAATAAAGTCGTTTATTACTCGAATTGATTAAAAGGTGCTCAGTTGAGCACCTTTTTTTATAAAAGAATGAAAAAGGGCTTGCGTTTAATTCTGCACTTTGTAGAATGCGCGCCTCTTCAACGAGCAACGACAGAAACATGGGTCAAGCGAGATGAAGAGAGTCAAAAGTTTTTAAGAAATTTTCAAGAAAATGATTGACAAAAAATGGATGCCAAGTATTATACGCATCCCGCTTGAGACAAGCCCTTAAGGCAAATCAAGCAACGTTCTTTAACAATTTATAACAAGACAATCTGTGTGGGCACTCGTTAAGAGTGTCAACCGACGATTCATAAAGTTTTT
>NZ_JABBXD010000013.1 GCF_014750655.1 Salinimonas profundi
GCAGACCCGAAGCCGATATCGAGCGGCTACTACCATGGCAGTTTGCTAAACAATAGGTGGGATTACCGGACGCTTACGTTGTATGCGGTCATAAGCTTCCGTAAACCAATTATAAGATTCTGATTCAGGCAGCCCTAGCCAATCTTCGCTTGCATCTGGATTTATAGAAATCCACCAATCCTTAAGCTCTTTATAAGTGCTTGTATAGATTTCTAATGGTTGCCACCGAATGTGCAAGTCATCTTGATCTGCAGGGTCATGTCCCTGAGCCATAAATTCATTAACCACTTTTAACGGTGGGAAATATGGCCCTTCGCTGATAATTTTGAACGTGGGACTATCATCAATAATTGTCTTAGCCAGCGCTAAATTATTTGTCGTCTGCTACTAACCCCATATAACGCTTCAATCAGTTGACGCAGCAGCGGTCGGCTGCACTGTTTTGTTAAAGCCACTGACTTTTAGCGCTCCAACATCGTCACGCTTTACCACTATCCGCGAGTTTTCATCGGCCAAAAACAGGTAACCTTGGGTTGTGTCAAACAAGTACAGAGGTCCCTCGACGCCAATTTTCTTTACTGTGCTTTCCTCAATCTCGACCAGATAGTGTCCCTCGATATCGTCGCCTTGTATGTCGCCGGCCAGCCAAGCAAAAACTGGCAGAGACAGCAGCAGAAGGGCTAACTCTAGCTTTCTTGACGATATCAGTACAGCATGACACCGCTCCCTGAGTGTCTCTCCCAGTGCGTGTCTTTGATTGAAAATAACGTCCTTAATTAGGATCAGAAAGTGTATGAACAGCAACCCCAACAAAAATGGGAGCGCTTTCAGAAAAGCGATCAAATAATCTTGGGTTGCGGAAAAATCAAAGACGCTCACACCGAATCCCTTGAGGTGAAAATACTGGTAGATCAGCCCGACAATTGACAGGTAGAAATAGACCAGTGTGATGACTAAACCTGGGTGGTCGTGAACGTACTTTCTCAAGTATTACTCCTGTTGCTGGTGAGTGTAGCTTTAACTTTAAGCTAAAGGGCAAAAAACAATGCCATAATCGCGAAGCGACATTGTGTTTTTGTCCCAGCAACCCGCTCCGCGGGTTGCGTTTTAAGCGTTTTGTTAGGCATCCCAGCCTCGATCCTCAAACTCTACTTTTAACCCAAATGAATCGGCCAAAACCTCTTGAGTTGTTTTAAGCCAGCTCAATGATTTTTCCGAGTGCCTCGATTCAAGTAATGTAGCCAGTTCATTGCCTTCATGGTCGTTGATAGTAATACCTACCCAACCACAACCTTTCGCAGGTTTGATTTCGTATAGAGTAATAGATTTAGCAGACTTATATTGTGCACATACGCTCCGATTATTTTGGATAACTCCGCAACTTTCCTCATTACCAATAATCCAGGCTACGAGCTTATTTGAATATGATGGTTCATATTGATTAACCACTTCTTCCGGAGCCTCAGACTTCAATGATATTGAAGCTTCTAAAATTAGCGGTTTTTCAAGAACCTTCCAGACTTTCATTGTTCAGTTGCCTAACTTTAAGCTAACGGGCGATAATGGCGAAGCCGCCGTGCGTTTTCGTCCCAGCGAGCGAAGGGAGGGTGTTTAGCGTTTTGTTATGCGCGTGCATATTCAGAACATCCACCCAAAAAATCTGCCAATACCGTACCAAATAGCAGATACAGCAACCATTACAACGTACAGCAAGGCAAAAATCTTAAAAGTAGGAATTGTTTCTATTATGCCTGCTGCCAAATGACTTGAATGCTTACTTGTGTTTTTTTCTGCGTTTAACGCACTCAACCAAGCCCGTTTTGTAACTCTGAAAAACACTTTAGCAACTCCACCCAATGCAATGGCTAAAATGAATGGCAGCTCTTGAACCCCAGCATAAACAAGGCATGCGATAAGTGACAAACCCAATCCAAATGTATATACCAAATAGGGTGCTGACATTTTATTGGTATTTTCTAGAGCTTCTTGCTGCTGTTCAATTTCCATATACTTTAATTCTCCATTTGAGCGTATAACGCTAAGCTAACGGGCAGTGGCGTAGCGGCATAATCGCGAAGCGCCGCTGCGTTACTGTCCCAGTGAACGAAGTGAACGTGTTTAGCGCTTTGTTATGTTTGGCCATATGATACAGAAACTATCTTTTCTTCGGGATTGAATTCAATGTTGCAACTGACTAGATGCAAATTGAGCTTACTACTATGTGAAATCTGTTTCCCCTGCTCCGTACTTTCTATTTTGTACTCCGATAATTTGACAGTATTTAGCTGCCTCACCACTGATTCCAGAGAGTCACCCTTGGCGTAGTTTCCACAAAGAAAATGAATTTCTTTTCGTGCCTCGTTTGAAAAGAAGCCTAAAGCGACCAAGCCCAATATAGATACAGAAATCGCAAAATATTTAAGACTAAGAAAAGTTTTGCTATTCATATCTCGGTGTATCCAAAGAACATAACTTCCCACTAAGGGGCGATAACACATGGGCTAAAATTAAGAACGAAGTGACGCAGCCCATGTGTTAGCGTCCCAACTAGCGAAGCGAGAGCCTTGAGTGGCTTGTTATGCGTCGCCTACTATGCACTCTGCTACCTTCATTACAGGGGTGGTACTGAAATCGAGCTGCAAAGTTGTAATTGCAGGCTGACGAACAGAGTTTAATTCCGTAGGCTGCCATCTGAAATTTTTAAGCGATTTTGTTGCTGAACGAATAAAAGTAGAGTCAGGAATAGCCTTAATAACTTGGATGTTCTGTGCTTTCCCTTCACTGTTGATCACAAATGAAAAATCGACACAGCCACTTATGCCTTTCTTAGCAGCATCTTGAGGGTATCTCGGGTAATCATTTTTCGAAACAATCCACATTTTTTCAAGGGCATTTTTGTCATCCACAAAATCAACTGGCTTTATTTCGTCTTCATTGACGTCTGAAGTAGAATTACAAGCTGATAGCGCTAAGGCACTTGTCAAAAATAGAATCCTTCTCATTTTTCCTCCATTATTTCTCATGACGCATAACTCCCGCATTTGTGGCTGGCTTGGAGCGCAGCGGATAACCAGTCCGACAACATGCGCTTGTTAAGCGCTGGTGATTTGGTCAATAGCTTCAAGGTAATTTTCATTACCTATCCCAACTTGTGCATATACTGGACGTGTTTCACCACCCTTGTGGTCGTATTGTTCTTCAGAACCCCAAAGTGTGATGATTGTGTCTCTAAATAAGTAATCATCTGGGTCAAAGTCATGATCATCAGTTTGTTTAGATGCAATATGCTCAAACAATGTTTTGGCGTCGTTATCAAATGGATCGATTCCGTATATTTCGAAGTCACAGCCACAGCCTGAGTAATATTGAGCACCGATAAAATCAGCTCGACTGCATTCATCGTATGTAACCTCTAAAGCACTGCCAAAGAAATAATCAGTCTCTTTTGATTTTGAGTGCCGATATTGAACACCACAAAATTCCTTCATTACACTTTGCACTTCTTCGGAAGTCATTCCAAATCGAATCGGACCTACGCCCTTTAATGGAATGATTTCAAGTAACATGCAATCTCTCCTTCCGCCTTACACCCCAATAATGGGCAAATGTACGCAGGCTATAATACCGAGCGAAGCGAAGGGAGCCTACGTGTTTTTGTCCCTAGCGAGCGCAACGAGTGTTAATGTGTTTGTTATATTTTACTTGAGCACTACAGTAATTTGTCTTTCGGGTTGTACTGACGCTTCTAAGAAAATTGTTAACACCTTCAATTGAAATGCCTTCATATCTGGCTTTAAATTCAGCCCAGTTCCAATTGAGACGAGCGTAAAAGGCGGCTCTACTCCGTTTATCGAACCAGTGACCAAAGAGTCAGCTAATGCATCTAAATTTCTACCGTGCCAACAAGGTGCTTCTAATACTGGTAGAAGGAAATTATAAAACTGCTCTTTTGAAATTATTTGGTTGCAATCAATCACTATTTCCATGAAACATCCTGTAGAACATAACGCCGCAAGCCGCGGTGCGAAGCATATGACGCCTTGCCTTGTTAGCTGTGATTAGTTGGTGAGAGCCTTGAAGTATGATATTAGCTGCCTAATAGTTTCGGGCTGTGTTTCAAAGCCACCCGTTAAATGAATGGGCCAATACTTGGAACCGCTATACTGATACCGATGTAATTGAGCCTCTATTTCCATATGACCCAAGACATCAGAAGAACGGGTTTCTAAAACAAACTCTTCTGGACTCATACTTGATATTTTGGCGCCACCACTTCTCTTTTCATCGATTATCTCTAGCTCTGCGACGAACCTTTCCATTTCCGGCAGCTCAAGCCAAATCTCATCGTAGGAGCCTGAAAATTCCCGTAGAGCTAAAGCGACCTTATCTTTAACATCACCAGCACAAGGGCTGCCCTCTGGATTTCTTTCCAGCTCTTCTATCTCAATGAATTCTTCTTTAGTTCCAATCTTCATTCAATACACTCTTTTACAGCTAACGCCCCGCTAAACGGCGAGCGGTAGCGAGTCCGGTGTGGAAGCCAATCTTTTTTGTGGCTGGAACGAATTTAAGCGGCTTGTTATAAGTTTTGGTTAAGTTCAATACGGGCCTCCTGCCATTGCTCCCAAACATACTCTGGGTTTAGATCTGGATACCCTCGTGATTCTTCCATTGTATCTCGTGCTGAGATTGGCAACATCATACATACGGCATTGTCGCGAATCTCAAGCACTTCACCTTCAGTTAATGGCGAACCTTTTTCTCGCTCTTTGTTTAACAGAATCGCTACCAAAGCTGGGATAGGAGTCGGCCCCAGTTCCTCTTCGGGTTCTTCAGGTTTCTTTTTCTTAAATAAATTTTTAAACAACCGATGTACCTTATGACTCATAGACACAATGACTCCCTTTGAAAGTGCTAGCCTCCGCATTTTCGTGGGTTAGCTGAAAGCCATTGCCATAATTAGTTTGTTCAAGACTAAATCATTTGGAGGCTAGCATGAATAAACATAGCATGATTTTTATCGGGTTGGATACGCACAAGGAGTTCCATGAAGTAGCGTATTGCGAAGAGCAGCGCGGTGCAACGGCTGTTCATTATGGCCGTATCCCGTCCTCGAAAATCAGCTTGAAAAAGCTGATACGCCAGTTTGAATCAAAGTATTCGGGAGCCACGTTGCATGTAGTGTATGAGGCCGGGCCTTGTGGTTACTGGATTTACCGACTTATCACCAGCCTAGGCCACTGTTGTTATGTCGTCGCCCCCTCGCTTATTCCTAAGAAACCGGGCGAGCGAGTTAAAACAGACCGGCGTGATTCACTGAAGCTGGTTCGGTTACTGAAATCTGAAGACCTGACACCTATCTACGTGCCCGAACCGGAAGATGAGGCGGTGCGCGACCTATCCCGCGCACGTGAAACCGCCATGAAGGACTTAAAAGAGGCCAAATACCAGCTCAAGGCATTGCTGTTGCGCAACAACATTCGCTATGAAGGAACAGCAAACTGGTCTCAGAAGCATTTACGCTGGCTCACTGAACTCATATTGCCACATCCTGCCCAGCACATTGTTTTGCAGGAACAGCTTCAAACTATCAACGAACGCACTCGACGGCTGGAACGGCTGGGTAATGAACTGACGCATCATGTGCACCAGTGGCGTTATTATCCGGTGGTTAAAGCCATTCAGGCCATGCGAGGTGTCAGGTTGTTGGTGGCGGTAGGGGTTGTCGCAGAGCTCGGTGATTTACAACGCTTCGACCATCCCAGAAAGCTGATGGCCTATCTTGGTCTGGTACCCAGTGAGCATTCATCAGGCGGAAAGCGTCACTTAGGGGCCATTACCAAATGTGGCAATGGCCGGGCTCGGCGGCTACTAATTGAAGGTGCACACAGTTACCGTTACCCGGCGAATGTGTCCACTACTCTGCAGATGCGCCAGGAAGGGCTACCCAAAGACATTGTCGATATTGCCTGGAAAGCGCAGCTTCGCCTGTGCAAACGCTACCAGCGAATGAGCAAAAAAGGTAAACACTACAACCTGATAATCACAGCGATTGCCAGAGAAATGGCAGCCTACATCTGGGCTATCGCAAAGGAAGTGGTACTCACACCGGTTAACCCGAAACTAAGGCTGAGCAGAGTACCCGCATGATAAAAGAGTTTGAGCTAACGCATTCGGATCAGGCCGCGGAATGTGGCACAACCTACGAGGGCGTTATGATGGCAGTAACTTAACGGTTATTGATCCACGAACATAGACTGATGAGAAGGTGACCACGGCGGAGTGAGTAAGGTAGGCGCTGTTCACTGAAAGGTGAATAATCCACGGATACCAGCATGACAACCGACGACATTACTGCCTCATCCAGTGCGTAAGCTCATTTTAACCGGGCGTTGAAAGAACTAATTATGGACCGAAATAATGTCAGGGAGATACTCGGTTATTATTGACAAAGGGAGTCATACCAACGCTAAGCTTTGGGGCGCAGGCACGGGGCTGTAATCGCGAAGCGGCCCCGTGTTTGCGTGCCAGCGAACATAGTGAGCGACAATAGCGTTTTGTTAAATGCCATTTACCACGCCCACTAAAATTGCAGTTAATACTGCGCCTAGAAACCAAATTAGCATGCGCAAAACACAGCGGCCATAAATACGCCAGCCTTCTGCGTCAACAGGGCCGACAATGAAGCTGTTACTGATGTGTATTCCTCGTTTATATTCTCGATGTATTTCTGTGCCTATAACCAGGAAGAGCATTACAGGGAAAAATATTAACGCGTTAATCAACCACGGAAGAGAAAGTACCTCCACCGCGCCATTGCTGAGTGTAATGATTGCACCGGCAACAAATGATGTTTTCTTTGTGGCTTCCATTGGCAATTAACGCTTAAATGGTGCGGACCCTAAGAACCGCACATTAATTTTTATCATACCGGGCCATCTTCCGCTATCCTTCGCTGTGACTGCGCTGGGAGCACTTTTAATATTTTGCGAACCTATTTATATGCGAACCACGGTTCGCATATAAATAAATCACTATTGGCATAGTACAGCTTTACGTTCCCAAGTCACATGTTTAGGCGTTCGCAAAACTGGGGGGGGGGGGGATAAAACGAATTGATGCTTACAGCGATACCCCGAGGGGCAGCAATACGTACGAAACTGCCCAACAGTTAAGGCTGTCGTGCATCAATAATTGAGTGACCAGATTTCTTTAACAATGGAGTCAACCAGGGTGAATAATGAAGGAACTCGAAGATGTATTGATGAATATTGATAGGGCGCAATTCCCTGACCGGTATGTGCAAGTAAAAGCCTTGTATAATGAAAAGCGCTCGACACCTTCACCAGAAAACGAAAATGAAAAGCCGACATCTCCGGTAAAACCCAGCTGGTCTCAGCTACATAACTGTACACGTGCTACATTTGTTTCGTTCGCTACAGATTGTATTTGAGTCCTTTAGTGGTATCGCTATTGAGGCTAGTACAGAACACTTCGCAAGTTATATCCACCAACAACAACCGGCCTGATGGCCAGCCATTGTCTGCGGATTGCATTGAATCAGGTCTCCATTTTTTCAACCTGTTCTTTGACGGGCTTACCATCATCGTTAAACCTGGCAATGGCAGCATCTTCAGCTTCCCACCGCTCACGCTCCTCGTCGGATGCTTTGGGCGAGAACCAGTCAAGGTAAGCGTAAATTATCCCGATGATCGGTGCTGTCCAGCAGGCAAATGCCAAGGGGATATACAATAGGTTTTCCAGATTGCCACCAGATACGCCCAACCCTAGTGCCGATATGACAAATGCGCCGCCGGCGTTCCAGGGGATTAGAGGTGACATGAGCGTCCCCCCTTCTTCAACACCCCGGGATAAATTGAGCGTCGAATAGCCCATCCCGCGGTATACCGGAGAAAACATTCTGCCTGGTAGTGCCACCGACAAGTACGGGTCGCCCGCTACCAGGTTGGTTGCAAACGCGGTGCCTACAGCGGCCACCTGGGTACGGGCAAAGGTAGTCGCCATCGTCTTAATCGAATTGATGATAGATTTTAAGCAGCCTGTAGCTTCCAACGCGCCACCAAACGCCAGTGCAATGAGCACTAACGAGATGGTCCACATCATGGATTGTACCCCACCACGATTAAGCAGATCGTCTATCTCGCTAATATTGGTTTGGATGGAATAGCCATTGTTGGCATAGTCAAATACAGCCTGCAGGCTTTGGCCTTGCGCAACCATGGCAAAAGCCCCCCCGGCCAATACGCCGACAAATAGCGACGGCAGCGGCGGCAGTTTTTTCAGGGCCAGCCCCATGACAATTAATGCAGGTAGCAACGCCCAACCGGAGATATAAAAATTATCCTGTAGCGCTGTGGTGATGCCTTCTATTTTTTCAAACGATACGCTTTCAGCATCAATGACTAAAAAGCCCACTGCCAGATAGATAAGAAAGGCAATGACCATGGCAGGAATAGTGGTAGCCATCATATTTTTGATGTGTGAGAACACATCGGTACCCGTTACCGCCGGTGCAAGGTTGGTGGTATCGGAAAGTGGTGAAACCTTATCGCCGAAAAAGGCACCAGAGACCACGGCACCTGCTGTCCAGTACATAGGAATATCAAACCCATCACCAATGCCCATTAAGGCCAGGCCGACCGTTCCCACACTACCCCAGCTTGTACCCAGCGACACTGCTACCACGGCGCATATCACCATGGCTGCCGGCAGGAAGAGTTCCGGGGATAATGTTTTTAACCCGTAGTAGATAATGGTTGGAACCGTACCGCTGGCGATCCATATTCCAATAATCATCCCCACAACAATGAGTACGCTCACCGCAGGCAATGCCACGTGGATAACCTTGAAAATACCTTCCCGGATATCTTCCCACGTTAAACCCAGATAGATCCCGACACAACTGGCCAATGCTACCCCAATAGCAAGTGGAATGTGGGGTTCAAACACCCCGAAGTAAAATATTTGAATCCCCAAAATAATAAGCGTCAGTATGACTGGCGTTAACGCCACCGATAGACTTGGTGTAGCTTGCTGATCAACTTCCATACATCTTCCTGATATCTGTAGCCATTGATGTTTGTAAGCCCCTAGGTCAAAAAACAGCCTAGAACAGGCATCATATAATTAATGTTTTTTTATGACAGATTATCTACGGCCAACGCACGTAATGGATCGGGAAAGCGCACCGTAGTGAACGTTGCCGATCTGGGCCTATGGAATCAAGTTGGTCTGGAAGCCATGTAAATTGGCGTATGTGTTACGTCTTGTTACGACAATGTGCTTGCCACCGAAAAACGACCTTTTATACTTCCTCGATATTCAAATAATTATCAAAGGATTGTGCAATCAGGATGATGTCCGCGTTCCGGTTATTTTCTGTCTTTCTGCTCATTGTTTTAGTGAACGGATGCAGCATATTTTCGCGTTCAAATTCTGTAGAACGCATATCTTCAGATTCCGGCCCCGTTGCAAGGGCAAGCGATGGCAGGTATCAAAATATGTTTCCGGGCGAGAAAAGCTATCCCGTCACCTGTGATAAAAATTGTTATCCCACTTTTGAACAACTGGCGTGTCGGGAGGACAATGAAGAATGTCAGTTTACTGGAAAACATGAAATACCCGACATTGAATCTGGCTTCTCTATTCTGTGGCTGGGGCATGCAAGCTTTTTGGTCACTTTGCCGGATGATACTAAACTATTATTTGATCCGGTAAGTGGCCAGTTTGACTGGCCCATCGACTGGCTTCATGCACTGAGCGGCGGAATGACACGCCGGGCCCCGAGCTGGCCTGATTCAGCGACTTCAGATGTCTCTGCGGTACTATATTCACATTTACACTATGACCATTTCAATAAAGCAGATATTGCGAAACTAGGCAATGAACCGCTGTATTTTGTACATCAGGACACCGCCGGTTATTTGCCACAAGATGGGCTTACTATTAAAGAAGTAAGCTGGTTCAGCGATTACCAGTTAGGCTCTGCCACTATTAGCGCGGTACCGGCGCATCACTTTAACAGTCGGTATTGGGTCCCGTTTTTATATAATGATGATGAAATGGCGCTATGGGGTGGCTGGGTAATAGAGCATGACGGGCGCACGCTGCTTTTTGCAGGTGACACTGGCTACTCAGCGCACTTCAAAAAGATAAGAGAACATTATGGCAGTATCGATATCTGCATGTTACCTATTGCGTCGTACTACCACCCGGAATATGCAACATGGTACCGGTACGTTCACACCACCCCGGAAGATGCGCTGACAGCCGCCGATGACCTGGGCTGTAAAGTGATGATCCCGTGGGGCTATGGAAATGCAAGTTGGCAGATGGGCGATCATTCTTCTCACTCGCCGCTCAAGCGATTATTGAAAATGCATCAGGAGGTCAATACTTCGCTGCCATTGGTGATAATGAATGAGGGAGAAAGCGTATCGCTTTGAAGCTGTACACCATAAGTTCCTGGTCTACTGCTTGTAACACTTAAGATGTCGATTCATTGATGCCTTTCATTGATTGTTTGGGTGTAAGAACATCGGTCATCGGGTATGCCATAGCCGGAACACCCATAGAATTTGCCGTATTTGCCGGCTCTTTCATGAAGTGGACGTCCGCAGAGAGGACAAATCGGCAATTTGCTGGCACAGTCTTCATTGTTGCAAACAGAGTGCGTTTGCGTATCCACTGAGGGTGAATTGCAGTCCTTACAAATTCTCACTTTGGTTGGGCAGGCATTGCCTGATGAGCATGCGTAATACTCCCCAAATTGTCCGCTTTGCTTTTTGAAATACCCGCTCGTGCAGCTTGGGCATTTGTGAAGACGCCGGTACTTTTCTGAAAAACGCTCAGAAACAATATTCACTTCAAACGAAGGTGAGAGTAGCTCTTCCACGAAAACGGATGGCGCCGCCGCGTCAGCGACCAGATAACACTTCTGCTTTGCTCGGGTTATGGCGACATAAAAAAGTCGTCGCTCTTCTGAATGTAAATAAGGATCAAGGGAAGGAAGCAGCGCTTCGACGACAAGTTCATCTTTTCGGCTGTTGGGGAACCCAAGCTTACCCTGAGACAGTCCGATGATGATGCAGTGGCCCGCCTCAAGCCCTTTGGAGCCGTGAAAGGTCCAGAAGGTAATATTACTGTTGCGACACATTTCGTCCAGATAATCCCTCGCATCCTGAAGCAGGTAATTGTAGCGTGCCATAACAGCGATAGACGCATCAGGTGAATGCTGCAAGATTTTCGAAACAATTTGCCGGGTCGTTGCCTGTAAATCGGGTTTACCATCAATCAAATCGTCCATGAGATACACTTGCGGCGAAGCGACGATCTGATGAGTGCTAATTTCTTTTTTATATTGCTCAGGGTTGGCCATCACAAACATTCCTGCTGTGTGGGCGATGCTGTTGTTGTACCTAAACGTTTTTTCCAGCCTGGTGAGCGAATGACTACCAACGTGCTCTTCAAAGCGTGTTGTCAGCTCCAGCTTACCGCCGGAAAAGCGATATATTGACTGCCAGTCATCCCCCACCACGGTTAAAATTGGATCAGGCCCCTTTTCTATCATGGCATTTAAAAAGTCCATCCTCGCCCTGGAGATATCCTGAAATTCGTCCACCAGGATATGGCTGAAGTGCGAACGGTACGTGCCAGTCAATACGCTGGTAGTGGCGCGAATTATCATATCGTCAAAATCGATGCGCTCCTCCTCCAGCAGCTTGTCTTTGTACGCATTATGAAAAGCGCTCAGCAAGTCGGTGTATTCGTCGGCGTTGGCAATATTATGTGCGTTTAAGCGGCTGAAAATTTCGTCACCAGATAACTGCTCGACGCGAATAGCTTGTAAACATTTCAAGTAGCGGGCGACACCCTCTGCGATGCCGCCGAAATCCTTCAGCGCATCCAAGACTTCATCCAATGGCCTTTTATACAGTTTAATACCAGCTTCAGTCAGGTGTTGCTCAAGGATGTCTTCGAGCGTGCCCTCTACCCAGTTGTAATGAAAGGTCTCAAGGAGCGTTGTACCCACCTCAGTGTGCAGATTACGCTTGGACACCATCTCATTCTGAAATTTCACGTTGTCGATGCCCGGACGTGTATTGCCTGCTCTGTCAATGCCAAAGTGCTCAAGGTAAATGTCCGTCCCTGTGATGTGAAAGTCCGGGCGGTAATCGAATCCAGCACTTATCCGGCGCTTACTCACATAGGATGGCTCATACTCGTAATCCACACAGTGAAGGTAGAGCCAATTGGCAATCAGCAGCTCCTGATAGCCTCTGACCTGCTCGCCTTTTAGTGTGCGATATTCATTGTCCCTGACGTATTCTTCATATTCCTGCACGGTTTTAAAATCAAAGGGGTTGATTGCAGGGTACAGCAGCCGGATAAACATCTTCAAAGACCGTTCGCTGTGTTGTATTGCCTGCTCAAACCACGAGGTGGCCCACGACTCCAGCGCAAGTCGGTCTTCGGCAAAGCGCGACAGGGACGGTGTGATCCCTGCATCAATAAGGATTCGCCTGCCCAGTGCGTGGAAGGTCTGAATTTCAGGCAGCCGGTCGTGTTGAATGTGCAACTGTTCAGCACGATATTCCAACCTTTCCCGCAGCTCTTTGGCGGCGGCGTTGTTGTAAGCCAGTATCAGAATGCTTTTCGGCTCAGCCTTTGCCGTGTCTATCAGGTCAAGCGCTTTGGCCACAATCACGGAGGTCTTTCCCGTCCCTGCCGCAGCCAGTACGAGATTACGGTCATTGTTACGAATCACCGCTAAACGCTGCTGTTCCGTGAGCGGATTGGATTCAACCTGGTCAAAAAAGCGTTTTCTAGAGGACATCTGCTTGTGTGCAAAGCGTTGTCGAATTTCATTGGCGGTCGAAGAAAGAGGCTGAACAGCACTGAGAATATTGAGTTGCTGTAAACGTTTGGCAGAGAGACAGCCCGACTCTGCTTGTAGAGGTTTGTATAGCGATAAAAGCGAAGAAATATCTTCATCCAGAGCAGACACTCGCGAGTCACGTAAGTACTGCCTGACCGCGGCGGTCTCAAATTGTTGATAGATATTTTGAATGCGAGTATCGGCAAGCTCCATGATTGTGCTGCGAACAGCGCTTTCCAGGGCAGGCAGCGTTTTGCGAGAAAGAAAACGTAATACGAAAGATTGATTGCCCGCATCGAAGCGATAAGTTCCGCCAAACCACCCTTTTCGAATCTGCGGGAAGGCTTTGACATCAGCCAATGAGATACGTCTGTCTTGCCCATTGATCTGAAGGACAAGTTCACTGCCTTCAAGGCGTACATGGGCTGTGCCAAACAAGTTGCCAAGAAAATTAGGTAAACAAATTACAGCACTTCCAATCATGGCTATCTCACACTCCATTCCAACCGACTACCATTCAACAACGGTTGAATTACCGGACTTTTGCCCAGTTAACATCTAAAGCGCGGTATCTTATGCTCGGCGCACGACTAAGTACAAGCATTGATTTAGATGGTAAGCACCGTCACTTTTCTGACCCGTTTTCCTGAAGATAAATACGCGTCCGACTGACGATGCTTATGTGGTCTGTGACGAGTCGCAATCAAACGGGCTGTTGAGTGAATCGAATAAACTCAACAAGGGATGCGAGTTTCAATTACCGAAACAAATGCAGTGCGATTCGCCATTAGTAAACCTTCCCTAAACCAGCGATATCCCATTTTTTAAAGTCTCCGTAATGAATTAAGAAGGACAACGCCTTATGCGCTTTTCAATACATTGGAAACAATGACGATTTTAAAATAAAGAAACGCTGCAGCGAACAACAAAGTACCAGCGCCATCAAGCAGCATCTGGCTGGCGTGAAGGCAAACGAAACTTGTCGAAATAGAAATCACATCTTCGAAACCAGACTTGCCGGTTTGACACTGCAGAGCGCAACGTTCCTATCAGCGGGATGCTCATTAAGAAACCGCGACGTGGTTATCGCCGCGGCTTTGTTAGAAGACTGACAATAGATAAATTAACGTTGTTTTTCCGCTATCCATTTTTTCACATCAGCTTTTACCATCGATATCGGTCTGGCACCGGGCAGTAAAATCACGTCGTGAAACTCACGGATATCAAACTTTTCTTTAAGCGCCTCACGGGTCTCTTTTTCAAGAGAGACAAACTCGAGCATCCCCAGCTTGTAACCTAATGCCTGACCTGGCCAGGCCATGTAACGCTCGACTTCCGGAACCACATCAGACAAAGAGGTGCCTGTGGTTTTATGGAAATAGTCGATAGCTTGCTCTCGGGTCCAGTGCTTAAAATGTAACCCGGTATCCACCACCAGTCTGACAGCGCGATAAAGCTCAGCCTGAAGACGCCCAAGATTCCCTAATGGATCGTCGTCATACATTCCCATAAGTTCGCTGGCAACAAACTCAGAATATAATGCCCATCCTTCAACGTAAGCATTGTAAGGGGCATTTTGGCGTAATAAGCCAATATCCTGCTGTGCCATATTGAGCGCGATCTGAAAATGGTGACCTGGAACAGCCTCGTGGTACGTGAGGGTCTTCAGACCAAATTTAGGTACCGCTTTCATGTCACGTAAATTAATCCAGTAGATACCCGGACGCGAACCATCCAACGAGGGCGGTGAGTAAAAACCACCGGCTTCTCCGGCTTCCGATACCGGAGGAATACGGCGCACTTCTACGGCTTGTTCAGGTAGAGTGCCATAAAATTCCGGCGCTTTGGCCATCACTCCTTCAATCTCTTCATTTAAATAACCCAGAAGATCTGCACGTCCCGCATCGGTAGCCGGATAAACCTGACCCGGCAGCTGCGCAAGCTGCATCATGCGCTCGCCAACCGTCCCTTCGGCATAGCCCTGTTCGCGTAAAATCGAATCCATTTGCGCTGAGATCCGGTCAACTTCACTTAATCCAAGTTGATGAATGGCATCTGCGCTGAGCGTGCTGTCCCCAAGAAAACGAATTGCATGCTGATAAAATGCTTCTCCATTTGGTTGCGACCAAATGCCGTCGTCGTTGCTGGCTTGCTGCTCGCTTTCATTTACGGCGCTCAGAGCGCGCTTATAAGCTGGATAAACCACGCTTTCAACCAACGCAGCCGCTTTCTCAGTATAATCGGCTCTATCCTCGTCACTCATCGTATCGATTTGCGCCAACTTACTTTCGAACGTCGTAACCAATTCATGATCCGCAGGCGCGGAGGCAAGAAAGTTATTCAAAAATTGCAGCGTTTTGGGATGCAGTTTTTTGGGAAGTATGATGCCCTGAGCCATATCCTTCCTGAATTTGGCGACTACACCATTAACAAAATCGTCCATTTTTTCGAGTCTGGATAAATACGCTTCAGCATCGGCTTTACTTTTTACTGACTGTTGTACTTGCATTACCTTTGGCACATCAATCAAAGGGCCTGATATCTGATTAATAATGTAAGGTAGATGACCTGCCCAGGTATCGATATACCCACCGGAAAAATTGTTATCTCCCGCGTAATACTGAAAAAGATTAATCAGAATTTTCAGATGTTGTTGTTTGTCATCAGGCAATGCCCTGGCGTCAATTTCTTTTAAAGATGCAACGGCGCGTCGCATATCCCGCTGAAAGGAGGCCATTCCGGCGGGACTATAGTCGGGTAGACGATGGGCATACGATCCATTTGCCTGCTCCTCTGTCAGTCCAAGCATTGAAGCCAAAGTAGGCTGTGCGCTAATAAAGGTATTTGTCCACTTGGCCTGCCGCTGCTCAAGCAATGACACGGCCTGTTTCTCGGTCATGCTGCCCGAAGTGACAGTATCTGCGCCAGACGTTGTATTGCCAGGCCCTGAACATCCCGCCATGAGCGTGGCAGATATAAATGAAACGGTAATTATATTTTTAAGCAATTTTTTTCTCCTTCCGTCAATTTACTCATTGTTGCGCATCAGCACTACATTTTCAGTAGATTCGACCTGACTTTACCCCATTACGTCGTGAGGTGGAGGAACCGAGCAAAGAATGGGAGCCAACAGCAATTAACCACAACGCTGCTGATAAAAGTTAATCGAAAAGTGAAATCTGCATTTGCGTCCAGCCCACAATCAGGCAGGGTGATGTGATTACTAAGGGATACTGACGGTATAAGTAGCAAGCGATTTTGCCAAACCAATCTACTAATAGAGATTATCCTTAGTAATTGCAATGCTTTTATAACAGTGACTAATATGCGATAGCAGTTATTGAAATTTAGCCACAATAAGGATGTTGAATGAAATTTAGTACTCTATTTGCCTTTCTTTTCATCTACGCGCCCTTCGCGCAAGGTGCTATGGATGAGATTCCATTGCAAGTTACAGATGATGGGCACTTTAGCCTTGAAGCAGTGATTAATGGAAGAGAGGGGACATTTATACTTGATACAGGCTCAACGGGGTCTATTGTTGGCCTGAGTAAGCTTGAATATTTCGGCATCAGAAAGGCAAAAAGCGCTATAGATGGAATCATTATAGGTGACGAGGAAAAAGGCAAAATAGAAACCTTCCCAATTAGCATCGAGTCACTGGTCATAGGAACTCACGAGCTAACACTCAAGAATATACATTCAAATTCAACACTTCATCTAGAGCCTCAGATTGACGGTATCATTGGCCATGATGCAATTGTTGAACTTCACGCTTTGGTTGATATTAGGAACAGCAGGCTTTTAGTACCAGAAAAAGACAATGATGTAGAAGCGCTGTTTACAGGCTCTGGTTCAAAATATACCGCCATTCCTCTGCTACAAACTGAAATGGGATTTAACCTTGTTAAAGCAAGACTTAAGCAACATGATGTAGTAATGCTAGTGGATTCAGGTGCACAACAAGTTGTTTTGGATATGTCTGTAGTAGACGATGATTTTGGTTTCGATTTGGAAAATCATCCAAAAGCAAAATTAGTTGGCCATGATGGAACAGAGACGCCTATGAAGGTCGTACTGAACAAAACAATAAAAATCGGAAGTGCAGCAATTAATAGCGATTTTCTCGTGGCTGACTTCGGTGCTTTAAAACAGGCTATTGGGTCGGAAAATGGCATGTTTGTAGGAATTGTCGGTAACAAAGAGCTGGCCTCTATCAATAGTATTATTGACGCTGCCAATAACACTATGTATGTGCAAAAGAATTAACCAGGCAAGTGATCAATGGTAAGCCCGAAATTTCCCGATACGTCTTATCGCCGATATTAAACTGCCAGACTGGTACCGTTGTTACTGACTCAGCGTCACGATATACATCACAACAAAAGCGATTAAGCACACGCTCATGCCATATGAATGTCATAAGAAATTAACCTGCTTTTTTTAAATTTGTCCAATATGCCAGTAAACGCCCACACCAATGTCGCGCTTGTGTGTGAAGCTAATCAGTAAGTGACTGAAGACCTGCAAACCACACATCGCTTGGAAAGAGATGCGCTAAGAAGATAACTATATCCACGTTTCGGCAAGTCATTTTCGTAAATAGAAGACATGCACTCAGTGTCTAGACTGATCCTGCGCCGTTAGGCGACTGACACAGATTGGTATGTAAAAGCCGCTTACTCAGGAAACCTGCAGAATTCTGGCACATCATCTAAATCTTTATCCCAACCCGCTTTACTGGAAGTAAAGATGTGAGCGTTTGGTCGTAAAGTGACTGGTGTATCCAGACATCCGGCGGGAATGACAAGCAAACCATCCTGATGAATACCTGGCATTAGGGAACCACAGAATTTACAAAAACTTGTCGTGTGGCGAGTGCCTGAAAGCGTGAAGGTAGTCACAGAATCTGCACCTGGTAACCATTTCAACCTGGCCGATTTCGAAAATAAATTGGCCGCATGCGCTGACCCGGTATCCTTTTGGCAATGCCGACAATGGCACAGGTAAAAGCCGTCAACCTTCCCCTGCACTTCAAATTTAGCATTACCACACAGGCAAGAACCATAATAATCAGCCATCAAGCATCCTTCTACTGTCTATATTATGCGCGCACCACATCAAGTTTTACGGCACCGTTAAGTGATCGATAATCGTGAAAGCACCCTCGTGTTTTATCTCTCTGTGACCGCAGAGAACTACAATAGCGCAGTGCTATGAGTCATCAGATTCATTAAATTTTCGTTTTAAATACTTGAGGCTGGCATTAAGCTCTTTTATTTCTATCCGCGACTCTATGGCGATATCACGCATTTCTTTAACGCGTTTTGAGATAAGAATGACGAATACCGGAACTAAAACCCACAAAATAATAAGTGCGAGGTAAAATAATGCGCCTGCGGCGCCAACACCTTCCAATATGCCTTCCATAGTTCATTCTCCTTAAAACCTATTGTTCACTTAACAGGCAAAACCAGCGCCATCAGCCCTATTTATCTTTTCACTCATTAAAAAGCAAGCGCGATTTCGTAGTTTTCTGGCCCCCATTCTTACAAGCAAAGTTGTTTAAATTTGCCTATACACCCATTTGCGATGCTAACGCCTGAACTTCATGCTTTGCCATCAACGGGACAACCCGGAAAACGTGTTTCTTATCTTTAGGCAAATTTTTGTACTTTCAATTATGGTGGATGCTCCGATAAGCAGCCAACGCCTTTTGTATAAGTGAAGAAATACATGCTCTGAAACGCGATAGTCGCTTTCGCTTAAATCCCAGTATACGCAACACACGCTTTGAAACACGTTAAGTTCGCGCCCTTTGATTTTCCAGCCCAAAAAATGGTGTAGGAAGACCCATGGCACCAACTAGCCGTCAAAACATATGATTTCGTTAGTGTTCTGATTTTGGTTTTGCACTCAATCCACGCAAAGATGCGAATGCTCAAGTGCATCAACAGAAGACAGGTGATGCTGATACAGCTTGGCGTTTGTCAGATAACAAACGCCGGTAAAAATGTCTGTCAGGCAGACATTTAAAAGTTTTACCTTAGAATTTCGACGATTTCCCTGGTTGCTTCAATAAGCCTGATGACTCGTCCGTCAATCTGTACGGTGACAATACCATCGTTTCGAACAGGGTCCATTATCGATGCGTTTTTGTACACCTGCGTATCTAAGCGCTCACCTACAGCAAGCTTTTTCTGCCAGCCAGGTGGAAGCTGCCCCGTGCGGTTCACTTTCTTTTCCAGTCCGGGAGGCAAAGACTTATCTTTATTGGTTTTCGCCTCAGATACTGTACAGCTTATCGCCGATGCCAGGACAAGTACTTTAACGATTTCTGTTTTCATTCAAACTACCGCGTAAAAATGTGCAAGATATCCCGAAAAGATAACAGTTAATTCCTGCCATCATAAGATTTATCGCGTAGTCGCTCTCATACCGGGGTAACAACCACCATTCCTTGCCATAACTGTGAGGCCTGACGTAACCCTCAGGTGAGAGAAGTGATTCATAAGCTTCATACTCACAGAAGCCTAGACGGTCATTAGCTTCATGGCCATAAAGGATGTTTTTTAATTTTGCTTTGATGGTGAGATAACAAATGATGATCGGTGCTAAACAAGGCAACGGGGCGACAGTAATCCCACCGGGGCTGTCAATTACGCAGTAAAGAATAAAAAGCGAAGATAAGCCAGCTTTCTTATGAATTGATTTTTGTCTGGCATAAAAAAATCCGATGCCAATTTTTGACATCGGATCTGCTTAGAAAAATCGACCGTTCTATAGGGAGACACCTAACCGAACGGCGATTTGTAATCGTCGCTCAGTTTACTGAGCGACTAAAAGTGAGTTAATTAAAACTCAATACCTGCGCTTAGCTGAACATAGCGAGGTGTTTGATAAGACGTTGCAGCCATGAAGCGCGGGTTCGTATCACCCGGGAAGCTCAGCTCAGCCGTCTCGTTTTGTCGTTGTACAGATGATGCATTCAACACGTTGAAGACATCAGCTCTTAACGTAACCACTGTCTCGTAGAAATCCATGTTGTATGTGGCGTTTAAATCAAGACGTGGCGTCCAGTCAGTACGTCCGAAGTTACCACGAGGGAATCTGGTGTACTCGTTTGCCATTTCTTCGTCGGTACAGTTCGCGTTACACACATAGAATGTATCACCATATGAAGGTACGCCATTAGGGTGGCCCACACCAAACGCATTCAGAGGACGGCCTGATGACAGGATAAAGTTTGCACCCAGTGTCAGATTATCTGTCATGGAATAGGCACCATATGCCTTGAAGGTATGACGACGATCGTTAGGCAGATAGCCATACGCACCGTCCATCAGATCGGCAAAGTCGAAATCCTGTGTGATACCCGCATCATCCTGTGCGTTATCGGATTTTACCAAACCTTCAGTATTACCGTAGCTTTGAGCCCAGGTATAAGAGGCATTAAATGACCATTGACCGTCCCATACACGCGCCAAAGTTAATTCAACTGCGTTGTATTTACGCTCACCTTCAGGGAAGCCAATAGACGCTAAATCAACATCAATAGCTTCATCTACCGCACCATCATCGGCACAGTCGGTATCAGCAAAGATAGTAGCGGTTTTGCCCGGGTTACCCAGAACATAAGAAGACGCATGACATCCGAACGTATCATCCAGGTATGACTCAATTGACATATCATCGATCGCACCGTTCAGCTCACGACGAATACCACGGATGCCCCAGCTCCAGTTTTCAGCAAAGACCGCTTCGTAGCCCAGAATGAATTCATCCTGGTACATGGGATCTAAGTCCTGGTCGACGATGCTACGCGTATCCGGAACTGCACCATTCGCATTCACACGCGGATCACCGATTTGCTCACCTTTTTCATAGTCCAGGTAATCACTGCCATTGAACTGCTCAATGGATGTACCTACCAGCGGGTAATACGTGGTTACATCGTACTCGTTGCCAGACATACGCACGTTGGTGTTACTGGCTACAGGAAGGAAGTAACGCCCGACGTTAGCAAACACCTTGGACTCGCCATCACCGTTGATATCATAAGACAGACCTAAGCGAGGTGCCCACATGTTGTCAATCTCAACAAAAGTATCACCTGCACTGTTCATGTTGTCGAAAGTGTCGTACCGCAGACCAATAGTGGCTGTCAGGTTATAGGTAATACTCCAGATATCTTCAATATAAAATGCGCTGTTTTCTGTTTCAAAGCTGCCCGAAACAGTACGCACCCGCTCTTCTACATATTCAGTAACCCCTGCAGGAATGGAAGAACCGTTATCCAGTTCAGCGCCTGGTGTACCGTCACGAAGGTAAACAAACTTACCATCAGGGCCAGAATACCCTTCCAATGCATTCGATGTATTGGTTTCAGTGTCATAGCCGAAGCGCAGCAGGTGATCGCCAACGTACCATTCAAAGTCAATGCGCATGGCTTCACGCTCATCCTGACCTTCTTCTACAAGATAGGCCGGGCTACCGATACAACCAGCAAAACGGCCAATCGGCGCATCTTCACGCAAGTCGTAGTGGAAGTTACACTCACTTTGCACATTACTTCTGGAAGTGATGTCGTATTTATTTTTACCGTACAGGGCTTTAACAGTAAGGCTGTCTGTCAGGTAACCGGTATACGTCAGTGACCAGTTGTCACCGCCATTTTCTTCATAACCTGTTGACTGATAAATTTTTTCACCGGTTTCCAAATCGTTGGTGAAGTTGTCAGTAACGACGGTATTGGAGTCTGAGAACGCCAATAATTCCAGCTTGTGGTCTTCGTTGATGATCCAGTCAATTTTACCACCATAGAAGGCATCGTCTGAGCTTTGATCGAAGAAGTTACTGCCTTCACCGGTTGTTCCCTCGTTGCTGATGTCCCGCGGGTTATAAATACCGTAAAAGAACAAAGTGTCTTCGATAAGTGCGCCGGAAGCCCAGATATTGCCTTCCATCTCACTTCTTTCATCAAGACGGTTTACGATATAAGCGCTACCGTTAGACAGGTAAGTATCCGGGCTTTGCTCTCTTAAGCTTTCAGGCTGATAATAAACGTTGGCGCCCATTTTAAATTCGTTGGTACCACTTTTGGTAACGGCGTTGATAACACCACCGGTAGAACGACCGAATTCAGCAGAATAACCACCGGTTTTAACTTCAAACTGTTTGTAAAATTCAAAAGGCACATTGGAGAAACCCGTACCCGTTCTGAAGTTTGTAACATTCAGCCCGTTAATGTAAACAGCGTTTTCTGCAACGGAAGAACCACCAAATGAGGCAAGGTTTCCGGTGTTACCAAAACGATTGTCGCCAGCCGTGGTACTAGGCGCAAGTAGTGCAACTGATGTTGCGTTTCTTGGAACGGGGATACGGTCAATTTCAACTTCACCGATGTTCAGTGACGTACCAGAAGAACGCATATCAATCATTGAGATTGAAGAACCTGAAACTTCAATTCTCTCAACATCTGATGCTAAGCCTACCGTCAGCTGACGTGAGGCACCAGCGCTGATTGAAAACTCTTGAGACTGATTTTGCGAATAGCCCGGTGCGTTAGCAGAAACCGTGTAACGGCCGATAGGCAGTGCAGGAAATCTGTAGCGCCCTTCTTCATCAACCTCAACCGTTCTTGTATAGCCGGTTTCGACATTGCGGATTGTAACACTTGCTGCATCAACTGCCTGTTTAGAAGAACTAACGACCTGACCTGACACCGCGCCGGTTGTGCTTTGTGCCATGGCGGGCGACATTGCTCCAAACGCAGCAGTAACAGCGACTGCTGCAATCGTGCGCTTGAATATATTGTTTTTGAAATTGACCATATAACCTTTCCTGGATTATTAGTTATTATTTATATTTATCTATTTATTTTTTGTTGTTTATCTGAAGCAAGGCTAAATCCAAACAACGTCCATAAAAATAAACTTCTTACTATATAAAGAGAGCTTATTTAATTGAACTTTTCGCCCACATACTAATCAAATAGATTAAAAAAGGTCAATGTCATTGGTCCAATTAAAAAACAATCAAATCAATTCAATATTCCTTATATATTCTTAAAGATAAACCCTCACCTACAATTTTTGTTAATTCATCGATAATTATAAGCATGTCAGCGTAAAAGAACGCTTTAAGTTGTCGTTTTAAAAATTTTATATAGTCATTAATTTATTAAATTGCAGATCCGTTTACTGTGTATTTTTTGCTCACATTATTATAAATAAGAAATCCTGCACATTTGTCAGTATAAGATATATATGAAAGAGGGGGACTTGAAGAGGAAGGTGTTATTGATGTGTGTTCACGCCACAGCCGCAATGACCATTTGTCTTATTTCTATTGTAAGAGATATGCTTATTGCATATGGATGAAAAGACCTCAATACTTTTGAGAATTTAGTATGAAGACTACAGTCAGCATGAGGATCGCATACTGAAAAATGCTACCTAAACAATTCGCTCACAATTTAATCAAACAGAAGATAATGGCAATATTAGTTTACGGTAATTAGGAGAACTACAAGCGTGCTCAATAATGAGGAGCTTAAAAATTTTTTAAATTAATTATTAGTCAAAAAAAATTTTTGCAATTAATACTTACAAGTATTTTCACCTAAGCTTTAATTTAAAAAATCTTATATCTTTTACACTGCAAATATGGGCAAATATTACGCATATTAATTGGTACCTCCTCCCTACTCACACCTCTTGCACTAGGTAAAGCACGTCTTTTATTTTTGGATGAAAACATCAACTCATCATCCATTGAGCCAGTCAATAGCATCCTGTTCACTTTCAAAGTATTTCACTTCACCTGAAATAAACCATCTGCCAATTTTGGATAGCGTTTCCTGCCAGGATTTGTTGCCATAAATAGCTATCTTTTCAAATTCGCTGCCATGACGCAGCCCTAGCGTAAAATCGTCCCATGCAGCCCTTAGTTCCCATCCGTCAAGTTCGGTACCATCGATAAGCGCCTTCACCTTGGGCGACTGAACTTCTTTCAATGCAGAGTCTATCATCGGCGTGATGATTTCATAATCCTGATGGGTCAGTGTTCCCCGCGCTTTTAATGACAGAAAAACTTCGTCCCCTACCCGATCGATTCCAATAGCAATACCGTGCTTTTTAACATTCATTGTCTTTCTCCTATCGGCGATTTGCATTCATAGGCTGTAGCAAACGCGAAAACCACAACATGCTTGAGCAGTCCCAATGACTATCCACGCTATTAGTGCAACGACCAACTTGTTTAAGTATAGACAACAGACCTCTGACTGCCCGCAGAACAGGCTCCATATGCTACACGTCACGCCTTTGTCTGAATTGAAGATGAATTGATGGAAGAACAGATATGTTTAAAAAAGCGCCAGCGATTAAAATTAATGCTAACGGTCTATTTATGTAAGAATTCGGGACCAGTTCCTTCCTCACTTAAGAATTTTGCGCTAGTCTTAGCGTGCATAAAATAAAGGTAGCGAATTTTCTCGCGCTGCCGATAACAACGACACTGTAATGCGCCCTCGCACACAGTGCATATAACAATGTGTCTTCAAGTGGTAAAAGGATAACTGTCATGCAAACTTCGATGCCAATGGCCCTGTATCGAAACTTTCTGGGTCACGCACCCGACTGGTATAAAAAAGCCATTATCGCCTGCCTCATTGCCAACCCCTTCATCTTTATGTTTGACAGCTATCTGGCTGGCTGGGTACTGGTTATCGAATTTATATTCACACTGGCCATGGCACTTAAATGCTACCCTCTTCAGCCCGGTGGCCTGCTGCTTATCGAAGCCATGTTTATTGGCATGACATCCCCTGAGCATATGCTGCATGAAATAGAGGTGAATCTGGAAGTTATTTTGCTATTGGTATTTATGGTAGCGGGTATCTTCTTTATGAAGGATCTGCTGCTGTATTTGTTTACCAAGCTGGTCATCAAAGTACGTAATAAGCTGATACTTTCCCTGGCATTTATTACTGCCTCCGCGTTTCTTTCCGCCTTTCTTGACGCGCTCACTGTTGTGGCCGTGATTATCAGTGTGGGCCTGGGCTTTTACACCATTTATCATAAAGTGGCATCGGGAAAAGAATTCCATCATGACCACGACCATACCTCTGATGATGGTGTGCACGAATTAGGCAGAAATGATCTTGAAGACTTCCGCGCGTTTTTGCGTAACCTGATGATGCACTCAGCAGTAGGTACTGCACTGGGCGGCGTGATGACAATGGTGGGTGAGCCGCAAAACCTGATCATTGCTGATAAAGCAGGCTGGAGCTTTCTGGAATTCTTTATTCGTATGTCGCCGGTTACACTGCCAGTCTTCGTGTGTGGTCTGTTAACCACCGTCATGCTGGAAAAAACCAAATTATTCAGTTATGGCGCAAAGCTTCCCATTGCCGTGCGCGATATTCTGGTTGATTACGATAAACATGCGGACCAGGAGCGTACCAAGCGAGATACGGCGCGCCTTGCTGTACAAGCACTTATAGGTGTTTGGTTAATTGTCGGTCTTGCCGGCCATTTTGCCTCAGTGGGTCTGATAGGCTTGTCCGTTATCATTCTGGCTACTTCCATGAGCGGTATCATTGAAGAGCATGCGCTGGGTAAAGCGTTCGAAGAGGCGCTGCCTTTTACCGCCCTGCTTTGCGTGTTTTTTGGCGTGGTTGCAGTGATCATCGACCAGGGGTTATTCCAGCCTGTCATTCAATGGGTACTTAGCTTTGAAGGTAAAACACAGCTGGTTATGTTTTACCTGGCCAATGGCGTGTTATCGATGGTGTCAGACAATGTATTTGTCGGCTCCGTATATATTACCGAGGTCACTGCCGCCCTCAAAGAAGGGCAAATTACCCGTGATCAGTTTGATCTGCTGGCCGTTGCTATTAATACCGGTACCAACCTGCCTAGCGTCGCAACGCCGAATGGACAGGCAGCATTCCTGTTCCTGCTAACCTCAGCTATCGCGCCACTGTTAAGGCTTTCTTATGGCAAGATGGTAATCATGGCTCTGCCCTATACCATCGTTCTGACAATTGTTGGCTTGCTGGCCACGTATTACGGCCTGCTCGATGCCACACAATTTCTTTATGATGCCCACCTGATTGAGCATCATACGGGTGCCGTGCCGGGTGATTCAGGCCATTAATCTTTTAGTGACGGTACACAACAATGATTCGATTATTTAGTCAGCTGGCCGACAAAAAGTCGGCCTGGTTTTTCCTGTTTTTATCTGCGCTGGCGTTGCAGATTGTTGCCCTATACTTCCAGTACGGCATGAATCTTCAGCCCTGTATTATGTGTATTTATCAGCGTACAGCGATGTACGGTATTTTACTGGCCGGATTGATAGTCCTTATTAAAAATAACCTGTTCACGCGGCTTATTGGCTTTGCCGGGTGGGCCGTATCCGCTGGTTGGGGCTTTTTAATTGCCCGCGAACATGTTGAAATCCTCAACGCCAAAAACCCGTTTTTCGCTACATGCGAAATCGTACCCAATTTCCCCGCCTTTATGCCGCTGCACGAGTGGCTGCCGGCAATCTTCGCGGCCAAAGGAGACTGCACCGAAAACAGTTGGCAATTCATGTCGATGGGGATGGCCGATTGGATGTCAGTAATCTTCGCAGCCTATTTTGTCGTATTCGTTATAGTCTTTGTATGTCGGATAGTGGATAAAAAACGCATTTGAGCGATCTGATTACTTTACCCTCTCGCTTACCAGTAGCGCCCAGTGATTACGGTGACATTACCGTTGCCCGGCTGGGCCTTAAACATCTCGATAGCCTCTGTGAAGCGTGCAGAGCATCCGCCAGCCATGTGCGTCCATGGCTGGGCAATTCGTTGTGCCCTATCACGCCTACCGCGACCCGTCAGTGTATTGATGAGATGGAAAAAAAGCGCGCTTCAGGGTATGGCATTACCTACCTGCTGATGAGCGATGCTATTTGCTTAGGCATGGGCATCATTAATTACATCCATCCTTTGCATGCCACGGCAAACCTGGGGTACTGGATCAGACCAGAAGCCTGCGGCCACGGACTGGCTGTAAACCTTTGCCAGAGCCTGGCTAAGCTGGCGTTCTCACAAATTAGTTTGCAGCGGCTAGAATTGTTTGTTGAGCCTGGCAATAAAGCCAGTATGCGAGTGGCCGATAAGTTGGGAGCACAACGAGAAGGATTGTGCAGAAAGCGAGTATTCGGTCGTGACGCTTATCTATACGCGTTACTTGCCGATTAAAAGTGACAAGCCCGGCGTCATGCCGGACTAATCCAGATCTTCAACCGGCCAGATAGCGATATAGTCTTCAAACGCTTCCAATTCGACATCATTTTCAAATACCGTTTTTCCCCTGACTGACATGCCCTTTTGATGCATCACAGACTTTTTGCCGTTGTTGAGCAACGGGTGCCATGATGGCAGCCCCCGTCCCTCGTAAAGGCGGCGGTAACTACAGCTTGGCGGCATGAAGAAAATATCTTTCAGATTCTCTTTTGTCAGCTTCACACAATCCGGGACTAGCTCTGTACGACGTTCGTACTGACTACAGCTGCATGTTTTTGTGTTGAGCAATGTGCACACGATGTTGGTATAGTGAATTTCTTCTTCAGGATGGGCCTCATCAGTACTAATTTGTGCTTCGGCGTCATCATCCTCAATAAACTTGTGCAAACAGCACTTTGCACAACCATCACACAGCGACTCCCACTCCTTATCGCTCATTTCATCCAGTGTTTTGGTTTCCCAGAAATTCTCACTCATACCGTTACAACATTTGTCTGAATTGAAAAATGGCCATCCAGGACGGCCTCAATACTATCACCGTGCGTCAGCGCTCCTACGCCACTTGGCGTACCGGTAAGAACGATATCGCCACATTCCAGCGTAAATGCCTCAGAGATTTCCGCCAGTAGTGCGCAGATGAGGCGCATCATATCTTTCGAATGCCCCTGCTGTCGAATGTCATTATTCACCCGCAATGAAAACCGGATATCCTGAAAATCAGCAACCTGTGATGCAGGCACAAAGCCTGAAACCGGGCAGCTTGCATCAAAAGCTTTCGCCCGCTCCCACGGCTGGCCTTGTTCTTTTAATGTTTGTTGAACATCGCGAAGCGTAAGGTCAAGCCCGAGCCCCACGCCCCATATCGCGGCTTCGGCGGTGTCTTCATCAGCGTTACATAAACGATCCTTTATCAGTACCGCAATTTCTATCTCGTTATGACACGCCCCCTTATCCGCAGGGATCTTCACAGGATGATGCATGTGCGTTAACGCTGTCACCGGCTTCATAAAAAGCAGAGCCTGTTCGCTCACCTGCGCATGCATTTCTTTAATGTGATCAAGATAATTACGACCTACGCAAACGACTTTTCCTACAGGAAGGTCAATAGGTAGCTCAAGATTGTCCAGATGGCGGTACATATCAGTGTCCTTTTTTTATCCGATCTGAAAGGTAACCAACCGAAACGCCGAAGTACTGTGACCGGTTCCATTTCATGAGTGTATGAAAGTTAGTATAGACAAGATAAATACGCCCTTCGAGACCGTCAGGCTTAATCAGGGATGCCTTAACAGGGGCATCAGGCAATGCAGAGCCATCGTACTTACGCACCCCCTTCGCCTGCCACCATGATAACGGCCTGAACGTATCCAGCCCGGCATCCTGCCCGCGATAACCCTGATGCAAGGTGACCTGCCTTCCCCACGTCACGTTATCACTCCACCCTTCCTGCTTAAGATAATTTGCAATGGAGGCAAACACATCTGCTTTTGACTGCCAGATATCTTTCTTTCCATCCTTGTCATAATCTACCGCATAGGTAAGAAATGAGGTTGGCATAAACTGACTCTGTCCCATCGCTCCCGCCCAGGAGCCGGAAAACTCACTACGTGTGATATGGCCTTCGGATAATATTTTAAGTGCTGCAAAAAATTGTTTTTTAAACAACGTTTCCCGGCGTCCCTCAAAGGCAAGTGAACTTAGCGCAGACAACACATCATGATTACCCTGAATTTTGCCGAAATTAGACTCGTTGCCCCATAGCGCAATGATAAAGCGCGGTTGAACACCGTATTCCCGGCTTATTTTGCTCAGCAACGTCTGGTTTTCATTAAGAAGCGTTACAGCCTGGGCCACTTTCCAATCAGGTACACGGGTTGCCAGATAGGTATCCAGCGTGATTTTTTTCTCAGGTTGATTTTTATCGGCTTTGACTACAGTCGGGCGAAACGTGATGTCGTTAAACATGTCGTCAAGCCACGCTCGCTCGTAGCCCTTCGATACGGCTTCCTTTTTCAGCGCTTTTATATAGTATGAAAACGCGGCCTCGTCAGCGTCCGCATTTTTCCCATACGCTGAGATGCTTGAAAATAAGATATAAAGAAGAAAGAAAAACGGTGCTTTTTTTATCAAAACTTTTTTGCCTCCTCACGCGGAGACAGGCCTTTGGCAATACGAAACTCCGCCAGCCAGTCTTCCTGCTTCGGCGGCATCTGAAGATAATAGCCCTTTTCATTAAGCGCTTCTACCAATGCATCTTTGGCGATCGTTCCAATTTGCTCATGTTTATCCAACGCCAGCATCATGGCCAATTCTGGCTTACCAAACTGTTCCATCAGTATTTCAGGCACCGCCTCAAAATTATCGCGGTTCTGAACGTACAGATACATTCCTTCTTTTTTCTTTGTTTTATACACAGCACACAACATAGATTACACCTCTTTTTCAGGGCCTATTACAGTCTCAATTGCGTTTTTAAATAAGGGAGCGCGCCAGCCAGTCAACAGATCAGGCGTTAACCCCTGAACCTGCATTTCATCCAAATCAAACCAGTACCATTTCAGCACCTGGTTAAGTTGTTTTTTGGAGGCAACAACTTCAACCGGCACCTGATATTGCTCGGCAATATCATTGGCAGCCGTTTTTAGTTCAGCCAGTGTTTTTTTGTAAGCGGGAAAATCGACTAACCGCTGGGCACGAGGCAAGTGCTTGTCCTGCGGCAGGTCATTATATTCATCTCTGGCGCGTTGCACGATATCAAGCAGCGTATCGCCGTAGCGGCGCATTGTCGGTGCAATCATGCCACAAACACTGCTGAGCTCATGCCGGCTGTCAGGCAACCTTTGTGCAATTTCAAACATCAGCGACTCTTTAAGCACAAAGTTGAGTGCCAGATCTTTCTTTCTGGCCATGCCGATACGCCATGCGGAAAGATGCTGCAGCACGGTGAGCTGCTCAATATTCAGTCGCCAGTTATTTTTAACCGGCAGATACGCAAATTCCGCCGGCAGGTTTGCCGCCTTTTTTGCTGCCAGTGTCGTCATCTCGTCGAACACCCAGTTCAACAGCCCTTTTTCAGTGATTTGCTTATTTAGGTTTTCGTAAACCGGTAGTAAATACAGCACATCATTCGCGGCATAATGTAACTGCTTCTCACTTAACGGACGCGCCAGCCAATCCGTTCTGGACTCCCCTTTATCCAGCTGAACATTACTGAGCATTTCGACCAATCTTGCATAGCCAAGCGTCGGACCAATATTCAATACCGAAGCAGCAAACTGCGTATCAAAGACAGGTGAAGGAATGCAGTCAAACGCCGTAAGAAATGCCTCAAGATCTTCTGAACATGAATGTAGTACCTTCACCACATTGCTATTAAGCATGAGGGTAATGAACGGTTGCATATCCTCAATTTGCAGCGGATCAATAAGCACCAACTGATCGCCATCATACAGCTGCAACAGGCCCAGCTGCGGAGTAAGCGTACGGGTTCGGACAAACTCGGTGTCCAGAGCAACAGCAGCATGGGTTTGCGCCTTGCGGCATACATTTTTTAACTGTTCGCTGGTTGTAATTAACTGATATTCCATAATCCAAAAAAACAGCCGGCAAATGCCGGCTGTCCCTTAATTGTCTGTGCGCCAGATCATCCCGGCGTGAGATATGCTCTTAGTCACGCAACTCACGACGCAGAATTTTGCCGACATTGGTTTTCGGTAATTCTTCTTTGAAGACCACGCGCTTAGGTACTTTATAGCCGGTAAGGTGGTCACGGCAATGACTGATCACTTCTTCTTCAGTCAGAGAATCATCATTTCTGACAACGAAAAGTTTTACCACCTCGCCACTGACTTCATGCTCCTCGCCAATTGCTGCGGCTTCCACGATTTTATCATGCATCGCCGCTACTTCCTCGATCTCGTTAGGAAACACATTGAAGCCTGATACCAGAATCATATCTTTTTTGCGGTCAACAATATAGAAGTAACCGTCTTCATCAACCTCTGCGATATCACCGGTGGCAAGCCAGCCATCCTTGAGGATCTCATCCGTTGCTTCTTCCCGGTTGAGATAACCACGCATCACTTGTGGGCCTTTCACCCACATTTCACCCGGCTCGCCGGCATTCACTTCATTGCCGTCTTCATCCAGCAGCTTGATGTCGGTGGAAGGCACGGGCAATCCAATGCTGCCCTTGTATTCACTAATCTGCGGCGGCGTGACCGCCACCACCGGTGAGCATTCTGTTAACCCATAACCTTCAAGCAGCACCGTATTGGTAACTTTTTGCCACTTTTCAGCGACCGGACGCTGCACCGCCATACCGCCGCCCAGACCGAATTTGAAATTCGAGAAGTCCAGCTCACTGAATCCTGGGGTATTGAGTAGTCCGTTAAATAATGTATTGACACCGGGTAATATCGCAAAAGGATGTTTACTGAGCTCTTTCACAAAGCCGTTCATATCTCTTGGATTGGTAATCAGCAAATTGGGACAGCCGTACTTTAAAAACAGCAAGCCATTGGCCAGTAATGCAAAAATGTGATAAAGCGGAAGCGCTGTGACCACCAAATCTTTGCCTTTCTCAATCACCGTTTCCAGTATGCCCGACACTTGCTCAAGGTTGGCAATCATATTACGGTGCGTCAGCATTGCGCCTTTTGAAACACCGGTTGTACCACCGGTATATTGTAAAAACGCGAGATCTTCACCGGAGATATCAGGCCGAGTGAATGTGTTTTTCTCACCCGTCTTAAGGGCATCTTTAAACGGTGTGGCTTCAGGTAAACTGAAAGAGGGCACCATCTTTTTGACGTGCTTTACGGCAAAATTCACTATCCATCGCTTCGGTGCCGGTAACATGTCGCCCAGCGATGTCAGAAGGATGTGCTCTACCGGCGTATCCTTCACCACTTTTTCAAGCGTGCAGGCAAAGTTCTCAACAATAACGATGGCTTTGGCATTTGAATCGGTTAGCTGGTGTTTAAGCTCACGAGCGGTATACAAGGGGTTAACGTTAACCACCACCATACCTGCACGCAAAATACCAAACATCGCGACAGGATATTGCAGCAAATTGGGCATCATAATCGCGACGGCATCGCCACGCGATAAGCCACTGTTTTGCAGATAAGCTGCAAAATTTTTGGTTTGCTCATCAAGTTCGTTAAAACTCATCGAGTGGCCCATATTGATATAGGCCGTTTTATCACCGAATTGCTTTACAGATTGTTCGAAAATGTCGACGACAGATGAATAGCGGTCCGGATCGATGTCTGCAGAGACCCGTGGGTCATAATGCTCAAGCCAGGTTTTCTCCACAAAACCTCCTACTTATTATTCTTTTACCTTCCGAGCAGGCTGAGTCGTTCAAACTGCACTCAACTGGTCAGATTACTTGCGCATATACTATCGGAACCGAACGTAAAGATAAATGACCACGTTTACAATTGTTCAACAAAGTCACGGATTGCAGTGCCTACTTCCTCTGGCTTTTCCATGTGAATATGATGACCGCCTACAAATTGTTCACATCTGGCATGACTGAACCAGCTTTTGCGGGATGCGAAGGCCTCTGATACCTTTTTGAAACTGTCAGAGGCGGCGAGGAAGAGTATCGGGCAACGAATGTTTTGCATCAATGCTTTAGCCTGCCCCTCGGTAAGGCGAATAGAAGAGCGGGTACGAAGCTTAGGGTCACTGGCCCAGAAATAATGCCCGCCGGCATCCTGAGTCAGGTTACGCAATAAAATGGTGCGCGCGTTTTCTTCACTGATATCGGTAATTTCACACCGGGCTTTTACCGCTTGTTCCAGCTCTACCACCCGCAGTCGGTTGCGTGTTTTGCGCCAGCGACTTTCTACTGAGTCTCTGATTTGCTTTGCCGTTGTCTCTTCCGGTTCTGTCAGCGGGCCGCAGGCATCAATACTGACTACTCCTTTTACCTTTTCAGGGAAAACTGATGCATAAATGGTTGCAACAATACCGCCCAGTGAATGCCCTACCAGCGTGAATTCATCGATGCCCTGCTCCTGAACCAGCGCATGCAAATCCTGAACGTAATCCAGCAAATTATAGTGGGTACCATGAGGACGATGTGTTGAGTTACCGTGACCGGCAAAATCAAGCGCAATATAGTGATAATTGTGAAAAAAAGGCGCCAGACCTTGCATGCTCGCGGCATTATCAAGAAAGCCATGAAGCCCTATGATAACCTCTCCGCTTCCCTGGTTGTCCAACGCTGTCATCGTTATTGGGCCGGCCTGAAACTCGGTTTGAAGCATAACCTGTCCTGTTATTTAATCGGGATTTACAGGCAAAACGTTGCCGGTAGGCGGCAATAATGCACCGCCCAGTCGGCGTAGTATTGCCTAGTGTTTTTCGGTTGGCGCCCCGCCTTTTACTGGTCTTCTTGTGGGCAGCGCATCATTTTTGACCCGCTGAAGCTGACTGCCGCCGCGACTCACGCGGGGTTGCTGTTCAGAGGGCTGAGAAAGTGAGGGCCGAAAGCCTCTGGATTCAATTACACGCACCCGCGAGCTTGGCATGCCCCATCCGGGACCATAGCCCCAACCGGCACCATAACCCCAGCCGGCAAAGGGCGAGTAACGGTAGTAAAACGGCGAATACCAGCCTGTACCATAATGGAAATACAGTGGTGAAATATCGTAGGTCGTAACCTCTCGCCACAAGTGATAATTTTTGGCTTTAATAAGCGGATAAGTATAAGGTTGCTCTCCCACCATACCGGCTACCGGTTCGGCGACCTCGCCAACAAACGTCACTGACCGCCCCTTCTCGAACATGATGGGATCGACGAATCCGTCAATCTGCACCTTAAAGCGACCCACCGTGTTATCAGACGTATTGGGACGTCCATAATGGTTCAACGGAAAGTGTACGATTTCGACAAATGTCTGCTGCGGCTTGTTTTCAACCTCAACGATAACCCCGCCCCAGCGCGCAGGTCGCCCTACTGATGCAGCACTATTTGTTGCTGCCTGTTTATAACCAACCAAAGCATTTTCGTTGGCAACATCAATATCATCAGGAACAATCGCGCACCCTGCTGATATACCGATAAGAAAAAGAACTGTGAATGCTCGAAGAAACATAACCCACCCCAAACTAAAGCATAATATCCCTTACGATATTATCTTACTGGTGGATGAATGAAAGCTGAATAAAAAGAAGCTGCCTGTTCAGGCGTAAAGATCTACGCCCATCATATCGCGTATTGCGTCGCGTTTTTGCTCTCGCTCAAAGCTCATGTATGCGGTAACAGCGTGCTGCGCCTTCCCCTGAGGCTGGTCATAAATGGCCTCAGAGTGAAAACGATGGGCTTTGTTAAGGGTATCCTCGGTAGGCGCCATCCGAACAAACGCAGGCACTGAAGCTGGTTCAACCGTGTATGGTTTTTTTCCTGTTTGCGCGTCAACCGGATCAGGTCTGACGGTACGAGACCGATCCTGTGGTTGAACTATCGAAAGCGAAGAATGAATTTCCATAAAGTACGAGGTACGTCAGCCAGCCTTTAATCTGCAACAGCACGCCATCATTTCGATACTATGCGCGCCACAATCCAATATTAAACACTAAAATTTTGCAAAAAATGTGCCTTATTATTCACGGCCCGGCAGTTTTTTCCAGGTCACTTTGTCGCGAAGATAAACCGGCATTACCGACATTGCATCCTGTGTATTACCAGCGGCGAATTCAGGGGCAGCCAGCTGCAGCATAAAACGAGCATGGGGATAAAGGATGTCTGTTTTTACAGCCTGATGGTCGTTACCCTGCAGTGCTTCATAAGCCTGCCAGCCGGTACCGACTGCATGAAAGGCGCTTTCAGGCAGCATTGAAGCGGCGATATCAGGTGCACATACCTGCTCACCGCCCACACCAACAGCCAGACCGTCTTTTGCAGCAAACTGAGCAAAATAAACTTCGCTCATGCGCGCATCAATGGCACTGACCATTGTATGTGCATTTTCGGTGTTGATGGCTTGCTGCGCCATCGCCGCCAGTGTGCTGATTCCCACCACGGGCAACTGTGCGCCAAACGCCAGTCCCTGTACCATGCCGGTGGCAATTCTCACACCGGTAAAGCTACCGGGACCACGTCCGAACACAAGACCATCCAGTTGTTGCAGGGTTAAACCTGCTTCACTCATCACCTCATCAACTAAAGGCAGCAGCTTCTGGCTATGTTGTTGGGGGCAGACTTCAAAACGGTCGATGATGTCGTTATTGTATTGTACCGCAACCGACAAAGCTTCTGTGGCGGCATCTATGGCGAGTAATTTCATTACAGTCACTTCTATTCTATTTCAGATAAAAACGCTTCTACCTGCGCTAAACTGCGGGTGCGGCGCATGTCAGGCAAACTGGCAAGAAATGTTTTTGCATAAGGTTTGGTCACCAGACGATTATCACAGATTACCAGCACTCCTTTATCGCCGGGATCACGAATCAGTCGTCCTGCGCCCTGTTTCAGCGTAATGACTGCCTGCGGTATCTGGATGGCTGCGAAAGGGTTTGCTCCGCGCTTTTTAACATCTTCCATCCGCGCCTGCAGCAATGGATCATCCGGTGAGGCAAAGGGCAATTTATCTATCATCACACAGACCAGATCACTGCCCCGGACATCCACGCCTTCCCAAAACGCCCCGGTGCCAAGTAAAACTGCATTCTCATCAGCCAAATACTCAGCCAGCAGCGCCTGTTTGGTCGTCGACCCCTGCACCAACAGCGGATTATCTATCTCATCGGCCAGTTTGCCGGCGATCTCTTTTAGCATGGCATGGCTGGTAAACAGTAAAAAACAACGCCCCCGGCTGGCCTTGATTAAGGACTTCGCGGTCTCAAGCAAGGTCTGTTTCAACTGAAAACTATTTGGCTCGGGCAAGTACCGGGGAACGCACAACACAGCCTGTTTCTGGTAATCAAAGGGGCTATCCAGCCCCAGCGTTGTGGCCTCTTCCAGCCCCATGCGACGCTGGAAATGCTTAAAGCCGTCATCCACCATTAATGTTGCGGAGGTAAATACCCATCCGCGAGGCGGGTCGCTGATAAAACGACGGAACTTTGCCGCAATCGAAAGCGGTGTCAAATGCAGAACCAGGTGCCGCGGGCTGGTTTCATACCACAAACTGACCCCGGTCTGTGTGGTATTCCTGAAGGCATCAAGCTGTTCGCGAGCCTGAACAATTCGCTCGTACAGATTATCAAGATCTTTATCACGACCAATATTCAGCTTACACACTTCATGTAAAACGCCCAGTGCATCGGCAAGGCGACTTATCTGAGTCTGCACATCCTCGCGCTCCATTGCTTCCACCCAGTTGCCTCGCTGAGGCGTTTCAGGAAAAAGCAGGCGAAGATCCGCCGCCACAATCCGGCATTTATCCGCGGCTTTATCCAGTTGACCAGCATCTTTCAGCACGGTTCTGAACAGCAGCGTAATATCCTTGGCCATTTCGCTGAGCTGCCGGGTGGACAGTGCCTCACCAAAATAGTCACTGGCAATATCCGGGATCTGATGCGCTTCATCAAAAATTACCGCATCGGCTTCAGGCACAAGCTCGCCAAAGCCGGTGTCCTTCAGCGCCATATCAGCGAAGAAAAGATGATGGTTCACCACAATCACATCCGCATCCAGCGCATTACGGCGAGCCTTCACCAGATAACAATCTTCGTAGTCCGGGCAGTCCCGCCCCAGACAATTATCCACGGTGGAGGTGACCAGCGGTAAAACGCGGGCATCTTCAGGCAGGGTTTTCAGTTCTCCCATATCACCGGTTTTGGTGGTGGTAGACCATGTTTTAACGGCTGAAAGTTGATCCAGCGTTTCTTTTTCAAGCAAGGTGGAATTACCGCCATGCTGCGATAACCGGTGCAGACAAAGATAATTAGCGCGCCCTTTCAATAGCGCGGTTTTACGCAGACTTCCCAGCGCCTTTTTAACCAGCGGTAAATCACGGTGGTAAAGCTGTTCCTGCAGATTTTTAGTACCGGTAGACACGATGGCTTTGCCTTTGCCCATCAAGGCCGGAGCCAGATAGGCAAAGGTTTTGCCGGTCCCCGTTCCGGCTTCCACTATAAGACTTTGCTTTTTATCCAGTGCTGTTTTTACCGCTTTAGCCATTTCCGTCTGGGCGTCACGGGGAACAAATCCATCAATGGTGCGGGCCAGCAGGCCGTCAGCAGAAAATACAGAAGAAATTGAAGGCATAGTCACCCGAACAACAGCAAAAACCGTATTATGCCAGATAATTAAAAGACATGGCGACACCGGCTGAAATTTTACCCTGCTATTTTTGATTTTTGATCGTGTTATCAGCTAGGGTAAGTACAAAGTCCTTACACAAAAGAAATTTTTCTTTTACAAAAAGCAATAACAAAAGAGACAAGAACGTGAAATCTACACTCAGGCTGGCGGTCATTCTCTGCGTGCTGTGGGTATTGCTCTCAGGGCACTTTACGCCATTATTGTTGTTTTTAGGGGTTGCGTCTGTAGCTTTGGTGCTATGGATGGACTGGCGCATGGATGAAATTGATCATGAGCAGTTTTACCTGCCGGTAACCCGCGATCTGTTTACCCACGTGGTGAAGCTTAGTTGGCTGGTTATCCTTTCCAACATTGATGTTTGTTTACGAATTTATGGAATTCGCAAAGCATCTCCTACGTTTATGGAAATTCCTCTGCCATTTGAAAATCCTCTGTCCAAAGTGATTTTTGCTAATGCTATTACCCTTACCCCCGGCACTGTAAGTATGGTTATAAACGACAATACGCTGCTCATTCACAGTGTCAGTAAAGAAGGCGCTGAGGATCTTAAAAACGGGGCGATGGTAAATATTATCCCGCGAATTAAAGATCAGTACGTTAAAACCGTACCGGTACCGGCATCAACACCTTCCTACCCACCTAAAAAGATCAAAGAAAAGGATGTGAGTTTATGACGCCGCTCTATCTGGGGGCTGGCATTGCTTTTCTGGTTACCATGGCGATGGCACTGGCCAGAGCATTTCTGGGGCCGACTGTTTTTGACCGTATCCTCGCGGTCAATATGTTCGGCACCAAGGCCGTATTGCTGGTTGCGCTGATCGCTTTTTTTTCAGGCCGGGAAGATTTGTTAGATATCGCATTATTGTATTCCCTGTTGAATTTTATTGGCGTGGTCGCTGCGTTGCGGCTGGTTGAGCGCGGGCATTTTTTCGCCGCTACCGAACGTGAAGAGGATAAAGAGAACTGATGGAGATATTGTCTTACTTGCTGATAATTATCGCCTGTGTACTCAGCCTTACCGGTGCACTGGGTTTATTCCGCCTGCCAGATTTTTACTCTCGATTGCATGCGGTGGGTATTACCGACACGCTGTGTTCATTTTTGCTGCTGGCAGGACTGGCGTGTCAGTCCGGCTGGTCACTCACCTCTGCCAAGTTGCTCATCGTTTTCGCCTTTTTACTTTTTACCAGTCCGGTTTCTTCCTATGCTCTGGCGCACAGCGCGTGGCGGTGGGGACTAAAAGGGCATGCGACTGACAATCACGATGAGGCGGATTTAAAATGAGTTTATTATTAAATACCGTCCTCCTGGTTTTCTTGCTGGTCACCGCCTTTGCCGTGATGCGAGTAAAGGTATTACTGGCCATGGTGATGCTCTTTGGCTTATACAGTCTGTTGGTTTCCAGTCTTTTTGTGGTACTCGATGCCCCCGATGTGGCATTTACTGAAGCGGCCGTCGGCACCGGAATTTCAACCGTTCTGATGCTTGCAACGCTGGCAGCGATCCGACACGGGCACAGCGCGCCTATCAAGCCGGGAAAACGAGCCCTGCCCCTTGCCCTGAGCCTGGCGATGGGCGCACTGCTTATCTTTGGTATCCAGGATCTGCCGAATTTTGGTGAAGCAAACTCACCGGCTTATCGGGAGGTCGCTCAGCACTATATCGATAAAGGTCAGCAGGAAACCGGCGTTCCCAATCTGGTGACGGCCGTACTTGCCAGCTATCGCGGCTTTGACACACTGGGCGAGGTAACGGTGGTACTGACTGCCGGTATTGGTGTGCTGTTGTTATTAGGGCGTCGTGAAAAAGTCCACCTGATCGCGAGGAAGTCCAATGAGTGAAAGCCTGATCCTCAGAGTGGTGACCAAATGGCTGGTGCCGGTCATCTTATTGTTTGCCCTTTACGTGCAATTTCATGGTGATTATAGCCCCGGCGGCGGTTTTCAGGCGGGGGTTATTTTTAGCAGTGGCTTTTTACTTTATGCACTGGTTTACGGTGTCGATGCCACTACGCGTGTCTTACCCGAAGCTGTACTGCGCATCGGCGCCTGCCTTGGCGTCCTGCTCTATGGCGGTGTTGGCGTGGTATCCCTGATTCGCGGCGGAACTTTTTTAAACTACAGCGTGCTGGCTGAAACGCCGGTGGCCGGCCAGCATTTAGGCATTATTTTAATTGAGCTTGGCGTAGGCATTACCGTGGCCTGCGTGATGTTGTTACTGTTTTACACCTTCGCAAGGAACATTCCACCACAATGACGGCTTATATTCTTGGACATCTTAACTACTGGCTGATTATCGGGGTCATGATGATAGGCATGTTCACGATGATGAGCAGCCCTAATCTGATGAAAAAACTGGCTGGATTAAGCGTGTTTCAAACCGCGGTCATTCTGTTTTACGTTAGTGTCGGTAAAGTAGAGGGCGGCACGGCGCCCATCATCACGGATGTTGCTACCCGCTATGCAAACCCCCTGCCCCAGGTATTGATGCTAACAGCGATTGTGGTCGGCGTCGCTACGATGGCACTGGGTTTCGCGCTGATTATTCGTATCAAGCGCGCCTACGAAAGTATTGAAGAAGATGAGATCCACCAGCAGATTCAAAAGGAGGAGCTGGATTAATGGAAGCATACACGGTACTGCTGGTTGTTATACCGTTAATCAGCGCGCCGCTTACCGCACTTATTGCGAACCGGCACGTTGCCTGGGGACTATCATTACTCGTCGGGGCTGCAACATTTGTCATTGCGCTGATGCTGTTACAGGATGTCATCACTGGCCGCGTTATTCACTATGAACTGGGTGGCTGGAAGCCGCCCTGGGGTATAGAGTATGTGATTGACGCGCTAAATGCGCTGGTGGCAGTCATCGTTACCGCCTTTGCGTTGCTCAGCGTCTTGTTCGGGCGACAGTCGGTAGAGCGGGAAGTCCACGACAGCCAGCTTCACTTATTTTACGCGGCATTTCAGCTGGTTTTACTGGGCTTACTGGGGATGGCGCTGACCGGAGATATCTTCAACCTCTTTGTGTTTTTGGAAATCTCTTCGTTATCTTCGTACGCACTTATCGCTATGGGACACAAGCGTCAGGCATTAGTTGCGTCATTTAATTATCTGATTGCCGGCACCCTGGGCGCGACCTTCTTTTTGTTGGGTATCGGATTTTTATATGCCGCGTCTGGCACACTCAATATGGCCGATATTGCCAGCCGCTTTGAGCAGTATGATGCCATGGCGCTGGTCATCACAGCATTGCTATTCATTCTTATCGGGCTGGCGCTTAAAGCGGCGGCGTTTCCCTTACATTCCTGGTTGCCGGATGCTTACACGCAAGCGCCATCGATGGTTACCGTTTTTCTGGCTTCAACATCAACCAAGGTGGCAGTGTATGTTCTGATCCGCTGCTTATATCACGTATTTCCCCAAGAGTACTGGTCGCAACTCCTACTCCCCTCATTTTTACTGCTGAGCGGGTGTCTGGGTATGTTATATGGCTCTTATAAGGCGATTCAGCAAGACTCCATCAAACGGCTTCTGGCCTACTCTTCTGTAGCGCAGCTTGGCTATATGATTGTAGGTATTGGTTTAAATAATGAAACCGGGCTGACCGCGACAGTGGTTCATATGTTTAATCATGCCATCACCAAAGGTGCACTGTTTATGGCAGCGGGCATGGTGTTTTACAGAATGCATACCACCAGCCTGCATCAGCTTCGTGGTGCAGGTAAAACAATGCCGTGGACAACCGGCGCATTTGTCATCGGCGGCCTGAGCTTGATTGGTGTACCGGGCACCGCTGGTTTTATCAGCAAATGGTATCTGCTACAGGCTGCGCTTGAAAATAACAATTATCTGGTAGTGGCATCGCTGCTTATTGCATCGATTATGGCAATTATGTACGTATGGAAAATTATCGAGGCACTCTATTTTGATGGTGAAGAAAAACTTCACCTGCATCAGGTCCCGTCTGGCCAGGACATTGTGGCGGCGATGCCGCTGGCTACCTTGTGCTGCTATCTGCTGGTAGCGGCCTGTATTTACTTTGGCCTGTACACCGATCTTTCCCTTGATGCAGCGAAAACGGCGGCCCAGTCGCTGTTTGCCGGAGGACCGGCGCGATGAATTATCCCCTGATGATGATTGCTGCACTGATATTGCCACTGATAGCCACTGTTCTGATCAGTCTTCTTGGTCGGTGGCCAAATATTCGTGAATCTGTATCAGCGGTCACCGCAGCGCTTCTTTTTGCGGTCATTTGGTGGCTTTTTCAGGCCCCCGCTGAAGCAGTAACGCTGGTAGCCGCAGCGCCGATAGAAAGCTTAAAGATTGCTTTTTCAGTATCTCGTTTAGGTATTCTGTTTGCGCTTATTGCCAGCGGCCTGTGGCTGGTGACCACCATCTACGCCGCGGGCTACATGCGTGCCCACTATGAAAAAAATCAAACACGTTTTTTTGCCCTGTTTGCCCTGGCCATAGCGTCTGTTATGGCGATCGCATTTTCAGACAATTTGTTCACTTTATTCATTTTTTATGAGGTGCTGACGGTCTCAACTTACCCGCTTGTCACACACGCCGGCACATCTGCTGCACGCCGGGGAGGCAAACGTTACCTGTTAATTCTGATGGGATCGTCAATTGGCTTTTTCCTGCCAGCGATGATTATTACCTGGCTTTCTGCCGGCACCCTGACCTTTGAACACGGTGGCATTTTACAGGGAAAGGTCGATACTTCCTGGTTATGGGTACTGATGCTGTTGTTTATGTTTGGCGTGAGTAAAGCCGGTTTGATGCCTTTTCACCGCTGGCTACCATCGGCCATGGTCGCGCCTACACCTGTCAGTGCGCTTCTGCACGCGGTGGCAGTGGTTAAGGCTGGTGTCTTTACCCTGCTTAAAGTAGTGCTTTTCATTGTCGGTCCGGATTTTTTAGCACAAAGCGAACTCTCCCAGTATCTGTTAATTGTTCCTATGCTAACCATCTTACTGGCCTCGCTGGTGGCAATGACACGTAACAACCTTAAAGAACGGTTGGCGTACAGCACGGTCAGTCAGCTTAGTTACATTGTCTTGGGCGCTTTTATGCTCAATCAAAGTGGCCTGATTGGCGGTACGATGCATCTGGCGATGCATGCATTTGCCAAGATCACGCTGTTTTTTGCTGCCGGCGCTATCCTGGTTGCGACACACAAAACCAAAGTCAGCGAACTGAACGGGCTGGGCAGACAAATGCCTTTTACCTTCGTATTTTTTGCTATCGGCGCAATGAGCATTATCGGCCTGCCCTTCTTTGGTGGCATGTGGAGTAAATGGTATCTGGTAAACGGGGCGGTCGAGTTTACTGGCCAGCCTGTCATGCAGTGGTCTTTATCCATCACGCTGATGATCAGCACGCTTTTAAATATCTGGTATTTACTGACTATTCCTATGCACGCCTTTTTCAAACCTGCAACAGATAATTCAACGTTCAAAGAAGCGCCGGTTTCCTGTTTGATTGCTATGGCAGTACCGGCTGCGATGTGTATTTATTTCTTCTTCGATCCGCACCTCATCTATGATCTGGCAAGCGAAATTGTCACAGGAGACGGGCAATGAGTCATCAGCATAAAGACGATGGACTGTTTGACGATCCCAGGGTTGTCACATGGATTTTGCGGGTATTTTACGGTATCTGCGCAGCACTGGTGCTAGTCGACTTCATCGTGCACCGGCATATTTACACAGCCGTAGAAAAAATCCCGGCGTTTTACGCACTTTATGGGTTTGTCGCCTGTGTGCTGTTGGTCTTTGCTGCAAAGGGCTTGCGCACTCTTCTGATGCGTAAAGAAGACTATTATGATGCCCAAGCAGGACAAAATCAGAAAACGCAGGAGGATGACCGCTAATGTGGATTGCCAATCTTCCTCCGTTTGTTGTTTTCTTTGTTTTCGCGCTGTTTGCGCCGGTACTGAAAGGTCGGCTTAGAGCATTATTGTTATTGGCACCGGTCTGGGGTGGATTAAATCTTGCGATGACCGCCGCGGATTCAGGAGGTGTTACCTGGCAGTTCACTGATCTGATACTGGACCTGTATTATGTCGACCGGCTCAGCCTGCTGTTCGGATACCTGTTTCATATTGCCGCGTTTATCGCGCTGATATACTCGTTACACGTAAAAGACTCGGTTCAACAGGTAAGCGGCCTGTTGTATGCAGGCAGTGCGCTGGGAGCTGTTTTCGCCGGGGATATGCTAACCGTCTTTATCTTCTGGGAGCTGCTGGCAGTCACCTCAGCATTTTTAATATGGGCGCGACGAACACCTGAAGCAATCCGGGCCGCCAATCGCTACGTGGTGATTCAGGTCTTGTCCGGAGTACTTATGCTCACCGGCGTTGTCATGCTCTATCAGCAAACCGGTACGCTTCGCCTGGCCTATATCGGGCTGGAGGGCACCGCGGCCTGGTTGATATTTATCGCGCTGGGAATAAAATGCGCCTTTCCGTTTTTCCATACGTGGCTGACTGATGCATACCCGTTGGCGACCCCGACCGGTACGTTATATTTATCCGCCTTTACCACCAAGGTGGCGATATACCTTCTGGCCCGTACATTTCCCGGCGAGCCACTGCTCATCTATATTGGCGCAGCCATGACCTGCTTCCCGATATTCTACGCGGTGATTGAAAATGATTTGCGCAAGGTACTGGCATATTCATTGATTAACCAGCTCGGCTTTATGGTATGTGGTATCGGTGTGGGTACTGCCCTGGCACTAAATGGCGCAGTAGCGCATGCCTTTAACGATGTTATCTTTAAAGGCTTACTGTTTATGACGATGGGCGCTGTACTCACGCGCGTCGGCCACGTGAATGGTTCAGATCTGGGGGGACTGTATAAAACCATGCCCCGGACGACAGTTTTTTGTCTGGTGGGCGCCGCGTCTATTTCAGCTTTCCCCCTTTTCAGCGGCTTTGTCAGTAAAAGCATGGTGATGGCGGCGTTACTTGAGCAGGACCAGTTGATTGTCTGGCTGATGTTACTGTTCGCCTCTGCGGGTGTTTTTCATCATGCCGGCATCAAAATTCCTTTCTTCGCGTTTTTCGCGCACGATTCAGGATTGCGCCCTAAAGAAGCGCCTCTCAATATGCAGCTGGCAATGGCTATCGGCGCTATACTGTGCATTGCGATTGGCGTGCACCCTGAATGGTTGTACGGCCTACTTCCCTGGCAAAACGACTATTCACCGTATGATATGACGCACACCCTGACACAACTGCAGCTGTTATTTTTCTCTGCGCTGGCCTTTGTCTGGCTTAATAAACAGGGCCTGTATCCACCAGAGCTACGCTCAGTGAATATCGATGTAGAGTGGTTTTATCGCCGGCTGCTGCCGGCCTCAGGCAACCGCGTGGTTAATACACTGGTCAACGCACGCTCTGCGTTCAGACAAAATGTCCGTATCATTGCTGATCAGTTCGCGCGTCGCAGCACCCCTATGCCCACCGGGACAGTGACAATTCTGACCCGGCGAATGGCCTGGGTATTCATCGCATTGATGCTATTGGTGATCGGAAGCCTTTTGCTCTAGAAGCCTGAACTCGCCGGCGTCTAGCGTCAGTTCAGATACAGTATCAGCGACATAAGGCTGATTGGTTATCAGATCGGTGTAATGTCCCGGCCACAGCGGCGAGTCCAGAGTAACCGCTGCAGGCTGATGGGAAAGATTCAGGATAACGACTACTTTACTCGCGCCCTGGGTGCGAGTGAAACTAAAGACCTGGTCCATATTATTATTTGGCAGCTGAATCATTGTGGCGCCGAAAGGCCCGTTGTGTAACGCCGGGATTCGTTTTTTAACAGCGATAAGCTGCGTGTAGAGCTCACCAATTTCGTGCGTTTCCCAATCAATAGGATCACGTTCAAAAAAGGCCAGTCGTTTGGAATCCCCGGCCTCCTGGCCATTGTGGATCAACGGCATTCCTTCTCCGATGACCGATAACACAATAACAGCGTTGAGCAGCTCGCCAAATAACTCATGCTGCGTGCCATCCCATGCATTCATATCGTGATTAGTTACAAAGGTCATGCGATAGGCTGAAGCAGGCCAGGCGCGCTCATTCCAGGAGTAGTATTTTCGCAACTTATCCAGCGCCAGTGTGCCCTCTGCGATCCCGACCAGGGTTTCATGCCAGCTCCATGCATATGTCATATTAAAGGCATCTTCGTGCAGGTCCCGATTTTCCCACTCTGCCAGCATAAATACCGGTTTGATAGCCTCCAGCGCCGGGCGCAGCTGTGACCAGAAATCATTCGGTACATAACCGGCAACATCGCAACGAAAACCGTCTATATCGAAACGCTTCACCCAGTAGCACATTGCGTCAATCATATACTGACGCAATTCAGGATTATCATAATCAAATTCGATAATATCGTCCCAGTCCCACCAGGGAGAAGGTCGAAAATCACCTTTATAGTCTTTGGCATACCAGTCTGGATGCTGGGTAACCAGGTTACAGTCCCACGCACTATGATTAGGCACCCAGTCCAGAATAACCTTCAAATCCAGTGAGTGCGCTTTTTTTACCAGCGCATGCAAGTCAGCGTCATTGCCAAACTCCGGGTTGACGCCGTAATAGTCTTTCACGGCATAAGGCGATCCCAGTTCGCCTTTTTTGTTTTTTTCGCCAATGGGATGGATGGGCATTAACCAAATGATATCGGCACCTAACGCCTTTATTCGCTGCAGGTCTGCTGTTACAGCTTCAAAGGTGCCTGCCAGACTGTATTGGCGGGTGTTTATCTGATAGATAACCGCATCACGCGACCAGGCAGGTTGTTGAAGTGTATATTTACTTTGGGGAACGAACGGCGAGCTAGACATTTCATTGCCTCTGGTTGGAAAAAAGTCTCACTGGCTGTTTACGGTAATGCCTCCAATTAGATTATCGACACCCGGCCTCAGGGTGATTATCCGGAAGATCAAAAGTTTTTTTAGCGCCACTGACCCTGCCCCATTGAATTAAACCGGCGTGCGTGCTTAAAGTAAGTAAAAGCAGGCTGAGCTAACAAAAAGCCCGTCAGGCTTTGTTGGGAATACTTACACAGGGATGAAAGTTGATGAGACGGACAACATGGCTCGCCTTTTTACTATTGTATATTTTTTTTGGTACAACAGCCCTCGCTGAAATGCTGTCAGTCCAAAAGCATGGTTTTGTTGGCCAGTACTATCCCCCCTCTTCAGAATCAGGTACACAGGCGGTTATTGTACTGGGCGGCGCCGAAGGCGGGATTCCGACAAAGCTCGCCGAGCAAGTTGCGGCGCTGGGCTACCCGACCCTAGCCGTGGCCTATTTTAAAGAAAACGGACTGCCCGGAGAGCTGGAAAAAATCCCTCTGGCTTATTTCGACCAGGCAAAAGACTGGTTATCAAAAAAACTACCCGTGCAATCAGAACACATTACGCTGGCTGGCTGGTCGAAGGGCGCTGAGCTGGCCCTGCTGCTCGCTTCAAGAGACACTACCTATAACCGGGTTGTCGCGATTGCACCCAGCTCTGTCATCTGGGCGGGGATATTGAATGACTGGCAGAAAGTCCCCGCGTCAAGCTGGACAGCCGAAGGGGCACCACTTCCTCATGTTGCGTTTAATCCCACCGGGCCAGTCTCCGGATTACGTGATTTGTACACGCAATCGCTGAATAATCGTAGTGATCATGACGCCGCGACTATTGCGGTTGATAACATCAAGGGGCAGCTATTTCTTTTCTCTGGCGGACAGGATGAAGTATGGCCGGCATCGCCTATGTCTGAATCCATTTGTAATAGCGTTAAAAGCACAGACGCTGTGTCCTGCATCCACTATACGTATCCCCAAATGGGGCATTTGCTTGACTACACTTTTTTACAGTCTGGTACAGCCTTACACGCCCGGTTCAGCGACAGCCTTGCTGGTGACCAGAAAAACGTACGATAATCATACGCTCCCGGACGTACTCGCCGGGAAATAACAACAACCGCTACTGCTAAAGGAGTTAGCTTTGTGGTCAAATCATTAGTTACATTCATCGTCGCACTGCTTGCCGGATATATTATCTGGCAACTCAGTCCGCAAATTTCCGGGCATAAAGAAGCTTTTGATTCACTGGGTTATTACGGTGCGGCGCTAACCATCACCGGGATAATTCTATTTGCCCACCCTTATGCCAGCGGTTCGGGCGTGGTGGTTGGTCAGATTTTATTTTTTCTGCTGATGGCCGATCCCGGCAAGTTCTGGTTACCAGGTATTGTGTTTTTGCTGTTATCCGGCATTGTTACCATCGCGGTTGCATTTGCTGTCAGGCTTACAATACAAAACACAAGAATACTGAAGCGTCAGTAAGCCGTAAAGTTCATAGCCCACGTGTTTGCTCTGGTCTCCGGCGAACCAGTCAAGTCGCAGAGCGAGCACCAGCTCGCTGTACACCCGGTTTTAGATCTAAAATAAAGGCAGCCCGCTTAGGCCCATTACAAGCACCCATAAACCAAAAAACACTTTAAGCTGCAACGGCTTGAATGCCAGTACAACGTGACGCGCCACTATACCACCAACAATCGCTCCCGCTCCTGCAAACAGCCATACCTGCCACACGATAGCTTTAGTTTGCACCAGATGATAAACCACCGCAGGCCAGACACTGCAGGCAGTCAGTATTACGGCAACGGCGATGGCCATGGTGATGTTGCGTCCCCGGATGATCAGGTAGACTGCAACTAATTCGCCGACGCCGACAGACAGCCAGGCCGTAATAATACCGCCCACAAATGCAATCAGAGGTAAGGCAATGACATCAGCCCTGGTCAGGGTCGAAGCGAAACGGGTGCGTCGTAGCAGCGGTATTGACGCAAATATTGCAGCAGCCAGAAATATGGAAAAGACACCGAAGCCCACATGTAATTGTTCAGGCGGGACAAAGGCAAATGGCAACGCGGTTGACTGACTCGCCCACTGGGCCAGTAGAATTCCGACCACCGAACCTGGCACCGTTAACAGCAATGCGCCTGACAACGGTTTCCACTGGCTGTCATCACGATGATAAACGCGAAAGTGACGGCCCCATGTCAATGCGCCGGCCGTCATCCCACAACACTGTATAGCGAAGCTTGTGGCAACTATTTGTTCTGCCGAAAATCCCATGTGGTGAAAAAAAGGCACGAAGACCACGCCCCCGCCTGCGCCGGTAGCATTGGCAAAAATGGCGCCGATAACACCTAGCGCAGAAAAAAGACCAAAGTCTGCTATCAGGCTCAGCGTATTCTCCTGCAAAAACAGAAGAAGCAACCAACCCGCTAACAACAGATACCGTCTTGGATAACGCAACAGAAATTCAGGCAAGGTGTTAATACTCAAAAAATGTGACCCGGCACTGTGCCAGATTACGCAAAAAAAATAAATCCTGTGCTACGATGCCTATATATTAACAATTTTATAACACTCGTGATTCTAATCAGTGAGCAAGATAATACGGCAACTATCGTTTTGCGACCTAATCGCTCCATAAACTGGCGGCAGGTAAAAATCATTCTGTTATTGCTGGCAATTCCCGTAGCAATAATAGCGATCGGTTGGTGGCTGGCGGGGATCTGGATAATTCTGCCTTTTGCCGGATTCGAACTGCTTTTGCTTAGCGTGTTGATGTATCGGGTCAACTGGCAGCTATATCGACAGCAGGTCATCATCATCAGTGCTGAAAAGCTGGTCGTCGAAGAAGGTTACCATACGCTGGAGCGCTATATCTTTAGCCGGGCACATTGTTACATTAGCGTGACTGAAACACAGGGGCACTGGCAGCTCCCGCTGGTTTATCTGCATCATCATCAGGATGAAATCGCACTTGGCCATTTTCTGAATCTCACAGAGCGGCGTGATTTAAAACAAATTTTGCACAATTATGGACTGCAGGTATGTCGAAATCGCTGGTGGCAGGAGTAAAAAAAGCACCGCGAGAGATTTGCTTACAATCTTGCAATTGCCCCTTTCGCTGAATAGCAGTAAAGTCTTGACTCTTATTGAAACGGAGTATTCAGATGAAAAAACTATTAACCGGATTATTGATGACCGCCTCTATGGCCTGTTCAGTGAGCCACGCCGCGTCCGTCTGGCAGGTAAGTGATGGTGATAACACCTTGTATATCGGTGGCACATTACACATCCTCAGCCCTTCTGATTATCCGCTTCCTGATGCGTACAATAACGCTTTTCAAAAATCAGACGTCTTAGTATTTGAAACGGATATGCAAGCCGTCACCTCGCCGGCCTTCGCAGCCAAGGTAATGCAGCAGAATACATATCAGAACGGTAAAACCATTGCCGATGACTTATCTGATGACACCTACCAGCAACTGACTGCATTTTTGAAAGAACGCCAGCTACCTGTTGAGCAGGTCGTGATGCTAAAGCCCGCCATGCTCGGCTTAACACTGACCATGATGGAATATCAACGCGCCGGCTTAACCAGTGAGGGCGTTGATGCTCACTTTTTTACCAAAGGCGCAGAGCAGAATAAGCAGATTGACTGGTTTGAAAGCCCGGATGAGCAACTGGCGTTTATTTCCAGTATGGCTGACGGACAAGAAGATGCATTTATCCGATATACGCTGGAAGATATTCAGGAACTGGACAAATTAATTGGCCCCATGAAGGAACACTGGCGCAGCGGTGATATGGACGAGCTCCACGCTATTACGCTTGAAGACTTTAAAGACACCTATCCTGACGTGTATGAAGACCTGCTGGTAAATCGAAACGCAAACTGGCTTCCTAAAATCAGGGAATTGATGAAAACGCCTGAAACAGAGTTTGTTCTCGTAGGAACTCTGCATATGCCTGGCGAGAAAGGCGTACTGAGCCTGCTCGAGGCGCAGGGGTACACGATCACACAACTCAATTAACGCATTACGTACTACATCAGGGCTGTAACATTATTGATTAGTAAGCCGTTTTGATATTAATCAAGTATTAGTAAATACGATTGATTCACGTACAGACATGACAACCATGCCTGTACGCTATGGAGATACCACAATGAAAATAGCAAAGTTATACTGGATGGCGATGCTGGTAAGTCTGACGGCGTTAAGCGGGTGCGCTTCGATGGGCGATGGCACCATTGCTGAAAAGCGCCAGGCCATTCTTGAAATGCAGGACAATGCGCTGGCGAGACTGTATCGCGAGAAACCGGACACCCGCGCTCAGCTACAGGATTCTGCCGGTTACGCAGTATTCAGTAATGCCAATGTAAATGTCATCTTTTTAGCCGCAGGTACCGGATATGGTGTAGTAAATAATAATGCCACCGGCGAGAAGATATATATGAACATGGCTGAAGGTGGTGTCGGGCTGGGTATTGGCGCGAAAGACTACCGTCTGGTGATGGTATTTCACACGCAGCGCAGCCTTAACTACTTTGTCGAAAACGGCTGGACGGCAGGCGGTAATGCGGATGCTGCCGCCAAGGCTGGTAGTAAAGGGCTTTCCTTTGAAGGTGAAGGATATCTGGGTAATGTGACCGTGTATACCATGACAGAAAGCGGGTTAGCATTACAGGCAACAGTGAAAGGTACGAAGTTCTGGAAAGACTCGCAATTAAACTGATTGTGAGAATCGAATAAGTTATAACGAATTGGTTATAAAGAATAACTAATTCAGCATCGAAAGGGTTGCAAAGACAGCATCAATTCAGTACTGTCTTTGTGACTTCAACAAACACAATTTTTTGACTATGTATACTTGCGCTGCAAATCACCACCATCATCATAAAGCATAACCTTTCAGGTTCGTGCTGGAAGGTTTGTGTTTCCTTCCAGCGGCGCAGATGAATTGTATAGCCCCCGGAAGGAAACTTCCGGGGGTTTTTTCATTTCAGGCGTAATGGTTTATCACAAGGGGATTATTATGAGCGACAACAGAAGATTGCGAATTGCTGTACAAAAATCTGGAAGATTAAGTAAGGACAGCATTGAGCTATTAAAAGCAATCGGTATCAAACTGAACATTCGCGACCGTCTGTTAATTGCTCACTCAACCAATGAAGACATTGATTTGTTACGAGTGCGGGATGATGACATTCCAGGGCTGGTGATGGATGGCGTTGTTGATATGGGCTTCATCGGCGAAAACGAGCTTGAAGAGAAAATGCTTGAAAGAAAGGCGGCCGGTAAAATTGCAGATTATGAGGTTATGCGGCGACTGGATTATGGTGGCTGCCGCCTGTCTATCGCCGTGCCGAACGAGGCAAACTACAGCGGTGTACAATCTCTGGAAGGCAAGCGCGTGGCCACGACCTATCCATTTTTGCTTGAACGTTATTTTAAAGAGCAAAATGTCAATGCACAGGCGGTCATGCTAACGGGCTCTGTTGAAGTGGCACCGCGCGCCGGTGTCGCTGAAGGGATTTGCGATCTGGTTTCTACCGGCGCCACGCTGGAAGCCAACGGTCTGGTGGAAAAAGATGTGATTTTTCGCTCAAAAGCGGTACTGATAAAGCGCACCGGTGAATTCAGTACCGAAAAGCAGGCCCTTATCGACCGCCTGGTACCGCGTATTGATGGCGTGATGCAGGCCAAAGAAAGCAAGTACATCATGCTACACGCGCCAAAAGCGCGTCTGGAAGAAGTCAAAGACCTGCTACCTGGTGCAGAAAATCCGACGGTACTGCCACTGGCTGGCGCCGAAGACACCGTTGCGATCCACGTGGTCAGCCCGGAAAACCTGTTCTGGGAAACCATGGAAAAACTAAAAGCACTGGGCTGCAGCTCTATTCTGGTTATGCCAATTGAAAAGATGATGGGTTAAGCCATATGTTGAACTGGAATACCTTATCAGATGCCGAGCGCCGCGAGGCGCTTGCGCGTCCGGTGATGAAAAACAGTGTCGCCCTGAAACAAACGGTCAGCGACATATTGGCCGATGTTGAACGTCGCGGTGATGAGGCGGTACTGGATTACACCCGTCGATTTGATTGCGCTACGCTGCCTGCGCTGCCTCTTACTATCGAGCAGCGCGACGCACTGGCCGCTCAGGTAAGCGCAGAAGTGGAAACAGCCATTGATACCGCGTTTGCTAATATCAAAGCCTTTCACGAGGCGCAGAAGCCGCAGGATATTCAGCTCACCACCACCCCTGGCGTGGTCTGTGAGCAGCGTTTTGTGGCGCTTGAAGCGGTGGGACTGTATATCCCCGGAGGCAGCGCCCCCCTGCCCTCTACTGCACTGATGCTGGGTGTACCGGCGGTGGTCGCTGATGTACCGCGAAAAGTCCTGTGCACACCACCAGGTAAAGATGGCCTGATTGCACCAGAGATTGCGTTTGTCGCCAAGCGCTGCGGCATTGAGGAGATTTATCTGTGCGGTGGCGCTCAGGCGATTGCCGCTATGGCACTGGGCACTGACACGATTGCCCAGGTCGACAAAATTTTCGGGCCGGGTAATAGTTTTGTGACCGAAGCCAAACAGCAGGTGAGTCAGCGTGCTGATGGCGCGGCCATCGACATGCCCGCCGGCCCCTCTGAAGTATTGGTACTGGCGGATGAAACAGCCAGTGCGGCCTTCGTGGCCTCAGACTTATTATCTCAGGCAGAACACGGCGCGGATTCTCAGGCCATTTTAGTCAGTAACAGCGAAAGCCTGATTGAGGCGGTGAAAGCCGAGGTGGACTCTCAGCTGGCGCAGCTATCACGTAATGCGATTGCGGTAGCGGCCATGGACAACGCCCGTTACATTGTAACTGCTTCGCTGGATGAAGCGGTGGCGGTGAGTAATACCTATGCGCCGGAGCACCTTATTGTACAAACCGAGGATGCCAGAGGTCTGTTGCCTGCGCTTAAAAATGCCGGTTCGGTATTTTTAGGTGCCTGGTCACCCGAGTCTGCCGGTGATTATGCATCGGGGACCAATCACGTGTTACCCACCTATGGTTATGCCAAAAACTATTCTTCACTGGGTTTGCTGGACTTTATGCGCCGTTACACCGTGCAGGAGCTCAGCCCGCAGGGGCTGCAGAATCTGGGGTCCGCTATTATGACACTGGCTGCGGCCGAAGGCCTTGATGCACACGAAAAAGCAGTTGCCCTGCGCATGCAGGCGTTAAAGGATAATCAAGATGGCTGATTTATTGTCTTCTCTTATTAACCAGAACCTGGTTGACCTGAAACCTTATGAGTCGGCCCGCCGCCTGTTCTCCGGTGGACAGGACTGGCTAAACGCCAACGAGTCGCCCTATGCCAATCCTTATCAGGTCGACAGCGATCGTTTTAATCGGTATCCCTCCTGTCAGCCGGAGGCGGTGGTATCAGCCTATGCACAGTATGCCGGGGTAGCGACCGATGAGCTTATCGTCACACGCGGTGCTGATGAGGGCATTGAGCTGCTGATTCGTACCTTCTGCACGCCCGGCGAAGACAATATTCTGATTTGCCCGCCTACTTATGGCATGTATGCCATTAGTGCAGAAACCTGCAATGTGGGCATTAAAAAAGCGCCGCTGCAGGCAGACTTTTCACTGGATGTTGATGCTATCTGTGCCACCGATAATGTCAATCTGGTGTTTATCTGCGCGCCGAATAACCCCACCGGCACTACGGTCGATGCGGCAGATCTGACCCGGGTGCTGGAACACTTTGCTGACTCTGCACTGGTTGTGGTGGATGAAGCGTATATTGAATTTGATAAACAAAACAGCTGGGCTGACAAGCTGGCGCAGTACCCCAATCTGGTGATTTTGCGTACGCTGTCAAAAGCCTTTGCTTTGGCGGGCTTACGCTGCGGCTTTACGCTGGCCAACCGCAATGTGATTGATGCGCTGATGAAAGTTATTGCGCCCTATCCTATTCCTGAACCGGTAGCCCAGATTGCTGAACAGGCACTAAGTGCCGAAGGTCAGACTCAGGTCGCGCTGCAGGTAGACTTTATTAACCGGGAAAAGCAGATCCTGGCCGAGGCATTGTCAGAACTGGGCGATATTGAGCTGGTTGGGGATACCCGGGCAAACTTTGTGCTGTTTAAAACAGCCCAGAGTGCGCAGCTGATGGAGTATCTGGTCAGTCAGGGTATGCTGATCCGCGATCAGTCCAAACAAATGAACTTGCAACACTGCTTGCGTGCCACCGTGGGTAACGAAGAACAGAACCTGCGTTTGCGTAAGCTTATTACTGAATTTTTTAATCAATCAGGAGCGTCGGCATGAGCCAACAAGCCATTTTATTTATAGACCGCGATGGCACCCTGGTCGAAGAACCGGCTATCGACAAACAGCTGGATCGTCTGGACAAACTGGTATTTGAACCGGCGGTTATTCCGGTCTTGCTGAAACTGCAGGCCGCCGGATTTAAACTGGTCATGGTCAGTAACCAGGATGGTCTGGGTACCGACAGCTTTCCTCAGGCAGATTTTGACGCACCTCATGATCTAATGATGCATATCTTTAGCAGCCAGGGCGTAAAATTTGACGATGTGCTGATTTGTCCGCATTTTGATGAAGATAACTGCAGCTGCCGCAAGCCTAAACTGGGCCTGGTCAGCGATTACCTGCAACAGGGTAAAGTGGACTTTACCCGCAGCTATGTGATTGGCGATCGGGACACCGATATGCAGCTGGCGCAAAACATGGGCATCCGCGGGTTACAGTATAACCGCGAGTCCCTTGACTGGCCGGCCATTGAAAAAGCCCTGCTGGCGTCTTCACGCATTGCCGAAGTGGTGCGTACGACTTCTGAAACCGATATTAAGGTCCGGGTTGACTTGGACTCCGCGGCCAAATCCAGCATTGCCACCGGCATTGGCTTTTTTGACCACATGCTGGACCAGATTGCCACTCATGGCGGCTTTGAAATGCAGGTGTCGGTCAGCGGAGATCTTCACATTGATGATCACCACAGTGTGGAAGACACGGCACTGGCGCTGGGTGAGGCGCTGAAAAAAGCGCTGGGTAACAAACGGGGCATTGGCCGCTTCGGGTTTGCCCTGCCAATGGACGAGTGCCGCGCCGAGTGCATCATGGATATTTCCAACCGGCCGTATCTGAAGTTTGACGCCAGTTTTACTCAGGATCTGGTAGGCGAAATGTCGACCCAGATGGTAGAGCACTTTTTCTATTCACTTGCCCAGGCGATGGGGCTGTCGCTGCACCTGTCCACCAGCGAGGGGAATGCGCACCACCAGGTAGAAAGCCTGTACAAAGTATTTGGCCGGGCCCTGCGTCAGGCCATTGCCCGCTCAGGCGATGCCCTGCCCAGCAGTAAAGGAGCGCTGTAATGAGCCAGCGAATCGTCATTGTAAATACTGGCTGTGCGAATATTTCCTCGGTTCGCTTTGCCTTAGAGCGGCTTGGTGTCAGTGTAGAAGTGTCAGATGATGTCGGTGTCATCACAGCCGCCGACAAGGTCTTTTTCCCCGGCGTGGGCAGTGCCAGCGCCGCCATGCAGAGCATTACTGCCAAGCAGCTGGCCCCTACCCTGCAAAGTCTGACTCAACCTGTGTTAGGTGTGTGTCTGGGCATGCAGCTGATGGTGGAGTCATCCGATGAAAGCCGCACCGGCAAAATTGACTGCCTGGGCCTGATGCCCGGCCACGTCGGCCGGCTGGAGTCACAGGGACAGCGTCTGCCGCACATGGGCTGGAATACGGTGACCTCAGCGCGGGAAAACCCGCTGTTTGCCGGCATCGATGATGGTACTTATTTTTACTTTGTACACAGCTTTGCCGTGCCTGAGTACAAAAATACGCTGGCCAGCTGTGAGTACGGGCAGCGCTTTTCCGCTGCCATTGCCCACAACAATTATTTTGGTGTGCAATTTCACCCTGAACGTTCCGGTGACGCCGGAGCCCAGCTTCTGACTAATTTTGTGAATCTGTAAATGATTATTCCTGCAATAGATTTAATTGACGGTGCGGTGGTGCGTCTGTATCAGGGCGACTACGACAAAAAAACCGAATACAAACTGGACCCGGTAGACGTGGTGCATACCTATGCTGACGATGGCGCCACATGGCTGCATATTGTTGATCTGACCGGCGCCAAAGACACCTCCAAACGACAGCTTGAACTGATTCGCCGTATGGTGGATACCCAGCGCATGCAGTTTCAGGCCGGTGGCGGCATTCGCAGCGAGCAGGATGTTGCTCAATTGCTGGAAGCCGGCGTTAGCCGTGTGGTGATCGGATCACTGGCGGTCAAAGAGCCGCAACTTGTAAAACAGTGGGTCACCAAATACGGGCCGGATGCCATTGTCCTGGCGCTGGATGTCAATATTGATGAAGACGGCAATAAATTTGTGGCCACCCACGGCTGGCAGCAAAGCTCCGGCGTATCACTGGAAGCCATTTTAAATGACTTTGCCGAGGTTGGCGTAAAACATGTGCTGTGTACTGATATCAGCCGTGACGGTACGCTGCAGGGAGCCAACGTTGAGCTGTATAAAGAAATGCAGCAGGCGTTTCCTGATATTGCCTGGCAGGCTTCAGGCGGCATTGGCGGGTTGAGTGATATTGAAGCATTGCGTCCGGCCAGTGTAGCCGGCGTGATTCTGGGCCGGGCCCTGCTGGAAGGTAAATTTACCGTGAAGGAGGCAATTGCATGCTGGCAAAACGGATAATCCCCTGTCTGGATGTGCGCGATGGCAAAGTGGTTAAAGGCGTACAATTCAGAAACCACGAAATTATCGGTGATATTGTGCCACTGGCTGAGCGCTATGCGCAGGCCGGGGCAGACGAACTGGTGTTTTATGATATTACGGCCAGCTCTGATCAGCGCGTCGTGGATAAAAGCTGGGTCAGTCGCATTGCCCAGGTTATTGATATCCCGTTTTGTGTGGCAGGCGGGATCCGCTCGGTAGAAGACGCCGGCCGTATTCTTGAAATGGGCGCAGATAAAATTTCCATTAACTCTCCGGCCCTGACCAACCCGGATCTGATTAACGAATTACACGATGTGTATGGCCAGCAGTGTGTTGTCATTGGTATCGATAGTTTTTACAACGAAGAAAATGATCGCTACGAGGTGTTCAAATTCACCGGTGATGAGGCCCGCACGCAAAAAAGTCGCTGGCAGACAGCGGACTGGATCAAAGAAGTACAAAGCCGCGGTGCCGGTGAGATTGTACTGAACTGTATGAACCAGGACGGGGTACGTCAGGGCTATGATGTGAAACAATTGTGTGCGATTCGTGAGGCCTGTCAGGTTCCCCTGATTGCTTCAGGCGGTGCCGGTGAAATGGTCCACTTCAAGGATGTCTTTGAGCAGGCCGATGTTGATGGTGCGCTGGCCGCGTCGGTTTTTCACAAAGACATTATCAATATTCAGGCGCTTAAATCCTATTTGTCAGACAATGGCATTGTGATGCGCAAAGAACACAAGCAAAAAAGCGAATAAAGCCATGATCATCGATTTATCAAACATGACCGAATTGGCCTGGGACAAAATGGACGGTTTGCTGCCGGCCATTGTTCAGGACGCGGTGACCGGCAAGGTACTGATGCAGGGTTACATGAACACCGACGCATTAAGCACCACGCTGGAATCGGGTAAAGTCACCTTTTTCAGCCGCTCCAAGCAGCGCTTATGGCAAAAAGGGGAAACGTCGGGAAATACACTGGATCTGGTTGAGGCTGGCTGTGATTGCGATCACGACGCGTTGCTGATTCTGGCCAACCCGAACGGCCCGACCTGTCACACTGGCGCAGAGAGCTGCTGGTTTACCAGCAATACCAGCGACTTCACTTTCCTGGCCGATCTGGAGCGCACGTTGGCAGCGCGTAAATCTGCCGACCCTGAATCCAGCTACACGGCGCGTCTGTATGCTAAGGGCATCAAGCGTATTGCTCAGAAAGTGGGTGAAGAAGGCGTGGAAACGGCACTGGCAGCCACCGTGCATGACAAAGAAGAGCTGAAAAATGAGGCCGCAGATCTGCTGTATCATTTAACCGTATTGCTGCAGGCCAGCGACATGTCTATGTCCGATGCCATTGCGGTGCTGCGGGCCCGACAACAGTAATCTTGCTGAATACGAAAAAGGAGCACCCGCTCCTTTTTTTGTCTTTGTTGTAATAAATCAGGTGGTCAGCAGACTACTTATTTATCGCAATCAGCAGGAATGATGATGTTAACAAGACTACTCACAACCATTAAAAATAATCTTGGCTTTATTCTGATACTTACCATGTTGTTTAGCATCAGAAGCAGCCTGGCAGATTGGTACCATATCCCCTCAGGTTCGATGCAACCTTCAATTGAAATTGGTGATCGCGTACTGGTAGACAAAACTGCCTACCGGTTGGAATTTCCTTTTACGAATATTTTACTCAGCCAAACCGGTCAGCCAGCGCATGGTGACATCATTGTTTTTGAGAGCGCGGCGGCTAAAGAGCGGCTTATTAAGCGGGTGATAGGATTACCCGGTGATACGATTTCAATGCAGGATCACCGTCTTAAGATTAACGGTAAATCGCTAACTTATTCCGCCAAAGATAATTATCTGCTTGAAACCGATTTACACGGCCACACTTATACCATCGCGATCGATTCTGTTGCCGGTCCGTTGGCAAATTTCAGTTCGGTCACCGTGCCTGAGGGCTTTGTGCTGGTTCTGGGCGATAACCGAAGTCACAGTGCTGATTCGCGGGTACATGGACTTGTCCCTGTGAGCGAAATCAAAGGGCAAGCGAAACGAGTAGTGATTTCTCTGGATAAGCACAATTACTACCTGCCCCGCAGTGGAAGAATCTGGCAGTCCCTGGGAGAAGAAAAAATAATTTAAAAAATTTTCAAATTTTCTCTTGAAAAGAATTTGGATGTACCTATTTATTTATTGTCGACGCTGAACAGTCAGGTCGACAAACCCGCCGCCGAATAGTCGGGGCGAATTTAACTTTTACATATTGCTTAATTTTGAGGATATGACTATGCGTACTATCGATCTATCTCCACTATACCGTTCATTTATTGGTTCAGACCGTCTGGCTTCATTGATTGATGCTGCAAACCGGGCTGACAGCCAAAGCACCTATCCACCTTATAACATTGAATTGTTGGGTGATGACAAATACCAGATTTCGATGGCTGTTGCCGGGTTTAGTCAGGATGATATTACCATTGAAGCGCAGGAAAATACGTTGTCCGTTCAGGGTAAAAAGCCCGAACAGGAAGACAGCGAAGCGGCGTCTCGCAAATTTCTGCACAAAGGTATTTCGGAGCGAAACTTCGAACGAAAATTTCAACTTGGTGACCATGTAAAAGTCACCGGTGCAGCAATGGCTGACGGCCTTCTACATATCAATCTTGAGCGCGTTATTCCTGAAGCGAAAAAGCCGCGTAAGATAGAAATTGGTAGTCGTTTGCTGGAAAATCAGAACGACAAGTAATTCCTGATGGCGGGAACACCTTCCCGCCTCTTTTATCATTTTTTGTTGCCGCATAGCGGGACACTTTTACATATTGCTTAATATCGAGGATATGATTATGCGTACTATCGACTTTTCTCCACTTTACCGTTCTTTCATTGGCTCTGACTATCTTGCTTCGCAGGTAGATAAGGCGGGTCGTTCAGCACAACAGACGGATGCCCCTCCCTATAACATTGAGCTCTTGGGTGAAGATAAATATCGAATCTCTATGGCTGTCGCGGGTTTTAACCGGGATATGCTGAATATTGAAGTAAAAGAAAACACACTGTCAGTAGAAGGTAAAAAAGCTGACACTGACAATGCCGACGAGCGCAAATTTTTACACAAAGGGATTGCTGAGCGTGCATTTGAACGTAAATTTCAGCTTGGCGATCATGTCAATGTAGTTGGTGCTGACTTGACCGATGGTCTGTTGCATATTGACCTTGAGCGTGTGGTTCCCGAGTCGGAAAAACCTCAAACGATTGCTATTAACTAATTTGCTTTTCCCTGGATTATGTTGGGCTGACTATCGTCAGCCTTTTTTTTTTACCAGTGAGAATAAGCCGGTTTTTCCCCGCAAACTCCCTCTTGCAATGTGCGCTGCCACTGACTGGGCGTTTCATGTAACCAGTTTGTCAATGATGAAAGATGTGAAACCGTGATGGCTGCTGGTTTTATTGGTTCACCGTTTTCATTGAGTGCAAAGTATTCAGATTGGTAATGAGTCAACATGGCCCGATCAGGAATTTTTTCATCAAGCAGTCTGACATCGGTAACAGCAAGAAAGCGCGCCGACTTATCTTCAATTGACAGGAGCTGCCGGTAAAAGCGCCCCTTATCCCCCTGAGCCTGAGAAAAACGGTTTAATAAACCCGCCAGTGTTTGGTAAGTAATTATTTCTTTTTGCAGCAAAAAACGGTGTTCCGTTTTTTTAGTATCCCCCGACTTACCGCCAACGGTATAAATCTGCTTTTCCTGTAAATTATTCAGGTATGTAATACCTTCTTCGGTGTAATCAGACAGCGCATCATTGTTTATTTTGACTGAATAATCACTAACGTTGGCCGGGTCAACTTCGAACAATAGCACGTCAGGTGTGAGCTTTTCTTTTTGCTCATCAGTCAGCCCTACCGGTTGGCAGTGCTCTGAAATCACGTAGTAATAATCACCCGCGCCTATTGCCTTGACCGGATTTACCTGAAGGAATCCTGTCAGCAGGATACAAGCAGCTTTACCTTTCAGCTTCATTACATTCTTTCGCCTTTATTTTTAACGTCACAATGGTAGTAGAGCGAATCATGAGATACTAGCATTACCTGGATTCTCTCTTTTATCTGCGTTGTTTAGCCACTATCGGCCATTATTCTTTACGCTCGATTTAATGTTTTGTTACCAAATACGATTTATGTCTTATTGCTAATGTATGTAAGTCAGTGATATTGATTAATTTAGCAGCACCTTATGCTGTTATAAAAAAGCTTGAATAAGGAAAAATTCATGAAAAATCGTATCCAACCCTGTGCGCTGGCAGTGACTTTGGCGCTTGCAGGTGTTACTTCTTCATTGTCTGTTAGTGCGCAACAGGCGAACGACACCGCCTCTGATGTCGAGCGCATTTCTGTAACAGGTTCCAGAATTAAACGTACCGATATTGAGGGTCCCTCTCCTATTCAGTCCATTGATGCCACTATGATTGAAGGCATGGGTTATGAAAATCTTCAGCAGTTACTCGAACGCATGCCTGCCACAGGCGCTGGTACCTTTTCTACCCGCAATAACAGCCAGGACTCCACCGCCAATGGCGCAGCGGCAGTTTCTCTGCGTGGCATGGGCCCGGACGCTACACTGGTGTTAATCAACGGCCGACGCGTTGCTATCAGCGCTTTTGCTGAGAGCATCACAAACTCCTTTGTAGATATTAACTCCATTCCGGTTTCAGCCATTGAGCGTATCGATATCCTGAAAGACGGCGCTTCAGCCATATACGGCTCTGACGCCGTTGCCGGTGTGGTTAACGTTATCCTTAAAAAGGATTTTGATGGTGTTGAACTGAATGTTGGCTATGGCGGCACGACCGGTCCCAGTTATGACGAAACCACTGCCAATATGGTATGGGGTAACCAGTCAGCCAAAGCAAGCAGTACGGTGATCCTTGATTACTTTAAAAACAGTCGCCTGGGCGCCGGTGAACTGGGCCGTTTCGGCACCGCGAATCAGTCTCCCTATGGCGGCATGGATTTTCGCTCCTCCCGCGGTTATCCCGGCTATTTTTATGTCGATGGCGTTAAAACCATCGACCCTGACTGTCCGCCTGAAAATGCAACCGCATCAGGAAGCTGTCTGTTCGACTATGGCCCCTTCGGTCTGACTATTCCCGAAGCGGAACGCGTTGGCCTGATTGGTCAGTTTGATTATAAACTTGACTCTGATCTGACTGTCTTTATGGAAGTGGCTGTGCAGCACAATACGTCCGAGGCAGGTGGCGCCGCCACCCCGTTGGATGAAGATGCGGGCCTTACCGCTCCAGGTAGCCATCCAAACAATCCATTCGGACAAGACGTTGAAATAGGCCGTTATCGGCCGGTTGATGCCGGTCCCCGCCGCTGGGATATCGTTACCGACACGTTGCGTTTTGTAGCTGGGTTACGTGGCGAATTAGGAGACTACGCCTGGGAAGCATCGGTACAAAAGGGCCGCAGCAAATCAGAACAAAGTGGTGATCAGAGTCAGGGCTGGGTACGGGTCGACTGGCTGCAGGAACAGATTAACGCTGGCGCTTATAATCCGTTTGGTGGTGTTACCAATCCCCCTGAGGTGATTGATCAAATCACAACCAGCCTGGTACGTCGTGGTGAATCACGGCTGACCAGTGCCGATGCACACATTACCGGCGAAGCGTTTGAGTTCAATGGTGAGATGGTCATGATGGCGGCTGGTGTGGAATACCGTGAAGAACAGGTTTCGGATATTCCGGACATTCAGTTTCAGCAAGGGCTGATTTTTGGCACCGAGTCGGTGCAGGCAGAAGCCGAGCGTGATCAGTACGCTGCTTACCTGGAGTTGTCGATACCGCTGCTTGAAACACTGGAACTGCAATTAGCCGGACGCTATGACCATTACAGCGACTTTGGCAGCACTACTAATCCGAAAATTGCGCTACGCTGGGCCCCTACCGATGAGGTAACAGTCCGTGGTTCGTGGGCACAGGGTTTCCGCGCGCCCTCTCTGGCACAGGTTGGCCTGGGGCCGTCTGAAAAGAGCGTGTTCTTTGTTGATCAGTATCGCTGCGAGGCAACCGGTCTTGATTGCGAGTCGCTGGACTATAACATCCAGTTTTCAGGTAACCCTGACCTGGATGCAGAAGAATCAGAGTCCTGGAATGTGGGCGTTATCTGGGCGCCGGTTCAGGAAATTGGCCTGAGTGTTGATGTGTGGAGCATCACACAGGATAACAAGATTGACGAGCAACAGTTCGGGCTGGTCTATGATGCTGAGTGCAATGATCAGAACAGCGAAGTCTGTGTACGTTTACCACCGCAGGGTGGACAGTCCCTCGGTGTCATTCAAAAGATTTTTAACACCTATCAGAATGTGTCCTCTCAGGAAGCATCCGGTGTTGATATTAGTGCGGATTATAAGTTGCCCTTCGATGATTACGGACAAGTATCGTTCAGACTGGATTGGTCATATCTGAATGAATTCGAGCGAGACTCGCTCGATTATACCGGTGAATATCGCTATCCGGAGAATCGCTGGCTATTCAGTACGAACTGGATGCTGGACAACTTTGACGCCAATCTGAATATCAGTTACATCGGCGAGTTTGAGGACACGCCAGACATCGACTTTGATGGCGTGCTCGATTTTGAGGAAAACTCATCGCGTACAGTAGACTCGCAAATCCTGGTTGATTTGCAGGGCGGCTATAATTTCTCGGACAGTGTTCGGGTTGTTCTGGGCGTGAATAACCTGTTTGATGAAGAACCACCGTTTGCCATCGGCGATGGTGACAGTGATCTTTATGGGTATGTGGGCAGTGTTCATAACCCAAGAGGCCGATTTGTTTACAGCAAAGTCACCTTACGCTTCTAAACAAAAAAAGCCCGCACGACGCGGGCTTTTTTCACCAGCCATTAATTCTTTGCCATATCTTTTCGACATGCACGTTGTCGGTCGTAACATGGTAGTCGTTGAACTGCCCGGCTGTTGCGCAGGCATGTATGGGTAAAATCCTCAACATCGTCCCGTAAGCAAATTGCGAATCATCAGGTATCAGCCCATCACGGTGCACGATAATGCCATGCTCCTGATTGGTTTGTTGTACGTACCACCCGTCAAGCAATGTGCCGTTTTCATCACACACCAGGCCATATCCGCAGTCCAACGGTTGAGAAGCAGTACCGGTATCTCTGGACAATGCCATCCAACCGGCATCAATCAGTACCCAGCCTTTGTCAGCTTGTCGGCCAGTGACACTTGTTAATACGCTCAGGGCTATATCGTTATACTGACAGACTCCGAGGCCCGCCATCACACAATCAAAGGTTGCATACACACCGGCTCTGAGTTCGGTCACACCCTCATAGGTAATACCTGATAGCGCGGTTGGCGTAGAGCCGACAGAAATCATCGAAAGCGAATATCCGGCGTCTTCCAGACGGGCCGCTGCTAACAAAGACTTATCGCACTCCTGTTGAGCAAAATGCTGGCGTGATTCGTTATCAAACGCACCGTATGAAGCGCCGGCATGCGCCATAACGCCAGACAGGCTCAGTGTCGCTGACCCGTCAATAATAGCGGCAATGCGTAATAAGTCATCAGACTGCGCGTCGACACCAGCCCGGTGTCCGTCCGTATCGATCTCTATGGCCACATGAAGTGTCGCTGTTAGCTTGTCCGCTTGAGTAGCCAACATTTGCGCCGCGGCAATACTGTCGATAAGTACGGTTAAGCGAATCTCTTGATGAAGCAACCTATTGATCACAGCGAGTTTATTTGGTGTCAGCCCCACCGCATACAAAATGTCAGTATACCCTGCCTGCGCAAATGCCTGCGCCTCTGCAAGGGTAGAAACCGTAATGGGCGACGAGAGAGGAGCATAAATTTCCGCCGCTTCCAGGCTTTTAAGCGTTTTAACATGGGGGCGCAGCGTGAGCCCGGCAGTATCAGCGACAGAGGCCATGCGCCTTGCATTATCTTTCAGCCGCGCCTCGTCAATGATGCAGGCGGGCGTCATAAGGTCACGCAATAATGTCACTTACACCACCGTATAATGAATCATGTATAAATTTGCACAGCACAAGAACAGCATCGATAAAAATGTGAGTACCATCCCTATCTGACGTTGCCAGCTCGCACCATTATGTTTCTGCAAACCATATGCGTGAAGGATTCTGCCAAATAAAAGTGCATTGGCGCCTACATGTAATATCCACTGAATCGCACTGAAACTTTCAAGGCAAGCTAACAAAATCAAGGTAATCGGTACATATTCATTAAAGTTACCATGAACTCGACTGAGGCGCTCCAGCACGACACTATCTCCTGTGCCAAGACTAATTTGTTCTTGTCGCCGGATATGAATGACTGATGCCGACAGGTAGAGATAACACAGCCCTAACAGACTGGCGTAAAAGGCGGTAACTGGCATACCCATGAGATAACTCCCTGTGTTTACGCTCTAAAGTGGCAATATGGTCGCTGAAGCGCAAAGTAATAATGACTAGCGTCGTTTGGTTTTGTCTGGCTTACGTACCTATAGGTACTGATATGCCTTATTAACAGTTTAACTAAAAAAGGCCGCTTAGCGGCCTTTAATTCTGACTCTGGCTTAATCCAGCAGTTTGTTCAGTTGCTCACTGACATCACCCACGGGCTGAGTACCGTCGATTTTGTGATACTGGCAATTGCCTGCTTCAGCTTCAGCGGCGTAGTAGCCAACCAATGGCTTGGTTTGCTCATGATACACCCCTAAGCGGTGACGGACCGTTTCTTCTTTATCGTCGTCACGAATAATCAGCTCTTCATCAGTCTGATCATCCCGCCCTTCATTTTTCGGCGGGTTATATACAACGTGATAAACACGGCCTGATGCGGGGTGAACACGACGTCCGCCCATACGCTCAACGATAACATCGTCCGGCACGTCGAACTCAATGACATGATCTACCTTAATGTTGGCGTCTTTCATCGCATCTGCCTGTGGAATGGTACGAGGGAAACCATCAAGCAGGAAACCGTCTTTGCAATCGTCTTTTGCGATACGCTCTTTAACCAGCCCGATAATGATATCATCAGAAACCAGCTTACCTTCATCCATGACGCGCTTTGCGGCCATTCCCAGATCAGACCCTTCCTTGATAGCAGAACGCAGCATATCGCCGGTTGAGATCTGCGGTATGCCATATTTACCCATCAAAAACTGGGCTTGTGTTCCCTTGCCGGCACCCGGTGCGCCTAGAAGAATGATTCGCATTTTTGCGTTCTCCGCTTTTAATTTAAACTTTCGGCACTTTACACACTCAATACAGGCAAGACAAGCCCTTCAGCGCTTTTAAATCGGGCACTACGACTAAAATCGAAGACATTTGAGCACTTCACTGTCACGATTAATTAACAGTATCACATGCTGTCCAAATATCACTTTTCGTGTACTTAAAAAAAAAGCGGGCATGAAAGCCCGCTTTCTAGCAGTTTACGAATTTATTTCGCCATCTTCATCAACAGCTCGTTGAGGTTCCGTACAAAGCTTGAAGGGTCTTTCAGACTTCCTTGCTCTGATAACGCCGCCTGGTCAAATAATACATTCGACCACTGAGAAAACAGCGACTCATCCTGCGTATCAGCCAACATCTTAACCAGGCTATGCTCAGGATTAAGCTCAAAATGATATTTCACATCAGGTACTGGCTGACCGGCCGCCTGCATCAGTTTCATCATTTGCGTCGTCATGCCGTTTTCATCAGCTACAATCACAGCAGGCGAATCGGTCAGACGATGAGTAAATTTCACATCTTCTACCTTATCGCCAAGCGCAGCTTTCACGCGCTCCAATACACCCTCGATTTCTTTTTCAGCCTCTTCTTTGGCTTTCTTGGTTTCTTCATCGTCCATGTCACCAAGATCTAAATCACCTTTGGCAATCGACTGGAATGATTTTTCATCGAATTCGGTCAGATGAGACATCAGCCATTCATCGATCCGCTCACCCATCAGAAGCACTTCGATGCCCTTCTTGCGGAAAATTTCCAGGTGCGGGCTATTCTTGGCAGCCTGATAGCTATCGGCAGTCACGTAGTAAATCTTGTCCTGACCTTCCTTCATCCGACCGATGTAGTCTGCCAGTGATATTGTTTGTGCCTCGCTTTCACCGTGCGTCGAGGTGAAGCGAAGTAAGCCTGCAATCTTCTCTTTATTAGAGAAATCCTCTGCCGGCCCTTCTTTTAACACATTACCAAACTCGTTCCAGAAAGACTGATACTTCTCAGCATCATTTTTAGCCATCTTTTCCAGCATACTAAGCACGCGCTTGGTACAGCCCTGACGAAGAGCCTGGGTAATCTTATTGTCTTGCAGGATCTCACGAGACACATTCAATGGCAGATCGTTTGAGTCCAGCAGGCCTTTTACAAAACGCAGGTATGTCGGCATGAACTGTTCTGCATCATCCATGATGAATACACGCTGCACGTACAGTTTCAGGCCATGATTTTGGTCGCGGTTCCACATATCAAATGGCGCTTTACTTGGAATATAAAGCAGACTGGTATATTCCGTTTTACCTTCGACCTTATTATGTGCCCAGCTCAGCGGGTCTGCAAAATCATGAGAAATATGCTTATAAAACTCTTTATACTCTTCGTCCGAAATCTCTGACTTTTCGCGTGTCCAAAGCGCCGTGGCTTTGTTTACCGCTTCCCAGTGCGCGGGTTCACCCGGAATTTTTTCGCCGTCGGGTCCATCACGCTCAGGCACTTCCTCTTTGTACATTTCGACAGGAATGCTGATGTGATCAGAGTATTTATTTACGATAGAGCGCAAACGCCAGTCATCGGCGAATTCTTTTTCGTCATCACGCAGATGCAGCACAATCTCAGTACCACGTGAAGGCTTGTTGATGGACGTGATGGTAAACTCACCCTCACCATCAGAAATCCACTCAACGGCTTCATCTGAAGGTGCACCTGCAGCGCGTGTGCGAACGACAACTTTGTCAGCGACGATAAATGCAGAATAGAATCCAACGCCAAACTGACCAATAAGCTGTGAGTCTTTCGCCGAATCACCTGAAAGCTTGCTGAAGAAATCTTTGGTGCCGGATTTAGCAATCGTACCCAAATTGGAGATGACATCTTCTCTGTTCATACCGATACCGTTATCAGACACGGTAACTGTTCCGGCTTCTTTATCTACGCTGATTCTTACGCGCAAGTCGCCGTCATCTTCATAAAGGCTGTCATTTTCCAGAGCACGGAAGCGTAACTTATCTGCCGCATCGGCTGCATTAGATACCAGTTCACGCAGGAAGATTTCTTTGTTTGAATACAAAGAATGAATCATCAGACTAAGAAGCTGTTTTACTTCCGTCTGAAAACCATGTGTTTCTTGTTGGGCTGCTTCAGCCATAAACCAGACTCTCCTAGTTAAGTACAACGATATTCAAACAGGGAAGTGAGGACTGGTTACCGGGAATTCAAGCGTTGAAATGCAAAAAAATCGGGCGGAAGACGGTTTAAAGCTTACGCCGCCCTGAAAATGCATGGGTCAATGTATTGCCGTCGATGTATTCCAGCTCCCCGCCTACGGGCACGCCATGAGCAATACGGGTAGCAGAGATATCCATTGAATCACATAATTGACTGATGTAATGCGCAGTAGCCTCGCCTTCAACCGTAGGGTTGGTAGCAAGAATCACTTCTTCAACCGGCTCTTTTTTTAAACGTGCTTCAAGCTCGTCGAGGCCGATGTCAGAAGGGCCAACGCCATCAATGGGCGAGAGATGCCCCATCAGGACAAAATACATCCCCTGATAGGATGAGGTTTGCTCGATGGCCAGCACATCCTGTGGACTTTCCACTATACACAACAGCCCACTTTCATTACGTTGAGGATGACGGCAGATCTCACAAACCGGCTCCTCGGTAAACGTTCTGCATCGTTCACAATGCCGGATGTGCTCCATCGCATTGTGAAGCACTGCGCTTAACTTCAATGCACCATCCCGGTTACGTTCCAGCAAGCTAAATGCCATACGCTGGGCACTTTTGTTCCCAACACCCGGCAAGCATGTCAGCGCAGCGATCAGTTCGCTTAAAAGCGGGCTATACTTCACGACAATTAAAACGGCATTTTGAAGCCAAATGAGGCTTCGTTGCTGATGAGTGCTGATGTGTGCTGATGTGTGCTGATGTGTGATATTCAGCGACCTGTAGCGTGGTAGTCATAAATTCCATTATTCAATATTACTCATTATCACTTTACTTTTGGCCCCTATTTGCCCCCTCTTGCAGTCGCATACTATCAGTTGCCACTGCCTTTATCCTGCCAACAACAGAGAAAAAACTGAACAGTCAAAATTCCTATACGAGCCTAAACTTAAGACCAAAGTCAGTTTGCTTCAGTTCAGCCTGGTAAAACTTTAGGTTGCTTCCAGCAAGTATTCTTTTAATAAGCGATTTGTCGGAAGTAGTAGTTCTACATCCAAAATTTATCTCGCAAATTCTGCCTGGAACATCATACACTTTATCTCCCTCAGGGTATATACAGCGCCATTCCTGCTCATAGCTCCAAAGTTTGGATTTAGTATGGAGAACCCTGTGTTGAGCTTCTTTTCTATGTCGTGGAGAGCCTAAGGATTTCTGAGAGATAGAAGGATAGCTCTCCGTGTAATTGACTTTGTGAGTGTGTTTACTATCACCAAGTGAATTTTCGCTTGAGACCTCAAAGCCAATACATATGCCTGTATGATCAGATGCATAGTGTGCCCACAATAGTTGATTATTCTTTGTCTCACAGAGAGAAAGGATACCCCTTTGACTCAACTCCTGTGTAAACTTATCAGTAGCTGTGCTTTTTGAGCTTCCAGCTTTGAACACGAGCATATCGTCTGCATCGCTTCCAAAAACTTTTTTTGCTTCATTGTAACTCGCTTTCTCGATACTTTTGCTGAATGAACATTTTGTATCAAAAGGGTCGTTAAATTTAGTAGGCGTAGGGAAGTAAATTTGGTTGCTGACTAATGTGTCTAGCGTAAACTTGTTCACAGCCCTATATTTGTACAGCACTTCCGGCTTTGGGTCGTTCACTTGCGCCCCCGTTTGGCCGTTGAAACAAAATCATCGTCTTTAGATATACGCTTTACCAGCTCTGTTACAGCTGCTTCTGAATATTGATGTCGGTTAGACAGCTGACTGTGATAATGAAATTCATTGCTACCCGCCTTCCAATTTAATTTGTTTATACATGCCTGAACACAATGGCTATTCATCGCAGGTTTGCCATCGGGGCCTTTCTTAGGTAGTTTTCTAGCCAACTTACTCTCTTCAAGCTCTTCTGTGAGCTTCTTGTTAACTGCTTTGATAAAAGCTTTCAAGCTGAATGGATGAGACTTATCAGGGTCAACAGGCTTTTCAACTATCATTGCATTTCGAAGGTTTTGCAGATCCTGGGCACTTCCATTTGCTTTAGCTATTACGATTTGCTCTTCGCCCTCCTGCTTAGCGAACACAAGTGAAACCTTAAGCGGAATAGCAAACCCAATGTCGTCAGTCTGCTCTATTTCATCCTGTAATGTCTCAGCTAATTCGAGCATTTCTGTGGCGGCATCTCCGTACAAGGTTTTCAAGGTTGACGCAGGTGGAAGTTTAAAGTCTCCCACAAGAGACATCATTCCCGTGTGTTGGGATGATATGAACGGAACATCAGCGTATTTTTCAAATTCTGAAGAATAATTAAGCACACCGGATTGGAATACTCTTGATGCTATCGATTGAAGTTCTGGCATCAGCAAGTGCACCGCTTTATCTCGCCAGTCTGCTACTCTCTCCACGTTTCTCCGAATCTGACTTGATTCTTTGTACAAATGAGGCAGACATTGTCTTAGGCTTATTGTTCTTCTAACACCTTGTTTGTTCGGCTTCTCGTAGATGAAGTCTTCACCCTCACGCTCAATCAGGACTGACTTAAATAGTTGTTCCCAGGCCGTACAGAACAAAAGGACAAAACCATCAAGCTTATTCTCAAGTGACGGACGATTATAAAGCTCTAACGCGAGCATCATATTGTCTTTCGACTTTTTCAATAATGCTCTTGCCAAGGGAGATTTGCACTTATGACCTAACTCCTGAAAGTGCTTGCTTTGAGACAGCCGCTTTTTGAACTCAGTAAAATTGAGATCTAGCGTGTTGGTTGCATCAAACGAATCCTCTGCAATCTCATTTACAAACTGAGTTAACTGCCCTTTATTGTAATAAGTTGCAAATGTTGCGGGCTTCCACCCTACGGTCTCGATCAGTTGTTTTTTAGTAAAGCGAACTCCTTTACGTTCACAAGACTGTAAGTATTCGAATAGTTTTTCTTGGGATTGTCGTCCTGACATAATTAACACCTTGTTCTATCTTTGCGCCACTAATTCCACTAGGCTGCACTCGGTCTTCGATTTGGATTTCAATTTTTGGAGTAAGCTTTCACACAACTCAACAACACTGCGAATGGAACTAAGGATTTCACTTTGATGGTTGGGAGGGGGAATGGCAATCAAGCACCCTCTCAATTGTGTTTTATTTATTGAGGCTAAATTAGTAGTCTGTTTACTTGAGCCTGCAAAGTAATCGCGAGCAAATGGACTGTTAAGGTAGGTTTCAAGCCATAGTTCATTCTGCTCATCAAGTATTTTCCTTGCTTTGAATACATGATTCTGATGGGCAATATACGGTATGCTGCCATTCCAAATAGCAGTCCTACCAACCTTATCCCAATCTCCACCTTCAGTGATCAATAAATCACCTACCCTAACTTCGTACTTGGCAACTTCTTCAACAGCAATTTCAACTTCTTTTAATTGCTCTAACTTTAAAAATCCTCTTTGAACATTTGCTACGCTTAAGTAGGCAACCCTGGTAACTTGTTTTCCCGCTAGCTTTCTACCTTTCGTAATACCACTTTGAATGTCAACAACGTCTTCTAGACGACACCACTCCCAGCCACGTGGTAATTGAAATGGTTTTTCACCTTCAGAAATTAGAGGTAATGCCTTTTGCTTTTTAATTTTCTTGTCTTTGATTAACTGTTCTTTTTCGGCGGCGATGCGTCCGAGCAGTTTTGATGCAGGTTCATCGTTGGGGTCTTGTTTTACCAGTTTGCCCATTACTGCAAGTTGAAGGATGGTTTGTTTTAGCTGGTCGATGCTATCTTCGGTGGTGAATAACACGTCGAAGTGTTCGCTGATGCGCTGCCAGCTTTCGTTTAGCTCGTTCGAATCTTTTGCATTGGTGAGCGTGTCTAACAGTGATTTAACGAGTGTTTGGTGCGCTTCGATACTGGCTTCGGATTGTGACTCTAGTTGGTCACATAGGTTCATTAATTCACGAACCTTTTTCGCTATTTTCTTCTGCTCTTCTAAAGGAGGTAAAGGATGGATGACTTTTTCCATACGTTCCTTAGTCATATGAATCATCGCTATTCCATTGCCGCCAGCTTTTATTCTTTCCGATATTGCTTGCAAAAAGATTTGCGAAAACTCTTTGTCTAATGAATCATCACAGAAGATATCCATTTTCCAAATATGGTAGTGATAAATGACCTTGCCACCTTCCCAAATAAATGGGCCAAATGATGCTGACCAAGAATAAATCAAATCACCATTATCAATATATTTATCTGGTTCAAGGGTTAAATCAGAGTAATACCATTGATCCGAAGTGAAGAGGTTTCCCACGCGTAGAATAGGAATCCCTTCACTTAACATCTCATGCTTTTTGTAAGCTCTACCATTTATTACATTTATCAGGTCTTCGAGCCGCGCAGCTTCCCAGTGCTTTGGATAGGAGTAAAAGTGTTCGTCCTCTATGTTCTTTTTTGCTCGCCCCTTCTTTAGTCTACCTTCTGAAATTAGTTTGCTTTTCTTACTGATAGATCTTTCTAATGCAGACTGTGCAGAACAGCCAGCAGTATCAGGCTTTATTAACTTTCCTGTTACAGCGAGTTCTAAAATAAGTTCACGCAACTTTTTTATTCCGTAAAGCTCACGTTTATTAGAGCTTCCCCGCCCAGAAGTAGATTTGGTTTTGGTCGCCGATGTCCAGATATCCAAATTTTCAGTAATAATGCTTTCTACTGACATTAAGCTTTACCCTCAGTGCCTGACGACAGAGCTTCTGCCAGTATGCCTTTAAGCTGATCACGCAATGTCTGAATTTCTTGCTGTTGAGCTTCGAATTGCTGAAGAAGTTCGTCAGGATCGTGGCTTTCTACTTCGCCAACGTGAGGGTTTTTAATATCCAGGTTGAAGTTGCGTTCGATGACCTCTGCAATTGAAACTTTCCAGGCTTGCTCGTTCTCTACTCGGCTGGCAAAACCATTTTCTTCTGTGCCCCACCATTCTTGTTCAGATTGAAACTCTTCAAACTTCATGGGTTTGGTTTTGGAGTAATTTTTTACGCCTTCTGGGTAGGGGTGCTCGTAAAACCAAATCTCTTTGGTTGGCTTCCCTTTGGTGAAAAACAGCAGATTGGTTTTAATGCCTGTGTAGGGGTTAAACACGCCATTAGGTAGTCTTACAATTGTGTGCAGATTACATTCTTCTGTGAGTAGCTTTTTGATTTTTGTTTTAACGCCTTCACCAAAGAGTGTACCGTCTGGCAATACCACTGCGGCGCGTCCGCCGTTTTTTAACACTTCAATGATGAGCTGCAGGAACAAGTCGGCGGTTTCACGCGTTTGCATATCTGAAGGGAAGTTCTTTTCGATACCATCTTCTTCAGTGCCACCGAATGGCGGATTAGTAACGATAACATCAAACTCGCTGTCCCAGTTTGAAAGTGGGCGGTTAAGGGTGTTGTCGTGCCTAATTTGCACAGGTACTTCGATACCGTGCAACATCATATTTGTGGTAGCTAACAGATGCGGTAACTGCTTTTTCTCAACACCATGAATTTGGTTTTGCAGTGTTTTGTGGTCGGCTACGGTTTTTACGTACTTTGATTTTACGTGATCAACGGCGCAGGCTAGAAAGCCAGCTGTGCCACAGGCAGGATCGAATACTTTATCACCCAGCTTCGGGTCTACCCTGTCCACAATAAAACGAGTTACGGCGCGGGGCGTATAGAACTCCCCTGCATTACCTGCGCTTTGCAGATCACGTAATATTTGCTCGTAGATATCACCGAATAAATGACGCTCCTTGGAGTCGGTAAAATCAACTTCGTTGAGCTTATTGATCACCTGGCGTAACAGCGTGCCATTCTTCATGTAGTTAAAGGCATCGGAAAACGCTTCGCGAACGATAAAGCCCCTCGGGTTCTTATCGATTGGCGCTGTCAGGTTTTTGAGCGTCGGGAACAACTCATCATTCACGAACTCCATTAACTCTTCGCCAGTGATACCTTCATCATCCGCTGCCCAATTGCGCCACAGGTACTGAGATGGAATTGGCTCACGGTACTCATCCATTTCAAATTCCAGCTCTTCTTCCTGGGCATCGAATATCTTTAAGAAGAGTAACCATGACATCTGTCCCAGGCGTTGGGCATCACCATCAACGCCTGCGTCTTTTCTCATGATGTCCTGGATGGATTTAATAACGGTACTAACTGACATATTTTCTTATTCTCTGATTCTTTACTACTCGGCCAGAGCGGTGCTCAGGCTGATTTATCGGGCGTGGTGTCGTAGATGGCTTTTTCCAACTCGGCGATAGCGGCTTCATATTCTTTTTTGCCACCAAAACCTTTTTTAGCAATTTCGATGGGACGTCCGAATTCTACAACTTTACCTGTTTTAAGGGCGTCTTTGCTTTCCAAGGCTTCTACGCCCTCATCACTATATTTATTCAACAGTTCGTTCAAAACGGCCTGCGCCATTTCGCTGTACTTATTGAAGTAATTGCGCTTTTTAACATTGTTTGCGCGTTCTTTGCGCGTTAGCGGAGGCTGGTCGAAAACAACGTGGCATATCATATCAAATGGGTCTAATTCTTTCCCGACTTCGGCTTCAAGGACTTCCCAAATAATGCCTTCAGACTCCAATTCATCGATGATGGCTTGCTTGCGCTCAGAGCTATTCCAGCGCTTGATAAATTCATCAAGAGACGCAAACGACTTGGTTAGTGTTTTTTTGGTGTAGTCTTTAAACGATTCTGTGACGAGTTTGCCATCCTCATCGTAATACTGAACCCGTTCGCCCACCTTCTTTACTGCAACCCCATTGACGTGATACTTGGTAACGGTAGTTTCTTCCTCATCGTCCCAGCCTGTCTGTGGACTACCATCGTCTTCAGGAAAATCAAACTCCCTATCACCGCTGTTGAAATCAGTTTCATTTGAAGAAGGGGTTTCTTCATCCTCACTCACATGGCCTTCAATAATGTCGTCAAAGTCAGAATCGTCATCATTGATATCACTAGGTCTGGTGCTAATAACTTTCTCAGGGATGCCGTCGAAGCGTTCATCGGCAAATAGTTCAGTGGCTTTTTTGAAATCCAAAATGGTAAACCAGAGCTTGCCAAATTTATCGTCGATGCGTGTTCCCCTGCCGATGATCTGCTTGAACTTGGTCATGCTCTGGATGTTTTGGTCAAGCACAACGAGCTTACAAGTTTTGGCATCAACCCCTGTTGTCATTAATTCGGAGGTTGTGGCAATAACTGGATAAGTACGTTTAGGGTTTATGAAGTTATCGAGCTGCGCTTTCCCTACAGCGTCGTCACCCGTGATTTTCATCACGTACTTATCATTTTTAGCGTACTGCTCTGGGTTGCAGTTAATTAGCGCTCTTCGCATACGTTCTGCATGATCAATGTCATTACAGAAAACAATCGTCTTTGCCAGAGGATCGGTTCGCTTCAGGTAGTTGGTGATGGTCTCTGCTACTAACTGCGTACGCTCATCAATAACCAAGGTGCGATCAAAATCTTTCTGGTTATAGATACGATCATCCACCTCATGCCCATGCTTATCTATCAGCCCTTTCGTAGGCCGCCACCCTTGCAGGTCGATATCCAGATCGACACGTACCACTTTGTAAGGAGCTAAGAAGCCGTCTTCAATACCCTCTTTTAATGAGTACATATAAACGGGATCGCCGAAGTAATCTATATTCGATACCTCGTCTGTCTCTTTCGGTGTTGCCGTTAAACCAATTTGAGTAGCGGTATTAAAGTATTCAAGGATCTCACGCCAGGCACTTTCCTCTGATGCGCTTCCCCTGTGACACTCATCAATAACGATAAGATCGAAGAAATCAGGATCGACCTGCTTATAGGCTTTTTGACTTTCATCGGGGCCAGTTAAGGCTTGATAGAGCGCTAGGTGGACTTCGTATGCCGGATCGACTTTTCTGCCCATTATCTTTGTCATTGCCTGACCAAAAGGCTGAAAGTCATTAATACGGGTTTGATCGACTAACACATTTCGATCAGCCAGAAACAGGATTCGCTTTTTGGCCTTCGCTTTCCATAGCCGCCAAATGATTTGAAACGCGGTGTAGGTTTTCCCTGTACCCGTCGCCATCACCAGCAATATCCTGTCTTTGCCTGAGGAAACTGCTTCTACAGTTTTATTGATTGCTTGTAACTGATAATAGCGTGGGGATTTGCCGGAGCCATCGTCATAGTAGTCCTGCGTAATAATGGGTAATTGTGAATCTTTATACCCTTTGTATGCGCAGTATTTCGCCCACAGCTGTGCAGGCGTTGGGAAATCTTCTAGTCTAATTTCGGTTTCAAGTCGCTGCGGACTTGTTTTGTCGTGAAAAATGAAACCGTCACCATTGCTTGCGAACACAAAAGGCACGTCGAGAAGCTTTGCGTAATCCAGCCCCTGCTGCATTCCCTTACCAACTTCGTGTTTGTTGGCTTTCGCCTCTATAACAGCTAAGGGGATCGATGGCTTGTGGTACAGCACAATGTCAGCGGACTTCACTTTTTTGCGGGCTGCGACCATTCCGCGTACCACAACTTTCCCGTCCCGCAGTTTCACTTCCTGCCGGATTTGGGTCATATCATCCCACCCCGCTTCTTTCACAGCAGGCATGATGAACTTAGAAATGATGTCCGTTTCTGATAGCGCTTTTTTGTTCACTGAACTCATGGTTACCTCGATGCTACTCATACCAAGGACTGGTTCAGACTTATCTAAACTAGGAGGGAACACGAGTCCTTTACGTATGAACTATCAATCCTTAATTTATTGTTCTTTTATCGAGCCTGGTCGCGGCGTTAGTTCAGTTGTAAAAGTACCAGAATGCCAAGTAGATGTCATTTTGAAAGGCTACTGAGATCTGCACCTACGTCGTCAATACAGAAAGTTCTCCACGAGCGGCCCTTTTTAAGGCTGAAGACATAAAAGGAGAACTTCATGAAATGTAAGCGGCAATTTTTTAGTGCATTGTTTGACGTACTTAGCTCACAACTGATGACGATTGGCGACATTCTGTGTGTGATTTTTGTTGTACAGCTGATAACGCAATTCGAAGTTGCAGAGAGTTATCCGTTTACCGGAGTAAGAGGCTATATGCTAATTTTACTGATCTATTTATTATCACTTGCCTGTCATTTGCAAAGTGCAAGGTTGAGGAAAAAATAGAATGTCCTTGGAGCACCCGCTGGGTGCTCTTTTTTTTTGTTCCAGTTGATTGCCCATCACCACTCTTAACTTGCTTTTCGCTCTCATCGAAGATGCAAACAACATCATCGGTACGATTATGTAAAACAGCTTGAGCGACGCTCAACAACGACTGCGAAATGGAGTGTCGTGTGAAACACGATAGTTCATGGAGCCGGAGTCAGCATCGCAGATTAACCACTGTTTTCGTTTGCCATAGCAAACTTGCAAAGTATTGTACAGCAATAATTTGCAACCTTCACAACTACGTTGTGAACACTGCGAGCGTGGTATTCCTCGCGACGCTTTCCCCGAGCAGAGGACGGGGAAAATAGTGGTTAATCAGCGGTAGCTGACTCCGAGCAACGCTTCTGTCGCTGTCGCAAAGCGACAAGTGCCAGAGTAGCGACGAGTCGCGTCCACTCTGGCTTTCAGAAGAGTTGCTACAACGAAGTTGTATGTGGTTTTCGTCAGAAAGCCGCAAAAGCTAAGCAAAGTGCTTAGCGTGGCGAAGCTTCGGTAGGATGCAGGGCATCATGCCAAACCAGGCTTATTTCTCGTATGGCGCATCTATGTACTTCTGAATTCAAAACAGGAGAAGAAATGAATTACATAGAAAGAGCTATTGAGACTTCAATGTCATACATCTGCATCGCGAACCCGAGTGACCCAGGAACTCTCGGGTCACTCAGAGAAGATGCTGTAATTGCAATCGTTGGCGCTTTTGGCTTATCGAGTAAAACCGTTATCCAGAGGCATTTAGGACTTACTCGCGAAGGGGTTAATAAACTCGTCAATAGAATGAAGAAGAAAGGCCTTCTTGCAGTACATCCATCTTTTGCAAATACAGATCGGGGCTTCATTCTTCTTACGTCGCAAGGAATAAGAAAAGCAGAATTTTTGCTGAATCGCGAGTTGCATCTTCGCTCAGATTTCAGCCGAGTTAACGAAAGAAACCTTATTCATGATCTTTCAGTTCAAATTGTGGTTTTAGACTTAGCAAAGGCTCAAAAAATTAATGGGTTTGCGACAGAACGAGACCTTGCCGTTCAACTTAAGCTTAGGGGAAACGACCCGCGACTTGTAGATGCATTAGTGGTTGATGCTGATACTCACTGCAATGTCGCGATTGAAATGGAGACTTCAAACGCGAAGAATAAATCGAACGGGGACATTCGGAAGAAGATAATCAGCAAGTACCTGGAAGAGCTTGAAAGTAATGACGGTTTGTATGAATTTGTCTACATGTACAGCCACCGCCAGCGCTATTTGACACAAATTGAAAAAGCTCACGCAAGGCTGTTTGCTGCTCATAAGTCGTCGTTTTCCGCAGACCAGCAACAACTTATAGCAAGCCGAATAAAGTATAAGCCAGCAGACTGTAATACCATCTATGAGTTGATGTTTAACAGCAAAAGACAACTGGGCGACGACAAGCTCGAACTAGTTAGAAAAGACACATATTTGCATCATCTTGAAGAAATCGAAAAGTTGGTGCGTTCGAGTGGTGATAGAGTCGCGGAAATTCGTCGCGAAGGGTTCATTGAAGCGGGTAAAGTTTTGGGAATAATTGATTGAGACGGTGCCTGACTGACCTATTGGGAGCCTGACGGCTCCCTTTTTTTGTCCTACTTAGCTTCGACAGTTAACACCAGTCACGATGACCAATGTCTACTGCCTACTACCTGCTCCTCCCGCAGGCAGCGAACCAAGGCAAAAGCACAGAGGAGGTTTACTGAGCTTTCAATATTATTCCCATATAACAGAGGAGATATATGGCTTAGAAAGATGAAACTGTGGTTCTGCATTCGACTTTACATAGTTACTGGCTCAGGTAAATTTTTCAGTTTACGCCGAAGAATTCTAGAAAGGTATGCCGCTTTTTTGGGAGGGGTTTACATATGCTTTACGATAGATGTCGAGTGACTCAATAATTTCCCATCTGAACTCCTAGTTACTAACAGGACTAACTAGGAGAAACTTTAAATGAGAATATACTATGAAAGCCTTTTCACTGCGTGCCTAAAAATTAGCGAAAAGTGGATGTCTCTGAGCAACGCTATAGTAGCGATTGCAACTCTCAATACACTTTGGAACGCAGCATTTCTAATGCTAGGTTATCCAGAGTATATTAGATATCAATCGCTATCAAACAGGTTATTCCTGATATCGTTTGGATGCATTGGAGTAGCACTTGTACTGGGATTGATTGCGCTATTTGCCATGCGAAAAGTGGAAAGCGAATGATATTGAGCACCCCTCTAGGGGTGCTTTTTTATTTGTTAGCTGCTGAACTGGTTAAATACTTACGTCGAAACTTTAAGAAAAAGAAATCTAATCACAAGAAGTCATTTGTCGATTTGATGCGAGCTGTTTTGTTGGAAGAATAATTTTTGGTAAATTAATTCTTGTACATTGACTACTTATATACTCTCGCCAGAAAGGCCAAACATGGTAGCTAACGTTTTCTAGCGCAAACTCATCAATAGCTCGCTTCGACAATTCAGATTTCATCGTATATTCAGCAACATATTGGGCTTCCACTTGAACGTAGAATTCCTCTTCAGATCCTTCCTCACTAGGAGCTTCTGAATCGACCAAACGAAAACCTACATCCAAAAACACGCGCAAAAGGTTTTGTTGCACACCCTGGTCTGACTCTAATTCTAAAACCTCAGCCTTTTCCACCAGATGTTTAAATTGCAAACCAAATGAATCTTGCTTCTCGTGGTATTTTGGCTCAAAGCTATCAGTGACAATAGTATTGCTGTTACGCAGATAAATATCCTGTATTACAAGCGACTTTATTGCTTCCTTTAACGCCTGACTCATGAGTACCCTACTTGCTGCTGAGGTGACGAAGTTGAAACTACTCTTAACTTTGGCCTTGCACCAGATTTTGTAGGTGCTTTGTAATGGGCTGAAGTCGCCCAGTATCCTTTTGTTTGCTGGGTAGATACTTGCCCCTGGCAGTAACCTGAATAATAACTCAAAACATTTACCATGTGCTGATTTAAGCTAACCCCTTCTTGGTCGGCTACCGAAGCCAAAGAACGGTGAAGAGTCTTTGCTAAACGCAAAGTGACACGGCCGCTGAAGTCTTCTGCTGAGACGATGGGAGCAGGCATTTGTTTACCTTTTTCAGCGAAAATTGCCGCTGTAGTTTCAATAGAGTCTAGTGCCAGCTCATAAGCCTCTTCGTACGTATCACCGTATTCGGCAACATCAGGTAACTCTGCGACTCTAGCCTCAAAACAGGTCTCTCCGTCAAACATGCCTTTGCGAACTGTAATATTGTATTGCATTGCATCCATCATTATCTCTCCGACAGGTACTGCGACAGCTCAGCTTCATATATCTGAAGCGTCCTTATTATTTTTGTTATGTAAGCTGGCTTAATTTCAGGATTTTTCCCATGCCCGCAATTGAACGAGCCACTGGTGAAGGAAGGCAGCCCGTCATGTGTAAACACTTTGTGGCCTCCACGCTTGCCATCCCTCACTTCAAAGCCTAATTGATGAAGTAAGTCCTTAACATCATTACAACACAGATTGGTTTTACGTTGCCTCAATGTATCGACGACTTCTGTGTAAAGCTTAGCACTCATTTGACACCATATATAGTGTCACGTTCAAAAAATTCAAAGTTTCACTCCCTTTTTTTATTTTCTATGACTTTTTTGTCGAAGTTACCATTGGTGAATATTATCTAAGCAATTGAATTTTCAGAATTCTGATAGGTTGCACGAGTGTAATATTATGATAAATGAAGAATGAATGCTATTTCTCACAGTCATCCCCACATAGCTTCAGGCCAAGTCATTGCACTTTGCACGTAAAGTATCAGAAAGGTTAAGATACGCTCGCCTCCTGCCCCATCCTTAAAAATGAAAAAAGGGCTGCAAAGCAGCCCTAAAGTAGTTCGATCTGTTCAGTCCACTCATCAATAGCTTCAGTAGAAAAGTACCGATTTTTTGAGACTCCAAACGTATTCTCAAATTCGTCAGAACCTACAACGTCAGAGTTGATGAAATTGACGATTTGAATCTCGAATAGCAAAAACAACAAACATCTCTCATGGGGTTCAAAATACTTCTTTTGAAACCCCTCCGGCAGCTGCTTCACTAGAGCATCTGACAGAACAAAACCATTTGTGATGAAATGTTCGTTCTTATGCTCGTAAATATAATCGAGAGTATCTGGGTCAAAGAACCAACAAAGACGGAATCTATCCGGCCACTCAGTTCTGGTTGAACGCTTAAATTGATGAATAAACCTGATATTCAGATCACGTGTATTTGTCTTGTTGCTCATTTATAAGTCCTGATAGTAAACCTCAGAACTAACTAGTCACTCGTCAAGGGGATTTTATGAAAAGCTAACGCCACATATTGAATGAAGCATTAAAAAACGGAATATTTGGGAGGTGAAACAAATCGATTTGGCAATCACATTGCTGCTGAGCTAACGCAGTCAATGAAATTGAAACTAGCAGATTTTTCCGTAAATTTCTAGTGGTGGAAATACGAATTAATCGAGGAAAATATGACACTGCTTTCAAAAACACTTTTCGATCATTGCGATGTTGAAGTAATTCCATCTCCAAATACAGAAGACACTGAGACACAAGATTTAGCGACAGTAAACCCAGCGACAGGCCTGCCCATGTTGAAAGGCTCGACGATAGATGTAGCGGGCAATCCGCTCGGTACTGATTTTACAGATGAACAAACCTCTTCATGCAGCTTTCAAGACTTTGATGATCATTTAAGCGACTCGTTAAGTTGCGACTCGCTTCATTCACATTCAGAAAACATATTTGAATGCGACACTTCGAGCGACCTTATGTTAGACAGCTTTGACAGCTCCTGGGACAGTGGTTTTGATGAATATTGAAAGCAAGGGTTGAGTGCGAAATTCCGGTATACGACTGACAGAAAACTCTAAAGCTCCTTATGCCAGTAAACCAACCACATATAGCTAAAAGGCATACACAAAAGCATGTAATTTTTCTGAAAATTTTTTTTTTTTTGTAACCTGATATCAGTTTTATAAACAAAGAGAAAAAAGCCTTGACCAACCTAACTAGTGTAAATATCGCTGAGGTAATGGACAACCCTGAAAAAATCGAATGGATTCTGAATAAGATCGCTTTCCTGGAGAATGAGCTTGCGAAGCTCAAAAAGCCACAAAATCAGTGGCTAACTTTGGAAGAAGCCGCAGCTGAACTAAATAAAAGCGTAAGTGCAGTTCGTCAGCGGGTGAAAAGCACGAAGAAGCCGATGCCAGAGGGCAAAGTGTGGAAGCAGGCTGACAAAGGTCACGCCATCTCTGTAAACGTAGCAAATTTTAGGAAGTATATGTGATGTCTCAGGCCCTAACTAACGAGAATGACCCTATTAAAGTCGCATTAGACGCAGCCAAAGGGGTATCAATCCACAATGGCAGCCTACGTTTGCAATTTAAGCTTCCAGGTCAACTTCGACATACTCGAAAGTCGCTTGGCTATCCGCCAAACTTGGATAATATTGAGATTGCTATTAACACGCTGCGTAACATAAAACAGGACATCGCAAATGGCTTGTTTAAATATGATGAGGAAGAGTTTTGGTCTAAGCATTTCCCCACTAATGCTCGTAACCCAGGCTCGCCGATCACTGTAGAAGCTTGCTTCAAAAACTATGTTGAAGAAAATGATTCGGTACTCTCCGACTCAATTACTGAGAAACTTAATACAGCTCTTAATTGGCTCTCGCACTACAAACTCGCCTTGAAGCCACTTGGACATATTACTAAGACCGTCCTGAAAGACCTAAGAAAAAAGAGTGTACAAGGCAATAGCAAAACGAAGTTTGCTGGTTGCACAGTAACTACAGTAAACGAGTACAGCAGTACGCTACGAAGAGTGCTAGATTATGCCGTTGAAGAAGGTCACCTGAAAGAAAACCCTATGAGATTAGTACCTCAGTTGAAGAAGGACGACCTTAATTTAGAGTATTATGATCGTTACGTTAAGCCTTTCACAGTGGCTGAACTAGACTGCCTGCTCGCCAAAATCCATGTCCCATCAGTTAGACAGATGGTTAAATTCCTAGCCTGGACAGGACTTCGGCATGGTGAACTTAAGGCGCTGGCATGGGAGGACGTTGATTTGGAAAACAAGAGAATTACTGTTAAATACAATCTCACGAGAAAAGGAAAGCTAAAACCGCCAAAAACCAAAAGCGGCTACCGTGTAGTAGAACTTCTTCCAGCAGCATTAGCGGTGCTAGAAGAAATGAAGGATGGGTCGGCAGCTCTTCCGCCAGTAACTGATAAAATTCATTACAAGTACGGCAAATTTGATATCGTCAAAAGACGAAGAGTCTTCTTAGGAAGAGCTAATCAGCCTTACAAAAGGCCAGAACTTACAACTGCTCCAAAGCAATGGGAAAAGTGGTTGAGAGAAGCAGGTGTCTCTTACCGCGCTGCTTATCAACTTCGACATACATATGCGAGTAGGATGCTTACAGCAGGATGTAACGAAGCTTGGCTAGCAAGTCAAATGGGCCATGCGAATACAAATATGATAGCGACGATATACGGAAAGTGGATACCTGAAGACAACCCTGACTATATAGCCCAGTTGGCAAAAAAGTTAGGGCAAGAATATCGCTGATAGATTTTAGAGGAGCTATGCATCAAATATAGCTCTTTTTGTTTTGATAGCATACCAGCCGCCCCTCAAGCCTTTGTAGTATAAAATGCGAATAGCAGACGCTCATAATCGGAAAAATAATAGTCTGCTAAGAGTGATGAGCACACAATTTGTGCTTATTTATCTCACGAACATCCACTAAACATGTGTTTATATACAGTTCTCAATGGACTTAAATAAAGTTTATCTTTAAACTCAGCATAACTGTTCATAAAACATCCAAAGAGCACATTATGCCGTCACAAGCCCAGATTATGCGTCAGATCCAACAGAAATTAGAACGAGCGGCTAGAGAGCAGCAGAGGAGAATAGATCAACATAATCGAAAAGTTGTTCGAGAAAATAAGAAAGCTGTCGATGATTATAACCGCGAAGTCAGGAGAGTTAACTCAGCTAACCAGGCGCAAGTAAGAGCGGTTAATAATTATAACAAGAATGTCGAACTGCAAAACAAAGCAAATTTGCAGAAAGTTCAACGTTTTAATACAGAAGTTAATCGAGTCAACAACCAGAGTAACAGTGATAGTGCAAAGTTGCTTGCCGATATAAAAAGGCAACTGAGAAACCCCTCTAGCAGTATAAGTTATAGTCAAATAGAGGAGAATCTAGCTGACAGAGTCTATGAAGCTGTTTCTAAGGCTGACTCCCGAGAATATGATGTTTTCCTAAGTTACGCGAAGATTGATGGTTATGAGACTGCATCTAAGTTGAAGGACGAGCTTGAAAAACTAGGAGTTTCTGTTTGGTTTGACGAAGTTGCTATCATCCCTGGAAAAAGTCAGTCTCTTCAGATGGATGCAGGATTAAAAAAAGCAAGAGCTGGAATTGCACTTCTGACCCCAGCCTATTTAGCTGGTAGATTCTGGACTGAGAGAGAGCTTGGGGTACTTCTGAATAAAGAAACTCTTATCCCCGTCCTAAATGGCTGCACTTTTGAAGACGTAAGAGAATACAGCGGAATCCTTCCAGACCTGGCAGGATTTATTATCGATTTAGATCAATCTACAGAAGCTGTTGCTTTAAAAATTGCCCCAGCAGTAAAGGTTGTGGAATCCACTTAACCGATACCTATAAGCGAAAAGACGGTAAACCTAGTTTATGTCAATGCCTCTACAAGAGTATTATTGTCCTACCTCTATTGAGTATTGAGCAACAGTAACTGACTAAGAGGGGCTAGGTAGGTTAAGCACGATATGAGATGTAGTACGTGGATTAAGACAACGGGTAAGCTATTACCTTTGATGAAACTATATCACCCACAATAAGTTGAATATCCCAGAGTCCTGCTCACAACAGTATTAAATGATTAAAAAGGCAATTACTTGTCAGATCAATACAAAAAAACTCTGGATTAGCCAGAGTTTTTTTGCATATATCACTTGCCCCCTGCTTAACCCCATCACTTTTTAAACCGCTAGAGGCCAGTAAATCCAAGGGCTTTAGCCTAAAACGGCATTTTGAAGCCGGGTGGTAATGGCATGCCGCCAGTTACATCACCCATTTTCTCTTTGCTGGTTTCCTGGACGCGGCGAACAGCATCGTTAAATGCAGCGGCTGTAAGGTCTTCCAGCATATCTTTATCATCATCCATTAATGAGTCGTCAACTTCTACACGACGCACATTATGGTTACAGGTCATCGTTACTTTCACCATACCAGCACCAGCCTGACCGGTCACTTCGACTTCAGCCAGCTCTTCCTGCATCTTTTGCATGCGCTCCTGCATTTCCTGCGCCTGCTTCATGATATTTCCCATTCCGCCTTTAAACATGTGATTCACCTTTATATTTTAAATTTTACTCAGCGAGCTTTGACTGTGTCACCTTTAACACTGGCATTGAATGCGTCAGTGAGTGAGGTAAATAGAGTGTCGCTGCCCACAACCTGATGCGCATATTGCTGGCGCATCGCATTAATCTGTTGCTGCAAAGAAAACGGTGTCTGTGCTGGTTCCCCGACCCGAATATCAAGTTGTATCGATTCATTCAGTGCGGTGCTCAACGCCTGTTTTACCTGTGCAATCGCATTATCGTTTAATAGATGCGCCTGACTTGCATCTAATTCAAGGATAATGTTGCTATCTTTTTTCTCATAAGAAGAGTGCAAAACGATCTGTTTGATCAACCCTGCTACGTTCATCCGTGAAATCAAATTGCTCCAGCTATCAATCTGATTTGCATCGGTAAGCTTTATGTTGTCATTCAGGTACGGCTGAATGGATGCATTATTATCAGATAATTCCGGGCTGGGGGAAGAAACATTTTCCATTGAATTAACAGACGTAGGATTCTCTGCGTCCTCGGGTATTGTCTGATCAGACACGAATGCTTCTTTACCATCGATGAAAACTTCGCTCTCATCCGCTATATCAGAATAGCCGTCATCCATGCTCCATGGAGGCTGCAGATCGTTCTGCGCACTCTCTATCTGCTCAGAAGCAGATGAGCTGTCGTTTGAATCAGAAAAGTTGGATGCCACGCCATCGGCTTCGTTGGATTTTTCAATTTCCCGCGCGCCGGGATCACCTTGCGACTCGCGCCGTGGTGGCACGAAGGGTTGGGTCGGCTCAGGCTTTTTTGTCTGAGCAGCGTCCTCCTCACGCTGTCGCTTGAGTCGTTGACGCAGTGCGAGCATTTCCTGCGTAGCGCTAAGTCCACTCGGCTCATTCTCATCTGAGTGATGATCTAGTGAAGAGGAGTGCTGCTCGTCAGCGTTCTGGACAATATACTGTTCGGATACAGGCTCATTGTCGTAAAGCGCCTCTTCTGCACGATATTCCTGAGCTTGCAGTTCAATATCATCCATCTGACGCGCAAGGCCTGCATCGAATTCGGCATCCGTAACAGAAGGAGCATCACGCATCTCAGAAACAGACTGATCCCGGCCTGACGTTTCTGATTCGCTCTGCACATCTGAAAAGTCAGCGCGATCGTGCGAGCTAGCAGCCGTGTCATCTTCACTTTGAGTGAACTCTGCCGAGGTATCAAAGGTGGATTCACTGGCAGGCTCTGACAGCTGCTCATGCACTGAACCTGTAACCGGTTGAGAAGCGATTACATCCTCGGGACCTTTTACCCCTGGTGCAGGTGCAAATGACATCATTCGAAGTAATGTCATCTCAACGGCGCTCCTGCCGTCAACAGCATGCGGCAGATCCTTTCTGCCCTCCAGCGCTATCTGATAAAAGAGCTGAACCTGTTCCGCACTGACTTGTTTAGCTAACTGATAAATCGCTTTGGCTGACGTTGTTTCAAGCTTACAAGCGTCCGGCACCCACTGGGTTAATGCGATCTGATGAAGTAAGCTGCTTAGCTCGGCCAACAATTGACTGTAATCAGGAGACTGTTGAGCCATGTCATCAACAATTTGCAATACATCACGAGGCGACTTTTTAATTACCTGAAGAAGCAACTTTAATACCTGATGCTTATCCATCAGGCCAAGCATATCAGTAACAATCGTCGCAACAACTTGATTATCGCCCTGTGCGATCGCCTGATCGGTAAGACTCAAAGCATCTCGCATGCTGCCATTTGCAGCCCTTGCCAATAATGCCAGCGCCGACGTTTCAAAAGGTACTGACTCCTGATCCAACACATACGCAAGTTGCTGGCTGATCTGCTCTCTGGAGAGTGCTTTCAGGTTAAACTGCAGGCAGCGCGACAAAATGGTTACAGGCAGTTTCTGCGGGTCGGTGGTCGCGAGTAGAAACTTCACATGCGGCGGGGGCTCTTCCAATGTTTTAAGCAAGGCATTAAAGCTATGCTTAGATAACATATGGACTTCATCAATGAGGTAGACTTTAAATTTTCCGCGTGTTGGCTTGTACTGAACGTTATCCAATAGCTCGCGGGTATCTTCAACTTTTGTCCGGGAAGCCGCATCTATTTCAAGTAAATCGACATAGCGGCCCTGTTCTATTTCAATACACGTTTCGCATTGGCCGCATGGCTCAGAACCCATTCCCTGTTCACAGTTCAGACTCTTGGAAAAAATCCTGGCGATGGTGGTTTTACCAACGCCACGTGTCCCTGTGAATAAATAAGCATGATGCAGACGATCGTTATCCAATGCGTTCGCAATGGCGCTAACTACATGCTCCTGACCCACCAGTTCTGAGAAACGGCCGGGACGCCACTTTCGGGCTAGAACCTGATAACTCATTGACTGAAGGTCTCCGTATTACAGATTAATATTCACAGATTGAATAGGTTTGAATATCCAGGTCGGATAACTTTTTATCGCCACCAAGTTCGGGCAAGCCGATGACAAAGCCTGCATGATCGACGTGACCACCTAATCGACGGATAAGTGCCGCTGAAGCAGCAATGGTGCCGCCCGTTGCTAATAAGTCATCGATAAGCAAAACATTGTCGCCCGGGGCAATCGCGTCTTTATGGATTTCCAGCGTATCAGTGCCATACTCCAATTCATAACTTTCGCTGACAACTTCGCGAGGTAGTTTATTGGGCTTTCTTACAGGCACAAAACCTACGCCCATCTCAATAGCCAGGGGCGCGCCGAATAAAAAACCACGGGCTTCGGTCCCGGCGACTTTGTCAAATTTTACGTCTTTATACTTTTCTAAGAGTAACGCAATACAGGCACTAAATGCCTTGTGGTCTTCTAAGACACTGGTTACATCTCTAAAAATAATGCCTGGTTTGGGATAATCAGGCACAGATTTTACAACTGATTTAATGTACTCAGCAGTCACGGTAACGCCTTATAATGTGCTGGTTAAAACCAAAACGTGAACCAGCCGGTAATGATGTGCATGCAAGAGATGGCAATCAGAACAGCAACAGAAGCAAGGAACCACCAACCGCTATAGGGCTCTTTGAAGTTTTTATCATCAGACATGTGGAATACCTCACATTTTTGTTCACAAAAAATGGGCGTAAATGGTAATCGAATATGCCCAAAATTGACAGCCTTTCCGTCGCTACCTTAACTTGTTTGGAGTTTGAATAACCAGCTGACGCAGGTGTGCAACGTCTAATCAAGTATAGGGCAATAAGGACAATTATTCTTACTCAACGGATAAACAGCTGACACTCAGCATATATACTGATGGTGAATTGCATGATTTGGTTACACTAAAGCGCGGGGTCTCAGTGTCTGATTGATCCAGCGAACATCCCCAATCTCAGCTAATTACAGATTCAGTCCAAATGACGCCCAAACTTTCATATGAAAGACATTTTACATGCATTTTTAACACGGATAAGCGTTAGCGTGCTCAGGCAGTTACCTATCAGTATGCTTAATCAAAGGTGCAATGATAATTACGTCACGCTGAGGAATAATATTAGAACATAGCTCACCAGATTAACGCATCACAAAGCGTAACGGGTGTAATGAACTGACGGTGGTCTCGGGAATGGCTCCATGCATATGCTGTTACAGACTTTTTTACGAATGCCCAGGGCAAGATGGCAGGCACTTTTTGAGATTAGCAAATCACTGCGTTTTGAGTCAAAGGACCACCTTGATAGCAAAATGATGTTGTTAGGTTAGCCAGCACCAAATGCAAAGCCTCGCTTTCTGCATAGCTATTGTGAAAATCAGTTTTTTTAAGGACGGGTGTTTCGTAGCCGGTATGAAACAGTGTGCCACGCTCGCAACCACGTTACTGTTCTGCGCTGACAGACGAATTACAGCGATATAATGCGTAAAGAGACGAGCGCCAGGCCGCAGGCGGGTAAGCGCATCGTTGCACCAGGCATAAATTGTTGTGTATGAGCCTGTGCATCGCTCGCAGCCTGCACGCTTTGATGGTGAGGCATTGCAATGCAGGCGTACTGCGCAATCATGCACTTCTGAAACGAAAAAAGCCCACTCGGTTGAGTGGGCTTCTTCGTAGAATGGGAGCTTGGCGGTGTGCTACTCTCACATGGGGAGACCCCACACTACCATCGCC
>NZ_JABBXD010000014.1 GCF_014750655.1 Salinimonas profundi
TGCGCATTCTAGAGATCTGAGCCGCGCCGTCAACACTTAATTTCAAAAAACTGTCATATTGCGTTTGTTTGCTTATTCGGTGTGCGATCTGTTTTATTTTGCATCAGATCTGGCGCAGATCGGCTATTTAAAGGATTGGATTTTATTGCTGATGATGGACATTAGTCGGACTTACTGGTCACAGTGCTTTCTTTGCCAGCATATTCCAATGGCGCTTCTTGCTTCAGGTATTTATCGATAGCCTGTTTTGCTATATCGCTAAGTCCCGTATTTTTAAGCTCGTACACTGTTCGTTGTGCAAATGCATCCTCGGCTTGCTGGTAAAAGCGTGTTTGTTTCAACAATTGCTGTAGCTCGCCGCTATCAACCAGTTGTTTCATACCGGCCTCTATCCTTTTAGCTAATTTAGTATTTGTCTTATTAACGTAGAAGAATAATGGATTGGGATAAAAGAGGAGATGATGCGATTCTATCTTCAGGTTTTCAGTTACATCACTTTGCAATTCAAGGGTTGCTTCGTGTAGTGCACGGGGGTAAGCATCTGCATAACCATTGCGCACCGCTCTGAAACCAGCACGATAAGGATTTCTGCTTACTGAAAAATGATTGTCTTCAAGAATCAGTGTGTCCGGCCAGTCCGGTCCCTGCGTCAAAACTAAATTACGCAAACTGTCCAGTGAGAGTGTTTTTGAAAAACGCGCATCGGTCTTTTTAACCATTAGTACCCGATAGCCGTAGAGCCCACCGATAACAGGCACTGGTATCGGTCGGGCACGCGCGTCACGCTCGGCATTACTGATCATCCATATAATGTCTGCGATGCCTTTTTCCAGATTCAGAAGCTGGCGAGTCTGAACTGTTGACTCGCGCTGCGCGTGCAACTCAAAACTACCATAGCTACTTTCGGTGAGTTCCAGCGCACGCGTAAGCACCTCGACAATGTAGACGTGAATTTCGTTGGTGGTGCTCACCTCGCTGGGAATATAAAATTGATGATGGTCTTTTTGCGACGGTGCAGACGTCGCCTGCGCCAGCGAATTGATGCTGCTATAGGCGATTCCCAGTACTATCCATATACCGCGCAACACTTTCATTGTTTACTCTGTCAGCCCGCAATCAAATGAACTTTCTCTTATTCAGATTAGTTCACTTCATACACCGCTGCTAAACAAAATTGTGTTTTTTTAAAAGGAATCGTTATAAATGGGTATGTCTTTGAAACGTGGTAGCCAGATGTGAACTGACGATATTTATTGTCCGTACTGCAATTGCCTGTTTCATCTCGCTGTGCTCAGCCATTTGATAAGCGCATACCAGCATATAGCTTAATGTTTGAAGCTTTGGGATCAGCCAGGTGCCTGAGGCATCATCCAGTTCCAATAGAATCTCTGCGATATCAAATGCACAGCCAAGATAAGGAATAGAGTCAGAATAACGGCCGGCATTAAATAAATACGTCCCTTGTTTCTCATCTCTGGCAAGAAAATAAACGGCCTCATTGGGATTGCTATAAACCCAGTCTGCATGTTTGTCACATAGATACGTAGCTTGCATATCAAAATCTCCGTGATTTTGTTTTAAGTTAGTCCATGCCTCGCAAACATGCAAATAAAAATCATTATCATTTATACATATTGAGCAGCAACCCACCCTGAGCTCCATGCCCACTGAAAGTTATAGCCGCCAAGCCATCCGGTTACATCGACAGCTTCACCGATGAAATATAAGCCTTTGACGTTTCTGGCTTCCATGGTTTTAGATGACAATTCATTGGTATCCACCCCACCCAGTGTTACCTCGGCGGTGCGATAGCCTTCGGTACCCGCAGGCTGGATGCGCCAATGATGTAACTGGTCAGCAATGTTCTGTATTTGTTTATCATTGAGTTGCCTTAAGGGTACGTTTGGCAGATCGAGAATTTTGACCAATGTGTCGGCAAAGCGACGGGCAAAACAGGTCGCGATAAAGTTTTTCAGCAAGACATTAGGCTTTGCTTCTTTTTCGGTTTTAAGTTTTTCAGCAAGATCTTCATTCACATTTAAATCAAGTTCTACCGGCTGCCCGTCCCAATAGGAGGAAATTTGTAAGATTGCCGGCCCTGATATGCCCCGGTGTGTAATCAGCATATCTTCAACGAACGAGGTGTCGTTGCACGATGCACGCACCGTCTGGGAGATACCTGATATTTCTGCTAACGAAGCTTTAAGTTCCGGCGGTAAGGTGAAAGGAACAAGACCAGCTTTGGTGGGCAGTACGTGCATGCCGAACTGCTCGGCAACTTTATAAGCAAATGGCGTTGCGCCCAGCTTTGGAAGACTAAGTCCGCCGGAAGCTATCACCAATGATTCACACTGATACTCGCCCTGGCTGGTTTGCAGCACATAACCTTCAGCAACCTTCTCAACGTGTGTAATTTCACAACGGGTAGTGACTTTAACGCCCCCCTTCTGACACTCAGCAAGAAGCATCTCGACAATATCCGAAGCGCTGTTGTCACAAAAAAGCTGACCGAGTGTTTTTTCGTGATAAGCAATCTTGTGATCATTCACCAGTCCGATGAAGTCCCATTGCGTGTAGCGGCTTAAGGCTGATTTACAAAAATGAGGATTTTGTGAAAGGTAGTTTTCCGGTGCAGCATACATATTGGTGAAGTTACACCGCCCGCCGCCTGACATGAGTATTTTGCGTCCGACTTTTTTGGCATGGTCCAATACTTCGGCACTTCTGCCACGCTGACCAGCCTGCGCTGCACAGAAAAGCCCCGCGGCTCCTGCACCAATAATAATGACGTCGCGCTTAATCACCCTGCTACCCCTGTATTAATCATCGCGCCGATTATACGCAGGGAAGCAACGGAACAAAACGCCTTTAAGGAATAAGTCGGACGGGGCCAGTCCCCGTCAGGCTTGCTCACTCATATAGTTCTGAGACCAGGACAGAAGCTCTATCCGGTTACGAGAGTGCGTTTTTCTGAAAATACTATAGATATGCGTTTTTACAGTATTTACAGAAATATGTAGCTGATCGGCAATTTCCTGGTTCTGTGAACCCTTAGACACCAGCTCAATAATCGTTAGCTCACGTTTGGTCAGCTTCGGATGTGCTGTCGAATCATTGGGGCGACTCGCACGAGTATTAGAAATAGCAGGACGACGAGCATACTGACGCATTCTGCGTAATGCTTCATTGATTGAACCGCGCTTAAACCATACGTCCATTTTATCTAAACGACGCACACCTTTAAGTAGCAGTTCGGGTGAGTCAGAGGCGTAAAACGTACCTTCGACACCCGCAATTATTGCCTCACATTCATCCAGTTCGCCTGGCTGAAGATTAAACAACACCCAGCGAGCATTACCATTACGCTGATAAAAATCGCTGAGCTTATTAATCTGTGTTGCGGCGTCATAGAAAACCAAATCCTGATTGGAGGTTTCCGGTAACGCCTCGGTGCTACCCAGTTCGATTACATCATAACCGCAGGTATCCAGCAGCCCTTTGAATAGATTAACATTTGGATCCGGCTGAACATCTGAATAGCAGGACGGAGAAATTAGGTACACATTGAACTTTTGGCCCTTTGCCATAAGTACAACCCTCCATGGCCCAGCGAAATAGAAGAACGTCAGACTGTCCTGACTGACTCGAATGCGCGCTGGGTATAGGTTTACAATACGTGAAGTACTGCCTGACCTTCACCTCGGAAAGTTTCGTTATTATTCTTCGATTCTAGCAGAGTGTGTTTACTGCACCAGAAATAAAACATTAAATTTATTTCGTCTGCTAAAAACGTATTATAACGAAAGCCTGAGTGTATACGCCACAATCTCAGGCTTGGTTTAATTAAATTACTGGCTCAGAGGCTGTCCAGCATTGTCTGTGCGTCCGAAACGTCAAAACGCCCCGGATCCTCAACGTTAAGTTGTGTCACAATACCGTCTTCAACCAGCATAGAATAACGCAGTGAGCGGGTACCGCCGAACGTACCGGTATCCATATCCAGCCCGATATTTTTGGTAAAAACGGCGTTGCCATCGGCCAGCATAATGATTTCATCTGCATTGCTGGCTTTCTTCCATGCATCCATCACAAACGCATCGTTGACCGAAACACACATTATTTCATCGATCCCCTTGGCTTTCAGTTTATCGGCCAAAGCAACATAACCAGGCAGATGCGCTTCTGAACAGGTGGGGGTAAAGGCGCCGGGCACACCAAACACCACCACTTTCTTATCGCCAAACAGTGCATTGGTGTGCGGGTTGATAAGCTCTCCATCCCTGATTATTCCGAACGACACTTCCGGTAAGGAACCACCTACATTCAACATGATTTTCTCCTGATTATTTTATGTAAACATCAAAGCGATGTTTTTTACTGGCTATTGCCATTGACGGCGTTATGTCAGCAAGGCATGCCGCACTGTTAGGCCGTTTCACAATCACCCGCTTTTTAGCCAGACCGCGGGCCGGCGCTAACAACTGGTCAGCGTCCGGATCATCGCCCAGCAAATGCTGAAACATCTTCATTTCTTTTTTTACTGCTGCCGCTTTTTTACGATGCGGAAACATGGGATCCAGATATACCACATCCACATCGGGTGTTTTCCAGCTTGCCATAACCTCAATACTGTTACCGTGTACCAGCGAAAGTTTTTCGGCCTGTGCCGGGTCGGTCAGCGCCAGCCGGCGCAACCCGTCTTCCAGTAAGGCAGCAACGACCGGGGATCGTTCCACCATAATGACTTCGCAACCCAGAGAAGCCAGCACATAAGCATCTCTGCCAAGCCCTGGTGTTGCATCTAATACAGTAGGAACATTCTGCCCCTTCAGTCCTACTGCTTTAGCAATAGGTTCCTTTTTACCGCCGCCGTGCTGTCGACGATACTGAATATCACCGGCCAGAAAATCAACGTAGACACCCTGCTGTCGTGGTTGTTCGTTATCTTTAAGTTGTAGCAGATTATTGTCAATTACCAACATTAACCCTTCGGGTAAGGTTGCAGCGACGGGCAGTGCCCATCGAGACGCTATTGTCTGCGCCAATTCTTTTTCTTCGCCACTGGCATCGGGTGATAACCATAAAGGCACCGATTCAGGCATGACCATACTGCTCCTTATCGCCAATCCAGCGGTTGATGATAGCTTGCGCATGTGAGGGATACTCGCGCCACAGACGTTCTGCAATATCCTGCACCTGCGGTATCAGCGCCGCATCACGAACCAGATCCGCAATGCGTAGCTCTGCGATACCGGTTTGACGTGTGCCCATTAATTCTCCCGGACCACGTATTTCCAGATCGCGCTGAGCGATATAAAAGCCGTCGCTGGACTCTCGCAAGACGCCCAATCGCTGGGTTGCTGTTTTTGACAGCGGGCTTTGATAAAGCAATACACACTGGCTTTCCACTGCACCACGCCCCACCCGACCGCGAAGCTGATGAAGCTGCGCCAGCCCTAATCGTTCCGGGTTTTCGATAATCATAATACTGGCGTTAGGGACATCCACCCCCACTTCAATGACGGTGGTAGCAACCAGCAGATCAAGCTCGCCCTCTTTGAACTGCGCCATAACTTCCGCTTTTTCAGCCGGCTTAAGGCGGCCATGCACCAACCCTACGCGTAAATCAGGCAGCGCGGTTTTTAAGGTTATGGCAGCATCTTCTGCCGCCTGACACTGCAAGACTTCGGATTCGTCGATCAGCGTACAAACCCAGTATGCCTGGCGCCCATTTTTACAGGCTTCATGAACACGGCCAATGACATCCTCTCTGCGGGTATCAGGCACCACCACGGTTGTCACGGGTGTCCGGCCTGGTGGTAATTCATCAATGACGGACGTATCCAGATCTGCGTAAGCTGTCATCGCCAGCGTTCGTGGTATAGGCGTGGCCGTCATAATCAGCTGATGAGGAAAGCGGCCCTGCGCTTCACCCTTTTCTCTCAGGGCCAGTCGTTGATGCACACCAAACCGATGCTGCTCATCCACAATAACTAACGCCAGCTGCTGATAAGTCACATTAGGCTGGAAAATAGCGTGGGTGCCCACCAGCATCTGAATGTCGCCGTTGGCTAAACGCGCCAGCACCTGTTCCCGCACTTTTCCTTTCAGCTTTCCGGCCAGCCAGCCCACTTCAATACCCAGAGGCGACAGCCATTGACGAAAATTATTTGCATGTTGTTCAGCAAGCAACTCTGTCGGTGCCATCAGCGCGACCTGATACCCCGCCCCGATTGCTGATAATGCAGCAAATGCTGCCACAAGGGTTTTGCCCGAACCAACATCGCCCTGCACCAGGCGCATCATGGGCTGCCCGCGCTGCATATCTTGTTGGATATCTGCCGTTACTCTGGCCTGAGCACCTGTGGGTTCAAATGGCAGTCCCGCTAACAGTTGCTGAATCAGTCTGTCATCAACGGCAATAGCAATACCGGGTTGCTGGTCAGACACCTGCCTGACTTTCAAAACGCTAAGATGATGGGCGAGCAATTCTTCCAGTATAAGACGATGCTGTGAGGGGTGTTTTCCTTCTTCCAGCAACACCAGACCGGCATCCGGCGGCGGCCGATGGACCAGATGCAAGGCATCTTTAAGTGAAACTTGCTGCGCATACATCCCCTCTGGCAACAGGTCAGCCACAGCGCCTTTATCAAGCAATGCCAGCGCCTGCTCGGTAAGGTTACGTAACGTTAGCTGCTTCACCCCTTCTGTGGTGGGATAAACCGGTGTCAGGGTCGGTGAATCTGGCCCGGCATCTTCTTCGATAAGGGCAAATTCGGGGTGCATCATCTCCAGGCCCCACTTGCCGGTGCGGATTTCACCAAAACAACGCACCTGATTGCCCGGCGAAAGCATGGTTCGCTGCACTGCGCCAAAATGAAAAAATCGCAACGTGATGGTGCCGGTGCCGTCACTGACTTTAACCACCAGCATGCGTTTTTTGCCGTACTGGATATCCGCGCTTTTGACTTCACCCTGAATGCTGACATGCGTAAACGGGCGACAGCTATCTACAGCGTAAACCTGCGTTCTGTCCTCGTATCGGGACGGCAAATGAAACAGCACATCCTGAACGGTACGAAGGCCTATTTTCTCGAGCTTCTCAGCCACCTTTGCCCCTACTCCTTTCAGGGTAGTAATCGGTGTTCGTGCCAGAGACTGCATATTCAGTTTATCGTCCTGTTTTACATGGTTTAAAACGTTGAAAGTGTAAACCACCCGATAGCTAAAGGCGAGTCGCATCCACTATTAGTCAGCCTTTGTTATTTTTAACAAAGTATTTACGTTTTAAGGCAATGCAGTTGCCCGAATCACTTACCGCTTTAAGGTATACCAATCCTCATATTATCTGGTGTAGCAATGAAAAAAATTCTGCTCGCAGCCGCAATCAGCTCAACGTTCACAGCCATAACGTCATTTGCTTCCGATGAAGCATCCCCTGCCATATACCAGGATACGTCTGTCGAAATGCAAACCCGGGTAAAAGATTTAGTCTCCCGGATGACGCTGGAAGAAAAAATTGGCCAGATGTACAACGATGCACCGGCAATTGAACGCCTGAACGTTCCGGCTTACGATTACTGGAACGAAGCGCTGCATGGTGTGGCTCGCGCCGGACAGGCCACTGTATTTCCTCAGGCTATCGGGCTAGCGGCCATGTGGGATGATGAGATGTTGCATACTGTTGCCACCGCAATTTCTGATGAAGCGCGCGCCAAGTATCATTTTTATCAGCGTGAAGACATTCGTTATCGCTACACCGGGCTGACCTTCTGGTCCCCCAATATCAATATTTTTCGTGACCCACGATGGGGGCGCGGTCAGGAAACCTACGGCGAAGACCCATTTCTTACCGGCGAGCTGGGAGTGGCGTTTATCAAAGGCTTACAGGGCGACAATCCTGACTATCTGAAAACAGCCGCCACAGCAAAACACTTTGCCGTTCATAATGGTCCTGAGATCAGCCGCCATTCGGACAATTACGTGGTATCAGACAAGGACCTCTACGATACCTATCTGCCAGCGTTTAAGAAGGCGGTTGAAGAGGCGGATGTTGAAGCCGTAATGTGTGCCTATAACCGTGTAAATGGTATGCCCGCCTGTGGCAGTGACATGCTGCTTAAAGAAGTGCTTCGCGATGAGTATGGTTTTGACGGTCACGTGATGTCCGATTGTGGCGCGATTCGTGATTTTTACGATCCGAAGGCGCACAACGTGGTAGAAGCCCCTGCGGCTGCGGCAGCCTGGGCAGTGAAAAGTGGTACCGATTTAAACTGCGGCACGGGCGCACTGAGTACCTTCGCCAATCTTGGGTTTGCCGTCCAAAAGGGGCTCATCGACGAAGCGCTGATTGATCAGGCCGTCGAGCGGTTATTTATGACGCGTTTTAAACTTGGCATGTTCGACAGCGATGACAAGACAAACTATGCCGCTATTCCTATGGATGTGGTTGGCTCTGACTCCCATATGAAACTTACCGAAGCCGCCTCGGCCTCATCGCTGGTGCTGCTAAAAAATAACGGAATTTTGCCACTGACTTCGGATAAAAAGGTTGCTGTTATCGGGCCTAATGCCAACAACGAAGATGTATTACTGGGCAATTACAATGGCATTCCCATTAATCCGGTGACACCGCTACAGGGTTTAGAGACATACCTGGGCAAAGACAACATCACCTATTCACCGGGCAGCGCCATTATTGATGATATCTACGGCCATGCTGAGATTCTGGACAGCCGGGTACTGTTTCATAAAAAAGACGACGGATCGCTGGCACCCGGCCTGACGGGAAAATACTACTCGCTCGCGCAAGGTCAGATTTCTGATTATACCCAGCTGACATTCCCGGTTACTGCCAGCGACCAGCCGCAACTCACACGTATTGATAAAGCGATGGACTTTTATTTCGAGCGCTCGCCTATCGATGACAGCGTACTGGGAAATTTTGGTGTTATCTGGGAAGGGGTAATACAGCCTGAACATGATGGTAAATATCAGTTTGATAGCGATGCACAGATTAAGATAGACGGCAAAACAGTCACCGATACTGTTGCGCTCAAGGCCGGAAAAACCTATCCGATTACCATCAGTATGCAATTTGCCGACAATAAGGTAAGTAATACCTCTGCCATCACCCGAAAACAGTTTACCGTTCGCTGGGTTAATACCAGTGAAGATTTACAGCAGCAGGCCGTGGGCGTTGCTAGTAACGCCGATGTAATTGTTGCCGTGGTCGGTATCACGCCGCGTATAGAAGGCGAAGAAATGCCGGTTAAACTGGACGGGTTTAATTATGGTGACAGAACCGACATTGATTTACCTGACGAGCAGCAGGCGCTACTTATGGCCCTGAAAAAAACCGGCAAACCGGTAGTGTTAGTAAACTTCTCCGGTAGTGCCATGGCACTGAACTGGACCGATGAAAACGTGGATGCAATTGTTCAGGCCTTCTACCCGGGCGAGGCCACAGGCACCGCACTGGCAAAAATACTTTATGGTGAGAGTAATCCATCGGGTCGCTTACCGGTCACCTTTTACCGTGACCTTAATGGGTTTGCTGACTTTGATGATTATGCCATGGACAACAGAACCTATCGCTACTTTCGCGGAAACGTGCTCTATCCTTTCGGACATGGACTGGATTATAGCGACGTGACCTACTCTGACTTGCAGGCCCCCTCAACACTTCAGTCGGGCGAGCCTTTATCGGTGACTGTTACGCTGGAAAACGCCAGTGATTTTACGGCAGATCAAGTCACTCAGGCCTATGTGAAAATGCCGGATGCCCCCACCCGCGTTCCTCGCGTGGCCTTAAAAGCATTCAGCAAAGATCAGGTGAAAGCGGGGACTACCGAAACGATTACATTAACCATCGTTGCCGATGAGCTTACTTATGTTGATGATAACGGCGAGTCGGTGGCATACACTGGGTCGCTGCATCTTTTCGTCGGCAATGGTCAGCCGGCACATGCAAAAGAGAAGAAAATACAACATGCTGTAATCGATATCGCGCAATAATCGCAGCATTAATAAAAAAGGCCAGCATGATGCTGGCCTTTTTTGATTTGTGGAAAACAACCTGTTACTCAGGCAGCTCCATTATTCCATCAATTTCAATTTGTGCGCCCTTAGGCAGCGCTGCAACGCCTATTGCCGCACGGGCAGGATAGGGCTGACTGAAATATCCGCTCATGATTTCGTTCACTTTTGTAAAATGTGACAAGTCCAGCATGTAGATATTTAGTTTCACCACATCATTCATCGAGCCACCTGCGGCCTCACAAACCGCTTTTACATTCTCAAATACCTGGCGTGCCTGCATTTCAAAGTCTTCTGATACCATTTCCATCGTATCGGGCACCAGTGGAATCTGGCCTGATAGATACACCGTGGTACCGGCTTTGACCGCCTGGCTGTAAGTGCCAATAGCCTGTGGTGCATTGTCGGTCTGAATAATTGATTTAGACATAATCGGATCCTAATTTTGATTTAATGCTTTAACTGACTGTGGCGTGATACACGCTGAACTTCTGGCATGGTGCGGATTTTCTTCATGATACGCGCCAGATGCACACGATTGTGGGTGGTCAGTTCAATATCAATAAAATAGATATTACTTTCTTTTTCTTCTGTTTGTAGCCCGATAATATTGGAATCGGTACCAGAGATGGTGTTGGTCAGTGTTGCCAGCGTTCCCTGATGGTTATAAAGCTCTATGCGCAGTGACGCTTTAAACTCGCCCTGAGGTTTCTCATCCCATTGCATTGGCAGCACGCGCTGAGGCTCTTCTCGCGACAGCTTGCGAATATTGTTGCAGCCTGTCTGGTGAATAGTCATCCCCCGCCCGGGGCTTAACACCGCGACAATCTCATCGTCAGGTATCGGATGACAGCATCGCGCATAATGCACCAGTAGTCCTTCTGTTCCGCGGATAGCCACATTGCCTTTCTTATCCGGCAGCTCTTCGCTTTGTCCTAACAAACGTCTTGCAACAATGGCACTCAGTTCGTTACCAAGGCCAATATCGACCAGCAAGTCATCAAAGTTCTGATGTTTGGTTTCCGCCACTACGCGGTCAATATCTTCACCGGGAATGTCATCCAGTTTGGCGTTGCCCAGGGCGTGGCGTAATAAGCGATTTCCCATATTCACCGCTTCCTGGGAATGCTGTTTACGCAGGTACTGACGGATACGGGTACGAGCGCGGGCGCTGACCACAAAGTTGAGCCAGTTTGCGTTTGGCTTAGCTTTAGGTGAGGTAATAACTTCTACCGTCTGGCCATTTTCCAGCGGTTTACTTAAGCTGTAGTTGCGCCGTTCGACCCGCACTCCCACACAGGTATTCCCAATGTCAGAATGCACCGCATAGGCAAAGTCGACGGCAGTCGCGCCTGTCGGCAGCTCAATGATACGACCATCCGGCGTAAAGACGTAAATTTCATCAGGAAACAGGTCCGTTTTCACCGACTCGATAAATTCGAACGATGAACTGGCACTTTGCTGTAATTCCAGTAAAGTTTGCATCCATTTGCGTGCGCGCAACTGGGCGGTAGTATCGCTATCGCCGGGTTCTTTGTACATCCAATGGGCCGCTACGCCTTTATCTGCCATTTGATCCATGGCATGCGTGCGGATTTGTACTTCCACCGGGATACCATGAGGACCAATTAACGAGGTGTGCAGGCTTTGATAACCATTGGTGCGTGGAATGGCAATGTAGTCTTTAAAGCGGGTTTCAATAGGCTTATACAAACTATGGATAGCGCCCAGCGTGCGGTAACAATTATCAACGGAATCGACCAGAACTCTGAACGCATAGATGTCCATTACTTCGTTGAACATCAATTCTTTGTTGCGCATCTTACGGTAGATAGAGTAGAGATGTTTTTCACGACCAATCACGATGGCCTTCATCTTATACTCATCAATGCGGGTATCCAGCTCCTGACGAATATTTTCGATGATTTCCTTGCGGTTACCTCGCGCCTGTTTAACAGCAGATTTCAACGCTCGGTGACGCATCGGGTACATCGCCAGAAAACCTAAATCTTCCAGCTCATTTTTGACATCATGAATACCCAGACGGTGTGCTATTGGCGCATAGATTTCGAGTGTTTCAAGCGCAATACGACGACGCTTATCCGGCCGCAGGGCACCCAGCGTACGCATATTATGCGTGCGATCCGCCAACTTGATGAGGATAACCCTGATGTCCTGCACCATTGCCATCATCATTTTACGGAAGTTTTCTGCCTGTGCTTCCTGCTTGCTGTTAAAGGCAATTTTATCGAGCTTACTGACCCCTTCGACCAGTTCGGCGATCGTGTCACCAAATGCGTCGGCCAAATCGTCCTTACTGTAATGCGTATCCTCGATAACATCGTGGAGCAACGCCGCCATCAGCGTTTCGTGGTCCAGATGCATATCCGCAAGAATGCCAGCTACCGCTACCGGGTGTGTGATATAAGGGTCACCACTGGAGCGCATCTGACCATCATGCGCTTCATGCGCCAGCACAAATGCATCCTGTACCAGCTGAACACGCTCAGCCGGCAGATAATCGGAAATTTTTTGTTTTAAGCCCTCGAACAAATACACAGTATTTAACAGTTTTCCAATCTAGAGAATGAACAGACAGAATACGGGGAATTACTGTCGATGCCAATGCAAAAACGCCAGGGATCGCGACGATCACTGGCGTTTTGGACTAAAGGATTAGGCGCTGTGCAGATTATTGATCTGACAGAATGTTCGCAACTGAAGAAAAGTCAGCTTGTTCCTGCTGCTCCTGATCGCGCATCGCATCTTGCTCCAGCGTCTCAACAGTGACCAGACCTTCCTCAATTTCACGAAGAGCGGTTACAGTAGGCTTATCATTTGCCACATCTACCATGGCTTCTTTGCCTTCTGTTGCCAGCTGGCGAGCACGACGGGCTGCAACCAGCACCAAATCGAAGCGGTTACCTACTTTATTTATCGCATCTTCTACGGTTACGCGAGCCATGAAATTCTCCGAAAAATGAATTGAGCAGTATTTAAAACGGCCGCGCAGTATAGCTTACAACCGTCCTCAGTCCTAGTGTTTTGTTCGATTTTACATCATTAAACGTTAACGATCAGCGTTTTGATCGCCCAGCAGATCTTTTATCAGATCCAGGTGCCGCATTTGCTGCTTAGTAGTGCGTTGTCTTTGCGCCCGTACCACCGATTCCAAATCGCTCAGTGCCACCGAAAAATCATCATTCACCAGTACATAGTCGAACTCGTCATAATGAGACATTTCGGACACGGCCTCGCGCATCCGCGACTCAATCACATCGTCACTATCCTGACCACGGCGATTCAGACGTTCTTTGAGCACTTTGGTCGACGGCGGCAAAATAAAAATACCGCAGGCATCCGGCAATAGCTTTTTCACCTGACGCGCGCCCTGCCAGTCGATATCCAGAAACACGTCAATACCACGGTGCAGCGTTTGTTCGATGGTTACCCGGGAGGTGCCGTAGTAATTATCAAACACTTCAGCCCATTCAAAGAATACGCCCTGCTCAATCAGCTTTTCAAACTGTTCGCGACTGACAAAATGGTAATGAACGCCATCTTCTTCGCCCGGACGCGGTTTGCGGGTGGTATGAGATACTGATACTTCCATTGGAAAATCAGCAGCATCCCCATGCTTTTCAAGCAACGCTTTGATAAGGCTCGACTTACCTGCCCCGGATGGCGCAGCAAGAATAAACAAATTTCCTAATTGAGATGCCATAAGTGTATTTTTGAAAATCTAATAAGGTGGTCATTTTAACGTGCAATGGTAGCATAATCATCAAATGCCGCTACGGCTAACATTGATATGCCTGCCACTAAGTAGTGCGGGCACTGACAGTAATAAGGTGTTAAACAAGTATTATGTCTGATTCTTTAATTCCACATGTTGAAGTGAATACCGGCGATAATCCACAGGCGTGCGTTATCTGGATGCACGGTCTGGGCGATTCAGGTCATGGTTTTGCGCCTATTGTGCCGGAGCTGAAACTGCCTGAGTCAATGCCGGTAAAATTTCTTTTCCCCCATGCCCCGGTACGCCCGGTCAGCATCAATAACAATATGGAGATGCCGGCCTGGTACGATATAAAATCTTTGGATTTTAATAGCCGGGCCGATCTGACTGGCGTTGAAGAAAGTGCCGGGCAGATAAAACAGCTTTTTGATGCTCAGGTAGAAGCCGGGTTTGCTCCGGAAAAGATTGTTCTGGCAGGATTCTCCCAGGGCGGAGTTATTGCGTATCATCTGGGCCTGAGAATACCGCAGCGCATTGCCGGAATTCTGGCATTGTCCACCTATATGTGCGAACCGGGTCTTATTGCTGAACAGGCCAGCGAGGCAAACCGCAATGTGCCTATAATGGTTGCACACGGCGAGCAGGACCCGGTGGTGCCTAAAATTTTGGGCGAAATGGCGGTTAAGGCATTACAGGAAAACGGCTACGAGCCACAGTGGCACACTTATCAGATGCAGCACAATGTATGTATGGAAGAAGTGCAGCAGATAAGCAAATGGCTGCAGGCCCGTCTGGCCTGATTTGTCATAGGCCCTTCGACCCCGGGCTGGCTTCAAACAAAAACAGGAATAACTATCATGTCGGCTGAAAACCGAACAATCAGAATTGCGACCCGTAAAAGCGCGCTGGCGTTATGGCAGGCAGAGTATGTTAAATCGCAATTATTAGCGCATCATCCACAGTTGACGGTTGAACTGGTACCGATGAGTACGCAGGGTGATAAAATTCTGGATACACCGCTGGCTAAAATTGGTGGCAAAGGGCTGTTTATCAAAGAGTTAGAAATTGCCATGCTGGAAGGCCGGGCCGATATCGCTGTTCATTCAATGAAAGATGTACCGGTTGATTTTCCCGATGCGTTCGGTCTGCATGCTATATGTGTCAGGGAAAATCCGTTCGATGCTTTTGTTTCCAACGCTTATAGCGAGCTTGATGCCCTACCTCAGGGCGCTATTGTTGGCACCTCCAGTCTTCGCCGTCAGTGTCAGATTCGTAAGTACCGCCCCGACCTGCAGATTCGTGATTTGCGTGGTAACGTCAATACCCGTCTGGCGAAGCTGGACAATGGCGATTACGATGCCATTATTCTGGCCGCTGCCGGCCTGATACGACTGGAAATGCAAGACAGAATAACCCAGCAACTTCCTGCTGAGGTATCGCTACCGGCGGTCGGTCAGGGTGCGGTAGGCATCGAATGCAGAAATGACGATGCGCAGTTAATCAAACTGCTTGAAGCGTTAAACGATCCGCAAACGCATTTGCGTGTCACCGCGGAGCGCGCCATGAATACCCGGCTTGAGGGAGGGTGTCAGGTCCCGATTGGCAGTTACGCCACCCTGGATGACAATACACTTACCATCACCGGTATGGTAGGCAAACCCGATGGTACGGAACTCCTGTTCGCTTCGGCCACCGGCGACTCTCACCGCGCGGACGAACTGGGTACAGAAGTCGCCGATGCACTGCTTGCGCAGGGCGCAGGAGACATTTTAAGAGCGCTTTACGAATAGTCATGTATTTACTGACCAGGCCGGTTCCCGGTATTTTCAAAAGTCAGCACGCCTGGCAGAAGGCGGGATTGACGGTTACCTGCCTTGGCGTGGTCGATATCGTTAGCTGTGACGAGCCAATCAGCCAGCTTGAAACCTTTCTTAGGCACGTTAAACCAGCCTTGGTGATTGTAACCAGCCAATATGCAGCGCGCGCATTGGCAAACCTACATTTAAGCACTCCTGCTCCGCACTATTTTGCGGTGGGTACCGCAACCGCTGAGGTACTTGCCCGGTCAGGTATTAACGCGCAGTGCCCGATGACACCAACTTCCGAAGGTTTACTTGCGCTTCCGGCGTTAAAAGATGCAAAAAATCAGCAGATCGCTATTATAAAGGGAGAAGCTGGTCGAACCACTTTAAGCGACACCCTGAGTAACGCTGGCGCAATTGTGCAGGAATTTGCGGTTTATCGTCGAATTATCATGAAAGCACCGGCACAAACAAACCAATGGCAATGGCCTGACGTAAAAGGCATTATTGCAACAAGTGAAGAAATGGCGAAGCAGCTGTTCAGACATTATGACAGCGCATTACTAGCACCACTGCCCTGGCTAACGGTGAGTCCCAGAGTCGCTGAAACAATTCGTGCGCTGGGTGTGAGCAACGTAAACGTTGCCCCCGGCGCCAGTGATGAGCAGTTATGCCAATGGATAAAGGAAAATTGGGAGTAAGCATGGCGGACAACGATAAAAAAGAAAATGGCGCAGATTCGACGTCTTCGACAACGTCTCACAGTGATAAGCCCGCAGAAAATAAAGCCTCCTCCAAGGCCTCCTCTCCAGCACAATCACCTGACAGCAGTAAACCGGAAAAAGCCAAATCAGTTTCGGGCGCTGCTACATCTGCATCATCAAAAACAGCTGGCAAGAACCCCTCCCGGGCTAAATCAAAATCTGTATCAAATACTTCTGAGAAAAAATCGCCTTCCACCGGCGGTCTTTGGTTTTTCGTTATTCTGACATTTTTGCTCACCGTTGCCCTGGCTGGCGCTGGGTACTGGTATTGGAAACAGCGTGCGGATAATAATCAGGCTGTGCTGCAGTCGCAATCCGAACAGGCCGAGCGCATTGATGCGATGAACCGTCAGAACAGAGACCTGCAGTCAGAGTTGGCGCAATTGGCCGAGTCAAAACAAGCGCTCAATCAGGCAATTAGCGAACTGCAGAACAAAACACTGGCCCTGCAGCGTCAAAGTGAGCAGGCATTGTCACAGCTTGAAAATATGGAAGGCAAGCGTCCGTCAGACTGGTTACTGGCAGAAGCCGATTACCTGGTAAGGATGGCAGGCCGGAAAGTCTGGTTAGAAAAGGATATCAAGACAGCAGTCATGTTGCTTTCAAATGCTGATGAACGCTTATCTGAGCTTTCGGATCCATCAGTGCTGCCCGTTCGCGAGAAGATTGCCAAAGATATTCAGATGCTGCGCCAGCTAAACCCTGTTTCACGTACATCTGTAGCGCTAGCCATCTCGGGCATGCTTTCGCAGGTTGAATCGTTACCTCTGGACACGTTTGAGCAGCCAGACACCGAGTCGCAGCAGGGCGAGCTAAGTGAGTCAGTCGATGACTGGCAAACAAACCTGAAGCAAGTCTGGCGAAATATTGTTGATGACTTTATTTCTGTTACCAGAACAGAGACCCCCATTGAGCCGGTCATGAGCCAGCAAGAGCAGTGGCTTAGCCGTGAACAGCTGAAATTACAGATGATGCAGGCACAGTCAGCTGCAATAGGCGGCAATAAGTCGCTGTATGACCAGTCGCTGCAAAATGCGATGGACATCATCGTTAACAAATACGATATGGATGCCAGTGCTATAGAGCAGTATATGAACGCTCTCCAAAATCTTATTGATACGGACATCAGTCAGGAGTTACCGGAGTCGCTGGAAAGTGCTGACCCATTACGCCGTCTGCTGGACAAGCGCGTGGATGATGCCTTTGGTCAGGGGGCCCGTGCTCTATGAAAAAGCTGATTGTATCTGTATTACTGATAGCCGTAGTGCTTGCGGCGATATTGATTGCACCACAGGTCATCGGCGAAAAAGGCTATGTGCTGATTTCAATGGGTTCGTTGGTCATAGAAATGACCGTGGTCAGTCTGGTTATCAGCGTACTCATTGGCATTCTGATTGCCTGGGTGATCTGGCGTTTGGTAAAAGCCATCGTGCATTTGTTTTCAGGCTCATGGCAGTGGTTTGGTAGCCTGAGCCGCAATAAGCGTCGAAAGAATTTTTATCGCGGTATTCAGGCCTATGCCGAGGGTGATTTAGAAGCCTCTAAAAAAGCATTTCAGCATGCTTCTGACGGAGACTTCGATGGTGTTGATTTGCTGATTTCAGCGCAGGTAGCCCATGAAATGGGGGAATGGGATCGGTGTCAGTCTTTGCTGGGCCACGCCGCTGATTACCCCCACTCACGTGTCGCCGCTGCATTAATGCATGCACGCTTGTTGATGCTCAGACAGCAGCATGAAAAAGCGCTGTCAGTACTTGGTACACTTGATGAAGACAACGCTGAACATCCTCAGGTGGTCAAAACCAAGGCTGAATGCATGGCAGCGCTGGGGCATTGGCAGCAAATTCAGAATCATCTACCGCAGTGGCGTCGTACGCTTAAAAAAGATGCAGTGCCCCTGGCGCAGCGTGCTGCCAAAGGTAAGTTTGCCGAGATTGCCAGTAAGCAAGGTGCCAACGCGCTTAAACAATACTGGGAAGAATTACCTCGTAAAAAGCGCCACGATATTGCGTTTCGCGCAGCCTACGTTGAACAACTGACCGAACAGGGTATGCATCATGATGCCGAAAACTGTCTGGTAGAGTGGCAAAGCAAAGGTCCGGAAGAGACACTGTTACCGATGTTTCGTCGTCTGAAAATGCCCAATCCGACGGCCTCTGTGAAGTTACTCGAGTCTTGGATTAAGAAGGACGATAAAAACGCCACGCTTTACTCGGTGCTGGGCGAGCTGGCCTTTAACGCTGGCGATTATTCACTTGCCGAAAGAGCATTGATGAAGGCCGTTAAACTGCGTGAGAACGCCCATGATTTGATGCTGCTGGCTGAAATCAGTGAACGTCAGAACGATAACAGCAGGGCATTAGCGTTTTATAAGCAAGGCGTGGCTGCTACTTCCTGATTATCGCCATGTGAAGGTCGGGAATAGGTTTCACCCGGCCTTCACGAAAATTATTACGACTTTGGTTGATGTAAGTCGATAAAGGTCTTTATACTAATTGCTCATTCTTGTCGGAGTGCTTGTTTAACAAGCTGAGACCGCGATGCGGGATCCGTTGAACCTGATCAGGCTAATACCTGCGAAGGGAACAAGGCGAGTTGCGTAATGCTATTTCTTTTCATCCCATCTGGGGTGTGAGGCATTACCGACGTCTTTCAACCTCCAGACAAGCATTTTTTACTATTTTCAAAAGGCAAAAATGCTATGTCAAACCGTCGTCAGCAACGTGCTGAAGCCCAATCGTTTATTAATCAGCTGAAAGGCGAAGCTTATCCCAATTCGGTAAGAATCTATGAAACCGGCTCGTCTGCCGATATTCGCGTTCCTATGCGCGAAATACACCTGACCGATACGCAAATTAATACACATACCAGCGAGCCCAATGCGCCTGTACCGGTCTATGATACGTCAGGTCCTTATGGTGACCAGGCCTGTCCCATTGATGTAAATAAAGGTTTGCCCGCGCTCAGGGCTAAATGGATTGAAGCGCGTCAGGATACCAGCCCCCTTCCCGGCGTTTCATCCACCTATGCTCAGGCACGTGCTCAGGATATCGCGCTAGATGAGTTACGTTTTGCCCGCCAGCGGGCGCCCCTTGCTGCAAAAGGCTCATCGACCGTAACCCAGCTTTATTATGCCCGCCAGGGCATTATCACGCCTGAAATGGAATTTATTGCCATCAGAGAAAATATGGGTCGTGCACGGGTTCATGATGAGACGCTCACGCAGCAACATGCCGGAGAAAGTTTCGGCGCCAACCTGCCAGCCCAAATCACGCCTGAGTTTGTGCGCAAGGAGGTGGCTGAAGGTCGCGCTATTATCCCTGCCAATATCAATCACCCGGAAGCTGAGCCGATGATTATCGGTCGCAATTTTCTGGTTAAGGTTAACGCAAACATTGGCAATTCAGCTGTGACCTCCTCCATTGAAGAAGAAGTCGAGAAACTGGTGTGGGCCACGCGCTGGGGCGCCGATACCATTATGGATTTATCCACCGGACGCAATATTCATGAAACCCGCGAATGGCTGCTGCGAAACAGCCCAGTTCCTCTGGGTACGGTTCCTATTTATCAGGCGCTGGAAAAAGTCGGTGGCGTTGCTGAAGATCTGGACTGGGAGATATTTCGCGACACCCTGATAGAACAGGCTGAGCAAGGTGTGGACTATTTTACTATTCACGCCGGTGTTCGCCTGCCATTTGTGCCGATGACTGCCAACCGTGTCACCGGCATTGTCTCTCGCGGTGGCGCGATTATGGCAAAGTGGTGTTTAAGTCATCACAGAGACAGCTTTCTGTATGAGCACTTTGAGGAGATTTGCCAGATTTGCGCTCGCTATGATGTGTCGTTGTCATTAGGCGATGGATTGCGACCCGGTTCAGTGGCCGACGCCAACGATGAAGCTCAGTTTGCTGAGCTGCGTACGCTGGGCGCGTTAACCAAAATCGCCTGGAAACACGATGTGCAGGTGATGATTGAAGGGCCCGGTCATGTGCCTATGCACATGATCAAAGAAAACATGGAAGAGCAGCTTACCCACTGTCACGGCGCGCCGTTTTATACACTTGGCCCGCTGACCACTGATATAGCGCCCGGCTATGACCACATCACATCCGGAATTGGCGCAGCGATGATTGGATGGTACGGCTGTGCGATGCTTTGCTATGTCACCCCGAAAGAGCATCTTGGCCTGCCGAATAAAGAAGATGTCAAACAGGGGCTGATTACCTACAAAATCGCTGCTCATGCAGGCGATTTGGCTAAGGGCCACCCCGGCGCGCAAATTCGCGACAATGCGATGTCCAAAGCCCGCTTTGAGTTTCGCTGGGAAGACCAGTTTAATCTGGCCTTAGACCCTCATACCGCCCGCGCCTATCATGATGAAACCCTGCCTCAGGCATCCAATAAGGTCGCACACTTTTGCTCTATGTGCGGGCCAAAGTTTTGCTCAATGAAAATATCACAGGAAGTGCGTGACAGTGCTCAGGCCGAAGAGGGTATGCAAGCCATGGCGGAAAAATTCAACGAGCAAGGGGCAAAGCTATACGTTGACGCCAGTGAGGTAAGTTAAATGCGCAGCACCATTCCTGTTATATGGTGCATTGGAGGTCTGGATATCAGTGGCGGCGCCGGCTTAACCCGCGACGCCGCCACGGCCAGTGCACTTAATTGTCATGCAATGTTGGTTGCAACCACACTCAGCGCCCAGTCAATCACCCACGCACACAGTGTCATGTCACTGGCACACCATGTTGATTTGCAACTGCAGGCTGTTGCATCTCATGCTCCTGCTGCCATCAAAATTGCCGCGGTCAGCGATGACATCATCTCAGCGCTGGTACCAAGGCTCAGGGCGGTTAAGCAACAGACAGATTATGTGCCGGTAATCTGGGATCCGGTGTTACGTACCTCTGCCGGATCCACCTTAGGCACGCTGAGCGAAGCGTCTGTTAAGCAGCTGCTTGCTGTTGTTGATGTCGTGACACCGAATGATACAGAAATGACGATGCTCTCGAATCAGACTGAGGCGGGTAACGCCGCAGACTGGTTTATCGCCCATGGCGCCAAAGCTGTGGTGATAAAAGGCGGCCACCGGGCAGATGAACGTGCCACCGATAAGCTGTTTACCGGTTCAGCGCAATGGGATTTCTCAAGTCAATGGCATCCCGGATCTTTGCGTGGAACAGGCTGTATGTTTGCAACCGCCGTAGCAAGCTTTATGGCTCGTGATTACATATGTGAAGATGCGGTATGCCTGGCTAAAGCTTTGATTAATCAGGCGTTTCGGACCAGACAACATATCGCAGCGGACACCAGTGTTGCCGGCGTTATCACATGGCCAGAGCACAGTGACGACTTTCCTGATGTCAGGCTCAACGAGGAGACCTCTTTTACCGCACCTTTTGCACAATTGAGACATAAAACCCCCGGTCTCTACCCGGTGGTCAGTTCCTGTGAATGGCTTGAGCTGGTGTTAAACGCCGGCGTTCATATTGCGCAGCTTCGAATTAAAAACGCGGCGACACCAGACTTAAATAAACACATTCAGCATGCTGTTGCGCTGGGCAAGCACTATAACGCGCAGGTCTTTATAAACGACCACTGGCAGCTGGCAATAGAGCATGGCGCATATGGCGTGCACCTGGGTCAGGAGGATCTGGCGCATGCCGATTTACAGGCGATTGCCAATGCCGGCTTACGTCTGGGCATCTCCACCCACGGCTATGCGGAATTATGCCGGGCATTGGCACTATCCCCCTCTTATGTGGCGCTGGGTCATGTTTTTGCCACGAAGACCAAGCAAATGCCGTCCGTGCCCCAGGGATTAAAAAGACTGGCCAGTTACCGTAAGTTGTGTGGCGACATGCCCAGCGTCGCCATCGGCGGGATAAGTCAGGCGCAGGTTGAAAAAGTGTGGGCTACCGGCGTCAGCAGCGTAGCCATGGTTAGCGCTATCACCGACTCACCGGATCCTTCTCAGACCATTGTTGAGATCCAGCACTTGTTGCGGCAATCAGGAGCCAGTGATGACTGATTCGAAATGGTTTTCGCGGTATAGCCGACAACTGCTGATTGATGATTTTGATGACACGCATCAGCAAAAGCTGGCGCAGGCCAGCATCGTCATTATTGGTATGGGTGGCCTTGGCTGCGCTGCCGCCATGCATCTTGCTGCAAGCGGGATTGGCACTCTCAGTTTGATTGACCCTGATAGTGTCGCGCTGAGCAACCTGCCGCGCCAGACGCTTTATACCGAAGCTGACGTTGGTGAACCGAAAGTGCAGTGCGCCCGGGCTCGACTCAATGCGAACAACGCCCACTGTAAAATCAGCATCTTCGAGCAACCAGCACAGGATGAAAGCTTGCAGGCAGTATTTGCAGCATCCGATCTGATACTGGATTGCACCGATAATGCAGAAGCAAGACGCTATATCAGCAAGCAGGCCAGGCACTTCCAAAAGCCGCTGTTAAGCGCTGCCGCCTGGCCAGCAGGCCCACGTCATTCCTTTTCACTGGAATAACGATGCAAGTTGCTATGGCTGTCTGCATGCACTGGACGCGACACCAGAGGCATCGTGCTTATCTCACGGTATTCTCGGCCCGGTGGTGGCGATTGCCGGTACGTATCAGGCATTACTGGCTATCAATTTTATTACGCATCGTCATGCTCTGCCGTGGGGAATGCTGATGCAGTTTTGTGGCCGCAGCCTGACCTGGAAACATCTGCGCTTGCCACAGGCCGCAGACTGTCCGATCTGTCAGGAATAAATCATGAATATTACGATAAACGACACCCCGTATACCCTCACGGAGCCAACCAGTCTGGATGCTATTCCACAGATAATATCGTTGCCAAAAGACGCACTGGCACTGGCGGTAAACCAGTGTATTGTCCATCGCGAAAACTGGGCGAAAACCGTCCTGCAGGATGGTGATCATATCGATGCATTTACTGTTGTTGCCGGAGGATAATCAGTGCTTACCATTCATGATAAAACCTTTTCATCGCGCTTGTTTACCGGTACCGGTAAGTTTTCCTCGCCCTCGCTAATGCAACAGGCCATTTCTGCCAGCGGCAGCCAGCTGGTCACGGTGGCCATGAAGCGCGTTTCAGATAACAGGCAGGCGGATCCCACTCTGGCTGCGTTAAACGAACTGAATGTTACATTGCTCCCTAACACATCAGGGGCACGCAATGCACAGGAAGCCGTATACGCCGCCAGGATTGGTCGTTCGTTACTTGGAACAGACTGGGTAAAACTGGAGATTCACCCGGATCAACGCTATTTGCTGCCCGACTCCACTGAAACGCTTAAAGCTGCCGAACAACTGGTTGCCGATGGATTCGTCGTTTTGCCCTATTGCAGCGCTGACCCGGTATTGTGTAAACGACTTGAGGAAGTCGGGTGTGCGGCAGTCATGCCCCTTGGTGCTCCCATAGGGTCAAATCAGGGATTACTTACCGCACCGTTTTTAACCATTATTATTGAGCAGGCTGGTGTACCGGTGATTGTTGATGCGGGTATTGGAAAACCCAGTGAAGCCATGGCCGCGATGGAAATGGGGGTAGATGCGGTGCTGGTAAACAGTGCCATCGCCAGCGCCCGGGCGCCCGTGGCAATGGCAACAGCGTTCGCTCAGGCTGTGAAAACCGGGCGGACAGCGTTTGAAGCGGGTCTGGGACGCGTAACAACACAAGCCAACTCATCAAGTCCGCTAACGGGCTTTCTGGACGCATTATGACGCCGGTAGCAGATACACTCAGAAAGGTAGATTGGGAGAGCGTCAGCATGACGATTCCAGCCAAAACCCCGCAGCAGGTAGAGCAGGCGTTAGCAGCGCAGCAGCCTGACATTAACGATTTTATGGCCCTGATATCCCCTGCCGCCGAGGCTTACCTGGAACCCATGGCAGCAAAAGCACAGCAGCTTACCCGTCGGCATTTTGGTAATACCATGTCGATGTTTGTTCCTCTGTATCTGTCAAACCTGTGCGCCAACGAATGCACCTACTGCGGGTTTACCATGAGTAATCGCATTCGCCGCAAAACGCTATCGATGGATGAGATAGCTCGAGAAGCTGAAGCTATACGGAAAATGGGCTTTCGGCACCTGCTACTGGTCACCGGCGAGCATGAAACCAAAGTGGGCCTGCCCTACTTTCTTGAAGCGCTGACCGTGTTACGACCTTACTTTGATTATCTGATGCTGGAAGTTCAGCCGTTAGACACTGCTGAATACCAACAACTGCAAAACGCGGGGATTGATGGCGTACTGGTATATCAGGAAACCTATCATCGCCGCCGCTATGCACAGTATCATTTGCGCGGCAATAAAAAGGATTTTGACTGGCGACTGGAAACCAGCGACCGCCTCGGCCAGGCACAGATGCAAAAAATAGGCGTCGGCGCGCTGCTTGGTCTGGCCGACTGGCGCACCGACAGTACCTTTGCCGCCCTGCACAACGCACTGATCCACAAACATTACTGGCGCTCGCGATGTGCCATGGCCTTTCCGCGATTACGCCCCTGTGAAGGCGGTGAGGCCGCCGCTTCAATGATTAGCGATAAACAACTGGTGCAACTGATTTGCGCCCACCGGATCATGCACCCGCAGACCGAGCTTTCGCTCTCCACCCGTGAATCAGCATATTTTCGTGATAATGTGGCTCGGCTGGGCATTACCAGCATGTCAGCCGCCTCTCAAACACAGCCCGGGGGCTACAGTGAACACACCAGGCAGCTTAGTCAGTTCGATACAGAAGATCGCCGCTCTGCCACTGAGGTAGCCCATGCATTGATGCAGCAAGGGCTGGAACCGGTCTGGCAGGACTGGCTGTCCGGATTCAGTGGTTGACCTGACGATATGACTGCCTGATTATAGCAATATCTATCTTGGCCGGAGGCGTCATGCGTTTTTCAGTCGACACTTACTACGCGTTTACCCGTCGGGGCGCTGGTGGTAATCCCGCTGGTGTTTGCCTGTGTGATGCCTTTCCCGACGATACCAGCATGCTGGCGATAGCCAAACGAATGGGATTTTCTGAAACTGTCTTTGCTACCCGGTTTGCCGAAGGTTTTAGGGTGCGATACTTTTCACCCGCCGCGGAGGTGGCATTTTGCGGACACGCCACCCTGGCGCTCGGCAAAGCACTGGCTAAGAAATATGGCGATGGTGATTTCGCACTGCAGCTCAACAATGCCCATATTGATGTCAGCTGTACAGGCGCTACAGCCACGTTGTGCAGTCCGCCCGCCTCATCCAAACCACTCGACAGGGATATCCTGAGCCGCTATCTGACAATATGCCAACTTACGGATAAAGATCTGGCGATCTCCCTGCCTTGCGGGCTGGCCTTTGCAGGCAACCACCACCTTATACTTCCGCTACGTTCAGGCAGCGAGGTAGACAAGGTGTCCTATGATTTTGACGCTGCAAAGGCGCAAATGCTTAAAGACAATATCCTGACGCTGGTGCCGCTGTATGTCTCCGGTAGCGAAGTCTATATGAGAAATCTGTTTGCAGCCGGTGATGTATATGAAGATCCGGCAACCGGTGCGGCGGCTGCAGCAATAAGCGGCTACTTACGCGATCACAATGTATTGAAATACAACAGCGACGGTTATGCCACCCTGTCCTTTAAGCAAGGTGATGCCATGGGTCAGCCCTGTTCACTGAGCGCGTTGCTTTCATCCACGCCAGACACCTCTGTGCATGTCAGTGGTGAGGTTGTTGGCCCAATAAGTGACCCGGTTATAATCTAAATATTATTTAATTCGGTAGCTAACTGTATGCATAAGTAAAGCGACAGACGTTTGCTGTCCAGACAGGTATCTTTAGCCACCGAGTATGATTGAAGCCAGAATCTATCTTTACATTCTTTTCGGCGTAGCGATTATTGCAGCTGTTGCGCTGGAGAATCGGCTGCGCCACAGCCTGATCCCCTTTCCGTTGGTCTATGTTCTGCTGGGCTGGGGCATGTTCAGCCTGCCTCTTGGGTTGCCATCAATTGACTTTTTAAACAATGATACGCATTCATTATTTGGTGAGTACCTGACAGAGTTCCTGGTCATCGCATCCCTTAGCGCCGCCGGCACCGCGATAGACCGGCCGTTTTCGGTACGCTGCTGGAACCAGGTGTGGCCACTCCTTCTGATCACAATGCCGTTAAGCATCATTATGGTGGCACTTTTTGGCTGGTACGGGATGGGCCTGACGGCGGCATCTGCCATTTTACTGGGGGCGGTATTAAGCCCCACCGACCCGGTGTTGGCAGGCTCGGTACAGGTCGGCCCGCCCGGTGAATCCAACCGTAACGATATCCGTTTTAGTCTGACCGTGGAGGCTGGCGCCAACGATGGTCTGGCGTTTCCCTTTGTGCATTTAGCCATTGCGGCGGTCGGTATGGCATCACTGGGTAACTGGACCATGCAATGGGCGCTGGAAGATGTATTGTGGCGCGTAGGTGCCGGCCTTGCTGCTGGCTACATTTTCGGAAAATTTGGCGCCTGGTATTTGTTTACCTACCTGGCCAAACAGGAAGATGAAACCAGCGCGCAGAATCACCCGCTTTCCTATAGCAGTGAAGGCGTGGTAACACTGGGCGCACTGCTTTGTTCCTACGGCATGGCTGAAGCCATTCATGGCTATGGTTTCCTGGCAGTTTTTGTCGGCGCGGTTACTACGAAGCAGGCCCAGCCTGACCACGGTTACCACACTAAAGCGCATTCTTTTATGGAACAGATCGAGCGTGTACTACTGGTGATTATTTTGCTCATTCTTGGCGCCTTTGTTGCGCGCGGTGCGCTGGATGATCTTACCTGGCAGGGTGCACTACTGGGTGTGCTCATTGTATTTTTAATCCGCCCGCTGGCCGGCATGATTGGCCAGGCCCGGTGCGATTTCCCAACCTTCGGCAGGCTGACAATTGCCTTTATGGGTGTGCGTGGCATCGGCTCACTCTACTATTTATTGTATGGTCAAAACCACGGGCAATTTGGCGACATCTCCGTTATCTGGTCGGCAGTGATGTTCACCGTACTGCTGTCCATTGTTGTCCACGGTGTTGCCGCGCCTCTTCTTATGGCTAAAGCTGAACGTAAAGCCGCCCACACGTTCAGAGAGAAGACATTTGTTGAGGGCGTGAAAGGCGATTAGGACCACAAAAAACTATAATTTTTCGCGCTATTTTGCCTTAGATTTTTTGATGCAAAAAAAGTAAAAAATTGCGTTGTATTATTCAGACTTCAACTCTACAATCCGCCGGAATTTTAACCACATGGCGCAATCGTCGCCATCAAAAAAGTAGAGTAGTACGTGGATACCCTTGAGTTCATTCAGATACGAAAATTTATCGTTAAGCTGGGCAAAATGCTGCATAAGTACGGAACCCCGGCTTTTCGTCTGGAAGCGTATCTGACTGAGGTAGCGACCTATCTTGGGGTTCGCTCAGCGTTTATTTCCACACCCACCTCGCTGACCTTCGTACTGTGGAGCGACCGCCACGAAGATGAATACAACTCTGCGGTGCGCTTGCAACCGGGAGAGCTGGATCTTAATGCACTATCGCGCACTGACGAGTTAGCTTTTGCGTTACTGTCCGGCAAGTTATCGCTGTCTGAAGCCGATAAGAAGCTGGATGAGATTGATGCGATGCCCAGCCCCTATGGCAAACTCATCACCTTTTGTGCGTTCGGTCTGGCAACCAGCGCCTTTGCCATGCTGATGGGCGCCAGCGTATCGGAAATTGCCTGGTCCGGCTTACTGGGTTTACTGACCTATATCTGGTGCTTGTGGGCAACCCGGTCAAAACGCGTCAATCTGATGCTGGAGCCGGTCACTGCTTTTGTTTCCGGTCTGGCGACCAGCGCTATTGGCAGCTTTTTAGATCCGGGGATCAATATCCCATTGATAGTGCTCTCGTCAGTCATCATTTTGGTGCCTGGTCTGGCCCTGACCATGGGCTTGGCAGAACTGGCCTCCCGCAATATGGTCTCAGGGACGGCGCGGGTGATGGATGCACTGATGCAGTTATTTAAACTGTATTTTGGCGCCTTTTTAGGTGTCGCCAGTGGCTTTGCCCTGTTTGGCGCCAATAATTATGAGCCGGCCCCCTCATTGCCTTACTGGGCCACCTGGTTATCAGTGCTGTTACTGTGTATTGCATTGATCGCGATTTTTCGCACGCGTCCGAAGCATATCATCTGGGGCATACTTGCCTCCTTCGTGGCTTATGGCGCCACCGTAGGCAGCTCTCAGTTTATGGACCAAAATGTAGCTACGTTTATCGGTGCGTTTGCGCTGGGTGTTTTTTCCAATGTATTCACTCGCGTTGCCAACCAGCCAGCGACCATTGTCAGTATGCACGGTTTGATTGTGTTAGTCCCCGGCTCTAAAACCTATATCGGTCTTAACTCTTTCATTTCCGGTCAAAATTTTGTTCAGGCCGACCACATTGGACAAGATGTTTTCCTGATCTTCATGTCACTGGTGGCCGGGCTGATTTTCGCTAACGTGGTGATGCCAACCAAAAAAGCCCTTTAATCAGCTTAAAAGCTTTATCAGCGCTTTACCCAGGCGTACGTTGAGTGCGCCTGCCGCCACTGCCTCGGCTGAATTTTCCACAAAGCGCGCCGTCAGTGAGCCGCTGATTTGATTCGCAATTTCATCGCTGGCCAGATCGAAAATGCTCTGTGCGGCCAGGTTTTGCGCCAGTATGGTCATTAATCGCCAGTTTCCTGTCGTAGCGGGTCGTAGTCCATACACCTGCGCCACCCTGCGCACCATACGCAGGCTGATCCACAAAATGGCCAGTGTCTGAATAAGATGGTTGGGGCTGACAAAGGCCAGACTACCACTGACCATCGACTCTCTGCGCACCACTTCACGCGCTCTGGCGGCAACAGGCTCATCTACCACCCGCTCATAAAGCCGGACTGTCTCTTTTGCGCTCATATGGTCCTGCACACTGTGTTGATACTGACGAAAACGATGCGCGGCAAAGCTTTCTTCAGAAAATGTGGCAGCATGTTTTTTTAACGCTTTTAGTGCCTCTTCGTGAGAGGACTGTGCCAGCTCGGCCAGATCCGGCGTTCGATGCAGGTATTTATTCACGGCCCGATAGCCGCGAATCTCGCGGGTGACCAGCCATAGCAAGCAGCCGCAAAAAGCACTTAACACAACCGCAAGTACAATACTTAACACCGGTGACTCGGCATAAGCACTTTGCAGATACCAGATAGCATCGACGATGCTAAATGCAAATAATGCCAGTAATCCAAGCAGCAGCGTCAGCGTAAACAGGGAGAGCCGTCCACCCTTTGCATCCGGCTGCCACTCCTGCGCAGTAAATTTTTCCGGCATCGCATGCGTTGGCGGCGCTTCATCCACTTCGCGCTGCTGAACCTTGGCACGATACGGGGATACTGAATCACTCATGACCATCTCCTAATAAAAACTGTAACAACCGGTCCAGTCCTCTGCCGCTGAGTATTCGGGGCAGATAATCGTCCGGCACACTGGCAGGCAACACCGGGAAATGCTCCTGTGAGGACATCGCAGAAAGGCTTTCAGGCAGCGGTTCAAACTCAGCCTCTATGTACTGACCCGCCTTACCGCGGTATCGCAAACTACTGGGCGTACTGCCCGGATCGGTGGCCTGCAGTGCGCTTACTAAAAAGTGCTCAAAATGCACCGGCTTATCTTTTATTTTTGCTACCGCGCCTTCGGTAATCTGTTTCAGCAGCACCAATAGATCGTCATGGTATGCGGCAGGGAGCAAGTCCGATTTTGCTGCTACAAACGCAACTTTACTAATCGCCTGCTGGCGCAGAATGTTGCGGCTGAACCAGCCACTTTCACCATATGAGAACACCTCCGCCAGATAGCTCAAGGTTTCCTTGAGCTGATATAAGTGCTGCTTGCTGTGATTAAGCCCCTCAAACAAATCAATCAGAATAATCTGCTTATCGGCCTGACGAAACGTCCGGCTCTTTAACGGCGTCAGCCACTGCTTCTGGAAATAACGGTAATTCTTATCAAACAACTTCGTCCAGGGATGCGTCACATCACTGCTGACACTTGAAGGCAATGGTGTGAAGCCATATGAGCGCCAGTCAAACCCGGTATCGCCTAATAAAAAACTGCCCGGTTGTAACAGGGTGATGCCGTTTTGCTTGGCGTACAGCAAGTAGTTGCGATATTGCTCCACAAGCATTTCCACGCGTTCCGGCTCCGGCGGCTGGTCAAAGTCAAACTCTGCCACCACATCATGCCATTGCTCCGCATAATCGCGCTGGGGCCTGTTCATTTGCTGCGCCCACGCCGAATCTGACCATTGCGTAAAGGGTTTGGTCAGCATCGGCAAGTCTGTCAGCCACTCCCCCGGGTAATCGATAAACTCGAAGACCACATCGGTATAGGGAAGTAAGTGCTTCTTAACCCCACTGGTTTCTCTAAGTCTGACCAAAACCTTAAACCCGTAAACATCTTCGGTGGGACTTGGCCACGCTTTTTTGCCCAGCGCCTCAATATGTTGTTCCACGGGAAACATTTCAAAGCCATCTATAGGCTCAATCCACATGTGTTCGACCAGCTCAGCAGGCAAGTATTCTAATAATGGCAGACACTGATAACCGCCTTCGCTGCGATACTTAAGCATTGTCATCAGGCTGGTGAACAACGTCGACTTGCCACTGCGACTTAACCCGGTGATCGTAAAGCGGTGATGCTCTTTTAAAAACCAGTCAGCCCAGTGATTATTTTTTGCCGGATTAAACCATTGTGTAATCAATACTGCTCCTTTTTCTTCCTGCCAGTTATTAATGTGCCTGCGATATAAACAGTTTCAATACATTTTAATACTTTGTTACATCATTTCCGGCGCGTTTGCGTATGCACTCTTCAGATGCCTTCGTAATATGTTTCTGATTTTATAGGAAAAGCGATGACTACCACCCACGTTTGTTTACTTAATGATAGCGTCACTTCAGTACTGACACCGGTTATCGATCCCTCTATTCCCAGTGACGCGCTGATTATCGCAGGAACAAGCGACTACGAAAGTCATGCTCAGCAACTTATACGCCTGGCGAAAACTCGCGGCTTCAAAGCAAGTTATTTTTGTTTACCCGATACAGCGAAAACCGCGCAAATCAAGGATGCCTTTCTTGAGCTTTTTTCGCGTGTTTGCGAATCAGGCGAAGGTGAAGTCTGGCTGAATGCCTCAGCAGGTGACAGGTATCATGTACTCGCCGCTTTTGAGGTTGCGCGCGCATACGACTGCCCGGTCTTTGTGGTTGAGCCTGCCCAGGATGAACTGTACTGGCTGCATCCTGAAGACAGGGCGCCTACCCCCATTGATGACCGGCTAAAATTGCATGAATATTTTACCCTTTTCGATGCCACACTCACCGGGCAGGAAAATACGCAGGGAGTAAGCAAACCTGTCAGAGAGCTTGGTGAAAGCTGGGCAAAGGATATAGAAGAGTGTGCGCATGCCCTAAGAGCCCTGAATTACCTGGCCTCTGAGGCTGGTGAATCGTTACGGGTACCGATGGAGCAGCAACACCGGGACGATACGACCCTAACCAGCATGCTATGGGAACTTGAAGCGCTGGACTATGTCAGGATTGATAACAATACGCTGATATTTTCCAATGAAAAGGCGCGCTTTTTTTGTAACGGCGGCTGGCTGGAAGAGCATACCTATGCCGTGCTTAATGGTGTCACCACGCAGGTTAAAAGTATTCAGGACGCAGCCCATGGCGCGCAAATCACCCGAAAAATTAACGGTAAAACGCTAAGTAACGAACTGGATGTTATCGCGCTGGCCAATAACAAATTACATATTATCGAGTGTAAAACCCAGTACATGGAAGCGCTGAGCAGCACTAATACGCTTTATAAGCTGGATTCACTCAATGAGTTGTTAGGTGGTCTTGAAGGCCGCGCCGCGCTGGTCACCTATTTCGATGTCACCCCGTCTGCCAGATTACGAGCGACTGAGCTGGGTATCAGAATCTTCGGATCTCAGGAAATTCCTCAGTTAAAGCACCATCTGGCGAACTGGCTGGAGCAAGCATAAGCGCTGTACTGATGGCCGAAGTGATGAAAAATCTGCTAAGGTAAATGCCGGATAAACAGATTCAGTCGCCACTTAAAAACAATGCTAAAAAAAATATTTCTTATGCTGGCTGTGCTCATTGCAGCAATGATTACGGTCATTCTTATTCGCGGCGCGTTGTTTACGCCTTCGCCTGACGAACACCATGAAACCATTTCAGATAATTATTCGCTGCCTGCGGCAAATCAGGTTGCTACCCATCTGGCACAAAGTATTCGTTTTAAAACATTATCTGAACAAGCAGCCCCTATCGACGCGCAGGCATTCGCTGGGTTCAGAAAATGGCTGGCTGAGACTTATCCGGCAACCCATGAGGCGCTGACGCTGCATGTAATCAATACGCACACCTTATTGTTTCATTGGCAAGGAAGTCATTCTGACAAACCACCCGTCCTTTTGTCGGCACACTATGATGTGGTGCCGGTCAATCCGGACACTGAAAGCAAGTGGACACACCCTCCTTTTGCCGGCCATATTGATGAGGAAAAGCGGATTTGGGGCCGCGGCGCGCTGGATGATAAAAGCGCGGTAATCGCACTCATTGAATCGGTAGAAGCTGCACTCAGTCAGCAGTTTACGCCCAAAGCAGACGTTTATATCGCATTTACCCATGATGAAGAGCTCGGTGGTAATGCCGGCGCCAAGGCAGTAACTGCATGGTTTCGCGACAATAATATCACGCCAGCATGGTCACTGGATGAGGGCTCCTTTATGCTGGATGGATTAGTGCCGGGGCTGGATAAGCCCATCGCCAGTATCAATGTTGCCGAAAAAGGCTTTTTAACGCTTCGGCTTAGCGCTGATGGCGCTGGCGGGCACAGTTCTATGCCACCGGCACAAACCGCAGTAACCCGGATATCCCGCGCCGTGGTTGCGGTGCAAGATGCCCCAATCCCTGGTGGTCTTAGCGGTGTCACAGGCCAGATGTACACCAGTATTGCCCGGCATATGTCCTTTGATAAACGAGTCCTGTTTGCCAATCGCTGGCTGTTCAGCCCGGTTATAGAAACTGTCGTGGGTCAGTCGCCTAGCGGAAATGCCATGCTCAGAACCACGACAGCACCTACCATGATGAGTGGCAGCATCAAAGCCAATGTACTGCCGGAAACGGCAACCGCGACCATCAATTTCAGGGTTCATCCGCGTGACAGTATCGAAGGCATAGTGGACTGGGTAAAACAGGCTGTTAATGATGATAGTATTTCAATTGAGATAACCGAAGCGTTCCCTGCATCTACCGTAGCACCCGCTGACAACGCGGCGTTTAGTTTACTTGCTGCAACAGCCCGACACGTTTTTGCAGATACAATAGTTACGCCGGGCCTGACCGTAGCGGCAACTGACAGTCATCATTATGCCACGTTAACCAATGCTTACCGGTTCAATCCGATGATAATTTCCGGTAGCGATCTGGATGGTTTTCACGGCACCGATGAGCATATCACGACTGACAACATGATGAATGCGGTTAGCTTTTACAGCCACTTTCTCAGGCAGCTGTAAAAGCTGCCTTATTAGTGCCGTAGTGTGTTTGTAATAACAGGTGAAAACAGTAACCCAGCGTAAGACTCATAATCAGCATTTCGCCACCATCCTCGAGTATCGCGAAAAATGTGTTCCCCCATGGAACCATTATATGAACCATATCAATGACGATGCCAAAAAATGCGATGGCTGCCACCAGCGCTAGCAACCGGTGTGTAACTCGCCGGGCGTAGGCTCCCGCTTTAAAATAAGTAACAGCCAGGAAACTAAACAGAAATGTACCGGCAATAGCAGTAACGAGTAGCTCACCAAAATCCTGTGCCCGCAATCTGAGCGCCGGCTGGATATCAAGATTAGCTACCAGATAGCTACCACCCGCCTCGTGAACCTTTAAAGAGTCATCCAACAGCATATATCCGAAAATAAACATCCATGCTAGCAGCACGGCAGCTTTATGGCGCATAAACAGCAACGCCAGTAAACATATGACCCAGAATATTTTGAGGTACTGAAAGACTTCTGCATAACCGCGATCACGGGTGATCAAAAAGTGGGGATGAGAAACCAGATCAAGTTTAAATGCCAGGTGGGCCATTATGAAACCTAAATCCGATAACACCATGAGACCAATGATTACTGTTATCGGAAAGCCGAAACGCCATTGAGAGAACATCATGCAAATCCTATTGCTTTATAATTATCATATTGTCATAAAAATATAACATGTTTCTCACAGTTAAGATCACAGACTTTTCACCTTAGTGTTCTTTTCCCTGACCATTTTGGCAGTGCGCTGGAAGGTCAGATCAAGTCGCTCAAAAATGCCCTCAATAAGCGTGAGATGCGCGGGGCCATTAGCGTCCTGCCTGACCTGAGCTAAAACTGAATCGCACATTTGTCTGAAACGTTCTGTGGTTTTACCCTTGGCAGCATCAATAAACGTGTCAGCCAGTACATATTGCCAGTGCTTCAGAATAACGGATAAATCCTTGTCCGTTACAGTCTGCACCAATGTTCGCACCCGAATAGAGGTATGGCCCAGATTTAAGCCTGTCAGGCCCAGGTCGGTAATGACACGGGCATCACTGGCCGCTTCTTTATCGTAACTGGTGAGCCGGAGTAACCGGTCGCCCATACGGGCATTATACCAGTGCGCTGGTGTATCCTGTTCAATCAGGCGCTGCAGATCACGCCGTGTAGCATGCAGCAGTCGCCGCTGCATTGTTTGTACGCCGGGTCCGGTAATCAGCCGGAAAATCCAGTAAAGCAAACTTACCCCTGCCACAATAGCGAATGCTGCACTTAGCGTGTAATCCACAGACAAAGGTCGTGTCATATCGTTTGCAGGTTGTACCAGCAGGGTGAAAGGGATACAGAACCCCAGTCCGTAAGGCAAGGTGGCCCGCTGCGAGATCGCCATGAGCCCCAGAAAGTATGGTGCACTAAGCACCAATACCAGCAAGCCGTAATCGCCACTGCTCTGGGCCAGTAAGTTCAGCGCGTAGAAGATAGCTACCGGTATTGCCACCGCGACCCCTACCAGCATGCGTTTGAGCGACTGTTTCACTACAGCTGGCGACATCCTTGCAAACATTATCGAGAAAATAACCGGCATAATCATGACCATAATAGCAGCCGGTGATCCGGTATATAGCCACAGTAATGCGCCGCAGTTAAACACCAAAAACGTACGCAGACCGGTTGCCAGTCCTATCAGCGGATCGCGATAGGGTCGGTGTTCTGGTGCTTTAAGTACCGACGCATGGCCTTTTATCAGTGTGTTGTAGGCGCGCAAAATGAGAACAATTTCAGACAACATTTCATGCGCAGTTTTTAATAACCGGGCTTCAAGGGGAGTTACTGTCTCTGTTTGTTTGGATATTTTCAGAAGCTTGCGGCGCTGGGCCTGAGCCAGTTCATAACAGGTTTGATAATCAGACGTTTCGGCAATTTTTTTCAGGTCGCTGCGCAGTACATCAAGCAACTCATTCAATGTGCCTGATAAGACTTCCGGGTGATTGCGCTGCAGCCTGCCGAAAATCTGAATCACCGCGACCACTGACAGGGTTTTATTACCAATAACACTGGCGGCGCGCGCCCTGCCCGGTCCCTGCGGCCCTTCATAGGCAACCGCACTGGAATCATCGTTCAGTGCTGCCAGTGACTCCAGTATTTCATCAATGCACTGATGCCGGCTTTCATGTGAACCTTCCGGATCAAGTTCGAGATTGACGTAATGCAGGGTGCGGTTTATGACGGTTTTTGCCTGATTTTGTAACGAGGTTTTCAGCCGCTTGGGAAACACCAGCAGACTCACTGTCATAGCACACAGGGCGCCGACAATTATCTCGGTAATACGTGCCTGAGAAATATTGAAAATGGTCTGGTTGGTAGCCAGTTCCGGCGTCGACATGGTGAGCAGCACGATAATACAGGGGGTGACACTGGCCATGGCAAAAAAGTAAATAAAGTTAACGCGCCGGACCATGGCTGACAACGATGAGTTGAGCGCCAGCCAGACCGCCAGCACGCCCATCGCAGGCACTGGCGCAGCGTGCAGGTAGTTAAGTACAAACATACCAAACACGCCGCCCAGCAATGTACCGGTGATCTGGCTGACGGTTTTTTCCACCACCAGCCCGCCCTCAGGCCTGACCTGTAAAAAGACGGCAGAAACAACCGCCCAGTAAGGTTTTTCTAAATTGAAGTACAACGAGATGTAAAGCGCCATGGCCATCGACAACACGCCTTTAAATGCAAAGAGCACGCTGTCTTTTGAAGGCGTAAGATACGTCGCCGCTAACAGGGGCAGCTGCATGATTACTGCTCGTTTAAGTGGATAGAGGCCGTGGTGCCTGCCACCAGCCTGACATTATCAGGCACCGGGTCCAGTTCAATATCGACGGGCACCCGCTGCGCCAGCCTCACCCAATTGAAGGTTTGCTGTACTTTGGGCAGCAACTGCTCATTACGATGGATATTTGTATCAGCAATGGCTTCGCCAATACTTACGACTTTACCTGTTAAAGGCTGCTCATTACTCATCAGCCGGATTGTCGCCCGCTGCCCTTCGTGGATAAGAGATAACTTGGTTTCCTCAAAGTAGCCGGTCACATAAAACGAGCCTTTTCTGACCAGCGAGAGCACTGGTTTTCCCTGACTGACGTAATTGCCTTCGCGCAAGTCGAGATTCACAATGGTTCCTGCATGCGGGGCTTTTACACGCGTGCGCTGCAGATTCAGCTGCAGCGTGTTCAGTTTGGCATTTGCCAGATTGTACTCGGCGCGGGCGGCTTCGGCATTCATGCGCGTAATTTCCAAATCTTCCTGACTGATAGTGTTTTCTTTCGCCAGTCCTTTGCGGCGCTGATATTCATGCTGGGCAAGTTGCCATGCCAATTCTTTGGCTTCACGGGCGGCACGCTGTTCGTTGATAGCAGCTTCGTAGCGCGCATCATCAATGGTAAACAGCAGCTGACCCTTTTCTACTTTTTGATTATCACTGACGGATAACCCAGTGACCCATCCCGATACATCCGGAGAGATAGTGGTTATCTGAGCCTGTACTCTGCCATCACGTGTCCAGGGAGCGTGTAAATACCGGTCCCATACCCACCGACCGGCCAACACGGCCATCGCCACGATTATCAGGGTTACAATAATTCTTATCACCGTGCCCATAGCCGGCTAACCTCCTGCAATTAATACCACTGCTGCCAGATAGCAGATGAACAGACTGACCTCACACCATGCGGGTCGCCATAGTTTTTGATACACGCCCGCTTTTACCAGTGTCAGGCGTGTGATCACAGATATCAGAAATGCCACCGGCAGATAGACAATTAGTGGGCTGAACAGCATGCCCCCCAATGCTATTTCAGTCAGCATTGGCATTCTCCCGCTCAGCACAATGCCCTGTTACGTTTCGATCGGCTCTCATCGTTTCACCATCAACTGATTAAATCGTGCATTGCTTCAATGCCGGGCAGCTGATGCTCCGGCTGATAGAACAAGCGATTCAAACGCCCCAGGAAATTTACACCACGGCCCGGCTTATTCGGCTTTTGTCGCCGCTCGCTAGTGGTTTGCATAAACTCCCAGGCTTGCAAATTCATACCTTTTATATCTTGCTCGGTGGCACCATGATTTAATACCGTCGACAAAATTCGTTCTGTTTTACTTTCGTTAATATTGAGGATCTCGTCGCGGTACAGGTCATTGAGCGGTACATTGATAACCTCCAGTGTCTGATTAATGGCATGCCATATCTCATCATGTGAAAGATACGCATCACGAGGCGCATAATAGCCGTCAATCTCCCATTCGAGTTCAGCATTACTGACGGCAATCGAGCTTTCCAACTGCTCACATAAAGACAGGTCGGGTTTAGCACCGATATTGTATGCATCCACAGAAAGCGCCACACAGACTACAATATCGCCCAGTTTGGCAGGGTTGTAATACAGCGCTTCGAAAGCCGCTCGCTTCACGCCCATCCAGCCGTGAACACACGCGGGCTGCTGAACAAAATGCCTGACATCATCCGGCAAATCCTCACCGTAGCGTTCAATAAACAGGGGCAACGGATCCTGTGTCGGGTCATCATTGGGCATCCAGACCTCATATTCCTGTCTGTCGTCACCCTTGCCCCGACTTTTTATGCCAAATGACAGGTTCACCGGTCTGCATATACTGCGATCTTCATCTACCCGGTGAAAGTATTCCGAACGAAGCCGCTTAATAAACGGCGCACTGGTATCTGCTAGCGCAGCAGTGGGATAGCGGTAGCCGACCTCACTATTGATGACATCGGTCAGCCCGGGGATCCGCGCTCTGAGCTTTTCACGTACATTTTCCAGTACGCTGAGCTGCGGCACAATGATGCTACGCTCTGGTTCAATGGTCAGCCGCTGGCCGGATGGACTATAAAATTTTGGTGTTTTATGAAATTCATATCCCGATAACCCCATATTTTCCACCGTTTGATTACGGTAAGTGGCCAGTTCGGCGAACAGAACACTGTGGTCCCGAATATGTTTTAAAAGCGGGCGATGCGCCATACATACTTCCTACAAAAAATGGCGCAAACGGTATGTCAGTTTGCACCGTTAATGGTTATCACGCTGATTTGCTTTGTATTTACTTATACCGAGTTTTTTCACGATCCGATTTTTTGTTGAGTGCCAATGATTTTTTGGCCGGGTCGGGGCGTTTTGAATAATGTCATCAAACGGGATGCTGTTTGCCTCAAGCGGTTTTACATGTGCACAGAACAGGGTATCAAGATGCAGAGCAGCCACTCGCTTTAATGAACGCCGGTACTGGTTGGGATGGCACACCGGATAAGGCGGACACAATTGCCCTTTTACTTTTACCAGCAAGTCCGCCACGTACATTTTTCGGGAAACGGTGTGTAAGAGGGACAAATCATGATTGGTATGACCCGGTGTATATAGCACCTGCCAGTCTGAAAACCCCGGCAGCGACTGTGTATCATCAAGCAGAAGGTCTGGCTTCAAGATGGGCGAATACCAGGTCATTCGCTTACCCTTGCCCAATCGCTCAGCCACCCAGTACATCAGTGCCACATCAATAATATGCGCGGCACGCCCCATTGCACCGGCATACCACCTGGCGGCTTTGGGATGCGCTGCAATCTGTGCGCCTGTCAAATCGCGCAGCTTATGCGCTCCGCCGGCGTGATCCGGATGCATGTGCGTCACCACCACCAGCTTTAAATCGGTTAAGGGGCGTGACAGGGTGTCGGTGATGTACTCACATACCATGGTCACATCGGCGCGGGAACAGCCATCAAGCAGCAAAAGCCCGCCGGCATCCTCAATTAAGAAGATGTGCTGGATATAACCGTGCAGTGTATGTATTTGCATGATGCTTATGTCTTACCAGAACCGTTTGCTACGCTAGCAAAATACGGCTGGTAAGACCATAAAAAACACGCTTAAGAATTAGTCCTAGTAACTGTACTGCACGCTCACCATGTAATTTCTGGGACGGCCCGGAAAGTATCGGTCACCGGAAAATGATGAATAGTCTGCCCGCTCAGCATAACGTTCATCCGTGATATTATTTACTCTGGCGAACACGGTGAGAGCGTTTGTCAGTGCCCAGCTGCTACGCAAATGAAACAAATCGTGCCCTTCGTATGCGTGCAAATTTTCCGGATCGGTGTAGTAGTCAGAGACATGCTGCCACTCCAGCTGCACCCGCGCCGCTTCTGTTACCTGCCAGCCCAGACGGGTATTAATCAGGGTATCCGGCGCAGTATCAATATCGTTGCCATTAATATTGATATCGTTCAGCACTTCATCATACTCGTAGGTATGACTGGCATAAGACGCGGCCACAGCCAGGTCCCATTGGGCTGTCAGTTGCTGCATAAATTCAAGCTCAATGCCCTGATGGCGGGTTTCACCATCAGATACCGTAAAAAAGTCACTGTCACGGAAGATGACATTCTCTTTGTCCATGCTGTAGGCGGCAAGCGTGAATCGCGTGCCCTGATACTGCCCCTTAAGCCCGGCTTCAATACTGGTCACCGTTTCCGAATCCAAATCGGCCACCTGCTGATCCCGCTGTAACCGATAAAGTTCTGTGGCCTGAGGCGCGCGATACCCCCGGGCGATATTGCCATAGATAGTCAGATTATCATTGAGTGTGTAGCTGGCTCTTAATTTGGGTGAAAAATTTGAATAGTCATCACTTGAGCTAGGCGGACGCGCGTAGCGACAGCCACCCATCGGGCAGCTTGTACCATCAGCGCGGGTACGGCCAGCCGGCAGGTAGTTGGTGTAGTCGTATTCCATCGATTCAAACCGGGCGGCGGCGGTGACCTGCCAGGCCTCGTGCTGCCAGGTCAGGGCTGCAAACGGCGCAATCATCGTGGCATCGACATCGTAGTCGTAATGCAATCCTTCAGGCACGGTGGCCACCAGAAATGCCGAGCCCTGGGTTGGACCATCCTGGAACTGACTCAGACTACCTTCGGTATATTCTGCATCAATACCCGCCTGTAATTGCCATTGCTGTGACAAGTCATGCTGGTACAGCGACTGCACACCCACGCCTTGCTGGGCATTTTTCTCAAGGGGCTGTCCGGGCAAAAAGTGCATCAGAAAATCCATACTCTGATCACGATAGTACGGGGTTATGACCAATGTATCACCGTTATCCATTGACCATTGTGCTTTACTCCAGATGCGCAGCGCACGATTTTTACGAAACGCCTCCGGGTCGCCATTTTGCTGCGCCAGCGCTTCATTTTTATAGCTTTGGAAACCTTCTATATAGCCGGCAGTATCCTGATCTAAATTGGTATAGGTCAGACCGCTGGTTAATGTGACATCGGAAAATTCATAACGATGGCGCAGATTGACTTTTTCCTGATGGACACTCTCGTTTTCACGATAGCCACTATCGCGGGTAATACTGGCGTTAATACCAATACCACTGGTGCCAAAATCCTCGCCATGTCTGAACTTATAACGGCTATACCCATATGAGCCATAATCCACACCCAACAGCCCTGCATCCCGGGTGACATCCGGGGTGATAACATTCACCACGCCATGAATGGCGTTTGAACCATATAACGCCGACCCCGGCCCTTTGAGCACTTCAATTCGCTGCGCCATCTCGGTATGTGCTTCAAACAGTTCATTGATATTGCAGAACCCGGCCGCCCGCAGCGGAATATCATCTTCTGCGGTAAGCAGACCACCACACGCTCCTGCGCCGGTAAATACCTGTGAGCGTAATGCTGGCAAATACTCCTGCCCATTTCCCCGCTGCACGCCTGCTCCGGCAACAAACTTTAATACTTCCTCGATATGCATGGGGGCTACCAGCGCGAGCGTGTTTTCGTCTACATCGCTGACGATAATACCTACTGGAGATGGCTGGGCGATACGGTTGCCAGTAGTGACAATGGTTTCGATAGATTCATCACTTTGCTGTGCAATGACAGCACTAACAGGTAGCAGTGAGGTGCTTACTGCAAAACACAGTGTGGCGGGCAGTCTGGCCGGCATAAATAAAACAGTCCTTCTTTTTGTCGGTAGCTTGGTAACGCAATACAGCGCACACCTTATAGGGTGTAAGTATGCTGAAAGTTTAGCTGGCTTTTGAATTTGTGCTGTATCTCAAATGATAATGACGCGTGTCCGGTAGGCTGTACGCGGGCACAGGATACTGTAATCACCGATAAAAAGCGCCGGTTAAAACCGTACATTCTTGGTGCCGTGGTGCTTGTCGCGGTCGCTTTATCTGCCCATGCCATTATCTCCACCGAGACGGTTTCTCAGTCGGTGGACAAATCGTCATTGCAGATAGCTACGGTTAAACTGGGCGAATTGGTTCGGGATATTGCTGCCACTGGTCGAATCGTTGCGGCCAACGCCCCACAGGTTTAAAGCCCGAAATAAGGCCTCGCATTATGCTGTGATAGCAGAAGCCCATCATGGGCAAATCGCCCTGCAAAACCGCCAGGACGGCGGCTTGCGGGTGCGGGTTATATTACCCGCCCAGCAATAGGTCAACGCATATCACGCCATCAGATGTGTTTTTCATCTTTGGAGAACACGCGGTATACCCAGACGAAAAAGTATGGCGCGAAAAATACCACAAAGAGTGTGGTGGCAGTAATCCCCCCTAGCACCCCAATACTGATCGCATTTTGGGCACCGGAACCCGGCCCGGTGGCAAAGGCCAGCGGCATTACCCCTAAAATAAAGGTCAGTGAGGTCATCAGAATGGGCCGCAAGCGCTGCTTGGCAGCGGTTAAAGCGGCATCAAAGGCACTCATGCCTTCATTCACATTGTGCTGGGCAAACTCCACAATCAGGATGGCGTTTTTCGCAGCAAGCCCGATGGTCATCAGCAGGCCCACCTGAAAATACACATCGTTGGACTGCCCGGTCAGCCAGGTGGCCAGTACCGCGCCCAGTATCCCGAACGGCACCGTCAGCATAATTGAGAGCGGTATCGCCCAACTTTCATACAGGGCCGCCAGAATCATGAATACGGCAATAACGGTAATGCTGTACAGCAGCATGGTCTGATTACCGCTTTGCTTTTCCTCATAGGACAAGCCGGTCCAGGCGATATCAATGCCTTTGGGTAAAGATTGCGCAATACGCTCAACTTCCTGCAGCGCCTCGCCAGAACTGATACCCGGCGTAGTCGAGCCCTGGATTTCCCGGGATGAGCTGCCATTAAACCGGGTGAGTTTGGGCGGGCCATAAGTCCACTCGCCGGCGGCAATTTCTTTCAGCTGGACCATGCCCCCGCTTTCGTTTCTTACATACCAGTCGTTAATATCTTCGGGCAACATCCGGTACTGATCCTCGGCTTGCACATAGACACGTTTGATTCGCCCGTTTTCAATGAAATCATTGACATACGTACCACCCAGCGCGGAACTTAACGTCTGGTTGATGGTGGATACGGGAACGCCCAGTGCACGGGCTTTGATCGTATCCACATCCAGATTGTATTGCGGGTTATCTGCCAGCCCGTTAAAGCGAACGGCGGTTAACATCTGGCTCTGATTGGCTTTGCCCAAAAACTGATTGGTCGCCTGAACCAGGGCTTCATGGCCCAGACCGGCTTTATCAATCAGCTGGAACTCAAAGCCACTGGCATTACCCAGTGCGCTTACCGGTGGCGGAATCAGTGGAATAATCATGGCATCAGATACACCAGAAAGCGCTTTTGCGGCTTTTTCCTGTATCTTAAAGACACTTTTCTCCTGTCCCCGGGCCTCCCAGTCACTCATCTTCACAAATGCGATACCCACATTTTGTGCCTGACCTGAAAAACTGAAGCCGGCTGCGGTAAATAGCCCTTCCACAGCACCATCCGTGTTATCCAGATAGAAATCTTCAACCTTCTCAATCTTGTCGCGAGTCTGTTGCAACGTCGTGCTCGGTGGTCCGGTAACCAGTGTGAACATTCGTCCCTGATCTTCTTCAGGTAAAAATGAGGTGGGAATACGCAAGAATATAAACACTGCCACCGCGATTACAATGAAAAAGATGATGGGTAGAATGAACCGATTATTCAGCGTGTTCTCCAGTACCCGGCCGTGACCGGCACGCATTTTATTGAAGCCGCGGTTGAACAGTCCAAAAGGCCCGGTATGCTTTTCTTCCTTGCCCTGCTCTAAAAAAATTGCGCACAGCGTGGGTGATAACGTTAGCGCCACAAACAGTGACAGGCCCATCGCCACTGAAATCGTGATGGCAAACTGACGATAGATCACACCCACAGAACCATCAAACAAGGCCATTGGTAAAAATACCGCCCATATCACCACAGTGGTTCCCAGCAGCGCCGAAGAAATTTCTTTCATCGCCAGTCGTGACGCTTCTTTAGGCGACAGGCTTTCATCTTCTTCCAGCTTGCGCTCGGCATTTTCGGTCACAACAATGGCATCATCCACCAGCATGCCGATAGCCAGTACCAGCGCGAACAACGTCAGCACATTAATGGAATAATCAAACACCAACAAAAAGGCAAACGTCCCCAACAACACAATGGGAATAGCGAGGGCAGGAATGAGCGTGGCGCGAAAGGTTTGCAAAAAGACGTAGATAACAACAATAACCAGGATCACCGCGATAACCAGCGTCTCTACCACATTTAAAATCGATGCCTCTATGAACGGTGATATATCAATGGGATATTGCACTTCCAAGTCATCGGGAATGATACTGTCGAAATCTTTCACCCGGGCTTTAACATTCTGAATCGTTTCCAGTGCGTTAGCCGAAGGTGAAAGCTCTATGGCGATGCCCGATGCGGGCTTGCGATTCCAGCGCCCTATCACCCGATAGCTTTCCGCGCCGATTTCAATCCGAGACACGTCCCCCAGGGTCACATGGGAACCATCTGTATTCACCGACAGCAGGATTTGTTCAAATTCCTGCGGACTGGAAAGCAGCGTTTGTGCGGTGATAGTGGCGTTTAACTGTTGCCCGTCGACCGACGGTGCGCCGCCTATTTCGCCAGAGGCTAACTGAACATTTTGCTCCTGAATGGCATTTATTACATCCAGCGTGGTGATATTAAAGTTATTCATGGCGTGTGGATCAAGCCAGATACGCATTGCGTGTTCAGGACCAAAGGTCTGGATCTGACCAACCCCATTCACCCGGCTAAGCGGTTCTTCCAAATTAGAAACCAGAAAGTCGGATATATCATTTCGGCTCATATTGCCGCTTTTAGAGAAAAAGGCGACGATGAGGGCATAACTGCTTCCTGCCTTTTCTACCGACACCCCCAACTGTTGCACCACCGGTGGTAAAGAGGACTGGGCTTGCGACACCTTATTTTGTGTCTGCACCTGCGCAATATCAGGGTCTGTGCCCGGCTCAAAGGTCAGCGTAATAGATGCCGTACCTGCCGAAGAGCTTTGCGATTGAATATAGCGAAGATTATCGATACCAGTCAGGTTCTTTTCGATAACCTGAGTGACCGTATTCTCAAGGGTTTGGGCCGAAGCGCCTGGATAACTGGCCGATATCGACACTTTAGGCGGCGCGATATTCGGGTACTGCTCCAGCGGCAAGCTCAGAACACCGAAAATGCCGGCACCAACTATCAGCAGCGCGACTACAATTGTGAATATAGGACGAGCAATAAAAAACCTGGAGAACATGGTTTAGCGCCCGCCAGATTGTGCAGAGGACTCTGCTGAATTATTGCTCTGGGGCTGCCCGCTGGCTTTTTTCTTATTGGCCAAATCACTTGGCTTTACTGGCGCCCCTGGTTGAAGGTTCATCGTTCCTTCAACAATGACAAGATCGCCCTCCTCAAGCCCATCTTCAATCACCCACTGGTCTTTATAAGCTACGCCGGTTCTGACCTGACGCTTTTGCGCTTTATCGCCACTACCTACGACCCATACATGCTTGGTTCCGCCATTGCCAATCTGAACACTTTTTTGCGGCACCACCAGCGCTTTGGATGATGCAAGATCTTCTATGGATGCCCGTACGAACAACCCTGGTAGCAGCTGATTATCCGGATTGGGAAACACAGAGCGAAGACGGATGGCACCGGTTTGTTCATCTACAGCAAGATCGGTCGCATCCAGCTTGCCTTTATGTGGGTAAGGCTCCCCTGATTCTGAAAAAAACAGGCTTACCTGAAAATCTGTATTTTGCTTTTGCTGAATTCTGGACTCGATTAACCGCGCTTTAAGCTTTTGCGCATCACCCACCGATTGCGACAAGTCGACATACACAGGATCAAGTTGCCGGATAACGGCCAGCGGTTCCTGTTGTTGTTGGGTAACCAGCGCGCCCTTGGTTACCCGTGAAGGACCAATAAAGCCACTGATAGGCGCATACACTCTGGTATAGGCCAGATTAATTCTGGCTGTTTTTACCGCCGCTTCAGCCTGGCTGACCGACGCCTGGGCTTGTTTGAGTTGCATTTTAGCAGTATCAAACTCTTGCTCGCTTAACACCTTTTGTTTTACCAGGCCGTCATAGCGATTCACCACTGCTTGTGTATTTGCCACCGCGGCATTAGCGCTTTCTAAATCTGCCTGCGCCATCTCCAGATCGGCCTGATAGCGGGCCGGATCTATCTGATAAAGCTGTTCGCCTTCTTCAACCAGAGAGCCTTCCTCGAAGAGGCGGGCCTGAATAATGCCACTCACTTGTGGGCGTATTTCTGCCACACGGTAAGACACCACCCGACCGGGTAGCTTTTGGGTATAGTCAATTTTCTCAGGCGTAAGGCGAATAAAGCCCACCGGCATCGCCTGTTTCTGATCACCTTGTTGCCCGGCCCCCGCACCAGCACCCTGCCCTTTCGAGTCATCATTGTCGCTGCAACCAAAAAGCGATGTGAGACCGAAAAGAATGAAAGTGAATGTTGCCCTGCGAACCATCGATTTATACGACAAGTCGCCAACGTTTAACCAACGCGCCATGTTTTAGTGCCTGTTCAGCCTGATATTCTTACGACACCGGAAGAAGCACCGGCTCATGAATTGATTTTTAAGACGAATCAGCTACTTGCTACGCTGAACAAAAATAAGCCGATCACGATTGTGAAGATGACATTTTTGACAGACATAGCATCTATCCGGTTGGCGCACAAAAAAAGCCCGGCGCAATCAGCTTGCTTACCGGGCTTGCATGTCAGTCAGCCTGATGATTTTATGTTAGGGGAAATCCGCCTCGATGCGCTCCAGCAAAATCTGATTGTCATCATCAGAGACAAAAGCGCCATTGATTTGTAATGCGATTCGCTCGATGTTGGCTATCACACCAGCATCGTTGCTCTGAGGATTGAACGTGACCAGATTACTGCCCGGTGACAACGGCTCGACAGCACCGTAAATTCGGACATAGTCTGGCGCGCCAGTTTGCACATACCCTTGAACGCTGAGATCCGCCGTTCCCGGCGTACCATTTACCCGCAATGTGAAAGTAATGGTCGCATCGGTATAATCGCGACTTCCTACCTGCAATATATAGTTGTGGGTTTCACTGGTACTATTTGGCTGCAGACTAACAGCCTGCTGGCTAGACTGATAAGTTACCGAGGCATCCGTTCCGAATTCACCCTGCATACCTTCATCATTATCAGCAAAATCATAAATAACTGTTTCTGCCGAAGGAATGACCGTCGGTATCTCCAGTCTGACATGGGTCATTGCAACACTTTGTGTATTACCGTTGGATAATGGCCCGTTGAGCTGCACGCCCAGTCGCTCGACAATGGTCAGGTCGCCTGCAGCATTGTCCTCTGGCGCAAAAGAGATAACATTTTCTCCCGCTTGTACGGCTACCGCATCGCCATAGATTCTGGCATAAGCAGGTGCTCCGGTTTGCACAAACGGTTGAATTGTCAATCCGCCCTCCGCTTGCTCCTCGGTTACATTAAATGTGTAAGTTAACGACGCCCCGGTCAAATCAGACAGACTCACTTCTTCAATAAAGACCTGTTCGTTGCTGGCCTGCCAGTCCGGTTCCAGTAACGCTGCCGGCGTAATATTGTCATAACTTACTGATGCAGACGTGCCATAATCTCCGCGCCATCCCTGTACACCTTCGGCAAAGTTATACTCTATGACAGTGGGTGGGAGATTATCGCCGGGCACGATGATCTGGACCTGACGGGCAAAGCTGGTGTACTGGCCTTCCTGAACCTGAACATACAGATTATAGATTCCCGGTACCAGGTCGTCAGCTATCGTTAATTGCCCAGTAGTTGCATCCAGTGCAAAGCGTCCATCCTCATTGCCGCCTAATACTGCCCACATCACATCGCTTTGTGCAGTGTGCGCATTACCTGATGCATCAAATGAGGTGAAGTCAGCTATTTGCGTTCCGACTTCTGTCGTTTCATCAATGGTTATTGTGCCAGGCTGATTAAACTGAGGCGCAACTTCACGCACGTAACCTTTAAGCCACTTCAACGCTGGCTTTTCAGCTCCGTTGTCATACGCCAGTATGGCGCCCTGCGCTTCACGCCAGTGGCCTGGTAAATAACCCCATACGGTGATACCTTCGATGGCCGGATGATTCCAGTACATGGGAAATAGCCGCTGATACTCAAGCAGTTGAGTCAGTTCATCAGGGCCGTCAATATCCAGCTCGGTCATGTAAATATCTAACCCGGTTTGCTGGTCAATACGATCAACATTGTTACGCTGGGTTTCCAGCGGTCCGGTGGTTGAAAATGCATGCCCCTGAAAGCCAACAGCGTCAATGAGGTCGCGTGATTGCAGCAGGTTCGCCAGATCAATGACCTTTTGCGTACGCTCGTTGGAGTTCACCACACTGTACTCATTGAACATCAACTGGGTCGAAGATGGAAAAATGTCTCTGGCCATTTGAAACGCATTAACAATCCAGTCGTAATCTGACGCTTTTTGAGCTGCATCCGCTGGACTATCACCCTGATCAATAAAATAGGCTTCTACCTGAGTGGTTGTTTCAGGATTAAACAAGCGCAGGCCGTCGACATAATCAGGTCTGTCGTTCTGGCCATCCGGTGGAGCATTATCGAACTCATTAACGACTTCTATAAAATCAATATCCGGATAGCGAGCATTCACCAGTTCAAACCACTCACGAATTTCTGACAACTGGTCCGCAGGTTTCAGATCGCTTATCCATCCCGGCTGCTGACTGCCCCATACCAGCACATGATGCTTGTAAATGAAGCCATTATCTTTAGCAACCTGGTATGCCTCGTCCAGTGCGGCCCAATTATATTCATCGCGAGCCGCCTCAACAGATCCCCATTTCCCTGCATTTTCAGGGGTGACCTGATTCCAGTAGGCTTCAAAATTGGGACGCTGCGACCCACAGCAAACGCCACCTAAAAATTTATCCTTACCCTGTGCCAGAGGCGGACCTTCAGGTTCAAAAGGCTCAGGAGGAGGCAACCGTTCACCTGGCGCACCGTTTTCCAGTTGCTCGACGGTATAGGTTACGCCTTCAGGGGCAAACACAAATTTATCAATATCCAGGCCATCCTCACGGCCTGCGTAGCGGAAAATAGCAGTGGTATTATCATTTTCCACACTATACTGGCCATCAGAGATTTTCACCCATCGGAATGCTCCGGGCGTATCGTCACCGCCGGTATCCACTATCGCGCCGGGCGTGTATCCATCTTCACCGGGCGCAGCGTATCCCAGGATGCTATTAACGAGTACCCAGCCCTGGTTGTTTCCCAGGCCCTGTGCAATATAGAAACTGTCGTCATTGTCTCCTGCCGGGCCAATGCGGACCCTGGCATAAAGCGTATAGTCACCGGCCGATTCAAAACTTACAGCAAGTTCGCCGACCCGGTTGTCATTGGCCGGTTCATCTACACCATTAACACTGGCGGTAACAAACTGCGGCGGCCCTGCTTCTATGCGCATGTCCGCGCCTAAGAAGTTAAGTATTGCGCTCTGCCCGCCTTCTGCCTGTGCATAAACGCCTACATCCGGGTTATTTTGCTCAAGGATCGGGGTGTAAGTCAGCCGCTTGCGTTGCAGTTCAAACTGCAAGTTTATCGCCAGTGACTCCCCCGGATTAAGGGTCTCAGCGTCAATCATTACATAGGGTATACCGGAATCGGTATACCCATCAGCTTCTACCAGCGGGATGGAAGTGTCGGTAATCAGGATCCTAAGCGGTCCGGCCAGGGCTTCATCCCCACCATTAGACAGGGTTACCACCGAGTTGTAGACCCGGTTTACCCGATCTAAAGAGGCCCGGGCCGAGGCTAATTCCAGCGAGCTATCCGCCTGGATCCAGGCAGCATGCGCCATGCCGCTGCAACTAATTAGTGCAGAAAGAAGTGTAGTTTTAAACAAATTGTTCATAACGCACTCCGTTTACCCGTCCGGTTACGCGACCCCGCAGCTATGCCAGCTAATCCTAACCCGAATAAGGCAAAAGTCAGAGGCTCATTGACCGATGCCATATTCACCGAGTTGATTGCAACGTTATCAATTTGCAGGAAGGAGGCGCCAAAGTCGGTCATGTCCGTTGCATCTGCGCCGAGCAACAGCTGAAACTCGAGAGTAAGGGCATCCCAGGAAGCCAGCATATCATCCAGCATGACTTCAACATTATAGCTTTGCACACCATCAATATCCGCTTCAAGCAGGCTACCCAGTGTGCCATTTGCGTTATAGTAGGCACCAGTGCCATCACCCAGCCCCACTACAAAGTAGTCAGCGACGAAGCCCTGGTCCTGGCTGGTCAGTTCTGAGTTAACATTAAGATCAAAACTAAGCAAATACTGCGTGTCAGCCATCAGATCCACTCCCTGGAAAAGGGTATTGGCAAAAAACGCTTGTGTCTCCGGGCCATCAACAGTCAGCTGAGCAGCACAGTTGGGCGCGCCAACCTGCTGAAAATCATTACCGGCAGCAAGTTCGCCAACACCATCGGTATCTTTCTGCCAACCGGCGAAGCTGCAATCAGAAAAGTCCCCATTAGAGATAAGATTGGCCTGTGCCTGGTGAGCCGAGGTCAGCGCCAGAAGCAGGCAAGCTAAAGTAGATTTTTTCATTTATTTCTCTCTGGTTTCATAATTTTAAGAAGAAAAAACGCCACCTGTACTGCTGAATAAATAATCAGGTATCGTATTACTATCAACCAGAGCCACCCTCTTACATGTACTTTTTTAACATCCCATTAACGTTTTTACGCTTAATCAAAGAACACCAAAACAGGTCAGATCTACCTGTTTTCTTGAGCGGGTGGGGTCGGTTTGATCCTCATAAAACTGGCAAAGCGGGGGATGCCGCGGGCCGTGAAGCCGTAATACTTAAACGTAATCCAGGTGCCTACCGGCGGCGGTGACTGGCGCTGCTCCAGACTGAACCCTGTTCCGATTTTAAAGCGCACGCCCTGTCGGGTTTCTACCAGCAGCGCGCCCATCAGATCGGTGAACTTTCCTTTGCCGGGCAAAAGGCGAATTACCCTTGCCTCGTCATCATCGTATCGCTTTGCCTTGAGTAGTGATGGGGTACGTCCGTTCTCGTACATTGCCTGCTTATGATGCAGCATCAATCCTTCTCCACCCGCTGCAGTTACAGCCTCCAGCTCTGCGTCAAGCGCTTCATTACTTGTCAGAGTGTACTGGGGGATTACAGACAGATACGGACTGCGTGTTTCTGTAACGAGCCTGTTCATCGCTTCCACACGTTGATAAAAAGGCGCTCGCAGTGTCGGCAGGTCGAAAAGCATCAGACGAACCTCACGCCACCGGTTATCCGGCGTTTCAGAGAGCACCACAGAGGCAGTTTCTTCAAACTGGCCGCGCGCTATCCACAGCTCGCCGTCCATGACCGTATCCGGCCACCCTGCGATAAACCAATCTGGTGTGTGTATTTTGTTGCCATTTCTGGTAACCAGCTTTTCACCCGTCCAGCGGGCACGAATGCCGTCAAGCTTTTCGCTGACAAAATACTCACTGACCTTAACCGGCTCAGTAAGCGGTTGCGCCAGTTGCAACGGGTAAGTGACCTCATGTTGACCAGCCCCGTGTGCCGGCACAAGCAGCATCAGCCCGATAATTGTCCATTGAATAAGGTAATTCATAACAATGATTAGCAATGGTAAGAAAGCAGACAGTTTATCGGGCTGCTCAGTGATGAAAACTGTTCACAGGGACGTAAAAACAGAACATGCTTAATTGTGGTAGCGAGGTCTGACGTAAAAAAAAACCGCGCCGATGCGCGGTTTTATAAAATGCCTTGTACAATGTTAGCGCCCTGCCAGTTTCAGCGCTGCATTCACGGCAAAGATATAGGCGCCGCCAAGATTAATCACGTACTCGTTTTCACCCCATAAAAACGGCCAGTTTTCTTTGTTTTCGGGCAGATCCGGCTTCAAAATCAGCACCCCAGGTACGATGGCCCCGCTGATAAACGAGTAATCCGCACGGTTCATGCCATACGCCACTTTTTTGGATACTGTGCCTACGTTTGATACAAATGAAATATCTGAATCGGGATGGGTGCCGTATAAATAGTTTAAAGAACGATAGATAAGGTCCGCATCAAATAACTCCGGAAAGGCGCTGTGCAGGTAATATTGTGTCACAGCCATTTCAAGAATAGTGCCGTTCCCCGCCCAGCCGTGCTCGGTAATTACCACACCGTACGGATTTTGCGAGGTGGCTTTTTGCAACACCGACTGATAGCTTTTTGCCGCATTGCGGATGCGCTTTTTATAGGCGCTATCCATATGCGGCATAGCACGGATCGCCAGCACCGCATTACGGCCAAAGTCAGACTCGATGTACGTCAGTAATCCGTTCACTGCCTTTTGGTACTGTTTATCTTTGGTGGTGATAAGTAGTTCAACTGCGGCTTTAAGTTTTTCCTCTTCCAAGCCACCGCCAGTGGTGTTACCGACTTGAAACATGTCAGGCTTTTTGTCCGCTTCCTGTGCCCAGGCGTTAATCGCGGTTTCACGACTTTCCCTGGCCAGCGCCGGCTTGTAATCCTGAAGCGCTCGGCTGGCTGCAGCCAGCGCCGCCATTGCGCCATAATTTAAGGGAGTAGATTTGGAGGTGAACGCCCAGCGATCGTCAAATACACCACTTCGGGTACCGTCGGATTCCGTTTCTTTCATTCCGGCGTCATAGATGAGGTTATCGGTCATCGTGAGCCCATCACCCAGATGGGTATACTGGCTGATGTCCGGAACGATAATTCCAGGAATGGCATGGCCTACCGCTTTGTACTGCGCAAGTAATGCCAGTGTACCGTGCTCGATTTGTTGCAGGATATCGGGCTTGCCATCAGGCACATGAATATCCACAAACTTGCGCTCGTAATCCACCAGCGTGGTATCACGCTTAAGGTCAAATTCCTCCCACGCCTGGACCAGCGTTCGCACAGTACGATACTGCGTTTGTGTGCGAATATCGTAGTCGCCAGCATCATACCAGCCGCCCACGTTCAAACCTGGTATGTGCTCGCCCGGCTCGTATTGCGTATCAGTGGTCGGTCCCTGGGCGTACAGGTCGAAATGTTCATGATTGACCGGGGCCTGCAGGGCATCATCAAGGTGAGAGGCGCCGTGCCAGACCCGGTATGCTTCATTGACCAAAACATGATCCATCTGCACCGGAAAATAATGGTCCAGTGTTGGATGCCAGGCCTTTTCCAGAGCATCCTCAGCAATGGGAAAGGCAGCCGTTGTGGTCTGCCCGTAGCTAAGCTGATAAAGCCCCGGCTCAGTGATATCGCTGAAATCGAAGCTGGCGTACTGATATCTGGTGTACTGACCTTTTGACTCAGGCTGCGCCTGTTTAACAAGCGTTGAAGAACCATCCGGATTGACCCTGACAAGCCGCGCCTGATGCTTGGTACTGTCGTTAATGTCCAGCTCTATGATCGCCTGCTTTGACTGCTGAGGTAAATACCCCACCTGTGAGTGCCCGATTACCGGGTCTCGCAGCCAGTCTTCATCCGTTGCTGCCGTCAGGCGCCATGTCAGTATATCGCCGGTCTTATCCGCCGGCAGCATCCCTCTGACCACAAACCATCCGTTTTGCGCTTTTGAGCGGCCGTCATACAGCTGCAGCTGCGCATTTTCAGATTCAATAGAAACACGCTTTTGCGCGACTTCCGGCGCAAGCACCAGGTGTTTACCTGTAGCCAGCGGCTCAGGCTCATGCTCACCGATAATTTCTTTCACACCTGTAGGATAAATGGGAAAGGCACCAGCCTGTCCGTCTGCCAGATACGCAGTTTCCATATAAGTGGCGGGCAAAAACTCCATATTAAAGCCGGCCTTGCCAACTAAAGAAGCCGGTAACGGCTTTGCTGTAGACAACGTGATTTGCACGCCGTTATCAATAGGCCGGGCAGAGATTGTATAGGTGAAGTCGTGCTCAGGGTAAGAGAGCGTAGCGCTAATACGATGCGTTTTTTCATCGACCTCACGTTTCACGAAGGTAGGAATAGGATCCCACTGTTCAGGCGTGGCGCTTAACCGCACATCGCCGTTGGTCGCCGTTCGCTCACCAAAATGAATCAGCTCGACGCCACTGATTTTTGAATCACCGAACAGGCCGTTATACCAGTTGCTGAATACAACCACATCCAGACTGGGCTGACTAAAGTACTCTTTATCATTCAGCTCGGGCTTTGCCGCACTGACTACCATCGGGACCACGGATAATGCACTGGCCACGGCCATGACAATCATCGATTTTCGCAAAATAACACTCCACCTTATTTGTTAATGGTATGTTATCGAGCGACGAAAGATATAAAATTATGAATTCCGATTTCTCGTTTGTATTATCTGCTATTCGTTACTACCCAATTTTTAGTCAGCGCCCTGTCGGGCAATAAAAAAAAGAGGCCAGTGGCCTCTTTTTTTCTCAGGAAAAAGCGGATAATGCCTTATCCCTGCATATCTTCCAGCTCCCGGCCTTTTGTTTCCTGAACCAGTTTGGTTACAAATACCACCGAGATAAGTGCGCAGATAGCATAGAATCCGTACGCACCGGCCAGGCCAACACCGGCCAGCAGAATAGGGAATGACCAGGTAATAGCAAAGTTGGTTCCCCATTGCACCAGACCACTGACCGCCAGCCCTGAGCCACGAATCTGATTAGGGAACATCTCGCCCAGCATTACCCACATCACTGGTCCCCAGGACATATTGAAAAAGAATACATACGCATTCGCTGCAACCAGTGCAAGGGTGCCATAGTCACCAAGAATTAAGCGTCCCGATGGATCTTGATCGGCATTTACAAACGCATAAACCATCAAACTCAGCGTGATTGTCATCCCCACCGAGCCCCACTTAAGTAGCGGCTTACGACCAATTTTATCAATGACCATCAAAGTAATAATGCAGGCCGCGATACTAATTGCACCGCTGATAACATTGATGAGCAGCGAGTCGGATTCTGAAAAGCCCACTGCCTGCCACAGCACCGCGCCATAGTAGAACACCACATTGATACCAACCAGCTGCTGAAACGTCGCCAGTCCAATACCCACCCAGACTATAGGGCGTATTTTGCCGGTCTCTTTTTGTTTTAAATCGGATAACGTAGGCGTGTGATCATTTGCCAGTGAACGTTCAATCTCCGCGACTTTCTTATTGGCTGCAACGCTGCCATAAAGTCGGGTTAATACGGTTCTGGCTTCCTCGTTGCGTTTTTTAACCATTAAAAAGCGCGGGCTTTCGGGGATAAAAAACAGCATGATGAAAAACAAAAATGCAGGAATCAGTTCCATCCAGAACATCCAACGCCAGGCGTTAAAACCCATCCATAATTCGCTGGTAGAACCTGCGGCAGCATCAGCCAGTAAATAGTTACTTAAAAATGCCGCGAACAGGCCGCTGATGATCGCGATTTGCTGAATGGAAGTGAGCATCCCTCTGAAGCGCGCAGGCGCTACTTCGGAAATATAGGCCGGTGCCATAACTGATGCAGCGCCCACAGCCAGTCCGCCAAGGATCCGATACACAATAAACTCACCGGAACCTGTGGCAACGCCTGAACCCCAGGCGCTGATGATAAAAAAGACAGCGGCTGTCATCAGCAGTGAGCGGCGACCGTAACGATCCGCCAGACGGCCGGCGAAAAAGGCCCCTACCGCACACCCTAATAACATGCTCGAAACATTAAATCCTGTCCCTACACTTTCAGAATTAAATGCTTGTTGCAGCCCATCAACAGTGCCGTTGATTACCCCGCTATCAAACCCAAACAGAAAGCCACCTATTGTGGCTACAATACTGATGAAAACAATAAACGCAGTATTATTCATAGATTCATCGGCAGGCGTCACCGCCTGCCCGCTAAGTGTATTTTCCATAACTACTCACCCTTTTTCTTATAAGGTGCGACAGTAACAATACTGCCATCAGGACGATACTCCAGTTCAGTCATCTTCACGCTGCGTAGCCAGGTTTTACCGCCTGATAACGAGCTGTCATGATAAAACAAGTACCACTTACCCTGATATTTGGCGATGGAGTGATGATTAGTCCATCCTTCTACAGGTTCTAAAATGACGCCCTGATAGGTAAAGGGTCCGTAAGGATTATCGCCGGTGGCATAAACGATCTTATGCGTGTCACCGGTTGAATAGGAAAAATAATATTTACCGTCATATTTGTGTACCCAGGCAGCTTCAAAGAAACGACGGTCGTTATCACCGGCGGTGATCAGCTCACCGTTTTCATCCAAAATATCAATCTCGCGAAGCGGCTCGGCATACGACAACATGTCATCACTTAGCTTAGCGATACGCGGCTTGACGGCGGCTTCATCATCCGCCGGGTATTCATCTTTGGGATTATACTCTTCGGTTTGATAACGCTGTAACTGTCCGCCCCAGATGCCGCCTAAATACATATAATATTCGCCGTCATCGTCTTTGAACACGGCCGGATCAATACTGTAGCTATTGGCCATTGGCTCAGGCTGTGGTTCAAACGGACCGGCCGGATTATCGCTGGTCGCTACGCCAATTCTGAATACGTCCTGTTTATCTTTGAGCGGGAAGTATAAGTAATATGTTCCGTCCTTTTCAGCCGCATCCGGGGCCCAAAGCTGACGTCCAGCCCAGGGAATATCGTCAACAGACAACGCCACACCATGATCTGTGACCTCGCCGCCTACTTCATCCATCGACAGAATATGATAATCACGCATATCAAAATGATCGCCATTGTCATTTTGCGGAATACCTGACTCCACGTCGTGTGAAGGATAAATATAAAGTTTGCCTTCAAATACGTGCGCTGACGGATCGGCTGTATAGATATCGGTAACAAGCGGCTCTGCATAGCCCGCCGATTTGTCATCCTGACTACTGTTAGCAGTTTCCATCGATGTTTGCGTCGTTTCAGACTGCTGTGTCTGCGCTGGTGTCTGGGATTCAGCAGATTGCGTAGACTGCTCAGATTCTGATGAGGGCTGGCAGGCACAGAGAATAACGGCAGAAACGGCCAGTGAAAGTGTTTTCACTTTAAAAGATCCTAATGCCACAACGTTCTCCTTTAGTTTATGTAATCGCAAGTTAACTGGCATTTTGCAGTGAAGCGGCACGTTCAGCAATGTTAAAACATTGCAAAACAAGATAACGCTAACGGCCTGTGTAATTACATAAAATTTACATCCCTGTCTAGCTTCTCAGTTGCCATTGTGTAGTGTACACCACGGCGCTGTAAACGGTGGTTAGGTCAGTCCCACGCAGGCTGGTTTCAACCTTCTGGTACTGATCACTATTGCTTTGAGCACCATACCGGTATTCCTGGCGATAGTGATGTCCATCAGGCGCATTAGGCAAGACTAACCAATACAGGTAAGTCTGTCAGCCTTCAGTTCACGGCGTAGCCTTTCTGGCATGCAGGCCGATAAGCGCGCCCACAAAACCACCAGCGGTCTGGGTACTAACCAATGTCGCCGGTTGCGTATCCCCCATTGGATATTGACCGGTTTTATCAGCAACAAAAAAGTTCAGCGAATCACCGTCCCCGGTTACCCGCAATTCAATATCCCGGGCTTTGCCGCTAAATTGTTTGGTTGCCACACGACTCACAGTGCCTTCCTCTACTTTTTCCAGAAAAACCGTATAGCCTTCTTTTTGCGGCTCCACGCCTATGAAGTAGTGAAAGTGTCGGTTTTGAAATACCACCAAACCGGCAATGGTATTGGCTGATATATCATCGAGCTGGGTGGCGCTGCTAAATACCATGTGCTGCTGTCGCTTTCCTATAAACGCGGATTGCGCCGGGTCGGTCAGCGTTTCGGTAATGGGAGACAAAGTAAGTAAGCTGTCACTTACCTTTAACCAGTTACGTTCAAAGGTGTTTAACGCAAGCCATTGTTGGTCTGGTGTGGTATGGGTAAAATCATCGTGGAATCGGCGACTTTTCTGAGCAAAGGTTTCAGCTTCAGAGGTCACGCCTTTGGGCAACGGCAGTGTGGTGGGTACTGGTTCACCGGCTGGTAAGATGGTCGGCCAGCCGTCTTCCCAGTTAAGCGGTAAAATAAACGTTTCACGGCCGGTGTTGTAATGATTGCCCTGATAAGGCCGGGTGGCAAGAAATACGCTCCACCAGTCCCCCTCCGGAGTCTGAATGAAATCAGCATGGCCGGTTGAAGTGATGTCCAATTCAGGTCGGTCACGCTGCGTCAGAATAGGATTATTCTCAAAAGGCACAAAGGGTTCGCTCAGGCTCTTCGTGCGAAAAACCACCTGAGAGTGATTGACGCTGGTCCCCCCTTCGGCGCAGGTCAGATAATACCAGCCATCTTTATGATAAATGTGCGGCCCTTCAATCCAAACCGGCTTAGTAGAGATATCAACCCCACCGTTGATAAGTAACTGACGTGTGTTGGGCTTTATTTTCAACGTCGCCAGATCCAGTTCCCACATCCACACCGCGCGGTGCCCGTCATATTCCGGCTCTCCGGGCGGCGCATCGTTGTGGGCGATATACGCACGGCCATCATTATCAATAAATAAATCGGGATCAATTCCCCCCACCTCGGGTAACCACACCGGGTCAGACCACGGCCCGGCGGGATCTTTAGCTGTAATAATAAAATTACCGCCGGCATCCACCGCAGTGGTAATAATGTAAAATAAACCATCATGATAACGGATGGTCGGAGCAAAGATGCCCCTTGATGTCCGTAATCCGGAAAAGTCAGCTTGAGAAGCCTTATTCAGGGCATGACCGATCTGCTCCCAGTGAACCAGGTCCTGGCTTTTGAAGATTGGCAGGCCGGGAGTAAAGGCAAACGAGGAGTTGACCAGATAGTACGTATCGTCTTTGCGAGTAATGCTGGGATCAGGATAAAAGCCCGGCAATATTGGATTACTGAAGGTGTTTTCCGGTTGTGCCGGGGTTGAATCGGCGGCCTCATAAGTAAACCAGTCAAACGATGCATCAGCGCTTGCTTGCGCCGCCGGTAGCACCATCATGATTAACGCCAGACTTTTACCAAACGAATTACGCGCCATGTATTCATTCCTGAAATTTAATGTAATCAGGAATGTAACGACATCACTATAGTCAGTTCAAATTTGTCTGATTATGATTTTGCGCTCTGTTATTGCGTTTATTGCTGCACAAAGTAAACATCGTTGCACCGGGTCGATGCAACGACATGCACTGCGTTACTTAGCCGCTCTTACCATATCCAGCTCAATCTCCACGGGTGACGGTTTGCAGGATTCACGATATTCGATGGGCGTCTTCTTGTAATGCTTTTTAAATACCGCATACATGTATTGCAAAGAAGGATAACCACAGATTTTCGCCACCTGCGCGGTGGATTCATCGCTTTCCCGCAGCATTTTGCAGGCTCTTTGCAGCTTCTCATTATGGATCTCGGTATGAATACTGTGCCCGCGTTCGTCCTTAAACCGGTTTTCCAGATTGGAACGCGAGACCCCCACATAATCAAGCACCTGGTCCACTTTGATACCCCGGCAGGCATTTTGCCGGATAAAATGCATTGCCTGCATCACATGAGGATCGGCAATGGCCTTATAGTCAGTAGACTGGCGTTCTGCAACCCGCTCCGGCGGGACCAGAATGGGGCGTTTCGGACTTTTATGACCGTCCAGCATCTTATGCAGAAGTCTGGCCGACTGAAAGCCCATCTCCAGACAACCCTGCTTGACTGAGCTTAAACTGACACGGCTTAAAAACCGGGCAATTTCATCATCATCAATACCAATCACCGACATTCTGTCAGGGATTAACATGCCGATATGATCACAGACCTGAAGCAGATGACGTGCTCTGGCATCGGTCACCGCAACAATCCCGATGGGCGTAGGCAGACTTTTTAACCAGTCTGCCAGTCTTTTAATCGTATATTGCCAGGTTTCAGGCCGGACCGGGTGCCCGCGGTACACATAACACTCATACCCTTCTTTTGCGGTCAGCTCCAGCATGGCATTTTCCCGCTCCTGTGCCCACCGATGATGCTCATCCACCGGCGCGCCGTAAAAGGCAAAACGCTGTATGCCTTTTTGTCGTAAATGCTGAAATGCGGCATTCACCAGTTCAAAGTTATCCGTGGCCACATAGGGCACGTCCGGATAATCCTGTGGGTTCCGGTACGAGCCGCCTACCCCGACCACGGGCACGTTGGCTTTTTGCAGGGCCACCTGTATTTCCGGATTGTCGTAATCAGCGATGATGCCATCGCCACTCCACTCATCCAGATGGTCCAGACGGGCCATAAAATCCTCTTCCAGGTAGAGGTCCCAGTCTACTTTCGATGATTGGAGGTAGTTACCAATACCTTCAATGATCTGCCGGTCATACACCTTGTTGGCGTTGAACAGCATGGTGATACTGTGCTTATTGTCGAACATAAGTGCCCCGCAAAAACGAAATTAAATAAAAATTGTTATGTTATTTTTCAGGCAACTTGATACTAATACAGATAAATTGAATTAACAAAAAAATTACAAAAAATCATAATTGTCCTTTTATGTTTTGATAATCAGGATGAACGCATTCGAAATTATCTCAGCGTAAAGACATGTTCATAGGTATTGATTTAGGCACCTCCGGGGTGAAGGTTATTCTGACGAACACCGACGGAGAGCTTGTGGCCAGTGCCAGCAGCAGCCTTTCCGTCTCCATGCCACACCCAATGTGGTCAGAACAGGATCCGCAGCACTGGTGGGATGCCACCTGCGAGTGTCTTGATACACTCAGTAAAGCACATAATCTGGCAACAGTTTCCGCTATCGGTCTGGCTGGTCAGATGCACGGAGCCACTTTGTTGGGTCGCGGCGGCAATGTGCTGCGACCCGCCATATTGTGGAACGATGGACGCACGGAAAAAGAGTGCGCGGCGATCACCGAGGCCGTGCCTGCAGTGACTGATATCACCGGCAATCTGGTGATGCCCGGCTTCACCGCGCCCAAGTTGCTATGGGTCAAAAAGCATGAGCCTGATGTGTTCTTCCGAATTGATAAAGTACTGCTGCCCAAAGACTATCTGCGTTTTAAGTTAAGTGGTGATTTTGCCAGTGACATGTCAGATTCCGCTGGCACAATCTGGCTGGATGTCGGTAAGCGTGACTGGAGTGACTCCCTACTTGATGCCTGTGGATTAAGCCGACAACACATGCCTGACCTGTATGAAGGCAATCAGGTGACAGGCTCGCTGCTACCTTCTTTGAGCAAGCGTTGGGGAATGAAAGACGTTGCCATTGTCGCGGGTGCCGGTGATAACGCGGCCGGCGCAATTGGTTGCGGTATCATCAATCCCGGCCAGGCCATGCTGTCTTTGGGGACATCCGGTGTGTACTTTGCGGTCACCCGCGAGTTTCGCAGTAACGCCGAGTCAGCTGTACACAGTTTTTGCCATGCGCTGCCTGACCGTTGGCATCTGATGTCAGTGATGTTAAGCGCGGCCAGTTGTCTGCAATGGTATGCGGCCAACGCCGGCTATAAAGATGTTGGCGAACTGACCGCTGATATTGAAAACAATACCGGCGCCGATGATGATGCCACCCCTTACTTTTTACCTTATCTGACCGGTGAGCGTACCCCGCATAACAACCCTGCTGCCAGAGGCATGTTTTTCGGTCTTTCTGCCAGTACCACTCGTGCGCATATGGCCAGAGCGGTTATGGAAGGTGTATCCATGGCCCTGGCTGACGGCATTGATGCAGTACACGGCTGTGGCGTGCAGGCCGACGGTATTAGTCTTATCGGTGGCGGCGTCAGAAGCAGTTATTGGTGCCAGATGCTGGCGAATGTAAGCGGCCTGGCCATGAATTTACGGCAAAGCGGCGACGTCGGTCCGGCACTGGGTGCAGCACGTCTGGCCCATCTGGCAATGAATCCTGAAATAAAACCCTCGTATATCTGTCCGTTTCCCAAGCTGGTGAAAACCTTTGAGCCGGACAATTCACACTTTGATATTTACCTGAAGCGTCGTCAGAAATTCAGGGAACTGTATTTTGCGGTGGAACCGCATTTTTAGGTCAACCAAAAAACACAAAAGTACATCTAATTAACATAATTGTGGTCGAACATGGGCGCATTACCATGGCAAGACACGGTTTCACATACGCCACAAACTCACTAAGGAGTGACTCATGGCAAATTATTTTAACGATATCGCGCCAATTGAATTCGAAGGGCCAGACTCGACTAACCCGCTGGCTTTTAAACACTACAACGCCAAAGAGAAGGTGTTGGGTAAAACCATGGAAGAGCACCTGCGCTTTGCCAGCTGCTACTGGCACAATTTCTGTTGGGACGGCGCTGACGTGTTTGGTGGCCCGACATTTAACCGTCCCTGGCTGCAGTCAGGCGATGCCATGGAGCGGGCAAAACAAAAAGCTGATGTGGCTTTTGATTTCTTTTCTAAGCTAGGCGCGCCATTTTACTGCTTCCATGATGTGGATGTGGCACCAGAAGGTGACACCGTCAAAGATTATGTGAACAATTTTGCGAAGATGACCGACGTGCTGGCTACCAAGCAGGAAGAAACCGGCATGAAGCTGTTGTGGGGCACGGCTAACGTGTTCAGTAATCCACGCTATATGTCTGGTGCGTCTACCAACCCGGACCCGGAAGTTTTCGCCCGCGCCGCTACGCAGGTCTTTCATGCGATGAATGCCACTCATAAACTGGGCGGCGAAAACTACGTATTGTGGGGCGGTCGTGAAGGTTACGAAACGCTGCTTAACACTGATCTGAAGCGCGAGCGCAATAACCTGGGCCGCTTTATGAATATGGTGGTTGAGCATAAGCATAAAATTGGCTTTGACGGCCTGCTGTTACTTGAGCCTAAACCACAGGAACCCACCAAGCACCAGTACGACTATGATACCGCCACGGTATACGGTTTCTTAAAAGAGTTCGGCCTGGAAAAAGAGTTTGCGGTGAACATTGAGGCAAACCATGCCACGCTTTCGGGTCATTCGTTCCACCATGAAATTGCTACGGCATTTGCACTGGGCATTTTTGGTTCCATTGATGCGAACCGTGGCGACCCGCAGCTAGGCTGGGATACCGACCAGTTCCCGAACAGCGTGGAAGAGATGACTCTGATTTGTTATGAAATCCTTAAAAATGGCGGCTACACGTCAGGCGGCTTCAACTTCGACACCAAGTTACGTCGTCAGAGTATCGATCCTGCGGACCTCTTTCATGGTCATATCGGCGGCATGGATACCTGTGCACTGGGCCTGAAAAAGGCAGCGGCCATGATTGAAAACGATTTTATCGACAACGCGAAATCAAAACGCTACCAGGGCTGGGAAACGGACTTTGGCAGCAAAGTGGCCAACGGCGACTACACCCTTGAGTCTCTGGCACAATACACCGAACAGCAAAACCTTGATCCGAAACACGTTTCCGGCCAACAGGAAATGCTGGAAAACATGGTCAATAACACCATCTTCCGTTAATCATCTCCCATCTGGCGTACGGCACTGTCGTACGCCTTTTTTTGTTAAAGGGTTGAAGCATGCGCGTGGCAGCCTTTCTACTGACATTATTTTCCCTGCCGGTTCTAAGCGACACACATTTTCACTCACTGATTTCTGATGGCGCGGTGTTGCAGCGTGATGCGGCAGTACCGGTCATTGTATTTAGTGATCAGACAGGAACACTCTCGCTGGCGCTGGATGGACAACCCATAGGTAACGCCACAATCAAAGATGGTCGCTGGTCACTGTCACTTCCTCAGCAACCGGCCGGCGGGCCGCACACCCTCAGCGTCAGCGGTGACGGGGTGGCGTTGCAGGTGGATGATATCTATTTTGGCGATGTGTATCTGGTCTCCGGTCAGTCCAACATGGAACTGACCATGGATAGAGTGGAGGAAGCGTATCCCCAGGATGTAGCGCTGGCAGACTACCCGCTGATTCGTGAGTTTACTGTTCCTGACACGTTCAGTTTTTCACGCACTCTGGCCGAGCCAGAACCGGCCGACTGGAAAAGCGCTCAATCACAGGATATCGAATCACTGTCTGCTGTGGCATTTTATTTTGCCCGCCATCTGTACCGATACAAAGGGGTGCCCATCGGCATCATCAATGCCTCGCTGGGCGGCTCCCCTATTGAAGCCTGGATGGATCCGGCGCTTTTGGCCGACTACCCCCAACAACTTAAAGAGGCCGCCCCGTTTAAGGAGGAAACCTACATTGAAAAAACAAAACAGCATGACCAGAATGCCGCAGAGATCTGGTACAGTGCGTTAGCCCAAAAAGATACCGGCTTACAAACACCGGCCTGGTATAGTGAGGATACTGATTTTGCCAACTGGCAAACCTTTTCCGTGCCCGGTACACCACCTTTCGCCCGAGAGGGTTACACCGGCAGCTGGTGGGCGAAAAAAACGGTTAAGCTGCCCTTTAGCCCGCAGTCTCCGGTCATCTTAAGACTGGGGCGAATACGGGATGCCGACGAAGTATGGGTAAATGGTGTACTGGTGGGAAATACGACCTATCACTATCCTCCCCGCCGTTACGAAGTGCCACCGCAGGTTATCCGCAAAGGTGACAATGTCATTACCGTGCGCATCACCGGTAACAGCGGCAACACTGAGTTTTTCCCGGATAAGGCCTATTTTATCGGCACAGATAAGCGCCGGGTTTCTCTGGCTGGTGACTGGCAGGCCAAACCGGCGGCAAGCATGCCGGATATTGCGCCTGTGCAAACCTTTATACGCTGGAAACCTACGGGCTTGTACAACGCCATGATCGCGCCGCTCACCCCTTTTCCGCTTTCTGGCGCGATCTGGTATCAGGGTGAATCGAATGCCGATACACCAGACCACTATGCCGACATGCTCACAGCGATGATGGATCACTGGCGAGACCAATGGCAACAGCCTGCCCTGCCATTTTTTATCGTACAACTGGCCAACTATATGACCCCGCAAGTCAGCCCTCAGGAAAGCCAGTGGGCTGAGCTGCGCGCACAGCAGGCCCGGGCTGCGCAACATGACAATGCGTGGCTGGTTACCACCATCGATGCAGGTGAATATAACGATATTCATCCGGTTAATAAACAGATTGTTGGCGAGCGGCTTGCCTTGCAGGCGCGTGCCGCCGTTTATCAGGATAAGGTAAATACTAGCGGACCACAGGTTACCCATGTTGAGTCGCAGGGAAGCAGCGTAGTTATCACACTTGACGACCCACAGGGATTACGAGAAGTGAACGGTCCACACAGCGGTTTCACCCTGGCCGGGGAGGACGGGCGCTTTTACTGGGCAAGCGTGACGCGCAGTGGCAACCAGTTCACCCTGTCTCATCCAAAAGTGAGTGCTCCGCTTACCGTGCGCTATGCCTGGGCAGACAACCCGGTTTATAGCATCACTGACGCACAGGGGTGGCCACTGGCCCCTTTTGAATATGAATTGAATAGCAACCGCCAGGAAGCATCCAACCGATGAATAAAAAGCGCATTTATCTGATTCTGATCGGGCTGCTGGTGCTTACCGCACTCATTGCCATATTTTTTGCCCCTCTGTTTAAAACGCCAACGTCTTCGGACAGCGTATTTATCAACCAATGGGGCTTTCTGCCACACCAGAACAAGCTGGCCGTTTTATCATCAGACACGGTGCGCTCGTTTACCGTGACCGACCTGAAAACCAATCAGGCCGTGATGAAAAGTAAGACCGAGCTTAGCGGCACCTGGCAGGAAGCCGGTAAAGCAGTAGCGCTGGCTGATATTTCCGGCATTACGTCACCGGGAGAATACCGCCTGTCTGTAGAAGGCGCCAGCCCGCGAATCTTTGCTGTGCGACCGGATAACTATGCCACCATCCACGATGCGGCCATCAAAGCCTTTTACTTTGCCCGGGCAGGGGTAGCGCTGGATCCGGCCTTCGCAGGTAAATGGCATCGCCCTGCGGGGCATCCGGACACCGCCGTCGGGGTTCTTGATTCACCCGACCTGCCTGCATCGCCCCGGCAAAAGGGCTGGTATGATGCCGGCGATTATAATAAATACGTGGTCAACTCGGGTATCTCCACCTACACATTACTGCGAGCTTATCTGGATCATCCTGACTTTTACAATACACGGTACTGGAACATTCCCGAGTCAGTGAATGAGCGCGCAGACATTCTGGATGAAATCCTGTGGAATCTGGAATGGCTTGTCACCATGCAGGCTGACGACGGTGGCGTCTACCACAAACTCACGACTCTGGATTTTGCCGGTCCCGTTATGCCGCACGAGGCTACCCAACCCCGGTACGCTACGGCTAAAAGCACGGCAGCAACGCTGAACTTCGCAGCGGTCATGTCGGTGGCTGCCCGAGTATTTGAAGACAAGCGCGAGATGTATCTGGATGCCGCCAGACAGGCGCTGGAATGGGCCAGGCAACACCCGCAGCGCTTCTATAGAAACGAGCAAAATGTGCATACCGGAGAATATGGAGATACGCGTCTTGAAGATGAGTTTCGCTGGGCTCGCATTGAATATGCAATAAGCACCAGCAATTCTGAAGCGTTGCGGGCGCAGGTGCAGACGCTGCCTGCGGTGACGACCCCATCCTGGGCCAGTGTGGAAAGCCTCGGCTACCTGTCGGTACTCAATGATGCATCAGCTCTGCTTGCTTCATCCAGTTACCGGAAGGTCAAAACCGCCCTGTTTGATTACGCCAACCGTCAGGTCGATATCATGAAAGATCATGCCCTGCGGGTGCCGGCAGTGACCAGTGACTTTGTGTGGGGCAGTAATGCTGTGATGATGAATAAAGCAATGTTGCTGGAAGCTGCCTATGCGTTGGACAAGACGCCATACTACCGTGACGCCTCGCTGGCATTGGTGGATTATATCAGCGGGCGAAATCTTACCGGCTTTAGTTTTGTTAGCGGTTTTGGCAGCCGCTCTCCGCGTTTTATACATCACCGCCCGTCACAGGCAGACAACGTCGCAGACCCGGTGCCTGGCTGGCTGGTGGGTGGCCCACAAAACGGTCATCAGGATCAGTGCAAGTACCCGTCTGATCTGCCTGCGATGTCTTATCTGGATGCCTGGTGCAGTTACTCTACCAATGAAGTGGCCATTAACTGGAATGCGCCTCTGGTGTACGTGCTTGCCAGTATCAGCGCCACGTCGGATCCAGCGCCATAAGCTAGTTTCCACCCCTGCTCGGGAACGATATCCGTTAAAGTTCCCGGTTGCAGGATTTATCGACACTGTATTGTGAAAAAAGATAATAGCTTGCCTTCACCATCTTATTACCATTCATTAACAGTTCGTTTACTCTGTGTCGCGCAGTTTCCACATGAAATGGAGCACCTGACAACACACAGGCAGTAGTGAACAAGTTTAAGGGAAACGATTGGGGAATCACATGAAACGAAATATTCCATTTAAAAAGTCACTCCTGACACGGAGCCTTTCTGTTTTACTTGGTACCAGCGTCATGATGCCGGCATTAGCCCAGCAGAATGATGGCACCACAGAAGATGGCGATGCCGTTGAGGTCATTGAGGTCACAGGTCTTAAATCCAGTTTGACAGAGGCGCAGTCTATCAAGCGGAATTCTGTGGGTGTTGTGGATGCGATATCCGCTGAAGACATTGGTAAGTTCCCGGATACCAACCTCGCCGAATCATTGCAGCGTATTACCGGTGTATCCATCAGCCGAACCAACGGTGAAGGTAACGAAGTTACTGTGCGTGGTTTTGGCGGTGACAACAACATGATCACGCTCAATGGCCGAATGATGCCTGCCGCGCAGACTTATGGTGGCGGTAGCGGTGCCGATGGTACAACTCGCGGCGGCGGTACCCGGGCATTCTCATTTGCTAACCTGGCATCAGAGGGTGTCAGAGCGGTTGAGGTTTACAAGACCAGTAAAGCCGATATCGCCACGGGCGGTATTGGTGCCACCATCAACATTTTAACCGCGCGCCCGCTAAACAACCCCGGCTTTACTGCTTCAGTGGCTGCCAAAGCGGTACACGATACGACAAATCGCGTAGGCGACGATGTTACCCCTGAAGTGTCCGGTATCGTTAACTGGACAGATGATGATGCCAAATTTGGTGTGAATGTCACTGCCATTATTCAGCAGCGTGACTCAGGTTACGTTGGTGCCACCGTTAACGACTGGAATATCGGTGAGTGGGGCGACCCTAACGATCCTGATACGCTGTTTAACAACGCTGACATGTCGGTCTATCAGAACGCGCCGGATGTGGGTCAGCTTTATGCCCGTCCTAACGATTTGCGCTATGCCTTTTCAGATCGTCAGCGTGAGCGTAAAAATGCGCAAATCACATTGCAATACGCGCCAGCAGACAATATGACCGCGACGCTGGATTATCTGTTCGCAGAAAACGAAGTTAACGAGCACCGTGGTGAAATTACAAACTGGGTGCAAAACGGCACCAACATTACACAGGTTGAGTTTGATGATGGCCCGGTGGCCACGCCTATCTACATTGCAGAGAACTACAATGGCACCGTGGATGAAGGTTTTGAACAGCAATACCGTGAACAAACAAACACACTGAATTCGCTGGGTTTGAATTTTGAATATTTCTACAGCGATTCATTAAAGCTGAATTTTGATGTTCACAATTCTGAAATGGAAAGTTTGCCAAGTGGTCCAAGTGACAACCTGGCATCCGGTGAAATCGCTGTTGGCCTGGGTGCGCCGATTGTGGCATCTCGCGAATGGTGGTTTGGTCGTGAGCTACCTTCGTATCGCAACGTTTACGATGATTCCGAGCGCGGCAATAATAATGGTGTACTGGATGCCGGCGACGTAGGCTCTTCAATCCTGCGTCTGCGTCACGCCTCACAGGTCACCGAAATTACTCAGTTTAAATTTGATGGTACTTATTATCTGGATAACGGTGAATTCCAGTTTGGGGTGGAAAGCCGCGCCATGGAAATGAATGCCCGCCAGACAGCTGGTGACAACATGACACTGGGTAACTGGGGTATTGCTAACCCGGGTGAATTCTCAGAAGGCTTGCTGGAACAGATTGATGTGGGTGGTGAGTTTGACGACTTCAACCCCGGCGAAAGTCAGGGTATTGGCTTTACCGGCGATACCGTTGCGCTGGCCCGGGAAGGTATTGCACTTTATCCGTCAGATGCCAACTACTTTGGGGTCAGTAACGTATTTTCTACCAATGATACGGTAGAAGAAGACACTATGGCTGCGTACTTCCAGGTGCATGTACAGGCAGACTGGAACGACATGCCAATCAATGTTCTGGCTGGCGTTCGCTACGAAACCACCGATGTGGATTCTACCTCTCTGGTGACACCGCCCAGCTATTTGGTTTGGGAAAACAACAACGATTTTAGTGTTTTCACAAACCCTGAAACCACCGCACAACCACTTTCAGTGAAGGCTGATTACGATAACCTGCTGCCCAGCTTAGACTTTGACATTATGCTTACCGATGATGTGAAAGGGCGTTTTTCATACAGTAAAACCATCGCCCGGGCAGGCTATGGCGACTTGCGGGTATCACCAAGTAACTTTGGTCTGACCGGCTCCACCCTAAACGGTGCCCGTGCAACGGCGAGTTCCTCAAACCCCGCGCTGTTGCCGCTTGAATCAGACAACCTGGATATTTCGTTTGAGTGGTACTACGACGAAACCAGTTATGCGTCGGTCGGCTTCTTCGAAAAACGGGTATCTAACTTTATCGGCACCGGCCAGGAAGATCGCACCTACTTCGGTATTCAGGACCAGACATCAGGCCCACGCGCTATTGCAGCAGCCAATGCACTTCGCGATCGAGGTTTTGCGGTCGATGATACGTCACTGTTTGCCATGATGGTACTGCTGGAACAACCGCAGGCATATCCTAACGGCGCAGATGACTACACCGGTTCGGCGGAACAGATTCTTGAGCTTGGTGAAACTCCCGGATGGGATTTGATTCCTGAAGAAGGCGATCCGGACCTGGTGTTCCGTACGTCCTACCCGCAAAACAATCGGGAAGCCAAACTGTACGGTGGCGAGTTCGCGGTGCAACACTTCTTCGGTGAAACCGGTTTTGGGGTGCAGGCTAACTACACCATCGTACGCGGTGACATTGGTTTTGATAACGAAGGTAACCCGAATGTATCGCAGTTTGCCCTGACCGGCTTAAGTGATACCGCCAACCTGGTTCTGCTTTATGAAAACTATGGCTGGACCGCGCGGGTAGCGTGGAACTGGCGCGAGAAATACCTGAACCGGGCAAACTACAAGGGCTCTAACAACCCGGCTTATATTGAAGACTATTATCAGATAGACGCAAACGTAAGCTACGAGGTGAATGAGCACCTGTCAGTGTTTGTTGAAGGTATCAATATCACCGGTGAAAACAGCCGGGAGCATGGTCGTACACCTAATCAGCTCTGGTACCTGGAAGACTTGGGTGCACGATATAATCTTGGCGCACGATATACATTTTAAGTTGTTGAAATAGTGTATTAAAACGCAAGGCCACTTCGGTGGCCTTTGTGCGTTGTGCGCTCGCCCAAAAGCCCAAATACGCAGGTGATACCCGCTGCAGAATGTGATTAGATAGTATTCACTCCCGCACAAAGTAAATCCTGATAAAAGGTAAAAGGTGGGCAGCGCGGGGCGCAGGTTTTAAAAAGGCAGAAATATGAATAATAACTACACCCTTCTGGATAATGTCACCCACAAAGATATACGGGTGATCAATCAGTACCGGGCCGAATTTGGCGATAACGTGACGTCTGTACCGGTTTTTGCCACTGAACTGGCAGACATCATGAAGCATTATCCGGTGCTGTTTTACCCGGATAAGGACACCAATAGCTTTACGATGACAGCACTGTTGGGGCTGGAACGTAACGAAAACCTCTTTTTAAACGAAACACTGCCCAACACTTATGAAAGTCTTCGTTCGCACAATGGCTGGGCGACAGATTATGTGCCTGCGGTCATCGCGCGCGGCCCTTTTGCCATTGGTCTGCATGGTGATGGTGAGGAAGTGATGGTGCATATCGATACCACCAGCCCACGGGTAAGCGAACAAAACGGGACTCCCTTATTTTTGCCCAAAGGCGGCAATTCTGATTATCTGAACCGTATTGCGTCTGTGCTACACGTTATTCATCAGGGCATGCAGGCGACCAAAGCCATGGTCAGCGCCTGGCATTCGCTGGACTTGCTCGAGCCGTTAAATATCGATATTGAGCTTGCCGATGGCTCCCCGCTGAAAGTAAGTGGTTACTACGCAATCAGTCAGGAGAAGGTTGCCGCCTTAAGCGCAGATGACTTGCATACCCTGCATCAAAAGGGGTTTCTGCAGGGCTTGTTTCTGGCCTTATCATCCCTGGGTAATATTCAGACACTGGTGGATTTGAAAAATATCCGCCTACAGTATGAGCAGCGCGCCAATGCCTGAAGCGGTACATGCTATCAGCCAGCGCGTAAAGGAAGTCGCCGCCGGTGATGCCCCGCCTTTGTCTGAACTCACTGAGCAGGCCTCACCGCTCATCCTGCGCGGCATTGCCAGTCACTGGCCACTTTTGAGCCACGCTAAACGTGCCCCCGCCGAGGCGGTGGATTATTTGTCCGGGTTTTATAACGGGCGTCCCTCCATGGTGTATCGGGCATCCTCGGCGATCAAAGGCCGGTATTTTTATGAGCAGGATGCGGCATCTCTCAATTATGAAAGCGTGCGACAAAATGTCAGTGACTTTCTGGATGAGCTGCTTACCCGACCACAGGACAAATCGTTATATATGGCCTCTGCGCCGGTGGATACGTACTTTCCGGGCCTTAAACCTGATTTGCAGTTCAGCCAGACGCCACAACTTATCCCCACCGGCAGTGACGAGCCGCTGGTAAGCATCTGGGTAGGTAACCAGTCTCTGGCGTCCTGCCACTTTGACTGTAACGAAAATATCGCCTGCTGCGTGGCAGGTAAACGTCGCGTGGTAGTGTTTCCCCCTGAGCAGGTTGAAAATCTGTATCCGGGACCAGTGGAAAAAACACCCGGTGGCCAGATGATCAGCATGGTAGATTTTCACGCCCCTGACTATGCACGTTTTCCGCGATTCAAAGAGGCCATCGGGCATGCGCAGGTTGCCGAACTGGGTCCTGGCGATGGTATTTTTATTCCCAGCATGTGGTGGCATCAGGTAGAGGGGTTAAGCGACTTCAATATTCTGGTCAACTTCTGGTGGAGCGAGGCCGCTGCCTTTCTTGGCCACGGGATGCCGGCCCTGTTTCATGCCATGTTAGCCATACGTGATCGGCCTGAGCGCGAAAAAGCCGCTTTTAAAGCATTATTCGACTACTACGTATTTGGGAACAGCGATAATGCATCGGTGCATATTCCTGAAGCGGGTCAGGGGGTGCTTGCCGAATTAGACGAACTCCAGGCCCGGCGCTTGCGGGCCATCATCATTAATCAACTCAACAAGTAGTAAGATTATGACAACAACGCCGAAGAAAATTGTGATTGCCGGTGGCGGCACCGCCGGTTGGATAGCCGCGGCCGCGCTGGCGCGTAAAATGGGGCCGCTGGTGGATGTCAGGCTGATTGAGTCAGAAACTATCGGCACTATCGGTGTCGGTGAAGCGACGATCCCGCCTTTGCGGACCTTTCACAAGCTGTTGCAGATTGACGAACAGGCGTTCATGCGCGCGACCTCTGCCACGTTCAAGCTGGGAATCCAGTTTGAAAACTGGGGGCATGTTGGTGAACGCTATATCCACTCTTTTGGCGTGACCGGTCAGCAAAGCTGGCTGGCGGAATTTGTTCACTTTTTCTTAAGCGCCAAAGAAAAGGGTCTGGAAGGTAAATACGGCGATTACTGTTTTGAACTTGAAGCGGCCCGCCAGCATAAATTCGCAACCTCGCCACAAAGTAATATTCAGTATGCGTATCATCTTGATGCCGGCGACTATGTCAGCTTTCTAAAGCGGTTTTGCAGTGCGCTGAATGTTACCCGCACTGAAGGTGTTATCAGCAGTGTTTCCCAACATGATAATGGCGACATCCGCGCCCTGCACCTTGAAAGCGGCGAGGTGGTGGATGGTGACTTTTTCATTGATTGCACCGGCTTTAAAGGCTTACTGATTGAAGAAACGTTAGAAACCGGTTTTGAGGACTGGTCGCACTGGCTACTGTGCGACAGCGCCTGCGCCGTGCAAACTGAAAGCACTCAGCCCGCCCCGCCCTTCACGCGCGCCGCGGCCCATCACGCCGGCTGGCAGTGGGAGATCCCTCTACAACACCGGGTGGGCAATGGTTTGGTGTACGCCAGTAAATTTATGAGCGACGACGAAGCGCGTGACACCCTGTTAAAGAACGTTAAAGGTGAACCGCTTACTGCCCCTAAAACATTGCGCTTTAAAACCGGAAGACGAAAAAAAGCCTGGCATCGTAACTGCCTTGCTCTGGGCTTAGCCAGTGGGTTTGTGGAGCCGCTGGAGTCTACAAGCATTCACCTGGTCATGATGGGCATTACACGCTTTATGCAGCTGTTTCCCCATAGCGGTCACGACCCGGCGCTGATAGACGAATATAACAGCCAGACCCAGGCCGAGCTCGAGCGAATCCGCGACTTCATCATTCTGCATTATCATGTGACCGAACGCGACGACAGCCCGTTTTGGCAGCATTGTAAAGACATGCAAGTGCCCGACTCACTGGCTAGTCGTATTACCCTTTTCAAAGAGCAGGCTCACGCCTTTCAAAAACAAAACGAGCTGTTTCGTGTGGACTCCTGGACCCAGGTGATGCTGGGTCAGGGTATCACCCCAACCCATTATCATCCGGCTGCGACCATGCTCTTGGAAGACCAGCTTAAAAACTCACTACGACAGCAGCGCGAACGGGTACTTGCTGCAGTCAAAGCGCTGCCAGAACACGCTGATTTTGTGAAAGGGTATTGTCAAACAAGTAAATAAGGCGCTAAAAAAAGGGCTTAGTCAGCCCTTTTTTCAAAGATGTTACTGAGAGGAGTCTGAGAGTTTTTGTAAATTACTGTTGATTTTAAATAGCACTATTAACAGTTCACACCAAACTCTTGCGCCCAATGCGCCACCCGCCACGATAAGCAAACCGCCAATGAAAGAGCCAAACGTCATCCCACTATACCCGCCAAACATAAAAGATAAACCTGACACAACTGCCGATACAAGAAGCAACCAATAAATAAACGTTATGATTTTGGGCGTGATCATCGAGTCGAAGAAAAATAAGTTTTTCATAAATTATTCCTTTAATTAATGCTGCAAAATTACCTTAATCAGACTCGCAGCGAATAAGTCTCACAAATTAAGGGGGTTGTAATCTCCTGTCCTGCACACGGCATAAAGATGAGCTTCTGACACAAAGCCAGGTAAGCAATTATTCAGCGGCACGCCTGCAGAGAGCGCCATATATAACAGGGACTTATATAGTCGTGCACACAATATTGCGTATAGGTAGGCATAACCAGGTGCACAAGAGCATACCTTAAAAGGGGCGCACAAAATGTGTGTAAATATTGGTTTTATTAAACCGTGTTTGAAGCCCTCAAAATAAATCAGGCTAATCTCTAACGGTTACTTTTTAGAAACAAATAAAGGCACGGAGGCTATTGACCTTTGTGCCTAAAATATTGCGTTATAAATCTTGATGAGGACCAAATAACTCATAGTGAATGCGGTCATTATCAACCCCAACGTTTACGAGCTGCTGTTTGACAGAAAGCATAAATGGTACTGGCCCGCAAACGTAGAATTCGCCGCTGTTGAACGGAAGCTGGTCATGGATAACTTCAATTTGCAGGGTGCCTTCAAACTCCCCGTCGTTGAGTCTTGGGGCGTTTTCGTACCAGGTATACACCTGCATCTCCAATACACTTTTCAGGCTTTCGACATGATGTTTGAAAGAGTGTTGCGCAGGGACTTTACACGCATGAAGATAGCTAACCGGATAACGATATTGCTGCTGTGCCAGCGTGTCTAACATTGCCTGCATGGGAGTCAGTCCAACACCGGCCGAGATAAGCACGACCGGCGATGCTGATTGCTTCAGATAAAAGTCCCCGGCGGGCGGCATCAGCTCAACGATATCACCTACACTTAGGTGATTGTGAAGATAATTCGACAGCACACCAGCTGTACTATCGTCACCTTCTCGTTTAACACTTATCCGGTACGTATTTCCATTGGGTGCTGTTGAAAGCGAATACTGACGAATTTCCTCATACTGACTGCCTTCAGGGTGTACTTTAATGCCAATATATTGCCCTGGCTGAAAATCAATGACTTTTTTGCCATCTACTGGCTCAAACACAAAGCTGGTGACAAGATCGGACTCAGGCGATTTCGCTGCAATCCGGAATTCCCTGAATCCTTCCCAGCCGCCTTCTGCTGCCGCGCGCTGTTGGTAAAGATCGCCTTCTATCTTAATAAAAATACCTGCCAGCTGACCATAAGCTGCTACCCACGCCTCTTCAACCGCGGGAGTAAAATCATCAGATGCGAGCTCTCGCAATGTCTCAATCAGATGGTGACCGACGATTTCATATTGCTCAGGCTGGATATTAAAGCTGGTATGTTTGTGGGCAATGCGCATCACCGCATCTTCTAATACATCCAGATCATCAATGTATGTGGCATAGGCCGCTATCGCGTCAAAAAGTGCTGCTGGCTGACGGCCGGTTTTTTGATGGGTCATGTTAAACACATTTTTAAGCTCGGGATTATGTGTAAACATGCGCTCATAAAAATATGTGGTGAGAGCGGTTCCTGCGTTGGCAAGTAATGGAATAGTCGCTTTTACGGTCTGAATATGAGTCTTTGATAACATTATGGTGCTCTTTGGTTGGAAAATAAATATTGCTTTGTTAAAGCAATTGCCAAACGCGTGCCATAAAAATAACCATTAAGAAACAAGAATTTAAAAAAAATATGAACTGTATAGTGTCAAAATGACACATGCAAAAAATGTCATTTGATTTCTTTTGTGTCAAAATGACACGCCAATTTGGCGGTGCAGAAAAAATGAATAGAATATCCAGCCACGCTTTAATCAACTTTGTATTGGATTTATCAGGTGCGGTCACCAAAGAAAATTCTTTTGAAAAATTAATTGCCGCAATTTGTGCAACTATCAATTGTGACGCGGTTGCGCTGTTACTTCATGAACAGGGTACGCTAATCCCCGTGGCGCAGCGCGGAATCAGCCCAGATGTCATGGGGCGCCGTTTTTTGATTCATCAACACCCCCGCCTGAAGGTCATCTGTGGGGAACATAAAGCGGTTCGTTTTACCGCCGACTGCACTCTGCCCGACCCTTACGATGGTATGATTTGTAACCACGATACCTTCACCGTACATTCCTGTATGGGTATCCCACTATACAAAGACAGTCAGCTTTTGGGCGTACTAACACTCGATAGTGTGGCACCGAATCAATTTGATTTACTGGATAACACAACCCTGGATCCTGTTGCAGCACTCGCCTCAGGTTTTTTAGCAACATGTTTGACCATTAAGCAACTGCAAAGTAAAAGCAATCAGGCGCAACATATTCTGCAAGCCATTAGCGAGCATACATCGGATGAGCACAACAGTGCTGAAATGATAGGTACCAGCAACGTAATAAAATCCTTGAAAAAGTCTATCCGACTGGCCGCCTCCTCTGAGCTCACCGTTCTGATAGAAGGTGAAAGCGGGGTGGGTAAAGAGTTAGTTGCCCGCGCTTTGCACCAGCAATCAAACCGAAAAAGCAAGCCACTGGTGTATGTCAACTGTGCTGCCATTGCGCGCCACCTGATTGAAAGTGAACTATTTGGCCATGTTAAAGGGGCGTTTACGAATGCGGATAAGGATCGCCAGGGCAAATTTCTGTTAGCAGACGGCGG
>NZ_JABBXD010000015.1 GCF_014750655.1 Salinimonas profundi
CCGAATACATTAGCGCATAACCAGCCCCGTTATCGAAATTAATCATTGCAATAACGAGGCGGACCATACATTTTTGTGTGAAATTTGGCCTGTTAAATTACACACCCTCAAATAATGCCTTGCGATTTCAGTGGCGTCTTTTTTCTTCGCTATGGTGCTAGTAGCCGGGGGCGGTTCCCCGGCACAATTAAATACGGAGCATTTATGCGAATGAAGCTTTCTATATTACTCACCTGGGCTGTGTTAACTCCGATGGCGTCTGCCAGCGACCTGTGTACTTCTAAACTCAACACATACCTTAGTGATTGGGAGCGCAAATTAAACACGTACACAATCAAGGATTTGAGAGATTACAAATCTGGTCAGTTAAAGGAGTGGAGTAAAAGGCAATCTGATGGTGAATCAGATTGTAAAATATGGCATTCGTTACCAGAACAATGGGTCAAAAGAGAAGCTTTAGAAACTCTGTCTGGAACCACCAGCATCAGGTCCCGTTAATCAATTACAAAACTGACAGGTCTCTCCGGAGGCCTTTTCTAACCCTTCGTATTTGGCAAAGTTCTCGCGGATTTGTCCACCAGCATTATCAAGTCACATTGCTACTACATCTAATAAGCTCAGGAGTAGCTATGTGTAGTGGCTCGCGAACATAATCCCTCTGACTTGATTACATCGTACATTTTGGACTCACATTAAGTGAGAATATGACCGGTGCCTGACTCACTTTAATTGACAATGAACTCACGCTAATCGAGAACGGGCTTGCAAACATAATCAGTCGGCTCACTTTATTTAAGAATAACGACAGTTCATAAAAATGGACGTTAAAAGATACCGTTCGTTAGTTTATGCATATAAAGCAGCCTGCGCCATTACTTATTTAAGCGTCAAAACTTAAAGCGTGAAAGCTTAGGTATGTATCGGTTAGTGTCAGACTTATATTTTAGAAAATCATCGCCATGCACTTTCTTCAAATAAGGCTCTTCAATTTGTCGAACAATCACTTCAATGCAAATCCAACATACAAAAGCACATGCCCAAAGCAGCAAATGTGGGAACGTTATACACACCCCTGCCCAAAATAGAAAAATACCAAAGTAAATGGGGTTGCGAGACTTTGCGTAAATCCCGTGGGTAATAAGTGCAGTCGTTTCTTGCTGGTCAACGCCAATACGCCATGAATCTCCCATTTGAATTTGAGACAACAAAGTTACAGCAATTCCGCAGGCGCCAATCAAGGAGCCGAGAAGCTGAAATGGAATTGAAGGAACAAATAGTAGGGGCGCACGTCCTAAGTAACCAAAAAGAACTAGACCAAATGCAAAGCAAAACGTAACCACGAATATAGCCCCTGGTACAATTTCTATTAATGGTGCGTTTATAGATGCTGCTCTTATACCAAAATCACCATTTCTCTTATATTGAAAAAAGCTTCTACCGAGGGCGGCTAGCGCCAAAAAACTACTAATTAAAATAAGCGAAACCATATCTATCCTTATCGTACATGACGTTAAGAATATGATTGTAAAGTCTATACTTAATAAAGAGTCAATAGGTACCTAAAAATCGTTCAGGTAAAACTTGGGCATTTACGAATAAATGCCCAAGAACACTACTGATCCCCTTTACTATGCACGAGTCGATAGAGTACAGGCAGCACTACCAGTGTTAGCAAGGTTGACGATATTATCCCGCCGATGACCACCGTGGCCAAAGGCCGTTGCACCTCTGCACCTATGCCCGTATTGAGCGCCATGGGCACAAATCCAAGGCTTGCCACTAGTGCTGTCATTAATACCGGACGCAAGCGAATAAGTGCCCCTTCAACAATGCTATTCACTAATTCTCCGGTTTCTAGCAAACGTTGCTTGATGAAGGACAGCATTACCAATCCGTTTAATACGGCAATCCCAGACAACGCGATAAATCCTACCGACGCGGATATGGATAAAGGCATATCCCTTAACCAAAGAGACATTACACCGCCTGTTAATGCCAAAGGGATACCTGTGAAGATAATCAACGCATCGCGTATAGAACCAAACGCAATTACCAGCATTGTCAAAATCACAAACAACGTAACCGGTACCACAATAGTCAATCGTTGACTCGCACTCTCGAGCTGCTCAAAGGTTCCACCATAGTCGAGCCAATAACCAGCAGGTAAATCTACTTCATCATTGATTCTCGCCTGAGCTTCTTCAACAAAAGTGCCAATATCTCTGTCACGCACATTTGCTGTGACAACAATACTACGTTTGCCATTTTCCCGGCTTATTTGGCTAGGTACTTCTTTAAATGCCAGTGTGGCTAATTCGCTTATCGGTACATGCTCACCAGAGGGCGTGACGATGGGAACGCTCTCAAGCTGAGTGAGTTCATTTCGAATGTCGTCGCCATATCGCACGACAATCTCAAAGCGTCTGTCGCCTTCAAAAATCATTCCAGCGGTTTCTCCACCTGTCGCAGCATTGAGCCATAACTGCAAGTCGGCTATATCCAAACCAAAGCGTGCCAATTGATCAGGCTTTGGTGTGACGGTGAAGATTGGAATGCCTTCTACCTGCTCAAGCCTCGCGTCATCAGCTCCTTCAATCGTTGAAATAACGGTCAAAATGTCAGAAGCAGATGCAAAGAGCGTATCTAAGTCATCCCCAAATAGCTTTATCCCCAAATCTGCCCTTACGCCACTAATCAATTCGTTAAAACGCATTTGTATAGGTTGCGTAAATTCATAATTATTGCCGGGCAAAGTAAACAAGTCCTCTTCAAACGTTTCCACTAACTCAGCTTTTGTCATTGATGGATCGGGCCATTGCTCCCGAGGCTTTAAAATAACAAACGTATCAGTAATGTTTGGTGGCATAGGGTCGGTGGCGACCTCACCCGTACCCGTGCGACCGAATACCGTCTGTACTTGCTCATACTGCATAAGTTTCGCTTCAAGAGTTTTTTGCATTTCAACTGCTTGTTCTACCCCTGTCCCAGGGATCCGTATTGCCTGTACTAAGATATCACCTTCATTGAGCTGGGGAATAAACTCGGAGCCTAATTTACTGCCCATCCATAAACTGCCGACAACCAAAGCACTCGCTGCTACTACCACTAGCCATCTAAAACGCAGCGCTCCGGTTAAAACAGGACGATAGACTGCCTTTGCACCTTTAATAATTGGGCTTTCTTTTTCGCTAATTTTACCTCTCATGAAAATTGCTATCGCCGCAGGCACTACGGTAAAACAAAATACCATTGCGGCAAGCAAAGCCATTATCACGGTCGCTGCCATGGGGTGGAACATTTTACCTTCGACGCCAGTGAGCGTGAACAAGGGGATATAAACAATGGTAATGATCAATACACCAAACAAACTGGGACGTATGACTTCATTAGTGGCTTCATATACAACATTCAGTCTTTCTTTGAGCGGTAGAGTTGCGCCGTTTTGCTTCTGGGATTCGGATAATCGCCTGATACAGTTTTCAACAATGATAACTGCGCCATCGACAATCAAGCCAAAATCCAGTGCGCCTAAACTCATTAAGTTAGCAGACACATCGGTTTTGACCATACCCGATATCGTGGCAAGCATTGCCAGGGGTATTACAGCGGCTGTAATAAGTGCAGCTCGCACATTCCCAAGCAAAACGAATAGCACAACGATGACAAGTAAAGCGCCCTCGACGAGGTTTTTCTGTACTGTGTCGATGGTTTTGTCAACGAGGCTTGTTCTATCGTAAACCGCTTCAAGGATAACGCCCTCGGGTAAGCTTGTTTTAATGGTTTCGAGCTTACTGTCCACAGCTTTGGCGACCGTACGAGAGTTTTCTCCCACTAACATCATTGTCGTGCCAATCACTGTTTCTTGGCCATTTAACGTGCCGGCTCCAGAGCGCAGCTCTTTACCGAGGTTGATTTGGGCGATGTCTTGAATTTTTACCGGTACGCCATCAATGATCTTAACAACCACTTGGCCGATATCGTCGATGCCCTTCAGTTGGGCTTCCGATCTGATCAGTACTTGTTGCCCATTTTGTTCTACAAAACCAGCGCCTTGATTCGCATTGTTGCGTTCTAGCGCACTGAGAAGGTCACCTGTACTTATCCCAAAGTTTATCATTGCGACTGGATTAGGATTCACATGATATTGCTTTTCAAATCCGCCTACCGCATAAACCTCGGTTACCCCCTCAACAAGCGACAATTGGGGCTTAACTACCCAATCATGGATCTCCCTTAATGCCATAGCATCATAGGGTTGACCGTTGTCCTGTCGCGCCTGAGGCTCAGCACTTAACGAGTACATGTAAATTTCACCCAAGCCTGTGGCGATAGGGCCCATTTCAGGGGTTAACCCTGTTGGCAATTGCGCCGCGATGGCGGTGAGACGCTCGTTGACGAGATTTCGTGCGAAATATAAATCGGTGCCCTCTTTAAACACGACTGTGACTTGCGACAAGCCATAGCGTGATATCGAGCGGGTATACGATAAATTAGGCAAACCGGCCAGCGAGGTTTCAACTATAAACGTTATGCGTTGCTCAGTCTCCAAAGGCGAGTAACCTGGGGTTGCGGTATTTATCTGCACTTGCACGTTGGTGATATCAGGCACAGCATCAATCGGCAGTTGTTTGTAACTGTACATACCAAAAAAGGCGACAAACAAGGCGAACAACATCATGACACCACGGCGCTCAATCGACAGACGGAGTATTCGTGCAATCATGCTCTCACCTCACCGTTTTTATGGACTTGGCTTTGCTTTTGACAATAAATGCGCAGGTAATTAGTCATCATCGCCCGCCTCCATTTTTAATAAATCAGCTTTTAGTAGATAGCTATTTTCTACAACGACTTGCTGGCCTATTTGAACGCCCTTCACAATCTCTACTAAACGGTTGTCCGTGTTCCCAAGTTTTACTTGGCGGGGGTAAAATCGTTCCCCTTCTTTGACAAAAACAATGGTTTGCCCATCTAACTCTTGTATTGAACTTTTGGGGAGTGCCAGATTGACTTCTTGGAAACCAATCTGAATATAACCCTCTACCATAGCGCCTAAAGGCCAATAACCACTGCCATTATCAACGTTCACCAACGCGATAGAATAGGGTTTGTCATCCGGTGAGGACGTAATGTGGCTTATACTTGATTGTTGCTGCAATTCCTCAAGCCTTAAAGTGACTTCCATATCAGCGGCAATATGAGTACGTTGTTTGGGGAAAATAGCCAATTGAGCAATTGCGCGAGAGTAATTAGCAACAGAAAGCAGCACTTGACCGTTGGTGAGCTCACCATCATTGGCGTGTCTAGCTATGATTTTTCCAGACATCGGTGAGGTGATTGAGTATTGATTTAAACTCTCGTTTGACTCAATGATTGCCAGTGTGTCACCTTTTTTTACTTTATCTCCAATATTCACCATGATACGTTTTACAACACCGTCGAAGCGGGCACGAATATGACTCAGTGACGCAGGATCATGAACTATCCGCCCAAATGTTCTGGTTGTGAGCGATAATGATCCTGACGCGGCTGAAGCAGTCACGATATCGTGTTCAAGCATCCGTTCTTGAGATAACACTACGTACTCGGGTCTTTCTTCGGCTTCCTCATCGTCATCATCAGCCAGGGCGACAGTAGCAAACAGTAAAGTAAGTAGCATGGCTAACACGCCAAGCAAGTCACGTGCGCTAGTGAGTAATGTAAATTGTGATGTATTCATTATTTTTTCTCTAGTAATTCTGATGATTGAGCAGACGTCGAGGGAGAGTCAGAAAACACGGGAATTCCCGTAAGTGCCTCTAGATCTGCGCTTCGAAGGTGGACTAAGCCTGCGGCTTTTATCAGTGTTCGTTGCATATCTATGAGTTGCTGTTGCGTTGTCACCCACTCTATATAGTTGTAGCGACCACTTTCATAGCCATCCCGCGCCAATTTCAATGCAGATTCCAATGTGGGAACGACATTGTCTTGAAGGGTCGTAACAGTGAGCAAGGCTTGGTCTTTTGCGCTAATGACTTGATTTAATTGGCGAGTGAGTTCACGAATTTTCGCTTGTTTTTGATAGTCGATACTGTCAAGCAATGCGCGCTGTTGTTCGTATTCTCCTAGATTCCGCTGCTTGGTATTTAACGGCACCGAAATACTGGCGACTAACGCTGTGTCATTAATTCCCTGCATTCTTCGGATACCGGCTTCCCACGCAATGTCGAACTGCTGACTGGCCTGAACCACTCTCAATCTGGCCTCTTGTACCCGATAGTTATCAGCATAAAGCAGAACGTGTGGATTGCTTTGAAGCTGTGAAAGCATATGTTCAAGTGATAGTGAATTTGGAAACGATAACAGTGTCCCTTCAACTTCCGCAAACGCAGCGTTAGTGTCACCCCACATGATGGCCAGGTCGCGTTTATACTCATTGAGTTTTTGTTCACTTATCAATAACGACAAACGCGCCTGCGACAACGCTGACTCTGCACGTTTTTTCTCAAGTGGTGAAGAAGCCCCCGCTTCAACCCGTGTTGAGACTGTCTGAAGCATTGTGCGAGCCAGCATTTCAGCTCGTTGCTCAGTCTTGTGCAACGCTTGTTGGACAATGACATTGATATATCGTCGAGTTGTTTCACCCAAGATGTCCAGCGTACGAATGCGCCGTTGTGTAAGCAGTTGTGCTTTTTTTGAACTCACCACATTCATTCGGCCGCTGACTTTATCTCCAAGCTCGATGACCGACGATAAGGTCAGTGTCAATTCGGCATCTTTGATACCAGACACTTCGCCTGTTCCCAACACATTTTCAACTTCAACCCCAACAGACATTTCAGGTCGTAAGCTGGCCATTTTTGATTCACCATCCAAAGCCGAAGATTTAAATTCGAACACAACTAAATCTGGGTTGTTTGATAATGTGCGTTTGAGCGCATTTTCAAGCGTGATTGAAGACTTTTGCGCATTGGCAGATTGAACAGATATGCTCATGGTTACCAGTGCAGCAGATATCAATTTCAGATACGCTGAGCTAGCTTTTTTTATGCCCAATGGGCGTGAAGAACTCATAAAAGAACCTTTTGTTCATAAGATAACGACATACATGGAAAGCACCCATGCAAACATATAGGAGGGAATGGATTAATGTTGAGGTGGGCGCAAAAGGCCTTCGACTAGGCCGTCAGTGACGTTGCGGGAATAACTGTATTGATTGGTATATAACGGTTTAGATACGTCATTTATTGGGTGTTGTGCCAGAAACTTAATCTGTCCACATTGACACAGCACACAATGGAAACACTTAGACTCTTCACTCGACGTATTATCACCAGCATTTACATTTTTTTCGGGAACATCATAAGTGCCTATCGACTTTGATTGTTCAGGGACTGACGATACCTCCGCAGGGTAGTCATCGCATTGAGCGGCGAACGAAAAGCCCGATTGACACATGAGCAAAGTAATAAGTAGCCATGCCAACCTACGCAGTTTTGATGTGCAATTAAAAATTGGCATTTTCTTATCAACTTTGCGCATTAAGCGCTCGCTGTCTTTCATTTCCAGCATCTTCGAGGATCATTTTTGCCCCGCGCAACACAACGCACGAAACTATCACACCGATAACCAGATCAGGCCATCGAGAATCGAGCCAAAACACCAAAACGCCAGCAAAGATAACACCTAAGTTGGCAATCACATCGTTGGCTGAAAATATCCAGCTTGCCCGCATATGCACTTCTTCATTTCTTTGTTTGCGTATGATCACAAGACAAATGACATTAGCAACCAGTGCAACTGCCCCCATAGCCATCATTAGTCCCGATACAGGTTCGCTACCGTAAATTGACCGTCTTACAATATCAATGATAATCAACACACCCAGTGCCATCTGAAAAAAGCCGCTAATTCTAGCCGCATTGGCTTTGTGCAATAGCGATTTACCAATAGCATAAAGGGCAACACCATAGACAACTGCGTCGGCGAGCATATCAAGTGAATCGGCTATTAATGCGGTTGAATCAGCAAGCAACCCGATCCCCATTTCTATAACAAACATTGTCGCGTTTATTCCCAAAAGCCAATACAAAACCTGTCGTTGAGACTGGTCTTTTATTTCAACTTCGCACCCACATCCGCTCATTAGAAACACACTCTTTACTGATGAATAGTATGAGTATAAAGTCTATACTTGGTATAGAGTCAACGGTTAGGAGAAAAAAATGAAAATTGGTGATGTCGCAAAGACGACAGGTTGTAGTATTCAGACCATTCGTTTTTATGAAAAGAAGGGGCTCTTGCCTGAGCTTAAGCGCTCAAGTGGAAATTATCGTGTCTACGACAAGGGGACTATTGAACAACTCCTGTTTATCAAACAGTGTCGTTCATTAGATATGTCTATCATGGAAGTAAAAACGCTAATGGACAGTCGTTCGAGGCCAGATCAGAGCTGTTCAAATATCAATACGTTAATAGCTAAGCATTTATCAGACGTCATTATTCGCATTGAAGAGCTAAACGCATTAAAGTCATCACTCGAAAATATGGCGTCATCGTGTGACCAAGACAAAACCATTAGGGACTGTGGTATTTTAAATTATTTACACACTTAAAATTGTAAGAAGAACACAATTTCACTGTGCGCGCTCACCTTAACTTGTATCTATCGGCTAACATTCGTCATTTGTGTAGATTTATAAGGCAAAAATCAATAGCCTGAACTTTTGATACTGAGTCAGCCATGCATATTCATTTGTGGCCCTACAAAGCGATTTACATCGGAATCAGTCCTGATAATGATGTTCATGCACATCATGCTGTCCAAATTTGCATTGGTTTAGACAAAGACATCTCGGTTCAAGATTTCAAGGCACAAAGTATTCACACCGGACAATGTATTGTGATTTTCGAAGATGTCCCTCACAAGGTTTTGGCACAGGACAATCAGATTGTAGTCATCTATTTAGAGCCTGAAGATAGGCAAAACCAACAATTTCTCAAAGCCTTACGTCAAGCCAGGAGTGATGGAATTAATACTCTGCCGCTTACTAGCAAAGAATTGGGATCCATTTCTCAGCATCTATTTACTGACGTCGATATCGACAAAGTGTGGAAAACAGTAAATAAAGCGGTAGGGCTAGTCTATAGTCCTGCGCTTTCATCGCGCCCTGAGGATAAACGGGTACGAGCGGTCATCGACATTATTGCTTCGCAGAGAGGTTGTGCAATCGATATGGCGTTTTTATCATCGAAGGTTTTCTTGTCCCCAAGTCGTCTAACACATCTTTTTAAGCAAGAAGTGGGTATACCTATTAGTCGTTTTATTGTCTGGTGGCGTGTGCGCGCCGCAATAGAACAACTGAGTAAGTCAGCAACATTGACTGAGGCTGCCCATGCTTCGGGTTTTTCTGACTTACCTCATATGAGTAAAACGTTTAAACAGCTGTTTGGATTTGCACCTTCCTCGTTATTCAAACCGCACACCATTAAAATTCACAGTAATTAGCCGTTTGATACAAGCCGAATTAAGTTTGACTAGGGAATAATATACGCATCAATAAAAACGCGAATGTGTAAATACTATGAGAACGTTGGTCCAATGGATGTTCAGCCCATTATTTTTTTTAAGCTTTATCTTTGCTGCATCCAGTATCTCCCAAAACACAGGATCTGCAGCTTGGCTTATACCCCTGCTTTTATTCGCCATCGTCGTATCTTTTGCAGCTGAGAAATGGTTACCATATGAAAAAGCATGGAATACACCGCAGGGAGATTTCGGGCGAGATATAGTGCATGCCATTGTCAATGAAGGCTCTTTGGCTCTCACGGTCGCGTTTATCCCAATAATGACCGCGATAGTGCCCCACTTCAGTATTGGGAATGCTAAAAATCTCATTGATGGATATTTCTCTCCCAGTCCGTCGAAACCCGGTGGTAAATCGGAAGAACTTAAGCGCGCGCAGCGCGAATGTTTGGCCAACCTGCAAAAGCAGCTACAATACGTTCAGTCCGTCACAGAATCACAGTTTTTTTCAAAAACGCAATAACAGGGAGTCAGGTGATGTTCCATAAAAGAAAGTGGGTTATCAAAAATGCACAAAACAAGGCAGAAGTAGTTGATGCCTTATCTACGAGTCAAAACCAGAACTTCGGTATCCGGTTTGCAGAATTCCTATTTCTAAATGACTCAACAGATACCGGTTTTAGAGAATTTGCCGTCGTGGATGAACCAAGGGCATGCAGGTAGATTCTTGGACAGTGGACTGGATGGCCAAGCGAGAAATTGATAGCTCGATTAGAGAATCCATGCTTGAGCGGGAAGGCTTGGCGGCGTTTTCAACGCCCTACGAATTTAAAAGTGAAATGGTGACTGACCTGCCCACGAACAAATAATCCTATAACCAGGTCTTTTTGACCGGTGCCACTTAACACAGCCGCAGGGTCCTATCTCTGCGACTTCTTTATTTCTTGCGGCCCCGCTAATTTCTGACACGTTTATCCCAACTGAAACAACTAACGGGAAAAACCATGACTGCATTTATCCAAGAGAAGCAAACGGAGCTTTTTAACGAACTGGGGGTGTTCTTTGCCTTTACTAATGAGCAATTTGAGGAGCGTAAGGCTCCAGGCGTCGAATACTGCACAGTTCTTGGTGCTGGCGACTGTGTGCCTAAGTTGAAAGCCAAAGAGTTCTCTGATCGTCTCAAAGTTATTCATGAGGAAGGTCGAGCGAAAGAAATAGCAGAGAAGGGTATCGACCAGATTATTGAAGAGCAGCTGGTAAATCACGAATGCTTCTACACAGGTGATATTGGCAATGCTGTTCATGCCTTGGCCGGATACGGTGTTACGCATTTAAAGGTAGCTGAAATTTACGGAAAAGTCGCTCAGAAATACGCTGATTGGTGATTAGTAAGCGCCGTAAAGTTCTCCTTAAGATTGCGGCGCCAACGCTTGCCAATTGACTATTCCCAACCCTCTCAGTCCCACTGAAACATTTGAGGAAAATACGATGCAAATTACACGTAAGCAATATGATTACCTGCAAGGGTTCTATGCGCATTGTTATGCTGTTTATCATGAAAAATCAGACGCTGATTTTGGTTTTTGGGCTTCGCAGCTGGACGAGGCAAATGTGCCCTGGTGCGTACAAAACAGCGTTGCTGTTACGGCCGAAGATAAAGGCTCAATGTCTTTATATCTTTCAACGCACTTAGCAAATAGAGGCGTATCAATTCACTAAACCAAGGCCTCCCAGTGAGGCTATTTTCTTACCAAATATTTCCTCTGTTTTTGCGCCACCATCAATCCCTGGCACGTTGAACCTACATCAACAAGTAACAGGAAAAGCTCTATGAAACCGATCGAAAAAGTAAGCGTAATGGCCAGACTTGCAACTATTAATCACAGATGGTCCGACTATGGCCACATACACGTATCGTTCTCCCTTGTTAAATCTGCAAATTATTACGATACACCCGAGTTTGTCGGTATGGGCGATGAAATACCCAAATGTCTCAGCGGGATAGGCGATTTACTTATCACCTCTCAGGTTGGCCCCGGCGATGTGGCAGAGAAAGGCGTGATTGATTCCTATTATGGATATGAAATTGCACTAGACCTTAATCAACCAAAAATAGGTTTCAAGCTGGATGAAGCGCTCAAGTCGGGGAAGCGCATTCATAAGCGGATTCAAAAGTTAAATGATAGCGAGGGATACTGTTCTAACATTGTTGACTACTTGCGGTATGTCTTCAGAGCTATGAATGTGAAATACATCACCCACGAAAGCTATTCTGAGCGCAGATTCAACCAGCGCTGGAAAGGATACAAAGCGGCGGACCTGCCAGTCCTTATAGAGCGATGCACTGAAGAGCTTAGTGATGATCTTGGTTGGAACCTGCCGATTAACCAAGCTGTATAAAACTCACTATTTCACAAGGGCCGCGATTGCGGCCTTTTTTTGATTCAACGTTTCACATCTTGCGAAATTCCAACTACATATTTCATAGGTCGCTCCGCCGTTGTACTCTTGTTTAGTGCTATCTTACCAATATTTATATTGAAGTTGGATACTTTGCTATTTAAGGATAAAGTAATGTATAGAGAATATAGAGAGTATGACCCTAATAAGAAGTCTGGTTTTGTATATTTGATTGAAACACCTTGCCTCCCTAATTGGGTAAAAATAGGGTTTAGCAATCATCCAGAACGCCGAATAAAAGGGTTAAACACCGCAGTACCAGAACCATTTAGGCTGATCCAAGCCTGGGTCGTGAATGATTATAAAGCTGCTGAAACGGTCTGTCATAAATTTTTCGATAATTTTCGCAGCGAGTCTGGAACTGAGCATTTTCGACTTCAATCAGGTGTAGAACGCCATGATTATCTAGACGTATATACAGGGGTGATAACTGACTTCAAAGACCGAGATTCTGAGTTGATCAGCGATATAGATTTTGTATTGAAGGACAATGGTTTTGGAGCAGAGAAGTGTGCTATTTTAGATAGAAATAACAACATTCTAGAATAGAAATTTGCTGCAAGAGCATGTTGATTTTTCAAAGGCTTAAATACAGAAAAACAGCTCCTTGAAGCACTTTTTGTGTGGGCTCCTGAGATAAAAATCTTGATCGTCAATCAGTAAAAGCAAAACCTTAAAGCCTCCAGGCGAGGCTTTCTATTGTAAAAAGAATTTTTACTCTATTAACTTAGAACTTCTCTTCCGCACATCTTGCGCCCCCGGCTATTCCTGACACGTTGAATCCAAATTCAACAGAGAACAGGAAAATACCATGCTAAAAGAATTCAGTCCGATTAACCTCAACGGGAAGACCCTTACAGCTGCCCAGGCAGTAGAGCGAGGCTTTTGTATCCCAGTTCCGGTATTTTACATTCAGTACAACCACAATTACGGCAGTGTGGGTAACAGACGTCCAAAATGGAAAACGTCACCGGGCTTTTACCAAAATGGCGGCGCTGACACTCTTCTACAGCACTTTAATAAGAACTACGCCCGCAAGAAAAAAGCCTGGCACTTGCAGATTATCGGTGACAGAAACCGCGACTTCGGAAAATGCGTGGCCAGACTAAGCAAATTTATTCCTCAGACAGTTAAGCCGAGCGCAGCATGAACTTACAGCACGGCTTTTACAGTAAATCCACCAGCATAAACCCTGATGCACGCATGATTCAGGCTGGTGCTTTACGCAGTGCAGAGTTAGCCATGCTGGTGGCGTTAATGGGTTCCGCCATTGAAGAGTTTCAGTTGGATACGGGGGCGCGGCTTTATGCCTACGTCATCGAGAACCCCGAGCCTATCTCTCTTAGCCAGATGCAGTACCACATGAACTCGGTAATGACCAAAATCAAAAAGCTTCGGGTGAAGTTTTAGGCGAACCACCCGCAGCATATACGGAGAAAAGAATGATTGTCGCACGAGCTGTCACCGAAAAAGAGCCTGACCTACTGGTTGGCTATGAAAACTTGAACCTAATCATAAAAGATTTGGGAGGAGAGGTAGTAACTGAATTGCCACCAGCGGACGGGATGTGGACGCACGATGCTCTTGAGCTGGTGGACTACGACATGCATTCTCCATTTGGTTGGGACGCTTATCTGGGCGACCAATGGATAGGTTCATCTGAGGTATAACTAAAGCCTGCCGCCATGGCAGGCTTGTACTTCACAACTAAACTTTGGGAATTTTATAGGATTCTGCATCTATGAACTCGAGGCAGGTAACGTCAATTACTCTAAGTGAGCCACCACTGTCACCGCCTACTAAGAACGCTTTAATTCCAAGAGATAGAGCGTAGTCGTATTTCCTTTTTTCTATATCCTGCTCAGTCAATTTTTGTTCTGATTCAGCTTTCCCAATTTTGTCGTACTCGGAGCGGTCGAAATCAATAAGATCGTTTTTTTCTCCTTCAAATGAAACAATTTCATCTGCCGTGATGTTTGTTAGGCGATATCTATTTATGAATAGCTCTACAAGCTCATCTTTAAGATGCTCCTGTCTATCCTGTGCAACTCTAACTTCCGCTTTTTCGATATCAGAACCCTTTTTCTTCGTAGTTAGGGCCACCATTTCATTATGTTTAGCCGACCTAGCATTTTTCTCTGCAAGGCGTCTAAAAAGAGTAATGCTGAATCCGTATCCATCTACTCCTGACTTACCTTCAGCATAATGAGCTATAGGGTCTGGGTTTTCAATCACAACATTAGAGCCGTGCATTGAGATTGCATCAATATAGTCAGTCTTATCTGGTGCTTTTTGCGACACGTTATTTCCTCATAATCAGTTAGTTACTAGATGGAGGCTGCTAACGGCCCCTTCAAGGATTAGTGAGACTGCTAGTAGTTTCTCCCTAAATTGCCAACCTCCCCAGTCATGCAACGTTAATCCTGTACCCAATAGTCATGGACAGGAGATAACATGCGAACAGATATTCCAACAGTAAATGCCCGTGGTTCTAAAACCGTCATGGGCTTTGTCATGGACGCAGCCGCTGATGCAACACGTGATATGCCTTTCCCATCGGAGCAAGCGCGTCACGCGTGGATTGAGTCCCATTTTGACCAACTACTAAAGCAAGGAAGCCGAAACTTCTGCGCAGCCGGTAATGCTCGACTGAACCTAACAAGATTTGCCAGTAATTAATTTTCAGCCCCCATGGGCATTCTCCCTTGGCCAGCTATTCGCTGGCCTTTTTTATGCCTGCTCCCGCCTTGCCCCGTTGCGCTATCGCTTCTCGGAGCGCGGCTTCACACACACCCTGAAAATGAATAAAAAGCGCTTAAACTATGCATGACTGCATAAATGATAGGTTTTCCCCGAGCCGGTATCGCTGAAAAATAGATATTTATTCACTCGAGCCAACCAGGTAACGATTTTTTTCAGTGGGATAGGAGCCCCGGCGCGAGATAAACCAACTCTTTGCGATAATGAACGACTGATAAAACGATATTTAAAGTGGTTTAGAGGTAAAACAATGCCCATTCCTTGTTAATTGCCGATTAGAGCATTCATGACACGTTACTCCCATATCCTTTGAACAGACCGGAGTACCAACATGGATTTTGCTGCACTACCTGATAAAACCCTTGAGAAAGTTCACCCAAGCTTGCTGCTGGATTTCAGCATGGGCAATAAGCGCAGTTCCCGACCAGAGAAGTCTCGCAGCGAAATGCGAGAAAGCATCCGTAGCCACGGCGTTTTACAAAACCTGATCACGCGCCCCCATCCTACCGAAAAAGGATACCTTGAACTGCTTGGTGGTTATGGTCGCCGTGATTTGGCGCTGGAACTTGAATTATCAGAAGTGCCAGTGCTGGTAAAGCAGGTAGATGATCGTGAAGCCTACATAATCCATTTACAGGAAAACACCATTCGCAGCGACCTGTCTATTGTAGATGAAGGTCGTGCAGCACAGGAATTTAATAGCCTGTACGGGGGGGACCGCCAGTCAGTGTCAGATGCGCTTAACTGGCCGCTAAAGAAGGTTAATGAGCGTCTTGAATTAATGAAGTGTACCGACAAGGTACTAGATGCGCTCAGTCGAGAAAAAATCACTGTTGGTCATGCAATGGCAATAGCGCCATTTTCACATCAAGGTCAGGATAAACTTATTGATGTGGTATTAGCACAAGGCTGGTCAGCAAAAGAGTTAAAGCTACAAATCGGCGCAAAGCAAACACCATTAAGTATTGCTAAGTTCGATAAGGGTGAATGTAATAGTTGTCCACATAACACCTTTCACCAGATGGGCTTGCTCGATGATGTAAGCACCGAAGCAAAGTGCGCCAAAATCACCTGCTTTCGGGAAAAAACGGCTGAGTGGCTTGCAGGTATTCGTAAGCAAGCGGAAGAACGGTTCGGTAAGGTGCTATACCTGTCTGAATCAGCCCAAAAAGACCGTAGTACGGTCAATGCTGATGTGGTGGGGGAGCAACAATATAAAGACGGTTGTACGCCCTGTGAAAAACGCATAGTGGTTATGTCAGACGTAACGGGTAAAGAGGGTGAACTGACCGAAAACCAGTGTATCGACAAAGTATGCTTTGCCAAGTGCCAGCAGTCTTTATCAAAGGCAGAAAGCGCGGCTATGGCATCAGCTAACGTGCAGGAGGTTGCAAAAACCGACCCTGCAAAAGCTAAGAGCATGGCAAAATCTCAAGCGAAATCCTCAGCCAAAAGTCTGAGTCCGGCACCATCGGCAACATGGCCCAGGAACATCATAAAGCATTGTTACGCCAAGCAAGTGCAAGCCACTTTGCAAAAAACAATCTGCTTAAAAGCGCATTTATGCTTGCTGCGCTGGTGGACTCAACTGGCTATAGCGGTAAAGAAAAAAGCCTAACAGGTGGATTTGGTTCAGTTGTCCAATACGCATACAAAAATCTTGATATGCAAACCATGCAGGAGGAAATGCTTGCGGCTATCAGTCACGGTATGACTGAAAAGGATAATTTAAGCGGCTCTGATGCAACAAATCTGATGATTGAACTACTCAAGTCTGAGCCAGAACACGCTAAAAGTGTCGCGGTTAAGGCATGGGAGCCTAACGAAGCCAATCTGAAAATCTTCACCACACAGCAAATTATTGAAGTGGCTAAAGATGCCAATGTTCCCGCCACTATGAACGCCAAAGAGGAAGGTTCCTTCACCAAAGCCACTAAAGGCAAAAAAGCGGATTTGATTAAAACGCTGGTGGAACTTGACCACGATTACTCTGAATTTGCACCAAGCTGGTATCTGACCCACGTTACTCAGTAACGAATACAGGCGGGGGAGTCACCCCCGCCAAACTTTAAAAAGGAATAGTAATGTTTACTGAACTGTCACAACTGATTCATAAAGCCAATCTGAAACAATTATCACTCTGCGTTCAAGATGGTGGTAACGGCAAGCTGAATGTCGTGGTAATGACTGAAAACAATATTGGTGATGCCGCCGATCCGAAATTACGCGCAGCTTTGACTCAGCCATTGAAATTAACTGCCAGCGCCGCCGATTTGGATGATGGTTTCATCAATCATCTGAATACCTTCTCTGAAAGCTACGTGGACACCACTTTAAAAGCCAATACCGCACAGGCCACGCAAAGCATGGCGAATGCCAGCGCCCCTGCCAAGCAAGAAGAACCAACTGATCCGGTAAGTGAGGCTCTTGGAGAGGACGCACAGCCTACCGACACGCCAGCCGCATCATCCATTGCAGATTTAGATTTAGATTAACAGGAGCAAAGACCATGACAGCATTTATTCAAAGCACGCCGCTTAAACGGGTTTTCAAATTAGGTTCTCTGGAAGTTGACTGCGAGTGTCCGAATGCAACATTTGAAGAAAGCATCAAAGCCATTCGAAAAAACTATTCGTTTTTCCGGTTCGGTAAGATTTATGAGGACGATGGTGTTGTTGAGGACGACCGCATTGTTTACAACCTGCCTAAGCTGCCACCTAACAGCAATGGCTAAATCTGATGCTAATGGGCCAGCCACCGCCTTTCAAGCGTGGCAAACCGCGCTGGAAAGTGACAACGCAGCTTTCCATGAGCATCAGTTCATTCGAATGGAACTAAAGGAAAAACGTCGATGTCAGTTACCGTTGAGCGCCCTAGAGCAGATACCAACTTCGCAGAAAAGCCCCTCACCATACCGAGTCTGCCTGATGTAAGGCCGTTCGGTTATGAGCTGGTGGGGCAGCAAATAACGTTTGATAGTGACGCACAGCACGTATTGGCACCAGTTGAAGGTTGCTCCCCACTGCTTGAGAACCTCAACGCGATTGAATCTTACTTAAAGCCTTACTTTGAGGTTTCCCACACCAGTCATGATGAAGCTATTGCTCTGCTAAATACGCTAAAAAAAGACAGCGATTTTGATGCATTGCAAAACGATGTTTTTGAAGCAGCAAGACAATCCCTTAGAAAAGTGCAAAACGCATTGCTGGACAGTATTGCAATGGTTCCACAGGCCATTGAAACATTGACAGGTGAAGTACCAGCTTTCAGATACGATAACGTTAGCATTGGGTTGTTTGATAGAAATGAGAGCGGCTTTTATGGCGAAATTTCTGAAACCGCCCCCACCAGTTGCGTTTCAATCGAGACAACTGAGCCGGTTTCTTGTTTTTTGTTATACGCTGAAAAATTAGATCCCAAAACACGCAAGTTCTTAGCAGCTATAGCACTTCATATAGCCTGTCAGTGTGAAACCACACCCGTACCTCATGCCTTTGGCTGTCATGACTGGACAGACGATTATATTACTTTGACAACTGAACAGGCTTTACAGCTTGAAACTTATGCTAAGCAAGATGCTTGGAAGCTTGATTCATTTTCACAGTGGTTTCGCCAGCTAAAGCACATTATGGGTGATGCGATAAGTGATTTAACATCAATGATGTTTGATATGCACATGATGGACTTAACGGATATTCCAGATGGAGACTTTGATGAGACTGAGGGCGAAACAGGTGATTTTTTGCAATCCTACAGAGAAAGCGCGTCCGAATCACTAATGAAAATCGTCCTTCAGTCCGGTACTGACTATACCGGCGGCGAAATTGATGAAGTGTTTCTTCAGGATTTGCAGGACTGGCGCAGTTCGCCACATTGTCAGCATACCGTAGTGGTGGACAAGCTAATCGCTGTTGCCACGGTAATTCAAGAGCACCTGCCGCAAGGGGGAGACGCACTTGAGTCGCTAACTGATATAGAAGATTTTGGCGTAGGGTTGCTATATTCAATGCCCTCAATCGATGCTTGTTACAGAACGAAACAACTCATCAATGAACACGCTCAATATCAAATGGAAACCTGCGAACAGTGCATCTTTGAAGCTGACTGGACTGACTCAGATTGGGTCGAAAAAGCACAGCGTTACCTTATCGGCTGGTGGTTAATGAACTATTTAGAAACCATCATGGAGTCGTACAATGCTAAACCCTATGGCGCACAAACCGAATCTTAAACCACAGGCTGAGGTGCCCGTTCCTCAAAAGGCTATCGTTTTATACGGGCACGACGACAATTACCAAGACTCCACCAGCCAATATGCCACTATCCATGATATAAAAAATGGTCAGATGCAAGCAGGGCGCTTGACCGACATAGCCAATATCCGGCGCACAATCTCTCGCAGAGCCAACAAAAGCGTTAATCAGCCTGCAAAGGTTGATTTAAGGTCACTGATTGCACCCGATAATGTGCTGGTGGACACCCCCAACTTGCTGGTATGGCACACCCCCAAACAAAAGCGCGATATGTGGTTCAATGTCGGCAAACAAACACCGTTAAAGGTTTGGTGGCCGAGTCTGGTTTTTGCTGTTAATCCTGGGAGTAATTTCAGTGCTTTGACCGTTTATGCCAAAGCGACCAATCAGCGTCCATCCACTCAGACAAAGCTATATCATGCACCGCTGATGAATATCAGTGGCGGCTCATTATGTCAGGGGGGCGCAAGGGTTCCTGCAAAAAGAGATTTCACAACGTTAAATGAAATGGAAGACACCTTATTCGATTCTTATTTTACTCACACTAATTATAGAACTAACCGCTTTCGTTCTTACTACCTCGATAATCGCCAACATGTGCAGTTCTGGCAAGATAAAGAAAAGGCCGATGCCCAAGTAAAAGCAGGGGAAATGCACTTCGCCGGTACGTTCGGTGAATGGCTGACCAAACACGCACAAGGAATCCGTTAATGAGCTTTATCACTCCTACTTCATTTTTTAATAAAACCGTGAGAATCACTGTCATCGGTGCCGGTGGCACAGGCAGCTACTTGCTTAGCTACCTTGCACAAATAAACTATCTGCTACGCATGGTCGGTGGCGAAGACTGCCCCTTGCAGGTGCATGTATATGATCCCGATACCGTCAGCGAAACCAATGTAGGTCGGCAAAATTTCTGGCCTATGGACATTGGAATGAATAAGGCTGATGTGCTTGTTAACCGTATCAATATGGGTTTTGGCACCAACTGGAAATCACACGCGGTGGCTCATGATATGAAACCGTCCGGACGGGCTGACATTGTAATGACATGCTTAGACAGTGCCCAAGCAAGACACAGCTTAGGTAAAGCCTCTCAGGATTTTTATGGGGGCGATACACTCTGGATAGATGGTGGTAATGGAGCAAAGACCGGACAGGTCATTATGGGGCATTTGGGTCGCAGGTCACAAAGCCGCTTGCCTAATCTTTACGATCTGTATGGCGACCTGCTGCTTGATAGCCCCGAAGAATCGGCACCGTCATGCAGCCACGCTGAATCCATCCGTAGACAGGATTTTGGTGTTAACCATACCACAGCGTTCTACATGGCCAATCTTGTCTGGCAGATGCTCAGGCATGGCAAGGTAAACTATCAGGGCGGCTTTTTTGACCTTGAGCAGGGTGAGTTAAATCCTATCCATCCTATACCAGATGTTTGGGCCGCATTTGGTTACTCAGGCAAAAAAGACGACGCCTAAACCAATTCAATATCGAACTTCCACAAGGTGATCGACTTCCTGTAAGTGGTCACCTTGCAAGCCCCAGGGGCCCCGATTCGCTATCGCTGCCGGGGCGAGAATTCAAAACTAAAAATTTCGTATAACAAGGGAAGCATAAGCTTCCCTTGTTTAAACTTTATTAGGTGACTTTATTTTATATAAAAAATAAATCCAACCCCCGACAAGAGTCAGCAAGTTTAGAGCGACGGTATAAAAGCCAACAAGTGATGCATTTTTAAACTTCGTTTTCAAACTTATTACAGTAAGAAGCGACAAAAGCATACTAAGAAGATTTATATAGCCTATCGTGGTCAAATTTATATCCATAGTATTCAAACCTTTTTAAGCGCTGTTTACGATTTTCTTTTACAGGTAACCCGCTTTGTAACTGTATCCATATGACAATCTATGATTGTCACACTACCATTCGGAATAGTTGAAGTGCTGACGCCCGTAATAATATAGTTATGACGATTAGCAGCGCCGTTATAAAGTTGGAAGGTAGACTTGTCTGTTTTGAAAAGACCTTCTAGGTCAGAGCTCTTTGAACCAATTGTATTTCCAAGTTTATCCGTGCCCTTCAAAAACTTGAAGCGTAGTTTCCCTTCATGGTCAATACCTGTTAAAGCAAAGTCGGCATTAGATCCATCAGCGAACTTCACAGTTATAGTTAAATTTACATTCACTAAGGTCCCGAAGACTGAGAGTAAAGAACCAAAATAGTTACCTACCATCTCATTCCAAGTTTGATTATCTCTATAGTAATTGATGACTTGATTCTGCGCCAAGCTGTTAGCAGGCATTTTCCAAGCGCTATCAGCTATGTCACCTGGTATATCTTTAGAAGTATCCACAAAGCTTGTTACTGAGCGTTTGACCCCCATCGCGTCTTTGAATGTGTAATAAGAAGTATTATCTACTGCCACTTCGCCAACAATAAACACAGACGGCTCACCGTAACTGGGGTTACCTGCTTCATATCTTACTCTAAATTTTTTGATAACCTCCGTGTTTGTATTACTGACATAGATATAACTGGTTCCGGAAATAAGCTGAGCATTAGCTTTAGCATTATTGAGAAAATCAGTAGTAGTATTGCAGCTTTTGCAGTCGACTAGTTTAGCCTGTGATTGAAATGCAATAAAACAAACTAGATATATGAGGTGTTTAAATCTTAAACGCATAAAAGTTCCTTTTACATTAGTATTCCGACAAGCAACATTGCATTGTGGTGATGGAAATTTATTCACTTATGCGAACTCAAACCAACAAAATTTTTTCACCCTTTAGATAAAAAAATAGAAAAAAATTGTTGTTTCAAAATAGTTACACAGAAAAAAGTTAAGTGTCCTTTGATAGGTCTCACCGAAACAAGAATTTTCGGCTTGCTCAGCGCTGCATAAAGCGCATCTTCCATAGCTTCCTTCCTATTTGTGTAATGTCAGCATCGTGACACGTTAACCCCATGAACATTAACAAAAAGGGGGAAGCCATATGACTTTATCTCGCGCTATCTTGACTTGGCTTAAAGACGTTCTCAAAGACTTAGGTCTGGGTTTGTTCGCGCTTGGCCTTAGCGGCTCGGCGCTGGTGGTAGACCAGTCAGTTGCACTGCTGCAACTTTCTGTTGTACTATCCTTCTTAGGTTTAGGAATGGTCGCAGCCTCTTTCGTGCTGGTTGTGGCTTTTAAGGTCTAGGAGGTAGCATGGAAATCACTGTCGATACATCGAACTTTTGGTGGTTGCTTTTAGCACTTTCAGTTGCCGGAACAGCTATCTTTTCGTTTATATACTCTCAGCGACATAAGTTGGAAGAGTGGGGCCGTAAACACATGCACGATTGAAGAAGCGCCAATAGGCGCTTTTTTTGTACCTGAATTTCCCGCCAGCCCCCTTACGCTATCGCTTTAGGCGTCTTAAAGGTATTTCAACTAATTATTCCAAAAATCAAAATCGTTATACTGCTTTGGGAAGCCTATATGAGATGGATCTATAGCGGGATATTCACTAACTAACCCTTTCAGTCTTTCAGCCCAAGAAGTGTCTGGGCTAACCTTGCGTAATAAATAGCTCAACATAACTAAAGTATTATAAAGTTTATTTTTATCACATTTAGTAAATGCTTTTATGAAACTTCTGTCCCCATTTGTTGGGATTTTTAGCTGAAATTGCAAGTTTCTGTTCCAAAGTCTTGAGTGATGTGCACAAATGTTTCTTACTACTGTAAGGTGATGAAGAAAGGACTTTAAAACTTCATGGTTGAGGTTATATTCTTGCGATATTAACTTTAGAATTTCGAGGTTTCTAGTTGAAGAGAATGCTTTGGATAACGAACCAAAGCTCATTACTTCGCAACATATCCAAATAGCAGGAGTGGCTTCGTTATACTTTTGCATCTGCTCTTTAATATAAGACTCTTTAGTCCGATTAAGCTCGCTTAATAAAGTGGAAAGAAATTGTAAATGAGTTTTACCTTTGCCAAAGTTGAAGTTTCTAGGGTTTAAATGTCCGTGAGGCCCATTTATATGAGAAAAGTTGTATGCCCAGCTAGTCCTCAGTGAAACCTCTATTCTTTCCACAGCCTCCAAAATCAATATGCGTAATTCACGGTCAAAGACATATGTTTGTAATACGTCTTCAAATCGAGTCCCTTCATAGAACGTATGATTCTGTTTATTCTCTAGAAAATACCAAGCGTATACACCAAATCTGTAGTAATTAATGTGAGATAAATAGTGTTTCGCACTTGCTCTGTCTGAAATGATTAAGCCGCGACTTTCCAGTTTTGAAAGTTGCTCTTCAAAGGTGGTAGGTGATTTCCGAAAATCCATTTTTATAAGCTCCAGAAACAACGAACCCCTCGCAGGGCGCTGTTCTGATGGGTAGCGGGAGGGGTGTTATTGTCTGTAACAATAGTAGCTGAAAGCCATCTTGTAAAGAACTATTTTAAATCGTGGAGTGGTGGTAGCAAGTTGTATGGTGCAGAGATTTGATTCTCTTTGAATTGCAAACTCACCTGCATATAGCACGTTAGTCCTAAGTTCAAAGCACACTTAGGAATCACACAAATGAATACTTTCCCAGCCCTTTCAAACGGAACTACCGCTCTCATCTGAAATGAAGATGGTGGATGCGAGTACTTGGGTACCCCTTAAACTAAAGAGCAAGTTTCCGATGTACGCAAAATGTTTGCCGGCGACACCATCATGGAACAGCTTGGCATGGCCCGTTACGCCGGATTCATCTGATCCGGCCTTAACGGGAGTCACCAATGACAGATGTTCAGATAGAGAAGCGGCTTGCACAGCAAAAGCGTAGTCAGGAGCGTGCGCGTCAACGCCAGATAGAAAAGCAGCGCAGTCCAGAATACCGCGCCAAACAGCGCGAGAAGCAACGTGCTACTGCTGAAAGGCAGCGGGCAAAGGCACTGGCCAACAAAGATAAGCAGTTGGAAAAGGCCAGAGCGCAGGCAAAGGCGCAACGTACCAGAGCCATTGAGCGAGCTGAGCTGAAAGGTCCTAATTCGCCAACACGCAATAAACCCATAAAGTTTAAAGGTATGGCAGGCAAAGCCCGCACCAAATCTGACATGTCGCTTCACGATAAATTAGGGCAGCTCGGCTGTATCTGCTGCATCAATGCTGGTCTGATTCAGCCTTTCTCCGGCTCTCCGGTATCAATCCATCATATCCGAGGGCGAACCATTACAGACGCTCATAAGTATGTGCTGCCACTGTGCGCATGGCACCATGACACCCCCGTACCACAAGATTCAGGAGTGAGCTCAGACATATTCCCTATTCACTCAAAGGGAAGTGAAGGTGGTCGAGTCAGGTGGGAAGAAGTAAATGGTAAGCAGCATCTATTGCTGGAGCAGGTGATGGAGCTGGTCGGAGAAGGTCATTATTAGCAAAATGAGTGGGGCTTGTGAGCCCCACTCATCAAAGGCTAATCACGTTTATCATTTATGAAATCATAAACTTCTTTGTAGTTAGGAATATACCAGAGTTTGATATCGCTTTCTGAGGCCGTCTGAATGTTGATATCAGCTACACCTGCCTCTTGCTGGCCAATTGATTGATGAAGCGACATAGAAACAATATCAGAGTATTTAAAGCTTTTTGTCGTAATGCTCATAAGACCGCTGGTGGCGCTAACTGTTTTGTCACCCAAAACGTATTCTGATTTATTCAATGCTTTCTTTGACATCTGGTATATCAGCGCTAAACCCACAGCGGGTCCCAGAATCAAAGCAAATATGCCAACTGCAACTAGGGACACTTTATAGTCCACTACTTCCTTGAGAACATATGCCGTAAGTAAGCCTAAAGGAAAGCCTGGTACCCATGCGAAAAAAAGGACAGGTACGACGATCATTGGTCGAAGAAGAAAGGCTCTTAATGAAAACCGGGGGTTAATTTTTTTATTCATTCCATTGACCATTGTTTTTATAATGCCCGGAAATTTACCCTAACATTCAATACTAAGCAATAATCCCATTATGCAAAACAGTGCCTAAGTCTTTAAATTATCAAAGATTATCAGTAGGTCTAACTTCTGCCGTTTTTGCTCACTCCGGTCAACTTGTCACATTTAACCCGTATCCAAAGCTCAGCACAAGGAAATAATCATGGGCGATTCATTCACAGCATATTTAAATGGCCACCCTTTTTGTCCTCTCAGCCGAACCGGCTCTTATTGCGCTAATTTAATGCAAGCTCGCAATGGCGCAGAGCGAGTACTTAGCCAATCAACCGCAGTTCGCGTGGATGTATTTCGCAATGGCGCGTTCAAGGGTGAAGTCAGACGCACTCGTTTGCCGTTTTCAAAAGAAAATACTTACAGTTACACCGGCTACGTGTGAGCTGGATATAACACTATAACGAAAGAAGGAATTTTCTATGATTGATGGTCAGGCAACACCATTTGGTAAACCACACTTTCTACCCACGCAGCCTAATGATGAAAAGCTGAGAACCACCATTCAGACGCTTGAATCTCGCTTTGTCGATATAGTAATTGCCATGAACGGGCTACCAATGTTGATAGAAAAGCATGTTAGCAATGTCATGGCATACCGGCATGACAAGAAGAAAAAATACGAATAATCCATAAGTGATAGTGAAAGGGGGGTAGTTATCTAGACTCAAAAACTAGCAGGGTTTTAGTGCTCAGCTCTTTGGTAAGTTTATTATAAAGCGCGCCTTACGCTCTCTTGGAATATTTCTATCATCGGCTAAGTCGTCGATCATAATGTTCGGGACGATTTGATGGGAAAAATAGAAGCCAAGTTTGATGAACCATTGGCGAAATGCTTGATTTGAGCAAGTGAAAAAAAGACTTCATTCGATTCCACCTAGATATTCGATAGATACAACTTTAATTACAACGCGCGCAGGATATCAATCAACTTGCCTATTATCCTTCTAGACGTTAGGTTAAACCATATCCCACGAATTTCATAAAAATCATAAGGAAATGATTAATGGAGCAGTTCTCCCCCTCGGAAATGAAAACTATTCTGCACTCAAAGCGTGCGAATATGTATTATCTTGAGTACTGCAGAGTTTTGGTAAAAGACGGGCGTGTAGAATACGTTACCGATGAAGGAAAACAGTCCTGTTATTGGAATATTCCTATTGCCAACACTACCACGCTGTTACTCGGTAATGGCACATCAATTACTCAAGCGGCAGTACGTGAATTGGCAAAAGCGGGTGTATTAATCGGCTTTTGTGGCGGGGGGGGAGCACCATTATTTTCAACTAATGAGGTCGACGTTGACGTCAGCTTCTTTAGTCCACAAAGTGAATACCGTCCAGTAGGCTATTTACAAAATTGGGTTTCGTTCTGGTTTGATAAAAGCAAGCGACTGCAGGCCGCAAAGCTCATCCAACAACATCGTATCAAATTCACCCGAGCTCAATGGCTTAAAAATAAGCAATTAAAAGAAGCAAAGTTCACGGTTGATCCTGATGCTTTGAATCAGGCGCTAGTTCAATTTGAGCAACAAGTTCAAAGCTCAAAAGATACACAAGCACTGATGCTCAGTGAAGCACGTTTGACAAAAAATTTGTATAAAATCATCTGTTCGGTCACAGGTTACAATGATTTTTCCCGAGTGAAACAAGGGGCAGGAACTGATTTTGCTAACCACTTTTTAGATCATGGTAATTATCTCGCTTATGGATTAGGGGCCACGGCAACCTGGGTTCTGGGGCTGCCCCATGGGCTATCCGTTTTACACGGTAAGACCCGCCGCGGGGGATTAGTATTTGACGCTGCTGATTTAGTTAAAGACGGTGTCGTTTTACCACAAGCGTTTTTGAGCGCGATGAACGGAGATAGCGAACAAGAATTTCGTCAAGCCTGTATAGCCGCTGTTCGCCAGAGTGAAGCGCTGGATTTTATGATCGATAGCCTCAAGGCTATCAGCGATAAATGTAGCGCCTAGTATGAATATTTTATTGGTATCGCAGTGTTCAAAAAAAGCTCTCAAAGAAACTCGTCGTGTTATTGATCAATTCGCAGAGCGGGCGGGCGACCGAACGTGGCAAACGGCTATAACGGAACAAGGCTTAGTTACGTTACGAAAATTACTCAAAAAGACCGCGCGACGAAATACCTCTGTGGCATGTCACTGGATTCGGGGGAATAACCGAACGGAATTAAAATGGCTGGTGGGTAATCCGCGTCGCTTTAACGAATGGGGCACTGTTCCAACCAATATCACTGGGCGAGATATTTTGCGTTCTGGCGATGAGAATAAATGGCACACCGTAGAAGATATCCGAATACTGGCGGGCATTGCGGCGCTGTTTCATGATTTCGGTAAAGCCAATAAAGCCTTTCAAGACAAGCTTAATCCTAACAACAAAACTCAAAACTATGAGCCTTATCGTCACGAATGGGTCTCCGTGCGGTTATTTGAAGCCTTTGTGCTCTATGCGACTGAAGGAGTGAATACCAATGAACAAGACGCCGCATGGTTAACCATCTTAAGTGATTTGCCAGATGACATAGAAAGCAAGGTCATGGCAAACCTTAAAAAAGACGGAATCGACAAAAAAATCTATTCGCCATTGAGTTTACTTCCACCTGTTGCCAAAGCCGTTGCCTGGCTCATTCTCTCTCATCATAGATTGCCAGAGCCTTCAGATGGCAATACAGATTATGAGAAGTATCCAGAATCATTAATGGACGATTATATTGATGCAAGTTGGAATTCTCCGCAATGCGGTAACCAAGATTGGAAGCTCTCTGAGATTGAAGCTGTTTGGGCTTTTCAACAAGGCTCGCCATTTTGTAGCAAGGTCTGGTGTGAACGTATTAGCCGTATCGCATCGCAAGGTCGTAAGCGTTCACAGCTGCTAACTACAGAGTGGCTGAACAAGCCTTTTTCTTTGCATCTTGCACGCTTAGGATTGATGTTGGGCGATCATTATTATTCGTCGCTAAAATCTACCGGCTTGAAAAGCCCATGGCACGATAATAAAGGCTATAAAAAGGTATATGCTAATACCTGGCGCGAGCGTGGCAGCCGAGATAACGGAAAATACAATCAAACCTTAGATGAACATTTGATTGGCGTGTACCGTCATAGCCATCAAATAGTACGGTCTTTGTCCTCATTAAAAGAATCCTTACCTGTCATTACTCGACACCCACTATTAAAAAAACGCACACCAGACAGTCGCTTTGCCTGGCAGAATAAAGCCTACGAGTTAGCTGTCAGTGTTCGAGACAACGTTAAACAGCACGGCTTTTTTGGTATCAATGTGGCGTCTACCGGCAAAGGTAAAACCTTTGCCAATGCGCGTGTTATGTATGGCATTGCTGACGAGAAAAAAGGGTGTCGATTCAGTGTGGCGCTTGGGCTTCGCACGCTCACTCTGCAGACGGGGGATGCTTTTAAAGAGCTACTGCGACTGGACGATGAAGATTTAGCGGTTCTTATTGGCTCAAAAGCAGTGAAAGACTTGCATGAGCGGGTGCAAACCAAGCAAGTGTTAGCAGAAGAAAGCAAGCAAGATGCTTTATTGGGTTCTGAATCGGCCAATGACTTTAGTGATCGGGATAGCTACGTTAGTTATGAAGGGATGCTAAGCGATGGGCCCTTATCGCGTTGGTTAGAAAACGCCCCTCAAAACAATAAACTGGTCAATGCGCCCGTGTTGGTGAGCACCATTGATCACCTAATGCCATCAACCGAAGGCAGCCGAGGCGGCAAGCAAATAGCCCCCATGCTGCGCTTGCTGACCTCTGATTTAGTGCTGGATGAGCCTGATGACTTTGGTTTGGAAGATTTGCCTGCATTGTGTCGACTCGTGAATTGGGCTGGCATGTTGGGATCTAACGTATTGCTTTCTTCCGCTACCTTGCCACCTGATTTAATTCACGCGTTATTTGATGCGTACCTCGCCGGTCGTAAACACTATGAAACTTCAGTTAGTGTGAACCCGAGTCGCACGCCCAATGTAGTATGCGCCTGGTTTGATGAATTTCTTAGCGATTCTATCCAGGCGAGTAACTTATCTGTATTTTCTGCCCATCATCAAAAACTCATGGCATCGCGTGCTGACAAGCTCTTAGGGCAATCGATCAAACGTCTTGTGGCGTTGGTTGATTGTGACGATAAGAATGGTAGTGATGAGCAAGGGAATGGCGAGATTGTCGAAGCTACGGTGATTCAAGCCTTATCTAATCGTATTCACCAAAGTATTTTAGCGCTTCATAACGATCATCATCACCCGCATCCATATTTATCTGCAAAAACCAGTTTTGGCCTCGTGCGAATGGCTAACATTAATCCCTTGGTCGCGGTTGCTAAATCCTTGATGAACAAGCCAAGTCCAGACGGCATTCAGATTCACTATTGTGTTTACCACAGCCAGTTTCTCTTATTGCAGCGTTCTGCGATTGAACAAATGCTGGATACGATATTAAACCGGAAAGATTCTAACGCCATTTGGGGGCAACCTAGCGTGAGTAACGCGCTAAACGCTCACCCAAATGACCAGCATATTTTTGTTGTATTAGGGAGTCCAGTCACCGAGGTGGGGAGGGATCATTCCTATGATTGGGCGGTCGTAGAGCCGTCATCGATTCGCTCTCTGATTCAATTGGCAGGGCGAGTGTTACGGCACTCCGACGCCACAGTAGATAACCCTAATATTCACCTGTTGAATCAAAACATACGGGCAATGAAAAATGAAAAGGCTGCCTATACCAAGCCAGGCTTCGAAAGCCCTGAGTTTTTGTTAGAAAGCCACAAGCTAAACGATTTGGTAGAGGTAAGCGAATACCAGACCATCAGCGCCTTACCACGCATCCAGAAGCGAAATAAGTTAGCACCAACCAAGCGTTTTGTGGATTTAGAGCATGCGGCGCTGCATGCTCAGTTGTGGGGAACGGCTAAAGAAAACGGCGAAGCGTTTGCCAGCTTATGGTGGGAAAAGCCTTGTCATTGGACGAATCACCTCCAACGCAAGTTACCATTTCGTCGTCATACGCCGGATGAATCTTATTGTTTCTATTTAGACGAAGAATACGAGGAACCCACCATGCATCGCTGGCACGAAAGCGGTGAGCTAAAAGCCGACGACAAACAACATTTTCAGCGCGACCAACAGCCAGCTTTTGCCACAGGCGTACATAACTGGGCGAAACACTTTGATTATCAAAGCACATTGATTGCGTTGGCAGAAGCTCTCAATAGAGAACTCAGTGAGACATCTATGCAATTTGGCACTATTCGGCTACGAAAGAACGACGAAGATAATGTGTGGCAACAGAGTGAAGTATTGGGTTTTTACAAACCTTTTTAGCAAAAGGAATAAAACGTGGAGAAGGGAGGATAAATGGAACGCGAAGAAAGAACGCTATCAGAAAAGATCCGCGATTATATCGACAGCCGCAAGCGGGATAAGCTGGAAAAATTCGATAAGGATACGCAAAAAGGCGTGAGCGCTGCATCGACTGAAGATGTCGCCGCTTATGAATTGCAGCGAACAGCGTTACGAGTTACCGAAGAAGGCCGTTTCAAACCAGTGAATTGGCTGAGTGACGCGGCAAACCGTGCTAAGCAATTACAGCTTGTAACGCATGCTCTGAAATTTACCCATTCTGATGCTAAAGGAACAAGTTTGTTTGCAAATGCTAATAAATCAGCGTCCACATTTATTTCTACCTCAAGTATAAACAATCCAAAGATTGATGTGGTGGGCAACGCGGCGGCACTGGATGTGGGTAAGTTGCTTTTGCTTGAAAGTGATAATGGCAAACTGCTGGCAAATTTTGTTCAGCAAAATGACATGTCGCCCTTTGAACCGTTTGCAGAATCTAAAGCACAACTAAATGACTGGTTGGGTGGCTTTAAATTGGCGGTGACGGCCAAAGATCCCACCTCCCATAAATTAAGCAAGCAACTCTACTGGCCAGTTGATGATGATTATCATCTGGTGTTGCCACTTTATGGCACGTCACTTTCTCAGGAAATATTTGAACGCGTCCAGTATGCGCGCTTCTCAGAAGAGCAAAAAGAAGCTCGCGCAGCGCGTCGCAGTGAGAAAATGTCAGACATTGCTACCATTGAGTTTCAAGATATTGCGGTGCAAGGCTTTGGGGGCACCAAGCCGCAGAATATTAGTCAGTTAAATTCTGGACGTGGTGGGCGAGCATTTTTATTAAGTAGTTCCCCCCCTGCCTGGCAAAGTCAGCAAAAACCACCGCTAAAGGTAAAATCTATCTTTCGAGGACCGTTTTCGCGCCGGGTTTACGGGCAAATTATGGGCTTGAAAAAATTTTTGGTTGCTAATTTGAATAAACGTAGCGATATGAAAATCCGTACAGAGCGCGCGCGTCGTATTGAGGATATTGTTGATCAGTTAGTTGCCTACGGGACCGGCGTTAGAACATCTTCACCAGGTTGGTCCTCTCTTCCAGATTGTCATTTACCCCTACACCAAAAGCTTTGGCTAGATCCTAAGCGGCGAGACTTTGATAAAGAATTTGAAAACGAATTTGATAAGAAAGAATGGCAAGGTTTGGTCGCTGCGGATTTTTCTCGTTTCTTAAATACCGAGTTGGAGAAAAATTCTGATATCGCCACAGGCGATGTAGAGTTTATGCAATGGAAAGTTCTTACCGCGCAAGAGCTCCGGCTGGTAAAAGACGATGTAGAGGAGGCCTTTTAATGGAAAAGCTTTTGGTAATCAGACACCTTCAGGTGGAAGCTGCCAATGCCATTGCCGGTATTACATGGGGCTTTCCGGCCATGACCAGCTTTTTGGGATTAACCCATGCCCTGCAAAGAAAAGTTCAGGCAGGGATTTCGAATAAAATCACGCTGTCAGGCTGCGCGGTGATCTGCCACGCCAGCCAGGTACAGGCCCATAGCAATAATATGAGCCGTGAGAACTACTTTGCCCTGACCCGGAATCCATTAACCAAAGACGGCAGCACCGCGCCTTTTAATGAAGAGGGCAGAATGCGTATGGATATCTCTCTGCTCATTTTACTTTCGGGCCCTACGCCGCCCATGTTCGAGGATGAACTTGTTGAATTTATTAAAAGTGCATTACTCACCTCTAGAGTTGCGGGCGGCAAGGTGAAGCAACTCGGTGAAGTAGAACTTATCAAGGATATAGGCGCGATAAATCGAGAATCTGGCACGCGAAAATCATTCTTACGCAAACTGTTACCAGGTTTTGCTCTGGTTAGTCGTGATGATGTACTTCAATCGCATATCGAAGAAAGTCAAAAAACGCCTTTAGATGCATTGTTGGATTTCAGCATTAAAAGAATGGCCGCCCAAACAAAAGGCGATAGAGCTGAATGGCGTACAGAGCGCCTCGATTATATTGGATGGCTTAAACCAATCATGGTTGGCTACCAGGGTATATCGGATTTATATGAGGCCGGAGAGGTAGGTCATGTACGCGACCGCACTTGCCCCGTACAGTTTGTTGAATCGATTTATTCACTGGGTCAATGGATCAGCCCTCACCGGATAAGCGATTTGAAACATCTTTTCTGGCAACAGGAATATCACGCAGACAATGCACTTTACCTTTGTAAAAACAACTATCAGCCTGACGCACCTGCATCATTGAGTAGCGAAACAGACTAAACCATTAAGGAGAAATAGCATGGCAGCAATAAAAACCGCATCAGTCTTAGCATTCGAACGTAAACTGGCAAACTCAGATGGCTTGTTGTTCGCTGGAAACTGGGCAACGCCAGACGGTGAATGGAAACCCATAACGTTAAAAGTAAAGTCGGTGCGCGGGACCATTTCTAATCGACAGAAAAATACCATTTTGAAGGATCCAGCAAAGTTAGATCAGGAAGTAAATAAAGCGAACCTGCAAACTGTCGATACCGCCGCATTACCCTTTGATTGTGACACATTAAAAGTGGTATTTAGCTTGCGGGTTTTGGGTGATTTAGCTACTCCTTCTGCGTGCAACAGCCCTGAATATCAGGAAGTATTACGCAGCACAATTGAGTCATACATTGAAGAACAATCGTTTGATGTATTAGCGCATCGCTATGCGTCTAATATTGCCAACGGCCGCTTTCTTTGGCGTAACCGTGTAGAAGCTGAAGATATTTCTGTTCGTGTCACGCAGACAAAAAAGGACGGCGATACGACGTGGGTATTCAATGGCTACGATCTCGCGCTTCGCAATTTTGATTTTCAAAGCGATGATTTAAAGGCCTTTGCCAAAGAGGTGCAAAAAGGGTTAACCAGTGATGCCTTTGCCTACTTCCAAGTTGAAGCCTTCGTAAAATTGGGCGAAGGGCAAGAAGTATTCCCCTCGCAAGAGCTTGTTTTAGATGGTAAGTCAGATAAAAGCAAGGTCTTGTATCACGTTGACGGTATCGCCGCGCTACATTCTCAAAAAATTGGCAATGCCATTCGTACGGTAGACACATGGCATCAAAGTGCGGCGGAGGTAGGTCCGATTTCGGCAGAACCCTTTGGCTCGGTTACCAGCCGGGGTAAGGCGTACCGTAATAATAAAGACGATTTTTATACGTTATTTGATAAATGGATGGAAAAAGGGCAAGCGCCTGAGCTGGACCAGCAGCATTATGTGATTGCTAACCTTATTCGTGGCGGCGTGTTTGGCGGCAAATCGGACACGTAAAAGGAAGGTTTATGGACCATTATCTAGATATTAAAATTTTAGAAGATCCAGAATTTACGGCTCCAATTTTGATGAACGCACTGTTTAGTAAACTACACCGAGCGTTGGTGGCCGTATCCGATAACGATATTGGTGTAAGCTTTCCTTCGGCAAACAGAAGCACGCTAGGCAAACAACTGCGAGTACATGGTACTAAAGAGCGTCTGGAACAATTGGAGCAATTTCCCTGGCGTAAGGGGCTGGGGGATTTTACTAATGTAGTGGGTATTAATAAAACGCCGGATACCAAAGAGTATTGGTTGGTGCAGCGGATGCATGTTCAAAGTAGCCCGGACCGACTTCGCCGCCGGGCGATGAAGCGTCATAGCTTGACCTACGACCAAGCCGTTGAACGGATACCAGACAGCGCTGGAAAGCGGCTTGACCTACCTTTCATCCGAATTAAAAGCCGATCGACAAACGGCCAGCAGTTTCCTTTATTTATTAAGCAGACGCTGTTAGCGGAAGTGAAAACCTCCGCGATATTTTTTTCGAAGTACGGACTAAGCGCCACAACACCTGTACCGAAGTTTTAACCCTTTTTCTAAGTATCAACCACGAAGCCTGTACAACGGGCTTTCTCTTGTTCATTAAAAAAAGGGTCATTTGGCCAGAATCCACTCATGTTCTTTAACAATCAGTAAGATAGTGGTATTTTTTTCTACTTAACCGCCGCACAGGCGGCTTAGAAATTCTGCTAATTCCATGCTCAACGACCCTTATACTTAACCGCCGCACAGGCGGCTTAGAAAAAGTAAAAAAGCACATAATAGGTCAGCATCAGCTTAACCGCCGCACAGGCGGCTTAGAAATGAAAGCCTTTACCGGCTCACAACAAAGATACCTTAACCGCCGCACAGGCGGCTTAGAAATTGTTCGTTAATAAACAAAGGGAGTAAAAAAACTTAACCGCCGCACAGGCGGCTTAGAAATGCAGGCAATGCAAAACAAAGGGCGCACCTGACTTAACCGCCGCACAGGCGGCTTAGAAATAAAGATGCCAGCTTTGATGATATTACCCTGGCTTAACCGCCGCACAGGCGGCTTAGAAATGAGAAAATATGCTTCAGATGCAACCCTGACACTTAACCGCCGCACAGGCGGCTTAGAAATCTCCCGATTAGCGTAAGGGGTTTTTTTAAATCTTAACCGCCGCACAGGCGGCTTAGAAAGTAAAAGTGCGGGTATTTGTGTTATCGCTGACCTTAACCGCCGCACAGGCGGCTTAGAAAAACCTCTTATGCAGATGGCTTGCACATTTCAGCTTAACCGCCGCACAGGCGGCTTAGAAAAGAAGAAAAGCCAGCAGCAGATAAGCCGGTTACTTAACCGCCGCACAGGCGGCTTAGAAATGACCGGCTCACAAAAGCAGCAGGCTGAGGAACTTAACCGCCGCACAGGCGGCTTAGAAATTACAAGCAATCATGCAACAGGTGGAAATAGCCTTAACCGCCGCACAGGCGGCTTAGAAAGATGAGTCTGATAATTCCATTGAAGATAGTTACTTAACCGCCGCACAGGCGGCTTAGAAATTAACGGCCTTGAGCCAGCTGACATGATTGTTCTTAACCGCCGCACAGGCGGCTTAGAAAGACCCGCCCGACACCAGGCGCACGGGTTTACCCTTAACCGCCGCACAGGCGGCTTAGAAAAGCACGTAATGGTTTAAAAGGGAGCCATCCGGCTTAACCGCCGCACAGGCGGCTTAGAAAATCATCGTATTTAACGAGAATCTGACGCTCAACTTAACCGCCGCACAGGCGGCTTAGAAAGTGGACGCATCCAGAACCGGCGCACCGTGTCGCTTAACCGCCGCACAGGCGGCTTAGAAATATAAATTTTCGGCTGATGCGTGTAAGCCGTCCTTAACCGCCGCACAGGCGGCTTAGAAATATAAAGATGGCATGAGCGAAGATGAGGTAAACTTAACCGCCGCACAGGCGGCTTAGAAATCGACGTATCCGTACCCGTTCCAGGCTGAGCGCTTAACCGCCGCACAGGCGGCTTAGAAATGGTTGCACCATTCGCGCCCCACACGTAGCGCCTTAACCGCCGCACAGGCGGCTTAGAAATGCAAGGAAAGTTGCGCGCCCTCTGCGGCTACCTTAACCGCCGCACAGGCGGCTTAGAAAACTATGGATGGTGATCGCTTTTTCTGTAGCGACTTAACCGCCGCACAGGCGGCTTAGAAAGACGAAATCAAGATCCGGGGCTGGTTTGAAAACTTAACCGCCGCACAGGCGGCTTAGAAAAAATCACCCGGCCCGGCACACCAACGCCCGCCCTTAACCGCCGCACAGGCGGCTTAGAAATTATTCGGGAGACAAACCTGGACGACTACACACTTAACCGCCGCACAGGCGGCTTAGAAAAATCCACAAACCCAGAAAGCAGCCGAACCCGTCTTAACCGCCGCACAGGCGGCTTAGAAAGGCGCCAAACGTTACATGATGCGCTTACGATAAGACGCTACAAACGCTAAGGCTGATGCTGAACGAGAGGCTGCCACCGAAAGCCTGGCAATGGCAGAATCTGTACTTCGCCATTTGCGCAGTACGTATTTTGGTATTGAAACTTAATTGTTTAAAAGTCAGTAAGGTTTTGAGGTTTATGCGCTTAACTTTTAAAATCTCACTCAGGAGTGTATACTATAACTATACGCACAAGGATTATGTTTTGATTGTTAGTTTTAAGTCATCTGTTTTACAAGAATTTTTTGAGTCTGGTGACGTTACATTACTTCCCTCAGCTTACGTTTATGAAGTTGCGGAGGTTCTCGAGTATCTGGATGCAGCGATTCAGATCACAGACTTGGAGCTATTAGGTGGTTTTACCATTTATGAGTACCAGCCAGACAACTGGTCAGTAACAGTTACCGTAAACAGCGTTGAGCCAGTTGGTAGTGTAACGTGTATGTTTATGAATAGTAATGCGTACGATGTCGACTTGAATCAGTACGATTAGGAGGCACTATGTCAATTAAACGTAGTCGAAATTTTCCATCTACCCATCCTGGGACGGTTTTTAAAAGGCGAGTTCTTGACCGCCACGAGATAAGCATTAAAGAAGCAGCTGAGAAGTTACACGTAACCCGCGCCCACCTTTCGCGATTCGTTAACGGCAACGTAGGTGTAAAAGTCGACTTTGCACTTCGATTAGAGAAGGCCAGTGGTATCAGCGCTCAGTTTTGGATGAACCTTCAACAGGCCTATGATTTGCATATGAAGCGTGATGAAGTCATAGACTGTGAAGAGTTGTACGAATACGCCTAATTCGCTTTGTCATTTAGTTAATAAAGGTACCTAGTCGATGGTACCTTTTTCATGCACTTATTACTTCCTCCAAATTTGACATCCTAATTCTCTCTGCAACCTTGTAATCGGCCAAATAAGCCAAGGTGTGGAAATAATCATTTTTACCCAGTTCGCGGCGATAAATTGCAGGTACGATAAATAACTGAATCCCGCCAATGCTGGTGGGCATAGCTAAGCAAATTAAGAAATAGTATGGAACAGTTAGCGTTAAACAAAAACTTACGCAGGTTAGTGTTCATGTGGGGACTATGCGGAGCGGCGCTTGTTCCTGGCGTTGTAATGCTTTTGATAATAGCGATGACCATTCCCCTTATGATCGAGGTGCCAAGTTTTACCATCGACATGGCGGAATATTGGTTGGGTGACACACTCAGGGCAATAATAAGTCTTACGTGGCCGGCGATTCTGAAAATTGGCTTAATCATTATGGTGTCTGGCTACATCGTCACTTTTGACAAATTTATTCAGGCGAACAGGGGAGAAACGGGGGAGGGCGTATGCGCACAATAGAGTTGGAATTGACCGGTGATGACTGTTCGACGATTACCCAATACAAAACGTCGGTCGAAAGAGCAAAAGGTTATACCGGCCGCATTATTATCAATACCCAAAGATTGGCTGAGCTTCACGAAGAAAATGCCTGGGCGCTGGTACAGGTCGCGTTGTTCAGAATCAAGCATGGCTCTAAGCAATCAGGAAAAAAACAAATATAAATATACGGCCAGCTTAAACAGCGAGTTGTTGGACTCAACCAGTCCCTCACTGTGCCTTCGGATTGAAAATGCAGGGACTTACGTTCATTCACAGGTAAATATATTAGTTCTTCGATGGGAAGCAGTTGCCAGAGCGAGGAGTTTACTCGGATACAGGGCCTCGTATCCAGTGAATTAATTAAATTTCCCTAATTTAACAAGCAAGATTCTCGAAGTCTAATTTTACTTTATAGTACATTCGTAATCTAGACTATGGAGTTAACTCAAATATAAAACAAAATACCCTAAAAGAAAAACAACTGAAAAGCAGAACATCATAAACAAAGGAACAGGGATTTTTTGTTTATCTTTTCTGAAATACCTATTGAGGTAAAATATGCCTGTCAATAAAATAATAGAAAAAGCAGAGGTTAAAGCAACGATGAAGAAGTTAGCGAGACCAGTCCAGCCTCCTGAGAATGAACTTCCTATGATGAAGAAAGTCATTACCAAGAGGCCAAGTAACAGGCTTAAAAGATTTAAAAGCCTAGTAAGCATACGTAATCAATTTCCAGTCGGTGCTAAGAAGCAAATCTCGTAGCGCTGAGAAGAACCAAGGCTCGTTTCAATTATATAGACTTTACATACATAGTTTACATTATATTCAAAAAGGGTGTTTACTACACCAGAAAATGTTTCAGTCAAATTAAGGTTATAGTCTTGGTGGCTCCATGGCTCCATGGCTCCATAGTGCAGCTTGGTTTACTACTATTTATGGACACTGAGCAGTAAGCATCGCGAGCTTCTTCTGATTGTTCGACAAAATCAGCATATTCATCGGCAATTTCACGTAAAGCTTTTCTGGCTATTGCTCTTGTTAAAAGTGAACTTGAATTGTAAAGAGCGTCTTCAATAACACCATATAAATCCTCTCTGAAAATTGCATCGCATAGGGCTTGTGGTTGACCCGAGTCGTAACAGCTGTCATGAGCAGCGCAGGCGGGTCCAAATATTCCGTCCGGGATAAAGCTAGCTTTTTGAGGATTTCCGGAAGGGCCGCAAGCCAGACCCATTGACCCATGAATTTGGCTTTGTGTTGATAGAGGGAAAGCAGATTTATCGGCTAATTTCATTGTGCTATCAAAGGACGTTGTGTTGTTTAGATAGCCTATGTAGTAATCTATAATATTATGGTACATATCAATAGCATCGAACGCTTCTTGTGGTACGGAAATAGGTACTGCTTGGGTGCCGCCTAGCATCGGCTCATAATACAACTGAAATGCTTTTACTTTCGAGTGCCTCAAATTAAACACTAAAACTTTTCCACTATTAGCAACGTTAGCTGCTCTTGAAAAATCTGTTGAAGAAGAGCAGGTGTCACAATAGGTAATCATAAAATCATCAGCTGAAGATGCTGAGCTTGAAAATGACAATAGAAATAAAGCTTGCAATGTAACTATTCGAAGTATCCATTTCATTAAAAATCTCCCTTTGGTTTTTCTTAAGGGTAGATTAAAAAATAAACAAGTCAACATTTTTTTTAAAAGTACTTGTTTAGTTTTAATTGGTTAACAATATTACAAATATTGCTGGGCATTTTCGAATTTAACAAGAAGTAGGTTCTACGCTGAAAAATTGAAAGGTGCCGTATGTAAGCTCTAGTAGTTAATTAGAAACAATTTTTATTTAAAATATGACTTTCAGTGCGCTCATTAGGCATATGCTAGAGAAAGCAATAAGCCGGTATAGAGAAGATGCCACAGTTGAGGTTCTCGAGTACTACACAGAACAATAGCCAACAGCTAATCACTTAAAACGAATACCGCCCCCGGGGCGGTTTTTTATTGGTGGTGATTAAGGTTCCCTCACATTCGCCCCCAGCCCTGAATCAGTCACATTACCTATGAAGCAATTAGCCAAATTAAGGTATAGGAACATTATGAAAATTCAGGCAGTAGTAAATGAAAAAGACACATGCGTATTTGAAATTCAGCAGGTATCCAAGCTGCGGGAAGTAAGGGTCACCGTCAACTACAAAACCGGCGCTATCACTTATAGCGACCCTAAAGGCCGCATGACGAATGAGGAAAAAGCGCTGTTTGTAGAAGGTATCCTGACAACACTTGAGAAATGTGTTCAAAACTGCCTGTCTCTTATGAAGACGAACCCAAGCACCGCATTAAAGAATCTGGTGAAAATGTGGCAGGGGCAACAGAAAGCTATTCGGGATGCGAACGTTTATATTCAGTTGGCCAGCTAAACCAGACTTACTAAGAAGCCGCCCCCTTGGGCGGTTTTTGCTTCCACCGGATTGGTCACCGGCTCTCCCTCTGACACATTCTCCTTAACGCGATCATTAAGGACTCACCATGTTAGAGACATTCAAGAAAATCAATTTCACCCCCGTTGCCGGCTATCAGTATCCCATTACTGTCACGTTACCCTGCGGTAAAACACTACAAGGTATGGCTCTTTGTGTTGATGATGTGGTTTGCAATGGCATCTATGAATTCTCCGCTGGCTTTAACAGTCTTGAAATAGGCGCATTGAATCATTTGGATGAGATTGGCGATATGCTTGATCACGATTTTGTAGAAGAAAGCATTTTATATGGACTGAATGATGGTGGATGCATGCAGGTACGCACTAACTATGGATTGGAATGGGAAGTAAGCGACCAAGGAGTTCCGGTAACCACCCATTAACGTATAAGCAAAATCAGCTGGGCTGTATCAGCGGCCCTTACCTTCCTTTAAAATCGACAATCACCACCCCCGGCATACGTTAACCCCAGATAAAGAAAAGGAGTTAACCACATGTCTGTATATGTTTTAGATAATCACGAGTTCGCAACCCTGGCTACCTTTTTGGTAAACACCACCAGCAGCGAGGCTATTAAAGCTAAGGGCGTTAAATCCATTGCTCACACATTACGTGAAGCAAACATACAAAGCTTTATGGGTCGCTATGACGCTGACAGCTATGAGCGTGACATCATCAACCTGAGCATTGAAAGCTTGCCTGATGCAAAAGAGATTTTCTTCATGGCTCGCAACCTGGTTATTGAGAGCATTGAATGGCCGGACTACTTCAAGTCAGAGGCAAAAAAATTAGCCGATGAGATATTGCGCTTGTCACTATGCCCGGCTGTTGCTGGTGGCACTCAGACATTCAACGTGACTGTGAAAGAGGCAGAAACTGCAGCTGGCAATATCATTCACAACAAAGGGCCATTCGGGGGTGAAGGCATAATCGTAGGTGCCAGACGTGAAGCTGGTGGTTATATGCTGGGTACCGGCAAACTATCCGGACTGGTCTGGGACGTTATAAAACTCGATGGTTCGAACAGAAATTTTGTTCTTACCCAGTGGCATGCTGAGTCGTGTGAGTTCGCTGAGTTTGATTTGTTACCTCTGATGTCGGTAGAAGCGGTTGAAGGCCTAAGAGATCAAATCCTTGAGCAGCGACTAAAGGACCAGAAGGCCAGAGAAGAAGCGATTAAGGAAACACAGAAGCAAACAGAAGCGTTTCGCGCCCACTGCAAAACCATCATGCCAGAGAAAACAAAAGCCATTATCATCGCTAACCTTGTCGAGGATGAGTCAGATACGATGAGCGACTATCACGGCAGCACCACTAAAAAAACAATCTTGCTTGCATGGTCTAAGCATACCCGGGATATATTTTCAGAGATGCGCAAAGCGGCCGCTAACCATCCTTCAACCGCGGCACTAAAAGATGCTCCTGATGAAGCAGAGCATCGTGAGAAGTGGTCAATGGGCGGCGGCTATTACTTGAAAGACGGTTACCGTCACTCTACCGGTTGGGAAGTTCGCAAGGTCAAACTGTACGATGAGCGCAGCATTCCCCTTGCAGAATTAGCAGAGTGTCTGCAGCCAGCGAAAAAGACTCAGGCGCCCACAACCCAAACTACAAAAACTGAAACACGCGCTCAGGCTCCAGATACAGCAGACGGTTACATCAACATCGAATATAACGAAGAGAAAAACGGGGTAGAGCTTCGCTTTCAGGAAAAGCCAGAAGGAGAGATTCTGGAGTCGTTAAGAGCGGGTCCATTCCGGTACCACCGTAAAGGGCGATTCTGGTACGCCAAACAGTCAGATAAAGCAGAAGCAAACATCGCGGTTATTCTGGGCCTCATCTCCAAGATGCTTACTGCCTGTGATAAGCCACCATCAGGAAAGTCTGACGATAAGCCGGCGCCAGAATCACGCCGGGAACCTGCCACGCTGATCACAATGAGTTCCATCCTGTTCGGTTAAGCCCTTCGGGGCTACGGCCCCAACTCACCCTCTAGCTGGTGGTTTGAATAAAATGTGAATACGCATTGAATAGATGCATAAAAGTTAAAAATCTCACGGGGATATATCACGCATTCCCGCATATGTATTCAAAGCCATAAAAAAGCAGGGTTCTTTTCCCGTCCGATACACCCAAGTGTTCCCATCAGGCATAGACAAGTAAGCATGGCCAAAGCGGAGCACCAGCCAAACCCCTGGCATCGATAAGCATCAACTAAAGTCCGCTATATACCCGCTACCTAATAATCCATAAGAGCAGCCATCTTTGCTACCAACTCACGTTTACCATCTACAAGGCAGTGGCCACGTACACCAAAAGTAATTCAGGACATAGCACTGCCGGCTAACAATTTCGGTACAAGACCAGGAGCACTGAGTATTTAGAAATGAGGTAGGGGAGAAGTAAAACAAATAGGAGAGACATCGAACATTGTTCAGGAGCATCTCATAAGGTTCGTAATGAGAAGGTACCCACAATCGTCAGGTACACAATTCAGAAAGTGAAAAGGCATGTTCAGAACAATACCGTTTCGATGAGCTATGCTGGTATTCGGATCCTGAATCAAACGCAGCTGGTGGATCTGACCGGCCACTGCGGTAACGCCTCCCAATTCGCTATCGCTACTCGGGGGCGTTTTTAAAAAAAACATCATCCGAATTTCCAAACACTTCTTCTACGCACGGTCAAATATCGAGGAATCACATTCTGCAGCTTGTAAGCCTTAAGGTGCTATTTTTAGTGTTTCAGGCCGCCCGGTCATTTTTGACACAAGGTGCCCGCATGAAACTGATAAGCACCATACGGGAGTGATAAAACGCGCAAGGCTCTCGATAACAATTTTCTGACTCAAACTATGTCATACCCCTATTCGCTATCGCTGCTCGGGATATGACAATTTTTTTGTGACTGCTACACAGCTTTGTCCCTTTTCGCTATCGCTATTCGGGAACAAAGCCTTAAATACAAGTGCCTTCGTTTGCCATTTATTATCTTATATTCTTTTTTCTAGCACTGTTTGAGAGCGTTTAAGATGTTTTTGATTATATGTGTGCTGTTTAAGGGCAGAGGATGTTTTGAAGAGTTCTACGGTCTGACAATCAAATATTATCAACCAGCCTGGTCAGTAGCAAACCTTCTGTACAATAAGTAACGCAAAATCAGTTTTCCTTTCAGCTCATCAGTTTTTTCTACTCCCCCTGTTACTGCACGGAATTGAAGCCGTACATTGTGCTAATCCAAAAGCAAGCAGTAAGGTCAGTGTATTGTTGAAAATATTATCTTCAAACCCAGCCAGCCAGAGTGGTTTTATATTAGTAGGTAACTCGAACGAGCCACGCATCTCTATTCAAGCATAGCAATGATTAAACACAACTGAAGCCCATCCTGCTTCTCAGATTACTGTTCGTGTAGTTATTTCCACATCACGTCAAAAGGTAAGGGGCTCATTTTTTAAGAAGCGTAGTAATAAAGAGCTTTATTTACTCATAAGAGCATCCAAAGCCTTGCTAAAACTACGAGTAAATTAGATTTTTAGCACTACACTCATTTTCTCTACTCCCCACGTTACTGCACGTGCAGTAAGCGTTTTTCATATACGATGAAATTAGGAAATTAAATCTATAAATTTTTAAGAGCAGACAATATTAAACTTGTCTTTTAAACAGTGAGTAACTGCCGTCTAATCGTCCAGATTAGAGCCTGAAACATGAGAAACGCCATTCGTCTTTTAAAAGGACGTCTGGCGTCATCTGTTATAATAGCAAGACCCCAAAACGCATTTAGACTGCCCTTTGGGGTCGCGGTAGGGTTTAAGTGACTGTTTTGTATAGGTTAATCTTTTCTTCCTCCTTTTTTGCAGTTGATTTTAGGTAATGTACATTTAGGACATCGAAGTTTTTTGTTTTTTAGGAGCAATTTGATGACTATGCTGCATAGACCACACAACCCGGATGATTGGATCGTCCCTGAGAAAGAATTGGATGAGATGATGCAAATGTTTAATGTTGCAAATGGAGCATGTGTCGGGGACCCGATTGATATCCGAGTCAGAAATCAATTTTATAAGATGGAGGCTCAAGGTAAGCGAATGTACAAACAAGCAATGGTTAAGATAGGAATCGAAGTATGAACACTGGAGTGGGTAGCCGAAACAAAAATAAAACGACCAGAAAAATTTTTTTAGGGAGGTTAGCAGCTTTTATAGCGCCTGCGATTTTAACGATGAGCTTAATGCAGGGCTGTGGGGATAAGGGACACCAAAATCAAAATAATCGATACCCAGAAACCAGTGTAGCTACTGAATTTCTTTCAGAGTCTGAATTAACAAAACTTCTTAATTTTGCTGGCACAAAATTAGGTTTATTGGGTATTGAATACTCTACCTACTCTTGGCAAGTCTCTAATCAATTGAGTCGAGACATGTTAATGGACAGAGTTGAAGCTCGAATGAAAGGATTTCCAGAATTATTTGTTTCTACCGAAAAGGTGTTCAAAGAGTGGAGAGAAAAAGGTTATGAGCATGAGATGGTATTAGGCTACAAAGGTTTAGATAATATCAATGTGGCCATACTGGGAGACTATTTAGATAAAAAGTACAACGGTGCAGATATAGGAATAAAGTATGGATTAACGAATCAAGACTTAGCAACCTTGATCGTCAAAACGAAGGGCAATCGACGTCTCTTTCACCAGTCCATTGTTGAGCACACGATGGACATGAAGCGTGACGATTAAAACAGTTCTTGGCCTTGGCTAAATTCTTTTGGACAAATAATAGCTTGGGTTCTACGGCGCTTTGCGCATGCACGAAGAACTGTAAAAGTGCCGTAGCCAGCTTGAACCGCATTGCCCGGATAATGTCAGTAAACGGGCTTTATGTCTGGCCGCGTAAGAAAGGCTGAGGCGCGAAGGGAAAACCAGTGTCCCTTGCCTATTAGCGAACCACCTCAGACGCGACTTTACCAAATAATTGCCGGAATCCAAATGCTTCGCTGACATCACAAAAGTCACGACGAAGAAAGTTAAACTCTAACTGTGCGTGGTGCTTCACCTGTTCAGCAATATCACTATTGAAAGCTCGATGCATCATTGTCGGGACACATTTCACTAGCGGTGATTATCTGGAACTGCTCAAGCGCGAGAATCTAATCAGTAGAATGAGTACCGTAGGCCATTTCGCTGAAATCACCGGCTGTGAGGGCTTCTTCGGTGTATTGAAGCGGGAACGAATCAACTATCGGCAGTACCCAACAACAGGTGAAGCAAGAGCTGACATATTCGATTACGTTAAGAGAGCTCATAATCCAAGTATGCGATGTAGACTGTAAAACCATGACAGCAGGTTTATGTCATCAAATCGTCCTCAAATCGGGGTAGAACCCTTTTAGAGTTCGGTGCCATAAGAGAAAATCGCTATCTCCCCCCAGCTCACGCAGTAAAAAGCAGTTTGATAGTATTAGTTCTTCAAGTCCCTATTGCCAGGTTCACCGCCTTGGGATGCGTTATAGCCTTAATGCTATAGGTTGTAGTTACTTTGCTTGTAAAATTAGAACCAACTTAAGCGTGTTTTTCTGTACTCTTGAACTGATTTCAGAAGACGTTTTGATAAATTTTCATTATTCAAACTTCCTCTTATCTTAGGGATGGGTACTAAGAGAGCATTAACTGACATATCTTTGAAATAGATGGGTTTATAACTACTAGCAGTTTATTCTTAGAAATACACTGCGCGGTTGAAATAAGCTTACAATTATCAATCACATTGTTTCGGCGCCATTTAAAATATTCTTATACAAAGTTAGGACCGGTAAGCTTAGATAATTTACTTGCCATCAGTGGACGCACTTTGGATACATCAACCTCGTTGGCTTTGACCTTTTCTCCACGAGACCTACCGCTTCTCTTTCTGCCATAGTGCTCAGTAGCTGTTAGGTCATTTCCATGACCAACAATTGCGGCGATTTGCTGTAAAGAATATGAGTTATCAGATTTCATGTCAGCAATGCACTGGTGCCTGTATGTATAGAGGCTAATATGTCTTGATCGGCCGTTGAATAGCTTGTTTATCACTCGGGCAAATGCCTGTCGAAGGGCATTGTAAAATTTCGTGTAATCAACAGAATGCCCGTTTGGAGTCTTTAAATCATGAGCATAAATCAAAGCAATTTTGATAAAAAGCAATTGTTTTTTATTAAGATACGATAAGTCGAGATGACGTTTTTCGCCAAACGACCTGCCGTTCGTTTGCTTTCCATTATGTACATGGAGCATCGGCCAACTGCCACTATACGCTTTTGGGTCATAACCTGCCCTACGGAACTCTTCTACGTTTTCATAAACCGCTGCACTGTTCAGCTCTATTGGGCGCATTCCGGTGAGAAGAATGCATTCAGTAAATGCTAGAAGATGCTTGCCCCAGCTAGAAAAATCTTTAGCCATAGTTTCAAGTTCTTCTCGGATACTTGACTCTTCAACTTCAGTTAGGCTTTTCTTCTTTTGGCCGCTTGTTCTATCAGTTTTCGTGAGGGACCCGTCTGGTGAAATTCCTTGCAATTGCTCCTTTAGATCAAGTCGATTTAACTGTTCGAAGTAATAAAGCAAGCTAGCTTTTTTCTTAAACCAAGTAGCTTTGCTAATAGAAGGTTTTTCCACAAGGAGCTGGTTTAGAAGCTCATCTGGGAATTGGGGAGAGTCGTGGGGGCAATTTATTCTCTTAGCCATAGTTATGACGCGGGAGGTATATTCAGCAATAGTCTTCTCAGTTTTTGTTCTTACTTGCATCCATCTCACTCGATTAACCTTTCTCAAATAATTTAACTGAGGAAAGTAACTGCCTCTACAGAATAATGTGAATAAATCGGGTTTTAGGTTTTGCTCACCTAGTTTGCTTTGTATTGTTGCTCACAATATAGAAAGGCGAGACGCCATTTGTACTTTTGACTGCCCTTTGGCGTCACCTCATGAAATGAAATGACGCTAAAGAGCAGTTCGGCGACGCCATACGTCTTTTTGATGTAACAAAAGCGTCTTGTGTTGGTCTTTTTTGTAACTTGAGCACAAGTGCGAGTCGCCGGGTATATTTGGCGAGACCCTAAACATCTTCTTGGTGGGTGAATGAAAAAATTGACAATTTTAGCAATATTAGGAGTTATCTGTCAGGGATGTACAACTACTCCGAAGGTAGTCGTACCTGAAAGAGCAAGTCCAGTTGAAGCGAAAATAAATAGTTTGGCTGAGATTGTTGTAAAGCGAACGACGCGAATTCAACAACTCCAGGAAGCTAATTATATTGCTATTAACGGCCAGGCTCCCAAAAGACCTGACTTGGACTTACTGCCTGTTTTAAAACAGGTCAAGTCACTGGGTAAACAATATACTGGCCCGTTGGATACCTTTATCAAAAGACTGTCTGTTGTATCAAGCATGAATCCCCCCCGGTTTCTAAACGTTAAGCCAACGTTCGACATAATCGTGACAGTTGATACTGATTATAAGTCAGTTTTCTCGATGTTAGAGCAAGTTGGTGCTGTGACTGGCTCCAGAGCTGATGTTTATTACAAAGCAGCTGAGAACCTAATTGAAGTTAAGTACGCAGACTATTAATGATGAAACGATTTATACCGTTATTAATATGTTTTTCTTCAATTGCGTTTGGGGCTGAAACGGTAAATTTTCCTATAAAATTGAAGGAAAAAGGGAGCGATGAGTCGCGGCTTGTGATGAAGTCGATTTTGGATGCATCAATAGATAGTGAAACGAATCAGCAGCATGTAAAAGATGTGGGAGAGCGCTTAAAGAAGGTGACTCAGGCTGCGTTCGACTGGGGTGTCAAAGAGGGGCAGTACTACTTCAACAAAGTTAATCAAAATCAGCTGAATAAGTACGATTCGAAACTTCAAGTGTTAGCAAATTTCGCGCAATTCATAGTAGATGGAAAATTGCTGTTACCGAAGGTTGTCATCAGCGAGCGTCTTTTTCAACGGATAAATGACAGCAAAGTAAGAACAACTGGGTTTTCCTACTCACTTTTTGAGCCTGCTAAAATTATTACACAGCCGCCCACATGGAGAGATTACCTATCAATTGCTTTGCAAAAGCCAAGCAAGCCTTCAGCTTTATTTCTGCCTCGTTCGAAGCAAGAAGAGTCCGTATTTAGATACGAATTTGAGCGAGGCTGGGAATACGGTCGAGAGCAGGCCTCTATTATTTTTGATGAAAATTACAAACGTTTGGAACGCGATTTAAAGCTTCACTTCAACTTCCTAGACCTGGCAATGACGAACGTTTTAAGAATGCCCTCACTACGCTCAACAGATCCTACAGTAGTGGTCTCTTCTGACGGGAAGACATTATACGGAAACGATGTAATTTATAGTATCGACCAGCAAAGTACTTTTGAAAAACTTGATAAGTGGAAGCCAGTGTTTATCGAGGGGGACAGATGATCGAGATTCATAATCGCTTTACTCGTGATCAACTGGACACATCGCTTAAATGGGCAGTGAAACATGCAGTAAACGACTTAATAATTGAAAGTGGATCTCCATTGTGGGCAAAAAAAAATGGTGTCACTTCGCCTGTTTCAAACCGACCAGTCAGTCAAGAAGAGGTTTCCCAGCTGCTTCAAGATTTGTATCTTGCCAGTGGCCCAGACCATCTCACTAAAGGAAAATACCTGAGGTTCGCTTACGAAATATTGATAAATATCGATGAGAAGCATCGCTTCAGGGTGACTGCAACAGGTGTCAAATCAGAGTTTAATGACAATGGTATTGAGCTTATCTTTAGACCTTTTCCTAAGATGGCCCCCCAACCTGATGAAATAGGTCTACCTAGGGAATTTGTAGATTCTTTTGACTCAGACTTTGGTGTTGTATTTGTTTCTGGCCCTACAGGTTCTGGCAAATCAACAACTATCGCTTCAACTTTAACTGAACGAATACTGAGTAAAAATGAACGAATTCTGACAATAGAAGATCCTATCGAATTTGATTTTAAAAACATCCCCAACCGAATTGCCAATGTAGTTCAGTCCGAAGTTCCAATGCATCTCATTGACTACGAGACGTCTACAGCAAATAGCCTGCGTCGGTCGCCTGACATTATTTTTTATTCTGAGGTAAGAGAGGCATCTGTCGGGCAAGAACTACTTAGGGTCGCTAATACTGGACACTTAGTTGCTACTACGTTGCACGCGAACACAGCTGAAATGACGCTTCCAAGGTTTGTTGACATGTTTGAATTTGGTCAACGCCCAGTTATTACAGGTGATTTAATTGAGTCTATTAGAGGGATTCTCAACCAACGCTTATTCAGAGCCCCTGACTTAACATCCCGAACAGCAGTGCGGTCATGGGTGGTTTTTTCTCAATCTATTCGTGATGAAATGTATGACAAATATGCTGAAGGTTCATCTTTTCGTTTAAAACAGCAAGTAGCGAAAGCCATTAAAGACCATGGGCTAAGTTTTATTGATGATTTGCGGGCTAAATTTAATGACGGCCAAATTGCTATCTCAGATTTCGCACGTGCAATACAGAGTGTAGGTGAGCCAAAAGATTTAAGGATCATTGGCTCCAAGCTCGATGAATTTATGGACAGAGGTTTCATTGATGACAATGATTATAAATACTGGAAGAGAAATTTGTGACTAGACCCAGCGCTCGACCCAATCATGCTGCTACATATCAGCTGTGGAAAGCTGGAAAGAGAGCAAAAATGAATCTTATGGTTACTGGTTTAGATTGGCTTTCAGTTGTTCCATTTCCTCTTCTCTATTTTTTTTCGAATTACTGGTACTTAGGATTCTGTTTGTCCTGGGCGACCATGTTTTATTTTTTAGAGTTATATCGCATGACACCCGTCCAGGGATTAAAGCGCGTTCGCTCAATTATTGCGGGAAATACACGCTTTGTTTCCCGTTATTCTAAACGTCAAAGGAGATTCTCCAGTGGTAATTAAAGATTTGTCGCAGCTTCCTCCACCATATGAATTTGAGGATGGTATATACCCCGTGGTAGTTGACAATGGCTACGCTCAACAAAAATGTGCTTATTGGGCGAATGTAGATGGCGAAAAAACTCGGGTAAACTTTATTGTCCCTAGCCGGGCACAAATGGGCCGTATCAATGTTGATGTTCATGGTGAAGCATCTGGGGTTTATACCGTTGCAGGTTCAGATTACACGGTTGCAGCAGATATCCGTGAGCCAGAGGTAATGCGTTCCAAAAATTACGCTTTTTCTGAAATCAACTGTGCTTTAGTTCACCATACATTGGTATTAGCTGGTTTTGGCGGAAAAAAAGTAAAGCTGGCTACAGGTCTACCCTTTTCTCATTATTTTCGCAACCGAAGTATTGATGAAGTATTTATGCAGAAAGTAAAAAACAGCTTGCTCCAACCTTGTAAGTCAGCTGTTGGAAAAGCGATGCCCGAAATAGTCAGCCATACGATATATCCCGAGTCCACAGCTGCAGCAGTATCCTATGCATACAATGAGGAAACTGGAGATCTTAAAAGCTTTGAGAACGGCTTAGTAGTTATCGATATGGGTGGCGGTACTACTGATATAACCATTGTTAATGGTGATTTTACTCTTGATATGGATTTAAGCGGTTCCCGGCAGCTTGGTGTTATTGATATTCGTGAAAGCTTAAGAAGTGCTATAGAAGCTACATTCGAAGTTTCAGGTATGACTGATAAACAGTTAGACCATGCTCTGAGATCTGGCGAATTCAAATTATACGGCGAACCTAAAGACATTACCTCTTTGATCGACTCTTCTACAAAACTAACAGTTAAGAAGCTCTCTACGTTGCTTTCTGAAACGATTGGAGAAGGAGCTTTCCTTGATGATATTTTATTTGTTGGCGGAGGCGCACAGATCCTCTCTAAAGCATTTAAAGATCGTTATCAGCAATCACACGTCCCACCAGAGGCGGAATATGAAAATGCTAATGGAATGCTGGACTATATGATATTGACCAGTGAGGCTGCTTAACCAGGACCGATGTGACCAATATGGCTAAGAAGTATCGAATTATCGTCCATTTATATCGTAGCTCCCCATTTGAAAATGAGGTAGCAAAATATATTGAAAATTGTAGCCAGGAAGAAATTAGGCATCTATTGTCAAAAGGACTCTGGTTAGATGATTTTATTGAATTTACAGGCACAAATCTAAGTGATACTCGATTTGATGGCTCTTTCATGGAAGGAGGTGACAATGAATACTCCTTTTACCTTCGTTTCCCAAGTTCGGAATCAAAGCTTTCTATGTCAAGAACGCAGCGAGTTCGAGAGCGTGTTCTAAAATTTAATACTTTCCCTGCACGTTTAGCATATCTAAGAAAAATTATATTTAGGGGGTATCTTGCTGAGCATGCGTTTGAAGAAAAGTACAGTGCTCTTTTCTCGACTCTTATGTCTCAATCAGCGGCTGAACGACAAACTCTTAATCTAGCTGCACCACTAAAAGAGTCTTCTGCAGTTACTACTCCAGATAATATGACCATGAAAAGAGAAAGTGCAAAGGCGAGGTTAGGGGGGTTAATGTGAGAAAAATAATAAGCTCTATCGCTTTGACTGTAGTGCTTGCAAGCAATACAGCTACAGCAGGCTTCTATATTGATATGCAAGGACTGAATAAACCCCTTAATAAGACATCAGGGGTTGCTGACGGTTATAAAATGCTAACAGGTAAGTATTACGGAGTCATACACGAAATAGGCAATGGCAATCCGGGCAAAACGCAAAGTTTTGGCGATAATTCAACCATTGCTGATGCTATGTTTATGATTATGCCTGAAGGTTGGTACGCTTTTGTTGATGAAACTGTTGAAGAAATTCCATTGGTTTCTTGGGATGCCAGCCATGACAAAGGTCAATATTGGACAAACGTGCTTGCTGATATTGGTAAAGATTATGGTCTTAGATATGTGATAGATTGGGACCAGAAACTAGTACAAATAGATCTAGAGCCTGATTTCACCAAACCAGATTATGATGACCCAATTGTTGTAGCAGATTCAAATGAAGAGCGGCAAATGTTTATTTACAAGAAAAAGCCGAACTTGTCTGGCTACCTCTTGAAGGATGGCGAATACATTCCTGTTAAAGTTTCAAATTAAATACTTCCATGCAAAAAACCCTGTTAGCACAGGGTTTTTTTATATAACTATTTCAAATCCTTGTTTTGTGTTCCCTCAAGAGGTCCAGGAATGTTTCCTCCTTGAGGGGTTACTCCTCCAAGCCCCTCTGGCGCCTTAGAGATAGTTGACTGCACAGTGCTAAATTGCTGATTTCCGCTATGGACATAACCTTGGGCACCCATTGAGTCGGCGCCGTGGCCAAGTGCCCTAAGTGCCTTGTCATTGATTTCATGCATGATAGAGAACACTCGTTCAATAACAGAGACACAAACTGCGATCAGAGCAGCCGTAAGTCCAAAAAAACTTACTATCCCGGTCGTCGTAGTACTGCTCATGGATTCGGCAAACGGGGTCCATAGAAGAAAAGTGATATAGCCCATCATCAATAATAAAGGGTAAACGACAATAAAGCTGATCACTAACATAGGGAATCTTAAGAATGAACCAAAGGCTAATATATAGCCCTGCTTAGCGCGTTCACCTACGAAACCATGCCCATCTGTGAATGCGTGAGAAATGCCATGTATGGGAGCTAATATTATTTGTTCCAGTGCTGCACTGAAAGCTCCAATAACTCCTCCCAACCAATGCATTAGCGGAATGGTCGGCAAATAAAAGGCAAGGTAAACCCCCATTGTTAATAAAAGTGCAATGAGAAGCATAAGACCAGTAGCAATTTGTTTAGCCATTCCTTCGGCGGTACCAGTGGCTATGGCTTTACCAGTTTCCAGCATCGTGCCTATAAATGGAAGGCTAGTAACTTCGACTCTAGATAAATTGTCACTTACCTCCACAGTAATATTCGCAGTAAGCAGAAGTGCAATTAATGTTTCTGCAGTCACGATCATCTCGTGCCCTAATTCCATCAAAGCAAACAGGGGATCGTTAGTTTCATTTACGGTTCTTAGTGAAGCGCCAATTAGCCAAGACATCGCTTTATCTTCTAGATGTGATAAATAGTCAATGTTCTCAGTGCTTGCAGAGCTCAGCCGGCCACTACGACCTTCAGTTACTTTGTCTACTAAACTCCATAGCTCTGTTAAATCTTCATGATGCAAAGCTTTGTCTTCAATATTACTTGCCTGAACCTCCATTGAAGTAAGCATGCTGGTGAAAGCCTGTGTTCTTATAGAATCAACCCACCATGTAGATCCTAGGCCTATGAAACCTATGTCATTTAGACTGTAATTATCAAGAAATGAAGGCGTAGATTTAAGGTAGTTAGGTAACTCAGAATCTGGTTTTTCTAATTCTAAGGATTTTTCATTTGCATAATCAATTCTGGCTAATCGAATAGCGTTGTTATATTCAGCCGCCAAGTTTTCGATAGCTAATTTCGTCTGCTTCTTAATAATCCGCAAATCTTCGTGATCAGCATCACTGATATACACCTTATTCACAAAATCAGCTGCAGGCTTGCTCATTTCGTTGAAAAGGTTTTGAAGTGCTGCATAATTACCGTTTAGTAAATTATTTTCGGCCCGGCCATCAGTCGTCATACGGAAGTCTGGTTCTGAAAACTCAATCACGTACTCACCGCAGGCCTTGTCTGAGTAGCCACCCACCTTAAACCAGCTGTCGGACTCATCACCATATTTAATGCCATAAATGTTTGTCGCATTGTCACCTGTGCCTTCCAAGTCAATGACAATAGAGGGTGTGATAACTGTTTCTCCCGAAGCAGTTCCTTCCGCAGCGTTTATACCATGAGCACATACGAGTGTTTCAAATGCTTGCGCTGCAATTTCATCTGAATTTATAGGCAGTGTCTTCTGATGAAACGCGCCAACAGACATGAAAGAAGTAGCTTTATCAGAGAGATTATTTGCAACACTTAAACTATGACCTGTTAAATAAATATGGACGAGCTGGTAAAAACAATAACCTGCAGCTAATGGAACAACAGATACTAAAGCAATTACCATTCTTACTGGAACACCAGTAGAATCTAATTTCTGTTCATTCATTTTTCCAGAGTGAATGGAACCGAAAAACCATTTAAATCCACCAAATGCTACCAGCAATGTAGCCACAACAGCTAACGCTCCGCACCAAGCTAGCATTACAGAGCCAAGAACCGTATCTGGTTTTTGTGGAAGTTCCCCCCCAGAGATGATGTTCGTGACATCGCCTAGAACACCGCGAAGAACTTGAACACCTAAGTCATTAGGATTTTCTATGATTGGCTCACTTTCATATACATCGCTCCCACCTTCCTCCTGCGCTACTGCTTTCCCGCTTATTAGAAAAAGCAGAACTGTCAGTGTGATAAAACACCAATTTTTCATTCTAGATGCCTAATAGTGAATTTCCTGATTTATCGCGCTTATTACGTTGTGACACACAACCCGCGGCTTGATAATCCTATTGTCGTGCAGAGAGGTTTCTTTGCAATTTGAAACCGGATTTATTGAGATTATTAGGTAGGCCATGTCTGTAAACATAGAGTTTGATGACAATGCTATTCAGAAACACTGGAGCATGTACCCACAACTACAGTCATTTTTTGACAGAATGTCATTGGCTGAAGTCTGGGTTCTTGATGACGAAATTAGTGTAAAAGCTCGTGTCGCAAATTGGGTCGAGTCACTAAATGAGACAAAGTTGAAAGCTCTTAATGATGACCTCCCTTCGCTGTTAACTGTACTGGCTTTTCAAAGAGTTCAGTCATCGATGTACCTTCTGCAGCAACTCGAAAAACGCTTACCAGGTATAACGAATTCACTCACATTTTCAGCTAATAACTTACTCACAAGTGAGCAATATAACCGGCCAGCAAAAATTTTACTTGAGAGGCTGGCCGCAGCTCATACTCAAGTTTCTTTGCAGGAGCTTTTGAACAATGAGCGATTAGCACTGGTTTATGCGGCACTTAATAATGTTAATGACAGAAAAGGGAAAATGTTATGAATCGTCTCAAAGTGATTTTGTTTTCTATGGCATTATTACCAGCCCCTATCTTTGCTCAACAGGCTGGCGGTGGAGCAAGCAACGCTTTTTCCTGCCCTTCAGGAGATGATTCTATCGCTTGTAAGCAAAAGGAGCAGGTAGAAGCTATCTGGGTAGATATGAATAAATCAGCTACCTATCTCACCGATGAACTAATTCAAAATCCGGATTCCGCCATTGAGGCCGGCTGCCTGAATGACATCATGCAGCTTGACCTGTCCGTTATCACAGTAGACCCATATGGCATCTGGAACAGTGTCTACGCCGGCCTGAAAGACCAATTAATGAATATGGCCTGTAGTGCTGTTGAAGATAAGCTAAACGAGGCTTCTGCTTATTTGGATGCAAAGCTTGAAGCGCCAATGGGACTAGGCAGTGTTTCGTTAGGACAGAGCGGAAGAGCTAATAGCTTTTCAGATATACAGGAATCTCGTGTCTATATGAATGACAGAGAAGCCCAGGAAGCTGTAGTCGAAGAGGTATTTGGTGAATATCCCCGGGTGAATCAGCGGCGATGGACGGAGCAGGAAATTGAGCAAAGGCGGATTGAAAATGGCGGGCCGAGTACTCGTTCAAGACGTTCTGCGCAAGAGGAGAAGGTAAGATCTGTTTTAAACGTAAATCGGATATTTGGTGAGAGTGACAAAGGAAATAAAGATGAGTAGATTCAGGCTAGCATTCTTATTAGGCACTATGGTTAGTAGTAATGCATTTGCAGGCTGTGACTCGTGCTTGCAGACAAGCATAGAGTCTGCATCTGCATCAATAAATAGTTCACTGAGCTCACTAAAAACTACCGTTAACACAAATGTTTCTGCTACGGAAACTCTCAACAATACAATTTCTGCGTCATCATCATCATTGGTGGGTTTGCTTGAGTCGCAAAATACACAAATGGTGACAGCAATTGATGCGGCTACTAATAAAATTATTTTGTCAAATGACAAGCTTAATAAAACAATAATTAACCTTACTGATTTCATGACAAATGAGATATCGCAAGCTATGAAGTCGGAATTCAAGGTTGATGCTTATTTGAGAACAAAAGAAACCCTTGGGCCTCAGTCACAGCCGGTATCAGGTGACATCGCGGTAAATAGAGCCCCCTTACTACAACAAGCAATCGTAGATTTTGAAACCAAACTTGCTGATCAATTGGTGCAATTCAAACAATGGGCTTTGCTGAAAGGTCATAAGGATAATGGTCAAAAACTCAGACGCCGAGAAGTAGACAAAAAAATAGAAGAGTTGACTCCTCAACTGGACAAATTGACACAGAATTTACTGACAGAACAAGAGGTGGAAGACTTACTGACCCTGATTAAACTCATGGTACTTCCTTCACCTAAGCCCACCGATACACTTGAAGGCGAAGATGCAGCCGAATACTACCGCCAATTACAAAAGAAAACTTTAGCATTTTCAGTATTAGCCAGAGATGTACTACTAAGAGCTCCATTGATAGAGACTAAAGATTGGCAGATAGGCTATACCAAAGTAAATGATATTGAGGGCAGGACTTCTTTAACAGAGTTTATGTTGTCAGAAACACAAAGAAAGTACTTTTCACCAGAATGGCACCTGGATATCAAAACAAAAACAAATACAGGCCTTCTCAGGGAGCAGGTATATCAAACTAATATGACGAATTATCTGCTGAACGAGTTAATTGAAGAAGAGCGGCAAACTCTTGGATTGTTGAGCTTTCAATGAAGTATTTTTTCCATAGTGTTTTAGTTTTATGCCTAACTTTTACATCACTTAATGCCAGGGCTGAGTTTGGGTTTGGGCCATGCTGCTCCGGAGCTACATGTGGAATTGTACCATGCGACTCTACTTGCGCGGGGCCGGCTTTAGATAGATTCGGGAATTCTTTCTCCTCCTTGTTAGATGATGTAAGTAATGAGCATAGTTCATTAACACAAGAAACTGAAAACGTTAGCACCGCTGCTGTTGATTTTTACTCTGATTTAGCAGAGCAGAAGTCCAAAAACACTAGAAATGCACTGGTATCAATGGGGGGGATGACTGGCAAAGTAGCTTTAAGCAAACGACAAACACTAAAAGTTTTGCAATCTCAATATGAGCAAGTTACAAATTTGGTGGTAGAGGCAATAAAGAGCCTTTCAAATATTGGAAGGTATACAAATCACGATAGGATTTTAGGTAACCAAGCATTGCCTGGTACTTTAAACCGGCTCAGTGACGACTCTGATACAAATATAAAAATTCTGAAAAGTAAAAAAGGGCTGGAAATTGATCTTCAATTGTTAATGAGTAGCACAGCTGAATTTAATAGAAGAATTAAAAATATGAATGTTAAGGCCGCAGCTAATAAACCTGTAACTAATTTCAACTTTTCTTTTGTTAAACTTCTCCTTATTAATGGAACTTACCCTCTATCACCCATTGATGTTATCAGGGAATCTTTTCCTCTTGCTGGTCTAATAGGAAAACCAGCCTTATCCCGTGCGTTAGCTAAGTTAGTGTCTGATAATTTGGAAGCAGGAAATTCTGGCTCATCTTTCAACCTTAAACGTAAGCGTCCGGTAATCCCCACATTCAAAACCTGACATAGCTACTGCATGGTGTTCTTCCACAAAGGAGAACACCCA
>NZ_JABBXD010000016.1 GCF_014750655.1 Salinimonas profundi
AATTAGAGTTTAAAAATTAGGCAGGTGATGCTGCGGCTTAACTAAGCGTTAAACTGCGGGACTTATTCGCAGTTTCCCTAGTTTGCGGCTAGTTTTGCGGAGCAGGCTGACTATGGGCTGAAACCTTTGTGTATTTACTGAATCTGGTAAGATTTCTAATCACATTTGGTATTTAGTGCAATTAACGAAGCAATTGCTGCATCGCTGAACTTGAGGAACAGTTTTGAGCAACTGGAGAACCGCAATTTTTGGAGGAACAGTTTCGCCTGGTGCAGCAGAAGCAGGATGGGAAAAGCAACAAAGCCAATGTAACCAGGGCTGGGGGAGCTGTTTAATGAAACAGAAGAGATAGCCGCTGAACCTAACACTGAGCAGGAAGCTATTTACTCTGTCCGCACAAAGCGCAACCCGCTATCCCAAGCACCGCGTTAGGACGTGATAGTTCACGATATTGCTGAGGAAGATAAAGTCTGCTTTCACTCTCCTATATTTTCTTTGTAATTAATTCAGGATAATAAGGAATTATTACAAATCTTTTAAGTACCTCCAGATCCTAAGAGCGCAGAGATGCTTCAATTTAAGCTGCCGGCAGCTTGGTGCGAGGGGAGTATTAGAATTTCATACGCACGATAACAAGCGACTGGCATAAATGCTGCTTGCCTACAAAGTTCCGAAGTTAGGTGTATAAACCATAAACAAGAGGAAATAATTTATGTCTCATAATAAATTTACTAGTTGTATTGAAGCTTGCTACAAATGTGCAACTGCCTGCGACCATTGTTCAACTGCCTGTTTGCAGGAGCCTGATCCTGCGAAAATGGCAGATTGCATACGTGCAGACTTAGACTGTGCTGATATCTGTCGGCTAGCTGCGGCAGCAATGGCGAGAGGAAGTGAGCATGCCAAGCAAATCTGCCGTCTCTGTGCTGACATATGTGAAGCTTGCGGTGAGCTTTGTGCTAAACACGAACCGGATCATTGTCAAGAATGTGCTCGTGCTTGCAAATCTTGTGCTGATGAATGCCGTAAGATGGCTGCCTAAGCTAAGTAAACCGTACTTTGGGAGCGCAGAAGACACATCTAGCGCAAGAGTTTCTTCATTGCGCTCTCAATATTGAGAAACACCTTTCATTAGTCCAGTATATTGGCTCGTATGGGTGACATTGAGGTCAGTTCATGCTTCTTAAGTACCGTATATTTTTGATATTATCCGCTAGAACCCTTCTTTCAGCAGAGGTCATTTTTTTGCTCGATTTTAGTTGAGGTTTCGGACCCTAAGAACCCACTGTATTCTTCCGATTCTGCTCGTATTTACTGAGGATTTAATCTCATTACTGATGCTAATCAGGTTCGACTGCTTGTTGCCACTGTATTAAAAACTCCTTTATGACTTCCTCATCTACTTGAATTAACAAAGACATGCTCACCAGGTAGTAGTATCCCATTGGCTTGGGGCTACTTGCATACCATTATTTATTTGGAAACTGCTGAGGAATCAAAAATATCTGGTGCAATTAAAGTATACCCTTAACGCACTTTCAATTATTTAGTGCATTAATTCAAAAAATAAACCTATAATGCACTCACATTAAGACACCATTGTAAAACGCACTGAAATCTATGTTTCGAGTTTATGGGTACCTAAGAGCTTCAACCGAAGAGCAAGATGCAACCAGAGCTAAAGCTGAATTAGAAAAATTTACCGAACAATTAGGGTTCGGCGTTGCTCACTGGTTTATTGAAAATGAATCCGGCGCAAAATTACAACGGCCTGAACTTTTTAGGTTACTGGATATCGCCATGCCTGGTGACGTTTTATTAGTTGAGCAAATAGACAGGCTAAGCCGACTCAAAAGTGAAGATTGGGAACAGTTGAAGCGGCTGATTAACGATAAGAATATTCGTATTGTTTCACTTGATTTGCCGTCCAGTTTCGCATTGATGCGCAACGCTGATGAATTCACTGAACGCATTCTCTCTTCAATTAACTCAATGATGCTTGATTTCCTTGCTGCCTTTGCCAGAAAAAATTACGAAGAGCGACGCAGGATGCAAGCGCAAGGGGTCGCCAAAGCCAAAATAGAGGGGAAGTATAAAGGCCGTCGCGAAGACAAAGACTTGCATAGTAGGATATTGCAACTTCTCGATGATGGACGTAGTTATAACTTCATTGAAAGGACAATAAGTTGCTCTAGGCACACTATTTCTAAAGTTAGCAAACGCCGTAAGGCAGCACTTGAAGAAGAGGTTCTGTAACTGTGCCATGAAAGCCAAACGGATTGCGCCAGAGGTACTTTTAGATCTGTCTTCACGGATGGAGCTATTCCCTGCGCGTTCCGATGAGCGCAAAAACATTGTTAAATCAGCATGTGATTTATATGGTGTTTCCAAAAGCACTCTTTATCGGCAACTACGTTCTGTAAACAAGCCCAAACCACTGAAGCGCACAGATTCAGGCAAATCAAGAGTCATTCCTATATCTGAGATGGAGAAGTATTGCGAGATTATTGCCGCGTTAAAAATTCGCACCACCAACAAGAATGGACGGCATATCTCTACGAATGTTGCTATTGATTTGCTGGAAAGTACGGGTGTTGATTCAGAATACGGTTTTATCAAGCTAGAAAAAGGTAAGCTCAGCAAAACAACCGTTAACAGGTATCTAGCGCAATTTGGGTTAGACAAACGCAACCTTATTAAAAACTCGCCGGCCGTCAGGTTTCAGGCTAGACACAGCAACGAGTGCTGGCAATTTGATTTAAGCCCTTCTGACTTAAAAAGTGTAGACGAACCGCTTTGGTATGACGAATCTAAAGGTCTGCCTATTTTAATGCTTTACTCTGTCGTTGATGATAGAAGCGGCGTTTGTTATCAGGAATACCGAAATGTTCACGGTGAAGACGCAGGTAACGCGCTGCGCTTCCTTTTTAATGCCATGTCCCCCAAGTCAGACCCAGATCTGCCCTTCCAAGGGATCCCACACATGATTTACATGGACAACGGGCCAATTGCACGAAGTCGGGTGTTTCAGTCTGTGATGAAGTACTTAGGCATTGATGTGAAGATACATATGCCAGATAGCAAGGATAAACGGCGAAAAACTGCTAGATCAAAAGGTAAAGTAGAAAGGGCCTTTCGCACAGTAAAAGAATGCCACGAGGTCCTTTATCACTTGCGAGAGCCAAAGAACGAAGTCGAAGCTAATCAGATGTTGAGCGATTATCTGAAGAAATATAACGACCATCAACATCGAGCAGAGCCACATTCTCGGATGGAGGACTGGCTTCAGAATATCGACGGTGCTGTTAGACAAATGTGCAGCTGGGAGCGTTTTTCATCTTTCGCACGCGAACCTGAAAAACGGAAAGTAGGTATTGATGCCAGAATTCCCGTTGACGGCAGTGTATATGAGGTAGATCCCGACCTCGCAGGTGAACAAGTCGTACTTTGGTGGGGCCTGTTTGACGACGAATTGTATGTTGAACATGATGGACAACGATACGGTGCTTATTTCCCGATCAGTGGTCCAATTCCGTTGTACCGATATCGTAAGTTTAAACAAACCAAAACAGAGAAGCGGCTTGGAAAACTCGAAACGCTAGCAAAGTCACTTAAATTACCGGACTCTGAAAACGATGAGAATCACCAAGTTATTTTGTCAATGAAGAACGTAGTTGAGCCAGTACCAACGCGAGAATTTGATGATCCAGACCCGTTTAACGAAAAGCGGTTTGAAAACATACTGAAAGCCAAGCTTGCCATATCCAAGTATTTAGGTAAACCCTTGACAATACTTGCGCAAGGCGACAGAGATATGATTGATGCTATTTTGTCTGAGTCTTTAGATAAAGAGGCTGTCATGAAATGGATAAAAGAATATTTCCATAATAGGAGTGGAGAACATGCAAATTGAAGTCATGGAACACTTTGGTATAAAGAAGTATTTTCGTGATGCAGACTTCTTTGAAACTGACACGGCCAAAAGGTTATTCAGACAACTCAAAAAGATCATACCTGAAGGCCAGCTCATCGCACTGACTGGTGTTGTCGGTATTGGCAAAACTACCTACCTAGAAAAAATACAAAAACAATTAGCTGCTGAAAAAAATGTGATAGTCGCAAAGTCACTCTCAGTGGAAAAATCCAAGACAAATTTAACCACTTTGATCACAGCGTTGTTTTACGATGTTTCAGGTGATAATGGCTATCGGGTACCAAAGCTTGGCGAAAAGCGCGAGCGAGATTTGCAGGAGCTCATCAAGAAGAGTAAAAAGCCTGTTGTGTTATTTTGTGATGAAGCCCATGACCTGCACCATCGCACACTGACAGGTCTTAAACGCCTAATGGAAGTCATCCATGAGGGCGGCGGCAAGTTATCTATTGTATTGGCGGGCCACCCTAAACTTAAAAATGACCTGAAATCTCCCACAATGGAAGAAGTTGGCTACCGCACGGTTACCATGTCTCTCGATGCCTCGCAGGGTATTTTACGCGACTATATTTACTGGCTCCTGGATAAATGCACCAATGACAATGTAAAACCAAAAGACGTTATTGAAGACCAAGCAGTGGATTATCTAACTGAACATCTCAGTACGCCTCTTCAGGTAGAACAACATCTAACATTAGCCCTAGAAGAAGCTTACAAAGTCGGTATAAAACCTATCAATGTTGACCTTTTGGAGGAAACACTGTCTAGCCGCATATATGAAATTGAACCGACACTTATCAGGCATGGTTACAATGAGCGCGTCATTGCTGAACAATTCCGCTATCGCCCATCCGAAATAAGAAAATTATTCTCTGGAGGGCTAGAACCAAATAGAGCGAAAGAAATGACAGCTGAAATGCGTGAAGCAGGACTGCCAATTTAGAGTCGATTAAAGGGGGCCCAACCCGATGAAATCGGTCCTAGTATCAATCAATGTGGTTCCATTCTTAATTAAAGTGAGCCAGCCTCATAGGGTAGAATCAATGATTGTGGGCCAGGAAGTGCGGATAAAATCGGGTCAGACAGAATAAGAAGTCAGGTCGCTACAGCTATTGGGTGACTGATTTTACTTACATCCGTACCTACGAAGGCTGGCTATATCTTACTGTGGTTATCGACTTATTCTCGCGGCGCGTCGTTGGATGGACAATGAAAAGTAGCCCCAAAGCTGATTTAGTCATTGATGCTCTGTTGATGGCAGTCTGGCGTCGCCGACCCAAAAAGAAAGTGCTGGTTCATTCAGATCAGGGGATTCAATATACCTCATCTGATTGGCGTTCCTTCCTAAACGAGCACAACCTGGAAGCCAGCATGAGCAGGAAAGACAACTGCCACGACAATGCCGTTGCCGAAAGCTTTTTCTCTTTGCTTAAAAAGGATCGGGTGAAAAGAAAGATCTACTCTACGCGCGCTGAGGCGAGGGCTGAGATATTCGATTACATCGAAGGATTTTACAATCCCAGACGCAATCATGGTACAAATGGAGGGCTTTCTCCAGTCAGATATGAAAAGCAGTATTATCAGCAGCTTGAAGATGTCTAGAAAATTGGGGGCTTACCACATCATAGTACGTCTTTATTCTGCCAAATCATACACTTAGCAGTTCGCAAAAGTGGTAGGTGAAAAGTAATGAAGTTCGTTATATTGAACTACACTGCTTGGTCTAAGGTGCAGACAACCGTGAGCGTTTGGCGGGTCGGAGATTTGCTCTTTCCTGCCATCAATTAAATGACTACCACATCGTGTTTGAGATGTACGACTTAGCTATTCAATAATGCAACGACTTTGCGTTTGCACGCTAGAGCCCCATCAGCTATCGATGTTCCCACCGCCACATCAAAATGTGCGTTTGCCTCTTCGAAGGTTTGTGCAAGTGCTGTTTCAATGTTATCCGTTAAAAACGACAATATGCTAAGAGTGTCGTCTTGGCTCAGGCCTAAGTAAATGCCATGAGCTAACCAATGTCGCGCGGTGATATCATGCCAACGGTAGTGTGTGTTTTTACTATGCACCTTCATCGCCATTTTTATCTTCTGACGCTGAATGTTTCCCTGACCAAAATAAGGATAAGCACTGATCACATCGTAGAACGGCGTCAGCCGGAACCCATCGGCATTAAGCGAAATACTAAAATTTTTCGCGTGGCCGTCGATGGCTGCAAGTAACCAGAAAACAACCTGAGACTGGAAAAAAGCGAGCCTGTCAGCATAAGCATTGGATGAATGGCTAAGTAGATCCATAATTGCTGCTGCCCCGGGACCGCCGTTTTCCTCATATTTCGAGCCGCTGGCCATGCCCAACGCCTGGCAGAAATCTTCCTGCGGCAACCTAAGGATATTATCGCGCTGTAACCGTCTATCAAAGCGTTCAACGACCAGGACTTTTTGATCTTCAAATTGTGCAATCTCAGCCTGTGCAACCGTCATATCCAGATGGCGCATGAAGGCCAGACAAAACCATTCATTGTCTACGCTCGATGACAAATCAATGCGTAGGTTTTCATGGTGCCGGATTGGCGGTTTAAAGATATGGGTGGTCGGGGTTGATTGATGCGGCCGGCACCACGTGTTATTCCACCGCGTCAGCGCCGTTTTTTCCTGAGCGCCGGCCAAGGAGATACGAAAATCTTCATCTGAATTCATACCCAGCATTTTCTCAATCCGTGCTTCTCGGATTGTTTGCGCAACTTGGGCTTCAGAAAGTGGTGTCATTGCCAAAGGCTGCATTTCCTCTTCCGGGTGTTGACTCGTGAAGGTTAATGCACCTACACAATCTTTTCCTACTTCGGCGAGCAAATCAAAAGGCTTGCTACTGTTGGCGCCTAGCCGGTCAACCATGTGCTGGCGAATAGCATCGGCATCCGGTAACAGATTATCAAAATAGGCGTGAACCGCATCGGTTTTTATCTCGGACATTTGCATAGGTAAACTAAGCGATATTGCTCTGCTACCTTCCATGCTCATCCACTCAGGCGCGTATTTAAAGCTCATTCGCCCACTTTTTAGGAATAGCTGCCCTACTACATAGCCGTTCATTGAACAGTAAAGGGTTTGAGTATGTGATTTCCTTCCCATTAGAAAGACAGCGACCGCGTAGTAATAGTGTTTTGTGGCCGTTCTACTTTGATATCCAGATTTAATGCCGCGCTAAGTTTAAGTAGCATATCGACCGACATTTTTTCAGGCATGGTTTCACAGTTAGAAATTACGCGTTGATAAACACCGATTTGCTTAGCAAGCTCAGCTTGATTCATTTTTTTAGCCTTACGAGCATCCCTTAATAGTGCACTTAAGTCTTTTGGGGTGTTTATTTTCATGGATAACTCTTATCAGATGTTTGTATACCCCATAATATATACATGAAATAGTATAAAATCAAAATATACTAAAATCTGTATAATAATGTTTTATACTAAAGAGCGTATAAACATGTTGTCCTTCCACTCACACAACTCCATCACACATGTTAGTATCGCCTTAATGTGTAAGAACCTAACTGAAACTAAGTAGAGCAAATAAGCGGTAGATTTGAAAAGGGATGACTAAGCTGATTGAAAAATTAACGCCGGTGACCGGTGTTACCGGAGCCTTTTCAAGCTACGTCCGTTCTCTGTGTATTATCTGATAGACAATACCCTGACAAACCACTCAGATTTAACACAGCGCACAGTTTTCACCGGCATATTTGCGACCAATAGGATACTTTCGTTCCAAGCACCGGTCTTATAAGACAACAAACACCAATTTTTCCAATGCGATGAGCCAACAGAACTCTGCAAATAATTTCTTTACGTCGCCATACCCCTAAAACGTCTTTAACCTCTGGCAAACTCAACCCCCCCACCCTGGCGCCAACCTTTAGTGACCCCTTTTAAAAAATCTCACACCAACCGACCCACCAAACCGCCTCAGAACAACCGACTTAGACGCCCTCCCTACCTGACCACCTTTACACCATACCAAACCAAGCTGACACCCTCCCGGGATACCCCGTGCTCTTTTAAAAGGGAGCGAACGCCACCCTGCCCGACAGGCGCGAAGCGCGCGCGACCGGCAGCTCTGCTGCCGGATGGTTTTGCAAGAGGGGGTTAGAGGTATGGCGACGTAAAATGGTTTGGTTTTGGCAACTAAGGGGTATTCAGTGGTATCATCTTTATTCATTAAAATGCCGACTTGCTAAGGAAAGTTTATGAGAAGAGCATCTGAATATTCCCAAACCCGAAACAACAGCGTTGAGCGTAAAGCAATACTCAGTGTTGTCTTGTTCGCCTGCGTGTTGTTTTCCATTGGCCTGGGCGTCATTATCAATTTGTTTCTGCTGACGCCATCACACGGACTGGCCGCTAGCCTCTTCGGCTCCCTTGCGCTCCCCGCTTGTACCTCGGCGTTCATTTTTCGGCACTACTACAAGCATCATTTCGTGCCCCTGGCAACTAATTAAGTTTTTCAGACTAGGAATGCACCTTACCTTTAAGAAATGCAATATTCAGGAGGAATAATGAAGAAAAATGTTTATATGGCTATCTTGACCAGTGCATTGTTTACGCCCTTTGCTAATTCTGCCGTCGACCTTAAGTGGACAGAATCTGTGGGGGAAGTTATCAAACCAACTAGAGTAACTCAGGATGGTCTTGAGGAATTTGGTTATGAAGGCTTCAATTTGACTTATGAGATGAAGAAGCCTTGCAAGTACTTAATGATTTTTGCTACAAGCATTTCTAATGATGGTGTTGAATTAGGAAAAGCTTCTTTTCAACATGCTCGTGTTTCCATTGGCGATAAGTTCAGAGATCCGTTTACCCTGATTGTTGATGGTAAATACCATATTCTTCTGGACAATATCACCTGCCTAAAACCGTAGATTAATCAATGTAAGTTGAGGACAGTCGAGATCCTTAATCCTAAATTTTGTTGAATTACTGTTAGCTCTTTAAATGGTACAATTCAGGAATATCACGCATTAGCATCAGATAACATGTAAAAGAGCCGCAGCATAGATATCAAAGTTTATAGCGCAATGAATCAACCCGGAGTGCTATAAGGGGGGTGATTCATTGCATATTCAATATTTTGAATTAGTTTTGCGTATTATCAACTATCCAATTGCTACACCCCCTATCCCCTAAAAAGGGTCTGACAACTGGTTTGCCTGAGTTCGTTCACTTACACTACCTGCAAATCAGGTTGACTTATTCGGGGGAATGGTAAGTTGTGGGAAGTAAAATGAAGCTCGGCATTATCTGTGCGCTGGTTCTAACTAACTCATATCTGGTTTTTCAGTATGCACAAGACAAGTTTTCTTTGCCAGATTGGCTGGATGAGATTGCACAGAGCTCAAAAGACGCAGTAATAACCGCTATCGATTCGCTGGCCACCAAACCTATGCCGGCAAAATTGGGGCTGGCTGAACCTGCAAAGCAATTAGCGCCGGTGGCAGAAGTACCCAGTGAGCTAGCGTTCACCGGTGCAAGCTGTCTCGATAAGCGTAAGGCTACCCAATCTAAACGAATCTTTACCTGGACAGACAGTCACGGGATTCAGCATATCTCCGACAAACCTCGCCGAGTTGATGATGGTACACCGGTAACCCTGGTAAGCAATATTCACGCGAAGGATTTATCCATTAACTTTCTTGGCCTCCAGGGTAGCTATAATCTAAAACAGAAGATCATTACTTCAGTAAATGCCAGCAAAACGCTCTTCGAACAGGTGGTACCTGCAGAGCTGGTGAAGCCACTTACTGTCAACTTCAGGCTCTTTACGGACAAGTCCGGCTATGAAATGTATCGCGGTCCCGCAACAGGCCTTCTTAAAAACTCTCAGGGGTTTTATCGCGCCGGCACCAATGAATCAGTGGTGTGGGTTAAAAACGAGGCCCAGGGTGAAAAAACTGCGGTGCACGAGGCCATGCATAGCATTAACCGGCACTACATTGGACAAATGAGTAAGTGGCTCAATGAAGGACTTGCTGAAGTGGCCGAGGACATTGCTAATAATCCATCTGTGCTGCGGTCAACGCTGCGTTCGAGGCGACTATTACCTGTCAGCGACTTGCTCAACAGCATTCCTGAACAATGGGCAAAAGATTCATCCACCCATTACCGAACCGCTAAAGCGTTGGTTAGCTATTTGTATTTTACAGATAGGACTGCCCTTACCCGTCTGCTGTTAGCTGAATCAGAAAACGGTTGCGAGACACTACAACAGGTCGAGGTTACCAGAATTATCGGAAAGGACGTCCGGACAATCGACGCTATGCTTAAACGCTGGCTCTCTTGAGAAAGTTGGTAAAGATTAAATCTTGCTATCAGGGCCAATATACAGCGGACAACGTCAGATGGTAGTGGCATAATCCCATATAAGTTGCACCTTACTTAACCTGTCCACCAGCAAACCAAAAGTGAGTATACAAAATGGAATTTGTATTAATAGCCTGTGTCCTATTGGCATTGCTAATCTTCGCCTACACCTATTATCGCATTGGAAGGGTTAAACATTCTGTGCACATGGACTGCATCCCTCCAGCTATCGTAATTGAGCTTGAAAAAGAAAAAGAGCAAGCAGCGGAGAAGCAAATAATTTAGATATGTGCTTAGCTTTGAGCAATAAATGAATGAACATAAGTTCGCTTAGCTGAAGCGGTCCGCCTGAGACGAGGAGCGGAAACATTCAACGCGCAAGCAACGGCGCGCGTAAGCGCATCCAGCGCCATTCGATAGGGGCTGCTCTACAAACTGAATACACCTTCTGTTGAGTTAATGCTATTCACCGTCATTGAAGTTAAATCTGTGTATTTGTCCAACCCCATCCCAACCTCTAAATTGAGTAGTGCATAGGCTGTCATATAGTGGTGTAGCTCTAACTCGATGGCATTAAACTCTTTTCTTCCCCTCGAAAACTCGAACATGTTCCCTACTAAAGCATGAATTTTAGCCGCTAATATCATTGCAGCATTTACGTTGTCAGCTGATGGAGATATACGGTACTGACCTTTACAGTCCTCACACATACCCGATAAACGAGTGTCAAATACTTGAAGGTTGGATAATATCCTAGCTAGGTAATCACCTACGTCATCGTTGGCATTACTAATACATTCTTTGATTGTCTCACGGGCTTTGACTGGTAATCGAGGGTATGGAATTTCAAAGTCGCTGTCACTAGGCTGTGAAGCTTGTTCATAGTCGTCCCATAATTTGTCCAAGGACCGCGCTGCCGACTTCAAATAAGTTGTGAGTTCTGAAAGTGCGTCAGGTAGCATGGCTCTAGCAGCTTTGAATTGACGCTTTCTAGCTTGCTCAGAATGGTACTTAGTAGCCTTAAAGACCAATACACTTGAGATTAACGCTAAAACACCAACGTTAAAACTTTGCCACCTATCCCAAACACTTTGTAGATACACCCAGTCACACCTAACTATCAGAGGACCTATGAACATCCCATATATATAGACAAAGAGAGCCATAAGGAGAGTATATCTGTTGCTTATCACCTGGGTGAGATTTACCAACCTGAGCAGGCTGGAGAGCGACTCTTTTATGTTGGTTGCCTTTTTGCGTATTGACGTGTGAAGTGCAACGATGATGTGTCCCTTTCTTGTCTTTGTACTTTCCATATATATGAACTATTCACTAAATATTTCAAAGAGTAAATACTTGAGAAAACCTTCTTTAAACTGCCAAGTCATACACTTAGCCGTACGCCACACTGGGCAGTGAAAGATAAAGCTATCGATGTCTGAAGTGCCTCCCGAGCGATAGCTTTATATACAAAGCTGCCTGACGGCCATAGAACCCTTAATTGCAGCGAATAGCGTAATCCATACAGCCAGAAACGTAGACTTCTGCAGTACCTCAATCAGTTATTTTTCATACTCTGTTTGATTTTAGTTCACGACATAATCGATAGCTTGAATTTTCTATCATACGCCCACCCCATAACATCAGCAGGTAATACTTCATACTCGAAAGCGTATTCTGTCAGCCTGAAGCAGTTCCCATCAAAGTAGCCTTTTGCTACCAGAACCGGCTGGCCTATTGTTAGCAGAACTGGCTCGCCCATTTCCGGCATTTTGTTTATTGGAGAGTACACTATGCTTTCCTCAAAGATAGAAAATTTTATATGAGGATATGGACTGCGAAACTGTACAAAGTAGCTGAATGGATGAAGCGGCACATTTAAGTGCCGCAGCATTCCTCCTTCACTACCTACCTACTGGAATTTTCCAAGCCTCATAACCATAGTCATGAGCATCCAGTAGTTCGTTACTATTACGCTTACGACGGTATCGTCTATAAATATACTGCTGGCTCATAATTCGAACCCTCCAGTTATATCAGGAAATATCGTCGAGTGGCTGACATCGGATGGTAGACACTTTCTTCCATATTTCTGTGGAAGCACGCTGAGTGTGCCTTTACTGGTTTTTTGATTCTGCATTGAGAACCTCCATTCCAAAATATTATAAGGATGGAAGCTCTTGTGTACCCAGACATTTACGCCGATAGTGGAAAAAACGACCGGGTGCGGAGAGTATTGGTACTTGCAAAATTCTAGTGCAATACGATACTTTATCCACGTGACACAAATTGTGTCGCCTTTGGGATCCTAACCAAAGTACAAGAGCTTCTGGTTTTTGTAACTTGAGGGGGTCAAACTGGCAGGTTTGACCTCCTTTTCCCTCCTCCGCATATCCTTTTGCGCAAGTCACTCTAGCAAGATAGTGAGGTTTGAGTTTCATTGCAACCCAATATCTGGTGCTTGAAGCAGCGTTCAAACCGATAGCATTTTTAGGTTAGTGCTGACTAACCTAAAAGGATTTTACAAGCTTAATTTATCAAGAATGCAAGCAACTTTGATCGAAAGATCCGTAACATAAATTTATTATTCTATTTTTTTCAGACATTATAACTTAACAACATATAGTGGCATTTTTTCAACAAAACACTACATCTTGTGCATTAGAGTCAAGCTACATACCAGATTGTAGAGCTGACATCACCAATCATTCGGTGCGCGCTCATGTTAAAATTTGGCGATAATCAAGATGATGAGTTCATCTAATACTTCCTCTCGCTATTCACCAAACCTTGTTTAAAAGTTATACTGTACATATCAACAGCAATAATGGTCGGGGGCGACATTGAATCTTCTACGCTTGTACATGACAGACATTGAAAGCAGTCTCAGTGAACTCTGCCAATTAGTGCGGCAGTATGCGATTGCAGAGCAAGCAATAATGTTTAGCCTACCTGCCATTACAAAAGAAGATGAAGCACTTCTTATTGCCGATGATTACGAATCGATTCCTGTCACAACAATTGTCGGTCAGGCAGCAGTAGAACTGGCTATTAAAGCGCTCAAGGACATGTATGTTACCGATAACGCGATGTCACGGCGCTTTGTACAGAAATATCCCGGCCTTATCCCACTTAGCTGCAGTTGGGAAATGCTGGCGCCAGTCATTGACCGCGTTAACCTTGCTAAACAGAACTTTCGCGGCGAAGTTCAAAAGTATGAAGATGCTGAAGAAAGGTTCTTTGAGGTACACGATCGGTTCAATTATCTCATTACTACCATGGCGTATCGTGGTATCAATGCCTTTGAAGGCGACTATAAAGGCTTTTACTTCAACTGGTCACGTCGTGCACGGGGCGGAACAAAAACAGCTCAGGAATGGATTGAGCGCCTAGAAAGCGCTCGTTTCACCATACCAAGCTCACACACTAAACACTCCTGGAATGCTCTTATTGACCAGGAGCAGGAACAAATTAGGAACTGTGGGGCTGAGAAACTAAGTATGCGCCGGCCAAACAAACTTCGTCCCGAGTGCTCTGTGCGTTATGCTGATGGGAATATGCGTGGCCATAGTGCCAGCATGCCCTTTTTCATCGCTGACCATACCTGCAAGCCGAATTTTACAGAACTGAAGGACTACACACGCAAAGCGGCAAGGTCAGCGTCATCAAAGTGGAAGCTGGTGGCCAACCGTCCTAAATTATATATGGCGATATAAATGTCAGCTCTAAATGCAATCAATTGACTGATTAAGCTGCAAATTGTACAGCTAAATCGAACAATCCGATTTATTGAAGTTATTTCCTATATTTTGTATTGACCACCCCTTAAAGTGCCCACGTCGAATTATGACAAGTCGTACTTATAAGGAATTTTTAAATGAAACGCACTTTAGTTGCAGCTGCAATCGCCACTTTTTCAATGAACGCATTCTCTGCCCAGACTTTCTCTGATGGTCCTGCCTGGGATTTTGTTGAAGCTGGCTATCAAGTTGCTGACGTCGACGACGTCGATGTATTCGAACCATCGGGTTTTGACATTGAAGGCTCTATGCTGGTCGGTGAAAACTTTTTTGTGAACGGTGGGTATCGCAACCTTGATGATGAAGAAATGGGCGTCGAGCTTGAACTGAGCCAATTGAGCCTAGGTGTGGGATATCGTTACGGCATGACAAAAAGCACAGATGTATTTGCAACTGTGAGCTTTGAAAACCTGGATGCTGAAGTCAATTTTGAAGGTGAGAACTTTTTCGCTGGCGATGAAAACGGCTTTGGTGTTGCTATTGGTGTTCGCTCCATGGTTATCGACCAGCTTGAGCTGTCAGCACAGGTTAAGCAAATAGAGTTAGATGAAACATCTAACACCGGTTTTGAGGCAGGTATCAATTACTACTTCACTCCGGCGCTTGCTATCGGTGCGACCTATGAAGACCGTGATGATTATTCATTTACCGGTGCGCATGTTCGCTACGCATTTTAATAATTAGCGGGCTTCAGGCCCGCTTTTTTCACTCACATTATCTTCACCAACCACCAGCAGTTTAGCCTTTCCGGCTTTATAGTGATTACACTTAGCGCATTTCAACTTTTACTCATCGCGTCAAATTTAAAAAGTCTTGGATTTATCATGTATTAATGTAAGCATAGCGAAATATATATGCTTATAAGACATTTACGATAATCCTTATGACTGATTTTACCGATACGTTAACCCACCAAAGAAAGCTTCAGGCAGCAACCAACGAACTGACAGTCGAGCAGCTCGAAGACATTCGCACAAAGCTTGAAAACATCATTGAAAAGCGACGCGAGAAGGCAGCGGCACTGGAAGCTGAAAAAGCAGAGAAAAACAATAAGATTGAGAGCGTGCTGGCGCTTCTTCAAGAAGAGGGGCTCTCTCTTGATGATTTGACAGATAGCAATAAACCTTCGAAAAATACCGGCAAGAAACGTCCTATTAAGTATCGCCTGGTTGACGATCAGGGGAAGGAACATTTGTGGACAGGTATTGGTCGGATGCCAAAGGTTTACAAGCAAGCGTTAGATAACGGTAATCAGCTTGAAGAATACGAAATCAAGTAATAACGATATATACAAAAAAGGGGCTTTCAAGCCCCTTTCTTATGCCGCGTTTGGAATGTAGTGGTGTTTGTAGTAACGCATATTATCGGCCACTATCGCATCGAGGATCCCTGCTTTAGTAACACCTTCCTCAAAATCCTCTTCAATGCCCAAATGTTTACGCCTGGCTTCAATATCTTCCTGAAGAGAACCGCCCGGGTACCGGTGAACAAGCAGCTTCATCGCTTCACTTTCTCCTATTCTTTGCGCCAATTGTTCAACGACGTAGGTGTCAGTACGCGTTGAATTAACGCGCCATAAGAACTGTGGGCCGAATGTAGACATCATCAGCTGTTCAAGCCAACCATCGTCAGTATCAAATATGCCAAGCATCGTCGCACCACGTTTTGAAGGCTTTTTGAGACTGTTTTTTAAGTGATATTCCATTGTTGGACTAAGCTGAAACTCTTCAACAATAGATTTAACATTTTGAGCAGTACCTGAGCCTAAAATGATTATGCTAGATGCCAGTCTTTTAATATCAGCAGGAAATGCATCTGCTAATTGACTTGCAAGGGTGACATCAACACCCCACTTACGCCCCTCAAGTACGGCTGTAATAAGCTGCAAAATGAATTCTGGCACTTCACTACCACGATGAATCTCATCAGCACAAAAGCGTTTAACAGTTCGCTGTAAGCGCTCAACGTCCAGCTTGTGATATTTGCGATAATCAATCTTGTAAAGGCCAACTTCTGCTTCCATTTCTTTTAATGAATCTGGTCCCTTGTACATGTCAGTTGTTAATACATGATATGCCAAGGTATAAAAAAGTGTTGTGCGACGCTGTCCTTCAATTCCTCGCCCTTTAGTGACGTCATCAAGATCTAACGAAACAATCCTGGATTGGCCTATGTCAAAAAGCGTTTCGCCCCCAAGAATTGGATAGGCATTAACAGCTGCACGAAGTTTTCTTGAAACGTAACTGGTTATCGGCTCTTGGCTTAACGTTTTTGCATCTACAAATTCATCAGCAATCCGCGGATCCGAACAAAGTGAATTTAGATAGGGCACTGTAGGGACTGCGTATCGTTGCGCCAACGATGCAAGACGGGGCTCATCCTGAAGATAAAGGAAGTCTACAATGTCCCACCAGATTGGACGCTTTGCTTCTGATTCAAAACTGTATTTCTCTAAAGCTTCATCTACCTCTTCACATAAGCCTGGAACGTATGTATGAGCGTGAAGGCGTTCAGACAAACGCTTGTATGCCAAGTCAATAAGGCCATTTATCACATCCAGCGTACCTTCAGGTGGCGCCGAACCATCATCTTGAGCAGTTAATGATGAGACCAAGTTTAATATTGTAGAGCGATGGCCAGAAAGTGGATAACGTAGACCAAGCTGCGTATCCATGGGATTGATGCGATTTTCTTTCGTATTTTGAAGCCGGTTATATGCAGCTAGGTGCTGTTTGCTCAATGGAAGAAGAGATTTAACAAGCTCAACAAATCCTTTGGAGCCGGGGCCAATATCTATCTGACGAATATAAGGTATTTCTTGGGCGTCAGGGTGCAATAAAAGAGAAAAATTATCACCCGCCAGCTCAACTGTTTTACCAAATCCCATTGGCCCAACGATCATTTTCGTCCAGTGAGACTGTTTAATTGAGTAGGGCTGCACAGGCATTATTTTGCCACGTATGGAGCGCATAATACGCGAGCCTGACTCCCATACGCTTGCCGGCTGAGTAATGGGTAGCAAACTGATTGTATCGGACAAGGTATAGGGAAGCGGTTTTGCTGAGTTACCCCTGGTCAAGCCAGGAATACTTGATAGCACTGATTCAACAACATCACCCTCCGCTTGCGCCGATTCAGCATGTCCCCAAGATTGAAGGATTCGTGCTATTTGTTCACGCCGTTTTTTGGCAAGACTAACATCACCATCATACGCCCATGTGCAAATTGAGATTCTTAATTGAATAATTTCTTCACCGGCTTCACGAAGGGCACGGAGCCGCTCTGATACCTCAATTATATGTTTATTGTTCGGCGTGCCACCCAATTTATCGGTAATTCGAAGAAACGAAGCCATCGTCTCTTGAAATACCGTTAAGCTTATTCCATCAGCTGACATATCAAACGTTATCCTGCAAGGTATGTCAGCTTTTTTTAATTCCCTGTACAGTATATTAAATGGTTTAGCTTTTTGCGGGGCAAATGAAACAGATAAGGGGGCATATACAGAGTCTCCGACTGTTGCTAAAGAGCTTTCGACAATCTCCATCTCACGAGACATTATCTGATCGGCCAGTTTTGGTACACCAACCATAGAAAAGTCCCCTTTGCGTGACTCAGGCAACTCCATACTATGGTTATCACCGGGCAATTGGACCTTATAGTTAAGGTCCGTCCATGCGCTATCATAGGCGAGGCGCATATCAAAAGTGATCTCATGGGTGTCCAGTAGGCGACAAAAAATATCATTATTGCGAAACATCTCTCGCAAATTGTCGAGCAAAGTAAGATGTTTGTTCGCATAGTATTCAGCACCGTTCGCGATAGACTGGCACTTAGTCATGAACGGCATGCCCTCAGCCTGATTTAATTTTAGTTTTTGCAGCTCCTTACTTTCAGTTGGTGTTAGGTTGCGCACTTTCGTTTGGACAACAATATAATTGCGTTCACTGTGACAAAATGCTGCATTAGCTTGAATGTATTCATCAATAAGACTGGTATCTATTAATCCAAGATTCTTTGCTGTCTTTCTGGCATTGGCTCCGAATACTTGCTCCAACTCTTCCTCTGTTTTATCAGTATCCATCGAGAAAGAGTGCATTATGCGGTGAGTACCATTGCCCAGATAAGCTTTAAATTCAGCTTCTATCGAAAGTACCAGCTCATCCAGCTTATCAGCGCCAACGACTTGCCTGGAGCCGTCAATACGTATCGCTGATATAAGTGAACCATCATCTTGTATCAAACAGTGCTTACCAAAAACGGTATCTAGTGACACATGGTCTTTAGGGCTTTGTTTAAGCAGTTTTGACGATACTATCTGGGCAAGTGTTTCCCACGTAGAGAGTGCGCGTTCCGCGAACGTATTAGGGTGGTTATACAACATGAAAGGTTCTCTTGAATTAGATTACACAGGCTTTGCAAAGTAGTCAGGATTGGTCCGGTACCAATACTGAAAAACATGACGATAAGTGGCTCGGGAAGGAAAATAACGAAGGTGCTTAAATATTTTTGATGCTTCAGCCTCAAAATTACGGCGTACGCTTTTTAGTGCATTTACTGTCTGCTGAGTTGAGCCTTCATCCACCATAAACAGGTAGTCTTTTTTAGAGGCCTGCATTCGCTGAAATTTCGCTTGAACTGCATTAGCCCCATGCTGATAAGGAAGCTCTTCAATTATCGCGGTATTTAGAATGCGAGCGGCATTGCTCAACTGCCCCTGAGTTATGTCGGGGGCGTGTAGAATTAAACCATGATTTGTTGTGCCATTTACTGTTCTGCCCAAACGCAGCGCTGAACTGCAAAGCGCACAAAATACTGTGGGCCTGTCCTTAAAAACTATCACTTCCATATAGCCACTTACGACCTCTGGTGATGATTTTGAAACAAAACCACAGCAAGCACACGTAAATTCAGATTCGTTTAAAATTTCCCATTCACGCCGGGTTACCTGATAATTCAGGCTCTCCGGCATTGTAGGGCGATCTGGAAGATTTAAAATCACCGGTTCAAGCTACCGTGACTGTTCGATGAGCGTTTTTGTTTGTCTAACCTCTTCGCTACTACCGAAAAACTGAGAATTAACCGCGAGTATAATTCCAAAAGTGCCGGCCAGAAGTCCGCCCCCACCAATTTTTCTCCAATGGCTTCCACTGCTTTCCTGACCGTTTCTACCTTGGACTAATCCAATAATTCCTGCAGCAGCAGTTAATATTCCAATAATAAGCAATGCAATTTGGATTGCTTTCCATACACCTAAACCACCAGCGCTGGCGTTATCTCCCATACAGCCGATGTCACAATCGTTATTGGCCTGGGCTACAGTTGTAAACATAAAAAGTAAAACTGAGGATGTTACTCGCTTCATTGTTTTAGAACTTACTGTCATTTTTTTACTACCCTTTTTTTAAATTAAATAAAAAACACAGAGATATTAGTTGCGTTAAAAAGTTAGATATTCAGTACCGTATCGCCCCTGACCAAGAGTCATTGATAAAGCATCTACGAAATAAGGAAAGGCAACACAGCAACCAGCCAACCCCCATAGGACCAACGCCTCACTTACCCATTTTTCTCGACGATTGTGGGCACCTGTAGCACCAACATAGATAGCTTTGGCAACCAGTACCCACGCAAAAAAAGTGATATAGGTGGTGATTGCGTACAGGCCCACCCGAAAGTCATCATTGGATGCATAAGGTGAATAAGACTGAAGAATTACCGGATTGGTTGAACGCCTGAAAAGCGTATAACTGGCCACATTCAAAACCGTCCCAAGAGACAGCATCAATGGCCCCAAAAAAATCATGAAATAGCAGCTACCAGGTGCTGACTGCTGTGCCTTATTACTTTGTATTAATAGCGTTACACCTTTTGATGTGACTACTAGGCCGGTAATAGCGCTAAAGACAACAACTGCGCTATATAGGCCAGGAAGAGCCCGAGCAATAGAGTGAAGCACTTGTAAAGCGGCAGAGTAATCCATTTCTTAGCCTCGTTTGAGCAAGCAGCTACCGGCTTTGATCGAATTTGATTGGGCGCTCATCACTGTTACCTGGCCGCAATTTGGCACATCGACACCGGGTTTAACTCTAAGCTTTTGGCCAGTTACGGTATTTACGATAAAGCCAAGTTTGGCGTTGAAGTTAACTAGCTTTATAACCCATGGGGATTTCTCAACAGCGGGCTTACCTTCACCTTTGAATCGACGTGCATGAGTCGGCTCTTTGTCTTTTGCGGTGTCAGGTTCTGAGCTTAATTTCCACTCTTCCAGGGCCTTGGTACGATTAGCCAGCCAACCGTAATTTTTTGTATTTGTATCAACATCAGTAGCAATCTTTGATAAAGAACCTGTGACTGTAACCAGCTTTTCTTTTACATCTTCAATCCCAGCACTTGGACCGCTTGTTGCTATCATCAACACTTCTTGTTCCAGCGCATCGACACGCTGAAGTAATCGGTTGAGATTCTCATTTAAACGCTGGACTGAGGCTTTGTTTAACTCCCCTGCCTGTAAGGCAGCCTCAGCTGATTGTTTGAGATCAGTTGTTTGACTCCGGTTATTAATATTGACTGTTTGCGCAAGTTCTTTTACTGAATCTGTTTGGGCTTGTAGCGAAGCAAGCTTTTGCTCAAGAAGGTTCTGGCGATTACTATTGTCTTTGAATCCCGGCAAAGACAAATTCGAGACAGCCTCATAAAATTTATCTGGCCCCATTGCCGTAACAGTTACCCCAATTCCTATTGCAACAACTGCAGAGCCAACAATGTACTTGCTTTTATACCAAGCTGACAGGCTGCGCTTAACTGGTTTGGCCCTATCAGCTGTCTGTTCACGCGGTGTCTCGTTTTGCTCGTTTGGAAACGGCGTTACGGATGCAAGACCATCGTCTTCATCTGATGCAAAATCTGGATTAAATTTCTCTGCGCTCACTGCATGTGCCCCGCTGTTTAACTTATGGGGCTTAAGTTAAACACTCGAACGGGCGCTCTCAACGAAATAAGGTCAATAAATCGGGAAACTAAAAAACTACAACTTTAAGGCTTTACGTGAAGACGAAGCAGGTGGGAGCCTGGTGAGTTTAAATATCGCTATCCTTGCTATTGAATGAACCATGATATCTCAAGGTACTATTCATCCAGAGTGAGAACTGGAGGGAAGTGCTGTTTAATATTTATTTCTGTGGTAGGCGTTCGCCATCAACTTCAAAGTCTACCATGCCATACCGCACACTGGACTCTTTTTCTAAAAGGGCTATAAGTGCATCAAGTTCTTCTGAGCTACTTGAATGCACTTCTATTTGCCAAATGTTAAGTTCACTAATATTGCCGATGACTTTCCCATTAACAATCGTAGCCAGACGTAGCGCCTCGTTGGCATTAAAATCAGTTTTTAATGCAACATGTACATAACTACTAACTATTTTGTTACCGAATTCATCCTCAATAGATGAACTTATATGGCTAGGTGACAGATCTCCTGAAAAATCATTGCCGTCACAACCCAAAACAAAAAAACAGGTATAAAAAATAATTGTACTCGGCTTTTTTAAAAAACCTCTTTTAAACATTATCAATAACCCGATATTACCTAATGCGTAGGGTTTTGCTCTTTAAGTTGCTGCCGGTCAAGGTATGGCGTCTTGACGTTTAATGGCGGCGGCGTTGGAGGAATAGGCCTATTAAGAATCCTTATTTTATCTAAAATAATTCCGCTAATCACTGAACCACCAGGTCGCTTCTGCTTTTCACTTTCCAGAATTGAAGTTAAAAGCTCGCTCTTACCACCTCTTTGAATAAAACCAAAAACGTCTGAAATTTCACCTTTAAGGCTTTCATACTTTCTAATGTGCTTAGAGTTTTCTGTTTGCAGTCTAGCTACCGACTCCTTGTGATCTGCAGCAACTTTCGAATCCAGCTCGGCCTCCATTTTCATTCGAGATATTTTTCTATTTAGACGATTGATATGTATAAATGAGACTGTCAGTAAGAAAAGAGCAAGGAAAATAATTGCTAGTAGATACATTTTGGATGGTTTAGCTATGAAAAGTTGCCTTCAAATTTATCATTAAGCCAATACTGTGGCTAGCAGCAACATGTCCTTGAAATATAATTCAAATATTATTTTATAGCTCATACCAGCTATTCATTACTGCATTATCCTGACTAAGCAGAGCTGTAAGAAATATTTTAGCTCTGCTTACAATAGCCATAATGTGATTCTTATTATGGCTACAGACTCCCAATTAATGCTTAGTGGGTAAATCTTTATCTGTAATGTGAGTAAAGATTTTCATTACCATTTCTGTATTTTGAGGGATTTTCACAGTGACCGGACGATTTACGCGCTCTGCCAGTGATGGTAGCAGTGCCCGGCCAACTTCCCCAACCCCCTGTAATGCAATCTCCGCATAATTTAGACCTTCAACGATTGTCGTTGTTGAGGTGCTTCCCGGGATACTATCTGTTATTTGAGTGCGATCCTGAGAGTTAGCAACACCGTCTGCAACGCCAGTTCCAAATGACGCAAGGAATACGCCCCCAAACCGATACCAGAAGTGGTCGTCAACTTCTGCAGCCATACCTGCTGATGCTGTGGAAGGGTCTAATGCCAGCCCTTCAGTGCTGAAGCATTTTAATTCCAAAGGACAGATCTGATTAAATTTAAGAACTGCATTGTCGTAAACCAAATCCACTATTGCGTATGCTTTTGCCAAATGTAATGGATGGTCTGGAAAAGGCATATGAATCTCAACTTCGAGCCGGTCATTAAAATCGGTGTTAAGCGCATGGGTTGTCGCAACAAAGAATGTTGAGCCAGTAGGTTCCACAATTTGTGACTGGGGCCCTATACTTTTAGCTCCAGTGTTGCTGTCACTGCCTACAGGACTCACCTGAGTACTTTCTTGAGAAGGCATTCCCGGGACTTTAGCGGTAGTAACATCGGTAGGCTTGAATGTCGGTGTTATATTCTTTTCATAGCTTTTAGCTGTTTTTTCCATTGCGGCAATATAACTAGCCACCCGCTCACCAAACCGGCTTCTAGCGGCTTGGTCAACTGCACTTAATTTAATTTTCCCATCATCTGTTTGCGTCTCTTCAGCTTGTTTACCTAAATCTTTGTTTTCCTCTGTATCTTTCGAGGATACGTTTGTAACATCACTTTTCTCAGCTGGCTCTTCAGGTAAAGATGGGGGAGTGACATTATTCTCTGAATCCTTAGCTAAGCCATCATCAGATAATAAGTCTAAGTTGCTCAGCGTTACGGGCTTCTCATCGATAATTATACTATCGCCATTTGCTCCAACGACTTGTCCTCGGCCATCAAGGCGTAGTCTCTGGCCTCTGTATCTTATGGGTCGCTTTAGTCTATCCACCAGCTGATTTGTCGCATCTACATAGACATGTTTACCATCGCGCAAAACTGGCTTGCCGTTTTCATCAACTACTAGCCCTTCCTCTGACTTGTAATATTCAGTACCTGGAATTTTAGTAAGTTGCTTTGAGCCGGCCAAAAGCTTTCCGTCCGCGCCCAAAGCGACGCCTTGAGCATCCACCGGTGTTATACCGCTCGCTTTTTTCCCGTCTTTGGTAATAAACTCACCAGCTTCACTTAAATACAGAGAGTTACCACGAGGGTCACGCAAAGGGTTACCGTTCTCATCAATCAATCGACCTGTTTCAGGGTCAATCTCAATAGCTTTACCATTATATTTGAAAGGCCTTCCCTCTTTATCGAGAAGTTTTCCATCGCGTGTAATATACACGTCCGAGTCACCAATTTTCTTCATCGCAGAGGTGACCGGTTTACCATTACCAAATATCAAACGACCGTCACCATCTTCAAAGATAGCCTCCTTAACTGGCTCGCCATCCTCTGTAATGATTTCACCCTTATCATTCATGAATAAAGGGTTACCCTTTGAATCAGTGACAATATTTCCATCTTCATCGTAAATTCGGCCGTCAGCCCCAACTCTGACGTTTTTACCCTTATAAGTGAGAGGCTTGCCATTCTTATCAAGAATGTATCCATCTTCAGTTTTGATAAAGCCGCTTTCATAGCTGCGACCTAAAGGGTTTACTGCCTCAAATCCACCATTGGCTATTGTTGAAAGTGCGCCTTCATCCCATGGCGATATCGCTTCTTTCCCTGTTTTATCTTTAAGACGCATATTTTCATCAAGATACAGTTCACGACCATCACCCCCTTTAACTGCCTCACCATTTGCGTAAACCAAAGCGCCATCCGGGCGACGGTAAACCTGCTTTCCATTGTGGGTAAGTGGCTTTCCATTTAAAGTAACCAGTTCTTTAGGCACTGAAGCTGATTTATGATTACCCGATCCATGGGAGGGATTCGTCAACTGATCGTTTATCGCTGCATCAGGCACCCCAAACTCATTTTGTACCGTTCCGTCAGGAGCGACCGTTAGCAAAGAACCCGACTCATCTCGCAGCTGATTCCCATTTTCATCCAAAAGAATATTACCTTTGCGAAACACCGGCTTTCCATTCCGGTAAACCTGTTTACCATCTGGCCCCAATAGCGGCTTGATAACATCAAACTGTTCTGTCTTAGGGTCAATTTTTCCACTTTTGGTGCTAAACCCGTGCATTCCTGATAGCTCACCATTTTCATCAACGATAAATCCTTGCTCGTTTAAGCGAAGTGGACCACCATGCTCATCAAAAATGGGATTTCCGTCTGCATCAAAGAGCTGGCCATTTACTCCCTCAAACACAGCTTTACCATTATAAAAAAGTTGCTCTCCTGATTTGCTGAGGACTGGCTTGCGAGCATCTCTGTCCATCATCATTTCGCCAGTAGAAGATAAGACAATACCTTCACTGGAGGTTAGATCAACGCCAATCTGTGCCAGTTTGTTATCTTTGGTCACAAACCGGCCCAACTCATCTATATAGAGCCGATTACCCTGTTTATCTGTCACAGGCGCTAAGTCGTAAGTGCGTAAACCAATGAGTTTATTTGGAAGGTAAGTATTAAAGTCGAGAAACATGTCCTTGTGTTTGAATAGCAGAGGTTTACCACCTACAGATGCTAATAATCCATCACTTGAAATGAAAACATCAGATGTGCCCTTTTGTGAAAGCTTACCAGGTCTGGAAAGCAGGTGGCCATTACGGTCATAAGCGACACCATTGCTATTTTTCAATAAACCAGACTGGACACTTCCCTTGCCGATATCCACACTTAGCCTGCCATCGTCTTCCAATAGCACAGAAGCGTTTTTATGGTTTTTCAGGTTGGTTGCGCCTGATAACAGCCTCTGGCCTATGCCCAGTTTTACAGAGGCAGAATAGTAAGTGATTGCCCCAGAGAACCTATCTTTAAGATTTCCGTTATCATCAAGCAGAATATCAGAGTCACCCACTCGGCGAAGATTGGTCAATGGCTCAGTCAGCATTCCAAAGTTATCAATCATAATCCCATTGAAGGAAAAAATTATCCCGGGCTTAGTGAAGGTCGTTCCGGTGTTATCCACCAAGTGACCGGCATTTGACTGAAAAACTACGTTGTTTTCCCATCTTGCCGGAACACCGCGAGAGTCGGTTATTTCTCGCTCTCGATTACGAAAAACGAAATTGCCTGAGTGTCGAATTGGTCTTGCATCTACAGTTACTAGTTGTGACTCGCTAGTTATATAGATGTCAGTTGTATCTACTTGCACCATGTTTCCGGCTCTATAGGCGAAATATCCATTAGCAAGCAGCACAACGCCATCATGAGTTAACAATTGTCCTCGCATTGGGATAAGATTAGTTTCTTTATCAATGATTTCACCATCCACACTTAAGAAGAGCTCACCAACACCCGCCATATCGACTGGCCGATTGTCTGACCAAACAATGCCCCCGCTATCAGACAATTTTACGTCTTGACCATGAAGCTTTAGTTTTTGCTTATCGTCAGAAACCAGGTACCGATCTGCGGCAACATAAATATCACTATCACCAATTTGTGTTATCAGGTCGTTATCACTATCAAACTCAACGCCGGCACGCGACAAACGCGCATGAAATTCGGCATCTGACATTGTGCACCCACATGTAGAGACATCGGCATCTCCCCCGGCTATTGGCTCTGGCTTCTTTCCATCTATAACAAAAGGAATATGTACACCGTTCTGCGTCCGGATTGCTCGGTCGTAATTTTCTTTATTTTTTTGCTCAACAGCTTCCTTATAAGCATTCGACTTTTCTGCACCAACATTCACTACAGAGTTAGATGGTGTTGCCTGAAGCGGCGTTTTAGCGCCATCTTCTTCGGAGCTCGTGACAATAAAGAATATGACAAATGCTAAACTAACAGCGAAAAGAACGCCGCCGGCAACAAACAAAAAGGGGCGATTTGAAGGTGCTAGCAAAGCGCTGGTGTACTTATTGATTTTATTGCGCATAACTGACGCGCTCCTTTTGAAAATAGACAGACACTGCATTGCCGTTGTCAGTAGTGAAAAGCAAAGATGGGAGGTAGGAAATTTCATAAGCGGTATAACCGCCTGGACCATGACGCACGCTAAGAGGATCTACCCCGTGCACATGTAAATTAGTTAAAATATAAAGTAGGTTACCGCGCTGCCAGGCGCTTACATCCTGATGGGAGCTTTGTAATTTCTTAAATTCATTCGGTAAACCGACCCCTCCATGAAGTACCTTTTGCATATATGGCTCATTGGACATCATCGCGTGGTTATCATCTGATATAATATCCTTTGATGTATTGGGCCCGAGTTGGGGGATTTGTAGAGTCAATGACGAATGATATTTCTGTTTGTCTGCCACAAGTTCAAGCGTAATCAATTCATCTATGCCTTTAAGCCCAACAGTCAGATTTGAAGACCCGACCCGAAACTTCCCATTCACACGAAGTTTATTCGAGGTTTCGCTGATAACCTGCTTTACATCAAATTCTCCCGAAGAGCCTGTTGTTTGGTACATTACCGGCCAGACGTTACCTGCCGCATCAATAAATGAAACATGGGTATCCCAACCCGGTGTGATATAAATTCGATATGGTTTAGCTGCAGGTGAGATATCAAGTGCATCGACTTTGCGTATGGAATCTGCCGGCTTTTGACGTTTCAACGCTTCGGCCTCTGAACGTTTTCTCTCAACATATTGCCTGAGCTGCTCCGGCGTCATTTTGAAATTTCTTTCTAGAAAGATTTCAAAGGCCAGATCCTTCATTTCTTCATCTGTTAAGTCAGTTGCCTGAGCTTCGTCTGTATAAGGGACGACATCAGCCGGAATAGGATCTTTATTTTGATTAGCCTGTGCACCAGTGGCCAAGACCAGAGCGAGGAAAGAGAACGCTTTAAGTTTCATATGTTCTTACTCCCCGCTAACAGACTTTATAAAGTAAGCGTCGACTGCCAGGCCTTTCTCGTTGTGCTTTCGTGAAACGCGTTTAATCAGAAAATCTACTGTGTATTCACGCCCATTCGTTTGTTGCTTACCCCCTCCCATATACCATGTGAAGTTCAACCTGACCTGCCATGTAAGCGTGTCTTCATTAAAATTGACAATTTCAGGTGCCGCGCTTGGCTCAGCCCAGCTTGAAAGGCGATCATCGCGTATTTGAGTAAGTATCAGGCTATTTAAGAGGCTTCTTTGATAGTTTTCGAAAGCAGTATGAGTCGTAAACTCTCTTTCTAATGACACTGTATGTTCGATATAGTCAGTGAAAGATAGCTTATGAAATTGCTTCATCTTCTTCACTGCAAAAATCATCACATCTTCATCAGTAACCGAAGGAATATTTGTAGGTTGAAGCTCTGTCATATTGTTTTTGCTATCAAGTAGGTAGGCGAGAGTTTGAACAGGTCGGTTTGCTGAGATATTCAGTCCAATAGCCAGAGAAACCACTACTAACCCCAGAAAAACTGCAAATCCCAGCCAGACTTTGTTTAAGCGACGCAAAAACGCATTACGGTCCAGAACAATTTGAGATGGATAAACCCCCGTGTCTTTATGTGCCACCCTCAAATTTGTTTTGGCCCCGAAAAGCAGTTCTAACTCTTCGTTATATTTGTTTTCGTTTTCTGAACTCATCGCTTTATAGTCCCCAAATCACTGATTAACAGTCCTTCAATAGCTTCGTCACGCGACACGCGTTTAAATGTCAGTTCGAGTATTACTTTATTGCTTTCAGCCTCTCCGGAAGGCCCTACAGCGGTCTGAACCAATCTAATCTGATATTTGATAAATAGATCCCCATCGACGATAAACTCAGCCATGAGGTCTGCATTTCTAATTGTTGCAGCGGTAATGATGTAATTGTTTTTTTGAATTCGTTCGAATGCATCGGCATCTTGAAGCGGTCGTCTGTAAACAGCTTCATAGGTTTTATCGTCCACAAAAAGTGAGCGTCGTTCCTGCATCTGATTTTCAAGATTTAAAAAGTGAAAATTCATTAACCGCATCGCATACTTGTCGGCTAACGCGGCAGAAAATGCTAAAGAGTTTTCAAGATTGAATATGGGAGGAATGACTTTTGTGTTTCCCTCCTCATCAACCAGTACCGGCTCGCTTAAGCGTAATTCAGTTGCATCAAAGGCTAGAGTTAGTCCCAGGCCGACAATAACCGCCAGCAATCCTGACGATAAAAGCATTTTGCGCTGTAGCTTTTTTTGCATTAGCCGGTTTTGCTTCAAAGCGTATTCCAGCAACTCATCGGTGATAGTCACCACCTGGGGGGCATTCAATGTCGTCATGCAGGCATTGACTCGCTGCTATTTACCCAAACGACACCGAGTTTTTTTAAATATTGAACACATGCGTAAATAGCGAGAGCTTTTTCACCTTCACTTGCGTTGTTAAGAAAGCCTGTAAAGAGAACCTCTGACCTGTCTGATTCATCTGACTGCCCTTCAATCGGCAAGCTTACTTCCACATTGCCTGAGTTACCTGATAGCGAATCAGGAATAACATCAGCGTTTATTGAGCGAATAGTGCCGGTTAAATGCGCTATAAATTGCGCCAGCATGTAGACACGATTTTGCACGGGTATTTTGAAAAATGGTTCTTCCCAGTTTGCATTAACTCTAATTCCACCACTGGAAGGCTCTGCTACCTTCATACTTAAAACTAAAGATTTCATAATTCACCCTCGCACAATTTGTGGAGCGAATATTCTTTTAACCGCCCTCTTCTCTCAACCACAAACCCGATTTATCGACCTTATTACCTGTATGCCGGCACGACTGCTCTTTAGACTGACTATAGAAAATTTAAGAAGGGTATCGAATGAAGTCTTTAGTTTTAGTGGTTTGTATATTGGTGAGTATTCCTGCTTCAGTGTTCGCTGACACCTTTTCAGACTACCTATCTACCGCAGAACGCAGAGGCAAGGGACTCGTTACCACTTACTTTGGCGCAGGCTCTTATGTAAAAAGCTTTAAGCAGGTCCCTGGTGGAGCATTTAAATTGGATGCTGTATCTAAAGAAGGCGAGTCTCTTTCTTTATTTATGCTTGGTGATTTCGAAACACTTATTTATGGCCAGATGATCACGCCACACATAGCTGATAAAGCACAAGCTGGTGGACTACCGGTATTAGAGCAAATAGCAGAACGCAACAAAAAACGTATCAGCTTGAGGAAAAAAACAACCGAGTTCGTTGCAAAATACAGTGCCGGTACCGCGGCAGCATTGCTCAATGACGATAACTTTGAGAAAGACACTACTGAGCCACCAGCTGCACATTTGGCCACGCCCCAATCACAGAGTGAAGAGGAATCTGACAATGTAATCTTGGATAAAGTCAGGGGGTTACAACATGTACAGTTAGGCGAAGGAAACAGAGAGCTATTTTTGTTTATGGATCTTAACTGCCCCGCTTGCCAACAAGAATTACCTCACCTTATTGAGATGTCAGAATCCCGTTCAGTTAGCATCAAAGTCATACCGGTTGCGTTTGTTAAACCACAAGATTCAACTGACAAAGCTATTCATCTTCTTAGCGAAACGAATTCAAAAGCGCGAATAGATAGGCTAAAGCTCCTTGCACAACGAAAATCATTTAGTCAGTTGGTCAGTGATAACAAGTCAGTGGTGAATATCAAGGCGGCCCAAAGTCTGCAGCAAAACAATAAAGTTTTTAATTCACTTCCCAATATTGCCACCCCCTATTTTGTTGCAAATACCAGCTACGGATTAATAACCCGGGCTTTGGTTTCTGAAGCTAAAGTCGAGCAGTTAATTGATGCAATAACGCCGATTGCAGCACAGACAATGCAAAGTGGCGGTCCGGCTGTATCCACTAACGCAGATGACATTTAACCTCATTGCAGGTGAAAAATAAGAAGTAATGTTATGGCAAATTTAATCGACGCAACGGACCCGTCCATTTATCAGTACGCCAAGCCCAATTGGGAGAGCGTGTACAGCAAATTTCAACCCTACGTGATGGCTTTGCCACAAGTAAAATCTGGGGGCGTTAGTAAGCAGCAGGCGAGCAACTGGCTTGAGGTAGGCGCCAAGCTGCTTAAAGAGTCAGAATTACGGAGACTTATGGTTGAAAGCTCAGGCTTCACCGCACGTGATATTCGAGCACTTTGGGCGCACAAACATAATGAGTATTACCCAAAGTACGAAGCAACTGAGGTTTATCGTCAAAAGCAACTAACCGCTATTCGCACCCCTGATATTGCACTGCAGGATGAGGGTTTTCTAAAAGCTGTATTGCGCCAGGTGGCAATGGAAAAATACGGTTTTTCAGACGTTCAAGACGTTGTAAGTTCGCAATCAGCAAACCAATTAGCTAACCGGATTCCTTGGGCAGTCAAAAAAGACGTGCTACTTGGCCAGATAGATAACACGATTTTCACCTATGACGTAAAAGTTGGTTATGAGCAGACACTAACGCATTCAGACAGCATACGTCATCACTTCAACCATTTAGCGCTTGCCGATAAGAATATTGAGTCAGGCCACAGCGACCAATACAACTTTTCTGTTTCACCAGAGCTGACAAAAACAATTACAGATCTTGCCAAGCAGAAAGGCGACGGTTGGCGCCTGGCAATTGAGCTTGCAAAAAGCGCTGAAAAAATGGGGATTGGGGTAGATATTTCGAAAGAGCGCATCTCCCCTACCCCGGAAATATTTCAAACGTTATTAACCGTTGGCAATGAGCACTGGGCAAATATCAAAAACGGGGTTCAGCCCACTTTTCAGGCAAAAGTTGAATCAACATACACCCCAGAAGAAGCAACAACTTATAGACAACTCGCTCAACAATATACTGTTTCTAAAATGGCCAAAGAAGTTGCAGAGGAGCAATTTAACCATACGCGCGATGAATTAACTCGCTTGGTAGGAATAGAGCGAGCAGGAACAGCTACGCCGCATCCTCTTGTAGCGGCATCCGGTAAGAGCAACTTTGACATAGCATCCGCGGTTAACCGTCTTCAAAGCCAAGGCGTTCCAGAAGATTTCTACAAGTCTGCGACTTACGACATTGATGCCCTTGTTAAAGCGGCTGAAGCAAGTGGCGTAGATACAAATCAATACAAGTCATACGGACAAGCAGATAAGAGCAAAGTATTAAGTTCTCTTGAAATGGTTGGCATCAGTAAGGACGCCTTCACCACGCGAGACATTCACATCCATTTCACCAGTCAGACCCGTGGCGTTTTAAGCGAAGTTAAGTCACAGGCGCGAAACCTGGTTGAGACACACTATGAAGCGATGAAAACGAACGTCGCTAACAACGATTTACTTAAAGCAGATTCCATCTCGAAAAAGCTTCAACCGCAAGAGCCAGTCGAGCTCAAGGAAGCAGTCGACGAACAAAATACATTAGGCATGGGCTAACTTATGAACTTGAATAAAGATTTTATTACGCTGCAGATAACTGGACATAACGTCGAGAAAGGATATATCTATGGCATCCTAAAGGACGGTAGCGATGCTAAGTTAACGCTGGTTCAAAACAAGAACAGTACTGCACAAAACTTTGTTTCTGCATTGTCAGATAGCTCAGCCAAAACCTATGCTCCCGTGGGCGCCCATATAGTCGCCTATGGTATAAACACTATTAATGCGGACTCTGGATTTATTTCTGCTAACTTTGCCTCGGCAGTGACTAAGAATCCGGAACAAAAACATACCTTTGTTACTCCCATTAAAGTAGACAGAAAGCCTGTTGCACGAGGAAACGGTAATAATCGGTTCCTAACGCTTGGTGCAAGTGTTCTTGATGCAGATTACACCCGCTTACAAAACATCAAAGGTCTCAGGAAAGAGCTAACCGATGTTCTTCGAGGTTCATCTAACAAATCCGTTCCCGGATACTCACGTGGGTTCATGGTTCGTGTTGGGCATACACAACCTAACGGTCAAAAAGCAGTTGTACCGTATGAGTTTTATGCCTATCCAAATGAAAAAGCCTCAGATGCGATACAGCGTTTGTATGATGAAAACGGCGGGGATAATAAGTTTCGCAGGATGCTTGCGCGACTTAACCGAGAAATTGGGAAAGATAACGCTGTGATCGAGGCTGCCGGAATAAGTCGGGTAAGTTTTAATGACTATGGCAATCCCAATAACCTAAGTAAATACGCCAATGCCCAGCATTATAAAGCGAAGATACAAGGTCAAGTACGCCAAGCATATAGCATGGCCGCCATTTCAATCAACAAGCAGACAAACCGCATTGATTCTGCTCATCCGTTGCCACGAGCTAAGATTCAAAACTCAGTGAGCGGGTTACTCGGTATTCATAATGATATCGATGCCCCGTCATTTAACAGCGATACCCCTGGCACAGCAAATAAATCTCTTTCGGCGGGAATCAAAGGTTACCCATTACGAATTGAGCAACAACTTGATAGCAGCGGCCGGCTTTCTCGTTTTGCTGTCACAGGGCCTCGTACCGAGTTGGATAATTATAAAAGCCGTATTGAGTCTGCGGCTGTCGGCGTTAAGCCATTTTATAAAGAGGATACTAATAGCTACATCTTCCCCGCTATTGCTTATAAGGAAGTGGCAAGCACATTATCCGACCTCTCCGGTCCCCCGGCAATATACATCAGCGAACAAAAACAAACCGGAAAAGCCAGTTACATTTATATTAATGGTCGAACTGATGAGCAACCGTTTCGTAAGCGAATTTCTAATGTTGCTAAAAATCTGTCTGGAGAAAACGTAGGGGGAGCCTGGCGTTTTCCTGAGAAATACCGCCTTCAAGTAGAAGAACAATTGGGCGATTTGCTATCTCAAAGTGCAAGACCTGAAACTGCGATAGAAAAAAAGTTTAAGCCTCGCTTCCCGGATTATGCTGAATGGCAACAGCAAAAGTATAGCTTGTCAGGCAATTCAATGAAGGACGCGCATTATGACCAAATTGAAAAATATGCTGAAGAAGCAGGAATTGATTGGGCTAAAACCGCTCCGAATATATTAATGCCATCTCCGGATACCGGAACAGAAATGTTCCTTAGTAACGCCAGCCAAAAAGACGTTTTTCCAAAGCAAACTGCCCATAATGGGAGTTGCTCTGTCATTGCTTCTACGTACCGTTACAAATCCAAGAAAACTGATAAAGAACATCTTGGTATTTACCTACATTTTAAAAACTTGAAGATGGGCGGCGGAGAATTTTTCACTGAGTTCAAATCAGGGGATTATGACTTTAGCCTTTACGAAAGTGAGCGTGGAACAGGAAAAGTAAAAACAGGTGGTAGCTCACCCGAGGAAATCGCCAAGCGAGAGGCTGATAACCAACAGCGACTCGCAGAAAAAGCCAAACGAGAAGCTGAACAGACTAAAAAGTCATTGCAGGATGCATTGATGACCTGGGGGCAAGGCATTCAAGCAACCGGTAACGAACCCTACAATGTTAAAAAAGGCTTGCAATCTCATGTTGATTTAATTGACCTTCGCTCGGCGAAAACCCCTAGCGGCAGCACATTTAGCATGTATCAGCTGGTGGATGAATATGGCAATTTCACCGGACTTCAAAAAATCTATGACAAAGGCTGGAAAGATGAGAAGGGTCGGACAACGAATAAGGTGTTTACAGAAGGGACGGTCTTTAATGACTTAGATACTGGAAACCCTGTAGGCACCCACGGAAGAGTTGGCATTGATGATGGTATCAGACCAATAGTTTATGCCGAAGGCATGGCTGATACTCTCTCTGCAGTAGCTGCGACGGGTCATTTTGGAAAGATAGGCATCAATAAGAACAACCTCAAATCTGTTGTCGCTGTTTCTGTCCACAACAATCCAAATCGTGACCATATTGTTGTGGGTGATAACGACCGTGCCCATAAAGATGGAAACATCGGCGCAAAAGCTGCGTTAGATGCTGCTTGGCAAAACAACGTGAAATGGATGATTCCTAATTTTGAGGGAATGGATCTTTCCAGCGACCCGAAAGATATCAACGACCTGCATCATCTGGCGGGCCTTGAAGAAGTCCAGCGCCAGATAGGAGCTGCGTACCCTGCACCACAGAACCTACTTGAATATTATAATACCCGACTTCGGTTCGAGAACGACAAAACCTACCCTGCTGCATTTGAAAAGGCGCTCAAAGAAATTACTGAGCGATACCCTCAAATGGATAAAAGCCGCATTGAAGCAGGATTAACATTCAAAAGAACTGAGCAAAATAAGTATCAGTCTCAGGTTAATGACAGTCAAACTAAATCAGAGCGAAGTGAAAAATCTGAATCCGAGTCAACTGAATCGACCGAAACCGATGATGTTGTAAGCGAATTTACAGCCCAATTCCCTGTAGTAATCGAGGAGAAAGTTGCTCCTCAGTCACAAAAAAAATATCTGGTTATCCGCGACCATTCAAATGGCGTTTATGCAGATCCTATAGCTACAGCAATTGAGGAGTGCATGCCTGGTAAGCAGGCCATGTATCACCCTGGACTTAAAAGCTATGTAGCCCCAGCGTCACTTAAGAATGTGTTAAACAGCAAACTACATGAGGTAACCGGCGCCCCTGCGAATTATATTGGTAAGCGTTTAAATACCGAAGGGCCGGGGTTCGTGGTACGCGGTGAGCTTACCCAAGAAGTTATCGATGATTTGGAAAGCACCATTGGATTTATCAATGGCTACTTTGATAATGCAGAGCAAGGCTTTGTTGTAGAAAATGACTTAGCCATTTACCTGGTTCAAGAAGCATTAGGTAACCGACTCACGGGTAGCCATACACCCGCTTCATTTACAGCAAGTGCGACTGAATTTCAGCCACAAACGCTTGTTGATGGAAGCCTTGAAAACCGTGCTAAAGAGCTTGGCCTTAAGCCTTCAGACATAGCAAAAATGCAGGCCTTTTTGACAGTGAAGGAAAAAGGGCTTCCGCAAGACGGCTACTGGTTCGCTGGATTATGCGCAAAAATAAAACAGTCCGAACAAGCCAATGGACAAAAAGCTTCATATTCGAGTTTGCTACAGAAGGCTTATCATCAGGTATCAAGCCTATTTGCTACTGACACTTACTCTGATGAGCAGTTCATTGCTGCCGCACCGGTATGGTACTTCCTTGGCGACAAATACGATTGGACCGGCGTACAAGAAGATGAAGTTTCAGAAAATACAGATAAGCAAGAACAAGACGTTTTACCTGCAGAGCCTGTCCAAAAACCAGAAATAGAATCAACGCCAGAAAATGTCAGTACAGAAACCGTTAGCACTGAGCATACTTCTAATAACGCAGCTCCGGGGGTTGAAAGCGAGCAACCAGATAACACCGTAGAGCCAATAGATGAACCTCAAAGCGTTGAAGCAACAACTAATGCGAATTCGAAGTCTGATGTGCCGTCTTCTGAGGAATCTCCTCAAAGTGATTTGTTTGGGTTTATATCAGAGCAAGAGGAGAAAAATGTCACCAATGCTGTCGATGCGACTATTCCCAGTGTTGAGAATAGCAATAGTGTCAAACGTGAACCTGTTGAACAGCCTTTAGAAAGCCAAGATGCAATTAAGCAGGTAGATAGCGAGAAATCTACTATTGGAAAACAGGAGGATACTTCTGAGCATGACACTACTGAGGCTTTAGAAGACGTACAAGACGCCAGCTCTCAAGAAGTGAATGAGCAAGCAATATCCGAAATTGAGCTTAGGATACGAAAGCTCAATGACACTATTACCTTGCTTGTCGAAAATGGTTATTCACATGATGAATTTCTGGATCTAGTTAGTGACTCTCCAGACTGCATTGGCTACGAAAAAGAAGACGGCAGTTTTGATAAAACCCTATTACAAGCAGACTTTCGTCAAATATCGCTGCACCCTATCCCGGATTTAGCCACCTTCAAGCCAACCTCTTTATCTGCGGCTTACTATCACACCTACAATATAGTTAGCGACAACCGGATAAATGAACTTAAGGCATTCATCAGCGAGTTGATGGAAACAAAGGGGGCGTTATCCGAGAAGAGCTTCACTAAATACATTAAGGGCAAAACTTCGAGCAAGGGCTTTCAATCTACCCAGCCATACCTTAGTGATGGTGAGTTTAATGAGGAGTTGATGAATGAAGATATATTGCACGTCACTGAATACAAACACGTTAACGAACTATATCGTGATATGCGAGAGCTGTTTAAGCGTGACCTTGCAAATGAAGAAGTTGATTCTCAAGAGTCAGAGCCGTCAGTCACAATAACACTTGAAGGTCAAAAACAGTCTGCTACAAGACTGTATGATTCTGGCAAAGCTTCTCTATTCCAGACGGATGAAACCGGTGAATACATTATACAAACCGGCGATAAGATCGAGCTGGCCACTATCGAAAATATCAAAAATGCCGGCTCTGAATCAGAACCACTCATGCTTGATAAAATTCAAGGTGAGGGCAGAGGAATGTACGTAGTAACGAAGCCTGATACAAACCGTGTTTTTTACACAAGCTTTGGCGATGCTACAGCACTCTACCGGCGATTAGAGGCCTCGATAGTTGATACAGACGATAGTGATGTATCAAGCTCTGTGCAACCTACAGCCACACAGATACAGCAAACGTTATCAGCTTACTTCAGCGACCAAATATCTATTGATGAAATAGTTAAGCGTGTTGAGCAAAAATTCAATGTTATTGTCGATGAACCTACAAAAAACATAATTTCATCCGCCTTTGATAAACATAGTGAAAGTTTTAGCGACACACCTGTTTCCCAGTCTGAGAAGCTTAGTGCGTTACAAAATGAAATGGCTACCCGTGCAAAAACTGAAATGCTTTTTCACGAGTTTTACGAAGACCATTTCAAACCTGAAGGTTTCGCTTATGAGGAAAATCCATTCTTTTCTAATGAAACAGGGAGCATCGATCGGAAATCGCTAAATGCATCGCTTAAAGAAGCCGGTTTTAACTCTCTCAAGCAGATGTATCAGGACATATTTGACAGTGTCGTTGAGATTACTCATGACCATTACACCGCTACCAAAGTGGGCGGATTTATTCCAAACGCTGGCTTTAAGAAAGACATTGACCTTGAAGTCCAATTTGAAAACCTGCTAAAGGTTGTGCGCCGCGCAGAGCCGACGACCGCAGATTCTCAGTTACTCCCCTTTACTGATTACTTGGGTAGTACAAGCGCTTATCAACCGATTAATCAGATTCAGGGCGAACCCTTAGATGCTATTGCTGAACCGGGTACCACAGACAAATATTCGCTTGATGAGTATTTGCTTTTGGCTGATCTTCATCATGTGGCCGATGTCACCGCATCAAACTCTAAAGTAGAAATTGCTGAAAAGATTAAGGCGACATGGAAAGTGAGAAAAGAACTGACTTTCATGTCGGAGACTGAAATAGCGGCGTTAGATATCCCAACTTTGCAAGAATATGCTGAGATACTTAACGTCAGTACGACCAGCCACAATAAGATGTATGCGCGGAAAATCGTGGAAAAACTGGTTGAGCTAAAAGATGCTACTCATACGAAAGTTGCTCAATATAATTATATAGCCGATGCAGTTTCAAGCCTCGATAAAAATGTTGCTCTGCCTGGATACGTATATCGAGACCTTAGTAATATTACTGATAGCACAGTACTAAATATCAGTCAGGTCACCCAATATAAGCGCAAACAATTTGATAACGCTAAGATAAGAACCGAACTTGCAGACTCGCTAAAAAGCATCAATCTGCTTAGCCCAGAAACGCGCGGAGTGTTGAGCAACGTAGATTTGAGCGATGCTTATGTGGTCGGTATTGAAGAAGCCAAGTATGCTTCCAAAGCCTACACATATTCAATTCCAAAAGGTACACATATAGATAGAGTTCAACTACCTCTGGATGTTTCATATCATACTGTAATAAACGACCAACTACTTGGGCTAAATAAACCACTCGACCAATTCTGGATAGCACAGCATGGCTATTCACCTGTTTCACCCAAAGCGATGAAGGCACTGTCTATACCAGTTGAGAAATTCGTGGAGTCGACCGGCTATCTTGGATTTCGTGACGCGAAAGGTAATAGCGCTCTAATTCGTCCAGCAAAGCGGGGCTTTTCAGCAATTGAGTACGACGAATCAACAGGGGAAGTCAATACAAGACGCTTTCAGTACACAAGTGAATTCGTAGAATTATACCGTGCCAAAGGCTACGAATTTTCTGACTTGGATCCGATTTTGGATGAACTTGCTCTAGATGAATCAGCAGATAAGGTTGAGCAGTTAGCATTCATCCGCAATTTACAAGATGGCGACCTAACCAATGATCAAACAGATCAACTTGCCTCCCTCCTCACAGATGAAATCGAGGCAACGGCAAAACAGAAAGCAGTGGTTGCCTTATCCCGGATTGAAGCATCTCTTAAACAATCGATTACTGAGAAACTAACCCACGTGGCTCAGTCTATACCGATCAACATAAATGCGAACTACCCTTCCACCATCACTGCTTTAAAAGAAGCCAAGCAGATGCAAGCTGAGCCGGTTATGGCTGAAACAAATCCAATTGCAGAACAAGCGATAGTTGAAACTCCAGAGCCGCAAGCCACCGTCAGTGGCGGCTTATTCGATATGTTGGACAGTGATGCGCCAATCGATAAAATTTCAGAGGAAGCTCAAATTGCCCCTGTAAATGAAATAGGTGAAGGCAAGCTGGTGGTTCACTCAAGCGGTCGAGTCGGTGTTGTCAGTAACGTTGACGGCGAACAGGTCACGGTTAAACCGGACTGGGAGTATAGAATTCTCCAATCAGCTTCAGCGCGTGACTCATTGATTGATAAAGAGTCGGGCCGATTTATTTTTACCTTAGAAATGTCCGAGTTTGCTAAAACAAAAGATGCATTAGCTTTAGACATTGATATTGATTTGCTAGACCCTCGAGATGCTAATGGTATCGCACGAATTGAATCGATGCCCCTACTCCATTTAAAAGAGTTCAATAGCATACTCGCCAATGACACCAGCTCTAATGACAGAAGTGTGCTCGCTGGGAACGCAGTTTCAAAAGTGCAAGCCAGAACCGTGGGTAGACTTTTCGCAACGGGCGACTCTGAATTAGTTCAAGAAAATGAGTTGGCAGCACTTAAACATTTTGCCTCACCTGACGATCCATCAGAAGTTATCCAGTGGTACGGTGAAGAGCTCAAAAAAACAAAGGCTAATGTATTAAGCCGCAATTTTGAAAAGGCGCTATCAAAGGCCGTTGAGTTTGGATTCGAACCAGGAATGGACTCAACTCATCTGACCGTTTCTGCAGCAGACCTTGATATAGTAAACGAAGCAACTCTATTGAAGTTGGCCAGCACCAGCACTCTTAGTGAAATTCTCAATCAGCAAAGTCCTGAAAGTCGCTATATTGCCACTCGCCACGTGAGATTTGATGAACTTGAAAGTTCTGAAAAAGACGTGATTCTCCATGGCGATGTACGCATTAATTTTATCGGCGAAAAAGTATCTTATTCAACGAGAGACGGAAGCACTTACCCATCTCTTAATATGCTGTTAGACCATCATACTACACAAGATCCCGAGCCTGTTTTCCATGCTGCCCAAGAACTGGTTTTAGTTGATGGTGAAAATGTAACAATTGAGGTTGTCGCTGAAGATACTTACCCTGAAGATGGCACCGTTATGCTTGGTGAAGAGTCGTCGACAGCACACAAAATTGAATCTGTATTTGAGTATGACTTTCGTGAAGTTGAAGCCAGAAGTCGTCAATTCTTCGATAATGCTAACGGAACTATCAAGCAATTACTAAATCAGCCTTTTAAAAATGATTATAACGACGCCAATATTAAGGATTTTGCTTATAACAAGATGGCTGAAACATCAGTCAGATCTATGCTTGAAGAGATAGAAGCAAATGGCCAACATGAATTTATGGGCTATGAGCTTTATATTGCAGACAATAAGTACAGTTATTTTGATGAAACACAAAAGACTGATCCATACGAAACCATTGCCAATGCTCAAGAAGCGGTACAGACCTTAGTTAATCAAGCTCGTGAGGAAGAACAAAATGCAGATGCAGAGAGACATAGAGACATACATGATGACGTTTTGTCCGGTTCAGCAGAGCCAATTGCAAGCGACCGGCAAATGGGAGGAATGGCTGAAGAACAAAACGCAACAATTGCAGCTACAGCTAACCAAGAAGATAGAGGATCTAGAGTCGACGACTCCGCCTCCCCAGGGGACAGACTATCACGAGCAGGTAGCGTACCATCAGTACATAAAGGACCAAGCAATGCAGGGAGTGCTCAAAGAGCACCTACCAGCGAGCGAACTGTAACCTATTCTTACCCAGATAATCTTGAAGACAACATTGGTACTTTACCTAAGAAAATTGAGCTGAACATAGAAGCGCTGCGCATTAGCAAGCTCATCGATGAAGAACAGCGTGAAGCGACTTTAGAAGAAAAAGATGCTCTTGCCCACTACACAGGCTGGGGTGGCATGCCCGGCATGTTTGATCATACGAACTACCTGTATTCCCAACAACGCAGGCAACTAACAGAGTTAGTTTCTGCACAAGAGTACAGCTCTATTAAAGAATCTGCATTGACCGCCTTCTACACGCCGCCCTCTATTATCAAGGAGGTTTATTTTGGCGCTAGTAAATTCGGCTTTGTCGGGGGAGAAGTTAGTGATCCTTCTACTGGAATTGGCTCATTTTTGTCAACGATGCCCGAAGAGCTTAAAGAAAACTCAAACGTTACAGCTCGCGAGTTAGACACAGTTACAGCCCGTATAGCTCAGCAAATACACGGAGAGAAAATCGTCAAACAAGGTGGCTTTGAAAAGACAAAGCAACCTAACAATTATTTTGACTTGATTACGTCCAACATTCCTTTTGGAAATTATTCTGTATTTGACCCTGACTATGCACAATATGGATATAAAATTCATGACTATTTTCTTGTCAAAAATATCGACAAGGTCAAGCCTGGGGGGATAGTCGCATTTATAACTTCCACAGGCACCATGGACAAAGCTGATGATGCTGCTCGTCAGCACGTTTATAAGTCATCAGACTTGGTTGCTTCAGTCCGACTCCCCTCAAAAACATTCTCAAAGTATGCAAATACTCATGTAGGCGCCGACGTTGTATTTTTTAGAAAGCGTCTGCCCGGAGAGGAGCCTTTAAGCTCAGACTGGCTAAACACTGAGACTATTGATGCTGAGGATAGAAATGGCGATATCCATACTCACAGTATCAATGGCTATTACGTGAAGAACCCTCAAATGATAATTGGCAATACGGTTTCTGTGCGAGGACAGTATGGCTATGAGCTTTCAAGCTTATACGATGGCAATGTGGCTGAAGCTTTACACAATGCTCTTGAAGGCGCCCCATCTCCAAAGCCTACCCGCAAAAAGGATGCTTCCATTGTTATTGAGGAAACGAAGAGTGAGGAAACTATCACGCTGATAGATGACCACCTTCGCCCTGGCTCATTTACGATGGCTGGAGATCAATTAGGAGTTGCTGTATCAACTTATAATCCGGAAACAGAGGATTATGATCTAACGTTCGAGCCAATCAATGTCAAAGGTAAGAAGGCTGAAAGACTATCAAGCTTGATAGGAATTCGAGACCATCTTCGTGCGCATATTAGTCTGCAAATGCAAACGACTGGTATGCCTGAAGAATTGGCAGAATCTATTACGAGACTTAACACTCTTTATGACCAACACGTAAAGAAATTTGAGAACCTGAGCGAGAGCACTACAAAGCAGGCCTTTCAGGAAGATCCTGATTATCCCCTATTAATGGGTCTTGAAATCGTTGATAAATCAACTCAAAAAGTTGTCAAGACAAACGTATTTAGCGAAAGAACGATCGGCAAAAACAGTCGCCCAACCCATGCTGCTAGCGCAGATGAAGCTTTTGCTATATCGATGGCGTGGGATGGAACGATAACCCCCTCATTTGTTAGTGAGCTTCTTGGCAAGAACTGGGAACAAATCACCGAAGAAAACGTGGGCACGTTGTTTGTTGACCCAAGCCAAAACAATTGGGTACACCGCTCTCAGTATCTTTCTGGAAATATTCTTGAAAAGCTTGAAAGTGCGAAAGCTGCAGTAGAGTTAGATTCAAGTTTTCAACAAAACGTAGAAGCACTTGAAGAAGCGATGCCGGAGCCGGTTCTTGCAGAAGAAATTAAGTTACGTTTGGGTAGCGGCTGGGTTCCTACTGAAATTATAAGCCGGTTTACTGAAATGGTTATTACAGGAGAGTCCTCGCCATTTCCTGGTGAAGCAAACCCTAATTTCAAAGTTTCGCTTATAGGTGCAGATTGGCAAGTCGGGGTAAGCGACTGGACTATCTCTCAAAATGACGGGCGGGCGCGAAACAGGTACGGTACGGAACGTATTAGCGCTTCTGAGCTAATTCAAAAGGTGCTAAATGGTAGTAAAATTGAAATCTGTGACACTGTTGAAGACAAGCGAGTTGTTAATATAGACCAAACTGCAATTGCTAACTCTAAAGCACAGGATATCAAAGAGCTATTCAACAGTTGGGTCTGGAATGACCCTGAAAGAAAGGCGCTATTAACACAGGTCTACAACAACAGATTCAATGTATTTGTAGAAGCTAAATATGATGGTTCTGGTATTCAGTTCACAGGTCTAAGCCCAACTTTTAATGGGAAGCCATTTACACCTCGTCAAACACAACGCAATACGATTATGCGTTACTTTCAAGAAGGACGAGCGCTTTTAGCACATGGTGTAGGTACCGGAAAATCATTTGAATTGGCTTCAATTGCAATCGAAGGGAAAGCCCGTAATTTACATCAAAAGCCAGTTGTAGCGGTGCCAAACAACGTTTTCGGTCAATTGAGTCGCAGTATTCAGCAACATTATCCTAACGCTAGGGCCCTGAGCCTTGACCCTAAGAAAATGAATAAGACGCAACGCAATGAACTAACGAGCAAAATTGCGACTGGGAACTGGGATTGCGTGGTTGTAGCCCATAGCACATTGGATAAGCTCAGCGCACCTAAGCAGTTCGTTGACAATCAGTTACAAAAACAAATCTGGGAGCTACAAAGCGTAATAGATAATCAAGATAGCCAAGGTACGTTTACAAACAAACGCGCCCAGCAAAAACTGAAAAACCTGGAAACAAAACTTCAAAAAAGACTCGACCAGGATTCAAAGGACAATGTGCTTTACCTTGACCAGTTAGGTATAGATGCCTTGCTGGTGGATGAGGCTGATAACTTTCTAAACCTCGGCTCACCTTCCAACATGGCTCACGTCAACGGTGTAAACACGCAAGAATCTAAGCGTGCGATGAACATGTTATTTATGACTCGATTTATTCAGGATATGAATAACAATCGTGGCGTTGTATGGGCCACCGGTACTGACATTAGAAAGTCGATGAGTGACCTGTATGTAAATTTGTATGTATTGGCGCCTGATGAGCTTAAAAAACTTGGCGTAGATAACTTCGATGCCTTTATGTCAGTGTTTGGTGAAGTAGTTACTACCATCGAAGCTAATCCGGAAGGAACCGGATATAGAGAAAACTCACGCTTGGCCAAGTTCAACAATTTACCTGAACTGGGTCAGTTATATAGAACTGTCGCCGATGTCGTTACAGCTGAGATGGCAGGTGTGGAAAAGCCTGAGTCAACTAAGATTGGTGTCAAATGCCAAGGTAATGAATTCTTCTCAGCTTACATGAAAGACATAGGTAAGCGGGCTACCTCATTTCGCCAGGGCTCTAAAGAAGAATCCTGGTTTGCAATACAGCACTCTTCACAATTAGCGGCAATGGATATGCGCTGTGTTGATCCAACTATACCTGAGGCACCGGGCTGTAAAATCTCGAAAGCGGCTCAAAATATCTTGGCTGAACACAAACCAGAAAGCGAGACACCCAGAGCCCAATTGGTCTTTATTGACAGGTTTGTTAATCCAACTGCAGCTGGGTTTAGCGTGTATGACACTCTCATCGATAAATTAGTTGATGGGGGTATTCCTCGCGACAAAATTATCGACAGCCGGCAAGTTGTCAGTGAGTCCCAGAAAAAAGATTTTGAGGATGGCATGAATAGTGGCAAATATCTTGTTGCCATTGGAACCACTGAGCGATTTGGTGTTGGGAACAACATTCAAACGAACTTAGTTGCCATGCACGAATTGACTCCACCTTGGAACCCAAGGGACTTAGAGCAACGGTTAGGAAGAATTGAGCGCCACGGAAATTTAAACGATGAAGTAAATGTTTATCGGTATACCACCGAAAATAGCTTTGATTTGTTTCAGTGGGAGACAATGAAACGTAAAGCTTCCTTTATCATGCAAACTAAGCTGGAACCACACTTGGCTCCACGCGAATATACCGAAGAAGCAGACGCCACTTATAGTGAAATGATGGCCATTGCTACCGGGAATACGTTGATCAAAGATAAAATAGAGGTTGATGCTGATCTACAACGCTTAGAGCGCCTAAAACGCTCTCACATTGATGGTAAGCGACAGATGCAAGGTTCTATTACTTATTCAGAAAGGTTCGTTGTGTCGCAGCATAAGCATCTTGAATTTATTCAGACATTTATTGATAAGTTACCGGATAACTCAAGCTTTGAATTTGAAGGTAAGTCATTTGGCCAAGACCTAAAAGGTGGTGCAGAAGCCATAAAATCTGTATTTAAAAAGATGGAGGGTAATAAGTCACCTCAACTTATCGTGAATGCCGGCAAATTCGGGGATTTAGAGCTTAAATTTAGACTAGAAGAAAGATCTGATGGCAAAAAGGGGTATACGCTGAAAGCCTACGTTGGCAAAGAGACTGTGAAAGTTTCAAATAACGCCTATGTTGGTGCACAATTATCAGATCTCCCTACCCTTTTACCGCGACTTTTAGAGGAGAAAGAAAGTTGCCTGGCTCAGATCAATAAAGAGGAAAATAGAATAGAAAGCCTTAAGCAAGAGCTGCATCAGCCATTCGAAAAAGAGTCAGAGCTATTAACGCTTACTAACCGCGCTGAGCAACTTAATAAGCAACTACTACAAGCTGCTAATGAGGCGTCTAATAGTGACGATGATGTCGATTGGGAAACTCTGCTTGGTGAACATAATCAATCGGAACATAACCTAACCAACCAGCCGTCCATGGGAATGTAAATTTAAATATGCCCTGACACCCCATAGAGTCAGGGCATACAATCCCGATATAACGAGCTTATTTCATTGCTTGCCAACCTAAATACAAAGACCATCAACTTGTTACTTTTGCAATGTGGTCTTTATGTCTTATTCAAAGAAAATTAATCCAATACTGAAGCTGTGTCCGTTTTGTGGCAGGCGACTTACCTTTGGGTCGTTAGATGATGGGATCAATACCTCCTGCAAGTGTGGATTTGAAGAGGCACCCGGCTCTCTTTATATTCTTCAGCACTTATCAGATGTCGTTTCTGAGTACACCCAACTCAAGGGAATAACAACGCTACAAGGTGTTGGCCAAGACAAATACTCAGTTAGCAAAGGGTTTGCTCTTGGCTGCTACGGTTATTTATCAATACTTCAGAAACGAAACGAAGCGATGGTTTTTGGTGCAAGCGCACAGTCAGCGCTATTTCAAGGCTCTGACTTATTTAGTGTTGTTGAAAGCGCAAAAGGTGTGCTTGGTGAACGTCTTTGCATGAATATGCATGACTACGAGCCAGATGTCATTAAACATCTATTTATCAATCAGCTTATTAGTTTGACCTATGTGATTGATGAAACGATGAATATCAGTAAGCAATCATCATTGGAGCGGTCACCAGACACCATCTACATCGAAGATGTGAAGAGTCTTGAAATACACTTACCGGCTAAAGCAACAGTAAAATCAGCACACAAAGAAAATGCCCCATCGCAGTTGAGTCTGAACAACACTGACATGGGTATGAACTGATGAATTCAGCAGTACAAGATGCTATTGCTTTAGCACTACGTGAGCAATGTTTGCCTAATGAGATTGAAGATGCCAATGAAGAATCATCTGCAATTCATCAAAATGACAGTCCTTCTTTAGACCAAAATAAGTCGCGACCTGCGATTGACATAAGGCGTTCATTTAATGGACTTCGAGTAGGACTACCACTAATAAGTGCCGCCCTGAGTACTTCTGATGAACCTGATGAAGCTCTGGAGCAGATGATGAAGCTAATCAGAAACCTATCAACAGAATTAATTGGGGACTTGAATGGAAACATTAACCCCGATGACGCCGGGCAAAAGTCAGCAATACTAAGAACTTTGATTTTAAAAAGCGTAGAGTCTGCGGCCATTAACGATCGACTTGAAGATATTAACGAAAAAACACTCGTGACTCTTATAAACCAAGTGCTTTGTTTAACCGATGTAACCGAACAAACAGGGAACAACGTTAGTCATTTTAATGCTCATTATCTCATTTCAACCGGTTTAACAGCAAAAACCTTCATCGACTCCGAGCCCGAATTCAAAAAGCACACTAAAGCTCTGTTAGATATAACTCACCAGGCGTTTAGCGAAATGCTTAAATACGAAATTGACAACAGTCAATTACAATTTATTCAGCAAAGTTTTCTAGTTGATTTATCAGCGCTTTATAAACGCATAGTTGAAGACGAAACAAGAAAAAAGAAAGCTGAAATACTAAGTTCCGAAGGTGAGAGCTTGTCATTAGTGAAACTTATCGAGAGTCATTATAAGACTTATCTTTGCGGTGTAGTCAACGCAGCAATTAAAAATGCGGAGGTTCGCAATGACAATATTTGATTGGTGCTTTCAGTTATTCTTAAACAAATTCGAAAAAGGTGGCATCTACAATGCTAACTTCGAATTCAAGGATAATTATAGTAATGAAATACATGTACGAGAACATCTTTTTAGGGCCTTGAGCATAGAGCAGGCTCAAAGAATTAAGATAAAACTAGAAGCTTATTACAAGAGAGCTTTATCTTCCAAGGGGGCCGCTAGAGAATTTGGATTAAAGCACTCTGACAATGGATTTTTTCTCAATAACTTACAAAGAATTTCAGGCACGCGAAATTTAAAAACAAACTTTAGAAAAGGTCTTATGCCAGGCGATGTACCAATGTTTGCCTTTACTCGGTACAGCTACAACGTTGTATCCGATGGTATAAAAAAAGTTACACGACCCAAACATCAAGAAAGCAACCAAAAACAACAAATAACTGCTGAAGAAGTCAAAATAATTAAATTTCGACTACTTTGCACATTTGGATTGGGTACAGGCATTTTAGCATCATGCTTGATTTTATTCATATACTCCCTTTCAAACGGACATATATGGTCACTGCAAAGCTACTCATCTATATCTATTTTTGTAATCAGCCTGCTGACGTGTATTGCTTGCACTAAACAATATAAGGGGTTGAATAATGGCTAAGGGACATGATCCTGATAACGATTACTCACTACTATATGGCGCCGCAGCAATTAGCCTGATGTGCTTCGTGGGATGGTATTTTTCAAAAGAGTATATCAACTATAGCATTTTGGCATTTGCAAGATGTAATTTTGAAATACTGAGAGTATTGCTTCAAACAGGGGATACTGGCTCGGCGATTGTTGCTCTATTCGCACCGGGACTGAACTCAACAAACGCGCCAAATCTAGCTGCAACTATGTATAGCTCAAACCCCAACTTTATGGAATGGAATGAGACACTCTTGTATCTAGAATTTCTAGGACAAAACCTAAGACCTTTTCTGATCGTTATTTTGGTTTTTTCTGGTGTACGGGTTTGGCGAAGTCAGCGTCAAAAAGGCCTCACAAAAAAGTACGATCTAGACATGCTTTATAAAAAGGCCGCTCAGTATTACCCGCATCTAAACCCTGTTATAGCTCAGGATTTGATAGAACAAGACCCTGATGTTGGAAACCTTGCGAGAGAGAAATCCCCAATAATCAATGCAATTGAAAACGGCTTAGTCTTAGTACATGACGTTGACCATCTTGATATGCCAACTGACGAAACCATGGTACCTACATTTGATAAGTCACTTAATAAGAAGAAAGGATATTTTTACATAGAAAAAAATCTCACAAATATGGATACCGGTATACCAGTAATACATAGACGGTGCAGCTTTTTGAGGGAAAACGCTCAGCTCTATTTTGTACAACAGCTAGGTGAAAAATATACAAGTTGGAGAGACATGCGCTTAGAACGGCGAGCTGTTATGGCTATTTGTAGTTTGTTCATGAAAGGGGTCGATTCAGGCGGTGTTGAACAAGCTCTTGAGCTAAACAAAAGAATAAATGAGCGGTTTACCCTGAAAGGTACAAAAAAACTCACATATATTGATGACGCGGAAATTAATAGCATCATCGAAAGCTGTGAGGATCGTCCACAATTCAAACGACTGATAGCAGCACACAGTTTCGAGCTTACACTGATTTCCAGCTTTATCGAAGAAGCTAGAACTAAAGGCAAACTTTATTTCAGCAACATGTATTGGATAAAACATACTGATCGCGCCCTTTGGTTTAATTGTGATCAAGAAGGTGGTCAAAAGGCGTGGAGCGAGTCAGCCGCCGTAAGAGCACACCTTCTTAGGGAGCGAAGTGTGGGTATGGGTTTAGAAAAACCTCATATTCTTGCAGCGGTGAAAGGCCTGGAAAAGTTTCTCGGCATTACTGAGGGTTGGTTAATCGCCTCGGGGGAGGATATCAAAGATGCTTGAAACAAGAGCGCCTTCAAAAGATAGGGCTATTGATGTTAAAAGACGATATGTAGACCATAGACACTGGCTGGTAATCCTGATCCATGAAGTCAGGAACAGAGAATCACTTTCATTGGCCTATGCTACGATGATTGGATTATTGCTTATTTTTCCAGTTCTTTGGCCCGCCATTAGTTTGCTTTTGGTATTTCTATTAGTAAACAACAGAATATCCTTTAAAAAGCTGCAAACATTACCTTTAAAGCTGCCTCGATGGTTAAATAAGACTGACTATCACGAATTAGCCGTAGCAAATAGATATGCCTATCAAAAAGCACAAGGCTCAATCCACATGGGAAACGAATTGGGTACCCAATTAGAACTATGGATTGTACCAAACGACCAGCTAACACATATGCTATTTATCTCGACTACCGGTGGAGGTAAAACTGAGTTTTTATGGTCCTACGCTGCAGCCAGTAGCTTCATGTCCGGGGGGGCCTTGATCTATGTTGATGCAAAGGCAGCTCCTGATGGACTTGAAAAACTGTTTTTCTTGGGTAGAAAAACAGGTAGAGAAGATTCAATTCGAATTATGAATTATCGAACAGGAAACAAAGAGGTTAAACAGGCACACTGGCAGCGGGTATCAAACACATGCGGAATGTTCGCAATAGGGACAGCCTCGATTGTTCAACAATTTCTTGAGGATATGATGCCACCAGGAGAAGGTGAGAACCAGGTATTTAGAGATAAAGCTGTGGCTGGTTTAAAAGCATTTCTGCCGGCAGTCGTTGAATTGCGGGATCAAAAGCTTGTTAATATTACTCCCACCCTAATTGGTCAATGGTTCTCCATTCCAATGCTCTGTAAGCTAGCATACCCTGAACATTGCGAGCACGTTATTCCACTTTTGAACGAACAAACTGGGGAAATTACGGACATTCCAATAAAAATATCTACTGCTAAAAAAAGAGCGCTTCGACGTTATCTTGAAAGCGGTCTACCGGGTTTCAACAGTGAAAATGTCGATATGCTGAAAAACGGCAACAAACAACCGCAAGAGGTGCATAGACAGTTTGGGTTTGGGCTTGGTTACGTTGCAAAGCCCCTTATTGAATTAGGTAGTTCATACGCTCACATCTTCGAGTGTGAACAAGGCGAAATTGACTTTCGGGACATTATTTTAAACAACCGGGTGCTTGGTGTCTTTGTACCTGCCTCTGAACAATCTAATGACCAAAAACAGGTACAAGGAAAGATTGCTCTCTCGGGCATTCGCGTGGCTATATCCACGGGACTTGGTGACAAAAGTGAAGGCGACATTGATGATGTAATTAATAACCTGCCAATCGACAAGAAAAATCCAAGTCAGATTATCATTGATGAATACGCCGAGGTGGCGATTGATGGATTTGCCGTTGCAGCAACCCAGGGACGTGGGCTGGGAATAGGGGTTACGTTCAGTGGTCAGGATCTTGCCGGATTTATAAAAGCCTCTAAGGAAGAAGCTACTCAGATTTTCGGGAATACGCGCCTAAAAATCCTGGGACCACAAGAAGACGTTAAAGAGACTTGGGATTGGTTTAAAGATCTTGCTGGGACTATGAGCGTTGCAGAAAGTAGCGGTTGGGAAGAGAGCAAGGGAACATCCTTATATCGTCAAAATTTTTCTGCCCAGATTAAAGAGGTGGATCGTCTGAACTGGCTCGATGTAAAAGAGCAAACAACAGGCGAAGGTATAATTTTTCAGAACGCAAACATAGTCAAGGCTCAGCTTTTTAATATTAAAATGGACACGAGCAGACTTCGAAACTTTAGAATAAATAGATTGCTTGAAGTTCTCCCGCCATCGCAAAAAGAAATTGAAAGTCTGCTTCAGGAAGTAGAGATTGCTAAATCTTTAAAGTACATGATAGATAGAGCAAAATTTCCTAGCACCACGAACCATGTTGATCTAGGAGATGTCGAGATAGGCAACGGCACTGATTGGATTTATGCACTAATTGGCCATGAGAATAACTACTCTAAGCGAAATTCTGAACTCAATCAAAAGCTTAAGTCGCTTACAAGCAATACCGATACAGAAAGTGAAGCTAAAGAACCATCCATACGGGAAAGTTGTTCTAATCACGACACTTTTCAAGGTGACCCTTTCAACGGTGATGCGGTGGAGTCTGTTGCAATAAGGAAACCCAAAGCAGAGACCTCTGATATATCTACTGAAGCACTCAACAAAGCTGAGAATGAATTTATTTATGAATTCGATACCGACTTAAATATTGACGCTATCGAAGCTCTTAAGCAAAACATGTCACAAATGACCCAAAAGATGGGAGTTGATAAAAACGTGGCTGAGAAGCTTTCAGAGCTTTCAGCTGAAAAGGTTAAAGAAGAATTAAAGTATACCCAAGAGCCTATTGCTACAGACCCTGGAGATATTGACCTATTGTGGGGCGAGATAGATAAACTGAGTAAAAAAAGGTAGCTTTATAACTATAATATACTCAGTTCGGTATCACTTTGTGTACCGAACTGAGTATAACCATTTGAGTAGTAAGTAGCCTGATTAATTTGACATTTCTGCTGTATCTGATGCACTTTTACTAAACATCTTTTTAATAGATTCTAAGACCTTCTCTATAAGTTCCTGAAGTGCTTTAGTCTTATCATTTGATTCACTATTCTCATCGAAATGAGTTTCCGAGTCATCCTTGATACTATGTAATGCTTCTTCGATTTTACTGACAGTATCCGCTTGAAAGTCTTCATCTGATTTCTCGAGTTCTGACTGTATATCCCCTATTACATCCTTCATTTCATCCAGGTCTCTTTCCGATGGTGGTTGCGCTCCTATCGTTTGCAGCGTCTTAGCAAGGCTATCTAATTGCTCTACACCAACATCATTGTCTCCGGAATATTTAGGAACAATGTGTTCAAGGCTGGCCACTGTTTCTTGATCAGTACCATCATTTTTAGGCAGGGAATCTGATAATTTATAAATTCCATTCTTTGCAGCACTACCAGCACCCTTGATCAACGCTCCGGTTAATCCAAATGCTGCTCCTGCAACTGTAGAACCTATATCAACTAATGCACCTCCGACATTTTTACCTTGTGAATATCCTTGAGACAAGGAAGCACCAGGTGCAGCTTGATGTTGGTTTGTTTGCTGTGGTTCACTAGAGTTTTGCGACCGTAAGTATTGATGAAGTTCTTCAGAGATATTGGCGCCAGATTGCATTTGAGATTTATTAATCCTCTCCTCTGCGTCACTTGTTATTTCACTCTCCGTTTCAGTCACATCCTCTGAAGTATTGATAAATTCGCTATCAAAGTCATGCTGATCTAGATCACCATTCGTCTCAAATGATGAACTAGCATTATCTGCTTCGTGGTACGAATTGAATGATGACGCATCCTCATCCTCATCCTCATCCTCATCTTCATCTTCGTTCTGTTTCTCGTTCTCAGGTACCTGAACACTATCGTCCTCTGAAATTTGATGCGGTATATCATCTGTATCGCCAGCTTCAACAATGACATTGTCCTCAGGCAGGGATTCTGCCTTAGAATCATACTCCGCCATTTCTTCCATCAACGATTCAAACTCATTCGAGGAAATTTGACCTTCATCCATGTCTAAAGCCGGCTCATTTATAGATTCACTAATCGATTCGGTAACTGAAGCATGATCTTCTACCTGACTTCTTTTTGAGTTCGCTTCTTTATCAAGTTGCTCAATCAACTCTTCAAAACTTTCCTCTACATTATCTACATCACCCAAGCTTTCGTTATGACTATTAGTATTGGACATCGTTATACTTCCTTAAATATTGGTTTATCCAAGACTAGCTGGATAACATTTGAGCTGTACAGAGAACGCTAAGTCGTTTGCAGCATAGCTGCTGCAATCATTCATCGCTCTTTGTAATAAGTTTAATTGCTAGCAAGATATTGCGTTGCCTTCCAACCTCATTGAGTTTATTAAGGTTGGTATTGATTGCGTTTTGCGACAAAGCTTGTCTTATCAAAAGAGCATGGTCATTTTGCTTCATAACAGCTGACATATCGTCTGAAATAGAATTTGCTTCATGACCTCTCAACAGTGTGTCAAATGTAGTCCCTTTAAGGTAAGTAGAAAGGTTTAGTTTCGAATAGCCTTCGACATTGCTATTGGACGTTTCAGTGATTCTATTAGCTACCACTACCGACTTTAGCTTTCTAATGGCCTTGTACCTGGGGTTTGAGTCAGAAGATTCTTTTATGAAGATACCCTGCATACGGGCAACTTCAACCGGACTTAGTGACGATGCAGCAAAATTTGTTGTCAACCAATCATGCTGCACCCTGTTCTTTAGAACTGAATTACTCGATTCACCACTGGATTCAAATGTAATTAGGGCTAATTTTGACTTAGTTTTAGCCAACTTGCTTTCAAGGTCGCTCAGTACATGTACAGGCTCTAAAGCACAATCGGGGCATGAGGCCTTAAAGAGATAGGGGTGAGAGTACTGGCCTAATTCTCCATATCTTTCATGAGAATTTATAAAAGATTTTACTTTTGATAAATCCTTTATATTTTTAACAAAAGTATTAGTTATGGTATTAGCATTTGCTTCATGAAACTTAGCTGACTGTGTAGTTGATAATGTTATTTTGCCCACAAAACCATCTAAAGCAGTAATTGCATCTGTGTGATTTGAAAATAAAGCTTCCGTCATATCAGCAGTCAAGTCAGCAAACTCAGTGCTGGAAGACGCCAAACTTTTAGTCAATTCAGTGCATTCTATTTTATACTGATTTATTGAAGAAACCGTATCGCTTGCCAGTCTGCTCATTGCTGCACCGCTGCAACCCGCATCACAAAATGGCAAACATGGTTCCCAAGCCATGGCTTGCTTTGAAAAAATAAATATGAACGTTGCTACCGCTGAACTAATTTTTGTCATTGGCGGCTTCCTTCAATACTGTATTTCGGGACCTTCTAAGCTCTATCAATTGAAAAAGTAAAGATTCGGCCACTTGTCGGTTTAATGAAATTTTTCTATGAAGGCCAACATCATTTAGCGAGTAAGTTTCTGCAACTGCTTGAGTATCAGCTACACCCTTTAGAGCAGCTTCTGATAGTTTAAGGGTAAGCGTCCGGTAATCCCACCTATTGTTTAGCAAACTGCCATGGTAGTAGCCGCTCGATATCGGCTTCGGGTCTGC
>NZ_JABBXD010000017.1 GCF_014750655.1 Salinimonas profundi
AGCGACACTCTCAAACACACAAATGGAAACTGGAGTAAAGCGGCACAACGTTTGTCTATGGACAGGGCCAATCTGAGCCGCCTGGCCAAGCGCCTGGGTGTAAAAGTTGAGAAAAAGGTGACGCAGTAGTGACTGTGTTATCCCCGGACAACGTGAAGGAATAATATGTTAAAAGCCGTTTTTCATTTTTTAGGTAGTCAGAATAGTGTTGTCACCTCCGAAAAGCTCGTAGCAACCCTGGGCGGCATGCTAGCCATTTTTTGCTGTTTTTACACTACGACCTGGATATTAGGTACAGAGGGTTCTGCAGCGATATTACCGTCAATGGGAGCCTCAACCGTATTACTTTTTGCCGTCCCGCACGGCCAGCTATCAACCCCATGGGCGCTGTTTGCAGGAAACTTGTTATCCGCTGTGGTCGGTGTCACCAGCGCTCAGTTTATTGAAAATATCTTTGTGGCTGCTCCTGTGGCCGTTGCCGGTTCAATACTGGTTATGCACATCACCCGGTCACTCCATCCGCCAGGCGGTGCAACCGCGCTCGCCGCAGTGATTGGCGGCCCGGTTATTGAGCAGCTTGGCTATGGATATATTATTACGCCCACGCTCATCAACTGCAGTATTTTGTTTGCGGTGGCCATGATTTTTAACAACTTCTTTGAATGGCGCCGTTATCCTCAAAGCCTAATGCGTTACAAAACCATCGGATATCATCCCGATACCCGTAGAATAAAGATGCGCCATATTCATGAAGCAATAAAACGTTCCGATTTAGTTATTGATGCCAGCGACATACAACTTAAACATATTATCGATTTAGCCGACGCCGTCCTTCATGAAGAGCTTATTGCCGGATTTGAACTGGAAATAGGCGCGTTTTATACCAATAACAAATCCGGCAGGTTGTGGTCAGTCCGCCAGGTGATTGATGAAAAAGCCCACAAGAATCGCTATCAGCACATGCTAATTTATCGTGTAGCAGAAGGCAGTGGTAAAGGCCAGTCTGGCTATTGCACTTACCAGGAATTCGCAGAGTGGGCTAAAGAGAAGATGGCGTGTTCAAAAAACGATAATTTTCACGACAGGTAAGTATACATAGTGTTAACTGTGCATCCGCAAGTACAGTTAACACCCTGTTATAGTGATGCGGAAACCAAGGATGAGGTTATTAAAGGGAAAATATTCTTTTTTTGTTACTGTGTACGGCCCCGATTATTATCCCAGCAGGTTTGTTTCCGTTAATTCAGTACAGACTAAGCAGTAAAAGTCGGCTGCCCATTGATTACGCACGATACTCAAGAATTCCAGGATTCTCTTTGTTGACCGAGTTGAAGTCTCTGCAATTCGACGTTATTGCATATGTCGGACTCTCAGCCACTGTGACTTTAATCCCCTTCGCACAGATGGGCATGTATGCGCTATTTAACCGCGAATACAAACCTCTGATCTTTACCGCCGCCATTACATTGTTAATTGTAGGCTGGTTGGTGGTGAAGATTGTTAAAAACTTTAAACGCCTTCAGTCTATCAGGCTGGGATTGGAAGCAGAATGGGCTGTGGCCAGCGAGCTCGGTCAGATAAGAGAGCCAAACGTCTCAGTTTTTCATGATGTCCAGGGAGATAACTTTAACATTGACCATGTTATTACCTCACCAAATGGTATCATTGCCATAGAAACAAAGGGTCGCCGCAAACCCAATAGCTTATCAAAGGAAAAGTCATATCGCGTTACATTGAAAAATGATTCGCTACACTTCCCACATTACACTGATACAAAGACGATTCCACAAGCCCAGCGCCAAGCCAAATGGCTGAGAGAAACGCTTCTCAGCGCCACTGGCGAGCAAAATAACGTCACACCAGTCGTAGTGATCCCTGGATGGTTTATCGAGCACAAAACCAAACCCAGCGTGCTTATTTGGCCGCTGAAAAAACTGAGAGAAAATTATCGCTACGGCATGAAACAGAATATAGCGGCAGAGCAACTGCAACGAGTAAATCATCAGCTATCAATACTTTGCCAGAGAAACAGTGATAAATTTTAATCGTTCTGACTTTAACAAAGCGCTCGTCTTACCTTAAAAACAAAGTAAGTTCTATGGCTAGTACATACCATCAATTCTACTTATACTCTGCGCGTTAAATAAGTTTCGAGGTTTAGTGTAATGAATGAGTGGTGGGACGCACTGTTGAAGTGGTTGACTGAATACCAGCCGAACGTAGTGTGGAGCGTAGTGGTGTTATTGATTTACTTGGCAACCTCCCAAAAGTTATTGCCAAAGCTCGAAGCCAATATGGAAAAGTCGAAGTTAAAATCCAATAGCGCCATCAAAGGGCTGTTTGTAGCCAGAGTGCTGGTTGCAACGTTATCCATCGCGCTACTTTTACTTGCATGGGGCATCGACTTTTCAGGGCTGTTGGTGTTATCCACGTCTATCCTTACCGTTACAGGCGTAGCCCTATTTGCCAGCTGGTCGCTGATCAGCAATATCACCGCATACTTCATTCTGCTGACCAATGTGGCTTACCGCCGAGGAAACTATGTTCGCATTCTGGACGGTGATAATTTCATCGAAGGGGTTATTGCCGATATCGGCCCGTTTAGTTCGCGCTTGGTGACTGCAGATCGTGAAACACTGATGTACCCGAATAACCTGATTCTGACGCGGCCAGTACTGCTCAACCCGAAGGTAAAGTGGGGCACCATGGGCAAAGTTATAACGAAGCCTGCAGAAGAAAAGCCAGTGGCTAAATTAGATGATGATATGCCTCAGGAAGAGGTTTAGTTTTACGTGCTAAAGCATTGCGGTGCATCGCAAAGAAATACTTTTTATTTGCTGTCACCATTCCACCAGTTGCTGAAAGTCCTTGATTCGATCTCTTTGAATCGTCATCGCTTCGAATACATTCGCAAAGCTTCGGTTACTGGCCGGTAGATTGGGCAGTGAAAGATTTGCTTGTATGAAAAATTCATCAGCTTGCTCGTCCCAGGCCTGTTCCCACCATTCGGTAATCAGGCTTTTGCTGTTCATCATGCGCATAGATGAGGGCAATTTATCAGATTTACTGCCGTTCACAGCTACCTGGGTTGGCAGTAAATTCCACAAGTCATTGTTCGGCCAGCGAGCAAACGGCATAGCATGATCAACAGCATAGCTTGGCAGGCGAAGCGCTTTTCCTGACCAGCAACAATTCACACTACTGGTTTGAAGCAATTCATTGATGCGACTTCTGACCCGCGTTGTTGTTCTTTTGGGATCTTCCCAGGTAAGCGCATTTAATAAATCGACACTGGACCACGATGCCACAGTATTTTTGACGTAACTCTGCATAAGCCCTGCCCATTCATTTACCAGCGACGGTTCTATCCATACGCTGAAACGGGTGAGCGAATCCCAGATATTCAAAGGCACATAAAAGCGTCCCAGTGAAGTAAGGAAGTCAGCATCCAGAACGAGGCTTTCGGATGGCTTTGTGGTGCGCTGGGTTTCAGCCAGAAAAATGCCCTTGCCGGTTCCCGGCAACGTTGTGTAGCGAACCGGCATATCACGAATAGTGACAGCAACATCCTTCATTGTTTGATATACCGCTTTAGCAGATTCAGGTTTCAGATACATGGCACCAATATAAAAATCGTTTGCCGTAAAAGAAGAGAGCGCATTCCAGCCTCCATCTTTTACAAAACCCAATCCCCGATTGATATTACTGCTCTGGGGAATTTTGAAATGATCGACCAGTGGTTTAAATAACTTAATCCAGTAAAGTGCAACCAGACCAAGAGGCAGTACAACATGCTCCTGCGTTCGTTCTATTACCGCCCCCGGATGTCCTTCAGCAATTCTCAGTAGTGTACGTAGCAGCGCCACTTTATAAGTGGATGACTTGTTATCGTTCATGATGATATTGCGAAGCAGCGGAAAAGCGCCAGAGCCATCGTCAGGTAACGTGAGAATAACGGTTTGCCAACTCACATCGTCGCGGCCCAACACATCACGCCGCTTATTTTCATCTATCAAGCTGAAAGCCAGGCCGAACTTTCTGGCGAACACAGCAAGCTCATCAGCCTGCACAGGGTGCATCGTACGTTCATCGCGACAAGCACCATGCCGTAAAGAAATGACAATTTTGCCGCTGGCTTTAAGCAGCGAGCTTACTTTACGAATGCAGCGCTCACGGTCTGAAGGTGCAATATGCATCCATACAGCGCTAAGAAGAATGAGGTCGAATTTTGTCTGCAGATTAAAGACTTTATCAAGAGAAGGCAGCTTATCGTCAATCCAGTGAACATTTTGATTTACAGTATACTGCCGGGCCTGTTCGCGGATGCCTGTTGCAGGCTCAACAGCGAAGACAGTAAGCGCTTTCGAAGCCAGATATCGGGCATCCCGCCCGGACCCAGCACCTATATCCAGAGCAATACCTTTGTCCGGAACTTCAGATAGCCAGCTCTGATGCACCTTTTCAAAGGTCACACTGTTGTATTGCGCAGTCAGCTTCTCAGCATTTTTGGTGTAAAAGTGTATGTTTTCTGACAAGTTGCATCACTTCCCTGCTGAACATTTACCCAAGATTTGGCAGATATATTCTATAAGATCAGTACAATACGAACTATATCAAAGAATTGCAAAAGCGCATGGCGAGTGCACGCAGTGACTGTAAACCTTTGGATGTAGTGTGAGCCTGCTTTCAAGAACTAAATTTTTGATGAGCTAAATTGGTAACTTGGGAAGTCAAAGCATCACCAAGCCAACTAAGCAAACTGGCCTTGCGGGGAACCTTACAGGTGTTGATTCATGTAACTAAGTGCGGTTTCAAACGCTGATTTCTGGAAACCTTTTAGGCCGGTCTCGTTAAACTCAACCTGTATGGGATTATCTTTTAACGCCGCTTTGATCTCTGTTGGGGGCATCACTATAACTTTCACCCCGTCTAACAATTCCAGCGCAGCTTCTAACTTAAAACCAATGGCCCCACCGGCAAACTTCCCCTTCATAGGGCGCTCACGGATGACAATTGTTTCAATTTTGTAGTCCTGCACCAATTGCGCAAAAGATTTCTGGAAATACTTAAGCTCATGAGCGGTAGCGTTTTTTTGCAGACTCATTTTTCTTGTACGGCAATCAGGGAGCAAAAACATGCCGTTATCAAGATTCCATAGGGCAATGTTTGCATCATTTCCTGCCAGTTCTACACCACATACACGCATTGAGAAGCTCCACCATTAAATATCAAAGCCCAGAGTATACCGAAATTATCCGCTCTACGGAGTGATTTTCTGCTATTGAGCATCGCCGTGCTGAGTTTGTTTATTTGACAAAAGGGCGGCCAGTAAATCACTTATGGCATAGTAGGACATAAGTGCCGCCAGAGAGCTACTTAAGCACGGCTAGTTAGATATATTTGTGAGGTCTCGCACTTTTCACCCGAGCCTAAAACCACGGGTGGCCGCCTTAGCAAGTTTTCCGCGCTCTTAGTATTAAGAAAATGGATAACAATAATACTATGAATGATTCAGGCTCAGTTACTTCAACTGTACCTTTAACCAAAAACGGTGCCGTATAGGGGCTAACAACGTCCAAATAGCGCTGATAGTCGCCGCCTTGATACACCTGCGCATATCCAGTTTCGCCGCTCCATTTTTCAAAAAGTTGGAATCTTGCGTAATCTATCGTTCCGTCCGTTGAATAAAACCAACCAAGTCCGTAATAGAAACCATACCCTGTACCGATATCTACTGCCTGGTTATAGCTTATGATATCGAAAAGCTTATCCCACTCATCCACTCGCTCCTCATGGTAACCGCCCCAATAAATAAAGTTCATGGAGATCTCTTCGTAACTCTCTCCTTGACCATCACTGAGTGTTGGACCTTCAATACGGTCATAGAATACTTTACGCCAAAGATCATTGACTTCGTTTTCATTTGGCATTCGCCATCCGTAATAATCACCACCTTCACTTAAATTTTCTAACACATGGGATAGAGGTAGATTATTGACTATCCCGAAGTCCATCCACTCCAAACCGGTATCAAGGTCTACGAACGAACCTCTATCAGTATCTTTGAGAGGCGTATCACCAAAAGTGTAAATCGGAGCGCTTTGGGCTGAAAATGACCCCAACGCTAAGAAGAGTGCAGAACAAACAAACGCAGAAAGTATTTTTGCTGAAGACTTCACAGTCTAATTCCTTCTAAATTTCAGTCTAAAAACAAAGATTACTTACTACAGTAACCGCCATGTTGTCTAACCAATGAACGACAACTACTTATAGCGTAGCCACAACGACGCTCGCCATCCGAAACGTGACAATAAGTTTCGTAGCCGCTGTTAGATTTGGGGGTATGACAGTGATAGTCACCCGTTCTGCTATTCGTATGGCAGCCATTTGCATTCGTGCCACCACTGTGAGAATTGGCTGAGGGTGAAATGAAAGCGATGCCGATCGCAACGCCTAAAGATAGAATTGATTTCATGAGCATTCCTTATTGCTTGAAAATATGTCCTTAAGTTCAGTTGCAATCATACACAACAAGCTATCAAGTATCATTTTTTTGGTTGAGTAAAAAGCAGAAACTGAATTCAATTATCCATATATGAATTTATACCTTTAGCGTCAAAGTAATATTTCTCTGTTGCAATGACATGGCTAATCTCGTTCTTTCATTTATTCAAGGACGGAATCATGAAGAAAATTTTGGCGTATTCTCTCTTACTTATTTCCTTTATCGCTCACTCTAACGGGTATGAATTCTCCCCATCCAAGTACGGCTGTGCGGGTATTGATAAAGAAATTAAACTGGTGAACGACAGATTACGCGCAGGCTATACATTGAGGGAAGGTGAGCGTCTTAAAGAGGAACTACGAGAGCTCAAGCATAAGCGCTTTTCGTGTCGACATGCAGGCTTTTCAGTGAAGTGAAGGCCGAAGAACGCTAGAAAGGTATGTCCACTATTTTAGCGGAGGTTTGCTAAAGCAGCTTGTTGGTTTATCTGAAACCTTCGACGCTATTTATGAGGCGGCTGATAGTGGTGATTGGGCAAAGTTTGTTGAGCTAATGGGCGGCGTGTTCTGCAAGCGAAACGACCAGCCTATTAGGCCGCTGTACCTAGAAAAGGTGAACGAGGAAACCGGCGAAGTGAAGCAAAGCTACTTTGACGGCGTAGTCACCCTGGCATTAAAAGGCGTGCAGTATGCAGATAAAGAAGTCATCACCCGCGTTCATGAGTGGCGCATTGAACATCAATCGGAAAGAGCCGCATAGCGGCTCATCTGCTTTTACTTGGAGTTCTGTAAATAAGTGTACTGAGAATTAAGTATTTTCAAATTCATGCTGTGTTCTAGTTACTGTTACTTTTTCATAGCGTTGAAAATGAACAATGTCTAAGCTTTCTTCTGAGAAAAAAACCAAATTTTTCTTGTTGGTGAAAGAACTTGAAAAAACAAGACCTTCAAAAACATCTTGTGACTTAATAAACTCTGAAAAAAACTGAGTAGGCAAATAATTCAAATGTCTAGATTCAGCAATCGGAATTGAAAGCTCTTCAGACAGTCTTTCCAATAGAACAATCAGCTCAAGTGCTAATTTTGAATCAGTATCAGAAAACTGAAATGCACTAAACTTCTTTCTTGGGCATGTCAAATCTAATAGTTTAATGCTTCTCTTTGTTATTAACTGAGCTATATGCACTATACTTCCTGTACTTGGCCTCACCTCGGTTACAGCTGTAGCTTTATCATCTGAGCAGTAAAGATATGAAATCCCAACTGGATTTGCCCTACCATCACATGCAACTGATGCAGGAGGCTTGTCCAAATCGGACGGAAAGTGTTCGATTTTGCTTATTATCCTAGCTCTATATAATGGATAATCTATAGGGAGGGTAGTCGAAAGCTGAGAAAGAATGACTTCAAAAACTCTTAACTCAGAAGACTTTACACCACGAAATAAATTAGCAAAAACTTGTGTATTCGGGAAAAATCGATTTTTTCCAATTAACTCACTTCTAAGTTCGTTCCATTCTTCACTAAATTTTCCGTTATCAGAGATAGGTTTAAAATTAGACGTTGAAGCATCAGCGTCATCTACTAGAATATGTTCTAGTAACCTATCAATGTTACGAACTTTCAAGTCATTAAAAACTTTAAATTCCTTTTGAAAACAGCTCGCTAGTGAGTTCCCCACCTCACTTTTTTCAAACATCTCATCTTTTAAAAATTCAAATTTCTCGCTCAATGAAGCGGGCGAAATACGAGGAGCTAATTCACCACAGAAGTCACAATTTCCCTCATCAATAAAGTTCCTCTGTATTACGTCTCTAAGATCCGAATCCCAAAAGCATTCCTTGCAACAATACATATTCCCATCTCCAGCTATATACTTCTTGAGATAATCTCTATGTGATGGCTTACAGAGAGTTTCTTGACAGCCCCCAAACCAGGGAAATGCTCAGAGTTATATAGCTTTCTAAATTCACCTATGGAATTGGTTTCGAAAATCTCCCCTTCGTCTAAAAACGATATAAGCTTTGTCAGTGCTTCAAAAAACTTTCCTGCAGGATCTGCGTAGGATCCATTGTTTTCTGAGCAAAAGTGATTTACGACTATTTGTGTTTTTGAAGAAAATATACTTTTTTTCTGACTCTTCAAGACTTGGCTTAAATGCAATGCAACAACGTAAGCAGGCCCACCTCCTTCAGCGAAGGAACTACCAGTAATGGTATAATCACCGAAGCCGTGTAGCCCTAGGCTTTTATACTCTCCAATAGCAGAACTAAAGTTGGTTAAGCTTGGATAATCTGCATTTTTTAATTTTTTATCAAAGCCATCTTCAATTACTACTACCGGAATATCAAGAAAAGAGGCTGCTTGGCTAGCCTTACTAGTGCTTTCCTCAAGAAGTATTATTTCTACTTTATCAAGTTTAGAGAATATAGATTCATCGGATATGTCTTTAATGTATAAAACATGGGGAGTCTGTGATAGGTAGTCTTGAAGTTCGCTAAATTGTATTGCGCTGTGATGGCTTTCGAAAGATATACAGGGGAGAAACGTAACACCGGCGTTGTTCAAGAGCCTCATCACATCTTCTGCTGATTCTTCCTCACCTAAAGCAGAATTAATTATAACTATCGGATGAATATCTCCCTCATTCAACTCTTTAATAGTTTTAATAAACGGGTTGGAAATTTTTTTTACTGGCTCAATCACTGGAACAAAGTGATTGCTCAGACCGAGTTTTGCTAGCTCACGTAAAGCTATTAATTCAAACTGCTTCCCTCTCAAAACTGGAAAGTACATCGTCACCTACCTTGGCAATATTACACCGTTGCTGTCAGTGCATTTAAAAACTTATTCTGTTTTTTCACAGAAAGCTTGGCATGAGAAACTCTACCAACCAACTCATAAGGCAGCTTTGCCAACAATCTGTTATTTTCTATACCCCTGCATTTGAGCCTAGATAGAGTCAAGCGTTTTAACTCATGAGCAGAAAAAGTAGTTAGGACCTCTTTACAAGCTTTATACACCATTGTGTTCGGAACGTCATCAATCGATGTAAGGCAAGGTCTTACAATATCTTTCAATTCAGGGGCGGTCAAAAGTGATGCAACTTTTTCCACGGAAAACTCGGGATAGAAATTAGATGACGTCCGAACAGTTGACATCGTACCCCTTTTAGTAAGAACCTTAATTCCAAACTGCGAAGGTATATTGCTTACAAGCTGATCTATTTTCTTAATATCTCCAAGTACGTAAACCTTGTCAGAAAATGCTGCATAGTCTGACAGTTGCTTCTCCAATCTATCCAGATTGTCGTACTCAGACTTTATCTCGTAACTTGTGGCAATACCGTTAACTATAAATGCATCTACTTTGGAGCTCCCTAGCCTAAGCTCCGAAAGCATTGCTGCAGTGTTAGGAGAATGTACACCCAGTATTACTTTCTTAAAAAGAATACATTTGTAAACATACTCGCTTTTATAGTATTTGGTAAGGTGATTGAAGGCATACTGAAGCAGATGACGTACTTCAATTTTCTCGGATCCATCGAAACCCAAAAGCGCCTTAAGCTGCAGCATCTTTTTAAAATCGTCATTTGCCAGTTCTTCTATTAAGGAGGAACTAAAGACATCAGCAACTTTTCTGAGTTCAGGCTTAGGGATCATCTACATTTCTTCTCCACTTATTAAATGAAATTAGCAGTAAGCTAAATTCAATTCAACTGCTACACATTTGCTACATATTTTGAAAAGGGAATTTTTTGAAGAGAGGAATCGGGCTCCAGCCCTTTAAAAATGGCGCACCCGATAGGATTCGAACCTATGACCTTTGCCTCCGGAGGGCAACGCTCTATCCAGCTGAGCTACGGGTGCGTACTTTATAAACTTTTATCTGACCCGTCCCTGGTCGGTCATTCCAGCCGCAACGTCCTGTTGCGGCGTTGCGTTCCTTTCGGCGTGACGTTAAGTCACCCCTCATCGCCTTTGGCGACCGGTACTCACCCAGCTGAGCCCATATAAACTACGGGGGATGCGTACTTTGCAAACTGTTTCAACCACCATCGACAGCGTGAAAGCGTGAGTCGGGAATGGCGTTGAGGAGCGCTATAATACTTAGGGTGGGCGGTAGCATCAACCGTTTTGTGGCAGAAATCTGAGTTGGCGGGGTAAGAATTCGCAATTGATTAAAAATTGGTTAATTGTTGCTAAATGGTTGTAGTCATTAAATAACCGTTATAATCTTCTTTTAATAGGCATTTTACTGTAACGCCCGGAGGCGGATGTGAAATTAAAGTCGTGGTTAGTTGCTGGCGCAATGGTAGTGGCAGCGGTAGCGCAGGCTCAGGAGATGAGCGAAGAGGCGATTAAGGATCGCATTAAGCCGGTGGGCTCGGTACATGTAGCCGGTGATGAAGCTCAGGGTGACGCTGCTGGCGGCGGCGGTGGCGGTACGCGCTCAGGTGAAGTTGTCTATAACAATGCCTGCGTAGCCTGCCATGGTGCCGGTGTTCTGGGCGCGCCAAAAATGCAGGTTGCAGCCGATTGGCAGCCTCGCCTGGATGAACGTGGCTTTGATATGCTGCTTGAAAATGCGATTAACGGTTATAACGCCATGCCGCCGAAAGGTACCTGTGGCGATTGCAGTGATGATGAGATTAAAGCAGCTATCGAATACATGATCGAAGGTATTTAACGGTAGCTACCAACCTATCGACCCTCTCTACCCTACAAAAAATCATGAGTCGGGTGTAGCTGAATGTGTACGAAGCGCACCTGACATCAATGCCAGCGCCGCTCTGGTCCGACGTGAGTCAAGTGCTGTATTTTTAAACAAAAAGTAGCAATTTGAGCACAAATCAGTTAATTTAAGCTGTTAACAACATTTGGTGTTCTAAGAAAAGCTGGCTAACTTAATGTCGACAGAGTCTACGCAGTATCCGTTGTCTGAGGAAGAGCTCCGTGAGCTGATTCCGCAGTTACAGCAACTGACTGAAAAATATAAGCGCGCGGAACGCGTGCAAAAAGCCCTGTTCGATATTTCTGAACTGGCAAGCTCTGTCAGTCATCTCAACCGTCTTTACTCTGCCATCCATGAAATTATCGGCGAATTCATGAACGCCGAGAACTTCTTTGTCGCCTTCTACGAACGTGACGTCAATTTGATCAACTTTGCGTACTTTGTTGATGAGTTTGACGAACAAACCATCAAACAAGTCCCTGCCGAACAATTAATGGATGGCATTACCGGCCATATTCTTCGCACGGGCAACCACGTATTTCTGGATAAATCTAACGCCGACGAGTTTGAAGCCAAAAGTGGCGCAAAGTTAGTAGGCGCCCTGCCTCACCAGTTTTTGGGTGTTCCGCTTAAACGCGGTACACAGGTGATTGGCGCAATGGTCGTTCAAACGTATGACGAAGCCGTGTTTTACTCGGATGAAGACCTGGAAGTATTGTTGTTTGTTTCTCAGCATATCGTGACTACCGTTGACCGGGTCAAAAGTCGCGAACTGACTGAGCGAACAATTCGCGAGCGCACCCGTCAGCTTCGTAAAATTAACGACGATCTGCAGGAAGAGATTCTGGAGCGTCAGAAAGTCGAGCAGCTTCAGCATGCGCTGTTCGAGATTTCAGAGCTGGCGGCCAACGTTGAAGGCGACATGAAGAACTTCTATTCCAGCCTTCACGAAATCCTTGCCCGCCTCATAAGCGCCCCGAACTGTTACATTGCTACCTTAAATGAAACACGCGATAAATTACGCTTTCCCTATTTTAGTGATAAAGAGCATCACAGTGCAGAAGAACGTCCTCTTGGCCTGGGTTTATCAGAATTTGTTCTGCGCACAGGTCAGGCTGAGCTGATTAACCCTTCACGGGTGCTTGAACTGGCCGAGTCTGGCGATATTGATGTCAGCGTGGCGCAGAGCATGCTGAAAAGCGCCAACTCCTGGCTGGGTTCGCCGCTGGTCGTAGATGGTGAGGTTTCGGGCATAATTGCAGTACAAACCTACGGTAAGCTGGCCAAATACACCAGCCGCGATCTGGAGCTCCTGCGTTTTGTTTCCCACCACATTGCGGTGGCCATGGAGCGCAAGCGCAGCACAGACGCCATTCATCAGTACAATCAGCAACTTGAAGAACGGGTGCGTGAGCGTACTGAAGAACTAAACGAGGTTAACGCCAACCTGCGCAAGCAAATTGACGAGCGCAAGGAAATGGAGCTTAAGCTTATTCATGATGCGCATCATGATGCGCTGACCGATTTACCCAATCGGGTGATGTTTACCAGCCGCCTGGATCTGGCGCTGGCCAATAAACAACGTTATCCGGAAAATCTGTTTGCAGTACTGTTTATTGACCTTGATCGCTTTAAAGTAATCAACGATACCCTTGGCCACCACGCCGGCGATGAATTTTTGGTGGAAGTGGCAAAGCGTATTTCACTGTGTATTCGCGGGCACGACTTACTGGCTCGCCTGGGCGGCGATGAGTTTGTGGTGCTGCTGGATAACTTCGAGGATCTGACTGACGTTGAGGAAGTGGCCGCACGTATTATCGAAGCGGTTTCACAGCCATTTACGCTGGAAGGTAAAGAGATGTACTCGGGCGCCAGTATTGGTATCGCGCATCTGGAAAGCTACTATCAGGCTGCTGATGAGGTTCTGCGTGATGCTGATGCTGCCATGTATCAGGCCAAAACACTGGGTCGTAGTCGCTTTGTGATGTTTGATAAAAGCATGCGTGAGCGTTTGCTTGAGGAACTTGAGCTTGAAAACGAGTTTCGTCAGTCACTACGTCAGGAAGAATTTGAGTGCTACCTGCAGCCGGTTATCAATCTGCACACCGAAGAAGCAATCTATCACGAAATGTACGTGCGCTGGTCACACCCGCAATATGGTAAGGTGGCGCGAGAGCAGTTCAGACAAGTCGCGGAGCAAAGCGGCCTGACACTGGATCTTGATTTGTTCCAGTTACACAAAGCCTGCGACCTGCTGGAAGAATGGAAAGACACACACAGTCGCCCTGCCCGTATTGCCGTGAACGTATCGATCAACCATCTGTTACAGCAGTCGCTGGTCAATAAAATCATCCGAATCATTGAAGAGCGCGGTACCTCACCGGGCGAGCTGGTCTTTGAGTTTGATGAGAATGACCTGAATCGTCGTTCGCAGTTTATTCTGCCTGCCATCAAAAAGCTCAAGCGCGCCGGTATTACATTGGTTCTGGATAACTTTGGTAGCGGCCTGGCATCGTTAAGTTACCTGTTTGCTTATCCGTTCGACTTTATCAAAGTTGACCATCGCTTTGTGAAATCGCTGCCCCGTTCGCAGCGTAACCAAAAGCTTATCCAATCCGTTATGTTGATTTCTGAGCATCTGCGCTTCAAGGTCATCGCAGAAGGTGTGGACTCGCCATCGCAGCTGGCGGCGTTATCTGAAATTAACTGCCATTATGCGCAAGGCAAGGTACTCAGTGAGCCCACGCCTCTGCCCATGAGAAAGCTCGCGGTATAACTACCTTGCACGGCGTTCAGCTGATGCAGTTCTTTCTTAGTCTTTACCCAGCATCGCCCGTAAGTTAGCGATACTTTTGTGGCCTTTTTCCTGACGCTCTTCAGCACTCACTTTTTTCTTTTGATCTTCCCATTCCACATCGTCCGGCGGGAGTTCGTCTAAAAAGCGACTGTGTTCAGGGTTGATGACTTCACCAAACTGACGGCGCTCACGGGCCAGTGAAAAGATAAGCTCCCGCTGTGCGCGGGTGATCCCCACATAGGCCAGCCGACGCTCTTCTTCCACATTATCTTCATCAATACTGCTTTGATGCGGCAACAAACCTTCTTCCATCCCCACCAGAAACACAATGGGAAACTCCAGCCCTTTAGACGCATGTAAGGTCATCAGCTGAACCTGGTCGGCCTCGGCGTCATCTTCGCCCCGCTCCATCATATCGCGCAGAATAAGGCGATTTACCGCCTCAGGCAGCGACATGGGTGGGTCCAGCTCATTGCCTTCCAGCATATCGGTCACCCAGCCAAATAAGGTACTGACGTTTGCCATGCCCATTTCAGCCGCTTTCGGGGTTTTGCTTTGCTCGTACAGCCACTCTTCGTACTGCATCGACTTAATCATTTCCCGCAGCACTGCCTTGGTATCACCGCGCTGGGCATTATCAGACAGCTCTACCATCCAGCGGCCGAATCCGGCGACGCGATGATAGGCATTGTCGGTCATGACCTGAGAGAGTCCGTCGTGCACTGCTGCTGCGAAAATCGACACACCCAGTTCATTGGCAAAATTCCCCAGCTTTTCGAGCGTTGCACGTCCAATACCCCGATGCGGTGTATTGATCACCCGCAGCAACGCATTGTCATCATCAGGGTTCACCAACAGACGCAGATACGCCATGATGTCTTTCACCTCAGTACGCCCGAAAAACGACATACCGCCGCTGATTTTATAGGGGATACGGTTACTCATGAGCAGCTTTTCAAACAGCCGGCTTTGATGGTTGCCCCGGTATAAAATCGCATAGTCTTTAAATTTAGTGCGGTTCATAAACTTATGAGCAATCAGCTCGGCCACCACCCGTTCGGCCTCGTGTTCTTCGTTTTTGGCCACGATCACGCGCAGCGGCTCACCGTAGGCCAACTCCGAAAACAGCGTTTTGTCGAACAGGTGGGGGTTATTCTGGATAAGAATATTCGCGCAATGCAGGATGCGCCCCGACGAGCGGTAGTTCTGCTGCAGCTTGATTACATTTAACTTCGGAAAGTCCTGCTGCAACAAATTCAGATTCTGTGGTTTGGCACCGCGCCACGAATAAATCGACTGATCATCATCGCCAACCACCGTAAAGCGCGCCCGTTCGCCCACCAGCAGCTTCACCAGCTCATACTGACTCGTATTGGTATCCTGATACTCATCCACCAGCAGATAACGCAGCTTACGCTGCCATTTTTCACGAATGGTTTGCGAGCTTTTCAGCAGCAACGTGGGTAGCAGGATGAGGTCATCAAAATCCAGTGCATTGTAGGCTTTCAGGTGGTTCTGGTACTGCTGATACGCTTCGGCAAATTCTTTCTCACCGGCACTGGTAGCCTGCTTTAACAACATATCCGGCAGCAGAAGATCGTTTTTCCAGTTTGAGATACAACTTTGCAGCAACGACAGCTGGTCTTTATCGCCATCCAGTGTGTCTTCGGTCAAATCGTTGAGCAGCGCCATGGAGTCTTTATCATCAAATAATGAAAAGCCCGGTTTCAGCCCCAGGTCTTTTACATGTGACTTGATGATACGCAGACCCAGGGTGTGAAACGTGGAGACTTTCAGCCCCCGGGCCTCGGCTTTGCCCAGGGTTTGCGCCACACGCTCTTTCATCTCACGGGCGGCTTTATTGGTAAAGGTGACCGCAGCGATATAGCGCGCAGGCACATCGCAGTTACGTACCAGATATGCAATTTTGTTGGTGATTACCCGGGTTTTGCCACTACCGGCGCCGGCCAAAACCAGACACGGGCCTGACACGTATGTAACTGCAGATTGTTGGGCATCGTTTAATCGCATGTAATTAGCTACCGGAAGATTGCGAAGTTTAGGGTAATAGCGGTTTTCATTGCATGTGCCCGACTTCTCTTTAGAATAGACAGACCATGTTGTGGCGCATTATAGAGGAAAACCATGCTCGATCCGAAAAAACTCGAAGAACTGGCAAAACAAATTTCTGGCGCGGTCCCGCCAGGCGTTCGCAATGCAGCAGAAGGCGCAGAGGCCCGAATTAAGCAAGTTCTGCAGTCTCAGCTTTCAAAGCTTGATTTAGTCACCCGCGAAGAATTTGATATTCAAAGCCAGGTGCTGATCCGCACCCGTGAAAAGCTGGATGCAATGGAAGCCCGCCTGTCTGAGCTTGAAGGCAAAGCGGAGTCTGCTGATAAAAAGTAATCTGGCAATAGTCAGCCAATGATTAAGTAATGCACCAGTAATCCTGCTGCGAATGCCAGGCCGATATAGTGATTATCCAGAAATGACTGGAAACAGGCCTGCCTTTCGCGGTGTCGGATTTGCACCTGCTGATAGATAAACAGCCCCGCGCAAATCAACAACGCCAGATATACCACCCAGCTCGCCTGAATCAGCATACTTACCCACATCAACAATAACAGTGTCAGTGTCTGCAAGATGCCGATGATGAGTTTGTCGTATCGCCCGAACAAAATCGCGCTGGATTTCACACCGATTTTTAAATCGTCGTCGCGATCGACCATGGCATACATGCTGTCATAGGCAATGGTCCACAGTACATTGGCAACAAACAGTACCCAGCCCGCCAGCGGCACCGTTTCGGTGATAGCCATAAATGCCATGGGAATCGCCCAGCCAAAGGCCGCTCCCAGCACAGCCTGTGGCATGTGGGTATAGCGTTTCATGAATGGATAACAAAATGCCAGCCCGACGGCCACGAAAGACAGTGCGATGGTTTGCCAATTTAGAAATAACACCAGAACAAAACTTATGCCCACCAGCAGTGCGAATAACTGCAGCGCCTCTTTTTCGCTGGCCTGCCCGGAAACCAGTGGTCGCGCCTTTGTTCGTTCTACCGCACCGTCTACTTTGCGATCAGCGTAATCATTGATGACACAGCCTGCCGAACGCATCAGCACCACACCGGCAATAAAAATGGCAGTTATCTTCAATGAGGGCACGCCTTCTGCGGCAATAATCAATGCCCACAGCGTGGGCCAAAGCAACAGATAGATGCCAATGGGCTTATCCAGCCGCGTTAGCTTTATGTAGGCGCCGAGGTTGGAAAAGGTAAGTCGCGAGTGCATGCTTAGTCGTTCCTGTATGCCGGCGAGTCAGGTAAAAAGATTTCAGCCACAATGATGTAATCATCGCCCAGATGAAACCGTGACCGGCGACCCCACAGAACTTGCCTGTCAGAAGGCTTTTCGTCCACAGCAAAAGCAGCCGCCGGTACCTGACACAACTCAAAGTCGCTGCGTGTGAAGCGGGTATCATTGAACAACCGTTTGCCCAGAGGCTGAGCGCCTAAATTGGCCAGTTCACCTTCCACCAGCGTTTGCGGTAACACAGAACGGGCGAATACCCAGGGCTTGCTGTCACCCTCTAAGATAACTTCACGTGCCTGCCAGTGATGCTGTAAGTCGGCAGGCAACCAGCGCTTCTCATTAGCGTACAAAGGAACGTCACCCTGCCCCAGCCGGCGCAGTGAGAAAGTGTCACAGCACTCCTGTAACCGTTCGGTCAGCGAGCCGGTATCCAGCAGCCAGTGCTGCAGGGTCGATGAGGGTATAACAACATCGGTGGCCGCTACCCACTCTATCTGTATCCCATGCTCAAAAGGAAAGGTTAATTCCAAAGACTAATTCACTCTTGCTTCTTTGCGCGCTATCTTAACATTACGTATTAAGCGGTCACAGTTTGTTATTGACACAGAAACGGTAAATGACTCGTTTAATTTTGCTTCTTTGCTAAACTATACAACTACTTGTAGTCGCAGTAACCCATTTAAGAAAAGCAGTTTATGAAAATGCGTGTTTTACGACACCTCGCGCTGGTGATAGCGTGCGCCCTGACATTATGTGCAGCCCCAGCCAGTGCTCAGACCAAAGCCAATTATGCCTACCTGGGCTTAGAGCCGGATATTGTGACGAACTTCATCAGTCCATCGGCACGCAAGCTTGGTTATGTGCGGGTAACTGTCGAGCTTATGATTAATGATGCTGATCAACTGGAAATCGCTGAGCATCACATGCCGCTGCTGCGTGCCACCGCCATCGAGATTTTTGGTCAGCAAACAGCGGAAAAGGTGAAATCACTGACAGGGCGAGAGGATATTCGTCTGGCTATCCTAAAGGCCCTGCAAGATCACATGAAGCGTGAAACCGGTGCTGAAATCATCAAAAATGTTATCTTCACCAAGTATTTATATCACACCTAAGCAGGCTTGCGGCGCCCGCTGACCATTGCCAGCAGTGCCGCCAGCAGACATCCGCTGATAAGCCCTACCAGATGCGCGGTATTAGCCATATTGACCCACAGGATGTCGGCATAGCCAATGACCAGCCACACCAGCATGAATCCGACTATCGCGCGCGGCAGTGTCATTCCCCAGGACGGCTTTAACCATCCCAGCCACCAGATAAAGCCCAGCAGCGCGTACACCACACCAGACATGCCGCCAAAATTCGGGCCGCTGATAAGCAACTGTCCGACGTTAGAGGCAATCGCTGAGACGACAAAGACCAGCAATAGCATAGACACACCCAGGGTGCGCTCAATCTGCGCGCCCAGCGTTGCCCACCACAGCAGGTTAAACACAAAATGCAGCGCACTGAAGTGCAAAAATACCGGGCCAATCAAGCGCCACCATTCATGGTTGTTAAGCAGTACGCCCAGCGGCTGCATGGTTAGACCCTGATAAATCGCAGGGAACAGCCCAAGCAATGACAACCCGTAGGTTAATGTGCACAGAATGAAGATGATCGTCGTGAACGGTGCATGTCTGGCATTATCGATTAACTTATTCCGGATGATTCCGCCCTTGCCGGGCAGATTGATTTGCTCGCCGGTTTGCCACGCCGCCTGCTGATAGCGTGGATGATTCGGCTCCCGGATAAACGCTTCGCAAATGAGTTTGACCTGTGCCAGGTCTGTTTCACTGTCCAGGCTGATTTGATAAGTGCCATCTGATAATGGCGTAACACTGGCGGGATGCCCCTGCCTGACCAGGTAATTGGCCAGCAGATGTGCATACTTCTTTTCGCGAAGCGCGATGATAGGTTGTGACACGTTATTCAGTTACCACAGGCTGTGATTGTTTCCAGGCTTCAAAGCCGCCATCCATACTGTACACGTCTTTAAAACCCTGATTGGCGATAACGTTCGCAGCCTGCTGACTACTGATTCCGTGATAACACACCACGACAACGGCCTGTTCGCTATCAGTCTGCTCAATAAACTCTGCAAAATTATCATTATTAAGCTGGGTTGCCTGTGGCATGTGACCAGCAGCGAACGAGTTGGGATCGCGGATATCCACGACCCGGTAAGCGGACATATTTTCAGCTACGTCCTGCACGCTAATGTGCTTAAATTCCGACATAAACCTCTACCAGTTTAAAATGACTTTACCCGACTCACCTGAGCCCATTTGATCGAAGCCTTTCTGGAAATCTTCAATATCAAACTGATGGGTTATGACCGGTGACAAATCCAGGCCACTTTGCAGTAACGAGGCCATTTTGTACCAGGTCTCAAACATTTCCCGACCATAGATACCTTTCACCACCAGCCCTTTAAAGATGACCTGATTCCAGTCAATGGCAACATCCGAAGGCGGGATACCCAGCATAGCGATTTTGCCACCATTGTTCATCTTATCCAGCATATCGCGGAATGCCGATGGCACGCCGGACATCTCAAGACCGACGTCGAAGCCTTCTGTCATGCCGACTTCAGCCATCACATCTTTCAAATCTTCTTTACTGACATCCACGGTGCGCGTAGCGCCCATTTTTTTGGCCAGTTCCAGACGGTACGGATTGATATCCGTGATAACCACGTGGCGCGCACCCACATGACGGGCAACCGCTGCCGCCATTGCGCCGATGGGGCCAGCCCCGGTGATCAGCACATCCTCGCCCACCAGATCAAATGACAGCGCAGTATGCACTGCGTTGCCGAACGGGTCGAAGATAGATGCCAGTTCATCGCTGATATTGTCAGGGATTTTAAATGCATTAAACGCAGGAATGACCAGATATTCGGCGAACGCGCCGGGGCGGTTTACACCTACACCGGTGGTATTACGGCACAGGTGACGACGCCCGGCACGACAATTGCGGCAATGCCCACAGGTAATGTGTCCTTCACCGGAAACACGATCGCCAATCTCGAACCCGCGTACTTCCTGGCCCATACCAACCACTTCGCCAACATATTCATGGCCAACCACCATGGGCACAGGAATGGTCTGTTGTGACCATTCATCCCAATTGTAGATATGCATGTCGGTACCACAGATAGCGGTTTTACGAATCTTAATGAGCAGATCGTTATGACCGACTTCCGGCTCAGGTGTATCCTGCAGCCAAATGCCTTTTTCGCGTTTAGCTTTTACCAGTGACTTCATTTGATCACTCCCATCTCACGCCCGACTTCGATAAACGCATCAACCGCTTTATCAACATGCTCAATACTGTGGCCTGCTGACATCTGCGTGCGAATACGCGCTTCACCCTTAGGCACAACCGGATAAGAAAAACCGATAACATAGATGCCTTTTTCAAGCAGTTTATCTGCCATTTCACTGGCTTTTTTCGCATCGCCAAGCATAACCGGAATAATCGCGTGGTCTTTACCGGCCAGAGTAAAGCCAGCCTCTTCCATACGCTGTCTGAAGTGCGACGCGTTTTTCCACAGCTGTTCACGCAAATCATGACCGTTGGCCATCATATCAAACACTTTCAGCGATGCAGACACAATAGGTGGCGCCACAGAGTTAGAGAACAGATACGGACGTGAACGCTGACGCAGCCATTCAACAATTTCTTTTTTCCCTGAGGTGTAACCGCCGGATGCGCCGCCCAGCGCCTTACCTAATGTACCGGTAAGAATATCGACGCGATCCAGCACCTCACAATATTCATGACTGCCGCGACCATTCTCACCTAAGAAACCGGTGGCGTGACAATCATCGACCATCACCAGTGCATCATGTTTGTCAGCCAGATCACAAATGCCTTTGAGGTTGGCAATTACGCCGTCCATGCTGAACACGCCATCAGTGGCAATCACCTTAAAGCGCGCGCCATCTGCAGTCGCCTGCTTTAACTGGTCTTCCAGCGCTTCCATATCGTTATTGGCATAGCGGTAGCGTTTTGCTTTGGATAAACGCACCCCATCAATGATACTGGCATGATTAAGCGCATCTGAGATGATGGCGTCCTCAGGCCCTAAAATGGTTTCAAACAGGCCGCCGTTGGCATCAAAGCATGATGGATACAAAATGGTATCTTCGGTACCCAGAAAATCACTGATTTTTGTTTCAAGCTGCTTGTGGATGTCCTGGGTGCCGCAGATAAAACGCACCGACGCGACACCAAAGCCGTGACTATCAAGCCCGTCTTTGGCGGCAGACACTAAATCAGGGTGATTGGCCAGTCCAAGGTAGTTATTCGCACAAAAATTAATTACGTGGTCATTGCCCACTTCAATATCTGCTTTTTGTTGCGAGGTAATAACTCGCTCTTTTTTATACAGGCCGTCTTCTTTAACCTGCTCTATCTGCGAGCGTAAATGTGCAATAAATGCCTCAGACATGCTTATCTCCATTGAGAAAATAAAAGCGTCATTTTAAAGAATGCGGGAGGAAGGGTACACTCTTTCCGTGTTTGTGACGGGTGACGATAAATTTAATTGTAAATAATTCGCCACACCTTAACGGTTTACAGACTATGGCGCATCTTTTTTCCATACACCCTGATGCAGATTTTTGTTCAGTTCCTCCCACAATGCAGCTTCAGGGATCGGCGGACTGAACAGGTAACCCTGGCCCTGATGACAACCAAAACCGGTCAGCATGTCGAACTGCTCCTCGGTCTCGATACCTTCGGCAATAACGGTCAGCCCCATCCCCTTCACCATTGAAATGGTTGAAGAGACAATACTGCGGTCATCCGCGCTTTCTACCATGCCTGACACGAAGGAACGGTCGACCTTGATGTAGTCCGCCGGTAAGGCTTTTAAGTAGCCCAGTGACGAATACCCGGTACCAAAATCATCAATCGCGATAAGACAGCCCATTGCCCGAATCGTTTCCAGGGTGGCAGTAGCCCGGTTCATATCTGCCACCAGCGCGGTCTCTGTCAGTTCCAACTCAACATTCTCAGCCGATACATTGTGATACGCAATCTGTTGCTCAAGATAAGCCGGTAAGGAATGGTCAAGAAACTGTGCCGCCGATACATTGATGGCGATTTTCACATCGGTATAGCCTTTGGCATGTAGCTGAGCCAGCTTACACAGCGATTGTGAAATCACCCAGTAATCAATGGTCATCATCAGTGATGTGTTTTCCAGCAGCGGGATAAACTCGGCCGGGGAGATAAAGCCTTTCTCCGGATGGTTCCAGCGAATCAGTGCTTCCATTCCCACCAGTTTGCGCGATGGCATTTCCACCTGCGGTTGCAGCGCCAGCGAGAAGTGACCCTGGCTTAGCCCGATGCGCGCATCATTTTCCAGCTCTACCCGCCGCATCACTTTCTGGTGCATGGTTTTATCAAAGATACAGTACGCAGAGCCACTTTGTGCTTTAGCCTCATACATCGCGATGTCGGCATGGCGCAATAAATCTACTGCGCTGATATCACCGGTGTCGGTAAAGGCGATACCGATGCTCAACGATATATAAAACTGATGTGAATCGAACTGAATTGGCGCATCAAAGGCCCGCAACAACTTGCTGGCAACCACCTCTAACTGCGCGCGGTTTTCAACACCCGACAGCAATATCACAAATTCATCGCCGCCAAATCGGGCAGCCAGATCGCTGTCGCGCAGTGGCGCAGAGAGGCGTGATGCAGCCGCTTTAATAAGCTTATCGCCCACATCATGCCCGTGAATATCATTAATGCGCTTGAAGTCATCCATATCCAGGAACAATACCGCCATCGGCTTGGCGTTGCGGGTACGGAACGAGACTTCCTTCTCCATCTGAAACATCAGCATATTGCGATTCGGAAGCCCGGTCAGCACATCGAACATCGCCATATTTTCAAGCTTGGCGGTGGTTTCGTTCATCTTGGTGTCAACGCGTTCCAGCTCGACAGCCAGATTACTGGCTGCGGTTTCCAGGACATCAAGCTCGTCGGGCAGACGTTTCGCGGCAAAGTTTACATGTTGCGTGGAGGCACGCTTAAACTCATCGTAGCGATGCTCGGCGAGCAGTGGTAAACGCCAGCTCAGGGCAATCAGCTTTTTACGCGAGCGATTGAGAATAAAGTAAAACAGCAGCGCAAAAACAGCCAGTGTGATAAGAGCACTGCCTACAACCCAGTCCTGATAGTTTCGGGCTGACATGACCTGTCGGGTTATGTCGCGGGTAAATAGTATGTAGCTGTCAGGTAGTCGTCCGTCCAGTACAGGTAACAGGCTGACCAGCATCAGCCGGTTATCGTAGTCGATACGACTTCCCTGCGCGATGAGGCTCTCGATGGTTGTATCCTGCGGCAGCTGACGCAAAATCTTACTGACATGCGCTTTGTTTGAGGCAGATAAACGGCTGATCACTTCCATAGACGCTGCCTTTTGCTCGCCTCTGACGATGGCAATACGCTCGACATCAGCAAAACGTGATAGCAGCGCCACCAGCTCCTGCGTGCCTGAGGAGAAAACCAGCACCGCCGGGTCGTCATCCTGCACCATGACCGGAATCGCCACATAGCGTCGGCAAAGGTGTTCACAGGACGTGGTCATCTGCGGACGCAGATCAGTAAAGGCCTGCTGACGCATGGTTGCCACAAAACCGGGCATCTCGGACGCCTCACCATGCATAAGTGTGCCCGCGGCTGAAAACAGCCAGATATTGTCTACCTGCAGGTAAACTTCCAGGGATGCCCTGGCACCCTCAATAGAGCTGGTCAGCTCCTTAAGCGTGGCAGGTCTGCCACCTTTGGTCCGCGGGAATGTTTCTGCCCACAGCTGAATGCGGTCATCCAGCAGCGTATTGAGCAACTGATACCGGCGCATGTTCAGCTGCTGCATCGCCTGATGCTGCGTTTCAATGGCATTGTTTGACTGCTGAATTAACAGCGAGCTAATAAGCGCCGTGATACTTGCCATCATCAGCAGGACCAGCAGCATCACTTTTGTCAGAAACGACAGCTTTACCTGCATAACTAAAACCAGTACATCAGTTGCACTGCCCACATCCTCCAGTGCTTATCTACATTTGTGGCAGTTCGCGGCAAAATACGACTGGTAGCGCGAGCGGCCCCCTCTACCCAATGATGTTCGGCCTGTAACCGCCAGTTTGGAGCGATATTCCATCTGGCGCCGACGGCATAGGTTCGGGAATATCCGTAGTAAGCAGGGACGAGACCACCGCTCATCGCAGAAAGTGCGTGTCCGTCGGGGTCATCTCTGTCCAGCGTGTAGGTATCGTAACTGGCCAGCGCGCTAAAGTCTCTGTTAAACAGATAGCGTGCCTGCACATAACCGCCCTCACCGGTGCGGTCGGTTACAAAGGTAGGCGCGTATGCACCTGAATCTCGTCGGGATTCTATCACCCATTCAGCACTCAGCTCCCAGAATTCACTGAAATAAATGCCCGAGAACACAATACGCTCTATTTCGCTTTTGCCGTTAAAAAACGATTCCTGTGGTGCAGCATCATAGCGAAAATCTGAGCTGAGCCAACTGGCTCCCAGTCGCCAGTTATAAGACGGTGGTTGATAAAACACACTGAACTGATGGACATAGTCCTGTTTTACCTCACCTTGAGCATCCGGGCCCAAAAACGCTTCAGTGTCGTCATCATCAAGGGGGGATTTACCGTAACTCCAGTTGACTTCCCACACCCCACTGGCATTACTGCGCGTTGATTGTATGCTTATACCGTCGCTGCCCAGTGCAATATCCCGGGAGCCATCAAAATACACAGACTGTGGCAAAATAGCAGTGGCCCGGGTGTGGGGAACATCGCGGCTGGCAGAGTACAGCCAGTGACGGTTTTTGAAGCGCCCAAGATGAACATGGGTGGACCAGTTCGCAATATGCGGCGCTGCCCAGTCGATAAACAGGTAGTCGACCCTGCCACCTGACTCATAACGGTTTCCGCCATTGAGGTAATTCAGCTGGCCCACCAGAGCAAGCTGATCCTGTATTTGCCAGCGCCCATTAATCCCGATTTCGGTCAGGTCGGTTGTTATATCATTGTTGTCAGTCAGATAGTCGCTATCAACTGATTGTGTAAGACCCTGCGAAACATAGCCGTGCCATTGTACTTGTTGCACTTCCTGAGCCTGTGCGCAGAGTGAGAAGAGAGAAAGAAAAAACAGCCGTTTCATTGCGGGTCGACCTTATCTTGCCGTTGTTGTAGTAGTTCTTCGCTGGCGTAGCCCACCGCGCCCGGAGTGGCTTTTACTGCGTCGATAAGTGCTTCCTGAGAGGGCACAACTTTTGGTGCGTCACCCTGCCCGGAATAGATGATTTGGTTCCATATCCGTTCGAGCTGATAGGGAAACATTTGCAGCATCTCGCGACAAAATCGCCGATGCACGTCAGATTCCGTTTTCAGAACAAACACATGAATTTTATTACCGTCTTCCCAGTGTTGTTGCCGGGCGGTAAAGATGGAACGTGCTTCTGTTGGAGACAGGGCTTGCTTGCCCACAGAAGGGTGAAAGACAAACTGAAGGTTATCCTCTGCCGCCCTCGCGGAGGTTGCAGATAACTGAATCATTGTGATCAGCGCAATTCCCACCGCGTGACGCACACGTTTCGTAAAAAGTAACCCAAGCAGCCTGGACACCCAGCGCTTCTCCCTGGTTGTGCCGAATTTTCGCATTATTTTAAGTGTAGTTATTGTTTTTGTTTTTGCTTTGCAAACTATCGGCAGCTGGCAGCGCTTATTCTATGATCGCCGCCACTTTCGCCCATACCTGCTCCACGGTGATTAGCGACATGAGATCCTCTCCTTTTGCGCGGGTTCCCCAGCCAAGCTGCTCCCACGACTGTCCTTTTTGCTTTGCGATTACGTCGTCGTAAACCGAAACCACATTGTGTAAATTATTATAAGGCCCGGTGCGGCGCGGGTTAGAGTGTGCATACAGTCCCACCACCGGCGTACCTTTACAGGCCGCGATATGCGCAGGCCCGGTATCAGGTGCAATCACCAGCGCAGCGCGGCTTAGCAACGCCGCCATCTGATGCAGACTGGTTTGTCCGATTAAGTCCACCAACACGCTTTGCGCATGCGCTTTAATCGCATCGCCGGTTTGCCTGTCCAGTGAAGCGGGACCACCACACAACACCACCTGAATACCTCGTTCTGCCAGATTATCCGCGATTTGCGCATAGCGCTCCGCCAGCCAGTTCCGCTCGGCTTTACTTGCCGCCGGGCTGATTACCACAAACTTGCCTAACGCCTGGTGCTGCTTCTCTGCCCAGGTAAGCGCGTCAGGTTCAAGGGGAATATCCCACTGCAATGGTGCTTCGGGCACGCCAAGCTTGTCAGCAAAATCCATAAAGCCTTCAAGAACATGGGCGTGCCTGGAAGGCGCGACGCGTTCATTGGTAAACCACCAGTGCAGTTCTTTACTGCGCGACCAGTCAAAACCAATACGGCGCTCTGCCTTTATAACCCGGGAAGCCAGATTGGCGCGTAATGCCACCTGCATCATCAACAAGGCGTCAAATGTTTCTCCGGCCAGCTCGGCTTTAAGCTTTGTGACCGCCGCCTTCTTCTCTTTTTTATCGAAAATAATAAACCGGACGTCAGGGATCAGCCGCACCAGTTGGTATTCAATTTTACCGATAACCCAGGTAAGCTGGGCCTGCGGCCAGCGCTGACGAATTCGGGTGACCATCGCCGCGGCATGGGTAACATCACCGATGGCTGACAGCCGGACCAGACAAATCTTTTTCGTCAATGCGCCTTTCCTCAAACTCTAAAAAGCTTAAACTAATCATTAGAATAGCGAATCTATCACAACATAAAGCATATATGGCTATAATACACCATAAATTAGGTATTGGGCATCATACGTTAGTAAATACCCACTACTTATCTGATACCGATGTGGCGGTATTTTCACCAGATTACTGGCACAATCGTGATGCCGTCGAAGGCCAGGCAAAGGGGCGTGGAACCACTCTCTTTGTACAGCCGGATTCACCGCAGCAATGGGTACTTCGTCACTATCGCCGCGGTGGCTTAATCGGCAAGGTGCTTACCGATCAGTTCCTTTACGCAGGCCTTCATCGAACCCGCCCGTTTATGGAAATGCAGCTGCTTGATTATATGCAGCAGTGTGGACTGAACGTACCCACAGCTATCGGCGCGCAGGTTAAACGCACCGGGCTGATTTATCGGGCAGACTTACTGACGTTACGAATTCCGGATGCACAAGACCTACATCATGTGCTATCGGAGCATGCGCTTGATGATGCTACCTGGCTGGCGGTGGGAAGCGCAGTGAAAAAAATGCATAATACCCAGGTTTACCATCACGATCTGAATGTGCGGAACATCATGCTGGACACGGCAGGTCAGGTGTGGATTATCGATTTTGATCGATGCGCGAAACGCAATGCCAGTGGCTGGAAGAAAACCAACCTTGAACGTTTGCGTCGCTCATTTGAAAAAGAATCAGGCCGCAACGCAACCTTTTATTGGGATCAGCATAACTGGAATACCCTGATAACTGGCTACCAGGAAGCTTAAACCGCATTGCATCCGCTTTAATTAGTCGGTAGTGTGCGATTTATCTAAGGAATCGATTGTATACCATGCATACCAGAGCAATTTATCCGGGAACATTTGACCCGATTACCAATGGCCATGCTGATCTTATTCAGCGCGCCTCACAGATGTTTTCTCATGTGATTGTGGCGATTGCATCTAATCCCAGTAAAAAGCCCGTTTTTACGCTGGAAGAACGCGTCCGACTGATTAAAACCGTGACAGGCGATTTGGATAACGTTGAAGTGCAGGGATTTACCGGCTTGCTGGCTGATTTTGCTGATCAGCAAAATGCTACCATTCTTATCCGGGGGCTGCGCGCCGTTTCAGACTTTGAGTATGAGTTTCAGTTAGCCAACATGAATCGCAGACTGAACCCGAAACTGGAAAGCGTGTTCCTGACGCCGTCAGAAGAAAACTCCTTTATTTCCTCAACGCTGGTTAAGGAAGTGGCAATGCATCACGGTAAAGTCACCGAATTTTGCCACCCTGAAGTTGAAAAAGCGCTGGCGAAACGCTTTCATACAGATAAGAAGTAACTAGCGCTGACACGCCGGGCAGTAAAAGGTATTACGCTGTCCGATGACAACGCTTTTTATAGGAGTCTGGCAGCTCAGGCATGGCGCTTCTGCTCTGCCGTATACCCTTAGCTTTTGTTTAAAGTAACCCGGATTACCGTCACTTTGCGCAAAGTCTTTTAGCGTGGTGCCGCCCTGCTCTATCGCCTCTGCCAGCACCTGCTTTATGGCTGCTGTTAAAAGTTTATAGCGTTTCGCACTCACTTTGCCTGCAGCCCGGCGCGGATCGATGCCTGCCATAAACAACGCTTCATTGGCGTAAATATTTCCCACGCCCACTACAATCGCATTATCCATAACAAAATTTTTGATCGCCCCTTTGCGCTGCCGAGACAGCCTGTAAAGGCGCTCATCGTCAAAAGCGTCCGTTAGTGGCTCAGACCCTAAGTTCTGCATTTGCGCTAGCTGCGCGCCCTCAGGTTGCCAAAGGCAGGCACCGAATCTACGGGGATCGTTAAAGCGCAGGCATTTTCCGCTCCCCAATATAATATCGATATGATCGTGTTTTACCGGTGCCAGCGATGCATCTACCACACGTAACTTACCCGACATCCCCAGATGAATAACGATGGTGCCTGTCTCGACCACAATCAGCAGATATTTTGCGCGGCGATCAACACGCAGCACCTGTTGGCCAATCGCCTGCGAAAGCTCGTCTGGTACGGGCCAGCGCATTTGTCGTTGGCGTACAACGATGTCGGTAATGGTCTGGTTACTCAGCCAGGGAGAAACGCCCTGACGGCTGACTTCAACTTCCGGTAACTCAGGCATGTAAAAAACTCTTAGTTATATTCATTCCACGGTAAGAGTGTGGGCAGTGCTGCATCTTTCAAGATAAACCACTGATGTTGGGTTTTCACAAATGTGCGTTGTTGGTCGGGATAAAACGCAAAGACCTGCCCCTCACTGTTACCGGCCAGCCAGACGACGGCAATATAAGGTTGGGCGGTGGCGATATCTTCAGGCACGGCATCTGCCGGTGCCAGCTGACCCTGCTGCCAAGCCGCTAACTGCGTCTCAGGCGTTACGGAAAGCGCAGTATTAAGCTGGGTTTGTCGCCAACTCTGTCCGGCGCGCTCAAGGCTATAGGGTGATTGCTCTACTTTGAGCAGGTAATCGTTTTGACTTATCAATGAGCGGGCTTGCGGCGCGGCTGGTTCAGGCAAAAAGGCATCCAGATTGAACAGAAGAATCATGAATAGCATTGCGAAGATCACAACATTGTTCATTACTCTGGGAGAAATTCGCGTTCTTGCCATGAAGGCCTCTTAACTATCAATGATATAGCAAAGTGTATAAGAATGCGCAGGGAAACGCTATCAGGCGCTAAACGCAAAAAACCCGGCGTGGGCCGGGTTTTCGTGGAGACAAAAGCAAGCTTTATTACTTGATTTTGGCCTCTTTGAACATAACGTGCTTGCGCACAACGGGATCAAACTTTTTGATCTCCATTTTGCCAGGCATATTACGCTTGTTCTTATCTGTGGTGTAGAAGAAACCAGTACCTGCAGAAGAAACTAATTTGATTTTATCACGCATTGTTTGGCTTCCTTAGATCTTTTCACCACGGGCACGGATGTCAGTCAGTACTGAATCAATGCCTTTTTTGTCGATAATACGCATGCCTTTAGCAGACAGACGCAGTTTAACGAAACGGTTTTCGCTCTCTACCCAGAAACGGTGAGATTGAAGGTTTGGTAAGAAGCGACGACGGGTCGCGTTTCTTGCGTGCGAACGATTGTTACCAACCGTAGGACGCTTACCTGTTACTTGACATACTCTTGACATTGTATTTGTCTCCAGAACAACGATAACTGTCGCGCCAATCGATCCCACCACTTCATTAGTCTCTGGGTCAAATGACGTATTACTATAAATTAGAGGGCGCATTTTATACAGTAAAGCTAGCCAAAATACAAGATAAGCCGCAAAAAAACCTGGTAAATGTCCCTCAGATCGAGATCTCCCCGGATCCGGGCTGCGGATTCTACATCAAAGCCGCGCTGCATTGAAGGAAAAAGCAGCGTTTCGACGAGGAATTAATCTGCGATCCGCAGAATTTGATCTCGCTGTTGACCGGATTGCGCTGTTTGAATGTTCCGCGATCAATTCATCATCCTGCTTAGACCACAATCCAGTCACGCGCAAAACCAATTTAATTGCTCATTATTTACGCATTTGTAGAAAAGACGATGCTAATTTTTATGACAGATTTGCTACAACCTGCGTATTTATGCGATAAACGTCACTATTATAAGAATAATAAAATATATCGACAGCCTTTTGCGCTGATTTCGATATCAGGAACGTGTGATGTTCGAAAAAGTCCTGTTTGATACACAGCACCTGTACTACCTGCCCCAATATCTGCCAGTCGCAGCACTGTTAAAAGCGAATGGGGTAAAGTCTGAATTTGTGCTTTATCACGAAGAAGCGCTTGATAAAGTAAAAGAAAAAGCGATCACTGATGCGGGTTTCGAGTATGTGTATCTGGAAGATAAAACCCACGCTTTTGACTTTTATCAACATGCCCTCGCTCAATGGATTGTTTTCGGCAATGTCCCGCCATTTTCAGCACAGCAAAAAAATCACATTACTGCAAAACTGGCGCTGATGCAGCATGGCATTGGCCCTAAAGCATGTTATTACGATGTATCGGCGTTTCCCTTTGATGTGAGGTTTGTTGAGGGACAGGAACGTCTGAGGCGGCTGTCACAGCAATTTCCTGACAAACAGTTCGTTGATACCGGATTTGCCAAGCTGGATCCTGTTTTTAATAATCAGCATTCCGATCTCCAGCTGTCAGATCTGGGACTAGATCCTACAAAACCGACAGTTTTGTACGCCCCCACTTTCTTTCCTTCCAGTATTGAGCACTTTCAGGCTGAGTGGCCCGCTTCACTTACTGATTACAATCTGATTGTTAAGCCACACTTTTTCAGCCTGACCAAGGACCGGTACAAGGCGCATCGCAAACGTTTCGATGCGTGGGCGCAGTTTGACAATGTCTGGGTTGCCAGTGTGGCGCATTATAATTTGCTGCCCTTCATGCAATTAGCCGATGTAATGCTGTCCGATGCGTCTTCCGCTATTTTTGAATTTGCGGCACTGAATAAGCCTGTTATCTGGTGTGATTTTTATCAGACACGGTGGAGTTATAAAGGCTTGTTGAAATTCAGACTTAAGCAGCGGCTGGACCCGGATATCGAACTGTTTCACAAGCTGACAACACGTACCAGCGCAGCAAAATACGTAAAGCCGGCGATTGCCGGCTGTCTGAAACATCCAGAGACAAAACAAATGGCCCGGCAGGAGCTGGTCAATACCATGGTAGGGAAAACAGATGGCCAGTGCGGTGCAAGAATTGCGGCGTATCTGACTAAACATAGTTAATTACCGGGAAATATTGTGCGCAGAGTGATTACCTTCGGCACCTTCGATGTTTTACATATCGGCCATATTCGTCTGCTTAAACGCGCGAAAGCATTGGGCGACTTTCTTATTGTGGGCATTTCTTCTGATGAGCTTAACGTTAATAAAAAGGGACGAAACCCCGTTTATCCCTATCAAAGTCGTCATGAACTGATCGCATCGCTACGCTTTGTCGATGAGATTTTTATAGAAGAATCGCTGGAGAAAAAGCGGGAATATATTCGGGCGCATAAGGCAGATGTGCTGGTGATGGGCAATGACTGGGAGGGTCGGTTTGATGATCTCAAAGACACGTGTGATGTAATTTACCTGTCCCGCACTCCGTCAATCTCTACCACAGAAATTATTGAAATTATCAAAGAGCGGTAATTGCTTACGGGAAATGTGAAAAGCCATGCCGGATGACGCCAGGCATCATCCGGCATAGGTATTACCGGTAGAACGGTGAACGTGGCGCCGTAATATCACTTAAAATCGACGGGCGATTAAGCATTTGACCGCCGTCCCGTGAGATAGGCACCCACGGGAACCGTCCACGGCCTTTAGCCGGTTTCAGCACAAACAAATCCAGCGGCACTGAAATATAGAAGCCTTTGGTAAAGCTTCCCTCACCGTATTCTTCTGCAGATGCATCAGTGAATGCTGCGTAAGCCCCGACGACAATACCGCTGTCAAAGCGCTTGGCAAAATCGACATTTACCCCTTTGTCTTTGGCCAGAAACTGACCGGCACTGACGGTCAGGCGAGTATCTGGCAGAAACTCAGGCTGGTAGTAGGCTGAAGCAAAACCGGTCAGTACTTTATAGTCAAAGAAATCCCAGTCGTTTTCGTAGGAACGCTGCTGAACATAGTTAAGATCCACGCCGAATGACCAGTTACTGTCCACCGGGCGATACATTACTTCTGCACCAACACCGCCAAACATCGTTTCCAGATATCCACCGTAGGCCTGTGCATACCAGTCATCTGCCACCTTATCAATCCAGCGGCCATACAGATTACTTAGCAGTACCTTGGAGCGCGTGACGTATTCGCGGACATAAGTTCTGACCCGTGGCAGACTTGAGTCAGCCCGGTCCAGGGTATAGTTGAATTTATCGTAGTTCTCCAGCAACGTCGCTGAAACGCTGCCATACAGACCAAAGTTTTCGTTAAACGAATACGCACCACCAAAGATAAGGCCACCCTGGTAAAGGTAGAAATCTTCCGGCCCGCCGAAGCTCTGTGTCCAGAAAAAGTCGGTGGAATAGCCAAATCCGGTCACGCCCTTAGGATCATACTGCGCCATATCTTCATCCGATGGCGTAATCCGCTCATAGGTATCCTCAACGGATGTTTCCAGCCCTTCGTAGCGTGCTACCGATTTAAAGGCCTCTGCATCAACGGTTGTGGTGGTCATGGGTAAACCGTTTTGCGTTTCTACAATGCGGTATTCTTTCACTGTCTCTGGCATCTCTGTCGCCAGCAAGCGCCCGACCCTGTCGGTTGCTTCAACGATGTCGCGATAAGCGCGCTGAGAGCCGTATACCGTCACCTTCTCTTCAGTGATATTTGCATCATGAATATAAAATGAGCCGTCAGTAGCTAATTGCCTGGAAAGCCTGGCGCGATTAACATCACTAACCACCGCAGGGGGGGTAGCGTTGAAAAGAGATTTCGGTGGCTCATCAATTTTGACCTGGCTGAAGGTATCCATATTAAAGTTATAGGTGATACCAAAACCCACCGTATTACCGCGCTGGTAATTCAGCGAAAAATCGAAGCCTTTATAGCGATACACCGCGCCGACATTCCAGCGCGAGTCCTGTTCCAGACGACCGGCTCTGTCCTGACTGTAATCATTACCCTCAAATTCCAGTTTAAAACGAAGCGGTTCCCACGGCGACTGATATTCTATCCCACCAAAAAATGCCATCGGCCCTTTAAAGAACTGGTCATAATCCACCTTTCCACCGTTGCCCGAATAGCCCAGCGGACGAGAACAATAGCTGTCTTTGATTTTACAAAAGGGGTTGGTGATATCATCGGCCCGGCCCATGTAGCCCCAGCCAACACCTAAATGAAAGTCTAGCGGGCCCCAGGCCTTACTGGCACTGACATGCTCGCTTTCAAAAAAGCCGGTACCGCCAAAATCGCGTAAGCCCACGGAAATTTCCGGCAGATAGAAGCTTTCCTCCAGCAGCCTGAATTTCACATCCAGCCCTTTGTCTTTCAGGGTTTGATCGCCACTGAAGCTTTCTGACTGACTGTACAGGCGCGTACGCACATCGGTGTAACGAGCCGTCGCTTCCATCCAGGGATACAACTGCATGCTGACAGACCAGAAACGATACTGGTCATTATCGGTGTAGCTGATAGCCAGGTCCCCTTCCGGGCGCATTCTGGACGTGGGCGTTTGTATCAGTCCGGTTCCGCCCTGCACCATTTGCGAAGGGGTTACCGATAGTGATGTATGCTTTTCCTGCGCTATCACGCCAGGTGATGCGAGAATACTGGCGATAAGTGCAGATAAGTAAGTAGGTTTTCCGGATATCATTGAAATACTCTGTTTACTGCTAGCGCCGCGACTTTTTCATTGAGTTCAGACAGCGATGGGGTAAGAAGATAAGAAAACACCGGCACAATAATCTGACTTCCGGGCATGATTGACGCATAATCCCGGTTCCAGTAGGCCGTATCCAACCGGCGGATATCACCATCAGGCGAAATGACATAAACAAAGTCCGGCTCTGCATCCTCTCTTAGCGGTACTGCCTGGGTATACTGAAAACCACTGGCCATGGCGCGATATTCGTAAGCACCGGGCATCTTAACCAGTCCGCTGATCTGGACGGTATTGGGTCGGGTGGTTAACGACAATTTGTAAGCACCGTGCTGTAATTCTGGATTATGAGAGATATCCAGACGCGCAACATCATAATTTACCGGCAGTTTTATGCGTTTCGCTAATTTCCAGTTTTCGATTTGCTGGCGCAGGGTGCGAAGCCCTATGGCGCGCTCATCTTTCGGTGCCAGCTCAACGGTCAGCGCATCAATTAATGAAATAACCTCTGCGCGCTGCGATTCCACATCTGCCGTTAAGTCATAAACCCGGGTAGCCGGCCAGTACCATTGCTGGTTTGAGGCAACAGGCGCAAGTACCTGAGATAAGCGCACAGGCTCCTGATAACGAAATACTTGATTATTGATGTCTATCCGAACGTCGGCGCGTGCAGTCGCGCTTACAGACACCAGAAGCAGGAGAAAAAGAATTCTGGTCATTGCTATTATTTCCGCTCGTTGAGAAGCCGCGCAGCACGGCTGAGATAGGTCATTTCAAAGCGATCGGATTGAGGCGTAATTTTTACTGACGCTTTGAGTAACTCACCATTTTCCTGACTGACCCAATAAGTGTTTGTCCAGGTCAGGCCGGTTTCGATGTAGGGTGTGGTTTTCGGAAAAGACACCGTTTCCTCTATTCGCTGCACGGGGAATGACGCTGAAAACTCTGTAAGCTCTTCCTCTGCTACAGCCTTCCACTGACTGGTTACCGTCAGCCCGTACCCCATGCCCTTGATATCAACTTCCCGCGTCCAGTCAAAGGATAACGGCAACGGATCAGACAACGGGTTTTTGTCTAGGTTGCTGGTATAAAGCATATCCTGATTAAGTCCGTGTGTGCGGACAATAACACCGTTATGCATGTGCAGCTGAGCGCTGTCAGCTGAAACCCACTTATTCTGGCCATTTTCAATATAAGCCAGTGCCATGACCGCCGTGTTTCGCTCTCCGTGTCTGACCTTGAGCAAATCGGCGCGACTGGCCAGTACCTTTTCTATTGGCAGTGAGAGCGGTTTTTCAGACGCCAGCGCGAGTTTGATGGTGTCGTAGTAGGCTTTGTTTGTTGATGAGCATCCGACAAGCGCCAGACAAAGCAAGGCCACAGTAAAAACGGTTGAAAAAAATTTATTCATGAAGAGGCGTGGTATTAAGAAAAATCCAGAGGGATAAAAACAAAAAAAGCCGCACCAATGGAGCGGCTTTAAACAAACTGTATCAACTTACAGAGAAGGCTCGTAAGTGAAAGTAACAGCTGTCATTGTAGTAGCAGTACCAGTCAGACTAGTTACCGTGTTAGTTGTACCAACACAGAAACCATCAGAGTTGATTTCATCGTCGCCGTTACAAGTTGGAGAAGGATCTACTACTTCATCAACGTTGCTTGAGCCACGGTTGTTACTGATTACTGCTGCGGCGATACCCGCTGCAACAACACCTGTTGCGATAGTGCTTGTAGCAATACCGTTTTCAGCAGAATCACCTGAAGTGTTTCCGCCAGCCTGATCCTGAGCTGTAGCAGAAAAAGCTAAGCTAGCACCAATTAATAATGAAACTAATGACTTTTTCATAATGGTCCTTACAAATATCCATTGACTCACTATGTTAAAGGAATTGATCGATGCTGACCATACTTTAAACAATAATTCGTCGATTTTATCAAAAATCCGTCCCCAGCAGTTATAAAAAAGCCGGTCAGAATTTGACGCGTTGTCAGTATAGCTGGGGTTTTTTGTCACATCAATCCTTGCTGCGATAAAGAAACCACATATCCCTGACCTACAATAAAATGATCCAGTACGCTTATGTCCACCAGCGCCATGGCTGCCTTGATCTCTTTCGTCAGCGCAATATCGGCTCTGCTGGGATCCGCGATCCCGGAGGGGTGATTATGCACTAAAATGATCGCCGCGGCATTGTCTTTTAATGCTTGCTTCAATATTTCCCGCGGATAAACGGCTGCGCTGTCGATGGTGCCGCTAAACATACGTCGAAATGCAATCAGCCGGTGTTGGGAATCAAGCATTAACACGGCAAAAATCTCGTGCTCTGCGTTCATCAGCTGGGCACGTAAATAACGGCTTACCTGCGCTACATCACTTAATACGTTTTTTTGTGTCAATGGTTCTTCGTACATGCGTTTGACTAATTCTTTTGCGGCCTGCAACTGGCAAAACCGCACTACCCCTACACCACTTATAGCGCAGAAGCTATGCAGATCTGCAGTTAACAGACGCCCTACTGTGGCAAACTCCCGCATCATCGCCTGTGAAAGCATGGAGACAGTTTGCTTTTGCGTACCATTGCCAAGAAAAACGGCCAATAGCTCGCTATCTGATAGCTGCTCAGCGCCTTGCCTGAGTAATTTTTCCCGCGGTTGTTCGCATAACGGCCAGGTGACGATAGTCATGATTCTACCTAAAAAGCTCATTTATAAACGCTGTAAAACCTGACGTGTACTGATCTATGGCCGGTTTTTACCCTTCGCCACAATCTACCGATTGCCCCCTGAGCGTGGTAGGCTACGCTTTTATTCGCCAATGGTTACTAACGCTTATGCAATTACAGGGTAAAAACGTTTTACTGGGCATCACTGGTGGGATCGCTGCATACAAAACGCCGGATCTGGTGAGAAAGCTCACTGCCGCCGGTGCTACTGTCAGAGTTGTGCTGACTGACTCAGCAAAAGCGTTCGTCAGTGGCATGTCACTACAAGCGGTGTCAGGTAGCCCGGTGCATGATACGTTACTGGATCCAGCCGCTGAAGCGGCTATGGGTCATATAGAGCTGGCTAAATGGGCTGATATTCTGCTCATCGCTCCCGCCACCGCTAATGTCATGGCAAAGCTGGCCTGTGGTATGGCTGACGATTTACTTACGACATTGTTTTTAGCAACGGATGCGCAGATTTTTATTGCCCCGGCAATGAACCAGCAAATGTGGGCTGCCCCGGCGACACAAAGAAATTTACAAACACTGGAAGCAATGCAGATATCTTTTATCGGACCCGCCAGTGGTGAGCAGGCTTGCGGTGACGTGGGCTATGGCAGAATGGTCGAGCCCGCGGACATTGTTGACCACCTGCTTGGTGATTGTACAGGGCAGGATCAGGCTACTGACCTGCAGGGAAAGACAATTTTGATCACGGCAGGCCCGACCCGGGAACCGCTGGATCCGGTACGGTATATTTCGAATCACAGTTCTGGAAAAATGGGTTATGCGATGGCTGCGGCGGCGGCTGATGCGGGCGCAAATGTCGTCTTGGTATCTGGGCCGGTTTCTGTCCGGCCACCCGCAGGCGTTGATGTAATGCGGGTAGAAACCGCACAACAAATGTTGGATGCCGTTATGCAACATGTAAAGGCTGCCGACATCTTTATCGCCACCGCTGCCGTTGCTGATTACAAAGCAAAAGTGCTAGAAAATAATAAAATAAAGAAAAAGGGTGATGAGTTAACGCTTACTTTTGTTAAAAACCCTGATATTCTTAAGGAGGTAGCAGCACTACCTGATGCGCCTTTTGCGGTCGGCTTTGCCGCTGAAAGCCAGAACCTGGCGCATTATGCCAAGTCAAAATTAGAAAAGAAGAAATTGGCGATGGTGGCTGCTAACGATATAACCACCAGCGGTCTGGGCTTTAACAGTGATTACAATGCACTGCATGTCTTTTGGGAAAATGGTGACAAACAACTTGGTCCCGCCCCCAAAACACAACTCGCCCGGGAGTTGTTATCGCTTATCGATGAAAGATATAAAAATAAATCATCAAATTGACACGCAGATGGTCGATAACAACCTATAAAAATCCTGGCTTATAAGCCGTATTAGACAAGGAACGGGCGCTAGCCCAAAGCTGAGGAAATACACGCGTTATGCCTGCTGTTAAAAAGACCAATCGTCGTGCTCAAATCCTTCAGGCACTGGCCGGTATGCTGGAAAGCAATCCGGGTCAGCGCATTACAACAGCAAAACTTGCGGAAAAGGTAGGCGTATCAGAAGCTGCGCTTTATCGCCATTTTCCAAGTAAAGCACGTATGTTTGAAGGACTGATAGAGTTTATTGAAGAGACGTTATTCTCTCGAATAAATAAAATTCTTAATGAAGAAAAAGATTCGCTGGCCCGATGCCAGATGATTCTGCATCTGTTGCTGGGTTTTGCTGAAAAAAATCCTGGTATCAGTCGTATCCTCAATGGTGATGCGCTTCAGGGCGAGCAGGACAGACTGCGTGCTCGTATCGCTAAACTGTTTGAGCGACTGGAAACGCAATTCAAGCAGGTGCTGCGTGAACGAAAATTGCGCGAAGGACGAGAGCTGGGCGCAGATGAGGCCGTGCTAGCCAATCTGTTTATTTGTTATGTTGATGGCAGAATCAACATGTTTATTCGCAGCGGTTTTGTCAGAAAGCCCACGGAGCAGTTTTCCGATCACTGGTCGTGCTATCGCCAGACTTTTCTGTAAAAAATCGGCGCTTTAACCAGCGCCTTTTTTATCTCACGCCCTGGTCAGCCTGTAATGAGCGTACACTTTTATAATCATCAAGCGACTGTGCTAATACGTCTTGTCTGAGCAGACGCTGACTAATAGCCCGTATGTGCTGCTCATCAATATTCTTCCATGTTGTCGGTATCACATAATGATCATGCAAAAAGTGTAAAAATCCTCCTTTGACTTCGGGATTTGAATAGAGATGCTCCAGTGTATTCAGGGCCTTAAGCATCGCCTGTTCTGACTGCACCTTATGTGTCACACCATCAATGTCGTAACAGGCGTCACCTAACACAATTACGGGCTTTCCCAACATTAAGGATTCAATGCCTACCGTGGAGTTTATGGTCATGACTGCATGCGCCCGTTCTATCAGCTCCTGCGTGTTACAGTGGTTAGCAAACACAATGCGCGTATTTTTTTGATGTAAATGATCGTGCCTCGTGGGTTCTGAGGGATGTTCTTTAATCACGATATGCAAATCAGCGTCATCCACCTGCTCAATCACATTTGATAAGTGACTGTAGAGCTGACTCATATTTTTAATCCATGGGGAGTTTGAGATTATCTGGCTATCTGTTTCCACCTGGAAAGGAACAAAAATATACCGTTCCGGCAAATGTTCAGCACCCAGGCCAGCCGCCTTTTCGCGCACCGCCTTACGCGTGACTAATTCACATGGAAGCGTTTTATCAACATAGAACCGGCGGTAAAACTCAGCGTCTTTGGGTAGCGAATTTTTGCAATTTACGCCTGACCAGTCACAGGTTGTGGTGTTAGGTAACAAACCATTTTCAAAATAAATGACTTCTTTACCCAGTGCCCTGGCGGCCACTGCAATACCAGCGCTTGGCTGTTTCTGACCATTCCAGACGCCAACCACATCAGCCTTGGCGCGATGGATGATCGCAGCATTTTTGGCAATTGAAAATTTTGTCAAAAAGCGGGTAAGCGAGACAAAGGCCGGCCAGAATACAGAGCGTCTCAGAGTGGGATGCTTGATGGCCTTTTTTTCAAGATGAGGCGCAACCAGTGCTTCAAGATCTACACGTTTAGTGATACGTGCATAGCGTATTAGTGATGGAGCTAAGTGCAGAGGACTAAGTCTAATCACGGCAATATTCAAAGAAGATCCAGCGGCTACCGCTTTAAAATAACGGATGTGAGAACTTCCTCGGGCAATAAAAACATATTTCTTTTGCCGATCTATCACATTAATGTCTCCTGCGTGATGTTACCTGACCGGTAATCATTACTTCCCTGACTGTTAGATTACGTTAAAACACTATTAAGCTAAATGGGCATTTCAAGCACTTTATAACAGTACGTTGGCATTGATTTAAGTTATTCGAATAACTTTATGACTTTTTCTTTACCAATTAGTTGCAGATATAAAAAAAGCAGCACTAAAGGCTGCTTTTTATTTTCTTAGTAAGTATTCATCTATAGCAGTTACTTACCGAATGTCTTTCCGAAGAAATCACCCTCGTTCCATGTCGGCGCTTTTTCCTGCGTCGCCAGGGTGTGGCCTATTTGAGCGTTAACCTCTGCAAACGTGCGGGCTGCATCCCAGTTAAAGTCCTGGTTCACATCATCACTTGGCTTGTGATAATGCGTTGAAAGGAATTGCCCGAATACTTTAGAGCCGTCTACTTCGGGATCTTTTGATTTCAGACCGGGCACCAAAAATACAGAAGGCACGCCCTGTTTTACAAATGCATAGTGGTCAGAGCGTGTGAACAGTGCCTGTTCCGGCCAGGGGTCAGGGCTTAGCTCAATACCAGCATTATTTGCTGCCTCAGTCACAGATGCTTTCATATCACTGTGGCTGGCACCAAAAGCGATAACATCGGCGAATTCATAAGTCAGAATTGGCATATCCAGGTTCACGTTAGCAACCATTTTTTCTACCGGAACCGTCGGGTTGTGGGCAAAATAATCCGCTCCCAGCAGCCCTTTTTCTTCACCTGTCACAGAAACAAATAAAATAGAGCGTTTAGGTTTTTGCTCCATCTGACTGAATAAGCGCGCAGTTTCCAGCATCACGGCGGTACCTGAAGCATTGTCCATCGCGCCATTGTTGATGTTGTCTTTCTTAACGGTTTTGGCAAAGCCAATATGATCGGAGTGTGCAGAAAACACTACATACTCATCTTTAAGTTCAGGGTCTGAGCCTTCTACAGCTGCAACAACATTGGGGCTGGTAATCTGAGAATGCTTGCTTTGCTTGTTTAACGAAATTTCGCCGGGAATCTCAAAACCTTTTGGCGTTTCGTCTTTTTCCAGCATGGCATAAATGTCATCCAGACTCATTTTAGCGCCATCAAACAACTGGCGTGCAGCACCTTCACTTAAAAAGGCAGAGCCTTTAATCTGTTCAAAGGTATTGGCAGGCTTATCATTTTCATCCAGCCAGGCCAGACGAGGCGTGTGAATGTAACTAAGACGGCTCTGATAAGGGCGAACTTTTTCCGCCGTAGGCGTGGTTACTGAAATCATGCCAATCGCGCCACGGTCAACGGCGTACTGTGCTTTCTGACTACCTGAAGCCAGGTGCGCACCCATTTCGCTGGGGAAAGATTTCGGTTTGCCTGACAAGATAACTACAATCTTGCCATCAACGTCCAGGCCGTCGTAGTCATTGTGATCCAGTTCATCAGCAACGATGCCATAGCCGGCGAAAACCATTTTGCCTTGCAGGCTGGTATCAGTGTTCAGAAGATCCGGCCCTGTCAGATATTCTTTAGGATATTTAAACTGAGTCTCAGCACTATCACGCGTAAGCGTCAGTGTCGGTGATTCCTGAACCAGTGTGGCTTTTCTAAAATCCACTGACTGCATGTAGCCATCTGTACCCATAGGCTTTAAGCCGTATTTTGCAAACTCGGTAGCGATATACAGTGAGGCAATATCGTGACCGCGAGAACCGGTGTCGCGTCCTTCCAGCAGGTCATCAGCCAGAAAGAAAAGGTGAGATTTAATGCGGTTAGTATCCGGCGCAAAAGCAACATCCTGTTGATTATCCTGCGCGGCAGAAACTGTGCTCAGGGCTGACACCATGGCACCGAATAATAGTTTTTTCATCATAGTCGTTAGATATTTTCGTCTTATAAGAATAGGTTATGGTATACCAGTGAGATAAAATGACCAGTGCTGCAATCATTTGCTCATCGAAAGAAATAGCGCGTCTGCGGATTTAAAGATTAAAACCGCAATTTCGTTTCATCTGTTTACGAAACCAATAACAATATGATCATTGATTCAGGACGTGAAATTCGGGTTTTTATCCCCATCTAATCTGTCTGTTTTAATTGCAAGTCATAGATTATGAGTAGTACAGACCTTCTATACAAAGTACAGTTTGTGAGTAATGGAGAGCGATACGAGCTGTACGTAAAAGAAATCAGTCAGGGAAGTTTGTTCGGCTTTATTGAAATTGGTGACTTTGTCTGGGATACCCACTCAGGTATTGTGGTAGACCCGAGTCATGAGAAATTGAAAGCTGAATTTTCCGATGTGACAAGAACTTACGTTCCCATGCATAATGTGTTACGAATAGACGCGGTAAAAAAACAGGGATCCGCCACCATAACCACGTTGTCAGACAAAGTTACAGCGTTTCCCGGACCGATATACACACCCAAAAAAGACTAGTCTGTTGCGGCGTATTCCGGGACAGATCGCTTGGAATGCGCTTATGAATGCTATAAAAATCACGTTGTTCATCATCCTGACGTCAGGCTTTCTTTCTTCTGTCAGTCAGGCTGAAACCACAGCCGACGAACAGCTTCAAACTCTCATCGATGCTATCTGGGAATATGAGACATCGCTGGATGAAGTCGTTCCTACTGATATCTCACCGTCTGCATTATCAGCACAACATCAACAATATTCTGATTATTTGTCTGAACTACAAACCATTGATACAGCGCAATTGTCAGAGGATGACCGAATCACCCTTCTGATGCAGCAATATCGCCTGAATAATAAAGTTGATGAGTATGAATTTGGTGCCTTTAAAGTACCTATCACCTCTGAATATGGTTTTCATAGCGCGTTAGCATCGCTGCCAGGACAGATGAGTTTTAAGAATAAAGAAGACTATCAAACTTACCTGGAACAACTCGCGGGAGTTCCGGCTTATGTTGACCAGCAAATTGACTATATGAAACAGGGTCTGAAAGAAGGCTATACCCAGCCAAAGCTGGTACTGGAGGGTTACGAAGAGAGCATTACGCCACTCATCAGTGAGTCACCAGAAAAAAGCCCTTTTTACGCCCCCTTTGAATCCATATCAGAATTCGTAGGCGCATCAGCCCAAAATGCTCTTCGCAAACAAGCCAGACAGATAATCAGCGATGAGGTAACGCCCGCCTTTCAGCGCTTTTATGATTTTATGGTAGAAACCTATATCCCGGGTGCCCGCACCGATATCGCGGCCAAAAACTGGCCGGATGGCGAGGCTTATTATCAGAACCGTATTAAGCATTACACCACTACAGACATGACAGCGCAGGAGATTCATGATTTAGGTTTGCAGGAAGTTAAGCGCATTCGTGAACAGATGAAAGCCATCGTAGAAGATGTAGAGTTTGATGGGGATGTGGATGCGTTCATTCACTTTTTACGCACTGATGAACAATTTTATGCGACCTCAGCCAGAGAGTTATTAAAAGAAGCGTCGTTTATTGCAAAAAAAGCGGATGCCCAGTTACCGCGCTTTTTTGAAAAGATCCCCCGCAAGCCCTACGGCGTTGCGCCGGTACCTGATGACATCGCACCTAAATACACAACCGGTCGCTACATACATGCGGGAAGTGATACCCAGCCCGGCTATTACTGGGTGAATACGTACGCCCTGGATAAGCGCCCGCTGTACGCCTTGCCGGCTTTAACCCTGCACGAAGCCGTTCCCGGCCATCATTTACAGATTTCTTTGGCCGGTGAAATGGAAAACCTTCCTCCTGTTCGGCAGGAAACCTATATTTCAGCATTTGGCGAAGGCTGGGGATTGTATACCGAATTTTTGGGCGTTGAGATGGGCATTTATGAAACGCCTTACGATCACTTCGGGCGTCTGAGTTACGAAATGTGGCGTGCATGTCGGTTAGTCGTTGATACAGGCATGCATATGTTTGGCTGGAGTCGACAGGAAGCCATCGATTACATGATGAAAAACACCGCCTTGTCAGCGCACAATATTAAAACCGAAGTGGATCGTTATATCTCATGGCCGGGGCAGGCATTATCTTATAAAATTGGTGAAATAAAGATTAAGTCGCTCAGAAAAAAAGCGGAAAAGGCACTGGGTTCCTCATTTGATGTACGTCAGTTTCATACTGCCGTGCTTGAACATGGTTCGGTCCCGCTATTTATTCTTGAGCAAAATATCGAACGCTTTATTGAAGAGCAGCAAGCAGGAAAGTAGTCATGATTGCGTTTAGCATCATAGGGATCCTTGTATTTATACTTATTTATTTTGTGATTCGCTCGCAGACGTTGCAGCGCGAGACGACGCAATCGCGTCAGGCTGCGAAGGTCAGCAATAAACGTTTAAAAGATGCTTACTCAAGCCTGGTCATGGTCTGCACAGATTTACAGAATGTCTATATAGATCGGGTCGAATCTGCTTATAAAAAAAGACTCATCAGTGCTGAGGATTACGCTGTGCAAGCATTTATCATGAGGCATTTCGCGCAGATTGTTCTGGACTGCTTTGAGAAGCAACGCACGGTCGAAGAAGCGTTGAAAACGGCAGTCCGGGCAACGCCTGAAATTACTGAGCAAGCCGTGCGTGATGTGATGAAAAAGCAGCCCAGTCATATCCGGATGGCCTGGGTGAAAAACACCCCAGATGGTTTTATGCAGGCCTGCGCCCATCTTACCAAACAGCCATTACAAGCTCAGTCTGAAAACGAACAGGCAGCCAGCCAGACCTAGTTTCAAAAAAAGCCAGTGTTCGAACTGGCTTTTTTTTAATCTGACATCGCCTTCCTCAACGCTTTGATTCCGATAAAAATTATCCGTTTTTTTGCCTCACGCTGACGGCGGTTTTAGCTTATCTGGCAAGATTAGCATCTTGTCAGCGACATAGAATCGCCTATAATACTGTATATAGATACAGGTATTATTTATGGCTGATACGGTTTTCACTTTTCAACATCCCGCTGTCTGGCGTGCCCGAGAGGGAATGTCGGATAACCGCGCCCGGCTGAAAACAGGTCATCGTGAGCTGGATTCACGCCTGGGCGGTGGATTGCCGTCCAAAGGGTTAATCAGAATAAGAAGTCTGTCGGGTATCGGCGAATTATCTGTTTTTCATCAGGTGCTGGCCGATAACCCGAATGAAAAGCTTATCAGTATGATCAATTGCCCGGGCAACGTACATGCAGCCTGGTTGCATCAGTATCATATTGATGCAGAGCATGTCAGGCTGATACGCCCTGAATTGACCCAGGATATATTGTGGTCAGCAGAGCAATGCTTAAAAAGTGAAGCCTGTCATATTGTGGTGTTATGGATAAACAGCCTGACTCCGCGACAGGCCCGCCGTCTGCAAGTCGCTGCCAGTCAGCATAACACCTTGTGCCTGATGTTTGAGTCGGAGCATACAGCACGATGTGCATTACCCCTTGCGCTTGATATGCGTATTAATCCGACATTGACCGGGTTACATGTACATATTGATAAGCACGTAGGAGCGCGAACAGACGTATCAGCGGATATCCGGTTTACCCACACACCTAGTAACAAAACGATCAATCAGATTCTCCATCACTCCCCTGATTACGTTACCTCGGCAACAGGTTAATTATGCTGTGGGCTTACTTTCATTTTTATCAGCTAACTATCGATAGCGGTGGTGAAAAGGACAATACTGCAGCGGTTATTGTTTATGAGGCAAAAACGAATCGGGTGCGCCAGTGTAACGCAGCGGCTTCAAGCGCAGGAGTAGCGGTTGGAATGGGAATGGCTCAGGCCGCCGCACTTTGTCAGTCTGTCAGTGTGATTGATTATTGTGAGCAACGTGAAGCGCACCGACTGATGGCGCTGGCTAACCGGCTTTATCAGGCGGCATCGGATATTGTTACTTTTACCCCAGACGGACTGGCTCTCCGGCTCGATCCGCTTATTCGGTACTACGAAGGACTGGAAAATATCTGGCAGGTGCTGGTGAATGAGCTGAATGCAGCCAAGGTTAAATACGCTTTTGGCGTGGGTTGGAGTATCGAGGCGGCAAAAACACTGGCGATGAATAAGGCAAATCAGTTATTTCATCGCAATGAACAAATCCGTCAAGCACTGTCGGCATGCCCGCTGTCTGCCACCGAATTAACCGATAAACAGCGTAATGCGTTAAAACGCGTAGGCATTCATTCCCTGCAGCAGCTTTTAGACGTTCCCGCATCCGAACTGGGGCGCAGGTTTGATAACACGCTCATCAGTTATCTGTGTGCGTTGAGAGCAGAAACCTTCCCGCGGGTGAACTATTATTCTCCTCCGGATACTTTCTTCAGCCTGATTGAGCCAAGCTACGAAATCAGCCATACCGAACAATTACTCCCCTTCATGCGCAACCTCACGGACGAGTTTTTGACGTTCGCCCGGCTACGCAACAGGTTTAGTCAGCAGCTCTGTTTTTCGCTTTGCTTCCGGGAAATCCCCTCAATGACGTTGACCGTTGGCAGCGCTGCGCCTCTGTTTAAAGTAAAACAATGGGAAAGTCTGGTCAGCCTGAAGCTGGAGCAAATAGTGTTACCGGCCCCCGTGGTAAAACTCACTCTGCAGGTTGATGAACTTGAGGATGTAGATGAGCAAACCAGCGATTTTTTTAACAACCGGGTGCATGAGTTTGCTCAAAAGCAACTTATAAGCCGCTTACAAGCCAGACTGGGCGAATCCGTCATCCAGTACCCCTATGCCGGTGATGACTTTCGCCCTGATCAGCTCTCGTCTTTTCAACAAAACAACGTAAAGGTGGAAAGACATCATCCTTTGCCTTGTGTATCACTGTTATCCCCTGCCCCGTTAGATGAATCCCCCCACATAGAATATGGTCCGGTGCGAATTCAGACAGGTTGGTGGGACGGTAACACTGTTAAACGTGATTATTACATCGGACGCACTGATGATGGCAGGCGTCTGCACCTTTACAGGGATAGTGCCGGGGCGTGGTTCATCAGCGGAATGTACTGCTGATGGTTGCTGAACTGGTGTGTCAGACTAACTTTAGCTTTTTACACGGTGCGTCAGATCCTGAGGAACTGGTAAACACCGCCGCCTTTTTAGGTTATAGCAGTCTGGCCATTACCGATGAATGCTCTGTAGCAGGGGTGGTTCGCGCCTACGCAGAAATCAGGCGTAATAACCTGCCTCTGCATTTGATTGTAGGGAGCCTGTTCAGGCTCAATGAAAGTCTTTCTGTGGTGTTACTCTGTCCTGATAAAAAAGCGTATGCCGAATTATGCCGGATCATTACCAATGCCCGCCGTCGCTCTGAAAAAGGCAGCTATAAGCTGGCTGAATGGGATTTAAAATCCGTTAAACACTGCCTGTTATTATGGTTACCTGATCGTAACTGCGACAACAACCAGTATTGGGGAAACTGGTTATCAAAGCACTACGCATCGCGATGCTATCTGGCCGGAAGCCGGCTTTTAAATGGCAGCGATGAATCTCACACAGAAGAAGTGGTGCGACTACACAAAACTTTTAACTTTCCTGTTGTGGCATCATCACTGGTGCTGTTTCATCACATCGACAGACTTCCGGTACAACAGATTTTGCAAGCCATTGATACCTCCTCCACCGTGGAGAAACTCGGGCTTGCCGCGCAATCTAATGCTGAACGTTGCTTGCGCCCGATTGCAAAAATGAAAAAACTGTTTCCTGCACGATGGCTTGAAAATACTGTCTCTGTTGCCCGCTTGTGTCAGTTTTCACTGGATGAGCTGAAATACCAGTATCCCTCTGAGGTTGTGCCAGACGGCTATACAGCCAGCACTTATCTGCGTCACTGTGTCGAAGCTGGGATAAAAAAGCGATTTGGAGAAACGCTGCCCGCCGAGATACGTCAAACCATCGAAAAAGAAATGGCGCTTATCAGCGAGCAGCAGTACGAATACTTCTTTCTGACAATTTACGATGTGGTGCAGTTTGCCCGCGCCAAAGGGATTTTATATCAGGGCCGGGGCTCGGCTGCGAATTCGGTAGTGTGCTATTGCCTTGAAATAACAGCGGTCGACCCTCGTCAGATTGATGTACTTTTTGAACGCTTTATTTCCAAAGAGCGTGATGAACCACCAGATATTGACGTGGACTTTGAGCATCAGCGCCGTGAAGAAGTCATCCAGTACATTTACAGCAAATATGGTCGTGAGCGGACTGCTCTGGCGGCAACGGTTATCAGCTTTCGCTTTAAAAGCGCATTTCGCGAGGTGGGCAAAGCCCTGGGGTTCGCAGAGTCCCAACTTGATTTTGTGATTAAAAATATTAACCGGCGGGATCGCACTATTCCGTGGCAATCACAAATTGCGGAACTTGGGCTTGATCCCACCACTTTGAAAGTACGACAACTGATCTATCTGGTAGAAGAAATCATCGGTTTTCCGCGTCACCTGTCCCAACATGTGGGTGGCTTCGTGATATCAGCCGGTCATCTCTATGAGCTGGTGCCGGTTGAGAATGCCTCGATGGCTGATCGTACAGTGATACAGTGGGACAAAGATGACCTTGAAACACTGGGACTGCTTAAAGTCGACGTTCTGGCATTGGGTATGTTAAGCGCTATACAGAGGACTTTTAAAATTATTCAGCAATCGACAGGTTTTCCTGTTTCAATTCCTTTTATTACCGGACTGGGCGATGATGCGCAAGTCTACGATATGATTGGTAACGCAGATACCGTTGGCGTTTTTCAAATTGAGTCGCGGGCGCAAATGAGTATGCTGCCGCGATTGCGCCCCCGCAAATATTACGACCTGGTGGTACAAATCGCTATCGTCAGGCCTGGCCCGATTCAGGGGGACATGGTCCACCCTTACCTCAAACGCAGAAAAAGCGGTACCAAAATAGCTTACCCTTCCGCCGACGTTGAACGCGTTCTGGGCAGAACAATGGGCGTACCGATTTTTCAGGAACAGGTCATTCAGTTGGCGATGGTTGCGGCTGGTTTTACCGGTGGTGAGGCGGACCAGCTTCGGCGGGCGATGGCAAGCTGGAAGAAAAACGGGCGGCTTAATTTGTTCCGCGAAAAGCTTATAAACGGCATGCTTGATAAAGGATATGATTCAGATTTTGCGACCCGTCTTTTCGACCAGATAAAAGGCTTCAGCGGATATGGTTTTCCAGAGTCCCACAGCGCCTCTTTTGCGGTTTTAGCTTACGTATCCTGCTGGCTTAAATACTACTTCCCGGTCGAGTTTTATGTGGGTTTATTAAATAGCTGGCCGATGGGTTTTTATACCCCGAGCCAGCTTTTACAGGATGCCAAACGTCACAATATTACTATCAGGCCGGTGTGTATCAACCATTCGCAGTGGACACATCAGATGATAATAGACGGGCACGAAAAAACGATTCGACTGGGCTTTTGCCTGGTTAAAGGGCTTAATGAAGACGTGATAAGCAACTTGTTATCCCTACGGCCTGAAAATGGGTTTACATCTATTGAACAAGTGCGTTCGTCTGTTTGTTTGTCTGCTGATATGGTGGAAGCACTGGCCAGTGCCGATGCCTTTTCCTCTATTGCGGGCAACCGCTATCAGGCTCGGTGGCAAATAATGGATAAACAATCAGAATTGCCATTATTTGCCGGGCAGTCTGACGCTGAGCAGTTATCACTGATACCCACTGATGCTGAAAACATGCTTGAGGATTATGCTTCAACCAGTGTATCAGTGCGTCACCATCCGATTGAGATGATTTTGAAGACCCGCCACTTGCCTGCTATTTCATTTGCAAAGCAATTGACTGACAAGCCAGATAAATCCGTGGTGCATCTGCTAGGCTGCGTGACCTGTCGGCAAGCGCCGGGAACCGCAACCGGGGTCACTTTCCTGACCCTGGAAGATCATACCGGCAATACCAATGTTGTTATCTGGCAGTCTACTGCCCGACACCAGAAGCAACCGTACCTCAAAGCAACCATTCTGCAGGTTGATGGTATTCTCGAACGCTCTGAAGAGGGTGTGATTCACGTTATTGCAGGTAAGCTGACTGATCGGTCTGATTGGTTGGAAACACTACAAGTGCCTTCAAGAGATTTCCATTAGTCTGCATTAAGTAGTATATATAAAGTTATATTAATCACTAACATTAGCAGGTATATGTTCGTGCGCACATTATTACTGGTGATCAGTGTTGTATTTAGTCTTCACTCAGAAGCTAAAAGTTATATCGTGGGTGCACAAAACATTCATTACTACCCTCATTACGATTTTCAATCAAATGTTGACAAGGGCATTGGGTGGGCGATTCTTGAAGCATACGCTGCAGATTCCGGCCACACCTTTAATTACCATGCAATGCCAATACTGCGACTTCAGCGAGAACTGGTAAAAGGCAATGTAGACTTCGTCTATCCGGATAATCCCAAATGGTATGATGCACCGGGCAATCATGAGAAGAAATATTATTCGACGCCTTTGGTTAGGGCGCTGGGCGGTACGATTGTTCACCCTGAAGATAGCAATAACGCTATCGACAAGATAAAGCGTATCGCAATGCCTCTGGGGTTCACACCCGTAAACTGGCAAAAACGGGTAGACAATGATCAAACTAAACTGATTTCCGTCAATGATTCGATCACGGCGCTACAGATGCTCCAAAAAAGAAGAGTGGACGCTGCTAACTTAGAATACAACGTGGTTCAGTATATTGCGTCCATCACGCCTGAGCTAGGTCCATTTACACTCGCTCCGGGGCTGCCACACGATGATGTCGGGTTTATGCTGTCCACCATAAAGCATCCGGGATTAGTCGCTGATCTTTCTTCTTTTATTGAACACAACCCCGATATTATTCAGTCCATCTACACCAAATATCAGATTCGTCACCCGCAGGCCATACTGAAATCACTCAGAGAAAATTATAACTAACAGGCAGAGCATAAGTGCAACAATTATCTCGCAATCGATTTACGAATAATTTTCAATTAGTTCTAAACTTCTGACAATCGGCATACAATAAAAGCGTCTATAGTTTCTTCTATCCTCCTGAAATAAATCAGATATTACACTTGGGCATAATTAGTGAATATCTCCTTATGTAAATCACCTCCTGTCAGCAGTTCCACGAGGAGGCAACGACTAAAGGAGATACAATGAAAAAGTTAACACTAGCAGTATTAATTTCAGGTGCAATGTCGACAGCAGCTATGGCGCATGACCATATGGATAAAGAAGACCATATGAAGCAAGTCAAACACACTTTTACCAAAATTGATGCTGACAAAGACGGAATGTTAGGCAAAGACGAAGTTAGTGATCACGTTATCTCGAAACATTTCGATAAATTGGACACAAACGGCGATAAAAAATTATCTGAGAATGAATACATCACATACCTGGAAAACAACCCAAAAGCGTTTTCTGAAGATGTAAAAGATCAGGTTCAGTACACCAAGGCAAAAGTAACCGCAGACGCAGATGAAGTCGTTGCATCATCACCCAAAGACCTGAAAACCGATGAAACTCAGGTTGGTGCAGATATGGGAAGCGATTATTCAAGCGACAGCGATATGAACGCAATGAATGATGAAATGGATTCAATGAAGCATGAAAGTGAATCCGCCATGAGTTCATATGAGCGCGACGAAAACATGGATGATTACGATTCTGATCATGATGCCGACCTTCGAAACAATGATGAGATGGCGGGAAATGAAGGCGATCGCATGGTAGCTGAAAATGAGTTTAAAATGATGGATAAAAATGGCGATGGCATGATCTCTGAAGAAGAGGCAAGCATGGCTGGCGTAAACAGTATCTTTGATGAAATGGATGAAGACAAGGACAGCATGATCTCTCGTCAAGAGTATCGTGAATATCGCCGTTCAGCAGAAGTAAGTCGTTAATTTTAATATGTTCTGTTAATAAAGCCCGGTTCAGCCGGGTTTTATTTTACTTCGTACTTTTTCTAACCTTACAAGAGTCGTTGATACCCTTCCATTTTAGCAGCGTGCGGCAAAATAAGTCAGCAGCTCTAAAACATCCATCATCTGGACATGCGTTGTTTACCAGCTATTCATATGATTATGCATTGCTTCAGCTATCTGATGAGTTTATTTACGCTATGCGCGTAATTCTATACCAACCTGTCGTTCTGAAACGAAAACCCTACGGCTTCTATGTCTGATACTTCTGTATCACAGCGACGTATTGCGCTTCTCATTGTGACGAAAGCTGGTTTATTCCGGCCATTCATCTCTCATCCCAGCCAATTCTAGCATTTGCTGCCCGGCTTACATTGAATTAAGCGCTGTGATCGTAGCGATTGATAAGCGTCGGGGCGCAGAAAGATAAAGTGATATTAAGTGAGTTTGAACAACGTTAACTGTCTTGCGCTAACAGACAGATTACAGCGATATAATGCTTAAAGTGACGAGCGCCAGGTCGCAGAGAGTAAGTGCATCGTAGCACCAAGGATAGATTGTTGTTTATGAGCCTTTGCAGTCGGTGCTCTCTGATGGTGAGGTATTGCAATGCAGGCGTACTGCACAATCATGCACTTCTGAAACGAAAAAAGCCCACTCAATGAGTGGGCTTCTTCGTGGAATGGGAGCTTGGCGGTGTGCTACTCTCACATGGGGAGACCCCACACTACCATCGCCGCTAACGTGTTTCACTTCT
>NZ_JABBXD010000018.1 GCF_014750655.1 Salinimonas profundi
ACGCACGTCACCAACAGAATATGACAGGCAGTATTTTAAGGACATAGAAAGTGTCTAGGAAAGTTAGGCCTTACCAGACATGAGTCCAACTTTGCAGTGCATTAATACGGTTAATAAAATAGAAAGCCTATAATTTACGAACTATTTTACGAGAAGTTAAAGCCTGATTTTTCTAAGAAACTGACCACTCTTATCTTTGAATGTCGAAGTCCTCTATTAGCTAAGAGGACACCACCGCCTACACGATGGTGTCAGAAATAGATTGAGCTAACCGACCTGAGATAGTATGAGACTCTTTTACTCAGTATTATACTTTAATACTGAGTATGAAACTTTGTTACCCTCCCACAGTTATCGCCCCTCAGTGGGAAGTTGACAGTCCGCTTTTTGTCTGAAGCAGTCTGCCACGGCGATTCTAAAAGTGTCAGCTTCTCGCTTTTGGCAGACTTTTATACTTCCAACCGTAATGCTCTGGCTTAGCGAGGTTGAAGCAATTGGTTGACCTGCAATGCCCCCTCACGATAAACCATTTCATAATGCTTAGCTTGAACGACTCTCTTGACAGTTTTGGGGCTGAACAGCCCGAAACATTGCCCCCCTTCCAATCTTACTGAAGGGTATCGTAACCCCTCAATACCGGATTGTCGCAATTCTCGCCCCAGCTGCTGTGACTGAGAATAATCGTCAGGCGCCAATAGACCCTTAGTTTCATCATTCGCTTCGATGCACTTATATTTTTCAGTGATAAAGTCGCAACAAAGTTCACGAAATACAAACCTATCGTAAGCCAGGTCTTCAACCTTGCCCCAATATGTTTGCTGGTGGTGTGCCACTTCAGCAAGGGCTGTTTCTGAATTATCGGCAATGTACATAACACCGAAGTCACCAGTAGAGAAACGCGAGCCATTCGGATTTACGTGTGTAAATGAGGCTACCGCATAGGGAAGGCCATCAATACCAAAAGGGATTTGGTTGCGGGGCAGAAGGTTCAGGTTTCCAATCTCATTTTGCAGGCGCGGGTTTGTCAGCCTCTGGATTTCATACACCGCGTCCAGTTCTTCTGCATCAGCCACATCATCAAATAGTGGGATAGGAGGGAACTTTGAATTAACCAATCGGTAGCCCGTTACCGGGTGAAACGCTAAATCACTTAGAGACGCTACCGTTACCATTGAGCGCCTCTAAGTCCGTCGACACGCTTGAAGACCTCATAGAGGGTGGCCATAGAGCCCTGCACCATTAAATCGAAAGGAGTGGCACCGTTGAAAAAGGGGTTGTGGTTTCGTTTCCTGACAAACCCATACACGTTTTCTGGATTATCAAAGACCGTGCGCAGGGCGGCATGCATATTAAGGATATAACTCACCCGGTCCAGCTGGTCGCGTGAAAGACTAACGGTACCCTTGCGCTTCGCCCGATTAATACTGGCTGTTGATACACCAAGAATTGTTGCCATTTGCTCTGTAGTGGCTTTCCACTTGGTCAAAATGTTCACCGCTACATGCAATGACTTCGAGGCAGCATTAGAACTTGCTAATTCAGTCACGGCTTGCATGTGTATCTCCAGATAGTAAATATAAAAAGTGGTATCTATAATCCATAATAATATCTGTAGATTCAAAATACAAATAATATTGTCTGTAGACTTAATCAGGTTAATGTCGAACTTTTCGGATTTATCAACGTTATTGTCGTGCTCCTATAAGGGCACATCATGTAGCCTTTACCTCACATAATTACCCAAATCCTACTTTCTAAAGGCATTACGCAGCCTATGAATCTGCCATGCTGCCAGGATAAACCTGCTTTTATGGTCCTCAAGGATTAATGATGAAAAACTATATTGCTGCCGCGTTTCTTTGCGGTATATCGGTACCAGCGCACGCTAATGGGGATGACAGTCAGCGGTTACAGTGTTTAGTAAACAATGAAATGCTCAGCGTAGGGGAGTCTCGCTGGATAGCCGACCCCACACTAAAGGAGATGGGAGCAGGGAGGGATTGGGCTGGCTTCAGAGTTGTCTGCAGACAAACCGTCAAAGTCATTCCATCGACCGGGAAAGCCGGCTCTGTCATTAAAAAAGGCGAACCAGTACTGATGATGACTGAGTTTAGCGAAGACTACTTTCAGCATGTGGTCAATCCTGAACAGAACGAGAAGTAGTGGGAGTGAAAATTTGAAGGGCTCTTCTGACTCTAATGATATGAAATCAGCGTTATTGAGTTTAATTTCTTTGATGGCCGCTGTTTATTGTCATGAGAATGATATAACCCTTTATGCCAGGGGAAATGACTTAGGTTATAGCCCGGACTTTTTTAAAGGTGAAAGCGAAGATTGGGCAAGGAAGTACTTAGTTAGAATCGCTTTTGAGGCGCTGACCGTTAAGGCTTCTGAGTATCTATGCAGATGGGTTAAAGAAGTTTTTGACTGCGCTGTAATAGTCGGATGGGCTGAGTACAGCCTGAAAAGAAAATATGCTCAACTGCATCGATAAGTTCATTTAAGCGTATCAGCCAGCGATCCCGATTTATCGAACATAAATGCTAGAGACTCGCATCGCATTGAAAGTACCCTGACACCTTTGTTTTTTAAGGGACTTTGAAATGTTAAAGAAATCCATCGTAGTTATCGCACTTTCGCTTAATCTTGCTGCCTGTGGTGGGGGGGATCCGATTGCCGGAAAGGTTGAAGGTAACGGCCAACAGGTTGCGCTAATCTCTGCTAATGGTGCCGTCTATAAAATAGATAACAGCAAGTTTGAGAACTGGAAGGCCACTATCAGCAAAGATGAGCAATTACCGGATTCAAAAGCGGGGCTGCTTGCATTGCGAGACAAATACGCAAGTGTTGAGTTGGTGCAACAGCAGTTTTCAGATAGTGACTTCTTAAGCAAGCCAGAGCTGGACTTTGAGAACTACGTCAAAGATATTGATGAAACCGGTGGCAAGTTTGTGGCCGAGATAAATGAGACTATCCAGAAAAGCCAGCAGTACCTGGATTCTGTTGCTACTCAAAAAGGCAGGAGTGACGAGGCGAAAGCAGAGCTTGATAAAAAGAAGCAAGCGCTAAGTAGCCAGCTTCAAGCATTGGACGAAGCTTTCAGCCAAAGCCGGGCCAAGGCAGCTACCTACTTTATTAAGTATGATAAAAAGGAGTTTCGAGTTTCTAACGAACTTGTCAAAGAAGCCAGTCGTGAAACTCGTTATGGTAACAAGTCTGATGATAAGCCAATTGAAGACTGTCGAGAGTTTGTGACCTCGTCAACCTGGCTTTTTCGTGATGAAGCCAAAACGAATGTATACGGCGAGCAATATGAACACGAGGGGCGCCATTACTGCCCATATTTTCAAATGCCCGGATATACACCAGATGAAAAGGCGAAGCTGAAAGCTAAGCTGCCGCAAGCCGCCATTGATGAGTTACGTAATGCATCCGGGGCATATATTCGCCAATTGAAATCCAGTCCTCAAATCAAAAAAGACCTGGCCCGTGTAGACCGTGATAACCCTCAGCTGGTGGAACAGGTTAATTCTTTCGGCTGGCGTGAAAGACAGCGCTACAATCGTGCAGAAAATAATATCCGCTATGCAGAAGATGAAAAGAAGCGCCTTCTCGCGATGCCGGCTAAATTAATTGAAGCTGATTCGCTGAAATTACTTAGTGAGGAGCTTGAAAAAGCCAAACCAATCTATGAGCTTGGCATGTTCTACGATGCAATGGAAAAAGCCAGTGATATCCAACCGGATGGTACCTTTACGGTAAAAACTGACGCCAATTACTTGCTCGTGATTGATTTGATGGATAAGCCTAACCCTCGCTCAACACAGGTAGCGGTAATGCGAGTTAGTGACGATGATGAACAAATCGTTACTGTAACAACAGATGACTTCATCCGCTATTCAAGCGTTCCGCAACTTTCATTTCAATAATTAAACATTCTACGAAGGGGCAGATTTTCTCTTTGCCCTATCATCCAGCCTAAGCCGAGCGCTTTATTAAAGAAGGCTGAGAAGATGCGAAGATTCATTAAAATGCTGTCATCACGGTTATTTTCAAAAAGGGACAGTGATTTTCCTATAAGTAAAATAATGCAAACCGACAAAGGTTTAGTTGTTACTGATAAACTCACAGAAAAGGAAGCTAACGCATTGAGTGAGTTTTTGAACAGGGATATCTAAACACATTGGCATATTGGGTACGATAGGGTTGACAGGTAAAGGCCATGTAGAGGCGTATATATTTAAGCATTTTGTTTTAGCGCAGAATAGATTGTTGGCAACAATCTTAGAGCGATTCAGTGTTCTATCGTGGTAATTCTTGAGGTGGCAAATCAAATGGTATCACAATCCCTTAAGTGCGGAAGATTAATGAAAATTGACTAACTACAGCAATACCATAACAAGTTATTAAAAGCGGCTCTGTGTGATCTTTCTAATCGATTCTGATACTAACGCAGTGCGAGGGCTGCTTGTTGCTATTGCAATGCCGTAGAGGACGCATCAGGTCACATTAAAGGCGTTTGAACCTAAAATAAGAATCGTATGGAGGATGCAAGTTGAAACAATGGGAATACGTATCATTAGTTTTGTCATGGTCGAAGGGTCAAAAAAGAGTGACTGTGACACAGTATGGTGAGACTAAGCATATATCGCTTGATACGGGGAAGAATCGCTTCGGTAATAGCCATGTGGATAAATTCAATAAAATTATTGGCAAACTAGGAAGTGCGGGATGGGAGATTGTCTCCATATGTCCAATACAAGGAGTATCATATCACTCGTTTTTACTGAGTAACGACGGTAATTTTATTGCAGATCAACAAGCTCAAGAATTTTGGCTCAAACGAGAGCTAACTGATGAAAAAGCACAGCCGATTGAAAAAACGCTCATGTACATTTTCAAAGACCATAAAGTAAGCTCACCAGCTAAAGATGATGAGCAGTTTGAATATTACAACAGTTAATGTCGTATCGAAGGTCTGAAGCCCTAAGCAGGCTGGCCGTGTCTCAGACTGAGACAATATACTCAATCTATCTGTGATAGCAGGTTAATTAAGGGCGCTATAAAAGCGCCCTTTCAGATCAAAGAGTAATTTTTGAATCTTCATTGGCATCAAAAAGATACTGTTTACCTTTATAAGATACGAATGAATATGGAAATTGATAAACATACTTTGCCCGTGTGGCTTCGTTAATGTGGCTGAAGTTCTCTGGGAAAACGAATGCCATCGTTGAGGTCGGTGCAATACCGTTGTGGTAATAGAGTGCGAGATTTGAATTTATCGCTTCATGGACAACGATGTACTTATTCCCCAGCTTACCAGCTACAGAGCTTTCATAAAAAATTGCACACACTTCGCTGTAGGGAGCATCTTTCAGTTCTTTCTCTAGACCAAGAACGTAATTTTTGAGTTTTGTATTCTTAAATGAAGCATTTTTCACCTCCTCTGGTGCCAGAAAATTAGCGCCATTTTGACAAACGTTGCCCTCAAGAACTGCTACGTAATTACGTTTCGAGTATTTAATCGCATTCGCGTAAACACCGTGAAACTTACCGTCCATTTGGCTGTTTTGTGTCGCAGAACGAAGCTCTGTGTCTAAAGTGTTCAACAAATAATTTGCCGTTGCCACTTCGTCATTCAGATCGATGTCATTAACACCGACAAAGCTTACTGCGAAAGGACCATAGTCAAGCATGTCTTTTTCTTTACTACTCAAAAATACATGGCTGATGCCGGTAAGGGCATCCATAGCAAGAAATCCTCTGGCAAAAGCAAGAGCACCCGTATTTGTGCCGGATGACTGAACACCATTTGTTGGATTGTATGAATCGCTCAGGCCATTTCCAGCTCCAGAGGGTTGAGCCATATGAGCAATGTTATAGGCGAATGAACGATTATCCTTCCAGTCGTAAGTATCCGTATCATAGACCTTAACTGTCTTGATTGTTGACACCAAGGTTGGCCCCTTATTTTCATTGCTGGTGGAGCTACACCCGCCAAGTAATAAAAATGTCACTGAAAGAGTCAATGCTGCAAATTGGTAAAACGACTTCATTGCTTTTGTCCTACTGCTAATTTGATATCGGTTATGTTAACGGTAATTTTCACTTTGGCTTTAATTACGATGTGCCGAAATTTTCACGACACAAATTGATGCTCTCTAATAGAAAACCTCCAAATTAGTGTCGTGCCGTTTTAGAGGTCTTAGGCATACTATGAATCATGGAAAAGACCAGTTACACTGAAAAAATCGCCTTCGTACTACGTCAGGCAGATACCTAGACACCGCTGAAGAAGTCTGTCGTAAGATAGGAATCTTCATTGCCACGTTCTAAATTTGGAAAAGGAATGAAGTATAAAAATCTAAGCCCAAAGGCTCGCGAGGCATTTGGTCATTCTCAGATTGATGCTGGTATGGCCATATTTAAAGCTTTTCTACTTCTTGTCACCGTGTTGCCTGTGTCGTTCATATTTAAGTCTTTAGCTGACAACAAGGATACTGAAGTAACGCTGGTATCATCCATTGAAAAGATGAGCCCGGGTGTTTATTTTATGCTGATAGGTTTCATATTTCTATCTCTCACATCAGGATGGCTCCTCAGAAGAAATGGCCTTTGGCATATTCATGAAGCAGGACAGTAAGAAGCTTTAAATAACAATTGAACTGAATAACCTAAGATACAGATTCTTTATCTAACCATCACTAATATACTTTTGGTGATTTCCACTTCAGTATCACTTCCAAAATGGGGAGCATTCATGTGTGGATTTATTCAAAGAGATGCCGGCTCCCCGGCAGTCATCAATATCCTTCGTAAAGTTGGGTTGGACAATATGATCCCAACTTTTGAAAAAGAAAATGCCGGTTTACTTAACTTTTATCCTGCGTTTGGCAAAAACCCTAATCGACAGATTAAGAATCTGATTGTTAACCCAAATAAAGCAGTCGATGCTACCTGGTGGTTCGATTGCAAGCCAGATGGCGATACATTGAGAGTAGGAGACAGAACGACTTTTAATGCTCGCAACCTAGATAGTCCTTTTTGGAAAGGCGCTGTACGGCATCATAGAGCGATCGTTGTGGGTACCGCTTTAGGTGAATCAAATAAGGTAGGCTCAACTAATGAGCATTACCTGATGAACGCCAAGGAAGCGATACTCTTTGGTGCGGTATATCGAGAGTTTGAAAATGGCTGCTATTCGACAGCTGTTATCACCCGGCCACCGCATGAACGATTCAGCAAATATCACCAAAAATCGATACCCTGCTTTTTGCCTCACGATAAAGATTTTGTATCCGCGTGGCTGGATGGCGATGCAAACGATGCCTTGGTTTTGTCCGAGCTAGATAATCCAAAAATTCATCAGGACCTCGCGGTCACTAAAGTCAAAACCTTTAAGGGTGGCGAACCTTTAAGTGATAAAGAGAGGCTATCGGCGGACAACTAAAACGTAATGCTTACAACTTTAACTGTCAGCCACTAACTGTGGTAGGGCTCAATCAGTTCTGACGGTCTGTTCTGTACGTGAAGCGGACTCTCACTCTAAATCCATTGAAATGGATTCTAGTTTAGGTCAATTACGCTTTTGATAAAGCTTGCTATAGCTTTAAGCACAACCTCAGTATGTGTTACATGAGGCATATGCCCACAATTTTCGATTATTTCCACTTGAGCACTTGCAGATGAATTTTGTACAATGTAGTTAGGAAATGCTGTCGAGCCATATTCGTCATTTTCACCATGTATTGCGAGTAAAGGGCAAAATACGTTTTTAACTTGGCATAGCTTCCAGTTGCGGAACTCATCACTAAGCCAAATTTCAGTCCAAGCATTGATTACCCATTGCGCCTTTTCTCCATGCCACTTGGCTATCTTTGATAACATTTCAGGTCGTTGTAAAGCTTGTTTAGCGTTTTGTATACCTTCCAATGTTCGCTCTTCAATAAAAGCTTGGGCAGAGATAGTCACTGCGCCTAAACAGTCTTTTTCATTGGCTGCAATGTTGACAGCCATACCACCGCCAACACTATGTCCTAATATAATAAACCGTCCTAGCTCAAGAGCCTTTTTCACTTGAGGGAAGTATACATCGGCTTCTTCTTCTATGAAGTTAATAGACGGCAAGGTGTGTCTGGTATAAGAATTCCCAAAACCAGCCCTATCATATGCAATGACTTGCATGAATAAAGTGTTAGCTAGTTTTTCAGGAAAGTCTCTCCACTGATTGCATGAGCCAAGTGAATCATGGAGTAAAACGATTGAGATTTTTGATTGAACAATCTCTGGAGTCCAAATTTTTACAAATATGTCGCCATCAGTAGTAGGGATGTATTGCTCTTTAATAATCATAAATATGCTTGTTGATAATTTTTACAGCAAATTCTACAAAGCAAATAGTTCAGGTACTATATCCAAATAGGAATTTGACACCCTCCGATTAGGCCATGATTAAAATGAAAAAAGTAGCGATAGTAGCTTACGAAGCTTGCTGGGCAATGAGTGTTTATTTGGCAAAAGACTTCTTTAGAATTGTTTCTTTATTAGAACAGCACCAGAACCATCCACTAAGTTATGATGTGAAAATACTTAGCAATGATGGCGGTCATGTCTGCTCGTCCAGTGGAGCGGTGATTGTATCAGAAGGGCATTTAGATGGTGCTAAGTACGATATTGTTATTATTCCTCCTATAGAAGGAATTCAACTAAGTAACATGCCGTCATCTTCGAAAGTTATTATTGATTGGTTGTCCCTTCAAATGAAGCATTCGCCAATTGTCATTAGTTTAAGTACGGCAGCCTATTTTTTGGTAGCAACAGGAAAATGTGATGACAAACAATGGGCGACTCACTGGGCTTTCACTAAACAACTTAAAAAGTTATTTTCTAGTGCTGAGTTCGTTACAGATAAGCCTTACATTAGAAATGACAATATTTACGCAACAAGCACCTTTGAAGCCGGAATAGATGTTCTTTTAGCTATTGTTGCGAAAGATAAAGGAGATAGATTTTCACAAAAATGCGCTACTCACTTGCTTGTGGCCGAGCCACACAAGCTTAGTCCGATTCTTCCTCAATATCTGGAGCATGATGATTTAAATGTATTGGCTGTTCAGGATTGGATTACACTCAATTCCTCTCAAAATATCAAGATTATTGACTTGGCAAATAAATTTAACTTTAGTGAGCGAAACCTGAAACGCAGATTTTTGTTGGCAGCAGGAATATCAATCAATAAATACACTCAAGAAATAAGGTTAGATAAAGCTAAGAAGCTCTTACTGACTACGGATAAGTCAGTAAAAGAAATATCCTTAGAGGTTGGCTATGAAAACGATAGCTTTTTTACTCGTTTATTCAAAAAGAACACTGGAACAACACCATCTAATTGGCGGCAGTCAACTTGAATTGAATGACTGTTTTTGGCACTAATCAGCAGTCTATATTCAACCATCGAACGTCCGCTCCTTGTCTGAAGTAGACTATCGAATTTGTGGTGGATCTAAGCTGGTAGACGCTCGCTGCAGGCTATCCAACTAGATTGATTAGCTCCAGGATACACGTAATATTCACTATATGTGACTTAACTGACAATCTAACTCGCTCAGATTCTAAAAGTTTACTATCACGCATGATAATCGGATTTATCATGCGTGATGGATTTTATATCTGCCTGTACTGGCCTATCTAGAGGTTAATGTTATGTTCCTAAAACGCTTTGGTGGTACTCTATTTTATATTGTTCTAACTTTACTTTTATCAGCATACGTTCTCGATATATCGAATTTAAGTAGGGAAGAACTAAGGGGTGTGCCACTTGGCCCGCCTATGTTAGCCTTGGGAGTTTCAATAGTTTGGACCTTTTTTTCCGTTATCGCAATGTTGTATTTACTATTGAGAGCTAATGTTCATTTCAAGGCGTTCAAAGCTAGTATTTTTGCAATTTGCATCCTTATGTTTTGGCTACTACCATGGCTATGGACTTATTAAATATACTATTTAGGGGATTTTTTGTTTTAATTTTTTAGTTTAAAATTTTAATAGTGACTCCCTATTACTTAAATAAAAGTCTCATTGTTTAATGCTAAGTTCAGTAATGCCCTTCTCGCATGTTTGCTATCCCGCTATTTATTAGTAGTCATGATGAGTATTTAAAACCCGGTAGAGTTAACTCGCTTTAGAAAAAAGTTTTGCTGCAGCGAGATATGGAAATTGTCTAGGAAAGTCTGGCCTTACCACAGGCAGGTTGCCGTATTGATTAATTATAGCACATAGAGAATCACGATTTGCGCGTAAGCCACAATGCCTTTAAATAGTTTCATTTGCAGGGGTCACTATGAGTGGTCTACAGAGACTTTTACAAAATTTATATTTATGCATGAGATTTGTCATTTTTATGTAGAGGTAGAATTTAAGGCATTAATTGGTATTGGATAAGTTGGAGCTTTAAAATGAGATTTATAGTATTTTTATGCTGTTTTTTTACTGTAAGCATTAACGCTATGAGCCTGAATATTAGCTTAAAAACTCTTGTTAATACCTCTGATTTTACCGGCGTTGTAGAAGTCATTGATGTAAAAAAAGATGATAAATGTGGTTATCTAATTACAGCAAATAGTTTGAAATCATTTAAAGGAGAGATTGTTAATTCACATTTTTGGGTGAGGAATAAGAATGATCTGATTAAAAATCATAAAAAATACTTTGCGATTCTAAAGAGAAGTCAAATGAGAGGTATTTGTAATCAGAACCTGCTTAGTTCTGGTAAGCGATATCAAACATTTTTTCCAATAAAGGATATGGGTGAGCTTTATATTCTAGCCAATAGGGGTAGTTTCATGGCTAGTAGTGATTCTATAAGCTATTATCCCGTTGGATACGTGAAAATCATCCAGGTTGTTGATCAGCGTATTTATGCATTCGGAAAATGGAAAGAAATTGAAGATGCCATCTTAAAATTTCAGTAGACAAATTTCATACAAGTATTCATAACGCAGAAGGCCTCTTTAAAATAACGAAGTCTCGATGAAATTGTAGATAGTTTTGAGAGCAGCTCCTTCTTACCTTTAATCAGCTAGGTATTTGTGAATTTTTTAACCACTTGATAAAGCGTAAAACTGTTTATTGCTTCATCGATTGGGTCCCCGGTTCTTTTTTTTGTTTGCTTAGCAGTCCGCCAGGCTGAAAAATACGTTTTTTCAATGGCTAATGCAACTCGCTGACGGTCATATTTCGTTAATCTGGACATAAGCCCATTAAGAAATAATTCATCGCTGTCGTATTCTGCACCCCCTATTACGTTTTTAGCAGTGTTTACTTCCGCCTGATACTCACGATAGTCAGGTGACAGCAAGAAGTCTAAAGCTTCTTCATAGCTGGCGGCGCCAACCTGATCCTTGAACCTGTCCAGCATTCTTAAATAATGTTCTTTTAGCTGAATATTCTTTAAGCCGGTTGTTTCGCGGTGTTTATGGGCCCGAAACCGATTTTGCAGGCGCTTGATAGCCGTATCATGTATGAATTGGCGTAAATAGGCATAAGCTTGCTTGGGCTCTTGGCCCCGGACCTTCTCAATATCAATTTCTACTGGCGAATCACCTTTCCATTCCGAATTTTCAACCGTTGAAATATACCGGTGAAAATTTTGGGTGATGTAGTTATGCCACAGCGTGTTATCACTCATATTTAGTTACCCGACACAAACGTTACATATAACGCTTTCAATGATACAGATAACTACCCTGCTCTGCCATAAAAATAATAGCGTTATATGTAACGCTATTGACGGTGTGTCTGCCCTGCTCTATTATTACAGATAATAACAGTTATCTGTAATAATAGACTATGAGCCAGGCACTGACATTAACTCACGACAATTTTGCGATTGATGATGAACACTACCAGCTGGTGGTGGATAATCTGACCGAGCTGCACGATTCGGTCTGGCACACCATGGCGTCTAATACCCGAAAAGCGTATCAATCCGATTTCAATCAGTACCTGCTTTTTTGCCGTGAACGCCAATTGCCGGCGCTGGCCAGTGACTGGAAAATAACGAAAGTGGCGTGTCAGGCATTTTTTGACTGGATGATGCAATCGCCGCTGAGCCACCATTCTATTAAGCGTAAGCTGGCGTCTATTCGTTTTTTTCTTGGGGTCAGTGAATTGCCGGATCCGTGGAAGCATTCCAAACTGTTCACTCGCTATATCAACGGTAGCCTAAAAGCCAAACCGTCGGCGCAGAAACAGGCCAAGCCACTACAGTTACACGAGGCCCGGCTGGCGAACCACGTTCTTGATGTCGATACGCTACTGGGGTTGCGGGATGCGGTGCTGATTAATTTGGCGCTGGATACGCTATTCCGAGCCTCTAACCTGCTGGCCATTGAGGTTCAGCATATCGATTGGCAGGCCAAAACCATCTTCGCCCCGCGTTCGAAAACCGATCAGGCTGGTGATGGTCATTATGGATACATGTCGGATGAAACGGCTATGCTGTTGAAAAAGTGGTTAGCGGATGCCGGTATAGAAGAAGGATTTATCTTTCGCAAATTGTCACCCAAACAGACGGTCCAGCCTGAGCCCATGAAGTACCAGGCGCTATTGCGTCGGTATGAGGCTGTGGGTATTGCGCTTAATACTGAAGGTAAATTTACCTGTCACAGTACCCGCACTGGGGGCGTTTTGACCTTACTATCTGCAGATGTTCCTATGGCAGAAATTGTACTATCCGGGAACTGGAAAAGTGAAGCCATGGCGATTCGTTATGCTAAGCAATACCGTGCCGGTACTGTAGGCATGGCAAAGGTTAGGTAACACCCGGTTTGCCGAATCGAAAACACGTTACACAGTCGGTATTATTATGAATGATGGCATGCTTCACAAGGCATACTTATGGATTTAGCTATATCTTCGCGCCTTAGAAAAGTGACCTGTTTTCACCGCTGACAGGCTCGACTGGCCAGCTCAAATACCGATAATTCAATTGCTCGGAGAGGACCCACCTTGTATACCTCAATTTGACTTTGCTCTAACCGTTCACGATATGCCTCATTAAATTGAGTATAGAAATTGTTAAATCCTTTTTCTTCAACTATTGCATGCACATCACGGACGTAGGCTAGATAATTGTCCATTCGCTGCATATTTGAATTTCTTGTCGGAAAGCCTCTGAACGCTTGTATTTTGCTATCCCAGATTGGGTAAACTTTGGGATTGATAAAATGAAGGAGTTTTGACGCTCCCACCACCGAACGTAAGCAATTCGCAATGTTCTGAATCGGAACACTGTCAAAGTCATTCAAGGAAGTCTTCGATGCTGCCTTGACAGCGTTTAAAGTAGAGGCCAGGTAAGTGTTATCTATCCTTAAGGTTCTGGGCATCCATCCATACACCATAAGCGTTAGTTGACTAAGGTGATCAATCTTCATGTTGTTAACTTGCGCTAACTAACTTAAGCAGATATGGATATGTTGATAAATAAGTGTGCTGACGAAGATCTGATACTACAGGGCTCTTTCTCAAATATTCCAAAGCTGGCTGAACATTTTTGAGCAGCATAAAAGACAATTCCTTTCCATTAAACTACAAAAGGTCGGTTAAGGGGGGGGAGAACTGAGACTTATAGCTCTAGTATATTCACTAAATCTGGAGCAACAACAATTTCTCCATGTCTAACGCCTTCAAGCAGATAAGGCCGCCAGGTACTTATATCAGAAAGAACTTCAATTTCCTCTTCTATACGCCCAGCCCTGCGCAAACCAAATAGGATCATGCAGGTTACAGGCCCCTGAGCTTGCACCGAGTCCCATATCAATCCATCAAGCTCGGGGTAATTATCATGCACGTATTTAGACAAACTACGAGTTTCTTTAATTACCTTTAGATTACTGCTTTCATACAAATCTTCGGCGGAATACTCCCAAAAAGGCTTCTCGCCCCCTTTTAAGTAAGGACGCCGAATATCAGCCAACTTTAAGTTCTTGTCTAGAACCACCCGAGCCAAAACTTTGTTTTCTACATCAGCAAGTTCGATGGCCCGTTTCGCTTTGTTACCTAATGGACGAAGAATAATCTCGTAGTAAGCACCAATTGCAGATTCAGCAAAATATAAAGCTGGCACCGCTTCAGGTTCTGCTTTGCTAGAACGAAATGGAGCAAAGCGTCCAGAAACTAAAGTATTATCTTCAAAGCGAGCTTTAACATCACTTTTTTCATCGAACGTGACATAGGTGTATGGGTTCGGCTCCAAAGCGTCATAAAACCGATTACCGTTTTGGTCGTATTCGGCGGTGAGTACACGATATAGCTGCTGTCCCTTTCGGATGGTATGAGTTGGAAAATTACTCACCTTTACTATCTTCCTTCACAGAAAAGCTAAGATGAGCGTGTTTGTTTTCATTCAGAAAAAGACCAGCTACGTCCAAGAGGTCATCATACAATTCAGAACGCTTCAGTGCATCTGCAGGAGTAGTGCCTAAATCATCATTATCTGACGTTAACCAGTCATACACTGCCCAATCATTAAGGCCGGAGAGAAGCTCACAGAGCCGATGTACAGGTGGCCATACTTTTAGCTTCTTATCATCAATCTGAAAAGCAGGTAATTGAAGTACTTTAGCTTCGCCAAAACTAAATCCTAGCAGTTTATTTTCTTTAACTAGCTTACCAATGTCTCTAGAAGGGTTGCTTGAAGCGAACATACCTAATAGTTGCGTTGCTTGCTTTGGAGTGACTAAAGGAAAGTCGGTAACCTTCTTTTCTATTGTATTGAGAGCTTGTACCAATTCATACTGTGCAGGTGAATAGTTCCTCGCTTTAACTGAGCGTTTAAACTCCATCAAACTATGTTCGGCGTGCTCCTCTGCCATACTGAGAAAGTGATCGAGCTCTCCACTTTGTGCAAAAAGCTCTGTTAATTCTAAAATACGACTCATCTGAGCCTCGGCAGCGTGGACTTCAACCTGAACAGTTTCACCACGAATTTTTAACGGGACTTCTTTCAGGTGCCTTTTACCGCGCACCGACGGACGAATTCGCCATCCACCGCGAGCATTAACTTTTTCTACTGTCTCATTTTTTAGAGGCTTGGGGCTAAGAGTTACAAAAGTTGCATCGCTTCTTTTCGAGGCATACACATGCTTTTTAGTAGCGCGTGAAGCCTTTGAAGAGGACATTGTATCTTTACTGGTCATTTTAACCCCCTGAGTCACGCTAGTGTCTCATGCAGATGATAAACACACTGAACTGAATGATAGTATCACTTTTAATATTAATACATTTGTACCATATTGCTTTTAAAGTGACTAATTAAATTAAGGTAAGTCCTATCTGATATGGTGTTTAGGTTTATTGATTTCTAATCAAAATAGGCGCTAATTCTGTGTAGTGTGACTTCAAATGCCGATATATCTAGGATAGGCCCTTCTTATCTAACCTCCTTAGCAGTAGCAACCCTCTCAAAGCTAACTTGCTTTAATCCTATGGTGCATCGGGCATAGCGTGCATATGGCTAATCGTGAATTCATACAATTTTTGTGAAATAGGATAAATTTCACATTTTTTTCAGTTCTTTTCTGTTCAAAAGGCAGACAGTTACCTTGGCTTGGCAGCTTAATTGAGATCTGCAGTCAACAAGCCGTTCGAGGGAAACACACTGGGCGGATATGAAATAAACAAAAAACTGCCCACAACTTTTACTGATAAAGGTAAAGATATGTCTAGATTAAACAAAATATCGCTCTTGCTTGGGGCGTTAGGTTTGGGATTCAGTTACTCAGGATATGCAGCGCCTCAACAGGTCGAAGACACTGAGTATTTTGAAGACACGAGTGATTTTGAAACAGTTACTGACCAAAGCAAAGATGGTTGGGGGTGGACCTCAGCGATGGCTGCATGCCAAATTGGTGATACCTCCTGTGATACAACCATAGGTGAGCCTTTGCCGGTTGCGCCTCGCTCTGTTTCAGAAATATTTGTGAAATACGAGCAAGGCAGTGGTCAGGTAAGCTTAAACTGGCCTAGTACAACTCAAGGTACCGGCTCTAATTTTCGCTACCAAGTCTATGAGCAGCCCCAGGGCGGCAGCCTCAGTCAGATCTATTATGGCACAGGCCGCTCAACTACCTTCAATGCGGGCAGCACAACGTCTCGTTTCGCAGTTAAAGCCTGTAGCAGCGAAGGATGTAGTGATTATGAATATTCGAGCTATTTAGTCATAAATCCCTCATTCGATCAGGACGGGCTTTATACCAAGCCAATGAATGATGTGAATATCCAGGTGAAATCTTCAACCGGATTATCGAAAACGTCTCAACCTGCTACTGCCACGGCCTTATTAGGCCATGGTTTTGAAGCTTTGAAAGGTGAGTATCTTAGCTCTGGATGCTGGGTCTCATCGGGTGAAGATGTCATTGATAGTGTTGAGTTCATCAACGAACAAAACTACTCCTTTACGCAGGTAGAAACATACGAAAGTCTGGCGCGTTCTCTTAATATAAAGCGTGAAGTAGGGCTTAATCTCGCCTTTAGTGGCTTCAGTGTTGGAGGCTCTTACAATCAAGAAGTGTTCAGTAAAACTGAAAAAGTAACTGAATCCTCTGTCATTGTGGCCGCTTTTACTGACAAACAAAATAAGTACAAAGCAAAACAGGCTTCGGTCCTGCAGATGCAAAGCGACAAAGAAAGCTTTCTTGAAAATGGCTATAAGAAATCATTCCGTCGCGCGTGTGGTGATAAATACGTTGATACAGTGACTACCGGTCGCAGTATGTATTTTACCATCCGGGTGAAAAAAGAGTCGGAGTCCAACTCTGAGATAAAATCAAAAACATTTGAATTGAAAGCCTCACTGGAAAGTTATGGTGCGGACGGCAATTATGATTCCACTGAGCGTAGTGAGATAGAGCAGCAATTCAAAGGGTATAGCTTTGAAATTCTCGGTACCCAAGCCGGCGCTGATGAAGCTGCAAACCTTCTGGTGTTGAACAACGTCGAAGATTTCATGACGGCACTGGAAAACTTTGCTAATAGTTCTGATGAGTCTATGAAAAACATCGAAACAACGGAAGTGAATTATCCATTACCCAGCTCCATGCTCGGGCAGGATCATTTCGATGTATTCGCTAATTACACCACCTACCAGCGAAATTTATCGTACTGGAGCACCCTGGATGCGCAGCTTCAGGATCGGTGCTGGATGTATGATGAATCAGAAGTGGGTCAGGATGTTGTTCTTAAGTTCCAACAGGCCTTTGGTAGCGCTGTTGTTGATAACGGTGAAACAGAGCAAAACATGTGTGAAGCCGTCAAAAATATGGTCTCCCAGAATATTGACTACTGTTTGAATCAGGGTAACTGGGCTCAGTGTTATCAACCGCTTGACTCTAGCTGTATCGACACGGTGAATGGCACGCAATGTATGGACAGACCGGAACGGATTTCTTTCAAGGCGTCTGTCAGAGTAGAAAAGCGTCTGGATATTCAAAAGAGCGCCTGCGCCATTGGACCCTGCTATGAATCAAAGCGCATTGACGCTTGTTTTACAAACGCCGCAGCAGTCCCTGATTACAGCCGAAACGATGTCATCTCAACGAGTTACCAGACTACCCCGATTGATGGTTTGGTGGTTGAAGTAGATAAAGCCTGGAACGTCGATAGAGTAACAAATAATATTTATCAACAATCGGGTAATTATTGCTTCTCTTCAGATGCAAGGGTCTATGGCCAAGGCGGATTCACAACCGGTGGCCGTTACGAGTCGAATAATGTTATGTGGGGCATCTACCCGACTAATTATATTTATTCTCTTTAAGCCCAACCTGTGAAAGAGGTGCCACTATGGCACCTCTACTAATACGTTCAAAGTCCAAAGCATAATTATGAAATCTGATAATAGAAAGCCACTGATTATTTCAAACCCTTTATCCATTGACGCTCAGGTACATTCGTTTGAAAGCGCTGCGACCGGTTTGCCGGCGCTCAACTTTGCTATTCCTCACATTAATATAGCCAGGCTCACCTCACGCTACATATCGGGAGGCAGTGCCTTAAAGCAAGGAAGGGAGGTAAGCCGAAAACGGCTCAGTATCGCGCAGGCAGGCATACAGAACGGTGATACCTATGCCCATACTATTGCCACACAGATAGAGCGCTTTGAGCTTGCGCTGAAGCTTTGTGCTCAAAAAGAAATGTCGGTAGAGCTACTTTGCGATATGCATACGCTAATCACTCCGGAGGAAAATAGCCGGGGGCGGATCAGAGAGCATCAGAACTGGGTTGGGGCAGATAAAATTGAGAATGCAACGGTAGTCCCTCCCCCTCCCGCTGAGCTAAATAAATTGATTAGTGAATGGGAGGCTTTTGTAAAACATGAAGACATAACAAAGCCTGCTAACGCACTGCTGGCCTTTAGTTATTTTATCGCCAGCCACCCATTTGCAGACGGTAACGGTCGGTTATCACGCTTACTTTTAACAAGCTTTTTGTCATCAAAACGCGAGTTTTCTTCCTTTTTAAGTCCCACACTTTATAGATTAAATCATTTTGAACAGTCTCGTGAAGAGCTATTCGCAACCCCCAGAGCCCTTATCGGAGGAAGCTGGAACGATGTTATTTCTTATTGGGAAAGAGCTTTTGCTTGGCAAAATGGTATTAGCCAAGTGATAAGCGAAAGGATAAACAGTGTCTGGCTTGCATTATCAAGCCAACTCGCCCTGTATTGCCAACCCGTGAATGCAATAGCGTTGCTCAAACTACTTTTTGATTATCCCCTGGTGACTCTTGAGATGATATGTAAGCACCTCAAGCTGAGAGTAAGCGATGCAAATGAGCTACTGACATCGTTTTGTGATTTAGGCATTTTAAAGTGTTTGAAGCTTAAGCAGCCGGCACAGATGATTGTATTTAGTTGTGAAAAAGTCTTTGAGTTATGGGCGAAAATTGATGATTTACTCTTTGACCCGGCAAGCTTTACTGCTGAGAGAGCGATTGCAGAAGTCGGTGGCCACCAAGCAGTTTGAGGCCACTACTTCAACCTTTGTCTTTTCTGGCTCTGCAAGTCATATGTGGCTGCTTCATTTTCTGCTCCCATATATTTCCACTTCTCCACGTCACAAGGCAAGACTTCGTAGTCAAACCAACTCTGAACCAGCCAGAATTGCTTTCCGTCGAAATAACCCTCAGAAGAAATGGCGGGCGCGCGTATTCTAAGCCATAATTTTCGTCCTACCTCGGGCATTTTCTCTTTTGGTGAATGCATGTATATCTCCTTATTCAATGTATTCTAAATAAAATGGTTCCCCGCACTACTGGTCTTAATGGCTGAATGAGAGCTGACTGGCTAGCAGTTAATCGGTTGCTAATCGCTACCTAACTCAAACTGGAAGACAGGGAGCAGGAAGTAGGCATAGACTTACCTATAATTATATAAGAAATTTGTAAAATGACATGTGCATGGAGCTCGTATGTTCAAGAACACGAAAATCGCCCTTATTCCTCTCATTGCAAGTATCTCCTTTATGCTTTTCTTTTGGGTAACAACTATACGAAAGGAAGATGAAATATTTGGACTATCTGTGGATTTGGCTGGTGGGTTAATTATGGGGGCTGGATTAGGCGTGGTGCTTAGCCTAATGTACTCCCTTAGCGCGAAACAGCGTAGGCGTTAGCTTTATACGCAAGAAAATAGTCAGGCTTGAGAGAGGTTAGTTAGTTAGTAAAATACTTAATCCAATGGTTCGAAAAACGCGATTTGCGGAAGTTGGTTCGCACAGCCGAGGCAGTCCGCTTTAGACAAAGAGCGGCCATTTAACTTTGTGATTTTGAGCTTCTGGTTCGTGCCATTAGCGGACACTCAATCTTGACACCAAGTGATCAAAAACCAATCGAATACGTTGTGGTACTGGACCACGTTGAGGGCGATAAATATATAAATCCCAAGGCACCGGCTCGACCTCTTCTAACACTCTCACAAGTTTCTCTTGGCGTAATAAGTCTTGGGCCAAAAAGTCAGGAATTTGAGCAAACCCCAGTCCATTTTGTATAGCCATTAATTCAGCTTCGGCGTCGGCACTTCGAAAACGTGTTATGGATGGCATCCACTGTCTGTCCATGGAAAAAATCCATGGCCAAAGCTTTCCCGTATTGCGATCTACTAACCCTGTAACCGGCAAGTGGTTTAGATCTTCAATAGACGCAGGCCTTCCCACTCTATTTATTAAGTCAGGCGAAGCCACGACATACATATTAATTTTGGCGAGCTGGCGGGCAATAAATCGACTATCCCTCATGAAGCCGATACGAATCCCAATATCTATTTTTTCGTCAACCACATCCACGCGCTCGTCACTGAGTGTCAGGTCTATATCAAGTTGAGGATGTACTGTTGAGAGTTCCATTAATGCTGGCATCAAGCATTTATGACCAAAACCAACAGGCGCCGCGATACGAACCCGCCCTTGTAATTCATTACCCGAGTCACGGGCGCTTGTTTGAAACAATTCATCTACAGCGTGCAGGCGTTCTTTTGCTATCAAAGCAAATTTTTCTCCAACTAGGGTCACTTGTATGTGTCGAGTATTTCGATGAAATAAAAGCTCCCCTTGCAATCGCTCTAACTCTTTCACTGCTCGTGTCACTGCCTGAGGAGAAATTCCCAGACGGTTAGCCGCTTCTTTAAAGCTGCGAGACTCAGCAGCAGTACAAAATATCCGGAGCATTTCCAATCTGTTAAGCATCACAGTCACATTCAGGTTTGAAATGAATACATAAATATTATTCCAAAATATGGAATTATGAAATTAAAACATTTCCATTTATTGGTTTTTGAAGGTAAGAGATACTTTGCTTGTTATTTAGACAACGTCATTCAACTTATTTGAGGATATTAACTATGAGCAGTGTTTTAGCAAATAACATCAGCGGTAAGGTCGTTGTTATCACTGGTGGTAGCAGCGGTTTAGGCGAGACCACGGCAAGACATTTAGCCAGCCTTGGCGCATCTGTTGTTTTAGGTGCCCGACGTATGGAGAAGCTTGAAGCTATTGCTGCTGACATTCACTCAGCAGGCGGAAAAGTTGCGGTTCAAGCGACAGATGTGACTTGCCAGGACGAAGTTAAGGCCCTTTTAAATCTTGCAAAAGAGCGCTTCGGTAAAGTTGATGTGGTTATCAATAATGCAGGGTTAATGGCGATTGCACCGTTAGCTGAGACTCGAGTTGACGAATGGGATCGCATGATTGACATCAACGTTAAAGGTCTGCTGTATGGAGTAGCCGCAGCGCTTCCGATTTTTCAGGCTCAGGGAACAGGCCACTTTATCAATATTTCATCCGTAGCGGGTGTCAAAGTATTCAGTCCCGGCGGCACGGTTTATAGCGGAACCAAATTCGCTGTTCGCGCTATTGCCGAAGGCTTACGCCATGAAGTTGGGGGTAAAATTCGTTCAACAATCATTTCACCAGGTGCAGTCGAATCTGAATTAAAACATGGAAGTTCAGATACTCAGGGTGCAGCCTTTGTAAAAGATTTTTATCAGCAAAATGAAATTCCATCTGAATCTGTTGCTCGTGCTATCGCATACGCAATTGAGCAGCCTGCGGATGTGGATATCAACGAGATTGTTCTGCGCCCAACTGTTCAAGAGTTTTAATTAGTTTAATAAAAGACCTATTAACCAGCGGGTGATTTAACCACCCGCTGAATATTTAGTTTGTGAGGTTATTGATGACAGCGTTAAACAGACAAATGCGTGCTTTGGTATTAGATAGCTATGAAGAGGGTACAGTATTCCGGGAAGCCCTGATTAACTTACCCTCTCCATCAGCAGGTCAGGTGCAAGTAAAAATATTTGCAAGTGGAGTCAACCCTATTGATTACAAGATCCGCCAAGGTATCGCTCCTTATGCCATGCCGGAATTACCCGCAGTACTTGGCACCGATTTAGCTGGAGAAATTGTTGCTATCGGCGACGGCGTCACCGACTTTGCAGTAGGCGATGCAGTTTATGGTCTGACTGGCGGAGTGCGAGGATTGCAAGGATCATTGGCTGAATATGCCAACGTAGATGCTGAGTTACTTGCTCTCAAACCGAAAAATTTGTCCATGCGTGAAGCTGCGGCTTTACCTCTGGTTGCACTTACCGCTTGGGAAGGTTTGGTTGACAAGGCGAATGTTAAAGCGGGCCAGAAAGTCCTTATCCAAGGTGGAGCTGGCGGAGTTGGGCATGTAGCTGTGCAAATTGCTAAGGCCTTAGGTGCCGACGTTTATGCCACTGCATCGACTGGAAAACAAGAACTGCTCAAGGCGGTTGGTGCCACGCCGATTGATTATCACACTGTAAACCCTGCTGACTACGTGGACGCATACACCCAAGGCAAAGGATTCGATATCGTTTACGACACTGTCGGTGGCTCTGTACTCGATGCCTCATTAGGTATCATTGCACATTATGGACATATTTTAAGCTGTGCTGCATTCGACTCACATGACCTGGTACCGTCGTCATTACGCTCTGCAACATTGTCAGCGATTTTTGTGTTACACCCACAGCTCAGCGGAGAGGGGCGCAAACATCATGGTGACATTTTGCGGCAAATTACGGCTCTCGTTGAAGCTGGACAAATTAAGCCACTACTAGATCCGTTACGCTTTTCCCTAGACACGGCAATGGATGCACATAATGCCGTAGAGTTGGGATCAATGGGTAAAGTAGTTATTGATGTAATTGCTTAAAAAGTCATTGTTGAGGATGCATATGAGCCCAAGAAAACTAATTCGAACTGTTCGTTTCATGAATTAGGTGGCCCCGAGGTATTAACTATTGACTCGCTCGCGAGTCCAAGTTTGCAGGCCACTGATGTACGTATTGCGGTCAAAGTTGTTGGGCTCAATCGTGCTGATGCCATGTTTAGGCGAGGCAGCTATATAGAAAAGGCTGACTTCCCTTCACGAATCGGCTATGAAGCATCCGGGATAGTCATTGAAGTCGGGGAAGAGGTAAATCATTTACGCCTTGGGGACGAGGTTTGTATTGTCCCTCAGATGGGGCTTTCTCAGAACGGCTGCTATGCAGAAGAGATTGTCGTACCAAGTGAATATGTGGCACTCAAACCAGCAGGGCTAACCTTTGCTGAAGGCGCAGCAGCTTGGATGCAGTACCTGACAGCTTATGGCGCTTTGGTCGAAATTGCTAACGTGCAAAAAGGCGATGCAGTACTGATAACCGCCGCATCGAGCAGTGTTGGATTGGCTGCGATTCAAATTGTGAATGCTCTGGGGGGTATCCCTATCGCTACAACTCTAACAGGAGCTAAAAAGGCTGCTGTGCTCAAGGCTGGCGCGGCCCATGTGATTGCAACCCAAGAAGAACCGCTAATGGATAGCTTGAGAAGTATCTTGGGAGCAAACAATTTAAAAATCGCATTTGATGCTGTCGGTGGGCCGCAGATAGCTGAAATTGCTGAAGCAATGAGCCCTGAAGGAACAATAATAGTACACGGAGCATTAAGTCCCGAAGCAACTCCTTTTCCCTTAAAAATAGCACTTCGTAAAGGTCTGACAGTTAGGGGGTATGTGTTTACTGAAGTTATAAAAGACATCGAGCGTTTTCGCAGAGCAAAGCAATTTATCCTCTCGGGTTTATCCGAGGGAACACTCAAGCCTGTCATTGATCGAAGTTTTAAATTTGAAGAGATAGTAGCAGCGCATCACTATCTGGAGTCAAATCAGCAGATTGGTAAAATAGTGGTCGAACTTGATTAACCGTTCGTAGCTTCCACTTGTCTCTCAACTCAGTCAGTGGCTGATTTTGGTCGGGAATTTGCGTGTTCAGTGGCGAGTAGCATGGCGGAATTTATTGGAAGGCTAGATAACCCAAGCAATGAGATTCGGACGATCAAACGAGGCGATAAAACTCTAGCTTCTGTACGAAAGTCAGAGCTTTGCATTGGTGGAAGAGAAACTAGGCTTACAATGGGATATAGAAGTTTTGGGGCAACGCTTCACCAGGTGCCTATAAACGTGAATAAATATTTAAGGAGTCTCAATGACAGCTACAAAAGAAGAAGTTATCGCTTTCATGAAATCGGAGTTTCCACAAAGCAAATGCGTTGTGGAAGCAGTGAGCAACGTTGGAGCGACTGTATCTCATCATGTGGGTCAGGATGAATTACGTCCTGGCGGAACGGTTTCGGGGCCTGTCTTAATGAGTGTGGCTGATGTGGCACTTTATGTGGCGATACTTGGTAAAATTGGCATCGTGCCATTGGCAGTAACAACTAGCCTTAACATCAACTTCTTACGTAAGCCATCGGCAAATGAGCGAATCATTGCGGAATGTTCTCTGATAAAAGTCGGCCGTACTCTCGTGGTTGGGGAGGTTTCTCTGTACTCTGAGGGGGTGAGTGATTTGGTAGCACATGCTGTAGGTACATACTCTATACCGCCCTATACATCGGAACGAAGTGAAAATATTAAAACAATTAACTCTCTGAAAGCTTGACTCCGTTTAAAAGAAAAAAGGCAGTTATTTGAGGGGAAGATTAAATGGTTATCAATTGTAATCTTATATAAACGCCTACTTCAGGCCTGCAGCGGAGGCATTGGAGCAATTCGAGGCTAACAAATAAAGTCAGTCGGACAGCTAACGCTGTCGCTGCTTTGGGCGTAGAACGTTCGCCCCTTGTCTACAATGGACTAGCGCGTTAGTAACCTTCAAGGTCCGCTTAACGCTCATTGTTGCTACTCAGTTTTCAATAAACCAACGACTGTTTTACGTACACAGCAGACATATAGCTGATACACAATAGCAATTTACAATACTCTTCGCTGTGAAAAGCTGGGAGAATCGTTCAGTCTCACAGCCATTATGCTACTCATGCGACCGCAAAAAGACTTACTGTGTTTCTCGCAAATTGCCTGAGCGCGTCCCTGAATAAACGCTAAATCCGCTGGATAGAAATATCGGTTCAGTTCACTGGAAGGTTTATTCAGCTCCCTGATACTTTGGATGAATTTACCTGCGACTTCTTTAGGTGATAGCTTAAATTTCCTGGTGATAACTTCGTGCGCCAATACTGAGCCTGGCGATTTATAAACATCCTTGGCAGGAGGACTCTCGCCCTCTTGTACAGCCATCTCCGCCATCGATTTTGAAGGCTCGAGTGAATTAAGCCTCATCCGTGTAGCTTCGATGGCACGTAAGATTACTACACCGGCAGAGATATTCGGTGATGCGGATATTTTATGGCTCTCTAAGAGCTCTTCTTTACAGCCGGACAAGTCCCCTAAATAAAGATGTGCTCTGGCTTTGAGCATGGTTTGCTCTAAATAAGTATTGTTGTATTTACCAACACTCGTTGCTAACTTGTGTTTAGCATTATTTAGAGCTTCAATCGCACGTTCAAATTGACCGCTCATGAAGAATAACTCCCCCAGGTAGTGTTCAGACATAGCTAAACTTCTACTTTCGCCGGTCTCGGTCTTGTCTCTCATCGCTTTGGTGTCTGTCAGAATTGTCTCTGCTGCTTTCCAATCCTCATAATAGAAAGCTTTAATGCGTCCAATCTCTTCACGTGCTCCGATTGTTTTGGAGTGACCGGGGCCCAAACTATTCTGAAATGCAGAAAGCCCACGCTCCACAAATTCAAGCTTCTTTTCAGGCGTGAACGTGTACCAGCTTAAAAGTATTTGGCTATCACCATAGCGAACACGATCTTGCTGTCGATGGGACTTATAAAATTCAGCGGCCAGTAATGCAAGCCGGCGCCCTTCTTTCATGGTTTTCTCTCGACGACATAAGGGCTCCAGGCAGTACAGGATTGCCTTACTGTGTGCCAAGTAGGTGTTTGCGAGAAGCTGTTTGTTCTCTGAGAAGTTCTGTTCAGCTAATGCCATTGCCTCTTTCGATATCCGAAAGGCCTCTTCGCGCCTTTCTAAATCAAGCAAAATATCTGATTTTGTAAGCAGTGCTTCTAGATACTGGACGGACACCAACCCATATGAATTTTCAATATGGTTTTCTTCTCTGGTTACTGCTAATAGCGCTTCTTTATACGCGCCCACACTCATAGCAAAGTGTCTGAAAGCTGAAAGCTTACCAAGTGAGAAAAGTACGTCACTGTCTTGTTTGAATGCAATTGCCTTAAGTTCATCTAGTCGCTGGTCACTGTCTTTATCGTCACGTTTGAATTCATTTGCGTTCATCGTTTTGTGGATTAGTAGCTTTCCTTCTAGAAGCTGGTTTTTTGCGTAAATAGCCTCGTTATATAAACTTTTTTCATGGGCAAAATATGTGGGAAAGCATAGGGCAAAGACAGATATCAGGCTGAGTGTAGTGCGCAGTTTAGCGTGGGAAAAAAACCGACTGAGCCACAGTATCAAATTTGGCACTGATCGGCCCAAGGCGAGCTGACTTTTATCAGGTTCGCTTTGTGCGTCGGCCGAATTGTCTTGATATGAACTTACGGCAAGGTTTACTTCACCCTTAAACATGTACCCCTTCTTCGATAAGGTGACAATGAGCTTGCGCCCACTATCACCTAAGCACTGGCGTAGCTCACTGACACTTTGCTTCAGGACATTCTCACTAACAAACTTCCCCTGCCAGACAATATCGAAGAAGCTTTTCGCAGGCACGACCTGCCCGGGTGTCTGTAATAAAATAAGAAGTACTTCTGCCGTTTTGTTTCTTAAAACATGTTCATTAGTCGCACATACCAGCAGCTTCTGGTCGGGGTAAAATTTACATCCCTGTCCGAACGAATAGCAGCTTTTAACACTGTTCCCTGTAGCCATCACGGTACCCAAAATTATACTTTCGTCGAGTCACGTTTCTACACTAGCTGGATAAAAACTGAACGGTCAAATTAAGTTTCCATGTAACAGGTATGACTTGTCCGAATATGGCTGTGAATGTGGCCTAAAGTGTTCCGTTTAAAAGTTAAGACAAGTCCAATCCCAATTGACACCCCTTGAAAGCCGTAGCCCAGAGGCAAGTAACCCGCGGGCCACTGTCGAATTCACTCTTTGATACGTAGTTATTAATATCTATACGGAGTCGTCTAGTTATGCCGTAGGGACCCGGGAGCTTTTAGTTTTTAAAAATCATGATGATGCGGAGCATGAAAAGTCAGACTGAGGGTATCTTATTGCTAAACCCAATAGTCATCATTTAATATGCTGTATATAAAAACAGTATTGGCGATCATGATGTTAAAAGTAGTCTCTATTAAAGCGCAGGCTGGCCTCGTTGGGTTCGAATCCCCGGCAAAAGAATACACTGAATTGGGTTTAGACTTAGATGCATTACTAATTGATAAACCAAGCGCAACATTTATTGCATTGGCGCAAGGCCATTCAATGGTCAGGGACGGTATTTTCGATGGTGATTTGCTTATCATCTCTCGCGCCGAACCAATTACAGATATGTGCATCTGCGTGGCTAATCTGAATGGGGTGTTTATCTGTAAGCGGGTGGATAAACGCAATCGGTGCCTGGTAGTCGGCTCAGACGATATCGCCCCCTACTTTTTAAAGGAAGGGGATGACTTTCAGATAGAGGGCGTGGTTATTCGCTCTATAAGATTACATAAACCATTGGCGCACCTCGTATGCTAGCTCTGATTGATGCTACTGGCATGTACGCCTCAGCAGAAAAGGTGTTTGATCCGACTATCCGCGATAAACTGGTAATTGTGTTGAGCAATAACGATGGCTGTATAGTGGCCATGTGTCCGATTGCCAAGCGCCTGGGGGAAGTCCAAAGCTCACTTCGGGCTTTTGTAAACGAAGCGATTCTCATAGCTTGCCTCACTTGTGCGTGATATTTCACACGTATATTCCTTATAGGCAGACCTGGACAGAATCGCGAATTAGAGCCGGTCGTAGCATCTGGCGCAAAGCATTAGGTCGAAGGAATGGCGCTGCAACAGACAGTGGGCCTGGGCGAGCATCTGTTTAATGAGGTATCTCATACGCCATTATATTGAAATCTTATAATTATATTTTTCAAATATAATTGCTTATAAAGCTAAAGGATTCACGTAGTCGCCAATAAACGCCGGATCATTTCCAAGCCAACCTTGCTTATAGGGTTGGCTGGAGGTCGCCAACATTTCGCTCTAGTAGCTTTAGATAGACATTAAAAAAGCCGCGTTCTGCTAATGCCTTACAATTTCGTTGAAATTGATTCTATTTTGCACTTATCGCTACCTCTCCCCTAAGCCCGCTTGGTAATTCTAAGCTTTCATTATCTATCCAGGATTCCATCAATACAGTGCCAAATGATTCATCTATATCTTTAGAAATCAGACTGACTGAAGTGTTCAGCAGCTTGTTATAGCTTTTTGCCGTAAACTCAACGCCATCACCATTGTCTATTTGATAGGAAACTCCCTGAGGGACGCGATACTGTATACGTAGCCGGCGTAGGTCCGCTATCTTGAAAAGTGCGGCTCCGGCTTTGTCATCACTCATAACTAAATCTCCCTTTTCCACCTCTCGGGTTATTACATGGCCATCAAATGGGGCGCGAACGGTCAAGAAGGCTTGCTGAAGCTTTTTACGTGCAATTTTTGCTTTTATCGCGTCAATAAAAGCTTCTGATTTTTCCACTTTGGCTTGCAAGCGGTCATTGTCAGAAGCACTGATCAAGTTATCTTCACGCAGACGCTCTGAACGGTTGAAGTCCAGCTCATTCAGTTTATGCTCAGCCTCAGCTTCCTTAAGCTCTGCCTGGAGAATGCGAAGCTCTGTATCCAATATGGGATCATTGATAGTCAATAATACATCGCCCCGAGAAACGGCATCACCAATTTCTACATATACTTCATCGACGATTCCAGTAGCTCTCGAATGAAGATCGGCCATCTTCCAAGCCCTGGTAATCGCTGGGATAACGATCATAGGTTGGCTTTCAAATGTAGCGGAGTCGCGTGAAACTGAATCAGCTAATGATTGCAAAGGCCAATTTGCTATTAGTGTTGCCAGAGTTGCTAGGATTAACTTATTTGCTGGCATCTTCAGGTACCTCGTCTTCTGTGAATAAGCGCTTTTCGCGCATGCTGATTAATAAGGGCACGATAGTTAACGTAGCCGGCGTTCCAAAAAGTAAGCCCCCCACCACAGCCCTTGCCAGAGGAGCGTTCTGCTCAGCCCCTTCACCTAAGGCTAGTGCCATAGGCAGCATTCCTATAAGCATGGCAATTGCGGTCATCATTACTGGTCGCATTCGAGCGCTTATCGCTTCTAATGCTGCCCGAACTGAAGGGTGGCCATCCAACATGGCGTATCGCGCAAAACTAACCAGAAGTACACTGTTTGCAGTAGTGACACCCATAACCATAATCATGCCCATAAAGGCCGATACGCTCAGGGTTGTCCCGGTTATCCAAAGTGAGACAAAAGCGCCTGTAATGGCAAAAGGCATTGCACCTAGCGCCATTAAAGGAAGAGCCCAGGATTGGAAGTTGGTCACCATTAACAGGTAAACAAGCACCGCTGCCATCGCCATACCTAATGCAAGTGTGGTGTAAGCATCTTCCATGTCACCTGCCTGGCCTTGTGTAACAACGCGTGTTTGGGGAGGAAGGTTGCCTTTGAACTTGTTAATCACGCCTCTGACATCATTGTACACGGCCCCTAAATCTCTTTTATCCACATTCACCAAAATGCTCACCACAGGTGCCAACATCTGTCTCCTGATATTTGCTGGCCGGGTTCGCTTTTTTATTTCAACGAAGTTTCTCAATAAGATGGGATTTCCCGATGAATCAAAACCCACCGGTATGTTAAGTAGCTCCTCCAAATTACCAAGCTGACTGGATGGAACCTGGGCGGCTACGATGTAGCTTATGCCATTATTTGCCCAGCTATTTGGGTAAACCGTGGCGCTGGAGCTAAGCGATACTAAAATTGCCTGACTGATTTTGCCTATATCAACACCTAGTTGCAGTGCTCTCACTCTGTCGATTTCAAGATATACGTCAGGCCAGGCCGAAATCTGGCCGAGCGTGATGTCCACTGCCCCAGGTATTTCATTAAGGCTTTCCATCATCTGTTTAGCGGCTTCCAGGCTCCTTTGTACATCACGGCCGGTCAGGTTGACTTCGATAGCGGCTCTGGCTGTACCATTGAGGGTCTGCGCTATGATATCTGCAGGCCTGAACATGACCGTTAATTCGGGTAGTTCAGCAGCTAGCCGCTCTCTTAGTTTACGAATGTACTGTTTTGTTGGCGCGTGCTCAGCCGCCAACTGGATAAAGACTTCTCCTTCAGATGGCATCGTTAACATACTGGGTACCCAGGTTCTGTTTATTGGGTCCGGAGGCCCGATTTTCTCGGCAACCGCTTGTAACTCCTGCTGCGGAATAACCTGATTCACAACCTCCCTCACCTTTGCAAACATTTTTGCGGTATGCTCCAGTGAACTGCCGCTCTCTGCTCTTATAAACAGTTTGATTCCCCCAGCGTCCGATTCAGGGAAATAATCTTTTCCTATCAGTGAGGAGGTTGTGCCTAACAGCAGCAATAAGATCACAAGTGTAAGTGGCAGTACCAACGCTTTTCTTTTCATTAATGTACTGACATTACGGACTTGCCGTTGGATGAGCGCATCGCTCAGACGCTCGACTAAACTATGAACCCGGTGCAGCCATGTACGTGAGTGAGGCTGTGTTTTCTCACTCTTTGTTTTTAACAGCATAAAGGCCAGTGTAGGTACAAGTGTTCGCGAGAGGATGAAAGAAGACACCATTGAAAGGAGTACAGCCATAGCCAATGGTCTGAAGACAAATGCGCTCGCCCCTTCAAGAGTAAAAATCGGCAGCAAGACGATACAGATACTTAGCGTCGATACGAACTCAGGGAATACAACTTGTCTGGCACTGTCTAACACAGCTTGACGAACAGACTTGCCCATACCGATGTTGCGGTTAATGTTTTCTACTTCGACCAGTGCATTGTCGACTAAAATGCCGATTGCCAGCCCGAGTCCCCCCAGAGTCATCAGGTTGAGTGTGTACCCAGCCAGACTAAGACCCGTGAGAGCACTTAAAAGTGCAAGCGGAATGGACGTCAATACTATTGCCGTGCTCTTTGCGCTTCCCAGAAAAAGGAGTACCACAACAGCAACAAGAAAGGAGACCAGTACAGCCTCATGAATTACCGTATCCCTGGCGGCAATAACAAAGCGTGACTGATCGAAAACGGGTTCTAGACGAAGGCCCTTTGGCGCATTTTCCCTTATCTCCGGAAGCCGTTGTTTAATTTCATTAATAATATCAACCGTAGAGGCATTACCCAGTTTTAGTATTGAGACCATAACCCCTGGTTCGCCATCAAGTTTCGACATGCTTGTTTGCTCTGCGCCACCATCTCTGATATTCGCTACATCGCCTAACCTAACCACAGAATCTTTCGTGCTTTTTATAGGAATGTCAGCAAAGCTATTGAGATCTACAGGACTGGCGTTGGTCGAAACTGTCCAACGGGTCGACTCAACGGTGACTTCACCAGAGGGCAGTGTGACATTTTGTTGTGCCAGCGCACGAGCAACATCTTCAGCGCTTACGCCAGCATTGCGCATTTTATCGCTGTTCAAGTCCAGCATGAGCTGACGAGTGGTTCCTCCATATGGGAGGGATAATCGAAGTCCGGGAATTGACTGAATTTGTCTGCGCAGTGTTAAACGCGCATAATCGTACAACTGTGACTCAGTTAAGTTCGCCGATGAAATGGCAAGCTGCAGTACCGGCACACTGGAGGTGGAATAATTGACAACCAATGGTGGTGTCATACCCTCGGGCAACCGCTTTAAGATTGTTTGCGAGACGCTGGTGATTTGAGACAGTGCAACGTCGATTTTAGCATTTTGATGAAACTGGACCTGAATCATCGAATAGCCGTTACCGCTGTCTGAAGCCACCATTTTAACATCGTCCACGTTGTTCATTATCGCAATTTCGCTGAAAGAGGAAATTTTTGATGCCATATCGCTTGCCGCCAGCCCCGGGTATGTCCATAAAACATTTACGTAAGGAATATTTATCGATGGCAAAATGTCCGTAGACATTTTTGAAACGCTTCGCGCACCAAACAATATGAGCAGCAATACTAACGCACCAAGCGTATATCGCTGCCGCAGCGCGAGACTGACTATCCACATTACTGGTCGTCTCCAGCGCCCATTATTTGTTCGAGTTGTAATTTTCCAGGAAGACCCATTTGGAGGCTAACGGCATTATTGCCGTCTTTGTAATAAATAGCTGGCGTCGCACTAACCCCCAAGCTTTGCATTAGTGCATGATTGGCGTTTAGCTTTCCTTTAACACTATCAGACAGTGAGGCAATGGCGCGAACGTCAATCTCGTTACCGGATTCGTGCTGGTATAGTGCTGTAGCGGGATTCTCTGCACTTAAAATTGCAGCCGATTTATCGAAGCTATCTGCTTTTAAAATCCCCACCAGTATGTGTCGGATTTGTATTTTCCCGGCTTCCACCCAGGGTCTGGCTTGTTGCCAGAACTTCTTACAGTAGGGACAATTCGGATCGGTAAACGTGTAAATCACCCTCTCGGCATCTTTGTCACCATCAGGGATCCAATTTGATGAGGCAAGTGCCTGCCAGGTTTTCTCGCTTTGCGGACCAGTTATATATGCACTTAGTGCTGTTTCACCCATGTCACGGCCCGTCGAATCGAGCATTTTACCTGTGAACAGAAACTGCTTATCTTCAGTCAGGTAGACGGTCAGGGCATTCCCCCTGAAGTCAATAATGTAACCAGTAAACCCCGAAGGCGCGTCAAACGCGTCGACAACTTCACCTCCCTGCTTATCTACAAATTTAAGTGGCTCTGGTACTGATGATGCGATTGCCACGCCGGACTTTACGATAGTTAAAAATAAAAGGGTGTTTTTAAGCATTTTTTACTCTCCGCATTACTTGTTTAAATCATTCAACAGGGTCGCTAAATAATGTTGCAATGTGGCTTGTGACAGTTCCCCCATGTGACTGTCGACAAGCTCGCCATCAGCATTAAAAAACAGCGTAGTGGGAAGGCCATAGGCACCTAATTGCGCAGACGATTTACCGGAAAAGTCGAAATAGCTGTTCTTTATCGTTATTTGTTGACTCTCTAAGAATTGGCGGGCTTTTTCAGGCGATTCTTTTTGATTTATGAAGACGAATTGAACGGCGTCGTGTTTTTGCTGCGCATCTTGCAGAATAGGCAACTCCCGACGGCAGGGTGGACACCAGCTAGCCCAAAAGTTAACGATTAGTGGCTTTCCCGTCTGGGTGTTCACTACATGTGGCCTACCTTGTGCTGTGACTACATCCACACTCGTCACAGCATTTTGACTACTGATTAAAGTATTAAATAAAAAAAGCGGGAAAATGATTACGCCAGTGAACAGTGCAGATTTAAGATATGCAGACATCAGTTTACGATTGCCGCGAGCCCGAATCATGACGAAGATAATTCCTGCAAACCAGCCAGCAGCCTGATTAAAGCCACCATCTCTGATATCAAGTATTGCAAACCAATCATTTTGATAAACATCCCACAATGCAATAACGAACGTTATACGGGATGCAAGAAAGCCAATAACCATGCCCCAAAATAACGTGTCGGTAGCAAGCTTTTTGTGGACGGTTGACTTTGTAAGAATACTCACAAAAATCCAAAGTAGAAAAATACTGACTAACACAAGGGCTGTACTAGTCATCAACGCGAAGGGTCCAATCGATATACTGGTCACAATAGATACGATGTTGGCGAATTGTGCTGGCAGGTTAACTAGCGTAGATTAATTTGAAATTAATCTTGAACAGATACCTTATGAATATCCGACAGATAAACCAATAAGGCTTATGAATATATTACTTGTAGAAGATGATGCTGTTATTGCAGATGCAATATGCGTCTATCTGGGCCATTCGGTTATGCAGGTTACTCACGCTGCTACCATCTCTGAAGCAAAGCACTACCTAACCACATGCCTGTTTGACATGTGCCTGTTGGATATAGCGTTGCCCGATGGTAGCGGAACTTCGCTTATAAAATTCGCCAGAAAACGTAATCAGGATCTCCCAATTATTCTTCTAACAGCAAAAGACGCGCTTGATGACAAGATTCAGGGGCTGAATGCCGGAGCAGATGACTACGTAACAAAGCCGTTTGACTTCGAAGAGCTTATGGCAAGAATCCATAGTGTTTACAGACGCTCTACCCGTCAGCTTGATAGCTTTTTGAGACACGGAAATTTGCACTACGACTTGGCAAACAAGGAAGTAAAGCTCAAGGACGAACGCCTGACTCTTTCAGCGTCAGAATTAAGATTGCTTACTGCGTTTTTATCAAACCCCAATAGGATATTGAGTGATAATCAGCTAAAAGACTATCTATACGGGGTGGATGAGGATGTGAGTAGCAATGCACTTAACGTTCACTTGTTCAACTTGAGAAAGAAAGTCGGTAAAAACATTATCGTTACTGAGCGTGGACTTGGCTTTCGCTTAGCCTCAGTCGAAGAGCAAAACCAATGAGTCTTCGACTGAAGTTTATACTAATAATTGCGCCCGTGTTTTTTCTTTTTTGGATGGTCGCAAGCTATTTTTCGGTTTTCCAGTTGAAAGATGAAATCAATCAAGCCATGGATAATCGCTTACTCTCTACGGCAAAAATGGTTAATAATTTAATTTTGTCTAATCAGAACACGCCCTCGGAATTTGGGTTAGAGGGCGTAGAACGATTCAGTGATACCGGCTCGACAAAAGGACTTGCCTGCAAAGTAAGCTCATTAAATGGTGAAGTGATTGCTAATAGTCATCCTAATGCATTAAACCTGCCAGATTCATTGCCTTCAGGCTTTAATACCGTAGCTATTAATGATGGTGAGTGGCGGGTGTATACGCTCGCCACAAAGGAACATAACGTCGTTATCGCTGAGAGGCTGTCTGAACGTCACTCCATCTTTATTGAAATTGTGCTGGTGAGTGCGCTACCCACCCTTATCGCCATTCTCATATCATTCATAATCATCTGGTTTGCATTGGGTCACGAACTTAAGCCGCTTCAGCTTTTGAAAAAAGCGATTACAGACAGGTCACCCAACGACCTACAACCCATCCGGATAGCCCATAAACTTGTCGAGCTCACCCCGCTTATCGAAAGTCAGAATGCGCTTTTTAGAAAGGTTGAAAGTGCAATAGAAAGAGAAAAGTCATTTACGGACAATGCCGCACATGAGTTGAGAACCCCACTCACCGGTATCATTAGTCAGCTTCAGGTTGCTAACATTACCGAAGGAAACTCCCAGAAAAACGCGATTAAGAAAAGCCTTTACAGTGCAACCCGTCTTCAAAGCCTTATTGAGAACTTGCTTTTACTTGCCAGAGTAGAGAACGAGAGTGTTCTTGGTAATGTTTCTGCCTGGAATGTAGATAGCGAGTTGGATAGCGTTTTTAACGAACTGGGCATTGAGCGTGACGATGTAGATACTCAGATCGAATGCAATTCGATCATCAACTGCATCCCAGCATTTGCCTTCGGTATGATAATAAAAAATTTATTAGAGAATGCGCGCCAACATGGTGAAACAGGCTACCCCATCTCATTAGTAATACAAGAAACGAACGATACCTTAACTATAAAGGTACAAAACTTCGCGCAACTTACTGATGAAGCGCTCGAGAAAATGACACAGCGTTTCTGGAGAGATAGTACAGCGCGTGGAACTGGACTTGGCTTGACCATCGTTGAAGCATTAGTTACTAAGTTGAGAGGTAGCATTAGCTTTGTTTATGTCAGAAATCAATTAAATGTCTGCTTGGAATTTGCAACTGGTAAGCCCTCTAGTCCCCTAGACACTTTATAGCTTTGTAGAGGTCGATAAAACCTGGGCATCTTTTTAGCTAATCTTTCCGCTTTTGCCGGTAGTAGCCCATCGTTAAATTGATGCGGTCCTTTACATAGATTTAGTATGTCAAACGCTGAACGCGATTTATTAATGTTGATAGCGGAAAAAAATTTATCTGAAAAATTTTCAGAAGCTTTTCGATCCTTATAAGAAGTTGACTTATGCTCAAGCTATTCAACTGTTTGAAACTAGAATTAGTTTCTTGGTCGCTAGTAGCGATTATTAGATAGCCGACCTTAGATGGTCCGCTTCTGGCTAAAGTTAGATGCAGGAAATCAGGTCGTTGATCGTCCATTCTTTGTCTCGCACTGCCCTCACCTCTACCCGATAAGCAGAATGCCATACTCAAATTTCCTTATAAATGGGAGACAACTTATGGCTACACAAATTCATATACCGTGGAATAAAGACGGTGTAATTGAAAAAAGCCTCTTCAGATATCCCACATATGGAGTATCCGAATCCCTTAGAGCTAGATGAGAGGTTTGCAGAAGTATGCATCTCCACCCGATAAGTGTGATAATAATACCATTGACAAAGAAAGCTGATTAAGGTTATGAAAAAATTTATATACGAAACGCACATAATTGGTGGCATTTTCAAATTTAGAGAAGTCAAGGTTCGTAACATCCAAAATCTTTGTAATAAAATGGGGGAAAATGGATGGAAGTTGGATGCGATGACTTATGACTGGTTTTTTGTGTCTTATACACTCGTTTTTAAAAAGCAAATGTAGAGATGTGTTTTCAAAATAGATGTGAGCTGGTACCTGAATAGAAATGGCCACCACGATGAAGTTTATTCAGGCATGTCACTAGTTTAGGGGAGATTTATAAATGCCCATAGGTAAGCCGTGAATTCGAAAAAAACTGGCAGGATCATTTCTTCTCTGCAACCTTGATTTTTAAAGTAAAAAAGCAGAGGGAAAACTCCCTCTGCTACCAGCCGAGCCTAGCCTGCCCGACGTTCGGTAAAGCCCAGGGCAAGCATTACCAGTCCAAAGATGCCCAGCGTAGCCGGTGCCGGTACCTCATTAATCTGTGCTGACATTTCTGCGTACGAGTGACCGATTACAATATCTCCGTCCAGCAAGCCGGAAAGATTCAGGCCTAATCCAGACAAATCTACGGCATTAAAACTTAGTCGTAATGCGTTTACGCCCATTGAACAGAACATATCATTACAACTGCCGTACTGTTCATTAAGGATCAGGTTTAAGCCCGCAATACCGCTTACATCAAGTACTTCAAAGTTCGGCGACGCGGCAATAAAGCCATCCGCATCCACTTCGAGCCCTAATGAAGCCAGATCTAGCTCACCCAGACCGAACAGATTGATAGAGAGGTCTTCTATATAGGAGCTCCCCATTGCATCGAAGTCACCGTAATCACCCGCGACTGACGCTTCAGAGTAAATTGTTGAAGAAGATAGGTTAACCGCCGTATCGGTTATCACAGATAAGAAGGTAGTATTAACAACATCCAGGCTCAGGTCATTGACAGTAGCCGTCGCGGACGTCATTCGGGCCCCCATACCGCCATCAACATTGGAACTGGCGGTTGCGCCCAGTAAGGTTTCATCTGCCAAAGCAGCAGCCTGAACATCCAGCAGATTACCAACAGTAACTCCGGCGCCAAGGTCTACCTCTGCATCCAGTACATTGTTATTTATATTGTAAGGGGCTGGCGCGCTACCAGACACACCAGAAGGTGCTGTAACATCCACTGTTAAAAGTTCGCCGGCAACATTAATATCCACGCCCAGTGCATAGGCATCACTGTTACCGGATATCACGGTGGCATTGGCAACACTGGTTTGAATTACCGCTGCAGCAGCGACATACTTAGCGACAGGTACCACTTTCATCATTGTTGCATTAACTATATTTGACTTCATTGTCTTCACCTTTTTGTATTAGAAAAACTAGACCTAAGTCTAATTGACTAATTACTAGGCGATATCCGTGCCAATTTTGTTAACAGATTGTTATTTCAGATTATTTTTCGAACAATTCATTATGGGTAGTGTCATTTTGTTACCAGGTGTAAAAATACTGGACGCTTTTTGACCACATGTCGCATTCGTATTTGTCTTTTCCATAACAAATGATGCTGTAATCTATAAGGAAATATCATACGTTACTTATTATTATTCTTACAGTCTGTGACTTTTGGCGTATTCGTAGCGCAACATGATATTTCCAGCGGGAGAGCGAAGAGTACGCTTTGGATTTCTTCACAATTTATTTCTTTCCGAAATATTGAAGGTGTCATCTCAAAGCTTTCTGACAGAAAAACTGGTGGTAGCTTAAGAGATGCACAATATGTATATATTCAATGCTGTTGAAATGAGGACACATTGCTCAAGCTCGAACGTTGTAAGCTATTGGTTTTTGCCCTATTGTTGACCATCACTGTTATGTATCCAAAACAAGGAAGAGCTGGATGTCACAGAAAAACGTGTCTTACTCATCAGTTATTTTTATATCAGTCATAGCTTTCTATGTAGGGCTTCTCGTCTGCGCTACACTGCTGTTTTTTAACTTTAGTTTTCCTGTGCCAATGTCATCCGACGGTGCATCGCTATCCCTCAGTGATCCTGGAAATCCGGTGGAAACAGTGTTTTATTCAGCGACGTTCTACTTTTTGTTCGCTTTGGTGCCAGTAATGTTGCTGTATTTTCTTGCCGGACTTCATAAGCGATTTTTGAACGCTAAAGCGACTAATTTCTCATGGTTTTTTGTGTTAGGGGCGTTATACGCAATATTACTTACAAATTTGGATTTTATTATCGGGCCGTGGTAACAAATGAGATGAATACAATGCGGAGTATTTTAGTGTAAGAGACATTCAATGGCTCTATCAAAATCACTTGCAGAAAGGCATAGGCTTGATAGAGCACAGTCGGCACCGAAAAAATGCCAGCTAAGCCCAGTATTACCAGCTCTCCCTTGACATCGTGGCTTAATATATCGCCACGCATTCATGTCAAGGTTATTCAATAGTGCGGTATGTAGGCACTATACAAGAAGGCTTTTGCGCTGCCTCATTATACGTCAGGATTGCTTTCACTACCTTTGAGCGATACCTTGAAAATGTGCTCGGCTGATTTTCATTTTGTTGACAAATATAAAAGGGATATTTATGAAAAAGATGACTTATCTGTTAATCACATTCTTCTTAGCAGGCTGCTCAACCAATCCATCGACTTATGTTAACAAATCACCTGAACCGATTGAGGTGTCTGTTGATGTTTTGCCTCAATACTGGAAGGTCGATTTCGAGACCTTTTCATTTAGCTCTGAGTATGACGGAGAATTTGGACCGAGGCCTGCTGGGTACGTAAAAATCCGATACCTGATAGATTCAAATGGGAACCCTACCCATCTGAACGTTGTTAAGTCACACCCCGCTGGCGTCTGGAATGACCAAGGATTGCTTGCGGCAGAGCAATTACAGTACTCACCTTCAAAAAAGAACAAAACAAATACCCCTGTTTACGTTACGACAGAATTTCATTTCAAAGAAATAAAGTAGCGCAGATAGGCGGCGTGACTTCGTTGGATATCAGTCATGCATTTGGTGGCGTAACTTGATGAAATTGAACTAATAGCTGTCATCCAAGCCCTACGCACCTAGCTTAGTTGCATACATTAAAAGAAGCCTGTTTTGTATGTAGTTGAGTATTTGGCATTTAATCGGACACTTGGTCAGGTGCCGCGAGGAGCGAACATAATAATTGCCATACCCAGTAGTGCTACGCCTGAGCCCACAATATCCCAGATTGTTGGCTTTATCCCATCTACCAACCATAACCAGAGAATAGCCATGAGTATATAAACACCACCATACGCAGCGTAAATCCGGCCTGCTGCCGTCGGATGCAATGAAAGTAACCAGGCAAAAACTATCAGGCAAAGCGCAGCAGGAGCAAGCAGCCAAACAGATTTGTTCTCTCGTAACCAGAGATATGGCAGATAGCAACCCAGAATTTCGGCCAGAGCGGTAATAAAAAAAAGACCAACTGTTTTTATCTCAAACAAAAACTAATCCTCGGACTGAAAAAGGTAAAATCTAATAATATCCGCCTTACAGGCAGTGTTCCGGCATAATGATAAAATATCACCTAAATGCGCTGGGCATGGTTAGAAGCATTTAATACAAGCGCATATGAAACTCCCAGAGCTAGCGCCTGCGGCATGTATTAATGCTGTTGAGAGACAAACTTGAAACTTTTGCATTCTGCGGTTTGAAAATAACTCTACTTAGTCTGATGGCGTTTAATATCCAGATTAAACCCGCGTCCAGCGGAACGCCTGGGCTTTCTGCGTATGGAAAACATTAAAGAAAGCACCAAACCCAGCCCAACCCCCATCACGAGACCGCCTGCTACATCCTGGCGCAGACCCATTACATCACCGGGCGTTCGTACCATGGTGATCCAGAAAAACAGCAAGAAGGTGATACTTGAAATGAGAGGTATCAGTGTTATTTGAACGCGCTTCACTATCGTCACCGCTCCTTGTTGAAGATATCTGCAATATACTTAGCGTGGCAGAAAAAAGCGTAAGTTCCAATCTATCAGGATAAACACTTTATTAAGAGTTTATTCGTTGATCAGAGAGCCTTGTGGTCTTTTGATAAAGTGCTCACCATCCAACGCGCCAAGAAGCTCCAGCGCCGCCTTTTTAAACTGATGATGCTCGCGCTTTAGAAGACTTGCATGTTCTGTGAGTGAGTCTTCATATTCTATGACACCTTTATCGCGGCGCCCCGATTCGCGATGAGCCCGCTGTTTTGTTTCAAACTCATCTAATAAATCATTGTTTGTTCGAATAGTCTCATCCATCCGCTTCATCATAATGTAAGTTTTGATTATTTGGCTTCGAAGCTGCTTATTCGACACTTTACTCAAAAGGAATCCTCTACCCTCATAAAGCAAAAAGAAATCTTTTTGCAGAACATAGTGACAGAGCAATGGCTCCCCTTGTTTTAACGCCTCTATTGCCATCCCTGCGTTGTCCTGATAATGCCAAAACACTCTGTTCATCTTGTTTTTAAGTGATGCCAAGAATGTTTCAGATAAATGCTGGTCATAATATTTTGAAGCGGCAGCATGTCTGGATAATTTGCGGCGAGCGACAAGCATTAATAACCCGGCAGTCAACATACCCAAGGTCACAGCACCGATGATGATCAGTGGCAAATTTATAATCCCCATAAGTTAACGCAATCATAGATGAGTAAGAAAATATCGTAGCCAAAACAAGCAGATCAGATGGAATAATTTGGTCATAGCTACCTTTATAGTGTAGTTAAGTTACCTGTTTCATCAATCGCTATTTAAATGGTCTTAGTGAAATAACGTGGAGCGCTTTACAAAAACATTTTCGTAATTTGTATTATTTAAATCTTTCATCTATTCTACTCTCACTTAGGGGAGTAGTCTCCTGCACCATGCAGGGAAGCTGTCAACAGTCTCCGAGCTTTTTAGCTTGTGGCAGTTTCGAGCCTTACCGGCTTTGACAAGACTTAAGGCAAAGTTCCATTTCGGGCAGAGGTGGTATTTTGTCTTTGGTCTTTTCTGCCCTAAGGAATATTCTTATGAGCTACCTACCGGCAACCGCCAGCACTTACTGGACGCAGAGCCTTTTCATTACCCTCTTTACTCAAATTACATCCGTACGTGCTATGGAGGCGAAGTCATGCTATTAGCCTCCGTAGCGATTATCGTCGGTTTCGCATTGCTAGTTTGGAGTGCTGACCGATTTGTAGAGGGCGCGGCTGCCACAGCAGGACATGCAGGCCTTCCTAGCATTCTTATCGGTATGGTTATCGTTGGTTTTGGCACCTCGGCACCCGAGATGGTGGTATCGGCCATGGCCGCCAGTGACGGGAACCCAGATTTAGCATTAGGAAATGCGCTAGGCTCCAACATTGTCAACATCAGCCTGATCCTTGGTGTCACAGCGATTATCGCACCTATCGCTGTTCAATCGCAGATAATAAAACGTGAGTTACCTCTGCTCGTGGCCGTGGTTTTATTCAGTGGCTTTTTACTTTACGACGGTAATTTAACCTTTTTTGATGCGATTCTTCTTCTGTCAGGCTTGCTGGCTTTTTTGGTGTGGTCCATATATTCAGGGATGAAAAATCCCGGCGATGCGCTGGAAACCGAGTTCGACTCAGAACTAAAAAGTCATTCAATGGCCCTTGGTAAGGCAATTTTCTGGCTGGCTGCTGGCTTAATTTTACTCATTATCAGCTCCCGGCTCCTGGTTTGGGGCGCCGTTGAAATAGCCTCAGCGTTAGGTGTCAGCGACTTAATCATTGGGCTGACCATCGTGGCATTGGGAACTTCTTTACCCGAGCTAGCAGCTTCTATCATTGCTGCAAAAAAAGGAGAACATGACATTGCTATTGGTAATGTCGTGGGATCAAATGTATTCAATATACTTGCCGTGGTAGGGATAGCCGGTGTTATTGAGCCCATATCGACTATTTCTCCCGCTGTATTCAATCGAGACTGGAGTGTAATGCTGGTTCTTACGGTTTTGCTGATGATAATGGCTTACGGATTTGGTCGTCAGGGTCGAATTAACCGTGTGGAAGGCACGGTTTTATTAAGCGCATATGTTGCTTATAACGGGTATCTGGTCATGGATGTACTTGCATAAAATATGCTCAAATGACGAATGATGATGCAGCTATCTTTATGTGCTGCGTCATCGACGGGCGAATTCTTACGGGATGCTTCTTACAAAGCTTTCTGATTAGGTAAACGATTTTATAGGGTGGACCATGGATCCCATTTTAAACTTTTTTTCCGCACATCAGCTTCAACTTATCGCCATTGCAAAAAATACGTTGCTTACACTGTTTATTTTGGTTGCAGCCAGCATTGGCGCAAAGCTATTAAAGCGCGCCGTCCATAAAGCGGTTTACCATTTAAGTAAGCAAGATGAAATTATCACCAAGCTTCTTACAACAATGTCCGGCTATATCGTTTATTTAATTGCGTTAGTGATTATTTTGGACCTGTTTGGCGTGAATACCGCCAGCCTGGTCGCACTTGTGGGTGCCGCAGGCCTGGCGATTGGCCTGGCATTAAAAGATACGTTGAGCAACGTAGCAGCGGGCGTCATGTTGTTATTTTTAAAGCCATTAAAAAAGTCTGAATTCGTCGAAGTTGCCGGGAGTGCTGGTAGCGTGACAGATCTGGGTTTGTTTACCACGGTGCTGGAAACAGCGGACGGAATTTTCGTATCTATTCCCAACAGCACTGTGTGGGCAAGTGCCATTAAAAATTATACACGAAATGAAAAGCGTCGTATGGATCTGACCGTTGGAATTTCCTATGGTGACTCAATCGAAGACGGCCTGGCTGCACTCAAGGAGCTGGTAGCAGAAGAATCCAGAATACTGCCGTTACCTGAGCCTCAATATCTGGTTCACACTTTGGCTGATAGCTCTGTGAACCTACAATTGCGAGCCTGGGCACCTACACCTGATTACTGGGATATTTACTGGAAAACGCAGCGAAAAATGAAGGAGAAAGTTGAAAGTAAAGGGATAACGATTCCGTTCCCGCAACGTGACTTGCATATCATACAAACTGGTAATGGCAGTAATAGTCAGGAGCGCGAGTTGAGCATTCCCCAGTAAATAATTCAGTTTAGTCATAACCGCAGTATTAACCACACTGGTCTCTTGGGCTCGTAAAGCCGAAATGATGAGAAAATCCGTGGTAGGCTTGGCTAATTTTTTTTTAGCACCTACCCTTTAGCTATTTGTCACAAAAGGTTGGAGAAAATTAAGGTGGGAGTGCTAGAGGTTCATGTATTTTCTGACAGCTTTAAGGTGATGGCAATTCTCTTGAATGAGCAAAAAATAAATTGGGGGCTTAAGATATGCAACACCGGTGAAAAGGCGGTTTCCAGCGGTGTTATTGAAGTTGCGGTAACAGCGCTGGGCACAACATCAGTTGCTGCTGTACTAAAGCGGTTCGTGACAGGTTGTGATGCACCCAGCATGATGCTTACCACGAAATCGGGCAAGCCTAAAAGCGTCAGCCAATTTTCTGAAACTGAGCTAAAGGCAATTCTTAGCAGTGTTGACTGGTTGGCGGCGATTCAAACCGGTAGCTGATATTTTATTACTGATTCCGCTCCGTTAAAGGGAGGCTATTTAAGAAATAACAATCTGGTCTGCTAAACGCACTGATACCAGGCCATCACTGAGTGCTGGTTGAAAATGCCTCTCAAAAGCAAGCTTGTATCAATATAAATCGGACGTTTTTATTAACACCCCAATCAGGTTTACACTGCTTTAATTTGTGCTATAAAATTAATAATAAGAAAGTAAAGCCACGATAATCATGGAAAAATTAATAGCAAGGCACATTAAAGCTGTTGAAAAGTTTGAAATGGATTTGAGAAGCCACGAGTTCTATTGGACAGTGAAAGAGGCACGATCTGAGTTTGACGATATTTGTAAAACGAGTAGCGTTCTAGTTGAAAAGCATAGATACATGCTTAGAGAGTGGCGTAAAAAGATGAATTTGTTAAAAACGCTGAGGGATTAGCAAAGACAGCGCACTGTTGTGGTAAATACGTGTAGCCCACTTTCTCGACGTATCTGGCGCAACTCTGTGCATTTTCCCTATAACAAATATTTGTAAAAAATTCTGCTCGCCCAAACTGCTTCAATCAAGGGTTTTACTGATTAAACTCCTACAAAATTATCATATCATCAACATTTCGGGGCCAACTCAATCGCCCCTCAATATTCTAAGGATATAGCCTAAGGCTCTCCCCCTTGAGAAACATAAGTAATAGTACGTATTGCGGCCTACTCTCTGCTTTGTTAAAAATTGTTAACATTTCGAAAAGCAGAGGGTAAGTCTTGGTAAGGGAGAGCTATGTCCGAATGGTCTTTTTTGTGTGCTTATTTGCCACTTCCTCTTTTGCATACGCGCAAGAAACAATCCAGTACACTAAGGATAAAAGGCTAATAAATGGTGATTTCAAGATATTTTATGTCTGGGATATAAACAAAGGGCTTGCGCTTGAGTTTAGTTTCGAAACTGATGTAGTAGCAACCGAGGCATTCAATAAAGTTTGGTGGGATATTTTTGATATCCACTATAATGAAATGAAAAAAATCACTAGCCACCAAGGCCACAGAGTAAACTTTTCCCCCAGCGTTAAAATATATATGGGCGCAGATAGGAATGCCAGATACAGTGATTTCAAGCTACAAGGTGTTCAACCCGATTATTCGATTATTAGTGTTAACCAATATGTATTTGAGGAGTCAGGCCCCAGCTTTAAACTCATTGAACCTGCGCTTCTGGCCAACGGCTTCATTCGATTTGAGTACGACAAGGCGCTCGGTGAAACCGATGGTAAAACCGTTAGCAAGGTTGTTTTACTGGAAACAGAAGGGATTTTTGAGCAAATTTCTCAGGCACGTCAAAAGACAAAAATGTCGGCCCAATCAATGCGCAAAACTATTCAGCTCCGGTCAGAGGAAGCACTGACAGATGCGAAATTTTTCTATGCTTGGTTTTATCCACTCCTTGCTCTCTTCGTGATAGTCAATTTATTTATACTTTTTCACGTTATAAAAGCTATGCTCGCTAAAATAATGAGGAAGGGGTAGCCCGGGTATTATTTAACAGTGAAATTTCAATGATAGGTTTTTTCGATAAAAATTATTACACTGCCTATACGAATACAGTTAATCACCTCTCCATGGCGGAAACCTATCTGCTCGCTGCAAAGGTGTACGCTTTTCCTTATAAATGAAGTCCCGGAGGGTAAACTTATTTCGATGACTAATAACCCCCTGTTGCATTAAAATCATAAAAAGCAGTATGAAAGGTGATTAACTAACATTAGATTCTACGTCTTTGATTTAGACGTCTTAGTGGTTGAAAAAAGGGCTTCTCAATAAGTGACGCAAAGGTTGATTACCTTTGCGTCACGAGTGGATAATCAAATATCTTGATGAGGACCAAATACCTCATAGTGAATGCGGTCATTATCAACCCCAACGTTTACGAGCTGCTGTTTCACAGAGAGCATAAATGGTACCGGCCCGCATAGGTAGAAATCGCCGCTGTTTAACGGAAGCTTGTCTTTAACTGCATCAATTTGCAGGGTGCCTTCAAACTCCCCGTCATTGAGTTTTGGGGCGTTTTCGTACCAGGTATACACTTGCATCTCCAATACACTTTTCAGGCTTTCGACATGATGTTTGAAAGAGTGTTGCGCAGGGACTTTACACGCATGAAGATAGCTGATCGGGTATTGATGTTGCTGCTGTGCCAGCGTGTCTAACATTGCCTGCATTGGAGTCAGTCCAACACCAGCCGAGATAAGCACTACCGGTGATGCTGATTGTTTTAGATAAAAGCCCCCGGCGGGCGGCATCAGCTCAACGATATCACCTACATTAAGGTGGTTGTGCAGATAATTCGACAGTACACCAGCTGTACTGTCGTCACCTTCTCGTTTAACACTTATCCGGTACGTATTTCCATTGGGCGCTGTTGAAAGCGAATACTGACGGATTTCCTCATACTGCCTGCCTTCAGGGTGTACTTTAATGCCAATATATTGCCCTGGCTGAAAATCAATAACTTTTTTGCCATCTACTGGTTCAAACACAAAGCTGGTGACAAGATCGGACTCAGACGATTTCGCTGCAATCCGGAAGTCCCTGAATCCTTCCCAGCCGCCTTCTGCTGCCGCGCGCTGTTGGTAAAGATCGCCTTCTATCTTAATAAAGATATCTGCCAGCTGACCATAAGCTGCTACCCATGCCTCTTCAACCGCGGGAGTAAAATCATCAGATGCGAGCTCTCGTAATGTCTCAATCAGATGGTGACCGACGATTTCATATTGCTCAGGCTGAATATTAAAGCTGGTATGTTTGTGGGCAATGCGCATCACCGCATCTTCTAATACATCCAGATCATCAATGTATGTGGCATAGGCCGCTATCGCGTCAAAAAGTGCTGCTGGCTGACGGCCGGTTTTTTGATGGGTCATGTTAAACACATTTTTAAGCTCGGGATTATGTGTAAACATGCGCTCATAAAAATATGTGGTGAGAGCGGTTCCTGCGTTGGCAAGTAATGGAATAGTCGCTTTTACGGTCTGAATATGATTCTGTGATAACATTAGGGTGCTCTTTGGTTGGAAAATATACTGTTGCTTGCTAAAGCAATTGCCAAACGCGTGCCACAAAAATAACCATTCAAAAACAAAAAGTTAAAACAAACCCAAGCTACAAAGCGTCAAAATGACACATGTAAAAAATGTCATTTAATTTCTTTTGTGTCAAAATGACACGCCAATTTGGCGGTGCAGAAATAATGAATAGAATATCCAGCCATGCTTTAATCAACTTTGCACTGGATTTATCAGGTGCAGTCACCACAGAAAATTCGTTTGAAAGATTGATTGCCGCGATTTGTGCAACTATAAGTTGTGACGCGGTTGCGCTGTTACTTCATGAACAGGGTACGCTAACCCCCGCGGCGCAGCGTGGTCTTAGCCCAGATGTCATGGGGCGTCGTTTTCTAATTCACCAACATCCCCGCCTAAAGGTCATCTGTAACGAGTATAAAGCGGTTCGTTTTGCCGCAGACTGTGCACTGCCTGACCCTTACGATGGGATGATTTGTAACCACGATACCATTACCGTACATTCCTGCATGGGTATCCCACTATACAAGGACAGTCAGCTTTTGGGCGTACTAACACTCGATAGTGTGGCACCGAATCAATTTGATTTACTGGATAATACAAGCCTGGATACCCTGGCTTCACTGGCGTCCGGATTTTTAGCCTCTCGTTTGATCATTGACCAACTACAAAGCAAAACCAATCAGGCGCAGCATATTCTGCAAGCCATTAGTGAGCATAATGCGGAGGAGCACAACCAAGCTGAGATGATAGGTACCAGCACCGTAATAAAATCCTTAAAAAAATCTATCCGCTTAGCCGCCTCCTCTGAACTCACTATTCTAATAGAAGGTGAAAGCGGCGTGGGCAAAGAGTTAGTTGCCCGCGCTTTGCACCAGCAATCAAACCGAAAAAGCAAACCCCTGGTGTATGTTAACTGTGCCGCCATTGCCCGCCACCTGATCGAAAGTGAGCTATTTGGCCATGTTAAAGGGGCGTTTACGAATGCGGATAAGGATCGCCAGGGCAAATTTCTGTTAGCAGACGGCGG
>NZ_JABBXD010000019.1 GCF_014750655.1 Salinimonas profundi
GGCTCATGGGCGGTAATGGCTGTGATTTACTATGCAGCTATGATCTCACATTCAGGACTTATTCGCATCTTCCCTAGTGAAGTACAAATAATGCGTAATAACCATAATGAATGAACGCTGCTGGCTCTCCCGTAGTAGACAGAGAAAATAGCCGAAATATGTTTTCGGCTATTTTTTATGCGTGGTGTTAGAACCAGATCCTAGCCCCTACTACTACGCCAGTTTCACTGGTTGACTCGCCGTCTGCTTTTAACGCATCAGCTGTATTCCCTAAGGCTTTGCTGTAATAAACGCCAACATAGGGCGCTATCTCCCTCACTATCTCATGGCGGTATCGCAAACCGATACGAATGTTACTCAGCCCGCTTTGACGTTTATATTTTTCCGAATCGGTGAGGTTAGCTACTACTTCCAGGCGCGGTTGCAGATAGGAAACCTGACTTAACTGCCAGTCGTATTCTGTTTCATTGATGAACTGCATGTCACCGTCTTCGTTGATACGAAGTGAGTTTTCCATTTCAAACCAATAGGGGGCGAGTCCCTGATAACTGATCACCGCATAGTTTTCCATGTCAGCATCTGACGACATTTCGCCTTTCGTACCAACGCCGACCTGCACAGACCAGAAAGCAGAAACGAGGTACCCGTAAAGTACCTCGGCGCGTTCCAGATCCGTGGGCATGCCGTCGTTTTGGGTATTTTCACCTTCGCTTTTAAACACTAAGCGATGATAATCACCGCCATACCAGGCCTGCATATCCCACACAGCCCGATTTTGTTGTTCATCAGTTCGCGTATACTCAAGTCGATCAAACAGTATCTGGCCATAATTTTCATCCGGAATGGGAGATGGCCAATTGTCTTTTGACTGTGCCAGGGCGGTGTTCCCAAAGCCTAAACTGATGGTCATGAGTCCTGCTGTTATTATCTGCTTCATTTTAACCTCCTAGGCGACCTGAACAACACGAAACATGCCCGCTTCCATGTGGTAAAGCAGGTGACAATGAAAAGCCCACTCTCCGGGTGCATCTGCGCTAATCTGCAACGATACTTTCTCACCGGGTTTGAGGCTGATGGTATGCTTCCTCGGTCTTGGATAATGGCCATTTTCCAGTTCCATCCACATACCATGTAAATGAATGGGATGGTCCATCATGGTGTCGTTAACCAGAACTAGACGAAGCCGCTCTCCAAAATTAAAACGGACATACCCATCTACTTCGCTGAACTTCTTGCCGTCGAACGACCACATGTATCTTTCCATGTTTCCTGTTAAATGAAGCTCGACTTGACGCTCTGGCTCTCGCTCATCAGGCCATGCATGTTCGCCTATTAGGTCAGCGTAAACCAATACGCGATGTGGACTGCCTTCCAACCCTATGCCCGGCTCGTCTAAACGCGGTCGTGGATTTTGTGCGATCATAGCGGCGCCTTGACCATGCCCGTCTTCACTATGAACAATGTCTATCTTTTCTACGGGCAGCACCCGTGAAGATTTCATATCCCCCTGCATCATGTTGCTATGCATCGTGTGCTCGCCATGCTGGGCCATTTTCTTCATTTCCATTTCTGAAGAAGCCTTTCCTTTTTTCATGCCTCCTGATTTTTGCATGTTCATACCGTCCATGCCTGACATGTCCATGCCCATGGCTGCCATGCCGCGCTCCGTGATAGTTCGTTGCGGAGGAATAGCAGCAGTCATGCCTATTGATGGAGTGAGCGTGCCGCGGGCATAGCCGCTTCTGTCAAAACTCTCAGCAAAAAAGGTATAAGCCTTTCGTTCTTTTGGTTGGACAATGACATCGTACGTTTCTGCTACTGCAATTCGGAACTCATCTACATTGACCGGCTTAACGGGCTGACCGTCAGCAGCAACAACCGTCATCTCTAATCCCGGAATACGAAAATCAAAGTAGGTCATAGCAGAACCGTTGATGATGCGTAAACGCACTTTCTCACCCACATTAAACAGCGCCTGCCAGTCATCCTCTGGGGTGCGGCCATTCATCAGGTAGGTGTAAGTGCTGCCTGTGACATCTGCGATGTCACGAGGGCTCATGCGCATTGCGCCCCACATGGCGCGTTCCTTCCATGTTTCGCTAAGACCTTTTTTCTCAACATCTTCCAATGTGTCGAAGATAGTTCGCTTTTGGTAATTGTAATAACCCTCAGCCACTTTCAGCTTTCTCATCACGTCGTGAGGGTCAGCAAAGGTCCAGTCACTTAGGATGATAGTGTGTTCCCGATCTGCGCCGATGTCTCCGTCGGCAGGCTCAACGATGAGTGGGCCAAGATGCCCGCGTTGCTCCTGAAGACCGGAGTGGCTGTGATACCAATATGTTCCGTTTTGCACTACATCAAACGCATAATTGAATGTCTGACCTGGCTTTATCCCAGCAAACGAAACGCCTGGTACTCCATCCATCCCAGCGGGCAAAATAATGCCGTGCCAGTGAATAGACGTATCTTGTTCAAGTCGGTTGGTAACATTCAGTTGAGCACGCTGACCTTCTTTTAGCCTTATCAGGGGCCCCGGCATCTGGCCGTTGATGGTAATAGGCAGGCCAGTTTTTGAGCCTATTGCTAAATTGGCCTCAGCAATCGTCAGATTTTTAATGTCATCAGTCAGCACCTGATCTTTAAAGTGACGACCAGCGGGCGCGGCCCAAAGCGGACTGACCTTAGTCAGGGCCGCCGCTGCGCTCGCAGTCATAGCACCAAGAACGAACCTGCGACGACCGTCGTTAAATGAATTATTCATAAAGTTAGCCTTTAAATATGATTGTATTCAGGCAGAAAAACTTCAACCTGGGAAAATATCTTGTTGGGGTATTCGAAAGTCAGGCTATGGGTGGTCGATATGGGGGGGAATAAATACCTACAGGAACGGCAAGGCTAATAAAATCATATTGCTCAGCATAGTTGAGCGCTAAATGGCTGTGAGAGAAACAAGCCAACGTCGATACATGATTGCAATTCGCCATTGTGCAGAAGCAACCGTCCTCGCAACAATCTGAGCCGTCTTTATGAGATCCGTGCTTTTGCCCGTCTTTGACCGACAGTGGATTGTAGGCGAGCTGGCCGACATGCCTTTCAATAGCGCTAACATTCGGCATTAAGGTGTCTACCGATGCGTTCTGTTTACTCGATTCTACATCGCACGCACTGACCGGCAGCGCAAACGCGACCAGAAATATTACAACCCCGATGAAAAGTATCCTAACACTCATGGCTCAGAGACCTGCGGCTGCATCTTCGTAGCTTTTCTATTGAAGATGTATTAAAAATAGAGAGGCGTATTTTCTGCTTTCAACACTTACATGAATTTTAATAAAAATACGAGAAACCATCTGAAAAGATCTCAGGCAACCTATATTGACTCTCAGATCCTACACGAAATGCATATCAAAAACATCTTTGCGCATTCGTACCATGTTCAAGAACAAATTATATCTTTTAATCTTTCCTCGAAGTGAGCTTCAGCATTGTGAGCCAACTGGCGAAAACAAGTCAGCGATACATACAAACCAGGAAGAGTTTTTTTTAAATACTTACATTAGTCAAATTTTAAGTTAAAAGGTGAGGATAGTAAGATAAGCATTGGAAAAGTATTGTTGTACGCGAGCGAACAGTCGCACATAATGTGCATGTGGAAAGAGTCACTTGCAAGAAAAATAAACAGACAGAAGGTTACTATTATGCAACTAATTTATAAAATTGGTCTAATTCTGATGCTTACGTTTAGCGCCGGAGCATTTGCCCACGGTAATGTAGAGCTTGAAAGCAGTTCTCCGTCAGATAATGCGATGTTAATGAACGCCCCAGAGTCACTGACGTTGACCTATTCCAAGCCACTGCGGTTAATGAAGGTCAGTCTAAAGGGAAATGAGACCGGTGATATCGACTTTGATTTCACGCCTACATCAGAGCAGCATGCAACATATAGTTGGCAATTACCTGCCTTAAAAGCGGATAGCTATACTGTCGAATGGATAGCAATGGGCGGGGATGGCCATAAAATGAAGTCGACGTTCTCTTTCATGGTTCACTAAGTAAAAGTCATGGAATTAATTCTTTGGAATGCAACGATTGTTGTGTCTAAAGCCATATTCTATGTGGGCTTTGCTAGCCTTGTCGGTTGTGCTTTTTTGATGCGTCAGCCAGCCCCAAAAGATGATTTTTACAAAGATCTTCTATGCCAGATTGTTCCCGTAATGGTTGTCTCTTGCATAGCATCTGCGGTGTGGTTTATTGCTAAAACGGGCGCATTTTCTGAAAGTGGTCTGCAAGGTGCATTTGACCCTATGATGCTTGAGGTAATGTGGGCGTCAGCTGTGGGCGACGTCGCTCTGGTCAGGATGCTTATGTCCGGCCTGGCGATTCCTGCACTGCTTTTGATTTTCGCTAAGCGTGTCCACGTTATTGCTATAAGAGCGATACTGACTGTGTTGATAGTTTATGGCCTATACAGTTTTACGCTTATTGGACACATTGCAGAAAAAGGGCTCGTCGACAAACTCATATTGGCATCGCACATAGCTGTCATGGGGTGGTGGTTTGGCGCGCTCTTACCGCTGAGGCTTGTATGTCTGCGCTTCCCGGTAGAGGATACGCAAAAAGTTATGACTGACTTTGGCAGAATTGCAGGTTACCTTGTAACCACACTGATCCTCCTCGGTATATACATGGCGATTACCATATTTACCTCTCTGGATGATCTGGTTCAATCAGAATATGGGCTTACCTTTCTGAGCAAGTTGCTGGTTGTTGGCTTATTGCTATTAATTGCCGCAAGACACCGATTTATTCTGGTGCCCGCTTTGCAGAACACTGGCGATGTTGCGCAACTGAAACGCTCTATAAATATTGAAATAGTGTTAGCCTGCGTGCTTCTGTTAATCACCTCGGTATTAACCAGTGTGGTTGGCCCCGAGTTTAGTTAGGAAAATCATAATGCGAAAACTGTTGGTGACAGTCATACTTGCTGCCGTCTCATCTTCCTTGTTCGCTCATAGCGACAAAACCCAGAAACACCCGCCTACACTATCTGGCAATGAGACCGCGCCGGGACAGGTGGTCCTGTCTTTTCATGAGGCGTTGCGGGAGCAAAATGAAATCGCTGCTTTCAAAGAATGTCACGATTGTTGAAGGCGGCGGTATCGAACGCAGCGCTCAGGAATATGCGTCTCATCACATGTTATCTGATATGAAATTTGTCAGTACATTATCTTCAGAGCTTTTGGAGCATCGGGTGACAGAGTATCGCGATTCCGCGACCTCACTCTTGATTTCCGTCAATACCACTGAAGCCGGTAAAACATACCGCTCGCTCGAAACCGCAATTCTGACCAAACGTGACGGTGAATGGAAAATAGCCCACTTGCACTGGTCAACGGCAATGTGAGTGAGTAACTGTCTTGGGCCGCCGCTCTCTCTGGCAGGCCCTGAGCGTGAATTGTCAGGGGCTCGTAGAAAGAGCCCACCGTTTACATCAACCACATAATTAATGCACCCGCGATCATAAATAAGTTTTCAGATAGCGAAACAAATCCAAGTGGCACATTACTATTACCACCTACACAAGCACATTTAAGTTCCCGTTTATCAATGTAAACCGCTTTGAAAACGGATATTGCACCAACCGTCCCGATGAAGAGTGAAAATGGTGCAACAGCAAGTGCTGGCAGCTGGGCAATCATGCCAATTCCTGCATAAGCTTCGATAAAAGGATAAATATAACCATAACGCAACCACTTCATCGCCAATAGATCATAGGTGATAAACGAGTTAGTAAAGCTGTACAAATCTTTGAGCTTTTGTACTGCAAGAAGCGTCATGGAAAAGGCAATAAATAACATCAGAGTTCTTACCGAGATGAAATCACCTGAGACTACATACTGAAATGCCAGAGACAGCAGGGCCGCTACAGAAAAAATAGTAATGACAGGCGTGTAGGTTGTCCCTGTCTGACCTGCCTTGTCTTTGCCGAAATAATCCCTGAGATCATCGTACCCCCCCAATACGCTCATCATTTATAAACGTTTGGGGCGTAGTCTCGACCCCATGCTTTTCCTTAAATTCATCGGTCTCTTCACGAGAAGTTAGGTGATGGTCTTCGATTGAAAACCCTTCACGCTCCAGCAAATCTTTCGATCTTAAACCGTAAGGGCAAATATGTTCGTCAGTAACCATTCGATACAGGATAGCTGTCTTACTCATTTTACTCTCCTTTATTCAGTTTGCCCTCAAACTCTGGGAGTGGACGTTGCTCGGCCTGGACCTGAGATGTGGCCTTGCCATTTTTAGAAATATCATTGATCAGCCATTCCATCTCTTTAATTTCTTTTCGTTGCGCTTTGATAATCCCATCTGCCAGTTCACGCACCCGCACATCTTCGATATTGGAGCGCTCGCTGGTAAGAATGGCAATGGAATGGTGAGGGATCATCGCTTTCATATAGGCAGTGTCAGATACGGTACTTTGAGAACGCACAAGATAAACGCAAGCGACGAAGATCACTGCTGCCATCAGAAAAATAGTCACGTTAAGCTTTTTATTATTGTACATACCCAGCATAAACGCCAACATGATGATTGCCATGCCCGCTCCCATATACAATGCCATATAAGTTCGCGTTTCACTGAACCATACATGCGATATTGCGTACGTGTTCAGGTACATCATGATAAACATCGCAGCAGTCGATGTTACAATCATTGCAGCAAATTTTGAGTATTTCATATGTAATCCTTACTTAAGAAAAGACTATTTGTGTAATATTCTCTCGCCAAGAGGGAATAAATGAACAAATATACGTGAGTTCAAGATTCGTACCACTGGAGGAACAGCTATGCTTTTTGCAATAATTATCAGCGCGATAGCGCTGTTATTAAGCGTGGCTTTACACCTTTTTAATATATCGGTGGTTGCTGACAAATTTGTCGGAAAACTGAGTAAAGTTTGGACAAAAACACAGGCCGTGGTATTCATTGCTATTTGCAGCCAGCTTTTACTTGCTGTCATTTTTGCATTGGCCTATGCAACAGGGCTGACCCTGGAATTGGGAGGTTTTAAACAGCCTGCTGCAGCTGTCGATATTTTCTATTTTTCTTTGACAACAATCACTACGCTTGGCCTTGGCAGTATTGAGCCAACCGGACATCTTAGAATGCTAGCCGGGGTAGAATCAGCTACGGGTTTTCTTTTGATAAGCTGCTCGGCCTCGAAAGTATTCATGACCATGAGCGGCACCTGTGAAAAACCGGCTACCTGAAAATGGGAGGGATCTCGCTGTTTCGACACGAACAAAATCGATTCATTTTTTTCTCATCTGTCTGCTTAAAAGCGTTTTGAGAGTGACAACTTAGTCAAGCTTTGCCATAGTCAGTGGTACTGTACATAATTCCTCGTCTTTTGTCAGAATAGTCCAGTCACCACACCACATTATGTAATTAAAACCGTTGAGCGTTCTGTTGCTGGTAGCTTACAACAACTCGCCTATCAATTCCTTTAATTTAATCTTCGCTTCATTCAGCGCGTTTAGCCCTTCCATTGTACAGCGATAATACTTTCTAGTTTTGCCATTTACCTCTTTCGTCGAACAGGTGAGCCAACCGTATTTTTCAAGCTTATGCAGCATTGGGTACAAGGTACCAGGACTAATTTGATAGCCATGATGGCGAAGCTCTTCAATCATTCCCATGCCAAAAATAGGCTCCTGTGCTGCATGATGTAAAATATGAAGGCGAATAAATCCGGTATATAAGTCTCTATGTTTCATTTGACGCCCCTTTAATGAGCAAATCCTGCCGGGTAACAATAAGTTGGCTGGGTTTATGTTATGCTCCTGCGCAACCTGCTTTAATCGGCCAAACGACTATACTTTCTACGCGTTAACCATGCATCAACGGACCACCGCCCTGCGCCAGCAATCAGAAGATAAATCGATCCCATTAACATTGCCCAGTCGGTGCGAGATGCATGAGCCATACTCCAAAAGCCGTAACGATCCAACTCTCGCACATTGAATATCCACCAATCTTCCCCAAGCCAGATCGGCACTTTCGTTGAAATTAGTGCAACAATCATGATGCCCGTCAGCGGGATAGCGCTGACTCTGGTGGCGAAACCAAGCAGAATGAATAACCCACATATCAGCTCGACCCATCCCACGAAAGGTCCCATTAGCTCAGGCCATGGAATGCCAATATCTGCAAAGCGACCCGAGCCTAGAATTTCAGGAAAGATTAGCTTCTGAATACCTTCGGGTAAAAAAACACAGCCAACTGCCAGACGAATAAATAAATTGGTGGGTGAGTCAGACGTCATTATAGTTTGCTTCCAACCATGTGTGTCACTCATTGATCCTTATGTTGTCAATTATTTAATATTGGCTTAACGCGGTTAGGCGACGTTTACAAATTGACTGGGAGCGGACTACCAAATGACGTAAGAAAGAGTTGCTAGCGCTATCAGTCCAAAGCAACTCAGTAAGCCAAATACAGACACCCATTTGGGTATAAAACGATCAGAGAGTGGTACATTAAGTGCTGCAATATTGGTGATTCCGTAATAAAGTAACACGGTAAAAGCGCTTAGTGTCCAGGCTGATTCAATACCACCAAGCAAAGCAATAGCCGACATTATCGCAAATGTCATCCATGTCGCTGCTGGAGCCGATTTGCTGTCACTGCTCACATTCGCCAGCTTGGCAGGTAAATCACCACGACGAGCCATAGCAAGAATGACACGAGAAACGCCTAACACTAAATTAAGCACGACGCCGCTCATGGCAATTACACCGCCAATTACTACAAGCCTGCTCCAGTTATGATTAGAGATCAGGGTCGCAATAATAAATTTGCTTTGTTCGAACGATTTAATACCTCCCAAATGCAAAATCGTATAGCCCACCGCGATATAAATAGTGCTGATAACTGCAAGCGTAATGATAACTGCTCTGGGTATATTTTGTCGGGGCTCACGTATTTCCTCTCCCATTGTTGCAATTCTTCCGTACCCGGTGAAAGCGACAAACGTTAGTGCCGCGGCGTGAAACAATGATAAAGATGAAGAGTCGGCAGTGTCTGTTCTAGAAATAGCATTACTGGTTAAGCCAATTCCAATGAAGGTAAGTAAGCCCAGCAGGCTTATTAGAACCAGCAATGCGTTGAGCCAATTTGTGCGGCGAATACCCGATAACACCAGCACGGTAAACATAAGCAGCAGACTGACAGCAATATACTCGACAACTTGTGCAGATATGTTGAAAGTAAGACTAATATACCAGGCGACAGCCAGCGCCGCTGTTGCCGCAGAGGCGCTTTTGGCAGCAACAAAAAGACAACCGGCAACCCGACCACTTAGCGGGCTCAAAAATCGGTAGCCATATTCATAGGTTCCGCCGCTCACAGGGTGTGCCGCGGCTAACTGAGCGGATGAAAGGCCGTTCATTAGGGCAGTAATAGCAGCTATCAAAATGGCAAAAACAAGGTTATCTCCGGCAATGTCAGCACTCAAACCAATGCTGACATAGGCACCAGTACCAAGAATCGAACCTAGTCCGATAACAAGTGCACCAAGCAATCCTGTTTCCCTAACTAATTTGTTAGACACGCCACTCACTCCTCGTCTCATTTAAATTTGTATGTAGAAAACTATACAATCCACACCTTTCAGTTTTATCACTGCAAAACTGCACGAAGATTACACATACGACATTTTCCCGCTTATTATTTCAGCAGTGGATAGGGCTTTAATTGTAAGCAGGACGCGAGCTGAAAGATGCCAGTCCAACCCTTACAAAGTAGAGTTCATTGCTGCATAACACTATCATTAACGAATACCGTTATCGGATTTCGATAATGATAGAATTGGTGGAAGTTAGATGCAATGAAGAGATGTTTCTGATTTTCTAATTAGTAACAGCTGGAGATAATTAATTTTTGTAATGCAGTTAAACGCCAGGGAATGGGGTGATTAAATCATTACCTTATATTATTCAATAACCTAATGGGGCATTTGAAATTTTTCAATCAAATCCCTGCCAACCCTCATACTGTGCCAGACAGCAAAGTTGCAAGTCTACTATGGCACACTTTGTCTGAGCACGAACTTGGGTTGAGAATACTTTATCGTCATGGTCACAGTCATGACAGCGAGCAATAGGAAAAACGATGGCTATTTTGCTTGGTAAAGTTTACGACAAAACTATTGAAGATATGGTGTTCGCATATGACCTTGATAGGGTCACGTATTTTGGCAAGCGGTATATTGTTACTTACGGATGCTGTTTAGACACTCTAGCAGGTGATGCAGCATTGACTGAATTATACTCATTTGGTGGCGATATTAGAGGATTCTTGACCAAGAATGATGCTATGGGCGCTCTCAAAAATACAAAATGGTAATGTAGGAAACACCAATAAGCCCTATCTCAGGGTGATACTTTATTGAGGAGCTTATTTTCGCGTTAGTATGGAATAATATTACTCCCCCCAAATTCTCCACAAAAAAATGCGCCACTTGATTCCTGTCTAAGCTTCCGCAACTCGTTGATGATTGCTCATGAAGTTCATTCACACATAACGAGGAGAGTATTTTGACTTCAAAAGTAAATGCAAAATCATCAACAGCAATGACCCCACAAGCGGCGCAACGAATTCAAAGTGCGACCGCTAAAGCTAACGATGGTATTGTGCCGAAAGGCAGCTTCGCGGCACGTGCAACAAGTAGCGCTGCCAAAAACAGCAAATAATGGCGAGGGGCTAAGCCCCTCTTTCGACAAGGAATGTTAGAGGTTCATAAAATGGTGACTATCAATGAGTCTTATCCAAACATTGGGTATCTATTAAATCGTCTGGCTGATATTGCCGGCACTAAGTCAATGGCCGTCAATGGAGAAAGTCGATTCCGTAAGGAAGAAGACTTTGCCTCCCGAAAGACTTCAGATCCGGCGGTAATTGGTAAGTCAATTCGTCACTTATTTTATGAGCCAATCTCCAAAGTGGTCACAGATAGTTTTGCCCGTTTTTTCTGTGACAGTATTTCGTTAGGCTTAAGCAACTACAAAGAAATCATGAAACGCGTACCAATGGAAGGGGTAGAGCAAGGCAAGGTGGTCTATATGCTAAATAAGCACCTGGTTGTCGAAACACTTGCCAGTATTATTTGCGAGGTTGGTACTAGGCAAATGCAGACACGCAATGTGCCAGATTTTTATTGCGCAAGAAACCCAGTTAAAGCGGTAATCGAATTTTACAACAATAATCATACGTTGCCTGAGCATGATTTAAAGCGGTACTTTAAAGATACGGACAGAACAGTCAGAAAATGGTGCAGTGGTGAGGAGCTTCCGAATATAGGTAATTTGACCTTGCTGGGTCAGTGGGCATCACTATCCCATCCTGGTGCATCCAATGATGATAGGGAGACTTTATTCTTCGCAAGATTTATCGATTCATTCCACAGAAAAACCAATTATGAGTTTCTAGACCGCTTAAGAGAAGCCGTTATTTGGAGATTGACACATAACGGGCATCCTCAGTTTGACTTTGGAAAGATATTCTATGACTTTTATATCAATGAAATTAGTTCTGCTAACCTATACCCTCTCTCTGTTGAAGGTAATGAGTTACATCAACTGTTAAAACGCTCCATAACCAAGCCACAGGGCAGCCTTGCCGATTACTCAGCACGGTTATTGGCCTTAAAAAAGTCTATCGAAAAGCACAATTTAAGTGATGAGCTACGTTATCAAGAAGAATGGTTACAGGGGCGAATTCTAATACTAAGTGGTCGAATTAATGCCGCGCTTGAACAATATGTGAAGGCTGTTGAATCATCTCTCTATAAATCGGGTAGTAACATCCGTGAATTATTTAAAGAAGCCTTAGCCGTAGCTGCAATCCAGCACAAGCCTCATAAGCCAACAATGAAAAAAATAAAAAGCAGAGCAATAGAATTTTATCCCAAAATTATTGAGCCTCAGCTTCGCGGGGTGCCAGTGCAAATCACCAAAGAGGATATAGATGAGTGGCGGTTTTGGTTTGTAATGCATTTCCCACAATGTGGTTGGTTTGAAGAGGGGAGAGAGGCACTTATGGTACATTTGCAACAGGTCGGGTGGGCAGAATTATCAAACAAGGGGGGGCCGCGCCGATCGGGTTTATATTCGGGGTGACTCACTTAAATAAGTGTCGCATCACCACTTGTGAATTGTGAGGCATCCACCATATTTTCCGGAGCTGAATATGCTCAAGTTAGAAAATGCGCCAAGTAAAATGGGGAAGCATCCGGCAAGGATAGGGGAAATAGCCCGCCTAAGAAGTAAACACTTCGCTTAAGTTAAGAAAAGAATACTTGCTATCACAGTGCGTATTCTTTTCTTCATTTATTAACTAGGGTATGAAGAGGGCTATTCGCAGTAGGCTGGCGTGCTCGCACTCTGTGCATAGCTAGGCAACACTGTCTTAATCACCTCGCTACGAACCGCACACATGCGTTCTTCTAAGTTTGAGAGATTTGCATCGAGTAATAAGACTTTTTCGTCGGCGCTTAGCTGGGTGCCCGGGAAGAGTCTATAAGCGTGCTTAGCTGCAGATGCATAATAACTTAACGCATTGTCTAGTGCGGCGTCCTGGGCCGACGATAAAGTGCTATTTAAATCTACTTTGAACAGCCCATCTTCTGACACGACCACTGTGTAAAGTGGAACCTGCGTGCTTTGGCCATCTCTGAATAACATTAATGTTGTCTTGATATAGTAAGTGCCATTACTCTGCTCAGACTTACCCAGTATAGCTCTGTCTTGCTTACTGTAACCAGGTATCAGTGTTTCGCTCAGGCTATCCCCGCTTAAATATCTGGCTGCGCCTGTGTCAGTTTCATTAAGCGCAGTAATCCAAAAGTCATTGGCCACGGCAGTCGGCTCATTGGGCGTATAAAGCAGGTCGCCACGCTCAATAATAGCATCACCAAAAACGAACCATGCTGTTCCCAACGCCACAGACACAATCACAAGCCCATACATCACGAATTTATTCATAATACCCTGAATGTTCATTATCAACTTTTAGTGAAACGAATACTAAGGTCTCTGCATTAGCACAGGTACGAAAAACCCGATTTATCAAACTTATTCTGTGGCGGCTCAGCATCACGATTCGATAGGCTTACTTTGTGTATTGCCAACAAAGCTTTTAAGCCAAGTTTAGAGTCAGGCGGCAATGGGACAAGTTAATGAAATAAATATAAAAGGTCGTGATATGAACAGAAAAATGATACTCATTGCAATGTTAGGTTTATCAGGTGCTGCACATGCAGGTTCGCAATTGTTGTCTGCAGACATTGATGAAATTGCGTATGTGTCTGAATTACCCAGTACCGGCAAAGAAACAACTTTGAAGTCTGGTACTGAGTATTATCAGCGCGAAGATGGGACATGTTTTCAGGTAAGTTATAGCATCGACAGTATCAAACAAGTGACCAGGGCCCCGGGTACGGTGGAATTACCTAACACCTCGGCTTTGTCGAAAGACATTGAATGTAGCGCAGCTTTTAATTAACGGTCACCACAATGAGTTCAGATAGCATTCAAAGCCTTCCGCCCTTGATTGTCATGCACCTTTTCTCGGGGTAATGCTGTGGAAGCTAATGAAAGAGAAGCGGATCGATTCGCTGAATACATTAAGATTTGCCCTCATCTTGCTATCTGCCGCTTTGATTATGCTAGCGGGATTCTCACCGGTGGCTGAAAAGGCGCAAATGGCAATAATTTTGTTAGCCGGCACAGTGCTTGGCTACGCCTTTGGTAAACCAGAATGTGAAGGAAAGTCAAATGGATGAAAAAAACAAACAGCACCAACTGCTTTGCCAGCAGGCAAGCTTGGTTCTTCGAAACAACGGCCTTTCAGACGAACAGGTTCAAAGAATCTCAAAAGACCTGGCTGATGTGATGCTCACATCATGGGATCTGAAGTTGAGCAATATGGAATTTGCAGGCACGTGGTTCAAAGAGCCGGGCACCCAATGAGAAAGCTTTTATTATTTGCGTCGTCGTCGCTAATTATTGGTTGCTCGTCTTCCTCTGTTGGCGATGGTAACACAGTGGCCAGTAATTCTGATGAACCCGGGCAAGCAGAGGCGGAGTATATTGTGAATGGCTGTGCCAGGTACGCGAAAGAAAAAGCTGATAACGGTCAGGGCACCGAAGAGGCTAACTTTAATATTTGTATTGATTATGCGATGCAAGTTATTGAAGACGTACGGCAAGGAAAGTTATAAGGCAAAATGGATAATTTTAATAGTGGTGGGGCCGCAATCGTTTTGGGGGTCGCCTTCATTTCAGCGTCAATAGCCACGCTTTATCTCTATGCTAGCGCCCCTTTCTGGTTTGTGTTGCTTTGTGGGTGTGGTGGAACTTTTCTGATCACCTATTCAATCTTCCTGCGGTATTTTGTGGTCAAAAGACTTATAAACATGGGACATGACCCACAAAAAACCAAACACGCATACAAATTCCGGTTCGGGCCGATTCAGCTATAAAATGAGGTGCTTATGGATAGATTAAAAAGAGATAGTCTGCCACTTGAAGATGTAAAGGCGAGGCTGCACGGTGTTGTTAGCAATGAATACGTGTGGCCTGAAGAGCCTGCTGGCTGGTGGCTTGAATTTATTGCCTATCCGGATGGTGGGGTCATCATGGATTTATTGCATCCGGTATCTGCTAATTGGTGGTCTGATGATAATGATTTTCTTCCTCAGCCATTTTGCACAGATGGACGTGAAATTAATGCATCAATTTTGGCAAAAGCCGTCGTGCCATTCATGGGAACTTTCGGCGTGGCCGAAGTAGGCCAGAAACAATCCGAACATCATCTTTCAGTTGTAGCCAAGAGTTGATAGTCATATACCAACCATCGCTAATGAGTTTAAGCTGAATTATGCATAGTTTTGTATGACACCTTTCATTATCACTCTCAACCAAATCTGACCATCTTCTCAGGCAGAAAGCTGCAGATAGCATTTATTTCTTTGAGCGGCAGCTGTGTACGTATAGCAGCCGTTGGTCTATTACAACTTTGATGGCAGTTAGGAGCGAGTTGCAGTTATTTAAAAATAGCTGTTTGACAGGCGATGCATCGGACACAGCGGTTGTCCCCTTTACCTAATTTACAGGTATGAAAAAGTTGGTAGATATCTTATGCATTAGTGTCGATTCTCACAATTATACTGGGTGGTGACCATCAATGAAGTAAAAAGTGGTTTCATAGTGGCTACACCGCCTATTTCTTAGATACTATAAATGCATCAGCAAACATCCCGACATTCTTCGCTGGTTAGCTCAATTTCAATAGTGGTATGAGATAACTCAAACTTTTGCAGCGCATTGGATACACTTTCTTTTAGTTCGAGGTATTCAACTTTCGACTCAAATTGACTAACGACGTGAACTGTCGCGACATGATGCTCACCATCTAATGACCAGATATGCAGGTGATGCAGATCGATAACAGCATCAAGTTCAAGCAATTTATCAGTCACGTTTTGTAAAAGACTGTTGTCTGGTGAAGCCTGAAAAAACAGCTTCACGGTGCTGACGAGGTTTCGGATAACATTGAACAGAATGAAAAGGGTAAATCCGATAGAAAGGACAGGATCCAGAACGGGCCAGTCTTTGAACTGCATAACAATAGCGACAATGAGTACCGCTACCCAACCAAAAACGTCTTCCAGCAAGTGCCAGTTCAGAACTTTTTCATTCAGCGATTTACCACCGTGTAATTTATAAGCGGCGAATCCATTGACCAATACGCCAAGAATAGCCAGTACAATCATGCCTTCTGTTTCTGGCATCTCCGGGTTACTCAGGCGTGGCACAGCTTCATAAAGGATCCAGGCGGAACCAACGATTAAAACAATGCCGTTTATCAGCGCCCCAAGTAAACTCAGCCGGCGATATCCATAGGTAAACTCTTTCGTCGCGCTTTTAGTGCCGAGTTTATTCAGAAGCCACGCACTGCCAATTGACAATGTGTCACCTAAGTCATGCACGGCATCCGCCATAATAGCGGTACTGTTTGTTAACCATCCTCCAATGAACTCAATGATAGTGAAGCCAAAGTTAAGGAAAAAAGCCCAGCCAATTTTTTCTGAGCTATGGGAATGTGAGTGCGCCATACCTACTCCTGTAGTGCCCTGGTTTTATCCAGGGCATTGTTGTTTTACTGTTTATCCGCTTTCCTGTGCACCAATTGGTATAAACTTGGGAGCACGAACAGTGTTAGTAAAGTTGATGAGATAATGCCGCCGATGACTACCGTCGCGAGTGGCCTTTGAACCTCAGCACCAGTGCCTGTGTTCAGTGCCATGGGCACAAAGCCAAGACTTGCTACCAGGGCAGTCATCAAAACGGGTCGCAGTCTGACTATTGCCCCCTCAATGACAGCGGTGTACAGATCGCCTTTCTCAAACCACAGCTGCCTGATAAACGCGAGCATGACTAAACCATTTAATACGGCCACGCCTGACAATGCGATAAACCCTACACCGGCAGAAATAGACAGCGGCATACCCCGTACCCACAGCGCAAGTACACCCCCAGTTAGTGCCAGCGGCACACCGGTGAAGATGATTAAGGCATCCTTTACTGAACCAAATGCAAGAATAAGAATTCCGACGATGAGAGCCAACGTCACCGGTACAACCCAGGATAATCTTTTGCTGGCCGATTCCAACTGCTCGAACGTTCCGCCATATTCCAGCCAGTAGCCATCCTCAAGTTCCAGTTCAGTCTGCAATGTAGCCTGCAACTCTGCGACAAAACTACCTAGATCACGCCCGCGAACGTTGGTTGTAACGACCACACGGCGTTTACCATTCTCGCGACTGATCTGTGCTGGCGCGGGTTTGACTTCTAATGTGGCGACTTCCTGTAGAGGTACATATCCATCGGGTGTGGGGACTGGCAGTACCTTTAGCTTTTGAACGTCGTGCCGTAATGGCTCCGGAAGGCGAATTACCAGTTTAAAGCGCCGGTCACCTTCATAGATCAAGCCTGCTTGCTGACCACCAATACTGGTCGAAACCAGAGATTGGATGTCGTCGATATTCAGGCCATAGCGCGCCATCACTTGCCGTTTGGGAGTGACAGATAGCATAGGTAGACCCGCTACCTGTTCAACTCGGGTATCTGCTGCGCCAGGTAAGCCTGTCGTCAGTGATGCAACCGAATTTGCTGATGCCAGCAATGTGTCCAGGTCATCACCAAACACTTTGATCGCGACGTCGGCTCTGACACCGGAAATTAACTCGTTAAAGCGCATCTGGATAGGCTGCGTAAACTCGTAGTTATTGCCAGGTAGCGCAGTGACTGCTTTCTCAAGCTCCTTAATGAGTTGTGATTTGGGCTTATCCGGAGTGGGCCACTCAGAGCGGGGCTTGAGCATGACAAATGTGTCGGCGACATTAGGTGGCATAGGGTCGGTGGCCACCTCTGGCGTCCCTACTTTGGCATACACCTTGTCAACTTCTTCGAAGTCGACAATGGTTTTTTCGAGCAGTTCCTGCATTTCAACAGACTGCTTTAATCCCGTACCTGTAATTCGCAGTGCATGCAACGCGATATCCCCCTCGTCAAGCTGTGGGATGAACTCTGAACCTAAAGTAGAGGCGAGCCATGAGCAAACCAAAACGAGACCCAGCGCGCCTGCCAGAATAAGCGATTTGAACTTAAGCACCCACTCAAGCGCAGGTCGATAAATGGCTTTCGCCCCGCGGATTAGGGTGCTCTCTTTTTCGCTGATCTTTCCGCGCATAAACACGGCGATCGCAGCAGGCACAACTGTGAGCGACAATACCATCGCACAAAGTAGTGCGATTACTACCGTTGTTGCCATGGGGTGAAACATTTTTCCCTCCACGCCAGAAAGGGTAAATATAGGTAAGTACACAGCTGTGATGATACCCACGCCAAACAAGCTGGGGCGAATAACTTCTATAGTGGCGTCTTTAACCTCCTGTAAGCGTGCTTTAAGCGCCAGTAAGCCACCTTGTTGTTTTTGCGCTTCTGAGAGCCTGCGAATACAGTTCTCCACGATGATGACAGCGCCGTCCACAATCAAACCAAAGTCCAGCGCACCGAGACTCATCAGGTTGGCAGAGACGCCCCGCTGAACCATGCCGGTAATAGTCATCATCATCGCGATTGGGATCACAGCCGCCGTAATGAGGGCGGCACGGATGTTTCCTAATAGTAAAAACAGGATAACGATAACCAGCAGTGCGCCTTCCAGAAGGTTTTTTTGTACTGTCTGGATGGCTTTGTCTACTAGCGTAGTGCGGTTATATACCACCTCTGCCTTAACCCATTCAGGCAATGATGTTTGTATTTGCTGAAATTTATCATTGGTGAGCGCTGCAACTTCACGCGAGTTTTCCCCTACCAGCATCATCACTGTGCCCATTACGGTTTCTTTCCCGTTTCGGGTTGCCGCACCTGTGCGCAGCTCTTTGCCCAGTCCCACTTTGGCCACATCTTTGACTAAAACAGGCACGGAACCTTTACGTCCGACAACAACATTCCTGATATCCTCAATTGATTTTAACTGGCCCGGTGAGCGGACTAACAATTGTTCGCCATTGTTCTCTATATACCCGGCTCCAGCATTGTCATTGTTGCTTACTAACGCCTTGCGGATATCTGCCATAGTCACACCCATTTCCAGCATTTTCGCTGGATGTGGCATCACGTGATACTGCTTGTCGTACCCCCCTATGGTATTCACTTCCACCACGCCCTTAACCTGAGCCAGTTGTGGTTTGATTATCCAGTCCTGAGCTTCACGAAGTGCCATAGGCGTAACGGGCGAGCCGTCCGGCATCTTGGCGCCGTCTTTCGCCTCCAGCGTGTAAACGAAGATTTCACCCAGGCCTGTTGCAATCGGTCCCATCTCAGGTTCAAGCCCCGGCGGCAGAACGCTTTTCAGTGTTGCTAGACGCTCATCGATAAGGTTTCGCGCAAAGTAAATGTCAGTTCCTTCTTCAAATACCACTGTGATTTGAGAAAGTCCGTAACGTGAAATAGAGCGCGTATAGGACAAATTGGGCAGACCATATAACGCCGTTTCAACCGGAAAGGTGATCCGCTGCTCAGCTTCAAGTGGCGAATAACCAGGTGCTTCCGTGTTTATCTGAACCTGAACATTAGTAATATCCGGCACCGCATCTATCGGTAGCCGCTGATAACTCCAAATGCCGATGCCTATGATGACAAGCACCAGAGTTAATAGCAGGTAACGCCGCTCGACTGAGAGGCGAACAATATTATCTATCATTTGTCTCTCCCTATCAGTGCGCATGCGATGCGCCGGATTTTTGTATATCCGCTTTGATTAAGTAGCTATTGTCGACAACATAAGTTTGTCCGGCGGATAGCCCTGCGACGACTTCGGAAAAGTTGTCGTCCTGCAATCCTAAGGTTACAGGTGTTGCCTGATAAGCATTGCCTTCATTCAGGAACACAACCGGCTTATTGTTCAGGGTTTGAATGGCCCGATTCTCTATTTTTACCGGCACCGATTTTTGTTGTGAGTCGACAATGCCTGTGACTAAATCGCCGGGAGAGAGTAGGCCGTCCTTGTTCACCACTTTTACCAGTGCTAGCTGGTAGGGTTGCCCTTCGTGAGAAGGAACAATGCTGGTAATCGTGCTCTCGAGTTGACGACCATTTGCGATAATGTGAACTGATTTACCCTCAGCAACCTGACCACGCTGAGCTGGAAACACCTTTAATTCCGCCCAAAGCACTGAGGTATCAACAATCGTAAAAAGCGGTGTTGTGCTGGTAAGCTCTCCGATATTCAGGTTGCGCGATACGACAACGCCATTGATTGGCGCTTTTACATCGTAAGACTGGAGGCTGTCATTTGACTGCACCTGCGCTATTGCCTCTCCGGCTTTCACAGTCTGGCCAATATCAGTAAAGAGCTGCTCAACAATTCCCGTAAACCGGGCGTGAACCTCGGCACGCTGTTGTGGCGGTATAGTCAACTGACCATAAACCTCGGTGTGCTTTTTTATTTCACCGCCCGTAGCAACGTTTGTGGTTACGCCAGCCTGACTGGAATACGCATCATCTATCTCAGTTCGGGCTTCGTGCTTCTCCCAATCCCACGAAAAGCTATTTTCTCCCAGTGAGAGTGCAATATTCGCGAGAAATGAGTGCGGCTCAGCGATAAAACTTGTGGACCTGAGCCCATTTTCATAGCTTTCAAAATGGATGATGTCCTGACGTCCTCCCATACGATTGAGCGTGACGTTAAGCGCGTCAGGTGGCAGCGGCTGGGAGCGATCAGCCCTTTCGGCCAGTAAATATGCTCCCTCTTTCGTATCCTGAATGCGTAATGTCAACGATACGCTGCTATTGGTAAATGTTTTCGATTCAGCCGCGTGGGATTGTTTACCACTTGCTGCGGCATTGGCATCCGTCAGACACAGTAGTAGTGAGATAATAACTAATAGTCTATTCATGGTTATTCCGGAATTCTTGAGTAGGAGAAGCCTGACCGGATACTCCGGTCCACTGTTCAACGAGTGACTGGTTCACTAACGCGCTTTCGCTTAATTCGATGACCTTTGCACGTGCGCGTATCAACGCATCTCTGGATGCAATCCAGTCCTGGTAGCTGTATGCCCCTCGCTGGTAACCTTCGAGCACGAGCGTAGTAGCTGTTTCAAGGTCGGGCAAAACGACGTCGTTGATATGCTTTACAGCATCAATGGAGAAGTTTAGGTATTGCTGCGCTTTGAACAGCAATGCTTTTATCTCCAGTATCTGACTGTCTCTGGCAATTACCGCGGCTTCTTTCTTCGCCAGTGCAGCCCGAGTAGCGCCCTGGTTTCTTTGTTCAGCGAAAAGCGGCATGGATACAGCCGCAACAACAGACGTATCCTGAACTGCCTGAGAGCGCCGCACACCAATGCGCCATGAAATATCAGCACTGGCATTACTTTCTACCAGCTTTTGTTCAGCTTCTTTCACACTGATAGCTTGGGTGAGTCGTTCCACATTTGCTGATTCAAGAAACTGTTGATAAACAGCGGAATACTGCCGTTTTGCGGGAAGGGTACTGAGTGAACCCGATACTTTATCGATTGCCTCAGCATCTCCCTGCCAAAATAGTGCAAGTGACTGCTTGGCAATAGCCAGAGACGTTTCAGCGGATGCTTTGTCGACTTTGGCTTGATTAAGTGCGGCTCTGGCGCGTAGAAATTCAGCTTTATTGGTTGCGCCTTTCTCAACGCGCTGTTTAACGATAGATAAGGCCTCATCAGCGAGAGAAACAGACGTTTCCGCTAATGTCAGCCGCTCTTTAGCTGCGAGTGTTTTTACATAGTGCCGGGTCAGTTCGCTTAACAGTTTGAGCGAAGCAACATAGCGCTCTGACTGTAACAGGGATAAATTGGCGTCAACTAAGGATACCCTTGCATCGAGCTTTCCTCCCATCTCGAAAACAGAGGAGAGTGAGACCGTCAGCTCAGCATCACTAATGCCTGATGCATCTCCTGAACCGAGCAGGTTTTCTGCTTCAACGCCAACCTGATAAGCCGGAGTGAGATTAGCCAGCGTTCTATCTGCCTCTGTAGCAGTGAGCAGCGACTGATATCGCTGTAAATCCGGGTGTTGCTGCAACGTCAGACGTGCCGCTTGTTCGAGCGTTATTGTTTTGCTCATTGCAGTGGTTGATATGAATAGCAACACACTATTCACGACCACAGTGAACATACGCTTGCGCGCATGCGAAAAAAAAGAGTTCATATTGTAAATCCTGGTCAGTAACTAAATAGGTAAAAAATGACTAGGATTTAGGCTCTGGGAGGACGGTCAATACCGGGTTGTAAGTGAGAGGGAGGGAAAGGACGGTACGCAGCAAGTGCCATCTCGCCAAATTTACCTAAATGGCTATCAGTATTTTTAAATAATACGATATGGGTAAAATGTCCGTGACAAGAGCAGCAGTGGTCACAGTTGTCTGCGCCAGCGTCGTCTGCAGAATTGGTATCTGGGAGACATACACTGGAGTCCTGAACACATAATTCGTGGTGTGATTCTGTAGCGTTTTCGAAGAAGCTATCAAAAGCAAAAGCATCTGAGGCAAACAAAAACAACTGTGCAAACAGCATCAGGGCGGTAATAACCACCTTGTTATAAGTCCTGTTGTTTTGATGCAATTTCATTTGAAACCTTATTTGCTTAACGGCGATAGACTAGCCTTCTTGATGTCATGAGTCAAGGTTGGTCTATTTTTAAAGAGTGGATATCTCTCAAACTAGCTAACTTATGACGTTGTGTGAATCTTACTGTATATCTACTTTGTTCAAAGGAGACCATCGCCTTAGCAGTAATGACAGATCTAATTAATCTAAACAGCCCGAGAGTTTCATACCTAATCAGCCCACGAACAGAGTATATCGTTAAAAACAGCGATCTAAGGATTAACATATCACACTCGTAATGATACTTTTTAGCCTGTATTGAAAGTCTTGCATGCCAACCGAGGACGCTGGTGACATCAAAAATAAAAATTTTGTTTATGCTAAAGCAGACGTGGGGTTATGTTCAGCTCTTTTTTGAAAGTCACCAAAAAAGATATATATTCTTCGTCGGTTTTGGTTACTGAAACTTCTGCATCTACGGCTTCACACAGTGCGCTTACTATAGAAAGGCCTAGCCCAAAGTTATCTTCAGATGTTCTAGAAGCATCTTTTTGCCAAAGCGGTTCAAACATATGCTTTAGATCGTCCTCATTAACCTCTGCCCCCACCTTATTTGTCACTCTGAGGTAAACATTACTAGAACAATTTACACCACAGCTCACAAGTATTTCTGTATCAGTTTTTCCGTGTTCGATAGCGTTATCTATCAGATTACTTATTATCGATTCTACTGCAACGCGATTGCTCTTGACGCTTAATTGAAAATTGGAGCTAACCTCTACCTTAACATTTCTTGCTTCTTTGATCTCAATAAGTTGAGTTACTAATTTTTGGATATCTATCTCATCAGTAAGCTCAAGGCTCTTAAAACTATACTTTTGAATTAACATAAGGCCAGAAATAATATTTTTCATTCTTGTACCTATTTGCAACACACGTGGCTTAAAATCCTTTTCTAATCTTATTTCTCCTGGAAACTTAATCGCTACTTCGGTCATATTTATCAATTCAGAGACTGGTGTTTTTAGCTCGTGAGCGATGTCCGAAGTCAATCTCTTCTCACGCAGGTAAAGCGAATAATTATCTTCAATAAAGTGATTCAAGCTTTGGGTGATTGGTTCCAACTCCTCAACATCATTCTGAAAAGCCTCATGTTTTTTTCGAGTTGTAAATCGTAGTCCTTTTATCTTGGCGTTTAAGGTATCTAAGGGTGCCAGAGCATATGACACAGTGTTGCGCACGGCAAATCGAACAACTAATGGCACGATAATTAGGGCTAAAAGAAAAGCACCATCAATAAACCACAATGTAAAATTTAACAGTTCTGTAGATGTTGCGTACGCGATAACCATTGACGGGCGTGTATCGTTACCCATGACGCGATAAAATTCAGCTCTGTCTTCTGAATCAATCTGAGGTATATATCGAGTGTAAATTACCCGACCATTACGGCCATCGGGCAGAGTAATATCCTGGAAAGAATATTCTTCCAGGCCAATGCTGCTGAAAGGCAATTCATTGATGGTGTAAAGCGCCAGAGTATCTGATTTTTCAAACGTTGAGTCTTTGTACCAAAGTTGAAAATACTCGGGGGAAGATGTCCCTTCAAACTCAGGCAAATACTCTCCTGCAAATTCGAACTCCACACCCTCGACATCTTCATTTACCAAGCTCTGAAGCATACCAACCTTTGCCTTCATAGCCTGGTTAAATTCTTTTTCGACCCAAGAATCAACGCCAATATCTGCTGCAAGCAAAACGGCGATGACTAGCAGTGAAATAATGATAGAAAGTCTTCGTGTTAATGTTTTACGTATTGATTTCATTAGCTTCTACAACTGTGTAGCCAAAACCACGTTTACTTTTAATGGGTAGAGACGTCCCGCTTTCCCTTACTTTTTTCCTTGCTGAAGAAAGGTGAGCTTCAATAGCATTTTTTGAGACATGGTCATAACTTCCAGAAATAAATTCACTCAGCATTTCTGATGTAACTATCTTGTGTCTATTGAGGAAAATACATTCAACAATTTTGTATTCATTTGGGGTCAGGTTGATATCGCTATTATTGTATGAAAGCGTTTTGAACTGGATGTTGAGTGTCAAACCGTTGATGGTAACTTGGTCATTGAGACAATGTGCCGCTCCTCTCCTCATCAGGCTAAGTAGCCGAGCAGTCAATTCGTCAAACGAGAACGGCTTAGAAAGGTAGTCGTCTGCTCCTGCCAATAGCCCCGCTACTTTGTCTTCTGACTCAGATCGCGCAGATAAGATGATAACCTTTGTTTCTAAATGTCTTTTTCGTAACGTTTCAAGAATAGTCATGCCGTCCAGCTCTGGCAACATCATATCAAGGATGATTATTTCGTAGCTACCAAGCAACGCCATACTCAATCCCTCAGAGCCAGTGCCAGCAGTATCGACTGAGTAGCCCAATTTTTCTAAGCCTAAGCTCAAACTGTTCCTTAGTGATAAGGAGTCTTCTATCAGAAGTATTCTCATAATTTGAACGTCAATTTTAAAGTTATTTGAGTATACCTTCTCAACCTTAGGATTTGCTGAAGAAGCTATAAAACAGGTGCTTATAGTTAACCTACGTACACGTGGTTCTATTAGTATAAATCGATTGGTTTCCTTCAGTAGCTCTTAAGTTTATCTCGATATTATGTTCATATTAATAACTATCCTGTGACTAACGATGAAGGCTTATTTTATATCAGCCCTGCTACTTAGTGGATGCTCAGTAACCTCTACAGAAATTTCTGCCCCCAATGGTAACAGTGACAAAGCTGTGATTTTTGACATCGATGGAACATTGACCCCCTGTAACGCCTGCATTTTTTCTGAAAGAGAAAATGCGTCTGAACTTGTTCAAGCATACGCTGATAACGGCTTCAAGATTATCTATCTGACTGCGCGAAATGTATACTTCCAGTTCAACATTCCACTTTTTTTATCCCGTTACCATTTCCCAGATGGAGATATTCAGGTAGCGAATTCGATGGCTGAGCGAAAAAACTTTAAAACGTTTAAACTAAATATTCTAAAGCGTTATACGGAGTCTGGCTGGACACTTTTGCTGCTTATGGCGATTCAAGCACTGACTTTGCGGCTTATTTGGCCGCAGGCGTTCCTCAGAACAAAATATTTGCAATAACAAGACAAGGTGATTGTAAGTGCAAGCCAGGGCCGTGGCGAAAGTGCTACGATAGCTGGTCGAAACACACTCCTATAGCGTTCCCTCCTTAACCAGCCTCTTTTTTCCTGAGCGATTAGGACATTATTACCTCAATTAAAAGACTCTTCATAAGCGTATCTTAAGTTTCGTTTGTTAGAGTTTTACTGTCGAAAATAAAATTTGCTTGATATTGAGGCTTTGACAGAGGGCTACGTGCGAATTTCAGTTGTAATACCAGCGAAAAACGAAGAAGAAAATTTAAAACCCTTAATTGAGGAAATTTATAGAGCGTTGATAGATGTAGTAAACTTCGAAGTCATCTATGTCGATGATGGTAGTACGGATAAGACATTTGAGAACTTGCTTTATCTGAAAGCGAGTGGCTTTGACAGAGTTAACGTACTACGGCATAAGCATTCGGTGGGACAAAGTACAGCTATTTGGACAGGGGTGAGCCATGCTGATGGAGAACTTGTAGTTACACTTGATGCGGATGGGCAGAATGATCCCTCTGATATACCAAACCTCCTGACTATGGCCTCTCAATTTCCGTTAGGGAGTCACTTTTGCATTGCTGGTCATCGTAAAAACAGAAAGGATACAGCTTGGAAAAGATTTCAGTCAAAACTAGCAAATTCTGTAAGAAGTAAATTTCTTAATGATGATACACCTGACACCGGATGTGGGTTAAAGGTCTTTCCAAAACAAACATTCCTCGATTTACCCTATTTTGATCATATGCATCGTTTTCTGCCAGCACTGATCCGACGACAAGGTGGGATCATTAAAGTTGTTGAAGTGAATCACAGAGACAGGCAATTCGGAAAATCAAAATATAATATGTTAGGGCGGCTTGGGGTCGGACTAATTGATATGGCAGGAGTTTATTGGCTTCAGAAACGTAATAAACTTAATGATGTCATCTTAGAAAATGAAGAGAGTATCTAATTGAATTCCAGTCTCCTTCGTTTCTTCATTCTGGTACTTACCATTCTGTTTTTTAGTCATTTGATTTCGCTCTCTCCCTCATTTGACGCATTTAATCAGGAGTGGATAGACAAGCATACCCGTGATAATGGAGTGACAGGGATAGCCAAATTTTTAGCCGTCTCAGTATTTTTACTTTCTATCGGACTTCCACGCCAGTTAGTCGCATTTATGGGGGGGTATGCCTTTGGATTTGCTGAAGGTGTCATCTATTCAACATTAGCAGCTACGCTCAGCTGTGCAACAGTTATGGCAGTGTCCCGGTATTTCGCTAGACCGATTATTATTCAACACTTTGAAATGCGGGTGCGCAAGTTAGACCACTTTCTACTTCGTTCTCCCTTTCTTAAGTCCGTTATCATTAGACTGTTGCCAGTAGGGAATAATCTACTCACAAACATTTTTGCTGGCGTTTCAAAGATTCCACGACGCTCTTTTATTCTTGGGTCTACTATTGGCTACATCCCTCAAATGGCGGTTTTTGCATTGATGGGTAAGGGGGTATTAGTCAACTCTGAACTTAAAATAATCATAAGCGCCCTATTATTTGGGATTTCCAGCTTGCTAAGCGCATATCTTTTTAAGGTTTATCGTCGTCAACATAATGACGATAAAACTCTTCGTTCACTCACAAAAAGCAGCAAATGTAGCAATGAATCAGACGAGCTTAGCCATTAAACATAAGAACAAGCATCCCAATTATACTTTCTGGCTTTTTGTACTGGCTAGCGTGTTGATATTTATCGGGCTTGGGTTAAGAGATCCCTGGCCTGCTGACGAACCTCGTTTTGCACAAGTTGCAAAAGAAATGGTTGAAACAGGTCAGTGGTTCTTTCCAGCCAGAGCGGAAGAGTTTTATCCTGATAAACCACCTGTGTTTATGTGGTCTATCGCTTTTTTCTTTGCGCTATTCGGGTCAATTAAGATTGCCTTTCTGCTCCCATCTGCTTTATGCAGCCTACTCACACTTTTTTTGGTGTATGACATCTCAAAACGACTGTGGAGTACAAAAGAAGCGCTGATCGCAACGTCACTTCTTTTATTGAGTTTTCAATTTTTGCTTCAAGCCAAGTCTGCACAGATAGACGCAATGGTCTGCTGCTGGATAACAATCGGATGCTATGGTCTTCTGCGCTTTTTCTTAGTTGAAAGGCGATGGCGTTGGTATTACCTCGCCTTTTTCTTCATGGGAATTGGTGTCATCACAAAAGGGGTCGGATTTTTACCAGTCCTGATGCTGATACCATACTTGATACATCAACGCGTTTGGCCTCAGCGGGACATAACTAAGAACCAAACTAAAAACTCCGTATTACCGTGGTTAATGGGTGCAGTGGTGATGTTACTGGCTATATCACTATGGTTTGTACCTATGTTGATATTGGTTGAAAATAGCCACGATCCATCACTTGCTCTATATAGAGATAACATTCTTTTCAGGCAAACGGTCACTCGATATGCTGATTCCTGGCATCACATAAAGCCATTCTGGTATTACCTCGTTGAGGTTATTCCATTATTCTGGCTGCCAATTAGCATCGCTCTTCCATGGCTCATCCCATTTTGGTATCGCGCAATTAAAAAAGGTGATGCCCGCATACTCTTACCGTTGGGTTGGATTGTACTTGTCCTACTTTTCTTCAGCGTAAGTCCTGGCAAACGGGGAGTGTACATATTACCCGCATTGCCGATGCTGGCACTGATCTCTGCGCCTTACTTTGATTCAGTTGTTAATAAAAAAGTATTTTCCTGGCTTATGTGGGCTGTTGTATTTTTACTATCAGTAGGCTTATTGGGGTTTGGTTTTTCCGGCATAGTAGAAGCATCATTCGCCCTAAAATTAGAAGAAAAGTTCGGGCTTTCTCCGTGGATGTTTTTTTTAGTAACGGGGGTACTGACGTGTCTGGTTACGGTGATTACTTATAGAGGGAAGCACTGGAAAGCCTGGCCTTATTTCTTGTGTACTCTTTGGGGCATGTACGCTACATGGGGTTACACTTTACTTGAAGATGTAAAAACCCCTAAAAGCGTATTTGGAAATATTGAAAAAGAAATTGGCAGACATGATGCAACTATTGCACTTGTTGATTTTTCTGAACAGTTTATTCTCTTCTCGCCTTATCCCATCGTCCACTTTGGCTATCATACCCCTACTGATGAGCAATTATCTGCCGCCTACCAGTGGCTGGAGAAGACTGACAAGGGAAGATATATCCTCGTAGATGAAAAACACGTGCGCAACGATTGTTTTAAAAAAGCAATGGCAACGTCTGTAGGATATGCACATCGCGTCCACTGGGTTCTATTATCGAACGAGGCATTAACCGAAAAGTGTCCGCTTACGAGAACGAAGACTGAGATCTTTAGTTATATCCCAGACAGGCCCGTTACGTGAGAAATACATATTTTTATAAAATTAAAAAATAATGCGAAAATTTAGATTCCACAGTTTTCCTTAAGTGTTATCTAAGTTTTTACAGGTAACTTGTGTGCTAAGAAGTACACGAGAGCCTTATTGTGAAATTCCCAATAACACTAAAATTTAATCCTACATCAGCTCAGTTCATTTTACTTTCTTCACTATTTATCTCAGCAATATTCAACGCACCATTTCTTTCTGCTGTTTATGAAGTTGTAGCCCCTGTAACATTGAATGAGTGGGTGTTTTTTCTTTCTGTACCGCTCTTGCTAACCTTTTTTAATGTTATTTTTCTAAGTCTTTTTGGTGCCCTATTTTTGCCGCGCACCACAGTTGCAATTGCTTTCGTTGTAAGTTCTCTACTACTTTACGGCACCTTGGCCTATGGTGTCATTTTCGATAAGAGCATGATACAGAATGTAATGGAAACAAATTCTGGTGAAGCCTTTTCCTATCTAAATTCAACACTTTTTTTATTCTTCTCTATATTGGGATTAATCCCTGTATTTGCGATTTCTAATCTGGAATTAAATGGGAAGCTCAAGGCTCGAATCAAGCAGCTTCTAGTGCTGAACTTATTTGCTTTATTGGGTATTGCAATTATAGCCACGTTCCTTTTTAAGAGCTATGCAGCTGTCGGCAGAAATAACAAAGACCTAACGAAGTATATTATTCCCTACGCCTTTTATGATTCAGGGTACAAGTACCTTCGGGACACTTACTTCTATCCGCCTTTACCCTACAAAGTATTAGACAAGCGTCCCTACATAAAAGGGAATGCTGGTATACATCCGTCTACTACAGTGTTTGTGGTTGGCGAAACGGCCAGAGCTGACAAGTTTTCAAGCAACGGCTATTCGAGGCGTACTACGCCTAATATCCAGAACGCAGGTGCAATCAGTTTTAGCAAGGTGACATCTTGCGGTACTGCTACCGCAGTCTCCGTGCCATGTATGTTCTCAAGACTCTCACGAGAAAATTATGATTCGCGTACTGCAGACAGTCAGGACAATGTTTTAGACATCATTCATCGTGCAGGTGTTGACGTCACCTGGATTGACAATAACAGTAGCTGTAAAGGCGTATGCAAGAGGGTAGAGACTATAGACTTCAACCCGTCAAGAGATCCCAAGTTGTGCGATGGAGATTATTGTTATGATGAGGTACTTGTTGACCTTTTAAGAGAAACTCTTTCAAGGCCATCTAAAGAACATAGAGTGATAGTCTTACACATGATTGGCTCACACGGGCCTACCTATTACCGGAGATACCCTGAGAAATTTGCTAAATTCGTGCCTGATTGTCCTAGAAGTGATATTCAAAATTGTGAAGAGGCAGAGCTGACAAATACGTACGATAACACTATTGCATACACAGACTACGTGCTAGGCCAGATTATTGAACAGCTTGCCACTATTCCTAATTCGTCGATGCTTTATTTATCGGATCATGGTGAGTCATTGGGAGAGAATGGGCTTTATTTGCACGGCTTCCCCTATAATTTAGCGCCTGTTGAGCAAACTCATGTACCAATGGTTTATTGGGCCTCCAAGTTTAGCCAACCTCAATATAGTGATTGTGTAAATTCGTTATCCAGTCATCCTTATTCGCAGGACAACCTTTTTGACACATTACTAGGTCTTACTAATGTGCAAAGCAGCACCTACCAACCCACTCAGGATATTTTACGAAAATGCGAGTCATAGACGAAACCACATCAGAAATGCATTTCGACCCTAAAGCCAAACCAAAGGGCATTTTGCGTATTGTATTAGCAATGAAAAACTCTGTAAGAGCTATATCATGGCTTGTTAAAAACGAGTCAGCGTTCCGGCAAGAACTTATCTTACTTATCTTAGCAGGGGGAGTGCTTGCTCTTTGGTCTATACCTTATATGGAAAAGGCGATTTTACTTTCCTCCATACTCTTCGTCCTGTTCGCTGAAATTGTCAATACTGCAATTGAAGTCACTATTGACCGTATAGGAAAAGAGATTCACCCACTGTCAGGCTTAGCAAAAGATTTGGGCTCAGCGAGTGTTTTCGTGGCTATCGCAATTTCATCATTGTTGTGGTTAAGTACATTGTGTAGGTATTTTTAATTTGAGCCTTTCGACTCACCGATGAAGTAGCGATCAGACTGGTAAGGCCTGAGATTTCTCGACACTTTTTATGGTAAAAATGTAACTTAAACCATAAGAGGTAAATCATGGGTAAA
>NZ_JABBXD010000020.1 GCF_014750655.1 Salinimonas profundi
TACCGTGGTCAACGTGGCCGATTGTACCCACGTTTACGTGGGGTTTCGTACGTTCAAACTTTTCTTTTGCCATTTTCTATTATCCCAGCAAAGTTACATGAAAACTGTAAATTATATGTTCAATATATATGAGCTGGGGAGAAGAATGGTGCTGATAGGCAGATTTGAACTGCCGACCTCACCCTTACCAAGGGTGCGCTCTACCAACTGAGCTATATCAGCACTAAATGGAGCGGGCAGCGGGAATCGAACCCGCATCATCAGCTTGGAAGGCTGAGGTAATAGCCATTATACGATGCCCGCGATCCTAATTCTCTGGCCACCTCATAGAAAAAGTGGTGGAGGGGGCAGGATTCGAACCTGCGAAGGCTGAGCCGGCAGATTTACAGTCTGCTCCCGTTGACCGCTTGGGTACCCCTCCAGAGATTGATGGTGCCGACTGCCGGAGTCGAACTGGCGACCTACTGATTACAAGTCAGTTGCTCTACCAACTGAGCTAAGTCGGCACTGCATCAAGTGGGTGCGCATTCTAGAGTAATCACTTACTCAGTGCAATAGTCTTTTTGAAATTTCTTTCAAATTTTTCTGAGTGTTGAAGCAGTTATCATCATTCAGAAACCAGCGCCGGAAAATCATTTCTGGCGTAGCGGGCAAGACCATGCACCACCAAATTCGCGACGAGGATGCTACCATCGAATTGCGCGAATGCAAGCATATTTTTGCCCCCTCCCCCAATAATAATGGAAAATTCGGCCTGATTGCTCGACAAATAATCAACTGCGCTCAAATAAACACCTCGTACCGCTGCCTGACAGCCCATCGCCACACATTCTTCGGTAGAAGTGCCGGGTTCAAATCGGGTAGGAATATCCTTATTTGCCGACACCCTTGCAGTATTTTTCACCAAAGCGTCTTTCATAATTCCAAAACCAGGCGTGATCCAACCGCCCAAATGTTGACCATCTTTGACAAAATCACATGTGATCGCCGTGCCGACATCAATGACAGCAAAAGGTTTCCTGGTCATTTTGTGCGCAGCCAGCATTGCCAGCCAACGATCTACACCCATTTTTGTGACATCTGAATAGGCGTTTACCAGAGAAAACTGTTCTTTTTGCGTATAAATAATTTTAAGCTGAATTGCATGCTGCTGACAGAATTCAGAAAAATGCTGCTCTATGCTGGCATCGCCCACGTTAGACAAATAAATACAGCTAATATAGGGAAAGGTCTTTAATGTTTGAAAGCACTCGGTGGCAGAGTAAGCAGAGTGAAGTTCAGTGTCGATATTATTTAAGGTCACAAATTTGATGCTGGTGTTACCAGCATCGACTAATACGATGTCATTTTCAGTGACCACGCAGGCTTACCTCACCACCATGAAAGCGCATAATACCATCACGGGTTTCAACCAACAGGGCGCCACTTTCATCAACGCCACGGTCAATACCGCTAAAGCGCTTCTCTCCCATCTGTAAAACCACGGTTTTGTCTGCGTACAAGTCCAGTGACTCCCAATAGGATACGAATTTACTGAAACCGTGTGACGAGAACGCATCCAGGTGCTGCCATAGTGACTCAATCAGGATTGCGGCGAGGTGATTTCGATCAACCCCTGAAGGTAGGACGCTGGCAAGATCGGTATGAGGCTGACCTACATCATACTGATCTTCAGGGACATTAATGTTCAGCCCTACCCCAATGACGCAGTGCGCCGTTGCGCCTATTTGCCCTTCAACTTCAATCAGAATACCGGCAAGTTTTCTGCCATGTAAATAGATATCATTCGGCCACTTCACCTGCGCGTCTTCAACACCGACTTTTCTGAGTCCGTCACACATTGCCACACCAACCAGGAGCGACAGGCCGGCCATACTCTGATAACCGTCCGGAAAAGACCAGTACATGGAAAAGGTCAGACTGCCGCCCACCGGGGCAAGCCACTGTCGACCATGCCGTCCTCTGCCAGCGGTCTGAATTTCTGCAAGAATGGTATCGCCGTCAGCCAGATCATCTCTCCGGCGAGTGATACGGCCTTTGAGTTCTGCATTGGTGGACTCTAGTACTGGCGCAACCTCGACGACAGCCAGTCGGGAGTCATGAATGTCCTTTGTTATCTTATCGGCCTTGAGCAAATCAAATGGCTGATTGAGTCGATAACCTTTGCCTTTAACCTTAAATACATCCAGCCCCCAGTCAGAAAGCTGACTAATGTGGCCGGCCACGGCGGTGCGCGAAAGATTGACCTCCTGCGCGATGGTTTCGCCGGAGTGAAACTGCCCATCTGAAAGTAACGCCAGTATGTGCTGACGAATTAATTTCGACGCCTGTTTCATAATGCTACCAATCCTTCTTTCCCCACTAAGCGTACCTCAGGCTCCAATGATACACCGAATTTTTCAGTAACAGTGGTCATGATTTCCCGAGCCAGTGCCACAACATCGTTACCGCTGGCACCGCCGAGGTTGGTAAGTACCAACGGCTGCGTGGGATGACATCTTACCTCCCCCACTTGCTTACCCTTATAGCCGCATTGGTCAATTAACCACGCGGCAGGGATTTTTACATCGTCACCAACATGAAAGTGCGGGATATCAGGGTACCCATCTTGAAGTTCCTGAAACTGTTGCGCTGAAACCACCGGATTTTTAAAAAAACTTCCCGCATTCCCCAACGTTGCCGGATCAGGCAATTTATTGCTTCGTACATCAATGACTTTTTCATAAATTGCGTGAGGGGTAGGATGAGTCAGCGCGCTTAGTTCGCCATAGGAGGTATTGAGCTGATAGTTTTTAGGAAGAACAAAATTCACATGGGTAATGATGACATTACCCAACAACTCTTGTTTAAAAATACTATCGCGATAACCAAACCGACACTCTTCATTATTTAAAATGAGGGTATTTCCAGTTGTTCTGTCGACCATTTCAACAGACTCAATAAATGTTCCAACTTCCAAACCATAGGCACCGATATTCTGGATAGGCGCGGCACCGACGGATCCTGGTATAAGCGCCAGGTTTTCCATTCCATGCCATCCTTGCTCTAAAGCAGTTGTCACCAGACGGTGCCAGTTTTCACCAGCGCCGACCCGAAGCTGAATAGCGTAATCGGTGTCATGCACCTCCACCCCTTTGATCTGGTTCAGCAATACAGCGCCGTCATAATCCTCGATGAAAACGGTGTTGCTTCCCTCACCGAGTAGATAGTGGTGGGAAAAGCGATCACACAATGAAAGTGCAGACGAGGCATCGTGAAATGCTTCAAGCTGCTGACATTGCGCATTCAGATGGAAGGTATGATGATTACGTAGTACAGGCACCGGACACCTTAAACGGTTATTCTGAGTGACGACATATTAGGTTATGCGCGCTAAGATGGGAAGGCAGCTGCGAGGATTCTTGGTCACAGAGATTATCGGTGGCGGGTTTGAAACTTTTTAAGGGCTGCTATTGCTCTCTCATCGCTGATGTTTTTAAACGAACGAGCTAACAACGCTTCATCTTTTGCGTCACTATTTTCCACAATAGTCAGTACTTTTTCGTAAGTATCTTTAACAAATTTTTGTGCTTTTTTGACTTCCGCTTCCTCGACCATCTCTTTCAAAATACTCTGTATATGATGGTGGTATCGGTTAAAACTATCAGCATCGAAGTCTAGACTTTCTGCGTCATCCTTAGCAGAATACCCTTTTCGGTTCCCTTTAATTTTTATATTTCCCTCATCGGGGAACTTTGGCCGACCACGCCCCAGAGTTGCAATGTATTCAACTTCGCTTCTGTAATATCGATGAATAATAAAATACGGTTTAATGGGTTGATTCAGCTCAACCTCAGAGACCCGAGAGAATGCTTCATTACTATGCGTAAATCGCGCCCCCGCGGCGTTTCTGTAATCTAAGTATGGATTTACAATATTATGCGGGTTAAGTCGATAATATGGCGAGCGTGTATCAATAATAGATTTAATTTGTGGCCTGCGTTGAACTTTTATTTGTTCTGATATAGCCGGACCAAACTGGTTATCGGGTTCATGTTTGTTTGCCCACTCAAAAGAAATTACGTCGCATTTTTCAATCATTTCCAAACAATCATGAATCGTTGATTTCAGATCCTTTGACACCCAAAATTCATCTATATCTAAAAAGCAAATATGGGAAAAGCCTTGCTTTCTTGCGTTCCCAATGGCTTCTCTGTATAAGCCCACCTGCGGGTTCCCCTTATAGCTATCGAAAAAACCGTCTGCGTTCCTGACAGATACCTGCTCGTGTTCGCAAAACTTGGATAATATTGCGGAACTATTATCAGTTGTTCGATTGATGTTTATTTCTATATGATCAAAGCCAAAGTAAAGGTGGTGTGCAATCCATTCTGGTAGATACGCGGCTTCATTCTTTGCTATAGCAACCAGTTTTACTTTTATTGTGTTTTTTCTGAAACGATCGAAGTAATGCTTTCTTTTTGCAGCAGCAAACTCAATCCCTGTGCGCAGACTATTCTTTAAAACCTTTCTGACTACCACGGCTTACCTTAAAAATATAAACGGATTACAGCCCAATGATAACAGAAAAGCCTCAGGTCATTTATAGCAGGACTATAACTATTCAGCAGTCTTCGTTGTAAGCAAAACAATCCTGTCTCTGAAGTAATACTGCTAATTAGAAGAATCTGTAACCAAGCCTCATTAAGTAAATTATCTTCTAAACAATCTTATCCGAACTTGGGTTACATATTTTATGATGTGCATGAAATGAAGTCTCATGCTGCTTTAATTGCGCAGTCCAGCTCAACGGTATTTCTCCCAGTAAAACGAACCTTAAATAATTGTTTTAGTCTGTTTGATAATCTTTATTAGCCCCGATTACCACGTGGATACATCAGACTACGTGGTTAACGGTGGACAACGATTGTAAAAACGAGGGGTGATGAACTGGAAGCGATGCGGATGAGGGAGCCGATGGCACGCCGACAAAGTGATATTAAGCGAGTTTGGTATCTAACCAGTTTGAACCGCGTTAGCTGTTCTGCGCTAACAGACAGATTACAGCGATATAATGCGTAAAGTGACGAGCGCTAGGCCGCAGGGGATAAGTGCATCGTAGCACCAGGCATAAATTGTTGTGTATGAGCCTGTGCATCGCTCGCAGCCTGCACGCTTTGATGGTGAGGTATTGCAATGCGGGCGTACTGCGCAAACATCACTCCAAAAACGAAAAAAGCCCACTCGATTGAGTGGGCTTCTTCGTAGAATGGGAGCTTGGCGGTGTGCTACTCTCACATGGGGAG
>NZ_JABBXD010000021.1:0-3195 GCF_014750655.1 Salinimonas profundi
TCCACAACCCATGCAGACCTTGCCGCTTTGGGTTGTATGGTTAAGCCTCTCGGGCAATTAGTACAGGTTAGCTTAACGCCTTACAACGCTTCCACACCCTGCCTATCAACGTCGTAGTCTACGACAACCCTTCCAGAGCTTAAAGCTCAGGGATGACTCATCTCTGGGCCGGCTTCCCGCTTAGATGCTTTCAGCGGTTATCCGTTCCGAACATAGCTACCGGGCAATGCGATTGGCATCACAACCCGAACACCAGCGGTTCGTCCACTCCGGTCCTCTCGTACTAGGAGCAGCTCCCATCAATCATCCAACGCCCACACCAGATAGGGACCGAACTGTCTCACGACGTTCTAAACCCAGCTCGCGTACCACTTTAAATGGCGAACAGCCATACCCTTGGGACCGACTTCAGCCCCAGGATGTGATGAGCCGACATCGAGGTGCCAAACACCGCCGTCGATATGAACTCTTGGGCGGTATCAGCCTGTTATCCCCGGAGTACCTTTTATCCGTTGAGCGATGGCCCTTCCATACAGAACCACCGGATCACTATGACCTACTTTCGTACCTGCTCGACGTGTCTGTCTCGCAGTTAAGCTAGCTTATGCCATTGCACTAACCTCACGATGTCCGACCGTGATTAGCTAACCTTCGTGCTCCTCCGTTACTATTTGGGAGGAGACCGCCCCAGTCAAACTACCCACCAGACACTGTCCTTAACCCCGATAAGGGGTCTAAGTTAGAACATCAAACATACCAGGGTGGTATTTCAAGGACGGCTCCATATGAACTGGCGTCCATACTTCGAAGCCTCCCACCTATCCTACACAAGTAGGTTCAATGTTCAGTGCCAAGCTGTAGTAAAGGTTCACGGGGTCTTTCCGTCTAGGTGCGGGTACACAGCATCTTCACTGCGATTTCAATTTCACTGAGTCTCGGGTGGAGACAGCGTGGCCATGGTTACACCATTCGTGCAGGTCGGAACTTACCCGACAAGGAATTTCGCTACCTTAGGACCGTTATAGTTACGGCCGCCGTTTACCGGGGCTTCGATCAAGAACTTCGCTTACGCTAATCCCATCAATTAACCTTCCGGCACCGGGCAGGTGTCACACCCTATACGTCCTCTTACGAGTTTGCAGAGTGCTGTGTTTTTAATAAACAGTCCCAGCCACCTGGTCACTGCGACCACCAATAGCTTACCGCGTAAAGCGTTCACCACCGGTGGCGTACCTTCTCCCGAAGTTACGGTACTATTTTGCCGAGTTCCTTCACCCGAGTTCTCTCAAGCGCCTTAGTATTCTCTACCTGACCACCTGTGTCGGTTTGGGGTACGGTTCATATAATCATACGTTTAGAAGCTTTTCCTGGAAGCAGGGCATCAACAACTTCACTCCCTTGGGAGCTCGTCTCGTGTCTCGACCTTAAGTACCCGGATTTACCTAAGTACTCAGCCTACTCACTTTCACATGGACAACCAACGCCATGCTTGCTTAGCCTTCTCCGTCCCTCCATCACTGATTATACAAGTACGGGAATATTAACCCGTTTCCCATCGACTACGCATTTCTGCCTCGCCTTAGGGGCCGACTTACCCTGCCCTGATTAGCATGGGACAGGAAACCTTGGTCTTCCGGCGTGGGGGTTTTTCACCCCCATTATCGTTACTCATGTCAGCATTCGCACTTGTGATATGTCCAGCAAACCTTACAGTTCACCTTCATCCACTTACACAACGCTCCCCTACCCAATACGATAAATCGCATTGCCGCAGCTTCGGTATATTGCTTAGCCCCGTTACATCTTCCGCGCAGGCCGACTCGACTAGTGAGCTATTACGCTTTCTTTAAAGGATGGCTGCTTCTAAGCCAACCTCCTAGCTGTCTGTGCCTTCCCACATCGTTTCCCACTTAGCAATATTTGGGGACCTTAGCTGGCGGTCTGGGTTGTTTCCCTCTCCACGACGGACGTTAGCACCCGCCGTGTGTCTCCCGGATAGTTCTCATTGGTATTCGGAGTTTGCAAAGGGTTGGTAAGTCGGGATGACCCCCTAGCCTTAACAGTGCTCTACCCCCAATGGAATTCGTCCGAGGCTCTACCTAAATAGATTTCGGGGAGAACCAGCTATCTCCCGGTTTGATTGGCCTTTCACCCCCAGCCACAAGTCATCTCCTGACTTTTCAACGTCAGTGAGTTCGGTCCTCCAGTTGATGTTACTCAACCTTCAACCTGCCCATGGCTAGATCACCGGGTTTCGGGTCTATACCTGGCAACTATACGCGCAGTTAACACTCGCTTTCGCTACGGCTCCGCTATACGCTTAACCTCGCTACCAAATATAAGTCGCTGACCCATTATACAAAAGGTACGCAGTCACACCATAAAAGGTGCTCCCACTGCTTGTACGTATACGGTTTCAGGTTCTATTTCACTCCCCTCACAGGGGTTCTTTTCGCCTTTCCCTCACGGTACTGGTTCACTATCGGTCAGTTAGGAGTATTTAGCCTTGGAGGATGGTCCCCCCATTTTCAGTCAAGATAACACGTGTCCCGACCTACTCGATTTCACATTGATTTTGCCGTCGTGTACGGGGCTGTCACCCGGTATCGCGCCACTTCCCAGAGGCTTCCACTAACTCATTCAATGCTTAAGGGCTGCTCCCCGTTCGCTCGCCGCTACTAAGGGAATCTCGGTTGATTTCTTTTCCTAAGGGTACTTAGATGTTTCAGTTCCCCTCGTTTGCCTCTATTACCTATGAATTCAGTAATAGATACCTGTAAACAGGTGGGTTTCCCCATTCGGACATCTGTGGCTCAAATGCGTTTTGTCAGCTCACCACAGCTTTTCGCAGACTTACACGTCCTTCATCGCCTCTAACTGCCAAGGCATCCACCGTATACGCTTTGTCACTTAACCATACAACCCAAAACAGCCTTTTGACTTCTGCTTTGGCCGGTGAATCAACACCTGCTGTATGATGACAAGCTAATCGTGAATATCCTTGCTATCAATCAAATCGATAACAAGTATTCAAGTCAAGTAGAGTAGCTATTCGTGCAAAATCATCGTTAGATGACTTTTGCGCAAGGAGGACTCACAGTACGCTCAGTTGTTAAAACTAAACTCACTGCTAATTCTCTCAGTTACTCAATTTTGATTGATTACTAATATCAGCTTTCCAAATTGTTAAAGAAC
>NZ_JABBXD010000022.1 GCF_014750655.1 Salinimonas profundi
GGCTAGAACCAAATAGAGCGAAAGAAATGACAGCTGAAATGCGTGAAGCAGGACTGCCAATTTAGAGTCGATTAAAGTGGGCCCAAGCCGATGAAATCAGTCCCAGTGTTAATCAATGTGGTTCCATTCTTAATTAAAGTGAGCCAGCCTCATAGGGTAGAATCAATGATTGTGGGTCAGAACATGCTGATAAAATCGGGTCAGGCAAAATAAGATGTCAGGCCGCTACACCTATCAATAGTGGATTGTTCTCAATTGCCCGAGTGACCAAATCACTAATCATTGACGACCTCTTCATTTATCATGTCCGTATTTCTCCCGACCCGCTTTAAATCAGCAATCGCACGCTTGGCTCTGGCCCGAAAAATCCGTGTATCAGGATCATAATACACATCTTCCTCGGACAGGTTTTTGCGACTTGTGTGCGTGAACTCGATTGTCCCATATCGCGTCTCTATTTTACCACTGCGCCCTTGTGTCATAACGGTAAGGTAGCCAAAGGGGATTTGCGATATTATCCCTTGTCTAGAAAGTTCACTTTCTAAGCTGACATAGATAAATTTATCCCAGTGCAAACGAGAGGCAATATATTCAAGCACTCCTCGTTTTGTAGGCTCATTGCCAGGTAATGCATATATGTCCCGGCAAACTTTCAATAGCCATCTCTTTGAAACACCTTTGGACAACTTCTTTCGAAAATTGTCATTTACGCTTTCTTCTGTTGCCAATCCGATATCGCGGGTCGTAAATATCCCGAAGTGACCGTTTTTAATGGCAAGATGAAGTGCAGTAGTAACCTTAAGAGCAAAGTTCATATACACTTTTTCTCCACATAGGCGAATTTATGTGTAGATAATAGCATAAATTTGCTAGTTTACACATTTTCACCTTTGTGGTGAAAAAATGTAGACATAAAAGTGTGTTTTGATAGCCGTTTTACGAAATGGGTTTTGCGTGTGATGATCGTAGAGTGCAGCGGCAAGAATGGACCTAAATGATTTACAAACCGACCACTATTGTTTGATTAGTTGGTCTTTCCACACGTTCGCGCTATTCAAAAGCTGGTTGTGAACTTGTGATGAATATATCTGCAGTCGAGTTGCGGCAGCTAAAACTTGTTCGGGGTTTGTTATAAAGCCTTTTAACTCGCAAAGTAGCTTTTGCTTCGAAGTTGTACCGTAATGTCGATCTACCTCCGCCCAGACTTCTTGTGGGGGCGCCCCCCATTGATGAAACATCATCAACAGATCGATAAAGTCTGTCTTGGCTGGTGCCATCCCTCCGTCAGTAAGTGAAAGTATCTTGGTGATATAACAACTTGACCGGTCAATACATTCAGCGGGGAAGGGCGCTTTAATTGCTTTTTTTAAACGAAACCCTGTGAGATTTTTAATCGCTACCGTCAACGATATACCGTTTATGCTTATGACCGTCCTTATACCGTACTGGTCGCATATAACCTCACGCGCCAGCTCAAAAGGGTTAGTGGTTATTTCCCCCAGGCTGGTTGTGCTGACCTGAGCTCTTACAGCTCGGAAACTTTGAGTATCTAAGCATAGAAAATCAATATTACCCGATTCGCGGTATTGGCCCAGTTCCATTACTATCCGGGTATCACCACCAACCAAAACATGATTCTTGCGCAGAAAGTCTTTGTTGAAGATGGCCAACGCCATTGCGACGATTTCATGTCGCTTATATTTATAAGTCACATCAGTCTGCCGGTAAAAAGTGGCCGTTGCCCTGTTCTGCAATTAGCCGGTCGATAAGGACGCGCTCAGCTTCCGTTAACTGGTCTTCATCCAGGTAACGCCAGCGGCTCTCATAGTAGGTGAAAGCTTCTTTGTCGCTTATTTCAGTGCGACCTTTCTGGTCCCATAAGATAGCTTCCAATTGTGGGTAGTCTGTAATCTGAATCATGCACTGTCCAAAATTACCTTATAGCTGAGTGTACACACAACATACTCATTTATTAAGGCACAAATGCGTTTCCTTACGCAGCTGGGTAGGGGAGCCGCCCACCAACATAAAATCGTTTAATACGAAATGTCACGGGGAGTTGTCTTGGCAGAGAAAACCTTAAAATTTTGCCGCTCGGTAATGTTTCGCACTGGACTGCCGTGATGTTTTCCGGCTTTGTCGACGTGATCACTGCCGGTGTATCAATGGCCACATTTATTCGTTCACCTGCCCTGGCTGATATAAATCTGATGACCTCAGCACCAGCCTTACGTGCTTCACCGCCTACAGCATGCGAATACGCATAGGACGTTTTACTTACGAGTTCGGCGATAACGTTAGCATCCGAAGCTTTCGTCAAATCTACTAACTTTTCTGTTTCTGCATGACCAGAGAATAGCTGGTGATCAGAATGTGCTTTACCAGGATATGCTGTTTCCGTACCATCGAAGAACACAAACCGATAAAAAGCTGCTTCGACAAGGCATGTTTGCTCATCTTCACTTGCGAAAAATAGCTCGCCTCGGCCTAGGTACCAAATCGTGATCCATGTTTGAGAGGTGGGTACCGGAACGGGGTTTTAATCAGGTAGTCGTATTTGCCGATATCTTCAGGGTAGGGCGGCTTGAAGTCTTTAAGTATATCCTCCAATACCGCCTGAACTTCAAGACCATCCACCAAAGCGTAAGTTGCCGCTTCTTCTTGAGATTCCACTAGCCGGTCTACTGAGCCTTCATACACGCGTAGGCCACCACAATGACCGATTACTTCAAGAGGCTTCAAACCTTGGCTCGCATAGCATCCAGGTACGCATTTATTTCAGCCAGGCCGGTAATACGTGTGACTAATTGCATGGGTATACCGCGCAAATGTTTGTTTTAAGTTGAGAACCAATGCTTCATTGCAGCCTTATCGCCCCCAAGGATTGCATATAACGACTGGTAAAGGTGGATGAATAGCACCTGTATTTCATGCTCTTTGCTGCTTAAACTAAACCCTTGCGAAAGCGTAAACCTTGTGTGAGTCTCACCTAAAATTGCCGCTGCCTTGCTTGTAGGCGCTCCTATAAGCCCTAGCAACTACCATCTGTCTGTCTACACTTTGGCGTCCCATGATGCCCCTTTAAAGTTGAAATCACTGAATACGTATAATTGTATTCAGTTAGCCTAATTTTCGCACATATTTGTACGTAGCAATTTGCACTTGAGCGATCTGACATTCTTAGAATATCTGACAGAACATGATCTGCACGAAACCATTAATAATGGGTATAAATAATTTGGTGGGATTTACACCATCTTCTCTTTTGCCCACTCTGCGAATTCCTGGTAAGTGCAATACCCAGACTGCCCCTTTCCGCTGCCTCCTACAGTGCGATAAATTAGCATATGCTGATGGCGGTTCTTGTGGGCTTTTTCATCAATCACCTGGCGGACTGACCACAACCTCCCGGGTTTGTTATTGGTATAAAACGCGCCTATTTCCAGTTCAAATCCGGCAATAAGCTCTTCATGAAGGACGGCGTCGGCTA
>NZ_JABBXD010000023.1 GCF_014750655.1 Salinimonas profundi
GTAAGCGTCCGGTAATCCCCACATTCAAAACCTGACATAGCTACTGCATGGTGTTCTTCCACAAAGGAGAACACCCATGCGATATCAACGACGAGATGTAAACACCTGGCTGGCACTTTTCGAACGTCAGGAACAAAGCGGATTATCAGCGGTGGCGTTCTGCCGTCAGCATCAGATAAACATTCAGACTTTTTACGCCAGACGCAGTGATATCCGGCTTCAGCGAACCAGCAATAAGTTTGTTCATGTTAAGCGCGAAGTCACCACGTTTGAATCCCGCATTGAAGATGACACTCAGTCCCTTTCGCTCGAATGTGCGGCTTCGACATTGCGGTTACCGACCAATGTCAGCCCGCAGTGGTTAGCCAGCCTGATGAAGGCGCTGAACGAATGAGGATGTTCGTTGAGCCTTCTGACATTTATCTGTACCTGGGTAATGTCGACTTCCGTAAATCCATCAACGGCCTGATTGTGGTGGTGGAACAGCAGATGGCATTAAATCCGTTTCGGGATGCGCTGTTTGTCTTCTGTAATAAAAAGCGGGATAAGTTGAAGGTGCTGTACTGGGATAAAACCGGGTTTGCCCTGTGGTATAAGCGCTTGGAGAAGCATCGCTTCAAATGGCCGTCAGACACTGAATTACAGCACATGCACCTGAGTGAGCAGCAGTTGCAGTGGCTGTTGTCGGGCTTTGATGTGATAGGCCATTCGCCATTGAATTACAAGGCTTCCGGCTTATAACCGGTGATCATAAACAGCATTTATCGATCACGAAATAGTCTGAATAATATCGGGCAATCAATACGTTATTGCGTGATAATTATGTCATGAATATTGATATCGAGAATTTACCAGACGACCCGGCGACATTGAAAAAAATGTTGTCGCAGGTAATGGCGCGTTATCAATATCTGGAAGAGCAGTTCCGCATCGCACAGCAAAAACAGTTTGGCAAAAGCACCGAGGGCCACCCTGGTCAGGGTGAACTGTTTAATGAGGCGGAAGAACTGGCTGCCGATGTTGAAACGCCAGAACTGGAAACCATCAGCTATACGCGCAATAAACCTAAGCGTAAACCACTGCCTGAAGACTTGCCGCGTGAAGTCATCGTCCACGATATCCTTGATGAAGATAAAGTCTGTGATTGCTGCGCTGGCACGCTGCACTGCATCGGCGAAGATAAATCTGAGAAGCTTCAGTTCATTCCGGCTCAGGTAAAAGTGATTGAGCATGTACGTCCGAAGTATGCGTGCCGTACTTGCGAAAAAGAAGGTATCAGCAATACGGTTAAACAAGCGCCGGTACCACATAGCGTTATCCCCAAAGGCTATGCAACACCCAGCTTGTTAAGCCAGATTGTCACCTGCAAATATCAGTATGGTCTGCCACTTTACCGGCAGGAAGCCATGTTCAAACAGCACGGCATTGAACTCAGCCGCAAAACCATGGCTGACTGGATAATCCGTTGTGCTGAGTTATTTAAGCCGCTTTATGACCAGCTTCATCAACATCTTCTACAGCAACCGGTTATCCAGGCGGATGAAACCACACTGAAGGTTGTCGATTCTGACAAAGCGACCAGTTATATGTGGCTGTATGCAACCGGAGCGGACTCACCGCAAGCGACCATCACCGGTTCGGCGATACCCAACATCGTGCTGTACGATTATCACAATAGCCGTGCCGGGCGATGTGCCGTGGACTTCCTCGACGGTTATGATGGTTATCTGCAAGTGGATGGCTATCAGGGCTACGAACAAACGCAGGCCACCTTAGTCGGCTGCTGGGCTCATGCGAGACGCAAGTTCATGGAAGCGAAAAAAGGCGCTGGCAGTAAAGGCAGTGGCAAAGCCGATTGGGCACTGAACCACATACAGAAGCTCTACCGTGTCGAGACGCAGTTAAAAGAAGAAACCGCAGCAACCCGCTATGCGCAGCGGCAGGAAAAAAGCCTGCCGCTGCTTAATCAGCTTAAAACCTGGCTGACAAAATCAGCCCAACAAGTGTTACCGAAAACAAAACTCGGCGAGGCAATACAGTACTGCCTGAATCAATGGCATAAGCTGATGCGTTACACACTCGATGGCCATCTCGCCATCGACAATAACCGCGCAGAGCGAGCCATCAAACCGTTCGTCATCGGCCGAAAAAACTGGCTGTTCAGCCAAACCTCCACCGGCGCCAATGCCAGCGCCATCCTCTACAGCATTATCGAAACGGCGAAAGCCAACGACCTCAACGTCTTCGAGTATGTCACGGACTGCCTGGAGCAACTCAGCAGACCCGAAGCCGATATCGAGCGGCTACTACCATGGCAGTTTGCTAAACAATAGGTGGGATTACCGGACGCTTAC
>NZ_JABBXD010000024.1 GCF_014750655.1 Salinimonas profundi
ACAAAAATGTATGGTCCGCCTCGTTATTGCAATGATTAATTTCGATAACGGGGCTGGTTATGCGCTAATGTATTCGGAGTCTGATTAGGCGCTTTCGCAACCCGCTCCACGATGAGATCCGCGCTGGATTATCCTCAAAAAACCGAAAGCTTCTGTGAGCTGTTTTTTGTGTCAGGTTTTAATCCAGTGGTTCTACCGTTTTCGTCATCTCTTTTATCATTGCAAACCCGGTGCTAACGCATTGTCGCTAAATGCTTGTTTTGTTTTCATGACTGCCCATGCTATGCGAGCTAACTTGTTGGCCAATGCGACTGTAGCGACATTGAACGGCTTGGTTGCTCGCAGATTCATTAGCCACTCTCCGTAGATTTTTCCCGTCTTCTCAGGCCTCGACATTACCGCCCTGGCCGCATGGATAAACAAGGTTCGAAGCTCCTTGTTACCTCGCTTACTTATGCCCAGTAATTTGGGCTTACCGCCTGTTGAATATTGCGCAGGCACTAGACCTAACCATGCCGCCATGTTTCTACCATTCTTAAAGTCTGTTGCACTGCTAATGTTGGCAACACAAAGGCTGGCCGTCATATCGCCAATGCCCGGGATCGTCTTCAGCAACTGAGCAACCGGATCACCCTCCACCAATTGCTTAAGCTTTTTGTCCTGTTTCTCAATGTTTGCGTTGAGAAGCAGGTAATGCTCGTGCAACTCCACGAGCTCTTGCATTAATAACGGCGGAAGGGGCTGCCGCTGCTGCGCCAGCCAGCTAAATAGTTGTTTCATCACACTATGACCTGTTGGAAGGGCAACGCCAAACTCCAGTAGCAAAGCACCGATGCGAGACATGCAGGCTGTTCGGTCTTTGATATATCCGTGCCTGGCTTTATGAATAGCAGAGATGATTTGTGCCTGCTCTGACTTTACGCTGACGAAGCGCATGTTCGGCCTTGTTGATGCTTCGCATATCGCATCCGCATCAATGAAATCGTTCTTATTACTTTTAACAAACGGCTTTACGTATTGTGGAGGGATAAGCTTGACCTTATGGCCCATCGACTCGCATTGTCTGCCAAGCCAGTGTGCGCCGCCACATGCTTCAAACGCAATTGTGCATGGAGATAACTGATGAAGATAGTGAATTAATGCAGAACGAGAAAACTTCTTACGGATTACCTGATTATCAGAGTAATCACGGCCTATGACGTGAAACGATGATTTGCCTAAATCAATACCAAGGACCTTAATAGAAGACATGATGGTTCGCCTCTTTGTTTGCCTAACTCTAAGCGTAGAAGCTCAGAGGTGAGGCGGACCATCTAATTAA
>NZ_JABBXD010000025.1 GCF_014750655.1 Salinimonas profundi
CTTTTCGGGATGTTCAACATCGCTCCAGGCGATGTTGTCACGCCAATCCGTTCAGGTGGTCGGGTAAAAACAAAAAAGGCCGCTTGCGCGACCTTTTTCAAGTGACTGTGTGTCAGCTTAGATTATTCAAAAATCTTCGCTACAACACCAGCACCTACTGTACGACCACCTTCACGGATTGCGAAGCGCAGACCTTCGTCCATCGCGATTGGTGCAATCAGTTCTACTACGAACTTCAGGTTGTCGCCAGGCATAACCATTTCTACGCCTTCTGGCAGCTCTACAGCGCCCGTTACGTCAGTTGTACGGAAGTAGAACTGTGGACGGTAGCCTTTGAAGAATGGCGTGTGACGGCCACCTTCGTCTTTGCTCAGTACGTATACTTCTGCTTCGAACTTCGTGTGAGGAGTGATTGACCCTGGCTTCGCCAGAACCTGACCACGCTCAACTTCGTCACGCTTAGTACCACGCAGAAGAACACCAACGTTCTCACCTGCACGGCCTTCGTCAAGCAGCTTACGGAACATCTCAACACCGGTACAAGTCGTCTTCGTAGTATCTTTCATACCTACGATTTCGATTTCTTCACCAACTTTGATGATACCTTGCTCTACACGACCTGTTACTACTGTACCACGGCCTGAGATTGAGAATACGTCTTCGATTGGAAGAATGAACGGCTTATCGATTGCACGCTCTGGCTCTGGAATGTATGAATCCAGTGCTTCGCCCAGCTCGATAATTTTCTTTTCCCACTCTTCGTCGCCTTCCAGCGCTTTCAGTGCAGAACCTTTGATTACCGGCAGGTCATCACCTGGGAATTCGTATTCGTTCAGAAGTTCACGAACTTCCATCTCTACCAGCTCAAGCAGCTCTTCGTCATCTACCATGTCACATTTGTTCATGAACACGATGATGTGAGGAATACCTACCTGACGACCCAGAAGGATGTGCTCACGAGTTTGTGGCATAGGACCATCTGTCGCAGCTACTACAAGAATACCACCGTCCATCTGTGCGGCACCAGTGATCATGTTCTTAACGTAGTCAGCGTGTCCAGGACAGTCTACGTGCGCGTAGTGGCGAGTAGGCGTGTCATATTCAACGTGTGAAGTAGAGATGGTGATACCACGTGCTTTTTCTTCTGGCGCGTTATCGATCATATCGAATGCGCTTGCTGAACCACCGTAGGTCTTTGCAAGAACTGTAGTGATTGCTGCAGTCAGAGTGGTTTTACCGTGGTCAACGTGGCCGATTGTACCCACGTTTACGTGGGGTTTCGTACGTTCAAACTTTTCTTTTGCCATTTTC
>NZ_JABBXD010000026.1 GCF_014750655.1 Salinimonas profundi
TGGTAAGGCCTGAGATTTCTCGACACTTTTTATGGTAAAAATGTAACTTAAACCATAAGAGGTAAATCATGGGTAAAGGCATTCGTTATTCAGACGAATTTAAGCAGGAAGCAGTGAACCAAGTGGTGGTTCATGGCTACAGTGTCGCTGATGTGGCAGCGCGGCTCGATATCAGTACCAAGAGCCTTTACGGCTGGATGAAATCCTTCTCAAAGCCGACCAAGCAGCGTAAAGACGATGAAGATTTACGTGCAGAAGTTGCCAGACTGAAGCGTGAGCTGAAGCGCGCCCAGCAAGAACGAGACATATTAAAGGAAGCCGCGGTGTTCTTTGCCGGCGAGTCAAAGAACGGTACCCGTTCGTAAAATCTCGTAGTACCGATTACCCGGTGAGATTATTGTGCCAAGCACTTGAGCTACATCCCAGTGGCTATTATGAGTGGTTGCAGCGCCCTGAATGTCAGCGTGATAAAGATGACAAGCGCTTGCTCGGCGCCATCAAGCAGTTCTGGCTGGAAAGCGGTGGCCATCATGGTTACCGCAACCTTCATCTGGATTTATTAGAGGCGAATATTCCGTGTGGACGTGACCGTGTTTTACGACTGATGCAACAAGCCAGTATTAAAGCCCAGCGCGGATACAACGCGCCCAAGGGACGTTATGGCGGGAAGCCAGACGTTGTGGCTGCCAATACGCTAAACCGCGATTTTACCGTCGCGGCCCCGAACCAGTGGTGGGTCAGCGATATTACCTACGTCCATACCCATGAAGGTTTTTTGTTTTTAGCTGTTGTAATGGACTTGTACGCCCGGAATATCGTTGGTTGGTCGATGGGTGACAGGATGACAGAAGAGCTAGTGATGGACGCGCTAACCGCTGCCTACTGGCGGCGAAAACCGTCTGATACGGTCTACCTGCATTCAGATCAAGGATCTCAGTACAGTAGCCGCAGCTTCAGAAAGTTACTCAATACGTTGGATGTGAAACCCAGCATGAGTCGACGAGGTAACTGTTGGGATAACGCGGTAGCGGAGAGCTTCTTTAGCAATCTGAAGAAGGAAAAGATCAGGCGTATCAAGTACAAGACCAGAGATGATGCGCGACAAGCGATGTTTCATTACATCGAAATGTTCTACAATCCGAAACGTCGTCATACTGCCAACGGACGCACGTCACCAACAGAATATGACAGGCAGTATTTTAAGGACATAGAAAGTGTCTAGGAAAGTTAGGCCTTACCA
>NZ_JABBXD010000027.1 GCF_014750655.1 Salinimonas profundi
CTAGGGAAGATGCGAATAAGTCCTGAATGTGAGATCATAGCTGCATAGTAAATCACAGCCATTACCGCCCATGAGCCAACAGTTAACTTTTGCCGATAGTGAGTTTTCCAGCAAACGTCGCCAGACGAGAAAAGAGATTTTCTTATCCAGAATGGATAACCTGCTGCCGTGGTCTCAACTGCTGGAAGTGATTGAACCCTTTTATCCTAAAGCAGGCAATGGCAGACGTCCGTATGCGCTTGAGACCATGTTTCGCATTCATTGTATGCAGCAATGGTATAGCCTCGGTGATGAAGCGATGGAATATGCGTTATATGAAATTGCTTCGATGCGTCAATTTGCGCAACTATCACTGGATAAAGCCATTCCTGACCGCACAACCATTATGAACTTCCGGCACTTGCTGGAAAAACACAAGCTGACTCGCCAATTATTCAAAACGGTCAATCAATGGCTGTCTGACTGCGGTGTGATGATGACGCAGGGCACACTGGTGGATGCCACGATTATTGAAGCCCCCAGCTCCACTAAAAACAAAAAGAATGAACGTGACCCGGATATGCATCAGACCAAGAAAGGTAATGAGTGGCACTTCGGTATGAAAGCCCATATCGGTGTGGATGCCAAGAGCGGTCTGACTCATACGCTGGTGACCACCGCCGCCAACGAACATGACCTGAATCAGATGAAGAACCTGTTGCATGGCGATGAGGAATTCATCTCTGGCGATGCTGGATATCAAGGCGCAGAGAAGCGTGAAGAACTTAAAGAAAAGGATGTGGAATGGCTGATTGCTGAGCGTCCCGGAAAAGTTCGGGCACTGAAAAAGCATCCCCGCAAAAACAAAACTGCCATCAACATCGAATATTTAAAAGCCAGCATTCGGGCGAAGGTGGAACACCCGTTTCGCATCATCAAATGCCAATTTGGTTTTATCAAAGCTCGCTATAAGGGATTGATAAAAAATGACTCACAGTTAGCCATGCTATTCACCTTGGCGAACCTGTTTAAAGTAGACCAGATGTTACGACGACAGCCAAGATCTGTCTAAAATCCGGGAATAGCCCGGAATAAGGCCAAAATCCTGCCTAAAACAACGGCATATTGGCCTAAATTGCAAAATTAGAGTTTAAAAATTAGGCAGGTGATGCTGCGGCTTAACTAAGCGTTAAACTGCGGGACTTATTCGCAGTTTCC
>NZ_JABBXD010000028.1 GCF_014750655.1 Salinimonas profundi
CTATTTGGCCATGTTAAAGGGGCGTTTACGAATGCGGATAAGGATCGCCAGGGCAAATTTCTGTTAGCAGACGGCGGAACTTTGTTCCTGGATGAAATTGGTGAGCTTCCCCTGGAGGTGCAAGGTACTTTGCTTCGTGCTATCCAGCATCAGGAAATACAAGTTGTCGGCAAAGATACCGTCCGGAAAGTTGATGTCAGGATAATTGCCGCCACTAACCGGCACCTTGAAGAAGAAGTTAACGCCGGACGTTTTCGTAACGATTTGTATCACCGGCTAGGAGCATTCCCTATTCACGTTCCACCTTTAAGAGACAGACGAACTGACATTCCGCTGCTTGCAGGTTTTTTTACCGAACGGGCCCGACGCAAACTGGGCTTACAGCAGCTGACTATCTCTGGTCAGGCGATGGATAGTATTGTCAATTATGCATGGCCGGGCAATATTCGTGAACTCGAACATGTTATCTCCAGAGCAGCACTTTATGCCCGAGAAGAAATGCCCACCGGTGTCACTACGATATCTCCGACCCACCTGACCGGTTTGCAACTCAGTTATTCATCTTTGCAGACGGACAAAGAGGTCCCATCGCCCACGGTTGAGCCACAGCCTCCGGTGGATCTGAAAGTCCAAACCGATGCATTCCAGCGGACGCTTATCAGCGACACTCTCAAACACACAAATGGAAACTGGAGTAAAGCGGCACAACGTTTGTCTATGGACAGGGCCAATCTGAG
>NZ_JABBXD010000029.1 GCF_014750655.1 Salinimonas profundi
TTACCCATGATTTACCTCTTATGGTTTAAGTTACATTTTTACCATAAAAAGTGTCGAGAAATCTCAGGCCTTACCAGGTATCGTATACCGAGTATGTTTGAATAAAACTATGAAAGCTGGATTTACTGAATATAAAGACGGTGAGTTTGAAGATAGAGTCAAGTGGACTACTGCACCAATGGTTACATACTTTTGTCAGACAGAACCTGAGTTACCTGATCTAACGCGTATCAAATCATTTAATATAGGTGAATACAAGTACACCAAATATCACCAGAACGAAGAAACGATTGCTGAATATATCAATACTGTAAAGAGACAGAAGCCCCATAACTTAGACAATTACCTCAATGACTCAGGACAAAGATATGGTATGCTCAATAGAAAGCATCTGAATTATTGAATTAACGCCGCTCAGGATTGCTGTATGGCTCTGTAGGGTCATTAATGGCGTAAGTTCATGAACCTCAGCGGCTTGATGAAATATGCTCTCGTAATCGCTCTGAGGGCGTATTATGGTAAGCAAATGTCTTCCCTCGCCATGCAGTACTAATCTAACAAAAAATACTGTGTCTTTTTAGTTTTTACTATTAAAAAACAACACCTTAATAATTATCATTGTCTCAATAAACCGTAAGCGTCCGGTAATCCCACCTATTGTTTAGCAAACTGCCATGGTAGTAGCCGCTCGATATCGGCTTCGGGTCTG
>NZ_JABBXD010000030.1 GCF_014750655.1 Salinimonas profundi
CTAAACTCACTGCTAATTCTCTCAGTTACTCAATTTTGATTGATTACTAATATCAGCTTTCCAAATTGTTAAAGAACGTTTTGCAATCGGACTTGCCGATTGCAACACCAGGTAATCAGTTGCGAAGCAACCAACCTTAGTGCTTTAGGGTAAAAAACCCTAATCAATGCTCACTCTGACGAGTAAATATTCATTAGGATTTGAATCCATACTGACCGGTTTAAACAGTCAATTTCTTTCCTGATTGAGGCATCGGATTGCGTAGTGTGCAAGTCGCACATGAGCAATTCGATAACGAAAAGCAGGGAAGAAATGGTAGGCTTGGGCAGACTTGAACTGCCGACCTCACCCTTATCAGGGGTGCGCTCTAACCAGCTGAGCTACAAGCCTATTACTTGCTTCTGCCTGTTGCTTTATGCTGCGCCTCGGGTTCGTCACTTGGTCAGTCACATACTTATGTATGCTCCTTCCCGCGCTTCTCATCCGGCTTGCCTAAAACAACACTCATCGCAATTAATCTGATGACTAATTCGCGCCGGCCGTGAAGCAAAGTGGTGGAGCTAAGCAGGATCGAACTGCTGACCTCCTGAATGCAAATCAGGCGCTCTCCCAGCTGAGCTATAGCCCCATAAAAACGGTCGTTCTTCTTTATATAACAAGACTATCTGTGTGAACACTACGCTAA